>NZ_JAMZEB010000002.1:6247500-7970000 GCF_024172165.1 Nonomuraea thailandensis | reverse complement strand
CTTCCTGAGGGGATCCCAAGTAGCACGGGGCCCGAGAAATCCTGTGTGAATCTGCCAGGACCACCTGGTAAGCCTAAATACTCCCTGATGACCGATAGTGCACGAGTACCGTGAGGGAAAGGTGAAAAGTGCCCCGGTGAGGGGTCGTGAAATAGTACCTGAAACCGTGTGCCTACAAGCCGTAGGAGCTTAGCTGATTTTCGGATCGGCTGTGATGTGACTGCGTGCCTTTTGAAGAATGAGCCTGCGAGTTATGGTGTGTGGCGAGGTTAACCCGTGTGGGGGAGCCGTAGCGAAAGCGAGTCTGAAGAGGGCGTTTGAGTCGCATGCTGTAGACCCGAAGCGGAGTGATCTACGCATGGGCAGGTTGAAGCTCAGGTAAGACTGGGTGGAGGACCGAACCCACCAGGGTTGAAAACCTGGGGGATGATCTGTGTGTAGGGGTGAAAGGCCAATCAAACTCCGTGATAGCTGGTTCTCCCCGAAATGCATTTAGGTGCAGCGTCGCGTGTTTCTTGCCGGAGGTAGAGCACTGGATGGCCGATGGGCCCGACAAGGTTACTGACGTCAGCCAAACTCCGAATGCCGGTAAGTGAGAGCGTGGCAGTGAGACTGCGGGCGATAAGGTTCGTAGTCGAGAGGGAAACAGCCCAGATCACCGACTAAGGCCCCTAAGCGTGTGCTAAGTGGGAAAGGATGTGGAGTCGCAGAGACAACCAGGAGGTTGGCTTAGAAGCAGCCACCCTTGAAAGAGTGCGTAATAGCTCACTGGTCAAGTGATTCTGCGCCGACAATGTAGCGGGGCTCAAGTACACCGCCGAAGTCGTGGCATTGATCCCCATGTGGGGTTGATGGGTAGGGGAGCGTCGTGCAGCCGGTGAAGCAGCAGAGTGATCTAGTTGTGGAGGCTGTGCGAGTGAGAATGCAGGCATGAGTAGCGAATCGAGGGTGAGAAACCCTCGCGCCGGATGACCAAGGGTTCCTGGGCCAGGCTAATCCGCCCAGGGTAAGTCGGGACCTAAGGCGAGGCCGACAGGCGTAGTCGATGGACAACGGGTTGATATTCCCGTACCCGCTTCAATGCGCCCATACTGAACCTCGTGATGCTAAGAGTCCTTAACTCGGGTTGTCCTTCGGGACGACCGTCAGAGTGAACGCTCGGTCCGATCGGGTAGTAGGTAAGCGATGGGGTGACGCAGGAAGGTAGTCCAGCCCAGGCGATGGTTGTCCTGGGGTAAGCATGTAGGGCGGGACGTAGGCAAATCCGCGTTCCTTCAGCCTGAGATGTGATGCCGAGCCGATTGTGGTGAAGTGGATGATCCTATGCTGCCGAGAAAAGCCTCTAGTGAGTGTTGTGGCGGCCCGTACCCTAAACCGACTCAGGTGGTCAGGTAGAGAATACTAAGGCGATCGGGTGAACTGTGGTTAAGGAACTCGGCAAATTGCCCCCGTAACTTCGGGAGAAGGGGGACCTCTGCTGGTGATGAGTCTTGCACTCGGAGCTGGTGGGGGTCGCAGTGGCCAGGGGGAAGCGACTGTTTACTAAAAACACAGGTCCGTGCGAAGTCGTAAGACGATGTATACGGACTGACGCCTGCCCGGTGCCGGAACGTTAAGGGGACCGCTTAGCTGTGGTAACGCAGCGAAGGTGAGAACTTAAGCGCCGGTAAACGGCGGTGGTAACTATAACCATCCTAAGGTAGCGAAATTCCTTGTCGGGTAAGTTCCGACCTGCACGAATGGCGTAACGACTTCCCCGCTGTCTCAACCGCAGACCCGGCGAAATTGCACTACGAGTAAAGATGCTCGTTACGCGCAGCAGGACGGAAAGACCCCGGGACCTTCACTACAGCTTGACATTGGCGTTTGGAGCGTCTTGTGTAGGATAGGTGGGAGACTGGGAAGCTCGGACGCTAGTTCGGGTGGAGTCATTGGTGAAATACCACTCTGGTCGTTTTGAACGTCTAACTCTGGTCCGTGATCCGGATCGGGGACAGTGTCTGGTGGGTAGTTTAACTGGGGCGGTTGCCTCCCAAAGAGTAACGGAGGCGCCCAAAGGTTCCCTCAGCCTGGTTGGCAATCAGGTGTTGAGTGTAAGTGCACAAGGGAGCTTGACTGTGAGACTGACGGGTCGAGCAGGAGCGAAAGCTGGGACTAGTGATCCGGCATCGGCGTGTGGAAGCGGTGTCGCTCAACGGCTAAAAGGTACCCCGGGGATAACAGGCTGATCTTCCCCAAGAGTCCATATCGACGGGATGGTTTGGCACCTCGATGTCGGCTCGTCGCATCCTGGGGCTGGAGTAGGTCCCAAGGGTTGGGCTGTTCGCCCATTAAAGCGGTACGCGAGCTGGGTTTAGAACGTCGCGAGACAGTTCGGTCCCTATCCGCTGCGCGCGCAGGAGACTTGAAAGGGGCTGTCCCTAGTACGAGAGGACCGGGACGGACGAACCTCTGGTGTGCCAGTTGTACCGCCAGGTGCACGGCTGGTTGGCTACGTTCGGAAGGGATAACCGCTGAAAGCATCTAAGCGGGAAGCTCGCCTTGAGATGAGGTCTCCCACCACGAGAGTGGGTAAGGCTCCCGGTAGACGACCGGGTTGATAGGCCGGAGGTGGAAGCACGGTAACGTGTGGAGCTGACCGGTACTAATAGGCCGAGGACTTGACCACAAAGCATTGTGCTTGGTGTGTGCTGCGCTCTGTTACTCTTCGCCGGGTCCAGAGCTGCGCCGCATCAAGGTACTTCTTGCTCGCGTCCACTACGCAATTCTGAGACAGCAAACAGGCTGTTTCGCAGGGTTACGGCGGTTATGGCGGGAAGGAAACACCCGGTTACATTCCGAACCCGGAAGTTAAGCTTCTCTGCGCCGATGGTACTGCACTCGGGAGGGTGTGGGAGAGTAGGTCACCGCCGGACAATCTTTATAGGGAAGAGCCCCGACCAGTACTGGTCGGGGCTCTTTTCATTTCACCGTGCATAGGGCGCTTTCCGGGCATGACGGAGTTCCGGTGGCGACCCTCTGAGGTGCGGGTCACTCTGGAACAGTGACGGCTTCGCCCCCTTCAAGAGACACCTCCGGGCCGGCTCGGCGTAATCGCCGGCGCCGGAGTCTTCTCGTCTGGACCCTTACCCCGATTTCGCTCACTTTGGTGGCAGCGGGAGTGACCGACTATGTCGCCGACATGTATGGGATGCCTGGCTCGTTGTTAATGGTGCTGGGTGAGCAGGACAGCCTGATCAGTGTCTCCTTGGGGATGTTCGGGCTGTTCCTGGCGGCTGTGCTGGTCCTGGTGCGGCGCCGGATCGCCGCGCGGTCGTCGCCGCGAGGGGGCGCGCTCGTCGGATGCGGCATGGGGCGGCCGGTCGATCCTGCGCTGGCGGGAGGGGCCGGCATGACAGGGGAGGCGGCGACGCCGGCGGGGCCAGGGGTCGCGGTCGGCGGGGATGGGGCATCCGGAGCGACAGGTGACGCTCCGGCAGGCACATCCTCTCTGAGAGGCGACGCCGCATCATCAGCCACCCCCGCCGCGCAGGCAGGTTCCCCTCCGGTACAGGCCGGCGTCCCCGTCGAGCATGCGGGCTTCCTGGCCGCTCAGGCTGGGGCATCTCCCGCGCAGGCGGACTCTCACCCCGCTCAGGCTGGGGAGCCGTCCGCGCACGCGGGCGCTGATGCCGATCCGGTTGGGGCATCCGATCCGGCTGGGAAGGCTTCTGGGCAGGCGGGCTCGGATGCCGATCCGGCTGGGGTGCCTCCCGGGCAGGGGGGCTCTGGCGGCGCGCAGGCTGAGTCGCCCGCGGCCGGGAGCGGGTCGCCCGCCGGGACCGGGTCGCCCGCCGGGACCGGGTCGCCCGCCGAGACCGGGTCGCCCGCTGGGCAGGAGGGGCGCCACGCCACGCAGGGCGGGTCGGTTGGTCCGCCGGTTGTGCGGAATCCCGGGCGGAGGGAGCGGCGCCTCGGACGGGTGGAGCGTTCCATCGAGGTGGGGGGTGACAACACCGGGGTGGCGATGACCGGTGACAGGGCCACGGCCGTGAACGTCGGGCACGTGGACGTCGCCGGGGATGTGCGGCTGCCGCCACGCCCCCAGGTCCCCACCCGCCCGGTGCAGCTCCCGCCGCGCCCTCCGAGCCTGCTCGGGCGGGACGAGACGGTGGCGGAGCTGCGGGCGCGGCTGGCCGGGGGCCGGACCCAGCCGTGCGTGGTGGCCGTGCACGGGCTGGGCGGGGTGGGAAAGACGAGCCTGGTCCTGGAGTACGCCCACCGCAACCTGCGGGAGTACCAGCTCGTGTGGCAACTGCCGGCCGCCGACCCGGCCGTGTTGTCCGCCGCGTTCGCCCGGCTGGCGGCGCTGCTGGGGTTACGGGACAGCGTGGACGCCGCCGACCCCGTCGACCAGGTGCACGCCGCGCTGGCGGCCCGTACCGACCCCTGGTTGCTGATCTTCGACAACGCCCCGGAGGCTGATGCCCTGCGCCCTTTTCTACCCCCGGCGGGGCCGGGGCACGTGCTGGTCACGAGCAGGTCCGGGAGCTGGCCGCGCGAGCAGGGGCTGGAGCTGCCGGTGCTGGAGCCGGAGCCGGCGGTGGCGCTGGTGCTGGCCCGGTCGGGGCAGGACGACGCCGAGGCGGCCTCGGCCGTGGTGGCGGAGCTGGGCGCGCTGCCGCTGGCGCTGGAGCAGGCGGCGGCGTTCATGGCCGAGACCGGGCTGGCCCTGGGCGAGTACCTCGACCTGCTTCACGACCAGCGGGCCGGGCTGCTCGCGCAGGGGCAGGCCTGGGGGTACGAGGAGCGGATCACCACGACGTGGCAGCTCGCGTTCAGGAACCTGGCGGGCACCAGCCGGCAGGCGATCGCGTTGCTGCGGGTGCTGGCCTGCTACTCGCACGAGGCCATCCCGTACCATCTGCTGCTGTCGCCGCTCGAAGGGCGTACAGCGCGGGAGCTGTTCGCCGACGACGTGCAGCGGCAGCGGGCGTACGGACGGGTGGCGGGCTCGCGGGTGCGGCTGTTGCGGGACTTCCGGCCCTGGATGAGCGCGGTCGCGGTGCTGCAGGAGCTGCCGCGCGACCCGCTCGCGATCAACGCCGCCGTCGGCGCGCTGCGCGGCCACAGCCTGATCGGGCAGCCGATGGAGGGCACGGTGTCGGTGCACCGCCTGGTCCAGGCCGTCACCCTCGACCAGCTCGCGCCGCACGAGCAGCAGCGCTGGCGGGACGCGGCCGCGGTGCTCCTGGAGTCGGTGCTGCCCGACGATCCCACCCGGCTCAGGTCCTGGCCCCGGTACGCCCTGCTCCTGCCGCACATCCTGGCCGCGCTGACGCCGATCTCGCCGGGCATGGACAAGACCGCCCAGTACCTGGGGGCGAGCGGCGACTACCGTACGGCGAGGTCGTTGTCCCGGGAGATCTGCGACGCGCTGACCGTGAAGCTGGGGGCCGAGCATCCGTCCACGCTGACCGCGCGGCACGAGCTGGCCCGCTGGACGGGGGAGCTGGGCGACGCGGTGGCGGCGCGCCGGCAGTACGCGGAGCTGCTGCCCATCCGGATGGGCCAGCTGGGCGCCGAGCATCCGATCACCCTCACCATCCGGCACGAGCTGGCCCGCTGGACGGGCGAGCTGGGTGACGCGGCGGCGGCCGGGGACCAGTACGCCGAGCTGCTGCCGGTGAGCGAGCGGGTGCAGGGGCCCGAGCATCCGAACACGCTGACCATCCGGCACGAGCTGGCCCGCTGGACGGGCGAGCTGGGGGACGCGGAGGCGGCCAGGGACATGTACGCCGAGCTGGTGCCCATCAGGGAACGCGTCCAGGGCCCCGACCACCCTGACACCCTGGCGGCCAGGGCGAACCTGGCGCAGTGGACGGGGCAGGCGGGCGACCCGGCGGCGGCCCGCGACCAGTACGCGGCGCTGCTGCCGATCCGCGAGCGCGTCCAGGGCCCGGAGCACCCGTCCACGCTGATCAACCGGCACGAGCTGGCGCGGTGGACGGGCGAGCTGGGCGACGCGGAGGCGGCCAGGGACCAGTACGCGGCGCTGCTCGTCGTGCGCGGGCGCGTGTCCGGCCCCGAGCATCCCGACACGCTGACGATCCGGCACGAGCTGGCGCGGTGGACGGGCGAGCTGGGCGACGCGGAGGCGGCCAGGGACCAGTACGCGGCGCTGCTGCCGATCAGGGAACGCGTCCAGGGCCGCGACCACCCGGACACTTTGATGGCCAGGGCGAACCTGGCGCAGTGGACGGGGCAGGCGGGCGACCCGGCGGCGGCCCGCGACCACTACGCGGCGCTCCTGCCGATCCGCGAGCGCGTCCTCGGCCCCCAGCACCCCGCCACCCTGATCACCCGGCACGAGCTGGCCCGCTGGACCGGCGAGCTCGGCGACACCGTCTCCGCCCGCGACCAGTACGCCGAGCTGCTCATCCGCCGTGAGCACGCCTCGGGCGGCGAGCATCCGGACACCCTGACCACCCGGCACAATCTCGCCTACTGGACCGGCCAGGCGGGTGACGCGGTGGCGGCCCGCGACCAGTGCGCGAGCCTCCTGCTCACCAGGGAACGCGTCCTCGGGCCCGAGCACCCGGACACCCTGATCACCCGGCACAACCTGGCGTACTGGACGGGGCAGGCGGGGGACGCGGAGGCGGCCAGGGAGCAGTACGCGGCGCTGCTCGCCGTGCGGGAGCGGGTGCTCGGCCCCGAGCATCCCGACACGCTGACGATCCGGCACGAGCTGGCGCGGTGGATCGGCGAGCTGGGGGACGCGGGGGCGGCCAGGGACGCGTACACGGCCCTGCTGCCCCTGCGCGAGCGGGTCTCCGGGCCCGAGCACCCCGACACGCTGACCGCCCGCGCCAACCTGGCGTACTGGACGGGGCAGGCGGGGGATCCGGCGGCGGCGCGCGACCAGTACGCGGCCCTGCTGCCCATCAGGGAGAGGGTGCTCGGCTCCGGCCATCCGGCGACCCGCACCACCAGGGAGCAGCTCGCCTACTGGGGCGGGCGTGCCTAGCCCACTGATCAGCCGCTGCCCGAAGTGGCGGGTCAGTGGGCGCCGAGGGTGGCCGCGGCGACCACGAGCAGCAGCGTGCCCGAGACCGCCGAGATCCGGCGCGCCGCCTTCGGGGTGCCGGTCAGGGTGGTGCTCGCCCGCGCCGTGGCGACCGCGACGAGGCCGTAGAGCAGGGCGCAGTTGACGACGTGCAGCAGGCCGAGCGCGGTGAGCTGGAGCCCGAGCGGCACGCCGGTCCCGGTCGAGATGAACTGCGGCATCAGCGACAGGTAGAGCAGCAGGCCCTTCGGGTTGAGCAGGGCCGTGAGCGCGCTCTGCCGCAGCACCCTGCGGCGCGGCTCGGCGGCCGGCGCGCCGAGCGGCCGGGGCTCGCGGGAGCGCAGCGACATCAACGTCCTGACGGCCAGGAAGACCAGGTACGCCGCCCCGGCGTAACGCATCACGGGCAGCGCGGCGGGCACGGCGCGCAGGGCGGTGGCCAGTCCCGCGGCGGCCAGGGCGGTGTGCACGGCGTACCCGCAGCAGATGCCCGCCACCGCCGTCAGCCCGGTCCTGCGGCCCTGGCCGAGGGAGCGGGCCAGCACGTAGAGCATGTCCGGCCCCGGGGTGCAGATCAGCAGCAGATCCATGCCGAGGAACAGGAGCAGCAGCTCGGTGTCCATGATGTCTCTCCTCCTGCTTGCGACGGTAGCCGAGCAGGGGTGGCACACGATGGTGGATTCGTGCCGGTGGACCAGCATCCGTGGCACGATGTTGCGCCATGGACGCTATTGACCACAGGATCCTCCAAGAGCTCCAGCGGGACGGGCGGCTGAGCAACACCGAGCTGGCCGACCGGGTGGGGCTGACGCCGTCGCCGTGCCTGCGGCGGGTGCGGCAGCTGGAGGAGAGCGGGGTGATCCGCGGGTATCGGGCGCTGCTCGACGGTGACGCCGTGGGGCGGGGGTTCCAGGCGTTCGTCACCGTGGTGATGAGGTACGAGGATCACGACACGGTGGCTGAGTTCGAGCGGCGGGTGTCGGAGATGCGGGAGGTGGTGGAGGCGTACCGGCTGTTCGGGGATCCGGACTTCCTGCTGCGGGTCGCGGTGGCGGATCTGGCGGCGTACGAGCGGTTCTACTCCGAGACGCTGTCCGGGCTGCCGGGGGTGGCACAGGTGACCTCGCACCTGGCGATGAAGGCCGTGAAGGCGGACGTCGGGCTGCCGGTGACCGGCTGACCGGCGAGGGCTCGCTGGAGCCCCCGCCGGACCTGTGTTACTGCGGCAGGACGAGCAGGGCGTCGCCGACTGCGCGCTCCGCGCCGTCGGACGGGCGGTTGACGACCTTGTTGCCGACGACCATGGCCGTGGAGCCGCCGCCGTCCAGGTTGATCGCCTGCGTGGCTCCCATCCACCGCATGAACTGGGCCGCCTCCACGAAGTTGGCGCCCACCGTCACCCCGGGCTGGCGCCCGTCGATGGTGGCCAGGATCAGGCTGCCGTTGCGGGTGGTGCCGAGCAGCGTGCGCGGGTGGCGGCGCAGGATCATGTTGATCGAGTCGTGCCCGTCGAGCTTGGCGGTGATCTTCACCTTGCCGTTGCGTACGAGGCCGACGCCGCCCGCGACCACGTTCAGCTCAGGGGTGAGCTGGAGCGCCCGCTTCGTCCGCAGGTCCACGAGCTTGGTGTCGATCTCGACCTTCCAGTCCTGCCACGCGTGCTCGTTGAGCCAGTCGGCGGCCACGCCGTTGCCGTGCAGCACCCGCATGCCGGCGGTCACCGCGCCGCCCGAGGCGCGCAGCCCGACGACCTTGTTGCTCGCGTCGATGACGGCGTCGACCCCGCCGGTGGGCGTCTTGGCGCCGTACTCCTCCGTGTAGAGCACCAATTCGTCCGTCGTGGCGGCTCGGTTGATGCCGTTGACCTCGACCTTCTCGCCGTCCTGTGAGATCGCCGTCACGGTCGACCTCAGCTCGGTGATCTTCGCGGTACGGCCCTTCAGCACGACGGCGGAGCGGCCGGGCACGGCCTCGCTGAGCAGCTTGCCGCCCACGACGGACGCGCCGAGGGGCTCGCCGCGCAGTGCCGGGGAGGTGTGGATGTTGAAGAAGCCGCCGTTGACGCCGAGCAGGGCCTTGCGGCCCTTGACCATCGAGGAGACGGTCTCCCGCTTGGCCACGCTGGCGCCGAGCGAGGCGGCGTACGAGCCGCGGAACGTCCTGACGTCGATCAGCGCGACCTTGACGTTCCACGGGCCGGTGGTCTTGACCCCGTCGTCACCCAGGTAGTCGACCTTGACCTTCAGGCCCGCGTCCTTGAGCTTCTTGCCCATCTCGTCGGCCTTCTTCTTGTCCCTTAACGGCCACAGGCCGACGCGGACCATGTAGACGGTCTGGGAAGGGGAGTCGGCCACCGCCGGCCGCACCACCTCCTGCACGCTGGGCGTCTCGCCGGCGGCCTCCACCTGCGCGGCCACGGACTCGGCCGTCGAGAGCGACCCGGCGTCACGGCCGTTGGGCATCAGGATGCTCACCGTGTAGCCGTCGGTGGACGTGCCGGCCTTCACGTCGTACAGGTCGACGCCCTGCGCCACGGTGGTCATCGTCTTGGTCGGCACGGGCCGCGCGCCCAGCGGGAACTTCGCCGACGGGAACCGCACCGACTGCTGCTCCGCTGTCGCGGGCAACGCGGTGAGGGTGAGCGCCGCGGCTATGGCCAGGCCGCCGGCGAGGGTGCGTCGAGACATGAACTCTCCAGAGGGCGGAAAAGGGACCGCACCATAGTGGCGAGATCAAGGTCTCCGGGGCAGCCGAACGCGCCAAAGGAGTAAAGAGGTTACGGAATCGTCACAAGAACCGGGTAGCCTACGAGCATGACTCGCTTCCGCATGTGGTGGCGGCCGGCAGACGGCCGCTGATTTCCCCTGTGCGGGCCGTCCCTGAGACGGCCCGCGGAAGCGAAGGGTCTCCTCTCCGGGACGGTCGTGATCCCGAAGGAGAGAGACCTGATGAACGACGTGGTGCTGACCGGTGACCGGCCGACGGGGCCGCTGCATCTGGGCCACTATTTCGGCTCGCTGGCCAACCGGGTCCGGCTGCAGGACCTCCACCCCATGTACGTGCTGATCGCCGACTACCAGGTGATCACCGACCGCGACCTGCCGGGCGAGATCCGGCGGTACACGACCGAGCTGCTGCTCGACTACCTGGCGGTCGGCCTCGACCCCGCCAAGGTCACGATCTTCCAGCACAGCGCGATCCCCGAGCTGAACCAGCTGCTGCTGCCGTTCCTGAGCCTGGTGTCGGTGGCGGAGCTGCGGCGCAACCCCACGGTGAAGGACGAGATCGCGCACAGCTCCCAGTCGGCCGTGAACGGCCTGATGTTCACCTATCCGGTGCACCAGGCGGCCGACATCCTGTTCTGCAAGGGCACGCTGGTGCCCGTCGGGAAGGACCAGCTCCCGCACCTGGAGGTGGCCCGGCTGGTGGCGCGCCGCTTCAACGAGCGCTACGGCGAGGTGTTCCCGCTGCCCGAGGCCATGATGGGCGCGCAGCCGCTGCTGAGGGGCCTCGACGGCGGCAAGATGAGCAAGAGCCGCGGCAACGCGATCGCGCTGTCGGCCACGGAGGACGAGACCGCCGCCCTCATCCGCAAGGCCCGCACCGACGCGGAGCGCCTGATCACCTTCGACGAGGAGCGCAGGCCCGAGGTGGCCAACCTGCTCACGCTGGCCGGGCTGTGCCTGGGGCGCGGGCCCGCCGAGCTGGCCGGGGAGATCGGCGACGGCGGGGCCGTCACGCTCAAGCGGGTGGTCACGGAGGCGGTCAACGAGTTCCTGCGGCCGATCAGGAAGCGCCGGGCCGAGCTCGCCGGGGGCGATGTCAGGCGGATCCTGGCCGAGGGGAACGAGCGGGCCCGCGAGCGCGCGGTCCGCACGCTGGAGGAGGTCCAGGCAGCGATGGGCTTCTGACGGCGACGTACGCGGCCCGGGGGGCTTCAGCGGTGCCCTGGGCGCCAGGCCACGGCCAGCTCCGTGGTGGGGGAGCCGAGCGGGCGGCGGTGGCGGATCCGGTGGAAGCCCGCCGCCCGCAGCAGCCCGGCCACCTCGTGCAGCCCGCGCACCCTGCCGCCGACCGCGGCCAGGTAGTTCAGGTCCAGCAGGCGCAGCAGGGTGCGGCTGGCCCGGCCGGGCATGAGGCTGTCGGCGAACTGGTCGCCGACCACGAGCACGCCGCCCGGCCTGAGCGCCGCCGCCAGGCGGCGGAGCAGCCGGGCCGCCTCCTCGTCGCTCAGCCCGTGCACGATGTTGAACAGCAGGATCACGTCGTGCCCGGCGCCCAGGTCGTCCTCCAGGAACGAGCCGGCCCGCAGCGTCAGGCGGGGGTGGGCGGCGGCGGCTTCGAGCGCGTCCGGCAGGTCGATCACGGTGGCGCGCAGGCGGGGATGGCGGCGCAGCAGGGCCAGGCTGAACAGGCCGTGCCCGCCGCCCACATCCAGCACGTGCCGGGCGCCGCGCGGCACGGGCACGCCGCGCGCCGCGGCCGGCGCCTGCCGGGCGGCCATCGCCGCCGTCCACGCGTGGAACGAGCGCGACAGCTCGGGATCGGCCGCCAGCGACGCGTAGAACGGCGTGGCCGGGGTGCCGTCCCGTACCGCCTTCTCCAGGCCGGGCCAGATCACGCAGGCCGTGCGCTCCCAGAACGCCAGGCCGGGCAGCAGCGACGCCGGCGAGCCGGTGGTGAGCCAGCGCCGCGCGGTGCGGGTCAGGCGGTAGCGGCCGTCCCTGACCCGCAGGTAGCCGAGGCCGGTCAGGGCGCGTAACAGCACGCCGGTCGCGTGGGGTTCGAGGTCGAGCGCGGCGGCCAGCTCGCCGCCGGTGGACGGGCGCTCCCCGAGGGCGTCGAAGATCCCCGTCCTGGCCGCCGCGACGATCGCGTGCAGGCCCATGGCGCCGAAGTAGTCGAACATCGGAGGCACGATCGACAGCCGGTGGGCCGCGGCTTCGAGAGCGTTGAAGAAGAGGGGCACACTTGCGACGGTAGGTCGCCCATGGCTCGCCTACGCGGCGCCCGCCCGCGTCTGGTACACCTTGCGCAGCGTCTCGTGCACGATCCAGGTGGTCTTCGCGCCCTCGGCCAGCAGGCACACGTCGCCGGGGCCCACCTCGATCGTGGCGCCGCCCTCGACGGCGATCGTGGCGCGCCCCGACAGCACGACGAAGATCTCGTCGCTCTCCACGTCCGTCACGACGCCCGGCGTGATCTCCCAGATGCCCCGGCCGTCGCTCAGCTCCAGCGAGGAGGTGACGGGGTCGCCCGCGACGATCTGCGCGGGGTCGAGCTCGTCGGGGGTCAGCCGTACGTCGTGGACGGGCACGGCGAAGGCTCCCGCGGTGGCGAGCATCCGGCTGAGATCGGCCACGTCGGGCACCAACACATCAGACATATCGCCCATTCCAGCACATCAGCGGCTCTCCCGTCGGAACGACTCCAGCGCCAGCAGTGCCACGTGCAGCGACAGGCACGACTCGACGTCGTCCAGATCGGTGTCGAGGATGCGTTCGAGGCGGCGCAGGCGGTCGTAGAAGGCGGGCCTGGACAGGTGGGCCTTCTGCGCCGCGACGGCCTTGTTGCGGCCCGAGTCGAGGTAGACGCGCAGGATCCGGGTCAGGTCGCCGCCGCGCTGCGCGTCGTGGGCCAGCAGCGGGCCCAGCTCGCGCTCGGCGAACGTCTGCAGCCGCGCGTCGTCGCGCAGCAGGTGGAGCAGGCCGCGCAGGCGCAGGTCGGGCAGCCGGTAGAAGGGGCGGCCGTCCGGCTGGCGGACCGCCACGTCCGCCACCTGCTCGGCTTCGAGGAAGCTGCGGCGTACGTCCCTGATCGACTCCACCACCGAGCCCGCCGCCAGCACGAACGCCGAGCCGGGGCCCCACAGCACGCGCAGCCGCTCGGCCAGCGAGGTGAGCGCGGGCTCCGCCTGGGTGCGCGGCGGCAGCGGCAGCAGCACCCCCACCCGCTCCTGGTCGAGCGCGCCCACCAGGGCGGGCAGGCGGGCGTCGCGGCAGGCGGCGGCGGTCGCCTCGGCCAGCTCGCCGAGCTGCGCCTGGCCGTCGAGGGCCTGGTCGATGTGCTCGGTCGGGCGGATGACCACGCTGATCAGCTTGCGCCCCGTGAGCGGCACGCCCACCGCGCGGGCACGGGCGGCGGCCTCGTCGGGGTCGGCGTAGGCGTGGGTGAGGATGCCGGTGATGATCGTGCCGTGCGCCTGGCGTTCGAGCGACTCCTGGTGGCGCTCCAGCAGGCGGCCCAGCGCGAGCGTGGTGGCGGCGCGCTCGGCCAGCACCATGTCGCGCGGCGACGGCGCGGCGTCGCAGAGCAGGATGAGCCGCCCCCAGTCCTGCCCGCGCGCGCCGACCGTGGTCACCAGCCAGCCGGAGGCCGGGTCGTACGCGGTGCGCTCGGCCGGGGCCACCGTCCGCGACCTGGTCTCCCAGCCCGCCAGCAGGGCCCCCGCGTCGCGCCCCGCGGACTCGGCGGCGAGCACCTGGTGCGCGAGGTTCTCCAGCAGCACGGGACGCCCCGACAGGCGCGCCACCTGGGCCAGCACCTCGGCCGGCGAGGCGCCCTCGACCGACAGCTCGGTGAAGACCTCGTGCAGTTGCTCGGAGGCGCGCAGCTCTTCGAGCTGGATGTCGATGATCCGCTCGTGCACCGACTCGGTGATCTGCACGAACGGCGTCTCGCGGGTCAGCACGATGACCGGGAACCCGAGCTCCTCGGCCGACTTGACCACGGCCCGCGGCAGCTCGCGGACGAACCTGCGGCCCAGCTCCACGATCAGCCCGGACGCCCCGACGGAAGAAAGCTCGCCGATGTAGTCGGCGAGCTTCTCCGGGTCCTCCGGCAGGGCCACTCCCGTGGTGAGCACCAGCTCCCCGCCGCGCAGCAGGTGGGCGATGTCGGCGATCTCGCCCACGTGCACCCACCGCACCTTGGTGTCGAGCCGGTCGGCGCCCGCGACCACGCGCGGGCTGCCCCGGCGCACGGTGTCCAGGGCGAGGACGTCGGCGATGGTGGGCAACACGGGGCAGAGCCTAGCCGATCAGCCTGTAAGAACGGCCATGGGTCAATTTACACTTTGCGCCCCTTGTCATGGATTGAGGTCCTCCTCGCGGTACTCCTTGCGGGGCTCGCGTACGCGCAGCTCAACGCGGCGGATCTTGCCCGAGATGGTCTTGGGCAGCTCGTCGAACTCCAGCCGCCGCACCCGCTTGTACGGCGCCAGCTCCCTGCGGCAGTGCTCGAAGATGGACCGGGCCGTCTCCTCGCCCGGCTCGAACCCCGGGGCGAGCGTCACGTACGCCTTCGGCACGGCCAGGCGCACCGGGTCGGGCGCGGGCACCACGGCGGCCTCGGCGACGGCGGCGTGCTCAAGCAGCACGCTCTCCAGCTCGAACGGCGAGATGCGGTAGTCGGAGGCCTTGAAGACGTCGTCGGTCCTGCCCACGTAGGTGATGTAGCCGTCGTCGTCGCGGGTGGCGACGTCGCCCGTGTGGTAGAAGCCGTCGCGCATGGCCTCCGTCGACCCGCCGACATATCCGGACATGAGGCCCAGGGGGCGGCGGTCGTCCAGCGGCAGGCAGATCTCACCGTCGTTGCCCTGCTCGCCCGTGATCGGGTCGATCAGCACGACGTCGTACCCGGGCAGCGGCAGCCCCATGGAGCCCGCCTTGACCGCCTCGTCAGGGACGTTGCCGATCTGCGCCGTCGTCTCCGTCTGGCCGTAGCCGTCCCTGATCGTGATGCCCCACGCCTTGGCCACCTGGTCGATGATCTCGGGGTTCAGTGGCTCGCCGGCGGCCACGGCCGTGCGCAGGGGCAGCTTCCAGGCGGCCAGGTCCTCCTGGATGAGCATCCGCCACACCGTCGGCGGCGCGCAGAACGTGGTCACCCGCTCCTCGCGCAGCACCTCCAGCAGCGCGGGCGCGGAGAAGCGCCGGTAGTCGTGGACGAGCACGGTGGCCCCGGCGTTCCACGGGGCGAACACGTTGCTCCACGCGTGCTTGGCCCACCCCGGCGAGGACACGTTCAGGTGCACGTCGCCGGGCCGCACCCCGATCCAGAACATCGTCGACAGGTGCCCGGCCGGGTAGGAGGCGTGCGTGTGCTCGACCAGCTTGGGCTGCGAGGTGGTGCCGGAGGTGAAGTAGAGCAGCAGCGTGTCGCCCGCGCGGGTCTGCTCGGCCGGGGTGAACCGGTCGTGCGCGTGATAGGCGTCGTGGTACGGCAGCCAGTTGTAGGCGTCGCCCACGGCGATCCGGGTGTACTCGCCGGCCGGGAACTTGCCCGCGTCGGAGGCGTTGGCGATGACGTGGGCCACGCGCCCGCGCTCGATCCGCTCCACGATGTCCTTGCGGGTCAGCAGCGTGGTGGCCGGGATGACGACCGCGCCCAGCTTCATCACGGCCAGCAGCGACTCCCACAGCTCGGCCTGGTTGCCCAGCATCAGCAGGACCCGGTCGCCCCGGCGCACCCCCTGCTCGTGCAGCCAGTTGGCGACCTGGTTCGAGCGCTCCGACAGCTCGGCGAAGGTGTAGACGGCACTGCTCTCGCCCACGATCCTGAGCGCGACGGCGCCGGGCGTCTCGGCGGCCAGCACGCCGTCGAACCAGTCGAGCGCCCAGTTGAACGCGTCCAGCTCGGGCCAGCGGAAGTCGCGGCGGGCGGTGGCGGCGTCGGCGCCGAGCAGGAAGTCACGGGCGGCACGGAAATCGCTCATGTCGTGGATCCTGCTACGTCGGCAGCCGCCGCTCAAGACCGTCGAGCACCGACACGAGCCCGAAGTCGAAGGCGACCTCCCGCACGACGCGCGGATCCTCCATCTCGGTCATCTCGAAGCTCTCCCGCATGTGCGGGTACCTCCCGGCGACCTGGGTGACCGCCGACTTCATCTGCTCGACGTCGAACTGCTCGGCGCCCGACTTGGCGGCCCAGGCGATCTCGGGGATCGTCATGCCGAAGATGAAGGCCGTCAGCGTGGCGATGGCGTAGTCGGTGTCCAGCCCGGTGAACCCGGCCTGCTTGAACATCCTGCGCATCTCGCTGGCGACGTGCATCGCGTTGGGGCCGAGCGCGGGCAGGCGGCCGATCAGGTCGGCCGACCAGGGGTGGCCGAGGATCACCTGGCGCATGCTGTGGGCCAGGACGGAGGCGGCCTCCCGCCAGCCCACCTCGTCGGGGTCGGGGACCATCATCTCGCCCCACACCTCGTCGTAGACCAGCTCCAGGAGCTCGTCCTTGTTGGCGACGTACCAGTAGAGGCTGGTGGCGCCCGCGCTCAGCTTCGCGCCGAGCTTGCGCATGCTCAGCCCGGACAGCCCCTCCTCGTTGAGCAGCTCGACGGCGGCTCTGACGATCTCCTCCCGGGTGCGGCCGGGACTGGCGGCCTTGCGGGGTTCGCGCAGCCACACCGAGGAGAACGTCTTGCCTGTCATCCTCCAAGGATAAATCCACTCGCACAGTGTTCGAGAGCTGTCGTACGCTGTGCGAGTGAACTCGAACACCGTACGAGACCCCCGTCGATGGTGGATCCTCGCCGTTCTCTGCCTGGCGCTCCTGGTCCTCGGCATCGACAACACCGTGCTGAACCTGGCCATCCCCTCGCTGAACCAGGAGATGGGCGCGACGCCGTCCGACATCCAGTGGATCATCGACGCCTACGTGCTGGCCTTCGCCGGCCTGCTGCTCACCTCGGGCAGCCTGTCCGACAAGTACGGCCGCCGCCGCTTCCTGATCATCGGCCTGGTCTTCTTCGGCGGCGCGTCCCTGCTCGCCGTGCTCGTCACCGAGCCCTGGCAGCTCATCGCCGCCCGCGGCCTCATGGGCGTCGGCGGCGCGCTCGTCATGCCCTCCACGCTGTCGATCCTGATGACCGTGTTCGACGAGGAGGAGCGGCGCAAGGCCATGGCGGCCTGGAGCGCCGTGGCCCTGATCAGCCTGGTCTCCGGGCCGACCGTGGGCGGTTTCCTGCTGGAGCACTACTGGTGGGGCTCGGTCTTCCTGCTGAACATCCCCATCGCCGCGGTCGCCGTCGTGGCCGCCGTCGTCCTCATGCCGGAGACCCGCAGCGAGGGCAGGAAGATCGACCCGGTGGGCGTGGTGCTGTCCATCGTCGGCCTGACCGCGGCCGTCTACGTGATCATCGAGCGGGAGTGGAACATCCCCGTGATCGCGCTGGCCGTCGTGGCCCTGCTGGCGTTCGTGGTCTGGGAGCGCCGCCAGGCCGAGCCGATGTTGCCGCTCTTCCTGTTCGCCAGCCGCAACTTCAGCGGCGCGTCGTTCTCGATCCTGCTCATGTCGTTCGGCGCCGGCGCCGTGATGCTGATCCTGACCCAGTACCTGCAGTTCGTGCTGGGGTACGGGGAGATGCAGGCCGGCCTGGCCATGCTGCCGTACGCGGTGGCCGCCGCGATCTTCAACGGCGTGGGCGCGGGGCTCGGGAAGAAGGTGAGCAACCGGGTGCTGGTGTCCTCCGGGCTGCTGCTGATGGCCGGTGGCTTCGTCGTCATGGCGCTGACGACGGGCTTCCTGCCTCTGGCCACCGGACTGGTGATCATGGGGATGGGCGGCGGCCTGGCCGGTCCCGCCGCCTACACCTCGCTCATGGCGGCGATCCCCGTGGAGCGCGCCGGCGTCGGCTCCGCGCTCAACGACACGGTCCAGCAGGTCGGCATGGCGCTCAGCATCGCCGTCCTGGGCAGCGTGCTGGCCACCCGGTACACCTCCGAGATGCCCGCCGGCCTGCCCGCCCTGGCCAGGGAGTCGATCGGCGGCGCCCACACCCTGGGCTTCGCCGAGGCCGGCAACCAGGCCTTCACCTCGGCCATGCACCTCGGCTCGTGGGTGGGCGCCGCCTTCTGCGTGGCCGCCGCGCTGCTCGCCGTCACGGTGCTGCGACCCACGCCGGCTCCCGCGATGCCCGAGCCGGTGAAGGTCTAGGGCTCGGCGAGACGGTCCTGCAGGGCGGCGTGCCGGAACTGGTAGAGCCGCCCTGTCTGCCGCAGGAGGCCGACGCGGTGCATGTCCGACAGGAAGGCCATCAGCCGCCAGGGCAGGCGCCGGGACAGCGCCAGCAGCGCGCACGTGACGGTGAAGGCCGGCCAGGCGACGTTGGCGAAGGCGAAGACGGCGGCGGCCATCACGGTGACGACGATGCCTCCCACGGCTCCGCCCGCCGCCGCCCGCGGCGTCGCGTCGAGGTCGGAGAGGAAGAACAGCGCGCCCAGCCATCCGGCGATCGCGCAGGCGGCGGCGAACAACACTGCCAGCGCGAGCGTGAGCAGGCCCTGTCCCCTGTACGAGGCGGCGGGACGCAGGAGCACGCTCACCCGGTAGAGCCAGAGCAGGAACGCCATCGCCAGCGGCACGGCGAGAAGGATGGGCAGGCAGAACGCCGAGGCGAAGGCCATGGCGTCGGCCAGGCTCATCAGTGCGGCGCCGCCCAGCCACCCGCCCAGCAGCCCGCCCGCCCAGATTCCGACGCCGCCGAACGTCCCCAGCGCCGCCCAGGCCGCGAAGGCGCGCGCCGCGTTGCCGAGCAGGCCGGAGCGCAGGTCGCCGACCTCGAAGTCGTCGTAGTCCTCGAATTCGAGGATGTCGCCGGCATCGTCCAGCGACACGGTCCCCCTCTCCCTGGACAGGGCCACGCCGCTGGCAGCCCCCACCAGGAGCCCCAGGCCGGTGCTCACGGCGATCGACGAGCCGGGACCGCCGCCCGCGGCCCACCAGCCGGCGCCGGCGGCCACCGCGGCCAGCAAGCCGGACGCCAGCCCGAGACCGGCCGCGACCCTCCTGCGGGGAACCAGGTCGTGGAGCTTCCACCACGCCAGGTCGCGGCTCTCCCAGACGGACAGGAACGCGGCGAGCAGGGCGAGCCACCGCAACACCCGCCGCACCGGCCAGGCCCGGCGGGAGCGGAACGGCCCGGGTGCGGGGTCGGTGGCGAGCAGCGCGGGCACCGCGTGGTCCAGGAGGTGCAGCCGCACGGCCCGGGCGTCGGGCAGCTCCAGCAGCCGCGCCGGGTCCTCGCCGGGATCCACGTACCCGACGCGGACCAGCCAGACCGTCAGGGCGGTGTCGACGCTCCCGTACAGGACGTCATCGGGATCGCCCAGCCTGCGCAGCAGTTCGGGCCAGCTTCCGCCGGGGTCGGGCGGGAGGCAGGAGGCGAGGTAGCTCACGACCTCCCCTGGGCCGAGCTCCTCGGGCTCGATCACCGCGGCGGCGCTGAGCACGTGGGCGCCCTGCTCCTTGACGGTCTCCCTGAACTCGGACGTGCGGCAGGTCAGCACGAAGCCGTCCCGGTCGGTCAGGGTCGTGTTGAGCGCCCGGACCACCAGGTTGCGCTCGTGCACGAGCAGCTCGTCCAGCCCGTCGAGGACCGGCAGCACCCGTCCTCCCTCCACCAGGTCCTTCACCGCCGTGGGGCCGAACTCCTCGGTGCGCAGCTCCGGATAGTCCCTGGCCAGCCGGCGGGTCAGCCACCCCGGGAACTGCTCGCCCGACCGCTCCCAGCCGGACAGCGTGAGCAGCACGGGGACCGGCTCGCCCGGCTCGCGATCGAGCAGGAGGCGGCGCAGCAGCAACAGGGCCAGCGTGGTCTTGCCGGTGCCCGCCTCCCCGAGCACGACCAGCCGTGGCCGCCGCAGCCCGCGCAGGGCCGTCACCATCTCGCCCACCTGGTCGGCGGCCCCCGTGAAGTGCAGCCGTTCGCCGGTCGTGATGTGCCGGGCGTGGTCCATGAGGCCCGGCTCGCCCAGCCGCCACCGCACCGACAGCGGGTCGGGCGAGAACAGGCCGCGGAGCTTGGCCTCCTCCTCCCACTGCCGCAGCACCCGATCGGCCAGGAGCTGCTGGGCGGCCTCCACCTGCTCGGGGGTGGAGACGCCGAGGGCGGGCGGGCGGCGGGCCCAGCCGACGATCGCCGCCACGATCGCGGCCGCGCCGACGACCGCCGCCACCCAGCTCGCCGCCTCCAGTCCGTCGGGGGAGAGCCAGGCGACGACGATCGAGGTGGCGATCACCGCGATGGCCAGGCCGGCCAGGAGTTTGCGAAGCACGCGGACATGGTGGCGTGCGCCGCGCGCTCATGGGAAGGTGTATCACCAAGATCGCGTTGACATCATGTAAGGCATGCTGCCTCCTCGCCGACAGTTTGCAGGTAGGAGGCTTCGGAGCGAAAAGGGATACTCGGTAACATGTCGGAGCTTCTCGCGCGCCACCGGGCAGTGATGCCGAACTGGCTGGCCCTCAACTACAACGACCCCATCGAGATCGTCAGCGGCAAGGGCAACCGCGTCATCGACGCTGACGGCAAGAGTTACCTCGACTTCTTCGCCGGGATCCTGACCAACATGATCGGGTACGACGTCCCCGAGGTACGTGAGGCCGTCGAGCGCCAGCTCGCCACCGGCGTGGTCCACACCAGCACCGTCTACCTGCTGCGCGGCCAGATCGAGCTGGCCGAGAAGATCGCGCGCCTGTCCGGCATCCCCGACGCCAAGGTGTTCTTCACCAACTCCGGCACCGAGGCCAACGAGACCGCGCTGCTGCTGGCCACGTACGCGCGCAAGAGCGACCAGGTGCTGGCCATGCGCCAGAGCTACCACGGGCGCAGCTTCGGCGCGATCAGCGTCACCTCCAACCGGTCCTGGAAGAACAACTCGCTCTCCCCGCTCAACGTGCACTTCCTGCACGGCGCCGACCGGCACCTGACCCAGTTCAAGGGCCTGTCGGACGCCGACTACATCCAGGCCTGCGTGGACGACCTGCGCCACGTGCTGGCCACGTCCGTCTCCAACGACGTGGCGGCGCTGATCGCCGAGCCGATCCAGGGCGTGGGCGGCTTCACGATGGCCCCCGACGGGCTGTTCGCCGCGTACAAGGAGGTGCTGGACGAGCAGGGCATCCTGTTCGTCTCGGACGAGGTGCAGACCGGCTGGGGCCGGACCGGCAGCGCGTTCTTCGGCATCGAGAACCACGGCGTGACCCCCGACATGATCACGTTCGCCAAGGGGCTCGGCAACGGGTTCGCCGTCGGCGGCATCGTCGCGCGCGGCGACCTCATGGACGCGCCGCACGCCGTCGGCCTGTCCACCTTCGGTGGCAACCCGATCTCCATGGCCGCCGCCAACGCCACCCTCGACTACGTGCTCGACCACGACCTCCAGGCCAACGCCGCCAGGACCGGTGAGATCATCATCGGCGGGCTCAAGGCCGCCGCCGAGCGGCTGGCCGTCGTCCAGGACGTGCGCGGCAAGGGCCTGATGTTCGCCGTCGAGCTGCAGAGCCCGGCCCAGGCCGCCCGGTTCATGGAGCTGACCAAGCGGGCCGGCCTGCTGGCGGGCAAGGGCGGCCTCTACGGCACCGCCATCCGCATGGCCCCGCCCCTCACGCTCTCGGTGGACGAGGCCACCGAGGGCCTGGGCATCATCGTGACCGCCCTCGAAACGATCGACGCAGAGGCAGCAGCGCAGTGAAGTCCGTCAAGCACTGGATCAACGGAGCCCTCGCGGACGGCGACGCCGCCCGTACCGCGGAGCTCTTCAACCCCGCCACCGGCGAGGTGAGCGGCGCCGTCGCGCTGGCCTCCGCCGCCGACGTGGACGCCGCCGTGGCGGCGGCCGCCGCGGCCTACCCCGGCTGGCGGGACGCGTCGCTGACCAAGCGGGCGAGCGTGCTGTTCCGCTTCCGCGAGCTCATGTACGCCCACCGCGACGAGCTGGCCGCGCTGATCTCCGCCGAGCACGGCAAGGTGCACTCCGACGCGCTCGGCGAGGTGGCCCGCGGGCTGGAGGTGGTGGAGTTCGCCTGCGGCATCCCGCACCTGCTCAAGGGCGGCTACTCCGAGGGCGTCTCGACCCGCGTCGACTCCTACTCGATCAGGCAGCCGCTGGGCGTGGTGGCCGGGATCACGCCGTTCAACTTCCCGGCGATGGTGCCGATGTGGATGTTCCCGGTCGCGATCGCGTGCGGGAACACGTTCGTGCTCAAGCCGTCCGAGCGCGACCCGTCGGCCTCGCTGCTCATGGCGCGGCTCTGGCAGGAGGCCGGGCTGCCCGACGGCGTGTTCAACGTCGTGCAGGGCGACAAGGTGAGCGTGGACCGGCTGCTGGAGCACCCCGACGTGCGCGCCGTGTCGTTCGTCGGCTCCACCCCCATCGCGAAGTACGTCTACGAGAGCGGCACCGCGCACGGCAAGCGGGTGCAGGCGCTCGGCGGCGCCAAGAACCACATGCTGGTGCTGCCCGACGCCGACCTCGACCTGGTGGCCGACTCGGCCGTGTCGGCCGGGTTCGGCTCGGCGGGCGAGCGGTGCATGGCGATCTCCGTCGTGCTGGCCGTGGAGCCGATCGGCGACGAGCTCGTCGAGAAGATCGTCGAGCGGGTCGGCCGGCTGACCGTCGGCCCCGGCGACGACTCCAGGTCCGAGATGGGGCCGCTGGTGACCGGGCCGCACCGCGACAAGGTGGCCTCCTACCTCGACCTCGGCGTCGAGGAGGGCGCCAAGCTGGTCGTGGACGGCCGCGAGACGCCCGTCCTGGGCGGCGGCAAGGCCGCGCGGACGCCGGGCTTCTGGCTCGGCCCGACGGTGCTCGACCACGTGCCCGCCGGCTCCCGCACGCACACCGAGGAGATCTTCGGCCCCGTGCTGTCGATCGTCCGGGTCCGCTCGTACGAGGAGGGCCTGGAGGTGATCAACGGCGGCGCGTACGGCAACGGCACCGCCATCTTCACCAACGACGGCGGCGCGGCCCGGCGCTTCCAGAACGAGGTCGAGGTCGGCATGGTCGGCATCAACGTGCCGATCCCGGTGCCGATGGCCTTCTACAGCTTCGGCGGCTGGAAGTCCTCCCTGTTCGGCGACACGCACGTGCACGGCACCGAGGGCGTGCACTTCTACACCCGCGGCAAGGTCGTCACCTCCCGCTGGCTCGACCCCTCGCACGGCGGCGTGAACCTGGGCTTCCCCACGAACGGATGACCACGCGCGGCGTCCCCCCTTGTCCTGTCACCGGTAAGCTCCAGCAGACAGGACAAGGGGGGACGACGTGAACCGTCGGCGCACGTACGCACTGGCGCTCGCCGCGACCGCGCTGGTGACCGGCACCGCGGCGGTGACGGACCCGGCGCCGACGGCGACCGCGAGGACCGTCCCCTCCGCCACGGTCACGCCGACGCCCACCCCCACGCCGACCGCGACGCAGAGCGACGGCACCCTGCAGATCCTCACCTACCGGGGCTACGCCGAGTACGGCGGCGTCAGCACCAAGGTCAACTGGGTGGGCAACTTCGAGAAGGAGACGGGCTGCCGCATCGCCCGGCTCGACACCGTGCAGACCGCCGAGGAGATGGCCACCAGGGTCACCCAGCGGCCCTACGACGTGATCACCGCCGGGCCGGTGCTGGCCGCCGGCCTGATCGCGGCCAAGCAGGTGCAGCCCATCGACCCGGCCAAGGTCAGCGACTACAAGGACCTCACCGAGCGCTTCCGCGACATGACAACGGTGTCGGGCAAGGCGTACGGCGTGCCGTACCTGTGGGCCTACCACGAGTTCGTCTACGACTCGGCCAAGGTCAGGGGCGGCGGGCTGGAGCAGGTGTTCGCCTCCGACCGGGCGGCGCTGCGGGACACCCCGCTGACGATCGCCGAGGCGGCCCTGGCCGAGGGGTCGGCCAAGGAGCCGTACGAGCTGAGCGAGGCCGAGCTCGGCAAGGCGATGGCGCTGCTGGAGCGCAACAAGGACCGCGCCTACTGGAAGAACCCGGTCGAGCTGGTCAGGGGCTTCGCCACCGGGGCGCTCGACTACGCCCAGGTCACCCCGTACTACCGGATGCTCCTGCAGCAGACGGGCAAGCCGGTCAAGGCGGTCTCGACGCCGCGGACGACCGGCTGGGTCGACTCGTGGATGCTGGGCGCGAACGTGCCCGACACCACCTGCGCCTACCGCTGGCTCAACTGGGTGACGGCGGCCGGCGCGCAGCGCGACGCGGCGGCGTGGGTGGGCATGGCGCCGGCCAATCCCAAGGCGTGCAAGGGGCGGGCCAGGGCGATGTGCGAGGCGTACGGGGTGGGCGACGCCAAGCGGTTCGACCGCGTCGTGTTCGCGGCGCGTCCGCCCGGGGATTGCCGGGCCGAGGACGGGGAATGCCCTGACTACAGCGTGTGGGCCGAACGCTGGGCCGCGCTGCTCAAGTGAGCGGGGCCGGGCGGCGTCGTGGCACGCGCCCGCCCGTCACCCGCCGCCCAGGTGGCCTGGAGGGCGGCTAACGCGACGGGAAGGCCACGACGGTGGCCATGGGCGCGGGCACGAGCGCGTCGGCGCAGTCGGCGCAGGCCAGCACGGGCGCGTCGTCGGGCAGGCGGCCCACGCGCACGCGCGGCCGCGGCCACCTCTTGTGGCAGACGACGCAGGCGTCGCCGTCGCGTTGGGCCCAGGTCAGGCCCTCAGGGTCGAACGTCAACATGTCCCGCGCCGTTCTGGTCGGACCCCAGTTCATCACGCTCCCAGCTGCCATCGCCCCACCGTATGTCGGAACCGTTATAACCCTGACCGCGGCCGTGAGCGTCCAGCTGAGCGTCAAGTCAGGGTGAATTCTCTACCCGCATGACGCCGTTTACACCACAAAAACGGGCATCCAGTGCAAGCTGGATGCCCGTTTCGTTGGTTTACGTCAGAGCTCGGCGATCGCCTTCTCCAGGATCCCCAGCCCCTCCTCCAGGAGGTGCTCGGGGATCACCAGCGGGGGCAGGAAGCGCAGCACGTTGCCGTACGTGCCGGCCGTCAGCACCAGCAGGCCCTCGGCGTGGCAGCGCTTGACGATCTCCTGGACGGCGGTCGGGTTCGGCTCCTTGGTGCCGGGCTCGACCAGCTCGATCGCGATCATCGCGCCGCGCCCGCGCACGTCGCCGATCACGTCGAAGCGCTCCTTGAGCGCCTCCAGCCGGGGCAGCATGATCTCGCCGATGCGGCGGGCCCTGGCGACCAGGTCGTCCGCCTCGATCGTCTCCAGCACGCCCAGCGCGGCCTCGCAGGCGAGCGGGTTGCCGCCGTACGTGCCGCCGAGGCCGCCGACGTGCACCTTGTCCATGAGCTCCGCGCGCCCGGTCACCGCGGCCAGCGGCAGGCCGCCCGCGATGCCCTTGGCGGTGGTGATGATGTCCGGCACGACGCCCTCGTCCTCGCAGGCGAACAGCGTCCCGGTCCGCGCGAAGCCCGTCTGCACCTCGTCGGCCACGAACACGATCCCGTTGGCCCGGCAGAACTCGGCGATCCGCGGCAGGAAGCCCCTGGCGGGCACGATGAACCCGCCCTCGCCCGCGATGGGCTCGATCACCACGGCCGCCACGTTCTGCGCGCCGATCTGCTTGGCGATCAGGTCGATGGCCTGCTCGGCGGCTTCCTCCGCGCAGTTCTCAGGGCCGGTGGGCCAGCGGAACGGGTACGCCAGAGGCACCCGGTACACCTCCGGCGCGAACGGGCCGAACCCCTGCTTGTACGGCATGTTCTTGGCCGTCAGCGTCATCGTGAGCAGCGTGCGGCCGTGGTAACCGTGGTCGAACACCACCACGCCCTGGCGGCCGGTCGCGTGCCGGGCGATCTTGACGGCGTTCTCCACGGCCTCGGCGCCGGAGTTCACCAGGAACGTGCGCTTCTCGTGGTCGCCCGGCGTGAGCTCGTTGAGCTTCTCGCAGACCTGCACGTACGACTCGTACGGGGTGACCATGAAACAGGTGTGGGTGAAGTCCGCGACCTGCTTCCGGACCCGCTCGACGACCCTGGGGGCGGCGTTGCCCACGTTCGTCACGGCGATGCCCGAGCCGAAGTCGATCAGCGAGTTCCCGTCGGCGTCCTCCACGACGCCGCCGCCGGCGCGGGTGACGAAGACCGGCAGCGTGGTGCCGATGCCGGGCGGGACGGCCGCCTGCTTGCGGGCCAGCAACTCCTGGGACTTGGGGCCTGGGATCGCGGTCACGACGCGCCGCTCCTGGGGAATGCTCATGGCTTCGACGGTACGGCGGGCTCCCACCAGCTCCGATACGTCGATATGTCACACTAGGAGTGCTCGTCTTTGCCGGAATGGACAAATAGCTCATGCCGCCTTCGCTGCAGACCGTCGTGCGCCGCATGAACCTCCGGCCGGTCGCCGGGACCATGCGGCCGGGAGTGCTGGACGCGGCGGTGCGCTGGGTCGCGGTCAGCGAGCTCGCGGACCCGACACCGTACCTCGAAGGCGGGGAGCTGCTGCTCACCACCGGCATGCGGATGGAAGGCGACCTGACGGGCTACGTGGCGCGCCTGGTGCGCCGGGGCGTGGCCGGGCTCGGCTTCGGCGTCGGCGTCTCGCACGAGGAGGTGCCGTCCGCCCTCGTCGAGGCGGCGGAGTCGGCCGGGCTGCCGCTGCTGGAGGTGCCGCGCGAGACCCCGTTCATCGCGGTCGGCAAGGCGGTCAGCGAGCTGCTGGCGGCCGAGCAGTACGAGGAGATCAGCCGCGCCTTCGCAGCCCAGGGGCGGCTGACGCGGGCGGCGCTGCGGCCGGAGGGCATGCACGCCGTCATCGACCGGCTGGCCAGGGAGGTCGGCGGCTGGGCCGCGCTGCTGGACGAGTCGGGCGAGGTCCGCCACGCCACGCGCGGCGCCGGCACGGACGCGGTCACGGCCGAGCTGACCCGCCTGCGCGTGGACCGGATGCCGAGCAGCCTGGCGCTGTCCGGGCCCGGCGAGCACGTCGTCGTGCAGCCGCTCGGCGGCGGGACGCGCCCGCGCGGCTTCTTCGCCGTCGGCGCCCCGCACGCCTTCACCCCCGTCACCCACACGGTGATCAACGCGGCGGGCTCGCTGCTCACGCTGGCCATGGAGCAGGGCAGGGCCCAGCTCGCCGCCGAACGGCGCGTCCGCACCGCGGTGCTGGAGCTGCTGCTGGCAGGGGAGGGGGAGCGGGCCCGCGCCGTGCTGGGAGCGCTGGGCGGGCGGCTGCCCGAGGCGCCGCTGGTCGCGCTGGCGGTGGGCGCCGAGGCACTGGAGGCCCTCGAAGCACGCGCCTTCGCCGCACAGCTCAGCGCGAGCTCCGGCAGCGCGGGCTCCGGCAGTGCTGGTTCCGGCAGTGCTGGTTCCGGTGGTGCGGGCTCCGGCAGCGCCGCGGGCGCCGGGCCGACCGGCGCCCGCGATGTCGTCGCGCTGGTGGCCGGGAGCGTGGCCGAGAGCGTGGCGGAGGAGGTGGCGCTGGGCGCGGAGGCACCCGTGGGCGTCAGCCAGCCGTGTGACGGCGCCGCCGCCGGCCTCCGCAACGCGCTCGACCAGGCCGCACGCGCCCTGGAGGCGGCGAGGAGCCGGGGCGGAGCGGGACGCGGGGGCGCGGGGCGGGACGAAGGAGGCGCGGGGCGGGGCGGAAGAGACGGGGTGCGGGCGGAGGAGGCCGGGCCGCGCGGGGCCGGTCGTGTCGTCAGGTTCGCCGAGCTGGCCGGGCAGGGCCTGCTCGGGCTGCTCGAACCCGCCGCCGCCCAGGCGTTCTCGGCGGCGGTCCTGGCCCCGCTGACCGCGTACGGCTCCCGGGCCGACCTGGTCGAGTCGCTGCGCGCGTACCTAGAGAGCAACGGCCACTGGGACGCGGCGGCGCAGAGGCTGGGCGTGCACCGCCACACCCTGCGCTACCGGATGAGACGCGTCGCCGACCTGCTGGGCCGCGACCTCGACGACCCGGGCACCCGCGCCGAGCTGTGGCTGGCCCTGGAGGCGGCCAGGGCAGGCGCCGTTCCCGCCTCCCCGCGAGGAGGCGCTATTCCTGCTTCTCCACGAGGTAGCAGCAGATGATCGCCGTAGTGACCGCCTCGTACGTGCGCCCGTCGCGCAGGTGCCCGGCCCGCTCCAGCGAGATGGCCCCCTGCGCGGCCGCCCACAGCGCGTCGGCGATCTTCCGGGGCTGGGTCGGGATCAGGTAGCCGGCCGAGATGCAGTCGGCGATGACGCGGTCGAGGATGTTCAGGGCGGCGCGGGCCAGTGTCCTGGCGCGCTCGCTGGGCTCGAAGCCGGGGATGGCCCGCTCGAACATCAGGCTGTAGTAGCCGGGCTCCGCCAGGCACGCCTGCCGGTACGCGGGGCCGAGCGCGTTGAGCTGCTCCAGCGGGTTGCGGCGCGGCGGCACCGCCTCCAGAAAGCGGCGGAACCGCTCGAACCCCTCCAGGTAGAGCGCTTCGGCCAGGCCCTCCCGGTTGCCGAACATCGTGTAGATCACGGTCGTCGTGCAGCCCGCCTCCGCCGCGATGCGGCGCATGGTGAGGCTCTCGGGGCCGTCGGTCCGCAGCAGGTTCACCGCGACGTCGAGAAGGCGGGAACGCAGCTCGTCGTGGCCGGCGCGCTCGCCCATGAGGTAGGCGCCCTGCAGCCCCAGAGGCGCCGAGGTCATCTGACCTCCCTTGTGGCCAAGGAACTCTGCGTCCTTGTGACCTCACGCTGTTCGGTCACGGGGCCCACGCCTTTCTGAGTCGGGGGCCCACCGCGCTGGAGACCCGCACCCGATGACTTAGCCATAGCGGAGATCGCTCAAACCACTCCGCATGGTAAACATCCCGAATTGGGTCTACTTCTGTTACATCATGGGTATACAACGGGGCTTGTACTTAACGGTGAGCCCTCGTGGGTGTGTTGTGCATCGTGGTGTAAATCCCCGGTCCATGCCTTGGCATAACGTCGGAGACATGGACGTGCGTACCTTCTGGCTGGCCGGCCGCGCCGCGACCGGGGACACCGAGCTCACTGTCACCAACCCCCATGACGGCCGGGAGGTCGGCAGGCACTCCGTGCCGACCGACGCCCAGGTCGAGGAGGCCGTCGCGGCCGCCTCAGCGGTGGCCGCGCAGGCCGCCGCGCTGCCCGTCCACGTACGGGCGGAGGCCCTGGCCCACGTGTCGCGCCGGATCGCCGAGCGGGCCGACGAGATCGCCCACCTGATCACCGCCGAGAACGGCAAGCCGATCGTGTGGGCCCGGGGCGAGGTCGCGCGGGCGGTGGCCACGTTCCGCTTCGCCGCCGAGGAGACCCGCCGCTGGTCCGGCGGCGTGCAGCGGCTCGACACCGAGCCTGCCGCGGCCGGGCGCCTGGCCTACGTCTCCCGCGTGCCCAAGGGCCCCGTCCTGGCGATCACCCCGTTCAACTTCCCGCTGAACCTGGTCGCCCACAAGGTCGCCCCGGCCATCGCCGTCGGCGCTCCTGTGATCGTCAAGCCCGCCCCCGCCACGCCGCTGTCCTCGCTGCTCCTCGGCGAGATCCTGGCCGAGACGGACCTGCCCGCGGGCATGTTCTCGGTGCTGCCGATCGAGAACGACCGCGCCTCCGCGCTGGTCCAGGACCCGAGGCTGCCCGTGGTGTCGTTCACCGGCTCCGCGCCCGTCGGCTACGCCATCGCCGACCAGGTGCCGCGCAAGCACGTGACGCTGGAGCTGGGCGGCAACGCTGCCGCCGTCGTGCTGGCCGACGCCGACCTCGACTGGGCGGCCCGGCGCATCGCCCTCTTCTCCAACTACCAGGCCGGGCAGAGCTGCATCGCCGTGCAGCGGGTGATCGTCGAGCAGCCCGTGTACGACGCGTTCGTCGAGCGCCTGCTGCCCGCCGTGTCCGCGCTCGTCACCGGTGACCCCGCCGACGAGAAGACCCAGGTGGGCCCGCTGGTCTCGGAGGCCGCCGCCGAGCGGGTCGAGCAGTGGGTGCGGGAGGCCGTCGCCGCCGGGGCGCAGGTGCTGGCGGGCGGCACGAGGCAGGGCGCGACCGTCGCCCCGACGGTGCTGGCCGGCGTTCCGCACGATGCCAAGGTGGCGTGCGAGGAGGTCTTCGGGCCCGTCATGATCCTCCAGCCCGCGGCCTCGATCGACGAGGCGTACGCGATGGTCAACGACTCGAAGTACGGCCTGCAGGCCGGGGTGTTCACCCGCTCGCTGGACGCCGCCTTCCGGGCGAACCGGGAGTTGGAGGTGGGCGGCGTGATCATCGGCGACGTGCCCTCGTACCGGGCCGACCAGATGCCGTACGGCGGGGTCAAGGACTCCGGGATCGGCCGCGAGGGACTGCACTCGGCGATGGAGGACTACACCTACGAGAAGGTCATGGTGCTGACCGGCCTGACGCTCTGACCGCCGGCAGGGCGCCCCGTCCAGGACAGGGCGCCCGCCGGATCAGGCGCGCTGCGCGGTGTCGAAGAGCGCCTTGACGGCGTCGCCGAAGTACGGGCCGTACATCGTGCGCTCGTCGTCGCTGTACTTGAAGCTGCTCAGGGACGTGATCGTGCCCTTGCCGCTGGCCGTGTCGAACCCGGTCATCCACGGCCCGCCGCTGGCGCCCGCCGTCATGTCGCAGCCGAGGCCCTGGTCGCGGGTCTGGCCGTACGGGTCGTTCTTCAGCCGGCCCGCGCAGTAGACCAGGTGGTCCCCGTCGTACGGCGGGTCGGCCGGGTAGCCGAAGCCGAACGCCTGGCCGCCCCGCCCCGCGTTGAACGCGATCTTCTGCGTGCCCACCACGTCGGCCACGTGCCTGCCGTGCGAGGTGGCCAGGGCCACCATGCCGACGTCGTGGTTGTCGTCGCCGCTGCGGGACCAGGGGCCGGCGACGAACATGCGGCGGGCGGTGTACTGGCCGTACGGGCGCAGGCCGCTCGTGCCGTACCCGGGGACGAACGTCCAGTTCGCCGCCCACTCGCCGGCCCCGTCCTTGACGCAGTGGCCGGCGGTGACCACGACGTCCCTGTTGGCGCTGTTCACCGTGCTGGCCGAGCAGACGAAGTCGGCCCCCGCCACGGTCAGGAACACCCGGCCCGTGGTCCTGGCCACCTGGCCGCCGGTGATCCAGCGGGAGCCGATCGTGCTGGTGTCGGGCCTGGCCGCGGTCAGGTGGTGGGAGCCCATGAGCTTGCGCGGCAGCGTCAGGTCGGCCTTCTTGCCCGTCAGGTCGGGGGTGGTGCGGATGCCCCCGCCGCCCGTGACGCCGCCCAGCAGGTCGCCGCCGTCGGTCACGTCCGTCACGATGTCGAGCAGGCCGATCGGCAGGGCCTTGGCCATGCGCTCGGGCGTCCAGTAGTCGAGCACGCGCCGGTGGTCGGCGGCGCTGCGGGCGGCGACGTGCTCGACGATGTCGCTCCGCTTGGCCGTGTGCGCGGGCACGACGGCCGGTTGGTCGGCCTGCTGGCGGCCGGGTGCCGCGCCGAGGAGCGCGGGGCCGATCAGCCCCGCGAGGAGCGGGGCCGCCGCAAGCAGGGGGGTGCTCAAGGTCATGTGCCCCGAGTGTGCACCACGTGATGTGTTCTTGTGACTACTTTCGGTAAATTGCTCAGAGTGCGTTGGCCGTTTGGGCTGATTGGTAGACGGCCTGTGCCTCGTTCCCGAAATAGGGGCCGAGCATCCAGTTCGGGGCGAAGCTGTATTTGAAGCTGTTCACCGAATTCAGGGTGCCGAGCCCGGTCGGCTCGGCGAAATTCAGCATCCACGGCCCGCCGCTCGATCCGCCCGTCATGTTGCAGGTCAGGCCGAGGTCGTCGGTGCCCACGAAGTCGTCGAACGCCCTGCCGCTGCAGTAGATCAGCTTCGAGCCGTCGTACGGGGCGAGCGCCGGGTAGCCGAAGGCGTACATCTGCCGGCGTCGGGGCTGGTTGAAGGCCACGCCCTGGCCGCCGACGACGTCCACCAGCGTCCTGCCGTCGAGCGGCGCCACCACGGCGGCGGCGACGTCGAAGCCGACGTCCTCCCTGGCGTTCCACTGCGGCGTGGTCAGCAGCCTGGTCGCCGGCCAGGTGCCGAACGGGCGGGCGCCCCTGTCGTAGCCGGGCACGAAGACCCAGTTCGTGTGGAAGGCGCCGCTCATCTTCACGCAGTGGCCCGCGGTCAGCACCACGCTCTTGTTGGCACTGGTCACGGCGGTGCCCGAGCAGGAGGAGTTGCGGCCCGCCTGGGTGGTGAAGAAGATCCGGCCGGTCGTGCGCGTCACCGCGCCGCCGCCGGTCCACGCCTCACCCGGGGTCCTGGCCGCCTGCAGGTCGAGGGTGGGCGGGGCGGTGAACGAGGCGCCCCGCTCCGGCTCACCCGCCGTCTCCGCCTTCGGGGCCGGGGCCTTCAGCGGCTGGGCGGCCTCCATGCGGCTCTCGGTCCAGTACGTCAGCACCTGCCGCCGCTCGGCGGCCGTGTCGGCGGCGGCCCGCTGGGCGGGCTTGGGGCGCAGCGTGTGGGCGTCAGCCGTGCTGGCGGGGGTCAAGGTGACGGAGAGCATGGTGGTGACGGAAATCAGGACGAAGCGGCGGCGCATTACGAACCTCCCTAAACCGGACGGTGAGCTTGGAAGGTAGCCGTAGCAATATCCAGATTTCTCAAGATTTGCGCATTCCGATATGGCGATATTCAGTCATAAATTCACTGGGTTCTCGGGTGTCACATAAGCAGGGGAATTCATGGGCACCCGGTCCCGCGTGCCTGAGCGCGCCGCACAGCGGGGAGAATGGACCCGTGCATGAAGAGACCCTCCGCTCCGTCGTCGTGCTCGGCTCCACCGGCTCGGTCGGCACCCAGGCCCTCGACGTCATCGCCGCCGACCCCGGCGGCTTCAAGGTCGCCGCGCTCGCGGCGGGGGGCGGCAGGGTCGAGTTGCTGGCCAGGCAGGCGGCGCGGTTCGAGGCCGAGGCGGTGGCGGTGGCCGACGCGTCGGCCGTCCCGGCGCTGAAGGAGGCGCTGGCCGCGCACGGCGCCAAGGCCACCGTGCTGGGCGGCCCCGAAGGGGTCGCCGAGGCGGCCGGGTGGCCGTGCGACGTGGTGCTCAACGGCATCACCGGCGCGCTCGGCCTGACCTCCACGCTCGTCGCGCTGGAGGCGGGCAGGGCGCTCGCGCTGGCCAACAAGGAATCGCTGATCATCGGCGGGCCGCTGGTCAAGCGGCTGGCCCGGCCGGGGCAGATCCTCCCGGTCGACTCCGAGCACTCGGCGGTGCTGCAGTGCCTGTGGGCCGCCGGGCCGGACGGCTACGACCCCTCGTGCGTCAAGCAGCTCGTGATCACCGCCAGCGGCGGGCCGTTCAGGGGCATGAAGCGCGAGGAGATGGCCGGCGTCACACCCGAGATGGCCCTGGCCCACCCCACCTGGTCCATGGGCCCCTACATCACCATCAACTCCGCCAACCTGGTCAACAAGGGCCTCGAGGTGATCGAGGCGCACCTGCTCTACGACATCGGCTTCGACCGCATCGAAGTCGTGGTGCATCCCCAGTCGATCATCCACAGCATGGTCGAGTACGTCGACGGCTCCACCATCGCCCAGGCGAGCCCGCCCGACATGCGGCTGCCGATCGCGCTGGCGCTCGGTCATCCCCGGCGCGTCCCCGGCGCCGCCCGGCCCATCGACTGGGCCAAGGCGCACACCTGGACGTTCGAGCCGCTCGACGACCTGGCGTTCCCCGCGGTCGCGCTGGCCAGGCACGTCGGCGGGGAGGGCGGCACCGCGCCCGCCGTCTACAACGCCGCCAACGAGGTGTGCCTCGACGCGTTCCTGCAGCGCGGGCTGCCGTTCCTGGCCATCGTCGACACCGTGGCCAAGGTCGTCGAGGAGCACCAGGTCACCCCCGCCGACACCGTTGAAGAGGTGCTGGCGGCCGATGCCTGGGCCCGTGCCCGTGCGGCCGAACTCACAGCCGGGCAGTCCCGCTAGCTACCTAGACTGGATAGCGTCGTCACAGTAAGGGTTGAAATGTCTCCTGTAGCTCTCGGCATCCCGACGGTGCGTCCCAAGCCGCTCGCCGTACGCCGCCACTCCCGCCAGATCATGGTCGGCAGCGTGCCCGTGGGCGGCGACGCCCCCGTGTCGGTGCAGTCGATGACGACGACGGTGACCGCCGACGTCAACGCCACCTTGCAGCAGATCGCCGAGCTCACCGCGTCCGGCTGCCAGATCGTCCGGGTCGCCGTGCCGTCCCAGGACGACGCCGACGCGCTGCCCATCATCGCCAAGAAGTCGCAGATCCCGGTGATCGCCGACATCCACTTCCAGCCGAAGTACGTCTTCGCCGCCATCGACGCGGGCTGCGCGGCGGTCCGGGTCAACCCCGGAAACATCAAGAAGTTCGATGACAAGGTCGGCGAGATCGCCCGCGCGGCCGCCGCCGCCGGCACCCCGATCCGCATCGGCGTCAACGCCGGCTCCCTCGACAAGCGCCTGCTGGAGAAGTACGGCAAGGCCACCCCCGAGGCGCTGGTGGAGTCCGCGCTGTGGGAGTGCTCCCTGTTCGAGGAGCACGGCTTCCGCGACATCAAGATCTCGGTCAAGCACAACGACCCGGTCGTGATGATCAACGCCTATCGCCAGCTCGCCGCCCAGTGCGACTACCCGCTCCACCTCGGCGTCACGGAGGCCGGCCCGGCCTTCCAGGGCACGATCAAGTCCGCCGTCGCCTTCGGCGCCCTGCTCGCCGAGGGCATCGGCGACACCATCCGCGTCTCCCTGTCGGCCCCTCCGGTGGAGGAGGTCAAGGTCGGCGCCCAGATCCTGGAGTCGCTCGGCCTGCGCGAGCGCGGCCTGGAGATCGTCTCCTGCCCGTCGTGCGGCCGCGCCCAGGTCGACGTGTACACCCTGGCCGAGCAGGTCCAGGCGGGCCTGGAGGGCATGAAGGTGCCGCTGCGGGTGGCCGTCATGGGCTGCGTCGTCAACGGCCCCGGCGAGGCCCGCGAGGCCGACCTCGGGGTGGCCTCAGGGAACGGCAAGGGGCAGATCTTCGTCAAGGGCGAGGTCATCAAGACCGTCCCCGAGTCCCAGATCGTCGAGACGCTGATCGAAGAGGCGCTGCGGCTGGCCGAGGAGATGGGCGTCGAGGTCGACCTCGACGACGAGAGCACGGGGCCGACGGTCACGGTCGGCTGAGGTCGCTGCGTGCGGGTGCGGGCCTGTAGCCGGGCCCGCACCCGGTGGCCCCTGCACGGGGCAGGGCTCTGTGACCCGATCGCGCAGGGGCGGAGGGCGGTCAGGCGCAGGCGTAGCCCGACGGGACCGCCGTGCTGCCGCTCGGGCGGGTCACCTGGAAGCCGGCGCTGCTGTTGCTCGCGCCGGCGGCGATCGTGCCGTTGTGGGCGACGTTCCTGATGGTGACGGTCTGGCCGCTGGTGGTGACGGTGCCGTTCCAGGAGCCGGAGAGGGTGTGGCCGGCGGGGAGGGTGAAGGTGACCGTCCAGCCGGTGATGGCCGAGGTGCCGGTGTTGGTGATCGTGAGCGGCTGGATGACGTAGCCGGTCGACCACTGCGTCTGCACGGTCCCGGTGGCCGCGCAGGCGCCGGTGGACGTGCCGGGCTGGGTGGTGATCTGGGCGGTGCCGGAGACCGGTGAGGTGTTGCCCGCGGCGTCGCGCGCCCTCACCTGGTAGCGGTACGTGGTGCTCGGGGTCAGTCCCGTGTCGGTGTACGAGGTGGTGGCCGAGGTGCCTGCCTGGGTGAACGTGCCGCCCGTCGCGCCCGCGGCGCGCAGGATCTCGTAGCCCGCGACTCCGGTGTCGTCCGTCGAGGCCGTCCAGGTCAGCGTCGTGCCCGTGGAGGTGGTCGCCGAGGCGGCCAGGCCGGCCGGGGCCGTCGGCGGTGAGGTGTCACCGCCGGCGCCGGTCGTGGTGAAGGTGACCGGCGAGGAGCTCGCCGACAGGTTGCCCGCGCCGTCGCGGGCCCGTACGTAGACCTGGTACTGGGTGTTCGCCGTCAGCCCCGTGAGGGTGATCGAGTTGGTGGCGGACTGGCCGAGCCGTGGGTCGGTGGCGCCCTGCTCGTGGTGGACGTCGTAGCCGGCCAGGCCGGAGCCGCCCTGGTCGGTGGAGGCGGCCCAGGTGAGGGTGGCGCCGGTGGCCGTGACGCCGGAGGCGGCCGGGGTGCCGGGGGTGCTGGGCGCGGTGGTGTCGCCGCCGCCGTCGGTGAGGGCAGGGGTCGTCCAGTCGCGCCATTCGGCCAGGTTGCCGCTCTTGTTGGACGCGATCCGCATCGAGCCGGTGTAGCTGCCGGTGTTCAGGAGGAACTTCTGGATGTTCTGCTGGAGCGGGGTGCGCCATTCCGGCCTGCCGGCACAGTGGGTGCCGTCCTGGACGGCCGACCAGTACGTGATGTTGCCGCCGGCGCCGAGTGCCTTGTAGACCTCCGCGCCGCCCAGGGCCCCGACGCTCGCGGATCTGGCGGCGAGCCAGTCGATGTGCGGGTTGTCCATGATGAACAGGCCGCGCGGCGCGATCATGCCCACCACCGAGTGCGTGTCCACGGGCAGCCTGCCCGGGCTGCCCGTGAAGGAGCTGAACGCGTCGCCGAGCCACGGCTGCTCGGAGTAGGCGCTGCTCAGCGGCTGGGCGCCGCTCTCGCCGGGGATCGAGCGGAACGCGGCGACCCCGCCGCTGCCGGACTCGATGGGCATGGTCAGCGCGATGCGCTGGTCGAAGGCGCCGACCACGAAGGCGCCCTTGCCGTACCGGGAGCAGCCGGTGACGCCGGTCGCGTCCGCCCGCAGGATGGTGCCGCCCGACTGCTCGATGACGTCGATGATCCGGCTCACGCCCCACGCCCAGGCGGCCAGGACGCCCGTGCCGCTGGAGGCGCCGTAGATGTTGTAGAAGGCGCCCTGCTTGTTGTTGCGCGGCGTGCCCTCCCGGCCGACCGCGAGGGGGTCGTAGCTGATGACGGCGGCGCCGGCCGCCTTGATCGTGGCCGTGTCGGCGCCGAGCCCGCCCAGGACGACGACGGCGGGGAAGGGGCCCGTGCCGCTGGGCAGGTCCACGCCGGCCGAGAAGCCGGCGGTCCTGCCGTTGTGCGAGACGTTCACGCTGATGCCGGTCCTGGTGACCGTGCCCGTGACGCTGGACGGCTTGGGCGGCTTCTCGCCGTAGACGAACTTCTCCGCCAGCTTCTTGATCTCCTGCCACCTGCATCGCCAGTCGGCCCTGGTGGCGATGCGGGTGCCGGTCAGCTTGGTGAAGGGGTCGGGGAGCCTGGAGACGGTGGGTAACGAGCCCGCGTCGGGCAGGCCGGGCACGGCGCAGTCGGCGCCCTCGTCCTCGACTCCGGCCGCCGCCGCGGCCTCGGTGGATGCAACCGTCATCGCTCCGGTGATCGAGAGCGTCGTCGCCACCGCCAGCGCGACGAGTCTGGAGCGGGCCAAGCCGATGATCACAGGGCTCTCCCTTCCGAGTGGGGTGCTGGCGATCAGTTTGGGAAGCTCCTCGAAATATGTCAATAATGTCTCGAAATATTTCGGAAGCGGCGGCACCTTTCCGGTCTTTGTCCTGCTGAGATGGCGGAGGCAGAGCCGAAAGTATCGGAAAATAGCTGAAATAAGAGTGCTGGAAGCCGCGGTGAGTGCAGTTTCCCGAAAGTTTTCAATCCGGATCCGTCACACACTGCCACGGTGACATCACAGAACGGCAAGCATTTCCCCATACTCCGAGTCATCGGCCGGTCGCTCGCGGGAGCATCGCAGGGCCTATGACAAGGAAGGGGGCCGAGTGAAGCGGGTTATGGGGGTTGTCGCCGGGCTGGCGGTGCTCGTCGCGGGGGTCGTGAGCGCGGACGGGGCTGCGGTGGCCGGCAGGAAGGCGCCTGTGGTGTGGGAGGCCTGTCCCAAGGTGGCGGGGAAGACGGCCTCGGTCACCCTCGAATGCGCCACCGTACGCGTGCCGCTCGACTACCGCCACCCCATGGGGCAGTCGATCAAGATCGCGATCAACCGGATCAAGGCCAAGGTCTCCAGGGACGCCGGCCATCTGGGCTCGCTGCTGATCAACCCCGGAGGGCCGGGGTCGTCGGGGCGTGACCTGACCGAGTACGTCGCCACGTCACTGCCCGCGGACGTGGCCGAGCGGTACGACATCATCGGGTTCGACCCGCGCGGCGTCGGCGCCAGCGAGCCGTCCGTGCACTGCGTGGACCCCGCCACGTACTACAAGGCCCCGCGGCCCGACGCGGTGCCGCACGGCAAGGCGGAGGAGAAGGTGCTGCTCGCCAGGGCCGCCGAGTACGCCTCCCGCTGCGGCCAGCGGTGGGCCTGGCTGCTGCCGCACCTCACCACCGAGAACTCCGCCAGGGACATGGACACCATCCGCGCCGCCCTGGGCGAGGGGAAGATCAGCTACCTCGGCTACTCGTACGGCACCTACCTCGGCGCCGTCTACGCCACCCTCTTCCCGGGCCGCGTCAAGCGCATGGTCATGGACAGCAGCGTCGACCCCACAGGCGTCTGGTACGACTCGAACCTCGCGCAGGACCGCGCCTTCGAACGTCGGCACCGCCAGTTCCTGGCCTGGACCGCCAAGCACCACGACGCCTACAAGCTGGGCACCACGCTCAAGCAGACCTCCTTCGCCTACTACGCGATGCGCGACCGGCTGCGCGCGAAGCCGGCCGGGGGCATCGTGGGGCCGAGCGAGCTCGACGACACCTTCACCGTGTCCGGCTACAGCGACAAGGTCTGGCCGCAGTTCGCCCAGGCCTGGTCCGCCTACGTCCGGCAGGGCGACGTCAAGGGTCTCACCGACATCTACGCCAAGCACGGCAAGAACGACGCCGAGGACGAGAACGGCTACGCCATCTACCTCGGCGTCCAGTGCCGCGACGCGCGCTGGCCGCGCCAGTGGGAGGAGTGGCGGACCGACATGAAGGCCCTGCACCGCGACGCGCCGTTCCTGACCTGGCCGAACGCCTGGTTCAACGCCCCCTGCGCGTTCTGGCCGGTGCGGGGCGGCAAGCCGGTGGAGGTGCGCTCCTCGCCGAAGCTGCCGCCGTTCCTCATGCTGCAGTCCCGCTACGACGCGGCGACCCCCTACCAGGGCTCGCTGCAGATGGCCCGGCTCTTCCCCCGCTCCCGCATGGTGCTGGAGCGCGGCGGCAACCACGGGGTGTCGCTGTCGGGCAACAAGTGCCTGGACGGTCACCTGGCCGCGTACCTGCGGGACGGCACCCTGCCGCGCCCCGACACGACCTGCGCCGCCATGCCCGAGCCACGCCCGGCCGCGCGCATGACGTCGGAGAGCCCGCGGCCTCCCGGTCTGCTCGGGATCCTGGGCGTGCTCGAAGGGCTGCCCATCGGCTGACGTCAAGAAAGGGTTACCGTGGGCAGCGCCGGATGCCGCATTCGGTAACCCTTCGCGTAGTCTGACCATGTGATGCTGCGTACATCGGCGTCGCGCGTGCTCGACGACAACGACCGGGACGAGGTTCTCGCCCTTCTGGACTCCGATCCGGTCGCCAACGTCTTCGTGTCCTCTCGGGTGCGGGCCGTCGGACTCAATCCGGCGAGGCTCGGTGGGCAGATGTGGGGGTTCGGGCCGCGCGGTGGCCTTGTGTCACTCTGTTACGCCGGGGCCAACATGGTGCCGGTCAACGCCGGCCCGGAGGCCGTGCACGCGTTCGCCGACCGCGCGCGCAAACAGGGTCGGCGCTGCTCGTCCATCGTCGGGCCGGTCGACGCCGTCTCGCTGCTGTGGGAGCGGCTGGAGCCGCACTGGGGGCGGGCGCGGGCGATCCGCTGGGCCCAGCCCGTCATGGCGACCTCCAGCAAGCCGCCCGTGTCGGCCGACCCGCTGGTGCGGCGGGTGCGGCCCGACGAGTTCGACGTCCTGCTGCCGGCGTGCGTGGCGATGTTCACCGAGGAGGTCGGCGTCTCGCCGAACCTCGGCGACGGCGGCGCCCTCTACCGCACGCGGGTGGCCGAGCTGATCAGGATCGGGCGCTCGTACGCGCGGATCGACGACGGCCGGGTCGTGTTCAAGGCCGAGGTGGGGGCCGTCACGCCGCAAGCCTGCCAGATCCAGGGCGTCTGGGTCGCTCCCGAGCTGCGGGGCAGGGGGTACGCCGTGGCGGGCATGGCCGCCGTGGTGGAGGCGGCGATGAGCTGCTTCGCGCCCGTCGTCTCGCTGTACGTCAACGACTACAACCACCCCGCCAGGGCGGTCTACCGGAAGGTGGGCTTCCGCGAGATCGACACCTTCATGTCCGTGTTGTTCTAGCATCCCGGGCATGATCCTTGTCACGGGTGCAACGGGGAACGCGGGCGGCGCGCTGGTGCGGACGCTGGCCGAGGCGGGCGAGCCGGTGCGGGCACTGGTGCGGCGCGAGGTGGAGCTGCCCGCCGAGCTCGCCATGGGCGATCTGAACGATCCCGAGTCGGTGGCGGGCGCCCTGGCCGGGGTGCGCGGGGTGTTCCTGCTGGCCGGGTACGACCGCATGGACGAGACGCTGGCCGCCGTGGCGCGGGCCGGGGTCCGGCACGTGGTGCTGCTGTCGGCGAGCGCGGCGGAGGCCGCCGACCTGGACAACCCGATCTCGAAGTACCACGTGGAGTCCGAGGCGCTGGTGCGGGCGGCGGGGGTGCCGTGGACGGTGCTGCGGCCGCGCACGTTCATGTCGAACACGTTCCGCTGGGCCGGGCAGCTCAAGGACGGAGACGTCGTACGCGACTCCTGGCCGGGCGCGGCCGTCGCGACCGTCGATCCCCTCGACATCGCCGCCGTGGCCGCCGCGGCGCTGCTGGAGAAGGGGCACGACGGGCAGGTGTACGGGCTGACGGGCCCGCGGGCGCTGCGGCCCGCCGAGCGGCTGCGGATCCTCGGGGCGGCGCTGGGCAGGGAGCTGCGGTTCGAGGGGCTGAGCGACGCCGAGGCCAGGGCCGAGATGCTGGACGGCGGGATGCCCGAGGCGTACGCGGAGGCCTTCTACGGGTTCTTCGCCCGCGGCGAGCTGGACGAGTCGGCGGTGCTGCCCACGGTCGAGCAGGTCACGGGCCGCCCGCCGGGCACGTTCGAGCAGTGGGCGGCGGCCAACGCCGACGCCTTCCGGTGACGGGGACGCGCGGGCGAGCGGCCTCGCTGACCGGGTGACGCGCGAGGCGAGCGGCTGCGCTACCCGGGGACGCGCAGGGTCAGCAGGGCGACGTCGTCGTCGTTGTCGGCGGGGCGGACCCGGGTGAGCAGCCGGTCGCAGTAGGCGCTGAGCGGGTGGCGGGTCAGCGCCGCGGCCTGCCGCCGCAGCCGGTCGAGCCCCTCGTCCAGGGAGTGGCTGGGCGACTCGATCAGCCCGTCGGTGTAGAACAGCACGGTGGAACGGGGCGGCAGGTCGACGACGGCGTCCTCGCGGACCGGCGCGAAGCCGGTGCCCAGCAGCAGGCCGCTCGCGCCCTCCAGGTAGCGGGTACGCCCGTCGCCCTCGACCAGCAGCGGCGGCGGGTGCCCCGCGTTGGTCCAGCGGAGCTGCCAGCCCCCGTCGCCGGGCTCGGCCCTGGCGAAGACGACGGTGGCCATCGTGGTCTCGGCCATGCGCGCCACCGCCTGGTCGAGCCGGTCCACGATCACGCTGGGCGGCTCCTCCACCTCACCGGCGTACGCCCGCAACATGTTGCAGACCTGCGCCATGCCGGACGCGGCGTCGAGGTCGTGGCCCACCACGTCGCCGATCACCAGCCCGGCGGCGCCGCCCGACAACATGAACGCGTCGTACCAGTCGCCGCCGACCTGCGAGGCGCGCGGCGCGGGCACGTAACAGGCGCCCATCTCCAGGCCCGGCACCACCGGCAGCCGGGGGAGCAGATGGCGCTGCATGGTCTCGGCGACCCGGCGTTGCCGCTCGAACAGGCGGGCGTTGTCCAGCGCCAGCCCCGCCCGTCGGGCGATGTCCTCGACGAGCAGGAGGTCGTCGGTGGTGTACGGCTGAGGTTGCTCCGAACGCCCCAGCGTCATCGCGCCGACCACGTCGCGGACGCCGCGGATCGGCGCGGTGCACGCCGACCGGATGCCCGTCGCCTCGAACAGCTCCCGCTGGACGGCCGCCAGCCGCGAATCGAGCGGCCCCTCGTAGTCCCTGGGGCCCACCAGCGCCGCCGTGACGCCGCGCAGCGCCCGCGCCAGCGGCATCGGGGACTCGTGCGGCAGCGGCGGCATCGGCCGCTCCAGGTCGGCGCGGTGCGCCAGGACACCGTTCTCGTGGTGGACGACGGCGGCGCGGGACACCTCGCCCTCCTCGGTCAGCAGGTCCACCACCGCCCAGTCGGCCAGCAGCGGCACCACCAGGCGGACGAGCTGGCGCAGCGTCTCGCTCACGTCCAGGCTGGCGGTGAGCGTCGTGGTCGTCTCCGCGAGCAGCGCCAGCCGTTCGAGCTCCGACATCGACGGGGCGGGGCGCGCCCGCTGCCGCTCGCCGAGCCCGGCCGAGCCGGTCTCGTGGAAGAGCACCAGGGCGCCCGACCCGGCCTCGCCGACCCGGCACGGCGTGACCATCCAGGCGATCTGGACGAGCGAGCCGTCGCCCCGCTCCAGCCACACGTCCTCGCCGTGGGCGGAGTCGCTGGTCAGCAGGGGCTGCCTCATCACGCACCGGCTGCGCGGCAGCGGCTCGCCGCGCTCGCCCCGGTGCAGCAGGTCGTGGGCGTCACGGCCCAGCAGCTCTCCCGCGCTGCGCCGCAACATCCGCTCGGCCCGCGGGTTGACCTCGACGATCCGCCCGCGGTCGTCCACCACGTACGTGCCCGCGTGGGCCAGATCTCCGAGCTGGAAGGAACGCGGCACGGCAGACCGCTCGATGTCCTCCACGGCCGGCCCTCCTTCCCCCTCACCGCACCTCCTACCCAGCGTCACCGCTGGTCAAGGGCCTAAAAGGGGACGAGCTTGGCGAAAGACGGGCCGACGGCCTAGAGGCGCACGAGCTTGTCGAAGAGCCTGGCGAGCTCGGTGCCGGGGTCGGCGGTCAGACCGGCGTGCACCGGGCCGGCCTGCACGATCGTGCTGCGCGGCGCCGTCAGCCAGCGGAAACGGCCGCCGAGCGACTCTCCCGCCAGCGGCCCGCAGTCGGGCCCGCAGGCCAGCTCGTACGCGGCCAGCGCCCTGCGGATCCCGTCGACGTCGGCCTGCGGATCCAGCGCGCGCAGCCGCCCGGGATCCACCTCGACGCGGGCGCACAGGTAGTCGCGGGGCTGGCAGTAGAGCAGCACGCCCGCGTTGATCAGCTCGCCCCGCTCGACCTTGGGCATCACGCGGATCACCGCGTACTCGTAGACGTCCCTGCTCACCGGCCGCCGCCTCCCCGCCAGAACTCGCCGACCGACCCCGGGCCCGCCTTGTGGCCCTCGGGCCGCTGGAACCTCAGCCACTCGCGCGGCCCGTGCGCCCGCTGCAGGAGATGCTCGACGTAGGCCTCGCGGACCTCGCCCGGAGAGCCGAAGCCCGGCTCGCCCGCCAGCCACTCGTCCGGCACCAGCGCCGTCACGCCCTCCAGCAGCTCCCGCGTGATCTTCCCGGACAGCTCCGCGCCCGCCGCCTCGACGTCGCCCGCGTACGGCGCCAGCACGTGGTCGCCCGCGTCGAACGGCCGCTGGGGGTCGGCGGTGCGCCAGTTGTGGTGGAACCAGAGCGCGGCCCCGTGGTCGATCAGCCAGGTGTCGCGGTGCCAGATCAGCAGATTCGGGTTGCGCCAGCTCCTGTCGATGTTGTGGATGAGCCCGTCGAACCACACCACCCGCGCCGCGAACAGCGGATCCGCCGCCCACGCCAGCGGCTCGAACCCGAGCGCGCCCGGCAGGAAGTCGACCGCCAGGTTGAGCCCGGTGCTGGCCTTGAGCAGGTCCTGCACCTCCTCGTCGGGCTCGCGGACGCCGAGCTGCGGGTCGAGGTCGATGAGCTTCAGCTCAGGAGTCCTGAACCCGAGGCGGCGGCCCAGCTCGGCGCAGACGATCTCGGCGACCAGCACCCGCCTGCCCTGGCCGGCCTCGCGGAACTTCACGACGTACGTGCCCAGGTCGTCGGCCTCGACGACGCCGGGCAACGACCCGCCCTCCCGCAGCGGGGTGACGTAACGGGTCGCTGCGATCTTTTCCAGCACGAGACGAGGCTATCGCCCCCGGCCACCTGCCCTGATCGGGGCGAAATGGACACGGCTGTCGGATGGTCGCGCGTCACCGTAAAGTGGGCCCCGATGAGGGGATCGAGGGATCGATGCTCAGGATTCACTTCACCGGCGACGACCTACGGCGCACCCGTGTGGCGGAGACCGCCGACCCGTTCTGGGAGATGGTGTTCAGCAGGCACCGGCTCGCCGACCCCGCTCCACCGGCGACCCTGCGCCCCTGGCTGGAGAGCATGCGGCGCGAGGGGCCCATGCTGCACCGCTACGAGCGGGTGGTGGCGGCGCTGACGCCGTTCGGCCCCTACTTCCCCGACTTCATCACACCCGTCGAAGGGCTCCAGGGGCTCGACGCCGGCCTGCAGTCGATACTCGCCACCCCTCGCACGCGGCTGCGCCGCGAGATGGAGACGATGGCCCGCACCTCGCCGCTGCCCGGATGGGGCAGGCGGCTGGCCGAGGGGGAGACGGCGACGCTGATGAACCTGGCGGCCACGCTCCGGTCGTACCATGCCATCGCCGTCGAGCCCTACCGCGCCACGATCGGTGCCGCCATCTCGGCGGAGGCCGCACGCAGGCGCCGCGACCTGGCGGAAGGCGGCGCCGACGGCCTGCTGCGCGGGCTGGCGCCGCTCATGCGCTGGCGGCCGCCGCTGCTCGAGGTCGACTACGACGTCGAACGCGACCTGCACCTCGGCGGTCGCGGGCTGCTGCTGATCCCGTCGTACTTCTGCAGGCGTGTCCCCGTCGCCCTGGCGGACCCCGACCTGCCGCCGACGCTGGTGTACCCCATCGACTGCCACTCCCACTGGGAGGCGCGGCGCACGGAGTCGCTGATCGCCCTGCTCGGCGCCACCCGCGCCACGGTGCTGGCCGCCATCGACGGCGGCGCGACCACCACGCAACTGGCCGAGCGCGCCGCCACCTCGCCCGCCTCCGTCAGCCGCCACACCCGGGTGCTGCGCGACGCCGGCCTGATCGAGACGCACCGCCACGGCACGGCCGTGCTGCACGTGACGACCCCGCTGGGACGGAACCTGCTGTCGGCCGGCCGGTAGGCGTGTCCACCCTTTTCACCCACGTGCAAAGGCTGGCCGCGCTCCCGGCCCCGCCTCGATACTGAACTCCTCGCTGCGGAGCCTTCCATACGGTCACGTATGGAAGGCTGAGCGCGTGGACGGCGGGCCGCCGGCGCGGTGCGGCCGGGAGTGGGCCCTACTGGGGCGGGCCTTCGGTGATCGGGCTCACATCTTCCCGATGACCTCCTCGGCGAAGCGCTCCATGGTGGCGAGCTTCAGTTCGAGCGTGCCCTCGCCGTACCTCGACTTCTCCTCGGGGGTGGCCAGCCACCACGGCGCGGCCATCGTGCCCGTCACGCCCTTGGCCTCGAAGCGGCGGTAGGTGTCCGCGTCGGGGAGCACCGCGAGCGGGGCGATCACCTCGAAACCGTCCAGGGACCTGCCGTTGGCGTCGAGATGACCGCGCAGGGCCTCCAGGACCTCGTCGAACTGCTCCTCGGTGTAGATGCGGTTGCCGATCCAGCCGTCGCCCAGCCGGGCCGCGCGGCGCAGGGCCGCCTCGCTGTCACCGCCCACGTAGACCGGGATCGGCCGGGCGGGAGTGGGGGAGATCGACAGCGGCGGCAGGCCGTCGAGCGCGACCGTCTCGCCCGCCCACAGCGAGCGCAGGACGGGCAGCATCCCGTCCAGGCGGCGGCCCCGCGTGTGGAAGTCCTGCCCGGTGCCGACGAACTCCTCCTTGCACCAGCCCACCCCGACCCCGAACGTCACCCGGTCGCCCGACAGCACCGCCGCCGTGGAGACCTGCTTGGCCACGGTGAACAGGTCGCGGGCGGGGGCGATGTAGACGTTCGGGGAGAAGCGCAGGGTGGTGGTGACGGCCGCCATGGCGCCGATCGTCACCCAGACGTCCGGCCAGTGCGTGCCGGCGTCCCAGCGGGGCCTGCCCGACTTCGAGTACGGGTACGGCGAGGCGAAGTCGGCGTAGAAGAGGTGGTCGGAGAGCGTGAGCGTGTCGAACCCGCACCGCTCGGCCGCCCGCGCCAACTCCACGAACTGCCCGGTGTCGACGAACGAGGCTCCCAGCCAGAATCTCATCGGAACTCCGGGGCTACCTTGGTGGCGAACAGTTCCAGGTTGCGCTTGACCGTGTCGAGCGGCAGGACGCCCTGCTGGCCCTGCATGTACAGGCCGAACCACTCCAGGTCGGGCATGCGGTCGAGCATGCGCTGGATGCCGCGCTTGACGTCGTCGGGGGTGCCGAACAGGGCCATCTCGACGTCGTTCATGCGCTTGGCGTCGCCCTTCTCGGGGGAGATGGGCTTGTGCTTCTCGTCCTCCTTCTTGCGCAGCACCTCCAGGTAGCCGAACGGGCCGAAGAAGGCGGCGAAGTCCTTGGGGATGCTGCGGCCGAAGGTGTTGATGGCCTCCTCGGTGGTGTCGGCGATGCCGACGATCTTGAGGATGCCGGTGTGCTCGCCCAGCTTGTAGTGGCGGCCCTGCTTGGCGGACTCCTCCTGGTACAGCTTCGCCTTCTGGGCGTGGTCGTCCGGGTTGGGGGTGAACATCCACGGCATGATGTCCTCCTGGGCGGCCCTGATGACCGACCGGTCGGAGATCGTGAACGGCTGCCACAGCTCGGGGTGCGGGTTCTGGTACGGCCTGGGGCAGACGGAGACGGCCTTGATGGTGCCGCTCTCGTCCATCTCGTCCGGGGCGCCGAACGTGCGGGTCCACTCCTGCGCCGGCCAGCCCTCGATGCCCTCGTACGGGTAGGGCACCTGGTAGTCGAGCACGTCGGACCTGTAGCGGAGGGTCTCCTGTGTCCACGCCAGCTTCATGATCTTCAGCACCTCGCCGAAGACGTCGAAGTTGCGCGTGTCGGACGCCGAGCCGTCGGAGCGGGCGGCGGCGGCGTGCCAGCGCTGGCCCAGGACGTTCATCCAGCGGTTCTGGTAGCCCCGCGCCACGCCCAGCCGCAGCCGTCCCCTGCTGAACTGGTCGAGCAGCGCCACGTCCTCGGCCGCTCTGATCGGGTCCCACGCGGGCAGCACGAGGCCGAGTGGCGCGAGCAGGATGCGCTCGGTCCTGGCGGCCAGGTCGGTGAGGAACATCAGCGGGTTGACCGAGAACTCCATGCCTTCCGAATGGAAGTGGTGCTCGGTCATCATCAGCGCGTCGAACCCGATCTGGTCGGCGTGGACGGCTATCTCCCGTACCTCGTGCAGCAGTCTCTGGTACGACTCGGTGTCCCGCCCGATCGGGCGCTTGGCCCTGGCGTTCTCCTCGGCGGCGTAACCAGAGCCTGGAATTTGCGGATTCAGGAAGATAGAAAACTTCACCGGGGACCTCTTTCCGCGGGATGGTCTTCTGCAAGGTACTCTGGAAATCTTAACCGAGCAATCGCTTGGTTCGCTGTGGGGAGTGTCATATGAGGCTCGGCGTCACGATGTTCGCGACCGATCTGGCCATGCCCGTCCACGAGCTGGCCAGGGCGGCCGAGGAGCGCGGCTTCGACTCGCTGTACGTGCCCGAGCACACCCACATCCCCGTCTCGCGCCGCACCCCGTACCCGGGCGGGGGCGAGCTGCCCGAGGAGTACAGGCGCACGCTCGACCCCCTGGTCGCCCTCTCCTACGCGGCGGCGGTGACCAGCACGCTGCGGGTCGGGACCGGCATCCTGCTCGCCGCCCAGCGCGACCCCATCGTCACCGCCAAGGCCCTGGCGTCCCTGGACCACCTCTCCGGCGGGCGGGTGGTCGTCGGGGTCGGGTTCGGCTGGAACGTGGAGGAGATCGAGAACCACGGTGTCCCGTACGGGCGGCGCCGCGAGGTCGCCCGGCGGAACGTGCTGGCCATGCAGGCGCTGTGGCGTGACGAGGTGGCGGACTTCGAAGGGGCCGAGCCGGCCTGGTCGTGGCCCAAGCCCCTCCGGATGCCGCCCGTCTACCTGGGCGGAGCCCCTGGGCCGAAGCTGTTCGCGCAGGTGGCCGAGTACGCCGACGGGTGGATGCCGATCGGCGGGCACGGCATCAAGGCGGCGCTGCCGGCGCTGCGGGAGGCCTGCGAGAAGGCGGGGCGGCCGCAGGCGGGCGAGGTGATCCCCTTCGGCACCCGGCCCACCCGGGACAAGCTGGACTACTACGCCTCGCTCGGGATCGGCCAGGTGGTGGCCAACCTGCCGAGCGGGCCCGCGGACGTGGTGCTGCCTCTGCTGGACGAGTACGCCGCACTGCTCTGACGAAACGACGAAACGACGAATGGCGGAGCGAGGCCGCCGATTCGGGGAAGGTCTTCCATGGTTCCTGAGCAGGAGCGCCCTGGCCGAGCGGCATAATGGGAGGATATGTCCGAGCTACGTGCCGATGACCCACAGCAGTTGGGTGCGTACCGGCTGACACGCAGGCTCGGTCAGGGCGGCCAGGGCATCGTCTACCTGGGCGAGTCACCGCACGGGCCGCCGGTCGCGGTCAAACTGCTGCATGCCAGCCTCTCCGGGGATCCGGACGCCAGGCGGCGGTTCCTGGGCGAGGTCGAGGCGGTCAGGAAGGTGGCCGCGTTCTGCACGGCGCAGCTCCTGGACGCCGACCTCGACGGGGACCGGCCGTACCTGGTCAGCGAGTACGTCGACGGGCCCTCGCTGCGCGAGCTCGTGGTCGAGGAGGGGCCCAGGCAGGGCGGCTCCCTCGAACGGCTGGCCATCGGCACCGCCACCGCCCTGGGGGCCATCCACCGGGCCGGGGTGGTGCACCGCGACTTCAAGCCGGGCAACGTGCTCCTCGGCATCGACGGGCCCAGGGTGATCGACTTCGGGGTGTCGCGGCTGATGGACACCGCCACCACCACGACCCACCTGCCCATGGGGACGCCCGCCTACATGGCGCCCGAGCGGATGAAGGGCGAGCCCGCCGGGCCGCCCGCCGACCTGTGGGCCTGGGGGCTGACCGTCGCCTACACGGCCACGGGGCGGCCCGCGTACTCGGCCGACACCCATCAGGAGGTGCTGGCCCGCGTCCTGTACGGCAAGCCCGATCTCGGGTCGCTGAGCGGGCGGCTGCGGGAGATCGTGGAGGCCTGCCTGGCCGCCGAGCCGGGGGAGCGGCCGGACGCCGAGGAGGTGCTGCGGCGGCTGCTCGGGCAGGACGCGGCCGAGGGGGACGTGCTGTCCACGGGGGCGATGGCCGCCGTCGGCGAGGCGGGCCGCAGGGCGGACGGGCGGGCGCGCAGGCCGTCCGGCACGGGCTCGCTGAGTGCTGTCGTGGGGCTGGGGGCGGCCGAGGCCGAGCCGGGTGTGATCACCGATCCCGATCCGACGACCAGCTTTCCCGCGATCACCGCGCCGCTGCTGGCGGCGCGCGCCGAGGCGAAGGCCCGCGAGCAGGCCACCGCGTCCGAGGAGACGCGTGACCAGGCGGGCGCGTCCGAGAAGGCGCGCGAGCGGGCCGCCGCGTCCGGGGCGCCGGCCGAGGGCGGGGACGGAGCGAGCGCTGACGGCGACGGCGACGGCGTCGGAGGTGGAGACGACGACGGAGGCCGATCCGGCGGGACCAGGCCTGCGGCCCGGGCCGCGGGGGCCGTCGAGCCCGAGGGACTCACCCGTGAGGTGGGGCGGCGGCGGGTCCGCCGGTGGCAGGTGGCCGTGGTGGCGGCGGGGGTGGCGATGGCCGTGGCCGGCTTCCTGCTCTGGATGCGCGGGACGGCGGCGCGGGGGCTGGAGGGCACGTGGACGGGCTCGGCCGAGCACTTCACCGCCGGCCGGGTCTTCGCCGTCGAGCTGCACCTGACCAGCGACGACGGCGGGGCGATGCGCTGGGGCGCCGACCTGCACTGCTCGGGCCGCCTCGGCCGGACGGGCGGCGGCATGGTGTTCGCCCTCGACCAGGTCCAGGGCGAGGAGTGCCATCCCGGGACACTCCGGATGTTCCCCACCGCCGACGCGAACCAGATGGACATCAAGGTCACACGCCAGGGTGAGGACGAAGTGACGTATTCGGGCAAGGTCGCACGTACGTCCTGACCGGCTGTGTCACGTTCAGGCGGCGATTGGCCTGAGCACCGTTGACTGTTCGCGGCCCGTTGCTTTCAGTAGAGAGCAGAAAGAGTGGCGGCGAGGGGAGGCGCCTGTGCCAACGGCGCAGCCGCTCAGAACGGGGGACCCGCAGCGACTCGGCGATTACGCCCTCTCCGGGCGCCTGGGTGAGGGTGGACAGGGCGCTGTGTTCCTCGGTTCGCGGGGCGGGGAGACGTACGCGGTCAAGCTTCTGCACGGGCCCGTGGGGGATGAGCGGGCGGCGTTCCTGCGGGAGGTGGAGCTGGCCAAGCACGTGGCGAGGTTCTGCACGGCGCAGGTGATCGACGCCGGGTTCGACGAGGGGCGACCGTACATCGTGAGCGAGTACGTGGACGGCCCTTCGCTGGCGCGCGAGGTCGCGCTCACGGGCCCCCGGCACGGCGGGGCGCTGGAGCGGCTGGCGGTGAGCACGGCGACGGCGCTCGCGGCCATCCACCGGGCGGGCATCGTCCACCGCGACTTCAAGCCGCAGAACGTGCTGCTCGGCTCCGACGGCCCCCGCGTGATCGACTTCGGCCTGGCCAAGGCTCTGGACGCGGCGGCCACGGTGAGCGGGCGCGGGGTGGGCACGCCCGCGTACATGGCGCCCGAGCAGATCACCGCCTCGGCGGTCACGGGCGCGGCCGACGTCTTCTCGTGGGGCGCGACCATGTGCTTCGCCGCCAACGCCACGGCCCCGTTCGGCCAGGACTCCGTGGCGCCCGTGCTGCACCGCATCCTCACCGCCCCGCCCGAGCTGGGACGGCTGGACGGGCGGCTGCGCACGCTGGTGGCGGCCTGCCTGGACAAGGACGCCCGCAACCGGCCCAGCAGCCGGGAGTTGCTGTTCGAGCTGCTGGGGGAGTCGACCGAGGGCGTGCCGCCGGAGGTGCTCCGCTCGCCGCCGCCGCCGCACATCCTGCGGGCGCCGCCGCTGATCCCGGAGCAGCGCTCGCCCGAGCCGGGGCGCTCCGGCGACGAGCCGCCGGGCGTCCCGATGGCCGAGCCGGAGGCGACCGGAGCGGCGGGCGGCGCCTACCGTCTGCCCCAGGCCGCGTCCGTCCCGCAACCCGCCGGCGACCACCACTTACCGGCTGCTTCCGGACCGGGCGGCACAGCCCCCCGCTTCGGCACCGGCCCGCCGGCGGAACAGGACCCGGCCCGGGGCCGGGGCTGGCCGAGGGCGGCCGTCGCGGTCTGCGCGGCCCTGCTGGCGACCGCCGCCGTGCTGCTCGTCGTGATCATCCCCACGATGAGCGGGAACGACGCCGAGACTCCGGCCCCGCAGGCAGGCGGCGGCCCGCTGACCTCCCTGCCCACGCTCCCCTCCTCCGCCCCACCGGCTCGGGAGTCCCCGCCGCGGAGCACCGCACCCGAGCAACGATCCCAGGGCCCGCAGCAGCCCACCACCAACCCGCCGTCGGTGGCCCGCCCGGCCACGGTGGCCATCCCCCCGCTGGTCGGCATGGACAAGGCGGCCGCCACCAAGGCGCTCAGGCGAGCCGGGCTCGCCGTCGGCGCCGTCACCGAGCGCGACGCCCCCCAGAGGATCGGCCAGGTCCTGACCGCCAAGCCGGCTCCCGGAACGGTCGTGAACCAGGGCAGCAAGGTGTCCCTCCAGGTGTCGGCGGGCCTGACGGTGCCGGAGCTGACCGGCATGCAGCGCAAGGCCGCCCAGGCGGCGCTCACCGGCGCGGGCCTCAAGCCGGGGGCCGTCACCCGCTCCTGCTCCCAGCAGCCGAACGGCCAGGTGCTCGCCACCCGGCCCGAGGCGGGCAGCCGCGTCCAGGGCGGCACCACGGTGGCGCTCACCGTGGCCCGCAACGGCACCCCCGTCCCCTCGGTCGTCGGCCGGTCGCGCGAGGACGCCCGTTCCGCGCTCGCCGCCGCGGGCCTGTCGGTCCAGGTGCGGGAGCAGATGGTGGAGGACGAGTCCCGCGTCGGCACCGTCCTGGCCCAGAGCCTCGCGCCGGGGACCTGCGCGGGAGGCGCCGCGCAGATCACCATCACGACCGGCGTGGCCCCGCAGTCGGGCCCCGACCCCGGCGAGTCCCCGCCGACCCAGACCCCGACCGGCCCCGTCGCCGGCGACTGACCGCGTCCGTCGCCCCGGGAAGGCGTGGGCCGCGCTGCCAAGGGAGAGGCGTGGACCGCGCTGCCAAGGGAGAGGCGTGGGCCGGTCCTGTCCGGGGGAGGCGTGGGCCGCGTTGCCCGGGAGAGAGGCGTGGGCCGGTCCTGTCCGGGCAGTGGCGAGTGCATGAAGAACCTGTTCAAGCTGCTGCTCGCCCGCCGCATGGCCGGGACACCCCTCGGCCTGGCCGCCCTGGTCCTCGGCTGGTTCCTGGCCCGCCGCAGGAAGCGCCGGCACGCCCATGAGGCTGAGCGCGAGACCGAGCGCGTGGGCCGTCGCTCCGGCGTCGCCCCGCCCGCCCGCGGCGCGGGCCGCCCGGGGGTCGCTCCGCGCAGGTAGGCGGCGACCGTCACCATGGCGCCGCCTATGATCGGGCCATGCCCCTGACCGCGAACGACGTCGACCGGTTCGTCACCTCCAGGCCGCGGCTGGAGGCCATCGCCTACCGCCTGCTCGGCTCCGCCGCGGAGGCCGAGGACGCCGTGCAGGAGACGTTCCTGCGCTGGCAGGCCGCCGACGTCGAGCGCATCGAGGTGCCCGAGGCGTGGCTGACGAAGGTGCTCACCAACCTGTGCCTCAACCAGCTCGGCTCCGCGCGGGCGCGCCGCGAGACCTACGTCGGCCGGTGGCTGCCCGAGCCGCTGCTCGCCGGCGACCCGATGCTCGGGCCGGCCGACACCGCCGAGCAGCGCGAATCGGTCTCGTACGCGGTCCTCACCCTGATGGAGCGGCTGTCGCCGAACGAGCGGGCGGTGTACGTGCTGCGGGAGGCGTTCGACTACCCGCACCGGGAGATCGCCGAGATCCTCGACATCACCGAGGCCGCCAGCCAGCAGATCTTCCACCGCGCCAGGAGGCACGTCGCCGACGGCAGGGCCCGCACCGAGATCGACGAGGCCGCCGCCCGGCGGATCGTCGAGGAGTTCCTGGCGGCGGCCACGAGCGGCCAGACCGAGCCGCTGGTGCGGCTGCTGACCGAGGACGCCGTCTCGGTCGGCGACGGCGGCGGGAAGATCCCGGCCCGGGTCAAGCCGTTCGAGGGCGCCGCCGCGGTCGCCACGTTCCTGCGGGGCCTGTTCAAGCCCGCGGAAGCCAAGCGGACCATGATCGGCGGGAGACCCGAGATCCACATCACGACCGCCAACGGTGACCCCGCCGTGGTGGCCGTGCTGGACGGCCGGGTCGTCGCCGTCATGTGCCTGGAGATCACCCCCGAGGGCATCGCCGCGTGCCGCAACCAGGTCAACCCCGACAAGCTCGTCCGCGCGAGCGCCCAGTGGGCGGCGGCCGAGCACGGGGAGCCCCTGTTCACGGCGTTGTGACAAGGTGTGACGCGGATCACATCGCCTTCCTGTCAGGAAACGGCGGGCCGCCCGGTTCAAGGGGCGAAACCGCGCAAGACAGGAGCGAGCACATGCAGCACCGCATCGTCGTCCTCGGAGCCGGATACACCGGAGCCTTCGCCGCCGGCCGCCTCGCCAGGCGGCTCCACCGCCAGGATGTCGCCATCACGCTCGTCAACGCCGAGCCCGACTTCGTGGAACGCGTCCGCATGCACCAGCTCGCGACCGGCCGGCAGCTCAAGCCGCGGCCCTTCAGCGAGATGTTCGCGGGCACGGGCGTCGACGTGAAACTGGCCAAGGTCACCGGCGTCGACGCCGACCGCAAGATCGTCACCGTCGGCGACGTCCACGGCGCGGGCACGACCGAGGAGCTTCCCTACGACACGCTCGTCTACGCCCTCGGCAGCGCCTGGAACCCCCAGGACGTCCCCGGAACCGCCGAGCACGCCTACGAGATCGCCGGCCGCCCCGGAGCGACCCGCCTGCGCGAGCGCCTGGCGAGCCTCGACGCCGGCCGGACCGTGGTCGTCGTCGGGGGCGGCCTCACCGGTGTGGAGGCGGCGACCGAGATCGCCGAGACCCGTCCTGACCTCGACGTCGCCCTCGTCGCCCGGGGCGCCTTCGGCGACTGGCTCTCCCCCAGGGGCCGCGGGCACCTGCGCAAGGTCGCCCGCAACCTCAGGATCACCGTGCACGAGCACGCCGCCGTCGCCGCCGTCGAGCCCGGCCGCGTCACCACCGCCGACGGCCGGGCCATCCCGGCGGAGGTCACCGTCTGGACCGCAGGCTTCGCGGTCCACCCGATCGCGCAGGCGACCACCCTGGAGCTGGGCGGCAACGGCCAGATCGTGGTGGACGGCACCATGCGCTCGGTCTCGCACCCGGACGTCTACGCCATCGGCGACGCGGCCCTGGTGGCGGGCCCCGGCGGCAAGCCGCTGCGGATGTCGTGCGCCTCGGGCATCCCCACCGCCCAGCACGCCGCCGACGCGATCGCGGCCCGCCTGACCGGCGGCAAGCTCCCGCACGGGTCGCCGCGCTACTTCAATCAGTGCATCTCGCTGGGCCGCAAGGAGGGCCTGATCCAGTACGTCACCGCCGACGACCGCGCCGTGCCGGCGGCCCTGACCGGCAGGTTCGCCGCCGTCTACAAGGAGCTGATCTGCAAGGGCGCCGCCTGGAGCGTCGCCAACCCGATGTTCGGGCTGCCCGCCCGGCGCCGCCGCGTCGCGCGGGACCGCGCCGCGGCGGGCTCGGCCGTCAAGGCGGCGGCGTAGGCCACGATTCCCTGCCGGGAATTGCCAGGTCTCCGTACGTCTTCGGAGGATTCCGGCATGCGTACCTATCGACTGCAGCGGCCGGAGATCGTGCCCGTGGAGGCGCCGGTGCCCGAGCCCGGGCCCGGTGAGGTCCTGGTCCGGGTGCACGCGGTCTCGCTCAACAAGCGCGACCTGCTCATCCTGGACGGCTCCTACTCGCTGCCCGCCCGGCCGGGCGTGATCCCCCCCGGCGCGGGCCGGGGACCTGACCGGCCTGCCGCCGGCCTACATCGCCACCGCCGAGTTCGACCCGCTGCGCGACGAGGCCATCGAGTACGCGCTGCGGCTGCTCCGGGCGGGAGTGTCCGTCGAGCTGCACCAGTGGCCGGGCACCTTCCACGGGTCGCAGGCGATCGTGTCGGCCGAGGTGTCGCAGCGGCAGGTCGCCGAGCTCGCGGGAGCGCTGCGCCGGGCGCTCGCCGCCTGACCCGCTGAACGGTCTCTACAGCCGGCGCTTCCTGCGGGCGGGCCGGGCGCCCGTGCCGGTGCCGGGGATGAGGCGCAGGAGACGGCCGCGCAGGGGCTCGGCCACCAGCTCACGCAGCTCCGCCAGGCCGGCCACGTCGTGGTGGCCCGAGTCCAGGATCGCCGCCGCGAGCTCGTAGGCGTCGTCGCCCGCCATCGACCTGAGCTGCTCGACGAGGACCCGGGGGCCGCCGAGCTCCAGCAGGGTCAGGAAGTTCTCCGCGCCCAGCAGCAGATGCTCGCGCCGGTCGAGCGCCGCCGGGTCCACCTCGCCCGCGTCCACCAGGAAGGTCAGCGCGGTGGGGGCGAGCACGGGGTCGTGGCGCAGGTCCCGGACCAGAGCCCGGCCCTGGGGGAGGACCTCCGCGAGCACGGCGAGCATGGCGGCGGCGCGGGTGCGGAAGGGGCAGTCGCGGATCGCCCGCAGCAGCGTCTCCACGTCCTGGCCCGGATGGGAGAGCCACGAGTTCAGCTCGACGGCCGCCTCACGGGGCGGGTAGTGCTGGCTGAGGACGCCGAGCAGCTCCGCCGCCGGACAGTCGGCCAGCTCGCCGATCAGCGGGGCGTCGCGGCCCTGCGCCAGAAGACGCTCGCGTACGGACCGCAGGGCCAGCGGGGTGAGCCGGGCCAGCAGGAGGCCGGGCTCGGCCAGACGGCGGCGCAGGCGTTCCACGGCGTCCGGCGGCAGCGCCTGGTCGTCGTGGCCGAGGTCGCTGGAGCAGAGCTCGTCCGCGGGGCCGCGGGTGAGCTCGACCGCGCCCAGAGCGGCCAGCACCTCCAGGGCGCACTCCAGGTCGAGGGCGCTGCGGCGGCGCCAGAGGTCCTTGAGCCGCTCCGGCGCGCCGTCCATGACCACGTGCTCCTGGCATGCCAGCCAGACCGTCTCAGCCAGGCGGGCCACGGGCAGGTCGTCCATGCCGTACAGGGCGTTGAGCACGTCGGTGAGGACGTCGTCGAAGCAGCGGCCGAGCACGGCGGCCCGGCCGCTCATCGTGATCGATTCGCCCAGGCCGGGAAGAACCTCGAAGGCGCGCGCCCACAGCGCCGGCGGGTCGCGCAGCAGCGGGGCGGCCCTGGCCACCTGGAGGAGGCGGCCCCTGCCGGTGCGGACCAGGCCCAGCCGCCCGGCCCAGGCCAGCAGCAGGCTGAGCTGCGGCAGGTCGGCGGAGCTGCGGACCTGCAGCGCCTCCTCGCCGGTGCCCAGGAGGACCGACAGCTCGCGGGCGTCGGCGAGCGTGAGGTGGCCCTGCCTGGTGAGGGGGCGGCCCACCTCGCCCGCCCAGCCGGCCAGCGCGCCGAGGCGCCGCACCGTCGTGCTGCGGGCGGCGGCCACCGCCAGGTCCGCCGGCGCGGGCAACTCGACGGGCGGCTGGAGGAAGTCGCGCTCCTCCTCCAGGTCCGGCTCCGTCCGGGTGAAGCGGGCCTCCAGGAGCTTGCCGAGCAGCTCCTGGTCGTAGCGGATGCGGCCGGCGTCGAGATCGAGCTGGAAGTCCCGCAGCGCGCCCGGCCCGGCGAGGTCGTTGCCGTGGTCGAGGGCCGTCTGGGCCCAGAACTTGGCCAGCCCCAGCAAGGACGGGTCGTCGAGGGCCTTGCGGAAGTCGGGCAGGGCGCGGGTGATGGCGTCGTCCGCCTCCGCCGGTGTGGCGCCCCGCGGGTCGCGCAGGCCGGCCGCGGAGAGGTAGTGCAGGAACGTGCGCAGGATCTCCGGCGCGATCTCCACGATCTCCCTGGGGGTCACGACGTACTTCGGGATCCAGGCCAGCAGGTAGCGCCTGATCTGGTGCTCGTCCCAGTAGGCGAGGCGGCCGTCGCGGCTGTGGTGGCGGGCGTCCAGGGCGGCGGCGAGCAGGAGGTCGTCGGCGGGGCGGCCGTGCTCGTCCGCCCAGGTGAGACAGCGCCTGATCAGGACGTTCCTGGTCGCCTCGTACTCCTCCGTCTCCTCGGGTTCGAACCACGTACGCAACGTGGCCCCCCTCCGTCGGTGAGGTCTGGCACTTCAGTATTCCGGGTGCCGTGCCGCTAATGGGGCTACTTGCGCTACTTCAGCGCTCCCGCCGTCAGCCCCGCCACGATCCGGCGCTGGAAGAACAGCACCAGCAGCACGAGGGGAAGGGTGACCAGCACCCCGGCGGCCATCTGCGTGCCGAAGGGGGTGTCGAACTTGGCGGCGCCCGTGAACTGCGCGATCCGGACGGTCGCCGTCTGCCGCGCCTGATCGTTGATCATGGTGACCGCGATGATGAACTCGTTCCAGGTCGCGATGAACGCCAGGATCGCCGTGGTGAAGACGCCGGGCGCGGCCAGGGGCAGCATGACGCGGCAGAAGGCGGCGAACGCCGTGCAGCCGTCGATCATGGCGGCCTGCTCCAGCTCGTACGGCAGCTGCCGGAAGAACGTCGTCAGGTTCCAGATGGTCAGCGGCAGCGCGAACGACATCGACGGGACGATCATCGCCTGGTACGTGTTGATCCACCCGATCGTCGTGAACAGCTCCAGCAGCGGCACGATGAGCAGCGCCCCCGGGAACATGGAAACGGCGATGACCAGGGCGAGGACGACGTTCTTGCCGCGGAAGGCCAGCCGGGCCAGCGCGTAGGCGGCCAGGGTGCCCACGACCAGGGTCACCGTGGTGGTGACGCCGGCCACGACGAGGCTGTTGAGGAGCGACTGCCCGAAGCCGAGGTCCGGGGCGAACACCGCCTCGTACGACTCCAGCGACCACGGGCTAGGAAATGGCGATTTGTCGTAAATATCGGCGGTGCGGCGGAAGCTCGACACCACCATCCAGTAGAACGGCACCAGGCAGTACAGCGCGATGCCGATCATTCCCGCCCTACGCCACACGGGCGCTCCCCTCCCGCCGCCGCACCCGCACGTCACTCAGCAGGTCGGCCCCGAGCAGCTTCACGAACACGAACGCGATCACCGCGATGTAGACGAACAACGCCGTCCCGTAGGCCGACGCGGGCCCGTAGTGCACCCGGGTCGCCTCGTCCCAGATCAGCCCGGACAGCGTCTCCACGGACTGCTTGCGCGGCCCCACCATCACGTACGGCAGGTCGAAGACGCGCAGCGCGTCCATCAGCCGGAACAGCACGGCCACCAGCAGAGCGGGCTTGACCAGCGGCAACGTGACCCGCCAGAACGTCTGCCACGCCCTGGCCCCGTCCACCCGGGCCGCCTCGTACACCTCTGCGGGGATGATCTGCAGGCCGGCCAGCACGAGCAGCCCCACGAACGGGGCCGTCTTCCAGGTGTCGGCGAGGACCACCGCGAGCTTGGCCCAGGGGCCGTCGGCCGTCCAGAGGATCCCGGTGCCGAGCAGCGCGTTGGCCACCCCGTCCGCCTGGAAGATCCACTTCCACATCAGGCCCGCCACGGCGGTCGGCACCGCCCACGGGATGAGGATGCTGGCCCGCAGGAGCGCCCGCCCCCTGAACGCGCGCCGCATGACCAGCGCCATCGCCACCCCGAGCACGACCTCCAGGCAGACCGTCACCACGGTGAAGAGCGTGGTGTTGAGCGCGGCGTTCAGGAAGCGCTGCTCCACCACGCCGGCGTAGTTCGCCAGCCCCGCGAACCACTCGCCCTCCACCACGAACCCGTCGGCGTCCAGGCGCTGCCCGCTCTCGTAGAACGACTGCCGCAGGGCCGCGACCAGCGGGTAGAAGACCACGAGAGCGAGCACGAGCATGGTGGGCGACAGCAGGGCGGCGGCCGGCCACCACGACGATCGGGGCCTCACTTGAGCAGGGGCCCGAGCGCGGCCTGGAGCTCCGACAGGCCCTGCTCGACCGGCTTGGCGCCGGTGACGATGGCGTACGCGGACTCCTGGATGGCGGCGGTGACGTCACCGTACCGGACCGCCGCGGGGCGGGGCCTGGCCGCGAGGATGCCCTCCTTCAGCGCGGGCAGGTACGGATACTTCTCGATCATCGCCGGGTCCTCGTAGATCGCGGTGCGGGGCACCGGCATCGAGCTCGTCCGCGCGAACGCCGCGATCTGCTCGGCGCTGGTCATGAACGCGACGAAGTCCTGCGCCGTCTGCTTGTGCTTGGAGAAGGCGGAGACGGCCAGGTTGTTCCCGCCGAGCGTGCCCGCGCCCGGCCCGTCGAGCCCGGGGATGGGGGCGACGTCGAACCTGCCGTTCACCTTGCTGGAGCCGTCGGTCTTCTGCGCGGCCTCGTAGCCGTAGGCCCAGTTGCGGTAGAAGAGCAGCTTGCCCTCCTGGAAGGCGACCCGTCCCTCCTCCTCCTTGTACGTGATCGCCTCCTTCGGGATCATCCCGCTCCTGAACCCGTCGGCCAGGAACCGTGCGGCCTGCTTGGCCGCCTCGCTCGTGAGCTGCGGCTGCCCGGAGGAGTCGAGGAGCTCGCCGCCGGCCGAGGCGACGGCCTCGGAGAAGTTCACGGTCAGGCCCTCGTACTTGTCGAACTGGCCGCCGTAGCAGCTCATGCCCTTCTGCTTCGGCAGGACCTCGTCGCAGATCCGCTTCATCTCGGCCCAGGTCCTGGGGGGCTCCTTGACCAGGTCGGTGCGGTAGTAGAGCAGGCCGGTGCCGGTGAAGACGGGCATCGCGTACAGCTTGTCGCGATATTTCGCCGTCTCGATGGTGGTGGGCAGGAAGCCGGTGGTGTCCAGCTTCAGCTCCTCCACCCACCGGTTCGCGGCGAACTCGCTGGTCCACACCGCGTCGATGAGCATGACGTCCCCGGCGTCGGACTTGGTCTGCGCGTTCTGGATGAGCTTGCGGCGCTGCTCGTCGGCGCTCTCCGGCAGCAGCACGACACTGGCCTTCTCGTCCGGGTGGGCGGCGTTCCAGGCATCGACGATCTTCTGCACGGACTCGGCCTCGAACTTGCCGCCGAGGAACGTGATGGGTCCACGGGCCTGTGCCGGCGCTTCCGGCGCCGGCGAGCCGCAGGCGACCAGGCCCGCGCCGAGTGCCAGCGCGGCGGCGGTGACGTGCATGGCCTTCATTGGGGGGTTCCTTCCAGGGGTACGGTCTCGCCGGTCAGCCGCGAGCGCTCCGCGGCCCAGGCGATGAGGTGGCTGTGCAGGCTCTCGGCCGGCGAGGAGAGGATCGGCGTGCGGTCGCGCGTGGCCACCGCCGTCAGGAACGCCTCCACCAGCGCTTCGTCGCCGCCCCCGTGCCCGCCCCTGGCCGTGCCGTCGCCGCTCGGGCGGGTGTCGACGACGGAGGAGCGGCCGGTGACGAAGTCGTGGACGGTCAGGCGGTCGCCGTCGCCGTCGATGGAGCCGCGGGTGCCGAAGATCCGGGTCTGCCGGTGCTGCGCCGGCGTGAACCCGGTCATCGTGAACGACGCGGTCGTGCCGCCCTCGAACTCCAGGTTCACCACCTGGTGGTCCACCACGTCGTTGTCGCAGGCGTAGACGCACCTGCCGTACGGGCCGGTCCTGAGCGCCTCCCGCACCCCGGCCTCGGAGACGTCGTCCGTGAGCACGGACAGCGGCCAGGCGTGCTCGCCGGCGAGCGGGAGGTAGATGCGCGCGGCCGAGTACGGGCAGCCGGGCTCGACGGAGCAGTCCAGGCAGCGGTCCGCGGCGCCCGCCGGGCGGTTCTCAGGCCGGAAGTGGTGCAGGCCGCCGAACGAGGAGACGCGCCTGACCTGCTTGCCCGTGAGGTGGACCAGCCAGTCGAGGTCGTGGCACGACTTGGCCAGCAGCATGAACGTGGCCTCGTCGGCCCGCCGCCAGTTCCCCCGCACGTACGAGTGCGCCTGGTGCCACCATCCGACCGGCTCCAGGTGCTGGACGCTGACGATCTCCCCGATCCGCCCCGCGTCGAGCAGGCCCTTCAGAGCCCGCGTGTACGGGGTGTAACGCAGCACGTGGCACACCGCGAACACCGCGCCCGAGCGCTCGGCCGCCGTCACGATGGCGCGGCAGTCGTCCTCGGAGACGGCCATCGGCTTCTCCAGCAGGATGTCGTAACCCAGTGCGGCGAAGCGCACCGCGGGCTCGACGTGATCGCGATCCTGCGTGGCGATGACCACCGCGTCCGCCTGCCGGGGCAGCGCGGCCAGCTCCCGCCAGTCCGCGTACGGCACGGCGTCCGGGAACCTGTCGCGACGGTTGCCGAGCGGATCGGCCACCGCGACCACCCGGGCCCTGCCGGTCGCGGTGGCGTGGCGGCCGTAGGAGGTCCCCCGCGAACCCGCCCCGACGACGGCGAGCGTCACCATCCGAGTGCCTCCCACATATGTAACCAATTCACGTATGTCGGCCGATGCTAGGATCCACGCTGGTAGCCGTCAATAGGGAAGTTATGGGAAAGGGTCTCATAAGTGACCGAGCTCCGGCCGGGTGACGCGTCGCTGCTGCGGAAGGTGAACACCCAGGTCACCCTCGCGGCGCTGCGCCGCGCCGGCGTGGCCACGCTGACCCAGCTCGGCCGAGTCACCGGCCTGTCCCGGCAGACGGTGGAGGCGGTGCTCGACGAGCTGGGCGAACGTGGCTACGTCCGCGAGGTGCCGCCCGACGAGGGCGTGATGGGGCGGCCGGCGCGCAGGTTCGGCTTCCGGGCGGACGCCGGGTACGTCGTGGGCGTGGAGGTCGGCGGCGAGGCCATCGTGGCGGCGCTGGCCGACCTCAACGGCGAGGTGATCGCCTGGGAGCGGGCCGAGGTCTCCGGCGACGCCGCGGCCCACGAGCGGCTGGAGGCCGCCGAGCGCGCGGCGCTGAGGTGCGTGGACGGCGCGGGCGTCGCACGCAGGCGGATCTGGACGGTGGCCGCCGGCACCTCCGGCATCGTGGACAGGACGGGCCGCGTGTCACTGTCGATCACCCTGCCCGGCTGGACGGGCGTGGACCTGGCCGGGCTGGCCGGCCGCTGGTTCGGCTGCACCGCGCTCGCCGCCAACGACGCGAACCTGGCCGCGCTCGCCGAGCACTGGCGCGGCAGCGCCCAGCACGCCGCGGACGTCGTGTACGTGCTGATCGGCCACCGGGCGGGCGCCGGCATCCTGATCGGCGGCCGGCTGCATCCCGGGCGTAGCGGCGCGGCCGGCGAGATCGGCACGCTGCGGCAGGTCGGCTGGGAGGACGCCGCCCGCGAGCTGGTCAAGGACGCCTCGGCGGCGGAGGTCTTCGAGGCGGCGCTGGGGGGTGAGCGCGACGCGGTGCGCCGGGTGGACCGCTACGCCGAGAACCTGGCCATCGGCGCCTCGGCGCTCGTCCTGGCCGTCGACCCCGACCTGCTGGTCCTCGGCGGGGGGTACGCGCGCGCCGGCGACGTGCTGCTCGAACCGCTGCGCCGGCACCTGGCCGAGCTGTGCGTGAGCGCGCCGGAGGTGGTGACCTCCACGTTCGGCGACGAGGGGGTGGCGATCGGCGCGGTACGCCTGGCGCTCGACCACGTCGAACGCGAGATCCTGGGGCTCTGAAGGCTCCGGCGATCCTTCGAGCTCCGGGGCACCAGAAGGCTCCGGTGATCCTTCGAGCTCCGGGGCACCAGAAGGCTCCGGTGATCCTTCGAGCTCCTGGGCACTAGAAGGCTCCGGCGATCCTGAGGAGGACGTCGCGCACCTGCTCCTCCGGCAGGTCCATCGTCTTGACCGCCCCCCACTGCAACGCGCCGAGCAGGGCCCAGCTCTTGAGCCTGATCTCGGGGCCGGGGTCGTCGCCGACGAGCTTGGCGTAGATGGTGTCCCTGAACGTCCTGATCTGGTCGCGTTCGGAGCCGGGCGCCGTCGTGGCGTCGTCCGCGGCCAGGTCCTCCATGAACAGCCGGATCACCGACCGGTAACGCACCGCGAACTCCACCAGCGCCTCGACGAACTCGGCCCGGCTCGCGTACGGCGCGTCGAGCAGCGCCAGCATGTCGCCCGCCACCGGGGACAGCAGCTCCAGCGCCAGCCGGTCCTTCGGATGGAAGTGGTAGGCGACCGCGGTCTTGGTCAGCCCGACCGCGGCGGCGATGTCGGACAGGGAGGTGGCCGCGTAGCCGCGCTCGGCGAACAGCTCTCGGGCGGCCGCCAGGATCCGGGTGCGGGTGTCGTCGGATGATGTGGTCATCGTCTCATTTCCCTGCGGGAGCGAGCCTTCCGGACACCTCCCGTTTTATCGTATGGCCTGTACGACCGTACAGGACGGCCGTCGAGTGGGGGCTGAGCGATGACGCGGTTGCTGGGACGGCTGGGCGGCTGGTGCGCGCGGCACGGTTGGATCGTGCTGGTCACCTGGGTGATCGCCGCAGCGGCCCTGATGGGCGGCAGCCTCGCCTTCCCCAGCCCCACGAACAGCGACGCCAGCATCCCCGGCACCGACGCCCAGCGCGCCCACGACCTCATGAAGGAGGGCTTCGGCGCCGGCTACGCCACCGGCGGCACGGTGCAGCTCCTGCTCTACTCCGCCGACGGGCCGCTCATCGAGGACGAGCGCAAGCAGGCCGTGGAGCGTGCCATGGACCGGCTGCGCACCATGCCGCACGTCACCAAGGTGGAGACCCCGTTCCGCGCCGGCGGCATCTCCTCCAACCTGCAGATCGGCCTCATCACCGTCCGCATGGAGGGCAACGACAGCGACAAGATCGCCCAGACCACCCAGGAGCTGTCGAAGGCCGCGCAGCCGGCGCGGGAGGCCGGGCTCGAAGTGGTGCCCGCCGACAGCTCGACCCCCGCCGACAAGGAGATCAAGACGGGGCCGAGCGAGATCATCGGCATCGTCTGCGCGCTGCTCGTGCTCGTGTTCGCCTTCGGCACGCTCGTCGCCGCCACCGTCCCCATCTTCGCCGCGCTGATCAGCGTGGCCTCGGGGCTCGGCGTCATCGGGCTGCTCGGCTGGGTCGTGGACATGCCCAAGCAGGCCGGCATCATGGCCACGATGATCGGCCTCGGCGTCGGCATCGACTACGCGCTGTTCCTGCTGTCGCGCCACCGCCGCCTGCTCGCCGAAGGGGTGCCGGTGGTGGAGTCCGTACGCCGCACCGTGGCCAGCTCGGGCGGGGCCGTCGTGTTCGCGGGCGGCACCGTCATCATCGCGTTGAGCGCGCTGCTGCTGGCCGGGTTCCCGCTGCTGGCCACGCTCGGCTGGGTCACCGGCATCTCCGTCGTGGCCGCCGTGCTCACCTCGGTCACGCTCGTGCCCGCCCTGCTCGGGCTGCTCGGCCACCGCATCAACTCGCTCAAGGTCCCGCTCCTGCGCAGTGCGGGAGGATCCCACGCCGCCGGCTCCGGCTGGGCGGGCCTCGGCGCGTGGGTGGCGCGCCGCCCGTGGCGGGTCCTCATCGGCAGCACCATCGTGCTCGGCGCGCTCGCCGCTCCCGCGCTGGCGCTGCAGCTCGGCGCGCTCGACGAGGGCTACGGCACGCAGGGCTCGGAGCCGCGGCGCGCCTACGAGCTCATGGCCACCGGCTTCGGCCCCGGCTTCAACGGGCCGCTCATCGTGGTCGCCGAGCTGCCCGCCAAGGTGCCCGACGCCGACGACCCCCGGGTGAAGGACCTCGCCCGTGAGGTGGAGGACGTCGACGGCGTGAAGTTCGTCTCCGACCCCAAGCTCAACACCTCCGGCCGCTCGGTGCTCATCCAGGCCATCCCCGAGTACGCGCCCAGCGACGAACGCTCCGCCCAGGTGGTCAGGGACGTGCGCGCCATCTCCCTGCCCGGGGTCGACGTGCACGTCGGCGGCAAGGTCGCCGGCCTGACCGACGCCGGCGACCGCATGAACGAGCGCACCCCGCTGGTCATCGGCGTCGTGGTGCTGCTCAGCGCGCTGCTCCTGCTGCTGGCCTTCCGCGCGCCGATCGTCGCCGTCAAGGCGGCGGTGATGAACCTGGTGTCGCTGGGGGCCGCCTTCGGGGCGCTGGCCATGGTGTTCTCGATCGGGCTCGGCAGCGGGCTCGTGGGCATGGACCCGCCGGTCAACTCCTCGTTCGTGCAGACGATCTTCTTCTCGGTGCCCATCGAGAGCTACGTGCCGCTGATGCTGTTCGCGGTGTTGTTCGGGCTGTCGATGGACTACGAGGTGTTCCTGCTGACGGCGGTGCGGCAGTCGTACCTGCGGCACGGGAACAACGCGCGGGCGGTCGCCGAGGGGCTGGGCTCCACCGGGCGCGTCATCACCTCGGCCGCCCTGATCATGGTGGCGGTGTTCGTGGCGTTCATCGCCTATCCGGACGCCATGGTCAAGACGTTCGGCGTGGGGCTGGCCGTGGCCATCGCCGTGGACGCCACCATCATCCGCGGGTTTCTGGTGCCGGCCACGATGGTGCTGCTGGGCCGGCTCAACTGGTGGTGCCCGCGGTGGCTCGACCGGATCCTGCCCAACCTGTCGGTGGAGGGGCACGAGGAGGACGAGCCCGCGGAGGTGGAGCGGCGCGAGCCGGTCACGGCCGGGGTGTAGAGCGGCGCCGGCACCCGGCGGGCCCGCCGGCTCTCCGGGAGGCTCCTCCAGCATCCGGACGAGCTGCGCGGCCAGATCTCCGGCGCCCCGGGGCACCGCGGCCCGGGAGGCGTGGGCGCGGTCAGCCGGTCTGGACGCAGTCCTGGAGGGTGACCTCCCCGGGCACGTCGGCCGCCCCGCCGCCCGTGCACCTGATCCTGAGCGGGACCCGGCGGGCGACGCCGACCGCCTCGCCGGTGAAGCCGCCGTTGGTGACGGCGCCCAGCGAGGCCGAGCAGTCGCCGAACAGCACCGTGCGGCCCGGGTCGCCGCGGACGGAGTCGCAGGTGTAGGTGGGAAGGAGGATCGGCGGCAGCACGCCCGCGCCGCTCGCGTGGGCGGGGAGTGGTGCGTACAGGGTGAGGGCGAGGGCGGCGGTGGAACCGAGGCTGATCAACGGCGGTGCCTCCGTCAGTCGGAGTCGGTGAGGTTGCAGGCGGGGACCCAGCCGACGATGCCGGTGGTCGCGTTGGTGCCGTGATGCCACAGCGTGCTCTCGAAGGGCCCGCAGCGGTAGAGCCCGTGCTCCTCCGACCGGTCGGACTCGAAGCCCTGCCCCGCGTAGCCGAGCCCGTTGCGGCCGGAACCGGCCCGCGGCTCGCTCCAGATGATCACGCCTTGCGCGCCGAAGTCGTACGGGCGCCTGGCCTGCGCCTGCGTGGCCCCGGCGGCGACCAGGCCGCTCAGCGCGACGAGCGTGAGCAGGCCGGCCGTGGTGGCTCGTGTGATGCGCACCGTGCCTCCTTCCATGAGTTGCCTTGCTCACGGTAAGGGTCCGATCACTCAACGTGCCAGCGATTTTCCGCCGCGTCGCCAGCCGAGGTAACCGCCGTCCAGCGGGCGCGCGTCGAAGCCGTGCTCGCGCAGCAGCCGTACCGCCTCGGGAGAGACCACGCAGTAGGGCCCGCCGCAGTACGCCACGATCCGCGCGCCGGCTGGCAGCTCGTCCAGCCGGTCGCGCAGCTCCTCCATGGGCACCGAGATCGCCCCCGGCACGTGCCCGGCGGCGTGGTCGGCCGCCGGGCGCACGTCCACGACGATCGTGCCGGGGTCCTCCAGCCGGGCGGCCAGCTCCTCGACGCCCACCCCTTCGAGGCTCCCCAGCCGGTCGCGCACGGCGTCGCGGAGCTCGGCCAGCCGCCCGCCCGCGAACGCCTGGAGCTCCCCGAGAAAGCGCGACACCCCCTCGTCGGCCAGCCGGTAGTAGATCCGCGTGCCCTCCCGCCTGCCGCTCACCAGCCGCGCGGCGCGAAGCTGCTGGAGCTGGGCCGAGGTGTTCTTGAGCGGGATCCCGGCCGCCTGTGCCAGCTCCTCCACCGTGCGCTCCCGCTGGTCGAGCACGTCCAGCAGGCGCAGCCGCACCGGGCTGGCCAGCGCCTTGCCGACGCGGGCGAGCTGCGCGTAGATCGGCTCCTCCGGGAACATCAGACCATGTACTGGTCGTGCCGCAGGTACACGTCCGTCCACTCCTCCGGGCTGAGCTGCCTGCCGCTCTCGGCGATCGCCGCCAGCTCCTCGAAGTACGACTCGCGCGGGGCGCCCGGGGTGAACAGGATGAGCATCGTGGCCGGCTCGCCCGACTCGTTGCGGAAGGCGTGCACGCCGCCCTCCGGCACGAACAGGAAGTCGCCCGGCTTGCCCTCGGCCCACCTGTCGCCGTTGAAGAGCCTGATGGTGCCGGACAGGACGTAGAACGACTCGGTCATGGTGCGGTGGAAGTGCGCGCCGGGCCCGCCCGGCTTCGGGCCCATCTCCCAGCGGTACAGGCCGTAGGCGCCGTTGGTGGAGCCGCCGGTGGCCAGGTAGTGGACCTGCGTGTTGGTGCCGATCGTGAGGTCGGGGGCGCGGTCCGCCAGGGCGAAGGTGCCGCTGTGCTCGCCGTGCTCGGCGAAGTAGCGGGGCTCGGGGTAGGACATGATTCCTCCTGATCTAATATCCTAAGGAACCTTAGAACAGAAGGGCCGGGATGTGAAGCGAGCGGTCGCCGCCCCATGCGCGCTGAAAGAGCGGGGCTGGACGGAAACCGGTTCAGGTGCGACTCGCCTCACCACGAGGCCCGCCAAGTGGGACGACCTTCAGCCCGACGCCGGCATCCCGAGCCTGCTCTCACCATTTCCCATGGCGGGCATGTCAGCGTCGCGCGCCCGCGGATGGTGAAGCGCGGGACAGCGGGCGCGCGACGGTCGTAGGATTCCGGTCCTGTCCGGAATGGCGGGCGACCGGGACGAGTGAGGACTACGCCATGCACATGCGGGCCAAGGTGCTGGGGCCGTGGGAGCTGACCGCGGGAGGCGAGGCTCTGCCGCTGCACGGCAGCCGGCGCGTGAGCCTCCTGGCCAGGCTGGCGCTGAGCGCGGGGCAGGTGGTCACCGCCAGGCAGCTGCTGGCGGACGTCTGGGGTGACGGTCCGGCGGCGACGGCGCCCAAGCAACTGCACATCGTGGTGTCCAAGATCCGCGAACATCTCTCGCCGTACGTCGGCGACGACGTCCTGGTGACCACGGCCGGCGGCTACCGCCTGGACCTGCCACGCGATCACGTCGACGCGATCGAGTTCCCGCGCCTGGTCCGCGCCGCGCGCGCCGCCCGGCGGCAGGGCGAGCTCGCCGCCGCCGACCGGACGTTCCGGCAGGCGCTGGCCCTGTGGCGCGGGGAGGCGCTGACCGACGTGACGGGTGGATGGGTGCAGATCGAGGCCGCCCGCCTCACCGAGGAGCGCCTCACCGCGATGGAGGATCACGTCGACGTGCGGCTGGCGCGGGGTGACCACAACGCTGTGGTGCCGGAACTGATCGCCCATCTCACGGAACACCGGCTGCGGGAGCGTCCGTCCGGCCAGCTGATGCTGGCGTTGTACCGGGCCGGACGCGCGTCGGAGGCGCTGGAGGCCTATCAGGAGACCCGGCGCGTCATGCTCGCCGAGCTCGGCCTGGAGCCGGGGGTGGCGCTACGGCGCCTCCAGCAGGCGGTGCTCCGCCGCGATCCCGCCCTCGACCTGACCACGCCCGTCCAGCGGGTCACGCTCGGCAGGCCCGCCACGCCCGCCGAGCTGCCCGCCGGCACCCCCGCCTTCACCGCGCGCGACCTGGAGGTGGAGCAGCTCGCGAAGGCGCTGTCCAGCGTCCCGGCGATCGTGGCCGTCGACGGTCCTGGCGGGATCGGGAAGTCGGCGCTGGCCGTGCACCTGGCGCACACCGTGGCCGACCGCTTCCCCGACGGCACGATCTACCTGGATCTGCGCGGTTCGACTCCCGGCCTGCAGCCGCTGTCGGCGCTCGACTGCCTCGGGAGGCTGCTGCGATCGCTCGGTGTGGGCGGCTCGGCCGTGCCGAGTGACGTGGACGAGGCCGCGGCCCGCTTCCGCTCCCTCACCGCGACGCGGGAGCTGCTGCTCATCCTGGACAACGCGCTGGATGCCCGCCAGGTGCGCCCGCTCCTCCCGGCCGGGCCGGGGTGCGCGGTCGTGGTCACCAGCAGGCAGGCCCTCACCCCGCTCGACGGCGTCCACCATCTGAGCCTGACCGGGCTCGACGCGGCCGAGTCCACCTCGCTCCTGGCCCGGATCGTGGGCCCGGAACGGGTTCACGGCGAACCCGAGGCGGCGGAGCGGATCGTGGCGCTCTGCGGGGGCCTGCCCCTGGCCCTGCGCGTCGCGGCGGCCCGCCTGGTGGCGCGTCCCGACTGGAGGCTGTCCCATCTCGCCGAGCGGCTCGGCGACGCCACCCGCCGGCTGGACCTGCTGCAGCACGCGGATCTGGCGGTACGGGCCAGCCTCTCCGTGAGCCTGCGCCACCTGCGGGAGGAGCCCAGCGGACAGGACGCCGCCCACCTGTTCGCCCTGCTCGGCCTCCTCGACCTGCCCACCCACTCCGTGGCCGCCACCGCCGCGCTGACCGACTGGCACGAGCATCGTGTGGAGGAGGCGCTCGACAGCCTCCAGAACGTCCGCCTGCTCGAACCGGCGGGGCCGGCCCGTTACCGGATGCACGACCTGGTCCGCATCCACGCCCGCGAGCAGGCCGGAGACCTCTCCGAGCCCGGACGCCACGCCGCCGCCGTACGCGGCGTGCTGCACCACTACCTGGCCACCGCCAAGACCGCCAGCCTGCTGCTCGACCCCGCGGCCGCCCTGGCCCTGTCCGGCTACGAGGCCGACCGCCCCGGGATCGCGCTCGGCACCGCCGACGACGCCAGCGACTGGACCGAACAGGAACGCGACAACCTCGTGGCCGCCTGCCAGCAGGCCATGGCCGTCCAGGACGACCCGCAGACCGCGTTCGGCCTGGTCGCCACCGTCTACTGGCCCTTGGTCAGCAAGGGCCTCAACCACGAGGTGATCGAGCTCCAGACGCGCGCCATCGGGATCGCCGTCGCGTGCGGCGACCACGCCGCCGAGGCGATGGGCAACCACCTCCTCGGGTGGAGGCACCAGGCGCTGGGACGGTTGCCGGACGCGACGCGGCACCTGGAGCGGGCGCTCGTCTGCTGGGAACGCGCGAACCGGCCGGAACGGATGATGTCCACCTACAACGGCCTCGGCATCGCCTACGCCCAGATGGGGCGCTTCGACGACGCGCTCGACGCCATGGAGAAGGGCCGCACCCTGGCCGTGGCCAGCGGGAGACGGGAGTTCCAGGCCGCCTTCCTGGGCAACACGGCCATGATCTACGTGAAGCTGGGCCGGCTCACCGAGGCCATCTCGACGGGGCAGGCGGGCGTGGCCCTGTGGGCCGGGCTCGGGCACGCGTATCGCGAGGGGGCCGCCTACGACACGCTGGGGAACGCCTATCGGCGGGCGGACCGGATCGACGACGCCGAGTCCGCGTACCGTACGGCCATCGAGCTCCAGCGCCAGGGCCGCTACCCCTTCGGTGTGGCCGCCTCCGAATGGGGTCTCGGGCAGACGTACCACGATCAGGGGCGCCGGGCGGAGGCGTGGGCATGCTGGCGGCGAGCGCTCGGCATCCTCCGGGACATCGAGCTGCTGACCCAGGAAGAGGTCGAACGGCTCCTGTCACAGGACGTGCCGGAGACCCCTGCGCCGATCACGAACTCCTTGTGAGGGGGCCGGCGGGGAGCCAGGGCCTTCAGAAGGTGATGACGGTGCGGGCCACCGTGCCCTGGCGGACGTGGTCCACGGCCTCGTCGAGGTGGTCGAGGGGAAGGCGTTCGGAGATGAGGGCGTCGAGGTCGAGGCGGCCGCGGACGTACTGGGCGGCCAGCATGGGGAGGTCGCGGCCGGGAGAGGCGTCGCCGCCCTGGGTGCCCATCAGGCGGCGGGAGGCGAACAGCAGGCCCGTGTCCAGCTCCATGGGGTGGCCCGCCGGTGGGCTGCCGACCATGACCGTGGTGCCGCCGGGCTGGGTGGAGGCGAAGGCCTGGGCGAGGACGCCGGGGGCGCCCGTGGCGTCGAAGGCGTAGTCGACGCCGCCCCTGACCAGCTCGCCGACCTGGCGGGGGAGGTCGGAGGCGAGGAGGAGGTGGGTGGCGCCGAGGCGTTCGGCCTGTTTGAGTTTCTGCTCGGCCACGTCGGCGGCGATGATGGTGGTGGCGCCGGCGAGGAGGGCGCCCTGGATGACGTTGAGGCCCACCCCGCCGCAGCCCACCACGAGGACCGTCGCGCCCGGCGGGACCTGGGCGACGTTGAGGACGGCACCCACGCCGGTGATGACGCCGCAGGCCAGCAGGCACATGGCGGCCAGGGGGAGGGCTTTCGGGATCTTCACGCACATGGGCTCGGGGACCACGGCGTACTCGGCGAAGGAGCCGATGCCGATGAAGCGGCGGACCTCCTCGCCGCCCAGGGTGATCCGGGGCAGGCCGCCCATGATGGTGGGCAGGCGCGCGGGGCCGGAGCACAGGTGGAAGCGGCCCGAGCCGCAGGGCCGGCAGCGGCCGCAGGGGCCGTTCATGGCGATGATGACGTGATCGCCGGGCTTGACCGCCGTGACGCCCGGGCCCGCCGACTCCACCACGCCGGCGCTCTCGTGGCCCAGGATGTAGGGGAGCTTGCTGACCACGGGGCTCTTGCCGTCGATGGCCTTGAGGTCGGAGCCGCACACGCCCGACGCCTTGATCTGTACGCGGACCTCGCCGGAGCCCGGCTCCTGGATCTCGACCTCGCGGATCTCCATGGGCGAGTGGAACGCGGTGAGCACGGCGGCGCGCATCAGCATGCGTTTCACGCTAGCCCCGGCACTGTTCACAAACAAGCGGTTGCTAGGTAAATCCGATCACGCCCGTTGACGACCCCGGCGGGCGAATTTACGCTTCTGAACCAAGCGAGCGCTAGGCCAAGTGCAGTGGGAGGCCGTCATGGTGCGGAAAAAGTCGGCGGCGTTCGTGGCCGCGATGCTGGCCGCCGCCGGATGCGCGGCACAACAGCAGGGCGGCCAGGGAAGCGGTACGGGACAGGGCGCCCCCGGCGTCACCGACACCACGATCACCATCGGCGGCGTGCTGACCAAGACCAGCGCCAGCGGCTACTCCACCAAGGACGCCGAGATCGGCGCGAAGGCGAGATTCGAGCGGGCCAACGCCGAGGGCGGCGTGCACGGCCGGAAGATCGAGTTCCTCGGCGCCGAGGACGACGGGCAGGACGCGGCCAAGGGCGACGCGGCGGCCAAGAAGCTCGTCCAGAAGGACCAGGCGTTCGCCCTCGTGCCGGTGCACGCGCCCAACTTCGGCGGCGCCACGTTCCTGGAGCAGCAGGGCGTGCCGTGGTTCGGCTGGGCGACCGGCCCGCAGTGGTGCGGCACGAAGACGGGCTTCGGCTACAACGGCTGCCTGGCGCCCAAGCAGGGAGCCGGATCGCAGACGTGGTGGGGCAGGCAGATGGCCGACCTGCTCGGCGGCTCCGCGGGCAAGAGCGTCTACGTCCAGACCTCCGACTCCAGCGGCAGCAAGTACGGCGGCACGACCATCTCCCAGTCGTTCACCGCCGCCGGGTTCGAGCTGGCCGGCGTGAACTCCGGCCTGCCGGCCGCCGCCCCGCCGCCCGACTGGCTGCCGTACGTGAACAAGATCATGACCTCGGACGACGGCGGCCCCCCTGACGTGGTCGTCTCCGTGATCGCCGGCACGAAGTTCAACGTCGGCCTGTACGCGGCGCTCAAGCGGGCCGGCTACCAGGGCGTGCTGACCGACGCCACCAGCTACGACGTCGCCATCCTCAAGGACCCGGCCAGCGCCCAGGCCCTGGAGGGCGTGATCGCGGCGCCCATGTTCGAGCCGTTCGAGTCCACCGCCCCCGAGATCGCCGAGCTGAAGGCGGACGTCGAGAAGGTCGCCCCCGGCACCCAGCTCACCCAGCACCTGGCCATCGGCTACTGGGCCGCCGACATCTTCCTCGACATGCTGAACAAGACCGGCAAGGACCTGACCAGGGAGAAGTTCCTGGCCACGGGCAACGGCTCGTACCTGTACGAGAACCCGGGCTTCGGCCGGATCGAGTACCCGAAGGACCACAGCGAGCCCAACGGCTGCGGCGCCCTGGTCAAGCTGGAGGGCGGCGCCTTCCAGGTGGCCAAGAGCATGAAGTGCTTCGACAACGTGCCGCTCAAATGATCCTGGACTACGTGCTCAGCGGCCTGGTCACCGGGGCCGTCTTCGCGATCATGGGCTCGGGCCTCACGCTCTCGTACGCGGCCACGGGCGTGTTCAACTTCGCCCACGGCGCCATCGGGTTCCTCACCGCCCTGCTGTTCTACCAGCTCACCCAGGCCGGAATGCCCGCGTGGCCGTCGGCGCTGCTGGCGGTGGCGATCTTCGCCCCGGCGCTCGGCTACGCCCTGCACAAGGCCATGTTCCGGGGCCTGGCCCAGGCCGGGGAGACCGCGCAGATCGTGGCCACCATCGGGCTCACGATCGCGCTGCCCGCCCTCGGCCTGCTGGTGGTGGACCTGGCGGGGCTGCCCCCGGCGGACGCGACCGCGTTGCCGCGCGGCGTCGGGCCGCATCCGGCCCAGGCGTTCGACGTGCTCGGCGTGCGGCTGGACAGCGACCAGCTCATCACGTTCTGCTTCTCGGCCGTGGCGGCGGCCGGGCTGTGGGCGTTCATCCGGCACACCCCGTACGGCCTGCGCATGCGGGCCTCCGTGGACCGGCGGCGCCTGGCCACGTTGCGCGGCATCGACGTGGACGCCACCTCGGCGCTGGCCTGGATGCTCGGCTCGGGGCTGGCCGGCCTGGCCGGGGTGCTGGCGGTGTCGGTGCTGGGGCTGGACGCGACCGCGTACACGGTGCTGCTGTTCGCCTCGGCGACGGCGGCGGTGTTCGGGCGGCTGCGCTCGATCCCCTGGACGTTCGCGGCGGGCCTGGCGCTCGGCGTCGTGCAGAACCTGGTCGCCGGCTACACCGACTTCCTCGAAGAGGTGACGGGGCTGCGCACGGCGGTGCCGGTGATCCTGCTGTTCGCGGGGCTGGTGCTGCTGAACAGGTCGCGCGAGCGGGTGGCGGGCAGCGCGGCCGAGGACGTGCCGCCGCCCGATCACCTGGCCGGGCTGCCGCCGTGGCGGCGCAGGCTGCCGTGGGCCGCCGGGGTGGCGGCGCTGGTGGTGTTCGCGTTCGCCGGGTCGGAGTACTACGTCGGCGTCGTGGCCCACGGGCTGGTGCTGGCGCTGATCTTCTGCTCGTTCGTGGTGGTGACCGGGATCGGCGGCATGGTGAACCTGGCCCAGGCCGCCTTCGCCGCCATGGCGGCGCTGACCTGCGGGTGGGCGTTCGCGTCCGGGCTGCCGTTCGTCGTGGCGATCCTGCTGGGCGTGCTGGCCGCCGCGGCCGTGGGGATGCTGGTGGCGCTGCCCGCGCTGCGCCTGGGCGGGCGGGTGCTGACGCTGGCCACGCTGGCCCTGGCGCTGCTGGCCGATCAGGTGCTGTTCCAGGTGGACGCGTTCAGCAACGGGACGATCGGGTGGCCGATCCCCGCGCTGGGGTTCGGGTTCGCCGACACCTCCGACGCGCGGGTCCGGGTCGTGGTGCTGCTCCTGCTGATCGGGGCGGTGGCGCTGCTCGTACGGAACCTGGAGCGCTCGGCCTCGGGGCGGGCGATCCTGGCCGTGCGCTCGGCCCCGGCGGCGGCCACGACGTCGGGGCTGTCGGCGCCGCGCACGAAGATCACGCTGTTCGTGCTCGCGTCGGCCGTCGCCGGGCTCGGCGGGGTGCTGTTCGCGATCTCCAAGGGATCGATCACCGCGACCGATCTGCCGGCGTTCTCCGGGTTCGTCTGGCTGGCCGTGGTGGTGCTGCAGGGAGTGCGGCGCATCGGCGGCGCGGTGCTGGGCGGGCTCATCGCGGTCGCCGTGCCCGAGCTGCTCGCCACCTGGGACGTCTCCGCGCACGTCGGCGCCATCCTGTTCGGGCTCGGGGGCATGATCCTGGCCAAGCACCCCGACGGGGTGCTCACCCAGCTCGCCGAGCTGCGGCGGCGCCGCGAGAAGCCGCCCGAGCAGGAGCCCGCGCCGGCGGTGGCGCGCGAGCCGGCGCTGTTCTCCATGGAGGGGGTCGTCGCCGGGTACGCCGACGTGACCGTGCTGCGCGGCGTGGACCTGCACGTCAACCCCGGCGAGGTCGTCGCGCTGCTCGGCGCGAACGGCGCGGGGAAGTCCACCGCGTGCGCGGCGGCGGCCGGGGACCTGCCGGTGACCGGCGGCCGGATCCTGCTGGACGGCCAGGACGTCACCGCCTGGCCCGCCCACCGCAGGGCCCGCGCCGGTATCCTGCTCGCGCCGGAGGGCAGGGGCGTCTTCCCCGGCCTCACCGTGGAGGAGAACCTGCGGACCTGGCTGCCCGACCCCGAGCCCGTCTACGAGCGCCTGCCCCACCTCGCCGAGCGGCGTACCGTGCTCGCCGGCGCCCTGTCCGGCGGAGAGCAGCAGCTCCTCACGCTCGCCCCCGCGCTGGTGCGCCCGCCGCGCGTGCTGATCGCCGACGAGCCGTCGCTCGGGCTGGCCCCGATGGTGGTGCGGCAGGTCTTCGACGTCTTCGCCGAGCTGCGCGAGCGCGGGGTCGCGCTGCTGCTCGTCGAGGAGAAGGCCACCGAGGCGCTGGCGATCGCCGACCGGGTGGCGTTCATGCGGCTGGGCCGGGTCACCTGGTGCGGCCCGCGGGCCGAGGTGGACAGCGAGCGGCTGACCGCCGCCTACCTGGGGGTGCGATGACCGTGCTGGCCGTGGACGGCGTTTCGGTGGCGTTCGGTGGGGTCAGGGCGCTGGACGGGGTGACGTTCGAGGTCGGGCGCGGCCTCGTGTGCGGGGTGATCGGGCCGAACGGGGCCGGCAAGACCACGCTGTTCGACGTGGTCTCGGGGCTGCGCAGGCCGGACGAGGGCCGGGTCCGCCTCGACGGCCGTGACGTCACGGGGATGCCGGCGGTCAGGCGGGCCAGGGCGGGGCTGCGCCGCACGTTCCAGCGCACCCAGGTCTTCGGCCGGCTCACCGTGGCCGCGAACGTGCTGGCCGCGCTCGACTGGCACGGCGGCGGGGGCGGGCTCGCCGCCGACCTGGTCGGCTGGCCGGCCCGGCGGCGGCTGGAGCGCGAGCGGCAGGAGCGGGTGGCCGAGGTGCTGGAGCTGTGCGGGCTCGCCGAGCTGCGCGACGCCTACGCCGCCGCGCTCCCCGTCGGCCGGCGCCGGCTCGTCGAGCTGGCCAGGGCCCTGGCCGACCGGCCCCGCGTGCTGCTGCTCGACGAGCCCACCTCCGGGCTGGACAGCGGGCAGAGCGCCCGCCTGGGCGAGGTCGTCAGGGCGTTGGACACGACCGTGCTGCTGGTCGAGCACGACATGGGGTTCGTGATGGACACCTGCGACCGGATCGTCGTGCTGGACCTCGGCAAGGTCATCGCCACCGGCACGCCCGCCGAGATCCGGGAGGACCCGGTCGTCAGGGCCGCCTATCTGGGTTGAGCGTGCCGCTCGGTGAAGGACAGGATGCGGCGCCAGGCGTCCTGGCAGGCGTCGGCCCACTCGCCGTAGCTGCGGTCGAAGAACGAGTGCGGGGCGCCCTCGTAGACGTGCGTCTCGTGCTCGGTGCCCACCCGGTCGAGCGCGGCCTCGTACGCGGCGAACTGCTCGGGCGTGGACGCCGTGTCGGCCCCGGCCCGCAGCAGGAGCAGCGGCGCGCCGGGCCCCGACTCCGGCTCCTCGATGAAGCGCAGCGCGCCGTAGAAGCCGATGCCGCCCGACAGGCCGTTGCCTCCGGCGGCCAGCCACCAGGACAGGGCGCCGCCCATGCAGAAGCCCGTCGTGAACACCGGGCCGCCCAGCGCCTCGGCCGCGGCCCGGGCGTCGGCCCGCGCGCCCTCCAGGGTGATCTGCTTGACGTGCGTCATGAAGTCGAAGTCGTCGCCGCGGTCGCCCAGGCCCGCGGTGCGGCCGAAGTAGTCGATCGCGATCGTGCGGAACCCCGCCTCGGCGAAGCGCCGGGCCAGGTCCCGGTAGAAGGGGTGCAGGCCGCGCACGTCGGGCAGGATGACCATGGAGCGGCCGTTCGGCTCGGCGGGCTCGGCCCGGTAGGCGAGGAGACGGTTGCCGTCGGCGGCGGTCAGCTCGATCTGCTCGTGTGCGGCCACCTCGCCCTGGACGGGCGGTGCGGGCGGCCTGCTGTCGGTGGAATGGCACATGCGCATCAGCATGCCCCCGCGCGGCCCGCCCTATCCAGGCGGCCCCCGGGGAGGCTAGAACGACGCGGCGGCCCGCAGCTCCCGCACCAGGTGCTCGCGTACGCGGGCCACCGCGGGCCTGGCCTGCGCGCCGGAGCGTACCGCGAGATGGCCGGTGTTGATCGGCGGCTCCTCGGGCTCGGCCAGCGTCACGAGCGTGCCCGCCGCCAGGTCGCGCCGGCACAGGTACGCGGGCAGCACCGACACGCCCATGCCCGCGCGGACCGCGCTCAGCACGCCGCGCAGGTCCGGCATGACGACCTGGGCCGCCATCGACGGGCGGCGGCCGTACACGCTGCGCCAGTAGCGCCGCACGATCGGCAGGTCCTCGGCGTAGGCGACCAGGGGCTCTGACGGCCCCACCCCCGGGGCGGCGACCAGCAGGAACTCCTCGTCGTACACCGGGTCGGACTGCACGCCGCGCAGCCGGGGCCGGATCGTGGACAGCACGAGGTCCAGCCGCCCGGCCGCCAGGTCGTGCAGGAGGTCGTCGGACAGCCCCAGCGTGACGCGCAGCCGCAGCCCGTCACGCACGAGCGGGGCCAGCATCGGCATGACCACCTCGCTCAGGAACTCGGCGGGCCCGCCCAGGTGCACGGCCTCGCCGGAGGGCAGCTCCGCGGCCACCACCTCGTCCAGCGCGTCGAGCCCCGGCGCGACCCGGCGGGCCAGCTCGTCGGCGGCGGGCGTGGGCGCGACCCCGCGCGGCAGGCGGTCGAACAGCGGCCGGTCCAGCGTCGACTCCAGCGTCTTGACCTGCGCGGTCACGGCGGGCTGCGAAAGGCCGAGCGTCTGTGCGGCCGCGGTGATGGAGCCGGTCCGGTGGACGGCCAGGAAGGTGCGCAGCAGGTCCAGCGAGAGAGGCGACATATCACTATTCTGATGGCTCATGGCATCTTTCGTTATTTGTTGCTGATGGCTCGCCGGAGGCATCCTGGGCGCATGACCAAGCGCGTACTGATAGCTCTGACCAGCCATGACGACCTCGGAGGCGTGGAGCGGACCGGGTACTACGTGCCCGAGGCCGCCCACCCGTGGGAGATCTTCCGCAAGGCCGGCTTCGACGTGGACGTCGCCAGCGTGCGGGGCGGCGAGCCGCCCCAGGACGGCTACGACCCCGCCGACCCCGCCCAGGTCGCCTTCGTCGCCTCCCCCGAGCAGCGCGACACCGCCCGCCTGGCCGACGTGGACGCCTCCCGCTACGACGCCGTGCTCTACGCCGGCGGCCACGGCACCATGTGGGACTTCCCGGACGACCCCGACGTGATCAGGATCGGCCGCGAGGTGTACGAGCGGGGCGGCGTCGTGGCGGCCGTCTGCCACGGCCCGTCGGCGCTGGTGAACCTGACGTTGTCCGACGGGTCGCACCTGGTGGCGGGCAAGCGGGTGGCGGCCTTCACCAACGCCGAGGAGGAGCTGCGCGGCGTGGCGGGCGTGGTGCCGTTCCTGCTGGCGGACGCCCTGGTCGCGCGGGGCGCCGAGCACGAGCCCGGCGAGAACTGGCAGCCCCGGGTGGTGGTGGACGGCCGCCTGGCCACCGGGCAGAACCCGGCCAGCGCCGCGCCCCTGGCCGAGCGGGTCGTCGAGCTGCTCGCCGAACGTCGGGTCTGAGCCGGGCAATCGCCGCCGGATGGCGGTTGTGCGCCGGAGGTGCGGGCTTCGACTATCAAGGGGTAGCACCACCGCCCCCACGGAAGGAACCTCCATGGCCCACCCCAACCTGGATCCGGAGCTGCGTGCCGGGATCGAGCAGTTCCCGATGCCGCCCGGCGACATGTCCGCGGTGTTCGCGGACCTGCCCGGAGCGCGGGCGCAGGTCAACGCGATGATGGCCGCCGCGCCCGCGCCGGACACGCGGATCTCGATCGAGAACCGCATGATCCCGGGGCCCGAGGGGGCGCCCGACCTCCGGGTACGCGTCTACCAGCCGGAGGAGCCCGGGGAGGACCGGCCGGCGCTCTACTGGATCCACGGCGGCGGCATGGTCATGGGCATGCCCGAGGGTGACGACGGGCCGATGATCGAGTACGTCGAGCGGCTCGGCGTGGTCGTGGTCTCCGTGGACTACCGCCTCGCGCCCGAGCACCCGCACCCGGCCCCCGTCGAGGACTGCTACGCCGGCCTCGTCTGGACCGCCAAGAACGCCGCCGAGCTGGGCATCGACGTGAGCAGGCTGGCCGTGGGCGGCGCCAGCGCGGGCGGCGGGCTGGCCGCCGGGACCGTGCTGCTGGCCAGGGACAGGGGCGGGCCCGACGTGGCCTTCCAGCTCCTCGTCTGCCCGATGCTGGACGACCGCAACACCACGCCGTCCAGCCACGAGTTCGCCGAGGCCGTGGTGTGGGACAGGCAGGCCAACCTCTTCGGCTGGACGGCGCTGCTCGGCGACCGGATCGGCACCGGCGACGTGCCCGTGTACGCGGCTCCGGCCCGTGCCACCGACCTGTCGGGGCTGCCCCCGGCGTTCGTGGACGTGGGGGAGCTGGAGGTGTTCAGGGACGAGTGCGCCGGCTACGCGCTGCGGCTGGCGCAGGCCGGGGTGTCGACCGAGTTCCACCTGTATCCGGGGGCCTTCCACGGGTTCGACATGCTGGTGCCCGGCGCGGCGCTGAGCGTCAGGGCGCGGCAGGCCCGTGAGGCGGCGCTCAGGCGGGCGTTCGGGCTCTAGCCGCGCTCTAGCCGGGGCTCTCGGTCCGGTTCGCCAGCAGCCGGACCAACGCCAGGGCCAGGTGGGCGCGCATGCGCCCCGGCTGGTCGCCCAGCGAGAAGCCCAGCGCGGACTCCGCGCGGGCGATGCGGGCGGCCAGCGAGCTGTGGTGCAGGTGGACGGCCTGGGCCGCGCCCCGGATCGACCCGGCCAGGCACAGGGAGCGCACCGCGAGCAGCGACTCCTCGCCCAGCCGGGACATCGCCCGGACGTCGGGCAGGCCCGCGATCGCCTGCTCGGGCAGGTCGGCGAACAGGGCCAGCGCGCCCAGCTCCGACCAGCGCAGCACCCGGTCGTGCGGGCCGGTGAACCGCAGCGCGGTGCGGGCGCCGGCCCACGACTCGGCCGCCCGTGCGCCGGGCACCTCGGGGCCGATGCCGGCCCTGGAGATGCCGGGCAGCCCGGCCTCCAGGGGGGTCGCGACCAGGACGGCCGCCGTGTCGCCGATCGTGGCGGCGCGCACGTGGTGGCCCATCGCCCGCAGCCCCGCGGCCAGCCCCTGGTCGGGCAGCGCGATGGCCAGGGCCTGCAGCGGCGTGGCCGGGTCGAGGCCGAGCAGGCGCAGGGCGCGGGCGCGCTCGGCCTCGCCGGTCCCGTCCGACAGGACCAGCTCGACCAGGGCGGGGTCCTGCCCCGTGCGGGCGAGGGCGGCGGCGCGTTCGAGGGTGACCTCGGCCGCCGCGGCGTAGCGTTCGAGCACGATCTCGTCGAGCCCGTGCGCGGGCCCTTCGCGTTCCATCCAGACGGCGCCGAGGCCGGAGCTGAGCTCGCGCGCGGAGGAGGGGACGGCCGGCGTGTCGGCCGAGCCGTCGGCGCGGACGCGGGTGCGCCGGCCGGTGGCGGCGTCGAGGAGGCCGACCGGGCACTGTGTCAGCCGGGCCGTGGCCTTGAGCAGCACCGGCACGCTCACGTGGTCGCGCAGCAGCGAGTCGAAGTAGGCGATGACCCGCACCGCGCTCTCCGCGTCGGCGTCGAGCGTGGAGAGCCGCAGCAGCAGTCCCTGCACGAGGTCCACACTAGCCTGGCCGCGATACCAAGCGTGCGCTAGGTTGGTAGATGTGGATCTCGACTTCTCCCCGGCCGAGCGGGCCTTCCGGCTGGAGGTTCGCGACTGGCTGGCCGGGCACAAGCCGCCGCCGCTCCCGTCCATGGACACCGCGCAGGGCTTCGCGGCGCACCGCGCCTGGGAGGCGGAGCTGGCGGGCGCGCGGCTGTCCGCCGTCTCCTGGCCCGAGGAGTACGGCGGGCGCGGCGCCTCCCTCATCGACTGGCTGATCTTCGAGGAGGAGTACTGGGCCGCCGGCTGCCCCGCCCGCGTCACCCAGAACGGCATCTTCCTGCTCGCCCCCTCCCTCATGCGCCACGGCACTCCCGAGCAGCGCGAGCGCCTGCTGCCCAGGATGGCCAGGGGCGACGACGTGTGGGCGCAGGCGTGGTCCGAGCCCGAGGCCGGCAGCGACCTGGCCGCCCTGACCTCCCGCGCAGAGCCCTGCCCCGGCGGCTGGCGGCTGTACGGGCACAAGACGTGGAGCTCCCGGGCCGCCTTCGCCACCCACGGCTTCGGCCTCTTCCGCACCTCCGGGGCGCGGCACAAGGGGCTGACGTACTTCATGTTCCCCCTGACCGACGTCGCCGTCCGCCCGATCGCGCAGCTCGACGGGCTGCCCGGCTTCGCCGAGCTGCGCTTCGACGGGGTGTTCACGCCGGACTCGATGGTGCTCGGCGAGGTGGGCGAGGGCTGGCGGATCGCGATGGCCACCACCTCCTCCGAGCGCGGCCTGACCCTGCGCAGCCCCGGCCGCTTCCTGGCCACCGCCGACCGGCTCGCCGAGCTGGCCCGCGACGCGGACCCGGCGCTCGCCGACCGCGCCGCCAGGTGCCGGGTGGAGGCGGAGGCGTACCAGTTGCACACCTTCGGGACGGCGCGGCGCATCATGGCGGGGGAGGAGATCGGGCCCGCCGCCAGCCTGGGGAAGATCTTCTGGTCCGAGCTCGATCTGCGCATGCACGCGCTGGCCCTGGAACTGCTGGGGGACCGCGCGGAGGACTGGCTGGACGGGTTCCTGTTCTCGCTGGCCGGCCCGATCTACGCGGGCACGAACGAGATCCAGCGCAACATCGTCGCCGAGAGGGTCCTGGGGCTGCCGCGATGAACTTCGGCTTCGACGACGATCAGCTCGCGCTGGCCGCGACCGTGCGGGACGTGCTGCGTACGCACTGCCCCCCCGGCTCCCTGCGGGCGGAGCGGCGGCCCGCCTGGGAACAGCTCGCCGCGCTGGGGTTCTTCGGGCTGCTGCTGCCCGAGTCGGCCGACGGGCTGGGGCTCGCGCTGGTGGACGTGCTGCCCGCCCTGGAGGAGACCGGGCGCGCGTGCCTGCCGGGGCCGGTCGTCGAGACCGCCGTGGTGGCGCCGTTCCTGATGGCCGAGGTGCCCAAGCTGGCCTCCGGCGCGGTGTGCGTCGGCGTGCTGCCGCCGGGGCAGGCGTACCTGGCCGACGCCGACCTGGCCGACCTGCTGGTGGTGGTGCGGGACGGCGGCGCGCGGGTGATCTCGCGCCAGGACGCGCGGCTCACGCCCCGGCGCGGCGTCGACCCGTGCCGGCCGCTGTTCGAGGTGGCGTTCTCGCGCTCCGAGGCCCTGCCGGGGCCCGTGGGGCCGGCGCTGGCGCGGGCCGCGGTGGCCACCGCCGCGCAGCTCGTCGGCGTCGCCAGGGAGCTGCTGGCGGTCACCGTCGCCTACGCCCGCGCGCGCACCCAGTTCGGCGCGCCGATCGGGTCCTTCCAGGCCGTCAAGCACCAGCTCGCCGACGTGGCCGTGGCGGTGGAGTTCGCGGCGCCGCTGGTGTACCGGGCGGCCCTGACCGTGGAACCGGACGGCGACGAGCGGGACGCCGGCGCCGCCAAGGCCGCCGCCGGCGAGGCCGCCGTGCTGGCCGCAAGGGTCGCGCTGCAGGTCCACGGCGCGATCGGCTACACCGAGGAGCTGGACCTGCGGTTCTGGCTCGCGCGCGCCTGGTCGCTGTCCGCCGCGTACGGCACCACGGCCGCCCACCGCGAACGCCTGCGCGCCGCGATCACGGGGAGGCGCCCGTGAAGTTCGGCGTCCCCCTCGGCCTCGTGCATCCCGCCGCCTGGAAGGACGTGGCGGTGGCGGCCGACGAGCTGGGGTTCGAGTCGGTGTGGCTGCCCGAGCACCTCGTCTTCGCCACCGACCTGTCCCTGGCCGTCTACCCGGGCACCTCCGACCCGGGGATCAAGCCGCAGACGCCGCTGTTCGACGCGCCCGCGTACCTGTGCTGGCTGGCCGCCCTGACCACCCGCGTCCGGCTCGGCACGGCCGTGCAGCTCCTCGCGCTGCGCCATCCGTTCGTGTCGGCCCGCGCGTTCGCCACCCTGGACGTGGTCTCCTCCGGACGCGCCATCTGCGGCGTCGGCGCGGGCTGGTACCGGGGGGAGTGGGAGGCGGCCGGGGTGCCGTTCAGGACCAGGGGAGCTCGGCTGGACGAGGCGATCGAGGTGGTCCGGCGGCTCTGGAGCGAGCCGCTGGTCGCCCACTCCGGGCGGTTCTACGCCTTTCCCGAGGTCGCCTTCGAGCCCAAACCGGTGCAGCGGCGGCTGCCCGTGCTCGCGGGCGGTGAGTCGGCCGCCGCGCTGCGCCGGGCGGCCACGTTGTGCGACGGGTGGATCAGCATGCCGCACACGATCGAGTCGATCAGGCCCCAGCTCGCCCGGCTCGGGGCGGGGGTGGCGGTGACCGCGCACGCGTACGAGCTGGCCTCGCCCGGCGAGGTGGACGACTGGGCGGAGCTCGGGGTGGAGCGGCTGATCGTCCGCCCCTGGACGCGCAGCAGGGACGCGGTGTCCGGGCTGGCCGCCTTCGCCGGCGAGTACGACGTCGGGAACCCGTCCTGAAGGCGGGGTTCAGGCCCGGTGGCGGCCCCCGCCGACCAGCTGCTGCTCGTGCGTCCTGCGGTGGCGGCGCCCCCTGAGCGGGACGTCGGACGGGGCGTGCTCCTCCACGCGCGCGCCGCTCCTGCGCCGCCCCCGGTAGGAGGGGCCGGACGGGTCCAGGATGTCGCCGCCCCTGCGCCGCGGCGGGCTGAAGGCGTCGAACGTGCTGGTCGCGCCCGGGATGACGATGCGCTCGAACGGGCTGGTGTCCACGAAGCGCTGGAGCGGGCCCGTGTCGAGGACGACCTCCACCGAGCCGGTCGCGTCCGTGAGGGTGATGCGCCGCAGCGGGCCCGTCTCGTCCGTGAAGGTGATGCGCTCCAGGGGGCCCGTCTCGTCGGTGAAGGTGATGCGCTCCAGGGGCGCCGTGTGCTCGGTGAACGCGAAGCGGCTCTGGTCGAAGTCCGGCTCGTAGGGCTGGTCGTCGAAGGCGGGGGTGAACGAGCCCGCACCGGTGACGCGGCGGTGATGGCCGGGGGCGTGGCGGCGCGTGGGGTGCCCGGTGGCGTGGGGGTCCCCCGCATGATGATGCCGGCGCGCGTCCGTGGTCAGGTCGAACGGCCTGGTGTCGAGCGGCAGCTTGCGGTGCCGGGCGCCGCCGGAGCGCACCGCGTCCCTGGAGGCGGCCCTGGACGTCGCGCGGTGCCGGACGTCGGAGGCGGTCACGGAGCTCAGGACGTCGGACGCGGCGTCCGCGGCGCCGAGGGAGCGCAGGGCTGCCGACGTGGCGAGGCGGTCGGCGTTCTCCTGGAGCTCCACCGCGGTGAGGTCGGCGGTGACGAGGCGCTGGACCGCGGTGGCGTCGGCGGTCACGGGCGCGGGCCCGCGGCGACGGCGGCGGCCCTTGGCGCGGGACGGGCGCGCCGGCTTGCCGGCGGTGGCCGGGCTCAGGCGCAGGCGGCGGGTCTTGGCCACGGCGAGCAGCGCGAGCGCGGCGACCAGGGCCGAGCCGATCAGCGTCGGGGAGTCGATGGCGGGCAGCGGGCCGGTGGCGGAGGCGTCGGTGTGGGACGGCAGCGGCTCGGCCGTGGCCGCCTCGGTGCCGGCCGTGGCGGGCTTGGCGTGCTTGCCCTTCTTGATGGCGCCGGGCGCGGGGGACGCGCCGGCCTGCGGGCTCTGCTGAAGGGTGGTCGAGTGCGAGCCGGAGCGGGGCGCCGCGGTGGCCGCCGGCGCGGAGGCCGAGTCGGAGCGGGGGGTCTCGTTCCTGGGCTGGTCCTGGGTACGGCCCTGGGCCTCGGCCGGGGTCTGGCCCTCGACCCGCCCCGTGGACGGCGGCTGCTCCCTGGTGGGGTCCTGCGACTGGATCCGGCCCGCGTCGATGGGGGCCTGGGCGGACCGGCCGCCCTCCGCCCGGGGGATCAGCGAGCTGAGCGACTCCTCGGGGATCTGGATCGTTCCGGCCTCGGCCTGTTCCTTGGCCTTCTTCTTCGCCGCCGCCGCGTCGAGCCGCTCCTTGACGCGTTCGGGGTAGCCGTAGCCGACCACCTTGCTGGTGTCGCGCTCCTTGCGCTTGGCGACGCCTCCGTCGATGTTGCCCTCGATCGTGTGGATGGTGTCGCCCTCGACCCTCGTCACGATGCCGACGTGGTCGATCCTGTCGATGTCGTTGGAGCCGCTCCAGTCGTAGAAGACGAACGCGCCCGGCTTGGGCGTCTTGCCCCACGCCCCCTGCTCCTTGAACCACTCCGCGTGCGCCACCGTCCACGCGAACTGCCCGATCCACTCCTCGTAGCCGAGCTTGTGCGCGGCCCAGGAGAGGTACATGTCGCACCACGGCGCCGAGCTGTAGTCGGCGTCGAACTCGACGTTCTTGCCGTACCAGTCGCCGAACTTGGTGTACGACCCGGACTTCTCCGAGTACCCGAGCTGGCTCTCGAGCAGTTCGATGTACTTCTGGATCTCTGGCGTCATGGAGGTATGGGGGCACCTTCCGGGCAAGACCGGGTTTATCCACGCAGCACTGGGTAAGGAGGGGAACCCGGGACTGGTGTGACAAAACCGGAGGCCTGTCGTCTTCCGTGCTGAGTGAGGTTACCAAGTCGTAACCCCAGGTTGCGCACGTCCCCGGGGGCGATCATGCCCTCCGGGGCTGGAAACCGCAGGTCAGTGATGTTGCCAGAAATGTCCGAGGCTAGGCGGTTTAACACTAAAAGATCTACCTTGGGGTAAGGTGTCAGTACCCTGCGCCGGTCAGCAGGCCCCCGTCCACCGTCACCTCGGTGCCCGTGCAGTAGCTGGCCCGGTCCGAGGCCAGGAACGCCACCACGTGCGACACCTCCACGGGCTTGGCGAACCGCTTGATGACCATGGACTTCACGAACGCGTCGGCGTCCACCTCGGCCACGATGTCCGGGTCCAGCGCCATGGCGGTGTTGATCGCGCCGGGGTGCACCGAGTTCACCCGGATCTTGAACCTGGCCAGCTCCCGCGCCGCCGACTTCGTGATGCCGCGGATGCCGAACTTCGAGGCCGAGTACGCCGACAGCCCCTCGGCGCCGACGTAGCCCTCGATGGAGGAGATGTTCACGATCGAGCCGCGCCCGGCGGCCTTCATGGGCTCGATGACCGACTTGACGCCCAGCCAGGTGCCCTTGAGGTTCACGCTGATCACGCGGTCGAAGTCGTCAAGCGACATGTCCTGGATGCGGCGAAATTTCAGGATTCCGGCGTTGTTGACCAGCACGTCGAGCCTGCCGTGCACCTCCACGGCCGTCCCCACGGCCCGCTCCCACTCCTCGGGGCTCGTCACGTCGTGCCGCAGGTACGTGGCGCCCGTCTCCTCCGCCAGCGCCTTTCCCTCCTCGTCCAGCACGTCCCCGAACACCACCCGCGCGCCCTCCTCCAGGAACAGCCGCACGTGCGCCGCCCCCATGCCCCGCGCCCCGCCGGTGATCAGCGCCACCTTGCCGTCAAGCAACCCCATGCCGTCCTCCTGCCGCGACGGCCACGGCGGCCGCCTCCATGGTGCGGTAGACGGGGATCCCCGCCGCCGCCGCGATCCGGCCGACCTCGTCCTCGACGCCCGCGGGGGCGCACTCGCCGTTCCTGGTGACCAGGATGATCCGCACGCCGGGGCGCGCGGCCTGGGCGGCTGCCAGCGCGTGCGTGTAGTCGTACAGGGGCTCGGGGGCGGTCCCGTACGTGAAGAAGGCCTGCACGTTCACGTGCGCCACCACGTCCCGGTACGGCCCCGCGAGCGCGTCGATCACGTCGGTCACGAGCCCGGCCCTGCCCAGCGGCCCCACCGGCACCTCCAGCGGGTTGCCCGTCGCCACCACCCCGAGCCCGCGCAGCGCGTCCAGGCGGTCGCCCGGCAGCGGGCCGAGCCGCACCCCCGCCCGGTCGAACGCGTCCGCGGCCAGCACACTCGCACCCCCGCTCGGCCCCACCACCAGCACCTGCTCCCCGCCGGCGGCCCGCGAGCCGTGCGCCTGGAAGTACGCCAGCACCCCGATCAGGTCGTCCTGCCCGGACACCAGCGTCGCCCCGGTCTGCTCGGCCACCGCCTCCCAGATCCGCCGGTCGCTCACCAGGCCGCCGGTGTGCGAGGCCGCCGCCCGCTGCCCCTGCCCGCTGCGCCCGCCGACCAGCAGCACCACGGGCTTGCCCGCCGTTCGCAGCGCCTCGTACAGCTCGCGGCCGTCCCTCGGGTCCTCCAGGTACATCCCGATCGCCCGCGTCTGCGCGTCCTGCGCCAGCCAGCGCAGCAGCTCGGCCGGGGTGACGTCGGCCGCGTTCCCGACGGTGACGACCCGGCTGAACGCCAGCCCCCGCCGCTCCCCGACCTTGATCACCTCGCCGGCCAGGCCGCCGCTCTGCGAGATCAGCGCGACCGTGCCCGCCGGGCCCATCCCGCCGCCGACGAACGTCTGGCGTCCCCTCGGGCAGTACACGCCCATGCAGTTGGGGCCGAGCAGCCGCGTCCCGGCAGCCCGCGCCGCCCCGGCCAGCTCCCGCTCCAGCTCCTGCCGCCCCGCCTCGCCGAACCCGCCGCTCATCACCTGCGTGAACGGCACCCCGCGCGCCTCCCGCACGACCTCGGCGCAGCGCTCGGCGGGCACGGCGACCAGGGCGTAGTCCACGTCGGCGTGCGCGAGCGAGGGCACGGCGGGCACCCCGGCCACCTCGGCCGCCGTCGGATGCACGGCCACCAGCGGCACGCCCGCGTCGCGGTAGAAGCCGAGGAACATGTTCCCGAAGTTCGGCCGGGACGTGGACGCCCCGACGACGGCCACGGCCTTGGGCTCGAAGAGCGCCAGAAACCCTCCCGCACGTCCCGCCGCCTCGGGTGACGGGCCGGCTGCGGACGTCTCCGGTGGGAGCTCGGCCACGCGGACCGCCGGGGCGGCCGGGAGGTGGCGGGCGTCGACCGCGATCGCCCCCGAAGGGCCCGCGATGACCGGGTTCAGCTCGAACTCGCCCAGCTCCAGCCGCTCCCACAACCCCCCAGGCCCGCCCACCGCCATGATGACCTTGACCACCGCGTCCACGTCCACCGGCGGCCCGCCGCGCCAGCCGTCCAGCAGCGCGGCGCCGCGCAGGGACGCCAGCGCGCGCCGCACGTCCGTCTCCGTGACCGGGCAGAGCCGCAGCGCCGTGTCACGCAGCGCCTCCGCCCACACCCCGCCCAGCCCGACGAGCAGCACCGGCCCGAACGCCGGATCCCGCACCAGCCCCACGATCAGCTCGACCCCGGCCTCGGCCTGCTCCTCCACCAGGAACCCGGCGGGCTCCAGCCGGGCCCGCATCCCCGCCGCCGCGGCCCCCAGCTCCTCGTGCGCCAGCCCCAGCACCACGCCCCCGGACTCGGACTTGTGCGTCAGCCCCGGCCCGAACGCCTTCAGCACCAGCGGCCCGGCCAGCTCCCGAGCCGCGCCGAAGTCGTCCCCGCGCACCACGACCCCGCGCGGCACCGGCACCCCGGCCTCCGCGAGCAGCGCCTTGACCTCGTGCTCGTACGGCCCGACGGTCCGGCCCACGCTTGTGCCCCGGCCCGCGCTCACCCGAGCAGCTCGCGGATCTTCCTGCGGAGCAGCTTGCCGGGCCCGCCGGAGGCGTCCTGGGAGTGCGGCAGCTCGTCCGCGACCACGATGTGATCGGGCCGCTGGTGCGCGGGCAGCAGGTCCGCCAGAGCCAGCGCCAGCTTGGAGGCGTCCAGCGAGTGCCCGGCCCTGGGCACCACGGCCAGCAGGACCTGCTGCTCCGCCGCCTCCTCGGGCACCCCGACGGCGCCGGCCTCGGCCACCCCGTCCAGCGCCGTGGCCGCCTCCTCGATCACGGACGGCTGCGTCCAGATCCCGCCCTTGAGTATCGAGTCCTCCCGCCGCCCGAGCACCCGCAGCACGCCGTCGGCGGAGAGCGTCCCGAGGTCGCCGCCCACGTACCACTCGCCGCGCAGCACCTCCGCCGTCCGGTCGGGCAGCCCGTCGTACTCGGCCATCCGGTGCGGCCCCGTCAGGTTGATCTCGCCGACGGCGTCGACCACCGGCTGCCCCTGCGGGTCGGTGACGCGCACGGCGTTCCCCGTGCGGGCCCGGCCCGAGGACCCCAGCGGGATCGTGCCGTCGTCCACCCTGCCCATGCACGTGTACGGCGCCTCGGTCTGCCCGTAGTACGAGTACACGCCGGCCTGCGGCAGCCTGGCCTTGATCCGGTCCAGCATGGTCGCGGTCAGCGGCTCCCCGCCCAGCATGATCACCTGGATCGACGACAGGTCCACGCCCTCGTGCTCGGGCGAGGCCAGCAGCGCCGAGTAGAACGAGGGGATCTGCGACAGGTGCGTGACCCGTTCGCGGGGCACGACCCGCAGGAAGTTCGCCGGCCCCCAGTCCTGCTCCAGCACCAGCCGCATCCCGGCGTAGAGTGCGGGCCCGACGATGGCCGGGAAGCCGATGCCCCAGATGATCGCGCCCGTCCCGAACACCGAGTCGGGCCCGCGCGGCACGTCCAGCCAGATCTGCGCCGTGGCCAGCGACGACGCGTGCGTGTGCACGACGGCCTTGGGCAGCCCGGTCGTGCCCGAGGTGAAGTAGAGCGCCAGCGGGTCGTCGTGGAAGGCGCCCAGCGGCGGCTCCTCCTCGGAGCCTCCCTCCAGGTCCCGCACGTGGATCCAGGCGGTCACCTCCGGCAGGGACGGCCTGATCTGCTCGACCACCGACTCCACCGTCGCGTCGTACACGAACGCCGTGCACCCCGCCGCCGCCACCACGTCGCGCAGCGTCTCCATCGGCCAGTACGGGTTCAGCGCCGCCGTGACCGCCCCGATCTTGGCCTGTGCCAGGTACACCTCGGCCACCCGCAACGTCTCGTTCAGCAGCGCCGCCACCCGCCTGCCCGGCGTGACGCCGGCGGCGAGCAGGGCGTGGGCGCGGCGGTTGACGTTCCTGTTGAGCCGGTCGTAGGTGAAGCTCTGCTCGCCGCAGTACGTCAGCGCCACCCGGCCGGGCGTGCGCAGCGCTCCGGCGGTCAGGATCGCGTGGCCGTAGTTGCCGTAGGGTGATCGGGGCATGGGGGTGCCTCCCTTGGGGCTGGTCAGAGGGGCGAATACAGCACGAAGACGTTCCCCGAGGGATCGCGCAGCACGGCCCGCGTCTCGTGCGGCCCCGCCTCGGGCGCCCGCACCACCTCGGCGCCGCGCGCCGTCATCCGGTCCACGGTCGCGGGCACGTCGTCCACCTTGTACGACGGCGCGGCCGAGTCGGTGACCTGTTCGGCGGGGCCCGCCAGCGCCACGGTGACCCCGCCCCCGTCGAGCGCGGCGAACCGGTCGCCGTCGCGGAACTTCACCGGCAGCCCGTAGAAGGCGATCGCCTCGTCCAGGTCGGCGACGGGGATCAGCACGTTGCCCAGCTTCACGCGGGCCTCCAATGGGGCAGGTCGTCTCGGAACGTCACACGTACCGGCAGGCCGATGCGCACCTGCTCGGGCGGGCACTCCACCATGTGCCCGAACGCCCGCACCCCCTCCGGCAGGTCCACCCAGGCCATCACGTACGGCTCGCGCCCCCGGTACGCGGGGGCGAACGAGCGGTGCACGACCGTGTACGTGTGCACCAGGCCGTCGCCGGAGGCAGGCTCGAAGACCAGCTCGTGGCCGCCGCACCAGGGGCAGGCGGGCTCGGGGAGGTGGATGCGGCGGTCGCAGGCCGTACAGCGCTGGATGACCAGCTCGCCGCGTGCGCAGGCGGCCCAGTAGGGGGAGGTGTCACCGCTCATCGCTGCCAAGCTAGCGCACGCTTGGTTGCCGGACAAGGCCCGCGATGATCCCGCCCCGCGGCCGGTCACTCCGGTGCGGACGGCTCCGGGGCGGCGGGCAGGAGCGGCGCGCGCGACGGCTCCTCGGAGAAGCGCGGCATCCCTTGGATCGGGCCGTCGGAGGACGCGTCCGGGGGAGGCCACGCGACCGGGGCGTCCGAGGGCTGCGCGGCAGGGGCGCCGGAGAGCTGGGAGCCAGGCGGGTCCGGGGGCAGCGCGGCCGGGGCGTCGGAGAGCCGGGAGACCGGGGCGTCCGAAGGGCGGGCGGCCGGGGTCTCGGAGGCGGGTGGCGGGGCGATCGGGGAGTCCGTGAGCGACGGTGAGGGGGTCGGCTGCGGGGCCGGCGTGGCGGAGCGGGTCGGGGACGGTGCCGGGCAGGCGGGGCCGCTCACCGCGGCCTCGCTCACCTGCGGCCCGTTCGCGGCCGCGGGCTCCGTCATCACCAGGAGTCCGAGGTGCACCCGCTCGCCGCACCCCGGCTCGCCGGGCGCGTACGAGACCGCGCTGGTGTACGAGGTGCGCCCGCGCAGGGTGCGGGTCTCACGGCGGACGGTCGTGGCGGCCCCGCCGTCCGCGTCCCGCCGCGTGTACGCGATCAGCAGCCGCACGGGGCCCGTGCCGTCCACGGAGACGGAGATCGAGCCCGTGGCGCCGTTCCAGGCGACGATGCCGGCCGCGCGTACGGCGGGGAGCGACACGGAGGTGCCGCCCTGCGGGGTGGGCGGGGGAGGCGTGGCGGTGCCGGGCGGCGCGGTGGTGGGGCGGGCGGCCGGGCCGGAGGTGCGGGTCGTGGGGGCGGGCTCGGAGGAGCGGGGCTCCGTCTGGGCCTCGGTCCGGGTCTCGGTCCGGGCCTGAGGCGGCGGCATGAGGATCGTGCCCGGCCCCGCGGGCAGGTGGCCGCCGGACAGCAGGATCGCGATCAGCGCGGCCACCACGGTCGCGCCCGCCACCCAGAGCTGCGGCGGCAGCCGGGGCACCCGGTCGCGCAGGCCGGCCGCGACGGAGGTGCGGCTGTCGGTCCTGGCCAGCGGGAAGCGCAGGGCCAGCAGCGTGGCCTGCTCCGCCAGGTGCCGCCGCCCGCGCTTCTCCCAGTCGGGGCCGTACCCGGCGACCGCGTCCTCCTCCAGCTCGGCCGCGAACTGCCGGGCCGAGGCGTACCTGCCGGCCGGATCCTTGGCCAGCCCCCGCCTGAGCAGGTCGCGCAGCGCGTCGGGCGCGACCTCCAGCGGTAACGGCTCCTCGACGTGCTTACGGCGCAGCGCGGGCACGTCCGGCGCGCGGTCCCCGCCCGCCTTGCCCGCCAGGTACGGCCCGCCCGTCATGTGCGGCCCGCCGTCTGTGCCCGCCATGAACGGCGTGCCGCCCGCACCCCGTCTTTCCGCCACGTACGGCGGTCGTCCCCTGACCGCCTCGAACAGCACGCACGCCGCCGCGTACAGGTCCGCGGGTGGCCCCGCCGCGCCGCGCGTCCACAGCTCGGGCGACATGTACCAGGGGGTGCCGGCCGGCACGCCGGGCTCCTCGGCGTGCACCACGACACCGAAGTCGCCCAGCTTGGTGCTGCCGTCGGCCTGCACCAGGATGTTGTCCGGCGTGACGTCCCGGTGCGGCACGCCGCGCTCGTGGGCGGCGGCCAGGGCCAGCAGCGTGCTCTTGAGCACGGCCAGCGCCGCCTCGGGGGTGACGTGGCCGTGCTCGGCCAGCAGCGTGCGCAGCGACACGCCGTCCACCAGCTCCATGACCACGGCGGCCCTGGTGGGGGTCTCGACGTACTCGTACAGGCGCACCACGTCGGGGTGGTCGAGCTCGACGAGGTGCGGGGTGTCCGACCGGAAGCGGTCCATGAACTCGGCGTCCCGGCGCAGGGTGGCGTTCAGGTACTTGATCGCCACGTACGCGCCGGTCGACTGATAGGTGGCGAGGAAGACGCGGCCGGTGCGGCCGGCGCCGAGCTGGCGCACTTCACGGTAACCAGGGACCAAGTCCTACCCCCATCAGGCAGCCGTCTTGAATTCGACGGTCTCACCCGGGGTTCCGGTTGTCACGAGGCGGGAGATTTCACCCGGTGTTATGCTGGCCCGGATACCAAGCAAGCGCTCGGCTAGAAGCGTGGAGGTCGCCGGTGGAGCGCGTGGCGGTGCTGGTCATGGAGATGCAGCGGGGCGTGGTCGGCGATCTGACGAAATTTCCGGAGCTGGTGGAGGCGTGCGCGCGCCACGACGTCACCGCCAACGCCACCCGCCTGCTCCAGGCGGCCAGGCAGGCCGGGCTGCCCGTGATCCACTGCACGGCCGCGTTCCGGCCCGGCCGGGCCGGCTCCCACACCGCGAACTGCCCGTTCATCGTCTCCCTGCTCAAGGACCCGCGGCACATGCTGGAGGGCACGCCCGCCATCGAGGTGCTGCCCGAGCTGCGCGAGGACGGCGATCTGGAGAGCCGGCGCCACCACGGGTTCTCGCCGTTCACCGGCACCTCGCTCGACATGACCCTGCGCTCGCTGGGCGTCACGTCCGTCGTCGCGCTCGGCGTCTCGCTCAACCTGGGCATCCCCGGCCTGGCGCTGGAGGCCGTGAACCTGGGCTACCGGGTGACCGTCGTCACGGACGCGGTGGCGGGCATGCCCGAGGAGTACGCGCGGGCCGTGCTGAAGCACACGATCAGCCTGCTCGCCACCCGGGCCACCGCCGCCGACCTGGTCGAGGCGTGGAAACGATGATGGACGGGCTGCGCCTGGACGGGCGCACGGCGGTGGTGACCGGGGGAGCGGGCGCGATCGGCATGGCCATCGCCGCCGACCTGGCCGCGCTCGGCGCCGAGGTCGTGATCGCCGACGTGGACCTGGCCGGCGCGGAGCAGGACGCGGACCGGGCGGGCGCGGGGAGGCGGGCGATGCGCGTGGACCTGGCCTCACCGGCTTCCGTGGCGGAGTTCGCGGGCGCGGTGGGCGAGGTGGACATCCTGGTGCACAACGCCGGGGTGGCGATCGTGGAGCCGTTCACCGAGAGCGACCCCGCGGGCTGGGACCTCATGTGGCAGGTCAACCTGCGCGGGCCGATGCTGCTGACCAAGCTGCTCCTGCCCGGCATGATGGCCAGGGGATGGGGGCGGCTGGTGTTCGTCTCCTCCGACGGGGCCAGGGCCGGGTCGGGGGGCGAGGGGGCGTACGCGGCGACGAAGGCGGGCCTGTTCGGCCTGGCCAAGACGCTCGCCCGCGAGGCCGCCCGGGCGCACGTGACCTCCAACGTGGTCTGCCCGGGCCCGACCGACACCCCCATGCTCCGCCGGGTGTCCGCGGCGGAGCCGGGGCTGGTGGACAGGATCGCGCGGGGCATCCCGCTGCGCCGCCTCGGGACGCCCGCCGACGTCGCCGGGCTGGTCGCCTACCTGTGTACGGAACGCGCCGCGTACATCACCGGACAGACCCTGTCGGTGAGCGGCGGCGTGACCATGCACTGAACGGTCATGCGGTCACAACGAGTCGTAGACGGCCTGCAGCAGGCGCATCCCGCGCAGGTTGCCGGAGATCGCGTTGGCCATCCTGTTCATCACGTACCCGACGGCCAGGCCGCGCCCGGGGTCGCCGACGCCGATCGAGCCGCCGGCGCCCGAATGACCGAACGCGCTCGGCGAGGGCACCAGGAACGTCCCCGACGGCCGCATGAAGCCGAGGCCGAAGGAGGTGTCGAGATGCAGGACCCGGTCGGGGCCGTTCACCCGGGGCCGCAGCGCCTCCCGCAGGGTCTCGGGGCGCAGGATCTCGCCGGCGATCAGCGCGCGGTAGAACCCGGCCAGCCCCCGGGCGGTGGTGACCATCCCGGCGGCCGGCCAGCCCGCCCGCAGGATCACCGGGTTGTTCGCGCCGCCCTTGAGCAGGTTGATGGCGGGGTTGCCGAGCGCCCGGTTCATCAGGCTGCCGGGGTCGAGCGCCGCCCTGGCCATCTCCTCCAGCACGTTCGGCGCCCGCCCGCCCCCTGCCGCCGGGGCGGCCTCGCCTCCTGCTCCCGCCGGCTCGGGCCCGGAGGGCGCCGGCTCGGTGACGGCGGTGACAGCGGTGGGGGTGGCGGTCGCGGCGGGCCGGTCGTCGCGCGTACGCTCGCCGGCCGTGAGCCGCGCCGCCCGCTCGATCACCGGGTCCGGCGCCCCCACCCACAGCTCCAGCCCCAGCGGCCCGGCGATCTCGGCCGAGGCCAGCTCGCCCACCGACTTGCCCGTCACCCGCCTGACCACCTCGCCCACCAGGAACCCGTACGTCAGCGCGTGATATCCGTGCGCCGACCCCGGCTCCCACAGCGGCGCCTGACCGGCGAGCCTGGCCGCGATGGCCGGCTGGTCCTCGAACTCCTCGACGGGCACCGGCTCCTCCAGCGCGGGCAGCCCGGCCTGGTGGGACAGGAGGTGCTCGACGGTGACCGCCCCCTTGCCGGCCGCCGCGAACTCGGGCCACACCTCGGCGACCGGCGCCGTGACGTCCACCTGCCCGCGCTCCACGAGCTGCAGCAGCACGGCGGCGGTGACCGCCTTGGTGCAGGAGTAGGCGAAGGCGGGCGTGTCCCGCTCCCACGGCCGCCCCGTGTGCCGGTCGGCGACGCCGTCCCACAGGTCCACGACCAGCTCGCCGTCCAGGTGGACGGCGAAGGCCGCGCCCAGCTCCTCGCCGTCGGCGAAATGCCGCTCGAACACCTCGCGCACGCGGGAGAACCGAGGATCGCAGTGCATCAGACCTCCGCAGAGAAAGGGAGCGCTTACTTGGTCACCGAGCCTAACAACTGGGGACGATTCGGCCCAGACGATCAGCGGGGCACCCTGAACCTGCTCACCCCGTCCGTCGTGCTCGACGCCCTGCGCAGCGCCGTCTCCGGCGAGGTGCTCAGCCTGGCCATGCCGATCAGGGGCGCCACCTCCTCGCCCGCCCCCGGCACGGTGCCGCACCTGCCGGGCAGGCCGCTGCCGCAGCACTTCATGTCCGTGGACGGCGGCGACTACGCGGCCGGCGCCCGGCCGATCGGCGCCGGCCTGCGGGTGGCCGACGACGCCCTGATCGTCACCCACCACGGCACCACCACGCACATGGACGCGCTGTGCCACATGTGGTCCGGCGACGAGCTCTACAACGGCCACCCGGCCGCCAGGGTGCGCTCGTACGGGGCCACCCGGTGCGGGATCGAGCACGTGGGCGGCGTGGTGGCCAGGGGAGTGCTGTACGACGTGCCGCGGCGGCTGGGCCTCGATCACCTGCCCGCCGGCCACCGGATCCCCGCCGAGCTGCTGGAGGAGATCGCCGTGCCGCGGGCCGGGGACGTGGCGGTCATCCGTACGGGCTGGCCGCTGGTGTGGGAACGCTCGCGCGAGGAGTACTGGTCGGGCCAGCCCGGGCTGTCGGCGGAGGCGGGGCGGTGGCTGGCGGCGCACGACGTGGCCGCCGTGGCCTCGGACAACGCCGCCATCGGCGGGCTCGACGCGCGCGGGCTGGCCGAGGAGCCGATCGAGGACGACCTGCACCTCCTGCTGCTGCACCGGCACGGCGTGCACCTGATCGAGATGCTGTGGCTGGAGGAGCTGGCGGCGGCGGGCCGCACGGAGTTCGTGTTCGTGGCGGCGCCGCTGCGGATCGAGGGCGGCACGGGAAGCCCGCTCACCCCGCTCGCGATCCTGTGACATGGAGGGTGGCACGGAGAGCCCGCTCACCCGCTCGCGATCCTGTGCTCCGGCCCCTCAGTCCCAGGCGACCGGCAGGCACGTGACGCCGAACACCGCGCTGTCCTGCTTGAGCGGCACCCGCGCCGCCGGCACGGCCAGCCGCAGGCCGGGGAAGCGCCCGAACAGCGCGCCGTAGCCGATGCGCAGCTCCATCCTGGCGAGCTGCTGCCCGAGGCACTGGTGCACCCCGTGCCCGAACGACAGGTGCCGACGGGCCTCCTCGCGGCCCGGGTCGAGCACGTCAGGCCGGTCGAACACGGCGGGATCCCGGTTGATCACCGGCAGGGACAGCGCCACGGTCTCGCCCTTCCTCACCAGCGTGCCCGCCACCTCCACGTCCTGCCGGGCGGCCCTGCTGGGCGCGCCGTGCTGCACGATCGCCAGCCATCGCAGCAGCTCCTCCACCGCGCCCTCCTCGTACGGGAGCCCCGACTCCAGCAGCGCGAACACGCCGAGGGCCAGCATGTTCGCGCTCGTCTCGTGGCCGGCGACGAGCAGGATCATCGCCACGTTGATCAGCTCCTCGTCGGCGAGGTCGCCGGTCAGCCCGCTGATCAGGTCGTCACCGGGCTCGGCCCGCTTGCGCCGTACCAGCTCGCCCAGATAGGCCCCCAGGTCGGCGGACGCCTTCTCCACGTCGCCGCCCACCGCGACGAGCTGCAGGCCGCGTTCCTGGAAGAACTCGTGATCCTCGTACGGCACCCCCAGCAGCTCGCAGATGACCATCGACGGGATCGGCAGCGCGTACGCGCTCACCAGATCCACCGGCGGCCCCGCAGCGGCCATCGCGTCGAGCCGGCCGGCGGCGATGCGCGCGACGCGCGGCTCCAGCAGGCGCATGCGGCGCAGCGTGAACTGGCCGGTGAGCAGGCGGCGGTAACGCGTGTGCTCGGGCGGGTCCATGGCGCCGAAGAAGCCCGGGGGCGCGGGGCGTCCCGGCTCGCCGGGCGTGGTGAACCGTACGGGGGCGTGCTTGAACTCGCGGCGCGCGCTGAACCGGGGATCGCCGAGCACGGTCCTGGCCGCCTCGGCCGTGGTGGCCAGCCAGCCGAGATGGCCGTCGGGGAACTCCAGCCTGCTCATCGCGGGCAGTTCGCGAAGCTCGGCAGGCGGGTCGAAGGGGCATCGGGGGTCGCGGGACGTGGGAAGTCGCATAATTTTGAGAGTAGAATCTCAAAAGAGAGTTGTATAGCTGTTCGTGGCAGACTCCTGGAAGTGGACGTGAGGCGCCGTACCCCCGAGAATGCGGAGACATGAGTGATCGACCGGGCCTGCGCGAGCGGAAGAAGGCCAAGACGAGGGCGCTGATCCAGAAGGAGGCGCTGCGGCTGTTCCGAGAGCAGGGGTACGCGGCCACGACGGTCGAGCAGGTGGCGGAGGCGGCGGAGGTGGCGCCCAGCACCGTCTTCCGCTACTTCGCCACCAAGGAGGACCTGGTGATCGTCGACCAGTTCCCGCCGTTCGTGGAGGCGCTCGACCAGGTGCCGCCCGACGTGCCGCCCGTGCGGGCCGTGCGCATGGCCATGCGGGCCATGATCGAGGCGCAGACGCCGGAGGAGCGCGCCGACAGCCTGGAGCGGGAGGTGCTCATGCTCACGGTGCCCGAGCTGTGGGCGGCGAGCATCGACAACGTGACCGGCGTGGCCTCGACCCTTCGGCAGCGCCTCGCGGCCCGGGAGGGCCGCCCGGCGGACGACCCGGGGATCCGCAACGTCACCGGGGCGATCATGGGCGTCCTGGTCGGGATCTGGGCCGACTGGGTGAAGGACCGCGACCTCGACGCCCCGGCCCTCCTCGACGACGCCCTCGCCCACCTCGAAGCAGGCCTCCCCCTACCCCGCCCGTAGCCGCTCCGCCCGTGTCGCGCGCCGCTCCGCCCGCGTCGCGTGGCCCGCTGCGTGTGGCCCGCGTCGCCCGCGCCGCTCCGGCCACTCCTGCCGCGCCGCCCGCCGCTCGCGGGACTTCGCGGGTGGCGCTGCACGCGTCAGCGCTCCGCTCAGGTGCGTTCCGCCCGTGAGCGCCCGCACCCGAGCGCCCGTCCGACCAGAGCGCCCGTCCGCACCCGAGCGCCCGTCCGACCAGAGCGCCCGTCCGCGCCCGAGTGCCCGCGCCCGAGTGCCCGCGCCCGAGTGCCCGGTTCGCGTGCGCTTCGTTCGGATCGTGCTTGCGTGGCCCGGCGGGCCGTGCGGCCGGTGGGTGGTCAGGTGCCCGGGTAGTTGCCGCCGCCGTGGGCGGCGTCCAGGGCGTCGTAGTCGGGGGTGAAGCCGCGCTTGGGGACGGCGTCCACGAACGTCACGTGCCGAGGCCGCTTGTACGCCGCCAGCACCCCCCTGACGTGCTCCACCAGCTCGTCCGCGGTGGCCTCGGCCCCGGGCTTCAGCGCCACGACGGCCTTGACCGCCTGGTGCCAGTCGGGGTCGGGGACGCCGATGACGGCGGCGTCGGCGACGGCGGGATGCGACTTCAGCGCCCGCTCCACCTCGGCCGGGTAGACGTTCTCGGCCCCGGATTTGATCATCCGGAGCTTGGGGCCGATGAAGGTGATGGTGCCGTCGGGCTCGCGCCGGCCGAGGTCGCCGGTGTGGTGCCAGCCGTACGCCGTCTTTTCCGCATTTAAGTCGGGTCGGGCGAAATATCCGGAAAAGAGGGTCTTGCCGCGGGCGCAGATCTCCCCGGTCTCGCCCACCGGCACCTCGCCGCCGTCCGGAGCCAGGATCCGCACCTGCGCCAGCGGCGACGGCCGCCCGGCGAACCCCGCCCCGCCCTCCGCCAGCCCCAGGAACGTCAGCATGCCGCCCACCTCGGTCTGCCCGTACCCGCCCATCCTGGACCGGCACCAGGGCGAGTCGTCCACGGTGATCATGTCGTCCCACTCGGCGGAGTGGGCGACGAACCGCAGTGACGACAGGTCGTACTTGCCGCCCGCGTTCGCCTTGGCCACCGCGTCGATCATGCCCCCGAACAGGAACGCCTGCGTCACCCGCTCGGCGTCGACCAGCTGGCACACCTCCTCGGGGTCGAACGCGGGCGTGAACACGTTCGTGCCGCCGATCTGCAGGGTGGCCAGGCAGAACATCATGGTGCCGACGTGGAAGAGCGGCCCGTTGTTGAGGAAGGTGAAGCCAGGCTCCATCTGCCGTACGACCAGGAGCGACGTGGCGTGCGCGACGAGCGCGGCGTTGCTGAGCAGGGCGGCGCTCGGGCGGCCCGCGAAGGCGGCGGTGTAGAGGGCGAGGACGGGCTCGGTGTCGGCGACCTGGGGGAAGTCCCGCGCGGGCGCCTCGGCGATCAGGCGCTCGTACTCCTCGCCCGCCTGGACCCAGCTCTCCTCCCGCAGCTGCTCGGTGGTCTCCGAGCGCTCCCAGAAGACGGCCGCGGGGGTGAGGTCGGAGAGCACGAAGCGCAGCTCGTCCGCCGACTGCCGCCAGTTCGCCGGGCAGCAGATCGCGCCCAGCCTGGAGCAGGCGAGCAGCAGCTCCAGCACCGCGTACGCGTTCTGCCCCAGCCACAGCACCCGGTCGCCGGCGGACACCCCCAGCCGCTCCAGCGCCGCGGCCAGCCGGGTCACCCGCTCGTCCAGCTCGGGGTAGGTGAGCCGCAGCTCGCCGTCCACCACCGCCGTCACCTCGGGGCGGCTGCGGGCGTGGTCGGCGAGCACGTCTGACAGGGACAGGCTGTGGATCATCTTCAGTCTCCTTCAGGAGCTCCAAAGGCCGGCATGACTTCGGCGGCGAAGAAGCGCATGACCCGCTTCATGTCCTCCAGCGGCATCGGCCTGGTGCTGCCGAAGTCGCACAGGAGGTTGCCGAACCCGGCGTCCCTGAGCAGCGAGATCTGCTCGATCACGCGCGCCGGGTCCCCGATCACCTCCAGCTGCTCCCACCGGAAGTCGGCGGAGAGCGCGCCGCCCTTGAGGTATCGGTCCTGGTAGTACTCGAAGCCCTGGGCGGCCCTGCCGGTCCTGGGGTCGATGGGGGCGCTGCGCTCGTTGAAGATGCGCGAGCGGTCGAACGACGCCTCGAACCGCTCCTGGTCGGCGCGGGCCTGCTCCAGGGTGGGGGCGACGTACACGCTGCGGGCCACCACCAGGTCCTGGGGGTCGGTGTGCCCGGCCCGCGCGGCCGTCTCCCGCCACGTCTCGGCCGCCTGCACGACCTTCCTGAACGGCGCCGCCGGATCGGCCAGGATGGGCAGGCCGCGCTCGGCGTACATGGTCACGGTCTCGGGCGAGACGGCCGCCACGTGCAGCGGCGGGTGCGGGCTCTGCAGCGGCCTGGGCACGAGCGACACCTCGGCGCCGGTCCGGTAGAACTTCCCCTCGTGCTGGTAGACCTCCTGCGTCCAGAGCCCGACGATCACCTCCAGCGCCTCGTTGAACCGGTCGCGCGCCTCGGCCAGGTCGATCCCGAACCCCTCGAACTCGAAGCTCTGGTACCCCCGCCCGATCCCCAGCTCCAGGCGCCCGCCCGAGAGCACGTCGACCTGCGCGGCCTCCTCGGCGACGTGGACGGGGTTGTGCAGCGGCAGCACGACGATGCCGGTGCCGAGCCTGATCCTGGAGGTCCTGGCGGCGGCGTGGGCCAGCATGGTGAACAGGTTGGGTACGACCCCGTAGTCCCTGAAGTGGTGCTCGGCCAGCCGCACCCCGTCGAACCCCAGCTCCTCGGCCAGCTCGATGAGCTCCAGGTGGTAGTCGTAGACCTCCTTGAAGCTCTGCCCGTCGAACCGGTGGAAGAGATGGAAGGTCGAGAACTTCATACGGCAACCCCTCAGCAGGTAAACCAAGCGCTCGCTTGGGAGCGTATCAGCCGAAATGCGGTTTCGCATCACCCGGCGCAGCCCTTACCGTGGCGCTGTGACCCAAGTGATCGTGCTGAACGGCGGTTCCAGCGCCGGCAAGTCGGCGATGGCCAGAAGCCTGCAGGTCGTCCTGCCGGAGCCGTGGCTCAGCATCTCCATCGACGACCTGGTGGACGCGATGCCCGCCGCCATGCAGACCTCGGGCTCGGGCATCGAGATCGGCTCCGACGGCGAGGTGAACGTCGGGCCCGGCTTCCGTAGGCTGCAACACGCGTGGCGGGAGGGGATCGCCGCGATGGCCCGCGCGGGCGCGCCGGTCATCGTCGACGACGTCTTCCTCGGCGGGCCGTCGTCCCAGCAGGAGTGGGACAAGGCGCTGACCGGCCTGGACGTCCTGTGGGTCGGCGTCAGGTGCGACGTCGCGGTCGCCGCCCGGCGCGAGCTGGCCCGGCAGGACCGGCCGCAGGGGATGGCCGAGCTGCAGGCCGAGGTGGTCCACCAGGGCGTGCGTTACGACGTGGAGGTGGACACCACGGACCAGGAGCCCCTGGAGGCCGCGCGGGCCGTCGCCGCGCACGTCCGGTAGGGGCTCAGTCCCGCGTCCCCACGAGCGTGCCCCCGGCGGAGAGCTGCCGGGGCGTGCCACCCGAGGGCCGTACGACCCGGGCGAGCAGCGTCATCGCCACCACCACACCCGTGATCACCGTGAACGCGGCCGGATAGGACAGCGTGCCGGCCAGCCAGCCGGTGACCGGCGGGGCGATCATGCCCGACATGTACGTGATCGTGGCCACCCCCGTCACTCCCTCGCTCGCGTTGGTCACCGCGTTGCCGGCGGCCGCCAGCACCAGCGGCATGACCACGGCCACTCCCAGCCCGATCAGGGCGAACCCGGCCATGCCGAGCGCGGGCGTGCGGGCCGTCACCACGGCGACGCCGCCGAGCGCCGCCACGATCCCGCCCGCCCTGACGGTCGTCACGGGGCCGAGCAGCCGGATGACCCGGTCGCCCATCAGGCGGGTGCCCGCCATGCACAGCATGAGGACGGTGTAACCGGCGGCGGCCACGCCGGGACCGGCGTCGGTGACGTGCGTGAGGTAGACGGCGGCCCAGTTCGCGCTGGCGCCTTCGGCGAACACGGCGCAGAAGCCGACCAGGCCGAGCGGCAGGATCGCCCGCGAGGGCAGCGCGAAGCGCCGGGGCGCGGGGGCGTCCGGGGCGGCACCGCCGGCCTCGCCGTCCCGGAGCAGGCCGCGCCCGGCCAGCCCGTGCACGACGAGCAGGACGGCGGCGGCCACACCGAGGTGGATCCGGGCGTCGACGCCGGCCTGCGCGGCCAGGGTGCCCACCCCGCCGGCCGCCAGGCTGCCCACGGCCCACATGCCGTGCAGCCCGGACATGATCGAGCGGCCGAGCCGCCGTTCGAGGACGACGGCGTGGGCGTTCATCGTGATGTCGGACATCCCCGCGCCCACCCCCGACACGAAGAACACGGCGAACAACCAGACGGGCGACGGCGCGAGCGCGGGCAGGGTCAGGGTCACGCACCACATCGCCAGCAGGACGCGGGTGGCGGCCCGGCTGCCGAAGCGGTACGCCACGCGCCCGGCCATGGGCATGCCGATGAAGGCGCCGATCGGCGGGCAGAGCAACGCCAGGCCGAGGGTGCCGGGGTCGAGGGCCAGATGATCCTGGATCCAGGGGATGCGCGTGGACAAGGTCCCGGCAATGGCGCCGTGCACGGCGAAAACGGTGGCGATCGCACGATGATGGCTCATGTGTGAAGAAACTATCAGGCAGGCTTCCTGATGAAAAGAGCTTTCAGGCAGGCTCCCTGCTTATTATGGGAACCGTGAAGACCGCGACCCCTGCCATGGCCCGCGCCATCAACGACCGCCTGGCCCTCGACCTGCTGCTCGAACGCGGCCCGCTCACCGCCCCCCAGCTCCGCGAGCTGACCGGGCTGTCCAGGCCCACCGTCTCCGACCTGATCGAGCGCCTCACGCAGGGCGGGCTGATCGAGATCACGGGCGAGTCGGGCGAGACCAGGCGGGGGCCGAACGCGCGCGTGTACGGGCTGGTGGCGGGTCGTGCCCACGTGGCGGGGGTGGACCTGCGCCGGGAGACGATCTCCGTGGCGATCGCCGACATCACCGGGCGGGTGGTGGCCAGGACGAGCCGGGCGGTCACCGGCGACCTGGTGGACCTCGTCGCCGGCACGCTGGCCGAGGCCGCCGGCGACCGGGTGATCGACAACGTCGTGGTCGGCGCGCCCGGGCTGGTGGCGCCGCGCGACGGCGAGCTGGTGACGGCCAACGACGTGCCTGGTTGGCGGGCCGGGCTGGTGACGGCCTGGCGCGAGCGGCTCGGCCTGCCGCTGGTCCTGGAGAACGAGGTGAACCTGGCCGCCATCGCCGAGCTGCGCACCGGCGCCGCTCAGGGGGCCGAGGACTTCGTGCTGATGTGGGTGGGCGACGGCGTGGGGGCGGCCGTCGTGCTCGGCGGCCGGCTGCGCCGCGGGGCGTCAGGCGGCGCCGGCGAGGTCGGGTTCCTCCAGGTGGACGGCACCGCGTTCTGCAACCTGGTGACCGAGAGCGTGGCGCGGGGCCTCGACCGCGCCCGGTTCGCCGACCGGATCGCCCAGGGGGTCTTCGCGTTCGTCACGCTGCTGGATCCCGGCCTGGTGGTGCTGGGCGGAGAGGCCGGGCAGGCGGGCGGCGACGAGCTGGCCGCCGAGGTGGCCGCCCGCCTGCACGAGCTGTCGCCGGCCCCGACCGAGGTGCGCGCCAGCACGGTGGAGGGCAACGCGGTGCTGCAGGGCGCCGTCCTGACGGCCCTCGACCTGGCGCGCGACCACGTCTTCGGCTGAGGGTGAGAGCGCTCTCACCCACCGGGCCGCTCACCCGTCACACGGGGCCGGCAGGCGCCCCGCGCGCTCAGGCGGTGGCCGCGGGCTCCCTGAGCGGCAGCCGTACCTCGAACCAGGTCTCGCCCGGCACCGAGCGCACCTTGATCTCGCCGCCGTGCCGGCCTGCCACGATCCGGTAGGAGATGTCCAGGCCCAGGCCCGTGCCCTCGCCGACGCTCTTGGTGGTGAAGAACGGCTCGAAGATGCGGTCCTTGATCGCCTCGGGCACGCCGGGGCCGGTGTCGCCGATCTCGACGATCGCCTCGTCCTCGTCGTACGCGGTGCGGATGGTCAGCGTGCCCTCCTGCCCCATCGCGTCGAGCGCGTTGTGGATGAGGTTCGTCCAGACCTGGTTGAGCTCGCCCGCGTAGCAGGGGAGGTCGGGCAGCGTGCGGTCGTAGTCGGTGACCACGCTGATGCCCGGCGGGATCTTGCCGCGGAAGATCGCCACCGTGCTGTCGAGCAGCTCGTGCACGTTCACCTGCTGGAACGGCGCCCGGTCCATCTGGGAGTACTGCTTGGCCGAGCGGATCAGCGTCGTGATGCGCTCGGTCGCCTCGGTCACCTCGTTGAGCATCTGCGAGATCTCGATGGCCTCGGCCAGCCAGTGCAGCGCCTTCGGCGTGTGCTCGGCGCCCACCTTGGTGCGGATCTTCTGCAGGTACGCGCTGGTGAAACCGGCGTTGACCAGCGCCGGGGCCAGCTCCCACGCGTCCTCGACGCCCACCTCCTCCAGCGCCTCGCCCAGCTCGTCCTCGGCGTCGGAGATCTCCAGCGGCGAGCGCTGGTCCGGCTGGCCCAGGTTGCTCGTGCACGCCTCCTGCGCCTCGATGAGCGCGCGCAGCTTGTCGGGCGGGATGCCGTCCTCGGCGAGCTGGGCGAGCTGGAAGCGCGAGGTCTTGATCAGCGAGCGCAGCTCGCTCACCGCCCGCACGGCCGCCGCCGCCGGGTTGTTCAGCTCGTGCGTGAGCCCGGCCGTGATCGTGCCGAGCGCGGTCAGCCGCTGCCGCCGGTCGATGATCTCGCGCTGCATGCGCCCGCCGGACAGCAGCCCGTCGAGCAGGTGCATCGCCATCGGGAACCACTCGGCCACGATGTAGGCGAACTTCTTGGCCGGCAGCATGAACATCCGCGACGGCGCGGTGGCGCGCAGCGTGTGCTGGTAGGTCTGCGGTGCCCGGTCGCCGAGGTAGGCCGAGGTGGCGCCGCCGTAGACGCCGGGCTGCGAGGTGCGGGGCATCGCGACGGTGCCCGCGCTGACCGTCTCGCTGATCATCTGGATCTCGCCCTCCAGCAGCACCGCGAAGCACTCGGCGGGCTCGCCCTGCCGGACGATGTCCTCGTCCTGCGCGTAGGTCTGCACCGCACCGCTCGTCGCGAGCTTGGTGAGCTGCTCGTCGGACAACCGCTCGAAGAGGAAGAGCTTGCGCAGCTGGTCTATGTCGATCATTGCTTCTCCAGGTACCGATGCACGAGCGCGACGGCCATCGCGCCCTCCCCGACGGCGGAGGCCACCCTCTTGATCGATTCGGCGCGCACGTCGCCCGCGGCCAGCACTCCCGGCACGTTCGTCTCCAGGAAGTACGGCTCGCGCCGCAGCGGCCAGTTGCGCGGCCGCCGCCCGCCCTGCACCAGGTCGGGCCCGGTCAGCACGAACCCGCGCGCGTCCCGCTCGATCGTCTCGCCCAGCCACTCGGTGTACGGCTGCGCGCCGATGAACACGAACAACCACTGCGCGTCCACCGTGCGCTCCTCGCCCTTCGTGGACAGCGTCAGCCGCTCCAGGTGCCCGTCACCGCTCCCGGCGACGACCTGCGTGTCCACGTGCACCTCGATGTTGGGGATCGCGGCGATCTGCTCGATGAGGTAGTGAGACATGGATTTCTCCAAACCATCACTTCTCACCAACAAGTGGACCTTGCTCGCGAATCCCGACAGGTAGACGGCCGCCTGCCCCGCCGAGTTGGCCGCGCCCACGATGAACACCTCGGTGTTCTTGCAGGCCGGAGCCTCGGTCAGCGCGGCGCCGTAGAAGACGCCGCGCCCCACGAACTCGTCCAGCCCCGGCGCGTCCAACCGCCGGTAGGTCACGCCCGTGGCCAGGATCACCGCGTGGGCCGCGATCTCCCCGCCGTCCTTGAACCCGATCACCCGCGCCTGCCCGCGCGGCTCCAGGCTCGTCACCTTCCGCGCCGTCAGCAGCTCCGCCCCGAACTTCAGCGCCTGCCTGCGCGCCCGGTCGGCGAGCTGCTGGCCGGAGACGCCGTCGGGAAAGCCCAGGTAGTTCTCGATCCTGGAGCTCTGGCCCGCCTGCCCGCCCGACGAGTACGCCTCCACCAGCACGGTGTTCAGCCCCTCCGAGGCGCCGTACACGGCCGCGCCCAGCCCGGCGGGGCCGCCGCCCACCACGATCAGGTCGTAGAAGTCGGTGGCCGGCGTCGTCGACAGCCCCACCGCGGTGGCCAGCGTCGCCTGGTCGGGCGACTCCAGCGTGGTGCCGTCGGACGTCACCACCAGAGGCAGGTGACAACCCTCGCCCGCCGCCTTCACCAGCTGCGCGCCCTCCGGGTCCTCCGCCAGCATCCACTGGTACGGCACATGGTTGCGGGCCAGGAAGTCACGCACCCGGTACGACTGCGCCGACCACCGGTCGCCCACCACCCGCAGCTCCGACCGCTCCACCCGGTCGGTGCGCAACCAGGCGTCGAGCTGCCCGTCGATCACCGGATAGAACTTCTCCTCCGGCGGGTCCCACGGCTTGAGCAGGTAATGGTCCAGATCGACGACGTTGATCGCCTGGATCGCCGCGTCGGTGTCGGCGTAGGCGGTCAGCAGCACGCGGCGCGCGTACGGATACATGTCCATCGCGGCTTCCAGGAACTGCACGCCGTTCATCTGCGGCATCCGGTAGTCGGCCAGGATGGCCGCCACCTCGTCGCCGCGCAACCGCATCTCCCGAACCGCGTCGATGCCGTCCCTGGCGGTCTCCGCGCGCACGATCCGGTATTCCTGCCCGTAACGGCGCCTCAGGTCGCGGGCGACCGCCCGAGAGACACCTGGATCATCATCCACCGTCACGATGACCGGCTTGTCCATGCCCCACGCCCTTCTTCAAGGTCTTCCTCCTCAGAGGATGTCATGTACCCCCGTGTGGGTGAGCACGCGCTCATATCATGGGCGGATGGGCACACGCGACCGCATCATCGACGCGGCTGAGCAGGCGATTCACGAGTACGGCATCGCGGGGGCCACCACCAAACGCATCGCCCAGCGGGCGTCCTGCTCCGAGGCGCTGCTCTACAAGCACTTCGCCGGCAAGGAGGAGCTCTTCCTGGCCGTGCTGCTGGAGCGCATGCCCGCGCTCGGCCCGGCCCTGACGAAGCTGCGGCTCGGCGTGGGGGAGAGGGATCTCAGGGCCGGCCTGGTCGAGTTCACCCGCACGGCCCTGGAGTTCTACACCAGGGCCGCGGCCGTCGCCGGGGGCGTGCTGGGCGATCCGCCGCTCATGGCCGGGTTCAGGAGCATGCTGGCCAAGAACGACCTCGGCCCGCACCTGCCCGTCCTGGCGCTGGCCGAGATCCTGCGGGCCGAGCGGCAGGCGGGCCGGATCGGGCCCGGCCTCGACCCGGGCGCCGCCGCGTCGCTGCTGATGGGCGCCTGCTTCCACCGGGCGAACCTGGCGCACTTCGTCGATCTGCCCGACGACGACGCCACCTGGGCCGCCTCGATCGTCGACACCCTGTTCAGGAGATGACGCGGCTCTCCCCGCCGTCCACCAGCAGCGAGACCCCGTTCACGAACGACGCCCGCTCGCTGGCCAGGAACGCGACCACGTCGCCCACCTCCTCAGGCCGCCCGATGCGGCCCACCGGCACGCTCTCGCCCCGCTCGCGCAGTGCCTCCGCGCCGCCCGACAGCTCGCGCAGCCGGTCGGTCTCGATGGGGCCGGGCATGACGTTGTTGACCCGCACGCCGTCGCGCCCCACCTCGCGGGCCAGCGTGCGCACGACGCCGGCGACCGCGGAGCGCATGGCGTTCGACAGGGCCAGGTTGTCCAGCGCCTCCCTGGCCGACCTGCTGGTGATCGTGACGATCCGGCCCCAGCCGCGCGAGCGCATCTCCGGCAGCACCGCGTGGATCAGGCGTACGGTGCCGAGCAGGTTGCGCTGGACGGCGACGTCCCAGTCGTCGAGCCCGACCGCGTCGAACCGGCCCGCCGGCGGCCCGCCCGCGTTGGCGACGAGGATGTCGACCGGCCCGAGCACGTCGCGCGTCTCCTCGGCCAGCCGGCGGGCCGCGGCCGGATCCTCCACGTCGGCCAGCACCGCGTGCACGACCTTGCCGAACTCCTGCAGCTCCACCACCGCGTCCGCGAGCTTCTCCGGGTCGCGGGCGCTGACGCACACGTCGCAGCCCTCCCGCGCCAGGCTCTTGGCGGCGGCGAGCCCGATGCCCGCGCTGCCTCCGGTGACGAGTGCGACCTTGCCAGAGATGCCGAGATCCATAGGGGCGACTATAGATCGCCCGCTCAGGTCAGGCGCACGTGTGCGAGCTTGTCGGGGTTCAGGACGCCGTAGATCTCGCTGATGTGCCCGTCGCGGATGCCGATCATGACGAGCTGCCGGTGCCCGCCCACCTGGGTGGCGAACGCGGGCAGGCCGTTGACCTCGACCATCCGCACGTCCTTGAAGTCGTAGCGCGCCACCAGCCCGAGCAGGAACGAGGCGACCTTGTCGCGCCCGAGTATCGGCCGCAGCGCCGCCCTGACCTTGCCGCCGCCGTCGTTGTAGGCCACGACGTCCTCGTGCAGCAGCTCGGTGAGCGCGGCCAGGTCGCCGCCCCCGGCCGCCCGCATGAACGTCGTCAGCAGCTCGGCGTGCTCCTCGCTGGACGGCCGGAACCGGTCACGCCCCTCGGACAGCCGCACGGAGGCCCGGTGGTGCATCTGCCGGGCGTTGGCGACCGAGGAGCCGACGATCTCGGCGATCTGGTCGTACGGCAGCTCGAACGCCTCCCGCAGCACGAACACCGCCCGCTCCGGCGGCGAGAGCCGCTCCATCATGTGCAGCGTCGCGTACGACACCGTGTCGCGCAGCTCCGCCGTGTCCAGCGGCCCCGCCTGCGCGGTCTCGACCGGCTCCGGCAGCCACGGCCCGGTGTAGGCCTCCCGCTTGACCCGCGCGGAGCGGAGCTGGTCGAGCGCGAGCCGCGAGACCACGGTCACCAGGAACGCCCGCGGCTCCCTGATCCCGGCGTGGTCGGTGGCCTGCCAGCGCAGCCAGGCCTCCTGCACCACGTCCTCGGCGTCCCACATGCTGCCGAGCAGGCGGTAGGCCAGCCCGAGCAGCATCGGCCTGTGCTCCTCGAAGTCGTCCACGCTCGGCATCATGCCCTGTCACCGAGGCGGGGGGCGTGCCGGGGGGCCGCTGGTTTCCCCGCCAACGGGTGGAAAACCAGCGACAAGCATGATGAGCTGGGCGAGTGGCGAGAAATCTGATCCTGTCAGGAGGCCTGTTCCACGACTTCGCCGCCACGTCGGCCGCGCTCGCGGAGGTGCTGGCCGAGGTGGGGGTCGAGTCGGAGATCACCGAGGACATCGCGGGCGCGCTCAGCGAGCCGTCGGAGGTCCAGCTCATCACCGTCAACGCGCTGCGCTGGCAGATGACCCAGGACCGCTTCGCCGACCTGCGCGACCAGTGGCGCTTCGCCTTACCGGCGCAGGCCCGCACCACCCTGCTCGACCACCTCGACCGGGGCGGCGGGCTGCTGTGCATGCACTCGGCGTCGATCTGCTTCGACGACTGGCAGGGCTGGCCGCGCGTCCTGGGCGGCTGCTGGACCTGGCCCAAGTCCCACCACCCCCCGCTGGGCTGGACCGGCGTGCGGGTGCACGGCGAGCATCCGGTGGTCGACGGGCTGCGCGACTTCGACGTGGTGGACGAGGTCTACAGCGACCTCGACGTGCTGCCCGACGTCGAGCCGCTGGCCTCCTCCAACGGCCAGCCGCTCATCTGGGCGCGGCCGGTGCGGCGCGGGCGGGTGTTCTACGACGCGCTGGGGCACGACACGCGCTCCTACGACAACGAGGTGCACCGGACACTGCTGCAGCGGGCGGCGCTGTGGCTGCTCAAGCGGCCGGTCACGATCACGGAGTAGCGGACCAGCCGCTCCACCTGGTCACCTCGACGAGGATGACGGGGCCGGCGGGCCGGCGCTCGCGGTACTGCGCGTACTTGGCCACCAGCGCGTCGAGCGCCCGCTCGCGGTCGTCCCCCTGCTCCAGGACGGCGGCCTGCCCGTCGGCCCGCACCCACCACAGCCGGGTCCAGTCGTCCTCGTAGTGGTCGGCGAGCACGCTCACGGCGGGGTTGGCCCTGATGTGGCTGAGCCGCCTGAGCCGCGTCGTCGTCTTCGGCTTGTGGTCGACCGCCGTCACGATCCTCGTGCCGAGCAGCGCGAACGTGATGGGCACCAGACGGGGCGCGCCGTCGGGGCCGATCCAGGCCAGCCGCGCCACCCGCTGCGCGCCGAGCCGCTGGAGATCGCAGGTCATGCCGCCATGGTGGCACCACCGGCGCGTCCGGACCCCGCGGCGTGTCCGGAACCTACAAGACCGACCGGCGCCGATCTGGGCACGATGACCGCATGAACGTGAACCTTTCCCTGATCCCAGGTTTCCTGGCCGGGCACGGGCGGGTCCTCGACCGCCGCCGCTACGACCTGCTCACCGGCGCGGGCGACGCGGCCGGCGCGCTGGCGGCCCTGGAGGGTTACCGCAACGCCGACGGCGGCTACGGCTGGGGGCTGGAGCCGGACCTGCGCTCGCCCGAGAGCCAGCCGGGCGCCGCGCTGCACGCCTTCGAGGTGTTCGAGGAGGCCGCCCCGGTCACCTCGCCGCACGCCGCCGCGCTGTGCGACTGGCTGGACACGGTGACGCTGCCCGACGGCGGGCTGCCGTTCTCGCTGCCGCTGACGCTCTCCACGGCCACCGCGCCCTGGTGGTCGGGCGGCGACGCGACCACCTCGTCCCTGCAGATCACCGCCATCACCGCGGCCGTCGCGCACCGCGTGGCCGCCCACGACCCGGCCGTGGCCGCGCACCCGTGGCTGGGGCGGGCCACCCGGTACTGCCTCGACACGATCCAGGCGCTGGAGGAGCCGCCGCCCGCGTACGTGCTGCTGTTCGCGGTGCGCTTCCTCGACTCCGTGTACGACACCCAGCCCCGCGCGGCCGACCTGCTCAAGCGGCTCGGCGGCCTCATCCCCGAGGACGGCCGGGTGCCCGTCGCCGGCGGCACCGAGAACGAGGCCCTGCGCCCGCTGGACTTCGCGCCGTTCCCCGGGCGGCCGACGCGCGACCTGTTCGACCCCGAGGTGATCGCGGCCGACCTCGTCAGGCTGGCGGGGGAGCAGCGGGACGACGGCGGCTGGACCGTGGACTACGCGCGGATCTCACCTGCCGGATCGCTGGAGTGGCGCGGCGCCGCCACGGTCAGCGCCGTGCGGATCCTGCGGGCGAACGGGCTCGTCTGAACGCCGGGCCCGGCCCGGTCGGGCAGGGGTCCGGCCCGGTCGGCGTCCGGCGGCCCGGTCAGCGTGCCAGGCGTTTGGCCGACTCGGACTCCTGGGCCATGCGGCGCAGCGTGTCGAGCGCCCTGCCGTACAGGACCGTGCCGAGCACCAGCGCCTCCACGGCGGCGTCGCGCGGGCCGTCGAACGGGATGCTGTCCATCTCCACCTCCGCCACCAGCCTGCGCGCCACCTCGACGTACGGCGCCAGGTCGACGGGCACGCCGAGCTGGCGCATCCTGACCAGCGTCTGGGCCAGCTCGTCCCGGGTGGGGGCGTCGGGGTGCACGTCCCAGCCCAGGTCCGCGACGAACGCGTCCACCTCGGCGCGGGCGGCCTGCCACTCCTCGCCGGGCTCGGGCTCGACGGCCGGGCTGAGCGCCCAGTGAGCAGTCCCGAGCATCTGGTGCACGGGCAGCGACTCGTCCTCGACGGCGGCCACGATCTTCTTGATCGAGGCCACGGAGAGCCGGCCCACGTCGAGCAGGGCCCGGATCAGGCGGAGCCTGCGCAGATGCGTCTCGTCGTACTCGGCTCTGGTGGCGGCCGTCTGCTCGCCCTGGTGGAGCATGCCTTCGCGCAGGTAGTACTTGATCGTGGGGATGGCCACCCCGGACCTGGCGCTGAGTTCGGAGATCCGCATCGTTAGATAATAGAGCTATCCAGATCGTGCCAGGTGCCGGGCCGCGCTCACGAGCTCGTGCACGTCGGCCTGACGGTTCCACAGGAAGACCACCTCCAGCGGCGGCACGTCCTCCTTGATCGGGACGAACACCAGGGTGTCGGGCACCGTGGTGCCCTCGCGCACGCACAAAGCGTAGCCCGTGCCCTCCTGCACCATGTTGACGACCAGGTCGTGGCCGGCCGCCGACGGCCCCAGGCGGGGGTGCAGGCGCTGGCGGACGAACGCCTCCAGGAACCGGCGGGCCCCGGCGACGGCGTCGGACTCCGGCATGAGCAGCGGCTCGCCCGCCAGGTCCGACAGCGACAGCGCCTCGTACTGGGCCAGGGGATGCTCGCGGTGCAGCAGCGCGCGCACCGGGAATCGGTGGATGAGCATCCGGCCCACCCCGCGCGGCAGCGAGCCGGGCGCGTAACCGAGCCCCGCCTGCAGCGCGCCGTCCGCGATCGAGACGATCTGCTCGGCCGTGCCCATGGGCGCCATGCGCAGGCGGCTGGAGTGGAGCTGGGAGAGCAGGCGGGCGGCGACGTCCGCCAGGCCGTCGGCCACGCCCAGGCGGGCCGTCTCGCCCGTGCACCTGGCGGCGGCCACGGCCCGCTCGAAGGCGTCGAGGGCGACGGTCGCCTGGGCCAGGAAGGCCTCGCCCGCCTCGGTCAGCGTCACCCCGCTCGACGAGCGGCTGAACAGCTCGACGCCGATCTCCTTCTCCAGCGCCCTGAGCTGTTCCGACAGCGTGGGCTGCGCGATGTGCAGCGCGGCGGCGGCCCGGCGAAGGCTGCCTGCGCGTGCGATTGCCATCGCATACCGGACATAGCGTAGATCCATCGCTCACCTCGGCGTCATGATGATGAGCTATCGGGAGATCACACCTCCGTATTACAAGAGGGGCTAGCTTCCGTGAAGATGCCCAGTCACCCATATGTATGGATATTTCCTGCTTTTAGCAGCTCTGTGCAGGTCAGGCGGACGAGGCGGCGATGAGCCGGAATGCGCGGCGAATGTCGTGGAGCGGGAAATATCGCTATTAGGGCCGCCCGAAATTCGGCCGGGTGAAACAGGGCGGATGCTCATCCGTAGCCAAGCAAGCGCTTGCCTAGCGTCGTCCATCGGGCTAGCGTGACGGGCGATCAGTCGCGCGCGGGCGGGAGGAAGGGTCATGCAGCCTTTCGCGGGGCGGGCGGCCGTCGCCGGGATCGGGATGACGGCCCTGAGCAGGGAGTCGGGCCGCAGCGAGCTGGAGCTGGCGACCGAGGCGTGCCGGGCCGCGTGCGCGGACGCCGGGATCGCGCCGCGCGAGGTGGACGCCGTCCTCAGCTACCACCTGAACGACTCCGCGCCCGTCGTCCAGGTCGCCAGGGCCCTCGGCGTCGAACGGCTCGGCTGGCACAACGACATCGCCGGCGGCGGCACGCAGGCGGCCTCGATCCTGGGCGACGCGGCCATGCTCGTCCACTGCGGCCTGGCCCGCAACATCCTCGTCTACCGGGCGCTCAACGGCCGCTCGGGCAGGCGCATGAACACCGTCTCCACCGGCCCCCAGGAGCGCTACACGTACGGGCTGGCCGGCCCCGTCCCGCTGTTCGCCCTGGCCGCCACCCGCTACCTGCACGAGACCGGGCTCACCGCCGAGCACCTGCACGCCGTCGTCGCCCAGTCCAGGCAGAACGCCAAGGCCAACCCCCGCGCCCTGCGCCGCGAGCCGCTCGAACTCGCCGACTACCTGTCCAGGCCGTACGTCTGCACCCCGCTGCGCACCGCCGACTGCTGCCAGGAGACCGACGGGGCCTGCGCCCTGCTGGTCAGCGGCGTGCTGGACGGGCCACGCGTGCGGGCCGTGGTGCGCGGGGGCGGGCCGGGCTGCTCGTCGATGGACCGCGCGCCCGACGTCACGGCCGTCTTCTCGGCGTACGTGGCCCCCATGCTCTGGGAGGCGTCCGGCATGCGGCCGTCGGACGTGGACGTGGCGCTGCCGTACGACGCGTACTCGTGGCTGGTGCCGCGGCAGCTGGAGGACTTCGGGCTGGTGACGCGGGAGGAGCTGGGGGCGTACCTGCTGGAGCGCCGCCACGCGTGGGTGAACCCGCACGGCGGGCTGCTGTCCGAGGGGTACGTGCACGGGCTGAACAACGTGGCCCAGGCCGTGCGCGAGCTGCGCTCGGCGGGCGAGGTGGCGCTGGTGACGGGGTTCGGCGGCAGCTACGGGAGCGCGGCGTTGCTCGTACGGTGAGATCAGCTGAAATGCTGATGGTTCCCTCGACATGTACGGGGTGTTCCAACCCCGAGCCCGAGGAGGCCGACCATGGGGACCGCCCGTGGATGACGACCGGAAGCACCGGTTCGAGGCCGTCTACAAGCAGACGTACGAGCACATACTCGGCTACGCCGTACGCCGCTGCGAGTCCCCCGAGGACGCGGCGGACGTGGTGGCGGAGACGTTCGCCATCGCCTGGCGCCGCTTCGACGCGCTGCCGGCCGGCGGCGAGGCCAGGCTCTGGTTGTACGGCGTCGCGCGGAACGTGCTGGCCAACCACCGCCGCGGCCTGGCCAGGCACCGGCACGGCAGCGTCCCGCTCGACACCGACGTCGCGGACCTTTACGCCCGCTCGCCCGAGGACAGCATCGAGGTGAGCGCGATCGCCCGCGCGTTCCGCGAGCTGTCCGACGACGACCGCGAGCTGATCTCGCTGGTCGCCTGGGAGGGGCTGGACCGCGGGGAGATCGCCCGGGTGCTGGGCTGCTCGCGCAACGCCGCGCGCATCCGCCTGCATCGCGCCCGCAAGCGCCTGTCCAAGGCCCTGTCCAACGCCGGGATCACGGCCGACGGCTTCGCTGTGGAGTTCATATGAACGAGCTGAGCAACCTCGCCAGGATCCGGGACGAGGAACTGTCCGGGCAGGCGTCCGGCGCGGGGGCGCGGGCACTGTTCGAGGCGATCACCGCCGAGCACCCCGGACCCCGGGCCGCCCGGCCGCCGCGCCGGGGCGCCAGGCGTCTGCTGCTGAGCGTCGCCGCCGCCCTGGCCCTGGCCGCCGGGGCGACGGTCGTGAACGTGACAGGGGGGGCCACCGTGTCCTACGCCAGCGCCGAGCTGGACATCACGCAGGAAGGCGGCGAATGGGTGGCCCGGATCAAGGACCCCTACGCCGAGCACGAGAAGTACACCCGGGGGTTCGCGGCGGTGGGGCTGGACGTCCAGGTGCGGATCGTGCCCACCGCGCCGAGCCGGGCCGGGCAGATGCTCCAGATGGGCGGGTCCGGCGCGAGCATCTCGACCGCCACCGAACCCGAGGGTTGCGAGCCGGGTCCGCCCGGATGCGCCCTGGTGATCCGGGTGCCGGTCGGGGCGGACGGCGGGGCGTGGGTCAAGTTCGGGCGCCTGGCCAGGCCGGGGGAGGCGTACGACCTGCCCGGGCGGGCCAACGCCAAGGGGGAGCCGCTGGAGGGCGTCAAGGTCAGCGGGCGCACCGTGGGTGAGCTGAACGAGGAGGCCCGCAGGCGGGGCGTGCGAACGACCTTCCAGGTGATCAGGCCCCATGAGAACCACGAGGGCTACTCCGTCAGGCCCGGCGACAGCTCGGCCGGGGTCCGGGACGACTGGTTCGTCTGGGAGGCCGAGTCGGTGGCCGCCGGTGTGGTGCGGCTGCTGGTCACCAAGGAGCGCCTGCCGAAGAACCCCGTCTACGGGGACGTCGAGCCTCCGGTGGGGTGAGGGGCCTCGCATCACCCTGTGGTGGTGAAGGCCGCGTGCAGGGCTTCGGCCTGCGCGGCGGGTGACACCGCGCGGGCGGCCAGCCACGCCGCCGCTCCCGCGGTGTCGCCCGCTGTGCTGACGGTCGTGCCTGCCAGCAGTTCGGTGACGGCCTGGCGTACCGGGCCGTCGCTGGTGAGCACGCTCCCGGCCAGCACCGCCGGACCGGAGTCGTGCACGCCGCGCAAGGTCGCCACCAGGCGGGCCGCGGCCTCGCGTACGATCTTCACCGCCGCCGGGTCGCCCGCCGCGGCGGCCCGGCTGACCAGCGGCGCCAGCTCGGCGAGCGCGAGCGGCGGCCGGGCGTGCACCGCCGCCGCGAGCCGCGCCACCGGATCGGCGCCCAGCCCGTCGGGCAGCAGGTGCTCCACCACGAGCGCCAGCAGCCCGCCCTGCCCTTCACCCCTCACCTCGCCGTGTCCAGCCGGGAGCCCGTCGCCGCCTACGCTGCCGTGCCCCGCCGCGAGCCCGTCGCCGGTCACGCTGCCGTGTCCGGCCGCATCCCCAGGCGCGGACGCGAGGGCACGGATGGTGGCGCGGGCGGCGGCGCGGCCGAGCCAGAAGGCCGAGCCCTCGTCCCCGAGCTGCCACCCGAACCCGTCGGCGGTGGCGACCGCCCGATGGCCGATAATTTTTGCCGCGATCGCCCCCGTCCCCGAGATCAGCACGCTCCCGGACACCGCGGCCGTACCGGCGGCGAAGGCCGTCACGATGTCACCGACGGACGAGACAGGAACGCCGGGCAGCACCGGGCGGAAGACCTGTTCCACCAGCTCCGCACACGCCTCCGGACTGCCCGCGATTCCCACCACCACGGACTCCACCTGCGCCGGAGCAACCCCCTCCAGCGCGGCCCGCACGGCCGCCGTCAGATGGGCGGCGGCCTGATCGCGCCCCAGCGCCCCCGGATTGCCCCCGCCCGCGCACCCGCGCCCCACCGGCGCGCCCGCTACGGTGAACAGCGCCGCCCGCGACGACGTGCCGCCGGCATCGACACCCAGAACCAGTCGCATGTCAAAAATTATTGCCCACATGCCTTGACGACACCAGACTCTGAGCATAATTATCACCGCGTGGAACTCCTCAACCGCATCAGAGCCGACCAGCCCGACATGCCCGAGGCCCTGCGGAAGGTGGCCGACGCCATCCTCGAAGGCCCCGGGGAGGCCGCCCGGCTGACCATCGTCGACCTGGCAGAGCGGAGCGGGACGTCCACGGCCACCATCACCCGCTTCTGCCGCGCCCTGGGCTTCGCCGGCTACGCCGAGCTGCGCGTGGCGCTCGCCACCGAGACCGGCCGGGTCGCCCAGCAGACGTGGGAGACCGACATCGGCCAGGAGATCCTGCCCGACGACAGCCTCGAACGGGTGCTGGGCGTCGTCTCCGGCAACGACATCCGCCTGATCCAGGAGACCCGCGACCAGCTCGACCTGGCCGTGGTGGAGAAGGTCGCGCAGGCGGTGGCCAGGGCGGGGCGGGTGCTGCTGTTCGGGGTGTCGAGCAGCGCCGCCGTGGCCAGCGAGATGGAGTACCGGCTGCAGCGCATGCGCGTGCCGACCTGGAGCAGGTCCGACGCCCACAGCGCGCTGACCGACGCGGCGCTGCTCGGCCAGGGTGACGTGGCGATCGGGATCTCCCACAGCGGCAGGACCCGCGAGGTCATCGAGGTGCTGGCGGAGGCCGGCAGCCACGGCGCGATCACCGTGGCGGTCACCTCGCAGCCGAAGTCGCCGCTGGCCGAGGTGGCCGAGCTGGTCCTGACCACGTCCAGCAGGGCGACGAGCTTCCGGTCGGAGGGGTTCGCCGCGATCCACTCGCAGTTGCTGGTGCTCGACGTCGTGTACGTGTCGGTCGCCCAGCGCACCTACGAGCGTACGAAGCAGGCCTTCGACGTCACTGTCAGAGCAGTGGCCGGGCACCGCTTGCCGGAAGGGGATATATGACCATCAACCCGAGAGACTTCGCCGACCACATCGCCCGCCTCGTCCAGGTGATCCCGGACGACCCCGAGATCACCCGCGCCGCCGACCTGTTCACCAAGTCCCTGACCGCCGGCGGCGTCATCCAGGCGTTCGGCTCCGGCCACTCCGAGGCCGTCGCGATGGAGATCGCCGGCCGCGCCGGCGGCCTCGTCCCCTCCAACCGCCTCGCCCTCAGGGACATCGTCCTGTACGGCGACGCGCCCCGCTCCGAGCTCGACCGCTACGACCTCGAACGCGACCCCGCCATCGCCCGCACCCTGCTCGACCTGGCCCCCGTCCAGCGGCACGACCTGTTCGTCATCATCTCCAACTCCGGCGTGAACGGCGTGGTCGTCGAGCTCGCCACCCTGGTCAAGGAGCGCGGTCACGACCTGATCGCGATCACCTCCCGCGCCCACGGCGAAGCCGCCGCGCCCCGCCACCCCTCGGGCCGCAAGCTCGCCGACCTGGCCGACGTCGTCCTGGACAACCACGCCCCGTACGGCGACGCCGTCCTGTCCCTGCCCGGCGGAGGCGCGACGGGGGCCGTCTCCACGATCACGTCCGCGCTGCTGGCCCAGCTCGTGGTCACGCAGACGGTACGCAACCTGCTCGAAGCCGGCGAAGTGCCGCCGGTGTACCTCTCGGCCAACGTCCCCGAGGGCGACGAGCACAACCTGCGCCTGGAGGCCCGGTACGCGGGCCGCATCCGCCGCGGCGCCTGACTCCTCTCACACCACCACTTCACGGCACGACTGCTCTCTTCGGCATGCACGCATTCGGGGGTCCGCACAACCTGCAAGGAGAACCCCACCCATGTCCCGAAATTTCGGAAAATTACTCGTCTCCTTAGCCCTCCCCGCCGTCCTCGTCGCGGTGACCCTGGCCGCCGCCCCGGCCAGCGCCGCCCAGGCCGTCCGCCTCCAGTACCGCACCAGCGCCCCCGGCGCCACCACCGCCCAGGCCGAGCCGTGGCTGCGCCTGTTCAACGACGGCACCACCACGATCCCGCTCAACCAGATCAAGATCCGCTACTACCTCACGGGCACGGAGACGTACCGCTTCGCCTGCTCCTGGGCCGTGGTCGGCTGCGCCACGATCACCGGCCGGTTCGCCCCGCAGGAGGGCGGCAAGCAGTACCTGGAGGTGGGCTTCACCTCGGGCAGCCTGAGCCCGGGCCAGAACACCAGCGACATGCAGCTCCGCTTCTACCGCGCCGACTGGCAGACGTTCGCCCAGAGCGACGACTACTCCTACGGGCCGAACACCGCCTACACCAACTGGGACAAGATCGCCGTCTACGTGAACGGCCAGCTCGCCTGGGGCAAGCCCACCGGCGCCGACCCCGACCCGGACCCCGATCCGACCAACCCCCCGGGCGGCATCGGCGAGCTCTTCGACGACTTCACCTACTCCGGCTCGGCCGACCCGCTCCTCGCCCAGCGCGGCTGGACCGTGCGCTCCAGCTCCGGCGGCCCCGGCGTGCCCGGCGCCACCTGGTCGCCCTCCGCCGTCTCGTTCCCCGGCGGCCTGCTGACGCTCGACTCCTCCACGAACGGCACCGCCGCCGGCACCGTGCAGACCGAGCTGTCCACCGCGAGCCGCAAGTTCCACGAGGGCACGTACGCGGCCCGCGTCCGCTTCAGCGACGCCCCCACCGGCGGCCCCGACGGCGAGCACGTGGTGCAGACGTTCTTCACCATCACCCCGCTGCGCTTCAACCTGGACCCCGACTACGGCGAGCTCGACTTCGAGTACCTGCCGAACGGCGGCTGGGGCGAGCCGGCGAACATCCTGTACGCCACGAGCTGGGAGACCTACCAGGGCGAGCCGTGGCAGGCCGTCAACACCCACACCGAGGAGCGCACGAGCTTCGCCGGCTGGCACGACCTGGTCATCCAGGTCTCCGGCGGCCGGATCAAGTACTACGTGGACGGCCGCCTGTTCGCCGACCACGGTGACATCCACTATCCCGAGACCCCGATGTGGATCATGTTCAACCAGTGGTTCATCGATCTGCAGGCGGCCACCGGGACCCGTACGTACCGGCAGCAGGTCGACTACCTCTACCACAGCAAGAACGAGGTCGTCCCGCCCGCCACCGTGCTCAGCCGCGTCGCCGCGCTGCGCGCCGCCGGCACCGCGTTCAAGGACACCGTCCCCAACCCGTGATCGAACCCCGCGCCCGCCTCGCGCGGGCGCGGGCACCCCCCCGTGAAGAGGAACGCCATGAAACACCGCATCCTGGCCCTGGCGGCCGTGCTGGCGCTGACCGCGTGCGGCACCCCGGCCGAGGAGCCCAAGGCGAGCGGACCCGCCGAGCCGACCAAGCTGACCGTCTGGATCATGGACGGCAGCGTCACCGAGGAGCTGCTGAAGAAGTTCGAGACCGAGTACGAGGCGGCGCACCAGGGCATCGACCTCGACATCCAGATCCAGGCGTGGGACGGCATCGGCGAGCGCGTCACCGCGGCCCTGGCCAGCACCGACGCCCCTGACGTGATCGAGGTGGGCAACACCCAGGTCGCCCAGTACTCCGCCAGCGGCGGCGTGAGCGACCTGACCGCCAAGGTGGGCGACCTGAAGGGCGCGGACTGGCTGCCCGGCCTGGCCCAGCCGGGGAACATCGACGGCAAGCAGTACGGAATCCCCTGGTACGCCGCCAACCGTGTGGTCGTCTACAACAAGGACCTGTTCGCCGCGGCGGGCATCTCGGAACCCCCCGCCACCCGCGACGAATGGCTGGAAGTCACGAAAAAGCTCAACAAGGACGGTAACCAGGGCATCTACCTCACCGGCCAGACCTGGTACGCCCTGGCCGGCTTCGTCTGGGACGAGGGCGGCGACCTGGCCGTCCAGGAGGGCGGCAAGTGGAAGGGCGCCCTCGACACGCCGCAGGCCCTGGCCGGCATGGAGTACTACAAGCAGCTCCAGGCCCTCGGCAAGGGCCCCAAGGACGCCGACGAGGCGAACCCGCCCCAGCACGAGGTGTTCGCGCAGGGCAAGGTCGCCCAGATGATCGCCGTCCCCGGCATCGCCGCCCGCGTCCTGGAGGTGGACGCGAAGCTCAAGGACAAGATGGGCTTCTTCCCCATCCCGGGCAAGACGGCCGACAAGCCGGGCACGGTGTTCACGGGCGGCTCCGACCTCATCATCCCGGCCGCGTCGCAGCGGCAGGAGGAGGCGTACGAGCTGGTCAAGGCGCTGGCCGGCGAGCAGTTCCAGACCGAGCTGGCCAAGGCCATGAGCTTCGTGCCGAACCGCACCTCGCTGGCCGGAGTGCTGTCGGGCGACGAGGGCACCGCCGCCATGGCCAAGGGCGCCGCCAACGGCCGGGCCACCCCGAACACCCCCAACTGGGCCGCCGTCGAGGCCACGTCCGTCATCAAGCAGTACATGACGGCCGTCCTCACCGGAGCCGACCCGGCGGCGGAGGCGCGCAAGGTCTCGGAGTCGATCACCTCGACCCTGAACAGCGGATCCTGATGCGGACCCGTTCCCCCTGGCCCTACCTGCTCATCGCCCCCACGGTGGCAGGCGGGGCCTTCCTCCTGCTCTATCCGCTGCTCAAGGCGGCGGTGATCTCGTTCCAGCACTTCCGCATGGGCGAGCTGATCAGAGGCGGGGCCGCGTTCATCGGCCTGGAGAACTACGCCGAGCTGCTGTCGGGCGAGGAGTTCTGGCAGGTGCTGGCGCGCACCCTGGCCTGGACCGCGATCAACGTGGTGCTCATCGTCGTGCTGGCCACCGGGATCGCGCTGATGCTCCCGCGCCTGCGCCGCGGCCTCCGGCTGGCGCTGATGAGCGCCCTAGCCCTGGCCTGGGCCACGCCGATCATCGCGGCCACCACCATCTTCCAGTGGCTGTTCCAGTCGGAGCTGGGGGTGGTGAACTGGCTGCTGGTCACGCTCGGCTTCGACTCCTTCCGCGGCTACACCTGGTTCGCGGACGGCACGGCGACGTTCGCCGTGCTCGTGGTCCTCGTCGTGTGGCAGTCCGTCCCGTTCGCCGCGCTCACCCTCTACGCCGGGCTCACCACCATCCCCGTGGAGCTGTTCGAATCGGCCAGGATCGACGGCGGCACCGGCTGGCAGGTGTTCTGGAAGGTCACGTTCCCCATGCTCAGACAGCTCTTCGCCCTCGTCGCCTCGCTGGAGGTGATCTGGGTGGCCAAGTGTTTCCCGCAGATCTGGGTGCTCAGCCAGGGCGGCCCCGACGACGCCACGACCACCCTGCCGGTGTACGCGTTCAAGGTCGCCCGGGTCCTGCACCGCTACGACCTCGGCTCGGCGGTCGCCATGCTGACGGTCGTCCTCCTGGCCGTCGCCCTGGTCGCCAACCTGCGCCGGATGGTGCGCTCATGAAGCGACTGCTGCTGAACGCCTCGGCCGTGGCGATCCTCATCGTGACGATCTTCCCCGTCTACTGGATGTTCCTGACCGCGTTCAAGCCCACCCGCGACATCCAGTCGGACACCCCGACCTTCTGGCCGTCCGATCCCACCCTCGACCACTTCGTCACCGCCGTGAACGCCCCGGACTTCTGGACCTACTGGCGCAACAGCCTGCTCGTCACCGCGGGCGCGGTGCTGGTCGCCCTGCTGGTGGCGCTGATGGCGGCCTTCGCGGTGGCCCGCATGCGGTGGCGGGGCCGGGGCGCGTTCGTGGTGGCGGTCTTCGCGGCGCAGATGGCGCCGTGGGAGGCGCTGCTGGTGCCGGTCTTCATCATCGCCCGCGACACGGACCTGCTGGACTCGCTGGCCATGCTCACCGGCGTCTACTTCATGATCACGCTGCCGTTCACCATCGTCACCCTGCGCGGCTTCCTGGCCGCGATCCCGCCGGAGCTGGAGGAGGCGGCCCAGGTGGACGGCTGCAGCCGCCTGGTGGCCTTCCGGCGCGTGATCTTCCCGCTGCTGGCGCCTGGCCTCATGGCCACCTCCCTCTTCGGCTTCATCACGGCCTGGAACGAGTTCGCGTTCGTCAACGTGCTGATCATCAAGGATCAGGACAAGCGCACGCTGCCGGTGTGGCTGTCGTCGTTCAGGGACGTCTTCGGCACGGACTGGGGCGCCACCATGGCCGCCGCCAGCCTCTTCGCCCTGCCGGTGCTGCTCCTCTTCCTGTTCCTGCAGCGCCACGTCGGGACGGGGATGACGGCGGGAGCGGTCAAGGGGTGAGACCGGGCGGCCGGGCTCATGGCTGCGGCCATGACTCCTTGGGGGAGACGTAGCTGCCGCGCTGGGCGACCGTGTAGATCCAGCCCTGCTCCCGCAGCATCGCCATGGCCCGCCGTACCGTCTCGCGCGCCACGCCGTACTGCTTCACCAGCGCCGTCTCACCCGGGATGGGCCGCCGGGGCTGGTACTTGCCCGCCTTGATCTGCTCGGCGAGCTCCCGCGAGATCTGCACGTAGAGCGGCTCCTTGCGCTTGATGCGCGGCCCGTCCGCCGACGGCCCGACGAAGGCGCCCTCTCCCTGGACGGTGTAGACCAGCCCCTCCTCGCGCAGCACGTGGACCGCCCGCCGCGCGGTGGTCCTGGCCACGCCGAACTCCTCCTGGATCTCCGCCTCGCTCGGTATCGGATGCCCGGCCGAGAGCCCGGCGACCCGACCCCGGAGGATGTCGGCGATCTGGAGGTAGATGTGGGTGTCCCCTTCGTAGTCGAGCACGTAAGAAACATAGGCCAAGGCGGGGCAAGAGCGCTCAAATCAAATCATCTATTCAGACGAAGCAGGCCCGGCATGAAGACAAGCCCAGACGACCAGTCATGAGGTCCGGTTGTACGATCCCTCCATGAGCAGCGCGGACGACGCGGTGGACGGGCAGGACGTGCGCCGGGTGCTGGCCCTGGCCGTCGACACCCTGAGGCACGGGGATCCCCGATCGTGGGACGCCCGGGCCGGCACGCTCAATGGACGTGCTGGGAGACCATCGAGCACCTGGCCGACTGCCTGTTCACCTACGCCGCGAGGTTCGGGCTCGCCAAGCCCCCGGCGTCCTCGTTCCTGCCCTGGCGGGCGAGCAGCGACCGGGAGGACGGGCCGGCGCGGGTCCTGGCGGCCGACCGGTCCGCGGGCCCGGAGGGCCTGCTGACCATCGTGGAGGCGTGCGGCGGCCTGCTCGCGTCCGTGGAGCGTACCGCCGATCCGGCCGCCGTCGCCCACCACGTCTTCGGGCCCGCTGATCCGGCGGGCTTCGCCGCGATGGGCGTGGTCGAGACGCTCGTGCACACCCACGACGTCGCCCAGGGGCTGCGCCTGGAGTGGTCGCCGCCGGGCGACGACTGCGAACGGGTGCTGCGGCGGCTCTTCCCGCACGTCACCATCGACGGGGACGCGTGGCGGTCGCTGCTGTGGGCGACGGGGCGCATCGCGCTGCCCGGCCGCCCGCGCCTGACCGGGTGGCGCTGGTACAACGAGCGGTCAGGCGCCGGCGGTGAAGGCCGGGTGCAGGGCCCTGGCCTCGGATGACGGCAGCAGCGGGCGCGCCGACAGCCAGGCCGCCGCTCCCGCCGCGTCCCGCGCCCTGGTGACGGTCTCGCCCGACAGCAGCTCCAGTACGGCCTCCCGTACGGGACCGTCGCTCGTCAGCACGCTGCCCGCGAGCACCACCGGCCCGGACACGTGCACCCGCCGCAGGGTCGCGACCAGATGGTCGGCGGCCTCCTGCGAGATCTTCACGGCCAGCGGGTCGCCCGCCGTGGCCGCCTCGTTGACCAGCGTGGACAGCGCGGCCAGCCGCATGTGGTCGGCCTGCGCGAGCCGGACGATGCGGGCGGCGGCGGCCCGCGGCGTGGCCGGCCGCTCGGCGCCCAGGAAGTGCCGTCCGACGAGGGAGGCGAGCGTGCCGGCGGGCTCGTCGGGGAGCAGGGACGACAACGGCATGCCCCGGTCGAGGGCGTCGATCACGGCCTTGGCCGCCTGGCGCCCGATCCAGAAGCCGGAGCCCACGTCGCCGAGCAGCCAGCCCAGCGCGTCCGCCACCTGATCCAGCTCGAAGCCGACGATCCGCGCCGCCCCCGCGCCCGTGCCGGACAGCAGCAGCGACCCCTCGGGCTCGGCGGATCCGGCGGCGTAGGCCATCGGCACGTCGCCCCCGTAACGCGGCCCGTCGGCGATGCCGTGCGCGGCCCAGAGGCGGTTCAGCTCGGGCACCATCTCCGCGACGTACCCCGCCACCCCGGCCATCGACGCGACCACCCGCGGCCCGCCGTCCGGCGGCAGCGCCGCGGCCAGGGCCTCGCCGACGGAGGCCACGGCCCTGGCGACCCCGTGGGCGCTCGGATTGCCCGCTCCGGCGCGCGCGTACCCGACCCGGGTGCCGTCCAGCGCGTGCACGGCGACGCGCGTGGAGGTGGCGCCGGCATCGACGCCGACGACTAGCGATTGCGTCACGGTCCGAGTCTGGGGGTTGACGTGACCAAGAAGCAAGAATAATTTTCGCCTGAAGACCGGGTATTCGGAAGGAATATTCGTGACTTCAGGAGCGCTCGCGCGCGTCGAAACAGAACTACCCGGCTTGCCGGAGGCCCTGCGCAGGGTCGGCGAGGTCATCCTCGGAGATCCCGCCGAGGCCGCCCGGTCGACCATCATCGCGCTGGCCGAGCGGGCGGGCAGCTCGCCCGCCACCGTGACCAGGTTCTGCCGCGCCTTCGGGTTCTCCGGGTACGCCGAGCTGCGCGTGGCCCTGGCCACCGAGACGGGCCGGGCGGCCCAGGCGGGCTGGGGCGCGGGCGTCGGGCACGAGATCGGCCCCGACGACCCGCTCGACGCCGCCATCGAGGTGATGGCCGCCGCCGACACCAGGCTCATCCAGGACACCGCCGCCGGGCTCGACCCCGACGTCGTTGCCCGGGTGGCCGACGCCATCGTGGCCGCGCCCCGCGTCCTGCTGGTAGGGGTCTCCACCAGCGGGAACGTCGCGACCATGCTGGAAGGCCGGCTGCGCCGCATCGGCATCCCCGGCTGGAGCGCGGGCGACGCGCACGTGGCCCTGTCGGAGGCGGCGCTGCTCAAGGACGGCGACGTGGCCATCGGCATCAGCCACCGCGGACGGACGCGCGAGGTCATGGAGGCGCTGGCCGAGGCGGGCAGCCACGGCGCGCTCACCGTCGCCGTCACCTCCTTCGCCCGCTCGCCGCTCGCCGAGTTGGCCGACCTGGTGCTGACGACCGCGAGCAGGGAGACCACGTTCAGGCTCGGCGGGCTGGCCGCCGTGCACTCACAGCTGTTCGTGCTGGACGCCGTCTACGTGGCGGTGGCGCAACGCACCTACGAGCGCACGAACGAGGCGTTCGAGCGCACGATCAGCGCCGTGGAGAGCCATCGGGTGGAGAGGAGCCCATGACGTACGCAACCAAGGTCCTCGATCTGGCGCGCCAGGTCGCGGAGAGCCAGGCGGAGCCGGTGAGCCGGGCGGCCGCGCTGTTCGTCACGTCCATCAGGGCAGGCGGCGTCGTAAACGCTTTCGGTTCGGGGCATTCCGAGGCCATCGCCATGGAGATCGCCGGGCGCGCGGGCGGCCTCGTCCCGAGCAACCGCCTGAGCCCCAGGGACCTCGTGCTGTACGGCGGGCAGCCGCCGAGCGTGCTCACCCCCGAGCTGGAGCGCGACCCGGCGGTCGCGAGGCAGATCTACGACCTGGCGCCGGTCGCGCCCGAGGACGTGTTCGTGCTCGTGTCGAGCTCCGGCGTGAACGGCACGGTCGTCGAGCTGGCCAGGATCGTCAAGGACCGCGGCCACCCGCTGATCGCGATCACCTCGGTCGAGCACAGCACCCGCATGACCTCCCGCCACCCGTCGGGCGGCAAGCTGCTCGACCTGGCGGACGTCGTCCTCGACAACGGCGCGCCGTACGGGGACGCCATCCTCGACCTGCCCGGCGGCGGCAGCTACGGTGCGGTTTCCACGATCACCTCGGCGTTGCTGGCGCAACTGGTGGTCACCGAGGCGGTGGACGCGCTCGTCGCGCTCGGCGAGACGCCGCCCATCTACCTGTCGGTCAACGTGACCGGCGGCGACGAGCACAACAAGGCTCTGGAGACCCGCTACGCGGGGCGCATCAGACGCGGAAAATGAAAGGTCAGGAATAGTCACCATGCCTAACACCCCCCATATCAGCAGGCGCGAACTCCTCCGCGGCGCGGCGCTCGTGCCCGTCGCGGGCGCGCTGGCCGCGTGCGCGACGCCGGCGGCCCCGCCCGCGGCGTCGAGCTCGGCGGCCCCCGTCGCGACCAGCGCCGCCAACCCCTTCGGCGTGGACGCCAAGAAGCCGCTGGAGGTCTGGATCTTCGACGGCGGCTTCGGCCAGCAGTACGCCACCGACATCCACCAGCCGCTGTTCAAGAGCAAGTACGCCGGCATCGAGGTCAAGCACAACTCGACCAAGGAGATCACGAAGGTCCTCCAGCCGCGCTTCGCCGGCGGCAACCCGCCCGAGGTCATCGACAACTCCGGCGCCAACAAGATGGACTTCGGCGCCCTGGCCCAGGACGGCCAGCTCCAGGACCTGAGCCCCCTGCTCGACGCGCCCTCCTGGGACGACCCCAACGTCAAGGTGCGCGACACCCTCGACCCGTCCGTCATCGAGATCGGCACCTACGACGGCAAGTTCAGCGTCGTGGGCTACGTCAACTACATCCACGGCATCTGGTACTCGCAGAAGGTCTTCAAGGACAACGGCTGGGAGATCCCCAAGACCTGGGACGCGTTCCTGGCCCTCTGCGAGACCATCAAGAAGTCCGGCAAGATGGCGCCCTTCACCTACGCCGGCAAGCACCCGCAGTACGCCTACGAGCCGCTGCTCACCATGGCCGCGAAGATCGGCGGCAAGGAGGTGCTGCTCAACCTCGACAACCTCGAGGACGGCGCCTGGAAGCAGGAGGCCATCAAGACCGCGGCCGAGAACATGGCCGAGATCGGCTCCAAGTACCTCCTCCAGGGCACCGCCGGCCTCGACCACGTGCAGACGCAGACCGCGCAGAACAAGTACCAGGTCGCCATGCTGCCGTGCGGCTCCTGGCTGGAGAACGAGCAGAAGTCGACCACGCCCGAGGGCTTCGACTACGCGATGTTCCCCATCCCGGACATCACGGGCTCCGACGCGATGCCGTACGGCACGCTGCACACCCAGCCGGGCGAGGAGTTCATGGTCTCCGCCAAGAGCGCCCACCCGCAGGCGGGCATGGAGTACCTGCGCGCCATGCTCTCCAAGAAGGCGGCCGGCGAGTTCAGCACCCTGGTCAAGACGGTCACCGTGGTCAAGGGCGCCAGCGAGGGCCTGACCATCTCGTCCGGCGTGACCAGCGCCTCCGCGGCGGTCGCGGCGGCGGGCGCCAACACCGTCTACTACCGCGCCTTCGGCTGGTACGGCCCCCTCAACGACGAGGCCAAGGCCGCCACCGGCGAGCTGATGACCGGCGGCCTCACCCCTGACGCCTACCTCGAGCGCATGCAGAAGAAGGCCGACGAGATCAAGAGCGACTCCTCGATCAAGAAGTACAAGCGCTGATGCTCTTCAACAGATATCGCCGTGGGCTGTTCATCGCCTCGTTCCTGGCAGCCCCGGTGATTCTCTACGCCATCTACGTCATCTCGCCGAACATCCAGGCGTTCTACATGGCGATGACCGACTGGCGCGGCGTGTCCGCCACGCCCAACTTCATCGGTCTGGAGAACTTCCAGCGGGTGCTCGGCGACAGCGTCTTCTGGAAGGCCGTCACCCACAACCTCGGCCTGCTGGTGCTGCTGCCGGCGATCACCATCATCATCGCCCTGTTCTTCGCGTACCTGCTGAACCTGGGCGGCAGCAAGGGGGTCTCCGGGATCCGCGGGTCCACCTTCTACCGGGTGGTCTTCTTCTTCCCGCAGGTCCTGGCCGTCACGATCGTGGCGGTCCTGTTCCAGCAGGTGTTCCGGCCCGACGGCAGCGGCATGCTGAACGGGCCGCTGATGGCGCTGGGCATCGAACCGGTCGGCTTCCTGTCGAACTCGGGCATCGCGTTCTGGTCGGTGCTGGGCGTCCTGGTCTGGCAGGCCGTCGGCTTCTACGTCGTGCTCTTCTCGGCCGGCCTGGCAGGCATCCCGCGGGACGTGTTCGAGGCCGCGCAGATCGACGGGGCCAACCGGTTCACCCTGTTCTTCCGCATCACGCTCCCGCTGCTGTGGGACACCGTCCAGGTCGCCTGGGTCTACCTGGGCATCCTGGCCATGGACGCCTTCGCGATCGTCTGGGTGATGACCCTGCAGCAGGGCGGCCCCGACTGGTCGACCACGGTCATGGCGGCCGAGATCTACCGGAACGCCTTCGGGTACTTCCGCTTCGGATACGCCTCCGCCCTCGGCGTGGTGATGTTCCTCTTCACGGTGGGCTTCGCGATCCTGTCGCTGCGCCTGTCGCGGCGCGAACGAATCGAGTACTGAGAGATGGCAACGACGACCCCAGTGACGTCCGCGGCGACGCCGTCGAGGAGCGCCGCCCGCGAGGAGCGCAAGCGGCGCCTCGGTCCGCTGGGTGTGCTGACGCACCTCACACTGGTGATCTGGACCCTCCTGGTGATGGTGCCGATCATCTGGACCTTCCTGGCCTCGGTCAAGAGCGAGGACGAGATCTTCGGCGCCGCGTGGTCGCTGCCGTCCACGCTGCACTGGGACAACTTCGCCAGGGCCTGGGAACAGGCGCGCATCGGTCAGTACATGCTCAACAGCGTCATCATCGTGTCGTTCAGCACGTTCGGCACGATGCTGATCGGCTCGATGGCGGCGTACGTGCTGGCGCGCTACCCCTTCCGGGGCAACCGCGTCGTCTACATGCTGTTCGTCGCGGGCATGGCCTTCCCGTTCTTCCTGGCGCTGAGCCCGCTGTTCTTCGTGGTGCAGAACATGGGCTCGGTGCCGGTGATCGGGCCGTTCATCGGGCTGAACACGTACGCGGGCACGATCCTGGTCTACATCGCGTACTCGATGCCGTTCACGATCTTCTTCCTGTCGGCCTTCTTCCGTACGCTGCCGACGGGGGTCGCGGAGGCGGCGATGGTCGACGGGGCCTCGCACACCCGGGTGTTCTTCCAGATCATGTTGCCGATGGCCAGGCCGGGCATCATCAGCATCACGATCTTCAACATCCTGGGGCAGTGGAACCAGTACCAGAAGCCGCTGATCCTGCTGCAGGACCGCGACAAGTGGGTGCTCACCCAGGGCATCGCCGACATCTCCACCGCGGCCGGCTACGACGCCGACTGGGCGGCCCTGTTCGCCGCCCTGACCCTGGCCATCCTCCCGATGCTGGTCGTCTACACCGTCTTCCAGCGCCAGATCCAGTCCGGCCTCACCGCCGGCGCCCTTAAATAGTGCGCACGCCGGACATCTCCGGCTTAGGGTGCGGAGTGTGACTGGCGACATCCGCGCGTTGCTGGCCCGCCACCTGCCCGACTACCGGGTGCGCTCCATCAACCGGCTCGGCCACGGCCTCGACAACTTCGTGTACGAGGTCAACGACGAGCTGCTCGTGCGGCGGAGCAGGGTGGCGGACCCGGAGGCCAACCGGCAGGAGGTCGCCCGCCTGGCGGCCGTCAGGGAGCTGTCCCCGCTCCCCGTCCCCGAAGTCGTCTTCGCCGACGACGAGACCGGCACGATCGCGTACCGCAAACTGCCCGGCACCCCCCTCAACCAGCACCGGAACGGCAACCTCGACCCGGCGCGCCTCGCCGGGCCGCTGGGCGCCTTCCTCAGCGCCATCCACGGCGCCATCCCCGGCACCATGCGCGACCTCGCCCCCCTCGACGTCTACCCCGCCCCCACCCTCCTCCAGGACGCCGCACTCGACTACCGCGACGTCGAGCGGCACGTCCCCGAAGCCCAGCGCCCGCTCGTGGAGCGCTTCCTCCAGGAGACCCCGCCCGACGAGCCCCGCTCCCTGCGCTTCTGCCACAACGACCTGGGAGCCGAACACGTCCTGGTGGACGCGGGCACCGGCACGATCACCGGCATCATCGACTGGACGGACGCCGCCATCACCGACCCCGCCCACGACTTCGCCCTGATCTACCGCGACCTCGGCCCCGACCTCCTCGACCGCACCCTGACCCACTACGAGTTCCCGCTCACGAGCGAGGACCGGGCTCGCATCCGCTTCTACGCCCGCTGCGCGTTGATCGAGGACCTGGCGTACGGCCTGAGCACCGGCCCCCGCCACTACGCCGACGCCGCCCTGTCCCACCTGGCCTGGACCTTCGAGGAGTAGGCCGTCGCGCGCCCGCCCGTCGCCCGTCGGCGTCGTCGCCGGCCTGCTCCTCGCGGTGGTCCAGTTGAACGACAACCGGGACCCGCTGTGGGTGCTGTTCTTCCTGGCCGTCGCCGCGATAGGCGCCCTGATCAGGATCGAGGCAGCGATCCGCGACAGGAGGCGTTGAAGAGGGCGGTCAGGCGGGAGCGTCACACGCGCGGCGTGAACTGGTTCAGGTCGTAGATGCCGAGTGTCCTCTCGATGTCGGCCACCTGCCCGACGACGCCGGTGAACCCCGCGGCGCCGAACCTGCGGTGCTCCTCGTCCTCGAAGGTCTCGGCCATCTCGGTGAACTCCTTGGGCGGGATGACCTCCCGCATGGCGGGGAAGACCACGGTGTCCTCGCGGGCCTCGTGCGGCTCGTACATGCGGACGAACGCGTCCATGTCGCCGGACAGGCCGCGGCGGGCCTGCAGCGGGGTGGGCTTGGCGGTGGCGTCCAGGATGCGGCCGGTCAGCACGCGTCCGCGCTGGTGCTGGCGGACCAGAACGGGGATGATGTCGGTCAGCTTGCCGGCCTTGACCAGGCGCGGGAAGACGTAACGCTCTTCGAGCCGCTCGTGGTACTGCTCGATGAAGGTGCGGATGATGCCGGCCCCGGCGTGCAGGGGCTGGGCGGGCACCTCATCGCCGGAGGAGATCCGGCGGATGCCCTCCCGGTAGATCAGCAGGACGCGCTTGAGCACCCCGTGCTCGCGCATGAGGTCCTCCGGCGGAGTGACCGGCACCTCATCGGCCTCTCCGGGGGCGGGGGAGGGAGGCGTGGGTGTGGCGGCGCTGCTGGCCTGACGGGTGGTGCCGCAGCCGGTCAGGACCGCCGAGCCGCAGGCCAGGGCTACGGGCAGGCCGAGCAGGTCGCGGCGGCCCACGTTCGGCGCTTCGCGGTCGTGACGTGGTTCGTTGCTCAACGTCGGCCTCCCGGTTCGTCCGGACCAGTCCCGGTGCGGGCTGGTCGGACCGCATCACCACGGAGGCCTGCCCGGCTGCCGGTGATGTGACGCGATAGCCGGGGTAATGCTTGCCTCTGCCCGGCGGCCGGGGCGTGGACCTGTGGGTGAGCTGCTGATCAGGACAGGAGGCCGCGCCAGCGCTCGGTGGACTGCAGCATGTCCAGGCTGATGCGCTCCAGGAACGTGCCGCCCCGGGCCAGCCGGCGCCCCACGGGAGTGTCGTTCCCGAACAGGTGCGCCGCCGCCTTCGCGGCCTGCGCCGCTTCGAGCGTCTGCCGGGCGCCGGTCATGATCGAGTGGTACCAGGTGTCGTCGTCGATCACGTAGATGTCGCGCCGCCGCCGCTCGTCGCGCTCGCGCCTGATCAGCTCCTGCTGGATCAGGTACCGCACGGCCATCGAGACGGACGCCGGGCTGACCTTCAGCCTGCGCGCCAGCTCGGCGGCGGTGAGGCGGCCCTCCTCGGACAGGAGCAGGCCGATGAACACGCGCGCCATCATCTTCGGCAGCCCCATCCTGACCGCCATCTCGATGACCTCGGCCTCCGCCTCGGCCGCGCCCGGTGCGCCGGCCGCGGGCCGGGGTGCGGGGGTGCCGCGCCGGGCCCGCCGTTCCGTCGCCCGGTGCGCCTGCTCGGGCCGGTAGCGGCCGGGGCCGCCGTTGCGGCCGATCTCCCGGCTGATCGTCGAGGTCGATCGGCCGAGGCGTCTGGCGATCTCGGCATAGGAGAGCCCGTCCGTGAGGCCGGCCGCGATGCGGTGGCGATCGCGCTGGCTCAGTCTTCCTCCTGGCATGAGGCCATTGTTGCGTTCGCGAATACCTTCTTGCAACGCGGCATTGCGTTCATGTGCACGGCTGATGCATCAAAATAGCCACTTCTAACTGGGATAACGTGATTCAGAAATTGACAGTAATTTCTGAAGCAACGTAGCTTTCAATATATGTCAAACACGTACTGTCGCGAGCGGCCCGCCAGCCGGGCCCCCGCCATCTCGGTGACGGGACTGCGCAAGTCGTACGGCTCGCACCGCGTCCTGGACGGCATCGACCTCACCATCCCCCAGGGCACGATCTTCTCCCTGCTCGGCCCGAACGGCGCGGGCAAGACCACGACCGTGCAGATCCTGTCCACCCTGATCAAGGCCGACGCCGGTGAGATCCGGGTGGCCGGGCACGACGTGGCCGCGGAGCCCGACAGGGTGCGCGCCGCGATCGGCGTCACCGGCCAGTTCTCCGCCGTCGACAGCTTCCTCACCGGTGAGGAGAATCTGCGGCTCATGGCCGACCTGCTCCACCTCGGCCGCACCAGAGGGCGCGAGCGTGCCCGCGAGCTGCTCGAACGCTTCGACCTCACCGACGCCGCACGCAGGCCCGCGGCCACCTACTCCGGCGGCATGCGCCGCCGGCTCGACCTGGCCATGACCCTGGTCGGCACGCCCGAGCTCATCTTCCTCGACGAGCCGACCACCGGCCTGGACCCGCGCAGCCGCCGCACCATGTGGCAGATCGTCAGGGACCTGGTCGAGCAGGACGGCGTGACCATCTTCCTGACCACGCAGTACCTGGAGGAGGCCGACGTGCTCGCCGACCGCGTAGCCCTGCTCAGCCAGGGCGAGCTGGTGGCGCAGGGCAGCCCGGAGGAGCTCAAGCGCATGGTCCCCGGCGGCCACATCGCCGTGCGCTTCGCCGGCCCCGACGGCTACCGCAGGGCGCTGCCGCACCTCGGCGCCACCGCGCACGACGACGCGGCGCTCACCGCCCAGATCCCGGGCGCCGGCGGCGTCAGGACGCTGCGGAAGCTCCTGGAGCTGCTGGACGCCCACGCCGCCGACGTCGCCGAGGTGACGGTGCACACCCCCGACCTGGACGACGTCTTCCTCGCCCTGACCAAGGAGCCCGCCCGATGAGAGCGATCACCGACTCGGCGACCATGCTGCGCCGCCAGATCATCCACATCTGGCGTTACCCGACGCTGATCCTCACCTACACCGCCGTCCCCGTGGTGTTCCTGCTGCTGTTCGTCTACGTCTTCGGCGGCGCCATGGGTGCGGGCATCGGCGGCGACCGTGCCACCTACGTCGGCTACGTCGCCCCGGGCATCATGATCACGACGATCGCCGGCGCCGCGCAGGGGACCGCGATCTCGGTGGCCATGGACATGACCGAGGGCATCGTCGCCCGGTTCAAGACCATGGCCATCGCCCGGGTCTCGGTGCTCACCGGGCACGTGCTCGGCGCGCTGGTGCAGAACTTCATCGCGATCGCGGTGGTGACCCTGGTGGCCGTGCTGGTCGGCTTCCGCCCGTCGGCCTCGGTGCCGGGCTGGCTCGGCGTGGCAGGCGTGCTGGCCATGTTCGTCTTCGCCCTCACCTGGCTGTCGGTGGCGCTGGCCATGGTCACCAAGAACGTCGCCACGGCCAGCAACCTGCCGATGCCGCTGATGGTGCTGCCCTTCCTCGGCAGCGGCTTCGTCCCGACCGAGTCGATGCCGGCCCCGCTGAGCTGGTTCGCCGAGCACCAGCCGTTCACGCCGGTCATCGAGACCCTGCGCGCGCTGCTGGCCGGGCGCCCGGCCGGCGCGAGCCTCGCGGAGGCGGCCGCGTGGAGCGCGGTCATCGCCCTCGGCGGATACCTGTGGGCCCGCAGGCTCTACAACCGGTGACCGTCACCCGCGCCCGGCGCCCCTACCGCCGGGCGGCCCGAAAAGCATTCGCGAAGCCCCGAGCCGATCTGCTTGGCTGCCTGCCATGACATCGTCCGCCTGGGTAGGAGAGCGCGTCCGCTTGCGAGGCAGGGAGCCGGAGGACTGGGAGGCGTTCCACGCCTTCGACGAGGATTCCGACGCGGTCAGGAACGGCTGGCGGCTGACACCGCCGCAGTCGGCCGCGCGGGCGAGGAAGGAGACGGCCGAGCACGCCGAGAGGGAGCTGGACCTCGACGAGTTCTCCCTGGTGATCGCCGCGAAGCAGGACGACGCGCCGGTCGGGTCGGTCAACACGCACGCGGTGGACCGGGTGCACGGCACCTTCGCCTACGGGATCTCCGTCGGCACCCCGCACCACCGCAAGGGGTACGCCCGCGAGGCGATCGTCCTGCTGCTGCGTTACATGTTCTTCGAGCGCCGCTTCCAGAAGGCCGAGGCGTGGGTCTACAGCTCCAACGAGCCGTCCCTGGCCCTGCACCGGCGGCTGGGGTTCGTGGAGGAGGGCCGGCGGCGCAGGAGCCGTTACGCCAACGGCCGTTATGACGACGAGGTGCTCTTCGGGATGACGGTCGAGGAGTACACCGAGCGTTACGCCTGAGCGGCCGGCGGGTTCGTGCCGCGGGCCCACACGGGGGTGCCGTCGACGCGTGACAGGCGCCAGCCCTCGGGGGAGCGGGTGGCCTCGTAGTGGAAGCGCTCGCTGAGGGTGTAGCGGGGCTCGGGGGCGGTGCGGCCTTCCGGCGTGTCGGCGGAGGTGAAGGTCACGACCACGTCCGCCCGCACGGTGGCGTGGTCGCCGTCCACGTCCACGAGCGGGTTGTGCACGAAGTGCTGGACCCGCTCGGTGGTGGAGTGGTTGCGGGAGGCCTGGGCGATGACGGCGTCGCGGCCCGCGGCCAGGCCGCCGGGGGTGCGGACGCTGATGTCGTGCGCGAAGACGGACGGCAGGTCCGTGAAGCGGCCCTCGTCCATGCAGGCGTAGAGGCGGTAGACGAGCTGGGTGACGTCCGTGCGGTCGGTCTCGGTGGCGGGCATGGGACTCTCCCTAAATCTGTTGGTTGTACCAATGTTTATGACACTAACGATACAGGGAGATTGTGGGTCGCGCCAATGGAGTTGGTACCGTTGATCGCGTGGAGAGAGCCGAGGACCCGATCCCGCGGAGGCTGCGCGTCCTGCCCAGCAGGCTGGTCAACCAGGTCGCGACGTCCGCCAACCGGCTGGTCGACCAGGCGCTCGCCGAGCCGGGGCTGCGCCGCCACCACTACTCGCTGCTGGCCGCGCTGGAGGAGTTCGGGCCCGCCAGCCAGGCCGCGCTGGGGCGGCGTACCGGCATCGACCGCAGCGACATCGTGGCGGCCGTGAACGAGCTGGCCGGGCGCGGGCTGGTCGAGCGCAGCCCCGACCCCGACGACCGGCGGCGCAACGTCGTCACCGTCACGCCGGCGGGCGTCCGGCAGCTTGAAGAGCTCGACCGGCTGCTCGCGGGGGCGCAGGAGGAGCTGCTCGCGTCCCTGACCGGGGCCGAGCGCGAGCAGCTCGTCGGCCTGCTCACCAGGGTGGCCGACCACCAGCGCTCTCAGTGAGGCAGGGCTGAGCGCAGGCGGCGCGTGGCCGTCACCACGTTGGCCAGCGACGCCTCGACCTCCTCGTACGTACGCGTCTTCAGCCCGCAGTCCGGGTTGACCCAGACCCGCTCCACCGGCAACGCCTCAACGGTGCGCCGCAACAGCGACTCCACCTCCTCGGCGGACGGCACCCGCGGCGAGTGGATGTCGTACACGCCGGGCCCGAGCCCCCGCCCGAACGCCGACACCGCCCCCAGGATGCGCGCCCCCGACCGGGCCGACTCGATGGTGGTGACGTCGGCGTCCAGGCCGTCGATGGCGGCGAGGATCTGGTCGGCGTCCGAGTAGCACAGGTGGGTGTGGATCTGGGTGCGCTCGCTCGCCCCCGACGTGGCCCGCCGGTACGCCGCCACCGCCCACTCCAGGTACTCGGCCTGCGCGGACCGGCGCAGGGGCAGCAGCTCGCGCAGGGCCGGCTCGTCCACCTGGATGATCGACAGCCCGGCCGCCTCCAGGTCGCGCACCTCCTGCCCGATGGCGTCGGCCACCTGGAGGACGACGTCCCGCAGCGGCAGGTCGTCGCGCACGAACGACCAGGCGACGATCGTGACGGGCCCGGTGAGCATGCCCTTGACCGGCTGGGACGTCAGCGACTGCGCGTACCCGGCCCACCGCACCGTGATCGGCTCGGGGCGGGCGACGTCGCCGTGCAGGATCGGCGGCCTGGTGCAGCGCGACCCGTACGACTGCACCCAGCCGTTCGTGGTGACCGCGAAGCCGTCGAGGTGCTCGGCGAAGTACTGCACCATGTCGTTGCGCTCGGGCTCCCCGTGGACGAGCACGTCGAGCCCGAGCCGCTCCTGGACCCTGATCACCCGCTCGATCTCCGCCTCTACCCGCCGCTCGTAGCCGGCCTGCGACAGCGTGCCGGCGGCCACGGCCGCGCGGGCCGCGCGCAGCTCGCCGGTCTGCGGGAACGAGCCGATCGTGGTGGTCGGCAGCGGCGGCAGCCGCAGGTGCGCGGCCTGGGCGGCGGCGCGGACGGCGTACGGGGAGCGTTCCTGCGACGGCGACGGCTCCGGCGGCAGCGCCACGGACGGCTGGTCGTCACCGGGCAGCACGCCGGGCGCCGAGCCGAGGGCGTGGGTAGAGGCACGGGCGAAGGCACGGGCGGAGGCACGGGCGGAGGCACGGGCGGAGGCACGGGCGGCGGCGTGGGCGGCGGCCAGCGCCACGACCTCGGCCACCTTCTCCTCCGCGAACGCCAGCCGCCCCCTCAGCTCCGGCTCCAGGCCGGGCTCGCCGGCCAGCGAGTACGGCACGTGCAGCAGCGAGCACGACGTGCTCACCACCACCCGCGCGGCCCGTACGGCATCCAGGGCGGCCAGCGCGCGCCCGGGGGAGGTCCGCCACACGTCCCGCCCCGACACCACGCCCGCCACCACGGTCTTGCCCGTCAGGTCGGCCACGGGCACGCCGCCCCGCACGAGGTCCACCCCGATGGCCTCCACCGGCGTGCCGGCCAGCACCGGCAGCGACTCCCCGAGGTCGCCGAAGTACGAGGCCACGAACAGTCCCGGCCGCGCCGCCGCCGAGCCCAGCCGCTCGTAGGCCGCCCGCACGGCGGCCAGCTCGCCGGGTGTCCGGTCGCCCACCAGGGCCGGCTCGTCGAGCTGCACCCACGCGACCCCTTCCGCGGCCAGCGCGGCCAGCAGCTCCTCGTAGCAGCCGAGCACCTCGTCCAGCCGGTCCAGCGCCGAGCCCAGCAGCAGGAACGTCACCGGCCCGACGACCACGGGCCGCGTCTCGAACCCCAGCGCCCGGGCCTCCCGCACCTCGCCCAGCGGCTTGCTCGCGTCCAGCTTGAACACCGTGTCAGGGCCGATCTCGGGCACGATGTAGTGGTAGTTCGTGTCGAACCACTTCGTCATCCGCAGCGGCGCCAGCCCCTCGGTGCCGCGGGCCATCGCGAAGTAGGGATCCGCGGCGTCCCGGTAGCGCTCAGGCACGGCGCCGAGCAGCACGGCCGTGTCCAGCACCTGGTCGTACAGGGAGAACGTGTTCGACGGCAGCCCGTCCAGCCCGAGCTCCGCCAGCCGGCGCCAGGTCCGCTCCCGCAGCCCGGCGCCCACCCGGTCGAGGTCCGCGCGGGTGGAGCGCCCGCTCCAGTACGACTCCAGCGCCCGCTTGAGCTCCCGTCGCGGCCCGATGCGCGGGTATCCGAGCACGGTGGACGTGGGGAAGGAGGACATCTCTTCAGCTCCCTAGATCTGGATCAGGTCGCTGGCATCCTGCCGACCGCCGCGGAGGTGGTGCACCATGGATTGGTGCTGCTTATGCTCAGGGAGATCCACTGCTTCGCCAGGGTCGCCGAACGGCTCAGCTTCTCGGCCGCCGCCGCCGACCTCGGGATGTCCCAGCCCGCCATGAGCCAGGCCATCACCCGGCTCGAACGCGCCACCGGCTCCCGGCTCTTCGAGCGCTCGGCCCGGGAGGTGCGCCTCACGGCGGCGGGCAAGGCGCTGCTCGCGCACGCCGAGCAGGTGATCGAGTCGGTCGAGGCGTTCGGCGCGGAGGCGGCCAGGCTGGCCAGGCCGACCATTCATCTGGCTTATCCGTCGCTCGTGGGCGTGCTGGCGGCGCGGATCGTCAGGCGGCTGGCGGGCCGCACCCCGGCGATCGGGGTGGAGCTGCGCGCGGCGGGCCGGAGCGCGGCGGCGCGGGCGCTGTCGGACGGGGAGGTGTCGGCGGCGATCCTCGCCACGCCGGCGCCCGCGCAGTTCGTCACGGCGGCCAGGTTCCACGTCACCGTCGATCACCTGGCCGTCCCCGCCGGGCACATGCTGGAGTCGCGCCCCCGGGTGACGGCCGGCGAGCTGGGCGGCCACGTGCTCCTCGCCCCGGGCACCCGCCCCTGGCCGGGGCTGCCGGGCCGCTCCCGGCTGGTGGCCGACGACGACTTCGGCGCCGCGCTCGACCTGGTGGCGGCGGGCGCCGGGCTGCTGCCGATCCCGCAGCTCCTGGCCAGGACCATCAGGCGGGACGACGTGCGGTTCGTGCCGCTGGAGGCGGGGGACCTGCGCATCACGTACGCGCTGGCGTGGTCGCGGGAGCGCGTCACGCCGGAGCTGATGGCCCTGGTGCAGGCCGTGCAGGACGCCCTGTGGACTAGGTGACGGGGATGTTCTTCAGCGCCTCACGGCGGCTGAGCCCCGAGATGCCCTTGGCCCTGACGTACCGGACGACCTCGCCGGGGTTGGTCTTGGCGTATTCGCGTAAGGCCCATCCGATCGCCTTGCGGGCGAAGAAGTCGTTGTCGGACAGGCTCGGCTCGATGCACGCGTACAGCAGCGCCGTGTCCGTGCGGGACCTGAACCGGTTCTGGCACAGGATCGCGGTGCGCCGCTTCCACAGGTCGCCGTCGTGCGCCCACTCCAGCATGAGCGGGCGCATCGAGTCGGGGTAGGCGGCCAGCAGCCCGCCGACGCGGTGCGTGGCGAGCTCGTCCACCAGGTCCCACCAGGCGCCGGAGACGATCATCTCCTCGTACATCGGCACCGTGTAGAGGGTCTGGAACTCGCGGTACAGGTGGTAGCCGGACAGCTCGACGGCGGCGTAGCGCTCCTCGCGGTACTCGGCCTCCCGCCACAGCGTCAGCACCGCCCGCCGCCACTCCGGCGCGCTGTCCAGCCGGTGCCCGGCGAAGACGCGCCGCAGCGCCGCGCGCCTGGGCACGGCCTGCACGCCCAGGAACGGCATCGTGGACTTCATGTAGGCCTGCATGGCCTCGGCCTTGCCGGGCTCGGCCGCCTCCTGCAGTGCCAGCCGCACCGCCTTGCCGAGGCTCATCCCTTGTGGGTGGTGCGCTCGCCCGTCGCGAGCCCGTCGAAGAGCACCGTGATGTAGTGCTCGGCCAGCGCCGTGGTGTTGAGCCTGCCGCCGGGGCGGAACCAGCGCACCGCCACCCAGATCGTGTCGCGGATCATCCGGTAGGTCAGCTTCGGGTCGACGTCGGACCTGAACAGCCCCGCGGCCTGGCCGGCCTTGATCTGCGAGACCCAGATCTGCTCGACCTCGTCCTCGGCCTTGACGAGGTAGTTGAAGCGCTCGAACTGGCGCAGGTAGTTCCAGTCGTTCTGCATCACCGTGATCGCGGCGCGGTGCGGCTCCAGCGTGCCGAAGCCGATGCGGACCATCTCCGACAGCACCGTGCGGGCGTCGGAGCTGGTGTCGACGGCGGCGCGGTAACGGGCGATGAGGTCGTCGAGGAAGGTGGACAGCACCTCGTCGACGATCGTCTCCTTGGAGTCGAAGTGGTGGTAGAGACTTCCGGAGAGGATGCCGGCCTCGTCGGCGATCTCGCGTACTGTCGTGGCTTGGAAGCCCTTGCGCGCGAAGAGCTCCGCGGCGAGCTTGACGAGGTGGTCACGGCGCTCGGACGCCGACCCCGACGAGGTCGTGCGCTGACGCTTGGCCGGGGTGGTGGCCGTGCCGGAGTTCTTTCGCGTGGTCACGTTCCCATTATGGGCCCTCAGACAATCGCTTGTTCGCCTAACTGCCCCTGCTCATACGGCATTCCCGTGTAGACCAAGCGCTTGTTACGATGCGGGGATGAGTGAGGCGTACATCGTCGGCGCCGTCCGCACCCCCGTCGGGCGCAGGAACGGCGGACTGGCCGCAGCCCACCCCGCCGACCTCGGCGCGCACGTGCTCAAGGAGCTGATGTTCCGCGCCGACGCCGACCCCTCCGCCGTCGAGGACGTGATCTTCGGCTGCGTGGACACGATCGGCCCGCAGGCCGGGGACGTCGCCCGCACCTGCTGGCTGGCCGCCGGGCTGCCGGAGGAGGTGCCCGGCGTCACGATCGACCGGCAGTGCGGCTCCTCCCAGCAGGCGCTGCACTTCGCCGCCCAGGCCGTGCTGTCCGGCACGAGCGACCTGGTGGTGGCCGGGGGAGTGCAGAACATGAGCATGATCCCGATCTCCTCGGCGATGCTCGCGGGCCGCCCGCTCGGCCACGACAGCCCCTTCTCCGGCTCCAAGGGCTGGACGGAGCGGTACGGCACGCAGGAGGTCTCCCAGTTCGCCGGCGCCGAGATGATCGCCGCCCGGTGGGGCATCGCCCGGGAGGAGATGGAGGCGTTCGCGTACGAGTCGCACCGCAGGGCGCTGCACGCCGTCGACGCCGGGCGCTTCGGCCGCGAGATCGTCCCCTACGAGGGCGTCACCACCGACGAGGGCCCGCGCAGGGACACCACCCGCGAGAAGATGGCCGCGCTCAGGCCGCTCACCGACGGCGGCACCCTGACCGCCGCCCTGGCCTCCCAGATCTCCGACGGCGCCGCCGCCCTGCTCATCGCCTCCCCCCGCGCCGTACGCGAGCACGGCCTGACCCCGCGCGCCCGCGTGCACCACCTGTCGGTGCGCGGCGACGACCCGATCATGATGCTCTCCGCCCCGATCCCGGCGACCGTGCACGCGCTCGGCATGACCGGCATGTCCATCGAGGACTTCGACGCCATCGAGATCAACGAGGCGTTCGCCCCCGTCGTGCTGGCCTGGATCAAGGAGACCGGCGCGAACCCGGCCAGGGTCAACCCGAACGGCGGCGCCATCGCGCTCGGCCACCCGCTCGGCGCGACCGGCGCCGTGCTCGCGGTCAAGCTGCTGCACGAGCTGGAGCGTACGGGCGGCAGGTACGGTCTGCAGACCATGTGCGAGGGCGGAGGACAGGCGAACGTCACCATCATCGAACGCCTGACTCCCGCACCATGAAGACATGGCGAACCCGTTCACCCTCGGCGTCGCCTCCGGCGAGCCGCTGCCCGACGGCGTGGTGCTCTGGACCCGATTAGCCGCCGACCCCCTCGGCACCGACCCCCGGCGGCCCGGCGGCATGGCGCCCAGGGCCGTGGAGGTGAGCTGGCAGCTCGCCGAGGACGAGCGCTTCACGCGCGGCCTGCGCCAGGGCACCGCGCAGGCGCTGCCGGTCTGGGCGCACAGCGTGCACGTCAGGGTCGCCGGCCTCAGGGCGGGCACCGACTACTTCTACCGGTTCAAGGCGGGCAGCCAGCAGAGCGCGGTGGGGCGCACCAGGACGGCCGACCACCCGGAGTCGGCGCGGCCCGTGCGGTTCGCGGTGGCCGGCTGCCAGCGCTACGAGCACGGCTTCTACACCGCCTACCGCCACCTCGCCGACGAGCGGCCCGACGTCGTCTTCCACGTGGGCGACTACATCTACGAGTCGCGCCAGTCGGCCCGGGTCGTGCGGGCGCTCGGGCCGTTGCCGGGCGAGACGAGCCGGCTGCACGAGTACCGCCAGCGCTACGCCCGCTACAAGACCGATCCCGACCTCCAGGCCGCGCACGCCGCCGCGCCCTGGGTGCCGACCTGGGACGACCACGAGGTGCTCGACAACTACCGGGGCCGGGGCGACGGGTCGGCGGCGTTCCTGCGCCGCAGGGGCGCGGCCTACCAGGCGTACTACGAGAACCAGCCGATCAGGGTGCGCCCGGAGGACGGGAACCTGCAGATGTACCGCCGGCGCACGTACGGGACGGTGGCCGACTTCATGGTGCTCGACGTGCGGCAGCACCGCGACGCCGGCACCATGCTCGGGGCCGCGCAGGAGCAGTGGCTGCTCTCGCGCCTGGTCACCAGCCCGGTCCGGTGGCGGGTGCTGGTGCAGCCGCTGTTCTTCGCCCGCCGTTTCGTGCCCGGGCCCGCGCCGAACCTGCGCCCCGACTCCTGGGACGGCCACCAGGCGCAGCGCGGCCGCATCCTGGGGGTGAACGCGCCGGGGCTGGCCGTGTTCAGCGGGGACGTGCACAACGCCTGGGCCGGCGAGCTGAAGGCCGACTTCCTGGATCCGGACTCGGCCACGGTCGGGGTCGAGTTCGTGGGCAGCTCGATCACCAGCATGCCCCCGGAGACCGACGGGCCCGCCGTGCTGGCGGCCAACCCGCACCTGAGGTTCTTCGACGACCGGCGCGGTTACTTGTCGTGCACCGCCGGCTCCGAGGAGTTGCGGGTGGCCTTCCGCGCGGTGGACTTCGTGGACCGCAAGGGGGCGCCGGTGCGTACGGTGGCGGAGTTCGTCACGAAGGGGAGCGGGCTGACATCAGAAAATGCCTCTAGCAAATAGGAAACTTTCCTATTAGATTTCGGGTCATGCCCCTGAGCGGTGACCTGCTTCGCCTTGCCGACGCCGTGCTGTTCCCCGGTTTCGCCGGCCGCACGCCCCCCGACTGGCTGCGCCGCCGGCTCGGCGACGGGCTGGCCGGCGTCGTGCTGTTCTCGCGCAACATCGCGGACCCGGGCCAGGTGGCCGAGCTCACCGCGGCGCTGCGGGCGGAGAACCCGTCGGTGCTGGTCGGGACGGACGAGGAGTCGGGCGAGGTCACTCGGCTGGAGGTGGCGACCGGCAGCAGCCGCCCCGGCGCGTACGCGCTGGGCGTCGTGGACGACGTGGCGCTCACCGAGTCGCTGGCCAGGGATCTCGGGGGCGACCTGGCCAGGGCCGGCATCACCATCGACTTCGCCCCCTCCGCCGACGTGAACTCCAACCCGGACAACCCGGTCATCGGCCTGCGCGCGTTCGGCGCCGACCCGGTGCTGGTGGCCCGGCACACCAGGGCGTTCGTGCGCGGGCTGCAGTCGGCCGGGGTGGCCGCCAGCGCCAAGCACTTCCCCGGGCACGGCGACACCGCCGTCGACTCCCACCACGGCGTGCCCGTCGTCGCCGAGAGCGGGATCGAGGACGCCCTGCACCCTTTCCGCGAGGCGATCGACGAGGGGGTCAAGGTCGTCATGACCGGGCACCTGCTCGTGCCGTCGTACGACGCCGAGCGGCCCGCCACCCTCAGCCCCAAGGTGCTGACCGGGCTGCTGCGGGAGGAGCTCGGGTTCGACGGGCTGATCATCACTGACGGCATCGAGATGGCCGCGGTGTCGGGGGCGTACGGCATCGGGGGCGCCTCCGCCCGCGCCATCGCCGCCGGCGCGGACGCGATCTGCGTCGGCGGCGAGCGTGCCGACGAGGCCACCGCCGCCGGGATCCGCGACGCGATCGCGGCGGCGGTGGCCGCAGGACTGCTGCCCGAGGAGCGTCTGGCCGACGCCGCTCGAAGGGTCCGCGAGCTGGCCTCATGGGCCACCTCCTCGGGCAGCCCCGTGCCCGCCGACGGCCGGATCGGCCTGGCCGCGGCCCGCCGGGCGATCCGCGTCACCCGCCGCTCCACCGCGCCGGTGCTGCCCATCGAGGAGGCGCCGTACGTGGTGGAGCTGGCCCCGGTGATGAACCTGGCGATCGACAAGAACACCCCGTGGGGCGTCGGCGAGCCGCTGCGCCGCCTGCTGCCCGGCACCGAGGTCGCCCGCCTGTCCGCCGGCCAGGCCACGGGGCCGGCGCTGGAGCGCGTGATCGGCCTGGCCGCCGGGCGGCCGCTCGTCGTGGTGGTCAGGGACGTGCACCGCTACGCCTGGCAGTCCGAGGCCCTGCGGCACCTGCTCAGCGCCCGCACGGACGCCGTGGTGGTGGAGATGGGCCTGCCCGCCCGGTCGGATCTGGGCGCCGTGCACCTGGCCACGTACGGGTCGGCCGGCGTCTGCGGGCAGGCGGCCGCGGAGGCGCTGACCGGTAGGCTCTAGCCCGTGAACTTCGACGGCGAGGACCTGTCCCGCAAAGCGCTGGGCGACCGGCTCCCGCCGGGGGAGACCCACGTCTTCCGGGAGTGCGACCTCACGGAGACCGACCTGTGGGGCGCCTCGCTGGCGGGCGCGCGCTTCGAGTCGTGCGTGCTGGAGCAGACCGACTTCCGCAAGGCCGACCTCGACGGGGCGGTGTTCAAGGGCGGGGGCGGCATGCGCGCCCGGTTCAACGACGCCGACCTCATCGACGCGACCTTCACGGACGTGGACCTGTCGTCGGCGCAGTTCGCGGGCGCGCTGCTGACGGACGTGTCGTTCACCGGCTGCCGCATGATCGGCGCCGCGCTCACCGGCTCGCGCGGCACCGGCTTCAAGCTGAGCCGCTCCAACCTGACGCTGGCCAACCTCGGCGGCTGCTCGCTGCGCAAGGAGCACGTCGAGGGCGTGCGCTTCGACGACGCGGACCTGTCGGGCTGCGACTTCACCGAGGCCACGCTGAGCGACTGCCGGCTGCGCGGCACCCGGCTGCTGAACACGAAGTTCGCCAAGGCCGATCTGCGCGGAGCAGACCTGGGCGAGCCCGACGACGCCAAGCTGCGCGCGTTCGCGGGCGCGATCATCAACCAGGCCCAGGCCAACGCCATCCTCGCCGCCCGCGGCATCACCGTCCTGTGACGGGCAGGCGGGCCAGCGCCGTGTCCGCCTCGGCCATGACGCGCTCGATCAGTTCCTGGCACGACGGCAGGTCGCCGAGCACGGTCACCACCTGACCCGAGGCCATCACGCCCAGGTCCGCCCGGCCCTCCACCATGGCCGCCCGCAGCAGCACCGGCGTGTTCGCCGCCTGGAGCACCTGGGCCCAGGTCAGCTCCCGCCCTCGCCGCATCCGCCGTCCCTCGCGCAGCATCGAGCGCCAGGACAGCCCCGACAGGCGCTTGAAGCGAGCCCCGTTCACCACCGCCCTGACCAGCCGCGCGCGTTCGAGCGAGGCCACGAACGGCGTGCTCAGCACCCGGTGCGGCACCCCGTCCACGTTCCTGGTCACCACCGTCTCGCCGGCCGCCAGGTAGAACTTCTTCACCTCGTCCGGCACCGGCGAGTCGCTGGTCAGCAGGAAGCGGGTGCCCATGGCGATCCCGCAGGCCCCGTACGCCAGCGCCGCCACCAGCCCCCGGCCGTCGAAGAAGCCGCCCGCCGCGATGACCGGGATGTCCACCGCGTCCACCACCTGCGGCAGCAGCAGCGTGGTCGCGACCGGCCCGGTGTGCCCGCCGCCCTCGCCGCCCTGCACGATCACCGCGTCCGCGCCCCACCCGGCGACCTTCTCCGCGTGCCGCCGCGCCCCCACCGACGGGATCACCACGATCCCGGCGTCCTTGAGCCGGGCGATCAGCTCCCGGCGTGGCGCCAGCGCGAACGACGCCACCCGCACGCCCTCGGCGACCAGCACCTCCACCCGCTCTGCGGCGTCGTCGGCGTCGGCCCGCAGGTTCACGCCGAACGGGGCGTCCGTGCGCTCCTTCACCCGCCGGATCGCCGCCCGCATCTCGGCCACCGACATGGTGGCCGCGCCGATCACCCCCAGCCCGCCCGCCCGCGAGGTGGCCGCAGCCAGCCGGGCGCCGGCGACGTACCCCATGCCGGTCTGCACGATCGGGTGCCGGCAGCCCACGAGCGAGGTCAGCGCGGTCCTCACGCCGCCACCTCGCGGTCGCGCAGGCGGCCGGGGTCGAGCCGGTCCAGGACGCGCAGCTCCTCGCCGGTCGGCTCCCGCGTCCGGGCGACGTGTCCGGAGACGTTGTCCAGTTCGAAGCCCGTGGCCGCCACCACGTCGTCCACGCTCACCCCGGGATGCACGGACACCAGCCGCATCGACCCGTCGGCCGTCCCGAAGTCCAGCACGGCCAGATCCGTCACCACCCGCCGCAGCTCGAACGCGCCCCGATCCGTGCCGAGCCCGCTCACCACGTCCACCTCGGGGACGAACACGCGGCTGGAATGCCGGGGGATCCAGTAGCTCGTCGGGTCGCACCGGGTGTTCCCCGGCGCCCCGCGCACCCCCAGCAGTTGCGCCTTGGGCCGCGCCCAGTCGCCGATGCAGGAGATGTTCGTGTTGCCGTACCGGTCGATCTGGCTCGCGCCGAGCATGACGTGCCGCCGCCCGTTCAGCACCAGCCACAGGTGCTCGCGGAACGGCAGCCAGCCCTCCACTACCCCGGGCGCCTGTCCGAGCGCCGGCACGTCGCCGGTGAGCAGGCAGACGCCGTCGTGCGTGAGCAGGTCCGGCTCGAACGTCAGCCGCGCCAGCCGCGCCGCCAGCACCGTGATCGCCCCGCCGATCCCGGCCGCCAGGATCTCCCCGTCGCCCCTGAACGCCTCCGCGCACGCCACCACGCAGATGTCAGCCCTGCTCACGAAAGCCCTCCACGTACCTCCGCTGCGCCGCCTCGTCACGCCCGTAGTCGGGCTCGCACGAGGTGAATCCGGCGCCGCCCGGCGCCTCCACCACGCCCGCCACCATCGACCGGCTGATCAGCAACGACTGCACGGGCCCCTCCTTGAGCAGATCCGCCGTGTCCACCACCCGCTCGCACGAGACGTAACAGCGCCCGGCCGCCTTGGCGTACAGGTCGTCGAAGTACGGATCGGGCCCCAGGTACTGGGCGTTGCCCCGGGCGTCGGCCCGGTTGAGGTGCACCAGCGCCACGTCCATCCGCAGCGCGGGCACCGCCACCAGCTCCTCCCCGTCCTCGTAGGGTGAGCGCACCGTCCGCAGCCCCGGGTTGACCCGCAGCACGTCCGAGCCCAGCCCCGCCCGCGTCGGCAGGAACGGCAGCCGGTGCGCCGCGGCCAGCAGCCCGAACATGAACATGCCCTCGTCCCACTCGGCGAACTCGATCGCCCCCGCCTGCCGGGCCCGCCTGAATCCGGGCTCCAGGGGGATGGAGTCGAGCGTGACGAACGGGGCCACGACCTTGCGCACCTTCCCGGCCGCGCAGAGCATGCCGACGTCCGGGCCGCCGTAGGAGACGATCACGAGGTCGCGGGCCGGGGCCTGGATGAGGGCCTCGACCAGGGCCATCGGCTTGCGGCGCGAGCCCCAGCCGCCGATCCCGACCGTCATCCCGCTCTCCACCGAGGCGGCCACCTGCCCGGCCGTCATCACCTTGCCCGTCACCTGAAGCGCTCCCGGTGCTCGTCGCCGATGCCCATGAGGTTCAGCTCGAAGGTGAAGCCCTGCTCGAAGCGGTAGCTGCGGTTGACGTCGACGGGGTCGATGCCGTTGAGCGACTCCTTGGCGCGGCGGATCACGTACGGGTCCTTGTCCGCGATCTGCCCGGCCACCCGCATGGCCGTCTCGTGCAGCTCCTCCCGGGGCACCACCTCCAGCACCGAGCCGAACGCGTGCAGCTCGGCGGCGGTGACGTTCCTGCACGTGTAGACCATCGCCCGCACCAGGTGCCGCGGCACCAGCCGCGCCAGGTGCGTGGCCGCGCCCAGCGCGCCCCTGTCCACCTCGGGCAGGCCGAAGTACGCCGCCTCCTCGGCCACCACGATGTCGGCGTTGCCCGCCAGCCCGATGCCGCCGCCCAGGCAGTGGCCGTGCACGGCCGCGATCACGGGGACGGCGCACTCGTACACGGCGGCGAAGGCCGCGTAACACGCCCGGTTGGCCCCGACGAGGGCGGTGAAGCCGTCGGTGTTCCGCATCTCCTTGATGTCCACCCCGGCGTTGAAGCCGCGCCCCTCGGCCCGCAGCACGACCACCCTGGTCGCGGGGTCCTCGCCGGCCGCCCGCACCGCCCCGGCCAGCTCCTCCCAGGCCCGCACCGGCAGCGCGTTCACCGGCGGCACGTCCACGACCACTTCGGCGATCGGCCCTTCCCGCAGTGAGATGCCCAATGTACCTCCCTAACGCTTGCTTGGTACGGTAGCACCCGTGACCGTGACTTACGACTACGCGGGCAAGTCCGTCCTGGTGACGGGCGGCACGAGGGGCATCGGGGCGGGCATCGCCGCGGCCTTCCACGCGGCGGGCGCCGACGTGACCGTCTGCGCCCGCACCGGGCCCGGGCGTCCGGGGCACCGGTTCGTGCAGGCGGACGTGCGCGACCCGGAGCAGGTCGAGCGGCTGATCGGCGGGTTCGGCCGGCTGGACGTGGTGGTCAACAACGCGGGCGGCTCGCCGCACGCCCCGCTGGAGGGCACCTCGCCGCGCCTGCACGCCCGCGTCATCGAGCTCAACCTGACGGCCCCGCTGCTGGTCTCGCAGCGCGCGTATCCGCTGCTCGCCGCCTCGGGCGGGGCCGTCGTGATGATCGGCAGCGCGAGCGGCGCCCGACCCTCACCCGGCACGTCCGCGTACGGCGCCGCCAAGGCCGGCCTGCACCACCTGGCCCGCTGCCTGGCCGCGGAGTGGGCCCCGCTGGTACGGGTCAACACGGTCGTCGTCGGCCTGGCCGCAACCCAGGAGACCGCCGATCACTACGGCGGCCGCGCCGACCTCGACGGCCAGGCCATCCCCGCCGGCCGCATGGCCACGCCCGAGGACGTGGCCGCCGTGTGCCTGTGGCTGGCCGCGCCGGGCTACGTGACCGGCGCCGAGGTGCGGGTGGACGGCGGCGGCGAGGTCCCCGCCTGGCGGCACCTGATCTGAGCGGCCGGTCTGTGCGGGGCCCGTCTGCGCAGGCCCGTCTGCGCAGGCCCGTCTGCGCAGGCCCGTCTGCGCAGGGGCCGTCAGCGCAGGGCTGACCGGGCGGTGGGGCGCAGCCGCAGCCGCTCCGGGGGCGCGGTGAAGCGCGGCTCCAGCATGGGCAGCGCCACCTCGCGCTCCTCCTGCGGGGTCTCGAACCGGGCGAACCACACGAACACCTGCACGCCGGTCCTGACGGGCAGTCGCGGGAACGTGTTCTCCGCGTGCTCCGTCTCCAGGCAGGCGACCGGCGCGACCCCGGCCTCGGCCAGCGCGGGCACGGCCTCACGATGGAAGAGCCGGGCGAAGTCGTCCCCGTCCACGTGATAGACGGTGGCTACGTAGAGTGACGATGGAGGAGTCGCGCCGGCCGGGGGCCGCTCCCCGGAGGGGAACTCCGGGCCCGCCGGGCGCAGCAGCAGGACGTCGTCGGAGTCGGTCATGGTGGCGTTGGCGGCGTCGCGGTTGGCCAGCCACACCGGGCCGCCGTAGAAGGATTCCAGTGCCTTCTTCCTGCCGGCCATGTCGGGGAAGGCGCGTAGCCAGGGGAAGGTGTCCGGCTCGCCGACCTCGCGGAAGGTCCCCGTGATGCGCATGCCGGTGGCTTCCTGCGACTCGATGAACTCCCGCTCGAACAGCGAGATCAGCGTGTCCCTCCGGCCTGGCCGCATGGTGTAGCGCCGCAGCTCGTAGATCATGCGGGCGAAGGTAGGGGCGGGTCACTGACACCCCCTGTCAGCGTATGGTCCGAACTATGTTCTGACTACTCACCGCTACCGTTCGACCACAAGAAGTTATATGCTCGCACTGACCTTGATCCCTAGAGGTCAAAGGAAAGCCCAACGGGCGGCTGGTGCGTCTGGGCCCGGCGGCCGGCGTCCTGGAGGGCTTCCCCCCACTGGCGAAGGAGCAGAAGTGATCAGAAAGGTGTGCGCCGTCTCGGCCGTGCTGGCGGCGGTGGCCGGTGGCGCACTGCTTGCGGTTCCCGCTCACGCTGATGACGACTGGGCCGGTCCCCTGACCGGTGACACCTGGTCCGCCAACCGGAGTGGCAACAGTGACTCGTCCCAGTCGGGCAACAACTTCGGTGACGTCCTCGCCGGTAACCACGGCGAAGGTCGCTCGACCAACGTCAACAACGTCAACGGCTTCGCGACGACCGCCACGAACGGCGGGATCGCGGTGACGTACGTCTTCTACTGACCGGCTGACGTCCGAGCTCAGCACTCGAAAGGACATCGACATGATGAAGAAGCTCTGCATGACCGGCATCGTCGCCGCGGCGGCGAGCGTGACCCTGCTGTCGGCCCCCGCGTTCGCCGACACCAACGCCGGTAACTCCAGCTCCAACCGCGACTCCTCGCAGTCGGGCAACAACTTCGGCAACGTCTTCAACGCCAACGTCAACGGCCACGGCGCGACCGGGGTCAACAACGTCAACGGCAACTCCGTGACGGGCACCAACGGCAGCGACGTGGTCGTCGACGACGTGCACGACTGATCGGGGCCGGCTGATCGGGCGGGCGGGCGCGCGGCGCCGCTGAACGCCGCTGAACGTCACTGAACGTCACTGAAGGCTGCTGAAGGCGGCAGCGCGGCGCGCCCGTGACGCGTGCGGGCCGGGTCCGAAATGACCCGGCTCGCGCCACATTAATATCACTGCGTGACTATCTGTGCTTATGCGACTTTTGCCGATTTCGATACGGACGACGAGCGCGAGCCGATGCTGGCCGCCTGGCGGGAGGCCGGCATCGAGGGGCGCGTCGAGCGGTGGGACGACGCGACCGTCGACTGGAGCGCGTACGACGCCGTGGTCGTCCGCTCCGTCTGGGACTACATCCTCAAGCGGGAGGAGTTCCTGGCCTGGGCGCGCGGCGTGCAGTCGGTCACGAGGCTGCTGAACCCGTACGCCGTGCTCGAGTCCAACACCGACAAGACCTATCTGCGCGACCTGGGCGTGCCCATCGTGCCCACGCACTGGTCGTCGCTGGAACTGCCCGACTGGCCCGAGTACGTCGTCAAGCCGTCCGTCTCCGCCGGCGCCCGCGACACCACCAGGACCGCCGACCGTGCCGAGGCCGCGCGCCTGGCGGCGGAGCTGGAGGCCACGGGGCGCACGCCGATGGTCCAGCCCTACCTCGACATGGTCGAGTCGGAGGGCGAGACCTCGCTGCTGTACTTCAACGGCCGCCTCAGCCACGCCGTGCGCCGCAGCGCCATGCTCGCCGCCGGCGCGACGGAGGCGGACAACGCGCGGGCCCGGCTCCGCACCCCAGCCCCGGACCAGGTCGAACTAGCCGAGAAGGTGCTCACCGCCATACCCCATGTCCTTCTCTACGCCAGGATCGACCTGGTCCGGCTCTCCGACGGGCGGCCCGCCGTCATCGAGGCGGAGCTGACCGAGCCGTACCTCTTCCTGAACTACGAGCCGAAGGCGGCGGCCCGCTTCGCGACGGCGCTGCGCGAGCTGCTCTGATCAACAGGAGATGCCGCCGTCCACCGGGATGACCGTGCCGGTCAGGTACGCGCCCGCCCGCGACGACAGGTAGATCGCGGCGCCCGCCATGTCCTCGGGGCGGCCGATGCGGCCCAGGGGCACGTTGGAGGCGATGACCTCCCGCGTGGCGGGGTCGTCGAGCGCGAACGCCATCATCTTCGAGTCGAAGGGCCCGGGGGCGATGGCGTTGACCGTGATGTGCTCCTTGGCCAGGCGCTTGGCCAGGTGCCGGGTGAGCATGTGCACGGCGGACTTCGTCGAGGAGTAGGCGAAGCTCTCCAGGGCGGGCACCTTGATGCCGTCGATCGAGCCCACGTTGATCACTCGGGCCGGGTCGTCCGTGGTGGCGGCCTGCCTCAGCTGCGGCAGGAAGCGCTGGGTCAGGTAGAAGACGCCCTTGACGTTGATGTTCCAGAGCTTGTCGAAGGCCTGCTCCGGATATTCCTCCAGCGGGGCGCCCCAGGTGGCGCCCGCGTTGTTCACCAGCACGTGCAGGGGCCCGTCCACCGCCGACACCAGCCGCTCCAGCCCCTCGGGCGTGGACAGGTCGGCGGGGACGGCGAAGCAGCCCAGCTCGGCGGCCGTCTTCTCGACCTCGGCCGCCTTGCGGGCGGAGATGTAGACGGTCGCCCCCGCCTCCATGAACCCGGCGGCGATCATGCGCCCGATGCCACGCGACCCGCCCGTGACGACGACGGTCTTGCCTTCCACAGAGAACAGACTCATGTTCTGGGAGCATGCCATACCGACTGGTCGGTTGCCAGAAGTCAGACTCCCGGCAGCCGCCCGTTGCGGAACAGGTCCACGAACCGCTGGTGGTCGTCGCGGGCCTGCGCGCCGTACCGGTGGGCGAACTCCACCAGCGTCCCGACGAAGCCGGACCGGTCGTCGCCGATCACCGCCACGATCGCCTCCTCCGTCGAGAAGTCCACGAGGTCGTGGCTGGACTCGTCGTCGGCCACCGAGTGCATGCGCGCGACCGCCCGGCCCAGGTCCTGGATGATCGAGCGCAGCTCGTCCGGCTCGTTGACGTCGTCCCAGTCCAGGTCGGCCGAGTACGGAGACACCTCGGCCACGAGCTGCCCCACCCCGTGCAGCACGGTGTAGCCCAGCCAGGGGTCGGCGTAGGCCTGCAGCGCCCGCTGGCTCTCCGCCGTGCGGTGCCCCTGGTGCCGGAAGTAGGAGGCCACCTTCTCGTCGGTGACGTGCCGCGCCACGGCCGGCACCGCCGCCTGCTTCATGTAGAGGACGACGTCGTTCTCCAGCGCCTGCGAGCGCCCTTCGAGCAGCAGGTTGTACGACGGCAGCCCCGCCGACCCGATGCCCACGCCCTTGCGCAGCGCCACATCCTTGATCACGTGCTCGACCGGGCTGACCGTCACGGGCAGCGTGGTCAGGTAGTCGGCGAACGCGTCCAGCACCGACTGCCTGGTCGCCGTGTCCACCGCCTCGCGCCCCTCCACGAGCGCGAAGCGCCGGTCGTAGTCGTCGATCACGGTCTCGGCGTCCAGCAGCGCCACGCGGGTGCTGAGCCGGGCGCGTTGCAGCACCCGGTGCAGCATCCCGCTGGTGGTGCCGAGCGTGAGCGAGCCGATCGCGTCGTCCCCGCCCGCCGCGATGGCGGACAGCTCCACCAGGTAGGCGCCGGCGAAGTCGGTCACGAGCATGCTGATCGAGTCGTCCGACAGCGCCTTGGCGTACCCCAGCAGGGCCACGCTGGCCGCGAAGCGCTTGAGGTCCCAGGTGTACGGGCCCACGTACGCCTCGTCGAAGTCGTTGACGTTGAAGACCAGCTCGCCGGAGGCGTTCATGTACGTGCCGAAGTTCTCCGCGTGCAGGTCGCCGTGGATCCAGACCCTGCTGGTCGGGCCGTCGAGGTGGGACTCGTCGGCGTACGCGCCCACCATGTCCGCGTAGAACAGGCAGGCGCTGCCCCGGTAGAAGGCGAACGGCGAGGCCGCCATCTTCCGGAACTTCCGCCTGAACGCCGCGGGATCGCGCTTGATCGACTCGCCGAACTCCGTCATCAGGACATCGAGCAGGAAGGAGGAGCGTGTGCCCATGCTCGGGACACTAGATCCCGGATCCCTTGCCGCCTACCCTGATCTTTCCCTGACCCGGCCGGGTCAGGGCCGGAACGCGGGCCGCCGGGCCGGCAGGCTCCGCGCCCCCACCCAGGCCAGCGCCACGGCCAGGCTCCACACCAGCGCGCACTGGGCGCAGACCGTCAGCCACGCGGAGCCGTCGGGGAGGTTGCCGAGCAGCGGCACCCGCATCAGCAGCAGGAGCAGCCCGGCGGCCGACATCGCCAGCGCCCACGGCGGCGAGCCCGGCCGGGTGAGCACGACCACGGCGCCCACGGCCCACACCGGGATCGCCGTGCCGAGATCGAGCCACAGGTAGAGCCAGTCGGCGTCGGGCAGCCGCAGCGCGATCAGCAGCCACGTGCAGCCCACCACCACCGCACCCGCGGCCAGGGGCGCCAGGGCCAGCGCCCATGAGCGGCGCGGCGGCGTGACGTCGCGGTGGAAGCCCAGCAGCAGCGCGATCACCGGCACCGCCGTGAACACCAGGGTGGCGGGCTCCGACAGCGGCCGGTCCACCAGCGGCCCGGCCAGGATCATCGGGATCAGCGTGTAGACCAGTGTCGGCGCCGCGCCGACGACGGCCGTGATCTTCGCCGTCCTGACGTGACCGCGCATGATCGCCATGAACGCGACCGCCGAGCAGAGGTGCGCGACCGAGACGGCGACGGCCACCAGCCGCTCGAAGGAGCCGGGCGCGCCCGCGAGGCCGGGCTCCACCTGGAAGACCAGCGTGCGCAGCAGCTCCACGCCCGTGTAGAGGCCGCCCATGGCCTGGAAGGCCAGCCCGAGCACGGCGAGGAGCCGTACGGTCTCGCCCCAGGCGAACAGCCGGGGCTCGGCGCCCGCGCCGCCGAACCGCAGCCGCAGCGCGAGCGCCACCACGCTGGTGATCTCGCCCCACCGGGGCCGCGGGTTCAGCTCGTCGGGCACGTCGCCGGACATCTCCATGAACGCGTCCACCATCTCCTCCTCGCGCTCGGCGCGGTAGGAGGCGGGCAGCAGGCGCAGCACGGAGCGATAGCGCCGTTCGAGCAGGCTCACGCGGCTCCTCGTAACGGCGGGCGGCAGGCTCGTGCCGCTCCGCGCGGCGGCGGGCGGCAGGCTCATGCGGCTCCCCTCGTCGTCCATCGGCACGCTCATGTGGCGCCTCCCGCCATCCTGGCGCGCAGGCGCGTGGTGGCGGCCTCGGCGGTGGCGGCCATCCTGGCGGCCTCGTCGCGCAGGGCCGCGGCCCCGTCGTCGGTCAGCCGGTAGTAGCGCCGCAGCCGCCCCTGCTGGGCCTCCTCCCGGTCGAGCGCCACCAGCCCGGCGGCGGAGAGCCGGTCGAGCACCCCGTAGAGCGTGCCGATCTTGAGCTGGACGCGCCCCGCGGACAGCCGATCGACCTCCTGGACGATCCCGTAGCCGTGCCGGGGCGCGTCCACCAGCGCGGTCAGCGCCAGGAACATGGGCTCCGTCATATTCATGCGCCCACGATATCCTGTCCCGCAAGATATCGTCAGGGGTGCTGGGAGGAGACCGACACCACCTCGCCGGTCATGTACGTGGAGTAGTCGCCGGCCAGGAAGACGATCACGTTCGCCACCTCCCACGGCTCGGCCGAGCGCCCGAACGCCTCCTTGGCCGCCAGCTCCGCCAGCAGTTCCTCGCTGGTCACCTTCGCCAGGAACGGATGCACGGCCAGCGACGGCGCCACCGCGTTGACCCGGATCCCGTGCTCGGCCACCTCCAGGGCCACGCACCTGGTCAGCGCCATCACCCCGGCCTTGGCCGCCGCGTAGTGCGCCTGCCCGCGCTGGGCCCGCCAGCCGATCACGGAGGCGTTGTTGACGATCGCGCCGCGGCCCTGCGGGATCATGTGCCGCAGCGCCGCCCTGGTGCAGCGCATGGTGCCGTTCAGGGTGACGTCGATGACCGCGTGCCACTGCTCGTCCGTCATCTCGGCCAGCGGCGCCGTACCGCCGAGGCCGGCGTTGTTGACGAGCACGTCCAGCCGCCCGTGCGTCTCCATCACCGCGTCGAACAGCGCCGTCACCTGCGCCTGCGACGTCACGTCGCACGGGACGGCGAGCGGCTTGACGCCGGTGAGCTCGGCCAGCGACTCGGCGGCGGCGGCCAGGCGGCGCTCGTGCCGGTCCGAGACGACGATCGTGGCGCCCTCCTCGGCGCAGCGCCTGGCCGTGGCGTAGCCGATGCCCGCCCCAGCCGCGGCCGTGACCAGCGTGACCTTGCCGTCGAGCAGGCCGTGGGCCTTGGGGTACGGCGGCGGCATCGGCGGCTCCGAGGGGTGCGGCGGCGGCATCGGCGGCTCCGAGAGGTGCGGCGGCGGCATCGGCGGCTCCGGTCAGCGGGGAAGGCCCAGGGTTCGTTCGGCGATGACGGTGCGCTGGATCTCGCTGGAGCCGGCGTAGATGGTGTCGGCCCGGCTGAACAGGTAGAGCCGCTGCAGCTCGCCGAGCTCGCCGCTCGCGTCCGCGACCAGCCCGGCCCTGCCCTGGACGGCCTGCGCCAGCTCGCCCAGCCTGCGGTGCCACTCCGACCAGTACAGCTTGGCGATCGACGTCTCGGGGCCGGGGTCCGGGCGGAGCACGCGCAGCGCGTTCAGCCGCATGATCCGCAGCTCCAGCCACGATCTGACGAGCCGGTCGCGCAGCACCGGGTCGTCGATCGCGCCGGTCCGCCGCGCCGTCGCGACGACCTCGCTCAGCTCCCGGCCGAACCCGATCTGCTGCCCGAGCGTGGACACGCCGCGCTCGTACCCGAGCGTGGCCATGGCGACCCGCCACCCCTCGCCGGGGGCGCCGAGGATGTTGCCCGCCGCGGTGCGCGCGCCGTCGAAGAACACCTCGTTGAACTCGGAGGTCCCGGTGAGCTGGACGATCGGCCGGACCTCGACCCCCCGCTGCCGCATGGGCACCAGCAGGTACGACAGCCCGTGATGCCGCCGCGAGCCCTCCTCGGTCCTGCACAGCACGAAGCACCAGTCGGCCCACTGCGCGAGGGACGTCCACACCTTCTGGCCGGTGATCACCCAGTCGCCGCCGTCGAGGCGGGCCCTGGTCTGGACGTTCGCCAGGTCGGAGCCGGCCTCCGGCTCGGAGTAGCCCTGGCACCACAGCTCCTCGCCCCGCTGGACGGGCGGCAGGAACCGGTCCTTCTGCTCGTCGGTGCCGTACTCGAGGACGGTCGGGCCGATGAGGCCCTCGCCGATGAGGCCCAGGCGGGCGGGGGCGCCGGCCCTGGCGTACTCCTCGTGGAAGGCGACCTGGTCGGCGAGGGAGGCGGCGCGGCCGCCGTAGCGCCGCGGCCAGCCCAGGCAGGTCCAGCCGTGCTCGCCGAGGTGGCGCTCCCACGCCCGCCTCAGCTCGAAGCCCTCGTGTTCACGCCCGGGGCCGCCCAGCCCCCTGGCGCCGGCGAACTCGCCGCCGAGGCTCTCCTCCAGCCAGGCCCGCGCCTGCTCACGAAGGCTCAACGAACCCCCCGTAGCCCCCCCGGAAGAACACCAGGGGGCCACCTTCCGCGTGGGTGTCGAGCTGCAGCACCCGGGCCACCACGATCATGTGGTCGCCCGCCGGGTGCTCGGCCTCGACGGCGCAGTCGAGCCAGGCCAGCGCGCCTTCGAGCACGGGGCTGCCGCCGGGGGAGACCGTCCAGGACAGGCCGGCGAACTTGTCGCCGCCCTTGGTCGCAAGCTGAGCGCACACGGCCTGCTGGCTCTCGGCCAGCACGTTCACGGTGAGCGCCTTGGCGCCGCGCACCCGCGGCCAGCTCGTGCTGGTGTAGGCGACGCAGAACGCCACGAGGGGCGGGTCGAGCGAGACGGAGGTGAAGGAGTTGGCGGCCAGGCCGCACGGCTGCCCGTCCCCGGGGTCGACGGCCGTGATCGCGACCACGCCGGTCGCGAACCTGCCGAGCACCTGCCGGAAACGGCGGCTGTCGAGCTGGCCGTTCTGGCTCTGGTGCGACTGCCCCGTCGGCATGGCGGCTCCGTTGCGAATCCTGCTGCGCTGATGGGGCGTCGGAAGGCTGCGACAGCCGTCCGGCGTGATGAGCCGGGCAGCGTGTGTGCTCATGGTCCGCCTCCTCGATCCGCCGACTGGATTCATCTTACCAAGCGCTTGCTTGGACGGTAGGGGGAACGCCGAGAAGGTGTCAAGTCACACTCCTGGACCTGCGTTGACAGGCCGGAAAAAGCCTGCCTACCGTGACGCATGTGCCCAAGCGCTTGCTTGAATTCTCGGAACGCACCGCCGTCGCCGGGGTCGGCTACACGCCCTTCTCCAAGGACTCCGGCGTCAGCACCCTCACCCTGGCCTGCCGCGCCGTGCTCGCCGCGCTGGAGGATGCCGGGCTGACCCCGGACGAGGTGGACGGCCTGGCCACCCACCGGGTCGGCGACTCGGCCCCGCCCACCCTGCTCGGCCCCGCCCTGGGGCTGACGGACCTGTCCTGGCACCTCGACCAGTTCGGCGGCGGCAGCGTCTCCCACGCGGTCGTCGGCCAGGCCGCGCTCGCCGTGGCCGCCGGCCTGGCCGAGACCGTCGTCTGTTACCGGGCGATCAACGCGCGCTCGGAGTTCCGCATGGGCGGCACCGGGCGGGGCGTGCCCGCGAGCCCTGAGGTGCAGTACCAGGCGCCTTACGGGTACGTGGCCCCACCCCAGCAGTTCGCCATGTACGCCCGCGCCCACATGCTGCGTTACGGCACCACCGCCGAGCACTTCGGCGCCCTGGCGGTCACCCAGCGGGCCAACGCCACAAAGAACCCGCGCGCCCTCATGCGCGCCCCCATCACCCTCGACGACTACCTGGCCAGCCGGTGGATCGCCGAGCCTTTCCGCCTCCTGGACTGCTGCCTGGAGACGGACGGGGCCTGCGCCGTGGTCGTCACCACGGCCGAGCGCGCCCGCTCCCTGCGCCGCCCCCCGGTCCTCGTCTCGGCCGCGGCCTGGGGCGGCGGCACCTCGCACCTGTCGTGCGACGACCCCACGGTGACGGCCGCCGCCTCCCTGGCGCCCCGCCTGTACGCCCAGGCGGGCCTCGGGCCGGAGGAGATCGACGTGGCCGAGCTCTACGACTGCTTCACGTACTCGGTGATCGTGCAACTGGAGGACTACGGCTTCTGCCCCAAGGGCGAGGGCGGCCCGTACGTGGCCTCGGGGGCCACCGCGCTGGACGGCGCGCTGCCGGTCAACACGCACGGGGGGTTCCTGTCGGAGGGGTACGTCCACGGCATGAACCACATCGCCGAGGCGGTCTCGCAGCTCAGGGGCGAGGCCGGGGACCGCCAGGTGCCGGGCGCCGAGGTGGCGCTCTCCACGGCGCAGCCCGGCTACATCCTGCCCGCCACTTCCGCGCTGATCCTGAGGAGGGCGTGATGCCCGGCTACCGTCCCGAGCCCGACCGTGACTCGCGCGCGTGGTGGGAGCGGGTCGCCGGGCGGGAGTTCGCGGTGCAGGAATGTGACGCCTGCGGCACTCTTCGGTTCCCGCCGCGGGCGTTCTGCGCGGCCTGCCGTACGGAGGGGTGGCACTGGCGGGAGCTGGAGCCGGAGGGAAAGGTTGAGAGTTGGATCGTCAACCGCCGGGCCTTCGTTCCGGGGCTTCACGATCCATACCTAGTGGTAATGGTTCGTTTGGAGGCCGTTCCCGGAGCTCTGATGTACGGGAACTGGCGCGCGGAGCGGCCCCCGGAGGCCGGGGAGCCGGTGCGCGGGGTGTTCTCGCAGGTGGACGAGTCGTTGATCGTGCTCGACTGGATACCGGAAAGCCGTATTTCCCACCAACTCAGTGAAAATCACCCCGCTGATTGAGCTCGCTCAGGAAATTCGATTGGTACCGGTAAATCCCACCAGTCCCACCATCACGAAGCTGCCCCCGGGTCGGGCTCCGAGGGTCGATGATTGGGGCAGCAGGCGTCGTCGAGGAGGACGACCCGGACTGGGCGGCAGACGTGAACGGTACGGAACCGGCAGCGGGCGTGACCCGGAGGTCGCGCGGCCCGCCCGCGGGCAGAGAAAAAGCCCCCATCGGAAGATGGAGGCCGAAGGCTCAGGCAGGTCCTCGGAGGAAAGCGCGTCCTGGCGGGCGTGGGGGACCCGCCAGGACGCGCTTCCTGCCCCGCGTGCGACGGCGCCAGGACTCCGGCGAGGGATGGAGTCCTAGACCGTTGACTCGCACACGGAGTCGATGGGGGAGCGCGAAGGTCCCTGTTGCCGGCGACGTGCGGCGATGCGTTGAGCTGCACCGACCGGGTCATCGAAGTGATGCGTGACGGGGGCGCCACCCTCCTTGTTCCCGACTAAGGATCCGTCGTCGCAACACACGGTCAGCTCAGTCAGCACCGATGGCTCGGGCATGCCGTCGCCAATGCTCTGGTAGGTGTGGGTGAACCCCTGGCGAGTCAACGCGTAACGCAGTAAACGTGTTGCTTCGCGGGGGTCATGCCAGGGCAGGTATGGCGTACCCGTGCGGACCGGCAACACTGGCCTTCACCCCCTCACCGGCCTTTAGATGGATTTGTACCAACGAATGGATGATGGGCCGGTGGAGGTGGTTCGGTCAAGGGGTTGTGGCCTGCTAGAACCAGATCGTCTAAATTGTTGGAACAAAAGGGGTGAAAGTGGCAAGGTCGGTGCTGTATCAGCAGGTGGCTTCGGAGTTGCGACGAGCCATCTACTCGGGTGTCCTCGGCCCCGGGGCGCAGCTGCCGACCGAGGCGCAGCTCATGGAAGACCATGGGGTGAGCAGGAACACGGTGAGGCTGGCCCTCGGCGAACTCGTCAACGAGGGTCTGGTCACGCGCACGCCGCGGCGCGGCACCGTGGTCAGGGACCGCAGACCGCTGCTGATCTATCCGCAGCGGGAGCTGGAGCCGCAACCCAGCGGGGAACTGCGCGAGGCGTTCGCCTACGCCGTCGGGCAGGAAGGCCGTGCACCCAGCCAGTACATCGAGGTGCTGACGGTGTCTCCCGTCGAGGAGATCGCCAGCAGGCTGGAGTTGGCCGACGGGGAATTGGCGGTGGTGAGACGCCGTCTGCGTTTCGTGGACGGGCAGCCGTACAACACCAACGATTCCTACTTCCCCCGCGATCTGGTTGCCGACTCCGAGATCGCCAGACCCGGAGACATCGCGCGAGGGGCGAACCGGGTGCTGGAAGACCTGGGCCATGCGCAGGTGCGCGTCGTCGACGACATCTGGGCGCGCATGCCCAACCAGGAGGAGGCCGAACGCCTCCAACTCGAACTCGGTACGCCAGTCATGGTGTACGTCCGAGTGGGGTACGACGGGGCAGACATGCCAGTGCGTGTCGCCGTGTCGGTTTTGCCAGCCGACAAACATTTGATCAGATACGAGCTCGATCGCCGCTGACGAGCTCGTGGGTGAAGGGGTGATCCCGCCGGCCGGGTGCAGCGAGAAATAGCCGCCTCGCTGGCCTGGGGGAGTCGTGCATACTCCCCTAAATCGCCATTTATCCATATATATCGGGTTGAGGCCCCATTTCGCCCCCATGCGACATTGCGTCATCACGCTGTGCGCAGGCGCGGACACCCAACGCAACGAAGGGTACTACTATGCACACCAACACCCTGCTGCACCCGCTCTCACTCCGCAGAGCGGAACCCGCGGACCTTCCCGGCGTCCTCACGCTGCTCGCCGACACCGCCGAGTGGCTCCACACGCAGGGAGTGCGGCAGTGGCCGCGGGCAGGGTTCGGCCCCGAGCGGATCGAGCCGCTCATCGAGGATCGCGTGTTGTTCCTGCTGGACGACGAGCTCAGATACCTCGACCCCGACGAGTCGGCCCCGCCGGTGGCCACCATGGCCCTCGACGACCACGCGGACCCCGAGTTCTGGACCTCCGGCGACGATCCGGGCGCGGCGCTCTACATCCACAAGCTGGCCGTCGCCCGCCCCTGGTCGGGCTCCGGCCTCGGCGACGCCCTGCTCGACTGGGCGTGCGCCGCGGCCTTCTCGGCGGGCCTGCCCTGGGTCCGCCTCGACTGCGCCAAGGCCAACCCGCGGCTGCAGGGCTACTACCGCGACCGCGGCTTCCGCCACGTACGCACGGTGGACCTGCCGCACCGGTCGTCGGGCGCGCTCTTCCAGCGCCCGTCGGAGGACGTGCAGCCCACGGTCTTCCGCGACCTCACGCTCGCCGAGCTGATCAGCGCCTAGATCCGGTGCGGGCGAGGCCCGGCCCCGCCCGCCGCGGGGCCGGGCCCGGCATCGCCGCGGGAAGGAGAGAACGTCAACAACGGGCCCGGATTTCCCCGTGGTTGAGCAGATGGTCGTTCCTCCGCGTGCCGTCCCGGGCAACCCGTGGGTAGACAGCGGGAGCGCACGCGGAGAGACGCACAGCGATGCAGGATGTGGCCGGTGAGAAGGCGTTCTCGTGGCGGCAGCGCGCGCTGGCCTACATCGCCGAGCTGCAGAGCCAGCTCGACGGCTACGACGACGGGTCCGCGCCGGCCAGGGGCGCCCAGCGACATCTCGACGCGGCTCGTGAGGCCGCGGCGGGCCGGGCGAGCCTGCGCGGGGCCTGGTCCGGCCTCGCCGTGGACCGCACCTGGGCGAACATCAACAAGGTGGAGGTCGCCCTGCTGAAACTCCTGCCAGAGGCGGAGCTTCCCTGGTGGGGCAGCGACGTGCTCGCACGGGCGTTGCAGCACCTGGGGCCGCAGGACCCGCGCCGGACCAAGCTGGAGGAGCATCTTCGCGGCCAGGACGGCAAGTTGTCGCCGCAGGACCGCACCCTGGCGGTGATCACGCTTCAGGCGGCCAACATCGCCGCCCAGCAGGAGAAGGTGCGGCTGCGCAGCTTCCGCAACACGATCCTGATCTCCACCTTCGTCCTGATCGCCGTCGCCGCGGCCCTGCTCGTGGTGGGGGCCATCCACCCCCATGCGATCAACCTGTGCTTCGACGATCCCAAGGCCGGCCCCGCGTGCCCCATCGGGCTCACCCCGACGGCCTGGGACGTGGCCATCGTGGAGCTCATCGGCCTGTCCGCGGCCTCGCTGGTGGGCGCGATCGGCCTGCGCCACATCCACGGGACCTCGGCCCCCTACACCCTTCCCATCGTGCTGGCGCTGTTGAAGCTCCCGGCCGGAGCGGTGTCGGCGGTCATCGGGCTGATGCTGATCCAGGCGCGCTTCGTCCCGGGGCTGAGCGACCTCGACAGCAGAGCGCAGATCCTCGGCTGGGCGGCGATCTTCGGCGCCGCGCAGCAGCTCATCACCCGGCTGGTGGACGAGCAGGGTCAGAACGTGCTCAGCAACGTGCGGGACGCCTCACGCGGCGTGGGCAGGGCCGCCGAAGCGACAAATCCCGACTGACCGGGGAAGATACCCGTTCTCCCAAGAATAGGCAGCGCTGGGGGAAAGGGGCGCATTGTCCGGCCGGGCGGAGGGAATAGCGGACAAAGATCCCGCGCCGCGATCGCTCATGCCCGGCGCGGCGGCCGCATTCTCGGGGGAGTTCTCATGGCCAAGCAGCAGGAGCGCATCGTCGACGAGCCTCCGGTGGTGCGCGAAACCTCCACGGCCGAGCAGTACGAGCGTTACGTCGGAGGCTCGCCCGAGGCGGAGCGGGTGATCCTGGAACGGCTCGCCGGTGACCTCATGCGCGTCCAGCTCAAGATCAAGGAGCGCAGCGGCGCCGCCGGGATCGACCGGGCCTTCCACGCGAAGGCGATCCTCGGTGTCGAGAACGCCAGACTGAGGTTCCACACCTCGCTGCCCGAGGAGCTGCGGACCGGATTCGCCCAGCCCGGCGCCGAATACCCGGTCATCGTCCGCCTGTCGAACGCGAGCGGCGTCCGCCAGCCCGACTCCGCCCCCGACCTGAGGGGCGCGGCCCTGCGGATCCAGGTGGGGGCTGAGGAGACCCACGACCTCCTCATGACGAACCACCCGGTCTCCCACGCCGCGAACGCGCGCGAGTTCGTGGTGTTCGCGCAGGTCATGGCCGGAGCGACCACCACCCTGCGCAAGGCCGTGGCGTTGTACGTCAAGCTGCCCTGGGCTCTGGGCTGGTCCACCGCCGCCCGCATGCGGCGCAACGTGCTCGCCGGAACCCGGCGTGAGGTGCGCAGCCTCGCCCTGGAGACGTACTGGAGCCGGGGCGCCATCCTCTGGGGCCAGGCCGGCCCCGTCCGCTACCGGCTCCGGCCGGCCGCGGTGTCCCCCTCGGCGGTCCCCGTGCCGCGGGAGGACGCCGACTACCTGTCGCACGAGCTCGCGGCCCGGCTGGCCAGTCAGGACGTCGTCTTCGACCTGTGCGTGCAGCGCTACGAGGACGCCGGCCTCACGCCCGTCGAGGACGGAGCCGCGGACTGGCCGGACGCGGACGTGCCCGTCGTTCCCGTGGCCACGCTGACGATCCCGCGCCAGGACGTCGGCACCGCGGACGCGCGGGCCGCCGGGATCCGCATCGACCGGCTCGCCTTCGACCCGTGGAACACCACCGACGAGTTCCGCCCCCTGGGCAACCTCAACCGCGCGCGCAAGGCCGCCTACGAGGCCGGCAGCGCCCATCGCCGCGGACGCCGCTTCGTCACGCCCACGCCGCGACGCAACCTCGTCGTCGGCGCCCTGCTGCGCGGCGCGTTCGGCGTGCTCAACCGGTACGTCCCCTGGCACAGGCTGCCGACCTGGATCGGCCTGCTCAACGTCGCGACCATCCGGCAGGTGCTGCGCCGCGACAACCTGATCGACACCGAGGTGCGTCAGGCCCCTCCCCGGGCCCATCCGGTGCCCCCGCCTCTCGACGAGACCCTGCTCGTCAGGCGCACCTACGACGGCACCTGCAACGACCTGTCCGACCCCGCCATGGGAGCCCTCGGCTCGGCCTTCGGCCGCAACCTCCAGCCCGTCTACCGGCCGGACCTGTTCGACGAGCCGAATCCGGTGGTCGTCAGCAGGGAGCTGCTCCACCGTGACAGCTTCATCCCGGCACGGTCGCTGAACGTGATCGCCGCCGCCTGGATCCAGTTCCAGGTGCACGACTGGGTGGACCACAAGCGCTGCCCGCCCGGGACCAGGAGCGTCGAGGTGCCGCTCCCGTACGGCATGACGTGGGCCAACACCCCGGGAGGCACGCCCGAGAATGTGATGCGCTTCGCCGAGAACGACGACCTGCGCCCGGCCGGCGGGACGGGGCCGCCGATCCTGTCCGCCAACGCGGCCTCCCACTGGTGGGACGGCTCGGAGGTCTACGGCGGGGACGAGACCGTCGCGCGATCCCTGCGCGAGCCGGACGGCGGCGCGTCGCTGCGCCTGGAGGACGGCCACCTGGTGCCAGGACCGGACGGCATCCCGATCACCGGATTCCGCAACAACTGGTGGCTCGGGCTCAGCGTCATGCACACGCTCTTCGCCCGCGAGCACAACGCCGTGTGCCGGGCCCTGCGCGAGGAGTATCCCGGCCTGGACGAGGAGTCGGTCTACCACACGGCCAGGCTCGTGGTCTCCGCCCTCATCGCCAAGATCCACACAGTGGAGTGGACACCCGCCATCCTCGCCACCGAGCTGATCGACATCGGGCTGACGGCCAACTGGCAGGGGCCGCCGAAGAGCTGGCTGACCCATCTGGGGCTGTGGCTGGCCGACACGCACGCGCTCACCGGCATCCCGCGGACGCTGCCCGACCATCACGGCGCGCCGTACTCGCTGACCGAGGACTTCGTCACCGTCTACCGCATGCACCCGCTGATCCCGGACGACTACGAGCTCGCCGACCACAGGAGCGGGCGACGGCTGGAGACGCTCGGCTTCAACGACGTGCAGGGCGCCGCCACCGAGCCGGTCATGCGCCGGACCGGCCTGGCGAACTCGCTCTACTCGTTCGGCATCGCCCATCCGGGGGCCATCACGCTGCGCAACTTCCCGCGCGCGCTGCAGGCGTTCGAGCGGGACGGCGAGATCATCGACCTCTCCGTGGTCGACCTGGTCCGCACGCGCCGCCGCGCCGTGCCGCGCTACAACGACTTCCGCGCCGGCCTGCACCAGCCGCGCCTGCGGCGCTTCGAGGACCTCACCTCCGACCCCGACAGCCTGGCCCGGCTACGGGACGTCTACCGTTCGGTCGACGACATCGACACGATGGTCGGGCTCTTCGCGGAGAACCCGCCCGAGCGCTTCGGGTTCAGCGACACGGCGTTCCGCGTCTTCATCCTCATGGCCAGCCGGCGGCTGCAGAGCGACCGCTTCCTCACCGTCGACTTCAGGCCCGAGATCTACACCCCGCTGGGGATGGACTGGATCGCCCGCAACGGCATGACGAGCGTCATCCTGCGGCACTGCCCCGAACTGGCGGCGGTCCTGCCCCGGACCACGAGCGCCTTCGCGCCGTGGCGCCCGGCCAGGCCCGAGGCGAACACCGGCACCACGCACGACTGAAAGCGAGCCCGATCATGGACGTCAAGCCCGCCACCAGGCAGGAAGGGCTGGAAGCGCTCCTGTCCCGGCCGCTGATGGAGACCATCTGGAAACGCCGGACCCACCGCGTCAGCCGCGGCGCGGCCGTCCCGGCGGGTTCGATGAGCTACCGGTCACCACACCCGCCGATGCCGCTGACGGAGCTGGAGGAGGCGCTGCTCATCGCGCTCACCGGCTGCTCCGGGCTGACCATGCCCGACCGGCCGTTCGAGGATCCGCGGGACGGCGACCCCATCATGGCCAAGCCCAACCTCACCATGGCCGGCCGGACTGCGGGCAGCCCCGACAACGCCCAGGGCACCCACTTCTTCATGATCAACGACACCGGCACGTACTACCTGAGGAAACTCCCACCCGCCGCGGACCTGCCCTTCACCGCCGAATCGCTGATCGAGCGGGCCCGCCAGGCCAAGGTGCGGGTCCTCGACCGCCGGCTCGACGTGGCCGAGGGGCGGCGGGACTTCCCCGCCTACCTCGATGCGAACCGGTTCCTGTCCAACCTGCCCGGCACCACGATCTTCCTGCCCGTGGTGGACCTCTCCCATCAGTACATCAACTGCCTGATGTTCCTGCTCACCCAGCCGGAGGGGGCCAGGCCGACGTTGGTCGACGACCGCAACCTCTATCGCCTGGCGGGCGTGGGCAAGTGGGTCAAGAACGGGTTCCTCAACCCGGACGTCAAGGTGCCGCTCGGCGCCATGGGGACGATGCGCACCCAGATCGAGGCGGACCTGCTCGTGCAGAACCTCATGCTGGCCGCCGACGCGATGGGGCTGGGCGCCTGGATCCACGGCACGATCCATCCGCAGATCATGCTGGGCGACCCGAAGTTCTCCCGCGCCTACGGCCGGATGCTCGGCTTCGACTTCGTCACGCCGCGCTTCCGCCTCGCCGACGTCCTGCGCTGGCACGTGCCGCTGCCGAAGTACGCCACCCTGCGCTCCCACCCGGTCGGCCTGCGGGTGGATGGGGAGCACCTGATCAAGGCCGCCTGCCCGCCCAACTTCCCCTCGATGGAGGCGGCCGTGGACAGCGTCGTACGGGCGAAGTTCGGCCCAGGCGGCGTCTACACCGACGAGAAGACCTTCTCCCACATCTACAAGGGCGACTACGGGCGGCGTTACCTGGCCGAGGCGAGCGCGTACGAGCAGGAGGTGATCGACTGCGCGCGGGACGTCTGCGTCTACATCCACCGCACGCACGGCCGTTTCCCCGCCCACACCGACGCCGTCCACGTGCCCGGCATCTGGCTGCAGACCCATCACGTCGAAACCGAGTACTACGAGCGGTTCTTCGCGAACGGGATGACCGACGCGCATCAGCGGCATGCCGCGCGCTGGCACGCGGACGGGACGCGTCCATGAGGGTCTACGAGGCCATCGTCGCCGGGCTGGAGGACGTCGGGGTCGAGGCCGCCTTCGGGGGAGCGGGAGAGAACGCGGCGGGCCTGATGCTGGCGCTGAAGCATTCGCGGCGGATCCGGCCGATCATCACCCGCCACGAGCAGGCGGCGTCCTTCATGGCCTGCGGGTATGCGATGTACAGCGGGAAGCTGGGCTTCTGCTTCGCCACTGCCGGGCCCGGCGCGTTCAACCTGTTCTCCGGGCTGGCCATGGCGATGTCCGACTCCTACCCGGTCCTGGCCGTCTCGGGATACGCGCCCAGGAAGTGGCAGGGCTGGGGCTCGCTGAACGAGACCTCGGGGCTCGGCGGGACACCCGACTCCCGGGCCATGTTCGCCGCCACGACCAAGAAGTCCTTCCTGCTGGAGTCCGCCGAGGACACCTTCGGCGTGCTCGAGGAGGCCGTCAACACCGCCTTCGAGGGGCGGCCCGGCCCCGTTCACCTCCACGTCCCCCTCGACCTGACCGAACGCGGCATCGACGTCGCGAGAACGCGGCCCGTCCGGCTCGACGTCCCACCGGTCCCGCCCGACCCGGAACGCGTCGAGGAGATCGCGTCGGTGCTCGCGGACGCCCTCCGGGAGCGCCGGCGGATCGTCGTGCTCGCCGGGTTCGGCGCGATCCGCAGCGGCGCCGGCCCGCAGATCAAGCAGCTGATCGAACGGTTCCAGATCCCGCTGCTGACCACGCTCGACGGCAAGGGCGTCGTGTCGGAGACGCACCCCCTCGCGCTGGGAGTCTTCTCCGACAGCGGCCACGCGAGCGCCTGGAAGGCGTTCCGGGAGGCGGACGTCGTCCTGTGCGTCGGCAACTCCCTCAACCAGCACGCCACCTTCAACTACCGCCGGGACCTGTTCGACGGCAAGGTGCTCATCCACGTCAACATCAGCGAGATCGAGTTCCGCAAGGCGTACCAGGCCGAGCACACGCTCCTGTCCGACGCCCGCCCGGCGGTCGCCGCCCTGGTCGAGGCGCTGGAAAGGAAGGTCGGGGACGTGCCGGCCGCCGACGTGAGCGGCAAGGACTACGAGGCCAGGCACATCACCCACCTGACCGGCAGGATCCATCCAGGGGAGCTCGCCCAGGCGATCGGCCGGCTGCTGCCGGCGCGCGCCGTCCTCCTGGCCGACGCGGGCGCCCACCTGGCGTGGCTCGGCTACTACGTGGACGTCGAGGAGGGCCAGAACTTCCGCAAGGCCGGCTCGTTCGGGCCGATGGCCGGGCACGTCAACGGCGCGATCGGGCTGAAGGTCGCCCACCCGGATCGTACGGTCGTGGTCGGCTGCGGTGACGGGTGCTACTCGCTGTCCGGCTTCGAGCTGATGACCGCCGTCGAGCATGACATCGCCGTCATCTGGATCATCTTCGACGACCAGGAGTTCAAGCTGATCAAGCTCTACCAGCTCTCGGAGTACCTGGAGACCGGCCTGGTCGAGTTCAGGAACCCGGACTTCGCCGCCTACGCCCGGGCGTGCGGAGCGGACGGGTACCGGGTGGAGACTCTTGCGGAGTTCGAGGACGCCTTCCGCGCGGCGCTGGGCTCGGGCCGCCCCACGGTGATCGACGCCAGGATCACGCGGTGGGCGATCCCGCACTACAGCCCCTCACCCCACGGCGTGATCGCCGGCCTGGTGGAGACCATCGAGGACCGCCTGCGTGGCCGGGACGGCGCCAGGCACGAGTGAGCAGCACGCCGGCCGCCTTGCCTCCTACCCCGTCCGCCGGGCCGTCTCGCGGCCTATCCTGTCCGCCCGGCGGTGGCCGGGGCCGGGGCGCCCAGCGCGGCCCCGATCGGATGGGCGACCTCGGGATGGGCGAGGTACTCCTCGATGTCGTGGGCCTTGCTCACCGGATTGGCGACCGCGACCTCGTCAGGACCGTCGGTCCAGTGGTCGCTCAGCGGGCACCCGAGGGCGACCGGGTCGAGGGGACACCAGGCGTTGAACCAGCGCGTCACCCGTTCAGGCCGGTGCGGCCCGCCGCTGAGCAGGCGCCGGTGCACGCCGTCGAGCCCGAGCGGGCTTCCCGCGGTGACGAGCAGCTCGACCTCCACCGCCGGGTCGAGCCGGGTGAGCAGGTCCATGGCCACCACCGTGCCGAGGCTGTGGGTGACGAGCACCAGCCGGCCGGCGCGCGGCATGTCCTCGAGCACGCAGCCCAGCACGGCCTCGCGGACCCGCTGGTCGTCGAGGTAGGCGGCCACATCGGCGAAGATCGCGGCGATGAGCAGCCGGTCCAGGTCGGTGGTGTCGGCGAGCCAGCCCAGGCCGCGGCGCACCGAGTCGCCCAGCCCCTCCGCGCTTGCGGGCCCCCCGGGCCGAGCCCCCGGCATGCCGGCCCGGCCCGCCGCCTCCACGATCAGCTGCTCGTACAGGCGCCGTGTGGAGGGCGGGCCCGGCGCCACCGCCTCGACGGCCCCGCGGGGCGGGCCCGGCAGGGCCTCCAGCGGCTGCATGGCCGACAGGAGTCGCTTGGCGTAGAAGGGGAAGCACACGTCGTCCGGCGTGATCGTGGCCAGCCCCGCCCGGGTGAGCCCGCCGTTCAGCCCCGCGGTCCAGTACCGGCGCAGCCGCTCGGGATCCCCTTCCTCCTGACCGCGGCCGTGCAGGAAGACCACGTGCCTGGACCCGCCGAAGGCGCCGGGGGCGGCGGGCACGCCGGCACGGAGGAGGACGCTCCGCGCGTCCGACTCGACGACCAGCCCGTCCATCGGGGCGGCGGGCGGCGGGACGACGACGGCCGCCCGCGGGGCGGCGGCGTCCGCGAGGCCGGACTCGGGCCCCATCTCCGCCAGGTACGCCCGCCGGGCATCGTCGAGGGGCAGGGCGGCCAGGTGCTTGAGGATGACGCTGATCCGCACCCCTTCGTTGGAGACCCAGTCGACGGCGTCGTCGCCGTCTCCCTCCCGCCAGGGCTGCCCGTCGCGGCGCAGGATGCGTCCCTGGCCGTCCGTCCTGGGCACGCCGCTGTGGTGCAGCGCCGTGACCTCCCACTGGTCGTTGAACACGGGAGAGCCGGAGCTGCCCGGCTCGGTGTCGGTCTGGTACTGGAGGAAGTCGTCCAGCCGCGCCTCCAGCCGGTTCTCGCGGATGGAGATCTCCTTCAGCCTGCCGCTGGGATGACCGATGATGTTGACCGGCTCGCCGATGACCAGCTTGCCCGTCTGGACGCTGAGCCGGTTCCAGCCGAAGGTCTCCCCGGCCTGGCGGCCGTCGGCGTCGGGGCTCAGGAGCACGAGGGCGAAGTCGAGGGCGGCGTCGGCGACGAAGATCGCGTCGGGGGCCAGGACGAACCGCCGGGAGACCTCGGGGACGTTGTCCACGGTGACCTGGGCGTCGAACTCCACGACGACGGAGCCGGCCGCCGTGGCGTCGGGCAGCACGTGATGGTTGGTGAGCAGCAGCCTGGGAGAGACCAGGAACCCGGTGCCGATCGGCAGCTCGCGGCCGTTCTCGGCGACGGAGATCCGGGCGACCGTCCGCGCGGCCCGTGCCCCTCGGGGCAGGAAACTCCATGACTGCAGGTCCTTGGCCACGCCGAGGATGCGCTCGTACATCTGGGGCTGGTCGAGGGCGTCGGTCCTGGTGGCCTCCAGCGCCGCTTCGACCGGGAGCCCGTTGCGCTGGATGAGACGGGCGGTGCGGGCGGCCAGCATCTCCGGTGAGTCGGGGAACGCCTCGCCTTGCTCGCGCCTGCGCCAGGCCTCGTCGCGTTCGGAACCGCTCCAGCGATACCGTTCGGCGGCGGCCCTGGTCTGCCGGGCCCTGCTTTCGCTGACTTCCGTGGATATTTCCATCATGTTCCGCCGCCCTCATATAAAGCAGGCATCTCATCTCGAATGTGTGCGCCGGTTCGCATCGCCGTCCAGATGTCCGGCAGGTAATTGACCACTTGTTGGCTCATCTTTCGGCATCTGGTGCCCGTGCCCGTCGTTCGCCGGAAGTCAAGTGAGCTCATTAAAGATGTCATTGTGATGACTTATTTCTTCTTTTCTGGTCTTCCGCCGCGCCATGGCTACCGTGAGAAGCGAGGAGGAAGGGGAGCCTCATGGGTAACGTGATCGACTACGTCTCTGTCGCATCCCTGGACAGGCGGAGCCAGCACCTCACCGAGGCCGAGGCCGACCATCTGGAGGAGCTGACGGCGGCGGCCGGGGATGAGGAGGAGTAGATCCGCCCGTCCCGCACGCTGTCCGACGGAGCGGGAGGTGCCGCTCACCGAGGCCGGACGGCGCTCGACGGCGGCACTTGCCGCGCTGGGACTGCGGGCCGAGCTCGTCGACGTGGGCGGGGGTCGTGATCCGGCCGCCTGGTGGTGCGGGCTGAGCCGGGCGGACCTGGCGCCGGTCGCGTGCGGGATGGGGAAGGGAGGGCGGGAGGAGGCCCGGCTGGGCGCGCTCTTCGAGGCCATCGAGCATCACCTGACGGGACCCGCCGGATTCGATCCGGCCGCCGTGGAGCCCGCCGCCCCCGCCGCGATCGCCGCGGGGCCGCTGCGTGCGGACGCCTGCGCGCCGTTGCTGGCCCCCATGCCCGGGCGGCGGATGGCCTGCCGGCGGTACCGCGCCCTCGCCGGCGGCGACGACGTGCTCGTGCCCCTGTTCCTGTCCTCTCCGTGGTACCTGGAAGCCGGCGCCGCGCCGCTGCGCGAGCGGGCCCGCGACGACAGCGACTACGCCCATCTCATGCGTTACAGCTGCAACAGCGGATCGGCCGTCGGTGTCACCGCCGCCGAGGCCCTGCTGCACGCCCTCAACGAGGCGATCGAGCGCGACGCCCTGTCCCTGCTCCTGGTACGGGCCTTCCTCTGCGGGCGCCGGTTCCGGCCGAGACTCATCGACCCGGGGACGTTGCCCCCCGATGCCGCCAGGGCGTACTCGGTGGCGGCGGAACTGACCGGATCCCCGGTGCACCTGCTCGACATCACCAGCGACCTCGGGGTCGCGACCATGCTGGCGTACACGCCTCCCACCTCCCTCCGTCCGCACCGGCGTGGCACCGGCACGTCGCTGAGCCCGGCCCACGCGGCCTGGCGCGCCCTCACCGAGCTCGTCCAGACCACCCTGGGCGAGGAGCTGGGAGGGGGCGCCCGGGGCGATCCGGCCGCGCTGGCCGCGCACCCCGTTCTGGCCGCCTGCGGGCGGTTCGAGCTCACCGGGGTCCTGCGCCGGGCGCGCGTGATGCCGCTGCCCGCCGCGGAGCCGGACGTGGGAACGCCCCTCGCCCAGCTACGGACGGTGTCCTCGGCACTGGTGGCGCGGGGCTTGCGTGCCTACGCCCGGACGGTGCGCGCCCTCCCGGGAGGTGTGGTCGCGGTGCACGTGATGGTGCCGGGCCTGGAGAGATTCATGCTCGTCACGGACGGCAACCTCGTCGTGCCCGGGCCCAGGGGCCGGGCGGCCGCGAAGGAGCGCGCCATGGCCTTTCATCCATGTGGCGAGGTTTCCGGAGACCTGCCGCACGATTGGCCTCTCGGTGAATGACCTGGCCCGCTTTTGTCGTGGGCATGCATTCCCAACGCCCTTACGAGACGCCATTCCACACATACTGGAAATATGAGTGGACAATATTCGCAGCGGAAATTCGGCGCCGGTAAAACGCTCGTCTGGGGCATCGTGCTCCTGGCCGCGGCCGTCGTGCTTTTGATCGTCGCGATGAAGCTGCCGCGTTCGCAGGCGGGAGCGATGGGAAGTGTCCAGATGCTCACCGCGGTCACCAGCGTGATCACGCTGGGTAACGGCCTGGTGCAGCTCCTGTCCTGGTGGCGTGGGTTCCGTGCGCCCGCGCGCGCTCCCACCTCCGCCGACATCGACACCGCCAAGGACATCCTGGCGGGCCTGGTGGCCGAGCAGTGGCGTGATGAGACCGTCCTGCGCTCGCTGGGTGATCCGGAGCCCATGCCGCTGCCCTGGCGCTCGACCGAGCGGCGGGAACTCGTCGACCATCCAGGGATCATCGCCAAGGGCACCGTCGCCTTCCCCGGCCTGCCGATGCACATCCACGACATGGCGTCCAAGTTCCGGGCCCTGCCCTCGCGGCGGCTGGTCATCCTGGGAGGGCCGGGGACAGGGAAGACGACCCTGGCCGTGCAACTGCTCCTGGAGCTGCTCCGCACGCGGGAGCCGGGCGAGCGCGTCCCGGTGCTGGTCTCGGCCGCCCGCTGGGACGAGCGGGTCCATCCGCGGATGCAGGACTGGCTGGCCTCGTTCCTGGCGATGGACTATCCCGCGTTGCGCGCGGAGGCGCTGGGCCCCGGCATCCCCGAGGCGCTGGCGGCCCGCGGTGAGCTGCTGCCCGTCATCGACGGGCTGGACGAGCTGCCCGAGCGTGCCCGTACCGACATGCTGCGCGCGCTGAACCACTCGATGTGCGAGAACGACCAGCTCATCCTCACCTGCCGAACGGAGCAGTTCGCCGAGTCGGTCGACGAGCTCGGCGACGTCCTCACGGCGGCGGCGGTCATCGAGCCGCAGCCCATGGAGCCCGGCGCCGCGGCCGACTACCTCGAGGCGTGCCTGCCACCGGTCCCGCGTCCCGGCTGGACCCAGGTGCTGGAGTCGCTGCGCACGGGCGCCGCGCCCGCCCTGGCCCGGGTGACCTCGACGTCCCTGGGCCTGTGGCTGGTCCGGGTGACGTACATCGCCACCCGCGCGGATCCGGCGCCGTTGCTGGAGTACGGGCGAGGCAGCGCCGCCGAGCTGCACGACCACCTGTGCGACGAGCTCATCCCCGCCCTGGTGAGCACGCGCCCGCCGGCCGACGGCCCCGCACAGCCCTTCCGCCCGCAGCACGCCTGGACGCCGGAGCAGGTCGACCGCTGGCTGACGTACCTGTGCCGCGAGCTCTCCGTGGGCGAGGTGGACACGCGGGACCTGGCGTGGTGGCACCTGGCCCGCTACACCCCCAACTGGTCGGTGCGGTGGTGGAGCGGCATCGCGGTCGGTGCCGTGGTGTGCGTGCTCTACACCGGCATGGGCGGCGTCCCGCAGATCGGCGCGGGGCTCGGCGTGCTGTCCATGCTCCTGATCGTGCTCACGACCGGTTCCTGGTTCAGGGAGACGCCGGGGCACGCGGACTTCCACCCGCGGGGCGGGCTCGTCGGCCTGGTCCGGGCGCTGCCCGCCGGGATCTTCGTCGGTCTCCTGGGCGCGGCGATCGGGTGGCTGACGGGCACCCTGCTCCTGAACGCGGAGGCCGGCATGGAGGCCGCGAGGCAGGTCGGGCTGTTGTCGGGCATCGGGTTCGTCATCGTGCTCAGCCTGATCCGGTGGGTCGAGCGTCCGGCCACGGACGCCAGCGCGAGATCCCCGCGCTCGACCTGGCGGGCGGACCGCAACCTGACGGTGGTGCGCAGCGTCAGCGGGCTCGCGGTCGGGGTCATCGGCGCGTTCATCGTGTGGAGGGCCCAGCTCGGCCCTGTCGCCGTCATCGGGGGCGGGCTGGCGGGCCTGCTGATCGGGCTCATGCTGGGCAGCCACCACGCCTGGCTGGCCTACAACCTGACCGTGCCCCGCCTGGCCACCAGGGGCAGCCTGCCGCTGCGGGCGATGGACTTCCTGGACGACGCGCACCGCCTGGGCCTGCTGCGCACGGAGGGGCCGTACTACCAGTTCCGGCACGTCGAGCTCCAGCAACACCTGGGCAGCGAGCTGGCGGCGAAGAAGAGCAGGCGCCGGGAGCCCACACCGCTTCCTTGAACGGCGGATGGTGGAAGGGCGCGTCCTGTTGGGCGGCATTTCGGCGTGGCTTGGCAACCGGCGGAACCGGTCGGGGGCACTGTTCCCGTGGGGCCGGAGGACCGGCGCCACGTCCTGGGGGGACGGCGTCGAGCGGGGGCAAAAGCCATGGGTGAGAGATACAGCGTGCTGCGCGACATGAGCGGCGTACGCACGGCGAGTCCGCTGGAGTCGGCGCGGGCGGGCGGCGCGGTGCCGCCGCAGGCGCTCGGCGCCGGCAGCGAACCGCACGTGGAGGTGGTCGAGCTCGGCAAGCGTGAGCTGCGTGACGTGTCGCGCGACCCGGAGGTGCGGGCGGTGGCGCCGGTCATGCCGACCACGCTCATCCAGCCGATCGAGGACGGCGCCGACGGGCGGGCGGAGGCCGAGGCGACCGCCGCCGCGGCCACGTGGGGCGTCAAGGCCGTGGGCGCCGACGTCACGACGCGGACGGGGGCGGACACCGTCGTGGCCGTCCTCGACACAGGCATCGACGCCACCCACCCCGCCTTCACCGGGGTGACGCTCATCCAGGAGGACTTCAGCGGCTCAGGTGTGGGCGACAAGCAGGGACACGGCACCCACTGTGCCGGCACCATCTTCGGCCGGGCGGTCGAGGGCACCCGGATCGGCGTCGCTCCAGGAGTGAGCCGGGCGTTGATCGCCAAGGTGCTCGCCGACGACGGGAGCGGCGACACCGAAGGGCTGCTGCGCGGCATGGAATGGGCGCTGCACCAGGGCGCCCAGGTGATCTCGATGTCGCTGGGGTTCGACTTCCCGGGCATGGTGCAGCGGTTGGTGGACATGGGACGGCAGCCGAGGTTCGCCACGTCGCTCGCCCTGGAGGCGTACCGGGCGAACCTGCGGCTCTTCGACGCGCTCATGCGGATGGTGGCCGCCCGAGGGGCGGTCGGCCCCGGCACCGTCGTCGTGGCGGCCGCCGGGAACGAGAGCGAGCGCCAGATCGGGCCGGAGTTCGAGATCGCCGTGTCGCTGCCCGCCGCCGCGGAAGGCGTCATCGCGGTCGGTGCGCTGGCGCAGTCGCCGACGGGCAACGGCCTGGTCATCGCGCCCTTCTCCAACACCTTCCCGCAGATCAGCGCCCCCGGGGTGGGCGTGGTCTCCGCGCGGAACGGGGGCGGCCTGCGTTCCCTGAGCGGTACGAGCATGGCCACGCCGCACGTCGCGGGCGTGGCGGCGCTGTGGTGGGAGGACGTGATGAAGTCGCCGCTGCCGGCGGCCTCGTCCACCGTCACCGCACGCCTGCTCGCCGGCGCCGTCGTCAGCCCGCTGGCGTCCGGTGTCGACGTGGCCGACCGGGGCGTCGGCCTGGTGCGGGCCCCTTAGAACCCGCGCGTCCGGCCGGCGGCCGTCGCCGGCTTCGAGATGGAGCACGGACTCACTGGCCGGTGTCCCCGCCTGGGGCGCCGGCCCGGTCGTATGACCGCCCTGGCCGTCCTCCGGCCGAGGGTTAGGGTCAACTCTCTGGCACAAGGGCGCAAAGCGCCATATAACCTCTCCTCCATGACCGGATCCCTGCTCGAGGTGATCGCGCTCAACGTGCGCGACGCCGTGGCCGCCGAACAGGGCGGAGCCGACCGCCTGGAGATCGTGGCAGACATGGCGGCCGACGGGCTGACCCCCTCACCGGAGACGGTCGCCGCGATCGCCGCCGAGTGCCCCCTGCCCCAGATGGTGATGCTGCGCTGCGACGCGAACTTCGCCGCCGACCCCGACGTCGTCGAGCGGCTCAGCCGCGACGCCAAGGCCCTCAAGCAGGCCGGGGCGGCCGGGTTCGTGTTCGGGTTTCTCGACGGCGCGGGAGCCGTCGACCTGACCGCCACCGAGGCGCTCATCCACGCGGTCTCGCCGCTGCCGTGGACGTTCCACCGCGCCGTCGACCACGCCGCCGACGTCCAGGCCGCCTGGCGGGCCGTGCGGCTGCTGCCGAACCTGGCCACCGTGCTCACCTCCGGCGCCCCCACCGGCGTGGGGGACGGGCTGCCCGTGCTGAAGGCGCGCGCCGACGCCGGCGACGGCTCGATCGTGCTGGCCGGCGGCGGCCTGCGGCCCGCGCACGTGCCCGCCCTGCTCGACTACGGCATCCGCGCCTTCCACGTCGGCTCGGCCGTGCGGGCGAGCTGGTCCGACCCGGTCGAGTGGCGCCTGGTCCGCCAGTGGCGGTCCCTGGTCGAGCGCGACTGAGCCACCCCTCAGGGCAGGGCGGCGTCCGCGCGGCGCAGTGCGGCCGCCAGGGTGCGGATCGTGGCGGGCTCGTCCATCACGCCGCCTCCGGCCGAGCGCTGCTCCTCCCAGGCCAGCACCCGCTCCCGGTAGGAGTCGTAGCGGGCCAGATGGAAGGCGTAGACGGTGGCGAACCGGCTCACCAGATGGGACGGGTGCATGTCCCACCCCTGGTAGTAGCCGTGCCGCAGCGAGTGGCGGACCAGCTCGGCGTGCCGCCGCCACAGCCCGTGCACGTCCGCGGCGCGGTCGGAGGCGGGCGAGGCGGCCAGCGACCCGTCCGACAGCTCCACCCCCGTCCCCGCGAACGCCGTCTGCATGACGTGCCGCGCGTGGTCGCAGGCCGGATGGTCGAGCCGCTGCTCGTGCGGCGGCAGCCCCAGCGCGGCCGTGTAGTCGAAGACCCCGAAGTGCGCCGCGGCCAGCCGCCCGCCCAGCGACTCGTTCAGCTCCGCGCGCAGGAACGGCAGCGTCTGCGGCGCCTCCACCTGCATCTCGAAGCGCAGCCGCACCCCGAGCTCGGCCTCCAGCTCCTCCAGCACGCCCGCGAACTGCCCGAGGTAGGCCTCCATCAGCACCTTGGGGAAGGTCACCGTGAACCCGGCCGGCAGCTCACCGGCCCGCTCCACCACCCCGGTCACGAAGCCGTGGAGCGTGCGCACCGACCGCTCGGGATCCCCGTCGGCGAACGACTTCACCCGGGGGCCCCACCGCCGGGGCAGCGCGCCGGCGGCGTGCATCGCCGCCACCGCCTCGACGGCCTGCCGTACGTGGCCGTCCTCGACGTGGCCGGGGCGCACGCCGTACCCGTCCTCGAAGTCGACGCGCAGGTCCTCGACCGGCTCGGTGGACAGCTTGCGCACCGACATCTCGTGCACGACGGCGGCGAGCCCGGAGGGCACGCCGAAGACCTCGGCCACCTCGTCGGGGCCCGCCAGGTGCGCCTTGAGCAGCGCCAGCGCCTGGCCGCCCCACTCGGCGACCGTGCGGGCGGAGAAGCGGTCGGCCGGCACGTACACGGTGTGCACGGGCTGCCAGCCCGGCGGAGCCTCGGGGTAGCGGGCCTGCTGCAGCCGGTACGTCCCGGCGAAACCCTCAGGAACGGCAGGCACGGAGCATGGCCTCCAGACCGACGAGCTTGACGCGTTCGCCACGGCTGAGCGACTGGGCGAGCTCCGCCTCGGCCGCCTCGATGGCCAGCCACTCCCCGTACGTGATCGGCCGCACCCCGCGCCCGGCCAGCAGCGCGTCGACGCCGCCCGAGCCCACCCGCGCGCCGCCGTCGAGGTCGGCCAGCAGCGTGCGGACGGTCTCCGCCGCGTCGGACTTGTTGGTGCCGATCACCCCGGTGGGCCCGCGTTTGAGCCAGCCCGCCACGTACTCGCGGTCGCGCACCCGCCCGGCCTCGTTCGGCACGGTCATGGTGCGCTCCGAGAACGGCACCCCGGGCAGCGGGACGCTCTGGTAACCGACCGAGCGCAGCACCATGCCGACCGGCAGCGTCTCGTACTCGCCGGTGCCGACCACGCGCCCCTCCTCCGACAGCCGGGTGCGTTCGAGCTTGAGCCCCTCCACCCGCTCGGTGCCGAGGATCTCGACGGGCCGCAGCCAGAAGCGCACGTCCAGGCGGCGCGGCCGGCCCACCGGCTCGCGGTCCGCCCAGCCCTGGAGGACCTTGATGTTGCCCTGCACCTGGCGCGGGAAGTCGCCGCCCAGGACGACGGCCTCGTCGGGGCGCACGCACACGTCGGCGTTGGCCAGCTCGCCCAGCTCGCGCAGCTCCTTGAGGGTGAACTTGGCGTGCTCGGGGCCGCGCCGCCCGACCATGTGGATGGCCTTGACCTCGCTCTCGCCGAGCCGCTGCAGCACCTCGTGGGGCACGTCGGTGGCGCGCAGCTCCTCGGCGGTCTTGGCCAGGACGCGGACGACGTCCACGGCGACGTTCCCGACCCCGATCACGGCGACCTCGGAGGTGTCGAGCGTGAACCGGCCGGGGTCGACGTCGGGATGGCCGCAGTACCAGTTCACGAAGTCGGTCGCGGCCACGCTGCCCGGCAGGTCCTCGCCGGGGATGCCGAGCCGCCTGTCGACCATCGCGCCCGTGCAGTAGACCACCGCGTCGTAGACGCCGAGCAGGTCCTCCACCGACACGTCGGAGCCCAGCGTGACGCCGCCGAGGAAGCGCACCTGGGGCAGCTCCAGCACTTTGCGCAGGTAGTTCGCGATCGACTTGATCGAGGTGTGGTCGGGCGCCACGCCGTACCGGACCAGCCCGTACGGGGTCGGCAGCCGCTCGATCACATCGACCTCGACCGGCTCCGCCGACTGCTTGACCAGTGCCTCGGCCGTGTAGATCCCGGCAGGGCCCGACCCGATGACCGCCACGTGCAACGTCACGCCGCCTCCCTATGCCGGTCTACGTGCGACACGTCCCACTAGACGCAACCGGCCAGTGTGATCGATGTATCCCCGGTCGCCGGTGCGGATGAACCCGTCCCTGGCGAATACCGCATGATCGGGGCTCCTGCCAACGTAACCGCTCATGACGGCTTCCGAGCGGAGGAGCACCTCGCCGTGATCCTCGGCGGGCAGCGCGCGGCCCTCTCCGTCCCTGATCGAGACGTCCACGCCGGCGCGTGGCCTGCCCACGCTGAGCTCCGCGTCCTCGGGCGGGTCGTCGGGCCGGGTGCCGAGGCCGAGCCCGGCTTCTGTGCAGCTGTAACGGTTGCAGACAGGCACGCCGTACCTGGTGCGCAACGCCCTGATCAGCGCCGGTGCGGCGGGGGCGCCGCTGCACAGGATGAGCGTCAGCCCCGGCAGGTCCTCGCCCACGGCCAGGATGCGCGAGAGCTGGTGCGGGCTGCCCTGCAACACGGGAAGCTTGTGCTCGCGCAGCACGCGCAGCACCGCGTCGGGCGTCCACTCGGGCACGACGTGGCAGGTCCGCCCGGTCTGCAGGAACACCGGCAGGCGGGTGGCGAACCCGAGCTGCCCCAGCGTGTACGGCACCAGCCGGGCGTCCCCCGTGCCCCACCGCAGCCCGGCCCCGTGGGCGCGGATCGCCTCGAGCTGGCGGTTGCCGAACACCACGCCCTTGGGCGGCCCCGTCCTGCCCGCCGTGAACGTGATCACGACGGGCCGCGCGGGGTCCGGCGGGAACGGCGGCGGGGGCGGCTCGGGCCGGCGCAGGCCGGTGAGCCGGACGGGGTCGTACAGCTGCGGAGAGCGCCGGCCCCGATCGATGGGCAGGGTCACCACGTCCAGCCCGGACAGCGGCGGCAGCACGCTCGGCGCGGTGATGACGAGGGCGGGGTCCAGGCCGGCCAGCAGCCCCAGGCGCTCGACGCCGATGCCCGCGGTGACCGCACCGATCTTGGCCGCCGCCACGTAGCAGATCACGAACTCGGGCCCGTCGGGCAGCGCCAGCACCACGACGTCGCCGATGCGGGTGCCGCGATGGGCGAGACCGGCGGCGACCTGGTCGGAGAGCCGGTCGAGGTCGGCGAAGGACAGCAGAGCGGAGCCGGTGACCACGGCCGCGCGCCCCCCGAACCTACGTGCGGCCTCACCGGCGAGCAGGCGCAGCATGGCGGCTCCCGTGCGAGGGCGTACCTCCACGCTACTCCGCTACGCCGGGCGATGCCGCAGGGCGAGCTTGTCCACCTTGCCGTTGGCGTTGGTCGGCAGGGCGTCCACCACGACGATCCGCCTGGGCACCTTGTAGCCGGACATGTTGGCGCGCGCCCACGCCGCCAGGGCGCCGGGATCGGCCGCCGTACCCGGCCTGGGCACGACGTAGGCCACCCCCGACTCCCCGGAGACCGGATGGGGCACGCCCACGACCGCGGCCTGGGCCAGCGAGCCCTCCCGCAGCAGCAGCGACTCGACCTCGGCGGGGGAGACGTTGAACCCGTTGACGATGTAGAGGTCCTTCTTGCGGTCCACGACGGCCAGGTTGCCCGCCTCGTCCAGCACGCCGACGTCGCCGGTGTGCAGCCAGCCGTCCGCGTCGATCACCTCGGCCGTCCGCGCCGGCTCGCCCCAGTAGCCGCGCATCACGCCGTAACCGCGCTGCAGGATCTCGCCGCGCTCGCCGGTCGCGACCGGCTTGCCGTCGTCGTCCACCACCTTCACCTCGATGCCCGGCACGGGCCTGCCGGTGGTGTTCGCGATCACGTCGATGGGGTCGCCCGCGCGGGTCATGGAGACGACCGTGCCCTCCATCAGCCCGTACGCGTTGATCATGCGCTCCAGGCCGACCTGCCCGACCAGCCGCGTGATCAGGCCGGCCGGCACGGCGGCGGCCCCGCAGATGGCCACCCGCAGCGACGACACGTCCCAGGCCGCGCGGTCGAGCTCGTCCAGCAGCCGGTGGAACAGCGTGGGCGGCCCGGCCAGCACGGTGACCCGCTCCTCGGAGATCAGCGACATCAGCGCGTCCGGCGTGAAGACCGGGACCGGGATCATCGTGGCCCGGCGCAGCACGCAGGCGACGAGCCCGGCGTTGAGCCCGAACCCGTGGCTGAACGGCGCGATCACCGGATAGCGGTCGTGCTCGTCCAGCGTGACGATCTCCGACCAGTCCCAGTAGCCGCGCAGCACCTGGGAGTGGTCGATCATCACGCCCTTGGGCGTGCCGGTGGTGCCGGAGGTGGACATGATCTCGCACAGGTCTCCGGGCCGTACGGCCAGTGCCCGCTCCTCGGCCTGCCGCACGGGCACCTCCGCGGCGGCGGGCACCTCGGGGACGACGTGCCGCAGGCCGGGCAGCGGGGGCAGCAGCGAGGCCAGGGAGCCCTGCGCGATCAGCACCTCCGCGCCCGTATTCTCGACGAACTGGGCGGCCTCGATGCCCTTGTACCGCGGCGACAGCGGCACGATCGCCGCCCCCGCGTCCCAGATCCCGAACGCGTGGATCACCCAGCTCGCCGCGTTCGCCCCCCAGATCGCCACCCGGTCACCCGGCCGCACGCCGAGCGCCACGAGGCCGCGGGCGACCCCGGAGGCCGCCTCGCGCAGCCCGGCCAGCGTCAGCCGCGGGCCCGCCGGATCGGCCACCACGAGGTCGTCGGGATGGCGTTCGGCCTGGTCACGCAGCATGCGGGGGAGCGTCCCCCAGTCCGGCATCGATCCCATCGGCTGCCCCTCTTAGGTGATGAGCGCTCTGTCCCTTCCGAGGTGGTGGCCGCGCAGGTCGTTCACCGTGCCGGGCGCGGGCGTCTCGGAGACCTCCTGGGCGATCTCCACGGCGACCGACACGGGGGTCAGCGCCCGGACGGCCTGCTCGATCCGCCCCTTCCACATGGGGTTGCCGACCAGGCTCCGCCGGGCGAACGTGACCCTGAGCACCGCCGTGTCCAGCGTTCCCTGCCGGCTGACCGCCAGCTCCCATCCCGACACGCCGTCGATCCGCGACAGCGCCTTCTCGATCCGCGGCAGCGCCAGCCACACGCCCCTGACCAGCACGTGCTCGCCGACCGTGTGGGCGGGCGCGGGGATGTCCCCGGCTCCGGCGGTCCTGGCGACCAGCCCGGTCCTGAGCACGGCGTCGCCGAGCGTCGAGTGCGCGGACGGGGTGACGACCAGCTCGGCCGGCCCGTCCGCCGTCGCGGGGACGTCCTTGTCCAGCGCCGCCAGCCCCAGCACGCCGTCCGCGAGCGGCCGCAGCGGATCCTCCTCGGCCGCGCGCCAGGCGAGCGCGCCACCTCCGAACGGGCTGGCCAGCACCTCCGTGACCGTGGCCCCGAACTCGCCGGCCAGGTGCCCGAGCGTGCGCTTGGAGGCGATCTCGCCGGTCAGCACGATGGTCCTGAGCCCGAGGTCCAGCGGGTCCAGCAGGAACTCCAGATGCAGGCGGGACAGCAGGTCCATCGCGCCCGTCGGGGTCGCGACCAGCGTGGTGGCCCTGAGCGTGCTCAGCGCGTGGTGCAGGCGCATCCGGCCGCGCGGGCCCACGCGGGCCGCGGCCCGCGCCACGTCGGCCGCCGCCGCGGTCCACAGCGCGCCGGCCGGTTCCGCCAGGGCCACCACGACGCGGTCGCCCTCGCCGACCCCCGACTCCCGCAGCGCGGCCCCCGTCAGCCCCACCGCGGCCGTACGGTCCTCGGGCGACAGGGGGAAGACGCTGGACACGTCAGGGGAGACCAGCAGCAGCCCGGTGGCGGAGCCCGCGGCGGCCCCGAGGTCGTCCCGGGTCAGCCAGCGCGCCATCAACGCATCACGTCCTTCATGAACAGGGAGATCGACTCGCACACCCGCTCGTGCGCCAGGCCGCCCACCTGCGCCTGGATGATCAGGTCCGTCGCGCCCGCCTCGGCGATCCTGGCCAGGGCCTTGCGCGAGCCCTCCACGTCGTCCACGACGACCATCAGGTGCTCGCGCAGCGTGGCCATGGCCTCGTCGGGCGGCAGCCCGGCGGCGAGCTGCCCGAGCACGCGGTGGGTGGCGTGGCGGGCGTCGTAGTAGTCGGGCGGGGTGACGAGGTTGACCTGGCGGCGGATGTACCACAGGACCGGGTCGGCGGCCGTGGCGGTGGCCTCGTCGCGGGTGGGGGCGACGTACCAGGGGATCATGAGCGCGACGCGCCGGGTGGCGGGGTCGAAGCCATGCTCGCTCAAGCATTCCCGATATTTCGCGATGTCGGCGGCGACGTCGTCGATGCCCTTGAGCATGGTCATGCCGAGCAGGTTGTACCCGTGCCTGGCGGCGGCCAGATAGCCCTCCAGGGAGGTCGAGGCCACCCACACCGGAGGGTGCGGGCGCTGGGCCGGGCGCGGGTAGACGGCCACGTCGGGGATCTCGAAGAACTCGTTCGACCGGCTGACCGGCTCGCCGTCGGCCTGCCAGATGGCCAGCGTGGCCTCCAGCGAGTCCTCCCAGATCTGCCGCGACTTCTCGAACGGCCGCTGGAACGCCTGGTACTCCAGCGGCGACGCACCCCGTCCCGTGCCGAACTCGACCCGGCCGCCGCTCAGGACGTCGAGCGTGGCGACGCGCTCGGCCGTACGGATCGGGGACTGGAACGGCAGCAGCACCACCCCGAGCCCCAGGCGGATGCGCTCGGTGCGCTGCGAGATGGCGGCCAGGACCAGGTCGGGGGCGGAGGAATGGGAGAAACCCCTGGTGAAGTGGTGCTCCACGAACCAAGCGGCCTCGCAGCCCAGCAGGTCGCCCAGGACGACCTGGTCGATCACGTTCTGGAACGCCTGCTGCTCGACCTCGCGGGTGCGACCGCGGACCTCCAGCTCATACCCCAGGCTGATCCGTAGGGACGACGTCATCGCGCCTCCGGCATAGTAGGAAACCAAGCGCTCGCTTGGTAGAGCGTATCAGCGGCAAAGACTTGCGGGAAGGGCGCGGCGGCGATCAGAGTGGATGCCTGTGAAGCGAAAGCACGCGTTGCGGCGGCCGAAGAGCGGCACGTCTCCGGACCAAGGCGGCGAACTCTCGCTCACCAGCGCCCGCCGGTACGAGGCGTTCGGCCGGGTGATGGCGGCACTGGCCTCCGAGGCCGACTTCATCGAGTCGTGCCGCGACCTGACGTGGTGGCGCGGGTCCGACCACAGCTGGCACGTCGAGTGGCGCGACGGGCCGTACGCGTCGGAGGTGGCCTCCCTGCTGGCCGAGCAGGTCCGCGACCCCGACTACGACGGCTCCCTCGTCACCCAGGCCGGGCCGGGCGACGGGGCCTCGGCGGTGCTGGACGTGATGGGGGTGCGCTTCGAGTTGCGCGCGATCGACCCGATCGGCCGGGCGACCGTACGCGCCCGGCCGGGCTTCTGGCGCCTGGCCGAAGCCCTCGACACCACCCGCCGCACCAACACCCGCCACCCCTGGGAAGAACTCCTCGGCGGCTGACCCCACCCCGCCTTCCGCGTCTGGCGTGGCCCTTTCGCCTTCCCTCCCCAGGGGCCTCGGCCGAAGTGCGGCCGATCGGGAACGGGCGGGGCTCAGCCCGGACCGAGGGCGTGGGGGGCGAGCCGGGCGCGATGGGCCTGCGGCGGCCCGAAGAGCTGCGCGTCCGACGTGGCCCGCTTGAGGTACCGGTGCGCGGGATGCTCCCACGTGATCCCGATCCCCCCGTGCACCTGGATGTTCTCCCCGGCCACCGCGAGATAGGCCTCCGTGCAGTACGACCCCGCGACCGCCGCCGCCACCTCGTCCTCGGCCGCCACCCCCGCAGCGGACCGGGCCGACTCCACGAGCAGCAGCGCATCCGCCAGCTTGTGCTTGATCGCCTGGAACGCCCCGATGGGCCGCCCGAACTGGTGCCGCCGCTTGGCGTGCTCCACCGCCATCTCCAGGCACCGCTGCGCCCCGCCCACCTGCTCGGCCGCCAGCGCCGCGATCCCGAGGTCCCGCACGCGGGACCACCCCGCCCCGTCCCCCAGCCGCCGCACGGGCACGCCGTCGAAGCCGAGCCGCTGCAGAGGCCGGCTCTCGTCCATCGTCACGTACGCCGCCCGCCGCGAGGGCACGGCCTCCACCAGCGCCCCGCCGGCGTACACCAGCACCAGTTCCCCCTCCAGCGCGTACGGCGCCACCCCCGTGAGCAGCTCCCCGTCGAGGCGCAGCTCCCCGTCGCCCGGCAGCACCACGGTCGCGCTCACCCCGCCCGCCAGCGCCTCCAGCAACTCGTCCGCCCCGCAGGCGGCAGCCGCCTCGACCGCCATGACCGCCGACTGGAGGAAGGGGTGGGGCGACAGGACCCGCCCGAGCTCCTCCGCCACGGCCGCCATCTCGACCGGACCGCATCCCGTGCCGCCGTGCTTCTCGGGCACGAGCAGCCCGGCGATCCCCACGTCCCGCGCGAACTCCCGCCACGAGGCGCCGGGACGCCCGGCCAGATAGTCACGGACGGCGGCGCGAAGCTCATCGGCGAGTGCGGGTGCCACACCACGGATCATAACCAAGCGATTGCTTGTTTTGGTATGGACATGACCGAAATTTGCCTTTTTTGTACGGACACATAATCTGGATGCGGTCATCCCCAGACGATTCCAGGGGAGGGGTTGACCAGGGAAATGGACATGAACGACACCACCATCGACTACGCCGACTTCGCCGAATACGACCGGCGCCAGCGCGGCATCGAACGCCATTTGGTTGCGGCCTTCCTAGGAGGACTGGCCGTCGGCCTGATCGGCATGCTCATTTCCGGAAACGGCCCCGGCTGGCTCGGTCAGATCTACGACCCGTACGCCTATCTCGCCCTCTCGCTGACCGTCGGCGCCACCGCGTCCGGGTTCGGATGGGCGCTGGTGACGACGTTCCTGGCGGCGGTGTCCACACTGGTCTCCGCGATGGGCGCGAGCGCGCTGACCGGCGACGAGGCCTTCGACGTGATCGGCGGCAGCCCCGCCGGGCTCAACTGGACGCTCGGCCTGCTCGTGGGCCTGGGACTGCTGGCGTACGCCACCCGCAGGCAGGACGGCTGGGGCGACGTGGCGGCGGGCGCGGTCGGCGCGGCGCTGATCGCCGACGTGGTGGACCGGGCGACGCCCGGGTTCATCGACAGCGACCAGTCGTTCTGGCCGGGGCCCGCGATGGTGGTCGGCCTGGCGTCCGTGGCCCTGGTGCCGGTGCTGCGCAGGAGCAGGCGCGGACGGGTGCGCGCGCTGGGGATGTCGGCGGTGTTCGCCGGTCTGTTCACGGTCTGCCTGGCCGCCTTCGTCGCGGGCTGGATCCCGCTCGCCGTCTGAGCCCGCCCGGATAAGCCCGAGCGCGGCGCTCCTTGGACTCGATAGCCTGTAGACCTCTGTAGTCCTCTGCAGTCCTCCACATCCGGGTTCGAGCAAGGAGTAGCCGTGTTGCTGCGCATGTCGTCGTTGTTTCTTCGCACCCTGCGGGACGACCCGGCAGACGCGGAAGTGCCGAGCCACAAGCTCCTCGTCCGCGCCGGCTACGTCCGCCGCGTCGCGCCCGGAATCTACTCCTGGCTCCCCCTGGGCAAAATGGTCCTGGAGAACGTCGCGAAGATCGTCCGTACGGAGATGAACCGTATGGGCGGCCAGGAAGTGCTCTTCCCCGCCCTGCTGCCCCGCGAATACTACGAGGCGACCGGCCGCTGGACCGAATACGGCGACACCCTCTTCCGGCTGCAGGACCGCAAGGGCGCCGACTACCTTCTCGGCCCCACGCACGAGGAGCTCTTCACCGAGATGGTCAAGGGCGAATACTCCTCCTACAAGGACTATCCGGTCACCCTTTACCAAATTCAGACCAAATACCGCGACGAAGCGCGGCCCAGGGCCGGCATCCTGCGGGGCCGCGAGTTCCTGATGAAGGACTCCTACTCCTTCGACCTCGACGACGACGGCCTCAAGCGCTCCTACGAGCAGCACCGCGAGACCTACATCAGGACCTTCGACCGCCTCGGCATCAAGTACAAGATCGTGTTCGCCACGTCGGGCGCGATGGGCGGCTCGGCGTCGGAGGAGTTCCTGGCCCCCACGCCCACCGGCGAGGACACGTTCGTGGCCTGCCACTCCTGCGGTTACGCGGCCAACGCCGAGGCCGTCGTCACGCCCGCGCCCGCCGCGCGCCCGACCGGCGACCTGCCCGCGCTGCAGGTGATGGACACCCCCGACACCCCGACCATCGAGACGCTGGTGTCGTACGTCAACGAGCACCACGGCCTGTCCGTCACCGCCGCCGACACGCTCAAGAACGTCGTCGTCAAGGTGGCCACCCCGGGCTCCGACAAGGTCGAGACGCTGATCGTCGGCGTGCCCGGCGACCGCGAGGTCGACTTCAAGCGCCTGGAGGCGGCGCTGGCGCCCGGCGAGCCCGCCATCTTCGAGGCCGCCGACTTCGCCAGGCACCCCGGCCTCGTACGCGGCTACATCGGCCCGCAGATCCTGCGCGAGCTCGGCATCCGCTACCTCGTCGACCCCCGCGTCGTCACCGGCACGTCCTGGGTGACGGGCGCCAACGAGCCCGGCAAGCACGCCGCCAACGTGGTCGCGGGCCGCGACTTCACCCCCGACGGCACCATCGAGGCCGCCGAGGTGCGCGCCGGCGACCCCTGCCCCCGCTGCGGCGCCGAGCTGTCCATCGACCGGGGCATCGAGATCGGCCACATCTTCCAGCTCGGCCGCAAGTACGCCGACGCCGCCGGCCTCGACGCGCTCGGCCCCGACGGCAAGCCCATCCGCATCACCATGGGCTCCTACGGCATCGGCGTGTCCCGCGCGGTCGCGGTCATCGCCGAGCAGGCCCACGACCAGCTGGGGCTGGTGTGGCCGCGCGAGGTCGCGCCCGCCGACGTGCACATCGTCGGCACCGGCAAGGAGAACCAGGTGGAGGCCGCCCTGGAGCTGGGGGCCGAGCTGGAGTCGCGCGGCCTGCGGGTCCTGGTCGACGACCGGCCGCAGGTCTCGCCCGGCGTGAAGTTCAAGGACGCCGAGCTGCTCGGCCTGCCGACGATCGTGGTCGTCGGGCGCGGGCTGTCGCAGGGCGTCGTGGAGCTGCGCGACCGCGTCTCCGGCGAGAAGTCGGAGATCCCCCTCGCCGAGGCCGCCGACCGCATCATGGCCGCCACCGGCGCCTGAGCCCAGGAGCCCTCCCCACCCGGGCGGGCTCCACCCCTCAGCCAACCCGGGCCCGCACAACGCCGCCCGCACACCCGGCCGGCAGGCGGCGTGCCTGACACCACCCCGCGCCGGCCTCCGCCCGCACGGCCGGTCCGGCCGAGGTCTGCCTGACGTCACCCCGCGCCGGCCTCCGCCCGCACGGCCGGTCCGGCTGTCACGGGTGGGCGTCGCTCCCGTGCGGCCGGCCGGTTGTCACGGGCAGGCCTCGGGTCATGCGGGCGAAGTGCGTCGCGCCCGGTCGGGCGTCGTCGGGCGCGCCGGAGGCGGGACCGGGCGGGCCACGAAGGGCGTCAGCCGCCCGCCTGCCCCGCCGAGGGCGAGGCGGGCGGGGACGCCGCCGCGGCGGGCATGCCGGGAAAGGCCGCCGGTGGATCGGGCCGGAACGCGTACGACCGCTTCACGGCCTCCTGCACGGCCAGCGCCGCGTGCTCCCGCACCTTCGGGTCCCGCGCCGACACCAGCTCCAGGTAAGCCGCCGCCACGCCGTTCTCCAGCCGCACCGCCAGCTTGACGGCAAGGGTGGCGTTGGAGGGGAAGAACGGCAGCGCGTACGACGCGTCGGGCTCGGCCGGTTGCCCGCCCCGCGCCGTGATGAGCGTGCGGAGCTGGTCGCGGCGCGCCCGGTGCGCCTCGAAGGCCTCGCTCATCCGCCGCCGCACCGTCCCGGACGTGCGCGCGGCCAGCAGCCCGTACGCGAACAGCGCCGCGTGCTCGGCGGCCAGCGCCTTGCGCAGCTTGTCGATGTCGTCGGCGGAACTCACAAGGACCTCACAGGGGCCTACAGGGACCTCGGAAGGGCGACGGCGTGGGCGGCCTCGCACGCGCCGATGCTGGCGATGAGCTGGGCCACCCCGGGCGAGACGCCGCCGAGCTGGCGCGGCCGCTCGGCGGCGGCCGCACGCTCGAGTTCCCGCAGCCGCGACAGCGACGCCTTGCCGGCCGAAGCGGTGGCGGAGGGGCTGGGCGACGGCGGTGCGGAACCGGCGGGGATGTGCTTGCGCAGCTCGTTCAGATGGGCCTGGTGCCGGTCGCGGAACGGCACCAGCTTCTCCGCCCCGCCGGCGATCAGCGACGAGTAGAGCGCGATCGTGCGTTCCTTCTCCGCGACGAGACCCTTCAGCAGGACGGTCTCGGGGGAGTCGGAAGGGGGCGCGGCCGGCGGTTGCGGCGGCTCGGAGCCGGTGCAGGCGGTCAGCGCGGCCGTCCCGCTCGCCAGCAGGGCTCCCCCGGCCGCCAGAAAGGCCCGACGGGACAGCTGACGCGCGCGCACGGACTCGAACCTCCTGGTGTCACCGGCCTCGTTGGGGCCTCGGTAGCATCGTACGGCCAGTGCCCGCGATCGCCGTCCGGCGACGCTCCGCCATTCGACCGTGACGAGTGGCGCTCTCTCCGTGCCCTCGTACGGATAGGGTGTCAACTGTCGTCGCTGGCTGAGCGGCCAGACGGCGGAGAGCCAGAGGCGAGGTCCGCCCGGCTGAGACATGACAATAGGGGAGGTCGATATGGGCAGCGCATCACCCCGCGACCACCTGATGAAGCTCCTGGAGCCCGTGGTCAGCGCGGAGGGCCTCGACCTGGAGGACATCACGGTCACCCAGGCAGGCAAGAGACGGCTGTTGCGCGTGATCGTCGATCGTGACGGCGGCGTGAGCCTCGACGACGTCGCCGACGTGAGCCAGGCCGTCTCCACGGCGCTGGACGACGACGACGCGATGGGCCAGGCCGCTTACACGCTGGAGGTGTCCTCGCCGGGCGTCGATCGCCCGCTCACCGAGCCGCGCCACTGGCGCCGTGCGGCCAAGCGGCTGGTGAAGGCGGAGCTGAAGGACGGATCCGTGGTGGAGGGCCGCATCATGGCCGCCGACGACAGCGGCGTCGAGCTCGACGTCTCCGGCGCGCTGCACAAGCTTGGTTACGAGGACCTGACCCGCGGAAGGGTGCAGGTGGAATTCCGCCGCTTCGACGACGTCGACGGCGACGAAGGCTAAGGGGGAGCCGTCGTGGACATCGACATGAGCGTCCTGCGCAGCCTGGAGCGGGAGAAGGACATCTCCTTCGACCTGGTCGTCAAGGCGATCGAAGACGCGCTGCTGATCGCGTACTTCCGCACCGACGGCGCGGCCTCCAAGGCGCGGGCGGAGCTCGACCGCGGCAGCGGTCACGTCACGATCTGGGCGGCCGAGCTCGACGAGGACGGCGAGGTCGTCAGGGAGTTCGACGATACGCCCAACAACTTCAGCAGGATCGCCGCGACCACCGCCAAGCAGGTCATCCTGCAGCAGCTGCGCGACGCCGAGGACGAGATCAACTTCGGCGAGTTCGCCAGCCGCGAGGGCGAGCTGGTCTCCGGCGTGATCCAGCAGGGCAAGGACCCGCGCCTGGTGCTGGTCGACCTGGGCAAGATCGAGGCCGTGCTGCCGCACGCCGAGCAGGTGCCCGGCGAGGAGTACGTGCACGGCGAGCGCATCCGCGCCTACGTGGTGCAGGTGAAGAAGGGGCACAAGGGCCCCTCCGTCACCCTGTCGCGCACGCATCCCGGGCTGGTCAAGAAGCTGTTCGCGCTGGAGGTGCCGGAGATCGCCGACGGCACCGTGGAGATCGCGGCGGTGGCGCGCGAGGCGGGCCACCGGACGAAGATCGCCGTCAGGTCGCGCAAGCAGGGCGTGAACGCCAAGGGCGCGTGCATCGGCCCGATGGGCTCGCGGGTCCGCAACGTGATGACCGAGCTGCACGGCGAGAAGATCGACATCATCGACTGGTCGGAGGAGCCGGGCGAGTTCGTGGGGAATGCCCTGTCGCCCGCACGCGTTTCCCACGTCGAGGTTCTCGATCTCGAAGGCCGTGTCGCGCGGGTCACGGTGCCCGACTACCAGCTCTCGCTGGCCATCGGCAAAGAGGGACAGAACGCCCGGCTTGCCGCGCGACTCACGGGATGGCGGATCGACATCCGGCCTGACACCCAAGCCGAGGACGCCGCCGGTTCCGTAGATGCGTCAACACGGTAAGCTGGAATATGGTGGCCAAGCGGTCCCACAGCGCACCTGTGTGGGCTGTAGGTCTCGCGAGGCTAAGACCGAGCTGCTCCGTCTGGTGCGGGTCGAGGGCCAAGTGGTCCCTGACCTGCGCGGACGGCTCCCGGGGCGAGGTGCATCGCTGCATCCGTCCCTGAGCTGTCTGGAGCTTGCCGAGCGGCGCCGAGCGTTCCCGCGCGCGTTCCGCGTGCCGGGGCCGCTTGACAGCTCGCCCGTGCGAGCGCACCTGGAGGGAGACCAAGAAATGTCATGTAGGACGCCGAGTTGATGGGCGGAGTCAGATTGCTATGAGCGCCTGATGAGCACGCGGCGATGAAGACGTCAAGGTAGCGACGGTCCGGACGGCACAGCCAGCCTCCCGGGCCGAGTAAGGGAGTGCAGTGGCGAAGGTCCGGGTATACGAGCTCGCTAAGGAGTTCGGCGTCGAGAGCAAGGTCGTCATGGCCAAGCTCCAAGAGATGGGAGAGTTCGTCCGTTCGGCGTCCTCCACCATCGAGGCGCCGGTGGTCCGCAGGCTCACCGAAGCGCTGGGGGCATCCAAGGGTGGCCCCTCCAGGGGCGGCGGTCAGCCGTCCAACAAGCCGCAGCCGCCAAGGGCTGCGCCCCGGCCGGCCGAAGGCCAGGCCGGTAACGGCGCCGGGCAGGCGCCTGTCCCAGCTCCGCCGCGTCCCGGCCCGGGCCCCAAGCCCGGTCCGCGTCCCGGCCCGCAGGCTGGTCCGCAGAGTGGCCCGCAGGGCGGCGGTCAGCCGCGCCCGCCGGTGGCGATGCCGCACCAGCAGCCGCAGCAGCAGCCCGAGGCCGCGCGCGGTGAGACCTCCGGTGCCCCGCAGGCACGTTTCGAGAGCGGCGCGCCCGCTCGTCCGGCCCCGGGCCCGCGTCCGGGCCCGCAGGGCGGTGGCCCGCGTCCGGGTCCGGGTCCCAAGCCCGGTCCGCGTCCCGGCCCCGCCGGTGGCGAGCGCGGTGACCGTGGTGACCGCGGCGGTGACCGTGGTGGCGAGCGTGGTGGCGAGCGCGGCGGTTCCGCGCAGGCGCCGCGTCCCGGCGCGCCGGGCGGCGGCGGTCCGCGTCCCGGCCCCGGTCCGAGGCCGGGTCCCCGTGGCCCGCGCCCGGGCAACAACCCGTTCTCTTCCAACGCCAGCGGCATGGGTCAGTCCCGTCCGCCGCGTCCGGGCGGCAACCGCGAAGGCGGCGGCCCCGGCCAGCGCGAGCGTCGTGACGGTCCGCCGCGCGACGGCGCGATGCCGCGTCCGCCGCAGGGCCGCGGTGGCGACAGGCCCACTCCGGGCCCGCGTCCCGGCCCGCCCCCCGGTGGCCCGCGTCCGGGTCCCGGCGGCGGTGGCGGTGCGGGCGGTCCCCGTCCTGGTGGCCCGCGTCCCAACCCGATGATGATGCCGCAGGGTCGCCCTGCCGGCCCCGGCGGCGGTGGCCGTCCGGGTGGCGGCGGTGGCGGCGGCGGTCGTCCCGGCGGTGGCGGCGGTGGCCGTCCCGGCGGTGGCGGTGGCGGCGGTCGTCCCGGTGGCGGCGGCGGTTTCGCCGGTCGTCCCGGTGGCGGCGGCGGTCCCGGCGGTCAGCGCACCGGCACCGGTGGTCCCGGTGGCGGCGGCGGTGGCTTCGGCGGCCGTCCCGGTGGCGGTGGCCGTGGCCGTGGCGGCGGCACCGCGGGAGCCTTCGGGCGTCCCGGTGGCCGTCCCGCGCGTGGCCGCAAGTCCAAGCGTCAGAGGCGCCAGGAGTTCGACAACATGTCGGCGCCGGCGATCGGCGGTGTGCAGGTCGCTCGCGGCAACGGCGCGACGATCCGCCTGCCGCGCGGCGCGTCGCTGTCCGACTTCGCCGACCGCATCGGCGCGAACCCGGCCTCGCTCGTGCAGATCATGCTGCACCTGGGCGAGATGGTGACCGCGACGCAGTCGGTCAACGAGGAGACGCTGCAGCTCCTGGGCGCCGAGCTCGACTACGACATCCAGGTCGTCAGCCCGGAGGAGGAGGACCGCGAGCTTCTCGAGGCCTTCGACATCGAGTTCGGCGAGGACGAGGGCGACGAGGCCGACCTGGCCGCGCGTCCGCCGGTCGTGACCGTCATGGGTCACGTCGACCACGGTAAGACCAAGCTGCTCGACGCCATCCGCAAGACCAACGTGGTGGCGCGCGAGGCGGGTGGCATCACCCAGCACATCGGTGCCTACCAGGTCTCCACGACGCACGAGGGCGAAGAGCGCAAGGTCACCTTCATCGACACCCCGGGTCACGAGGCGTTCACCGCCATGCGTGCCCGAGGCGCCAAGTCCACCGACATCGCGGTGCTGGTGGTCGCGGCCGACGACGGTGTGAAGCCGCAGACGATCGAGGCCCTCAACCACGCCCAGGCGGCCGAGGTGCCGGTCGTGGTCGCGGTCAACAAGGTCGACAAGGAGGGCGCGGACCCGAACAAGGTGCGGGCCCAGCTCACCGAGTACGGCCTGGTGGCGGAGGAGTACGGCGGCTCGACGCTGTTCGTCGACATCTCGGCCAAGAACGGTACGGGCATCGAGAACCTCCTCGAGGCGATCCTGCTCACCGCCGACGCCGAGCTCGACCTGCGGGCCAACCCGTCGATGGGCGCCCAGGGCATCGCGATCGAGGCGCACCTCGACAAGGGCCGTGGCCCTGTCGCGACCGTCCTGGTCCAGCGCGGCACGCTGCGCGTCGGCGATTCGATCGTGTGTGGCGAGGCCTTCGGCCGCGTCCGCGCGATGCTCGACGACACCGGCGAGGCGGTCGAGGAGGCCACGCCGTCCTACCCCGTCCGGGTGATGGGTCTGACGGCCGTGCCGGGCGCGGGTGACAACTTCATCGTCGTCACCGACGACCGCATGGCCAGGCAGATCGCCGAGCAGCGCGCGGCGCGCAAGCGCAGCGCGGACATGGCGAAGTCGAGCCGTCGCCGCACCCTCGAGGAGCTGTTCAGCGACCTCGAGAAGGGCCGCGTCGACGAGCTCAAGCTCATCATCAAGGGTGACGTGTCCGGTTCGGTGGAGGCTCTGGAAGACGCCCTGCTCAAGATCGACGTCGGCGACGAGGTCAGGCTCCGTGTCCTGCACCGCGCGGTCGGCGCGATCACCGAGTACGACGTCAACCTGGCCGTCGCCGACGACAACGCGGTCATCATCGGCTTCAACGTCCGGCCTGAGCCCCGGGCGCGCGACCTGGCCGAGCGCGAGGGCGTCGACATCCGCTACTACTCGGTCATCTACCAGGCGATCGAGGAGATCGAAGCGGCGCTCAAGGGCATGCTCAAGCCCGAGTTCGAAGAGGTCCAGATGGGCACGGCCGAAGTCCGCGAGGTCTTCAAGGTGCCGAAGATCGGCAACGTCGCCGGTGCTCTGGTCCGCTCCGGTCTGATCGTCCGCAACAGCAAGGCCAGGGTCATCCGCGACGGCGTCGTCATCGCGGACAACCTGACCGTCTCGTCCCTGCGTCGCTTCAAGGATGACGCGACCGAGGTCCGCGAGGGCTTCGAGTGCGGTATCGGTGTCGGCTACAACGACATCAGGCTCGACGACGTGATCGAGACGTTCGAGATGCGGGAGAAGCCGCGCGTGTGACGCACGGCCGGGCGCCCGGCGGGACATCCGCCGGGCGCCTCTCGCACGCCCTGGCCTGCTTCCCACCGCAGCAGGCCGGTCGTGCTCACACACCCAGCCAAGCGGTGGTTGCCAACGATGTATGTGGGTTCTCTGACCCTGGACATCCTGCTCGGCGACGTCAGATCGCTGAAGCAGAAGCGCTCTGTCGTACGGCCGCTGATCGCCGAGCTCCAGCGCCGTTATCCCAGCATCGCGGTGGCTGAGACCGGCCATCTCGATCTGCATCGCAGAGCGGAGGTCGGCGTGGCGGTGGTTTCCGCCTCCGCGGGTAACTGCAAGGAGGTGCTGGACGCCTGCGAGCGCATGGTGGCCTTCCGCCCCGAGATCGAGCTGCTGTCGGCCCGGCACCGGCTCTACAACGACGAAGACTGAACGACTGCACGGCCTGGTCGTGCGTGAGGGGGAGCCAACATGGTGGATGCCGCACGAGCGCGCAAGCTCGCCGACCGCATCCAGCAGATCGTCGCCGAGATGCTGGAGCGCCGGATCAAGGATCCGCGTCTGGGCTTCGTCACCGTGACCGACACGCGCGTCACCGCTGACCTGCGCGACGCGACGGTGTTCTACACGGTGTTCGGCTCCGAAGCGGAGCGGTCCGACAGTGCCGCCGCCCTCGAAAGCGCCAAGGGGATCATCCGCTCCGAGGTGGGCCGCCAGACCGGGGTGCGGTTCGCTCCGACGCTGACGTTCAAGCACGACCCGCTGCCCGACAACGCGCGCCACCTGGACGACCTGATCAACGCTGCCAGGGCGCGCGACGCCGAGGTGGCGCGGCAGGCCGAGAGTGCCGCCTACGCCGGCGAGGCCGACCCCTACCGCAAGCCCGACGACGAGGAAGACGTCGAGGTGATCAAGGACGATCAGGCGTGACGCCCGACGTGCGCGACAGGACGGGCCGCCCGGCGAGCCTGGAGCGCTTTCCCGAGGAGGGCTGCCCGATCCCCGAGGCGTCGTGGGATCGGGCGTTGCGGCTGATCGGCGGGCACGACGAGATCGCGCTGGCCTGCCACGTGAACCCCGACGGCGACGCTCTGGGGTCGATGCTGGCCGTGGCGTTCGTGCTGCGCTCGATGGGCAAGCGGGTGGTGGCCTCGTTCGGCGACCGGATCTTCGCGGTGCCGAGGCTGCTGGGGTTCCTGCCAGGCCAGGAGATGCTGGTGCCACCGGACGAGTTTCCGGAGGCGCCCGACCTGATGATCGTCTTCGACTGCTCGACGTTCGAGCGGGTGGGGCTGCTGGGGGCCAACGCCGCTTCGGCGCGCGAGGTCATCGTGGTCGACCACCATCCGTCGAACACGGGGTTCGGCACGCTCGACCTCATCGACGCGAACGCGGCGGCCACGGCCATGCTGGCCGAGCAGCTCGTCTACCGGCTCGGCGGGCGGCTCGACCGCGACATCGCCACCTGTCTGTACGCGGGGCTGGTGACCGACACCGGGTCGTTCCGCTACTCCTCGACCACGCCCGCCGTGCACCACATGGCGGCCAGGCTCGTGGCGACCGGGCTGCGCACCGACGAGATCGCCCGCGAGCTGTGGGACCGCTCGCCGTTCGGCTACCTCAAGGTGCTGGCGAACGCGCTGGAGCGGGTGACGCTGGAGGGCGGGCTGGTGTGGACGTACGTGTCGCGGGTCGACCGGGCCGCGTACGGGCTGCCGTACTCCGAGCTCGAAGGCATCATCGACATCGTGCGCCGCGCCGACGAGGCCGAGGTCGCGGTCGTGCTCAAGGAGGACGACCACGGCGACTGGCAGGTCTCGACCAGGTCCAAGGGCACCGTGGACGTGGCGGCCGTGTGCGCGGCCCTCGGGGGCGGCGGCCATCACAACGCGGCGGGCTACACCTCGTACGAGACCGTGGAGGAGACCATGGCGAAGTTCCGGCGCGAGTTGCGGAGGCTTTCCTAGATGGCCGAGAGCGGTCTGATCATCGTCGACAAGCCCGGCGAGTGGACCTCGCACGACGTGGTGGCCAAGATGCGGCGCATCGCGGGCACCCGCAGGGTGGGGCACGCGGGCACGCTCGACCCGATGGCGACGGGCGTGCTGGTGGTCGGCGTGGAGAAGGCGACCAGGCTGCTGGGGCACCTGACGCTGACCGAGAAGGTGTACGAGGCCACGATCCGGCTCGGCGTGAGCACCAACACCGACGACGCCGAGGGCGAGGTCGTCGCCACCGCCTCGGCGGGGGGCGTCACCGCGGCCGAGGTCCACAAGGGCGTAGCGGCGCTGACCGGGGAGATCATGCAGGTCCCGCCGCAGGTCAGCGCGATCAAGGTGAACGGCGAGCGGGCCTACAAGAAGGCCCGCGCGGGCGAGGAGGTCGCGCTGGTGGCCAGGCCGGTCACGGTGCGGCAGTTCGACGTGCTCGACATCAGGGCGGGCGGCGACGTCGTGGACGTGGACGCCGTCGTCACCTGCTCCAGCGGCACCTACATCCGTGCGCTGGCCCGTGACCTGGGCGCGGCACTCGGCGTGGGCGGCCACCTGACGAGCCTGCGGCGCACCCGGGTGGGGCCGTACGACCTGTCGCTGGCCAGAAGCATCGACCAGCTCGCCGAGAAGTGCGTGATCCTGCCCATCGGAGAGGCGGTGGCGGCGGCCTTCCCGCGCCGCGACGTCACGGCCGACGAGGCCCGCGTCATCGGGCACGGCGGGCGGCTGCCCTCCGCGGGGCTCGGCAAGGGGCCGATCGGCGTGTTCGGGCCGGAGGGCGAGCTGCTGGCGCTGGTCGAGGAGCAGGGCCGGACGGCCAGGCCCCTCGCCGTCTTCGTGGGCTGAGTACGGCTAGGCCGGTCTGCGGGCGACGATGATGTCGCGCACGATCGCCTGGTCCACCCAGTGCTCGAAGTCGGGGTAGTCCATCACCTGGAGGCCGGCGTCCGTGAGGATCCTGGCCAGCTCCTCGCTCTTGCCGCCGTAGGTGTTCCAGGCGATGCCCATGGCGCCGCCGGGGCGCAGCAGCTCGGCCCAGCCGGGCACGGCCTTGGCCAGCAGCTCCAGGGGGCTGCGTGAAAGGCCGGCGCCGCCCTTGCTGCCGTGCTGGACGCCGTAGGGGGCGTCGGTGGCCAGGACGTCGAACGAGCGCGGCTTGAAGAACTCGCGGCTCTTGAGCGTGTCGGCGTTCACCACGGTCAGGTGCTGCACGTCGCCGGCCTTGACGGCCTCCTTCGACAGGCCGAACGTGACGTTGAGCCGCCGCCCGGCCAGGGCCCGCTCGCGGCGCACCGGCACGATCTCGGCGGTGTGCTTGAGCCGCTTGTTGCGCAGCCAGGTCTTGATGAAGCCGGTGTAGGCCTCGAAGTCCTTGCCGTCCACGTCGAGGCCGTAGGCGTCGTAGCCGTACATGAGGGCCTGGTTGAGGGTGGTGCCGCGGCCGCACATCGGGTCGAACACCTGCAGCCCGTCGCCCAGCCCCTTGTCGCCCGCCAGCGCGGTGACGTTGAGCAGCAGCTTGGTGAAGTGCTCGTTGGTCTTGCCCGCGTACTTCTGGATCGTGATCAGATCGCTGCTCAGCCGGTCGCGCGGGCGCATGCCGAGGGGCCTGAGCAGGTCGCCTTCGAGGCCGAACACCGCGTAGACGGACGACAGGTTCGACAGCAGGTGGACGTCGGGCTCGCTCAGCGGCTGAGAGGTCTCGAACGTCACGTACGGCACGCCGCCGATGCGCGTCTCGTCGCTGCCCAGGATCTCGCCCTCAAGGGCCCGCGCGCTGAAGACGGCCAGCTCGGCACGGGTCAGCCGGATGGAGCTCTCGCCGTAGACCCGGTTGAAGGCAGGCAGGATCAGAAGCGCGTAACGAGGCATGATGCCCGATGATAGTCCCCTCGATTGGAGGGAAGGCCGCGGCGCATGGCAGGCTTGTACGGGTTGTTCCGCGAACGAGCAGATGACGAGCGAATGGGGCCTGGCGTGCAGGGTTCGGAGAGGTCTGTCGTCACCATCGGCGTGTACGACGGGGTCCACCGCGGGCACCAGCGGGTGGTCGAGCGCGCTGTGGCCGTCGCCCGTGAGCGGGGGCTGCGCAGCGTGGCCGTGACGTTCGAGCCGCATCCCGACGAGGTGGTGCGGCCCGGGTCGCATCCGTACCGGCTGGGCAGCGCGCGGCGCAGGAGCGAGCTGCTGGCGGGGCTCGGGGTGGACGAGGTCGACGTGGTGGAGTTCACGCTGGGGCTGTCGCGTACGACGCCCGAGGAGTTCGCGCACGGCGTGCTGGCCGAGCGGTTGCGGGCGGCGGTCGTGGTGGTGGGGGAGGACTTCGCGTTCGGCCAGGGCGCCAAGGGCGATGTCGAGACCTTGCGGACGCTGGGCGAGATGTACGGCTTCGAGGTGGAGGCCGTGCCCCTGCTCGACGGCGTCTCCTCGACCCTGATCCGGGAGCTGCTGGCCGAGGGCGACGCGGCGCGGGCCGGGGAACTGCTCGGCCGGCCGCACCGGGTGGAGGGCGTGGTCGTGCGCGGCTACCAGCGGGGGCGTCAGCTCGGCTTCCCCACCGCGAACGTCGAGACGCCGCAGTACACCGCGATCCCGGCGGACGGGGTCTACGCGGGGTGGCTGGAGTGCGTGCCGGTGGCCAACCTGCCCGTGGTGTACGCGGGGGAGCGGTGGCCGGCGGCGATCTCGGTCGGCACGAACCCGACGTTCGAGGGGGTGCCGCGCACGGTGGAGGCGTACGCGCTGGACCGCGATGACCTGGAGCTGTACGGGGTGCACGTGGCGGTGGAGTTCGCGGCGCGGCTGCGCGGCAACACGCGCTTCGACTCGATCGAGGCGCTCATCGCGCAGATCCACGCCGACGTGGACGCGACCCGCCGCCTCACGAGCTGAGAGCCTCCTGCCGGCGGAGCCCCTCCAGCAGCGTCGACAGCGCGGCCAGCGTGTCGGGCAGGTCGGCCGGGCCTGCGGACTGGGCCAGCCACAGGGCGGCCTCGTTCATCGCGCCCGACAGCAGCCGGGTCAGCGGCGCCACCGGTTGCGGAGGGATCACGCCGCCGTCCACCAGCTCCGCCAGCGCCTCCGCCAGGTGGGAGGCCGACGTGGCCTCGTCGATGGCGCGCCACTCGGCCCAGCCCAGCACCGCCGGGCCGTCGATCAGCATGACGCGCTGCGCCTCGGGCCCGGCGCTCGCCTCGACGAACGCGGCGCAGCCCGCCTTGAGCCGCTCCCACGGATCGCCGGCCGCCTCCGCCGCGGCCACCACCCGCGCCGCGACCTCCTGCTGCACCTCCTCCAGCACCGCGCGGAACAGCGCCGTCTTGCCGCCCTCGAAGTGGTGGTAGAGGGCCCCCTTGGTCACCCCGGACTCGCGCACGATCTCCGCCAGGCCCACCGCGGCGTAACCCCTGGACGCGAACAGCCGCCTGCTCGTCGCCACGAGCGTCTGCCTGGTGCGTTCCTTCTGCTCGGCCCTGTTCACCCGCGCCCCCCTTTGACATACCGATGGTAGGCGAACTAGCGTACCTTCGCATACCGTTGGTATGCGAAAAGGAGAACGCATGCGGCTCAGCAGCTTCTATCCGGTGATCTGCACCGCCAAGGTCGCCGAGTCCAGGGACTTCTACGTGCGGCTGTTCGGCTTCGAGGTGACGTTCGAGGCCGACTGGTACGTGAGTCTGCGCCGCGGCCCCCACGAGCTGGCCCTGCTCGACCACGCCCACCCCACCCTGCCCGCCGCCTACCGAAGGCCGGTCACGGGCCTGCTGCTCAACTTCGAGGTGGACGACGTGGACGCGGAATGGGGCAGACTGGTGGAGCGGGAGGGGCTGAATCCCGAGCTGGCCCTGCGTGACGAGGCCTTCGGGCAGCGCCACTTCATCGTCGCCGACCCCAACGGCGTGCTGGTGGACGTCATCACGCCCATCGCGCCGTCCGGCGAGTTCGCGGGCGCGTACGTGTCCACGTGAGTCCGCGCATTGGACATGAGGTGGTAACCTTGCATGTCGGCTCTGTAGCGGCGGCGCTGCGCGCTGCCCATGACGGCCTTCACGCGGCGACTGTAGGCACGCACGGTCGTTCGCGCTTCCGATCTCATTCGCGCGTGTCCGTAGATTGAAGGAGAGCCGTGTCCCTCGACACCGCTGCCAAGAAGACCATCATCAGTGAGTACGCGACGGCCGAGGGCGACACCGGTTCGCCCGAGGTGCAGATCGCGCTGCTCAGCAAGCGCATCAGCGAGCTCACCGAGCACCTGAAGACGCACAAGCACGACCACCACAGCCGTCGTGGTCTGCTGCTGCTCGTCGGTCGCCGGCGCCGCCTGCTGAAGTACCTGCAGAAGGTCGACATCCAGCGCTACCGTTCGCTCATCGAGCGGCTCGGCCTGCGCCGATAACATGAAAGGGAGCGGCGTCCGCGCCGCTCCCTTCTCATATGGGGTAGGACCCCATACGGTCGGACGCGTGGCGGCGTGAATCGCCCCCGCGCCTGACGTACAACTGAAGATCCGAGACACACAGCCCCCGCGTCCGCTCAGCACCATGCGACCCGCGACGCCTGCGGGCCGGTCCTCGGTAGTGGCTTCCGGTAAGACACGCACTTGACCGGGCGCTTCGATCGAAGACCGGCGCTGCACCTAACGAGGGTGCCGGTGAGAAAAGGGCGCGGGAGACCGACCACAAGGAGGTCCCCCGTGGAGGGTGTCCACACTGCTGAAGCCGTCATAGACAACGGCTCATTCGGCACGCGCACGATCCGGTTCGAGACCGGTCGTCTCGCGCGCCAGGCGGCGGGCTCCGCCGTCGCCTATCTCGACAACGACACGATGGTGCTCTCGGCCACCACGGCCTCGAAGTCGCCGAAGGAACAGTTCGACTTCTTCCCGCTGACGGTGGACGTCGAGGAGCGCATGTACGCCGCGGGCCGCATCCCCGGCTCGTTCTTCCGTCGCGAGGGCCGTCCCTCCGAGGACGCCATCCTCACCTGCCGCCTGATCGACCGGCCGCTGCGCCCGTCGTTCGTCAAGGGCCTGCGCAACGAGGTCCAGGTCGTCGCCACGGTCATGGCGCTCAACCCCGACCACCTCTACGACGTGGTGGCCATCAACGCCGCGTCGCTGTCCACCCAGCTTGCCGGCCTGCCCTTCTCCGGGCCGATCGGCGGCGTGCGGGTGGCGCTGATCGACGGCCAGTGGGTCGCCTTCCCGACGCACCCCGAGCTGGAGCGGGCCACGTTCGACATGGTCGTGGCGGGCCGCGTGCTCGACGACGGCGATGTCGCGATCATGATGGTCGAGGCCGAGTCCACCAAGGACACGCTGAAGCTGGTCGCCGAGGGCGCCGTCGCGCCGACCGAGGAGACGGTCGCGCAGGGCCTGGACGCCGCCAAGCCGTTCATCAAGGTGCTGTGCGAGGCGCAGTCGCGCATCGCGCGGGTCGCGGCCAAGGAGACGGCCGAGTACCCGGTCTTCCTGGAGTACCAGGACGACGTCTACGCCGCCGTCGAGGCCGCGATCAAGACCGAGCTGGCCGCCGCGCTGACCATCGCCGGCAAGCAGGAGCGCGAGAACGAGCTGGAGAAGGTCAAGGCGCTGGCCGCCGAGAAGCTCCTGCCCGAGTTCGAGGGGCGCGAGAAGGAGATCTCCGCCGCGTTCCGCTCGGTCATGAAGAAGCTCATGCGCGAGCGGGTCATCAACGAGGGCATCCGCATCGACGGCCGCGGCACCAAGGACATCCGCGCCCTGTCGGCCGAGGTGCACGTGGTGCCCCGGGTGCACGGCTCGGCGCTGTTCGAGCGCGGCGAGACCCAGATCATGGGCATCACGACGCTGAACATGCTGCGCATGGAGCAGGTCATCGACACGCTCAACCCCGAGCGCACCAAGCGCTACATGCACAACTACAACTTCCCGCCCTACTCCACCGGTGAGACCGGCCGGGTGGGCTCGCCCAAGCGCCGCGAGATCGGTCACGGCGCGCTGGCCGAGCGGGCGCTGATCCCGGTGCTGCCCACGCGCGAGGAGTTCCCGTACGCGATCCGGCAGGTCTCCGAGGCCCTCGGCTCCAACGGCTCCACCTCGATGGGCTCGGTCTGCGCCTCCACGATGGCGCTGCTCGACGCCGGTGTGCCGCTCAAGGAGATGGTCGCGGGCATCGCGATGGGCCTGATCGGCGAGGGCGACTCCTACGTCACCCTGACCGACATCCTCGGCGCCGAGGACGCCATGGGCGACATGGACTTCAAGGTCGCCGGCACCAAGGACGTCATCACCGCCCTGCAGCTCGACACCAAGCTCGACGGCATCCCGGCCAGCGTGCTGGCCGGCGCGCTCAAGCAGGCCAAGGGCGCCCGCCTGGCGATCCTCGACGTGATGCAGGAGGCCATCGACTCCCCGGCGGAGATGAACCCGACGGCGCCGCGCATCATCACCATCAAGGTCCCGGTCGACAAGATCGGCGAGGTCATCGGCCCGAAGGGCAAGATGATCAACCAGATCCAGGACGACACGGGCGCCGAGATCACCATCGAGGACGACGGCACGATCTACATCGGCGCCACCGACGGGCCCTCCGCCGAGGCCGCCCGCTCGGCGATCAACGCCATCGCCAACCCGCACATGCCGGAGGTCGGCGAGCGTTACCTGGGCACGGTCGTCAAGATCGCGGCCTTCGGCGCGTTCATCTCGCTCATGCCCGGCAAGGACGGCCTGCTGCACGTCTCCCAGATCCGCAAGCTGCACGGCGGCAAGCGGATCGAGAACGTCGAGGACGTCATGAGCGTCGGCGAGAAGGTCCAGGTCGAGATCGCCGAGATCGACGGCCGCGGCAAGCTCTCGCTGGTGCCCGTCGAGGTCATCGAGAAGGAGGCCGCCGAGAAGGCCGCCGCGGGTGACGCGGCTCCGGCCGACGCGCCCGAGCAGCCCGAGTCCGCCGCCCCCGCCGGCGAGGACAAGTCGGAGCGGCCCCGCCGCACCCGCACCCGCGTGCGCACCCGCGGCTCCTCCGAGGGAGACGACCGGAACTCGTGACGACGACCACGCTGCACCCCGGCAAGGACGGAGCCGGGGTGGTAAGGCGCACCGTCCTCCCGGGTGGGCTGCGCGTGGTGACCGAGACCATGCCGACCGTGCGGAGCGTCGCGGTCGGCATGTGGGTCGGCATCGGCTCGCGTGACGAGGCCCCCGAGCACATGGGGGCCACCCATTTCCTCGAACACCTGCTGTTCAAGGGCACGCCCACGCGGGACGCGATGGAGATCTCGGCCTCGATCGAGGGCATCGGCGGTGAGATCAACGCCTTCACCGCCAAGGAGTACACCTGCTACTACGCGCGGGTCCTCGACGAGGACCTGCGGGTCGCGGTCGACGTGCTCGCCGACGTCGTGACCAGCTCGCTGGTGACCGAGGACGACGTCGAGTCCGAGCGGGGCGTGATCCTCGAAGAGATCGCCATGCACGACGACGACCCGTCCGACGTGGTGCACGAGCAGTTCGCGGCCGCGCTCTACGGCGACTCGCCGATCGGGCGGCCCATCCTCGGGACGGTCGATTCGATCAACGCCCTCGGGCAGGAGCGGATCGCCGAGTACTACCACCGGTACTACCGGCCCCGGGCCACGGTCGTGTCCGTCGCGGGCAACGTCCGGCACGAGGAGGTCGTCGAGCTGGTGACCAGGGCGTACGAGCGGGCGGGCGCGCTGAGCGGCCCCGCCGAGTTCGCGCCTCCGCGCACCAGCGGCCCCGGCGCCGAGACGCGCTCCGGCGTCGCGGTGCTCGACCGGCCCACCGAGCAGGCCAACCTGGTGCTCGGCACGACCGGCCTGGCCCGCACCGACGATCGCAGGTTCGCGCTCGGCGTGCTCAACGCGGCGCTGGGCGGCGGCATGTCGTCCAGGCTCTTCCAGGAGATCAGGGAGAAGCGAGGCCTGGCCTACTCGGCCTACAGCTACACCTCGGCCTACGCCGACACCGGGCAGTTCGGCATCTACGTGGGCTGCCTGCCGTCGAAGATCGACGACGTGCTCAAGATCTGCCGGGACGAGGTGTCCAGGGTGGTGGCCGAGGGCCTGAGCGCCGACGAGATCATGCGGGGCAAGGGCCAGATGCGGGGCGGGCTCGTGCTCGGCCTGGAGGACACCGGCTCGCGCATGTCCCGCATCGGCAAGAACGAGCTGGTCTACGACGAGCTCATGTCGGTGGACGAGGTGCTGGCGCGCATCGAGTCCGTCACCCCCGACGAGATCTCCGAGGTCGCGCGCGACGTGCTCAACCGGCCGCTCACGCTGGCCGTGATCGGGCCGTACGGCGACAAGGACTTCGGCGACGCCATCCGCTGAGTCGTGCCGCCGCCCGAGCTCGCCGGGGCGGCGGCACGATAGGCTCAGCCTGTGATCAGGGTAGGTGTGCTCGGCGCCCAGGGGCGCGTGGGCGTCGAGGTGTGCAAGGCGGTCGAGGCGGCCGGCGACATGGAGCTGGTGGCCGCGCTCGACAAGGACGACCCCGTCGAGGGCCTGGAAGGCGCCGAGGTGGTGGTCGACTTCACCCATCCCGACGTGGTCATGGGCAACCTCGAGTGGGCCATCGGCCACGGCATCCACCCCGTCGTCGGCACGACCGGGTTCGACGAGGGGCGCCTGGCGGCCGTACGCGGGTGGCTGGCGGCCAAGCCCGGCACCAACTGCCTGATCGCCCCCAACTTCGGCATCGCCGCCGTGCTCATGATGCACTTCGCGCAGCAGGCGGCCCGCTACTTCGAGTCAGCCGAGATCGTGGAGCTGCACCACCCCAACAAGGCCGACGCGCCGTCCGGCACCGCCCGGCGCACGGCCGAGCTCGTGTCCGAGGCTCGCGCCAAGGCAGGGCTCGGCGCCATGCCCGACGCGACCAGCACCGCGCTCGACGGCGCCCGCGGGGCCGACGTCGGCGGCGTGCACGTGCACGCGGTGCGCCTGTCCGGGCTGATCGCGCACCAGGAGGTGCTGCTCGGCGGTGACGGCGAGATCCTCACGATCCGGCACGACACGATGAGCAGGGCGGCGTTCACCCCGGGCGTGCTGCTCGGCGTGCGCAGGGTGCGCGAGCTGCCCGGTCTCACGATCGGCCTCGAGCCGCTGCTCGACCTCTGATCCGCACACGACGTGCCCACACCCGTCCTGGGCATGGGCACGTCGTGAGGAGGGGGCCCCGGCTCCGCACAGCCGGGCCTACGATCATCAACCCTAATAACGGGAGGCGGGATCCGCCCCGCACATGAGATCGTGTCGCCATGGTGCGCTGGGCTGAGAAGAGCGAGCTGCCGGGGCTGGTCGCCGTCGAGTTGGCCGCCGATGCTCTGTTCGAGCAGGTGGGCATCGTCTTCCCGCCCGGCACCACGCAGATCGAAGAGGTGCACGACCCCGGCGCGGTGCTGGTCGAGGGGGAGCCGCCGGTCGGCTTCGCGCTGGTCGGCCGGGTTGACGGCAACCTGCACCTGGAGCAGCTCGCCGTGCGGCCCGATCACATGCGGCAGGGGATCGGCGGGCGGCTGATGGCCGCCGTGCTCGACCACGCCGCCGCTGCCGGGGCTCCCGCCGTGACGCTGACGACCTTCCGTGACGTGCCCTGGAACGCGCCGTGGTACGAGCGGCACGGCTTCTCGGTGATGGCCGGGGAGCGGTGGGGGCCGGAGCTGCGGGCGCTCGTGCGGCAGGAGCGCGACCTGGGGATCGAGGTCGCGCCGCGCGTCGTCATGCACCGCCCCTCCGCCTGAGGGCCCCGCTATTTCCCCTTCGACCGGTGGGTTTGACCGGTGACGCAACCAGCGAATACTCTCATGTGCCAGTTGGATTACACCGGTAGACACTGCAGCTAGGCGGGTTGCCGGTCGGTGCGTGAAAGTAGGATCCCCGGTGGCCGAACTGCCCCTCTCCCGGCGTTCTCTCCTGCGGGCCGCCGCGCTCGTCGCGGCGCTCCCGGCGCTGGCGACCGCCTGCGGCTCCGACGACCCCGCCGCGCCGCCCGCCGGTGACGGCTCCCTGGACACGCTGCGGGTCGCCCTGCCGTCGTCCATCGGCTCGCTCGACGCGGCCAAGGAGGCGGGCATCATGAACTACGTCGTCGCCCTCCTCGTCCAGGAGGCCCTGGTCGGAGTCGGCCAGGACGGCAGCCTCCAGCCGTCCCTGGCCGAGTCGTGGGCCAGGAAGGACGCGACCACGTACGTCTACAAGCTCCGCTCCGGCGTGACCTTCGCCGACGGCGCCCCGCTGACCGCCGCCGACGTCGTCGCCAGCCTGAACCTGCACGCCAGGAAGGGCTCCACCACCGCGTTCGCCTACGCCTACGCCAACGTGGACCGGATCGAGGCCACCGGCGACGCCGAGGTGACGATCACGCTCAAGGAGCCCGACGCGTCGTTCGCCTGGACGCCCTCGCCCGGCACGCTGCTGGTCACGAGCGCGAAGTTCATCGAGGCCACCGGCGAGCGCATCGGCACGCCGGAGGGCGGGCTGCTGGGGACGGGGCCGTACAAGGTGGCCGAGTTCGCCCCCGACTCGCACGTCACGCTGGAGCGCAACGACACCTGGTGGGGCGGCAAGGCGCCGTTCAGGCAGATCAGGATCGACTTCATCCCCGAGGAGTCGACCCGGCTGCTGGCCATGCGCGGCGACTCCGTGGACGTCGCGCTGAACGTGCCCGCCGAGCAGATCGACCAGTGGAAGTCCATCCCCGGCGTGCAGCTCATGACCGCGGGCGACCGGTCGCTGGTCACGCTCGCGTTCAACACGGCCAAGAAGCCGTGGGACGACGTCCACGTGCGCAGGGCCGTCGCGCACGCCGTGGACCGGGACGGCATCGTCAAGAGCGTCCTGCGCGGGCACGGCAAGGTGGCCGCCACCATCCCCGACCCGGCGCAGTGGGGCGGCGTCCTCGACTCCGCCGCGGTCACCGACCTGTACTCGACCATCCCCCAGTACGGCTTCGACCTGGCCGAGGCCAAGGCCGAGCTCGCCCGCTCGGCCACGCCGCAGGGCTTCTCCGACGTGCTGACCTACCCCGGCAGCGGCCCCCAGCTCGGCCGCGCCGCCCTCACGCTGGCCGAGAACCTCAAGGGCATCGGCATCACCCTGGAGGTCAAGGAGGTCCCGCTGGAGCAGTGGATCGCCGACCTGGGCAAGCACGAGTCCGGCATCTACCTGGGCTGGTACTTCGCCACCACCGGCGACCCCGCCGAGTACGCCCAGCAGCTCCTGCACGGCGGCGCCACCGGCGCGAACGGCACCAACATCGCCGAGTACGACAACGCCGAGGTCACCGGCCTGCTCGACCGGGCCAAGGCGAGCACCGACGACGCCGCCAGGGGCGAGCTGCTGGGCCAGGCCCTGGTCAGGGCCGCGGCCGACGTGCCGTACCAGCCGCTGTGGTGGGGCGAGGCGGCCACCGCGTTCGGCAAGGCCGTCACGGCCGGCGGCTTCGGGCCCTACTTCTTCGTCGGCCCGTGGGCCTCGAAGCTGGCCGCCCGCTGATGAGCGATCCTCTGGAGGTGCACGCCGCGCTGGCCGGCCTGCGCTACCCCGAGTCCGTCGCGCTGCACCCGGACGGCGGGCGCGTCGCCTGCGTGATCGACGGCGTGGCGCACGTGGCCGGCCTGGACGGCACGCTGACACCGCTGCCGGGCGGCGAGCACGCCCTGACCCGGTGGCTGCCCGACGGCCGCCTGCTGCTCGCGTCCGGATCGCACACCCTGCGGGTCCTGGACGCCGGGCTGCGGCCGCTGTGGCAGGCCGAGGTGGCCGGCGAGATCGAGGACCTCGTGCCGGACGCCGACGGCACGGTGCTCGTCCGCCACGCCGACCCCGGCAGCGAGCGCGACGGCAGCCACCTCGGCCTGCGCGTGCACGACCCGAGCGACCCCTTCGTCAGGACCCCTGGCGGCCGCCTGCGCCGCCTGTCCTGGCTGAGGATCGGCGACGACCGGCCGCGCGAGATCGTGCTGCCCGGCCTGACCGCCTGGGACGCCGATTGGCGCGACGGCCGCGCGCTCGCCGTCACCTCCTCCGACGAGACCCCCGCCGGTTACTACCGCCCACGGCTCGACCTCGCCGACGCTCGCACCGGCGAGGTCAGAACGCTCCACCACACCCCCTGGCAGCTCAGCCGTCCCAGACTGGCGCCGGGCGGCCGGGCCGCGGTCGTGGTCGAGGGCCTGTCGATCGTCTCGGGCCGCGTCATGCACGCCGACCTGGAGACGGGCGACGTCCGCCCGATCCCCGACCTCGACGACGTCACCGACCTCGGCTGGCTGGACGAGCGCACCCTGTGGTTCACCGGCTGGTCGGGCACCGGGGTGCACGGCGGCGTGATCGAGGACGGCCGCGTGACGAGCCGGTGGACCGCCTGGGGCACGCTGGGCGGGCGCGGCGGCCAGCCCTCGCTCTCCGTCGCGGGACGGCTGGCCGCCGCCACGTGGGAGACGGCCGAGCGCCCGCCCGAGATCGCCGTGGCCTCGCTGGAAGGCGGGGACTGGCGCCAGATCACCGCGCTCAACACCGACCTGGCGCCGCTGGCCGTGCACCAGGAGGAGATCACCTGGTCGGGCCACGACGGACTGCCCGTCTCCGGCCTCCTCCTGCGCGCCGGCCCGGCCCGCAGGGGGCCGCTGGTCGTGATCGCGCACGGCGGCCCCACCTGGCTGTGGTCCAGCGCGTTCGCGCCCGCCGAGTCCAACCAGCTCGCCCTGCCGCTCGCGCACGCAGGCGCCACCGTGCTGCTGCCCAACCCGCGCGGCAGCAGCGGCCGGGGGCAGGCGTACGCGCGGGCCGTCATCGGGATGGTCGGCGACGCCGACCTCACGGACCTGCTCAGGGGAGTGGACCACCTGGTCGCGACCGGCGTGGCCGACCCGGAACAGCTGTCGATCATGGGGCTGAGCTACGGCGGCTACCTGTCCGCCTGGGCCGTCACCCGCACCGGCCGCTTCCGCGCCGCCGCCGTCCTGTCGGGCGTGAGCGACTGGCTCAGCTTCGCCACCGCCAGCAACCTGGCAGGCGGCTTCGACCCGCTCTACCACGCGGGCGCCGACCCGGCGACGCCCGAGGGCAGGGAGAGCCTGGCCGCCCGCTCGCCGGTCTACCACGCCGCCGGGGTCACCACCGCGACGCTCATCGTGCACGGCGACCAGGACAGGACCACCCCGCTCGGCCAGGCCGAGCAGCTCTACCGGGCGTGGTCGGCCGCGGGCGTACGCACTGAGCTGGTCGTTTACCCTCGTGAGGGGCACGAGCTGGTCGAGCCCGCACACCGGGCCGACGCCGCACGGCGGGTGATCAGCTGGCTGGGGGTGACGTGAGGTTCCTGCTGCGCCGGCTCGCGGGCACCGCCGTCGTCGTGCTGCTGCTGTCGATCGGCGTCTTCTGCCTGCTGTACGTGGCTCCGGGATCCATCCAGCAGACCCTGCTGGGCACCCGCCCCGCCACCCCCGACACCATCGCCGCCATCCAGGCCCGCTACCACCTCAACGACCCCGTCGCTGTGCAGTACCTGCGCTGGCTCGGCGGCGTGCTCGGCGGCGACCTGGGCACCTCGATCAGGACGGGCGCCCCCGTCGCGGACATGCTGGGCCAGCGGCTGCCGCTCACGCTGGGACTGGTCGGCTACGGCACGCTGCTGGCGGCGCTGGCCGGCCTGCCGCTCGGCGTGCTCGGCGCGCTGCGGCGCGGCCGGATCGCCGACCGGCTGGTGGTCACCGCGGGGGTCGTGGGGCTGAGCGCGCCGCCGTTCGCGGTCGGGCTGCTGCTGCTCGTGGTCTTCGCGCTCTGGCTCGGGTGGTTCCCCGTCTACGGCACCGGCGGGCTGTGGCACCTCACGCTGCCCGCCGCCGCGCTGGCGGCCGGGGCGGTGGGCATGCTCGTCAGGTACAGCAGGGCCGCGCTGGTGCGGGAGCTGGAGCAGGACTACGTCGTCTTCGCCCACGCCCGGGGGCTCAGCGGGCCGCTCGTGCTGTACTACGCGGCCCGCAACTCGCTGGTGCCCGTGCTCACCGCGACCGGGCTGGTCGTGACCGGGATGCTGGCGGGGACCGTGCTGGTGGAGGTCACGTTCGCGCTGCCGGGGATGGGGTCGCTGCTGGTGGACTCGGTGACCTTCAAGGACGTGCCCGTCGTGCAGGCGCTCGCGCTGCTCCTCACGCTGCTCATCGCCGCCGTCAACCTGCTGGTGGACGTCGGCTACTCGCTCGCCGACCCCAGGGTGCGGCTGTGAGGCGGCCACCGTACGTCGCGCTGGCCGTGCTCGCGGTCGTCGGCGTGGCAGCGGCGTTCTCGCCCTGGATCGTGCCCGGCGCCACCGCGCAGGACCTCATGACCGGCATCACCGGGCCAGGCCCGGGACACCCCCTGGGCACCGACGACCTGGGCCGCGACGTGCTGGAACTGCTGGTCGCCGGGGCACGCACGGCCGTGCCCGGCGCGCTCGCCGTGGCCGCCGGGTCGATGCTGATCGGGAACCTGATCGGGCTGGCCGCCGGCTACTTCGGCGGCTGGGCGGACACCCTGGCCATGCGCTGGGCCGACCTGATGTTCTCCCTGCCCGCGCTGCTGGTCGCGATCGTCGTGGCGGGCGTGCTCGGCGGCGGCTACGCGCTGGCCATCGCCGTGCTGGTGGTGCTGTTCGCGCCGACGGACACGCGGGCCGTGCGCGGTGCCGTGCTGGAGCAGCGCCACCGCCCCTACGTGGAAGCGGCCCTGCTCAAGAACCTCTCCTCCTGGCGGATCATGACCAGGCACATCTGGCCCAACGTCGCCTCCGTCAGCCTGGCGCAGGCGTTCGTGAACTTCGCGTACGCGCTGGTCTCCCTGGCCTCGCTGTCGTTCCTCGGCCTCGGCGTGCCCGCCGGGTCGCCGGACTGGGGGCGGACGCTGGCCGACAACCGCACGCAACTGCTGGCCAACCCGTGGGCCGTCATCGCCCCCGGCCTGGCCGTCATCGCCACCGCGGTCGCGCTCAACGTCGTGGGCGACTGGCTGCACGAGCGCGTCGAGCGGCGCGGAAGGGCACGCTGACATGCTGAGCGCGAACGGCCTGACCGTCCGGCAGCCCGCCACCGGGCGCACCCTGCTGTCCGGAGTGTCCTTCGAGGCCGCGCCGGGGGAGTCGGTGGCCATCGTGGGCGAGTCGGGCTCCGGCAAGTCGCTGACCGTGCGGGCGCTGCTCGGGCTGCTGCCGGCCGGGCTGGAGTCGTCCGGCGAGGTGCGCATCGACGGCCACCGCGTGGACGGCGACCCGCGGACGCTGCGCCGGCTGCGCGGCGGCACCGTGTCCCTGCTCATGCAGGACCCGTTCACGCTGCTCAACCCGCTGCGCAAGGCGGGCAGGCAGATCGCCGACGGCCTGCCCGCCGGCGCGGGCCGCGAGGCCGAGGTGACCAGGCTGCTCGCCGAGGTGGGGCTCGGGGCCGAGGTGGCGGGGCGGTACCCGTTCCAGCTCTCGGGCGGGATGCGGCAGCGCGTCGGGCTCGCGGCGGCGCTCGCGGCCGGGCCCCGGGTCCTCGTGGCCGACGAGCCGACCACCGCGCTGGACGCCACCACCCAGCGGGAGGTGCTGGCGCTCATCCGGCGCGTCCAGCGGGCGCGGGACATGACGTTCCTGCTGATCACGCACGATCTGCGGGTGGCGTTCTCGATGTGCGACCGGGTCGTCGTCATGTACGCGGGGCGCGTCGTGGAGGTCGGCACGGCGGCGGAGCTGCGCGCCGAGCCGCGGCACCCCTACACGCGGGCGCTGCTGGCCGCCGAGCCGCCCGCCGACCGGCGGCTGGCGGTGCTGCCCTCGGTGCCCGGCTCCGTGCCGGCGCACGACGCGGTGGCGGGACGGTGCGGCTTCGCCGACCGGTGCGCCCACGCCGCCGACGACTGCCGCACCGCCACCCCCGAGCTGCGGCCGGCCTCTGCCGCGGACCCCGGACCGTTTCCCGGTGGCGCGGGCTCCGGGCGGCTGACCGCCTGCGTGCGAGCCGGCGAGCTGCCCGCCTCGCCCCCGCCCCCACCGGCCGTCGCCGCCCCCGTCCGGGCACCTGCCGGCGCGGTCCTGGAGGTGCGGGAGCTGCGCAAGACGTACCGGGGGACCACCGGGCCGGCCCTCGACGGGATCGGCCTGACCGTCGCCCCCGGCGAGATCGTGGCCGTCGTCGGTGAGTCGGGATCCGGCAAGACCACGCTGGCCCGCTGCGTGACCGGCCTGGAACGGCCGGACTCCGGCACGATCCTGCTCGGCGGCGAGGACTGCTCCGACTACACCCGCATGTCCCGCCACGCGGTCCGCCGCGCCCGCCGTACAGTCCAGATGATCTTCCAGGACCCGTACTCGACCCTCAACCCCGCCCGCACCGTGCGCGCCACCCTCAAGGAGGCCCTGGAGGCCGACGGCCGCCCGCCGGACGTGGCGGGGCTGATGGAGCTGGTGGGCCTCGACCCAGCGCTGGCCGGGATGCGCCCCGCCGGCCTGTCGGGCGGCGAGCGGCAGCGGGTCGCCATCGCCCGCGCCGTGGCGGGCGAGCCCCGGCTGCTGGTCTGCGACGAGCCCGTGTCGGCGCTGGACGTCTCGGTGCAGGCCCAGGTGCTGACCCTGCTCGCCGGGCTGCGCGAGCGGCTGTCGATGGGCCTGCTGTTCATCACCCACGACCTGGCCGTGGTCCGGCAGCTCGCCGACCGGCTCTACGTGCTGCGGGCCGGGGAGTGCGTGGAGAGCGGTGAGGTGGCGCGCGTGCTCGACGACCCGTCGCACGCCTACACGCGCGAGCTGCTCGCCAGCGTGCCCGACGGCTCCCGGGCCTGGCCCTAGTCCTCGGAGAAGGAGATCAGGGTCAGCACCCGGCAGCCCGTCTCGCCGGTGACGTAGACGTGGTCCAGCTCGGCCGCGAACCGCACCGCGTCGCCCGCGCGCAGCGGCACCGCCCACGCCTCGGTCTCCACGCTCACCTCGCCCGCCACGACGTACGCGTGCTCGATCGAGCCCCGCCCGTGCGCGCTCTTGGCGCTGCGCGTCAGCGGCGGCAGGTCGCCCTCGGCCAGCTCGAACCGCCGCCGGTCGGCCGCCGCGAACAGGCTGCGCACCGTCGTGTCGCCGACCATCTCGGTGACGCCCTCGCCCCGCCTGACCACCTCGGGCTCCAGCAGGTGGGTCCTGGTCAGCTCGGCGAACGTGAGCTCCAGCGCGCCCGCCAGCCTGGTCAGCACCTCGATCGTCGGGTTGGCCACGCCGCGCTCGATCTGCGAGATGAGCGCCTTGCTCAGCCCGGTCAGCTCGGCCAGCTCCCGCACGCTGTGGCCGCGCGCCAGCCTGGTGCGCCGCAGGTTGCCGGCGATCGCGCCCCTGACCCCCGCGGCCGGCCCCGGGGTCACCGCCAGGACGGAGCTCTTGTCGTGCCGCACGTGGTCAGGTTCCTTCCTCGGGTCGCTTCCTCCATGATGCCCGGTACGGCCCTCACCAGGGCCGCCCATGCCGTCAGACGCGACAGCGCGGGCCAGGCCCGCAGCGGCGTCCTGAGCCGGGCACAGGGGCCATTATGTCCTGCGGCTGGAGGTGCGCTGCGGCGGTTCCTCGAAGCGGGGGCGCTGGGGCGGCTGGCCGCTGACCTTCTCCACGATCGAGGCCGCGAGCTGGTGCACCTTGACGTTCCTGTCCTGGGAGACCTGCCGCAGGATCTCGAACGCCTCCCGCGCCGTGCACCGCCGCTGCGCCATGACGATGCCGAGCGCCTGATCGATGATCGCGCGAGTGGAGAGCGCCTCCTTGAGCTGCGCCGCGACCTCACGCATGCGGGCCGCGTCCAGCGCCGTACGGAACAGCACGGGTACGTGCGCGGCCGTGACATGTAAGGCCGTCCACGCCTCCACGGGCAGCCCATCGGCGTGCCCGGAGTAGACGGTGAGCACGCCGAGCAGCGCGTCCTCGTACTCCAGCGGCTCGCAGTGCACCCCGCGGACCTCGGGCGCCCCCGCGGCGAAGCGCGGCCAGCGCGAGTCGGCGGCCAGGTCGGAGACGGTCACCGGCTTGGCGGTGTCGATCGCGTCGAGCACCGGGCCCTGCCCGGTGGCCTGCTGCAGCCCGTCGAGCAGTTCGGCGCGCGCGTGCGAGGAGGCGGCGGTGTGGATGTCGTCATCCGCGCACAGGGCGATGCTGACCATCGCGCAGTCGGGCATCGCCTGCCCGGCGATGATGACACAGTCAGTGAGCGCCCGCTCGAACTCCTCGATGTCCGTCGGCAAGCTCGGCCGGTTCACCACGATCCCTCGCGATCGCTGTTCGGTTGCCTCCAGGCTAGCCGCTCGGCGCCGCCGTCACGAGATGTAGGCGTCGATCTCGGCCAGAAACGCGTCCTTGAGGTGCCTGGGCAGCCAGGTGATCTCGAAGGCGTTGCGCTCCAGCCGGGCCAGCTCCTCGCGGGTGAGCTGGAGCGCCTCCTGCAGGGCGATGAGATTCTCCTGCACGTAGCCGTCGAAGTAGGCCGGGTCGTCGGAGTTGATCGTCACTCGCACGCCCAGGTCCATCAGCTTGCGGATGCCCTCGGCCTTCATCGAGTCGGTGACGAAGCCGTTGGAGATCGGGCAGCACGTCAGCCCCGTGCCGCGCGCCAGCACCACCTCGACCAGCCGCTGGTCCTCCAGGATGTTGACGCCGTGGTCGATCCGGTCGACGCCGATCTCCTCGACGGCCTGCCGGATGTGCTCGATCGCGTCGTCCTGGTCGACGTCGCAGTGCATGGTCAGCAGGTAGCCCTCCTGCCTGGCCCGCTCGTAGACGGCCGCGAACTTGCGCGGCGGGTTGCCCCTCTCGTCGGAGTCGAGCCCGACGCCGGCGATCCACTCCTTGTACGGCAGCGACTCCAGCAGCGTCGCCATCGCGTACTCGGCCTGGAAGTCGCGCAGGAAGCACATGATGAGCTGGGCCCGCACCCCGAGCTGCGCGTGCGCGTCCATCAGCGCCCGCCGCAGCCCCCTGATCACCACGTCGAACGGCACCCCGCGCGACGTGTGCGCCTGCGGGTCGAAGAAGATCTCCGCGTAACGCACGTTCTGCTCGGCGGCCCTGCGCAGGTAGGCCATGGCGAGGTCGTAGAAGTCGGGCTCGGTGCGCAGCACCTTCATGCCCTCGTAGTAGATCGTCAGGAAGGAGGACAGGCTGTCGAAGGTGTAGGCGGCCCGCATCTCCGCCACGCTCGCGTACGGCAGCTCCAGGCCGTTGCGCGCGGCCAGCTCGAACTTGAGCTCGGGCTCCAGCGTGCCCTCGATGTGCAGGTGCAGCTCGCACTTGGGCAGACCGGCGATGAAATCCTTCACCGTCCCACCCTAGAAGATGATCGCGAGCCCCACCGCGAAGAGTGTCCCGTAGGCCAGCTGCAGCTTGCCCGTCTGCTGCAGCACCGCGATCAGCGCCGGGCCCACGGCCTTGCCCAGCACCGCCCTGATCGGGGCGATCGCCAGAGGCGCGGCCAGCAGCACCAGAGCCGCCCACGGCGTGATCGGCACCATCGCCAGCGCCACCGCGAACGGCACCACCTGGCAGGCCACGTACAGCGTACGAGTGCGCTCGGGCCCCAGCAGCACCGCCAGCGTGCGCTTGCCCGACCGGCCGTCCGTGCCGACGTCGCGCAGGTTGTTGACCACCAGCATCGAGCACGACAGCAGCCCCACCGGGATCGAGGCGAGCAGCGCCGCCCAGCTCAGCTGCTCCGTCTGCACGTACGCCGTGCCCACCACGGGCACGATCCCGAAGAACACGAACACGGCCACCTCGCCCAGGCCGCGGTAGCCGTACGGGTGCTTGCCGCCGGTGTAGAACCAGGCGGCCGCGATCGCCGCCGCGCCCACCAGCAGCACCCACCACGCCCGCGTGACCAGCACCAGGACCAGGCCCAGCACCGCGGCGAGCGCGAAGCAGGCCACCGCCGCGGTCAGCACCGCGCGCGGCGTGGCCGCGCGCGAGCCGACCAGCCGCATCGGGCCGACCCGCTGGTCGTCGGTGCCGCGGATGCCGTCGCTGTAGTCGTTGGCGTAGTTGACGCCGATCTGCAGCGACAGCGCCACGAGCAGCGCCAGGACCGCCCGCCACCACACGAAGCCGCCTTCGCCGATCGCCACGCCGGTGCCCACCATGACGGGCACGACGGCGTTGGGCAGCGTGCGCGGGCGGGCTCCGGCGATCCACTGGGCGGGAGTTGCCATGGTGTCGTTCTACCTCTAGCTGATGTCGGTCGTGAGCCTGATCATCCGGACCGGGCGGCCCATGTCGAGGACGCGCTCGGCCATGTCCTCGCCCCAGCCCGCCGACTCCAGGAAGCCGAGCATCGCGTAGTTCTCCGCGAACACCCAGGTGACGATCTGACGGAAGCCGTCCTCGCGCATGTAGTCGACGGTGGCGTTGAGCAGGCGGCTGCCGTGGCCACGGCGGACGAAGTCGGGATCGACCAGCAGCGTCAGCATCTCGGCCACGCGGCCGGGGTCGAGATCGGGGTCCTCGGCGGGCGCGTGCGAGACGAGCCCGACCACGCGCTCTCCACCGCGCGGCGTGACCAGGGCGGCGCTGCCGCCCGCGCCGAGGGCGGGAAAGCCCTCGGTGTCGAGGATGGTCTCCACCGCCACCAGCACCCGGTGCATCGGGCTGGGCGGGGCGACGATCGCCTCATCCCACTGGCGCAGCCACATCTTCTCGGCCGCCGCGCCGGTCATCTGCTCGAGTGGGCCCTCCGGTAGGAAATCCCGATAGCCGTAGCGCCAGGCGCGGATCTGACAATTCGCAACCTGGAGCACATCCTCGCGCCGGGCCGCCCGGACGCCTACGTCTGCCATCTCGGCCCGCTCCTTCGCCTGCCGTTCATGCCACAAGGCACGAGTTACACCGTATCGGTGTTTGAGCCTTGTGGACGACGCGAACCCCGCTTCCTCGCCCGGTAAGCCCGCGTCTTGGTGCGGTTACCGCATACACGCATGGAACACCACGAGCGGGAACGGTTCTTCGACAGATCGATGAACGCCCACTGACAGGTTCCCTCCGCGCAGACCTTGAGCCGGTCCCACGACGCGCCCAGCGACGCCGCCGCGATCCGCGCCAGCCCGCCGCGCACGCCCTCCACGGCCGGGACCAGCTCCGGCCCCTCGCCCCGCACCTCCACCCGCAGCGGCAGATCCGGCAGGTCCGCCGGCTCGCGCCTGAGCGCGGCCCGCAGAGCCTCGCGCAGGGCGTGCGCGGTCTGCAGGTCGTCGTCGGTGGCGCGGTCGCGCGGGCCGGCGAGGCCGCGCTCGCGCAGCCACACCGCCAGCTCGGCGGGGGAGGACAGCTCGTCCGCTTGGGCTTCGACGTCGAACGTGTTCACGAAGTCTCGTACGAGCTCCGCGGAGAACGGCATGCCGTCACTCTACTGGCCGATGATCGTCAGTGCCTCGGCGAGCCTGCGCACTCCCTCCCGCAGCTCCGCCACATGGGCGGCGGCCATGTGCGTGACCCTGATCCGCGGCCCCGGCGGCTCCGACGGGTAGTACAGGCGGCCGGCGCTGACCAGCACCCCGTTCCGTCTGGCGGCCTCCACCAGGGCGGCCTCGTCCACGGCGGCGGGCAGCCGTACCCACAGGTGCATCCCGCCCGCGGGCAGCAGGTGCGGCTCGGCGTCCGGCATGCGCTCGGCCAGGGCCGCCGCCAGCGCGTCGCGGCGGGTCGCGATCTCGGCGTGCACCGCCGCCAGGTGCCGCCGCCAGACCGGCGACCCCACGAACTCCAGCGCCGTCTCCTGCAGGGGCCGCGCCACGAAGAACGACTCCACGAGCTGGCTCGCCCGCAGCCGGTGCGCCGCCGGGCCCCTGGCGATGACGGCCGCCACCCGCATGCTCGGCGACAGGATCTTCGTCAGCGACACGATGTGCACCACGGTGCCGTGCCGGTCCATCGAGGCCAGCGACGCGGGCGGCTGCGGGGTCAGATAGCGGGCGAAGTCGTCCTCCACCACGAACGCCCCCGCTGCCCTGGCCACCTCCAGCACCTGCTCCCTGCGCTCCGGTGGCAGGGTGGCGCCCGTGGGGTTGTGCAGGGTGGGCTGGCAGAAGAACACCCGCGCCCCCGTCACCGCGAACGCCTCCGCCAGCAACTCCGGGCGCACGCCCTCGCGGTCCATCGGCACCGCCGTGGCCCGCAGCCCCGCCGCCTTGGCCGCCGCCAGCGCGCCCGGATACGTGGGCGTCTCGACCAGGATGGGCGTCCCAGGGGCCGCCAGCGCCCTGAACGCGTGCGTGAGCGCCGCCTGGCCGCCGCTCACGATGAGCGCGTCGGCCTCCGTCGCGTCGCTGCCCGCCTGCGTCGCGAACCACCGCCGCAGCTCCCGCAGGCCCGCCAGCGGCGGCATGGCCCAGGCGTCCGGCCTCCGCACCGCCCGCGCCGCCGCGGCCGCCAGGTGCTTGTCCGGGCGCAGGCCCGGACGCAGATACCCGCCGGTCAGCGGCACCACCCCCTCAGGGTGGGGTCCCAGCAGCGCGGACACCGGGCCCTCGTCCACCACCCGGTCACCCAGGGCGACGGTCTGCCAGGACAGGTCGGGGGCGTCCTGGGTGTGCCTGGACCGTTGGGTCACGAAGGCTCCGCTGCCCGGTCTCGTCACCACGCGGCCCTCTGCCGCCAGCTGGCCGATGGCTCTGGAGACGGTGACGGGGCTGACGTTGTGGCGGCGCATGAGCTCGCGGCTGGAGGGGAGGCGGGCGCCCGGGCCGAGGCGGTCGGCCTCTTCGCGCAGTATCGCGGCAATCTGGGCGATACTGCTATCGTTGTTCATGAAAGTTGAGAATAGCGCTACTGGAGTCGGGGGAGTAGCGGTCCCGCCTGGTGCCGGCGACCAGCCCGTACGCCGGCACGGGGATGGCGGGCGGTCCTTGCACCCGGACGGCGCCCAGTCCGCGCACCCGGACGGCGCGCAACCTGTCCATCCGAACGGCGCGGAACTCCTTCGCCCCGGCGGCGCGCAACCCGTTCATCCGAACGGCGCGGAACTCCTTCGCCCCGGCGGCGCGCGGCCTGGGCGCCCGAACGGCGCGTCCTCCGGCCGGCGAAATGGCGCCCTCAACGACCGGTCGGGCGGCGCCCTCCTCGACCGGCGGGGTGGCGCCCTCTTCGGCCTTCGGGGCGACAGCCTCCTTGGTCTTCGGGGCGGCACGTTCTTCGGCCGGAGGGGCGATGGGCAGCCTGCCCGTCGTGGGGGCGGTGGCACGGGCCTGGCCTTCCTCGGCGTCCTGGCGTTCTCAGGCTCCATGCCGGCCACCGTGTACGCCATCCGCGGCTTCGACCCCTGGCTGGTGGCGGTAGGCCGGGCAGTCATAGCGGGCATCATCGCCCTGATCTGCCTGAAAGCCGCCAGACACCCCCTCCTCCCTCCAAGGTCCCAGTGGCCCGCCTACGCCCTGATCATCCTCGGCGTGGTCATCGGCTTCCCCGTCTTCAGCAGCCTCGCCCTGGGCCTGGGCGCCAGCACCGCCCACTCCGCCGTGATCGTCGGCCTCCTCCCGGCGGCCACGGCGGCGTGCGCCGTCCTGCGCGCCTCGGAACGTCCCCGCCCCCTCTTCTGGGCAGGCTGCACGGCGGGCGCCGCCGCCATCACCGCGTTCACCCTCGTCCAGCACCAGGGCAGACCGTCCTGGCCCGACCTGCTCCTCCTCGGCGCACTCGGCTCGGCGGCGATCGGCTACACGGAAGGTGGCCGCCTCGCCAAGCACACCCCGGGCTGGCGGGTCATCTCCCACGCCCTGGTCCTCTCCCTCCCTCTGACGACTCCGATCACGGCGGTCCTCGCCTTCACCACCCCGATCACGATCACGGGGGAGGCCCTGGCGGGCTTCGCGTACGTGTCGGTGATCTCCATGTTCGTGGGCTTCATCCCGTGGTACGCGGGCCTGGCCAGAGGCGGGATCGCCAGAGCCGGCCAGACCCAGCTCACCCAGCCTCTGATGACGCTCGTCTGGGCATGGTTCCTGATGGGCGAGCGGTTCGGGCCGTTGACCGTGGTGGCGGCGCTGGCCGTACTCGTGTGCGTGGCGATGACGCAGCGTGCCCGTACTTGAAAGCCGTGACGCCGCCCAGCAGGATGGCAGAGGAGGTGTCACAACCATGGCGGACCTCACGATCCCAGAGGGCGGCTTCTGGCCTGCGCCGGAGATCCCGCAGCCCAATATCTATCCGATGGAATGGCACGTGGAGACGGAGAAACTCGCCGCCATCTACGAGAAGTCCAAGCGCGAGCTCTGGAACCCGGCCGACCTGCCCTGGGACGGCCTCGACCCGGACGACTTCACCAGAGAACAGCGTCTGGGCATCATGTACTGGTTCGCGGTGCTGGCGAATTTCGACGCCTCGGGGCCGGCGGTGTTCGCCCGCGCCACCATCCAGGCCTTCGAGAAACACGAAGAGGACCCGGTCAGGAAGTGCTTCTTCTCGATCACCCGTGACGAGATGAACCACGAGGAATGTTGCCAGCGCACCATCGCCAGGCTCTGGCCGGGCGGCCCGCTCGACTGGACCCCGGCCGACGACCTCGAATCGGCCGCCCACAACAACATCGGCTGGCTCTACCACAACGGCGGCCGCTACTGGACCGGCTACACCTCGGCCGTCGGCAGATACTCGCTGCCGGTGCTGTTCACCAGCTTCATGATGGGCGAGATGGCCGCGTCCACCCTGTTCAGAGGCATGTCGTCGGGCACGCGGCATCCGGTCTTCAGCAAGATGTTCGAGCGCATCGGCCGCGACGAGGCGCGCCACCTGAAGATCTGCATGACGATCCTGGAGAACGAATGGCCGGGCCTCACCGACGAGACCCGCGCCCTCATCACCCGCCAGCTCAGAGCGGGCTTCGTCTTCCTCAGCATGATCCTCTGGGAGCCGCCCGAGGGCTTCTGGGAGCTGCCGCCCTACTTCCTGAACAACCACCGCATCCTCATGGACCACGCCAGACAGGCGGGCCTCGGCGTGCTCTCCTACGACGAGCAGGCGGAGAACTGGCGGGTGGCGATGGCCCACATCCGCGCCATCGTGGAGCGCTGGGGGATCGCGTTCCCGGCCATTCCCGAGCTGGACCTGGAGGGCGTGCCCGTCGACTTCATCGACCCGGAGGAAATCATCCCGGTCTTCTAACATGGCCCCATGTGGCCACGCATCGACGGACTCAGAGTCCTGGAACTCGGCACCCCCGGCAGAGTCCGCACCTTGCTCACCGACCTGGCGCTGTCGGGCGCGAAGAGAGCCACGGCCGGTATTCTGCCGCTCGACTACGAGCCCGAGGGCGAGGACGTGGAGCACGTCGGCGAACATCTCGTTCTCGTGGACGATGCCGGTGACCGGGTGGCCGAAATAGAAATAACCCGTGTGGAGCTGACGCCTTTCGCGCAAGTCGGCTGGGAGTTCGCCGAGGCGGAGGGCGAGGGATACGCATCAACGGCTGAATGGCGGGAAACGCATCGGCGTTATTGGGCGGAGCTGGGGCACGAGGTCGATGACACCACGACCGTGGTCTGCCTCTGGTTCCACCTCCTACCACCCACCCCACCAGCCCCATAACCCGGCGCCATCCCGCCCTCAGCCCCTCAGCGCCACTCGCGCCTTCGACACCACCGGGCCTTTGGTGCCTCAGCGTCACTCGCGCTTTCGGCGCCACCGGGCCTTTCGTGCCTCAGCGTCACTCGCGCTTTCGGCACCATCGGGCCTTCCGCGCCCCAGCGTCACTCGCACACCTTCAGCGACGCGCACCCTCAGTACTCCGCCGTTACTCGCACGTCTTCAGGGCCACTGCGCCCTCAACACCTCAGCGCCATTCCGCCATCAGTGCCATCCCACCCTCACCGCCACCGTGTGCTCGGCGCCATCGGCCCGAAGGGCGCATCCGGCAACGCCACCGCATCGCCTCTCGACCGCGGCTCCGTCGCCTGCCCTACGAACAGAACCCCATCGGCAACGAGCCCACCTCGCCACCACACCATCCTGAACCGTCGCTTCGCCGCTCCCGCTCAGGGGAACCTCTGCCCGCCGCCCCTCACCCTGGCCACGTCCACGTCCACGTCCACGTCCACGGACGCTGCCCCGCCCGCTCCTCGCAACCGGAGACCCTGCCCGACATCTCGGGTTCCGCCCCGCAAGCCGCCTCAAACAGGCCATTGCTCCTGAGGCGCGACAAAACTCCCTCGATGCGGAACGCTGTACACCCACCCCTCTTCTCGCAGCAGCGCGATGGCCCTCCGCACAGTCTCGCGAGCGGCGCCGTACTCCCGCACCAACTCGACCTCGCTCGGAATCTGCTGCCGTGACACGAGCTCATGCCGCCTGATCCGCTCCCGGATTTCCCCGGCGATATGCCGATAGAACGGCGCCCGCCGCCCCAAAGGCCCTGACTGCCCGGGAACATTGACGAACGTCCCCTCACCCTGCCGCGTATGGACCAGCCCTTGATTGCGCAGCACCCGGATCGCCCGGCGCGCGGTCGTACGCGCGACCTTGAACTCCCGCTGGATCTCCGCCTCACTGATCACAAGGTCTCCCGGCGCAAGCTCCGCCGTGATACGCGATCTGAGAACTTCGCTGATCTGGAGATAAAGGTAGGTGTCGCCCTCGCGATTCAGCACGCCTCAAGGGTATCCAAGGACGCGGTCAAGGGGAGGGAAATCAGGAACCCGAATTTATGGGCCATTTTTCGCGGTCGGCTACGAATGTTCCCCGATACGGCACGGTGAACACCCACCCCAGCTCCCTGAGATGCGCAACGGCCTGCCTCGCCGTCACCTTTGCGACGCCATATTGCCGCATCATCACTTTCTCGCCGGGAATTGGCTTGTTCGGCGGGATCTCACCACGCTGGATGCGTTCGGCAACCTCTGCGGCGATCTTCCGATAGATGGGCACCTTCCAGGGCGACCGGGGAGTCCCAGGCGACCCCACGTACGAGCCCTCACCCTGAATCGTGTACACCAGCCCCTGCTCGCGCAGGTCCCGCGCCACCCGCCGGGCGGTCGTCCGTGCGATCTCGTACGTCTTCTCGAACGTCGCCTCGCTGGGCAGAGGATCGCCGGCTTTGAGCTCACCGCGTTCGATCTGATCGCGAACCAGATCAGCGACCTGCTTGTAGAGGGGCACAGGGCCCTCGCGATGTAGCACGCCCGAATCTTAGAGGACCCCACTCCGACCTGCACGCACAACGAGTGTCTAGACACGGCCTATAGACCAGCAGACACGCATACAACTCCACCACGCAGCGTCGCAGCCTCACGCCGCCTCTGCCGCAGATGCACCGCGTAACCGCGCACACCACACCGCCCAGGCCATAAGCACGCCTCGGCCGCACACACCCAACCCGCTGCCCCCGACCTCTTACCGCGCCCTCACGCCGGCCATCTCGCTCAGGCTGCCCACGCCGTGCATCGCTCAGGCTGCCCACGCCGCTTTCTCGCTCCACGCCCCGCATCTCGCCCAGGCTGCTCAGGCCCCCGAATTGCGCCCGGCTGCCCACGCCCCGCATCGCGCCTACGCCGCCCATCTCGCCCAGGCCGCCGATCCCGCTCCCGCCCGCATCTCGCCCAGGCCGCCGATCCCGCTCCCGCCCGCATCTCGCCCACACCGCCCCATCCGGCGACGCCATGCAGGCCCCCGATCCCGCAAGCAAGCCGCCAGATCAGCGTTTCGCCACACCGCCCGCGCTTCCATCCCACGCAGGCCGTGCCCCCAAGCAGGCCATCATCGCTGGCCTGCGCATCCTGTGGCGCCCGGGTCGAGCTCGGTGTCCGCCCCACACGTGGTACCAAGACCGCACCACGCCCCAGCGCCCCGCGCCCAGACACGGCAGAGCAGGGCAAACTCCGACTTCTGCAGGAGGCCGTCATGAAAGTCGGAGTTCCCGATGCCGCATTCCCGTGCCGACCCTGCCCCCAGACGCCAGAATCGATCCTGCGGCCATCGTGTTGCTTCCCCTTCGATCTCGACCAGGCCCTCGAAGGAAAGCGCGATGGCCGTCACCATCTGGCCATCCTCACAACATTCCGCGAATGACACGGGCGCCTGCAGTGCCGCTACCACAGGCGCCCGATCTCGTCACACCCTTGCAGACAAGCCGCAAACGGGTCTGTGCCGATGCAGCCGCCGCTAACTCTCCCTCAAGCAACGATTCAAGGCGAAGGAGAACAGCGGCGGCCGCATGCCTAAGTCTGCTGCCAACAGAGGGTTCGGCGCAGGAAATCCAGCATGATGACGAAAAAACATGTGCCCTCATGCACCGACACTGCACAAATCCCACGAAGTGTGCCCATTCCGTGGACGGGTAGACTCTCATTAATGCAAGAGAAAGACGGTATGTCCGACAATCAAGACAGGAAGGGATAAGTGACGCTACCCGAAGCCGCCAAGCATCGCCCGACGTTCCCGGACATGCGCACGCGGCGAAGAGAAATACCGTCATGAGAAATGGTGACGGCCATCGCGGCCCTCCGAAGACGCAGTTCTAGAGGACACGAGCGCGATGGCCGCAAACAACATTGTGCCGCCTGCGCACCGCCCAGTGAAGCATTTGATGACCGGTGGCTCCGACTTCTGTCGAATCTCTCCAGTGAAGGAGGGAACGCATTGTCGCCGGACGGGTGTTGCCGCCCGTCCGGCGACAAGGCGCGCCGAGCACCCTGTTCGTGCCATGCCACCGCTTATGCGAACCGGACACCGCTGGCGACGACACCATCAGGGCAACCACGATCGACGCACCCCGCGTTCACGCAGAATCCCGAGCAACGCGCCGGCCCAACCCTCGATACGACGCCATGGGCCTAACTCGGAACCTACGCGAGACCAGGGACGTGGCCCCCTGCTTCCACGAGGCATGGGGCCACGTCACGACGAGTAGCAGCCGGCTGACGTCCGTAACGGCCTACCCGCGGCATTAGGCTCTCATGGCCACCCCTTGGAAAACCGCTGTTCGGCGCTTTAAGCGGGATGTTGCCTTTTGAGTGTGCTGTGTTCATGATCCGCCATGGAATGCATTACAGGGGAATTCGCCTCCATGCCTCGTCCGCGATGATGAGGTGATCGAGCAGCCGCAACTCGACCGTCTGCGCCGCCTCGAGCAGCTTGGCCGTCGCCTCCAGGTCCTCCCGGCTGGGGTCGAGGGACCCGCCGGGGTGATTGTGGGCAAGGCCGAACATCGCCCCACCGGAGGTGAGCACTTCGGTGATCACCTCCCGTATGGGCATCGCAGTGTGATCGCTCCCTCCCTCCGTCAGCACCGCACGCTTCAGAATCCGCCCGCGGGTGTCGCACACCACCATGACCAGCCGCTCGTGCTTCCGATCCCGCAGCAGCGGAGCACACGCATGGGCCAGATCCGACGTGCTGGTGATGCGCTCCCGCTCGGGCCACGCCTCCGCCCGGCGTACGAGATGGAAGGCCGCGGCAACTCGGGCGGCCTTGGCGGGGCCGATGCCGCGCATGGTGAGTAACCGGTGCGGGTCGGAACGGCTGAGGCCATGGAGATCTCCACAGGTCTCGATGACCTGTGTGGCCAGGTCGAGGGCGCTCGCCCCGCGAAACCCCGAGCCGAGCAGCACGGCCAGCAGTTCCCGGTCCGCCAGCGCGGCGGCACCGTTGGACATGAGCCGTTCGCGCGGCCGGTCACGTTCGGACAGGTCTTTGACTCGCATCGGCAACCTCCGCAACCGTTGTATCAACGCGCACCGACATTCTTGACCTGCAGATTCGCGGTGGGGCTGCGGAGCGCGAGACCACCTCGAGCCGCGGTGAGCCGGTGAGGGTGGCAGCCAGTCGCGGAACGGTGAATTCCGGAGAGGCGTGAATCAGTACGGGGCCTGGGGAACACGGGCGAGTTCCGGCGAAGCACTTCAAGCATTCGCAAGGTCGCCATTGCGGGTTAAAGGTTCCGGCGTGAGCGCGGGCCTTGCGGAGGACCAGGCCGGCCAGAGTACGCGCTCCAAGCACGGGCTTTGCGGGCGGCCAGGCTGGCCAGGGCACGCGCTCCAAGCACGGGTTCCGAGCGTTACCGGCTTCGTGGTCTGCACCGCGACGATTCCACTCGCGCCCAGTAGCTCGAACCGCGCTTTGTCCGTCTCCCCTCCGTGCTGCGTCCGTGCTCGGGCGACGGCAAGAGACCGCAACCAAAGCAGGAAGCCACATCTACGACCACCTCGCTGTCCTCTGCCATGACCTACCGCGCCGTGATCTCCCGCACTGCCCCGACACCTGACATCGACCAGCAACTTGGAACCGACGATGGTGACGCAGGGCCAGCACGGAACACCGCGCGGGAGCGTCGGCACCCTTGGCCGCCGATGGGAAGGGCCCGCAGTGGCAAGGCCGTGGTCGCAATCGCGTAGAACCCGCGCCGTGAGGCGCGCGGCGCGTGGACCAAGGGAGGCGGCTGCGGGGAAGGCGCTCGTTCACGAGCGCGAGGGCAGGTCTGATCAGGTGCGCCCACACTCACGTATGAGGAGGCGGGGAAGCCTTGTCACGTGCCGTCCCCGGGTGCGACGGGGGCGGTCTCGTGAAGGTGCACCTCGTGGGGCGGCACCGGAGAATCTCGTGAGGGTGTGCGCCGTTGGACGGCGACCCCGGATGGTCGGAGAGTCGTACACGAGGCGGGATATGACGAGGTGACCGCGCACTCGCAGCATCAAGCCCCTGAGCGGCCAGTACCCACACCCTCCAACCGGTACGAACTCATCAGGGCCGAAAGCTCCGGGCAAGATGGTGCTCACCCGGAGCTTCCCGCCCTAAATAGGCATGCTGTACATGATCCGGAACCGGTCGCCCGGAATCACGATGTCGCTGGTCTCCACCGGGCGATCACCTGCCCAATGAGTACGTTCCACATGCAGAACATGCACGCCCGCCGCCAGATCCAGCGCATCGCTCTCCACCGGCCGGGGGATGCGAGTGTGAACGCTCTCCACGATCTCGGTGATCTTTATGCCGTGCGCGTACATGCGCGCCACCAGGCTCCGCCGTTCATCCTCCGTGTGAGGAGTGAACTCCCGCAGCTCATAGGACGTGGCGAGCTGGAGCGGCCTGCCGTCACCGCGGAAGACGTAATGCGTCTTGGTCAGCGTTGCCGTCTCGGGTAGCCGCAGCCGTCTGCCGATGTCGGGGCCCGCTTCGGCGGGCTCGCTGTGCCAGTCCCATGTGACTCGCCTGCCTTGGGATTGCAGGTCGGCGGCGAACGGGGCGGGGTGATCGAGAAAACGCCATCGGTGAAGCGGTGTTAGGTCGGGGCGTTCCCTGACGTAATGGCCCGAGCCCACGCGGCCGATGATGAGGCCCTCGCCCGCCAGCACGCGTAGCGCGTGGCGGGCGGCGGTCTCACCGACCTGATACTTACGGGTCAGTTGCGCGCGTGAGGGGATCGGCGCGCCGGGGGGAAGGGTGCCGTCGGTGATCTGTCGCCGGATGTCTTCGACGACACGCAGGTAGACCGGATCTGAGGTGGCCACTAGTCCATCCCTGGGGGTTCGTGTGAGGCGTTGCCCCATGTTGCCGTATTCGGCAGGTAACCGACCGTCATCGATGACCGCTGGAGCCCCAACTTTGCGATGGCGGAAAATTATCGGAGAAACCTTGTAACGCCGATGTAAGGGGTGGCGATTCTCCGGTAGAGGTCGTCGATGTGTGTACCCCCGAGCACATATCGGCGACCTCTTCCATGTCCGCCCACCCCTACCGCCACCTCGGACGGCTCTTACAGCCCAGGTCGAAGGCCGGTCAACCGACGAACCCGAAGCATCTTCAAGTGCGAACCACCTCGCCGCCGGCCGCCTCGCCCTACCTCCGCCGAACTCTCCCGGCGCCCGGGTTCCCTGCCTGCGCCGCACTCTTTTGGCCGCCGGCTCGCTCGGCTCCGCCGGGTTGCCTGCCTGCGCCGCACTCTCCCGGCTGTCACCTCGCTCGGCTCCGCCGGTCCTTCCGTCGCTGGCTCCTATGACTCCGCCGGCTCCTTCTCCGTTGTCGCCTCCCTTGGCTTCGCCGGGCACCTCCCGTCGTCACCGCCCTTGACTCGGCCGGGCTCTCCACCAGTCGCCTCGTCCTGGCTCCGTCACACCCTCGCGCCCGCCGGCTCGCGGTCCGGCAGCTCTTCCAGATCATCGCCTCGCACGGCGGCCCTGCACCATCGCTTGGCATGGCGGCCCTACCCCGTCGCTTCGCCTTGCCGCCCCACCCTGTCGCCTCGTAGGGCCGCCCCAGCTCTCGGACCAGTCTCCTCGTCCTGGCACTGCCGGCTCTCCTGCACCGTCACCACGCTCATTGCGGTGCCACGCCCTCTGCGCCCATCGAGTAGCTCCCGCCTCGCCGCCATCCGCAGCCGCTGCGATTACGCGACGTTCATTCGTGGCGAACTGCCGATCCTCGCACTCAGCACGTTCCTGGGCTCGCTGTCTTGCCCGGCAACGGCCCGTGCGCGATGCCAAGCTCCGTCTACCGGTACCTCGGCCCTCGAAGACGCCCCTGCTCAACGCCGGCACTGCGGGAGGCCTGCAAAGTGGTCACCTGATATCGCAGCCGAGTGGCCGTACCTCGCCTCGTGGTCTCTCCCTAAGTTGTGACAGCGACCCCGTTCGTCCCGTTGCTAGACCAGATCCCTGCATTTCCGTATAAGTCCAGGCCTGTTCCGATTCGGGCCGGGATGCACCACCAAGAGGACAACATGATCGACATCGGCAAGCTCCTCCCCTCCGACCGGAACGCATGGGAGGGCTTGTTCCGTGGGTACATCGACTTCTACGAGCGCGTCGAGCCGGACGAGATGTACGACCGGGCATGGACGGAATTCCAGGCGGACACCCGCTTGCATGCCCTGGTGGCCAGGTTGGACGGACGCCTGGTCGGCATCACCCACTTCCTGACTCACGGGAGCACTTCCGCGCCCGACGCCGATGTCTGCTACCTGCAAGATCTGTTCACCGCTGCGGAAGTCCGAGGCAAAGGTGTGGGGCGTGCGTTGATCTCGGCCGTCGCGGACTGGGCGCGCGAGCGAGGCTGCTCACGCGTGTACTGGAACACGCACGAGTCGAACAGGACGGCACGGCAGCTCTACGACAAGGTCGCGGAGAACCGTGGCTTCATCCGTTACCAGATGGAACTGCGCTAATCAGGATCCCCGGCGAAGCTCAGCGGCTCCGGAGGCGGCCGAGCCGATCTCGGCGGCTTCCGAGCCGGGCCAGTGGGGTTTATGTGACCTCGGCGACAATGAATTCGGTCGCTCGAGCCAGTTACGGCCTCCCTGAAACCTGGAGAGGGCTGCCCTCTCGGCGAACGACTCCCACCTCGGGCTGATCTATCGGCTCGCGCGAGCCGATAGACTCGGTGTGACCGCCTATCCCAAGGCTGGTGGAGGCGGGCAAAAAGCGGCTCCGGGCAGGCGAAGCGGGGTGGCGACGTCCAACGGTTTTCCGAATCCAGGTAGCGTTCGCACTATGGCATCGCCAACTGGAACCACCGACGCACCCTTCGGCCGTATGCTGACCGCGATGGTCACGCCGTTCACCTCCGACGGCGAGGTCGATTATGTGGCTGTGCGACGTCTTGCCACCTATCTGGTGGACGAGCAGCGCAATGACGGACTGATCGTCAACGGGACGACCGGAGAGTCGCCCACCACCTCGGACGAGGAGAAGCAGCGCATCGTGAGCGCCGTCCTCGATGCGGTCGGCGACCGCGCGACCGTGGTGGCCGGGGCCGGTACCAACGACACCCGCCACAGCGTCGAGCTCGCGAAGCAGGCGGCACGGGTCGGTGCCCATGGCCTGCTGGTGGTGACGCCTTACTACAACAAGCCTCCGCAAGAGGGGCTGTACCAGCACTTCACCGCCGTTGCCGACGCAACCGACCTTCCGGTGATGCTGTACGACATTCCCGGACGTAGTGGCGTACCGATCAAGACCGAGACGCTGCTCCGGCTGGCGCAGCACGAGCGCATCGTGGCCGTGAAGGACGCCAAGGGCGACCTGTTCGCGGCCAGCCAGGTGATGGCCGCGACCGATCTCGCCTTCTACTCCGGCGACGATCTGCTCAACCTGGCCTGGCTCTCCCTCGGTGCGGCCGGGTTCGTCAGCGTTGTCGGGCATGTAGTGGGCGCCGAGCTGGCACGCATGATCCACCTGCACAAGAACGGCGACGTCGCCCAGGCCCTGGCCGTACACAGCCAGGTGGCCCCCGTGGTGGACGGGGTCATGCTGCGTGCGGGAGGCGCGATCATGGCGAAGGCCGCGCTGAGCATGGTGGGGGTGCCGGTCGGTCCAGTACGGCTGCCGCTGGTGGACGCCACAGAGAAGCAAATCGCCGAGCTGCGCGCTTGCCTGGTAGCCGGCGGGGTGAAGTTGACAGACGCATAGGAACGGGGAGGAACCGGGAGTTTTGAGAACAAGATCTGACCGTGGGGGCCAGGCATGAGCCATCCGCATCCTGAGCTTGGCCCCCCGCCGGTGCTGCCTGAAGGCGGCCTGCGCATTGTCGCGCTCGGCGGGCTGGGGGAAATCGGCAGGAACATGGCCGTCTTCGAATATGACGGTCGCCTGCTGGTCGTCGACTGCGGGGTACTGTTCCCCGAGCCCGACCAGCCGGGTGTCGACCTCATCCTGCCCGACTTCGAATACATCAGGGACCGGCTCGACGACGTCGAAGCCGTGGTGCTGACGCACGCCCACGAGGACCATATCGGGGCGGTGCCGTACCTTCTGCGCGAGCGGCGCGATATTCCGCTCATCGGCTCCAAGCTCACGCTTGCCCTGATCGAGGCCAAGCTGACCGAGCACAGGATCCAACCGACCAAGCACGAGGTCGTCGAGGGCGAGCGGCACGTATTCGGGCCATTCGACTGCGAGTTCCTCGCGGTCAACCACTCCATCCCCGACGCCCTCGCCGTCGCCATCCGAACGCCGGCCGGCATAGTCCTGCACACCGGTGACTTCCGGATGGACCAGTTGCCGAGCGACGGCCGCCTCACCGACCTCGGCGGCTTCGCCAGGCTCGGCACCGAGGGCGTCGACCTGCTGATGTCCGACTCCACCAACGCCGAGGTGCCGGGATTCGTCACCAGCGAGCGGGAGATCGGGCCGGTCATCGAAGAGGTGATCCGCACCTCCGAGCAGCGGGTCATCGTGGCGAGCTTCGCCTCGCACGTACACCGCATCCAGCAGGTCATGGACGCTGCGGCCAAGCACGGCCGCAAGGTGGCCCTCGTCGGCCGCTCCATGGTGCGGAACATGGGGGTGGCCCGCGACCTCGGCTACCTGAAGGTTCCGCCGGAGCTGATCGTCGACTCGCGCGACATCGAGGAGTGGCCGCCGGAGGACGTGGTGCTGGTCTGCACCGGCTCCCAGGGCGAGCCGATGGCGGCGCTGTCGAGGATGGCCAACCGCGATCACCCGATCCGCATCGCCGAGGGTGACACCGTCCTGCTGGCATCGTCGCTGGTGCCGGGTAACGAGACCGCGGTCAACAAGGTCATCAATGGCCTAACCCGGTGGGGCGCCCGCGTCGTGCACAAGGGCAACGCCAAGGTGCACGTTTCGGGACACGCGGCTGCGGGCGAGCTCCTCTACGTCCTCAACCTGACGCGCCCCTCGAACTTCATGCCCGTGCACGGCGAATGGCGTCATCTTCGCGCCCATGCCAAGCTGGCCGCTCTCACCGGCGTGCCCGAGGACCACATCGTGATCGCCGAGGACGGCGTCGTGGTCGACCTCGTCGACGGCCGTGCGCGGATCGTCGGTGCGGTCCACGCCGGGTACGTCTACGTCGACGGCTCGTCGGTGGGGGAGATCACCGACACCTCCCTGAAGGACCGCAGGATTCTCGGGGACGAGGGCTTCATCTCCGTGGTCGTCGTGGTCGACTCGAACACGGGCAAGCTCACGGCCGGCCCGGAGATCCACGCTCGCGGGTCCGGCATCGATCCTCGCCAGTTCGACGAGTTCATCCCGCAGATCGAACGGGCCCTCGCGGAGAAGGCCGCGGACGGTGTGGTGGACATGCAGGAGATCCGCAGGGTCGTACGTCGTACGGTGGGGCGCTGGGTGAGTGACACCTATCGCCGCCGACCGATGATCATCCCTGTGGTGCTCGAGGTCTGAGTCTCCGGGCGGTACGGCAGGCGACCTGGCCTGACGTACCGCCCGGAGTGCCTCGCGATGCTTGTAACCCACGATGACGCGCGCAGGGGTGATCGCGCGGGTGCGAGCGAGGCTGCTTTCGTGATCGTTCGTCACGACGCTCCTGTATCTGCGTGAGGCAGTGATCGCGCTCGCGTGTGTGTCCGTCACGGGTGTTCGCGCGTCCCTGCGCCGCTGTGAGTCGTCCGTCTCCGCCAGCGGAATCGGCGACCGGGATGTCCGTTCTCATGATCGGTGGATGTCTGCGCGCTCCTTCGAGGAGGGCGCAGCGACGCCACCCACGCTGGCTGGGCGTTGGTCAGCCCTGCTGCGCGCCGTTGGTGGACGGACTGCTGACCTTGCTGGCGCCGGACGGCGGCGCCCCGGTGGGCGGCAACCTGGCGGAGTCGAGGCTGCGGGATTTCCACGGGCCGCATGTCAGGCGTCCCTTCGGCGTAGCAGCCACATGGCGGCGCACACAGGGATGGCCGCATACGCGATCATGACTGCGCCGGCCGCTGGGGGCGACAGGAGCGAGCCGTACACCGAGGTGGTGATGGTGTCGCCGGTGATCTCGCGGGGTAGGGCGCCGATCATCAGCGAGCCGAGGCGTTCGCTCCACGGTTCGGGAAGTCTGCCGACGATCATGGGGAGTACGTAGACGAGGCCGACGATGATGGCCGTGGCGCCCGTCACGGACCGCAGGATCGCGCCGATACCCACGCCCAGCAGCGCGAACACCGGCACAGTGAGGCTGAGCGCGATCAGAAGCGGCACCCGGTCGCCGAAGGCGGTCGTGTAGGCGCCGGAGAAGCGGTCGCCGAGCGCACCGCGGGCCGCGACATAGGTGCCGAAGACCGACACGGCACCGATGAGCAGGCCCAAACTGCCGATGATCACGGCCTTGGCGGCCAGGACGGGCCAGCGACGGGGAACGAGGGCCAGACTCGTTCTGATCAAGCCCGTTGTGTACTCGGATGTGACGGTCAAGGCGCCCATGATGCCCATGCAGAGCTGCGGGATGATCGTGAACACTTCCTCCAGGTCCGCGATCCGGGCGCGAGCTTGCTGTTCGGGAGAAGCGGCGTCGTACATGCCGGCCGCCGCCACGGCGAGTGCAAGGCCCAGAAAAATGGTGCCGATACTGAGCCCGAGGACCAGGTAGGTCGAACGGACCGAGCGGATCTTCAGCCACTCGGAGGTGAGGACGGTCATGCCTGCGTCCTTTCGGGCGGGCGGTGAGGCCAGGGACACGTGTGGTGGAGGGCGTGGCTTCGTCGCACGTACGGCCTTGAGGGCGCGAAGAGGTGCAATCGCTCGGTCATTGAGGGGGACGGATGCGTACAGGGTGGGAGAGGAGACGTTTCACGGATGCGTCCGACCCGGCGGGAGGCGCTGTGTCACGTGCGTCTGCTTCCTGCTCGATGCCGACGCGCGATGTCGGATTGCACCGCCGTGCCTGCGTGGACGGGAGCGTTTGGGAGCGCGTACGGTCATGCGTCTCTTCGCCTGAGCTGGTAGTAGCCGATGGCAAGGGCGACGAGTGGGTAAGCGAGCAGCAGGGCCAGTGCTGCCCAGGACGGTAGGAAACCGTCTCCCAGACGGGATGAGAGTCGTTCGCCCGCCACCTGTGGGACGAGGTTCGGCAAGAGGAAGGTGGAGACGTGGGTGTTCCACGGGGCAGGCAGATAGGTGGCAACACCGGGGAGCACGAACAGCAGGGCGACCACCGACATGATCGCGCCGGCCGTGGAGCGCATGGCTGCGCCCAGCCCAAGGCCTACCAGCGCCAGGGCGGTCACCGACAGACCCGACGCGAGCAGCATGGGCAGGTCGTCAGTAAGAGGAACCTGATTGAAGCCCAGACTGCGGTCGTTCGCGATCAGGCGGCTCGTGGCGTACGTGAGCAGGAGGATCGTGTTGGCGGTCACGAACGTGGCCATGCCGATGATCCCCGCCTTGGCCAGGAGTAAGGTGCTGCGCTTCGGAACGATGATCAAGCTGGTCCGGACCATGCCCGTGGCGTACTCAGAAGTGATCGCCAGCACGCCGAGCACCGCCAGACTCACCTGGACGAGCGGCAGGAAGCCCTGCTCAGGGGCGGCTGCGCGTAGCGTGCCGCGCTCGTCGGCGAGAGCAGCCACGTACAGCGTCCACGCGACGCCGAGCGCCACCGTCAGGGCCGCCGCCCCGATTGCGTGGTACGTCGAGCTCACCGAGCGGAGCTTCAGCCATTCGGAAGAGATGACCGACTTCATCGGGCCGCTCCGTATTGCACGCTGTCGGCGGTCAGGGCCATGTACGCGTCTTCCAGGGATGGATAGCGAGCGGTCAGCTCGGCGACGGTGGCCTCGGCGATGAGCCGGCCACGGCCGACGATGACGATGCGCTCCGCGGTGAGGGCCATCTCGCTCATAAGATGGCTGGAGAGCAGGATCGTCCGGCCCTCGGCGGCCAGCGAGCGCATGAGGTCGCGAATCCAGCGCACACCATCGGGGTCGAGGCCGTTGACCGGCTCGTCGAACATCAGGATGCCGGGATCCCCGAGCAGCGCGGCCGCGATGCCGAGCCGCTGTTTCATGCCCAGAGAGAACCCGCCCACCCGCTTGCGCGCCACACCCGCCAGGCCGACCTGCTCAAGCACCTCGGCGACGCGTGTGCGGCCGATGCCGTTGGTGAGGGCCAGGCAGAGCAGATGGTTGTAGGCGCTGCGGCCGCCGTGGACGGCGCTTGCGTCGAGAAGCGCTCCGACCTCGCGCATCGGCTCGCGCAGCGCGGTGTATCTCCGGCCATTGACCAGTGCCTGGCCGGACGTCGGCGCGTCGAGACCGAGGATGAGGCGCATCGTGGTGGACTTGCCGGCGCCGTTGGGGCCCAGGAACCCGGTCACATGGCCGGGCTCGACCCTGAAGGAGAGGCCGTCCACGGCGAGTGTGGCACCGTAGCGCTTGGTGAGGTGCTGGAGTTCGATCACGCCGTAAGGATGCGGGGCGGCGAGGCGGTGGCGCGTCGGATCACGGTTCGAACTTCAAGGTCAGACCCTGGGTTGACGTGCTCGGCCCGCTGCAGCGGCTACGGTTCAACGCGTGAACGACACGCACCCCTTCTTCGCCAGACGCATGAGCCGCCGTGAGTTGATCATGCTTGATGCGGTTGCGGGCGTGTGTGCGGCGTTCACCTTCGTCACCATGACCGTCCATGCCGAGCCGCTGCCGCCGTGGATGCGGCTCGCCCTTCCCGCCGGCCTGGGGCTGCCGCTGGCACTGCGCAGGCTCTGGCCGGTGCCCGTCTTCTGCTTCACGCTGGTGCTCGCCGTCTACACCGCGCTGGTGGGAGCCGTGGGGCTCGTGTACCTCGCGCCCGCGTACGCCCTGTACATCGTCGCGCTGTCCGACAAGCGAGGCCCGGCGATCCCGACGTCGGCCATCGGATTGGTGAGCTTGATGACCGTCGTGGGCATGACGGTGGCAGGCATTCCCCGTGACCGAGCCCCCGACTGGCTCCTGCACCTCGACCAGCCGCTCATGGGCATCGCAGCGCTGGGAGGAGCGTGGACGATCGGCCGGGCCGTGCAGGAGCGCAGGTCCTATGCCGTACGTGACGCCGAACGGCTGGCGGCACAGGCGGTGGCCGAGGAGCGGTTAAGGATCGCTCGGGAGCTGCATGACGTGGTCACGCACAGCGTAGGGCTGATCGCGGTCAAGGCCGGGGTCGCCAACCACGTCATGGCGACCAAACCCGAAGAGGCGCACGACGCCTTGCGAGTGATCGAGACTGCCAGCCGCAGCGCCCTTGTCGAGATGCGGCACCTGCTCGGTGTGCTCAGGTCTACGACCGTGCCTGACCGCGTGCCCACACCCGGCCTGGCGGGGATCCACGGCCTGGTGGTTCAGGCTCGGCTGGCCGGGGTGGACGTACAGCTCGATCTCCACGTAGAGGGCGGTGACGGGAGACGATCCGGGACGGCGTCGCAGGACAGAGCGACGGGGAGAGAAGCGGCGACCCTCCGAGAGCTCGGACGGGCGCAAGCCTTGCCGCCTGAAGGGGCGGCGCTGGGAAGAGCTGAGGCGGTGCGAGAAGAGGCGGCCTCGGCAAGCGCGCAGGCCGCAGCGCGGGAAGCAACGGCGGCGCAACGTACGGAGGCGAGGGGATGGGCAACAGCACTGGGACGTGCAGGCACGGTGCGGGGAGCTGCGGCGCCGGAGCGCATGAGCGCAGTGCAGGGAGGTGTGGCGCAGGGAGGTGTGGCGCAGGGAGGTGTGGCGCAGGGAGGTGTGGCGCAGGGAGGTGTGGCGCAGGGAGGTGTGGCGCAGGGAGGTGTGGCGCAGGGAGGTGTGGCGCAGGGCGGCATGGACTCGGTGCGGGGAGGCGCGGCGCGAGAGCGTATGAGCGCGGTGCGAGGAGGTGCGGCGCAGGGAGAGGCGGAAGCCTTGCGGCAGGAAGAGGGCGGGTCAAGGGCGGATTCGGCGCTGGAAGGAGGGGCGGCGCGAGGAGTGGAGGAAGCCTGGGGGCGGCTCCCCGATGGTGTGGGGTTGGCGGTGTACCGCATCGTGCAGGAGGCGCTCACCAATGTGGTCAAGCATGCCGCGCCGGCTCGGTGCCGAGTGTCCGTCGTCGACGATGGGGTGGAGGTACGGATCGAGGTGGTCGATGACGGGCCGGGGCGGCGTACGTTGCCGGGTGAGGGCGCTGGGCACGGCCTGATCGGGATGCGAGAGCGGGTCATGATGTACGGCGGAACGTTCGAGGCCGGAACCCTGCCTGGGCGGGGCTTTCGAGTGTTCGCCCAGTTGCCGTACGAGGAGGTGTCGTGATCCGAGTGGTCATCGCCGACGATCAGGCGTTGCTCAGGGGGAGTTTCAAGGTGCTGGTCGACTCCGAACCCGATCTGGAGGTGGTGGGGGAGGCCGGGACGGGGGCCGAGGTTGTTGACGTCGTGCTGGAACGACAGCCGGATGTGGTGCTCATGGATGTGCGAATGCCCGGCATGGACGGGATAGAGGCCACTCGCCATATCAGGGATGTTGCTCGGGTTCTCGTGGTGACGATGTTCGATCTCGATGCCTATGTTTATGATGCGCTCCGGGCGGGAGCAAGTGGATTTTTGCTGAAAGATACTCCACCTGCCGATTTGCTCGCCGCCATACGCGTGGTGGCCGCAGGAGAGGCGCTACTGGCGCCCACGGTTACGCGTAAGCTGATCGAGGAGTTCACGCGTACGCCCGTCCTGCCTCAGGTGAAAGGGCTGGAGGGTGTCACGGAGCGGGAACGGGAAGTGTTGGTGTTGATCGCGCGAGGGCTGTCGAATCGCGAGATCGCTGCACATCTGCAGGTCAGCATGGCTACGGTGAAGACGCACATCACGCGACTGCTGGCCAAGCTGGAGGCCCGTGATCGGGCTCAACTTGTTATTGCGGCGTATGAGAGCGGGCTGGTTTCAGCTGCCGCGTGATGGCACGTAGTTTGTGCAATCTGCTGTCGGTTGTTTTCGTGTTAGAGTGTAGATCGTTCAGAGCGTTTTTGAGAGCCAATCCAAGTGTGCGCCGCCGAACGGGCCTTTTCTCTCGCCTACTGCGTCGAGTAGCCAGTGCGCTGCTTCTTCTGCTTGTGTGATCAACTCGGGTGGATAACGCAGCAAGATCTGATGTTCTGCGAATTCGTCTACGTCGTCCAGGATGAGTCGCCCATCTCTCATGCGGATCACGTCCAGGTCGAGGTCGAGCATGGTGACCTCGTCGTCTTTCCATTCCGGAATGGTTGTGACGTCGACGTAGATTTCGCTTCTGTGGGGTGGGGTGTTGAAGGACGCTGTCCACCAGGCGTCCCGGGGAAACAGCATGATCGCGGTCGTCTCCCACGTGACAGGCGGGCCTTCGCCCTTCCTGGCGACCGTCCCACCGGGGACTTCGGCCCAGACGCCGTGCTCGTCCTCACCTAGTAACCGAGCGGGATGGTTCCAATGCAATGCGCCGCCGTATTTTCTGAAGACGATTCGCACATCGGTCATATGAATAAACCTATCCATGCTGGATGGTTGTCACACGCGGCGCTGGTGAAGGGCACGGGGCAAGTCGGTGGTGCGTGCTCGTGCGTGGGGCGATGGCCCGCAGATTGTGGCGGTCGCAAGGTCCATGGTGTAAGTGCCTGTGCCCGGTGGCGACGCTCAGGTGGTGTTGTGAGTGACTGGTCGGTGTGGTCGGTGTGGTCGGTGTGGTCGGTGTGGTCGGTGTGGCCGGTGGTCCCGTGAGTGCGTTGGGCGGGCGTGTTGACGGAGTGATGGAGCCTTGGTCGGCTCAAGCGGGTTGAGTGGAGCAGCACGTCTCACCGGCTGGCTGGGTCGGCACGCGGAGATTGTGGTGGGTGTCCGTCGAGCCGGGGAGGCGGAGGGTGTGAGTATGGGCACGGCCCGCTGGGTGGGGCTGCACCAGGGCTGATTGGACGGGCCCGCACCAAAGCGGGTTGGAGGGCCCGTGCCAGGGTTTGTTGGGTTGGGGCCGCGCAGGGGGCGTTGGGTTGGGGCCGCGCCAGGGGCTGGTCGGTTGGAGTCAGCAGCAGGGGGAGTTGGGGTCTATTGCTGATCAGCCGTGGAGGCGGAGGGCCTTGGTGAGGGCGGTTAGGCGTTCGGGGGAGGCTAGGCCTGCGTGGTAAAGGTGGAATTCCGTTGCGCCGGCCTTGGAGTAGGTCCTGAGCTGGTCCGCCAGGACCTCCGGGTCGGCGGGGCGGGGCGGGAGGGCCAGGACGTAGGCGCCGACTCGCTGGTCAGGGGTGGACAGGTCCTTGAGCCGGGCCAGGCGGGTGGCGTCCGTGGCCGGGTCGCCCCAGCAGTTGGCCACCAGGACGTCTGCTCCCGGTTCGCCCGAGGGGAGTGGGGCGAAGGCGCCCGTGGCCCAGGGGTCCGGGTTGGCGTGCAGCGTGATGGGGACGTCGGCGGCGGTGTCTCGGGCGACGGAGATGAGGCGCTGGCGGAGGGTCGTCGTCTGGGCTGCTCGAAGGGTGCGTACCTCGTCGGAGAGGTGACCGAGTGCCTCTTCGATGGTGCTGGAGGCGTGGACAGCGCTGGTGGTGGGCGCTGGGGCGGTGCGGTCGATGGCGGCGCGGACGGCGGCTCGGGTCGGCTCTGGGTAGAGGGGGGCGCAGTTCGTGCAGAAACAGAGGGAGAGGAGGTCGATGTCCGTGGGGGTCCAGTCCGCACCGGATGTCTTCTCGTGGACGGTCTGGTGGCCGAAGCCCATGGGGCCACAGGCCTCCAGAATCAGGCCGTCGGGTTCGCCTACTTCGAGGATCTCCTTGACCAGGCGTTCGCAGTACTCGATGACGTCCTCGTGAGCCGGGCAAAGGGCGTAGGGGTACGGGTCGCCGAAGGCGTTGCGGACGACGAGATCGGGGTTGGCCGAGCCCAGGTGCGAGTTGTGTGTGAGGACGGTCCAGGCGTGCACCTGGAGGCCGACCGCCTTCAGGGCGTCCCTGGCCTGGAGGTAGGCATCGGCAGGGGTCCACGTGGGGGAGGCGGGGACCAGGCGAGACCAGGACGACGGGCGGATCGGGAGGTAGAAGGCCGGGTGCGGGACGTCGAGGACGCGATGAGCGGGGTGGTACGGCGTGGCTGCCCTCGTTGAGTGGTACATGGCTGCCAAGGCGACCGTCTGGACGCCGAGGTCGGCCAAGCGGCCGGGGGCTGATGGGTCTCCGACCACGTCCCAGGGGTAGAGGTAGGCGACGTTCATCAACGGGGTCTCCTTGCCGACGGTCATCAGTAGGTCGTCTCGCGGGCATTCAGCAGTGGGTTGTCGTGTTGACGTGTAACCGCAAGTCTCCTGGTCGGTGTTCGTCAGGGGGTGTTCAGGGTGGGCTGATCAGGGAGCTTGCGGGCGAGATTGCTTCTTCCATGGAGCGCCCCGCGGAAGCGTGCGCGGGGCGCTCGATGGAGTTGTGGCCGGGTTTGGCGCTTCGGCCGATTTGTGGCTTGTAGGTGGTTCATCCAATGCGGTTGAGGGTGCGGTTCGCCCCGGGCGGTTCGAGGTGACGTTCACTCGGCGGGATCGAGGTGGGGTTCACCAGCGGGGTTTGTTCGGTGAGAAGGAGGGGTCGAAGCGTTGGATGTACGCCGTGTCGTCGCGGGAGCGGATGCCGCACTTCTCGTACTGCTCGTTCATCACTGCCAAGGCGTCCCTGTCCAGCTCCACGCCGAGGCCCGGGGTGGTGGGCACCGGGACGGCGCCGTTCACGAAGCGGAGGGCGCCCGGCAGGACCACGTCCTGGCCGTCCTGCCACGGGGTGTGGGTGTCGCAGGCGAACGTGAGGTTCGGCGTGGCGGCGGCCAGGTGGGTCATGGCGGCCAGGCTGATGCCGAGGTGGGAGTTGGAGTGCATGGACATGCCCAGGCCGAAGGTGTCGCACATGGCGGCGATGTGCGACGAACGTACGAGACCGCCCCAGTAGTGGTGATCCAGGAGGAGAACGCCGATGGCACGGGAGGCCATCGCCGGAGGGAAGTGCTCCGGGGTGACCACGCACATGTTGGTGGCCAGCGGCATGGGGACGGAGGCCGCCACCTCCGCCATGCCGTCGATGCCGGAGGTCGGGTCCTCGAGGTACTGGAGGACGCCTTCGAGTTCTCTGCCGACGCGGATCGAGGTGGCTATCGACCAGGCGGCGTTCGGGTCGAGGCGGAGCGGGGTGTCCGGGAACGCCTCGTGCAGGGCCCGGGTCGCGGCGATCTCCTGGTCGGGTGGGAAGACGCCGCCCTTGAGCTTGACGGACTGGAAGCCGTACTCGTCGATCAGGAGTTTCGCCTGCTCGATGAGGCCGGTTTCGTCGAGTGCGGCGCCGAACCTGTCCGGGTCCTGGCCCGGGTGGCCGGCCCACTTGTAGAAGAGGTACGCGCTGTACGGGACCGCGTCCCTGACCTTGCCGCCCAGGAGGTCGGAGACCGGGACGCCTGCCGCCTTGCCGCGGATGTCCAGGCAGGCCACCTCGAAGGGGGAGAAGATGCGGTCGACGCTCTTCTCCGTGGTGCCGGCGCCGGTGAGCCCGTGCAGGTCGTGCACTGTTCCGCCGACGAGGGCGGCGATTCGGGCGTACATCGTGTTCAGGGCGTGGACGTCGAGGCCGATCAGGGCCTGGGCGCATTCGCGTACTTTGCCGAGGTGGTCGAGATCGCCGTAGGTCTCACCCAACCCGGTCAGGCCTTCGTCTGTGACGACCTCGACAATGGTACGGAGAGCCCAGGGCTCGTGAACTCCGGCGGCGTTCAGGAGAGGCGGATCCCGGAAAGCGACAGGTGTGACGTGGATCTGCCTGATGATCATTGCATGCCGTCCATATATGTGAACGATAGCCAGATTTGTGGACAAGTAGCCGCAACTGTAAGAATCAGATTGAAGAAGTGTCAAGACTCCGAAGGGCCATTCGATGATCTACGGACACGACCCCAGGACCGGCGAGACCGTGGGCACCGCCCTGCCCGAGACCGACGGCGCCGGGGTCGACATGATCGTTTCCGCTGCGGCCGCCGCCGGCGCGGCCTGGCGGGCGACCCCGGCCGCCGAGCGAGCCGTCGCGCTGGAAGCCGTTGCCGATGCGCTGAGCGCGCATGTGGACGAGCTGTGGCAGCTCGCCGACCAGGAGACCGCGCTCGGCGAGGTGCGGCTGCGGGGCGAGGTGGCGCGTACGGCGGGGCAGTTCCGGCTCTTCGCCCAGGTGATCAGGGACGGCGGTTACCTGGAAGCCATCATCGATCACGCTGACCCTTCCCTCACGCCGCCCAGGCCGGACGTGCGCCGGATGAAGCACGCGCTGCAGGGTGTCGTGGCCGTGTTCGCGGCCAGCAACTTCCCCTTCGCGTTCTCCGTGGCCGGCGGCGACACCGCTTCCGCGCTCGCGGCCGGCTGCCCCGTGGTCGTCAAGGCGCACCCCGGGCACCCGAACACGTCCGAGCGGGTGGCGAAGATCGTACGGGAGGCACTGCCCTACCCCGACCTGCTCGGGCTGGTGCAGGGCATGCAGGCCGGTGCCGACCTGGTGCAGCACCCGAGCGTGGTGGCGGCCGGGTTCACGGGGTCCGTGGCCGGTGGCAAGGCGATCCAGAAGCTGATCGACGAGCGGGAGGTGCCGATCCCGTTCTACGGCGAGCTCGGCAGCGTCAATCCCGTCGTCGTGCTGCCGTCCGCGCCGGTGAAGGAGGTGGCGACCGGGTTCGCCGCTTCGCTGACCCTCGGGGTCGGGCAGTTCTGCACGAACCCGGGGCTCATGTTCGTGCCCGAGGGTGACGAGCTGCGCAAGGCTCTGGTGGAGGCCGTCGAGGGGACCGCCGGTGGGCCCATGCTCGCCGAGCGGATCAGGGACGGGTACCTCGGAGGCGTCGAGCGGCTGGGGCAGCTGCAGCTGCTCGCCGAGGGCAAGCCTGGGCAGGGAAGCCTGGCGGTCACGCCCAAGGTGTTCACCGCTGATCTCGAGACGTTCGCCTCGAAGCTGCCGGAGATCGGTGAGGAGTGCTTCGGCCCCGCGTCGATCGTGGTGACGTACCGGGACGTCTCGGACCTGCGGCCGGTGCTCGAGCAGCTCGACGGGTCGTTGACGGCGACCATCCACGGCACCGAGCCGGGGGAGGCCGGAGAGGTCGCCGAGGTGCTGGGCAAGCGGGCCGGGCGGCTCATCTGGAACGGGTGGCCGACCGGGGTGGCCGTGTGCTGGGCCATGCATCACGGCGGGCCGTGGCCTGCCGCTACGACGAGCTACACGTCCGTGGGGGCTACGGCGATCGGACGGTGGCTGGCGCCGACCGCGTACCAGGACTGGCCGGAGGAGCTGCTGCCGGAGGAGCTCAAGGACGCGAACCCGCTGTCCATTCCTCAGAGGGTGGATGGTCGGCTTCAGGCGTGAGTGCCTGAATGACGGGCTTACCCGGGTCGAGAGGGACTGCCGGCCTGGTGATGCGGTGACGTGGTGATGCCGGGGGTGTGCTGACCGGTCGCCGTGGGCCAGGCTGGCGATGCCTTGGGTTGGGGGCTCGGGCTCGCGCTGGTGGTTGGTAGTGCGGTTGGGGTGAGTGACTCGGGCTCGCGCCGTTGGCCGGTGGTGTGGGTGGGCCGAGTGACTGGGGCTCGCGGGTGCTGGCGGTCTGTGGGGTGGGTCGCAGGGTCTCGTGCTGGGGCGGGGTGGCCAGGTCGGGGGTAGGTCGGTTTGTGCTGGTCCTGGGCTGGCCAGGTCGAGGGTATGACGGTCGATCCGGTGGTGGTCTCGGTCGGCTGACGACGCTGGTGCCGGGCTGGGTCGTTGGCTGAAGGTGTCCGGTGCCGGCCCTGGTGGGGTCTGGGGTGGGGTGACAGGTGGGACTGGTGCGCGGGCGCTCAGGTATGGCCCAGGCTTGGGGTGGGCCGTTGAGTGGTGGGTGTTGGCGGGGCTGGCGGTGTTCCGGTCAGTCGTTGCTTGGGAGTCTGGCTTCGCCTGCTGGGCGGCGGGCCGCGGTTTCGATGAGCTTGCGGAGCTGTGCGGTGGGGACGGTCAAGCCGGGTGATCGGCGGGTCCAGCTGAGGAAGTCCTCGACGTTCATCGGGGGTATGTCGCCGAGGTAGGGGCGGATGTAGGCGGGTGTGTTCGGCTCGACGCGCCAGCTTTCGGTGAGCGGGCCGATGTCCACCGTGTCGTAGCCGAGGGTGTTCAGCAGTTGGGCGGCCTCCGCTTTGGCTGCTGGGTTGTCGCCGGCGATGGGTAGGGCGCTGCGGTCCGGGGCGTTTGTGGGGCGGGCGAGGGAGAGCAGCTGGTGCGGGGTGATGGTGTTGAACGCCTTGACCACCTGGGAGCTCGCGAGGTGGCGTTGTAGCAGGGCGCTGGAGGTCAGGGTGCCTGTGTCCAGTTCGGGCAGGTGGCCGTCTCGTTCGGGGTAGTAGTTCGCCGTGTCCAGCACGGTTTTGCCGGCCAGGGCTTCAGCGGGGAGTCGGTGGTAGGCCTTGAGGGGGATGGCCGCCACAACCAGGTCCGCGGCGTGGGCTGCTTCTGCCGGGGTGGCGGTTTTGACGCGTCCGCCTAGGTCGGCGGCGAGGTCGGCGAGGGTTTCCGGGGCTCTTGAGTTGCTGAGGATGACTTCGAGGCCTGCTGCGACGGCGAGGCGGGCCAGGGAAGAGCCGATCATTCCGCTGCCGATGAGGCCGAGGGTTCGGGGCACGGTTTCTCCTGTTTGTTGGGGTGGGGTGGGGTGGGCTCGGCGGGCGTATGGGGTCCTGATGACCGCCGCGCATGGGTGGATGGGTGGTGGGGCTGAGGGCCCGGCGTGGGTCGGTTAAGTGGGGCTGCAGGTAGGTGGATGGCGTTGGGGCGGGTGCACAGGGTTGGTTTGCCGGTCGGTGCGGGGGTGCGGGGTGCGGGGTGGTGTTGGGCCTCGGGAGTGGGTGTTTGGGATGACGGCGTGGGGTGGCGTGGCGGGGTCGGGAGACAGTGTGCGGCAGCTGTGATTCGTCGAACCAGGGCCGTGGCGTGCGTACTCACGGCGTGATCACCCGTACGACGCCCGGACGTAGAGTTGGCGCGTGGACGATCGGACCGAGTTGAGTGGCTTCCTCAAATCGCGCCGGGCGCGCCTGCGGCCCGAGGATGTCGGGGTGGTCGACTACGGCGGGGTGCGGCGGGTCGCGGGGCTGCGGCGGGAGGAGCTCGCGCGGGTGGCGGGGGTGAGGCCGCGCCGGTGATGCCGCAGAGCTTGCGGTACTTGCTGGAGTCGTTCGTGATGACGCCGGCGCTGGTGGTGGGGCGGCACACCCAGATCGTCGGCTGGAACCGGCTTGCGGTGGCGGTGTTCGGCGACTTTCCGTCGTTGCCCGAGAGCCGCCGCACGCTCTCACATCTGCTGTTCACCGAGACCTACCTGCGGGAGTTGTATCGGGCCGGTTGGGAGCGGGTGGCGCGTGAGCACGTGGGGCACTTGCGTGTGCTGTTCGGGAGGTATCGCGGTGATTCTGGGCTTGCGGCGCACATCGGCCATTTGCGGGAGGTGAGTGCGGACTTTGCGCGGATGTGGGCGGAACATCCTGTTGCGCGGGTCAGGTCGCGGGTGTACGTGCTGCATCATCCGGTCGTGGGGGAGATGACTCTGCACGGGGAGATGGTCAAGCTTCCTGAAGAGTCGTCCTGTTACGGGCTGGATCTGTTCGCGGCTGAGCCGGGGTCGGCGTCCGAGGAGGCGCTGCGGAAGCTCGCCAGTGCCTAAGCCGACGGTGGCAGGCATGGCTGTGGGCCGACGGTGGCGGGCACGGCGTGAGGATGTCGAGCCGGGGGAGGGGCAGCGCTCCCCTCAGCGAAGGCGGTGGGGCGTACGTGTTCCCTCCCCCTCGGGCGGTGGGCCGCAGCTGTTCCCTTCCGCTCGGGCGGCGGTCGGGGGCAAGGGGTGGCTTTCAGGCTCGGGCGGTGTCCCGGTGGCGGTCCGCGTGCTGGGGCCGTACGGGAGCTCGGGCCGTCCGGGGTGACGGTGTGCCGGAGGCCCGCAACGTCGTGAGCGCCGTCGCAGATGAGGTGAACGCCGGTGTCAGGTGCCCGCGATCTCCAGCCCCGTCCGGACCAGGCGCTCCAACGCCCGCAGATGCTCGTCCGAAGGATCGACCAACGGCGCACGAACCCCGCCCACATCCAGCCCCCGCATCCGCACGGCAGCCTTGACCAGCGACACCGCATACCCGGGCACGAGGTCACGCAACCGCACCAGCGGAAGGTAGAAGTCGGTGAGCAGCCGCTGGACCAGCACCTCGTCCCCACCGGTGACCGCCTTGTAGAAGGCAAGGGAGATCTCGGGGGAGAAGGCGAAGACGGCGCTGGAGTACAGATTCACCCCGAGCCCCCGATAGGCGGGGACGGTCAGCTCAGCGGTGGGCAGGCCGTTGAAGAAGGTGAAGTCCTTGCCGGTGCTGCCGCGCACGGTGAGGATGATGCGTTGCAGAAGGTCGAAATCCCCCAGACCATCCTTGAACCCCACCACGTTCGGCACGTGGGCGGCCAGCTCGGCCACCGCTTCGGGGGTGAAGCGGGCGTTGCCGCGCTGGTAGACGATGACGGGCAGGCCGCCGGCCTCCGCGACCTCGCGGACGTAGCGGACCAGGCCGGCGGCGGGCCCGGTGACCAGGTAGGGAGGCATCACCAGCAGGCCGTCGGCGCCCTCGGCGGCCGCTGCGCGGGCGAGGGATCTGGCGGTCGGCAGGGGGCCGCCGGCGCCGGCGACGACGGGGACGCGGCCGGCGGTGGCCGTGACCGCGGTCGAGACCACCCGGGTGTACTCCTCGTGGTCGAGGGCGTTGAACTCACCGGTGCCGCACGCGGTGAACACTCCTCCCGCCCCTGCTGCGACCCCCTGCGCGACGTGGCGGGCGAGGGTGGGCTCGGCGAGGGCGCCATCGGGGCCGAACGGGGTGACCGGGAAGAAGAGAACGCCGTCTAGCCGCATCAACGGATCCTTCCTAGCGGATGCCCTCCCTGCGGAGGGTGGCAGCCAGCTTTCGGGTGTGTTTGATGATCGCTTCGGTGATCGGCTCCACGTCGGCGGGCGCGAGCGCCGCCGGCATCGAGCAGCTGATCGCGTCGGTGGCCGGGATGCGGTAGTCGACCGCCACGGCCACGCAGGCCACGCCCGGCGTGCCCTGCTCGCGCTCGTACGACCAGCCGCGGGTGCGTACCTGGTCGAGCTCGCCTGTCAGCTTGGTGAGGTCGGTGATGGTGTGCTCGGTGAGCGCCCCCAGCGGCTGCGGCAGCAGCGCCTCCACCTCGTCATCGGTGAGCTGGGCGAGCAGGACCTGGCCGAGCGCGGTGACGTGGGCGGGCAGCCGCCTGCCCACCCGGGGGATGATGTGGTCGGCCTCGCGCGACTCCCTGGTGGCCAGGTAGAGGACGTGCGCGCCGTCACGCCGGGCGAAGTGCACGGTCTGCCCGATCTCGTCCCGCAGGTCCTCAAGGCAGTCCTGGGCGAACGGCAGCGCGGGGTCCTTGTCGAGGTAGGCCGTGCCGGTGAGCAGCGCGTGCGGCCCGATGCCGAACGCGGACCTGGCCGAGTCGGTCTCCACCCAGTTGAGCTCCACCAGCGTGCGCATGAGGGCGTGCAGGCTGCTGCGGGGGAAGCCGGTCCGCTGCTGGAGCTCCGAGAGGGTCAGGTGGTCGTGCGACTCGGCGAGCGTCTCCAGGATGCGTACGGTCCGCTCCGCGGACTTGACCAGCGGGGGCTGCTCCATGCTCATCCCATCTCGTGTCCTTCGGCGGCTTTGATGATCCAGGATATGGGATACCGTCCAGATACATGGACGCCTAACCCTTGACCGCGCCGCTGGTGAGGCCGCGCATGAACTGCCGCTGGAACGCCAGGAACGCGATGATCGACGGCAGCAGCGCCAGCAGCGAGGCCGCCAGCAGGACGCCGATGCCGACCTCCTCGTCCGACCGGAGCGAGCGTAGCGCGATGGGCAGCGTCCACATGTCCGACTCCGTCGAGACGATCAGGGGGAGCAGGTACTGGTCCCAGATCATGGTGAAGCCGAAGACGCCGATCACGCCGAGGGCCGGGCGGCACAGGGGCACGATGATCGTGGCGAAGATGCGCAGCTCGCCGGCGCCGTCGATGCGGGCCGCCTCCTCCAGCTCGACCGGCACCTCCTTCATGAACTCCGTCATGACGAGGATCGAGAAGCCCCAGGCCCCGACCGGGAGGATCATGCCGGCGTACGTGCCGATGAGGTTGAGGTGCAGCACCGGCAGGTCGGCCAGGACGAGGGAGAGGGGGATCGCGATGATCTCCTCGGGGAGCATCATCGTGGTGAGCATGAGCAGCATCACGAACGTCATGCCGCGGAACTTCTTGCGGGCCAGCGAGTAGGCCGCGAACACGCTCACCAGCATCTGCAGCAGCAGGCCGAAGCCCACGACGATGAAGGAGTTGAGCAGGTAGAGGTAGACGTTCTTGTCCTTGGCCTGGACGAAGTTCTCCAGGGTGAACTCGTCCGGCCACAACGAGAACGAGGTCGGGTCCAGGGTCTTGTTGAAGGCGCTCATGAGAAGGCCGATCAGGGGGCCGGTGAAGACGACCACCATGAGGCCATAAATCAGGATCTTTCCGGTGGTCGCCAGCGGGCCGCGCCGTGACTCCAGGCCCAGGGCGCTGTCGAACCTCATGATGCCTGCCTCTTCCGCAGCGCCTGCACGATGACCGTGAGCACCAGCGTGGCCAGGAACAGCACGATGCCGCCCGCCGAAGCCACCCCGAGCTCGTTCTTCTGGAACCCGAGCTTGTAGATCAACGTCATCAGCACCTCGGACGACCCGTTCGGCCCGCCGTTGGTGAGCACGTACACCTCGACGAACACCCGCAGCCCGCGGATGGCGGCCAGCGTGAACAGGATCCAGAACACCGGCCGCAGCGCCGGCAGCGTGATGTGCCGCAGCCGCCGCCAGGTCGAGGCCCCGTCCACGGCGGCGGCCTCGTACAGGGTGCGATCCACGCCGACCAGCCCGGCCAGGAAGATCATCATGTCGTACGGGGTACCGCGCCAGATGCTCATCAGCATGATCGACCACAGCGAGGAGTCCTCGCTGGCCAGCCAGGGCTGAGGATCGACGCCCACCCAGCCGATGACGATGTTGAGCATGCCGTTGTCGGCCGGGTGGAACATGATGCGCCACACCTCGGCCACGGCCGCCATCGTGGTGACGACGGGCAGGAAGGCCGCGGTCCTGACGAACCACAGGTAGCGGGCGGGGCCCTCGATGAGCAGGGCCAGGCCGAGGCCGAGCACGATGGAGCCGACCGTGGTGCCCAGGGCCAGCACGATGCTGTGCCAGATGGCGGCGCCGAACTCCGAGTCGGAGATGATCGTCTCGTAGTTCTGGAACCCGACCCACTCGTCACCGAGGAACGTCTGGACCTTGAACAGGCTCTTCCACAGCCCCACGAACATCGGGATGAACTTGAAGTACAGGAAGAGCAGCAGCGCGGGCGCCAGGAACAGCCAGGCGATCAGCGGCCCCCGCCACCGCACCGATTTCGGCGGGTGGGCGGGGGACGACGTCCGGCGGGGCGCCGGGGCGAGGGTGGAGGTCATGACGCTTTCTGGCTCTGCAGTTCCTGGGTGAGCTTGGTGTTGAGCTCATCCATCGCCGTCTTGACGTCGGCGGTGCAGTCGGCCCAGACGGCGTTGATGGTGTCGGCGGAGGTCTGGCGGATCGGCGCCCAGTTGGGCACCGGCGGAGCGTAGACGGCGTGCGCGTACGACTCCTGGAACACCTTCCAGCGCGGGTCCTGGCGCTCGGCGGACATGTCCACCGTGGTGTTCACGGGCAGGCGGACGATGGCGCCGTTGGCGTCCTTGTTCATGCCGATCCGCTGGCCCTCGGGGGAGATCGCGAACTCGGCGAACTTCTTCTGCGCGTCCTGGTTCTGCGAGCCCGCCATGAGGTAGACGTTCTCGCCCTCGCCGAGGGTGCCGGGGCCGCCGGACGGGCCCTTGGGCACGGGCAGCACCTCGATCTTGTCGGTGCCGATGCTGTTGACGAACCGGGCCAGCACGTACGGGCCCACCAGGTAGATGCCGCCCTGGCCCTTCTCGAACACCTCGTGCGTGACGGTGGTGTCGTTGCTGACGGCGCCGGGGTTGACGGTCTTGGTCTTGCAGAACTGGTCCTGCAGGTACTGCACGGCCTCGACGGTCTTGGGGTCGTTGACGGTGGCGGTGTACTTGCCGGCGCCGGCGGCCTTGATGAAGTCGCCGCCGTTGGCGTAGACGAGCGAGGAGGCGTACCAGGAGGCGTAGCCGCGCTTGGTGCCGGCCGGGGCGACGAAGCCGGCGGTGTCCTTCTGGCCGTTGCCGTCGGGGTCCTTCTCGGTGAAGGCGACGGCGAGCTCGGCCAGGTCCTCCCAGGTCTCGGGCGGCTGCGCGCCGACCTTCTCGCGCCAGTCCTTGCGGACGATCAGCGCGAACGACTGGGCCGAGAACGGGGCCGCGTAGAACTTGCCGTCGGCTCCCGTGGCGGCCTTCCACGCCGTCTCCGCCAGTTGGTCGCCGCCCTTGAGCGCGGCCTTGTCGACGGGCTGCAGCCAGCCCTGCGACACCATGTTGCCCAGCTGGGCGGTGTCGTTGATGACGATGTCAGGAAGGTCTTTCTGCGCCGCCTGCTGGTTCAGTTTGGTTTCGAAGTCGTCGAATAGGGCCACGACTTTCGTTTGCACCCCACTGGCCTTGGTGAAGGCGTCAGCGAGCTTCTTGGCGGTCTTGGCGGAGTCCGAATCGGGCGCCTGCCTGATCCAGATCTCCAGAGTGTTGTCCGAACTTGAGGAATCACCGGAACCGCAGCCTGTCAGTCCAACGGCCAGAGTCGTCATGATCGCGACTCCAAGCAGACGACGTGACATCAGACCGCCTCCTGTTCACATACATGGACGTGAGTCGAAGACTTGGATGTGTGCCTGCGAACGTAACTAGTGACATGGTTCACGGTCAATATTCAAGGATGTGAAAGTCGCCCAGATTCGTGTACATCATGAGGCATGCGCATTCTCATGACAGGGGCCTCTGGAAAAGTCGGGACGCTGCTCCGCCCGCGTCTCGCACAGGAGGGCCGTACGCTGCGGCTCTCCGACCTCCATCCGGTCGACCCCGGGCCCGGCGAGGAGTGGGTGACGGCGGACCTGGCCGATCCCGACGCCATGGCCGAGGCGATGAAGGGCGTGGACGCCGTGCTGCACCTGGGCGGCCAGAGCCGGGAGCATCCCTGGGCCGACATCGTGCACGCCAACATCAACGGGACCCAGGTGCTGATGGAGGCGGCGTACAGGGAGGGCGTCCAGCACGTCGTGCTCATGGGCAGCCACCACGCGGCCGGTTTCCAGACCCGGCCGGAGGGCGGCGCGGAGCTGCCCGACTACGCCTTCCCCCGCCCCGACACCTTCTACGGGGTCAGCAAGGTCGTCATGGAGGCGCTCGGCAGCCTCTACCACGACCGCTTCGGCATGAACGTCACCGTGATCAGGCTCGGCACCTGCAACGAGGGCCCGGCCGACACGCGCGGGCTGGCCACGTGGATCTCCGCCGACGACCTGACCCGCCTGGTCGAGGCGGGGCTCGCGGCGACCGGCTACCACGTCGTCTGGGGCGTCTCCGACAGCCCGCGCCGCTGGTGGTCGCTGGAGGAGGCCAAGGCCATCGGCTACGACTCGCGCGACTCCTCCGAGCCCTTCGCCGCCGCCCTCATCGAGGAGCACGGCGAGCCCGACCTGACCGAGCCGCTGCACGACCGCGCGGGCGGCATCTTCACGCTGAACGAGCTCGGCGGGAAATGGTGAACTGAACGCCCGGCAACCGGTTGCAAGAACCTTGACGGCACGACCCCCGAAGGTCAAGGTTTAGTCTGGCAACCGTTTGCAAGGGAGGGCGGCGATGGCGTCAACGATCAAGGACGTGGCTCGCGCCTGCGGCGTTCATGTGTCCACCGTGTCCCGTACCTTCTCCGCACCGCACCTGGTCAATCCTGCCACCAGGAGCCGCGTGCTCGCCGCGGCCGACGATCTCGGCTACCGGCCCAACCGGGCGGCCAGGGCGCTGACCACCGGACGCACGTTCAACATGGGCCTGATCGTGGCCGACATCTCCAACCCGTTCTTCCCGCCCCTCATCAAGGCCGCGCAGGCGCAGGCCAGGGGGCGGGACTACCACGTGTTCGTGGCCGACACCGACGAGGACCCGCGCGTCGAGGAAGAGCTCATCAGGACCCTCACCAAGCAGGTGGACGGGGTCCTGCTGTGCAGCCCGCGCCTGTCGAACAAGATGATCGAGCGCCTGGCGGAGGACGTGCCGTTCGTGGTGGTCAACCGGCGCATCAAGGGCATGCCCGCCGTGCTCATGAACGTCGCCCAGGGCGCCAGGCTCGCCCTCGACCACCTGGCGGGGCTCGGCCACCACCGGATCGCGCTCGTGTCCGGGCCGATCGGCTCGTGGACCAGCAACGAGATGCAGGGCGTGGCCGCCGAGGCGGCCGGGCTCGACCTGGTCTTCTTCGGCCCGAACCAGCCCACGGAGGCCGGCGGCCTGGCCGTGGCCCCCGAGGTGGCCGCCTGCGGGGCGACCGCGGTGCTCGCCTACAACGACCTGGTCGCACTCGGTCTCATCGAGGGGCTGGCGGCGATGGAGATAGGGGTACCAGACCAGATAAGTGTGATCGGGTTCGACGACATCCTGCCGGGGCGGCTCAACCGGCCCAAGCTGACCACGGTGGCCATGCCGGCCGTGCAGGCGGGGAGGATGGCCGTCGATCTGCTGCTGCAGTCGGGAGGCGAGGGCGCGACCGTGACCCTCGACACCGCCCTCATTGTCCGCGAGTCCACGGGAAGGGCACAGACATGATCTTCGGAACGCTGCCATCGGGCCAGCAGGTCGAGCGCGTAGAGCTGTCTTCGGGACGGCTGCGCGCCGAGGTGCTCACCTACGGCGCCATCATCCGCACGCTGGAGGTGTCCGGGGTCAACGTCGTGCTCGGGCTGGACACGCTCGACGACTACCGCACCCGCAGCCGCTACTTCGGCGCCGTCGTCGGCAGGTACGGCAACCGCATCGCCCACGCCGGCTTCACCCTGGACGGCGTCGCGTACACCCTGCCGGCCAACAACGGCCCCAACTGCCTGCACGGCGGCATCGAGGGCTTCGACAGCAAGGTGTGGACGATCGCCGATCGCAGCGACTCGTCGGTGACGCTGACGCTGACCAGCCCCGACGGCGACCAGGGCTTCCCCGGCGAGCTGACCGTCTCGGTCACCTACACGCTGGCCGACGACGCCCTGCGCATCGACTACGCCGCCGAGACCGACGCGCCGACCGTGGTCAACCTGACCAACCACTCCTACTTCAACCTCAACGGCGGCGGCGACGTGCTCGGCCACGTGGTCCAGATGGACGCCGAGCACTACCTGCCGGTGGACGACGACAAGATCCCCACGGGTGAGCCCGCGCAGGTGAAGGGCACGCCGTTCGACTTCACCGAGCCGCACGCGGTGGGCGAGCGGTACGACGGCGCCTACGACCACTGCTTCGTCCTCGACGGCGGCGCCGTCAAGGTGACGGCGGACGAGCTGACCATGGAGGTCACGACCACCGAGCCGGGCGTGCAGTTCTACGCCGGCGGCATGCTGGACGGGGCCGCGACGCCGTTCGGGCCGTTCGCCGGGCTGTGCCTGGAGACGCAGCACTACCCCGACGCGCCGAACCAGCCGCAGTTCCCCTCCACGGTGCTGCGCCCCGGCGAGCGCCGCACGTCCACCACGACGTACCGGTTCATCTGACCGTCCGCAGCCCGGCGTTGGCCTTGATCACCAGCAGGGCCACGTCGTCCTGCGACGGCTCGGCGGCGAACGTCTCGACCGCGTGCCGCACCCGCTCGGCCACCGCGTGGGCGCTCAGCCCCGTACAGGTGGACAGCAGCGCCGACAGCCCGTCGCCGTCGTCCAGCAGCCGGTCGCCGTCGCGCCGCTCGGTCACGCCGTCGGTGACGCACAGCAGCACCTCCTCCGGCGCCAGCTCGAACGACTCCACGTAGAACCTGGCGCCGGACTCGATGCCGAGCAGCAGTTGCGGCGTGGCCACGGCCTGGACCTCGCCGCCTGGCCGCAGCAGCAGGGGCGGCGGATGGCCGGCCGAGGCGATCGTGCACAGCGCGCCGCCCTGCGGGAGCGGGGTCAGCTCCCCGCACAGCAGGCTGAGGAACCTGCCCTCCTCACCCTCGTCCAGCAGCGCGTGGTTGAGCCGGTCGAGGATGTCGGCCACGGTGTAGTGCTCCTTGGCCAGCAGGCGCACGGCGTGCCTGGCCAGCCCCGTGACGGCCGCCGCCTCGGGGCCGCTGCCGCACACGTCGCCCAGCGCGAAGCACCAGTGGTCGGCCACCGTGAACAGGTCGTAGAAGTCGCCGCCGACGTCCGCGCCCTCCTCGGCGGGCTCGTAGACCACCGCCGACTCCAGGCCCGGCATGGGTGCCACCCGCATGGGCAGCAGGCTGCGCTGGAGCACCCGGGAGGTGGTGGCCTGCCGGGTGTAGAGCATGGCCGTGTGCAGGTTGAGCGCCACCAGGCGGCACAGGTCCGCCAGCAGGTCGGCCAGCTCCAGCGGCAGGGTCGGCTCGGCCCGGCCGATCACCAGCGCGCCGTGCGACCTGCCCTGGGTCAGCAGCGGGAAGGCCAGCACGTTCTCCTGGCCGACCGGCCAGCTCACCTCGGTCAGCGCGGTGCGGGGGATGGCGGGCAGCGACTTGCGCAGGTCGGCGTTGTGGCGTTCCTCGCTGTGCCAGACGTGGGCGAGCCTGGTCATGCCGGCCAGATCGGTCAGGTAGACGGCCGCCCACGTGGCGATCTTGGGCACCACGAGCTGCGCGGTCAGCGCCGCGATCAGCTCCTCGTCGTGCACGCCCGCCAGCAGCTCGCCCGCCTCGGCCAGGAACGACAGCCGCCCCCGGTGGGCCCGGTCCTGCTCGGCCAGCCGCTCGCGCTGCACGGTCACCGCCACCTGGTCGGCGATGTGCTGCAGGCTGACCGTCAGCTCCTGGTCGAAGCGGCTCGGCTGGGCGTCCGTGACCACCAGGTAGCCCACCACCTCGCCGGCCACGAGCAGCGGCGCGCACGCCAGGGACCTGGCCCGCAGCTGCTGGGCCAGCTCGACGTCGCCGGCCAGCAGGTCCTCGATCATCGTGGGGGACTTCCTGTCGGCGCCGAACACGCCGGTGGCCAGCACGCCCACCAGGCCCGCCGTCGCGCCCACGCCCGCCGCCACGCCGAACCGGCTGCCGCCCTCCGTGGCCAGCAGCACGTACGCGGCGTCGCCGCCGCTGGACACCTGGACGATCTGGGCGATCGTGGCCAGCAGCTCCGTGAGAGGCATGTCCCGGTCGAGCAGGTCCTTGATCCGCCGACCCGCCTCCCTGCGCAGCGGCGCCGACGGCGGCGTCAGCACGTAGCGGTGGTCGCTGGAGACGATCATCCAGATCGCCCGGCGCTCGCCCGCGTGCCCGCGGGCCCGCAGCTGGGAGACGTAGACAGGGACGAGCGGGCCGTCGCGGTGCCGCATGCGGGCCTCGCCCCGCCAGCGGCCCAGGCTGAGCGTGTCGGTCAGCGACAGCGCGTACGGGCCGTGGCCGCGCCAGGCCACCAGCTCCTTCAGCGACCGGCCGACGGCCTGCTCGGCCCGCCAGCCGAGGAGCTGCTCCGCCTCGGGGTTCCACGACTCCACGACCCCGTCGAGGTCGCAGATCACCACGCCGACGTGCAGGGTCTCCAGGGGTGGCGTGACAGGTCCCGGGACCAGGCACGGCGGGCAGGACACGTGGTCCTGCATGTCGCAGCCCTCGCCGAGCTCCATGCGGACCCAGACGCGCTTGGCGGTCTTGGTGTAGGTGACGCCCCAGGCGTCGGCCAGCATCCCGGCCAGCGCCAGCCCGCGGCCCGAGGTGGGCAGCGTGCCGTCGGCGGGCGCGGGCTCGCCGGACGGCAGGGCGCGCGTGGGGTGGTGGTCGTCGACCTCGATCTCCAGTTTGGGCGGGCTGGCGTCCACGTCCAGGCGGCAGGTCAGCTCGACGCCGGTGCCCGCGTGCACCACGGCGTTGGTGACGAGTTCGCTGGTCAGCAGTACGGCGTCCTCGGCGAGATGGCTCAGGCGCCATTCGCCGAGCACCTGCCGGACGAACTTGCGGGCGTGTGCCGGGGCATGGGGAGTGCCGTCGAAGGCCGTGCTCGACACTCTGGTCGTGTCCACTCTGCGTCCTAGAACATCACTCGATGTGGCAGTTCGGTCACTCTCAGAGTGGCAGACTGATGCCGTTGATACCTCCAGTTGTGAAGAAGGCCGCCATGGTCGCGCAGTTGGACTCCCCGTACGAGGCTGGATCGCTCCACGCCGCGGAGCTCCGCCCGTTGCTCGTGGCCCTGCAGGGGCTGCGTGACGGCAACTTCCGCAACAGGCTCGATCCGCCCGACGACCCGTTCCTCGCCGAGCTGGCGATCACCTTCAACCAGGTCGTCGACCGCAACGAGCACCTGTCGAACGAGCTGACCCGCCTGCGCACCGAGGTCGCCAGGCGCGGGCGGCTCGACGAGCGGCTCGACCCCAGCCCCGGCACGGGCGGCTGGGCGGTCAACGTGGCGGCGGTCAACTCCATCGTCGACGCGCTCGTCATTCCCATGGCCAAGGCCACCAGGGTGCTCAACGCGGTCGCGGACGGCGACCTGTCCAAGAGGGTGGACCTCCAGGAGGACGACCGGCCGCTGCGCGGCGGGCTGCGCCTGATGGGCAAGGCGGTCAACCGCATGGTGGACCAGCTCGCGCTGTTCTCCGGCGAGGTGACCAGGGTGGCGCGCGAGGTCGGCACCGAGGGGCGGCTCGGCGGGCGGGCCAAGGTGCAGGGCATGTCCGGGAGCTGGCGTGACGTGACCGAGGCGGTCAACGCCATGGCCGGCCGGCTCACCGCCCAGGTGCGCGACATCGCGGTCGTCACCACCGCCGTGGCCAGGGGCGACCTGACCAGGCAGGTGACGGTCGAGGCCACCGGCGAGCTGCTGGAGCTGAAGCTGACCGTCAACACCATGGTGGACCAGCTCTCGTCGTTCGCCAGCGAGGTGACCAGGGTGGCCCGCGAGGTCGGCACCGAGGGCCAGCTCGGCGGCCGGGCCGAGGTCAAGGGCGTGCTCGGCACCTGGAAGGACCTCACGGACAACGTCAACTTCATGGCCTCCAACCTCACCACCCAGGTGCGCTCGATCGCCCAGGTGACGACCGCGGTGGCCAACGGCGACCTGTCCAAGAAGATCACCGTGGATGCGCGCGGGGAGATCCTGCAGCTCAAGGACACCATCAACACGATGGTGGGGCAGTTGTCGGCGTTCGCCGACGAGGTGACGCGGGTGGCGCGCGAGGTGGGCACGGAGGGGCGGCTGGGCGGTCAGGCGCAGGTGCGGGGAGTGTCGGGGGTGTGGAAGGACCTCACGGACAACGTGAACTTCATGGCCTCCAACCTCACCGAGCAGGTACGCGACATCGCCCAGGTCGCCACCGCCGTCGCCCAGGGAGACCTCAGCCGCAAGATCAGCGTGGACGTCAAGGGCGAGATCCTGCAGCTCAAGGACACCGTCAACACGATGGTGGGGCAGTTGTCGGCGTTCGCCGACGAGGTGACGCGGGTGGCGCGCGAGGTGGGCACGGAGGGGCGGCTGGGCGGTCAGGCGCAGGTGCGGGGGGTGTCGGGGGTGTGGAAGGACCTCACGGACAACGTGAACTTCATGGCCTCCAACCTCACCAGCCAGGTCCGCTCGATCGCCATGGTCACCACCGCCATCGCCAACGGCGACCTGTCCAAGAAGATCACTGTGGACGCGCGGGGCGAGATCCTGCAGCTCAAGGACACTATCAACACCACCGTGGACAAGCTGTCGGCGTTCGCCGACGAGGTGACGCGGGTGGCGCGCGAGGTGGGCACGGAGGGGCGGCTGGGCGGTCAGGCGCAGGTGCGGGGGGTGTCGGGGGTGTGGAAGGACCTGACCGACAACGTGAACTTCATGGCCTCCAACCTCACCAGCCAGGTCCGCAACATCGCCCAGGTCGCCACCGCCGTGGCCAACGGCGACCTCTACAAGAAGATCGACGTGGACGCCCGTGGCGAGATCCTGGAGCTCAAGACCACGATCAACACCATGGTCGACACGCTCTCGTCGTTCTCCTCCGAGGTGACCAGGGTGGCCCGCGAGGTCGGCTCGGAGGGCAGGCTGGGCGGCCAGGCCGAGGTGGAGGGCGTCTACGGCACCTGGGAGCGGCTCACCAAGAACGTCAACGAGCTCGCGGGCAACCTCACCACCCAGGTGCGCGCCATCGCCGAGGTCGCCAGCGCCGTCGCCCAGGGCGACCTGAGCCGTTCGATCAGCGTCGAGGCCAAGGGCGAGGTCGCCGAGCTGAAGAACAACGTCAACCTCATGGTGGCCAACCTGCGCGAGACCACCCGCGCCAAGGACTGGCTGGAGAGCAACCTGGCCCGCATCGCCGGGCTCATGCAGGGCCACCGCAACCTGGTGGAGGTCGCCGACCTGATCCTGCGCGAGCTGACGCCGCTGGTCAGCGCCCAGTACGGCGCCTTCTTCCTGGCCGACGCCGACTCGGTCGACGGCTCGCTGGCCTACATCGCCGGCTACGGCGCCGCCCATGACGTCCTGCCCGGCCCCGCCACCCCGGGGCCCGGCCTGATCAGGCAGGCCGCGCTGGAGCGCAAGCGCATCCTGCTGGAGGACGTGCCGCCCGGCTACATCACCGTGCACTCCGGGCTGGGCGAGGCCGCGCCCGCCAGCGTGGTGGTGCTGCCCATCGTGTTCGAGGACAAGGTGCTCGGCGTGATCGAGCTGGCCTCGTTCAGCCGGTTCAGCGACGTGCACCTGGCCTTCTTCGACCAGTTCGTGGTCACCATCGGCGTGGCCATCAACACCATCATCGCCAACGCCCGCACCGAGGCGCTGCTGTCGGAGTCGCAGCGCCTGGCGCAGCAGCTCCAGGGCCGCTCCGACGAGCTGCAGCGCCAGCAGGCCGAGCTGCGCAGGTCCAACGCCGCGCTGGAGGAGAAGGCCCACCTGCTGGCCACCTCCTCCCGCTACAAGTCGGAGTTCCTGGCCAACATGTCGCACGAGCTGCGCACTCCGCTCAACAGCCTGCTCATCCTGGCCAGGCTGCTGACCGACAACCCCGAGGGGAACCTGTCGGAGCAGGAGGTCGAGTTCGCCAGCACGATCCACAACGCGGGCAGCGACCTGCTCCAGCTCATCAACGACATCCTCGACCTGTCCAAGATCGAGGCCGGGCGGATGGACGTGCGGCCGGAGAGACTGCCGCTGAGCAAGCTGCTCGACTACGTGGACGCCACCTTCCGCCCGCTCACCGTGGACCGGGGGCTGACGTTCGAGATCGAGGTCGCCCCCGGCACGCCCCGCGAGCTGTTCAACGACGAGCGCAGGCTCCAGCAGATCCTGCGCAACCTGCTGTCGAACGCGGTCAAGTTCACCTCCGTGGGCGAGGTCCATCTGGCGGTCTCCGTCGCCGAGGACAGGCCCGACCCCGACGGCCGGCCGATGCTCTCCTTCGCGGTGCACGACACCGGCATCGGCATCGCCGCCGACAAGCTCCCGGCCATCTTCGGCGCCTTCCAGCAGGCCGACGGCACCACCAGCCGCAAGTACGGAGGCACCGGGCTGGGCCTGTCGATCAGCAGCGAGATCGCCCGCCTGCTCGGCGGCGAGATCCACGCCATCAGCACCCCCGGGCAGGGCAGCACCTTCACCCTGTACGTGCCCGCCGGATGCGTCGCCAGCGGCCCCGAGCAGCAGCCGCCGCCCGAGCCCGTCGAGCCGCGCACGCCGCCGCCCGGCTGGCAGGCCGACGGCGACGACCCGTGGCAGTCCTCCGCCAAGCTGAGCCGGCTCCGGCAGAGCCCTCTCGGGGCGGCGTTCGTCGGCCGGCGGGTGCTCATCGTGGACGACGACATCCGCAACGTCTACGCCCTGACCCACGTGCTCGGCCGGCTCGGCATGGAGATCGTCTACGCCGAGAACGGCAGGGAGGGCCTGGAGGCGCTGGAGCGGGAGGAGGACATCGCGCTCGTCCTCATGGACGTGATGATGCCCGAGATGGATGGCTACGAGACGCTCGTCGCCGTACGGCAGATGCCCAGGTTCGCCGACCTGCCGATCATCGCGCTCACGGCCAAGGCGATGCCGGGCGACCGGGAGAAGACCATCTCCTGCGGCGCGTCCGACTACGTGCCCAAACCCGTGGACCTCGACCAGCTCCTGGAGGTGATGCGCGGGTGGCTCGCGGGTGAACGGAAGGCGGACGGATGAACCGACAGGTCAAGATCCTGCTGGTGGACGACAACGACGAGAGCCTCGTCGCGCTGGAGGCCGTGCTGCGGCCGCTGCAGCAACTGCTGTTCAAGGCCAGGTCGGGGCCGGAGGCGATGAAGCTCATGCTGCGCCACGACTTCGCGGTCGTCCTGCTCGACGTGCTCATGCCCGGCATGGACGGCTTCGAGACCGCCACCCACATCAAGCGGCTCGACCAGACCCGCGACGTGCCGATCATTTTCCTGACCGGCACCGAGCCGAACTCGGGCGCGGCCTTCCGCGGGTACGCGGTGGGCGCCGTCGACTACCTCACCAAGCCGTTCGACCCGTGGGTGCTGCGCTCGAAGGTGGCGGTGTTCCTGGAGCTGTTCAGGAAGACCGCGGTGCTGATGGAGCAGGCGACGCTGCTGGCCCAGCTCGTCAGCGACAACGAGGCCCTGGCCGGGTTCGCGCGGCGGCTGGGGGCGGTCGAGGCGCACCTGGACGGGCTGTCGGAGGGCGCCGGCGGGGACGAGGGGGTGCGGGAGGCGGTCAAGGACCTGGCCGACAGGGTGGCGGCCATGCAGACCGCCTTCGAGGCCGTCTCGACGGTGCGCGCCAGGGAATGATCCTCCCGTCCGTCAGGACATCGGCGAGCCTCCGCGCGTACCGCGGTGTCTCCGTCGTACCTTTGGCATCATGGCCACCCGTACGCCGAAAAGCGCATCGAAGGGGCCGGCGAAGCGGTCGACCTCGTCCCGTTCGACCCCCGCCAAGCGCGGGGCCGCGTCGGCGGGACGACCCAGGGCGAAGGGAGCCGCCTCCGGCCGCAAGCCCTCGATGACCCACCAGGACCCGATCAGCTGGGTCTTCACCATGGTCGGCAGGCTGATCGTCGGGCTGTGGATGTTGTTCGCCAACGGTGTCGGCAGCGCGGCGCGCGCCCTGGGCAAGAACGCCAGGGAGCTCGATCCGGCGCACCGGCGCGACGGAGTGGGCCTGGCGGTGCTGGCGGGCGCGATCGTGCTGGCGGCGATGACGTGGCGCAACTCCGAGGGGGCGGTGGCCGGCGTGGTCAACGCCACCGTGCGCGGCGTGTTCGGCTCGCTGGCGTGGGCGCTGCCGCTGCTGCTCGGGCTGCTGGCCTGGCGTTACCTGCGCCATCCCGACCAGAACGCCGACACAGGGCGGATGGTCATCGGCTGGGCGGCGCTGATGGTGGGCGTGCTCGGGGTGATCCACGTGGCCAACGGCACGCCGTACCCGGCCGGTCAGGGCCAGGGCATGGACAAGGTGTCGCAGGCCGGCGGCATGGTCGGGTTCATCGTGTCGGCGCCGCCGATGAGCATCCTGCCGCCGTGGGTGACGATCCCGCTGCTGCTGCTCCTGTCCGGGTTCGGGGTGCTGGTGATCACGGCCACGCCCGTGCACCGGATCCCCGAGCGGCTGGCCGAGCTGCGGCACATGCTGTTCGAGCGGCACGCCGAGACGGACTCCGCGCCCAAGCCCGCCGCCAGGAAGCGGGCCAGGGCGAAGAAGGCCGAAGAGGGCGAGGGCAGCGTCAAGCCGTACGACACGCCGGTGATCGCGGAGAAGGACAAGAAGAGCGACCACTCGCCGGAGATCGTGCCCGGGCTGACCGACGAGGAGGAGACGCCCGCTCCCGAGGCTGAGAGGCGTCCTGAGCCGCCCCAGCCGACGCCCGCGCCACGCAAGGTCGAGCAGCTCGTCCTGTCCCCGCAGGCGGGCCCCTACAGCCTGCCCGACCTGCAGCACCTCAAGCAGGGCACCGCGCCCAAGCCGCAGACCAAGGCCAACACGACCGTGGTGAACGCGCTGACCAGCGTGCTGGAGCAGTTCACCATCGACGCGCAGGTGATCGGCTTCACCCGGGGCCCGACGGTCACGCGCTACGAGATCGAGCTCGGGCCCGCGGTGAAGGTGGAGAAGGTCACCGCGCTCACCAAGAACATTGCCTACGCGGTCAAGTCCGCCGACGTCCGCATCCTGTCGCCGATCCCCGGCAAGTCGGCCATCGGCGTCGAGATCCCGAACGCGGACAAGGACCTCGTGGCGCTGGGCGACGTGCTGCGCTCCCAGGTGGCGCAGGCCGACCACCACCCGATGATTGTCGGCCTGGGCAAGGACGTCGAGGGCCGCACCATCGTCGCGAACCTCGCCAAGATGCCCCACCTGCTCATCGCGGGCGCCACCGGCGCCGGCAAGTCGGTCTGCGTCAACGGCCTGATCACCTCCATCCTGATGCGCGCCACCCCCGACGAGGTGCGCATGGTGCTGGTCGACCCCAAGCGGGTCGAGCTCAGCGTGTACGAGGGCATCCCCCACCTCATCACTCCCATCATCACGAACCCGAAGAAGGCCGCCGAGGCCCTCGAATGGGTCGTGGGCGAGATGGACCGGCGCTACGACGACCTGGCGGCGTCGGGGTTCCGGCACGTGGACGAGTTCAACAAGGCCGTGCGGGCGGGCAAGCTGCAGCCGCCGCCGGGCAGCGAGCGCGTCTACCAGCCGTACCCGTACCTGCTGGTGATCGTGGACGAGCTGGCCGACCTCATGATGGTGGCGCCGCGCGACGTCGAGGACTCGATCGTGCGCATCACCCAGCTCGCCCGCGCGGCGGGCATCCACCTGGTGATCGCCACGCAGCGGCCCTCGGTGGACGTCGTCACCGGCCTGATCAAGGCGAACGTGCCGTCCCGGCTCGCCTTCGCCGTCTCCAGCCTCACCGACTCGCGGGTCATCCTCGACCAGCCCGGCGCCGACAAGCTGGTCGGCCAGGGTGACGCGCTGTTCCTGCCCATGGGGGCCAGCAAGCCGATCCGCATCCAGAACGCGTTCGTCTCGGAGAAGGAGATCGCCGAGATCGTCTCGCACTGCAAGGAGCAGATGCAGGTCGAGTACCGCGAGGACGTCGCGGCGGCGCCGGTCAAGAAGGAGATCGACGAGGACATCGGCGACGACCTCGACCTGCTGATCCAGGCGGCCGAGCTGATCGTGACCACGCAGTTCGGCTCGACCTCCATGCTCCAGCGCAAGCTGCGGGTCGGCTTCGCCAAGGCAGGACGGCTGATGGACCTGCTGGAGAGCCGCAACGTGGTCGGCCCGAGCGAGGGCTCCAAGGCGCGAGAAGTGCTCGTCAAGCCCGACGATCTGCCGGGTTTGCTGGCGGATCTGCGTGGCGAATGACCCCAATGCACGGTTGCACGGCGATAACTGATTGAATATGTACCACCACGAAGAGTAGCCAGTGTGGTGGGGGGCGGTTCGCTGTGCAGGAGCAGAGCATCGGGGCCATGCTGCGGGCGGCCAGGCAGACGGCCGGGCTGACGGTCGCGCAGGTCAGCGCGGCCACCAGAATTCGCGAGGCCATGATCCATTGCATGGAGCAGGACGACTACGGCCAGTGCGGCGGCGCCTTCTACGCCAGAGGGCACGTCAGGGCCGTGGCCAGGGCGGTGGGGCTCGATCCCGAGTCCACCGTCCATCTCTACGACCAGCAGTACGGCGGGCCGCCGCAGCCCATGCCGGCCTCGGCCGTGTTCCAGGCCGATCGCAAGATCAACCTGCCCGAGCGGCGCGGGCCCAACTGGACGATGGCGCTCGGCGTGGCGCTGGCCATCGTCGTGGTCTTCGGCATGATGCGAGTGATGGGGGGCGCCAGCGACCAGGTGCGCACGGGTGACGTCCGGGCCGCCTCGGCCCGGCCCAGCGTCCCGCCGAACACGCCGATCACCGAGACGCCGAGGCCGACGCCGTCCAAGACGTCGGCCAAGAACACCGTTACCGTGCGTATCAAGGCGAAGCGGTCGTCGTACGTGAGCCTGCACGACGCCGAGGGGCACAAGCTGTTCTCGGGCACTCTCAAGGCGGGCAAGACCTCCACGTGGCGCGCGGCCGAGAAGGTCAACGTGCTGCTGGGGGACGCCGGAGCGGTAACGGTGCACGTCAACGGCAAGAGAGTGAAGGGTCTCGGGGGCAGGGGAGAGGTGGCGCGGCGCTCGTTCGGGCCGCCCAAACCGCAGTCGCGGTAGCCGTGCGGGGGGAGCCAGTGCATCGGGTGGTGGCCAACTCCCGATACCGTAGTGTTCACCATGTCATCCCGCCGAACCGCATCGCTGATCACTCTGGGCTGCGCACGCAACGAGGTCGACTCGGAAGAGCTGGCCGCGCGACTCGAGGCTGCCGGCTGGCAGCTGGGCGACGACGACCCTGATGTCGTCGTCGTCAACACGTGTGGCTTCATTGACTCGGCCAAGAAAGACTCCATCGACACGCTCCTGGCTGCCGCTGACACCGGTGTGAAGGTGGTGGCCGCGGGCTGCATGGCCGAGCGCTACGGCAACGAGCTCGCCGAGGCCCTGCCCGAGGCCAGCGCGGTCATCTCCTTCGACGACTACGCCGAGATCGGTGACCGCCTCGACGACGTGCTGGCCGAGCGGCCGCTGAAGCCGCACACGCCACGCGACCGCCGCACCTTGCTACCCATCTCGCCGGTGGACCGGGCAGGCGCCCCCAAGGCCGGCATCCCCGGCCACGGCGACCTGCCGGAGGGCCTGGCGCCCGCCAGCGGGCCGCGCGTGCTGCGCAAACGGCTCGACGAGAGCCCGGTGGCCTCGCTCAAGCTCGCCTCCGGCTGCGACCGGCGCTGCACGTTCTGCGCCATCCCGGCCTTCCGCGGCTCCTACGTCTCGCGCCGGCCCGACGAGCTGCTCGCCGAGGCCGACTGGCTGGCCCACAGGGGCGTGCGCGAGCTCGTCCTGGTGAGCGAGAACTCCACGTCCTACGGCAAGGACCTGGGCGACCTGCGGGCGCTGGAGAAGCTGCTGCCGCAGCTCGCAGCCGTCGAGGGCATCGAGCGCGTGCGCGTCAGCTACCTGCAGCCCGCCGAGCTGCGCCCGGGCCTGATCGACGTGATCTGCGGCACCGAGGGCGTGGTGCCCTACTTCGACCTGTCCTTCCAGCACGCCAGCGGCACGGTGCTGCGCCGGATGCGCCGCTTCGGCGACCCCGAGCGCTTCCTCGGGCTGCTGGAGACCATCCGCGAGCGCGCTCCCGAGGCGGGCGTGCGCTCCAACTTCATCGTGGGCTTCCCCGGGGAGACCGAGGAGGAGTTCGGCGAGCTGGTCGGGTTCCTGGAGGAGGCCAGGCTCGACGTGATCGGCGTGTTCGGCTACTCCGACGAGGACGGCACGGAGGCGGCCGGGCTGCCCGGCAAGCTGGATCAGGAGGTCGTCGACGAGCGCGTGCGCATGCTCACCGAGCTGGCCGAGGAGCTGACCGCCCAGCGGGCGGAGGAGCGCATCGGCACCGAGGTCGACGTGCTGATCGACGACGATCTCGGCGACGGCGGCTACGAAGGCAGGGCGGCGCACCAGGGGCCCGAGGTCGACGGCTCCGTCACGGTGCAGGGCATCGGCCTGGTCAAGGGCCAGATCGTACGCGCGCACGTGGTCGACGCCGAGGGGGTTGACCTGATCGCGCGCATCAAGGCCGGCGGTCCATGAAAAGGGACGAGCGCCGCGTGGTAAGCCCGTGGAACATCGCCAACGTCCTCACGGTCCTCCGGTTGGTGCTCGTCCCCTTCTTCGTCGTCTGTCTCTTCGTGCCGGGCACGGGCTGGCGGGTGGCCGCGCTGGCGGTCTTCGCGGTGGCCTCGATCACCGATCATCTCGACGGGGAGCTGGCCAGGCGCTACGGCCTCATCACCGACTTCGGCAAGATCGCCGACCCGATCGCCGACAAGGCGCTCACCGGGGCGGCGCTGGTGTGCCTGTCGATCCTGGACGAGCTGCCCTGGTGGGTGACGATCGTGATCCTCGGCAGGGAGCTGGGCATCACGGTGCTCAGGCTCGTGCTGCTGCGCCACGCGGTCATCCCGGCCAGCTACGGCGGCAAGGTCAAGACCGTGCTGCAGATCGCCGCCATCGTCCTCTACCTCCTGCCCTTCGTGCCGGGGCCCGTCCGGTGGGTGGTGATGGGCGGAGCCGTCGTCGTCACCGTGGCGACGGGGGCCGACTACCTCTTCAGGGCCGTGAAACTGCGTAAAGTGGCCAAGCAGGCGCGCGGGGAGTGATCGATGGCGGACATGGCCGGGGTGCTGACGATGCTGGTGGCCCAGAAGGCGACGGTGGCCGTGGCCGAGTCGCTGACGGGCGGGCTCATCGGGGCCGCGATCACCTCGGTGTCCGGGTCCTCCAAGGCCTTCAGGGGCGGAGTGATCTCCTACGCCACCGATCTCAAGCACGAGCTGCTGGGCGTGCCGGAGGACCTGCTGGCGCGTGAGGGGGCCGTGCATCCCGGCGTGGCCGCCGCCATGGCGACCGGGGTGGCCCGGGTGTGCGGGGCGACCTACGGGGTGGCCGTGACGGGTGTGGCGGGGCCCGAGCCGCAGGACGGCAAGCCGGTCGGTCTGGTGTACGTGGCCGTCTCCGGGCCGGGCGGGCAGATTCGGTCTCGGGAATTGAGACTTGGAGGGTCGCGCGAACGTATCAGGGTAGAGACGGTGGACGAGGCAGTCGATCTACTGTCAGGTGTGCTGAAGGCGAACATAGGGGAACATTCCGGGTGATTACCGTGTTACGTCCCGAGCGAACATGCGATGCGCGGTCTGACGCGGTGTCGGTGGATACGGGTACGGTGGAGCTGTGAGTGAGGTCCGTGAGCCAACTGCAAGCACCGAGCGCCCGGCAGGCGGGCCTGATGAGTCGCGCAACGAGCCACGAGCGGCGGTCCAGGGGCGGCGACGTCCAATGATGACGGCGAGGAGTATGCACGAAGCCAAGAAGAACAAAGTGCGGCACGATCCGATCGCGCGGGGCGTGGTGAAGACATCCGCGCCGGGGAGGGAGCGACAGATGATTCTGCTGCGTCAGCTGCTCGGAGACGTGCTGAGGCGGCTGCGGGTGCGGCAGGGGCGCACGCTACGCGAAGTGTCCACGCTGGCCCGGGTCTCACTCGGCTATCTGTCCGAGGTGGAGCGCGGCCAGAAGGAGGCCTCGTCCGAGCTGCTCGCGTCGATTTGCGGTGCGCTCGGTGTGCCGCTTTCGCAGGTGTTGCGTGAGGTTTCCGACCAGTTCGCGCTGGCGGAGCTCCAGGCTGCTCCTGTGCTTGCCGACGTGCCCGAGCACGAGCGCCTGCCTCTTGGCGAGACGGTTCCCGGGTCGATCTCCGACTCCGTGTTCCCCGAAGTCAAGGACATGGTGGCTGCCTAACGCGGCTGGCAGCCCGCACACCACAGGATCAGCCGTTCCTGTGGCTGCGCCCCCATCTCCCCTCGGCTGATGCGGGTGCCGCATCGGCGACAGGGCCTCCCCGCCCTGCCATAGACCCAGGTCTGATTCGCCGGGCGGCGATCACCTGTTGTCACCGTGCCCGCATGCCCCTTGTTGGCCGCCAGCAGCCGTTGGGCCAGCGACACGAGCCCCGCGAGGTCCTCGATCTCGCCGACCCTCCGCCACGGCCAGATTCCGCGCAGGAACAGGGTCTCGGCGCGATAGATCGTGCCGATCCCCGCCAGGTTGCGCTGATCGAGCAGCGCCTCCCCGATGGTCCTGCCGGGCGCCCCTCGTAGCCTTCGCACGGCCTCATCCGGGTCCCAGTCCGGGCCGAGCAGATCCGGCCCCAGGTGGCCCACCAGGCGCGCCTCGCCGTCCGTCCTGACCAGATCCACCATCCCGAGCCTGACCCCGACCGCCTGCCACCGCTCGTTGGCCAGGATCAGCCTCACCTGGTCGCCGGGCGGGATCCGGCGGCCCGTCTCCGAGACCAGCCAGCTTCCCTCCATGCGCAGGTGGGTGTGGACGGTGAGGTCGCCCTCGATCCGGGTGAGGAGATGCTTGCCCCGGGAGAGCGTGGTGATCACCTGGCGTCCGGTCAGGTCGGCCGTGGCGTGCCGGGGCACGCGGAAGTCCGATCTCGTCAGGGGCCGGCCGTCCAGCGCGCCCCTGAGCCGCGCGGCGGTCCGGTAGACGGCGTCTCCTTCGGGCATTTCCCCAGTTTAAGAGGGGCCTGCGCCGGGCCGGCCGCAGATGCCGGGGCCATCAGTCCGATCGGTGTCGATCGTCCATGATCGGCGCGGGGGCGGGGGACTTCCGGACCGGGAGGGGCTGGGCCAGGATCAGCGTCAGGTCGTCCACCTCGTGCGCGCACGACCCGCCGGTGTGCCGCCGCAGCAGGCCGAGCACCTCGCGCAGCGACTCCTCCAGCGTGGCCTGCGTCAACGCCTCGTGCAGGTGCTCGTCGAAGGGCAGCTCCACGCCCTCGCAACTGCGGGCCTCGGTCAGCCCGTCGGTGAACAGCAGCAGGCGGTCGGAGGGCAGCAGGCGCACCCGCCACACGTACGGCTCGGGCGACAGGCCGAGGGGGCGGCAGGGGCGGGGCGGGTGCAGCGCGCGCAGGCGGTTGTCCACGCGTACGGGAGCGGGATGGCCGCAGCTGACCAGCAGCACCCCTCCGGGGACGAACTCGGCCAGCAGCACCGTCGCGAAGTCCTCCGGACCCAGGCTGGGGGAGACGGCGGCGTCGAGCTCCAGAGCCAGGGCCGCCAGATCGGGGGCGGTGGCCGCGGTGCGGCGGAAGGCGGCCAGCACGGTCGCGCTGAGATGCGCGGCGTCCAGGCCGTGGCCCTTGACGTCGCCGACGATCAGGCGCAGCCCCGTGGGCGTGGCGACGGCGTCGTGCAGGTCGCCGCCGATGCGGGCGGTCTCGGACGACGAGCGGGTGTGCGCCGCCAGGCCGACCCCGCCCAGCTCCGGGGGGAGCGCGGGGATCATCGCCCACTCCGCGATGCGTGTCATGCGGGACAGCTCGGCCTGGTGGCGGGCGTGGGCGCGCGCCGTCACGTACGCCCACAGGCCGCCCGTGGCCACGATCAGCGCGCGAACCAGGTGGTGCGGCAGGTCGGAGCCCTCGTCCACGGCGGGCAGCAGCAGCGCCAGGGCCAGCGCGGTGGCGGCGGCCAGGACCGTGTGGCGGACGGTCAGCAGGTGGGCGGCGACCATCGGCCCGATCAGCAGCAGGGCCGACAGGGAGACCGTGGCATACGCGGCGTCCGCCAGGGCGACCACCACCTCGGCCGCGAGCAGCGCGGGCAGCAGCCGGCGCTGGTGTCTGGAGACGTTTTGCCGCGAGATGGCGCCTCCTCGGGTGAATGCGGTCCTCAGGGGGTTGCGATCGCGAGTAGCCACCTTCTCACTTTTAGTGACGGTGCGAGAGCGATTCCGGCAAACTGTGGGGCAGGCCGAGTCCTGTGAGGTGACGATCATGCAAGTCAGCCAGTGGCAGGGAAACCTCCCCAGCGAGAGCACGAGACTGATCGGTCGCCGCGAGGAGGTGGACGGAGTACGGGCGCTGCTGGGCCGGTCCCGGCTGGTGACGGTCACGGGGGTGGCCGGGGTCGGGAAGACCAGGATCGCCCTGCGGGCCGCCGCCGGGCTGCGGGAGCGGTTCGCCGACGGGGTGTGGCTGGTGGCGCTGTCGCCGCTGGTGGAGGGCAGCGCGCTGCCGTACGCGATCGCGGAGGCGCTGCCGCTGAGCGACCAGAGCTCGCGGCCGGTGACCGAGGTGCTGGCCGACTACCTCGCCGAGCGGGAGCTCCTGCTCGTGCTCGACACCTGCGAGCACCTGCACGAGGCCTGCGCGGCGACCGTCAGGACGCTCCTCGCCGCCGCGCCCCGGCTGCGCGTCCTGGCCACCAGCCGCAGGCCGCTGGGCTGCCCGGAGGAGCGGGTCCGCGCGGTGGAGCCGCTGCCGGTGCCCGAGGGCGACGACTGGCGGGAGGGCGACGCGGTGGAGCTGCTCCTCGACCGCGCCGCGGCCACGGTGCCCGGCTTCGCGATCGACGAGCGCAACCGGGACGCCCTGCTGCGGGTGTGCCGGCGGCTGGAAGGGCTGCCGCTGGCCATCGAGCTGGCCGCCGCCCGGCTGCGCGAGCTGTCCCCCGAACGGCTGGCCGAGCGGCTTGAGGACCGCTTCACCGTGCTCGGCACGACCGACCACAAGGTGTACGACGCCGACCCGCCCTGGCACCAGGCGCTGCGCACCGCGATCGGATGGAGTCACCAGCTCTGCACCCCCGCCGAGCGGCTGCTGTGGGCGCGGGCCTCGGTGTTCGCCGGCGGCATCGACCCGGTGGCCGTGAAGCAGGTCTGCGCCGACGACCGGCTGCCGAGCTGGCAGATCCCGCAACTGCTCGAATCGCTCGCCGACAAGTCGATCCTGATCTGGGAGCCGACCGGGGCGGGCGACCGCTACCGGATGCTCGACACGATCCGCGAGTTCGGCGCCATCTGGCTGAAGGACCTCGGCCAGGACGAGCGCGTCAGGCGCCGGCACCGCGACTACTACCTGGAGCTGGCCAGGGAGGGCGACGCCTGCTGGATCGGCCCCGACCAGTACGCCTGGTACGACCGGATGACCGTCGAGCTGCCCAACCTGCGGGCGGCGCTGCGCTTCGCCCTGGTGCGGCCGGAGGGGCACACCGCGCTGGAGCTGGCCGGGGCGCTGTGGTTCTTCTGGTACCCCTGCGGCTTCCTCCAGGAGGGACGGCACTTCCTGGAGCGGGCGCTGGCCCAGGACCGCGCGCCCGGCCCCGCGCGCCGCAAGGCGCAGTGGGCGTGCGCGCTGGTCCTGGTGTGCCAGGGCGAGGGGGCGCTCGCGGAGAAGCTGGCCGGCGAGTGCGCGGCCGAGGCCGAGGCGCAGGGGGACGTGGAGGCGAGGCTGATGGCCTGGTGCGCGAGCAGTTGCGCGGGCATCATCATGGGCGACAACGCGCGGGCGGGCGAGATGGCCAGGAAGGTGATCGAGCAGGAGGAACGCTCGCTGTTCTGCTTCCCCGTGCTGCTGGCCTACACCAGCTACGGCATGAGCAGGACGATGGCCGGCAGCTTCGAGGACGGCATCGCCGCGCTGGAGCGGCTGCGCGCGCTCTGCGACCAGCACGGAGAGCGCTGGCAGCGCGCGTACGGCGACGTCCTGCGGGCCCAGGCCGAGCTGGCGTGCGGGCGGCCGGAGCGGGCGCGGGCCTACGCGATGGCGGCGCTGGAGGTCAAGTGGCGGCTGCACGACAGCCTGGGGATGGCGATGGCGATCGACGTGCTCGCGCCCGCCGCGGTGGCGGCGGGGGAGGGGGAGCGGGCCGCGCGCATGCTGGGGCTGGCCGACCAGATCTGGGACACCGTCGGCAAGCACCAGATCGGCACGCCGGAGCTCGTGGCCGCCAGGCGGGCCTGCGAGAGCGAGGTGCGCGGGGTGCTCGGTGACCGGGCCTACGACAGCGCCTTCAGCGCCGGACGGGACACCGATCTGGACGCGGGCGTCGCGTACGCACTGGGCACGTCGCCGGCCCGCTGACCACCCGCGACACCGCTCGCGGTCACGCTGCGGGCGGTCCGGGGATGAAGGCCAGGCCGGGCTCAGTCCCAGGCGGCGGGGTCGGAGGCGAGCTGGCGGATGCGCTCGGGCAGGGCCCCGGAGGCGACCTGTTCGAGCGTGACCTCCTCCAGGATCGACCGCTCGGTGGCCCGCAACGCGATCCACACCTGCTGCAGAGACTCCGCCGGCCCCCGGTAACCGACGTGCTCGGGCCGCTCGCCGCGTACGTTGGCCAGCGGGCCGTCCACGGCGCGGATCACGTCGGCGAGCGAGATGTCGGAGGCGGGCCTGGCCAGCACGTAGCCGCCCTCCGGCCCGCGCTGCCCGCGCACCAGCCCGGCGCGGCGCATCTGCAGCAGGATGTTCTCCAGGTACTTGGGCGGCATGTCCTGCTCCTTGGCGAGCTCGCCCACGGTGGTCGGGCCCGCACCGGCGGCGGCCAGTTCGGCGGCGGCGCGGAGGGCGTAGTCGACACGAGCGGATAGGCGCATGTTCTCGATTATCCCTCCTGGTCAACACTGGTTAGGCGCAACCTTGCCAGAACGGGCGGGAGATCCGCTTCCGCCGGGCGCGTCCCAGGTGCGGAAATCGCCGTTCACACCAGGCGAGAATGGGAGCGCTAAACTTCCAACAACCTTTTCGATTTGACGGTGGGATTCAGCGTGGAGCGACGCCCTGGTGTGCCCAGATTGCTCAGGGAGATCAACGACCGGGCCGCACTGGAGCTGTTGCTGGCGACCGGTCCGATGACGCGGGGGCAGATCGGCAACCTGACCGGTCTGTCCAAGGTCACGGCCTCGCAGACGCTGGCCAGGCTCGAGGAGCGCGGGCTGGTCGAGGTGGTCGGCACGCAGGGCGGCGGGCGGGGGCCCAACGCGGCGCTCTACTCGGTGATCCCCTCCAGCGCGTACGTCGCCGGCCTCGAGGTCGGGCCCGAGCTGATCTCCACGGCCGTCGCCGACATCCACGGCAACACGATCGCCGAGGTCACCGTCGCCCCCGACGGCCACGACGACCCCGTCTCGCTGGTGCACGGGGCGATCGTCAAGGCGTGCCGCAGCGCCAAGGTGGGCATCTCCAAGCTGCGCGGCGTCGTCATCGGCACCCCCGGCGTGGTCGATCCGCGCAGCGGCGACATCCGCTTCTCCTTCGACCTGCCCGGCTGGCACGAGGGCATCCACGAGGCGCTGGCGGGAGACCTGCGGCGCCAGGTGACGATCGAGAACGACGTCAACCTCGCCGCCATCGCCGAGCGCGTCGACGGGGCCGCGCAGGGGCTCGACGACTTCGTGCTGCTGTGGGCCAGCCGTGGCCTGGGGATGGCCGTCACGCTCGGCGGCAAGCTGCACCGGGGGCGCTCGGGCAGCGCGGGGGAGATCGGCTACCTGCCGGTGCCCGGGGTGCCGCTGCCCGAGGACATCCGTACGCTGCCGGGGCGGCTGCCGTCGCTGGCCGGTGGGTTGCAGTCGCTGGTCAGCGCCGAGGCGGTGACCGAGCTGGCGCAGGGCTACGGCTTCGCGGCCGAGAGCGCGACCGAGTGCGTCAAGGTGGCGGTGGCGGCGGGCGCCGAGGGGGAGCCGCTGCTGGACGAGATCGCTCAGCGGCTGGCCCTGGGGGTGGCGGCGGTGTGCGTGATCCTCGATCCCGGGCTGGTGGTGCTGGCCGGGGAGGTGGGGCACGCCGGTGGCGGCGCGCTGGCGTCCCGGGTGGAGGAGGCCGTGGCGCGCATCTGCCCGGTGCGGCCGCAGGTCGTCACCACCACGGTGACCGACGGCAACCCGGTGCTGCGCGGCGCCGTGCTGGCGGCCCTCGACCAGGCGCGTGAGGAACTCCTGACCTCCTGAGCGGCCCTGGGCCGGGCGCGCGGGGAGCCGGCCTCCTGCGCGGCGCTGGGCCGGGCGTGTGGGGAGCCGGCCTTCTGAGTGCCGCTGGGCCGGGCGCGTGCGGGGCTGTCGGGCCCCTGGCACGCGCCCGGGTCCAGGCGGGTCTGCTAGGCGGTGAGGAGCTCGACGGCGGCCTGGGCGTTGGCGCGGGCGGCGCCGTACGTGGCGATGTAGGCGGCGCTGTCCGGCTGCCACACCGGCAGGCCCATCTCTATCACCGTCGTGTCGGGACGCGCCGACACCAGCGCCGAGACCAGGTCCTGGCTCTCGTGGTGGCGGTGCGCGTCCTTGACGACCACCACCAGTGAGCGCCCGTCGGCCTTGGCCAGGATGCCGGGGACGTCGGCGGCGGCGGGCTTGACGCGCAGGATCTCGGCGTCGGGCAGCCAGGGCCCCACGCCCCACGGCACGTCGCCCACGGCGATGGTCGGCGGGGTGTCCACCTCGATCACCAGGGGTTCGACGAGCGGGGTGGCGGAGCCGGTGAGCCGGACGGCGCGGCGGGCGGCGTGCAGGCCGACCACCTTCTGCTCGGCGCCGTTCTGGCCGGCCTCCACGGCCTCGGCGGCCGTGGTGCCCCCGGCGGCCCCGGCGGCCCAGGCGCGCAGCGCCGCCACCCGCGCCGCCGCCTCCTCCAGCCTGGACTCGGGCAGCCTGCCCTCGCGCACGGCGGAGACGATCTCGGCGATGATGGCCTGCACGTCGTCGTACGTCGGCAGCGGCCCCAGGCACAGCAGGTCCGAGCCGGCCGCGAGGGTGAGCACGGCGCCGCCGGCCAGGCCCACGCTCTTGGTGATCGCGTGCATGTCGAGCGCGTCGGTGACGACCACGCCGTCGTAGCCGAGCTCGCCCCTGAGGAGCCCGGTCAGCGCGGCGCCGGACAGCGTGGCGGGCGTCTGACCCGTCACCGCCGGCACCGCCACGTGCGCGGTCATCACCGACTTCGCCCCCGCGCCGATGGCGGCGCGGAACGGCGCCAGCTCCCGCTCCCGCAGCACGTCCAGGCCGACGTCCACGACCGGGACGGCCAGGTGCGAGTCGACGCGGGTGGCGCCGTGGCCGGGGAAGTGCTTGACGCAGGCGGCCACGTTCACCGACTGCAGGCCCTGGACGGCGGCGACCGTGTGCCTGGCCACCAGCTCCGGTTCGGTGCCGAACGACCTGGTGCCGATCACCGGGTTGTCGGCCTCGGTGTTGACGTCGGCGCTCGGCGCCATGTCCAGGTTGATGCCGCAGGCGGCCAGCTCGGACCCGATGGCCCGGTAGACCCGGCGGGTGAGCTCCACGTCGTCCACGGCCCCCAGCGCCGCGTTCCCCGGGTACGGGCTGCCGACGTGGTAGGCCAGCCGCGTCACGTCCCCGCCCTCCTCGTCGAGCGAGATGACGGGCTCACCGGCTCCCCTCAGCGCGGTGGTCAGGCCGAGCACCTGGCCGGGGTCGGCCACGTTGAAGCCGAAGAGCGTCACGCCGCCGAGGCCGTGCTCCAGCTCGCGCAGCACCCAGTCGGGCGCCGTGGTGCCCTGGAAGGCGACGAGCAGCGTGCCGGCCGCGAGTCGGCGCAGCCCCCGATCACTCTGACTCATGGCTCCTCATCCGTATCAAGGCAGGGTCGGGTACGGTGCCGGCGGCACCGTACGGATATTTCGGGATTGGTCAGCCCTTCACGGCGCCCGCCGTCAGCCCCTGGACCATGCGGCGCTGCACGAGAAGGAAGAAGACGACGACCGGAATCGTCATCAGGGTGGACCCGGCCATGATCGCGCCCCAGTCGACGCCCTCCTGGCCGAAGAAGAACTGCAGGGCGACCGGCATCGTGTACCCCTCGGACCCCGACATCAGGTAGAGGGCGAAGACCAGATCGTTCCAGGCGGTGATGAACGAGAAGATGCTCGTGGCCACCAGCCCCGGCGCGACCAGCGGGAACAGCACCTTCCAGAACGTCGTCATCCGGCTGGCCCCGTCGATCCAGGCCGCCTCCTCCAGCGACTTGGGCACCGCCGCGACGAACGTCCGCAACATCCAGACGCCGAACGGCAGCGTCAGCGCGACCTGGGTGACGATCAGCCCGAGGAGCTGGTCGCCGAGCCCGACCCGCTTGACCATCATGTACAGGGGGATGAGCAGCCCCTCCGACGGCAGCATCTGCACGATGAGCAGCGTGATGAGGAAGGCGCCGCGGCCCCTGAACCTGAAGCGGGCGATGGCGGTGGCCGACAGCAGGGCGAAGGCCGAGCCGATGAGCACGGTGCCGAGCGCCACGATCGCGCTGTTGCGCATGTAGAGCCAGATGGAGTTGTTCGCGACGCCCTCGGTGAGCACCCGCTCGAAGTGCTCGAAGGTGAAGTGCGTCGGGAACGGGATGAACTCCGTCGTGAAGATCTGGTCGTTCTCCTTGAAGCCCGTGGAGACCATCCAGTAGACGGGGAAGGTCGCGAACAGGAAGACCAGCAGGCCGGCGGCGTTCAGCAGGACCTTGCCGAGCCTCTTGCGGGCGATCGGGGTCACATCTCCTCCTGCTTCACGATCTGCCTGACGTAGAAGACGGTGATGATCAGCAGGATGATCGTCAGGACGATGGAGATCGCCGCGCCGGTGCCCAGCTTCTGCGGGGGCCGGAACGCCTCGGCGACGGCGTACATGGACAGGTTGAAGCCGTCACGGTTCGTGGGCCCGTTCATGAGCACGTAGAGCTGGCTGAACACCTTGAAGTCCCAGATGATCGACAGCATCGTGAGAACGGCGAAGACCGGCCTGAGCATGGGCAGGGTGATCTTCCTGAACGTGTGCCAGGCGCCAGACCCGTCCACCTTGGCCGCCTCGTACAGCTCGGCGGGGATGCCCTTGAGCCCGGCCAGCACGGAGACCGCGATGAACGGGAACCCGGCCCACACCACGCAGATGACCAGCGCGATGTAGAGGGGCAGGGTGTCGTTGAGCCAGGGGGTGCCGGCCCAGCTCGCCTGGCCCGCCGGCGGGGCGGCCAGCCAGTCGGGCAGCAGGTCCAGCGCCCAGTTGACGATCCCGGCCTCGGCGTCGAACAGGGAGCGCCAGATGACGCCCTGCGCCACGGGCGGCACGGCCCAGGCGAACATGCAGCCGATGACCACGAACAGCGACATCTTCCTGCCCAGCCGGTGCAGCAGCACGCCGACCGCGGTGCCGAGGATCAGCGTGAGGCTGACGCCGAAGAAGGCGAAGGCCAGGCTGTTGCGCAGGGCCGACCAGAAGATGTCGTTGGACAGGACCTTCTCGAAGTTCTCCAGCCCGACCCACTCGGCGGGCCTGGTGCCCCTGACCTGCGCCAGCCCGACCTTCTGGAACGACATGATGCCGAGCTGGACCATCGGGTAGAGCAGCAGGCCGGCGATGACCAGCAGGCCGGGAACGAGCAGGAGGTACGGGATGCTCCACGCCGGCATCCCGCTGGCGCGCACCCGCCCGGCGTTCTTGCGCCGGTGCCCCGGGGAGGGGGAGGACCCCCTGCCCCGGGCGACCGTTGTCGTGTTGGACATCGTTACTGGTTCAGGATCTCTTCGAGTTCCTTGTTGGCGTCAGCGAGGGCGGTGGCGGTGTCCTTCTTGCCCTCGATGACGGCGCGAGCGGCGTTCTGCAGCACCGCCTTGGTGGCGTCGGCCTCGGACCAGTTGGGGTCGGCCGGGAAGGCCTTGGCCTTGGCGAACGCCTGCGCGAACGGGCCCTGCGCCGGGTCCTCGTTCATGGCCTGCAGGGTGTCGGGGTAGACGGGGAGCAGGCCGCCCTCCTTGGCGTACCGGTCGGCCCAGGTCTTGCTCGTGGCCAGCTTGATGTACTCCTTGCCCAGGTCCGCCTGCTGGGTGGTGCCCCACAGCGCGATGTCGTTGCCGCCGAAGAAGGAGGGCGCCACGCCGCCGGTCTTGGCGGGCAGCGGGAAGAAGCCGATCTTGTCGCCCTTCAGCTTGCCCTTGGACTCCTCCTCGATGCCCGACAGGTCCCAGGCCGCGGTGAGGTACATCGCCACCTTGTCGTTGGCGAAGCGGGTGCGGATGTGGGTGGTGTCGTGCGTCAGGTTCGCCTTGTTGGACAGGCCGCCGGTGACCAGGCCGGTGTAGGTCTCGAAGCCCTTCTGGAAGCCGGGCTCCGTGAGCTTGCCGACCCACTTGTCGCCCTCCTTGACGGCGTACTCGCCGCCCTCGGACCAGGCGAAGGCCGCCAGCAGGTGGTTGGCGTCCGAGCCGCCGTTGAAGGCGAAGCCGTCCACGCCCTTCTTCTCGGCCTGGATCTTCTTGGCCGCGGCGACGAGGTCGTCCCAGCTCTGCGGGACCTCGATCTTGAGGTCCTCGAACCAGTCCTTGCGGTAGAGCACCGCGCGGGCCCCCGCTCCCCACGGCACGGCGTAGATCTCGTTGTCCACGGTCTCGTAGCCGTAGAGGTTCTGGGGGATCTGCGACCGGTCGCCCTCGCGGGCGATGTCGGTGATCGGCGTCAGCGCGTCCTGGCTCTGCCACATCGGGACCTGGTCGTTGCCGATCTCGGTCACGTCGGGGCCGGTGCCGGTCGCGGCGGCGGCGAACTTGTCGGCCACCTGGGGCCACGGGATCCACTCCAGCTTGACCTGCGCGCCGGTCTGCTTGGTGAACTCGGCGTTGAGCTCCTCCATGTACGTGGCCGCGGCCGGGTTGCTGTTCCCGAGCCGCCAGACGCTCAGCGTCTTGCCGGCGAACTTGGGGCCGGAGGCGGCGGCGCTGGGTGAGGACGTGGGGGGTTGCTCAGCGGAGCCACCGGAGCCACAGGCGGCCAGGCCCAGGGCCAGCGCGGCCGTGGTGACCGTAGCGGCTGTGATCTTCGCGATCCTCACAGGGTTCTCCCTTCCCGGGTGCTGGCCTACGGTCCGCACCAGGCTGATCGTCAAATCCGAACGATGCTGGTAAACTAACAAGAAACTTTCTTAAAAGAAACGCTCGTTAGCCGATCGTGACGAGAAGGGTGCGCCGATGAGCCGAGACCCGGGAACTCCCCGGTTGCTGCGCCGGTTGAACGACCGCGCGGCACTCGAACTGCTCCTCGGAGACGGTCCTCTCACCCGCGCCGAGCTCGGTGAGCGGACCGGGCTCTCCAAGGTAACCGCAGGTCAGCTTCTCGCGCGCCTGGAGGAGCGGGGGCTCGTGGAGGTCGCGGGCGAGCGGGCGGGAGGCAGGGGGCCGCACGCCGCCCTGTACGCCGTGGTCCCGTCGAGCGCGTACGTCGCCGGGCTGGAGGTCCTGCCCGAAAGTCTCACTGTCGGTGTGGCGGACATCACAGGCAGAGTCGTGGTCGAGATCACGGTCAATCCCTCCGACGCGCGCGATCCGGTCAAGGCGGTGCACGCCGCCGTGCAGCGGGCGTGCGACGCCGCCAGTGTCAGCCTGTCGCAACTGCGCGCGTTCGTCATCGGCACGAGAGGCGTGGTCGACCCGGCCACCGGCGACGTGCGCATCTCGGTCGACCTGCCCGCCTGGCACGTCGGCGTGCTGGCCAGCCTGCGCGAGACGCTCGGCGCCTCGGTGACCATCGAGAACGACGTCAACCTGGTCGCCCTGGCCGAGCACCGGCACGGCGCCGCCGTCGGCCACGACGACTTCGTGGTCATCTGGGCCGGCGTCGGCCAGGGCCTCGGCGTCATGCTGGGAGGCCGGCTGCACCGGGGCATCACCGGCGGCGCGGGCGAGATCGGCTGGCTGCCCGTGCCGGGCGAGCCGCTGCCCTCCGACGTCACCCGGCCGCAGACGGGCTCGTTCCAGCGCCTGGTGGGCCACGACGCGCTGCGCGGGCTCGCCGAGGAGCGCGGCGTGAGCGGCCACACGGTGCCCGACCTGGTACGCGGCGGCGACGAGGGCTACCTGGACGCCGTGGCGGCCCGGCTGGCCCTGGGCGCGGCGGCCGTCACCGTCGTGCTCGACCCCGGCCTCATCGTGCTGAGCGGCGACATCGGCCGGGCGGGCGGCGAGCGGCTGGCGGCCAAGGTGCAGGAGGCCGTGGCCCGGGTGTGCCCGAGCCGCCCGACCGTCGTCACGACCAGGGTCGCGGGCAACCCGGTGCTGCGCGGAGCCCTGGTGGCCGCCCTGGAACAGGCCCGGGAGCAGGTCTTCTCCGACACTGTGTGAGAATTCTTGCCCATGTGGCAGTCCCCGAACGACGTCGTGCTGATCTCGGACCCCCGCGTGACCTCGATCCCGGTGCAAGAGAGCGGCGAACCGCTCGCGGACGTGCGCGGGCGGCTGCGCGTGGACCCGCGCCTGGCCGACGGGCAGGGCGCCTACGCGCACCTGCGCTCCGGCGTGCTGGAGCGCCTGGAGCACGCGGAGAGCCTGTTGCCCGACGGGTACCACCTGCTGATCGTCGAGGGGTACCGCCCCGTCGCCACCCAGCGCCGGATCTTCGACGAGTACCGCGCCACGCTGACCGGGCTGACCCCTGAGGAGTCGTACGTCGCGGCCAGCCGTTACGTCTCCCCGGTCGAGGTGGCCCCGCACACCGCCGGCGCCGCCGTGGACCTGACCCTGTGCGCCCCCGACGGCACCGAGTACGACATGGGCACCGAGGTCAACGACAACCCGGAGCAGAGCTCCGGCGCCTGCTACACCGCCGCCCCGAACGTCTCCGACGACGCCCGCGCCCACCGCAAGCTGCTCGCCGCCGCCCTGGAGCCCGCCGGCCTGGTCAACTACCCCACCGAGTGGTGGCACTGGTCGTACGGCGACCGTTACTGGGCGATGTGCACCCGCGCCGCGCAGGCGCTGTACGGCCCCGTGGAGTTCACGCTCTGACAACCTGGTTTTCCGGGGGGTGAGGTAGGGGCACAACTCCCTACGGAGGGTTGGACTCCCCAGCGAGGTGTGGGCATGGTTCCACTCATCGGGATCGAGGAGGAGTACCTCATCGTCGATCCCCGGACCCGCCACGTGGCTCCCCGGGCGGCCGAGGTTCTGGCCGCCGCGACGGACATGCTCGACGTGGTGCATGAAATCACCCGATTCCAGGTGGAGGCCCGCACGCCGCCCTCCGCCGACCTGAGCGAGCTCGGCTCGCAACTGCGCGCGGCGCGCAAGGAGGTGGCGGGCGCGGCCCGATCGTGCGGCCTGGCCGTCGTCGCCAGCGGCATCCCCGTGCTCGGCAACGTCATGCCGCCGCCGCTCACCGACGACGACCGCTACCACCAGGGCCGCACGCTCTACCGGGCGCTGCAGGACGAGATCAGCATCTGCGCCCTGCACGTGCACGTGGACGTGCCCGACGCCGAGCACGCCGTCTACGTGGGCAACCACTTGCGGCCCTGGCTGCCGACGCTGATCGCGCTGGCCGCCAACTCGCCGTTCTTCGTGGGCCGCGACACCGGGTACGCCTCCTGGCGGGTGATCAGCTGGGGGCGGTGGCCGGTCTCCGGCGCGCCGCCGTACTTCCCGTCGTACGGGGCGTACGAGCTGGCCCTGCGGGCGCTGGCGGAGTCGGGCGTGCTGCTCGACGCCAAGACCGTCTACTGGGACACCCGGCCGTCGCCCCGCCTGCCCACCGTGGAGATCAGGGTGGCCGACGTGCCGCTCGACGTGGCCGACAGCCTCACCCTGATCGGGCTCATCCGCGGGCTGGTGGTCACCGCGCTGGCCGCCGTCGCGCGCGGCGACCGCGGGCAGCCCGTGCCCGCCGAGGTGCTGCGCGCCGCCTACTGGCGGGCGGCCCGCGACGGGCTGCAGGGCGACAGCCTCGACGTACGGCACGGCACGCTCGTGCCCGCCGCGGTGCTGGCCGGGCGCCTCCTGGAGCACGTACGCCCGGCGCTGGCCGAGGCCGGCGACCTGACGTTCATCCAGGAGGGCCTCGACCGGCTGCTGCGCAAGGGGTCGGGGGCCATGCGGCAGCGGCGGGCGTACGCGAAGGGGAACCATCTCGAAGAGGTGGTGGACGACCTCATCGAGGCCACCGTCTCCTAGTGCAGGGCCAGCGCGACCGCGACCCCCAGGCCGAACGCGACCACCACGCCCCGCAGCACCTTGGCGGGCATCAGCCTGGCCAGCCGGGTGCCGAGCAGCCCGCCCGCCAGGCTGGCCGGCGCGATCACCGCCGCGGCCCGCCACTCCACGGGCCCGAACAGGGAGAACGCCACCACCGACACGGAGCTGACGACCAGCGAGAGCACGGCCCGCACGGCGTTGATCCGGTGCAGGTTGTCGTGCAGGAACAGGCCGAGCACGGTCAGCAGCACCACCCCCATGCCGCCGTTGAAGTAGGCGCCGTAACAGCCGCCGAGGAACACCCCGGCGTACACCATGCGGCTGGTCGGCCCGTCCGCCTCGCCCCCGATGAGCTTGCGCAGCCACGGCTGCGCCAGCAGGGCGAGGCTGGCGAAGGCCACCAGCCACGGCACCATCGACTCGAACAGCTTGCCCGGCGTGAGCAGCAGCAGCGAGCTGCCCAGACAGGCCCCCAGCACCGCTGTGACCGACAGCAGGGTGGCCCTGCGCCTTTGCCCCCGCAGCTCGGCCCGGTAGCCGAGCACACCCCCCAGATAGCCGGGCCACAGCGCCACCGCGTTCGTGACGGTGGCGGTCAGGCCCGGGTAACCCAGCGCCAGGAGGGCGGGGAACGAGATGAGCGTCCCCCCGCCCGCCAGGGCGTTCACCACACCGGCCAGCAGGCCGGCACCGACCAGGAAGAGCAGGTCGGTCATCGGCCGGCAGCGTAGCCCTGGGCGCCACGCGGGTTGGCGGCGGCCTTGAGGAAGGCGCCGTCACGGGCGACCGCGCTCAGCCGGCCGAGCGACCACGGGCCCTGCACCTCGACCTCGTGCCCACGCCGGCGCAGCTCCTCGATGACGCCCGCGTCCACCCGGTCCTCGACGTGCATGACGCCGGGGCGGGAGCCGCGCGGGAAGAACGAGCTGGGGAAGTGCTCGGAGTGGAACATGGGGGCGTCGACGGCCTCCTGAAGGTTCAGCCTGCCGTGGACGACCGCGAGGAAGAAGTTCAGGCTCCACTGGTCCTGCTGGTCGCCGCCCGGGGTGCCGAACGCCAGCCACGGCTTGCCGTCCCTGAGCGCGAACGACGGCGACAGCGTCGTGCGCGGGCGGGCGCCGGGCCGCAGCGCGGTGGCCACGCCCTCCTGCAGCCAGAACATCTGGGCCCGCGTGCCCAGGCAGAAGCCCAGGCTCGGGATGGTGGGCGAGCTCTGCAGCCAGCCGCCGCTGGGGGTGGCCGAGACCATGTTGCCGAAGCGGTCCACGACGTCCACGTGGCAGGTGTCGCCCTTGACCATGCCGTCACGCGACACCGTGGGCTCGCCCACGCCCTGCGGCTTGCGGGCGCCGGACAGGCCCGGCGCGTCGCTGGCCGTGCCGGGGTCGGGGAAGACGGGCAGCCGCGGCGCCCGCCCGCCGGGAGCGCCCGGCCGCAGCTCCAGGCTGGCCCGGTCGCCGATCAGCCGCCGCCGTTCGGCGTTGTAGGCCGGGCTCAGCAGGTCGGCCATGGGCACGTCGGTGTCGCCGTACCAGGCCTCGCGGTCGGCGAAGGCCAGCTTGGCGGCCTCCGTCACCGCGTGCAGGTAGTCGGCGCCGAGGAAGCCCATCCCGTCCAGGTCGAACCCGTCGAGCAGGGCGAGCTGCTGCAGGAACGCCGGGCCCTGACCCCACGGCCCGGTCTTGGCCACGGTGTAGCCGCGGTAGTCGAAGGTCAGCGGCTCCTCCACCGAGGCCGACCAGCCCGCCAGGTCGTCGCCCGTGAGCAGGCCGCCGTGCACCTCGCCCGAGCTGTCGCGCCAGGCCGTCGTCGCGCTGAACTCGGCGATCGCCTCGGCGACGAAGCCCTCGTACCAGGCCTTCCTGGCGGCGGCGAGCTGGCCCTCGCGGCTGCTCGACGCGGCCTCGGCCTCGGCCACCAGCCGGCGGTAGGTGGCGGCCAGCACGGGGTTGGCCAGCTTCGAGCCCGGCTCGGGAACGTTCCCATCAGGCAGCCAGGTGGCCGCCGACGTCGGCCAGTCCTGCCTGAACAGCTCCTCGACCGAGCCGATCGTGGCCGAGATCCGCTCCAGCACCGGCACGCCGTGCTCGGCGTAGTGGATCGCGGGCGCCAGCACGTCGGCCAGCGACCAGGTGCCCCAGCGCTCCAGCATCAGCATCCAGCCGCCGAACGCCCCGGGCACGGTGGCCGCCAGCAGCCCGGTGCCGGGCACGACGTCCAGGCCGAGGCCGGCGAAGCGCTCGATGGTGGCCGCGGCGGGGGCCACGCCCTGCCCGCACACGACCGACACCTTCTGCTCGGCCTCGCTCCACAACAGGATCGGCACCTCGCCGCCGGGGCCGTTCAGGTGCGGCTCGGCGACCTGCAGCACGAATCCGGCCGCCACCGCGGCGTCGAACGCGTTGCCGCCGCGCTCCAGGACGCCCATGCCGGTGGCCGAGGCCAGCCAGTGCGTGCTGGCGACCATGCCGAAATCGCCCGACAGCTCGGGCCTGGTGGTGAACAAGATTTCTCCTTACTTGGCCGCGTCGGGGACGCGGTCCGCTGTTACCAGGTGGCAGGCGGCGGGGTGACCGTTGCCACGCGGGTCGTTCAAGAGCGGTTCTGAGGTGCGGCACTCGTCGTAGGCGAGCGGGCAGCGCGTGTGGAACCGGCAGCCGGGCGGCGGGTCCATCGGGCTCGGCACGTCGCCGCCGAGCACGATCCTGCGCCGCTCCCGCTGCCTGGCCGGGTCCGCCACCGGCGCGGCCGACAGCAGGGCCTGCGTGTACGGGTGCCGCGGCCCGGCGAAGATCTCGGCCGTCGGCCCCGACTCCACGATCCTGCCGAGGTACATGACCGCGATCCGGTCGGCCAGGAACTCCACCACCGACAGGTCATGCGTGATGAACAGGCACGAGAACCCCATGTCCCGCTGCAGGTCGGTGATCAGGTTGAGCACCGACGCCTGCACGGACACGTCCAGCGCCGACACGGGCTCGTCCGCCACGACCAGCTTGGGCTCCAGGATCAGCGCCCTGGCCAGCCCCACCCGCTGCCGCTGCCCGCCGGACAGCTCGTGCGGGAAGCGCCTGCGCATCTCCTGGCGCAGCCCGACCTTCTCCAGCATGGCGGCCACCCGGTTCGCGACCTCGCGCCGGTCGGTGATCTTGTGCCGCAGCAGCGGCTCGGCCACGATCCGCTCGATCGTGAAGCGCGGGTTGAGCGAGGAGAACGGGTCCTGGAAGACCATGTGCACGTCCCTGCGCAGCGGGCGCATGGCCCGGCGCGACAGGTGGGTGATGTCCTTGCCGCCCAGCTCGATCGAGCCCGCGGTCGGCTCGGTCAGGCGCAGCACGCACTTGCCGACCGTGGACTTGCCGCTGCCCGACTCACCGACCAGGCCGAGCACCTCGCCCTCGCCGATCTCCAGCGACAGGCCGTCCACGGCCCGCACGGGGCCGTAGTGCTTGACCAGGTTGTCGATCCGCAGGATCACGACTGACCTCCGGGGTGGAAGCAGGCCGCCAGGTGCTCGTCGGCCTGACGGGTGAGCGGGGGCCGCGACAGCGCGCAGTCCTCCTGGGCGCGCGGGCAGCGGTCACGGAACGCGCACTCGTCGGGGTCCGACAGCGGCGAGGGCACCATGCCGGGGATCTCCGCCAGGCGGCCGTTCACGGCGGCGGAGGGCAGGGCCTTCATCAGGCCCAGCGTGTACGGGTGCCGCGGGTTCGCGAACAGCTCGGCCACCGGGGCCTGCTCGACGGCACGGCCCGCGTACATGACCATGGCCCTGTCGGCGATGTCGGCCACCACGCCCAGGTCGTGCGTGATGAGGATGATCGCGGTGCCGAGCCGGTCGCGCAGGTCGCGGAAGACGTCCAGCACGCCCGCCTGGATCGTCACGTCGAGCGCCGTGGTGGGCTCGTCGGCGATCAGCACCCGCGGCGAGCAGGCCACCGCGATGGCGATCATGACGCGCTGCCGCATGCCGCCGGAGAGCTGGTGCGGGTACTCCTTCATCCGGCGCACCGGCGCGGGGATGCCGACCAGCTCCAGCAGCTCCACGGCCCGCTTGGTCGCGGTCTGCCGCGAGAGCTTCTCGTGCCTGCGCAGCACCTCGGTGATCTGGTAGCCGACGGTGAACGACGGGTTCAGCGAGGTCATCGGCTCCTGGAAGACGACCGAGACGGTCTTGCCGCGCACCTGCCGCATCTCCGGCTCGGGCAGCGTGGTCAGCTCGCGGCCGTCCAGCTTGATCGAGCCGGACAGCCGCGTCGTGGCGGGCGGCAGCAGCCGGGGGATGGACATCGCGGTGACCGACTTGCCGCAGCCCGACTCCCCGCACAGCGCGAGGATCTCGCCCTCGTCCAGGGTGAGCGAGATGTCCCTGACCGCCTGGACGAGGCCGTCCTCGGTGTCGAAGCCGACCTTGAGGTCGGTGATCTCCAGCAGGCTCATCGGTGGCTCCTCGGGTCCAGTACGTCGCGCAGCCCGTCGCCGAGCAGGTTGAAGCCGAGCGTGGCCAGGGCGATCATCAGGCCGGGCCAGATGGCCAGCCACGGCGCGTCGCTCAGGTACTGCTGCGCGGTCGTCAGCATCACGCCCCACGACGGCGTCGGCGGCTGCACGCCCAGACCCAGGAACGACAGCGTGGACTCGCCGATGATCGCCGCCGGGATCGCCACCGTGGCCTGCACGATGAGCGGGCTGGCGCAGTTCGGCAGCACGTAGCGGAAGATGATGTGCCCGTCGCCCGCGCCGTCGGCGATGGCCGCGGCCACGTAGTCCATCTCCCTGACCGCCAGCACCTCGCCGCGGGTGATCCGGATGATCGCGGGCAGCTGGGAGAAGCCCAGCGCCAGCACGACGCCCTTCAGCGAGGGCCCGATGATCGCCGCCAGGCCGACCGCGAACACCAGGAACGGGAAGGCCAGCGTCACGTCGACCAGCCGCATCACGATCGGGTCCAGCCAGCGCCGGTAGAAGCCGGCGACCAGCCCGATCGGGATGCCGACCACCATCGCCAGCAGCGTGGACAGCACGCCCGCCTGCAGCGAGACCTGGGCGCCGTGCGCGATCCGGGCGAAGGCGTCGCGGCCGAGGTCGTCGGTGCCCATCGGGTGCGCGCCCGACGGGGGCGCCAGCGTGGCCAGGTAGTCCTGCGCCGCGGGGTCGCCGGTCACCAGCGGGCCGATCAGGGCCAGCAGGACGAACGCGACCACCAGCACCAGGCCCGCCATCGGCATCGGCCGGCGCCTGAAACGTCGCCAGTGCCTAGTCACGGGAGCCTCCCGACAGCCTGATCCGGGGGTTGAGGAAGGCGTAGGCGATGTCGACCAGCAGGTTCACCAGCACGTACCCGATGACCGTGACCAGCACGACCGCCTGGATGACGGGATAGTTCCTGGTCAGCACCGCGTCCACGGTGAGCTTGCCGAAGCCGGGGATGACGAAGATCTGCTCGGTCACCACGGCGCCGCTGATCAGCGCGCCGAGCTGCAGGCCGAGCACGGTCACCACGGTCGTCAGGCTGTTGCGCAGCGCGTGCGCGCCCACCACCTTGACCTCGGACAGGCCCTTGGACCTGGCGGTCCTGACGTAGTCGGCCGACAGCGCGCCCAGCATGGCCGAGCGGGTCTGCCGCATCAGGATCGCCGCGAAGCCGGTGCCGAGCACCAGGGCCGGCAGGATCATGCGCTGCAGGTTCGCGGCCGGGTCCTCGGTGAAGGGCACGTAACCGGAGGCCGGCAGCACCCGCCAGGTGACCGCGAACAGCAGGATGCCGAGCAGGCCCAGCCAGAAGTGCGGCACCGACAGCCCGGCCAGGCCGAACCCGGTGGCCACGTAGTCGGCGAACCTGCCGCGGCGGACGGCGGCCACGATGCCCGCCCCCACGCCGACGACGATCGCGACCAGCATGGCCAGCAGCGACAGCTCCAGCGTCACCGGCAGCCGCTCGGCCAGGATGTCAGCCACGGGGAGCTGGTCCTGGGTCGAGCGGCCGAAGTTGCCGGTGAGGGTCTGGCCGACGTAGTCCAGGTACTGCGCGGGCAGCGGCTTGTCCAGGCCGAACTCCTTGCGGATGGCCTCGATCGCGGCCGGCGAGGCCTCCTGGCCGGCCATGACCGAGGCCGGGTCACCGGGCAGCGCCCGGATGCCCAGGAAGATCAGGACGCTGGACAGGAACAGCACGAGCACGGCCGATCCGCAGCGCCGGAGGATGAACCAGAGCATCAGGCGGCGAACCCGGCGGTGACGTAGCGGGGCAGGCCGTCCTTGAAGTACTGGACGCCGGCGACGGTCTTGTGCATGCCGAGGTAGTACAGGTTGTGGTACAGGTACACCACGCCACGCAGCTCGGCGGCCTTCTTCATGGCGCTGCCGTAGAGCTCGGCCCGCTTGGCGACGTCCGTCTCCGCGGCGGCCTGCTTGATCGGGTCGTCGATGCCGGGGTCGGACATGCCCGCGTAGTTGTTGCTGCCCTGGGTGGTGACCAGGTTCGTGAGGTTGCCGTCCGGGTCGACGCGGCCGGACCAGCCGCTCAGCAGGACGTCGAACTTGCCGGCCTTGCCCTGCTCCAGCACGCTGACGAACTCGGCCGTCTGCACGCTCACGTTGAAGCCGGCCTCCTTGGTCATCGACTGGATGACCTGCGCCAGGCGCTGGTTGACGGCGTCGTTCGGGGTGGCGAGGGTGACCGGGATCGGCGTCGGGACGCCGGAGGCCTGCACGAGCTGCTTGGCCTTGGCCAGGTCACGCTTGGGGCAGGTCAGGTCCTTCGGCCGGTACGGGCTGTCGTTCGGGACGGGGTAGCAGTCGACCTCGTGCAGCCCGTTGTAGACGGCCTTGTTGATGGCGTCGCGGTCCAGCGCCAGCTCGAACGCCTCGCGCAGCTCGGGGCTCTTGCCCAGCGGCGTGTCGATCGCGCCCGGCTTCTCGGTGGAGCCGGTGGCGTTGCCGATGTTGATCTGGAAGCCGTAGTACCCGAGGCCGCCGCCGGACACGACGGTCAGGTTCGGGTCGGACTGCACGCCCGCGACGGTGTTCGTGGCGAGCTGGTCGGCCACCTGAACGTCGCCGGACTTGAGGTTCGCGGCCCGCACGTTGGGGTCGACGATGATTTTGTATACGAGCTTGTCGAGCTTGACCTTGGCGGCGTCGTAGTAGTCGGCCGACTTCTCCAGCACGATCTGGCTGCCGGAGGTGCGGCTGGCGAACTTGAACGGGCCGGCGCAGACAGGGCCGGCACCGAAGTTGTCACCCTCGGAGTCCAGCGCCTTCGGCGACATGATCATGCCCGCGCGGTCGGCGAGCTGCGCGGTCAGCGGCGTGAACGGCTGCGTCAGCGTGAGCTTCACCGTCGAGGGGTCGACCACCTCCACCTTGGACACGGCGGCCAGGTCGGCCTGCCGTGCGGACTTCTCCCAGGTGCGGTGGCGGTCCAGCGACTTCTTGACCGCCTCGGCGTCGAGCGCGGTGCCGTCGTTGAACTTGACGCCTTCCCGCAGCTTGATCGTCACTTCCCTGCCGCCGTCCGACAGCTCGGGCATGGCCGCGGCGAGCTGGGGGATCAGGGTGGAGGAGGCGTCGATGTCGTAGAGCTTCTCGCACATGTTCGCGAACACCTCGCGGCCCACGAGCGTGGTCGAGATGCTCGGGTCCAGGGCGTCGGGATCGGCGTTGAGCGCGATGTTGAGCGTGCCGCCGCTCTTGACCGACCGGTGGTCGGCCGAGGCGCTGGCTATGGAACTCGGTGCCGCGGGCGTGTTGCTCGTCCCGCCTCCGCCACAGGCCGCCAGGGCGAGGGGGAGGGTGATGAGCGCCGCGACGACCTTGGGGGACGGTCGCATGAGGCCTCCGTTGAAACGTTTAGGAGACTGTATACAAGATGCCACATTTCAGCGGTGTTTCATCACCCTATGTTGTTATCTGAGTGTTTCCTAATCGTTTGGGTGTTTTGCCCTGCGGCCCACGGCCTGCAGGAACGACCGGCGGGCCGCGGCGACGTGCGCGACCGCTCTGGCCTGCGCTTCGTCCTCGTCGCCCGCCGCGATCGCCTCGCACAGGCTCAGGTGCTCGGTCCAGGAATGCGGCCCGCGCGCGGCGGCCGTCTGGCTGAAGATCCACTGCGCCCGCTGCAGCATGGGCTTCATCATCAGCGCCAGGTACGAGTTCCCCGTCGCCTCGCCCACGGCCAGGTGGAAGGCCGTGTTGAGATCGGCCACCTCCTCCAGCCGCCCCGCCTCGACCGCCTCCCTCGCCTGGTCCAGCAGCCGGCGCAGCCGGTCGGCCGAGGCGGGGGAGCGCTTGCGCGCGGCCAGCCGCGCCGCCAGGCCCTCGATGGCCATGCGCACGTCGAAGAGCTCCTCGCCCTCCTCCGCCGACAGCCTGGCCACCGTGGCGCCCAGGCGGGGGACGACCTGGATGAAACCCTCGGCGGCCAGGACCCGGATGGACTCACGTACGGGGTTGCGCGAGACGCCGAGCGTGGCGGCCAGCCGGTCCTCGACCAGGCGTTCACCCTGGGCGAGCTCACCGGAGAGAATGCGGCGGCGCAGCTCCTTGGTGACCTCGTCACGCAAGGTCTGATGGGCCCCGCCCAGCGTCATATCAGTCATAGGGGGATTTATCGTATACAAGATGTTAGTGGTGTTGCGCCGCGAGCTTATCGGTGTCCGTAACCTCCCCTGCAACCTTCTCCGCCTTCTCGGCCTTCTCGGCCTTCTTGGCGCGCAGCCACAACCACAGGGCGGTGCCGTACATGCCCAGGCCGAGCAGCACGAAGCCGATCGCCACCGGCCAGCGCAGGCCGGGCGACACGTGCGTGGCCAGGAACCACGACTGATCGAGCCGGCCGTTCGCCATGAAGGCGATGGCCACGATGCCCTGCGGGAACAGCGGGATCGCGCCGAGCGACGCGCAGATCATCACGATCGTCCGCTGCGTCCGCGACATGCTCTCGGGCAGCTCGAACGTGTCCGACCCCTTGGCGCCGGTGTCGGCACGCCGTCCCGTCCGCATGAGCTGCAGCAGCTCCGGCCCCTGAGCCGTCAGCCGCCGCTCCGCCAGCAGGCCGAGGCCCCACCAGCACAAGCCTCCGGTCAGCAGCCCGGCGGGCACGCCCCACCAGCCGAAGAACACCGCCACCGTCACGGCGGGCGCCGCGGCGACAGCCACCAGGACCAGCATCAGGTAGGCCATGCCGGTGGCCGAGCCGTCGTCCTCGCTCGTCCGCAGGGGGTTGCCGCCCCGGTTCTTCGGGTCGATGCCCGGGACCAGCCCGACCACCGACATCAGCGGCACCAGCCCCACGGCCCCGCCGAGCAGCGCGAACGTGGCCGCCATGACCAGCGGCCACGGCCCGCCCACGGCCGCCGTGCAGACCACCGCCAGCACCAGCCCGACCGGCCCGACCGCCGCCAGCCACGCCAGCTGCCTGCCCCGCACGTCGGAGGCGCCCGGCGTCATCAGCGTCAGCCAGTGGGCGGTGCCGTCGGTGCCGTACGTGTTGGCGGTCATCGCCGCCGCCATCATGATGAAGAGCGGCCCGGCCAGCGGCAGCATCTGCGGGATGCCCACGAGCAGCGGCACGGCCGCGAAGGCCACGCCGTAGGTGAAGGCGAAGGCGAGCTGGTGGTTGCGCACCAGGTCCCGCGTCCACGTACGCAGCTCCTTGGCGATCACGGCGCCGTGCGGGGTGGCGGCCCGCATCGGCCTGCGGCCCCGGGTCGAGGGCCGGCTCCTGCCCGTCCGCCTGGTCAACAGCGCCGCCCACGCCGCCAGCAGCAGCACGATCAGCACCACCATCGCGGCCAGCGCCAGGTACTCGCCCTGGACGGCGAGCAGCCCCCACCCGGACGGCAGGTACCGGACGAACTCCGGGATCTGCCCGCCCTGCCCGAGAGCCACCATGAAGACCCAGATCTGCCCCAGGAAGGCGAGGATCACGCCGTTGACCAGCCCGGCGCCGATCGCCCCGATCCTGGAGCCCAGCGCGAGGCCGAGCAGCGCCACGGTCACCTTCGACAGCAGCACGAACACGGCGAGCTGCAACACCATCGCCGGCACCGCCACGAGCGCTCCCACGACGCCCTCGCGGGCGCCGGCGACCACCAGCCCCGCCAGCGCCAGCAGGCTGACCGCGGGGGCCACGCCCACGAACGCCGCCACCAGCAGCCCGGCCGCCATGCGCTGCGGCCGCAGCCCGAGCAGGGTGAAGAACTCCGGCCGCAGCGTCTCGTCGCCGCCGCCCGAGAAGACAGGGCCGATGATCCAGCCGAGCGCCCACACGGTGTACGCGGCTGCCAGCCAGTCGCCGCCCAGGAACGCCAGCCAGATCATGCCACCCGCCAGCAGGGCGCCGAGCACGGCCGCGGAGGCCGTCATGCCGCCCTGCTGCCCCTTGGCCGCATGGCGCAGGATCGACACCTTCATCCTGGCCATGGTGAGCGCTACAGCCATGACAGCCCCCTGGCGGCGGTGGAGCCGGCGCCGACCAGCTCGACGAACCTGTCCTCCAGCGTCGCCGCGCCGCGGACCTCCTCCAGCGGCCCGGCTGCCGCCACCCGGCCCTTGTCGATCACGCCCACGTGGTCGCAGAGCTGCTCCACCAGCGCCATCACGTGGCTGGACAGCACGATCGAGCCGCCGCCCGCCACGAAACCGCGCAGGATCTGCTTGATCGTCGCCGCCGACACCGGGTCCACCGCCTCGAACGGCTCGTCCAGCACCAGCAGCCTCGGCGCGTGCAGCAGCGCCGTGGCCAGGCCGATCTTCTTGCGCATTCCGGTGGAGTACTCGATGACCAGCGTCTTCTCCGCCATGTCCAGCTCCAGCACCGACAGCAGCTCCTCGGCCCGCTCGGCCACCACCTCCTTGCTCAGCCCGCGCAGCAGGCCGAGGTAGGTCAGCACCTCCCGGCCGGTGAGCCGCTCGGGCATGGCCATCCCGTCGGGCAGCACGCCGACGAGCTGCTTGGCCCTGGCGGGGTCGGACCACACGTCCGCCCCGAAGATCCGCGCGGTGCCCGCGTCGGGCCGCAGCAGGCCCACCGCCATGGACAGCGTGGTCGTCTTGCCGGCGCCGTTCTGCCCGACCAGGCCGTAGAAGGAGCCCTGGGGAACGCTCAGGTCGACGTGGTCGACGGCGACGTTCTCGCCGAAGGTCTTGGCCAGGCCCTTGATCTCTAATGCCGGCGCTGTCATTGCTGTCTCCTGGTAGCGAGGGTGAACGTGGTGACCAGCTCGCGGGCGAGCAGGTCGAGGTCGAAGTCGGGGTCGTTGAGCAGCCGGCCGGGCACGGCGTCGATGGCGCCCCGGATGGCGATGGCCATGCTGCGCATGTCGAAGTCGCGGAACTCGCCGGAGCGCTGGCCCCAGTCGAGCAGCTTCTCCAGGTCGGTGATGGCCACGTCGGCCTGATGGTCGTACGGGCCGGCGCGGCTGTCCTCGCCGACCGCGTGCGTGACGATCTGGACCAGCGCCAGGAGGGGTTTGCGGTGCAGCCCCATGAACTCGAGATTGCTCTCGATGTAGGCGCGCAGGCCCTCCGTGGCGGTGGTCTGGGAGAGGATGCGCGGGATCATCAGGTCGGTGGCCAGCTTGGCCACCTCCATCACCACGGCCTGGATGAGCTGGTCCTTTCCGCCGAAGTGGTACGAGATGACGCCGGTGCTGATCTTGGCTCGCTTGGCGATCCTGGCCAGGGTCGTGTGGAGGTAGCCGTGCTCGGCGAGCACGTCGATGGCGCACTCGATGATCTGAGCCCGGCGAGCCTCTTCAATGAAGGTTCGACTTTCTGGCGGCACGTTCAGAAGTTTAAACGGCCATTCAGATTTTCGGGTAAGCGGGGGTCGCTTCGATGGCGATACGCCTGCTCAGACGCATGCTGGGATGATCACTCCCGCGCGAATGCCCGCCTGCCCGCCTGCCCGATCGCCCCGCCACCCGCCCGCGCCCGGGCCGTCACGCGCCTGCGCGCCTGCGCCCTCGCTATGCCTGCGCCCTGGGGTCCGTCACGCGCCTGCGCCCTCGCCCTGCCGCAGGCCTGCGCTCCCGCCACGCGCTTCCTTACGCGCCACGCGTCTGCGCTCTTGCCGCCGGGTGAGCGCCTGAGCGCGGCGCCGGTGATGGCTCAGGCGCGCAGGCGCAGGCCTCGGGGCGTGGGGTGGAAGCCGGCCGCCTCCAGGGCCGCCGCCAGGGGAGAGTCGACGATGGCGGCGCCGTCGGCCCGCTCCACGGTCAGCTTGCCCAGCGCCCCGTCACGCACGGCCAGAGCCAGCGCGTCGACCGCCGGCTGCAACCGGTCACCGTCGGTGAACGACAGCAGCGTCTTGCCGCCGCGCTCGACGTACAGCACCAGATGGCCGTCCACGAGCACGACCAGCGAGCCGGCCTTCCTGCCAGGCTTGTGGCCGACGTCGCCGGGGTGCTGCGGCCAGGGCAGCGCGGCGCCGTACGGGCTGGCCGGGTCGGCGGCGGCCAGCACCACGGCCCGCCGCCCCTCCCTGCCCGGCGAGGACCCGATCCCGGGCGCCATGGCCCGCATCCGGTCCACCGCCCCGGGCAGCGCGAACTGCGCGCCGCCCAGCCCTTCGACGAAGTAGCCCCGGCGGCACCGCCCGCTCTCCTCGTACGCCCGCAGCACCTGGTAGATCGGCGTGAACCCGCCGGGCAGCCGCTCCGAGGTCACCGCCCCGCGCGTCACCACGCCATGCCGCTCCAGCAGCACCTCGGACTGCGCGTTCGCCCGCTGGGTGGCGTCGGCCGCGGCCGGGGGCAGCAGCCACCACCGGCCCGCCACGGTCGGCGGGCCGCTCCTGCTCGGCAGCACCGCCCTGCGCCGCCGCGTGGTCGCGGGCCGGTGGGCGGGGCGTCCGGTGCCGAGGGTGGCCCGCAGCGGGGCGAGCGTGTCGCCCGACACCCGCCCCGACCACACCAGGTCCCACAACGCGGCCACCAGCGTGGTGTCGTCCTGTGTGGAGCCGAACTGGTCGGAGATCCCGCGGAAGAACAGCGCGCCGCCCCCGCCGAGCAGCTCCAGCACGCGCTCGTGCACCGGCGTCATCGTGATCTCGGCGGGCTCGGGCATCAGCAGCGGCGCGGTGTCGGCGAAGTAGAGCGACACCCAGCCGTCGCCGCCGGGCAGCGAGCCCTGCCCCACCCACATGACGTCGCCCGCCGAGGTCAGCTCGTCCAGCAGCGCCGGGTGATAGCCGGGCACCCGCGAGGGCAGCACCAGCGTCTCCAGCGCCGACGCGGGCACGGCGGCCCCCTGGAGCTGCTCGATCGAGCGCACCAGCGCGTCCATCGCCCGCGCGGAGCTGACCGGGCCGCGTGCGTCCGCGCCGAATCCGGCCGCGCCCCGTCCGCCTGTGTCCGCGCCGAAGCCGGCCGCCCCTCGTCCGCCCGTGTCCGCGCCGGAGCCCGCCGGGCCCTGCCCGGAGCCCGCGGTCGCCTTCTCCGAGCCGGTGATCCCGTGCCAGGCAGGCAGGAACAGGGCGAGCGTCTCGGGCGCGACCGGCTCGACCTCCTTGCGCAGCCGGGCCAGCGACCTGCGGCGCAACATCCGCAGAACGCCCGCGTCGCACCACTCCTCGCCCCGCCCGCCGGGCCGGAACTCCCCGCTGACGACCCGCCCGGTCGTGGCCAGCCGCCGCAGCGCGTCGCTCACCACGGCCACCCCGAGCCCGAACCTGGCGGCGGCCGTGCCCGCGTGGAACGGCCCCCGCGTACGGGCGTGCCGCGCCACCAGGTCGGCCAGCGGATCGGCCACCGGCTCCAGGAACGCGTGCGGGATCCCGACGGGCAGCGGCACGCCCAGCGCGTCACGCATGCGCGCGGCGTCCTCGACGGCCGCCCAGTGCTCCTTCCCGGCGATGCGTATCCTGATCGCCCGCCGCGACCGTTCGAGCTCCTCCAGCCAGGCGGGATCGCCGCCGCGCACGCTCACGTCGGGCGCCAGCAGCGGCCCGTGCGAGCGCAGCAGGTCGGCGAGGTCCTCCAGGTCGCGCAGCGGCCGGTCGAGCCTGGCCAGCTCCCGCTCGCTGTCGGAGATCACGTCGGGGTCGAGCAGCTCGCGCAGGTCGGCCTGGCCGAGCAGCTCGGCCAGCAGCGTGGTGTCCAGCGCCAGGGCCTGCGCCCGGCGCTCGGCCAGCGGGGCGTCGCCCTCGTACATGAACGCGCCCACGTAGTGGAACAGCAGCGCCGCCGCGAACGGCGAGGCCTGAGACGTCTCCACCTCCACCACCCGCACCCTGCGCGCGGCGATGTCACGCATGAGCTGCACCAGCCCCGGCACGTCGAAGACGTCCTGCAGGCACTCGCGCATCGTCTCCAGCACGATCGGGAACGAGGCGTACTGCGAGGCCACGCCCAGCAGGTGGGCCGCCCGCTGCCGCTGCTGCCACAGCGGGCTGCGCCGGCCGGGCGTGCGGCGCGGCAGCAGCAGCGCCCGGCCCGCGCACTCCCTGAACCGGGAGGCGAACATGGCCGACCCGCCCAGCTCCTCGGTGACGATCTGCTCGATCTCCTCGGCGTCGAAGGCCGCCACGTCGGTGGGCGGCTCGGCCAGCGTGTCGGGGATGCGCAGCACGATGCCGTCGTCGGAGTGCACGGCCTGCACGTCGATGCCGTAGCGCTCGCGCAGCCGCCGGTTGATCGCCAGCGCCCACGGCGCGTGCACCCGTGCGCCGTAGGGGGAGTGGATGACCACGCGCCAGTCGCCCAGCTCGTCGTGGAAGCGCTCCACCAGCAGCGTGCGGTCGTCGGGGACGTATCCGGTCGCCTCCCGCTGCTCCTGGAGGTAGGCCAGCAGGTTGCCCGAGGCGTACTCGTCCAGGCCCGCCGCCCTCATCCGGTCAGTCGTGCCCTGCTTGGCCTGCTCGCGCAGGAACTGCCCGATCGCCCGGCCCAGCTCGGCCGGCCGCCCCGGCGCGTCGCCGTGCCAGAACGGCAGCTTGCCCGGCTGCCCCGGCGCGGGCGAGACGAGCACCCGGTCGGCGGTGATGTCCTCGATCCGCCAGGAGGTCGCGCCCAGCACGAACACGTCGCCGACGCGCGACTCGTAGACCATCTCCTCATCCAGCTCGCCCACCCTGGAGGCCCGCTCACCCACCAGGAACACGCCGAACAGGCCCCGGTCGGGGATCGTGCCGCCGTTGGTCACCGCCAGCCGCTGCGCGCCGGGGCGCCCTTGGAGGACGCCCGTCACGCGGTCCCACACGACGCGGGGCCGCAGCTCGGCGAACTCCTCGCTCGGATAGCGCCCGGCCAGCATGTCGAGCGTGGCCTCCAGCGCGGTGCGCGGCAGCGTGGCGTAGGGGGCGGCCCGCCTGATCAAGCTCTCCAGCTCGTCGACCGTCCACTCGTCGAGCGCGGTCATCGCCACGATCTGCTGGGCCAGCACGTCGAGCGGGTTACGCGGATAGCGCAGCTCCTCGATCAGGCCGCTCTTCATCCGCTCGGCCACCACGGCGGTCTGCACCAGGTCACCCCGGTACTTGGGGAAGATGACGCCCCTGGACACCGCGCCCACCTGGTGACCCGCCCGGCCGATGCGCTGCAGGCCGCTGGCCACGCTCGGCGGCGCCTCCACGCACGCCACCAGGTCGACCGCGCCCATGTCGATGCCCAGCTCCAGGCTGGAGGTGGCGACCACGGCAGGCAGGCGGCCCGACTTGAGCGCCTCCTCGATCTGCGCCCGCTCCTCCTTGGAGACCGAGCCGTGGTGGGCGCGCACGATCTCCGTCACCACGCCCTTGCTCGCCCCCGCCTGCGCCATCACCTCGGCGGGCATGGGCTTGGACGGCCCGGTCTCCCAGATGGACAGGTCGACGGTCTCGGTGCCCTGCTCCCGCTCGTAGGCCAGCTCGTTGAGCCGCGTGCACAGCCGCTCGGCCAGCCGCCGCGAGTTGGCGAAGACGATCGTGGAGCTGTGGGCCTCGATCAGGTCGAACAGCCGGTCCTCGACGTGGGGCCAGATCGAGCGGTTGCCCGGCTCGGGGGCGAACTCCCCCTCCTGGGGCTCCGCCTGGGCGCGGCCCTCCATCTCCGTCATGTCCTCGACGGGGACGACGACCTCGACCTCGATCACCTTGTCGGACGGCGGCTGCACCACGGTGGCGGGCCGCGCCCCGCCCAGGAACGCCGCCACCTCGCTCACCGGCCGCACGGTCGCCGACAGCCCCACCCGCTGCGCGGGCCGGTCGAGCAGCGCGTCGAGCCGCTCCAGGCTGAGCGCGAGATGGGCGCCGCGCTTGGTGCCCGCGACCGCGTGCACCTCGTCCACGATCACCGTCTCCACTCCGCGCAGCGCCTCCCGCGCCTGGCTGGTGAGCAGCAGGAACAGCGACTCGGGCGTGGTGATCAGGATGTCGGAGGGCTTGGCGGCGAACCGCCTGCGGTCCTCGGCGGGGGTGTCGCCCGAGCGGATCGCCACCGAGATCTCGGGGACAGGCAGGCCGAGCCGCCGCGCCGTCTGCTTCAGCCCGGCCAGCGGCGCGCGCAGGTTGCGCTCGACGTCCACGGCCAGCGCCTTGAGCGGCGAGACGTACAGAACCCGGGTCCCCTTGCGCTCTGCCGGGGGCTCTTCTGACGCGGCGGCCAGGCGGTCGAGCGACCACAGGAACGCCGCCAGCGTCTTGCCCGAGCCCGTGGGCGCGACGACCAGGGTGTGGTCGCCACGCGAGATCGACTCCCACGCCCCCTCCTGGGCGGCCGTGGGCGCGTGGAAGGCTCCGGCGAACCATTGCCTGGTCACCTGGCTGAACTGGGCTAGCGAGCTCACCTGCACATAGTGCCTCCCGCCACCGACAGAAAACGCATTTGGCGCGGCGGCGGGTGATTGAGCCGGTGCCCTGGCGGACATACAGCGACCGTGACCATCGATTACGCGGCCATCGAAGCCCGCCGAGCGGAGATGAGACAGCGCTACGTTTTACCGCACCGGCCATCCAGCAGCGCGCGTGGCCTGCACCACATGGCGCTGATCTCGTCCGACGTGGAACGCACCATCAAGTTCTACCAGGAGCTCCTGGAGTTCCCGCTCACGGAGATCATCGAAAATCGCGACTACAAGGGGTCGAACCACTTCTTCTTCGACATCGGCAACGGCAACCTGCTCGCCTTCTTCGACTTCCCCGGCCTCGACCTCGGGCCGTACCAGGAAGTGCTCGGCGGGCTGCACCACATCGCGATCTCCGTCGATCCCGCCACGTGGGAGAGGCTGCGCGGGAAGCTGGAGATGGCCGGCGTGCCGCACCAGATAGAGAGCGGCGCCTCCATTTACTTCAAGGACCCCGACGGCGCCCGGCTGGAGCTGCTCGCCGACCATCTCGGTGAGATGTACGGCGCGCGGGTGCTGTGACCCGTGAGGTGACTAGCGCCGCGACGCCCTGCGCGTACGCGGCTTGCCCGCACGCGGCTCCTGTCTGATGCCGGCGTGCCGTTCGGCACGCTCCGCCTTCTCCTTCCGTACGGCCTGCTGCAGCGCGAGCAGTAACCGGCGGCGCTTGGCCCTGTTGGCCTTCGTCCTGGCTGTCTTCGGGGGTGAAGACTTGGGGGTCTTTGGCATGGGGATGTCCTACCCACACCGCGCACGCTTCCATACTTGAGTTCATGCGCCTGACGGAGTTCTGGAGACGGATGAACGCTCACTTCGGTGAGATGTACGCGGAGTCGTGGGCCCGTGACTACGTCCTGGCGCCGCTCGGCGGCCGCACCGTCGTGCAGGCGCTGGCAGACGGCGAGAGCGCCAAGACGGTGTGGCGGGCGGTCTGCCAGGTGGAGGACGTCTCGCCCAAGCTGCGCTAGCCCGGCCGCCCCTGGTCGAGGGCGTCGCGCAGCGCCGTGGCCGCGCGCTCCAGGTCGGCCACGGGGCACTGCCCGCCGGGCGACCACAGGAACTGCCATCCGTGGCCCGACGGGGTGGCGAAGACGATCGTCTGGCGCCCCGTGCGCGGGTGCCACACCCACAACACCGGATCCTCGCCGCCGACCATGCGGCTGACCAGGCCATGGGCAGGTAGCTGCTCGGCGAGTGCCTCGAGATGGACGCGTCGTTCCCCGGTGTAGCCGCTCGCCACGTGCCGCCTCCAGTTGTCGCCCCTGGAGTGAGTCTCCCCAGCTCACGGCGCCCGACAACACGCGGGAGGAAACCGCCCGCACCTCATTCCCGTGAGGCGTCCATCAGGATGCGCATGCCCGCGAAGTCGAACGTGAGCGCGTACGGACGGGAGAACTCGGTGGAACGGCTCAGCAGGCAGGAGCGGCGCGAACGCGATCGGCCGGCCCTGCTGGAGGCGGCGGAGAAGGTGTTCGCCGAGCGGGGGATCCAGGGGGCGTCGGTGGACGAGGTGGCCGCCGAGGCCGGGCTCACCAAGGGGGCCGTCTACTCCAACTTCGACGGCAAGGAGGATCTGAGGATCTGGTGCTCGCCGTCCTGCGGCACGGGCTCGGGCGGGAGGCGCGGGCGCAGGCGGAGCGAGTGCTTCACGGCGGGCGTCCGGCGGGGGAGCTGGCGGAGGAGTTCGGCGCGTACTGGGTGGACGGCGCGCGGGGCGGCGGGCAGGACAGGTTCGCGCGGCTGACGGTGGAGTTCATGGTCCACGCCGTTCGGCATCCGGCCGTGCGTGAGCAGCTCGTCGGCCTGCTGTTCCCCGGTGAAGGCGCCGGCTCGGGGCGGCATCCGCCGGCGGTGGAGGGGAGCGGGCTGGGGGAGCTTCCGTACGACGAGGCGGACGCCATCCTGAAGTCCCTGGACCTCGGCATGCGCCTGCTGACCCTGCTCGCTCCCGAACGTTGTCCCCCGGAGCTGTTCCCCAAGGCGCTCCGCCTCCTCGCCGCGCCGAAGGCGGACGGGTGAGGCCGACCGTCAACTTGAGCGCCCCCGTCTGACGGGGCCCGCCCGCCCTGTCACCTGCCGCCCCGCCCCGTCGTCCCGCCCCAGACCTCGTCCTCCAGCGGCCGCCCCGCCCCCGGTCATCCCGCCCCTGTCGTCCAGCCCCTGTCGTCCAGCCTCCGTCGTCTCGCCCGCGTCGTCCAGCCTGCGCCGCCCGACCCGCACACCCCGGCCGTCGCCCAGCCTGCGCCGCCCGACCCGCGCGCCCTGGCCGTGGCCCGGGCCGCGCTTCCGGGCCTGCGCCGCAGGTGGCGGATCTGCGCGCTCTCATGGTCGACCTGCGTGTTCTTGCTGTGATCGAACAGCCGTTCGGCTACGATGGACCCAGCCGAGCCGCCACGTCTTCCCCGACACGGCAGAAATTGTCGGTGGCAGGCCGTAGCTTTCACTCGACTGATCGGACCACGACCCTCCAGGGGGAGCTCCCATGGCTATCAACGACCGCGAGAAGGCCCTCGAGACCGCGCTCGCTCAGATCGAGCGACAGTTCGGCAAGGGCTCCGTCATGAGACTGGGCGACGACGCCCGAGCTCCCATCGAGGTGGTCCCCACGGGGTCGATCTCCCTTGACGTCGCACTCGGCATCGGCGGCCTGCCGCGCGGCCGCATCGTGGAGATCTACGGCCCTGAGTCCTCGGGTAAGACCACGATCGCCCTGCACGCCGTGGCCAACGCCCAGCGGGCCGGAGGCATCGCGGCGTTCATCGACGCCGAGCACGCCCTCGACCCCGAATACGCCAAGAAGCTGGGGGTCGACACCGACGCCCTGCTGGTCTCCCAGCCCGACACGGGTGAGCAGGCGCTCGAGATCGCCGACATGCTGATCAGGTCCGGCGCCGTCGACATCATCGTCATCGACTCGGTCGCGGCCCTGGTGCCCAAGGCCGAGATCGAGGGCGAGATGGGCGACAGCCACGTGGGTCTCCAGGCCCGCCTCATGTCCCAGGCCCTGCGCAAGATCGCCGGTGCTCTCAACAGCACCGGCACCACCGCCATCTTCATCAACCAGCTCCGCGAGAAGATCGGCGTCATGTTCGGCAGCCCCGAGACCACGACCGGTGGTAAGGCGCTGAAGTTCTACGCCTCGGTCCGTATGGACATCCGCCGCATCGAGACCCTCAAGGACGGCACGGAGGCGGTCGGCAACCGCACCAGGGTCAAGGTCGTCAAGAACAAGATGGCCCCGCCCTTCCGGGTCGCCGACTTCGACATCCTCTACGGCGTGGGCATCTCCCGCGAGGGCGGCCTCATCGACATGGGCGTGGAGCACGGCTTCGTCCGCAAGTCCGGCGCCTGGTACACGTACGAGGGCGACCAGCTCGGCCAGGGCAAGGAGAACGCCCGCAACTTCCTGAAGAACCACCCCGACATGGCCAACGAGATCGAGAAGAAGATCAAGGACAAGCTGGGCGTGGGCCCGCGCCTCGACGCTCCCGCCGAGGCCGCCGCCCCTGCCCCTGCTCCGGCCGCCGCTCCGTCGGGCCGCGGCTCGAAGTCCACCCCGAAGCCGGGTGACGTCTGATCGCTGACCCCATGAGCAGCACGGACCGGCCGCAAGCGCCCCAGCCGCCAGACCGGGGCGCCTGGCCCGACCCCACCTCCTCCCGGCGGCGCGACCTGGCCCGCTCGTCCACGGACGGCTGGCCATCGATGGCGGAGTTGCGCGAGCAACGCGACCGCATGCGCGCCGCCGCCCCTCCCGAAGTAACCCCTCCCGAAGCCGCCTCTCCCGCGGCCGGCCCACCCGCGGATCCGCCATCGAACCCGCACGACCAGCCGACCGCCCCCCCGTCCATCGCCGACGAGGCTGGAGGCGCCGACCAGGGCGCCCGCGCCGAGGCCTCGCCCAACGGGCGGCTTCCCCGGGATGCTTCAGCCCACGGACGGTCTCCCAGGGATGACTCGCCCAAGGAGCGGAGCCCTGGGGACGAATGGCACTCCGAGGTGCTGGCCGGGAGCAGCTGGTTCGCGGCGGAGCCGAGCGACGGCGAGGGCCGGCGCCTGGACGGCCGTACCACCAGGCGGCCCGGCGGACGATCCGGCGGAAAATCCGGGCGTTCAGGCGGAAAACCGGGACGGTCTGCCAGAGGCTCAGGACGATTCGGACAGCCCGCCGAAGGGCTCGACCCCTCCGGCGAAGGCGCCGATCGACCCGACGACGGCCCTGCATGGTTCCAAGGCGGTGCTGGACGGCCTGGTGACGGACCTGAGCGGCCGGAAGGCGGTGTTGAACGGCCCGAAGACGGTGCTGAGCGACCCGAAGAAGGTGCTGAACGGTCTGACGGCGGCGCCGGACAGCCGGACGGGGCCGGGCACCCGGACGGCACCGGATGGCCGGATGCCGGCACTGGGCCATCCGCTGAGGGCATCGGGTGGGGCAGTGAGGGTGCCGGGCAGCAGAGCCGCAGGCGTGCCCGCCGCACCAGCGGCGCCGCGCGCACCGGACGCTTCGACGATGGCATCGGCCCGCCGGACAGCGGTGCTGGGCGGTTCGATAGTGGGGTTGAGGGCTTCGGCGGCGGTGTCAGGCGGTTCGACGATGGGGTCGGCTGGCCTGATGGGGGCACCAGGCAGGCTGAGGGCGCCGGACAGTCCGAGGGCATCGGACAGGCCGAGGGCGGTAGCGGGCGGTTCGAGGGTGGCGCTGGGGGACGGGCTCGGCGGGGCGGCCGGAAGGGCAATCGGCGACGGGGGTGGCTGCCCGACGGGCCCGATGCCGAGAGCCCGGCCGGTACGGGGCCCAAGGCGGATCCTGAGTCGGTGGCCCGGGCCATCTGCCTCCGCCTGCTCACCATGGCCCCCAAGACCCGCGCCCAGCTCGCCGAGGCCCTGCGCAAGCGGGACGTGCCGGAGGAGGCCGCGGAGGCGGTGCTCAGCCGCTTCTCGGAGCTCGGGCTGATCAACGACGAGGCGTTCGCCTCGGCCTGGGTCGACTCCCGCCACCACGGCCGAGGGCTGGCCAAGCGCGCCCTGGCGGCCGAGCTGCGTCACCGGGGCGTCGACAGCGACACGGTCAACGAGGCTGTGGAGCGGCTGGACCCCGACCAGGAGGAGGAGACGGCCCGGCGGCTGGTGGAGCGCAAGCTCGCCTCCACCCGCTCGCTCGACCCCCAGACCCGCACCCGCCGGCTGGCCGGAATGCTCGCCCGCAAGGGTTACCCCTCCGGCCTGGCCTTCCGCGTCATCCGGGAGGCGCTCGAACAGGAGGGCGTCGAGGTGGAGGAGGACTTCTCCTAGGTCGAGCTCCGATCTTCGGAGTCAAGAGTCGAGCCGCGGTCTTCGCGTGCCTGTACCGCGAGCGGGGCCTGGGCAGCGTTCTGGCCGTCGCGGTTCTGCGTCTTGAGCGGCCTGGCAGCGAAGTGGGCCTGCAGTGGTGTGGGCGGCCTGCAGTGGTGCGGCCCTGCAGTGGTGCGGGCCTGCAGTGGTGCGGGCCTGCAGTGGTGCGGGCCTGGAAGCGGCGCAAGTTCGGCAACCGCGTGGGGTCGGCAACGGCGTGGGGTCGGCTACGGCGTGGGGTCGGCAGCGCTTGGGTCGTCGGCGGGTTCTGTGCCTTGAGCGGGTCCGGCAGCGTTTGGTCATCGCGGTTCTGCGCCGCGGGAGGAATGCGTCTCACTGCTGGTGCGAAGCCCGGCGGGCACGCTCCAGGTCGTTTCTGGCGGTCCTGGTCAGTGTCTGCTCGGGGCCCATGACCGCCTCGAACCGGTCCACGACCCACGCGTACGCGGCCAGCGCGTCCGCGCTCCGGCCCGCCGCCTCGTACGCGGTGGCCAGGCCATGCCGGGTGATCAGCGTGTCGGGATGGTCGGCGCCCAGCACCCGGGCCTGCTGAGCGGCGACGTGCTCATGCAAGCGGACGGCTTCGTCGGCCCTGCCCGCCGCTGTGTAGGCGCGTGCGAGCCGGCCCTTGACGACCCAAGTGTCGGGATCGTCGTGGTCGAAGAGCCGCTCGCGATCGGCTATCAGCTGCCCGAACAGCTCGATGCCACGCTCGGGCCGGCCTCCCTCGGCGTTGGTGCAGGCCTGGAAGTAGCGGGCCGCGAGCAGAGTGGGATGGTCCGGTGGGAGCGCCCGCTCCTGGTCCGCCACCACCTCATCGATCATCGGCACCGCCTCCTGCGCCCGGCCCGCCATCGTGTACGAGAAGGCCACCGACGCCCGCGACCACAACGTGTCGGGATGATCGTCACCGAGGACGCGGGAGCGGTCGGCCGCGACGCGCTGGTAGAGGGCGGCGGCCTTCATCACCTGGCCGGCGTACTCGAAGGCGTGTGCCAGCGTGTGCCGGGCGGCGAGGGTGTCCGGATGTTCGGGGCCCAGCAGCCGCTCGCGCCCCCTGACGACGGCCTCGGCGGCGGGGAGGGCGCGGAGCCCGTCGTTGAGGTAGACCAGGTGTGACGCCACGACGTGGCGGACGCGCAGGACGAGCTCGGCCGCCGCCCGCAGGTGCGCGAGATCGTCCTCCGGGGCCTGCTCCACGGCCTCCCACAGGGCTGCCGCATGCTCCGACACCGCCATGATGGTGGGGAACCGCCGCCAGGTGTCGTGGTCGGAGATGTCCTCGGCCGCCGCGCACAGCCGCCGCGCGGCCGTCTCGACCAGCGCGGGCAGGGTGCGGTCGCGTCCTGCGCGGTCGCGTACCGCGCGCCGGACGAGGCGGTGGACGAACGCGGTCGTGCCGCTCCGGCTGAAGGTGACCAGCGAGCGAGCGCCCAGCTCGGCCAGAGCCGTCTCGGCCTGCGCTCCCAGCAGCTCGGACCCGACCCCGGACGTGGACAGCACGGACAGCTCGCCGAGCAGGTGCGCCGCCGCCGGGCTGGTCTGCCCGGCCGACAGCATGATCGCCTGCGCGACCCCGGTCGGGTACGGCTCGCCGCGCGGCCGCGCCAGGATCACCTCGATGGGGGTGTCCCGCAGCCGTCGCAGGTAGGACTCGCACGACAGGCGCGGCGGGCCGACCAGGGCCGCGGCGGCGATGCCCAGGGCGAGCGGCAGGCGGTCCAGCTCCTCGGCGAGCGAGGGGAAACCGTCATCGTCCTCGCCCACTCGCGTGCGGAGGTAGCCGGTCGCCTCGGCCTCGGTGAACTGCTCCACCGGGACCAGCGCGCCGAGCCGTTCGAACGCGTGGTCGTTGGTGGTGATCAGCACGCGAGCCCGGCCGTGCGCGGGGAGCAGCGGCGCGAGCAGGTCGGGGTCGGTCGCGTTGTCGGCCACGACCAGGTACGGCTCCTGCCGTTCCTGGAGCCAGGCCCGGACCTTGCGGACCACGGTCGCCGGGTCGTCCGTGTCGCCGCGTAACCCGGCGTCGGTGGCGAGCCGGTCAACGGAGCCGTGCAGCTGGTCGGCCGTCTCGGCGTGCAGCCACGCCACGGGGACGCCGTCCTCGATGCAGCGCCGGGCGTACGCCGCCGCCAGGTGGGTCTTGCCCACTCCGCGGCCCCCGACGAGCGCGCACACCGCCGCCACGCGGGGCGCGGAGATCATCTCGTCGATGCGTTCGCCCAGCTCCGCGCGCGGCTGGAAGGCCTTGGGCTCGCGCGGCACGTCGCCGATCACCGCGGGCACCGGGCGGGAGGAGTCCTTCCGGGTGGCCGGGCCTGCGCCCGCCTGCCCGGCCCAGACGGCGAGCGGCGTCGCGGGAAGCAGGACGACCAGGCCCACGACGATGCTCGTGGTGTCGAGCCCGAGCCCGTAGGTCACGCAGACCCACCAGGCCAGCACCCCGGCGGCCGACGGCAGCACCGCCGCGATCACGACCCTGATCCAGCGCGGCATCTCGGCTCTCTCTGTGCTGGCATGATCTCGTGACGGACCGGAAGGTCATCTTCGATGAGTGTCACACATCCGGCCGCTCCTGCCTCCCCCGCTGACGGAGCGGGTGGCGCCGGGGGACGCCGGATGTGGCTCAAGCGGGCGTGCCTTGGCCGTCGGGTGGGCGACATGCCGCAGGATGCCCGACCCCGAAGGCGATTCCGGAGCCAATGGGTGACACCTGTCTGAACGTGGAGATGCAGGCCCGTAAGACACGCTTGATGACGCGTTTGCTTGCTCGTGACCTGTTCGACGCATAACCTCGACGGCAGTGAGGAGTTACTCCGCGCAGCGCGGATTGCCATACCGGTGAACGACGGACGAATTGAACGAGGCAGGAGAGGTGTCGGCACCAGCGGTCGACGCCCCATCAGTCTTGGCTTGACATCGATCCCGGCGATGACGCCGACAGGGCTTTCCGCGGCGCGCCTGTGACCCCTCCCGTTTGTGGCCGCGTTAAGAGTTCTTGACGACGCGAGGAGGGCGGGGCACACATGGGGCCGCTGGTCGTGGTGCTGATGGTGGCGGTGCTCGTGCTCGCGTTCGGGATGATCGTGGCGCTTCTCGTCGTCATACGCCGCACCTCGGGCAGCCTGCCGGGCAAGGGCAAGCCCAGCGCCGAGCAGGTGGAGGCGGTCCACGAGGAGCTGGAGCAGGCGCGGGAGGCGGCGCGGGAGATCCGCGACAAGGCCGAGAGCGACGCCGAGGACATCCTGCGCAGGTCGGAGACGGCGGCCGAGAACGCCGCGCAGATGCGGCGTGAGGTCGAGGAGGAGAGCCGGATACTCAAGTCCGAGCTCAAGGAGCTGCGCTCGGACCTGGAGCGCCGGGAGGCCAGGCTGGCCGAGCGGGAGCAGCGGCTGGACGAGGAGGCCAGGCGGCAGGCGGAACGTGACAGGAAGCTGGCCGAGACCGAGGTCGAGCTGGCCGACCGGCGCGAGGAGCTGCTGCAGGTCGAGCAGGGGCGGCGGCTCATCCTGGAGCGGGTGGCGGGGCTGACCGGCGAGCAGGCCAAGGCCGAGCTGGTCAGGGAGATCGAGAACCAGGCCAAGCGCGAGGCCGCGCTGATCGTCAGGGAGATCGAGGGCGACGCCCGCAAGGAGGGCGAGAAGCGGGCCACGAAGATCGTGACGCTGGCCGTGCAGCGGCTGGCGGCCGAGCAGACGGCCGAGTCGGTCGTGAGCGTGCTGCACCTGCCGGGCGACGAGATGAAGGGCCGGATCATCGGCCGTGAGGGCCGCAACATCCGGGCCTTCGAGTCCACGACCGGCGTGAACCTGATCATCGACGACACGCCCGAGGCGGTGCTCCTGTCGTGCTTCGACCCGGTCAGGCGGGAGACGGCGCGGCTGACGCTGGAGAAGCTGGTGCTCGACGGCCGCATCCACCCGCAGCGCATCGAGGAGGCGCACGACCGCAGCCGCCAGGAGGTCCAGGACCTGTGCGCGCGGGCCGGCGAGGACGCCCTGGTCGAGCTGGGCATCACCGACATGCACCCCGAGCTGACGCTGCTGCTCGGCCAGTTGCGCTACCGCACCTCCTACGGCCAGAACGTGCTCAAGCACCTCATCGAGTCCGCCCACATCGCCGGCATCATGGCCGCCGAGCTCAAGATGAACCAGACGCTGATGAAGCGCTGCGCCCTGCTCCACGACATCGGCAAGGCCCTGACGCACGAGGTCGAGGGCAGCCACGCGCTGATCGGGGCGGAGATCGCCCGCAGGTACGGCGAGGAGGAGGACGTGGTGCACGCCATCGAGGCGCACCACAACGAGGTCGAGGTGCGCACCGTAGAGGCGGTGCTCACGCAGGCGGCCGACGCGATCAGCGGCAGCCGGCCCGGCGCCCGGCGCGAGTCCCTGGAGGCCTACGTCAAGCGGCTGGAGCGGCTGGAGGAGATCGCGCAGTCCTACGAAGGCGTCGAGAAGGTGTTCGCCATGCAGGCCGGCCGGGAGATCCGGGTCATGGTCAAGCCGGACGCCATCGACGACATCCAGGCCCAGGTGATCGCCAGGGACGTCGCCAAGCAGGTGGAGGAGGAGCTCACCTACCCCGGCCAGATCCGCATCACGGTGGTGCGGGAGTCGCGGGCGACCGAGTTCGCCCGCTGAGCCCCGCTGCGAGCAGCTCCGCTACGAGAAGATCTGCTGGTAGAAGGCCAGTTCGGCCGCCAGGGCCGCCGCGCGGGTCTCGGTGCGGCGGAAGCCGTGCGACTCGCCCTCGAAGGCCAGGTACGTGCACGGCACCCCGCGTTCGGCGAGCGCGTCGGCGAAGGCGGACGACTGCCCGGGCGGCACCACGGGATCGTCGAGCCCCTGCAGGAGCAGCATGGGACAGCTCACCCCGTCGACCAGACCGAGGGGCTCGCGCGAGGCGTACACCCGCGGATCCTCCGGCCCCACCAGCCACTCCACGTACCGGGACTCGAAGTCGTGGGTGTGCGCGGCGAGCGGGGCCAGGGCGCTGATGCCGTAGTAGGAGACGCCTCCGGCGAACACGTCGGAGCGGCAGCAGGCCGCCATCACCGTCCAGCCGCCCGAGCTGCCGCCGCGGACCGCGATCCGGCCCGGGTCGGCCAGGCCCTGGGCGGCCAGCCACTCGGCGGCGGCGATCGCGTCCTCGACGTCCACCACGCCCCACTGACCCCTGAGCCGGTCGCGGTAGGCGCGGCCGTAGCCGGTCGAGCCGCCGTAGTTGAGGTCGAGCACGCCGATGCCGCGTGAGGTGAGGAACGCCTTCTCCAGGTCGAGCGCGGTGTCGGCGTGGGCGGTCGGGCCGCCGTGCACGAAGATCACGTACGGGGGCGTGCCGTCGATGGCGGGGGCGTGGGGCGGGTACAGGAACGCGTGCACGTCGGCCGAGGGGCGCCGGAGCAGCACGGGCTCGGGCACGGGCAGGAAGGCCGGGTCGGGCAGGGGGCCGAGGGCCTGCCCGAGCGGCTGGTGCCCGCCCGTGACAGTGTCGACGGCCACGACCGAGCGGGGGGTCGCGGCGGCGTAGGCGATGCCGATCACGGACGTGCCGTCGGCGGCCAGCGCCGCGTTCCAGCCGCTGTAGGGCAGGTCGAGGTCGGTCAGCGTGCCCGCGCCGGGGTCGAGCAGGCCCAGCCGCAGGTCGCCGCGCCCGTGCAGGACCGCGAGCCGCCCGTCGGGCAGCACCGTGTACGGCATCCCGCCGAGCTGCCACGGCGGCAGCGTGAACTCCTCCTCGGCCACGGCCAGCGCCCGCGCCCCCTCGCCGCGCATCCCCACCTCGTAGAGGTTCCACCAGCCGGAGGCGTCGGAGATCAGGTAGAGCCGGGAGTCGTCCTTCCAGGAGGGCGCCAGCACGGACTCGGTGGGGCCGCCGCGGACCCGCCACGCGGCACCCCCTCCTTCGAGCGGGACGACGCGGAGCTCGGTGCCGTCCCAGGGCATGCGGGGATGGTCCCAGCAGACGTAGGCCAGGTGCCGCCCGTCGGGTGAGACGGCAGGACCGGCGTAGAAGTCGCAGCCGGTGGCCCACACGCGGGTCTCGCCGCCGTCCAGCGGGATGGCGACGACGGCCCTGGTGACCTTGCCGTTCTCGTCGTGCTGCTCGCGTACGCACCACACTTGGCCGTCGTGCACGAGCAGGTCCGCGTAGCGGCAGCCGTCGTCGGTGAGGGGCTCCGGCTCGCCGTCGCCGGACAGGACGTACAGCCGCTGGTCCCCGAGGCTGACGAAGACGACGTCACCCGCGGGGGTCACGGCGTACGGCCTGCCGCCGTACTCGTGCACCCGCGTGCGCGCGCACCAGGGCGCGGGGAGCAGGTCGCGGCGGGTGCCGTCGGCGGCGCGGCGGACGATCACCGTGCGCCCGCCCTCGTCGGGGCGGTCCTCGGTCCACCACACCCGGCCGTCCATGGCCACGGGCCAGCCGGGACGCACGCCGGAACCGGCCACGTCTCTGGTCGAAATGGGGGAGGGCCAGAAGGGCATACCCGCATCCTGCCGGAAGATCGCTTGGAGTGCGGGCGGTCCCCCGAGATCAGGGGCAGCCCACGGGCCGCGGCAGGGTGGAGGGCAGGACGAGATCGGTCCTGCCGAACCATTTGCGCAGCAGCCGCTCGGTCGTCCCGTCCCGCCACATGCCGGCGATGGCCTGGTTGACGGCCTCGCAGGTCTCGGTGTCGCCCTTCTTGAGGCCGACGGCCCACGTCTCGTTCGTGATCGGGTCGTTGAGCAGCCGGAACCTGCCGGGGTCCTGCTCGGCGAACCCGGCCAGGATGAGGTTCTCGGTGCTGACCGCGTCCAACTGGTTCGCGGCGAGCTTGCGGACGCAGTCGGAGTAGTTGGCGGCGTTCACCAGATGGGCCGGCAGGTCCAGCTTGCCGTCGGGTGGCGGGTCCACGATCCGCCGGTAGGAGTTGGAGCCCTCGGCCAGGCAGATCCGCTTGCCCCGCAGGTCGCTCGTCTTACGGATGCTCGTGTCGCCGGCGCGGACCAGGGTGTCCTGGGGGACGATCGCGTACGGGCCGCCGAACGTGACCTTGGGCCTGCGGGCCTCCGTGACGGAGTAGGAGGCCACGATCATGTCCACGGTGCCGTTCTGGAGCAGCGCCTCACGGTTGGACGACGGCGCCTCGCGCCAGACGATCCGCACCCCGTCGCCGCCGGTGAGGTGGTTGACGAGGTAGCGGGCCACGTCGGTGTCGAAGCCCTGGGGCTCGCCGCTGCCCAGCTTCAGCCCGAGGCCCGGCTGGTCCCACTTCGTGCCGACGACGACGGTGCCGGTGTTCCTGATCTTGTCCACGACGGTCGCGTACGAGCCGCCGCCGCCACACGCGGCCAGCCCCACCGTCACAGCCGCCCCTGCGAGCGCCGCCCTGCGCATGTTCATCCGCATACCCGCGCGGGCCGTACTGCAATGCGGACCTGGACTTTCTTTGACATCTCGGGCGGCGGGCATGACGCCCGCCGCCCGAGGACGGGACTACTCCAGGGGCTTGTCGGGCGCCAGCCCGCCGCCCTCGGTGCCCTGCCCCGCGCCCACGCCGACCTCGGCCGAGCCGGGCGCCGCGACCGGGCGCGCCGCAGTCTTGCGGCTGCGCCTGCTGCGCTGCTCCAGCCACGTGGCCAGGTAGCTCAGCGCCATGTTGAGCGCCAGGTAGATGACGCCGATGACGATGGCCGCCGGGATGAGCGAGCCGAAGAAGCGGGCAGGCAGGATCTTGAAGCCGGTGTTGAGCAGGTCGACGTAGGCGATGATGTAGCCGAGCGCGGTGTCCTTGAGCAGCACCACGAGCTGGCTGACGATCGCCGGCATCATCGCCGTGACGCCCTGCGGCAGCAGCACCAGCCGCATCACCTGGTTCTTGCGCATGCCCACCGCGTACGCGGCCTCGGACTGCCCCTTGGGCACCGCGTGCACGCCGGCCCTGACCACCTCGGCCAGCACCGAGCCGTTGTAGAGCATGAGGCCGACCACGACCGCCATGAAGGCGTAGTCGCCGCCACCGCCGATCATCGGCGCCAGGTAGAAGATGAAGAAGATCAGCAGCAGCAGCGGGATGGCCCGGAACACCTCGACCACCACGCCGGCCGGCACCCGGATCCACTTGTGGTCCGACAGCCGGGCCAGGCCGAAGACCGCGCCGAACACCAGCGCGAGCACCGCCGCCACGGCCGCCGCCCGCAACGTGCCGATGAGTCCGGGGATGATGTAGAAGTCCCAGGTCTCCCACTGCAGGAACGGCTGCCAGATCTTGCCCTCGAACTGGCCCTTGGCGTCGAACCCGCGGTAGACGCCGTACAGCACGGCGCCGACGGCGATGACGCTGACCACCGTGAGGGTGTGGTTGCGGATCCGCCCGCGCGGGCCGGGCGCGTCGAACAGCACGGAGGTGCTCATCGGACCACCGCCAGCCGTCGCGCCAGCCAGCCGGTGAAGAACCCGATCGGCATGGTCAGCGCCATGAAGGCGACGACGATGCCGAGGAAGATCGGGATCGACGCGCCGGTCGTGTCGAACGTGATCTTCATGACCGCCGCCGAGTCGAGCAGGAAGCCGCCGGCGGTCGCGACCGTGGTGTTCTTGATCATGGCGATCATCACGCTGCCCAGCGGCGCGATGACCGCGCGGAACGCCTGGGGCAGGATGATCATCGTCAGTGACTGCGTGAACGTCAGCCCGATCGCCCTGGCCGCCTCGGCCTGGCCCATCGGCACCGTGTTCACGCCGGCGCGCAGCGCCTCGCACACGAAGGCCGCCGTGTAGAGCGACAGCCCCATCGCCACGATCCAGAACGAGTTGGTCGTCGGCGTCTCGGAGAAGACCAGGCCGAGCTGGTCGCTCAGGCCCAGCGCGGAGAACGCCAGCACCAGCGTCAGCGGGGTGTTGCGCACCACGTTGACGTAGACGGTGCCGGCCGCGCGCAGGACCGGGGTCGGGGAGACCCGCATCGCGACCAGGACCGTGCCGAGGATCAAGGAGGCGATCGCGGCCACGATCGACAGCTTGACGTTCTCCAGGAATCCCAGCGCGAGGTCGGGCCCGTACTTGATTAGTTCGTCCATCGTGCTCCACCGCAGGGGCGACGGGCGGCCGGGTCACCGGCCGCCGTCACCGACGTGATCAGGCGCAACCCTCGGCAGCGGGTGCCTGCGTGGACACGTTCAGGCCCTGGATGCCGCCGAACCACTTGTCCAGCAGCGTCTTCATGGTGCCGTTGCTCCACAGCGCGGCCACCGCCTTGTTGACGGCCTCGCAGGTCTTGGTGTCGCCCTTCTTCAGGCCGATGCCGTACTTCTCGTCCGTGAAGCCCTGGCCCAGCACCTTGAAGTTGCCGCCGGCCTGCTTGGCGAAGCCCGCCAGGATCAGGTCGTCGGTGGTGACGGCGTCGAGGTTGCTGCCGGTCAGCTTCTGCACGCACTCCGAGTAGTTGGCCGCGTCGACGGTGGTGGCGTCGATGTCGAGCTCACCGTCCGGGGGCGGGTCGGTGATGCGCTTGTAGGAGTTGGAGCCCGAGGCCTTGCAGATCTTCTTGCCCTTGAGGTCCTGCGGGGTGTTGATCGAGGCGTCGTCCTTGCGGACCATGATGTCCTGGTGCGCGACGACGTACGGGCCGCCGAAGGTGACCTTGCCCTTGCGCTCCTCGGTGATGGAGTACGTGGCGAAGATGATGTCGACCGTGCCGTTCTGGAGGAACGGCTCGCGGTTGGAGGAAGCCGACTCCTTCCATTCGATCTTCACGTCCTTGCCGCCGTTCACTTCCTTCAGCACGGCCTTGGCAACGTCGACGTCGAAGCCCTCGGGCTCGTTGCCCATCTTCAGGCCCAGGCTCGGCTGGTCCCACTTGGTGCCGACCACGACCGTGCCACCGCCCGTGATCTTGTCGGCCACGGTGGCGTACGTTTCTCCCCCACCGCCACAAGCGGCCAGGCCCGCGGCGAGTGCCGCGATGGAGAGCACCGCTCCCGTTCGACGCATGTGCATGTGTACCTGCCTCATAACTCTCAGTGCGTGAGGATCTTCGAAAGGAAGTCGCGCGCACGATCCGTCTGCGCGTTGGTGAAGAACTCGTCGGGGGTGTTCTCCTCGACGATCTGCCCGTCCGCCATGAACACGACCCGGTTGGCGGCGCGGCGGGCGAACCCCATCTCGTGCGTGACGACCATCATGGTCATGCCGTCACGCGCCAGCCCGATCATCACATCGAGCACCTCCTGCACCATCTCGGGGTCCAGTGCGGAGGTCGGCTCGTCGAACAGGATCATCTTCGGATCCATGGCCAGCGCCCTGGCGATCGCGACACGCTGCTGCTGGCCGCCGGAGAGCTGCGCGGGGTACTTGTCGGCCTGCGCCGCGATGCCCACCCGCTCCAGCAACTCCATGGCCCGCTTGTCGGCGGCGTCCTTCGATACGCCGCGGACCTTGACCGGGCCGAGCGTGACGTTCTCGCGGATGGTCTTGTGGGCGAACAGATTGAACGACTGGAAGACCATGCCCACGTCGGAGCGAAGCCTTGCCAGCGCCTTGCCCTCGGCCGGCAGCACCTGGCCGTCAAATATGATCTTGCCGTCGTTGATCGTCTCCAACCGGTTGATCGTGCGGCAGAGCGTGCTCTTCCCGCCACCCGAAGGGCCGATGACGACCAGAACCTCGCCGCGAGAGACGGTCAAGTTGATGTCCTTCAGGACGTGCAGCGCCCCGAAGTGCTTGTTGACGTTCTCCAACTGGACCAGTGGAGTGGCGTCCCCGTTCTCCGTCATGGAGTAAAACGTAGAGGGCCTTAGAACGCTGTGCACTAACCGAGCGGTACCGATCCGATCACATCATGCCGCCAAGCTGGCCTTTTAGATCCATACGGGCCGCCGCAAGCCGCACAACGACTACCCTTGAACGTGCCATGACTGTGACCCAGGAGGGCGCCCGCACGTACCAAGTGCGCACATACGGGTGCCAGATGAACGTCCACGACTCCGAGCGGCTGTCAGGCCTGCTGGAGGACGCCGGCTACGTGCCCGCCCCCGACGGCGAGACGGCCGACGTGGTCGTGTTCAACACGTGCGCCGTGCGGGAGAACGCCGACAACCGCCTCTACGGCAACCTCGGCCATCTCCGGCCGGCCAAGACGCGCAACCCGCGCATGCAGATCGCCGTCGGCGGCTGCCTGGCCCAGAAGGACCAGGGCGAGATCGTCCGCAAGGCGCCATGGGTCGACGTGGTGTTCGGCACGCACAACATCGGCTCGCTGCCGGTGCTGCTGGAGCGGGCCCGCGTCGAGGGCGAGGCGCAGGTCGAGCTGAAGGAGTCGCTGGAGGTCTTCCCCTCGACGCTGCCCACCAAGCGCGAGTCGGCCTACGCCGCCTGGGTGTCGATCTCGGTCGGCTGCAACAACACCTGCACGTTCTGCATCGTGCCGTCGCTGCGCGGCAAGGAGAAGGACCGCCGGCCCGGCGACATCCTGGCCGAGGTACGGACCCTGGTGGACCAGGGGGCGCTGGAGGTCACGCTCCTCGGGCAGAACGTCAACACCTACGGCGTGGAGTTCGGCGACCGGCTCGCCTTCGGCAAGCTGCTGCGCGCCTGCGGCGACATCGACGGCCTGGAGCGGGTCCGCTTCACCTCGCCCCACCCGGCCGCCTTCACCGACGACGTGATCGCCGCCATGGCCGAGACGCCCAACGTCATGCACCAGCTCCACATGCCCCTGCAGTCGGGCTCCGACCGGGTGCTGCGGGCGATGCGGCGCTCGTACCGGGCCGAGCGCTACCTCGGCATCATCGAGCGGGTCCGCGCGGCCATGCCCGACGCGGCCATCTCCACCGACATCATCGTCGGCTTCCCCGGCGAGACGGAGGAGGACTTCCAGGCCACCCTCGACGTCGTCCGCCAGAGCCGCTTCGCCAACGCCTTCACCTTCCAGTACTCCATCCGCCCGGGCACCCCCGCGGCCACCATGCCCGACCAGGTGCCCAAGGAGGTCGTGCAGGAGCGCTACGAGCGGCTCGTGGCCCTGCAGGAGGAGATCTCGTGGGAGGAGAACAAGAAGCAGGTCGGGCGGACGCTCGAGGTGCTGGTGGCGGAGGGCGAGGGCCGCAAGGACGACGCCACGCGCCGGCTGTCGGGCCGCGCGGCCGACAACCGCCTCGTGCACTTCGCGGTGGGCGAGGAGACGCCCCGGCCGGGTGACATGGTGACGGTCGAGGTCACGTACGCGGCCCCGCACCACCTGGTGGCCGACGGCGCCGTCCTGGGTCTTCGGCGCACCCGTGCCGGTGACGCCTGGCAGGCCCGCCAGGCCGCTCCCGCGCCGTCCTCGGGCCCGGGCGTCCTGCTCGGCATGCCCACCGTCGGCCGCCCCGCCCCGCTGCCGGCGTCCACCGGAGGCTGCTCCGCCCACTGACCCGCCCTCGCCCGGTGGGGCGAGGACGGGCCGGGCCGTCAGCGGGTGAGCCTGTCGAGGGCCTGCTCGCACGGCTGCCGGCGGAAATCGTGCATCGTGGCGCAGGGGTTCGGCAGGCCGCGCCCCCGCGCGGGCGGCGGCGCGACGGCGCTCCGGCTCGGTGACGGCCGGTGCGGGGGAGGCGCCTGCGGGGACACCCGCGGCGTCGGGAGGGCCTGTGCCCGGTCAGGAGGGGCCGGGCGTTCCCTGGGAGGCGAAGGGGAGCGGCCAGGGGGCCCGGCGTGGGGCGGCCGCCGGCCGCGTGCTGTCGTCTCCGCGGGAACGCCGATCTCCGGCGGGGGCGCGATCACTCCCGGAGGCGGGGGGAGCACCGCTTCTCCAGGCGGCGAGAGCGTCACGTCCCCAGACGGTGAGAGCGCCGTGTCCACGGGCGGCGAGATCGGCGCGTTCCACGGCGGCACGGCCTCGATCCAGGGCGGTGACAGCGGCCCGAGCACCATGCCCGCCCGCTGGGCCGACGGAATGGGGAACGATCCAACGGAGACCGCTGTCATGGTCGCTGTTTGTGTCGCTTTCGACGCCGAGAGTGGCGAAGTCGATGTATTCGATCTTGGGGTAAGCGGAGTTTCCTGATCGAATTCCCCGCGTCTTTGCGGTGTGACATCGGGCGCGTTACTGAATGCCAGGAATATTCCCACCCCGGCGGTGGCGAGCACTCCGACGACTCCTGCCAGCGGCGCGAGGTGCGGGCGGCTACCTGGGCAAATGGATCGAAGGGGGGACAAGTCGTGATTCCTTTGTGATTGGTGTGCGAGCATTCAGCCGTTGCGGCTAGTGTGGTCCATCACCCGCGGAAGCCGGCGAGCTTTCCCCGATACGACCGCAGGGAGCTGTAACCCCATGCATGATCCGAACGAGCCGGATCGTCACGAGATCCTGACCGGGCCGGGAGACACCCGCCCGGCGTCGAGAAACAGCCGTCAGAGAAAAGCGACGAACAAGAAGCCGCTCATCATCGCCGCGGCGGTGCTGGCGGTCCTGCTCGCCGGAGGCGGCGGCTACATGCTGGCCGGCAACCCGGGCGAGGCGGCCCAGCAGAGCGGCGGCGGCCCCGCGCCGGCCCAGACCAGCGGCGGCACCGACGGCACTGACGACCTCGGTGGCGACGACGCCACGATGGGCGACGTCACCGCCGAGTCCCCCGAGGACGGCGATCTGTCCACCGACGCCCCCGACGACGGCAGCATGGGCGACGTCGCCGACCCCGGCACGGGCGGCACCGCCGACACCGGTTCGACGGGCACGGACTCGCGGCCCGCCACCCAGGCGAACACCGGCGACGGCAGGAAGCCGGCCACGACGTCCCCCACCAGGGCGCCGCAGTCCTCCGGCGGCGACACCCCCGCCGACACCCCGGCCAACGGCCCTGCGGGCGAGGTCGCCGGCCAGTGCTCGAAGAGCGGCTGCTGAGGACGAGCCGCCAGAAAGTGGCATGCCGTCTTATGGGCGGAACTGGCTCTACAAAGGGCCACTTCCGGTCCCTACATTGAGGGCATGACGACTGACAACGCGTCCGCGCTGCGGGCGCTCCATGTGCCCGGCACCCCGTTGATCCTGCCGAACGTCTGGGACGCGGCCTCCGCCCGCGCCGTGCGCGAGGCGGGCTTTCCCGCCGTGGCCACCAGCAGCGCCGCCGTCGCGCACGTGCTGGGCTACGACGACGGCGAGCACACTCCCGTCGGCGAGATGATGGCGGCCATCGCCCGCGTGGCCAGGGCCGTGGAGGGTGTGCCGGTGACGGCCGACGTCGAGCGCGGGTACGGGCTCGCGCCCGCCGAGCTCGTCGAGCGCCTGGCCGAGGCCGGCGCGGCCGGCTGCAACCTTGAGGACTCCCTGCCCGGCCGTGGCGAGATGGTGGATCCGGGGGAGCAGACGGAGTTCCTGGCCGAGGTGCGGGCCGCCGCCGGTGACGCGCTGGTGATCAACGCGAGGGTGGACCTCTACCTGTACGGCAAGGCGCCCAGGCAGGAGGCCGTCGCGCGCGGGCGGCGCTACCTGGAGGCGGGCGCCGACTGCGTGTACCCGATCCTGCTGGCCGACGAGGACGAGATCCGGGCGCTGGTCAGCGAGCTCGGAGCGCCGGTCAACGTGTACTTCGGCGAGCGGACGCCGGGCATCGGAAGGCTGGCGGAGCTCGGGGTGGCCAGGATCAGCTTCGGCAGCGGGCTGCACGAGGCGTCCCACGCCCGCACCAGGGAGCTGATCGCGGCGATCAAGGACGGGCGCGGGCCCTTCTGAACCCTCCGGGTGGGAGCGGTGGCGCGTGGCCACGTACGCTTGCGCTCGTGCTCGTCGCCGCCGCCGTCTGCCCATCGACCCCGCTGGTCGCGCTCGGGATGCCCGAGCTGCGCTCCGCCTGCCACGCCGCGATCGCCGCGCTGCGCGAGGCGCGTCCCGACGCGCTGGTCGTGGTGGGCGGCGCCGAGGCCACCCGCACGTACGAGGCAGGCGCGGCGGGCACCCTGCGCCCCTGGGGCGTGGACCGCACGGCGGGCGCGGGCGAGCCGGTGCTGCCGCTGTCCCTGACCGTCGCCCGCGTGCTCCTCGCAGACGCCGATCCCCAGGGCCTGCAGTCCGTGGCCTTCGGCACGACCACCGCCGGCTGCCTGGCGCTGGGCGAGGAGCTGGGCGGGCGCAGTGACCGGGTGGCGCTGCTGGTCATGGCCGACGGCTCCGCCTGCCTGAGCCCCAGGGCGCCGGGCAGGCACGACGCGGCCGCGGGCCCGTACAACGACCTGATCGCCAAGGCGGTGGCGACCGGCGACGCCGCCACGCTGGCCGCGCTCGACGCCGCGGAGGCCGACCGGCTGTGGGTCAGCGGGCGAGCGGCCCTTCAGGTGCTGGCGGGGGCGGCGGGCGCGCGGGCGTACCGGGGGCGCCTGCTGATGGCGGCGGCGCCGTACGGGGTCGGCTACCTCGCCGGGGCGTGGCTGGCCTGACGCTTCGGCACGGGGATCCGCATCAGGTCGCGGGCCGTCACGACCTCGCCGTCGAAGCTGCGCCGCACCTCCTGGACGAAGGACGGCTCGGCGTCGAACCCGTACCGCTCCGAGAAGTGCGTGAGCACCAGCCTGCGCACGCCCGCGTCGGCCGCCACCACTCCCGCCTCGAACGCCGTCAGATGCCCGTACTCCTTGGCCAGCGCGCTCTCGGCGGACAGGAACGTGGCCTCGATCACCAGCAGGTCCACCCCGGAGGCCAGCTCGAAGACGGAGTCGCAGAGCCGGGTGTCCATCACGAACGCCACGCTCTGGCCGGGCTTCGGCACGCTGCACTCGGCGAGCGTGACGCCGCGCACCGAGCCGGTGCGCTGCAGCTCGCCGATCTCGGGGCCGCGGATGCCGTGGGCGGCCAGCTTCTCGGGCAGCATGCGGCGGCCGGCCGGCTCCTGGACGCGGTAGCCGTACGACTCGACGGGGTGGGACAGGCGGCGCGCGACGAGCGGCCCGACGCCGGCCAGGTCGCCGGAGACGGGATGCTCGGCGATGACGTCGGTGTCGGCGAACACGGCGGCGTGGCGCAGCCGGCGCCAGTACGTCTCGCCGGAGCCGGGGAAGACCGCCCGCACCGGGTGCCGCACCCGATCGCGGGCGATGCGCTGGACGACGCCGGGCACGCCGAGGCAGTGGTCGCCGTGGAAGTGGGTCACGCAGAGCCAGTGCACGTCGTTCGCGCTCAGCCCGGCGTGCACCATCTGCCGCTGGGTGCCCTCGCCCGGGTCGAACAGGAAGCCCTGACCGTCCCAGCGCAGGAGGTAGCCGTTGTGGTTACGGTGTCGGGTAGGAACGGCGCTGGACGTCCCCAGCACCACGAGCTCACGTGAGGACACCATGACCACCACGGTTGCCTTCGCCGAGGTGCCCACGCCTGTGGGCGGCTTCGTGCTGGCCGTCACCGAGATCGGCCTCGTCGCCTCGGGCTGGGGGTCCCGCGACCGGCTGACGGGCCGCCTCGACCTGGCTGAGGTTCATGATGCGGATCGTACGGCCTCCGTCGTCGCCGAGCTGAACGCTTATTTCGCGGGCGAGCTGAAGACGTTCGAGACGCCGATCGACTGGCGGCTCATGTCGGGCTCGCGGCTGCGGGTGCTGCAGGCCCTGCACGAGGTCCCGTACGGCAGGACCGTCACCTACGGTGAGCTGGCCACGCTGAGCGGCTCCAGCGTGCCCGCCCGCGGCATCGGCTCGATCATGGGCTCCAACCCGATCCCGATCTTCGTGCCCTGCCACCGGGTGATCGCGGGCAGCGGGCTGGGCGGGTTCAGCGGCGGAGAGGGCGTGGAGACCAAGCGCTGGTTGCTGACCCACGAGGGGTACCTGCAGCCGACGCTGCTCGATCTCTAGCAAACTTGTCGACGTGCCTCAGCAGCCAGTCATCGCCGTCGTGGGCCCCACGGCCGCAGGAAAGTCCGATCTCGCCGTGGATCTCGCCCTCAGGCTGGGCGGCGAGTGCGTCAACGCCGACTCCATGCAGCTCTACCGCGGCATGGACATCGGCACGGCCAAGCTGACGCGGGAGGAGCGGCGCGGGGTGCCGCACCACCTGCTCGACATCTGGGACGTGACGGTCACGGCCAGCGTGGCCGAGTACCAGAAGCTGACCAGGGCGGTCATCGACGCCGTCGAGGTGCCCGTGCTGGTCGGCGGCAGCGGCCTGTACGTGCGGGCGGCCATCGACGAGCTGGAGTTCCCCGGCACCGATCCGCAGATCAGGGCGCGCCTGGAGTCCGAGCTGGCCGAGCGCGGCCCGGCCCCCCTCTACGAGCGGCTGCGCGAGCGCGACCCGGCCGCCGCCGCGGCGATCCTGCCGAGCAACGGCCGCCGCATCGTGCGGGCGCTGGAGGTGATCGAGCTGTCGGGCCGCCCGTTCTCGGCGACGATGCCCTCCTACGACGCCGTCTACCCGAGCGTCCAGATCGGGCTGGAGGTGCCCAGGCCGGAGCTGGACGCGCGGATCGAGCTCAGGGTCGAGCGCATGTGGGCCGCGGGCCTGGTGGACGAGGTGCGCGACCTGCTCGGGCAGGGGCTGGCGGAGGGGCGCACGGCCGGCCGCGCCCTCGGCTACGCCCAGGTCGTCCGCTTCCTGGAGGGCGAGTGGAGCGAGGAGCAGGCGATGGCGGAGACGGTCAGGCTGACCAGGCGCTTCGCCCGCAGGCAGGAGTCGTGGTTCCGCCGGGACCCGCGGGTGTGGTGGCTGCCGTACGACGCTCCCGACCTGCTTGAGCGGTCCCTGGCGCGAATCGCGGGACACCCGTGCGAATAAACTTTTGCCATGCGCTTTCTCAAGGGGCACGGCACCGAGAACGATTTTGTCATCCTGCCCGATCCCGAGGGCGAGGTCGACGTGTCGGCCGCGCTCGTCGCCAAGATCTGTGACAGGAGAGCAGGCATCGGCGCCGACGGCGTGCTCCGGGTGGCCCGCACCAAGGACAGCCACGAGGTGAGCGATCAGGCGGCGCGGGCCGAGTGGTTCATGGACTACCGCAACTCCGACGGCAGCGTGGCCGAGATGTGCGGCAACGGCGTGCGCGTGTTCGCCCGCTACCTGCTCGAAGCCGGGCTCGAGCACGGCTCGGAGTTCGCGATCGCGACCAGGGGCGGGCTGCGCGAGGTGCGCATCGAGCCCAACGGCGACGTCACGGTGGACATGGGCAAGCCGGTGGTGCACGGGGAGAGCGTGGCCACGCTGGGCGGGCACGAGTACCCCGGGATCTGCGTCGACATGGGCAACCCCCACCTGGCCTGCTCGATCGGCGACCCGGTGGCCCAGCTCGACCTCACCCACCAGCCCGGCTTCGACACCGGCGTCTTCCCCGCAGGGGTCAACGTCGAGCTGTTCAACCCGGTCGGCGTCAGCCGGGCCGTCATGCGCGTCTTCGAGCGCGGCTCGGGCGAGACGCGTTCCTGCGGCACCGGCTCGGTGGCCACGGCCGTCGCCGCCGCGCACCTGTCCGGCGACACCACCGGCACGTGGACCGTCGAGGTGCTGGGCGGCACGCTGACGGTGATCCTCGACCAGGACACCAGCTACCTGTCCGGCCCGGCGGTGATCGTGGCCAGCGGCGAACTGATGCTTGCAGAATGAAGTTCTAATGGGGGATGCTGGGTCTGCTTGGCGAACTGAGAGGTGGACATGGCAGACCCACGCACCACCGCCGTACAGGTGAAGACGCCGATCGGGCAGATCGGCGGCGGATTCATGATCTCCCGAGAGGTCAAGGCCATCTGCGAGGAGCACGGTCTCGGCCCCCGCGAGGTCTACTTCAGAGGTCGCTGCGGCGTGCTCGGCGAGTGCGACGCCGACGTCGTCACCTCCGTGGCCGTCTTCTTCCCCGCCGCGCACGTCGAGGAGAGCTGGAACGGCGGCCGCAAGCTCCCCGCCGACCGGGCCGTCGAGCTCTACACCGCGGCCTGCCACGCGTGGGGCCGCCGCAAGCTGGGCGGATACCAGGGCTGCGCCAGGATCGCCGAGCTGCTGGAGCCGGTCGTCGAGCAGGCCTCACCGGTCGGGGCGCCGCTCTTCGCGGGCTGGCGGGCGGTGCCGCTGCCCGACGACCCGCCCGCCAGGGCCGTGCAGCTCATGCACGTCGTACGCGAGCTGCGCGGCGGCCTGCACGCCAACGCGGTGCTCGCGGCCGGGCTGCACCCGCTGGAGGCGACGCTGGCCACCGAGCACGGCGGCACCCCGCTGGGGCAGTCGCAGGGCGCGGCCATCGCCCGGTTCTTCACCTGGCCGGAGCCGTACGCCGAGCCGGGTCCCGACGTGGTCGCGCGGCGCGCGGCCGTGGAGGAGACCACCGACGACCTCATGGCGCCGGTGTTTTCGGTCCTGACGGACAGCGAATCGGACGAGCTGATCGACCTTCTGCGTTTTGGGCACGCTCGTTGACCTGGCAGACTGGCTGCCCATGGACGTGGACATCTGGGCCTGGGTCGGCGAAACCCAGCAGCAGCTTTCCGAGGCGGGCAACGTTGGCCTCGCCATGGCGCTGGGAGACCTCCCCGCACAGGCCTATGAGGGCCGGTATCCGCAGCTCGACGTCATGGCCCCGGCCATCGCGCAGCAGGCAGAGTCCCTGGAGTTGCCCTGGCTCGAGTTCTACGCCCGCTACTGGCACCTGATCGGCCGCATCGGCGACCGGGCCCAGGGCGCGGTGGCCATCGACGACGCCCAGCAGCTCCTGGCGTTCGCCCAGCGCGAAGACGTGCGCGAGTGCCCGGCCGTCCCGGCCGCCGTCGAGGCGCTGGCCGTCGTCTGGGCCAACACCGACGGCCCCGGCTACGCCACCGACCGCCTCGAGACGCTCGGCGCCTACCTCGAGAGCACCACCCCCGAGAAGCCCGCCTTCGCCGGACTGGTGACGCAGTACGTCGCGGCCCTCATCGACGCGGGCAAGCCGGGCGAGGCCGTGACCTACGCCGAGTCCGCCGTCGAGCGGCTGCGCACGGCCGGCCGCGAGGCGAGCTGGGAGCTGGGCGCCGAGAGCGCCCGAGCGCTGCTGGCCGCCGGGCGCGCCTCCGACGCGCTCGACGCGCTGCAGGCCGCGGCCGGGTTCCAGGCCGACGACCCGGTGGCCAAGGAGCACCGCGACGGCGTGCGCCGGGCCCTCATCCTGGCCACCCTCGACCGCATCGCCGAGGCCGTCGACGCGCTGCCCGACCTCGACGTGGTCGGCGAGCACCCGCGGGTGTGGGTCGAGTGGTCGCAGGCGGTCAACAAGCTGGCCGGCTCGGCGCAGATCACCAACACCTGGCAGCTCGGCCGGGTCGTGCGCCAGTGGATGGACTACTTCGGCATGATGGGCGGCTACCGCTCCCGCGTCGAGCTCGCGCTGGTCGCGGGCGAGCTGGCCATCGGCAGGCAGGGCGTCTGGCAGGCCAGGCTGCTGGCCGACCTGGCCGAGTCCGGCACCGCCGAGCTGCGCGAGGCCGGCGACCTGAGCGAGCGCATCGCCGCGCTGCGGGCCACCGCCGACGCCACCGCCGAGCCCCAGGCCCCCGGCCCCGTGGAGGAGCGGGTCGGCCTGTTCGACGCCGCCGACGGCTTCAACGCCGACCCCGAGAAGTGGGTGGGCTGGCTGGCCCCGCTGTCCGGCCAGGACATCGAGGCCACCCGCCGGCACACCACCACGCTCGGCTTCCTCGGCTACCCCGCCACCGGCGCCGACATCTACTGGAAGCTGCTGGTCGACAGCGGCGACATCGCCGGCGCCGACTCCGACGACGTGGCCTACCTCACCACGCTGCTCATCGAGGCCCGCCAGGACGAGCGCCTGGAGCAGATGGCCGCCCTGCTGCCGCACGCCGCCCAGCACCTCACGCTGGCCAGGCTGCACAGCGCCCGCGAGCGCTGGCAGGAGACGGCCGACGCGGCCGAGCACGCCATCGCGGCCGGGGCCGGCATCGAGGCCCGCCGCCTGCTGTCCGGCGCCGCCCAGCAGCTCGACGCCAACGGCAGGGCCGCCGAGGTGCTGCTGGAGGTGCTCGACGAGCTGGTCGACGAGGACGTCTGGCGCATGATCGTCATGGCCACCTCGGCGGAGGACTGGGAGACCGTACGCAAGGGCGCCGCCAAGATCGGCATGCCGATCAAGTCCAAGGAGGGCCCGATCGAGGAGGAGATGGGCCTCATCCGGCTCATCCTCCCCGCGCCCGACGGCGGCCAGCGCCAGGTCCTGTCCATCCGCACCGGCCCCGCCACCGCCAGGCTCGCGCTGCCGCAGCCGCGCGGCATGGAGTACAACGCGGGCGACCTGGTCGTGTTCGACCCGCAGCTCCTCGAGCCCGTCCCCGACGACCCGCAGGAGCAGCAGAACTTCGTGCCCCCGTTCGCCGCGGTGCGCATCCTGCGGCCCGGCGGCTACACCAGCTTCTTCTTCGACGGCGCCGCGCCGAGTGAGGAGGACTGGGCGGAGTTCACCGAGGTCATGGCCGAGCGCGGCTGGCCGATGTGGGTCTACAGCGACGAGAACTACACCGTCACCCACCCGACCAGCGGCGAGTCGCTGCCGGGCGTGTTCGGCTGGGTCGCGGTGCCGCCGGACGTGTCGCCCTCCGAGGTCGACGCGCTGCTCGACGACGCCACCGAGCGGTGGGTGCATCCGCTGGCCTGGCTCGACCTGGCCCGCGAGATCGACGTGGAGGTCGAGCGGCACGAGCGCATCGTCAAGGAGTACGGCCTGTAGGTCCGTCTCCGGCCCGGGCGGCCTGCCGGCGGCGGGCCACCTCTCACGTGGAGGTGGTTCGCCGATGGCGGGCCGCCTTCGCGTGTGGGTGGTTCGCCGATGGCGGGCCGCCTTCGCGTGTGGGTGGTTCGCCGATGGCGGGCCGCCTCTTGCGTGTGGGTGGTTCGCCGATGCGGGCCGCCTTCGCGTGCGGGTGGCCGACCGGGAGCGGGCCGGGAAGCGGGCACGGCGATGCGGAGCAAGCCCTTGCTGTGCGATCCTCCCCGGGAAGGCTTTCACCGGCGGAAGGAACGCGGGTCAGTGGGCGACGTGCGGAGTACGGATCCAGGCGTGCTGGGGCGGTTCCGGCTCGACGGCAAGGTGGCGATCGTCACCGGGGCCTCCGCCGGGCTGGGGGTGGCGTTCGCGCGCGGCCTGGCCGAGGCGGGCGCCGACGTGGTGATCTGCGCCCGGCGCAAGGAGCGGCTGGAGGAGACGCGGCACCTGGTGGAGGAGACCGGCCGCCGGTGCCTGGCCGTGCCCGCCGACGTGGCGCGGCCCGACGAGTGCGAGGCCGTCGTGGCCGCCGCCGTCGAGGCCATGGGCTCCGTGGACGTGCTGATCAACAACGCCGGGGTCGGCACCGCCGTGCCCGCGCTGCGCGAGGCGCCCGAGGAGTTCCGCCGGGTCGTCGAGATCAATCTGCACGGGACGTACTGGATGGCGCAGGCGTGCGCCCGCGTGATGCGGCCGGGCTCGTCGATCGTGAACATCGGCAGCATCCTCGGCGAGACCACCGCTGGGCTGCCGCAGGCCGCCTACAGCGCGTCCAAGGCGGGGGTGGTCGGGCTGACGCGCGACCTGGCCCAGCAGTGGACCGGGCGCCGCGGCATCCGGGTCAACTGCCTGGAGCCCGGCTTCTTCGCCTCGGAGATGACCGAGCAGTACAAGCCGGGCTACCTGGAGCACATGATGCAGTCGCGGGTGGTCATGCAGCGGGCCGGCGACCCGGCCGAGCTGGTGGCGGCCGCGGTGTTCCTGGCGAGCGACGCGGCCTCGTACATCACCGGGGTCGCGCTGCCGGTGGACGGCGGCATCCTGATCACGTAGCGAGCGGTCATTCGGGCAGCAGGTCGTGGTGGGCGGCCAGGAAGCCGGCGTGGAAGCGGGTGCGCGCGCCCAGCTGCTCGCACAGCACCTGCACGCGGCGCTGCACCGTGCGGGGGCTCAGGCCGAGCTGCCGGGCGATGGCGTCGTCCTTCATGCCGGCCGCCAGCAGGGCCAGCACCTCCTCGTCCGGGCCGCGCCGGTCCTGCTCCAGGCCGTCCGGGGTCAGGCGCAGCGGGACGGCGGCCCGCCACAACGTCTCGAACAGGCCCACCAGCGCGTCCAGCAGCGCCGACGGGTGCACGACCAGGGCGCTCTCCACGGCGCGGTCCTCGTCGGAGACCAGCGGGAGGACGGCGGTGCGGGCGTCGGCGATGGCGAGCTTGACCGGCACCTGGCCGAGCCGGGCCTGCTCGCCGTCGGCGATGGCACGGCGGGTGTGAGCCAGCATGCCGGGCTGCTCGAAGGCGAGCGGGCTGTAGATGCCGCGGGTGACGGGGGCGCCCTGGCGGGCGGCGCGGCGGCGGTTCTCGCGGTCGTCGCTGATGTCCACCGCGTACGGCGGATGCACCAGCACCAGCATCTCCCGGGTGGCGTTGCGTTCGAGCTGGAGATACCGCCTGGCCACGGCGTCGCGGCCGGTCACGACCTCCAGCACCTCCTCCGGATGCGGCCCGCCGCGGTCGGCGACCTCGGTGGCCAGGAGGGCGGCGGCGGCGCGGCTGTGGGTGAGCTCCTCCTGGCGGCGGGCGACGAGGATGTCGATGGCGATGTTCGGGGGCGTGGCGACGAGGCGGAGCGGGCGGCCGGCCACGCGGGAGATCAGGCCGAGGTCCTCCAGCCTGGGCAGCATGCGGCGGATGGCGGCGGCCGACGAGCCGGTCTCGGCGGCCAGCTCGCTCAGCGTCGCCGGGCCGTGCCGGAGCAGGGCCCGGTAGGCGGTCTCCTCGGCGACGGTGACGCCGAGTCCTTCGAGTAAACGCCGCTGTTGCGCCATGTCGCCCTTTCCCCCGCAAGCTCAGCGTACTGGTACTTTGTCGCGAATGATCTCCCCTTATGTGCGTTCGTACCAGCCCCGGGATCTGGACAGCGTCTACGACATCTGCGTGCGCACCGCCGACGCCGGAGGCGACGCCCGCGGCATGTACGCCTCCGACCGGCTCATGGGCGACCTGTTCGCCGCCCCGTACGTGATCCTCGAGCCCGAGCACGCCCACGTGGTGGACGACGGCCAGGGCAACGCCGTCGGCTACATCGTGGGCACGGCCGACACCGGGCGGTTCGTGCGCCGTTACCGCGAGGAGTGGATCCCGCGCGCGGCGCTGCCCGCGCCCGCCGGCCCGCCCGTCACGCGCGACGACGAGATGCTGGCGCTGCACCACCGCCCCGAGCGGATGATCCTGCCCGAGCTGGCGGGGCACCCGGCGCACCTGCACATCGACCTGCTGCCGGACTGGCAGGGCAAGGGCTGGGGGCGCAGCCTCATGGGCGCCTTCGTCGACGGCCTGCGCGAGGCGGGGGTCGCGGGGCTGCACCTGAGCATGCTGACCAGCAACGTGGCGGCGCGGGCCTTCTACGACCGGCTGGGGTTCGAGGAGCTGGCCGTGCCGGGCGCGGGTGTGGTCACGTATCTCGTACGGGACACCTCGCCCGTGCGGTAGCTCTTGTTCCGGCGGGTCCTGGACTCTATGGTCGTTGCGTAGTCCGGTGTGTGTTGCGTAATAAGGAACAACCGGAGGCACCATGAGCCGACCTCGTTTGGTGATCGTGGGAGCGGGGATCGTGGGCTGCGCCCTCGCCGACGAGCTCACCGAGCGGGGGTGGACGGACGTCACGGTCGTGGACCAGGGCCCCCTCTTCGCCGCCGGAGGCTCCAGCTCCCACGCCCCCGGCCTCGTCTTCCAGACGAACCCGTCCAAGACGATGACCGAGTTCGCCGCCTACACCGTGGCCAAGTACACGGCGCTGGGCGGCGACTGCTTCAGGCAGGTGGGCGGGCTGGAGGTGGCCACCACCCCGGAGCGCTGGACCGACCTGCACCGCAAGCACGGCTGGGCCGAGTCGTGGGGCGTCGAGGCGCGGCTGCTCGACGCCGGGCAGTGCGCCGCGCTGTGGCCGATGCTCGCCCAGGACCGGGTGCTCGGCGGGCTGCACGTGCCGGGCGACGGGCTCGCGGCGGCGGTGCCCTGCGGCCAGGCGCAGGCGGCGCGGGCCGTCGAGCGCGGGGCCAGGCTCCTGCCCGGGCACACCGTGGTCGGGATCGAGCAGCGGGGCGGGCGGGTCACCGGGGTCTCCGTCGTGACGTCGGGGGAGTACCGGACGATCCCGGCGGACGTGGTGGTGTGCGCGGCAGGGTTCTGGGGGCCGTCGATCGGGAAGCTGGCCGGGCTGACCGTGCCGCTGTTGCCCCTGGCCCACCAGTACGCCAAGTCAGGGCCGCTGGGCCGGCGGGAGCAGGGCCCGATCCTGCGCCACCAGGACCGCGACCTGTACTTCCGGCAGCACGGCGACCGCATCGGCATCGGCTCCTACTCCCACCGCCCCATGCCGGTCGCCCAGGACGAGATCGGCCCCCGGTCCACCACGATGCCGTCGGTGCAGGCGTTCACCGAGGAGGACTTCGACCCCGCCTGGCGCGACGCGGTCGAGCTGCTGCCGGCGCTGGCCGAGTCCAAGTACGAGGACGGCATCAACGGGATCTTCTCCTTCACCCCCGACGGCTTCCCGCTGATCGGTGAGGCCCCGCATCTCGACGGGTTCTGGCTGGCCGAGGCCGTGTGGGTGACGCACTCGGCCGGGGTGGCGCGGGCGCTGGCCCAGGTGTTGGTGGACGGGCGCTCGGCCGTCGACCTGCACGAGTGCGAGCTGAACCGGTTCGAGCGCACGCAGCTCTCACCCGCCTTCATCGAGGAGCGCGGGAAGCAGAACTTCGTCGAGGTCTACGACATCATCCATCCGCTGCAGCCGATGGAGTCGCCCCGGCCGCTGCGGACCAGCCCGTTCCATCCGCGGCAGCGGGAGCTGGGCGCGTTCTTCCTGGAGTCGGCCGGGTGGGAGCGGCCGCACTGGTTCGAGGCGAACACGCCGCTGCTGGAGGAGCTCGTCCGGCGGCGCAGGGACGCCTTCGCCGACGTCCCGGAGGAGGCGCGCGGCGCGGCCACGGAGCCGTTGCTCGGGCTGGCGCAGCGGGACGAGTGGGCGAGGCGCTACTGGTCGCCGATCGCCGCCGCCGAGTCGTACGCGGCCAGGGAGGGCGTGGCGCTCTTCGACATGACGCCGCTGAAGCGGATCGAGGTCAGCGGGCCGGGATCGGCGGCGTTCCTGCAGCGGATGACCACGAACAACGTGGACAGGAAGCCCGGCTCGGTCACCTACACGCTGCTGCTGGACGCCGGCGGCGGCATCCGGTCGGACCTCACGGTGGCGCGGCTGGAGGAGGACACGTTCCAGGTCGGCGCGAACGGCAACCTCGACCTCGACTGGCTGACCAGGCACGCGCCCGGCGGGGTGCGGGTGCGCGACCTGACGCCGGGCACGTGCTGCGTCGGGGTGTGGGGACCGCGGGCCAGGGAACTGGTGCAGGGGCTGACGGACATGGACCTGTCGCACGAGAACTTCCGCTACTTCGGCTGCAAGTCCGGATATGTCGGTCAGGTGCCGGTGCTGGCGATGCGGGTCTCGTACGTGGGCGAGCTGGGCTGGGAGCTCTACACCACGGCCGACATGGGGCTCAAGCTGTGGGACACGCTGTGGGCGCCGGGGACGGCGGTCGCCGGGGGCCGGGCCGCCTTCAACAGCCTGCGGCTGGAGAAGGGGTACCGGCTCTGGGGCGTGGACATGACGACCGAGCACAACCCGTACGAGGCGGGGCTGGGCTTCGCGGTCAGGGACGACAAGGACTTCATCGGGCGCGACGCGCTGTCGAAGGACGTCACGCGCAGGCTGGTGCCGTTGCTCAGCACCCAGGTCGTCATGGGCAAGGAGCCGGTCAGGCACGGCGGACGCACGGTCGGCTACGTCACCAGCGCCGCCTACGGCCACACCGTCCAGTACCCCATCGCCTACGCCTGGCTGCCGGCCGAGCTGGCGGAGCCAGGGACGCATGTTGACATCTCCTACTTCGGCCGCCGCGTGCCCGCGGAGGTCGCCGCCGAGCCGCTGTACGACCCCGGGATGGAGAAGATCAGGCGTTGACCCACCCCGACTTCCTCTGGCGCAACCCCGAGCCCAAGCCCGCCTACGACGTCGTCATCGTGGGCGGCGGCGGCCACGGCCTGGCCACCGCCTACTACCTGGCCAAGAACCACGGCCTCACGAACGTGGCCGTCCTGGAACGCGGCTGGCTGGCCGGCGGCAACATGGCCCGCAACACCACGATCATCCGCTCCAACTACCTGTGGGACGAGAGCGCCGCGATCTACGAGCACTCCCTCAGACTCTGGGAGGGGCTGAGCGCGGAGCTGGACTACGACCTGCAGTTCAGCCAGCGCGGCGTGCTCAACCTGGCGCACAACCTGGGCGACGTGCGCGAGGGCAGGCGCCGGGTGAACGCCAACCGGCTCAACGGCGTGGACGCCGAATGGCTCGAACCCGACGAGGTCAAGAAGTTCTGCCCGATCATCAACGTCTCGGGCAGTGCCCGCCATCCCGTCATGGGGGCCACGCTGCAACGGCGCGGCGGCATCGCCAAGCACGACCACGTGGCCTGGGCGCTGGCGCGCGGGGCCGACGCGTACGGGGTGGACCTGATCCAGGGCTGCGAGGTCACCGGCTTCGAGACGCTGCGCGACCGGGTCGTCGCCGTGCGGACCTCGCGCGGCCGGATCGCCGCGGGAAAGGTCGCGCTCGCCGCGGCCGGGCACACCTCGGTGCTCGCCGCGCAGGCCGGGATCCGTCTGCCGCTGCAGTCGCACCCGCTGCAGGCGCTGGTGTCGGAGCTGCTGGAGCCGGTGCTCGGCTGCGTGGTCATGTCGAACGCCGTCCACGTGTACGTCAGCCAGGCGCACAAGGGGGAGCTGGTCATGGGGGCGGGCATCGACGCGTACAACTCCTACGGCCAGCGGGGCGACGCCCACGTGATCGAGGCGCAGATGGCGGCGGCGCTGGAGCTGTTCCCGGTCTTCAGCCGGGTGCGGGTGCTGCGGACGTGGGCCGGCATCGTGGACGTCTCGCCCGACGCCTCGCCGATCATCGGCCGCACGCCCGTGGACGGCCTGTACGTCAACGCGGGCTGGGGCACCGGCGGCTTCAAGGCCACGCCGGGCTCCGGCTGGGTGTACGCCGACACGATCGCCCACGAACGGCCGCACCCGCTGGCGGAGCCGTTCGCGCTGGAGAGGTTCACCACGGGGGCGCTCATCGACGAGCACGGTGCGGCGGCGGTGGCGCACTGATGCTGCTCCTGCACTGCCCGCACTGCGGCCCCCGCGACGGGAACGAGTTCCACTACGGCGGCCAGGCCGGCGTCTCCTACCCGGCCGGCGAGACCTCCGACGAGGAGTGGGCGGCCTACGTCTTCATGCGCGACAACCCCAAGGGCTGGTTCCACGAGCGCTGGTTCCACGTGCACGGCTGCCGGACCTGGTTCACCGTCGAGCGGCACACGGTCACCCACGAGATGAGGGACCCTCGATGAGGTTCACGTTCGACGGCCGCGAGCTGCGGGGCGAGCCGGGCGACACGCTGGCGGCGGCGCTGCTGCGCAACGGCGTGCGGGTGGTCGGCCGCAGCGTGGCGCTGGGCCGGCCGCGCGGCGTCTTCACCGCCGGGCCCGAGGAGCCGAACGCGCTGGTCAGGGTGGGCGCGGACCCGATGCTGGCGGCCACGGTCGTGGAGCTGCACGACGGGCTGGAGGCGTGGAGCCTGCGCGGCAAGGGCCGCGTGGACCTCGACGCCGTGGACGATCGGCGCTGCGACAAGGGATACCTGCACTGCGACGTGCTCGTGGTCGGCGGCGGCCCCGCCGGGCTGGCCGCCGCGGTGGCGGCGGGGCGGGCGGGCGCGCGGGTGATCCTCGTGGACGAGCAGCCGCGGCTGGGCGGCGACCTGCTCAACGCGCGCCTGCTCCTCGACGGCGAGCCCGCGCTCACCTGGGTGGCGGGGCTCGACCTGCCGGGACGGGTGCTCACCCGGACGACCGCCGTCGGCTACCACGACCACAACTACGTGGTGGCCGTGGAGCGCCGGGCGCGGGGCGAGAGGCTGTGGCACATCAGGGCGCGCGAGGTGGTGCTGGCGACGGGGGCGCACGAGCGCTCGGTCGCCTTCCCCGGCAACGACCGGCCCGGCGTGATGCTGGCCTCCGCCGCTCGCGCCTACGCCAACCGGTACGGGGTCGCGCCGTGGCGGCGGGCCGTCGTGTTCGCGTGCGCGGACTCCGGGTACGAGGCGGCCCGGGACCTGGCCGCGGCAGGGGTGGAGATCGCCGCCGTGGTGGACCCGCGCGTGGCGGGCGACGTCGTGACCGGCACGACGGGCGACGCGGACGGCGTGCTGGACGGCGTCCGGGTGGGCTCGCGGCACGTCGAGGCCGATTTGCTGGCCGTCGCGGGCGGCTGGAACCCGGCGGTGCACCTGTTCAGCCAGTCCCAGGGCCGGGTCCGCTTCGACGAGGAGCTGCGGGCCTTCGTCCCGGGTGTCTCCGCGCAGGCGGAGCGCTCGGCCGGGGCGTGCAGGGGCCTGTACGGCACCCGCGAGGCCATCGCCGACGGCTACGCGGCGGGAGCGGAGGCCGCCGGGCACAGCGCGCATGGGCTGCGGGTGCCCGAGTGCGACGAGCGGCCGCAGCGCCCGCCGGCCGGCCTGTGGATGGTCGAGGGAGAGCTCGCGTTCGCCGACCTGCACCGGGACGTGACCGTGGCCGACCTGGCCAGGGCCACGGGGGCCGGGATGCGCTCGGTCGAGCACGTCAAGCGCTACACCACCGCCGGCACCGGCGCCGACCAGGGCAAGACCTCGGGCGCGGTGGTCGCCGGCGTCATGTCCGCCCTCCTCGGCGCCGCGCCCGGCCAGGTGGGCACGACCACGTTCCGCCCGCCGTACGTGCCGGTGTCGTTCGCCACCCTCGCCGGACGCGACCGCGGCGAGCTGTCCGACCCCGTCAGGACCACCGCCATGCACGACGCCCACGTGGCCAGGGGCGCGGTCTTCGAGAACGTCGGCCAGTGGAAACGCCCCTGGTACTTCCCTCTGGACGGCGAGCCGATGCAGGAGGCCGTCCTGCGGGAGTGCCGCGCGGCCCGCACCGGCGTGGCCGCCATGGACGCCTCCACCCTCGGCAAGATCGACATCCGGGGCGCGGACGCCGGGGCGTTCCTCGACCGCGTCTACACGAACCTGTACTCCACGCTCGCCGTCGGCGCCTGCCGCTACGGCCTGATGTGCGGGGCGGACGGGATGGTGCTCGACGACGGCACCACCACCAGGCTCGCCGAGGACCGCTTCCTCATGACCACGACCACGGGCAACGCCGCCGCGGTGCTCGACTGGCTGGAGGAGTGGCACCAGACGGAGTGGCCCGGCATGGACGTGTCGTTCACCTCGGTCACCGACCACTGGGCGACCGTGGTGGTGGCGGGGCCGCGCGCCAGGGAGGTGATCGCGGCCGTCGCGCCCGGGGCGCTCGACCTGGCGTTCATGCGGTACGCGGAGGCCGACGTGCTGGGGGTGCCCGGGAGGGTGTTCAGGATCAGCTTCTCGGGGGAGCTGGCGTACGAGGTGAACGTGCCGTGGGCCTACGGGCGGGCGTTGTGGGAGGCGGTGCTGGAGCTGGGGGCGGTGCCGTACGGGACCGAGACCATGCACGTGCTGCGAGCCGAGAAGGGCTTCGCGATCGTCGGGCAGGAGACCGACGGGACCGTCACCCCGCAGGACCTGGGCATGTCGTGGATCGTCTCCCGGCGCAAGCCCGACTACGTGGGCAAGCGCTCGCACGCCCGCCCCGACACCGCCGGAGGCGACCGCAAGCGCCTCGTCGGCCTGCTTCCCGACGACCCGGAGGCGCTGGTGGAGGAGGGCGCCCAGCTCGTGGCCGCGGGCCAGGGCCCGCCGATGCTCGGTCACGTGACCTCCAGCTATCGCAGCGCCGCGCTCGGCCGGACGTTCTGCCTGGCCCTGGCCAGGGAGGTGGCGCCCGGCGACCGGCTGACCGCCGTGTCCGGGGACGCGGCGCTCCCGATGACCGTCGTGGAGCCGGTCTTCCACGACCCGGACAACGCCCGCCGCGATGGCGAGCCGCTGACCCGGGCACGGACCCTGGGCGGGTTCGAGGCGCGCGCCGAGAGCCCGGCGGCCGCGTTCGCGGCGCGGTTCGAGGCGGCGGGCGGCGAGCGGGTGCGGCTGCGTGAGGTGCCGTTCGAGCCGATGTGGGAGGTGCGGGGCGCGGACCCGGGCGTGGGCCTGCGCTTGGGGCCGTCCTGGTGGCTGGTGGCCGGGAACATCGGGACGGCGGGGCCGGGCTGGGTGGACGTCTCGGGGCAGCGGACGATCCTGGAGCTGTCGGGCCCGGCGGCCGAGGACGTGCTGATCACCGGCTGCCCCCTCGACCTGCATCCGGACGTCTTCCCTGGCCACGCCCAGACCCTGCTCGGCAAGACCGCGGTCGTCCTGGAGCGGCGTGCCCCCGGCGCCTGGCGGGTCTACGTGCGGTCGTCCTTCACCCGCTACCTCGCAGAGTGGCTGATCGACGCCATCGACGCGATATAGGTCCATATTTGGGCATTACCTAGACTTTACGGAAACACAAAAGTCTGGGGAGCGGGCGTGCGGGTGCGGGCGTTCATGGCCGGGGTGGCCACGGTGGCGGTGCTGGCCGGTTGCGGCGGGCTCGATGCGGCGCAGTCGTCGGGGGGCGACGGCAGGGCGGCGAAACCCGACTCCGCCACGATCTCCGACGCGAAGAAGAAGCTGGAGAAGCTGGCCGTCAAGGGCCGCGCCCCGCGGACCGGCTTCGAGCGCGACAAGTTCGGCCCCGCCTGGGCGGACGTGGACCGCAACGGTTGCGACACCCGCAACGACATCCTCAAGCGCGACCTGAAGGACGAGACGTTCAGGTCCGGCACCCACGACTGCATCGTGCTGACCGGCACCCTGGACGACCCGTACAGCGGCAGGACCATCGAGTTCAAGCGCGGCCAGGACACCAGCACCGACGTGCAGATCGACCACCTCATCCCGCTCTCGGACGCCTGGCAGAAGGGCGCCCAGCAGTGGTCGGCCACCAAGCGCAAGGAGTTCGCCAACGACCCGCTGAACCTCATGGCCGTGGACGGCCCGCTGAACGGCCAGAAGAGCGACTCCGACGCCGCCACCTGGCTGCCGCCCCGCAAGTCCTACCGCTGCACCTACATCGCCAAGCAGATCGACGTGAAGGCCAAGTACGGGGTGTGGGTGACGTCGGCGGAGAAGCAGGCGATGGAAGGCATCCTGGAGAACTGCTGACCATCACGTGATCGTCACGTAAGATCACGGGTCATGCGAGTGACCAGGCGCAGCCAAGCGATCGCAGCGTTAGCCCTCCTCACCGCCACCGTCACCGCCTCGCCGTCACCGGCGCAGGCCCGAGCCGCCAGTGTCGTGGTGCTCAGCTGGAACATCCACGGCGAGGACGCCGACATCGAAGCCATGGCCCGCGTCATCCGCGACAGCGGCGCCAACGTCGTCACGTTGCAGGAGATCCACCGCAGACCGGACGCCGACCAGGTGCGCCTGCTCGCCGACGAGCTGGGCTGGGACATCACGGACAACGCCCACTTCGGCGCGGGCGACGACGTGGGGCCCTGCGACGACCCGCAGCCGGGCAAGGCGGGCAACGCGATCCTGTCCTCGTACCGGATCGTCGAGCGGGTGACGATCAAGCTCACCGACTTCGCCACCTGCCCCGTCAACCGCTCCATGGCCGGGGCCAGGCTCGACCTCGGCGGCGGCGCGCAGGTCCGGGTGTTCACCACGCACCTGTCGCCCGGCCTGTCGCAGACCTCCATCGCCCGCCGCGAGGCGCAGGCCGCCAAGGTGCTCGACTACTTCGGCACCAGGACGGGGCTGATCCTCACCGGCGACTTCAACGCGCTGCCGACGGACGCGCTGTCGAAGCGGTTCGTCAGCGCCGGCTGGGCCGACACCGGCGCCCGGTACGCCAACAAGCCCACCCTCGGCGACGCCCGCATCGACTACGTCTACACCCGAGGCGTCACGACGACCAGCGGGTCCGTGCTCTCGTCCACGCTGTCCGACCACCGGCCGCTCGTCATGAGAATGGTGCGCTAGGACGTGAGAAGGCCGGCCCGCGGACCGCGGGCCGGCATCGTCACCGTGTTCGGGGATCAGTCGTCGTCGCCGTCGTCACCGTCGTCGTCCTGGTCGTCGTCGTCCTGGTCGGCCTGCTGCTTGGTGACCTTGCCGGAGGTGGCGTCCACGTCCACCTCGTGCCGCTCGGTGCCCTTGGTCAGCTCCAGCTCCCAGGCGTCGGCCTGCTGGCCGCGGCTGTCGAAGTCGAGCTCGCTGACCCAGGACCCCGGCACCTCCTTGAGGGCGATCCCGATGGCCTGTTCGGCCGTGACCTTGGGGGCGACCGCGGGGGCGGCGGTCTCGGCGGCCTCGGAGGCGTAGGCGGCGGTCGCGTAGACCGCGCCGCCGGTCGCGGCGAGGGAGATGATTCCGGCAACGATGAGCTTCTTGGTGATTCGCATGGCTCCACGTAATCGCGATCCCCGGTAACCGGGCGCTAAAGGCCGGTTAAGGCGACGAGAAGGTGACCTCGACACGGGCGCCGCCCCGCGCCGGCCTGGAGACGGTCAGCCCGCCGCCCGCGGACTCGGCGGTGCGCCGGGCTATGTCGAGGCCCAGCCCCGTGGAGCCGCCCCCGCTGCTGCCCCGCTCCAGGAAGGCGGGGTCGAACCCAGGCCCCGCGTCCTCCACGGCCAGCAGGGCGCCCTTGGCGCGGGGCTGGAGCCGGACCGCCATGGCGGCCCCCTCCGGGGTGTGCGCGAAGACGTTGCCGAGCAGCGCGTCCACGCACGCCGCCAGCTCCTCGGCCCCCACCGCGACCTGCAGCGGGGCGTCGGGCACGGAGACCGACACCTCCCGCCCCTGGTCCTCGGCCAGCACCGACCAGAAGCGCACCCGCTCGCGCACCACCGCCGAGGCGTCGCAGGAGTCGCGCCCGGCCGAGCGCCGCCGCGCCTCCGTGATGATCGCGCTCACGGCCCGCTCCAGCGCGTCCACCCGGGCCTGCACCCGCGCCGCCTCCTCCGGGTCGCGCAGCGACTCGGCGTCCAGCCGCAGGCCCGTCAGGGGCGTGCGCAGCCGGTGCGAGAGGTCGGCCACGGACTCCCGCTCGGCCGCCAGCAACTCGTCGATGCGCCCGGCCAGATGGTTGAGCGCCAGCGCCACGGAACGCACCTCGGGCGGCCCGCCGGGCTCGGCCCTGGCCGTCAGGTCGCCGCCGGCCAGCCGGTGCGAGACCCGCGCCAGCCCGTCCACCGGCCGCGTCACGGCCAGCGCCAGCCGGTCGGCCAGCACGATGCCCAGCGCCACCAGCCCGATCCCGAGCAGCGCCAGCGCCAGCCACGCCTCCCGGACACCCCGCATGAGCTCGGAGTCCGGCACGAACACCCTGATCACGGCCGTCCCTCCGGGTGACTGCGCCGAGACCAGCACCTCCCTGCCCCCGCGGGCCTCGGCGGTGACGCTGCGCCCGGTGGCCGCCAGGCGTACGGCGTCGGACCGAGCGGCCTGCTCGCCGAGCGTCCGCCCCTCCGGCAGGAACACCGTCACGGGCCGCGACACCTGCTCCACCGCCAGCCCCAGGTCGGGCGTGCCCACCGCGACCGCCACGGACTCGGCCGCGGCCGTGGCCCGGCTCATCGCCCCGTTCTCGGCCACCGCCCGGATCAGCAGCGCCATCGGCACCAGCAACGCGATCAGCACCAGCGACGTCGTGGCCGCGACGAGCAGCGCCAGCCACCGCCTCACGACGGCTCGACCAGCTTCACGCCCACGCCGCGCACCGTGTGCAGGTAACGCGGCTCGGCGGCCGTCTCGCCCAGCTTCCTGCGCAGCCACGACAGGTGCACGTCCACCGTCTTGTCGGCGCCGCCGTAGGGGAGCTGCCACACCTCGGTCAGCAACTCCCGCTTGGTGACCACCTCGCCCGGCCGGGCGGCGAGGTAGTGCAGCACGTCGAACTCGCGCGGCGTCAGGTCCAGCGCCGCCCCGTCCAGCGTGGCGGTCCGCGCCCGCGGATCCACCCGCAGCGCCCCCACCTTCAGCGGCTCCTCGGGCGCCACCCCGCCGACCCGCCGCAGCACGGCCCGCACCCGCGCGTCGAGCTGCGCCGCGCTGTACGGCTTGACCACGTAGTCGTCGGCCCCCGCGTCCAGCACCGGCACCATCTCGGCGTCCCCGTCGCGGGCCGTGGCCACGATGACCGGCACCCGGCTGACCGCCCGCAACATCCGCAGCAGCTCCACCCCGTCGAGATCGGGCAGCCCCAGATCGAGCACGATCAGGTCGGGCCGGTCCTGGACGGCCAGCCGCAGCCCCTCCAGCGCCGTGGGGGAGGAGGAGACGGCGTGGCCGAGGTCCCGCAGCCCGCGGCTCAGCGCCGTACGGATCGCCACGTCGTCCTCGATGAGCAGGATGTCCGCCATATACAGAAACGTAGACGGTCATCGCCGCTGCTCCGGGCAGCCTTAGCGTCGCCTTAACCTGGCCTTAGCCGTACGTGGGGAAATCTGAGTGGCATGAAGAAGCTCGTCGTCGCCTGGGTGGTCACCGCACTCGCGGCCACCGGCGCCGCGGTGGCCGTGCTCGGCCTGCTCGGCAACGGCCTGACCGGCACCGACAGCCACGTGCTCGACCGCGACGACGTCCGCGCGGCCCTGGCCACCGCCACCACCCGCGCCGCCGCCACGGCGAGTGCCGCGCCGTCGCCGAGCTCGCAGGGCAAGCTGATCCGCAGCGCGGGCGGTACGGTGATCGCCTCCTGCGACGCCGGCGGCCTGGTCACGCTGCGCTCCTGGAGCCCCGCCCAGGACTACTCGGTGGACGAGGTCGAGTCGGGCCCGGCACGGGAGGCGAAGGTCGAGTTCGAGCCGGACGAGGGCGAGGAGCTCGAACTGAAGATCACCTGCGTCGGCGGCGCGCCGGTCTCCCGCATCGGCGGCTAGGGACGAGGATCAGGAGACCTCGGCGCTGAGCGCCGACTTGGTCAGCTCCGCCTGGCGGCGGATCTGCCCCAGGACGATCTCGTTGACCCCCTTGGCCTCGAACGTGGCGACCATCTTGTCCATCACCGCGTTCGCCCGCGCCAGGTCCCCCTGCCGCGCCTCCGCCCTGGCCAGGCGCCGCATGGCGAGGTTCAGGGTGATGTTGTCGATGCTCGCGTCACGCGCGACGGCGGTGAGGTGCTCGATGCCCTGCTTCGGGTCCGGCGGGCGGACGCGCAGCCGGTTGCCGGGCGTCAGCTCCTTGAACTCCCGCTCCGCGTTGAGCCCCTTGACCAGGCGGGCGTAGACGGCCAGCGGGTGGTCGCCGTACCGGCCGATGACCTCGTCCAGCGCCTCGTTGCCCGAGCGCAGCGCCGGCGAGTCGGAGCCCATCAGCGAGAACAGCTTGCCCTGGTCCTCGCCCAGCATCAGCTCGGCCACCAGGTGGTCGTCGCGGGTGACCGGGAAACGCACCCTGACCGGGCAGACGGGCGAGACGATGCGGGAGCCGTCGGCGGCGATGTACTGGGCGCGCAGCTGGTACTCGCCGGGGAGCTGGAAGTAGTGGCCGTCCCGGCCGTGCCCGAGGTACGCGCTGCGGTAGATGGCCGGGTTGCCCGGGTCCAGGCGGATCTCGGGGGAGGTGTCCACGCAGTGCCGCATCATCGGCCGGTACAACACGGTCCTGCCGCCCGGCTGGGTGATCGAGACCTGGGTGAACTCCGTGTCGGGGTGCAGGTGGCCGTGCGTCGTGCGCGGCTCGCCGGTGCAGGCGAGCTTGAGCTCCACCACGACGGGCTCGCCCAGCTCGTACGACTCCTTGGCCCGCACCTCCAGCCGCAGCCCCGAGTGGTCCTCGACCGGCTGCTCGAAGGGGTCGATCTCGGCGGCGCCGGTGCCGAAGGCGTTGGCGCCCATGGCGACGTCGCGGTAGAAGCCGTGGCGCAGGTGGACCAGCTCGGCGTCGGTGAACTGGAAGGGGAAGGCGGCCCAGTAGCCCTGCTCGCCGCCGGGGCGGTAGTTCTGCACGTAGTTCATCCACGACAGGTCGCCGAAGCCGCCGTTCGGGCCGAGGGGCTGGGGCGGGCTGGCGAGGTTCTTCTGCCAGGAGTGGAGCAGGTTGAAGGCGTGGCCGAGCTCGTGCACGTACGTCCGTAACTGCGCCCGCTGCGCCTGCGGCGTGTCACCCTTGATCGCGTCGTAGAAGACCGCGGCCCCCTGTCGCTGGTGCGCGTCGTTGTAGTCGAACATGATCCCGCGGTAGCCGCCCACGTGCTTGCTGGCCACCAGCAGCCACAGCCGCCACGCCACCGCGTCCCCGAACGCGCCGAAGTGCCGCGTCATGGCGTGGTGCAGCTCCGCGTCGTCCCACGCCACATCCGTGCCCGACCCCTCGACCGGGATCACCCCCGGCTCGGCCAGGGTCAGCTCGACGCCCGCCTCCGCGTACGCCGACACCAGGGTCAGCTCCCTGGCCGGCGACCCGGCCGGCCCGGGCAGCGACCCGGTGCGGTAGGCCACGAACGGCGCCGTCCCGACCACGGAGTCCTGCTCCAGCAGCGCGCTGCGGAAGTACGGCGAGACGAACGACACCTGGTAGGTGCGCCCCGCGACCGCGGCCGTCCCGGACTCCCCGGTGATCGTGACGCTCACGTCGCGCACCGGCGTGGCGAACGTGAAGTCCCCGCGCCCCCGCATCCGCCCCGCCTCCACAGCGGGGGCATGGATCACGAACGAGCCGACGTAGGAGGTGGTCGCCCCGGCCACCGTGAACAGGTCGCCGCTCACCCGGCCCATGGGCCTGGCGCCGTCGACGTCGACGCGCAGCTCCAGCCGGGAGTCGCCGTCCTGTCCCTGGTACAACCCGCTGATCATGGGAGCTCCCTGGGGGATCGCTGGGGGTTACACCGGGGAGACTTCTCCGACGGACAGGCCCTGTCAACGACTCCCGCGAACTTCGAGCGCCTCCAGCAGTTCCTCCGAAGCCCTGGTGATCGCCTCGACGGCCCGGTCGAAGGCCTCCGCGTTGTGCGCGGCGGGCGCGCGGAAGCCGGAGATCTTCCTGACGTACTGCAACGCCGCGGCCCGCACGTCGTCCTCGGTCACGCTCTCGGTGTACGGCGGGCGGAGGGTCTTGATGCTTCTGCACATGCCACTAACCGTAATATCCGATGCGCTGGCTTATCTCCTGAGCGCCCGCCACCAGCGCCGCGCCCACCTCCGCCAGCCGGTCGGGCGTCAGCCGGTAGGAGGGCCCCGAGGCGCTGACCGCGGCCACGACCGACCCGTCGGCGCCCCTGATCGGCGCCGCCACCGCGTTCAGCCCGACCTCCAGCTCCTCCACCGTGGCCGCCCAGCCGCGCTCCCTGATCTCGCCGAGGCGCAGCCCCTCGACCGTGGTGACGGTGTGCGGCGTGTAACGCTCCAGTTCGGGGCCGAGCTGCAGCACGCCGTGGGCCAGCAGCACCTTGCCGCTGGAGGTGGCGTGGGCGGGCGTGCGCTGCCCGACCCAGTTGTGCCCGCTGATCGCCGCGGGGCCGCGTACCTGGCTGACGTTGACCGCGTCGCCGCCCCGCCCGACCGCGATGTTCACGGTCTCGCCGATCTCCTCCGCCAGCCGCAGGCACACCGGGCGGCTCTCGCGCGACAGGTCGAGCTGCGCGGTGGCGGCCCCGGCCAGCCGTACGACGCCGAACCCGAGCCGGTAACGGCCGCGCTCGCCGGTCTGCTCCACCAGCCCGCCCTGCTCCAACGCCGCCAGCAGCCGGAACGCCGTGGACTTGTGCACGTCGAGCGCGGCGGCCAGGTCGGTCACTCGCGTGGCCCCGTCACGCGCCAGGATCTCCAGGATCGCGATGGCACGATCGACGGACTGAACCGACGTGCTGTTGCCCATGGCGCAACACAATAGCCTCAGCCCGGCGCCAGCTCACCGCCGAAGTCGAGCGCGATCTTCCGCATGCGCTCGGCCAGGTCGTCACGGTCGAGCGCGTCGATCCGTTCGGCCGGCCCGGACACCGACATCGCGGCCACCACCCGGTCGCCGTCGCACACGGGCACGGCCAGGCAGTGCACGCCCAGCTCCTCCTCGCCCAGGTCCATGGCGTAGCCGCGGCTCCTGACCCGCCCCAGCTCGGCGAGCATGTCGGACACGTCGGTGATCGTGTTGGGGGTGCGGCGCGGCATGCCGGTGCGCTCGAACACGGCGACCGCCTCGGAGGCGGGCCGCCCGGCCAGCATCACCTTGCCCACCGCCGTGCTGTGCGGCAGCACCCGCCGCCCGACCTCGGCGAACATCCGCAGCCTGCGCGGCGAGGGCACCTGCGCCACGTAGACGACGAAGTCGCCTTCGAGCACGGCCAGGTTGGCGGTCTCGCCGGACAGCTCGACCATCTTGGTCAGGTACGGCTGCGCCCACACCCCGACCATGCTCTCCGCGATGCCGCCCAGCCGTACCAGGCCGCCGCCCAGGGCGTAGCGCCGGTCGGACTCCTGGCGCACGTAGCCGCGGGCGAGCAGGGTCTGCAGCAGCCGGTGGATGGTGCCGTACGGCAGCCCCGTCCTGGCGGCGATCTCCGACAGCCCCGCCTCGCCGCCATGCTCGGCCAGCGCCTCCAGCACGTCCAGCGCCCGCTCCACGGACTGGACGCTCACAGCGTCACCCCGCGCAGGGAGGCGTCCATGACCTCGGCCGTGTGCGCCACCCTGATGCGGCCGCCGGCGCGCCGCACGGCGGCGGCGATCTGCATCGTGCAGCCGGGGTTGGCGGAGACCAGCAGCTCGGCGCCGGTCGTGCCGACCGCCGCGGCCTTCCTGTCGCCGAGGTCGCGGGCCGCCCCGGGCTGCAGCAGGTTGTACGTGCCCGCCGACCCGCAGCAGATGGCCGACTCGGGGATCTCGCGCAGCTCCAGCTCGGGGATGGCGCTCAGCAGCTCGCGCGGCTGCGCCCGCACGCCCTGGGCGTGGGCCAGGTGGCAGGCGTCGTGGTAGGCGACGGTGAGCGGCAGCGGATGCCGCTTGGCCACGGGGCCCAGCTCGGCCAGGTACTCCGACAGGTCCGCCACGCGGAACGGCGGCTCGTGCCCCAGCAGCTCGGCGTACTCCTTCATGGAGGAGCCGCACCCGGCCGCGTTCACCACGACGGTCTCGACCCCGGCCCGCTCGAACGCCCTGACCGTCCGCGACGCCAGCCGCCTGGCCTGCGCGTCGCGCCCGGAATGCACGCTGAGCGCCCCGCAGCAGCCCTGCTCGGGCGGGACGACCACGTCGCAGCCCTCCAGCGCCAGCACCCGCGCCGTGGCCGCGTTGACCTGCGGGAAGAACTCCCGCTGCACGCACCCGAGGAGCATCCCCACGGTGGCCCTGCGCTCGCCCCTGGCCCTGACCAGGCGCGGCAGGCGCTGCCGGTGCTCCACGCGCGGCGCCAGCGCGGCCATCGCGCCCAGGCTCGGGTTCGCGCGGGCCAGGAACGGCGCCATCCGCTCGGCCAGCCACATCGTCGGCCGCAGCAGCCGCAGCCGCCGCGGGTAGGGGAACAGGCTGAACACGATGCCGCGCACCGCCCGGTCCTGCGGCTCGCGCACGTGCTGCCGCTCCACCTCGACCCTGGTCAGCTCGATCAGCCGGTCGTACCTCACCCCGGACGGGCAGGCCGTCACGCACGCCATGCAGCCCAGGCAGGCGTCGAAGTGGCCGGCCATCTCGGGCGTGATCGGGGTGCCCTCGACGTGCTGCTTCATCAGGTGGATGCGGCCGCGCGGGGAGTCCATCTCCTCGCCCCACAGCGCGTACGTGGGGCAGGTCGGCAGGCAGAACCCGCAGTGCACGCAGTCGTTGATCAGCTTCGGGTCCATCAGATGCCTCCCACGAACCGGCCGGGAGACATCCTGCGCCCCGGGTCGAACCGTTCCTTGACCCGCCGCATCAACGGCAGGCCGCTCACCCGCCCCCACCGGTCCAGCCCGTCGTACGGGGCCGCGAGCACGTGCGCCCGCGCCCGTTCGCGCAGCCGCGACAGGGCGGCGGCCAGCTCGTCCTCGGCGGGCTCCCGCCGCGCCTCCAGCAGCACCCGCCCGCTCATGGCCGAGCCGCGCAGCGCCATCCCGGTCCCGGCGACGGCGTCGAGCACGGCCGCGGTGTCGTCCGGGAGGAACCGCAGCTCGATCAGCACCTCGTCCCGCTCGATCAGCCCCCACCAGGAGGGCTGGTCCGCGGTCGGGGAGCCGCCGCCGATCAGCTCGCGCAACGTCGCGGCCCTGGCCTCGGCCGCCGTGCCCTCCACCAGCGCCGCCAGCGTGAGCGGCCCGTCCGGATCCGGCCAGTCCACCTCGACGGCGCTCGGCTCGGCCTGCGAGGCCGCCAGCGCCGCCGCCACCGGGGCCACCTCGGCGCGCTCCAGCCCGGCGACGACCCAGCGGCGGTCGGGGGGCAGCGGGTGCAGGCGGAAGGTGGCCTCCGCGATGACACCGAGCGTGCCGTACGAGCCGGTGAAGAGCTTGCCCAGGTCGTATCCCGCGACGTTCTTGACCACCTTGCCGCCGGAACGGGCGATCGTGCCGTCGGGCAGCACCACGGTGATGCCGATGAGCAGGTCGCGGGCGGTGCCGTAGCGGAAGGAGCGCGGGCCGGGCAGCGCGGCGGCCAGCGTGCCGCCGACCGTCGTGTCCTCGGTGAAGGGCACGTCGAGCGCCAGCTCCTGCCCCTTGTCCGCGAGCGTGCCCGCCAGCGCGTCCATGGTGACGCCGGCCTGCGCGCGTACCACCAGGTCGCCCGCGGCGTGCTCCAGGATCTCGTTCATGCAGCACAGGTCGAGCAGCACGTCGCAGCGCTCGGGCGGCGGGCCCCAGTGCAGCTTCGTGCCGCCGCCCGCCGGCACGACCGCCAGGTCCCGCTCGGCGCAGGCGCGCAGCACGGCCGCGATCTCCTCGACGGTCTCCGGCAGCGCCACCCAGCGGGGTGTCACGCCGCGGACGGCGTCACCCTCGCCGGCCTGCCTGACCGTCACCCCCTCGATCAAAACTGCTCCGCCTTCCCCGACTCGACCAGCGGATGCACGCCCTTGCGCACGCCCGGCACCTCGCCGCACAGGCGCGGGGTGGGGAACACCTTGCCCGGGTTCGCCAGCCCCTGGGGGTCGAACGCGCACCGGACGAGCTGCATGGTGTCCAGGTCGTCCGCGCTGAACATCTTCGGCATGTATCTGGACTTGTCCACGCCGACCCCGTGCTCGCCCGTGATCGAGCCGCCGTGCTCGATGCACAGGTCGAGGATCGCGCCCGACACCACCTCGGCCCGCTCGCCCGCCCCCGGCTCCGCGTCGTCGAACAGCACCAGCGGATGCAGGTTGCCGTCACCGGCGTGGAAGACGTTGGCCACCCTGATGCCGTGCTCCGCCGACAGCCGGTCGATGGCGGCCAGCACGGCGGGCAGCGACGTGCGCGGCACCACGCCGTCCTGCACGATGTAGGCCGGGCTGATGCGCCCGACGGCGGCGAACGCCGACTTGCGGCCCTTCCAGATCGCCGCCCGCTCGGCCGGACCGGCCGCCACGCGCAGCTCGAACGCGTTCGCGCAGAGCTCGCGGAGCTGGGCGAACTGCCGCTCCACCTCCGCGGCCGGCCCGTCCAGCTCCACGATCAGCACCGCGCCGGCGCCCTCGGGGTAGGAGCAGGCCACCGCCGCCTCGGCCGCCTCGATGGCCAGCGCGTCCATCATCTCGATCGCGGCCGGCACGATGCCCGCGCCGATGATCGCCGAGACGGCCTGCCCACCCTGCTCGATGCTCTCGAACGCGGCCAGCACCGTGGTCACGGCCTCGGGCGCGCGGCACAGCCGTACCGTGATCCTCGTGGCGATGCCCAGCGTGCCCTCCGAGCCGATGAACGCGCCGAGCAGGTCGTAGCCCGGGTCCATGCGGTCGAGCGTGACCAGGTCGCCGTCCGGCGTGACGATCTCGCACGCCTCCACGTGGTTGACGGTGAAGCCGTACTTCAGGCAGTGGGCGCCGCCGGAGTTCTCCGCGACGTTGCCGCCGATCGAGCAGACCTGCTGGCTGGAGGGGTCGGGGGCGTAGTAGTAGCCGCGGTCGCGGACGGCCTCGGTGATGGCCAGGTTGGTCACGCCGGGCTCCACGACCGCGCGGCGGTTCGCCAGGTCGATCTCCAGGATCGCGCGCATCCTGGAGGTGACGATCAGCACGCCGTCCTCGCGGGGGAGCGCGCCCCCCGACAGGCCGGTGCCCGAGCCCCTGGCCACGAACGGCACGCCGTGCTCGTTGCACAGCCGTACCACCTGGGCGACCTGCTCGGCCGTACCGGGCAGCACGACCACGCCGGGGGTCGCCCGGTGGTAGGTGAGGCCGTCGCACTCGTACGTGCGCAGTCGCACCGGGTCGGTGATCACCGAGTCGCCGGGCAGAAGCGAACGCAGAGCCGCGACGAGCGTGTCCATCATCATCCGATTCTCTACGGCATCCGGGCGTAGGCGGGAAGGGTCAGGAAGTCGGCGAAGTCGTCGTCCAGCGCCACTTCCTTGAACAGGGCCGTCGCCTGCGCGAAGAGCTTCTCGTCGTAACCGGGCTCCATGGCGATCCTGGCCACCTCCTCGGTGATGATCCGCTCGACCAGCTCCTTGGTCACCTGCTGGCCGGTGTCGGCGAGCGTGATGTCGTTGTGGATCCACTGCCAGATCTGCGAGCGCGAGATCTCGGCCGTGGCGGCGTCCTCCATGAGGTTGTGGATGGCGACCGCGCCCAGCCCGCCCATCCAGGCGGCCAGGTAGCGCAGCGCCACGTCCACGTTGTTGCGCAGCCCCGCCTCGGTGATGTCGCCCGGCGTCTCGGAGACGGCCAGCAGCTCGCCCGCCGTCACGCTGACGTCCTCGCGCAGCCGGTCGAGCTGGTTCGGCCGCGAGCCGAGCACGCCGTCGAACACCTCCCGGCAGATCGGCACCAGGTCCGGGTGCGCCACCCAGGACCCGTCGAAGCCGTCGCCCGACTCGCGCGTCTTGTCCGCCCGCACCTTCTCCAGCGCCACCGCGTTGACCTCGGGGTCCCTGCGCGAGGGGATGAACGCCGCCATCCCGCCGATGGCGTGCGCGCCGCGCTTGTGGCAGGTGCGCACGAGCAGCTCGGTGTAGGCGCGCATGAACGGGGCCGTCATCGTGACCGCGTTCCGCTCGGGCAGCAGGAACTCGCGGCCCCGCGTGCGGAACTTCTTGATCACGCTGAACAGGTAGTCCCAGCGGCCCGCGTTCAGCCCGGCCGAGTGGTCGCGCAGCTCGTAGAGGATCTCCTCCATCTCGAACGCCGCCGGGTACGTCTCGATGAGCACCGTCGCCCTGATCGTGCCGTGCGGGATGCCGAGCAGTTCCTGGGCCCTGGTGAACACGTCGTTCCAGAGCCGCGCCTCCAGGTGCGACTCGATCTTGGGCAGGTAGAAGTACGGGCCCCTGCCCTTGTCGAGCTGCCGCTGGGCGCAGTGGAAGAAGTAGAGCCCGAAGTCGAACAGCGACCCCGAGACCGGGTGCCCGTCGACCTGCGCGTGCTTCTCGTCCAGGTGCCAGCCGCGCGGGCGCACCACGACGGTCGCCAGCTCCCCGTCGGGCTTGAGCGCGTACGCCTTGCCGCCGGTCTCGAAGTCGATCGTGCGGTCGAGCGCGTCGCGCAGGTTGAGGTGGCCGGCCACGCAGTTCTCCCACAGCGGGGAGTTGGCGTCCTCGAAGTCGGCCAGCCACACCTTGGCCCCGGAGTTGAGCGCGTTGATGGTCATCTTCTTGTCGACGGGGCCGGTGATCTCGACGCGACGGTCCTCCAGGCCGGGCGCCGGGGGCGCGACCTGCCAGTCGCTCTCCCTGATCTCCTTGGTCTCCGGCAGGAAGTCGAGCATGCCGCCCGCCGACAGCTCCGCCTGGCGCGCCTGGCGGGCCTCCAGCAGCTCCAGCCGCCTGGCGCCGAACTCCCGCTGGAGAGCCGCCACGAACGCGAGCGCCTCCGGCGTGAGGATCTCGTCGAACCGGTCGTGCATCGGGCCGGTGATCTCCATGGGACCTCTTTCCATATTGTGGAAAACGAGTTCTGGATTGTGGAAGTGAAATTACCCCCATGACCCTCAGGGGTCAAAGGTTGGGGTTCGCCTGGGGTCATCCCCGATGTGGCCGGGGTGCATCGCGCGACACCATCTCTTTCATGAAGACCATCGCGCTCGCGGCCGGACTGCTGGCCTCCGCCGCGCTGCTGACCGGCTGCGGGCTGGCCGACCTCGCCCAGCCGGGCATGTCGGAGTCGACCTCGTACCAGGTGACGGAGAAGGTCACCAAGCTCCAGCTCAAGAGCAACTCCGGCGACGCCGTGATCACCGAGACGGGCGGCACCGCCGTGCGCGTCGTCGAGACCCTGCACTGGCGCGGCGAGGGCGGCAAGCCCAGGCCCGAGCACAAGGTCGAGGGCGAGGCGTTGCTCATGACGTACACGTGCCCGTCCGACTGGGGTGCCGGGTGCAGCGTCGACTACAAGATCGAGATCCCCAAGGGGCTCTCCGTCGACCTGGATGCCGGCTCGGGCGACCTCACGCTGAGGAACCTCACCGGGCCGATCGACGTGAACGCCGGCTCCGGTGACGTGGACGCCGCCGGGCTCGGGGGCAAGCAGGTGTTCGCGGACGTGGGCTCGGGGAACATCGAGCTCAAGTACGCCTCCGCGCCCGACAACGCCGATCTGAAGGCCGGATCGGGCGACATCACGCTCAGCGTCCCCGACGGCGCCTATGACGTGAAGTCCGAGGTGGGCTCCGGTGACGCCGCCGTGACGGTCAAGAAGGACGCCTCCTCCACGCACAAGATCTCGCTGACCACGGGTTCCGGGGACATCACCGTCAAGCCTGCTTGACAGTGTGTGGAGACGCCTGGATAACCAGGTGATTGTGCCGCGGATGTCGTGCCACCATCGTGGGAAGACACCGAGGTGTCCAGACGTTCCCTAATAGAGATGACACGAATGCACGAAAACTCCGAGCTCGACGTGTTCGAGACCGGCGACATGGACCTCGAGGATCGCCAGGCGCTCCGCCGCGTGGCGGGCCTCTCCACCGAACTCCAGGATGTCTCCGAGGTCGAGTACCGTCAGCTGCGGCTCGAACGGGTCGTTCTCGTCGGCGTCTGGACCTCCGGCACCGCGGAGGACGCCGACAACTCCCTGCTCGAGCTGAAGCTCCTGGCCGAGACGGCCGGCTCTCAGGTGCTCGACGGGCTGATCCAGCGCCGCCAGAAGCCCGACCCGGCCACCTACATCGGCTCCGGCAAGGCCCTGGAGCTGCGCGACGTGGTCGAGTCCAGCGGCGCCGACACCGTGATCTGCGACGGCGAGCTGACCCCCGGCCAGCTCCGCCAGCTCGAGGACATCGTCAAGGTCAAGGTCATCGACCGGACCGCGCTGATCCTCGACATCTTCGCCCAGCACGCCAAGAGCCGCGAGGGCAAGGCCCAGGTCGAGCTGGCGCAGCTGTCGTACCTGCTGCCGCGCCTGCGCGGCTGGGGCGGCAACCTGTCCCGGCAGGTCGGCGGTCGTGCCGCGGGCGGCGTCGGCATCGGCGGCCGTGGCCCCGGTGAGACCAAGATCGAGCTGGACCGCCGGCGCATCCGCGAGCGCATGTCCAAGCTGCGCCGCCAGATCAGCGGCATGTCCACCTCGCGCGAGACCATGCGCCACCGGCGCCAGCGCCGCGAGGTGCCCGCCGTGGCCATCGCCGGCTACACCAACGCCGGCAAGTCCTCGCTGCTCAACCGCGTCACGGGCGCGGGCGTGCTGGTGGAGGACGCGCTGTTCGCCACCCTCGACCCGACCGTGCGCCGCGCGCGCACGCCGGAGGGCAGGCTGTTCACGATCGCCGACACCGTCGGCTTCGTCCGGCACCTGCCGCACCAGCTCGTCGAGGCGTTCCGCTCCACGCTGGAGGAGGTCGCCGACGCCGACCTGATCCTGCACGTCGTGGACGGGTCGCACCCCGACCCCGAGGGCCAGCTCGCGGCCGTGCGGGAGGTGTTCGCCGACATCGAGGGCGCCTCCGAGATCCCCGAGATCGTGGTGATCAACAAGGCGGACGCGGCCGACCAGGAGGTGCTCGACCGGATCGCGCGGCGTGAGCGGGACAGCATCGTGGTGTCCGCCCGCACGGGCAAGGGCATCCCCGCGCTGATGGACCTCATCGAGGAGCGGCTGCCGCGGCTCGATCACGAGGTGCACCTGCTGGTGCCGTACGAGCGGGGGGATCTCATCTCGCGGGCCCACCGGGAGGGCGAGGTGCTCTCGGTGGACCACGTCGAGGACGGGACCGTCCTGCACGCCCGGGTCCTGGCCAGCCTGTCGCAGGAGCTGCTGCGCGTGGGCAAGCCGGTGGAGCGGGTCTCCTAGGAGCTCGTCAGGTGGCCCGGCCGTTACGGCCGGGCCACCTGCGCGGCCTGGCATTACTCGCCGCAAAGCGCACACAGTTACCCAAAAGCGGCAGTGGTCCCCGAACTCTGGGATTGCTAGGATTGACCAGACCTAACGTTGGTCTGGTTTTGGGTTTGGGTTCTGGTTTCATGGTGGCTGAGGGTGTGGACGTCGTCAGCGGGACCCGTGGGGACGAGACAGGGCTGCGTGATGGTTGGGATGAATGATCTTTCTTCCGAATAACCCTGTACAGCAGCCCAACATGTGAAATAACGTAACTGAACTGAAATCGCCGGATCATGGGTCCGGCGATACGGTCACCGCACAACTCGATGCGGAAGAGCAGGAGACCCCCCATGTCGTCCGGACCCGGAGCGGACTCAGTGGGCGCGGCACAGGCCGTGCGCTGGGCAGCGCGCTCGTGCGGGGGGTCGTACGGGGTGGTGATGCGGTGACCGTCCGACTCCTGACCAACATCGGCCGCCTCTGGACCGGCAACGAGGTCCTCAGCAACGCCGCCATCCTGGTGCACAACGACCGCATCGCCTGGGTCGGCCGCGCGCCGGACCTTCCCCAGAGCGTGCCCGGTGTCGTCGACGACATCGTCGACGTCGACCACGTCGAGAACCTCGGCGGCGCCCTGGTCACGCCCGGCCTCATCGACGCCCACACGCACCCCGTCTACGCCGGCAACCGCTACGCCGAGCTGGCCATCCGCACCGGCGGCTCCACCTCCGCCTCGATCACCGCGGCGGGCGGCGGCGTGGGCTCCACCGTCACCGTGACCCGCGGCACCGACCCGTGGACCTTGTGCAACGGCGTGCGCGAGCGGCTGCGCAGCTGGCTGCTGAGCGGCACGACGACCGTCGAGGCCAAGACCGGCTACCACCTCACCCGCGACGGCGAGCTCGCCGACGTGCGGCTCCTGCGCGAGCTGGAGAAGGAGCCGATGATGCCGCGGGTGCACGTCACGTTCCTGGCCGCGCACGTGGTGCCGCCGGAGTACTTCGGCAGGCAGCGCGAGTACGTCGAGGCCGTGGGCGCCTGGTGCGCCGACGCGGCCGCCGCCGGCGCCGACAGCGTGGACGTCTACTGCGACGAGGGCTACTTCACCACCGAGGAGTCCCGCTGGGTCCTCGCCTCGGGCCGCAACGTGGGCCTGCTGCCGCGCATCCACGCGGGCATCTTCAGCCGCCGCGGCGCCGTCCAGCTCGCCGCCGAGCTCGGCTGCGCCTCGGCCGACGGGCTGCACCACATGTCCGACGAGGACATCGCGATCATGTCGCGCTACGGCGTTCCCGCCGTCGTCTGCCCCGCCACCGCGCTCCAGCGCGGCCACCTTCCGCCGGTCCGCCAGATGATCAAGCACGGCGTGCAGATCGCCCTCGGCAGCGACCACAACCCCGGCTACTGCGGCATCACCTCGATGTCCCTGGTCGTGGCCATGGCGGTGTCGGCGTTCGGGATGAGCGTCAACGACGCGCTGCGCGCCGCCACCCTCGGCGGCGCCACCGTCCTCGGCGCGCCGGACCGCGGCGTGCTGGCTCCCGGGCGGCTGGCGGACATCGTGCAGTGGGACGCCGACCATGAGGGTGCCTTCGCCTGGTCGTTCGGGTTGAAGCCGCGGCGGGTGTGGCGGGGTGGGACGCCCGTTCAGTAGTTAGATTCGGGTTATGTCGCCCTTGGTTGCCGTTGTTACGGATTCGACCGCCTATTTGGGGGTTGTGCCTGGTGTGACCGTGGTGCCTGTACAGGTGGTCGCGCGAGGGGGCGGGGTGCGTGCCGCCGAGGGGGCCGGCAGGGGCGATGGAGACCGCACCACCGGCTTGTCCCCTGAAAGCGGCACGTCCGGCTCCTTCGGCGGGAACCACACGTCCGGCCCTTTTTCCTTGCCCTTCCCTGGAGACCGCACCTCTCGATCCTCCCTCGAAAGCCGTACCTTCGACGAAGGGTCCTTCACCGGCGACCTCGCCCACGCCACCACCTCCCGCCCCGCGCCCGCCCGCTTCGCGGCCTGCTACTGCGACCTGGCCGCTAGCGGAGCCACCGCCATCGTCTCCATCCACGTCTCGGGCGAACTGTCGGGCACCATCGAGTCCGCCCTTGCCGCGGCCCGCGACGCTCCCGTACCGGTGGAAGTGATCGACAGCCGTTCCATCGCGATGGGCCTGGGCTACCCGGTCCTGGCCGCCGCCCGAGCCGCCGCGTCCGGAACCTCGCCGGACGAGGTGGCCGCCGCCGCCCGCCGCAGCATGCACGGCACCCGGACGTTCTTCTACGTCGACACCCTCGACTACCTCCGCCGCAGCGGCCGCATCGGCGCGGCCGCCTCCCTCTTCGGCTCCGCCCTCATGATCAAGCCCCTCCTGCACATCGCCGACGGCCGCATCTCCCTCCTGGAGAAGGTCCGCACGTCCTCCCGCGCCATCGCCCGCCTGGAGGACCTGGCGGTGGAGGCGGCGGGGGAGGGGCCCGTGGAGGTGGCGGTGCAGCATCTTGCGGCACGGGAACGAGCGGAGGTGCTGGCGGAGCGACTGCACAAGCGGATGCCAGGGCTGCGAGCCCTTCGCGTGGTCGAGGTAGGGGCTGTGATCGGCGCCCACGTGGGCCCAGGCATGCTCGGCCTGACCGTCACCACACCCGACCCCTAGTCTTACCTTCCCACCACCCACCCGAATCCGCTCTGCCTTCCCGGCCTTCGCCCTGGTCCGCTCCGCCTTCCCCGCCACCCCCGGGTTCGCGCAGCCGTCCCCAGCTTCCGCGCAGATCCGCTTTGCCGTCCCCGGTCGCCCACCCGCTTTCCCTCGCCACCCAGACGAGTCCGATCCGCCATCCCCAACCGCCCACCAGAGATACTGCTCCTTCCACAAGCATCCATCCCGCTCCCTTCCTCCCTCCACAGAACCCCGCTCGGTCCCTGCGGGGGATGGCTTGAGCCGTACGTTCTTCGCCGTGCGAACCCCCGACCCCACGGCAGAGCGCGCCATTGCCGAGTCCCGGCTACGGTCGATCACCACCCCTGCCCGCCGCCCCCGCCGCCTCCTCGGCCGCCCTCCCTGGGGCACGGGAGCCGCCACGGCTCACACACCGAAACGCCGCCCAAGCGCGCCGCAGGAGACACAGGGACGCACGCAACCAGCCGACACCCCGTTCGGGCAACCACATCAGGAGCACGCCTTCTGGGGCGGCGCTGCGATCACCGAGCATCCCAGTGACGACGCGGATGACTCACCACTGAGCCATCCCCCTCATGGACGCCTGCTACCGGCCGAGCGGCCTCCAGCCGAGGGGTTGCCGGCCGAGCGTTCGCGGCCCGAGCGATCCTCGCAGCCGTCGTTGCCGCACTCGTCGCCCCAATGGCGACCGACCACACCGTCGCCCGATGCCGCCACCTTTGACCTCGTCCCCGCCCCCGCCCCCGTCCCCGCCCCCGCTCCTGCCGTCACCTTGGCTCCTGCCTCGTCCTCCGCCTCGACCTTCGCCCCCGTCCCTGCTGCTCCTGCCTCTACCCCTGGCCCCCCGACAGCCCCCAGCCCTTCTCCCGCCCACGCACTCACCTCGTTGTCGTCGACCACCTCCCTGCCGGCCCCCCTCCAAGCACTGCGCAAAGCCGTAGCCACCCAGGGCCAGTCAGCCCTTGACCCGGGCAAGCCCGGCCTGCGCGTCCTTCTCGCCGTCGGCGTGCTGGCAACAGCCGTGGCGATCTTCTTCGTCTGGCAGTCGAAGCCCTCACCACAGCCCCTGCCACCACCCACACCCATGAGCCCGATGGCACCCACGCCCCCACCGACCACCACGGCCAAGGTCACCGTCCACGTCACCGGCAAGATCCGCAAACCAGGCGTCTACCGACTCCCCACAGGCGCCCGAGTGGCGGACGCGGTGACAGCCGCAGGAGGAGTGTCCCGCAGCGCCTCCACAGGCTCCCTCAACCTGGCCAGGCGCCTGATCGACGGCGAGCAGATAGTGGTGGGCGCCCCCGCGGGCCAAGCAGCCCTGCCCGGCCTCCCTGCCACCGACCCCGCCACCACAGTCCTGGACCTGAACGCCGCCACCCCCGACCAGCTGGAGCAGCTCCCGGGCGTGGGGGAGGTCCTGGCGGCACGCATCGCCGAGTTCCGCACGAGCCACGGCGGCTTCACCACCATCGAACAACTCCGCGAAGTCACAGGCATCGGCCCAAGAAAGTTCGAGGAAATCAAGCCAAAGGTCCGGGTATGACATGCCCATCGCCCACCCCGGCGAAGGCCGCCAAGACACCACCCGACCCCAAACAGGGCAACGCAGCGACCGCGCACATGCCCGCGACAACACCCCGGTACACCCCTGCGATCACAGCAGCGAGCGCCCCAGCACGGCTCGGCGAGATACCGAGCACGACAGCAGCGGTTGGCGAGACGGCGAGCACAGCGGCACCACGAGCTGTCCCGACCAGCACGACAACGCTGCTTGGCGGCTCAACGCCGTTCAAGCGCCTCGTGAGCGGATTGAGGCTGCTCAGGCCAACGGTTCCAAACCTGACGCCGCTGAGGGACACCAACACACCAACATGAAGGCGCATGCCTGGCCCCTCGCCCTCCCAGCCCTGGCGGCGTGGGCCAGTGCCCTGATCCTCCTCGCCTGCTCACCCCTCACCGGCATGATCGTCGCCACCACCGCAGCCCTCAGCGCCGCAGCCACAGCCTGGTTCACGAGAACAGCCGCGCCGCCTCACCAGCAACCACGCCCAACCCCGCGCACCACATCACCCCGTACGTCCGATCCCATGCCGCCCTGCGCATCGGGCTTCGAGCCCCATCCCACCTCGCCCCTCGCACCATGCTTCGAGCCCCATCCCACCAAGCGGCCCGCGCCAGGCACCGCGTCCGATCCCGGCGGGTGGCTCGCGTCAGGCTCCACCTCCGATCCCGTCGGGCGGCCCGCGTCAAGCACCGCGTCCGATCTTCTGCGCCGGCCCGCACGGTCCCGCACACCCGGTTCCGCTCTGCCGGCCGCACCAAATTCCGTGCCTGACGCCGGCCCTTCATCCGCGCCGCTCATCGCGCCCCTTCCTGACCAACTGCCAGAGCAGGAGGCCAGAGCTGCCCGCAGCGCCGCCGTGCGTACGGGATGGCGTAAGGCCGGGCACCCGGGACACGCCAGCCATGCGGGACGCGCCGGGCATGCGGGATGGCGCAACATTCTCCTTGCCACGCTCATCTGCACAGCAGCGGCCTCAGCCTCAACAGCCCTCCGCATCCACGCCCTGACCTCGGGCCCGACGGCAGACCTGGCCGACAAGAGCGCCTTCATCACCGCCCACATCACCTTGACCGACGACCCGAGGCGCAGACCCAACAAGAACGCCCGCTTCACCCAGGAGAGCTACGTCATCTCCGCCGACCTCAAGCTCATCCAAACCCCCACGACCAGACAAGCCGTCAACGTCCCCATCACGGTGTTCGCCACAGGCCGAGCCTGGGCCACCCTCCTGCCCAGCCAAGACGTAGAAGTCACCGGCCGCCTGGCGAGACCGACCCCCGGCACGCTGGAAGCGGCCATCCTGCTCGTCCGAAGCCCGCCGCGCGTCCTGACACCCCCGTCCGCCCTGCACACAGCGGCAGGCGCGCTCAGATCAGGGCTCCGGTCCGCCGCCGACGTCCTCCCTCCCGACCAGCGTGGCCTCCTCCCCGGCCTCGTCGTGGGCGACGTCTCCCGCATGGATCCCCAGGTGTCGTCCGACCTCAGAGAAGCAGGCCTGAGCCACCTGAACGCCGTTTCAGGCGCCAACCTCGCGATCGTCGCAGGCGCCGTGCTCGCCCTCTCCCGCCTGATCGGCCTCTCCCTCCCCGTGCGGGCCGGTCTCGCCGCCGTGGCGATGCTCGCGTTCGCGGTGGTCGCCCGGCCGTCCCCGAGCGTGCTCCGCGCGCTCCTCATGGGCCTCGCGGCAGCCATCGCCATGGGGACGGGCCGCTCGAAGGACGGCTTCGCGGCACTGTCGGCCACGGTCCTCTTCCTGGTCCTGTTCGCCCCAGACCTGGCTCGTTCGTACGGCTTCGCCCTATCGGTCACGGCCACCGCCGGCATCCTCATCCTCGCCCCGCGCTGGCGAGACAAGCTGTCGGGCACAGAGCAGGAGGACGGCCTGCCAGAAGAACCTGACCACGCCTCCGGTCCGAAGCAACACGGCACGCCTGGCGTAGAGCGAGGGCGCATGCGAGGCCCTCAGGGGGAAGACCACATCCCAGGGCGGGAGCACGATGGCGGGAGCTCCGTGCTCTGCGATCGGCGGGCCCGTTACCGGCTTCCCCGCTGGCTCGCTGAGGCCGTGGCTGTGCCGGCGGCGGCTCAGGTGGCGGTGACGCCTGTCCTGGTGTTGATGGCGGGCCAGCTGACGCCCGTAGCGGTGGTGGCGAACCTGCTCGTAGCGCCGGCGGTGGCACCCGCGACCCTGCTCGGCTTCGGCGCCGCGCTGGTGGCGCCCATGTGGCCGGATGCCGCCGAACTCCTCGTGATCCCCGCAGGGTACGCGGTCGGCTGGATCATCATGGTCGCAGGCTGGGCCGTCAGCCTGCCGTTCGCCACCGTGCCCTGGCCCGCCGGTCTGCCCGGGCTCGGCCTGCTCCTGCTGACGGTGATCGTGGCCATTCCCGTGATGAGACACCGCCCCTGGCGCGCCATCGCGCTGACGGCCGCCGCAGCCGCTCTGGTGGCGGTCCTGGCGATCCGGCCCATCGTCGGCCCGTGGCCGCCCAAGGGGTGGCTGATGGTGATGTGCGATGTAGGTCAGGGCGATGGCCTCGTCGTCTCGGCCGGGCAGGGGCGGGGAGTCGTGGTCGACGCGGGACCGGATCCGGTCGCGATGGACCGATGCCTGCGACGGGTCGGCGTCGAAGACGTACCTCTGCTCGTCCTCACCCACCCCCACGCCGATCATGTGGACGGCCTCCCAGGCGTCCTCAGGAACCGGCGGGTCGGGGCAGTGGTCGTCGGTCCGCACCGGCCGGGCTCGCGCTCCGCAGCACGCATCTCGGCCACGCTGGCGCGCCAGCGGATCCCCGAATGGACGGCTCCGCCCGGCACCCGCTGGCGCTTCGGCCCATCGGAGCTGACCGTCCTGGCTCCGGACCCCGCCGAGGGCGAGATGAACGGGCAGAGTGAGGGCAGCGCGATCAACAATTCGAGCGTGGTCCTGCACGTACGCTGGCGCTCCGGCTCGATCCTGCTCGGCGGCGACCTGGAAACGGAGGCGCAGGACGACCTGCTGCATCGCCTCCCCGTACGGGCTGACCTCCTCAAGACACCGCACCACGGCTCGAACAGGCAGTCGCCCGCCTTCCTGGCTTCGCTCGGGGCACGAGCGGCGCTGATCAGCGTGGGAGCCGACAACGACTACGGCCATCCCGCCACGTCCACGCTGGGCCTCCTCCGCAGCCTGGGGCTCACCGTCTACCGGACGGATCAGTCAGGAGACCTCGCCGTCGCGGAACGTGAAGGAGGCATGGTGGTGGTATCGCGCGGACCCTAGCCGTGGTGACGCCGGTGGTTGTCGTGTCTGGTCGGTGGTGTGGGTGGCGCTTCGGTGTCGTTCGTGTGCCGTGGTGACGCCGGTGGTCGTCGTGCCCGAGCGGCGGTGTGGGTGGCGTCACGGTGTCGCTCCCAAGTGCACGCCGGCGCGCTCGATGTCGGTGAGGTCGGGATCTTGTGCGACGAAGACGTCCTCCAAGGCGTGCCAGCCGTGCGCGTGTGCGAACCGGGCTTCGGCCTCGGTGAGGGGAACCAGCCAGGTCAGCACGATGCGTGCGGCAGGGGTGTCGCAGACCGCGAAGGGGCCGGGCAGGTACACCGGAGGCGCCGCTGCCAACGCGGTCATCTCGCCTCGGGCGAACAGCGGGCCGCGTGGGCCGATCACCTCTCCTCGCGCCAGGCCCTGTCCCCGCTCGATCAGTTCCTCCGCCACCTGGAACAGCACCCCGGCGACATTGTCAGGCTGGCGGTCAGTAGGCAGGTGCATCACCAGCTCCTGGTGCAGGCCTTGGCCGTTCCCCTGGCCCAGGTGATGGTGGGACAGTCCGAGGGTGGACCAGGTCGTCACGCCGGTGAAGGGCGAATTCGGGGCGAAGCGGATGACCTGCACGTGGGCGGGGGTCGAGTCGTCACCACCGGTGCCGCTGTCGATCCGGCCGAGGAAGCGTTCCAGATGATCAACGAGAGGAGCCATGCCGTCGATCATCTCTGATGCACCTCTGGAGTTTCAAAGGGGTCTGGCTCGGGAGCCGTTCGGAGCTGACAGCCTCGGTTGAGGGCAGCCCAAGCGTTGAGTACCAGGTTGTCGGCGGCGCATGGCATGCTGCCTGACATGGCGGGAACCGATCCAGCACCTGTGACCTTGGTTGTCGGCGACGAGGAGTTGCTGGTTGAGCGGGCGGTGAACGGCGTCGTGGCGGCGGCGCGGGCCGCCCATTCCAGCGCCGAGGTGCACGACCTCCTCGGCGGCAAGGTCACGACGGGGGAGCTCACGCAGCTGACCTCGCCGTCGCTCTTCGGGGATCGTTCCGTGGTGGTGATCAGGTCCGCCCAGGACCTCGCCAAGGAGGTCATCACCGAGATCGTGACGTATGCCAAGCACCCCTCCGAGGACACCGTGATGGTCCTGGCGCATCCGGGTGGGGTGAAGGGCAAGGCGCTGGTCGACGGGGTGAAGAAGGCCGGAGCCGCGACGATCACGGTCAACAAGGTCACCAAGGCCGGGGAGCGGCTGGACTTCGTCAAGGGGGAGTTCAAGCGGGCCGGGCGGAGCATCTCCGGCGACGCGGCGCAGGCGTTGCTCGAAGCCGTCGGTAACGATCTCAGGGAGCTGGCCGCCGCGTGCAGCCAGCTCGCGTTCGACACCGAGGACAAGACGATCAGTGCGGCCGCGGTGGCCCGGTATCACAAGGGGCGGGCGGAGGTCACGGGGTTCAACGTCGCCGACTCGGCCGTCGAGGGGCGGCTGGCGGACGCTCTGGAGCAGTTGCGGTGGGCGCTCGGCACGGGGGTCGCTCCGGTACTGCTGGTGAGCGCGCTGGCCGGTGGGCTGCGGTCGCTGGCCAAGGTCGGCAGCGCGCCGCGCAACCTGCGGGGCGGGCAGCTGGCCAGTCATGTCGGCATGCCGCCGTGGAAGGTGGACCGGGTGAAGCGGCAGCTCAACGGATGGGGGCCGGAAGGGCTGGCGCGGGCGATCCAGGCGGTGGCCAGTGCGGACGAGCAGGTCAAGGGCGGGGGAGCGGACCCGGCGTACGCGCTGGAGCACACGGTGCAGGTCATCGTGGCCAGCCGCACCGGGCGGTAGCCGTTCCCGGCATGGGGTAGAGGGCTGTCTCCGGCATGGTCAGGGGGCCGTCTCCGCCTTCAGGAGGAGCTGCTTGAGGAGGGTGTCCAGCAGGTCCCGATCCGCCGGGCTCAGGGCGTTGACCATGGACGCCTCCACCTCGGCGCGGACGGTCATCGCCTCGAACCACAGATCCCTGCCCTTCGGGGTGAGCTCGACGTCCACCCGGCGGCGGTCCTCGGTGCTGCGGACCCGGCGCACCAGCCCCGTACGCTCCAGCGTGTCCAGCCGTCCCGTCATGCCGGCCGGTGAGAGCAGCAGGTCCGCCGCCAGCTCCGACGGGGTGGCCGCTCCACCGCGCGCCACCAGGCGGTGCAGCGTCTCGAACTCGTAGTCCTGCATGCCCACCTCCGCCAGAGCCGCCTCCTTCGTGTGGGACAGGTGCTTCACGAGGAACTGCATCCGCGTCACGATCGCCTCCACCCGCTCGTCGAAGGGCGCCTTGCCGCGCCAGCGGGCCAGGTGGCGATCGACCGAGTCCTCCATGCCACGGATCATACGCCAGCAAGTATTTTGTTGACGAAACATTCGTCAGCGAAATATCGTCTCGCCCATGATGCACCGGCTTCTGATCGGACGTTGTCTGTCAGCCCTCGCCACCGCCCTCATCCCGACGACGCTCACGCTGGCCGTCCTGCGGGCCGGCGGCGACGGCGGGGAGCTGGGGATCGTGCTGGCGAGCGAGCTGATCCCGCTGCTGGTGCTGCTGCCCGTCGGCGGGGTCCTGGCCGACCGGGTCCGGCCGGGACGGCTCGCCCTGGCCGCCGACCTGGTCCGGTGCCTGTCGCAGGCGGCCATCGCGGCCGAGCTCCTGCTGGGGCTGAACCGGCTGCTTGACCTGGCCCTGCTGTCGGCGGTGGCGGGGGCGGCCATCGCGTTCGGCAGCCCGGCCGTGCCGAGGCTGGTGATCGCGGTGGTGCCCGGTCCGGAGCGGCTGCGGATGAACGCGCGGATCGGCGTGGTGACGAGCCTGTCCAGCGTCGCGGCCCCGGCCATCGCCGGGACGGTCACCGTGGCCGCCGGTCCGGGGTGGGCCGCGGGGCTTACGGCGGTGTTGTTCGCCTGCTCGGCGTTGACCCTCGGGGGTGTCCGAACGACACCCGGCGTCGCCGGGGCGGCGGTCCTGCCGGACGAGAGCCGGACACCGGGGAAGTCGGGCGCGCCGGGAGGGGCCGGGGTCGCGAGAACGGCCGAAGACCACAGGTCCACCGAGGTTGCGAGGAGGGCTGCCGGGATCCTGAGGGCGAGCGGGGCCCGGGGTCCGAGGAGGGCTGCCGGGATCTTGAGGGTGAGCGGGGTCCGGGGTCCGAGGAGGGCTGCCGGGATCTTGAGGGCGAGCGGGGCCAGCAGTCCGAAGAGAGCGGCCGGCGGTCAGGAGCCCGAGCCGGTTCCCGGCGCGAGCGGACCCAGGCGAGGCGAACCGCAAGGGGAGCGGGCCTCGTTCCGGGAAGACCTCGCCCAAGGCTGGCAGGAGATCAAGGCACGCCCCTGGTTCCTGGCCTGCGTGCTCGCCCACGGCGTCTGGCACCTCGTCGCCGGCCTGTTCCTGACCCTCGCCCCCGTGACCGCCGTGCACCACCTGGGCGGCGAGACCGCCTGGATGGTGATCGTCCAGAGCGGCACCGTCGGCTTGGTGCTGGGCGTGTTCGCCGCCCCCCGGCTGCCCGTCCGCCGCCCGCTCGTGGCGGTGCAGGCCGGCGCCGCGTGCTACCTGCTGCCCATGCTGGCCCTGGCCGTCCCCACCCCCGCCCCGGTGCTGGCGGGCGCGTACTTCGTGGCGATGTTCGGGCTGGGCCTGCTCAGCCCGCTGTGGGAGACGGTGGTGGCGGAGGAGGTTCCGGAGCGGGCGCTGGGGCGGGTGCGCTCGTTCGACCAGCTCATCTCGTTCGCGTCGCGGCCGCTGGGGCTGGCGGTGGCGGCGCCGCTGGCGGGGGTGACCGGGGTGACGGCGCTGGCGGTGACGGGCGGCGTGCTGGTCGCCGCCGCCAACCTCATGGCGATCGTCTGGCAGCCCCGCCGCCACGATCGAGCGACGGCGGGACGAAGCCGCGAGCGTACGGGAACGGTCAGGTGAGCGCGGCCTCCCGCACCACGCCATCACTGATCTCCAGCACCCGGTCCGCCAGCGTGATCAGGCTCGGGTCGTGCGTGGCCACCAGCGCCGTGACCCCCTCACTCCGTACGAGCGCCCGCAGCAGCTCCATGATCTGCCGCCCCGTCTGCGAGTCGAGCTGCCCCGTCGGCTCGTCGGCCACCAGCAGCCGGGGCCGGTTGGCCAGGGCCCTGGCGATGGCCACCCGCTGCCGCTGCCCCCCGGACAGCTCGTACGGCCGCTGGTTGACGTGCTGCTCCAGCCCCACGAGCGCGAGCAGCATCCGTACGCGAGCCTCGCGCTCCTCCACCGGCGTCCGGAGCAGCCGCATGGGCACCCCCACGTTCTCCGCCGCCGACAGGACGGGGATCAGCCCGAACGACTGGAACACGAACCCGACCACGTCGCGGCGCACGGCCAGCAGCCCGTCCTCGGACAGGGACGTGATCTCGCGCCCGTCCACCACCACCCGCCCGGCGTCCGGTCTGTCGAGGCCGCCGATCTGGTTGAGCAGGGTCGTCTTGCCCGAGCCGGACCGGCCGCGGACGGCGACCAGCTCGCCGGGCTGCACGGAGAACGACACGTCCCGCAGCGCCACGACCTCCTTGGGCCCGGTCCGGTAGACCTTGCGCAGCCCTTCCACCACGACCAGGGGCGAGTCAGTCATTCGAGGGCTCCTCTCGGGCGGGCCACACGCCGATGTGGTCGGATTCGAGTTCCAGGCGCACCCGGCGCTCCATCTCCAGGGCGTTCATGAAGTCGCGGGGGAGCTGCAGGCGTCCCACCCGGTCGAGCACGGCGTACTCCTCGGCGATGATCTGCCCCTCGGCGCCCTCGCGCCGCAGCGTCTCGCTGCTGGTGCGCCCGTCGCGGATGCCCACCGTCCGGTCCACCTGCTCCGACACCAGCGGGTCGTGCGTCACGATGGTCACGGTCACGCCCAGCTCCCTGTTCGCCTTGCGCAGCGCGTCGAACACCTGCTCCGACGTCTCACTGTCCAGCTCGCCCGTCGGCTCGTCGGCCAGGATGAGCTGCGGGGAGTTGGCCAGGGCGACGGCGATGGCCACGCGCTGCTGCTCACCGCCGGACATCTCGGGCGTCCTGCGGCCGGCGCAGGAGGCGACGCCGAGCAGCTCCAGCAGCTCCAGCGCCCGCCCCTTGCGCGGGGTGCCCGCCAGCCTCATCGGCAGCTCGACGTTCTCCCGGGCGGTCAGGTACGGCAGCAGGTTCCGCGCCGTCTGCTGCCAGATGAACCCCACCACGGACCGCCGGTACCGCAGCCGGTCCTTGGCGCTCATCGACAGCAGGTCCATCCCGGCCACCCTCGCCACGCCGGCGGTCGGCACGTCCAGCCCGGACAGCACGTTGAGCAGCGTCGACTTGCCGGAGCCCGACGCGCCGACGATGGCGACCAGCTCACCCTTGTCGATCACCAGGTCCAGGCCCTGCAGGGCGACGACCTCGACGCCTTCGGTCTTGTAGATGCGGACGAGGTTGTCGCAGACGATGTGCGCGTCGCCGCCGAACGCGGCGGCCGGCCGCCTGGCCTTGGCTTCCAGCTCTGACAGGGTCGGGTTCATGGGAGGTCTCCCACTCGGAGTACGGCGCCGAGGCTGCGGCGCCGGCTGATGGCGGTGTGCGCGTACGCGCCGAGCACGGCGACGGCGGCCAGCCCGGCCGTCAGCGCGCTGGGCAGGAACAGGTCGAGCGAGTAGTCGCCCACGGGCAGGTCGCCCGCGTACGACGACAGGTCCACGCCGGGCCCGAGTGCGGCGGGCAGGCCGAGGCCCAGGCCCAGGCCGACCAGCGCGGTGACGACGATCATGGGCAGGATCTCCAGCACGGTCAGGCGCTGCGCCTGCCGCTCGGACAGGCCGAGAGTGCGCAGGAACGACACCGCCAGCGCCCGCTCGGCGGCCCCGATGACCAGTGACAGGACGACGGCGATCAGCGCGTACGCCGCCAGCGCGACCGTCACGATCACGAGCGTCCAGCGCACCGTGCTCGTCAGCGGATCGTCCTGGATGGCCCGCAGAGCGCTCTCCTGGGAGGTGACGATGGCCGAGGGGACCAGCCGCGCCAGCTCGGGAAGCGCGACGTCGCCGCCGATCAGCAGCGTGTTCACGGCGGGCCGCGTCTGCACGCCGATGGGCACGATCAGGAACTTGCCCTGGGTGTGGAAGCCGGGCACCGACTCGATCACGCCGCGGGTGGCCAGCTTGACCCGCGACTGCCAGCCCATCTCGAACGTGCCGCGCCCGCGCAGCTCGGGCGAGACGAGAGCGCCGTCGGACAGCGGCGGCAGGCCGACGGGGGCGCCGACGAGGAGCCGGCGCCACTGGGCCACGTCCACGGCGATGGCCTCGGCCCGCTCCGCGCCGTACCCGATCTGCACCCGTCCCGTCTGGGCGAGCACCACCTGCTCGACCCCGGCCAGGCCGCGCACCCGCTCGATCACCTCGGCCGGGATCTCGCTCTCCGCGGTCACCTTGATCGGCGCGCCCACCTGCTGCCAGGACGCCGTCCGCTGCGTGGTGGCGATCCCGTCGGAGACCACCGCCGCGAACACCGACACGCCCAGCGCGGGCAGCAGGATCAGCACCGGCAGCAGGCTGCCGGCCCGCGCCCTGGCCGCCCTGGTCAGCCCGAGGAACGGCACCGCCGCCCGGCCGCGCGAGGTCAGCCGGACGAGCAGCCGCAGCGGGTACGGGTAGCAGCGCAACGTGATCAGCGCCGCCGCCGCGGTCAGCGCGACCGGCACCACGAGCAGGAACGGATCCTGCCCGCCCGACGCGCTGAGCCCGCGGGCCCGCAGCAGGTACGCCCCCGCCGGCGCGAGCACCACGACCAGCACCTCCAGCGTGATCCGCTTGGCGGAGGGCCGGGCGGTGGCCACGTCGCCCCGCGAGCCGTGCAGCGGCGTGCGGTGCACCAGCGCCGGCCGCACGGCGGCGAACCCGACGGCCACGGCCACCACGATCGCCGGCCCGGCGTGCACGATCGGCAGCACGGGCCCGGGCACGAGGAAGGACAGCGCGTACCCGAGCAGCGCGGCGGGCGCCACCGCCAGCCCGGTCAGGGCCGCGGCCGTGCCCGCGACCTGCGGCAGCGACCCGCCGCGCGCCCGCGCCAGGGTCAGCGTGTGGTCCAGCTTGTCGGCCAGGAGCTGCACGGCCAGCACGATCACGCCGAGCGCGACCGTCAGCAGTCCGCCGAGCACCAGGTACATCACGGTCTGCGCGGTGGACAGCGCGGCCAGGAAGTCGCCGAGCAGCTTGGACAGCGCGGTCTCGACGCGGTACGGGCTGCCGGTGGTCTGCAGCCCCACGACCCGGTCGAACTCGGCGGCCGCCGCCCGCAGGCCGGGCACGTCCAGGGCGTTCGCGGCCCGCGCGTCGAGGGGCAGGACCCAGCGGTAGGACAGGTTGCGTCCCTCGCCGCTGAGCGCGGTCAGCCCGGCGTCGGACATCAGCGTGGTGATGTGCTTGACGTGGTCCTGGCCACCGGGCGGCTGCTGCTCGATGACGTGAAGGATGTCGGAGTCGTGCGACCAGTAGCGGGCGCCGGGGTCCTTGGCCCGGAAGACGCCGACGATCTTCACGGCGGCGTAGTCGTTCTCGCCGAGCATGATCGTCTGGCCGAGCTTCAGGCCCATCTCGGGCAGGGCCTCCTCGACGACCCCGACCTCGAAGACGGGGATCGTCTCGCCCTGGTAGGCGCTCGTGGCGGGCGCGCCGGGCGCCCGCCCCTGGACCCAGTCCACGCGCCGGTCGGCGTCGGAGAGCCAGCCCAGGTTGACGTACGCCCCGCCGCTGGTGCCGGTGATCGGCGTGAGCGTGGTCTTGGCGCTCATGTGGCCGGCGCCGGTGGTCAGCGGGCGCAGCCCGGCGGGCAGGATCTCGCGCCAGAGCCGGTCGCGGGAGTCGAACTGGGCGCGTTCGCGCAGGTCCTCGTTCTGCCCGTGGGACTCCACGGTCACGGTGAGGTCGGTCTGCACGGCCGGGGCGGTGGTCAGCGCGCGGCGCAGGGCCTCGTCGTACGAGGTCTGCATCGCCCTGGGCAGGCCCGCGACCAGCAGGCACGCGCTCAACGTGAGCACGAAGAGCACGGCCACCGTGCCCAGGTGCACCCGGGCGAGCAGCCAGGTCCTCACTGTTCCTCCCGGAGGCCGTGCCCCTGACGGCGCACGTTGCGCGCCAGCCCGGCGACGATCGCGAACAGCAGCGCCGCCACCAGCGCCAGCATCAGACCGGTGACCGCCCACGGGATGTCGAGCACCACCCCCGGCGTGACCGCCGCGGCCTGGCCGGTCAGCACGATGTGCGGCACCACCAGCACGCCGACGACGACCGCCAGCCCGGTGCCCGCCGCCAGCGACAGCCCCACCACGAACGCCTGCTCCACGGCCAGCATCCCGAGCACCTGCCTGGAGCTCACCCCGAGCGCCCGCAGGATCGCGAACTCCGCCAGCCGTTCCCGCGCCGCGACCGTCGCGTTGACCAGGAACCCGAGCACCGCGAACACCAGCGCCGCCATGAACCCCAGCATCAGCGCCCCCTGCAGCCCGCTGGCCAGCGGGTCGTCGCGCAGCGTGGCCGCCAGCGCCCGCTGGTCGAGGGCGGTGACGTCCCACCCGGGGTGGCCGCCGAGCGCGGACACGGCGGCCGTGGTGTCGCCGGCGGCCAGCCACCACTCGGTGGCGGGCCTGGGCAGCCGCGCCGCGGCCAGCTCGTGGGTCTGCATGGTCGCCCAGTCGACGAGCACGGCCTGCTGCCCGGCCGCGGTCGTCGGCATCGTCTCCACCACGCCGACGACCTTGACCGGCATGACCCGGCGGTCGATGGACGCCTTCCCGCTCTGCCCGACGCCCAGCTTGAGCGAGGCGGCCAGGTCTGCGGTGAGCACCACGGGCATCGGGCCCGGCTCCGGCTCCCGTACGAAGGGGGTCATCGTGTCCCCTTCGACGCTCATCGTGAGGGAGGGCGCCGGCACCGGCTGCCCGTCGGCGGTGACCGTTTCGAGCGTCAGGCTCGCGGGGCTGTCCTGCGCGCCGGCGACCAGGCCGAGCAGCGACACCGGGTACGTGACCGTCCCGCTCCGTCCGGCCAGCGCGCGCAGGTCCACCTCGATCCGGTTCGTGCCCGGCTTGAGCATGCCGAGCGACACGTCACGCCAGACGCCGAGCCCGTCGGACAACACCAGCCGCAGTGGCACGTCCGCGCTCGCCTCGGCGGTCAGGCCCAGCCTGGCAGGCCGCCCCGGCAGGGCCAGCCCGCGCGCCCGGTCGCCGGGCAGCGCCCGCGACAGCTCGCCGACGCTCTGCGCCGACAGGTCGGGACGCAGGTGGAACAGCTCGCCCAGCTCGGCCGCGTCGAGCGCGAGCAGCGTCGCGTTCTCGCCGCTCACGTCGGTCTGCCCGCGGAAGCCGGGCGAGGCCGCGGTGACGCCCGGCAGCGTGGCGAACGCCGTGCCGCGCCCGAGCGCGCCCAGTTCGGGGCCCTCCGCGGGCCCGGACAGCCGCAGGTCGGCCCCTGCCTGGTGGCGGGCCTGGTCGAGCTGCGAGGAACGCCAGGTCGAGGCGGTGGCCAGGGAGACGATGCCGATCGCGATCGCCATCGTGAGCAGCAGCGCGGGGCCGGCGTACTTGAGCGGCCGCCTGCTGACCTGCCACGCCCCGAGCGCGGGGGCGAGCGCGGGCCGCCTGGAGGTCACCCGCTCGGCCAGCCGCGACAGGCGCGGCACCAGCCGCAGCCCCAGCATGCCGCCCGTGAGCAGGGCCAGCGCGGGCCCGGAGATGATCAGCGGATCGATGCCCAGGCCGCCGGCCGCCGTCACGGTCACGGGCGCGCCGTAACGCTGGAGCTGCCAGATCGCCAGCCCGGCCACGACCAGCAGTGCCAGGTCCGCGCCCGCCCGCTCGATCAGGCCGCGCCCGCCGCCGCGCCCGCGCGCCGACTGCTCCTCCACGTACGTGCGCCGTGCCCCCGCCAGCGCGGGCAGCACCAGCAGCACGGCCGCGGCCAGCGCCACCCCGAACGAGACCAGGTACGTCCCCGTGTCGGCCACCGGCGCCAGCCGCACCCCCGAGGCCCTGATCCACGGAAGCCGGTTGACCAGCGCGAGCAGCGGCGGCCCCAGCAACGGCGCCACGACCGCGCACGGCAGCGCGACCAGCAGCGCCTCGCCGCCGGCCAGCGCCGCCAGCCGCGTCGTGCCCGCGCCGCGCGAGCGCAGCAGCGCCACCTCCATGCGCCGGTGGTCGGCCAGCAGCCGAGCGGTCAGCATCAGCGCGTACGCGGCGAGCAGCAGCAGTTGCAGCACCGGGATCAGCATGGTGGAGCGGGCCACCAGGGAGGCGGTGTCGAGCTGGGTGAGCATGCCGGGCAGGTGGCTCGTGGCCACGCAGCTCGCGCAGCCGGCCGCTTTCAGCCGCTCCTCCACCCCCGCGATCGCGCCGGCCAGCGGGCGCAGCTGCTCAGGGGTGAGCGCGCGCAGGTCGGGCACGGCGGTCCAGGTCGCGTTGACGTTCGTGGCGAAGCGGGCCAGGAAGGTCTCGCGGGGCACCATGAGCGGTCCGTACGTGGTGAAGTCGCCGCGCTCCAGGCCCCTGCCGAGAAGCTGCTCGCCGGCCCAGCGCTCGCCGGACGGGTCGTTGAGCTGGAAGACGCCGGCCACGCGGACCCTGACCGGCCGGGGGTCGAGCCGCCCCCGGATGGTGAACTCCTGTCCCGCCTCGAACCCGGCCGCCGAGGCCGCCGGCAGCGAGATCGCCGCCTCGACCGGGTCGTCGCCGGGTTTCGGCCAGGCTCCGGAGACCAGCTTCGCGTGCCGGTCGAGCCCGTCGTAGCTGCCGAACCTGAGCAGCTCGGGCCGCCGCTGGGCCTCCTGGCCCGGCATGGCGTAGGAGTCGGAGCGGAAGCTGGTGGTCAGGGCCGGCTCGCCGGCGTAGGCGCGGGTGAGCTCGGCGCGTACGGACCGGTCGAAGCCGGGGAAGGTCTCAGCGGTCACGGGGGTGCTGATGGTGGCGGCGGTCTGGGCGTACGAGGCCGTCTCCATCGTCCGGCGGACACCTGCGTCGGCGATGGAGGAGGCGTACATGGTCAGCGCCACCAGCGTGGTGGTCGCCAGCAGGATCGAGCCCAGGGCGGCCAGGAGGAGCAGCGGCTCGCTGAACGCCCTCTTGACGACCAACGGCCCCCGCATGTGTCCCCCTTCACCCGTTTAGTGCACCTTCGGGCAGGTTAAGGAGCGGGAGCAAGGGATCTTTGGAACGGTGACGCACCCGATACGGCCGTGTGATATCGAAACTGTGACAAACCGCGGCAAAAAAACAACGCCGCACCCCGTGATGGAGGTGCGGCGTTTCAGTAAGCCGAATCGATGCGCTTACTTGGCGCCGGCCAGAGCCGCGGCCTGCTTGGCGATCGCGGACTTGCGGTTGGCGGCCTGGTTCTTGTGGATGACGCCCTTGCTGACGGCCTTGTCGAGCTGACGGGCGGCGACGCGCTGCGCGGCCACGGCCTTCTCGACGTCGCCCTGCTCGGCGGCCTCACGGAACTTGCGGACAGCCGTCTTCAGCGAGGACTTGACTGCCTTGTTGCGCAGACGAGCCTTCTCGTTCTGCTTGTTGCGCTTGATCTGGGACTTGATGTTCGCCACGAAGAAGCCTCGGTGAAAGTCTGAAGTGATGGACGGGGCGCGCGGGCTCGAGAGAGGGCGCGCCACACGCAGTTACCCAGGTTACCAATAACTCAGGCGGCTGCTCAAATCAACGCCAGCGCGTCATGTACTCGCGCCAATCCTCTTCGGTGGCCGCGAAGTCGACGTAGAGCGCCAGGCCGAACCGCTCGCGGCGGCCGTGGTCCGAAAGTGCCAGCCTGGCGCCCTCGGCGGCCATCGCGACGCTCTCCGCCTGGTCCAGCCATGGTACGCCGTGGTCGTGGTAGGCGGGCGCGCCGATGTAGAGGGCCTTCGAGTCGGGGACCAGGTCCAGCGCGAGGCGGGCCTGGCGGGCCACGTAGCCGCCGTAGAGGGACTGCGAGGGGGTGAACGAGTCGTACGTCATGATCGCCACCTGGTCCACCCGATCGACGACCTGGCGGAAGTAGCCCTCGGACCAGTACTTGTCATGACCCAGGAGCGCCCTGGCGGTCAGGCGCATGCCCAGGTACGGCTCGATCTGCGGGGTGGAGGCGGACAGCAGCTTCGTGTGCTGCCGTGTCCTGTCCAGGAGGTCGAGGAACTCGGTGTCGCCGTCGCCGATGGGCTCGAAGTTGTAGTGGATGCCGTCGTAGCCCTGCTTCATGATGGCGGCGACGCCGGCCAGGACGTTCGCGCGGGACCGGGCGTCGTCGAGGTCCAGGCCGTTCTTGACGGCCTGGCCGAGCCAGGCGGAGATGCGGATGTCGGGCAGGTGTTTCCGCATCCATTGCACGAAATTTCCGGCGTTGGGATATTTGGCGGGATCTAGGCGGCCGTCCCACTCGAAGGGGCCGGAGTGGACGTACACGTCCTTGATGCCTGTGGTGCGCAGCCGTACGGCGAGGCGCTCCACGTCCTGCTCCGTACGGCGGCCGTCCACCCAGGCGTGGCCCAGCCACAAGGCGTCGTTGCCGGTGCTCTTCGCCCAGGCTGCCGGCGCACCGGTAAACTGGATACGGAGCGCCGCGGCGAGGAGGCCGCCCAGCGCGAGCACGATGGCCAAGGCAAGCGCGAGCACGCGCAGGCCGCGGCGGATGACGGTTCGGGCAATCACCCGGGCATGTCACCATGGAAGACTGCTTGTCCTCAACCCTGTCGAAACGGACTTCGGTGCGCACTCAGCCTGGCCAGACCGACCCCGCGTTGATCCGCAACTTCTGCATCATCGCGCACATCGACCATGGCAAGTCGACCCTTGCCGACCGGATGCTGCAGATCACCGGCGTGGTCGACGACCGCTCCATGCGCGCCCAGTACCTCGACAGGATGGACATCGAGCGCGAGCGGGGCATCACCATCAAGTCGCAGGCCGTGCGGCTGCCGTGGGACGGTCACGTGCTCAACATGATCGACACCCCCGGGCACGTCGACTTCACCTACGAGGTGTCCCGGTCGTTGCAGGCGTGCGAGGGCGCGATCCTGCTGGTCGACGCGGCCCAGGGCATCGAGGCGCAGACGCTGGCCAACCTCTACCTGGCCATGAACGCCGACCTGCACATCATCCCCGTCCTCAACAAGATCGACCTGCCGGCGGCGCAGCCGGAGAAGTTCGCCGAGGAGCTGGCGGGGCTGATCGGCTGCGACCCGTCCGACGTGCTCAAGGTGTCGGGCAAGACCGGCGAGGGCGTGCGCGAGCTGCTCGACCACGTCGTGCAGACGATCCCGGCCCCCGTGGGCGCCGCCGACGCCGCCGCCCGCGCGCTGATCTTCGACTCCGTCTACGACACCTACCGCGGCGTGGTCACCTACGTCCGCGTCGTGGACGGCCACCTCGGCAAGCGTGAGCGCATCCTCATGATGTCCACCAACGCCACCCACGAGACGCTGGAGATCGGCGTCATCTCGCCCGAGCCGAAGATCTCCGACCTGGGCCTCGGCGTCGGCGAGGTGGGCTACCTCATCACGGGCGTGAAGGACGTGCGCCAGTCGCGCGTGGGTGACACGGTCACCTCGGCGGTCAAGGGCGCCCAGGAGATGCTGGCCGGCTACGAGCACCCGAAGCCCATGGTGTTCTCGGGGCTCTACCCGATCGACGGCGACGAGTATCCGGAGCTGCGCGAGGCGCTCGACAAGCTCCAGCTCAACGACGCCGCGCTGATCTACGAGCCGGAGACCTCGGCGGCGCTCGGGTTCGGCTTCCGCGTCGGCTTCCTCGGCCTGCTGCACATGGAGATCGTGCGGGAGCGGCTCGAACGCGAGTTCGGGCTGTCGCTGATCTCCACGGCCCCCAACGTGGTCTACCGCGTGGTCATGGAGGACGGCAAGGAGCTGACCGTCACCAACCCGTCGGAGTTCCCCACGGGCGGCAAGATCGCGCAGGTCTTCGAGCCGGTGACGAAGTCCACGATCCTGGCGCCGTCCGAGTTCATCGGCGCGATCATGGAGATCTGCCAGGGGCGGCGCGGCCAGCTCCTCGGCATGGACTACCTGTCCGAGGACCGCGTCGAGATCCGCTACACGCTGCCGCTCGGTGAGATCATCTTCGACTTCTTCGACCAGCTCAAGTCCCGCACCCGCGGCTACGCCTCGCTCGACTACGAGCCGGCGGGCGAGCAGGAGGCCGAGCTGGTCAAGGTCGACATCCTGCTGCAGGGCGAGGCGGTCGACGCCTTCAGTGCCATCGTGCACAAGGACAAGGCCTACGGCTACGGCGTCGACATGGCCAAGAAGCTGCGCGAGCTGATCCCCAGGCAGCAGTTCGAGGTGCCGATCCAGGCCGCCATCGGCGCCCGGGTCATCGCCCGCGAGAACATCCGCGCCATCCGCAAGGACGTGCTGGCCAAGTGCTACGGCGGTGACATCTCCCGTAAGCGGAAGCTGCTGGAGAAGCAGAAGGAAGGCAAGAAGCGGATGAAGATGGTCGGCCGGGTCGAGGTGCCGCAGGAGGCCTTCGTCGCCGCGCTGTCCACCGACTCCTCCGGCGCTGACAAGGCCAAGAAGTAGCCGCTTTTCGGGGCGGAGGCGCCTGAATACCCTGAAAGTATGGAAGTGGTGCAGACGGCGCGATTGGTCCTGGCTCGGGTGATGCCCGATGACCTGGACGCCGTCCACGAGATCCATGCCGATCCGCGCACCAGCGTGTACCACCCCGGCGGCCCCGTCACCGACCTGGAGGCCAGCCGGGCCATGCTCGACCTGTGGCTGGCCGACTGGGACGAACGCGGGCTCGGCTACTGGGCGGCGCGCCTGCCGGGCGACCCGCGCGTCCTCGGCATCGGCGGGCTGCGCCACGCGGTCGTGGACGGAGCCGAGGTGCTGAACCTGTACTACCGCTTCCGGCCGTCGGCGTGGGGGCGCGGGTACGCGGTCGAGCTCGCCCGGGCGGCGCTGCGGGTGGGCAAGGGGCTGGGCACCGTGGTCGCCGTGATCAGGGACGTCAACCTGCCGTCGCATCGGGTGGCGGAGCGGGCCGGGATGCGCAAGGACCGGACGATTCCGTACGGCGGGGTGCCCAGCGACGTCTACGTCGCCTGACCAGGGACGCGGCCGCCCCCTGCACGGGATCGCCAGACGAACCCCGCCAGCACCACCGCGCTCAGCACCCCCTGGGCCACCAGGAAGGGGGCCAGGGCCGCCGGCTGGGAGGCCAGCGCCACGGCGGTCGGCAGGCAGCCGAGCAGGGCCAGGTCCGGGCCGGTGGCCGCCCAGAAGAGCGGCCCGGTCGGGATGGCGCCGCCCGGGGTGTCGATGATCGGCATGGAGTGATCGACGGGAGCGCGCCTGGCCATCCGCAGGGCTCCGGCGGCCAGCGCGGGCGCGGCCAGCGGCCCGAACAACCACCACGCCCCGCCGAGCCCGCCTGCCACGCCACCGGCGTCCGCGAGCCCGGCCGTCGCATCGCCCACGGCCGTCGTGCCGCCCTGGGCCACCCCACCGCCGAAGGCCAGGCCTGTGAGTGCCAGGGCCGTCCAGGCGCCGGCCAGCAGTCCCGGCAGGACCGCGCGAGCCGCCAGCGCCTTGCGAGGGCTCACCCCGGCGAGCCGGGCCAGAGCGGGGTTGTCGGCGTCCCTGCGCGCTCCTGACGTGCTGAGGGACGCCACGGCCAGCGCGCCCCCCAGCACGGCCATCCCGAGGGCGGCAGGAGAGCCGCCGGCCTGGGCCAGGACGGCGGGCAGCGCCGCCGTCGCCGTCACGCCCAGCAGCCGCCCGCGCCGCCGGGCCAGCCGCCGCCAGTCCTGCCAGGCCAGCGCGAACGGCGCGGGCAGCGGCGGCCAGCGCCGGGAGGCGAGCTTCCTGGCCCGCCAGTGGTTGTCCTCGGAGATCCAGGTGAGCGCGCCGGGGTCGAGGGACATGGCCGCTCCGGCCACGTGGCCGGCCCGGGTGGAGGAGGTGACGAGCGTACGGGTGGGGATGCGTTCGAGCGAGCGCCACGCCTGCCGTACCAGCAGGCAGGAGACGACGGCGGCGCCGGAGACGGCGGCCGTGAGCGCGGGCAGGGGAGCGCTCGCCGCGATGGCCAGCACCGTACGGAGCTGCCCGGTCACCGCCACCACCGCCAGCACCAGCAGCATGGCCGTCGCACCGGTCAGCCACAACTTCCAGGACGTGGACGCCTGCCCCAGCACGGCCAGAGCCATCCCGCCCACCGCCGCGGCCACACCGACGACCAGCGCGCCCAGCACCCGCCACACGAGCTGGTCCGGCGCGCCCAGCACGGCCAGCAGCCCCACCCCGAGCACCACCCCCGCCACCACCGCGACGCCGAGCAGCAGGCGCGCGGCCCGGCCGAGCACGTGCCGCCGGTTCAGCGGGGAGAGCAGCAACCAGGAGGCGTCGGCCCCGGGCAGCAGCACGGGCCCGGCGTTGCGGGCCGCGGCCAGGAACCCGGCCAGGCCCAGCGCGAGCAGCGCCACCCCCGCCCCCATGCGCGCGGGCTCGCCGGGCACGGCCAGGCCGGCGAGCACGTCCGACAGGGGCTTGCCCGTCACGGCGATGAGCATGGCCAGGCAGAAGACGGCGACGTAGCGGTCCATCACGGTGGCGGGGGTGCGCCCGCGCGAGCGCAGGTACGCCCGCACCGTACGGACGCCGGCCCCTGACGACCCGCTCATGCGACCACCCCCGACGGGGCGACCTGGCGGCCGATCGTGGCCAGGCCCTGGTCGTGGGTGGCCATGACGACGGTGCCGCCCTCGCCGGCGTACTCCTCGAGCAGGTCCGCGAGCTCGGCGCGGAACTCCTTGTCCAGGCCGCGCTCCGGCTCGTCGAGCAGGATCAGCGTGCTCGGCCGCAGCAGCGTGGAGGCCAGGGAGAGGCGCTGGCGCTGGCCCGTGGACAGGTTCAGCGGCGGCGCGTCCGCCCGCTCCTCCAGCGCGAAGAGCTCCAGCGCCGTGTCCACCGTCATCCTGGCCTGGGCGTGTACGGCTCCCATCAGCTCCAGGTGCTCGCGTGCCGTGAGGCCCGGATACCAGGCCGGCTCGTCGCCCAGCAGCGCCACACGGCCCCAGAAGGCGGCGTCGTCGGCGGGGGGCCGGCCGAACACGCGTACCTCGCCTGAGGTGACGGGCTGCAGGCCGGCCAGGCAGCGCAGCAGGGTGGACTTGCCGGAGCCGTTCAGGCCGACCACGGCCACGATCTCGCCCGGGGCCACGGTCAGGTCCAGGTCGCGGAGCACCGGGTTGCCGCCGAGCTCCACGGTGAGGGCGTCAACACTGATGATCGAGTCGTACACCGTTCGAGCGTATCCACAGGCGCCCGCGAACGCGCACCCGCCGATCACGAACGTGCCTCCGCCGGCCACGAACGGCCTCCGCCGGCCACGAGCGCGCCCCACCCGCCCGCCAGCGCACACCCGCAACCCCCGGATTCGGACCGGAAGTGCGTGCGCGCAAGCGATTCTGTCGGTGCCATCCTCTACCTTCTGAACCCGAACACCTGTGCGACTGGAGGGTGACGTGATTGCTTCTGAGCGATTCGAGCGTGCCGCGGTGCTGGGGGTCGCTGTGGCTGAGGAGACTCGGCGGTTGCTGAGGCGCCACTTGGAGGACCGGGAGGAGGACGCCGACGGCACGGTCCTGCTGGACGTGCCCTACCCCGACGCGGCGGTCGTGGCCGCCCTGCTCGACGTGGCGGCCGAGTGCTTCGGCGAGCGCGGGAGCTCGGTGGAGGAGACCCGGCAGGCGGCGCTGGAGACGTTGTTACAGCTCGCGGGCTTCGACGAGGAGTCCCAGCTCAACCGGGGTGCGCCAGGCCGTGACGATAGGCGTAGGTGACGGCCTGTGCCCGGTCCCGTAGGTGCGCCTTGGCGAAGAGGTTGTTGATGTGGGTCTTGACGGTCGCCTCGGTGATGTAGAGGCGGGTGGCGATCTCCGCGTTCGACAGGCCCTCGGCGATGAGGCGCAGCACCTCGGTCTCGCGCGGGGTCAGGCCGTCGGGTGACCGGCCGTGGCCGTCGGGCGGCTGGTGAAGCTCGGTGGGCGGCCGGTCGTGCCTGCCGGTCTCACTCACCGGTGTGTGCGGTGTGGCCGCCTGACCGCCCCTGCGGGTCTCGCCGTCCTGAGCGTGCGCTGTGGCGGCCTGACCACTCCGGCGCGGCTCACGGTCCTGAGCGTGCGTTGCGGCGGCCTGACCGCTTCGGCGCGGCTCACGGTCCTGAGCGTGCGCCTCGGTCGTCTGGCCGCTGCTCCAGCGGGTTGTGCGGTCCTTGCTGTGCGGCGCCGCTGTTTGATCGCGTGCCGCCACAGACGTTGGCGTGTTGCCGCCCGCCTTGGCGGTGCCCGATCCGGCGGCGGTTGCCTCCCTGCCTGCTGGCTCGTCGTGACGAGGGCCGGCCGCAGGCGGGGGTGGTGAGGTGAGTGAGGTGCTCGGTGTGTCAGACGTTCCCGGTAGCGGGGGAGGGGCCATGGTGTCGAGGAGGCGGCGTTGCACCGTGGGGTCGAGCTGGGCGTCACCGCGCATCACCGTGGCCACGGCCGAGGCGATGTCGTCGGCGTCGGCGTCCTTGGTGAGAAAGCCGCGGGCGCCCGCGCGCAGTGCGGCGAAGACCGACTCGTCGTCGGAGTACGTGGTGAGCACGACGACCTGGGTGTCCGGGTACGCGGCGCGGATGCGTCCGGTGGCCTCCACGCCGTCCATGCGGGGCATGCGCAGGTCCATCAGCACCACGTCCGGCCGCTCGGCATCCACCACGCGCAGCGCCGCCTCGCCGTCGCCCGCCGAGCCGACCACCTCGATCCCGGGCAGCAGGCCGAGCAGCAGCACCAGCCCCTCACGCACCACGGCCTGGTCATCCACCACGACCACCCTGATCATCCGGGCGACCTCCTGCGCTTCGAGGGGACTTCGGCAACATCCATCCGGGAAGGTGCCATCGAGGGCGCGCGGCCGGCAGCCCGGCGCTGCGACGGTGTGCGGCCTGTTCCCGGAAGTGCGGACGGTGGGTGCGGGTTCATGCCGGAACCCTGAGATGGACGAGGAAGCCGCCGTCGTCCCGTTCACCGGCTGTCAGCGTGCCGCCGAGAAGTTCGGCGCGTTCCCGCATCCCCATGAGGCCATACCCGCCTTTGGGCGTGCCTGTGAGGCCGTGCCCGCCTTCAGCCGTGCCATGTGCGCCCTGACCCCCGTGCAGGCCGTCACCGCGCTCGTGGGCGCCGTTCAGGGCGTGACCACGCTCAGGGGCGCTCCTCTGAGGAGAGGCGGGGTTCGTGATGCGTAGGTCGCAGTGGTCGGGGGTGAAGGTCAGCGCGACCTGGGCCGGGCTGCCGGTGGCGTGGCGGCGGACGTTCGTGAGGGCCTCCTGGGCGGTGCGCAGGAGGGCGAGCTCCGTCTCCGGGGCGAGGCGCTGCTCGGGGCCCGAGATGCGGAGGGCGCAGGGCTGGTGGGTGGCGGTCTCGAAGTCGGCGGCGAGCGTGCGCAGGGCCGCGGGCAGGGCGGGCGGGTCCTCGCGCAGGGCCGAGACCGCGCGCCTGGCCTCCTCCAGGCCCGACTTGGCCAGGTCGCGGGCGTGGGTGACCCGGTCGAGGGCCTCGGCTGTACGTTCCGCGCGCAGCAGCAGCTTGGCGCCCTCCAGGTGGACGAGCTGGGCGGAGAGCGAGTGCGCGAGGATGTCGTGGATCTCCCTGGCGATCCTGGCTCGTTCTGCCAGCACCGCCTCCCTCGCCTCGGCGGCCCTGGTGGCCTTGCGCTGCCCCGCCGCGTACGTGATCAGGAAGATGAGGCCGACGCTGAGGACGAGGGGGAGAACGTCGGCCGGGCCGCTGGTGACCTCCCCCGCCACGACGAGCCCCGCGACGGCGAGAAGCCCGACAGCGATCGCCTGGCGCAACGGCAGGCGGCTCACCGCCAGGCTGACGCAGACGAGCAGGACGCCGATCGTCACCCCGCTGTGCGTGATCGAGTTGAGCGCGATGGACAGGACCACCGCCAGGAGGAGGGAGATCAGGATGACGGGCTGCGGCATCCCGCCCAGCCACTCGATCGCCTTCCACCAGGCGCTCCGACGGCGTGGGCGCAGAGGAGCCCCGTTACGAAGGTGCGGTGGGACGGCCCCGGCGCTTGATCGCGAGTGCGCGGCCCCGCTGCCGGAACCCTGCGGCACGGCTGCGCCACCGGCATCTGACGGCAGGGCGGCGCCGCCGTCGGCATGCGAAGGCGGGGCCGGGGTGGTGTCGATGGGGTTCGGGGAGCCCGTGGCTTCCTTGCGGAGTGACGGGAGCAGGGGGATGAGCAGGGCGAGGGACAGCGCGATGGTCAGGATGGTGACGGTCAGGGCGGTGCCGGTGAGGCCGGGTGCGGGGGTTGCCCGCACCTGGGCCACGATCAGCAGCACGACCACTCCCAGCCGCAGGGCATAGGGAACGACTCTGGGCAGGCCACGCATCACCCCACGAAAGTATCCGGTCGCCCGCTGGTAAGCGCACGGCCCCTGCGGGCGACGAGGTACGACTGGACGCCGATGGTGAGCCCGAGGAACAGCAGGATGCCGCCGGCGGAGACGGTCAGGCCGGCGGCGGCGCCGGCGAAGTAGAGCACGGCGCGGGCCGCCATCGAGGCCAGCCACGCCAGCAGGGTCCAGCCCGTGGCCTTCGACCAGGCGACGCCGGCGGAGTCGACCCAGACCCGTACGGTCCGCGCACGCCACGCGCCGAGCGCGAGGGCGGCCACGGCCTCCACGGCGAAGAGGGTCACGCTGAGGGCGAGGTGTTCCGGGTCGAAGAGCCCGCCCGTGACGAGGCCGAGGGCCACCATGGCGACGGCCGTGTAGAGGGCCGAGGTCCCTTGGGCGGGGCGGGTGCGGAGCTGGCGGTAGATGACGAACGCGACGGCGAGCAGGACGAGAAGGGAGATCTGCAGAGTTTCCACGGGGCTCGACCGTAAGGAGACGGCTGCCGCGCCGGATCGGCCTGCGGGTTGAGGGGTGGAATATCCACCGGTGCGTGGACTGTCCACCCCGGTGTCGGACGGCCGCCGGCGCGCGCGGAGTCCACGCTGGTCTCGGATGTCCACCCTGGGGTGGAGGGCGTCCTGGATATCGGTTCGCCTCTGTAAAGAATGTTCGGTTACCGTCCCATTTATGCGCATTCTCTCCGTGAACGTGGGCGCGGCGTGCGACGCCGAGTGGGCCGGGGCCCTGAAGCGTACGGCCATCGACAAGCAGGCGGTCGGGCACCGGGTCGCCGTGCGGGACAACGGGCTCGCCGGCGACGAGCGGGCCGACCAGAAGCACCACGGTTCGCCGGACTCCGCCGTCTACTCCTACGCCAGGGAGGACTACGACTGGTGGGAGAGGGAGCTCGGGAGGGAGCTGCGTGACGGCCGGTTCGGGGAGAACCTGACCACCTCGGGGATCGATGTCAACGGCGCGCTGATCGGGGAGCGGTGGCGCGTGGGCAGTGCCCTGCTGGAGGTGACCGGGCCGAGGACGCCGTGCGTGGTGTTCCGCAACTGGATGGACGAGCCGGGCTGGCTCAAGCGGTTCACGCGGGCGGGGCGGCCGGGGGCGTACCTGCGGGTGGTCGAGCTCGGGGAGCTGGGGGCGGGGGACGAGGTGGAGGTCGTCTTCCGGCCCGGGGTGGGAGTGAGCGTGGGCGACTGGTTCCGGGCCCGAAACGGGGATCGGGATGCGCTTCATCGCATCCTGGACGTGCCCGGACATGACGCGAAATGGGATGTGATGGCCGAGCAGGTCTTCGGCGAAAACGAGGTGGGCGGCCGGGCGGGCGGTTAGGGGCCGCCGCGCCCGGCTGGGTTGTCCGGGTGGGTTGGAGGTGACGTGCCCGGCCGGGTTGTCCGGGCGCGTGACGAGCGCCGCGCCCGGACGGATCGTCAGCGCAGGACCGAGTACAGCGCCGAGGTGAGTGAGGCCTTGCCGTCGTCCTGGTCGATCGACCACATCATCGAGCCGCCGAGGCCCTTGAGGCGGATGTAGGCCGCCTTCTGCACCAGCACCGCCGGATCGTCGTACGACCAGAACTCGTTCCCGTCGTACAGCCACATGGCCCCGGTCCTCAGGTCGCGGTAGCGCTTGCCGGGCTTGGACACCAGGTCCTTGTAGTCCTCGGTGCCCGGCGCCCACTTGCCGGGCGCGGGCCCCGTGGCCGGCTTGTAGAGGCCGTCCCCGCCGCCGGTCACGCCCGTCCAGCCCTGGCCGTACGCGGGCACGCCGATCACGAGCTTGCGGGCGGGCGCGCCGCGAGAGAGGTAGTCGCGCACGGTCTGGTCCACGCTGTAGCGGATCGGGTTCGGGTCGCGGCGGTCGTTGAACAGGTTGCCGTTGTGCCCGGTCTGCGGCTCCCAGGTGCCGTGCAGGTCGTAGCCCTGCAGGGTGGCGAAGTCGAGCTGCCGGAAGACGTCGCGTACCTCGAACCCGGCGTCGATCTTGGCGGCGGCGGCCGGGAGGAAGGCGGAGAGCTGCGCCGAGGAGGAGTGGGCACGCAGCTGCGAGCGCAGCTCGCGCACGAACAGCGTGAAGTTCCGCTTGTCCTCGGGCCGGATGATGTTGCCCTCGGCCCCGGACGAGCCCGGCCACTCCCAGTCCAGGTCGATCCCGTCGAACACGCCCGCGCCCGTGCCCGGCTCGAGCCCGGGCAGGTTGCCGCGCAGCCACAGGTCGATGCAGGAGCTCGCGAGCGCGGCGCGGGACTCGGGGGTGAGGACGGCGTCGGAGAAGTACTTGGAGCCGGTCCAGCCGCCCAGCGAGATCATCAGCTTGAGCTGCGGGTGCTTGGCCTTGAGCTTGCGGAGCTGGTTGAGGTTGCCGTTCAGCGCCTGCCCCGGCGCGTCCGCCACCCCGTCCACGCTCTGCTCCGCCGGCACCGGCCGCTGCCAGTCGGCCCACGGGTCGGACGAGTAGCAGGCGCCCTCGGCGTTGACGAACCCGAACGCGTAGTTGAGGTGGGTGAGCTTGGCCGCGGCCCCCGTGACGTCTACGTCCTTGACGTGGTAGTTGCGGCCGTAGACGCCCCACTGGATGAAGTACGCGACCCGCTTGAAGCCGGTGCGGGCCTCGGCGGGCACGGCGAACGCCGTGAGACCGAGTAAGAGCGACAGTGCGATCAGGATCTTCTTTTTCACGAGCGGCTCCCGGGACGCGCGCTTTTATAGGAAACTTTCCTATAAATTAGACGCGATCGTAGAGCGGACGCCCGCCCCCGTCAACGATCCGCGCGATCTCCTCGGGGCTCGACAACAGCCCCCACGCGTACGGGGGATCGGAGAACAGCGACAACACCAGATCGGCGATCTCCTGCCGGCCGGCGGCGGCCACGAGCAGGTTCACGACGTGCGGGGGCGGCGGCTGCAGGAACGCGTTCGTCCACTCGGTGACCGGCCTGCCGGCCTCCCACATGCGCTCCGCCGTGGCCCTGGCGAAGGCCGCGTCGTACGGGCCGCCCGCCGCGATGGCCTCGGCCGCGATCCACGCGCACCTGGAGCCCAGGTTCGCGCCCTGGCCGGTGATCGGGTCGTTGACGATCCAGGCGTCGCCGACGGCCAGCGCGACGCGCCCGCTCGGCAGCTCCGCCACCGGCCCGCGCACCGTCGGCGTGACGGCGCCCTGCAGCAGGTCGTCCGGCCCGACCAGCTCGAACGCCGCCGCGTCCACGCCCTCGGCCAGGCGCGGCGCGTGCTCGCGCAGCAGCGCGAGCAGCGTGGCGGCGACCGCGTCCCCGGGCGCGCGGGTGACCGGCTCCAGCGGCCCTCCGGGGATCGCCTCGACGAGAATGGCCGAGACGATGCCCTCACGGGTCAGCATCGGCGCCTGGAAGATCTCGCCCGCGCCGCCGGAGATGTTGTACGAGAAGACGGCCCCGAGGTCGAGCCCCCGGTACAGCCCGGCCGCCAGCAGCCGCTGCGGCCTGTCGTACGGGGACCGCGCGGCGTCACGCGGGAACAGCTCGCTCACCGAACGCCTGCCCGCTGCCACCACCATCAGCTCGTGCCGCTCCGACCAGCGATCCACCTGCGCGGCGTCCGGAGCCGAGCCGGACACGACGAGCTCGCCGCCGCGCCGGACGTAGTCGTCCATGAACGCGGGCAGCAGCAGCCGGAGGTCCACCGCGTGGAACGGCTCGGCGATGGTGGCCGCGAACTCCAGCGGCGGCTCCCCCTTGATCGAGAGCTTGGCCGTGCTCATGAGACAGGCCGGATCCCGGTAGTGCTCGCTGCCCAGCTCCCGCTCCCGTGCCTGCGTGTGCCCCATGCGTACCACCGTGGCCGGTAACCGCCCCTTGCGCAGGGCGTCGGCGTCGCCCTCGCAGTAGAGCGTCGTCCCGACGCCGAGCTGCTGCAGCCGCAGCGCGAGGGTGAGCCCCGAGATCCCCGCCCCGACGATGCCGATCCCCATGCCGATCCCCGTGCCGATCCCCGTGCCGGTACCGGTGCCGATGCCTGCCATGACGTCCCCTTCCGTGGCTGATAGGGCTTCAGTGCAACGCGCCGGGCTTGTAGCCGGATTGGAGCACTCTTGGGAGCCGGGCAAACTGGAAGGCGTGCCATCCACTTTGCCTGACGGCGATCCCGCGCCCACCTCGGGCGAGCTGCCCGACACCGCCCTGCGCGGCCTCGGCGAGCGCCCGTTCGGCTTCTACGTGCACGTGCCGTTCTGCGTGACGCGCTGCGGCTACTGCGACTTCAACACCTACACCGCCGCCGAGCTGGGGCCCGGCGCCTCCCACCGCGACTACGCCGACACGGTGGTGGAGGAGGTGCGCCTCGCGCGCCGCGTCCTGGGCGAGGCCGACCTGCCGGTGGAGACGGTGTTCTTCGGGGGTGGCACGCCCACGCTGCTGCCGCCCGAAGACCTGGCCAGGATCCTGGCCGCGATCGGCTCCGAGTTCGGGCTGAGGCCGGGGGCCGAGGTCACCACGGAGGCCAACCCCGAGTCCGTCGACCCCTCCTACCTGGAGAAGCTGCGTCACGGCGGCTTCAACAGGGTCAGCTTCGGCATGCAGAGCGCCCGCGAGCACGTGCTGCGGGTGCTCGACCGCCGGCACACGCCCGGGCGGGCCGCGGCGGCCGTGCGCGAGGCCAGGCAGGCCGGGTTCGAGCACGTCAACCTCGACCTGATCTACAGCACGCCGGGCGAGACCGACGACGACTGGCGGGCCTCCCTGAGCGCGGCGATCGAGGCGGGGCCCGACCACGTGTCGGCGTACTCGCTGATCGTCGAGGACGGCACCAGGCTGGCCGCCCGCATCCGGCGCGGCGAGCTGCCCATGCCCGACGACGACGTGGCCGCCGACCGCTACCTGATCGCCGACGAACTGCTCGCGGAGGCCGGGTTCCGCTGGTACGAGGTGTCCAACTGGGCCGTCTCCGACGAGGCCCGCTGCCGGCACAACCTGCTCTACTGGACCGGCGGCGACTGGTGGGCGGCCGGCCCAGGCGCCCACAGCCACGTCGGCGGCACCCGCTGGTGGAACGTCAAGCACCCCGCCGCCTACGCCCAGCGGCTGGCCGCCGGCGCCTCGCCCGCCCACGCCCGCGAGGTCCTCGCCCAGGACGACCGCGACGCCGAGCGGCTGATGCTGGAGCTCCGGCTCGACTCCGGCTACCCGCTGGCCGACGTGGCGCCGGCCGCGCGCACCACCGTGGCGAGCGCGCTGGCCCGCGGGCTGCTGCAGCCCGAGGCGTTCAAGCGGGGGCGGCTGGTGCTGACCCTGCAGGGGCGGCTCCTGGCGGACGCCCTGATCCGGGACCTGCTGGTCTAGGTGATCATCCGGATGGAGAACGGGTAGCGGTAGCGCGCGCCCTTGTTGGTGGCCATCGCCGCCTGGATGTGGAAGATCAGCGACAGGATCCAGACGACCGGCAGCAGCGCGAAGCCGACCACCACGATCATCAGGATGCTCGAGATGAGGTAGCCGATGAACATCGTGATCTGGAAGTTGAGCGCCTCGGCCGCCTGGTCCCTCACGTACGGGGACTCGTCCTTCTTCATCAGGTAGATGATCAGCGGACCGATCCACGAGACCAGCAGGCCCAGCAGGTGGGACAGCATGGCCATCTGGGTGTCGTCGGTGCCGGGACGGGGGCCGAACCTGCCCGGGATGTACGGCTCGCCCCTGCCGGGCGCGTAACCGTAGCCGGGCGGCGCGGCGTGCCCCCCGGGCGGGACGTGACCTCCCGGCGCGCCGTAACCCCCAGGAGGAGGGTAGCCGCCGGGCGGAGGGTAGCCGCCGGGCTGACCGAAGCCGGGGGCGGAGCCGGGCTGCTGCCCGTAGGGGGCCTGCGGGCCGAAGTCGGGCGCCGAGCCGGGCTGCTGCCCGTAAGGGGCCGACGGCCCGTAGGGGGCCTGCTGCCCGAAGGAAGGGCCCTGCGGTCCGAAGGAAGGGCCCTGCGGCCCGTGACCCGGCTGCGAGGCGGGGCCGGACGGCCGGCCGTGACCCGGGTACTGGGGCCCGGAGCCCCGCGCCGGCGGAAGGTCCTCGGGGGTGACCCTGCGTGTGGCGTCGTCGTCGGGCGGCGGCTGGGTCGGGTCCTGGCTCATGGTGCCTCCGTAACGAAGTCGATCAGTTCCTCGACCCGGCCGAGCAGCTCCGGCTCCAGGTCCGTGTACGTCGAGACGGCGCCGAGGATCCGCCGCCACGCCTGCGCCGGCTCCATCCGCCAGCCGAGCGCGGCGATGACGCCCTCCTTCCACGGCACTCCGCGCGGCACGTCGGGCCAGGCGGGGATGCGCAGCACGGACGGCTTGACCGCCTGCCAGATGTCGATGTACGGGTGCCCCACCACGAGCACGTCCGGCGAGGTGATCTCGGCGGCGATCCTGCTCTCCTTGGACCCGGGCACCAGGTGGTCGACCAGCACGCCCAGCCGGCGCCCCGGCTCGGGGCCGAACTCCGCCACGATGGCGGGCAGGTCGTCCACGCCCTCCAGGTACTCGACCACGACCCCTTCGACCCGCAGGTCATGGCCCCAGATCTTCTCCACGAGGGCGGCGTCGTGCACGCCCTCCACGTAGATCCGGCTCTGCCTGGCGACCCTGGCGCGCAGCCCCTCCACGGCGATCGAGCCCGACGCGCTGCGCCTGGGCCCGGCGGCGGGGGCCGCGGCGGGGCGTACCAGCGTCACGGGCCTGCCCTCCAGCAGGAAGGCGGCCGGCGCGAGCGGGAACAGTCGGCGCTTGCCGAACCGGTCCTCCAGCGTGACGGCCTCCTTGTCGCAGGCCACCACGGCGCCGCAGAAGCCGCTGTCGGCGTCCTCGACGACGAGGTCCAGCTCGGCGGGCACTTTCGGGATCTTCCCCTTGCCCGGCCGCCGCCAATTTCCCGCCAGCACATCGCCCTCGTACACACGGGGACCGTAGCAAATCACCCGCCGACCGCAAGGCGCTTGCGGGCGCCGCTGCGCCGGACCAGGACGGTGATGGTGCCGCCGATCGCGACGAGCAGCCCGGCTCCCGGGATCAGGAACAGGGCGGCGAGCCCACCGGTGATGCCGCCCACGGCGGAGAAGGCGTCGCGGCCCACGCCGTACCGGACGGCGGCCTGCTCCTGGTTGGTGCAGGTGAGCTGGTAGTCGCCCTTGGCGGGCGCGTTGATCACGAGGAACTGCTCCCAGACGGTGCCCCCCGCCGTGACCTTCTGGGAGCCCGTGGTCCTGGCGAGCCTGGCCTGCCCGGGGCCGCCGGTGATGGCGCAGTCGTAGCTGACCTGAGTGTCGCTGGCGATGTACACGCCGGGCTTCTGGGCCGGGTCGATCGGCACCGTGACGCTCTCACCGGACGCGAACGTCCTGGTCGGGGCCAGATCCGACACGCTGCTCACGATGCCGCCGGTGAACAGGAGCGCCCCGGCCACGCAGCACACCAGGAAGACGCCCCAGACCGCCGCGAGCCACCACAAGCGGGGCTTTATGTCTTTGGAGTTGATTCGTGGCGGAAATTGTGCTTGTTGGCCGTATTGTCCGTACTGAGGTGGCGGGCCGAACGGCGGCGGGGCCATTCCGGGCTGCGCCTGCCCTGACGGCGGTTGCCAGTACGGAGACGGCGGCGCCTGGCCGGGATTCGGCTGGGACCCCGGCTGCGGGCCGTACTGAGGAGGCTGCGGCTGACCGTGGTAGGGACCCTGCCCAGGCGGGGGGCCGTACGACGGGGGCCGGGAATCGTCGGTCATAGGGGCAAGTGTGGGGCCAGTCGCTTCCAAGAAGCTAGAAGCAGGATGTGGGACGCGGTGTTATCGCACCTTGTGGGCGAGAGCCGTACACTTGGCACTCGGGAACACAGAGTGCTAGACCTCGCGTTCCTGATATGGACAGAGGCAGGAGGTGAGCACGTGCTCGACGATAGGAAGCTGGCGGTGCTCCGCGCCATTGTCGAAGACTACGTGTCCACCAACGAACCGGTGGGCTCCAAGGCGCTCGCCGAGCGCCACAACCTGAAGGTCTCCCCGGCGACGGTCAGGAACGACATGGCCGCGCTGGAGGAGGAGGGCTACATCACCCAGCCGCACACCAGCGCGGGCCGCGTGCCGACGGACAAGGGCTACCGCCTGTTCGTCGACCGGCTCTCGCAGGTCAAGCCGCTGTCGGGAGCCGAGCGCAGGGCGATCGAGACCTTCCTGGCCGGCGCGGTCGACCTCGACGACGTGGTGACCCGCACGGTCCGGCTGCTCGCGCAGCTGACCAGGCAGGTGGCGGTGGTGCAGTATCCGACGCTGACCCGTTCGACCGTCAGGCACGTCGAGCTGGTCCCGCTGAACGACCGGCGGGTCATGTTCGTGCTCATCACCAACACCGGCCGCGTCGAGCAGCGCGTGGTGGAGCTGCCCGAGGCGATCGAAGACGCCCGGATCGCGCACCTGCGCGCCGTGCTCAACGCCTGCCTCGACGGGTGCGGCCTGAGCACCGTGCCCGAGCTGGTCGCCGACCTGCCCGAGCGGCTGGCTCCAGAAGACCGGCCCGCCGCGGCGACGATCCTTTCGGTGCTGCTGGAGACGCTGGTCGAGCGGCACGACGAGAAGATCGTGTTCGCCGGCGCGGCCAATCTCGCCGGCGCCGACTTCACCACCGGCCTGCGCGACGTGCTGGAGGCACTGGAGGAGCAGGTCGTCCTCATCCGGCTGCTCGGCGAGACTTCCGATACCCCGTCCGCGCTCACCGTGCGCATCGGCGCGGAAAACCCGTACCTGCGGGGGACATCCGTCGTCGCGACCGGATACGGTTCTGGCGACAACCAACTGGCCCGGCTCGGTGTGCTGGGGCCCACCAGGATGGACTATCCCGTGACGATGGGCGCCGTACGCGCGGTGGCACGCTACGTCAGCCAGATCCTGGCTGCATCATAAGAGGTCGATAAGTGGCAAACAGCGACTACTACGCCACCCTCGGGGTGCGCCGTGACGCAAGTCAGGATGAGATCAAGAAGGCTTACCGCCGACTCGCCCGCGAGCTGCACCCCGACGTGAACCCCGATCCCGAGACCCAGGAGCGGTTCAAGGAGATCACGCAGGCCTACGAGGTGCTGTCCGACCCGAACAAGCGCCAGATGTACGACCTGGGCGGCGACCCCTTCGGCGGCGCGGGCGCGGCGGCGGGCGCCGGCGGCTTCGGCGCGGGCTTCCCGTTCAGCGACATCATGGACGCCTTCTTCGGCACCGCGACCGGCGCCAGGGGCCCGCGCTCGCGTGCCCGCAGGGGCCGCAACGCCACCATCCGGGTGGAGCTCGACCTGCGCGAGACCGCGTTCGGCACCACCCGCGAGCTGGTCGTCGACACGGCCGTGCTGTGCGAGGTGTGCCACGGGGCCGGCGCCGCGCCCGGCACCCACCCCGACACCTGCGACATGTGCAACGGTCGCGGCGAGATCTCCCAGGTCACCCGCTCGTTCCTGGGCCAGGTCATGACCTCGCGCCCCTGCCCGCAGTGCGGCGGCTTCGGCTCGATCATCCGCCACCCCTGCCAGGAGTGCTCCGGCGACGGCCGCGTGCGCACCCGCCGCACCATCAAGGTCCGCATCCCGGCGGGCGTCGAGGACGGCACCCACATCCAGCTCGCCGGCGAGGGCGAGGTCGGCCCCGGCGGCGGCCCGCCCGGAGACCTGTTCCTCGAGATCGTCGAGCGGCCCCACGAGATCTTCGAACGGCGCGGCGACGACCTCCACTGCACCGTCCAGATCCCGATGACGGCCGCCGCGCTCGGCACCATCCTCGCGGTCGAGACGCTTGACGGCTCCGAAGAGGTGGACGTCCGCCCCGGCACGCAGTCCGGGCAGGTCATCACCATGTACGGCCGCGGCGTCCAGCGGCTCAACGAGTCCGGCAGGGGCGACCTGCTGATCCACGTCAACGTCGAGACCCCGACCCGCCTCGACACCGCGCAGGAGGACCTGCTGCGCGAGCTGGCCAAGCAGCGGGGCGAGGAGCGCCCGCCGGGCAAGTTCGCGCCGGGCCAGCAGGGCTTCTTCTCCCGGCTGCGCGACGCCTTCAACGGCCGGTGACGGTCCCGGTCTTCCTCGCTCAGGGCCTCGACGGCCCTGAGCTGACGCTCGGCGGCCCCGAGGGGCGGCACGCGGCCTCCGTGCGCCGCCTGCGGCCCGGCGAGCGGGTCGACCTGACCGACGGGGCCGGCGCGGTCGCCGAGTGTGTCGTGCGCGAGACGCTGAAGGACGCGCTCCGCCTCGACGTGCTGCGCCGCTACGACGTCGAGGCGCCCCGGCCCAGGCTCGTCGTCGTCCAGGGGCTGCCCAAGGGCGACAGGGGCGAGCTGGCGGTCGAGATGATGACCGAGGCCGGCGTGGACGTCATCGTCCCGTGGGCCGCCTCGCGCAGCATCACGCAGTGGAAGGGCGACAAGGTCGCCAAGGCGCTGGGCCGCTGGCGCGCCACCGCCCGCGAGGCGGGCAAGCAGGCCCGCCGCTTCCACCTGCCCGAGGTGGCCGACCTGGCCTCCACCAGGCAGGTCGAGCGGCTCCTGTCGGAGGCCGCGCTGGGGCTGGTGCTGCACGAGGAGGCGGCCGAGCCGCTGTCGGGCGTGCCGTTGCCCGCGGGCGGCGACATCGTGGTGGTCGTGGGGCCGGAGGGCGGCGTCTCGGAGGAGGAGCTGGCCGGGTTCCGCGCCGCCGGGGCGACGTCGGTGCTGCTCGGGCCGACGGTCCTGCGGACGTCCACGGCCGGGGTCGCCGCGGCGGCCGTGCTGCTCAGCCGTACGGGACGCTGGTAGGAGCTCGGCTGGAGCGGTACGGGAGCCCCCGCTAGGGCGTGGTCTGGGAGTTGTCCAGCAGGGGGCTGGCCAGCTCGGTGGGCGTCTCCGTCGCCTCGTCGGGCGGCGGGCACTCCTCGGGCGGGCACGCCGAGGGCTGCCCCGTCGCCGGCTCCTCCGCGGTCGGCGTGGGCGTGGGCGAGGCCTCGGGGCAGTCGGCGGGCGGCTCGGCCTGCTCGGCGAGCGGCGAGGGGCAGTCGGTCGGCGTCGGGCTTGGAGAGGGCGACGGCCTGCTGGTCGACTCGGCCTTGCGCGTGGGCTTGGGGGAGGGCGGTGCCGACGATTCGGGCACCACGACGGCCGGCTGCGACTGCTGGGGAGCCGGGTCCTCCGGCGGCGGCTGGTGGGAGCGCGTGGTGGAGGAGTTGGACGGGACCTCGGAAGAGGTCTCGACGCCTGCGGGGGCGACGGTCTGCTGGATGATCTGGGAGCGCAGGTTGGGGACCGCCATCACGATCGCGCCGGCCACCAGGACCGCGCCGACGCCGGCCGCGCCCGCCCGCCACCAGAACAGGTTACGGACACCGCGCCGCGAGATGCGGGCGCGGATGATCTCCAGTCCTTCCGGCGAGGGCACGACCGCGTCCGCCTCCGCTCGGAGCGCACGGCGCAGGAGATCGCCGTACTCGTCGGGGGGCTGGGTCATGACATCTTCTCCAGGACCGATCGCAGGGCGGCCATGCCACGTGCGGTGTGGCTCTTGACCGCGCCCTTGCTGATCCCCATGGCGTGGGCGATCTCAGCTTCGGACAAGTCACCGTAGTAGCGTAGAACCAGTGCTTCTCTCTGTCGGGTCGGCAGGGCGCGTAACGCCTCGATCACGGCGGAGCGTTCCAGCTCGCCGATGGCGCCGTTCTCGGCGCTCGGGGCGTCGGGCAAGCCCTTGGGGGCGTACTTCTCGACGACTGCGCGGTGACGCAGCACGGACCGGGACCTGTTGACGACAGATTGACGCAGGTAGGCAAGTGCCTTGTCGGGGTCACGCAGCCTGCGCCAGGCACCATGGATGGCGACGAACGCATCCTGCACGACTTCCTCGGCTGTTGCAATGTCGCGCACCAGCAACACGGCGAGACGCACCAACGACCGAAAGTGCGCGCTGTACAGCGCGGTCACGGCCATGTCGGCATCCCACCCGACCGGCACCCCGCCCATCGACCTGTCGGCCAGAAGGGTTTCGGTGGTCACATCAGTGGGACGCGCGGCCTTCCCAGAGGGTTTACGCTCTTCCGGTTCTTGAGGTTTCCCCGGTTCGTTAGGGTGCATTACCCAGTCGTGTCCTCGCCAGGTGGCGCTCGCCCGACCCTGAATCGTCTTTTCAGCTGAAGTGTCGCACACTCACCCTAACTGTGTGGATCATCCTTCGCACGACACAGCTGATTACCGATTCGCAACGGACTTGCTAACGGCAGGGGGTCGATAGGGTGATCGGGTGAGCGATTGTCTCTTCTGCAAAATCGTCGCCAACGAGATTCCCGCCGAGATCGTTTACGAAACCGGCCGGACCCTGGCGTTCCGCGACATCAACCCGCAGGCGCCCACGCACGTGCTCGTCATCCCGAAGGAGCACCATGCCGACGCCGCGGCTCTCGCGCAGGCCGACGACGGTCTCGCCGACGAGGTGCTCAAGTCCGCCCACGAGGTGGCGGTCCTCGACGGCGTGTCCGAGGGCGGCTACCGGATCGTCTTCAACACCGGCGCCGGCGCCGGGCAGACCGTCTTCCACGTGCACGCCCACATCCTCGGCGGGCGCGACCTGACCTGGCCGCCCGGTTAGAACAGGGGGGCGAGGGACGCGGGTGATATTGACGAGAGCAATCGGCCTGCTCCCGGATACGATGGGCGGAGACGAACTCCGAAAGAGACCGGGAGGCATCAGGCCGCTGGCCTGCCCATGTCCGAACTACACGAATCCCGACGCACGGCACCTCCCTCGCGGACCCAAGCGAAGGTGCTGATACCGGACGAATACCCGATGGTCAGCCTCCTGGGCTCCCGCGACGAGCTGTTGCGTGTCATCGAGGGCGCCTTCAGGGCCGACATCCACGTGCGCGGCAACGAGATCACCGTCACCGGCAGCCCCGACGAGAGCGGCACCGTCGTGCGGCTCTTCGAAGAGCTCGTCGAGGTCCTGCGCAGCGGCGGCGAGCTCACCCCCGACGCGATCGAGCGCAGCATCGCCATGCTCCGCATGACCTCCGACCGCCCGGCCGAGGTGCTGTCGCTCGACATCCTGTCCTCACGGGGCCGGACCATCCGGCCGAAGACCGTCAACCAGAAGCGTTACGTCGACGCGATCGACAAGCACACGGTCGTGTTCGGCATCGGCCCGGCGGGCACCGGCAAGACGTACCTCGCGATGGCCAAGGCCGTGCGCGCGCTGCAGGAGAAGCGGGTCAACCGCATCATCCTGACCCGCCCGGCGGTCGAGGCGGGCGAGCGGCTCGGCTTCCTGCCCGGCACGCTGTACGAGAAGATCGACCCCTACCTGCGGCCGCTCTACGACGCGCTGCACGACATGGTCGACCCCGACTCGATCCCCAAGCTCATGGCGGCGGGCACGATCGAGGTCGCGCCCCTGGCGTACATGCGCGGGCGCACGCTGAACGACGCCTTCATCATCCTCGACGAGGCCCAGAACTCCTCGGCCGAGCAGATGAAGATGTTCCTGACCAGGCTCGGCTTCAACTCCAAGATCGTGGTGACCGGTGACGTCACGCAGGTGGACCTGCCGTCCGGCACGGTGAGCGGGCTGAGGGTGGTGCAGGAGATCCTCGACGGCATCCCCGACATCCACTTCTCCCGGCTGACCAGCTCCGACGTCGTGCGTCACAAGCTGGTCAGCGAGATCGTCGACGCCTACGGCCGCTACGACGCCACGCAGCAGGCCGGTCAGGAGCCGAAGGCCATTCAGCAGCGGGGGAAGCGGCGGCCATGAGCATCGAGATCAACAACGAGTCCGGCGTGGGGGTCGACGAGGAGAGCATCGTCGCCCTGGCCGCTCACGTGCTCGGCGAGATGGGCATCAACCCGCTCGCCGAGCTGTCCATCGTGGTGGTCGACGAGGACGCCATGGCGGAGCTGCACGAAAAGTGGATGGGTGAGCCCGGCCCGACCGACGTGCTGGCGTTCCCGATGGACGAGCTGCGGCCCGGCGGCGGCGCGCGCGGCGAGTCCGACGGGCCCGCCGACCCGGCGCTGCTCGGCGACGTCGTGCTCTGCCCGCAGGTCGCGGCCAGGCAGGCGGAGGAGGCGGGCCACAGCACGGCCGACGAGCTGGAGCTGCTGTGCACGCACGGCATCCTGCACCTGCTCGGCTACGATCATGCCGAGCCGGAGGAGCACAAGGAGATGTTCGGCTTGCAGGCCCGGCTCCTCGAGTCGTGGCAGGAGGTGCGCAACCCGCGGTGAACGCCTGGTTGCTGTCGGCCATCGTGCTCGTCGTCATCGGTGGCCTGATCGCCAGTGCGGAAACGGCACTGACGCGCATCTCCAGGGTGCGTGCCGAGGAGTACGCACGCGAGGGCCGGCGGGGCTCGGCGCGGCTGCAGGCGATCGTGATCGACCCGCCGCGCTACCTGAACCTGCTCCTGCTGCTGCGGCTGAGCTGCGAGCTGGTCGCCACGGTGATCGCGACGCTGCTGTTCATCGATCTCCTGCACGACCAGGGCTGGGCCTACGTGTGGGCGGCGGTCGTGATGATCCTGATCAGCTACGTGGTGGTCGGGGTCATGCCGCGTACGCTGGGCCGCCAGCACGCCGAGCCGGTGGCGCTGGCCAGCGCCCCCATCGTGTACGGCCTGACGCGCATCTTCGGCCCCCTGCCCAAGCTGCTCATCCTCCTCGGCAACGCGCTCACGCCGGGCAAGGGCTTCCGCGACGGCCCGTTCACCTCCGAGGCCGAACTGCGTGACCTGGTGGACCTGGCCGAGGAGCGCCGGGTGATCGAGCCGGACGAGCGCGAGATGATCCACTCGGTGTTCGAGCTGGGTGACACGCTGGTGCGCGAGGTCATGGTGCCGCGTACGGACATGGTCTACATCGAGCGCGGCAAGACGATGAGCCAGGCGCTGTCGCTCGCGCTGCGCAGCGGCTTCTCCCGCATCCCGGTCGTGGGCGAGAACGAGGACGACGTCATCGGCATCGCCTACCTCAAGGACATCGCCCGCAAGATCCACGAGTCGGGTGAGGGCGGCGGCAAGGAGATGGTCGAGTCGATCATGCGGCCGGCCGCGTACGTGCCGGAGAGCAAGCCCATCGACCAGCTCATGCGGGAGATGCAGGCCCGCCAGATCCACATGGCCATCGTCATCGACGAGTACGGCGGCACCGCCGGCCTGGTCACGATCGAGGACGTCCTGGAGGAGATCGTCGGCGAGATCACCGACGAGTACGACCAGGAGGCGCCCCGCGTGGAGCCGGTGCCCGACGGCGGGCTCCGGGTGACGGCGCGCATGCCGGTGGACGAGCTGGGCGAGCTGTTCGAGACCGAGATCGAGGTGGACGACGTCGAGACCGTGGGCGGGCTGCTGGCGCACGCGCTCGGGCGGGTGCCGATCGCCGGGTCGCAGGCGGAGGTGGCCGGGCTGTCGCTGACGGCGGAGACGCTGGCGGGGCGGCGCAACCGCATCAGCACGGTGGTGGTGCGGCGGGTCACGCCTCCCGAGGACGAGGTGGTCCCGGCCGCCGCCGAACGCGACTGATCCCCCCTCGGGGGCGAAGGCCGCAAGCGTTCTACAAGTCTTCTGCAAGCCCCGTCCGGCACTCTCTCATCACGACATCCAGTGCGGTGGGTGTCACAAAGGGGAGGCATCCGAAGGCCGGGTGGGGTTCGCGGCCGGAGGATGGCGTTCCTGGGGGGACGACAGCGTCCCGGCCTGCTAGCCGGTCGCGACGCGCGTCGGCGTAAAGGGTGTTCTCGTCCGGAAAACCGGATGGGGGCACCCTTTTTGCGTGTTGGTGGTCACTCCCGTGGATTGCCGCATTCGTCGGTTGGGGAGGCATTGCGCTAAGGGGGGATCATGAAACGAAAACCATGGATCATCGCTTCCGTGCTGGTGACGGGCCTCCTGGCGGGATGCGGCGGAGAGGGAGCCGAGAGCTTCATCGACGCGCAGGCGATGGCACAGTTGCGCGAGGTGCTCAGCAAGGAGCCGCCCTTGCCCGACGGCTTCACGGTCAGGCCGGAGCAGGCCTGGCGGATGCCGTTCGGGCAGGCGGACAGGAACTGCAGGGCCGTGCTGGAGCCGGCCGGCGGGCGGGCACCCGGGCAGGCGCTGACCGCGCAGGCCGCCGTCAGCTACCACGGCGACGGGCTCGGGGAGCAGGCCGGAGTGGGTCTGGCCCGGTACGCGAACGAGGGGGCCGAGGGGCATCTCGACGCCCTGGCGGAGGCGATGGGGGCGTGCCGCTCCGTACGCACCTCCAGCGGCACCGACCTGCGGCTGCAGGAGCTGCCCGTACGGGACGCCGGGGACGAGGCCGTGGGCGCGACACTGCGCGGGCGGCTCAACGGCTACCCCTACGCCATGGACGTCGTGCTGTCGCGCGTCGGGGACACACTGGTGTCCGTGGTGCACACGGGCATGAACGACGTGGACCCCGCCCGTACCAGGAAGGTGGTCGAGGCGGCGATCTCCATGGTCAGCGCCTAACCTGGTTGGGTGAACCCTGAAGACAGCAAGATCATCACCCTGGCCCGTGCCGCCAGGGCGCGCAACGGCTCCGCCGAGGGGGCGGCCGTGCGCGACGAGACCGGCCGCACCTACTCCGCGACGAACGTGAGCCTGTCCGCGCTGACCCTGTCGGCCGTGCAGGTGGCCGTGGCCATGGCCGTCTCCAGCGGCGCGCAGTCCCTGGAGGCCGTGGCGCTGGTGAGCGAGGGCGACCCGAGCCCCGGAGACGAGGCCGTGGCGGCCGAGCTCGGCGCCGGCAAGCTGCTCGTGGCCGGTCCCGACGGCACCCTGCGAGGCTGACCATGCCGATGTCGCCGTTTCTGGCGAAGCTGCGGGAGAAGGTCGGCGGCGACCTGATCATGCTGCCGTCCGTGTCGGGGTTCGTGTTCGACGACGAGGGCCGGCTGCTGCTGGCCCAGCACGGCGACCGGGGGCTGTGGGCGGCCCCCGGCGGCGGCGTGGACCCTGACGAGCGGCCCGAGGACGCCGTGGCCAGGGAGCTGCAGGAGGAGCTCGGCATCGACATCGAGGTGCGCGGCCTGCTCGGGGTCTACGGCGGCCCCGAGTTCCGCACCCTCTACCCCAACGGGCACGAGGTCGGCTACGTCATCGCGGCCTACATCTGCGCGCTGGCCCCGGGCTCCGCCGTGCCGCAGCCCGACGGCGTGGAGATCCACGACTTCCGCTGGGTGTCGGAGCAGGAGCTGCCCGGCCTGAGCACGACCGCCTGGACGCCCGGCGTGGCGCCCCTGGCGTTCGCGTGGTGGCGTGAACACGCTCGATGATGGGACACAATGCACATGTGACTTCGCCAGACAACCATCGCGCCGGATTCGCCTGTTTCGTGGGGAGGCCGAACGTCGGCAAGTCCACGCTGATGAACGCCCTGGTCGGCATGAAGGTGGCGATCACCTCGTCCAAGCCGCAGACGACCAGGCGCGTCATCAGGGGCATCGTGCACCGGCCCGACGCCCAGCTCATCATCGTCGACACGCCGGGCCTGCACCGCCCGCGCACGCTGCTGGGCGAGCGGCTCGACAGCCTCGTGCTGTCCACGCTGACCGAGGTCGACGCGATCGGCTTCTGCGTGCCGGCCAACGAGCCCATCGGCAAGGGCGACCGGTTCATCGCCGACAAGCTGTCGGCGGTGAAGAAGACGCCCGTCGTCGCCGTGGTGACCAAGTGCGACCTGGCGAGCAAGGAGCAGGTCGCCGAGCAGTTGCTGGCGGTGTCGCAGGTGGCGGAGTTCGCCGCGATCGTGCCGGTGTCGGCGCAGTCGGGCGACCGGCTCGACGTGCTGACCGACGTGCTGATCGAGCACCTGCCCGAGTCGCCGCCGCTCTACGAGGGCGGGCAGCTCACCGACGAGCCCGAGCAGGTGCTGGTGGGCGAGCTGATCAGGGAGGCGGCGCTGGAGGGCGTACGCGACGAGCTGCCCCACTCCATCGCCGTGGTCGTCGACGAGATGCTGCCCCGCGAGGGGCGCGACGACCTGCTCGACATCTACGCCCACATGTTCGTGGAGCGGCCGTCGCAGAAGGCGATCGTCATCGGGCACAAGGGCGAGCGGCTGCGCGAGGTGGGCACCAAGGCCCGCAAGCAGATCGAGGCGCTGATGGGCACGCGGGTCTACCTCGACCTGCGCATCAGCGTGGCCAAGGACTGGCAGCGCGACCCCAAGCAGCTGCGGCGGCTCGGATTCTACGACTGATCCTCGCCGATCTTTGAGATCATCGACACCGACCGGCGAAGACCCCCAGGCGGAAGCGGTGCCATGGCCAACCTCCTACGCGACGGCGACCCCACCCAGCTCGGCCCCTACCGGCTGCACGCCCGGCTGGGCGAGGGCGGCATGGGGCAGGTGTTCCTGGGCCGCTCCCCGGGCGGGCGCCTGGTCGCGGTGAAGGTGGTGCGGCCCCAGCTCGCCGACGACGCGCACTTCCGCCGCCGCTTCGCCGCCGAGGTGGACGCCGCGCGCAAGGTCGGCGGGTTCTACACCGCGCAGGTCGTGGACGCCGACACCGACGCCACCCCGCCGTGGCTGGCCAGCGCCTACATCCCCGGGCCCTCCCTGCACCAGGCCGTCCACGACCACGGGCCGCTCCCCCTGGCGTCGGTCGCGGTGCTGGGGGCCGGGCTGGCCGAAGGGCTCGCCGCCGTGCACGCCTGCGAGGTCGTGCACCGCGATCTCAAACCCGCCAACGTCATCCTCGCCGAGGACGGCCCCCGCCTGATCGACTTCGGCATCGCCCGCGCCCTGGACGCCACCAGCCACACCCAGACCTCCGCCGTGCTCGGCACCGCCGCGTACATGTCGCCGGAGCAGGCCGCGGGGCAGCAGGTCGGCCCGGCCTCGGACGTGTTCTCGCTCGGCTGCGTGCTGGCCTTCGCCGCCAGCGGCCGCAGCCCGTTCGGCGAGGGGCCCGTCCACGCGGTCGTCTTCCGCGTCGTGCACACCGAGCCCGACCTGAGCGGGCTGCCGGCCCCGCTGGCCGGCCTGGTGGCCGCCTGCCTGGCCAAGGACCCCGCCGCGCGGCCCGGCCTGGAGCAGGTGCTCGGCCACCTCACCGCGCTCGCCTCGCCCGGCGGCGGCCCCGGCCACGGGGCGTGGCTGCCCGAGGCGCTCACCCACGTCATCGCCCAGCGCCGCACCCTCGCGCTGACCGCCTTCGAACAGCCGGCGGCGGGCGCCGACGGCGGCGCTCCGCGCACGACTGCGCCGTCACAACTCCGGGCCGCGCAACCCCGGGCAGCGCAGCCCCTGCTGGCCGACGAACGCCGCCGCATGCGGGGCGCGGGCCCGCTGCACCCGGCCGCCGCCTACCAGATCGCCGTCTACGTGATGCTCGCCCTCTTAGGGCTGATCTCCGTGAGCGTCGTGATCCACCAGCTCGTGGCCTTCGACGACGCGGGGCGGATGCGGCTGAGCGAGATCTACTGGGACATCGACGACTCCAACGAGGAAATCAGCCTCATCATGCTGGTGGCCCAGATCGTCTCAGGTGTGGGGCTGGTGGCGTGCTGGCTGCTCTGGTTCCATCGCGTGCGGGCCGTCGCCGAACAGCTCGCGCCCGGCCGGCTGCGATACCGCCCCTCCATGGCCGTGTTCGGCTGGTTCATCCCGATCGCCAACTTCTGGCTGCCCAAGCAGATCGCCGACGACGTCTGGCACGCCTCCAGCCCACCCGGACGCGGCGGCGGGATGGCCCCGGCCGGTCTGCTGCACACGTGGTGGGCACTGTGGCTGGTCACCCTCCTGACCTGGCCCCTCTTCTGGCTCGACTGGACGGACTTCCTCAGTACGGACAGCGACGAGATCGACGGGGAGACGTACCGGGCGTACGAGTTCGCGCAGGAGACCTGGGCCATCCTGGCCGTGCACGTCCTGGCCGTGCCGGCGGTGATCGTCACGGCCTGGTACGTACGGCGGCTGAGCGTCATGCAGGCGGCCAAGCTCAGCGGCGCGAACCGCTGAGTGCCGTCACGACCTGCGCAGCAGCGCCAGGACCGACAGCACGACGACCGCCAGCGCGCAGCCCAGCGCGGCGAACCAGCCGAACCTGATCACGGGCGCGATCGAGATCATGTCGCCGAGCTCGAACGCGAACAGGTCGTGCAGGCCACCGCCGCCCGGCGGGTAGCGCAGCACCAGCGGCAGTGCCACTCCGCCGGGCACGACGGCCAGGGCGGCGAGCCTGGGACGGGACGACAGCAGCCCGGCCAGACCGCAGCCCAGCGCCACCAGGCCCGCCATCAGCGTGTAGACGCCGAACGCGTGGTCGATGCCGCGCATGTCGGTGGCCACCCCGGCGTCGATGAGGTTGCTCGTGGCCTGCCAGCCGCTCCACGGCAGGACGGCGCAGAACATGAGCAGGGCGCCGGTGGCGGCGATGGCCAGCGGGTAACCGCGGCGGACTCTCGGGCGGGCGGGCGTGGGCTTGAGGTCGTCGGCCACACGATCACTGTATGCCGGGTAGGTCCGGCTCACCACCGTACGCAACGGAGTCGTCACCAAGGTGCGGCAAGGAGTGGCGTGGCCGGGTGCTCACCCGCTCCAGCCGTCACCCGGGAGCGGCGCTACCGTGCGCTCGCCCCACTCCAGGCGGGCGCGGAGCTGGACGGCGTCGGCGGCCAGCGCGGACACCAGCGTGCCCGGGGCGGCCAGCGGGAGCACCGCGACGCCCTCGGCCACCGCCGCCTCCTTCGCCGCCGCGGTCAGGAACGTGGTGCCGACGCAGCGGGCCGAGCCGTGCACAGCGGGGGAGGCGTCGAGGGCCGGGTCGCCGACGGTGAACTCCTGCCTGAGCAGCGGCAGGCCGTCGCGGGTGGCGTCGAAGCGGGCGTGGCAGCGGCCCGGAGCCTCGCTGTGACGGCCGAGGACGATCTCCTCGCGCCAGAGCACGTTCGCGTCCGATTCCAGTGCGAGCCGTACCAGGAGGCGATGGTCGCAGCCGGTGGCCAGCACCGTGGGCTCCGGGGCGAAGCGCAGCGTGGCGCCCGCGCCGACGCGGGCGGTGACCAGCAGCTCGGACACGCCGTCACCGGGCAGGACCAGTGTGGCGGCCACCGAGCCCAGCTCCAGCCTGGTGCCCGGGGCGAGGTCCAGGTCGAGGGCCAGGCGGTCGCCGCCGAGCGGGCCCGCGGCGGTGGAGACGAGGTGGACGGTGTGCGGGCCCGTCTGGCGCAGGGTCAGCGGGGGAGCCGAGGCCAGGCGGCTGATCACGGTACGGCCGTCCGGGGCGAGGGTGGTCGCCACGGCGGCGCTCGCCCGCATGGCCCGGCGGCCGTTCGTTCCCGCCGCGTCGGCGCGGTCCGGCGGTGCCGTGCTGGGGCCGCTCGGTCGGACGGGCATCAGGAGACGGGGGCCGCGTGGGTGTGGGACCAGGCGTGCACCTGCTCGGAGACCCAGGTCGCGACCGTGGTGGCGGTGGGTTCCTGGCGGATCGAGGTGAACAGGACCGGGCGATCGCCCCGTACGGCCGCCGCGTCGCGTGCCATCACGTCGAGGTCGGCGCCCACCATCGGGGCCAGATCGGTCTTGTTGATCACCAGCAGGTCGGCCGTGGTGACGCCGGGGCCGCCCTTGCGGGGCACCTTGTCGCCGCCCGACACGTCCAGCACGAAGATCTGCCGGTCCGCCAGCCCCCGGCTGAACGTGGCCGTCAGGTTGTCGCCGCCGCTCTCCACGATCACCAGGTCCAGCGGGCCGAACCGGTGCTCCAGGGTCTCCACGGCGTCGAGGTTCGCGGCGATGTCGTCGCGGATGGCGGTGTGCGGGCAGCAGCCGGTCTCGACGGCCAGGATGCGCTCCTGGTCGAGCACGCCCGCGCGGCGCAGGAAGTCGGCGTCCTCGGTGGTGTAGATGTCGTTCGTCACCACGCCCAGGGACAACGACGGGCCCAGCGTGCGGCACAGGGCGGCCACCAGGGCCGTCTTGCCGCTGCCCACCGGGCCGCCCACGCCCAGGCGCAGCGCCCGGCCACGGCCGTCGGGGGCGTGGTGGTGGTCGTCGTGATTGGCTCCCATGTCGGGGTCCCTTCTTCTATGAGATGAACAGCCGGACCTTGGCCTGTGCGTGCTGCTCGGCCAGGAGGTCGAGGGCCGGTGACGAATGCGCGGGCAGGGTCTCCCAGCCCGAGGCCGCAGTCGCGGTGGCGGTCGCGGTCGTGGTGGAGGGGCAGGCTTGTGCGGCTGCGGCTGCGGCTGCGACGGTGAGGCCGGGGGTGAGGTCGGCGAGCAGGGCGTGCACGGCCACCGGGTCGAGGCCCAGGAGCCTGACCGCCGCGGTGGCCGGGCCGGTGACCGCGTGGTACGCCGCCGCCAGCGCTGCCTCCTCGGGGGTGGCGCCGGCCGCGCGTGCCGCCGCGCCGAGGGCCACCGGGTGGTGCGGGCTCGGCGTGATGGTGACGAGGTCGTCCAGGACGGGGGACGGCCACACGCGGCGGGCGACCCGGAGGAGCAGCCGTCCCTGCGTCCGGGAGGCGTCGCGCTGGGCGGGCGAGGCGGTTCTGGCGTCCACCTCGGCGTCCAGCACCAGCCACGGATGCGGCACCGCCGTCGCCTCGGCCGGCTGGGCGCCGTCCAGGCGCGCCGGCCCGCCCCGCACGACGTCTCGCCGACGCGGCGCGGATAGATGTGCTGGGCCGGGCGGCGGCGAAGGCGCAGGGGTGGGGTGGGGGGTGAGGTGGGGCGCTTGCGCGTGGGGCGCTCCCAGGCGGGTCGCCTCCATGCAGGCCGCTGCCGTGAGGGCTGCTGCCAGGGTGCCGGCCGTGTGGAGGCGGCCGTGGAGGAAGGAGGCCAGGGACGGCACGTCGTGCACCGCCCCCGACGCGACGGCGCGTTCGATGCCGCCCGAGTGGGCGTGGCCGCCGGCCGGGAGGCGGGAGTCGGTGAGGAGGAGCAGGGACGGGTGCATCAGAAGAGGAAGTACCGCTGGGCGAGGGGAAGGGCGGTGGCGGGGGCGGGCTCGACGAGGTCGCCGTCGACCCGGACCTCGAAGGTGTCGGGGGACACCTCGATCCGCGGCAGCGCGTCGTTGAGCGGCATCGACGACTTGCCCCGCCGCCGCACGTCGGCCACGGGCGCGAGCCGGCGGCGTACGGACAGCCGCCCGGCCAGCCCCGACTCCAGGGCGAGTGACGAGACGAAGTGCAGCGAGGTGGCCGCGGCCGTGACCGGTGAGGCGCCGAACATGGGGCGGGGCAGCACCGGCTGCGGGGTCGGGATGGAGGCGTTGGCGTCGCCCATCTGCGCCCAGGCCACCACGCCGCCCTTGAGCACCAGGTCGGGCTTGACGCCGAAGAAGGCCGGGTCCCACAGGACGAGGTCGGCGAGCTTGCCGCGTTCGACGGAGCCGACGTCGGCGTCCAGGCCGTGGGCGATAGCGGGACAGATCGTATATTTCGCGATGTAGCGGCGGGCGCGGAGGTTGTCCGCGGGGCCGGGGCCCAGCTCGCCGCGTCGGGCCTTCATGACGTGCGCCGTCTGCCACGTACGGATGATCGTCTCCCCGATCCGCCCCATGGCCTGCGAGTCCGAGCCGATCATGGAGATCGCCCCCATGTCGTGCAGCACGTCCTCGGCCGCCATGGTGGACGGCCGGATGCGCGACTCGGCGAAGGCCAGGTCCTCGGGGATCGAGGGGTTGAGGTGGTGGCAGACCATCAGCATGTCGAGGTGCTCGTCGAGCGTGTTGACGGTGTGCGGCCTGGTCGGGTTGGTGGAGGAGGGCAGCACGTTGGGGTAGGCGGCCACGCGGATGATGTCGGGCGCGTGCCCGCCGCCCGCCCCCTCCGTGTGGTACGCGTGGATCATCCGGTCGCCGATGGCCTTGAGCGTCGACTCGACGAACCCGGCCTCGTTCAGCGTGTCGGTGTGGATCGTGACCTGCACGCCGGAGGCGTCGGCCACGCTGAGGCAGGCGTCGATGGCGGCGGGGGTGGTGCCCCAGTCCTCGTGCAGCTTGAAGCCGGAGGCCCCGGCGCGAAGCTGCTCCAGGAGCCCTTCGGTGCTGACCGTGTTGCCCTTGCCGAGCAGGGCGAAGTTCAGCGGGTAGGCGTCGAGCGACTCCAGCATCCGACCGAGGTACCAGGCGCCGGTGACGGTGGTGGCCTTGGTGCCCTCGACGGGCCCGGTGCCGCCCCCGACGATCGTGGTGACACCGGACCCGATGGCCTCGTCGAGGAGTTGCGGGCAGATCAGGTGGACGTGCGAGTCGACCGCCCCGGCGGTGAGGATCTTGCCGTTGCCGGCGAGCACCTCGGTGGACGGGCCGATGACGATGTCCACGCCGTCCATCGTGTCGGGGTTGCCCGCCTTGCCGATGGTGTGGATGCGGCCGTCGCGGATGCCGACGTCGGCCTTGACCACGCCCCAGTGGTCGAGGATCACGGCGCCGGTGATGACCAGGTCGGCGGCCCCTTCCGCGCGGGTGGTCCTGGCCTGGCCCATGGACTCGCGGATGACCTTGCCGCCGCCGAAGACGGCCTCGTCGCCGGGGCCCGCCGGGCCCATGGACAGGTCCTCGGTGACCTCCACGAACAGGTCGGTGTCGGCCAGGCGGATCCGGTCGCCGGTCGTGGGCCCGTACAGCGCCGCGTAGCGGGCGCGCGAGATCCGAGCTCCGTCAGCCATCGAGCGGCCCCGCCCACTCCGGCCGCAGGCCGGGCACCACGCGCAGGCCGGCCAGCGGCACCAGCGTGACGTCGCGCTCGACCCCCGGCTCGAACCTGATCGCGGTCCCCGCGGGCACGTCCAGCCGCATCCCCCAGGCCGCCTTCCTGTCGAAGTCCAGCCCCGGGTTGGCCGCGGCGAAGTGGTAGTGCGAGCCCACCTGCACCGGCCGGTCGGCCGTGTTGACCACGCGCACGGTGACCCGCTCACGCCCGGGGTTGAGCGCGATCGTGCCCTCGGGGTGCGCGTACTCGCCGGGGATCACGGGATGGGCCTGTGGACGGTGACCAGCTTCGTGCCGTCGGGGAACGTGGCCTCGATCTGCACGCTCTGCAGCATCTCCGGCACGCCCTCCATGACGTCGGCCCGGCCGAGCACCGATCGTCCCGCCTCCATCAGGTCGGAGACGCTGCGCCCGTCCCTCGCCCCCTCCATGAGGAACGAGGCGATGATGGCGGTAGCCTCGGGGTGGTTGAGCCGCAGGCCCCTGGCCTGCCGCTCGCGCGCCACACCGGCGGCGACGTGGATGAGCAGCCGCTCCTGCTCGTGTGGGGTAAGCCGCATGGCCGGACCATAGGAACCGGCCGTTTCCACGCTGTTGCGGGCGCATGTCGTGTTGGTTTCGCGCCGCGCGGATGAATTTCCCGTGTCCCTGTGAACGTTCGGCAATCGCCAATTAACAAACGGGATCTTCAAGTGAAATGTCCCGGAGTCACCTTTCTCGCAGAACCGGTCGGCAGGAAGGAACTCCTGTGCGCATCTCCCGCCCACTCCTCTCCGCGATGCTCGTCCTGGCCCTGTCGGCCTGCGGATCCGACGCCGAACCCGCCGCCTCCTCCAACGAGATCAAGGTCGGCCTCCTGCACTCGCTCAGCGGCACGATGGCGATCAGCGAGGTCACCGTGCGCGACGCCGAACTGCTCGCCATCGACGAGATCAACAAGGCCGGGGGCGTGCTCGGCAAGAAGCTCGTGCCGGTCGTGGAGGACGGGGCCTCCGACTGGCCCACGTTCGCCGAGAAGGCCACGAAGCTGATCAGGCAGGACAAGGTCGCCACCGTCTTCGGCGGCTGGACCTCGGCCAGCAGGAAGGCGATGCTGCCGGTCTTCGAACGCTACAAGTCGCTGCTCTGGTATCCGGTGCAGTACGAGGGGCTGGAGAGCTCGCCGTACATCTTCTACACCGGCGCCACCACCAACCAGCAGATCATCCCCGGGCTCGACTACCTCAAGGAGCAGGGCAAGAAGCGGCTGTTCCTGGTGGGCAGCGACTACGTCTTCCCGCGCACCGCGAACAAGATCATCAAGGCGTACGCGGCGGCGAACGGCATGGAGATCCTCGGTGAGGAGTACACCCCGCTGGGTCACACCGAGTACTCCACGCTGGTCAACAAGGTCGTGCAGGCCAAGCCGGACGCGGTGTTCAACACCCTCAACGGGGATTCCAACGTGGCCTTCTTCAAGCAGCTCAAGAGCGCCGGAGCCTCGGCCGAGGCCATGCCCGTGCTGTCGGTGAGCGTCGCCGAGGAGGAGGTCACCGGCATCGGCGTGGACAACATCGCCGGTCACCCGGTCGCCTGGAACTACTACCAGACCACCGAGACGCCGGCCAACGAGGCGTTCGTGAAGGCGTACAAGGCCAAGTACGGCGCGAACAAGGTCACCTCCGACCCCATGGAGGCCGGCTACAACGCCGTCTACCTGTGGGCCGAGGCGGTCAAGAAGGCGGGCACGACCGAGGTCGAGGCGGTCAAGAAGGCCGCGCCGGGCATCGCGCTCGAACGCCCCGAGGGCCTGGTCACCATCGACGGCGAGAACCAGCACATGTACAAGACCGCCCGCATCGGCATCATCCAGCCGGACGGCCTGATCAAGCAGGTGTGGGACTCGGGGCAGCCGATCAAGCCGGACCCGTACCTCAAGGGGTACCCGTGGGCGGCCGGCCTGGCGACGGGACAGTGATGTCGGCCTTCGTCAACCAGCTTCCCATCGGCCTGTCGATCGGGGCGGTGCTGCTGCTGATCGCGCTCGGGCTGACGTTCACGTTCGGGCAGATGGGCGTGATCAACATGGCGCACGGCGAGTTCATCATGGCCGGCGCGTACACCGCGTTCCTGCTGCAGGACCTGGTGCTGGCCCTGCCGGTGGCGTTCCTGGTCGCCGGGGTGATGGGGCTGATCCTGGAGCGGGCCGCGATCCGGCACTTCTACGGCCGGCCGCTGGACACGCTGCTGCTCACCTGGGGCGTCAGCCTGGTGCTGCAGCAGCTCGCCCGCGACCTGTTCGGGGCGCCCAACGTGCAGGTGCCCGCGCCGTCCTGGCTGTCGGGAGGGGTGGGCATCCTGCCCTACAACCGGCTGTTCATCATGGCGCTCGCGGTGGCGGGCGTGGTGGCGGTCTGGGCGTACCTCACGCGGACCGGGCTGGGGCGCAGGACGCAGGCCGTGGTGCAGAACCGGCAGCTCGCCGCCACCAGCGGGATCGACACCGGGCGGGTGGACATGCTGACGTTCTTCATCGGCTCGGGGCTCGCGGGCGTGGCCGGGGTGGCGCTGACGCTCATCGGGCCCGTCGGGCCGGCGCTCGGGACGTACTACATCGTGGACGCCTTCCTCGTGGTCGTGGCCGGCGGGCTCGGGCAGCTGCGCGGGGCGGTGCTCGCGGCCGCCGGGCTGGGGCTGCTGAACTCCTACGCCGAGTTCTGGTCGGACGCCTCGCTGGCCAAGGTGATCGTCTTCGCCGTCGTCATCGCGTTCCTCCAGGTGCGGCCGCAGGGCATGTTCGTGCTGAGGTCGAGGGTGCTGACGTGATCAGACGGAATCTGCCCTTCGCGACCGTGGCGGTGATCGCGCTGGTCGCGGCGCCGCTGCTGCTGGAGCCGTTCCGGCTGGGACTGCTCGCCAAGTACCTCTGCTACGCGATCGTCGCGCTCGGGATCGGGCTGGCCTGGGGGAAGGGCGGCATGCTCACCCTCGGCCAGGGCGTCTTCTTCGGGCTCGGCGGCTACTCCATGGCCATGTACCTCAAGCTCAACGAGGCCGGCTCCGGCGGGCTGCCCGACTTCATGGTGTGGAGCGGGGTGGAGCACCTGCCCGCCCTGTGGGTGCCGTTCGCCAACCCCGTATTCGCGGTGGGCATGGCGGTGCTCGGGCCCGTGCTGCTCGCGGTGATCCTCGGCACGCTGGTGTTCCGGCAGCGCGTGCGCGGGGCGTACTTCGCGATCCTCACCCAGGCGCTGGCCGCCGCGATGGTCATCCTGCTGGTCGGCCAGCAGGGGCTGACAGGCGGCACCAACGGCATGACGAACTTCTTCGAGCTGTTCGGCCAGGACCTCGCCGACGACTCCACGCAGCGCGGGCTCTACCTCGTGGTGGCGTCCGTGCTCGGGATCCTCTACCTGGCCACCCGCCAGCTCGTCGGCAGCCGGTACGGCCGCCTGCTCGTCGCCGTCCGGGACGGCGAGGACCGGGTGCGCTTCCTCGGCTACGACCCGGCCCTGGTCAAGACCGTCACCTTCGCCGCCTCGGCGGGCATGGCCGGGCTGGCGGGAGCGCTGTTCGTGCCGGTCGTCGGCATCATCTCGCCCGCCCTGCTCGGCGTCGTGCCCTCGCTGGAGCTCGTCGTCGCGGTGGCCGTCGGCGGGCGGCACGCGCTGGCGGGGGCCGTGCTCGGCGCGGTCGTCATGGGGTACGCCAGGACGGCGTTCAGCGAGCAGTTCGCCGACGGCTGGCTCTACCTGCAAGGAGCCCTGTTCATCCTGGTCATGACGCTGGCCCCGAAGGGGATCGTCGGGATCGTCGGGAGGTTGCGCCGTGCTCGAACTGCGTGACGTACAGGTGGTGTTCGACGGCTTCCGCGCGCTCGGCGGCGTGGACCTGACCGTGCCCGAGGGGGAGCTGCGCTTCCTCATCGGGCCCAACGGCGCGGGCAAGACCACACTCATCGACGTGATCACCGGCCTGACCAGGCCCGCCGCGGGCAGCGTGCGCTTCGGCGGCCTCGACCTGGTCGGCAGGAAGGAGCACCAGATCGTCCGGCTGGGCGTGGGGCGCACGTTCCAGACGTCGGTGGTGTTCGAGGAGCTCACCGTGATCGAGAACCTCGACCTGGCCGCCAGCTTCCGCAAGCCGCTGTGGTCGCTGGCCAGGCGGCGCAAGGGCGTCTCGGAGGCCGTCGCGCAGGCCCTGGAGAGGACGGGGCTCGAAGAGCTCGCCGAGCGTTCAGCGGGCGTTCTCTCGCACGGCCAGCGCCAGTGGCTGGAGATCGGCATGCTGCTGGCGCAGCGGCCCCGGCTGCTGCTCCTGGACGAGCCGGTGGCGGGGATGTCCAAGGACGAACGCGAGCGCACGGGCGAGCTGCTCACCCAGATCGCCGACGACCACACGGTGATCGTGGTCGAGCACGACATGGAGTTCCTGCGGCGGCACGCCTCGGTGGTGACCGTGCTGCACGAGGGCAAGGTGCTCGTGGAGGGGTCGGTCGACCAGGTCAGCGCCGATCCGCGGGTGCAAGAGGTCTACCTGGGGAGGAGGAAGGCCGAGGATGCTGTCGGTAACCGGCCTTGAGTCAGGGTACGGGCGGGCGCGCGTGCTGTTCGGGGTCTCGCTGGAGGTCGGGCCCGGGCAGCTCGTGTGCGTCATGGGACGCAACGGGGTCGGCAAGACCACGCTGCTCAACACCGTCATGGGGGTGCTGCCGGCCACGGCCGGCACCGTGACCTTCGACGGCCGGGACGTCACCCGGCTCAAGCCGCACGAGCGGGTGCGGCTCGGCATGGGCTACGTCCCCCAGGGCCACCAGTGCTTCCCGCAGCTCTCGGTCCTGGGCAACCTGCTGGTGACCGTGGAGGCCGCCAAGCAGCCCAGGCAGGCCATCGACGAGGCGCTCGACCTGTTCCCGGCGCTCAAGCCGCTGCTCAAGCGGAGCGCCGGGCACCTGTCGGGCGGCCAGCAGCAGCAGCTCGCCATGGCGCGTGCCCTGGTGACCCGGCCCAGGATGCTCATCCTGGACGAGCCGACCGAGGGCATCCAGCCGTCGATCATCCTGGAGATCGAGGCGGCCATCGAGCGGCTGCACGCCGCGGGGCTGGCCGTGCTGCTGGTCGAGCAGTACCTGGACATCGCGCTGCGGCTGGCCGACACGTTCGTCATCCTGGACGGCGGTCACGTCGTACGGACCGGGACCGCCGAGGAACTGCACCGCGAGGACGTTCAGCGGCTGCTGGCCGTCTGACCCGTCCAGCCCCGGGCGGTCCTGACGATCTCCTCCAGATGGCCGCTGTGCGCGCCGTGCCAGTAGACCTGGCCGCAGGACGCGCAGCGGCCGTAGGCGTCGTAGCTGCGCCGCGTGCCGGCCTCCAGCACCTGCTCGACCTCGTCCTTCGTCACGGCCACCAGCACGCCGTTGCACGCCGTGCAGCGCGTCCACGGGCGCAGCGGCGGCGCGAAGCGTTCGAGCAGGTCGCGGAGCTGGTCGGCGGGGGCGGAGCCGCGGACGTACGCGCCGAGCCACAGCGCGCGGCGGCGCAGCAGGCCGCGGTCCTGCGTGAGCAGCACCCGCCGCTCCTCGTTGGCCTGCGCCACCAGCGCGGGGTCGTCCATGTCGTTGTGGTAGGCGGCGTCGATGCCGAGCAGCCGCAGCCGCCGCGCCAGCGTGCCCAGGTGCACGTCCAGCAGGAAGCGGGGCTCCTCGGGGAGCTGCTGCGGGCGGGGGACCGGGTGCACGTCCACCACGTCGCCCGCCGCGAGCTGGTGCGAGGGCGGCACGCCCCGGCCGTCGAGCAGCATGGGGCCCACCTCCGTCAGCGGGACGCCGACCGACTCGACGTGGTGGCCGAGCGTGGAGGTGTCGTCGGGGGTCACCTCCTGCCACTCGTGGCGGCGGCTCGCGGGCAGGAACATCCTCAGCTCTGGGGAGATGCGCAGGCGTGCGATGGTCACACCGTCCATTCTGTTCCACCGGCTAACGTGAATTCATGCCGATATCCCGCCGCACCCTGCTGGGGCTCGCCGTGCTCGCGGCGGCCGGATGCTCGGGCTCCGGGGACGACTCCTTCGAGCTGCGGCTGGCCACGGGGCTGGCGGGCGGGCCGTACCGGCCGCTCGGCGACCGGCTCGCGCAGGAGCTGCGCGACGGCGGGATGAGGGTGAAGGTGATGCCGACCGCCGCGAGCGTGCAGAACCTCACGATGATGGCCGACGGGCTGGCCGACGCGGGGTTCGCGCTGGCCGACAGCGCAGACGACGCGGTACGCGTACACCGCCGGCCCGTCGCCGCGCTGGCCAGGATGTACATGAACTACGCGCACCTGGTCGTGCTGAAGGACTCGGCGATCACCACCGTGCAGCAGCTCGCGGGCAAGGCCGTGTCCATCGGCGTCGAGGGGTCGGGGACCGCGGTGACCGCCGCCCGGGTGCTGGCCGCCGCCGGGCTGACCCGGGTCCCGGAGCTCGCCAGGCTCGACCTGGACGCCTCCATCGAGGCGCTGCTCGGCGGGAGGGTCGAGGCGTTCTTCTGGTCCGGCGGCGTGCCCACGCCCGCGCTGGCCACGCGCGACGACGTGCGGCTGGTGTCGCTGGAGGCGCTGGTGCCGGTGCTGCGGCGGCGGTTCGGGCCCGTGTACGAGGACGCGTCCGTGCCCGCGGGCACCTACGGCGGCACCCGGTCCGTCCGGACGGTGGGCACGCCCAGCTACCTGATGTGCCGCAGCTCGCTCTCCGCCGACCTGGCGTACACGATCACCGGGACCCTGTTCAGCTCCCGCGACCGCCTCCAGGCCCCGTCGGCTCCCGGAGGGCGGCTGGACGAGCGGTACGCGATCGGCACCGGCGTCGTGCCGCTGCACCCGGGCGCCGCCCGCTACTACCGCTCCGTCTACGGCTGAGGCGTGGCGGCCGGAGCTCCGCCGCCGGCTACGGCCGAGGCGGCAGCCGGAGCTCGACCACCAGCCCGTGCGGCGCGGCGGGCAGCAGCCGCAGCGTGGCCCCGCACGCCCTGGCCAGCTCGGCGGCGATGGCCAGGCCCAGGCCGCTGCCCGGCAGGTTGGCGTGTGCGCCGGAGCGCCAGAAGCGGCCCAGCGCCTCCGCGCGCTCCTCCTCGCCCAGCCCCGGGCCGTCGTCGGCCACGCGCAGCACTCCGTTCTCCAGGGTGACGGTGACCGTGCCGCCCGCGGGGACGAACTTCTGGGCGTTGTCGAGGGCGATGTCGGCGATCCTGGCCGCCGCCTCGGGAACGAGCGATATTTCGGAAATGTCGGTCACCAGCCGTACGCCGGCAGCCGCGTACACCTCCCGCCAGGCCGCCAGCCGCGCCGCCAGCTCGACCTCCTTGCCCTCCACGCCCGCGCCCGCCTCCACCTTCGCCAGCGCCAGCAGGTCCTCCACCAGCAGCGCCAGCCGGTCGAGCTCCGCCATCGCCTCCTCGAACTCGGCCGTCCCCTCGCCGCGCAGGTGCGGCTCCAGGTTCTCCAGCCGCAGCCCGAGCACCGTGAGCGGGGTGCGCAGCTCGTGCGAGGCGTCGGCCACGAACGCCCGCTGCCGCTCCATCGCCCCCGCGACCGCGTCGGCCATCGCGTTGAACCGCTCCTCCAGCCGCCGCAGCTCCGACGGGCCGGCCCCGGGATGCGCCCGCGCGTCCAGCCGCCCCTGCGCGATGGCCCGCGTGGTGCGGTCGAGCTCCGTGACAGGGCGCAGGATCCAGCGGGCCAGCCGCCTGGCCACCAGCGCCGAGTACGCCAGCGCGACCAGCGCGCCCAGCGCCAGCGCGCCCCACACCAGCGACACGTCCAGCCGGGCCTGGTCGGCGGGCGCCTGCAGCAGCACCACGCCGGAGATCGCCGCGTCCCGGCCCGCCGGCTCGGCCAGCAGCACCGTGGCCGGGCCGAACGGGGTGATCGTGGGCAGGTCCTCGGTCGTGCGGCCCGACAGGGCCAGACGCAGCGCGTCGCGGTCGTCGGCCTCGAACCGGCCGGCGGACAGGCGCAGGGAGCCGTCGCGGTCGCGTACGCGGACGGCGGCGCCGTACAGGTCGGCGTACCGGTTGATCTCGGCGATCAGGCCCGTGTGGTCGTCGTCGCGGGTCGCCTGGTCGGCGAGCTCGGCGAAGCGGGTGGCGTCGGCGCGGCGGTCGAGCAGCAGGCGGTTGGTGCGGTGGGAGGCGTACGCCAGCCCCAGCGGTACCGCCAGCGCCGCCACCAGGAACACGATCAGCGTCGTGAACGTGACCACGAGCCGCGAGTTCACGCCGGGCAGCCCAGCCGGTAGCCGGTGCCGCGCAGCGTCTCCACCAGCCCGGGGCGGCCGGTCTTCGAGCGCAGGTTGGCCACGTGCACGTCCAGCGAGCGCGAGGCCGACAGCAGCGGGTCGCCCCAGATCTCGTCCAGGATCTCCTCCCTGCCGCGCACCACGCCCGGCTCGCGCGCCAGCATCGCCAGCAGGTCGAACTCCCGCCGCGTCAGCGTCACCGGCTCCCCGGCCACCGTGACCTGCCGCGACTCCAGGTCGATGCGCACGTCGCCGACGTTCACCACGTCGTCGCGCTGCGGGCGCGGGCGCGTGCCGCGCCGCACCACCGCCTCCATGCGAGCCATCAGCTCCACCGTGCGGAACGGCTTGACCAGGTAGTCGTCGGCGCCCGAACGCAGGCCGCGCAGCACCTCCCGCTCCTCGGTGCGGGCGGTCACCACGATCAGCGGCACCGCCGACACCCGGCGCAGGCGGCGCAGCGCGTCCAGCCCGTCCATGTCGGGCAGCCCCAGGTCCAGCAGGACGAAGTCGACGCCCCCCGCCAGGCGGAGGGCGTCCACGGCCAGACCCGCCCGGATGACCTGATGGCCGTGCCGGGCCAGGGCCTTGGTGAGGGCGGCGGCGAGCCGATCGTCGTCCTCGACCAGCAGAACTCGCATAACGCCAGGTTAGACGCGCGTGGGGACCGATTCCTGCATGGCCTGCTCGGTACGGGACAGCGCGACGTCCCTGGTCTCCCGCATGGTGAGGTACACGATGAGGGACACCGCCGCGCAACCCGAGACGTACCAGAAGAAGCCGGACTCGATGCCGCTGTCCTTGAACCACAGCGCCACGTACTCGGCGGTGCCGCCGAACAGGGCGTTCGCGATGGCGTACGGCAGCGCCACACCGAGGGCGCGCACGTTCGTCGGGAACAGCTCCGCCTTCACCACCGCGTTGATCGAGGTGTAACCCGTCACGATCACCAGGCCGATCAGCGACAGCACCAGCCCGCCGCCAAAGCCCTGCACCCCGCCGAGCGCCGTCATCAGCGGCACCGTGCCCAGCATCGACCCGATCCCGAACGTGATCAGCAACGGCCTGCGCCCGATCCGGTCCGACAGGCCGCCCGCGAGAGGCTGCAGGCACATGAAGATGAACAGGGCGCAGAAGCTCACCAGCGTGGCCGTCTCCTTGGGCAGGCCCGCGCTGTTCGACAGGTACTTGGTGAGGTACGTCGTGTAGGTGTAGTACGCGACCGTGCCGCCCATCGTCAGCGCGATGACCAGCAGCGCCTCCTTCTTGTGGGCGAGCAGCGCCTTGATCGTGCCGCGGCTCTGCGCGCTCTCGCGCTCCTCCTCGTCGTACGCCTCCGTCTCCAGGAGGTTGCGGCGCAGGTAGAACACCACCGCTGCGGCGGCCGCGCCGACGATGAAGGGGATGCGCCAGCCGTAGGAGTGCAGGGCCTCGGTGGACATCGTGTTCTGCAGGATGATCTGCAGGCCGAGGCCGACGAGCTGGCCGGCGGTCATGGAGACGTACTGGAAGCTGGAGGCGAAGCCGCGGCGGCCGCGCGGGGTGGCCTCGGTCAGGTACGTGGCGCTGGCCGCGTACTCGCCGCCCACCGACAGGCCCTGCAGCAGCCGCGCCACCACCAGGACCAGGGCGCCGAAGTAGCCGACCGCCTCGTACGTCGGGGCGATGGCGATCAGCAGGGCGCTGGCCGACATGAGCGTGACCGTGAGCGTGAGCGCCGCCTTGCGGCCCCGCCTGTCGGCGTAGCGGCCCAGCAGCCAGCCGCCGAGCGGGCGCATGAAGAAGCCGACGGCGAAGATGGCCGCGGTGTTCAGCAGCTTCGCGGTGTCGTTGCCCTCCGGGAAGAAGGAGGCGGCGAAGTAGACGGCGAAACTGCTGTAGACGAACCAGTCGTACCACTCGACCATGTTGCCGATGGAGCCGCCGATGACGGCCTTCCACGGCACGCGTGCCTTGCTCACGAAACAACCTCCTGGGGGGAGTACCTGCTGGTCAGAGCCTCGTGGCGGAAGGTTGTCCGGGCAAGGGAGGAGGGGTGATATCTAACGTCCGCTTAACATGACCTCTTACGCGGCATTAACGTCGGCGCAACATCGGGGTGGCAGGTCAGCTCAGCGGCGGGTCGGCGTTCCTCGCCCGCTCCAGCGCCAGGTCCGCCCACCACTCGCCGCTCGGCGGGGACACCACGCCGCGCTCGGGATCCCGCTCGCCGTCCGTGCCCCGCCTGCACCGGCCGCTGGAGGTGCCCGCGCGGGCGATCCACAGGTACGCGTCCACCAGCTCCTCGCCCGTCTCGGTCGTGGGCCGGTCGCCGACGCCTCTGCCGGGCGGGTTGCACCAGGTCTGCGGGTCCTCGTAGTGCTTCTTCGGCGCCCAGGAGCCCTGGCCGTTCCTACTGGTGTCCACCACGAAGTGCGGCATGGCCGCCGGGTCCACGTCGGCGTCCTGCGGGCAGGTCGTGCCGCCCGACTTCAGCCGTACGCCGATGCAGGCGGACAGGGCCTTGCCGTACTCGACGCTCTTGTCCGTGCGCTGGTGACCGCCCGTGTTGACGAAGAACCCGTCCGCCCGGTCGATGCCGGCGCCGATCAGGCGCTCGGCCATGATCTCCGTGCCCGGCCAGAAGTCCTGGCTGCCGTCCAGGTAGACGGCCGTGCCGGGGTTCGCCTTGAGGGTCTGCACGGCCTGGCGCAGGTCCTGGTAGCGCTGCTCCGGCGTGCCCTCCTGCTCCGGGCACTGCTCGGTGCCCGGGACCCTGACGAGGCTGCCCGGCTCCAGGATGACCACCGCCTTGGCGTCGCCTATCCGGCGGGCGATGCCGGTGAGCCACTCCTGGTAGGCGGGCATGGCCGAGGCGGTCGCGGGGTGGCACTCGTTGCCCGGCATGTAGCTGATCAGGAACACGGGGACGCCGCCTGCCTGCTCGGCCCCGGTGATCGTGGCGTCCACCTTCGACCTGACCTCCGGCTGGTTGAGGCGGATGGCGTGGGGGACGCGGGCCAGCCTGCGCATGAGCTCGGCGTCCGCCGGGCGGTCGTCCTTCCACAGGGCCGCCTGGCGGGCGGCGCCCGGCTCCTCGGGGGCGTAGAAGGTGACCGGTTCTGTTGATCTGAGCGGGTTCCGGGAGGCGGGCGGCGGGGTGCCGGTGGCCGATGGGCTGGTGCCGGCCGGGGGCTTGCCGGTGACGGTGACCGGGTCCTCGCGCATGGCCAGGGCCGCCGAGACCCCGGCCACCGCCACCACCAGGGCGGCTGCGGCGGCCAGGAGCTTGCGCCGGCCCACCCGCGCCTCACGGACCGCGCCGCCCGGGCCGTGCGTGCCCGCGCTCCCCGGGCCGTGCGCGCCTGCGCCGCCTGCGCCGCCCGTGTTGCCTGCGCCGTGTGTGCCCACGCCGTGCGTGCCCGCGGCGGCTGCGCCGTGCGTGCCTGCGCCTCCGCCGCCCGTGCTGCCGTCCGCTCCGCCGGGGACTGCGGGGCCGGTGCCGGGTGTGGGCATGGCCGCCGCACGCATCGCGCCGGGCTCCGCCGTGCCGCCGCTCGCCGCACCGGCGCGGGGAAGGCCGCCGGGTGAGGGCGCATTCGTGCCGCGCGGGCCCGTGGCCGTTGTGCCGTGCGGGATGCCGGTGCTGAGGTGGTCCATGAGGGTCTGGGCCGTGGGGCGGGAGGCCGGGTTCTTGGAGAGGGAGGCCAGGACCAGGTCGCGGAGCGGGCCCGCGAGGCCGTTCAGGCTCGGAGGGTCGTGCACGATGCGCAGGAGGAGGGCCGGGACGGAGCCCGAGCCGAACGGCGGCGCGCCCGCGGCGGCGAAGGCGACCGTGCAGCCCCAGGAGAAGATGTCGGAGGCCGGGCCGACCGCATCCCCCGACACCTGCTCGGGCGACATGTACGCGGGCGTCCCCAGCACCGTGCTGCTCGCCTCGGAGTCGGCGAGCCAGGCGATGCCGAAGTCGATGACCTTGGGCCCCACCTGGGAGAGCAGCACGTTGGAGGGCTTCAGGTCGCGATGCACCACCCCGGCCCCGTGAATGGCGCGCAGGGCCATCGCCATCGAGGCCGCCAGGCCGTCGAGCGCGGAGCCGCGTAACGGCCCCGAGACGTCGACGGCCTCCTTGAGGCTGGGGCCCTCGACGTACTCCGTGACCAGGTACGCCAGCCGCCCCTCCACGTCGGCGTCGAGGACGGGCGCGGTGCAGAAGCGGGCGACGCGCTGGGCGGCGGCCACCTCCCGGGCGAAGCGCCGCCTGAAGTCGGGGTGCGCGTCCATCCTGGCGTGCAGGAGCTTGACGGCCACCCGTGTGCCCGCGGGGTCGCGGGCGAGGTAGACGACGCCCATGCCGCCCTCGCCCAGCCGGCCGAGCAGGGTGTACGGGCCCACCTGCCCCGGATCGCCGTCGCGCAGCACCTCCAAGGTCATAGAGGCTCAGGTTAGCCCGGATGATCCATTCGCTCTACAGGGTCAGGCGCCACTCGCTCCACTCGTCGAAGAGCTCGAAGCCCATGGCCTCGTTGATGGCGACCATGTGGCTGTTGCTGGTGGCGTTCCAGGTGATGATGCGTTCGAGGTGCGGCTCGTGCTCGCGCAGCCAGAGCAGGTTGGCGAGCTTGAGCAGCAGGCCGAGCCGGTGGCCGCGGTGGGGGCGCAGCACCGCGGTGTCGCTCTGGTGCCCCCAGCCGTCGGCGCGGTCGGAGTCGAGGAAGACGCGCGTGAAGCCGGCGGGGGCGCCGTCGGAGTCGCGGCGGGCGATCATGGTGTAGCAGGTCTGGCGGAGGTCCGGCATGTTCTCCTCACGGGAGCGCATGCGTTCGAGGCTGTAGTTCTGGTCCTCGACGCCGCTGTCGCGCGGGGCGTCGTTCATGCCGTTCATGAGGGTGGCGAGATCGGCAAGCAGCTCGGGGGCGGTCGGGCCGGTCCAGCGCTCCAGACTGTAGCCGTCGACCCGGGGGATCATGCGCTCCAGAGCGGGCCAGTCGGCCTTGCGCAGGTCGAGCGTGCGGCGCGCCTCCGCCAGCGCCACGCTCATGCCGTGTGCGCGGGCGAAACGGGCGCCCGTGCCGGTGGCGAGGGTTTCGGTGAGCAGGAGGGTGCGGCCGTGTGCCCGCATGCGGCCGAGGGCATGCTCGAACAGGGCGGAGCCGAGCCCGCGCCCGCGGTGCGCGGGGTGCACGACGAGGGGGAAGATCCACCCCATGTGCTGGTTGTCGAGCTGCGGGAACCCGAGCGCGTAGCCGCCGATGACCCGGTCGTCCTCGATCAGCGCCCACGGCTCCACCCGCCCTCCGAAGGAGTGCGTGCAGAATTCGTGGCGGAAGCGCGGAAGCGGGATCACCGGGCCCGCGTCCTCGTCGTAGCCGGCCACGTAGGCGGCGTGCAGGCCCGCGACCAGGGCGGTGCCGGCGGGCTCGCCCGGCCGGTCGGCGATCGGGATGGGCTGGATCCGCATGCTCACAGCCAAGCGCACCCCCACCCGCGGGGGCCAATGGTTTTCTACTGGCGGTAGTTCTCCACCTCGCCGGCCGGGCGGGCGGCGGCGCCGTCGGGGTCGTCGCCGGCGCTGCGCCTGGCCCGGCGCTGCCTGAGCAGGTCCCAGCACTGGTCGAGGGCCGTCTCCAGCTCCTTGATGCGCGCGTGCTCCCGGTCGGAGGTCACCTCGCCGGCGGACATCCTGTCGCGCAGCTCGTGCTCCTCGGTGACCAGCGCGCTGATCCTGGTGAGAATCTCGTCGTCCCGCATGTCCAAGACTCTAATCACCGCGTGATAGAACACGCCCTATGGGTGGTATGGCGCTGGTAAGGAAGCCTGGTCCGAAAATCTCCGAGGGCATCGTCACGCACATCGAGCGGGAGCCGGTGGATCACGAGCGGGCCGCCGCCCAGCACGACGCCTACGTCGAGGCGCTGTCCCGGGCGGGCTGGCGGCCGGTGTACGTGCCACGCGCCGACGACCTGCCCGACGCGCCGTTCGTGGAGGACACGATGGTGGTGTCGGGCCGGCTGGCCGTGCTGACCAGGCCGGGGGCGCCGGAGCGGCGGCCGGAGGTGGAGTCGGTCGCGCGAGCCGTGCACGAGCTGGGCATGAAGTCGGTCAGGATCGTGCCGCCCGGCACGCTCGACGGCGGCGACGTGCTGCAGGTGGGCTCCACCGTGTACGTGGGCAGGTCGGCCAGGTCCAACGACGAGGGCATCTCCCAGTTGACGGCCCTGCTGCCCGAGCGCCGGGTCATGCCCGTGGAGCTGCGCGGCGTGCTGCACCTGAAGTCGGCGGTGACCGCGCTGCCCGACGGCACGCTCATCGGGGATCCGGCCTGTGTGGACCTGCCCGGGGTGCTCGCGCCGGAGGAGGAGGCGGGCGCGCACGTGGTGGTGCTGGGCGAGGACCGCGTGCTGATGGCCGCGTCGGCCCCGCAGACCGCCGTAATGCTCGAAAAACGCGGATATTTCGTGACGAAGGTAGATATCTCGGAATACGAGAAGCTCGAAGGTTGTGTGACCTGTTTGAGTGTTCTCGTGGGCGACTGACGGTTCTCAGAATCTGAGATCCTGGGCGGTGCATCCCGAGACGTCTGGTAGCGTGCATGACATGCTGCGCGGGCTCCTTCTTAGCTGCCGCGGCGGGGGCCTGTAAGGCCGGCTCCCTCGCCGCGGAGCGAGTCATGCGCGTCGGCCGCTTTCTTCCTGAGACCGACGAGGAGCATCAGACATGACCGCTCAGCAGCCCAGCCGTATGCCCGTCCAGCGTTACCAGCCGTTCGAGCCGATCCGGCTGACCGACCGCACCTGGCCCGACAAGGTGATCACCGAGGCGCCGCGATGGTGCGCCGTGGACCTGCGCGACGGCAACCAGGCCCTGATCGACCCGATGGACTCGCACCGCAAGCTCCAGATGTTCGAGCTGCTGGTACGCATGGGCTACAAGGAGATCGAGGTAGGCTTCCCCGCCGCCTCGCAGACCGACTTCGACTTCATCCGGCAGATCATCGAAGAGGGCCGCATCCCCGACGACGTGGTCATCCAGGTGCTGACGCAGGCCCGTCCCGAGCTGATCGAGCGCACCTTCGAGTCCATCGAGGGCGCCAAGCAGGCCATCGTGCACCTGTACAACTCGACCTCCACCCTCCAGCGCCGCGTCGTCTTCGGCCAGGACAAGGACGGCATCACCGCCATCGCGGTCGAGGGCGCCAAGCTGGTCAGGAAGCTCGCCGACGCCACCGACGTGGACGTCTACTTCCAGTACTCCCCGGAGTCGTTCACCGGCACCGAGCTGGAGTACGCCGTCGAGGTGTGCGACGCGGTCAACGAGGTGTGGCAGCCCACGCCCGACCGCAAGGTGATCATCAACCTGCCCGCCACCGTCGAGATGGCCACCCCCAACATCTACGCCGACCAGATCGAGTGGATGCACCGCAACCTCAAGCGGCGCGACTCGATCGTCCTGTCGCTGCACCCGCACAACGACCGCGGCAGCGCCGTGGCCGCCGCCGAGCTGGGCTACATGGCCGGCGCCGACCGCATCGAGGGCTGCCTGTTCGGCAACGGCGAGCGCACCGGCAACGTCTGCCTGGTCACCCTGGGCATGAATTTGTTCTCCCAGGGCGTCGACCCCGAGATCGACTTCAGTGACATCGACGAGATCCGCCGGGTCACCGAATACTGCAACCAGCTGCCCGTGCACCCGCGTCACCCGTGGGGCGGCGAGCTGGTCTACACCGCCTTCTCCGGCTCCCACCAGGACGCCATCAAGAAGGGCTTCGAGCACCTGGAGCGCGACGCGGCCGTGGCCGGGGTGCCGGTGGACGAGTTCACCTGGGCGGTGCCGTACCTGCCGATCGACCCGAAGGACATCGGGCGCAGCTACGAGGCCGTCATCCGGGTCAACAGCCAGTCGGGCAAGGGCGGCGTCGCGTACATCATGAAGGCCGACCACCAGCTCGACCTGCCGCGCCGGCTGCAGATCGAGTTCTCCAAGGTCGTGCAGGCGCGCACCGACAGCGAGGGCGGCGAGATCAGCCCGGCCGCGATGTTCGAGATCTTCCGCGACGAGTACCTGCCCAACCCGGCCAACCGCTGGGGCCGCCTGAGCCTCATGGCGCACCGTCACGAGTCCACGGTCGACGACCGGGACCTCATCAGCGCCGACGTGCGCCTCGACGGGGAGATCCGCGAGATCGAAGGCAAGGGCAACGGCCCGATCTCGGCGTTCATCGACGCGATCGCGCGCGTCGGCCTGCAGGTGCGGGTGCTCGACTACGTGGAGCACGCGATGAGCGCGGGCACCGACGCCAAGGCGGCCTCCTACCTGGAGTGCGAGGTCAACGGCAAGGTGCTGTGGGGGGTCGGCATCGACGCCAACACCACCACGGCCTCGCTGAAGGCCGTCATCTCCGCGGTCAACCGCGCCTCCCGCTGACCCGTCGCCGCCGGGGCGAGGGGTACGACGCCGTACCCCTCGCGACGGCCGGGTGGACCGTCAGCCGGGGCGGCGGAGCGTGCGGTGTACGGCCAGGCCGCCGAGGGCCGCGGACGCCAGCGCCAGGATTCCCGCCTCGGTCCACTGGAAGCGCCAGAACCTGGACGGCGGGTGGAAGTACACCGCGTAACGGTAGCCCTTGCCGAACAGGCAGGCCTGCCACGCCTCGGCGTTCCTGCTGCTCTGCCCCGCGTCCACGCGGCGCGGGCAGCCGCTGCCCGACGGCTCGGCGACCTCCCTGCCCGACGGCTCGACCCAGGCGGCGCTCACCAGCCGGACGTCGGGATCGTCCGGCAACACGGTGCCGGACAGCTCGGCCCGCGCGGGCTCGGCGTAGTGGTCGCTCAACTGGAACAGCGTGAACATCGTCACCGCCACCCCGGCCACGGCCAGCGCCATCGCGGGCAGCGTACGCCGGAACAGGGTGCCGGCCGCCGTGCCCAGCGCGAAGGCGTACAGCCACCACGCGGCCGGCGCCAGCCCGACCATGTTGAACACGCCGATGTTGCCGAACGTGGAGTCCAGCCCCGTCCTGAACACCGGCCGCCACAGGCTCACCATGAGCGAGAGCAGCAGCCCGCCCGCCACCACCGCCGCGCCCAGGACCGACAGCTTGACCGCCAGCCACCGCCACACGGGCACGGCCTGGGTCCAGGCCAGCCGGTGGGTGCCGCGCTCGTACTCCCGCCCGAGCAGCGGCGCTCCCCAGAACGCCCCGATCAGCGCCGGCGCCACCAGCGGCATCCAGCCGAACACCGAGTAGACCGCGTCGTAGCGCTGCCCGAGCGCCACCGCCAGATCGCCGCACGCCACGCCGGGGCCCGGGCAGCCCGGCGGGGCGTGCTCGGCCACGTACCGGCTCGCCTCCACCGCCGAGCCCAGCAGCAGGGCTCCCAGCAGAGCCAGGAAGCCCGCCGTCACGAGGATCTGCGCCCGGTGCTGGCGCCACGTCACCCAGATCACGCGCCCACCCCCGTCAGCCCCGGCAGCGCCGACGACCCGGGGCTGCGCAGGTAACCCATGACGAGCTCCTCCAGCCCGGGGCGCCGCGCCTGCCAGCGCGGGTCGAGCGGGAGCGCGCCCCTGACCAGCATGCTGACCTGCCTGCCGGTACGGCTCGCGCCCACCACCCGGGCCCCCGCCGCCGACGCCCCGTCGGGCCCGGTGAGCACGTGGTGCCCGTCGAGCAGCTCCTCGACGTCGCCGCTGACCTGCAGGCCCCCTCCATTCAGCACGATCAGCCAGTCGCAGGTCTCCTCCAGGTCGGAGACGACGTGCGAGGACAGCAGGACGGTCAGCTCCCGATCGGCGACCTCCGCCATGATCACGCGTATCACGTCGTGGCGCGCGAGGGGGTCGAGGTTGGCCAGCGGCTCGTCCAGCACGAGCAGGTCGGGCCGGGAGGCCAGCGCCAGCGTGACCGCCACCTGCGCCTGCTGCCCGCCCGACAGCGCGCTCACCTTCCGCTCCGGCGGGATGCCCAGCCCGGCGAGCCGGACGGCTGCCGCGGCGCCGTCCCAGCGGGTGTTCATGCGGCGCCCGAAGGCGAGCATCTCGGCGACGGTGAAGCTCTCGTACAGGGGTTTGTCCTGCGCCACGAACGCCGCCGCGCCGGCCACGCGGACGGTGCCCCGCGACGGCCGCAGCAGGCCGACGGCCACGTGCATGAGCGTGGTCTTGCCCGCGCCGTTGGGGCCGACGAGCGCCGCCACGCGTCCCGCGGGCACGGACAGCGAGCAGTCGCGCAGGGCCCAGGTGCGGCGATAGCGCACTCCCAGCCCGGTCACCTCCAGCGCGGGGCTCATGCCACCCCCTTCTTGGCGGCGTCGGCCAGGACCGCGGCGAACAGCGTCCGCAGGTCCTCCTGATCGAGCCCGGCCGCGACGGCGTCGCGCATCCACGCCTCCAGGCCGCGCCGCAGCCGCGTGTGCTCGGCGAGCGTCGCGCCCGCGATGCCCTGCCGGACGAACGTCCCCATCCCCGGCCGGCCCTCGACCAGCCCCTCGCGCTCCAGCTCCCGATACGCCTTGAGCACGGTGTTCGGGTTGATGGCCAGGGTGTCCACCACCTCGCGGGCGGTCGGCAACTGGTCACCGGGCCGGAGCGTGCCGAGCCTGAGGGCCTGTTTGACCTGGTGGACGAGCTGCAGGTACGTCGAGACCCCCGAGCCGCGGTCCAGGCTGAATTCGATCAACCGAAGCACCCTTTCACTATTTAAGTAGTGAAAGGGTGTTGGATGCGAGGGGAGTTGTCAATGCGTGGCCGGGCGGCCGCCGTGTAGTGAACGTTGCGTTTCTATGTGCCGAACTCTATGCTCCTTAGAGAACGCTCCGTTCACTAAGGAGGTGGTGTCGTGGGTGTCGTGCTGGCCGGGTTGATGCTGGCGATGCTGCTCGGCGCGCTGGACCAGACGATCATGACGCCCGCGCTGCCCGCCGTCGCCGGCGCGCTGGGCGGGCTCGATCGGATGCCCGCCGTCGTCACCGCCTACCTCGTCGCCGCCACCGTCGTCATGCCCGTCTACGGCAAGCTCGGCGACCGGTACGGCCGCAAGCCCCTCATGCAGGCCGCGATCGTGATCTTCGTGACCGGAGCCGTGCTGTGCGGGCTGGCCACGTCGATGCCGCAGTTCATCGCCTTCCGCGCGATCCAGGGGCTGGGCGGCGGCGGGCTCATGATCGGGTCCCAGGCGATCATCGGCGAGATCGTGAGCCCGCGCGAGCGGGGGCGTTACCTCGGCCTGTTCGGGGCCGCGTACATCGTGGCCGCCGTGGGCGGGCCGCTGGTCGGCGGGTTCTTCGTCGACGGGCCGGGATGGCGGTGGATCTTCGCCGTCCACCCGCCGCTCGGGCTGCTGGCGCTGGTGCTGCTGAGCGTGGCGCTCAAGCTTCCCCGGCCCCGTACGCGGGCGCCGCTCGACGTGGCCGGGGCCGTCACGCTGGGCGTCGCCGTGGTCGGGGTGGTCATGGTGGGGGAGAGCGGGAACCCCGCCTATTTGGCCCTGGCCGCCGCCGGCGCGGTGGCGTGGCTGGTCAGCGCCCGGTTCGCGCGGGATCCGATCCTGCCGCCGCGGCTGTTCCGCGACCGGGCGTTCGCGGTGCCCGTGGTGATCAGCCTGCTCATCGGGTTCGCGCTGTTCGGGACGATCACGTACCTGCCGGCGTACGCGCAGATCGCCCTGGACACCAGCGCCACGCAGGCAGGGCTGCTGGTGACCGCGCTCATGGGCGGCGTGCTGCTCACCGCCGTCGTCTCCGGCCGGCTCATCACCAGGACGGGGGCGTACAAGCCGTACCCCGTCGCGGGCACGGCCCTGGCGGCGGCCGGGCTCGCGCTGATGGGCCTGGCGGGGGCCGGGCCGGTCGTGCTCGTCCTCGCCCTGCTGCTGACCGGGCTCGGGGTCGGGCTGGTCATGCAGGTCATGGTGCTGGCCGCGCAGAACGCCGTGGACCACGCCGACCTCGGCACCGCCACCTCCTCGGTGACGTTCCTGCGCCAGGTCGGCGCGTCGGCCGGGGTCGCGCTGGTGGGGGCGCTGATCACGCTGCGCACGGGCCTGGCCGGCGCCTCGCCGTCGAGCCTGCCGGAAGGGGTGCGCGGCGCGTTCGCCGAGGCCGCGCCGCCGGTGTTCGCGGCCATGGCGCCGCTGCTGGTCGTGGCGTTCCTCCTGGCGCTGGCGCTGCCCGTGCGCCCGCTCCGTACCACCGCTCATGTCGAGGAGAATCAGTGGAACTCGTCGCACCCCTGAACGCCTTCGGACGCGCCGACCTGGCCGTCGCCGGTGGGAAGGGCGCCAATTTGGGCGAGCTGGTCAGGAACGGCTTTCCGGTGCCCGGCGGCTTCGTCGTCACCACGCACGCGTACGAGCCGGCCGTCCAGGGCCGGGACCCGCGGGCCTGCCCCGAGCCGTCCGAAGACGTGCGGCAGGCGATCATCGGCGCGTACGCGCGGCTCGGCGGCGGTCCCGTGGCCGTGCGGTCGAGCGCCACGGCCGAGGACCTGCCGGGCGCCGCGTTCGCCGGCCAGCAGGACACCTACCTCAACGTCGTCGGCGAACGGGCCCTGCTCGACGCCGTACGCCGCTGCTGGGGGTCGCTCTGGACCGAGCGCGCCGTCGCCTACCGCGCCAGGCTGGGCATCGACGACGCCGGCGTGCGGATCGCGGTGGTCGTGCAGAGCATGGTGGAGGCGGAGGTGGCGGGCGTCATGTTCACCGCCGACCCGGTCACCGGCGACCGCGCGCACCTCGTCATCGACGCCAGCAGCGGGCTCGGCGAGGCCGTCGTCTCCGGGCTCGTCACGCCGGACCACTACGTGCTGGACGGGCGCGGGCGCATCGCCTTCACGCCCGGCCGCCGGGAGGTGGTCATCCGCGCCGCGGCCGGCGGCGGGGTCGTCCGCGAGCGCGGAGAGCAGGCGCGAGCCCGGCGGCAGGCGGGCGGCGAGGCTGGGGAGCGTGGCGGGCGGCTGCCGGATGACGTGGTGGCGGAGCTGGGGCGGCTGGGCCGCGAGGTGGCCGCGCATTTCGGGCGGCCGCAGGACATCGAGTGGGCGTACGCGGGCGGGCGGCTCCATCTGCTGCAGGCGCGCCCGATGACCGCGCTGCCGCCGCCCCCGGTGGGCACACTCAACCCGATCCAGCGCCGCCTGGCCACGGTCCTGCTGGAGTACCTGCCCGAGCGGCCGTACCCGATCGACATGTCCACCTGGATCCCCTACGGCCCGGTGGGGCTGATGCGCAACGTCCTGAGCAGCTTCGGGGTACGGCGCGCGTTCGAGAACTTCCTTCAGGAGGAGGACGAGGTCGTCTACCGGCTGCTGCCCTCGGCGCCGAAACCGGGCCCGAAGGCGCTCGTGGCGCCGTTCCTGGTGGCGGCCAAGGCCGCCCGGTACGACCCTGCTCGCTGGACCGGCGACCGGCGCTTCCGCGACTACCTCGCGGCGATCGAGGCGCTGCGTGCCCGCGACCTGCGGGCCATGCCGTGGGCCGAGCTGCTGCGCGTGCCCCGGCAGGCGCTCGCCCTGGTCTCGCCCGTGGCCGACCTGCGCGTCGACTACCTGCCGGGCACCGGGCTGGCGTTGCTGCGGCTGCTGGTGGCGGTCCGGCTGCTGGGGCGGCGGGAGCTGTTCGCCGAGCTGCTGCACGGGGCGCGTACCCGGACCACGGACACCAACCGGGCCCTGGAACGCCTGGCCGAGGTGGCCAGGCGCACGGGGGCACTGGAGCCGGGCCCGCCGCCCGCCGAGTTCGCGGACGCGCTGGCGGCGTTCCTGGACGAGTACGGCCATCGCGAGACCGCCAGCCCCATCCTCGTCACCCCTCCCACCTGGGAGGATGCTCCCGAGGTGGTGCTTGACTTGGTAAAGGTGCTGGCCGCGGGCTCTCCCGCGCCGGAGGGACCCGGAGCGGCGGAGGCACGGCCAGGACCGGGGGAGCGGCGAGCAGCGGAGGTACGACCGGGACCGCAGGGGTCGCCTGCGCGGGAGGAGCCGGATGGCGCGCTTGAGCGGCTGCTCGCCCACCCCCTGCTGCGCCGCTCCAAGGGCGGTCGCGCCCGGATCACGCGCTGGGTGGAGGCGGCGCGCGCCGGCGTCGCGTTCAGGGAGGACAGCCACTTCTCCTTCATGATGCCGCAGCCCGTCCTGCGCAGGTCGCTGCTGGAGCTGGGCCGCCGCCTGCGCGACGCGGGCGTGCTGACCGCCCCGGAGGACGTCTTCCACCTGCGGCTGGAGGAGCTGGAGGAGATCGGGGACGTGGCCACCCTGCGCGGCGCGGAGGCCGAGCGGCTGCGCGAGACGGTCGGCCGGCGGGCGCTCAAACGGGAGGAGCTGTCCGGCGTGCGGCTCATCGACCCGGCCGCGGTCTTCCCGCCCGCCGAGACCGGCGACGCACTGCTCACCGGCGCTCCGGCCGGCGGCGGCACCGCGACGGGGCCGGTGAAGGTGATCGCCAAGCCCGCCGAGTTCGGCCGGCTCGCCCCCGGTGACGTGCTCGTCTGCCCGTACACGAACCCGTCGTGGACGCCGCTGTTCCAGCACGCGGCGGCCGTGGTCGTGGACACCGGCGGCGCGGCCTCGCACGCCGCGATCGTGGCCAGGGAGTACGGCATCCCGGCCGTCATGGGCACCGGCACGGGCACCTCGGTGCTGGCGGACGGGCAGCTCGTCACGGTCAACGGCGACGCCGGCACCGTCCGCGACGCCGCCCCCGGCGCCGGCGCCGCCCCCGGCGCCGGCGCCGGTCGAGCCGCCCGCGCCGGCACAGTCACCGGCACAGTCACCGGCACAGTCACCGGCACAGTCACCGGCACAGTCACCGGCACAGTCACCGGCACAGTCACCGGCACAGTCACCGGCGCTTCCTAGAATGCTTGCCATGGTCACCGACCACCGCAAGCTGCCACGACGCCGGGGCGAGGCGCTCAGCGCCGCGATCTACCAGGCCACGCTCGACGAGCTGGCCGAGGTCGGCTACGCCGGGCTGACCATGGAGCGCGTCGCCGAGCGCGCCAAGGCCAGCAAGGCCTCGCTCTACCGGCGCTGGCCCACCCGCATCGAGCTGGTGATGGAGGCGGTCTACCAGTCGCTGCCCAGCCCGGAGAGCTCGCCCGACACCGGCAGCCTGCGCGGCGACCTGCTCGCCATGCTGACCCGCACGGCGCAGGCCCTGTCCGGCCCGGCCGGTGAGGCGATGCGCGGGCTGCTGGGCGAGGCGCTGCGGGGCGAGTCGCCGCTGGGCACCATGCGGCGCAACTCGCAGGGCACGGCCAGGAAGCTGATGGAGGAGGTCGTGCGCCGGGCGGTCGAGCGGGGCGAGGTGGATCCGGCGGACGTCACGCCGCGCCGCCTCGACTCCGGGCACGCGCTGCTGCGCCACCACTTCCTCTTCGAGGGCCCGCCGATCCCGGAGCGGCTGGTGGTCGAGATCGTGGACGAGGTGCTGGTGCCCCTGCTCAAACCGCACGCCACCGGCTGACCCCGCCACGCAGTCAGAGGAGCGATCGCGCGACGACGCTCGGCCGGGACGCCCGGCTGACGGCGCTCGGCCGGGCGACCGGGCTGACGGCGCGCAACCAGGACGCCCGGCTGAGGGCGCCGGGCTCTGGCGGGTGCCGGCTCTGGCGGGTGCCGCTCAGATGCGGACCGGGCCGAGCACGGTGTGCTCGGGCAGGCCCTGGTCGTGCGGGGCCCGCTTGAGCGCGGTCCGCGCGACGAGCGCCGTCAGGCCGCTGCTGATCAGCGCGCAGGCCGCCACCGCCGCCACGTGCCACGGCGAGCCGTCCCGGGCCCCCACCGCCATCAGCCCCGCCACGGCCAGCCAGCCGATCGCGTTCAGCATGGCGGCCACCGCCAGCGACTTGCCGGCGGCCCGCGCCGCCCCCGCCATCAGCGGGGACGCCGCCGCGGCCAGCGGCAGCGGCAGGACCAGCGCCATGAGGGCCGGGACGAAGAAGCCGCCGGCCATGGCATCGCCGAGCGCGGTGATGGGGTGACCCCAGCCCAGGGCGAGGCTGACGTACAGGAGCAGGACGAGCCCGATCGGGAAGGCCACGACCAGCGCCGTCAGCAGCACCCGCCGCCCCGTCGCCCGCGCCGCCACCCCGTAGGGCGCGCGCTTGCCCGCGGCGCGCGCGGCGATGCCGAGCTGCCACGGCGCCAGCAGCGCCATCGCGCCCGCCGCGACGAAGCACCAGGTGGCCGTCCTGAACAGCCAGCCGGCCTGCGCGGCGTGCTCCCAGGTGAACCGGAGCCCGGACGCCTGGCGCACGGCCGGGTCCCACAGCAGCCACAGGGCGTAGACGCCGGCGGCGAGGACGGCGGTGAGCGGCACGCGCAGCGGCCGGGCGCCGGGGATGCGGCGGCGGTGCAGCCACGCGTCGGCCGCGCCGGCGGCAAGGTCGGCCACCGTGCGCAGCCGCACCGGCCGCGAGGCGACCAGGTCGGCCACCTCCTCGCCGTAGCGCTCCCGCCACACCTTCGGGTAGAGCCTCAGCACGGCTCCCGCCACGACGCGCATCATGCCTGCCCCCAAGCCACTCGCCGAACCCCCGCCTGCTCCACCCGGCGCAGCGTGGCGAGCTGCTCGCGCAGCGCGGCACGCCCGCTCCCGGTGATCCGGTACGGCTTGCGCCGCTCCGACGACTCGACCGGTTCGATCCAGCCGCGCTCCTCCAGCCGCATCAGCGCTCCGTAGAGCGTGCCCGGCTCCAGCGACGTGCCCGAGAACTCCTCGATGTCGCCGATCATGCGATATCCGTGTTTCTGCCCCTCTGCGAGGCTGATGAGCACCAGCAGCGCCACGTCCGTGAAGCGGCCGAGCTCCTGTGACTTGCGAGCCATGTATTCAGTAAAACTTAGTAAGTCTTACTGAGCAAGTCCGATCGTGCCCGCGGCCAGCCGCATGCTGTGCGCGAAGGCGCCGCGCCGGTCCTCGATCGTGTTGTTGAACTGGCCGAACACCTCGAAGCTGACCCATCCGTACAGCGTCGTCCACCCCGTGAGCGCCCGCCAGATCACGTTGTCGGGCACCCCGGGCATGAGATCGCGGAACCCGGTCACGTCCGGCTCCAGCTCGCGCGGCGCCTCCTCCTCCGGCGCGCGCACCGCGCCCGCCTTCCAGGCGTCGGACATGAGGCGGCCCAGCACGGCCACGTCGCGGATGCGGGCCTCGACCGTGTCCTGCGGCGCCTGGTAGCCGGGGACGGGGGAGCCGTAGATCAGCGCGTACTCGTGGGGGTGCGCCACCCCCCACTCGCGTACGGCGTGACAGACCGCCAGCCATCGCCCGAGGTGGTCCTCGCGGGCGGCCTCGGCCTCGGTGCGTTCGACGGCCTCGCCGAGCGCGTTGTAGCCGTCGATGATCAGTGCGGTGAGCAGGTCGTCGCGGCTCGGGAAGTAGCGGTAGATGGCCGAGGAGACCATGCCCATCTCCCGTGCCACCGCCCGCAGCGACAGGCCGCCGGCCCCGTCGGTGGCGAGCTGGCGTCGCGCGATGTCGGTGATCTCTTTGGTGAGCTCGGCCCTGACGCGTTCTCTGGCTGTGCGGCTGGCTGTCATGGACAACAGATTACCAGAGCGGTGCAAAGAAACGAGAGCACTGCTCTTGACGACTGGTGCTCTTTTGAGAGAGCATTGCTCTCGTAAGCGGAACACCCCTCACCCGGAGGCCCCCGATGCTCGCCCTTGCCAAGAACGCCAACGCGTTGCTGATGTTCCTCCTGGAGCTCGGCGTGCTGGCCTCGGTCGCCTACTGGGGCTTCACGGTCAGCCCCAACTGGGGCGTCAAGCTGCTGGCGGGGCTCGGCGGCCCGGCGCTGTTCATCGCGGCGTGGGCCCTGTTCGGAGCGGGCGGCGGCGCGAACGCCACGTACCCGCTCACCGGCCTGGCCCGTGCCGCGCTGGAGATCCTCTGGTTCGGCGGCGGCGCCCTGGCGCTCCACGCCTCGGGGCTGATCACTTCCGCCGTCGTCTTCTCCGCACTCTTCATCCTCAATGCGGTTCTCCGCATCGTCTGGAACGAGGTCTGATCATGGGTAAGCATGTCGTCGTGGGTTCGGGTCAGGTCGGCGCGCATCTGGCCGGCAAGCTCCTCACCCAGGGACACGAGGTCGTCGTCGTGACCCGGTCGGGGGGCGGCCCGGCGGGCGCGGTCAAGGTGGCCGCCGACGTCGCGGACCAGGCCCGGCTGATCGAGGTCACCCGGGGCGCCGACGTCCTGTACAACTGCGTCAACCCCAAGTACCACCGCTGGCTCACCGACTGGCCGCCGATGGCCGCGTCGTTCCTGGCCGCCGCGCAGGCGAGCGGCGCCGTGTACGTGATGCTCGGCAACCTCTACCCGTACGGGCCCGTCACGGGCCCGATGACCGAGGACCTGCCGCTCTCCTCCCCGAATCCCAAGTTCCGGGTACGCGCCCAGATGTGGGCCGACGCGCTGGCCGCGCACGAGGCCGGCCGGATCAGGGCCACCGAGATCCGCGGCTCCGACTACTACGGGCCCGGCGCCAGCGACCAGTCCTACCTGGGCGACCGCTTCACCGTGCCGCTCAGGGCGGGCAAGCCGATCATGTCGCCCTGGCCGGTCGACATGCCGCACAGCTTCACGTACCTGCCGGACGTGGCCGACACCATGATCACAGCCGGTGCGGACGAGCGGGCCTGGGGCAGGCCGTGGCACGTGCCCACCGCCGAGCCGCTGACCTTCCGCCAGATGGCGCAGCGCATGGCGGCCGTCGTGGGCGCGCCCGCGCCCCGGGTGCGGGCGATGCCGTGGCCGCTGGTGCGGGCGGCCGGGCTGTTCTCGCCCATGCTGGGCGAGCTGCGGCACGTCCGCTACCAGTTCACCGCGCCGTACGTGCTCGACTCCTCGGCCTTCCAGCGTACGTTCGGCGCCGCGCCTACCCCGGTCGACACGGCGCTCAAGGCTACGCTCGACGGATGAAGATAGCCATGATCGGTCTGGGTGACATCGCGGAGAAGGCCTACCTTCCCGTGCTGGCCGCCCAGCCCGCTCTCGACCTGCACCTCTGCACCCGCAACGAGGCCCGGCTGCACCGGCTCGGCGACGCCTACCGCATCGCCACCCGGTCCACGACCGTGGACGAGGTGATCAAGGCGGGGGTGGACGCGGCGTTCGTGCACGCGGCCACCGAAGCCCATCCCGAGATCGTCGAGCCGCTGCTCAGCGCCGGGATCCACGTCTACGTCGACAAGCCGATCGCCTACACCCTGGCGGAGTCCGAGCAGCTCGTCCGCCTCGCGGAGGCGGAGGGCAGGTCCCTGATGGTCGGCTTCAACCGCCGCCACGCCCCCGGGTACGCCGAGCTGGCAGCCCTTCCCCGGCACCTCGTCCTCATGGAGAAGCACCGGCACAACCTGCCCGACCACCCGCGCCGGGCGATCTTCGACGACTTCATCCACGTGGCCGACACGCTCAGGTTCCTCGCGCCCGGCCCGGTCACCGGCACCACCATCAGGACGCGCGTCAGGGACGGCCTCGTCGAGCACATCGTCCTGGAGCTGTCGGGCGACGGCTTCACCGCCATCGGCATCATGAACCGGATGAGCGGCGCCGCCGAGGAGAGCTGCGCGGCCATGGGCGACGGCGTCAAGCGGCGGGTGGTCAACCTCGGCGACGTCCTCGACTACCAGGGCGGCGAGACCCTCTCCCGGCGGCCCGACTGGGTGCCGGTGGCCGCCCAGCGCGGGATCGAGCAGATCTGCCTGGAGTTCCTGTCCGCGGTGCGCGACGGGCGCCGCCTCGACGCCGCCGACGCGCTGGCCACCCACGCCCTGTGCGAGGAGATCGTCCGCCACGCGACCGAGACCGGGCAGCCGCAGGTGAGCGGCTGAGAAGGGACGGCGTCAGCCGGTCGGCCTGAGCCGCATCTCCCGGTCGGCCCTGGCGAACATCCGGTCGAAGGGCCTTCCCCCCAGCCGGGTCAGCACGGTGTAGCCCTTGTCGTCGCTCAGCGGGCTGGACGACGACACGACGCCCGCCACCGCCCCGCCGTACAGGGCGGGGCCGCCGCTGCCACCAGCCGCGGCGTGGCAGTTGCGCGTGACCATCAGCCCGGGCCCCTCGGAGATCCCCTCGACCGCGTCCCCCACGCAGCGGTACATCCTCGTGCCCGGATACCCCCGGCCGGCCGGGTAGCCGAGCAGTTCGAGCCCGCGCAGCCCGGTGCCCCTGCTGGTGCGCACCGCCGACAACCCCCGCCCGGTGACCGACTCCAGCGGCCGCCTGCCGCCGGCGACGCCGACCAGCCCCACGTCGTACGGCAGCAGCTCCGACGAGTACGGCTCGTTGCGCCACCGGGCCGGCACCCACGCCCGCACGACCGGCCAGACCCCCAGCGGCGGCCGCCCCCGGTCGAACCCCGGCAGGAAAGCCAGATGCTTGAGCAGCCGCCCGTTGTGATAGAGGCAGTGCGCGGCCGTCAGCACCAGGCTGCGGCTGCGCGAGCCGATCACCGTGCCACCGCACAGCACGTCCGTCTTGGCGACAGGATCGCGGCCGAGCAGCACCCCGGTCAGCCGCCGCGCCCCCGTGTAGGGGCGCGGGACCGGCGCGTAGCCCAGGCGGTCGCCGTCGGGGGTGAGCACACGGGGAACGGGGACGTTACGTTGGGACACCTCGGCGACGGCGGCTGGATCGAGCAGGACGAGAGACAGGGCCAACCTGAGCACCCTGCCACTGTAGGCCGAAGATGATCAGTCCTCTGACCTGCGACATGAGGGTTTACTAACTCGTGTACTGGGAACCCAGCGCCCGTAGCCGGGCGTGCGCCGACTCGTAGACGCCCGCCGCCTCGCCGAGATACGCCTTGGGCAGCTTGGCGACCATCGTGTAGTTGGTGTCGCACACGTTCCCGACGGGCGCCTGGCCGGCCTGGCTCACGAGCTGGTAGGCGTCCAGCGTGTCCAGCCCGGTCAGCTCGGAGGTCCAGGTGACCAGGTCGTGCTGGCTGATCCGGTACGCGTCCTCCAGCGGCCTGGCCGACCCCGTGGACATCAGGTGCAGGTCGTCCTCCAGGCGCGGCCACGGCGTGGCCACCCCCTTGATCAGCTCGACCGCGACCACGGTGTTCATGGCCGACTCCACCGCCGTCCCGCACACCTCGCCGTGCCCCTGCAGCCCGTGGCCGTCGCCGATCGAGAACATCCCGCCCTCGACGTTGACGCCCAGGTAGACGGTGACGCCGGCGCGCAGCTCGGGGGTGTCCATGTTGCCGCCGTGCGCGTCGGGCGTGATCGTCATGCGGGCCTCGTTCGCGGCGGGGGCCACGCCGACCGTGCCGTGCATGGGGTCGAGGGGCAGCGCGACGCTGAAGTCGCTGTTGCGGGCGTGGTAGACGGCGACGTTCTTGTCGAGGTCGATGTCGTAGCGCCAGACCCGCTCCTCCAGCGGCGGCTGCAGCATGGCCGTGGTGTGCGTGCCGGTCAGCGCGCCGAAGTGCGGGAACGTCGTGGAGACCGCCCAGTCCCTGGCCGGGGTGATGGTGATGAAGTGCAGGGCCAGCGTGTCGCCCGGCTCGGCGCCCTCGACGTGGAAGGGCCCGGTCACGGGGTTCAGGTAGGGGAACTCGCACACCCGCGACGGCAGGTCGTCCACGGTCCGGACACGCCCGCCGAAGCAGTCCTCGGTGTAGAGCTCCAGGATCGTGCCCGGGCGCACCTTGCCGACGGCCGCCCGGCCGCCGAAGGTGTAGCTCAGCTCCTCCGGCTCGGGACGGAAGGAGACGACGTTCATTTGACCTCCGTGGGAAGGACGGGCCTGCGGCCCATCAGGTACGAGCCGCCGAGGACGAGCAGGCCGAGGGCCAGCCAGATGCCGCCGACCCACTGGGCCGCGACGTTCTGGTTGATCACGACGGCCACCAGGACGGCGAAGCCGATCACGGGCGCGACCAGGTGCGCCCAGTAGTTGCGGCTGCGCTGCCTGATCAGATAGTGGACGACCACGGCGACGTGCAGCAACAGGAAGGCGCTCATGGCGCCGAAGTTGACCAGCGAGGCCAGTTCGCCGATGCCGTTCTCCCTGGTGCTCATGTAGATGCCGAGGATCAGCGAGATGGCGGCGACGGCGAAGGTGGCGTTGACCGGCACCCGGTGCTTGGGGTCCACGGCCGCCAGGAAGCGCGGCAGTTGCCGGTCCCTGGCCATCGCGAACAGCAGGCGCGAGGTGGCGGCCTGTGCGACCAGCGAGTTGGCGAAGCCCCAGGCGATGGCGGTGGCCACGGCGGTGAGCACCGACAGCCACTGTCCGCCGGCGAACGCGGCGGTGTCGTAGAACGCGCTGCCCGCCGCGTCACCCTCGGCGATCAGCTTGGCGCGGTTGGGCGTGAGCAGCGCCGCCACCCACGTCTGCACCACGAACAGCACGGCCGCCACCGCCAGCGCGGCCACCATGGAGCGGCCGAGCCGCCGGGCGTCCTCGCGGTTCTCCTCGGCCAGGGTGGAGATGCCGTCGAAGCCGAGGAAGGACAGCACGGCCACCGACGCGGCGGCGAGCACCAGGCTCCATGTGAAGGAGGAGGAGTCGAAGAGCGGGGTGAGGAAGCCCGCCTGGGCCTTGCCCTGGGCCAGCGCGACGCCGCCGACCACGAGGAAGATCGCCAGCACGGCCAGCTCGGCGACCAGCATGATGCGGGTGATCCTGGCCGTCATCTGGATGCCCAGGTAGTTGACGATCGTGTTGAGCAACACGAAGATCACCAGCCAGCCCCATACGGGGATCAGCGGCACGAACGAGTTCATGGCCGCGCTGGCCACCAGGTAGAGCAGCGACGGCACCAGCACGTAGTCCAGCAGGATCGCCCAGCCGGCGATGAAACCCACAGGGGCGGCGATGCCGCGTCCCGCATAGGTGTAGACCGACCCGGCCATCGGGAACGCCCGGGCCATCTGCGCGTACGACAGCGCGGTGAACGCCATCGCCACCAGGCCGATCACGTAGGCGAGTGCCACCATCCCGTGGGAGACGGCGAAGACGTTGCCGAAGATCCCGAACGGTGCGATCGGCACCATGAAGATCAAGCCATAGATCATCAGATCGGCGAAGCCGAGGGAGCGCTTTAGCTCCTGGCGGTAGCCGAACTGCTCGACGCTGCTCATGTACGGCTCCTAGTGCTTGGGGGGCGATTGGCACCTTAGAGCCAAAGCTTTCTACTGAAAAGGTTTCTCCAGAAAGAAGTCCAGGCCATCGGCCCTGCCGAGGTGCACGGGCTGGCGCACCTGCCGGCCGAGCAGCGTGAGCGTGCCGCGGGCGCTGGTGATCGTGGTGCCGTCGGCGACGGCGTCGAGCTCGGGCACCGCCAGCGACCCGGCCCGCGCGCACAGGGCCGCCAGCATCGCCACGGCCTCGTAGCAGCCGTGGCCGTGGGCGTTCAGCATGGGGGCGTCGTCGCCGAACCTGGCGGCGTACCGCTGGGAGAAGTCGAGGCTGGCCGGGGTGGGCAGGTCGCGGAAGTAGCCCATGGACGCGTACAGCTCGCCGGTCGCGTCGCCGCCGATGCCCAGCAGGCCGTGCTCCTCCAGCGCCCCGCACAGCCGGGCCGCCCGCAGCCCCGACGAGGCGAACGCCCGGTTGAAGGCCACCAGGTCGCTGCCGATCAGCGTCAGCAGGATGGCGTCGGGGCGGGCGTCGGCCACCCGGCCCAGCCAGCTCACGGCCTCGCCGTACCGGACGAAACGCTCGCCCACCACCGTGGCGCCGGCCGCGCGCAGCCGCCTTCGGGCGCTGGCGTGCACCAGGCGCGGCCAGATGTAGTCGTTGCCCAGCAGGTACCAGCGGCGGGCCCGGCGCGGGCCCGCCAGCCGCTCGATGCCGGGCGCGAGCTGACGGTCGGGGGTCTCGCCGAGGAAGTAGACGCCCGGCGCCCGGCCGCCGCCCTCGTACGGCGGCGCGTACACGAACGGCACCCGCCCCGCGATCGCCGCCACCACCGCCACCCGGACGTCGCTCGTGTGCGCGCCCGCCACGGCCTGCACCGTGCCCGACCCGACGAGCCCGGCCACCTCGGCCGCGACCTGCGCGGCGGGCCGCCCGCCGTCGATCAGCACCAGCTCGACCGGCCGGCCCAGCACCCCGCCCCTGGCGTTGGCCTCCTCGGCCGCCAGCACGGCGCAGTTGATCGCACACGGGCCCATCAGGCCGAGCACCCCGGACACGGGGACGATCAGGGCGATCCTGATCGAGCCGGAAGGGAGGAGCCGCGCTTCGAGAGGATCGACGGTCGCCGCCACGCCGACGAGTATCCTCCCTTCTAGCTCCCCGTCGAAAGGACCTCACCATGACGACCTCTGGGCTCGGGTCCTCACTCGCCTACCTGCTCAGCCGTGCGGAGCGCGACGTCAACCGGGGGCTGGCGGCGGTGCTCGCCGGGGAGGACGTGACGGTCGAGCAGTGGCGGATCATGCGGGCGCTGGCCGACGGGCGGGGCGAGTCGATGGGCGAGCTGGCCGAGGCCGTGCTGATGCCGCATCCGACGCTGACCAAGGCGGTGGACCGGCTGATCGACCGGGCGCTGGTGTACCGGGGGCCGGCGAAGGGGGATCGGCGCAGGGTGGCCGTCTTCGTCTCGGGGCGGGGCGCCGAGCTGCTGGCCCGGGTGGACGGGGCCGTGGCGGAGCAGCAGGCGGTGATCGCGCTGGCGTTCGGGCGGGAGCGGACCGAGCGGTTGATGCGCGACCTGGAGAGCCTGGTGGAGGCCCTCGACTACGCCGAGCTGCGCCTGTGAGCCGCGCGCCTGTAGGCCGCTCGTGCCTCGTGGGCCGCTCGCCGGCTCAGCCCCGGTCGCGCTTCTTGGCGGTGTCCGCCCAGACCAGCGCCACCACCCCGGCCAGCGCCACCCCCAGGTAGGCGGGCAGGGGCAGCTCCACGAGCCGGTGCAGGAACCCCCACTCGCGGTCGAACCACATCCGGCCGATGAACCCGCCGAGCCCCTGGATGATGGCGATCACGGCGACGACGTTGATGATCCCTCTCATGCGTCCACGATCGCGCGGCGGGGCCCGCCCCGGCATCGAACCTTGGGCGAGCCCCGTGCTACTTAAGTCGCGCTCACGGGTAGAGGCCACGCATCTGGTGCGCCTCGGCCACCCGGCCCACGCCGAGCACGTGCGCGGCCTGCCGCAGCGTCAGGCCGCGCTCCGCGGCCAGCGACGTGACCTCGGAGAAGGCGCCGAGCATGAGGTCGCGCAGCTTGAGCTCGATCTCGCCCGAGCTCCACGCGTACGCCTGCATGTTCTGCACCCACTCCAGGTACGACACGATCACCCCGCCCGCGTTGGCCAGGATGTCGGGCACCACCGTGGTCCCGTTCGCGGCGAGGATCGTGTCCGCCTCGGGCGTGGTGGGGCCGTTGGCGCCCTCGACGATCAGGCGGGCGCGGATCCTGGGCGCGTTGGCCTCGGTGATCACGCCTTCGAGCGCGGCCGGGACGAGCACGTCCACGTCCAGCTCGAACAGGTCGTCGTGGGACAGCGCGTCGGCGTGGTGGAAGCCCCGCACGCCGCCGGTCTCGGCCGCGTACGCGCGCAGCCGCGCCACGTCCAGGCCGCCGGCGGAGTACACCGCCCCCGTGACGTCGGACACCGCCACGACCTTGCACCCGGCGTCGGACAGGTACTGCGCGGCCAGCGCGCCCACCTTCCCGAAGCCCTGCACGGCGACGGTCACGCCCTCGGGCGAGCGGCCGAGCGCGGCCAGCGCCGCGATCTGCACGCCGCGCGAGGTGGCGCCGGTGCGGCCGAGCGAGCCGCCCAGCGTCGTCGGCTTGCCGGTGACGACCCCGGGCACCGAGTAGCCGGCGCTGACGCTGTAGGTGTCCATGACCCAGGCCATGGTCTGCTCGTCGGTGCCGACGTCGGGCGCCGGGATGTCCTTCTCCGGGCCGATGAGCGGCAGGATCTCGCTGACGTAGCGGCGGGTCAGCCGCTCCAGCTCCCGGGTGGTGAGCCCGGCCGGGTCCACGGCCACGCCGCCCTTGGCGCCGCCGTACGGGATGCCGACCAGCGCGCACTTCCACGTCATCCACATGGCCAGGGCGGTGACCTCGTGGATGTCGGTGCCGGGATGAAAGCGCAGGCCGCCCTTGGCGGGGCCGCGCGAGACGTTGTGCTGGACGCGGAAGCCCTGGACGACGTCCAGGCGGCCGTCCTCGCGCCGCACCGGGACCGAGACGGTCAGTGAGCGGCGGGGCGTGGCCAGCATCGTGCGGAGCCCGTCGTCGAGCCCGAGATGCGCGGCGGCCTGGTCGAGTTGGTGGAGAGCGGAGTCGAGGGCCTGGCGGCCCGGGGTGATCAGGGCCGGCGTCGTTGACGGCACCATGATGCTCATGGAAGAAGTTCCTCCCGGTATGTACGCCCTATTTGTGGAGAAAGCGCCGTTGCCTTCCCCTTTTGGGCGTTGTTGTCACGATCATCCTAGAGCGAGGGGTTTGACGTTGCCTAGATTTGGTAGAAATCCAAGCCGTTGATCGGGGTGCTGTGGACCGTGCCACTCTGGCAGGCTTGCGGAGCGAGAGTGTGACGGTCCGACGAATTGAGGAGTGGAATGCCCGCACTGGTGGTGGGGCCGATGCTGAGATATGTCGACTCGGACAGCGCCTCGATCTGGGTGGAGACCGCCGAGCCCTGCACGGTCACCGTGGAGGCGGACGGCAGGTCTTACCGGTCGCCTACCTTCACCGTGCACGGACACCACTACGCGATCGTGGATCTCGTCGAGTTGTCCCAGGATATCGCGTCGTACTCGGTCACGCTCGACGGGGAGCAGGTATGGCCCATGGCGGGTCGCCCGCCGAGCCGGATCCGGCTGCTGCCGCCCGAGGGGGTGCGCAAGCTCGCGTTCGGCTCGTGCCGCACCAGCGTGCCCCACGACGCCGCCACCGTGCGCACGCACGGCGACGACGTCCTGCGCGCCTTCGGCGAGCACCTGCCGGAGGCGGGCGAGGAGGAGTGGCCGGACCTGCTGCTGCTCCTCGGCGACCAGGTCTACGCCGACAACCCCTCGTCCGACATGCTCGCCTACATCCGCTCCCGCAGGAGCACCGAGCCGCAGGGCGAGATCGCCGACTTCGAGGAGTACGCCGAGCTCTACCGCCAGGCGTGGACCGAGACGGAGATCCGCTGGCTGCTGTCCACCGTGCCGACCGCGATGATCTTCGACGACCACGACCTGCGCGACGACTGGAACACCTCCCAGCCCTGGCGCGAGCAGATGGCCAGAACACCGTGGTGGCGGCACCGGGTGGTGTCGGGCCTCGGGGCGTACTGGGTCTACCAGCACCTGGGCAACCTCTCGCCCGCCGAGCGGGCCGAGGACGAGCTCCTGGCCAAGCTGATGGCCGGAGACGGCGGGGCGGCGCTCGACGAGTTCGCCGAGCGGGCCGACGTCGAGCCGAGCAGCAACCGCTGGAGCTACGCCCGCGACCTCGGCCCCGCCCGCCTGATCATGGTCGACACCCGCTGCGCCAGGCAGCTCACGCCCGGCGACCGGCGCATGCTCGACCCGGGGGAGTGGGCGTGGCTGGAGGAGCAGGTGCGCCGGCCCGCCGAGCGGCTGATCATCGGCTCGTCGATCCCGTTCATGCTCCCCGAGGGCGTCCACGGCGTGCAGAACTGGAACGAGGCCCTGTGCGACGGCAAGTGGGGCCCGTTCGTGCGCCGGTGGTCCGAGACGTTGCGCCAGGCCATCGACCTGGAGCACTGGGCGGCGTTCCGGCGCTCGTTCGACGACCTGGCCAAGCTGCTGATCGGGCTGGGCAAGCCGGTGCTGATCCTGTCGGGCGACGTGCACTACTCCTACCTGGCCAGGGCCGACAGGGGCCCGGTCTTCCAGATCGTCTGCTCGCCCATCCGCAACCCGCTCAGCCGGCTGCTGCGCTGGGCCAACGTCTTCACCCAGTTCTCGATCGCCACCCTGGTCGGCAGCCTGCTGGCACGGCTGGCGGGCGTCCCGCGCCCGCCGTTCCGCTGGAAGATCACCAAGGGGCCCCTGTTCCAGAACGCGCTGGCCACGCTCACCCTGCCCGACGAGGTCACCTGGTACGGCTCCACCGGCGAAGTGGTCAAACCGCTCGACACCACCCGCCTACGCTGAACCGCATGCACGACGACACCTACGCCCCGGCCGTCCCCTTCTACGACCTCTGGCACGCGGACGGCCACGTGCCCGTGGTCCGCGAGCTCCTGCCGCCGCTGCTGGCGGGCGTGCGGCGCAGCGTCGTCGAGATCGGCGCGGGCACCGGCCTGATCACCGAGCTGCTCGTCCGCGTGACCCCCGCCGAGATCCACGCCGTCGAGCCGTCGCTCGGCATGCGCTCCGTGCTCGTCTCCCGCCTGGCCACCGACCCGGAGGCGCTGCGCCGGGTGACGGTGCTGCCGTGCGGGGCGCTGGACGTCGAGCTGGACGAGCCGGCCGAGGCCGTCGTGATGATCTCGGTGCTGCAGAGCTTCGCCGCCGCCGAGCGGGCCGCGCTGTGGCGGGTGCTGGGCGGGCAGCTGGAGCCGGGCGGGCGGCTGGTGTTCAACTGGCGCGACCGCGCCCCGGCCGTGCCGGGAGAGCTCCGGGTCATGGGCTCCTACCAGGTCGGCAGGCACGCGTACGAGGTCGCCGGGCAGGTGCTGGAGGCCGAGGGGGAGCGTGTCACCTCGCGGTTCCGGTACCGGATCAGGCGGCGCGGCGAGGTGATCGGCCAGGACGAGCTGGTCACCACCGCTCACTGGCCCGCGGGCGACGTGCTGGTGGCGGAGCTGAAGGAGGCCGGGTTCGAGCCGGGACAGGCCCCGGACGGCATGCAGGTGTGGCGGATGCCGAAATAGTGGGAACCGGCCTCTGACGTGCGGCCAACAACAGGGTGACCGCACGAGAGAGGACCGGCCACGTGGTGGGAGTTCAGGATGTGCCTGACACGCTCGACGACTCGACGCTGATCGCCCGTTCGATCGGCGCGCCCGAGAGCTTCGCGGCGCTGTTCGACCGGCACGCCGACGAGATCCACAGGTACGCCGCCCGGCGGCTCGGGGCCGAGCTGGCCGACGACGTGACCGGCGAGGTGTTCCTGGTGGCCTTCCGCGGCCGGGCCCGCTACGACCGCTCGTGGCCCGACGCCCGCCCCTGGCTGTACGGGATCGCGACCAGGGTCGTCTCCCAGCACCGCAGGGCGGAGCGGCGGCGTACCGCGGCCATGGCCAGGGTGAGCGCGGAGCGCCCGGGCACGTTCGACGACCGCAGCGCCGACCGGGTCACCGCCGAGCAGCTCCAGCCCCGCCTGGCCAGGGCGCTGACCCGGCTCAGCGCGGCGGAGCGCGATCTGCTGCTGCTGGTGGCCTGGGCGGACCTGACCTACGAGGAGGCGGCGCTCGCGCTCGGCGTGCCCGTCGGCACCGTCCGGTCCCGGTTGCACAGGCTCCGCGTCAAGGTACGCAGGGCGCTCGGCGGCACCGACCCCTTCGCAGAGGAGCCCCAGCATGGATGACGAGATTCGCGCGTTCGCAGAGGGACGGCCGGAGGCGCCGCCGTACGGGGCCGAGGCCAGGGCCCGGGCACGGGAGCGGCTGCTGGCGGAGGCGCGGGGCGGCCGCCGCTTTCGCCTGCCGGGCCTGGGCCGGCAGGCGGCGGCCGCGTTCGGGGTGACGGTGGTGCTGGTGGGCGGCGTCGCCGTGGCCCTGTCGGACCAGGGGGCGGGCCCCGGCCCGGCCGCCTCGGCGACGCAGTCGGCCCAGGTGGCGCCCGGCGAGCTCGATCCGCGCCCCGGCCAGTTCATCGTGGTCGAGTCCGAGACGATGTACGGGTCCTTCACCCTGGGCGCCGACGGCAAGGAGGCGTCGCGGCACCTCTACCGCTCGCACAGGAAGATCTGGCAGTCGGTGGACGGGAGCGCGAACGGCCTGCTGATGAGGCAGGCCCGCGAGCCGCGGCCGTGGCCCGGCGAGGAGCTGCCCGAGGCCGAGCAGACGGGCTGGCAGGGCACCTCCTGGGACACGCTCGCCGCCTGCCCCGGCAGCCTGGGCGAGCACCGCACCGACTACGCCTACCTGAGCACCCTCCCCGCGGACCCCGCCGCCCTGCGCGAGCGCCTCTACCGGCTGGGCGGCAAGGGCCAGGACCCGGACCACTCGGCGCTCGACCGCGCCCGCGGCCTGCTCACCGAGACCTACCTGCCCAGAGCGCAGCGTCAGGCGCTGTTCGAGGCGGTCAAGACGATCCCCGGCGTCCGGGTCCGGCAGGGGGTCGAGGACGCGGCCGGACGCGAGGGCGTGGCGCTGGCCAGGCGAGGAGGCGCGCTGGGGACCGAGACGCAGCTCATCTTCGACCCGGAGACGTTCATGTACCTGGGTGAGCGGGAGGAGGTCGTCGAGGAGGGCAAGGGCGCGGCGGCGCCGAAGGGCGGGATCCTGGCGTTGACGGCGCAGCTCAGCGTGTCGGTGGTGGACCGGCTGCCGGCGGAGGCCGCCCGGGCGCACGGGGAGGCCACCTGCATGCCGGAATCCAGCGCGCCACCGCGGTCCCCGGCCCCCGCGACCCCGACGGCCACCGCCTCCCCTGCACCGGACGCGCCCGCGGAGATCGCCTCCCCTGCACCGGACGCGCCGACGGAGATGGCCTCACCGGCGCCCGGCGCGCCGACGGAGAGCATGTCACCGGCGCCCGGCGCCCCGGCGGAGACGGCGTCACCGGTGCCCGGGGCCCCGACGGCCAGCGCGGTGCCGGAGTCGCCCGTCGCGGACCTGCCGGCGGCCGGCCCCGTGCCGGCGGTTACGGATTGACCACGCGGACGGTCAAGTGAGCGCCGTAACGGCGCGCGACCCCGTGAACCGGAGGAGCGTCTCCCTGGACAGGGCCCAGCCACGCGCGGTGGGTGGGCCCTGCTCCGCGGAGCCGTGAGATCATGCGGATCTGAGCTCGTACAGGGCGTCGGCGAGCTGCGAGATCGCCCAGAGGAGATCCTCCTCGGAGACCACGATCGGCGGCGCCAGCCGGATCGTGGAGCCGTGCGTGTCCTTCGCCAGCACGCCGCGCTTCAGCAGCGCCTTCGACACCTCACGCCCCGTCCCGATCGACGGGTCGATGTCCACCCCGGCCCACAGGCCGCGCCCGCGCACCTCCAGCACGCCCTGGCCGATCAGCTCGCGCAGCTTGCCGTGCAGCACCTCGCCGAGCTTCGTGGCGCGGGCCTGGAACTCGCCGGTGTTGAGGATCTCGATGACCGCGTTCGCCACCGCGCAGGCCAGCGGGTTCCCGCCGAACGTGGACCCGTGCTGCCCCGGGTGGATGATCCCGAGGACGTCGCGGTCGGCGGCGATGGCCGACACCGGCACCACCCCGCCGCCCAGCGCCTTGCCCAGCACGTAGATGTCCGGCACGACCCCTTCGTAGTCGCACGCGAACGTCTGCCCCGTGCGCCCGAGCCCCGACTGCACCTCGTCGGCGATCATCAGGATGCCCTCGGCGGAGCACAGCGCCCGCAGCTCGCTCAGGTACCCGTCCGGCGGCACCAGCACCCCGGCCTCGCCCTGGATCGGCTCGACCAGCACGGCCACCGTGTTCGCGTCCACGGCCGCCCGCACCGCCTCGATCGAGGCGTACGGGACGATCCGGAAGCCCGGCGTGTACGGCCCGAAGTTGTCATGCGCCTCCGGGTCGGTGGAGAAGCTGACGATCGTCGTGGTGCGGCCGTGGAAGTTGCCCTCCATCACGATGATGTTGGCCTGCTCGGGCTCGACGCCCTTGACCTCGTAGCCCCACTTGCGCGCCACCTTGACGGCGGTCTCGACGGCCTCGGCGCCGGTGTTCATGGGCAGGATCATGTCCTTGCCCGTGAGGTCGCCGAGCCCGGTGCAGAACTGCGCGAACTGGTCGTGGTAGAAGGCGCGGCTGGTCAGCGTGAGGCGTTCGAGCTGCTCCTTCGCCGCTTCGATGATCTTCGGATGGCCGTGGCCGAAGTTGAGCGAGGAGTAGCCGGACAGGCAGTCCAGGTATCTCTTGCCGTCGACGTCGGTGACCCAGGCGCCGTGCGCCTCGTGGATCACCACCGGCAGCGGATGGTAGTTGTGCGCACTGCGGCGCTCGCTCACTTCGATCAGCTCTGCGCTGGTGGTCATGATCAGTTCTCCCCCCTGATCTCCAGTGTGCAGCACTTGGGCCCGCCGCCCGCCTTACGCAGCTCCGACAGATCGACCGGGATGACCTCGTACCCGCGACGCTTGAGCTCCAACTGCAGGTCGGACGCCTCGGCGTTGATGATCACGTTCTTGCCGTCGCTGACCGCGTTGAGCCCGAGCACCTCGGCGTCGCGCGCGTTCGCGATGACCGCGTCCGGGAACATGCGGCGCAGCACCGCGAGGCTGCCCGGCGAGAACGCCTCCGGGTAGTAGGCGACGTTGCGGCCGTCGAGCGGGAACAGCGCCGTGTCCAGGTGGTAGAAGCGCGGGTCCACCAGCGTCAGCGAGATCACCGGCCGGCCCAGGTACTCCTGCGCCTCCTGGTGGGCGACCACGTCCGTGCGGAAGCCGGTGCCGGCCAGGATGACGTCGTCGAGCGTGAGGAAGTCGCCCTCGCCCTCGTTCACGTGCGCCGGCTCCAGCGTCGGGTAGCCGCGCTCGGCGAACCAGCGCAGGTAGGCGGGGCCCTCGGGGCCGCGCTGCGGGTAGGCGAAGCGGGCGCCGTACGCGCGGCCGCCCACGACGAGGGCGCCGTTCGCGGCGAAGACCATGTCGGGCAGGCCGTCGATCGGGTCGATCAGGCTGACCTGGTGACCGAGCTCCTCGTACGCCGCCTTCAGGCCCTCCCACTGCCGGACCGCCAGGTCGCGGTCCGCGCCGGCCTCGGGATGCATCCACGGATTGATCGCGTACTCGACCGTGAAGTACTCAGGGCGGCACATGAGGAAGTGTTTGGGCATGCAGCACTCCATCGGCTGTTAAGCAGGGAAAACCCCCATCTCAGGGGCTGAGGACAGCCTAGGAATGTGTGTTTGCGCAGGCCAGGGGTTGACATTGCGTGTTCGCGCGGGTCTGTTGCGTCTTTCAGCTCGGGGTGGCGGATGTGTTGCGCGCCTCCGGCACGGCGGCGCCCGGAGGTGTGTCCACCAGCCTCGACAGCACGATGGAGCTCTTGGTCCGCACCACGAACGCCATCGCCGCGATGCGCTCGATCACCCGCTCCACGTGCCGCACGTCCGTCGCCCTGATGTGCAGCAGCGCGTCCGCCTCGCCCGTGATCGTGGCCGCCGCCACCACTTCGGGGAACCTGGTCACGGCCAGCGCGATGTCCGACGGCTTGGTCTTGCCCTGGCAGAACAGCTCGACGTAGGCCTCGGTCGTCCAGCCGAGCGCCTGCGGCGACACCCGCGCGCTGAACCCCGTGATCGCCCCCGTCTCGCGGAGCCGGTCCACCCGCCGCTTCACCGCCGACGCGCTCAGCCCCACCTGGTGCCCGATGTCGGCGTAGGTCTGGCGGGCGTCGTCGACGAGGGCGGCGATGATGTCACGATCGAGCTGGTCCAGTTCCACGGGCTCTGTATACCGCCTGGCCAGTCTGGCGCGCGACGAGCGGCGCGCGGGAGACTGGGCCGGACAGCAGTTACCGAAAGGCATTCGCCAGCATGAGCATCACGAGCTTCCCCGAGGGTTTCGTGTGGGGAGTTTCGACGTCGGCTTTCCAGATCGAGGGGGCCACGACCGCCGACGGTCGTCTCCCGTCCATCTGGGACACCTTTTCCGCCGACCGCGCGGAGGCGTGCGACCATTACCACCGGTATCCCGAAGACGTGCGGCTGATGAAAGAGCTGGGAATGGCCGCCTACCGGTTCTCGGTGAGCTGGGCGCGGATCTTTCCCGAGGGGCGGGGCAAGCCCAACGCGGCCGGCCTCGACTTCTACGACCGGCTGCTCGACGAGGTGGCCGGCGCGGGCATCACCCCCTATGCCACGCTCTATCACTGGGACCTGCCGCAGGCGCTGGAGGACGACGGCGGCTGGCCGTCCCGCGACACCGCCGCGCGTTTCGCCGAGTACGCCGCCGCCGTGCACGAGCGGCTCGGCGACCGGGTGGACACCTGGTTCACGCTGAACGAGCCGTGGGTGGCGGCGTTCCTCGGCTACGGCTCCGGCGTCCACGCGCCCGGCCGCAAGTCGGCCGCCGACGCCTTCCGCAGCGCCCACCACATGCTGCTCGGCCACGGCCTGGCCGCCCAGGCGCTGCGCGCGGGCGGGGCCGCGAAGGTCGGCATCGTGCTCAACATCTCGCCCGTCATGACGCCCGCGCAGGTGAGCGACTTCGGCAGGGAGCTGTCGGAGGAGGACACCGCGGCCGTGGCCAGGATCGACGCGCTGGCCAACCGGCAGTTCCTGGAGCCGGCGCTGCGCGGCGCGTACCCGGCCGAGCTGCTGCCCGTCATCGAGCGCCACGCCGGGCTCGATCACGTCCACGACGGCGATCTGGAGACCATCGCCCAGCCCGTCGATCTGCTCGGCGTCAACTACTACACCCCGCTGGTCGTCCAGGCGCAGCCCAGCGAGCCCGCCGACCCGGCGTATCCCGGCAGCGAGGGCATCCTCTTCTGCACCATTCCGACGGCGGTCACCGCCATGGGCTGGCCGATCGTGCCGAATTGCCTCGCCCTGCTCCTCGGGCGCATTTCCCGGGACTATCCCGGCCTCGATCTGATGGTCACCGAGAACGGCGCCGACTTCGTGGACGTGGTGACCGGCGACGGCATTCACGACGTCGACCGGATCAGTTTCATCGAGGAGCACCTGCGCGCCCTGCGCGCGGCCATCGACGACGGCGCCCCGGTGCGCGGATATCTCGTCTGGACGTTGCTCGACAATCTCGAATGGTCCGACGGCTACCAGCGCAAGTTCGGCCTCGTGCACGTGGACTTCGCCACCCAGCGGCGGCGGATGAAGGACAGCGCGCTGTGGTACCGCGACGTCATCCGGCGCAACGGGCTGGCCGAGACGCGGACCCGCAGGCCGACGCTGGAGACGGTGGCCGCCCGCGCGGGCGTCTCCAGGGCGACGGTCTCCCGGGTCGTCAACGGCGAGTCGTCCGTGAGCCCCGAGGTCAGGGCCGCGGTCATGCGGGCCGTCAAGGAGCTCGGCTACGTGCCCAACCTGGCCGCGCGCAGCCTCGTCACCCGCCGCACCAACGCGGTCGCCCTGGTCCTGTCCGTCCCCCGGCAGGGCGGCGACGCGCTCACCTCCGCCGTCGTCCAGTACGTGACGAGCCTGCTGGAGGGCGCAGGCAAGCAGATCACGCTCATGCTCGCCGACACGGCCGAGAGCCACCGGCGCATCGCCGCGCACGTCGAGGCCCGGCTGGCCGACGGGGTCGTGCTGCTGCCGCCCGACCGGGGCGACACGCTGGCCGAGCGCCTGTCCCGCACGGAGGTGCCGCTCGTGCTGCTGGGCAAGCCGCCGATCGCGTCGCTGGTGCCGTACGTGGACGTGGACAACACGGGCGGCGCCGCGGCGGCCACCGAGCACCTGCTCGCCCGCGGGCGGCGCCGCATCGGCATGGTGTGCGGCCCCATGGACCTGGTCACCGTCCAGGACCGGCTGGCCGGCCACCGGGCGGCGCTCCAGCGGGCGGGCCTGACGCCGCACCTCGCGCCCGCCGACGACCTCACCCGCGCCGCGGGCGCCGCCGCCGCTCATCGGCTCCTGACGGACACGCCGTCGCTCGACGCCGTCTTCGCCGCCACCGACCAGCTCGCCATCGGCGCCCTGGAGGCGGCCCGCGAGCTCGGCCGGCGGGTGCCCGAGGACCTGGCGATCGTCGGCTTCGACGACGTGGACGCCGCCTCGGCCACCACCCCGGCGCTCACCACCGTGCGGGTCCCCGTCGCCGAGCAGGCGCTGGCGCTGGCCCGGCTGCTGCTGTCCCGCCTGGAGGGCCGCCACACGACGTCCGTGGTGCTGCCCACCCGGCTCGTCGTGCGCGACTCGACCTAGAGCTGCTGCTGCTCGAACAGGTGCGGGAAGACCTTGGAGACCTTGGAGAGCAGGTACTCGCCGTAGGTGCCGGTGAAGTCCACCTGGCCGTCCCAGCGGCGCCCGGGGGCGTAGGGGAGGGGCGGGACCTCGCTGTCCCAGCCGGGGTCGAAGAAGAACGGGTAGCTGAGGCGCTCGTTGCCGCTGCGGTTGCGTACGCGGTGCGGGGTGGAGCGGTACCGGCCGCCGGTGAGCTTGTCGAGCATGTCGCCGATGTTGCACACGAACGTGCCCGGCACCGGGGGCGCCTCGATCCAGCCCGTGCCCGTACGGACCTGGAGGCCGCCGTTGTCGTCCTGGAGGAGCAGGGTCAGCAGCCCGTAGTCGGTGTGCTCGCCGACGCCCCAGGTGTCGGGGTCGTCGGCAGGCCCGGGCGGATAGTGAAATATCCGGAAGAGGATGGTGGGGTTGGCCGTGTAGCCCGTGCGGAAGTAGTCCTCCGCCAGCCCCAGGCTCAGCGCGATGCCGCCCATCACGGCCTGCCCGACGCCCGTCATCGCGCGCAGGTACTCCAGCACCGCCTCGCGCAGCTCGGGCACCTGGGCCGGGAACAGGTTCGGCCCGTGCAGCGGCACGGCGCCCGGCGGCTCCTCGGCCCCGAAGTAGACGCCCTCCTTCAGGTCGGGCCGCCCCGAGGTCAGCTCGCCGCCCACGGGGAAGAACCCGCGCCAGGCCCGCCCGCCCCGCGCCATCGCGATCTCGTTCTTGACGGGCTCGGGCAGCGCGAAGAAGCGCCTGCTCGCCGCGTCGAGCCGGTCGACGAGCGCCGGCGGCACGCCGTGGCCCGAGACGTAGAAGAAGCCGTGCTCCCGGCAGGCGGCGCCGATCGCGTCGGCGACGGCCCGCCTTCCCTGGCCCGCGGTGAGGAGCGGGGCGATGTCGATCACCGGCAATTCGCTCATCGCACCATTGTTCCCCCGAAACGCCCGGGCGAGGGGTTCCGCGCCCGGGCGTGCCGCTGATCAAGCTGATCAGGCTGATCAGGAGGTGGAGAAGGTGAACCAGTTGACGTTGACGAAGTCGGCCGGCTGCCCCGAGGAGAAGGTCAGGTACACCGTGTGCGTGCCCGTCACCCCGGAGACGTTCGCCGGGATCGTGCGCCAGCTCTGCCAGCCGCCCGTGCTCGCCAGGGCGAAGTCGCCGATCGGCGGGGCCGTCGGGCTGTCGAGGCGGACCTGCACCAGCCCGCTCACCCCGGCCGCCGCGCCGGAGGCCACTCTGGCCCTGAACTGCGTGGCGGGCGTGGAGCCGAAGTCGACCCCGTCGTAGCGCAGCCAGTCGCCGTTGGTGATCGCTCCGACGTTCTGGCCGCCGCCCGAGTCGGTGGTGGTCTCGACGATGGTGCCCGACTGGCCCTGGTAGCGCTCGGCCTGGATGGTGGAGCGGGCGTCGACGCCGCCCGGCGGGTCGGTGGGGGGCGGCGTGGTGCCGGTGCCACTCTGCCAGACGGCCACGTAGTCGACCATCATCGGCCGTCCGGGAACGGTGGCCGCGGTCGGCGTCTGGCCGGCCAGGGCGTTCGGGAAGGCGCCGCCCATGGCCACGTTGAGCAGCAGGAAGTAGCCTGCGTGCCCGGTCATGTTGTTCCAGGTCGTGGCGTCGAACTGCGACTGGTTGACGCCGTGGAACTGCTGCCCGTCCACGTACCAGCGCAGCTGGTTGGGGCTGACGCTGCGGTCCCACTCGAAGCGGTAGGTGTGGTAGGCCGACTGGCAGGTCGAGCCGGGGCAGGCGCGGCTGGCGCCGAGGCCGGTGGTCTCGTTGCAGGGGCCGCCCGGGTTGACGCCGCAGTGCAGCACGCCCCAGACGGAGTTGATGCCGTTGACGTTCTCCATGATGTCGAACTCGCCGATCGCCGGCCAGTTCCAGTAGTTGCCCCGGTAGGGCGCCCCGAGCGCCCAGAACGCCGGCCAGTAGCCGAGCGCGGCGTTGCCGGTCACGTTCGGCATCTGCAGGCGGCTCTCGATGCGCAGGATGCGCCCGTCGGCGGGCTTGAAGTCGGCGCGCCTGGTCTCGATGCGCGCCGAGGTCCACTCGCCGGACGAGCTGCGCAGCGGCGTGATGCGCAGGTTGCCGGAGCCGTCGAGGCTCAGGTTGGCGGTGCTGGAGGTGTAGTTCTGGACCTCGCCGGTGCCCCAGTTGGCCGGGCCGCCGGGGTACGAGTGGCCGGTGTCGATGATCCAGTTGCTCGACGAGGGCAGGGTGTTGGCGGAGCCGTTGAAGTCGTCGGACCAGACGAGGGACCAGCCCGAAGGAGTGGGCGGGACGCTGGCCGAGGCGCTGACGGCCAGGTTGACGAGCAGGCCGCTGAGCGCGACTAGTGCCGCGGCCACGGCCGCCAGGCGGCGCCGGTGCCGGATCGCTGTTGTCATGACTCTCTCCCGGGGGTGCCTGAGCGCTGGAGAGAGCGCTCTCTCACGATCTGAGCACAGCGTTTACCGCCTGTCAAGGAAGGTTACAAGCGTGCTGGAGAGCGCTCTCGAACCGGGTTCCGGCGAAAAAACACGGCGCCGCACGGATGTGCGGCGCCGTACGGGGAGAGGGAGAACTCAGCCCTTCTCCGCCTCTCCCGTCGCCTGCTCCAGGGCGTCCTCGGGGGAGGCTTCCAGGTCCTGCTCGGCGTCGGCGCCCGCCTGGGCGGAAGCCTTGTCCAGGCGCACCCAGCTCGTCACGCTCTCCACCGCGAACAGCACGAACAGGTACGCCGTCAGCACCGCCAGCACCGGCGTCAGCACGCCGAGCGCCGCGCCGACGCCGATGACCAGCAGCCGCAGCTCCCAGCCGAGCCCGGCCCGGAACACCCAGGCGGGCGGCCAGATGCTCTGCCGCGTGCGGTAGACGGTGTCGTAGGTGTGGTAGCCGACGACGTACACCAGCACGAACAGCAGCCACTTCGGCGCCTCGGCCGCCAGGCCGATCGCGATGATGGTGAAGAACTCGGCCGCGCGCAGCAGCGGCGGGGTGAGCCAGTCGAAGCGGCCCAGGTGGTCGCGCGGCGTCGTGGGCAGCACCAGCAGCAGCACGATCGCCACGGGCAGGAGGAGGATGGGGCCGCCGGAGTCGAGCAGCCCCGCGACCGTGACACCGACCACGGCGAGCAGGGCCACGAGCGTGGCGGGCACGGGGGGCAGGCCGGCGCCGATCCTGCCGGACAGGGCGTGGCCGAGCGGGCCGTCGTCGCGGTAGGCGACGAGGCGGGCGGTCTGGATGCGGCGGCGCTCCTCGTCGGGGTCCGGCGTGGGGGTGGCCATGGCCTGCGGCTGGGTGATCATACGAGCGACCTCATGAGGCGTCCGGTGAGGGTGTAGGCGGCGGCGACGGAGCCCCAGATCACGAGGGTGATGAAGGTGATCCGGGCGTCGAAGAGGGCGGCGGTGATCGCGATGGCCGCGAAACGCTCGCCGATGGGGAAGACGATCATCTTACGCGCCCAGTGGACCGCACGGTACTTTCCGGCCTTCGTCCACATCTTCAGCACGCCGCGCAGGCCCTGGCTGCGCTCCGCCTTGCGGGCGGTCAGCTTCTGGCGCAGGTCGCGGTCGTCGGGGGCGTCCAGCGGGGTGGTGGGCAGCGGGGCGGGGGGTTTGCGGCGGTTGGCGACGCCGAAGGAGAAGTCGAGCAGGTGGCGTACGGACTGCAGGCCGAGCGCGGCCAGCGCCAGGATCCAGATCTCGTCGCCGTTGCCGGAGACCACCCAGCCGACGGCCAGGCCCGCGAAGACGACGTACTCCTTGAACCGGTCGAACGTCGCGTCCAGCCATGCCCCCAGCACGCCGAACTTGCGGGCGTAACGGGCGACCTGCCCGTCCACGCAGTCGAAGACGAAGGCGAAGTAGATCAGCACGCCGCCCAGCACCATCCAGGGCCGCTCGCCGGTGGCGAAGCAGGCGGCCGCGGCCACGCCGAGCACGATCGAGATCAGCGTCACCTGGTTGGGCGTCAGCCCGCGGCGGGCGGCCCAGCGGGCGATGTAGCGCGAGTAGGTGGAGACGAAGAACGTGGTGAAGAAGCCGTCGGCGCCCTTGACGGCGTTGTTGAGCCGGGCGCGGTCCTCGTTCATCCCGGCCATCTCGGCGCCGGCCTCGTTGATCTCCTCCTGGGTGGTGACCCGGCGGTAGAACAGGTCGCGGCGGCCGCGGATGCCGACCGACACGCCGTTGCGCACCAGGCCGAACACCATGAGCTGGACGAGGTCGTCGTCGGCGCCGAACCGGTCGGCCATGGCCGCGAGCTCGCGGCAGGTCTCCGCGAGCCTCGGCGCGTTGCGCGCGCTGATGTGCAACGGGCCGAGCACCACGGCGTTGGGCCTGGTCACGGCGTGGCTCGCGGTGCCCACCGAGACCACGCGCGACTTGCCGATGCGGACGCGCACGGGCAGGCCCTCGACGCGGTTCATGCCGATCTCGGGGTCGGCCTCGTCGATGGGGATGCGGTCCTCGACGGCGTTGTCCTCGGGACCGTTCTCCTCCAGGCCGTTGTCCTCCGTCACCCCCACCCGCGGCTCTTTCGCGACGAGCGCCAGCGCACCGCGCTTGGACTTGGTGATCTGGTAGATCAGCTCGTCGTGGACGACAGAGTTCTCAGGGATGATGAACAGGCTCTCCGTTGCTTGCTCGGCGACGTCGGCCAGGGCGCGCAGGGCGGTCGCGACGTCGTCCGTCGGGATCGTGGCGAAGCGCGGATCCATGGAGGCGAGCTGGCTGCGCAGCCGTTCGGACACAGTGGGATTGCCGGAAAGCGCGGCCAGCCTCAGGCCGGTCGGAGAGATGTCGGGGCCGGGCGAGGCGCCCAGCAGGACCACGCGGGTCATGACTCCCTTTCGAGGCGGTAGCGGGGGGTTGAACAACGGGTAATGCGGGGACAGACGTCAAAGTCTAGTGAGAGTGACGCAAAGTCGCGTCACAAGAGCATGCCCGTAACGTCCCGTCCGCCGGTATACAGGTCGGCCGTAAGATGTCCGAGTGAGTCTCTACCGTGACGAAGGCGTGGTCCTGCGCACCCAGAAACTCGGTGAGGCGGACCGCATCGTCACCATCCTGGCCAAGCGTACGGGCAAGATCCGGGCGGTGGCGCGCGGCGTCCGCCGCACGAAGTCGCGCTTCGGGGCCAGGCTGGAGCCGTTCACGCACGTCGACCTGCAGTTGCACACCGGCCGCACGCTCGACGTCGTCACCCAGGCGGAGACGATCAGACCCTACGGAGAGGCGCTGGCCGCCGACTACCCCCGCTACACCGCGGGCAGCGCGATGCTGGAGACCGCCGACCGGCTCACGCACGGGGAGAAGGAGCCGGCGCTGCGGCAGTTCCTGCTGCTGGTGGGCGGGCTGCGCACGCTGGCCGACCGCGGTCACGAGGCCAGGCTGGTCCTCGACGCCTACTTCCTGCGCTCCCTGGCCGTGGCGGGCTACGCCCCCGCGCTGGAGGCGTGCGCGAAGTGCCAGGCGCCGGCGATCAGGGCGTTCGCCATCGTGGCCGGCGGCGTGGTGTGCGGGGCGTGCAAGCCGTCCGGCTCGGCCGTGCCCGCGGGCGAGACGATCGGGCTCATGACGGCGCTGCTGCGCGGCGACTGGGCCACCGCGGACGCCTCCGAGTCACGCCACCGCAGCGAGTGCAGCGGCCTGGTCGCCGCATACCTGCAATGGCACCTCGAACACGGAATACGCTCTCTCCGACACGTCGAAAGGGAGCCCGCGTGAACGTACGACCTCCGTCCCCGCACCCGTCGGGGGCGACCCCGCCGCCCATCCCGCGCGAGCTGGTGCCCCAGCATGTCGCCATCGTCATGGACGGCAACGGCCGCTGGGCCAAGGCCCGCGGCCTGCCCCGCACGGAGGGGCACAAGGCGGGCGAGTCCTCGCTGTTCGACGTCATCGAAGGGGCCATCGAGCTGGGCGTCCCCTACCTGAGCGCGTACGCGTTCTCGACGGAGAACTGGAAGCGCTCGCCCGACGAGGTGCGCTTCCTCATGGGCTTCAACCGCGACGTGATCCGGCGGCGGCGCGACGAGCTCAACGCCATGGGCGTGCGCGTGCGCTGGGCGGGCCGGCCGGGGCGGCTGTGGAAGAGCGTCATCTCCGAGCTGCAGACGGCCGAGGAGATGACCACGTCCAACCGGACGCTCACATTGCAGTTCTGCGTCAATTACGGCGGGCAGGCCGAGATCGTCGACGCCGCGCTCAAGCTGGCGCAGGATCTCGCGGCCGGGCGGGTCAAGCCCTCCAAGGTGAACGAGAAGGTCTTCGCCCGGTATCTGGACGAGCCGGAGATCCCGCCGGTCGACCTGTTCCTGCGCTCGTCGGGGGAGCAGCGTTTCTCCAACTTCCTGCTGTGGCAGTCGGCCTACGCCGAGATGGTCTTCCTCGACCGGTTGTGGCCCGACTTCGACCGGCGCGACCTGTGGGACGCGTGCGAGATCTTCGCCAAGCGCGACCGGCGCTACGGCGGAGCGATCCCCAACCAGGTCCAGCCGGGCCCGCACCGGCTCTAGCCGGCTCCCAGCGCCCGGATGCTGTCGAAGCGGCTGAGCGCCTGCTCGAAGGCGGCGGGGGAGACCGAGATGCCGCCGCTGAACGGGAAGTCGAGCTGGTAGACCAGGAACAGCACCAGCCCCACCATGCCGCCCACGGCCGCCGCCATGGTGATGTGCACCCTGCGGTTGGAGCTGCCGCACAGGACCGCGGGCAGCAGCGCCACCAGCCCGCAGCCGGCCAGCGCCACCCACAGCAGCGGCGGCACGCCGGTGTCGGCCATCTGGGCGCGGGCGCGGCGGGCGTCCAGGACGGCCTGCATGCGGCTCATGGCCTGCCCGTAGCGGGCGGACGGGCCGCTGCCCTCGGGCTGGACGGTCTGGAAGAAGGCGCGGATCCGGTCGGAGCCCCTCCAGGCGTTGGGCGACAGGCGGTGCTGACCGGCCATGAGGGGCCATTCCTCGCGGACCACCGTGGTGACGTAGCCGGTGGCGAGGGTCTGCAGGGTGGCGCGCTGGGGGGCGGGGAGCGCGCGGGAGTACCAGAAGACGTCCGTCAGGTTGCTGGCCTCGGTCGCGCTGGTCTCGGTGGCGGTGTTGACCTGGTTCCAGGCGGCGACGACGACCAGGCCGATGCTGACGGCGAAGAGGGTGCCGACGATGCCGGTGATCACACCGCTGCTGTCGCGGTAGTCCTGGCGGGTCTGTGCGGGGATGACGCGGTTGGCGACGTAGGCGGCCAGGCCGGCGAGGGCGGCGACCGTCATGGCGACGAGCAGGCCGATGGTGGCGATGAGCAAAGGTTACCTCACTTTCTGTGCATGAATGATTGCGCAGAGTGATTACCTGTCGCCAGAGGGTGATCGGAGTTCTTCTTCAGTACGAGGCGGGGCGCACCAGCCCCCTCTCGTAGGCGTGCACGGCGGCCTGGGTCCGGTCGCAGCCCCAGCTTGACCAGAATGCGGCTGACGTGGCTCTTGACGGTCTGCTCCGCCAGCACCAGCCGCTCGGCGATCTCCGCGTTCGACAGGAGGCGGCCCGGCTGGCCGCGCGCTGGCTGATGCCGGCCGAGGCGACCGGCGAGGACGGCAAGCGGGCGCGGGGCTGGGTGACGGGCCTCGACCCGTACGGGATGACGGCGGTGATCGCCGTCGAGGGCGCGCGCCGCCTCGTCTCGGACGGCGCGCCGGCGGGGGCGCTGACGCCCGCGCAGGGCCCGGCGCAGTTCGCCGGGATCGCTGCCGGAGGAGGCGGGTGCGCCTTCGTCCTCCGCCTCCAGCAGCCCCGGCCACCCACGGCAGCGGGGGCGTCACGTGAGCAGGCGGCGGCGGTAGCCCTCGGCCACCGCCGAGGCTCGATCACGAACGCCGAGTTTGTCGTAGATGTGTTGCAGATGGGTCTTGATGCTCGCTTCGCCGATGAACAACGCTGTCGCGGCCTCTCGATTCGAGCTGCCGTTCGCGACCAGTTGCAGGACCTGCTTCTCCCGATCGGTCAGTGTGCCGGCGCCGGGCCTTCGAACCTGCCCCATGAGGTGCTGCGTCACCGACGGCGCGAGCACCGACTCTCCGCGCGCGGCTGCCCGGACGGCTCGCGTCAGTTCGTCGGGCAGGGCATCCTTCAGGAGATATCCGATCGCCCCCGCTTCGATCGCCGGCAGTACGTCGCTCTCACTGTCGAAGGTGGTCAGGATCAGCACCCGGGCACTCGGGGCCCGCTCGCGCAGGGCCGCGGTCGCGGCGACGCCGTCCATCCCGGGCATCCGGAGGTCCATGAGCACGACATCCGCTGCGAGCAGCTGCGCGCGTTCGATGCCCTCGGCGCCGTCCGCGGCCTCACCGACCACGACGATGTCCTCGGCGTCGGCGAAGGTGTCGCGAAGACCGCTCCTCACGATCGGATGGTCGTCGACGATCACGAGCCGAATCATCGGCCGGTCTCCCCCTCTGCTCTCGTGCCCCCGGGGGCGATCGCGGGAACGCGCGCGCTGACGGATGTCCCTTCACCCGGTGTGCTCTGCACCTCGACGTGACCGCCGACCCCTCTGATGCGCTGGCGCATGCTCGTCAGGCCGAAGCCGGTGCCGCCCCCTTTCGCGAACCCGCGTCCATCATCCCGCACGTCCAGCAGCACCTCGGTGCCCGCGTACGACAGCGTGACACCGACGCGCGAGGCCTCAGCGTGCTTGGCCACGTTGGTCAGCGACTCCTGCGCGACCCGGAAGAGCGACACCTCGATCGCCGGGCTCAGCGGCTCCCGGGTGCCGGTGACCTCCATCTGCGCGTTGATGCCCTGGTCCCGCGACCATCGCTCGGTCAACGCGCGCAGCGCGTCGGGCAGGTGCGCTCGCCCCAGTTCCTGGGGAGCGAGCGCCTGCACGGACCGCCTGGCCTCGGTCAGACTGCTGCGCGCGAGCCGAAGTGCACGCGCGACGTGCTCTTCCGTCTCGCCCCGCATGCTCGCGGAACGCTGCGCCGCCTGGAGCTGTGTGATGATGCCGGCCAGCCCCTGGGCCAGGGTGTCGTGGATTTCGCCGGCCAGTCGCTGCCGCTCGTCCTGCGCCCCGGACTCACGGGCCTGGGCGACCAGTTGCGCGTGGAGCCCGGCGTTCTCGTGCAGTGCCGCCTCGAGCCGCTCGACGAGTTCCTCCCGCTTGCGTTCCTCTGGCTCGCTGCGCGCCGTCAGCAGGATGCCCACCCCGATGGCCGCGGTCTGCACGGCGACGATCAGGGCGAACTCGGCGAGCATGCCAGGGGTCGGGTCAGCCCACGCGAGCATCGCCGAGCCGTTGAGGGCCACGGAGGTGGCCAGGACTCCGAGCACCCCCAACGGCCACGGCCTGAGCAGGTACGCGTGGAAGAAACCCGCGACGGTGAAGACGAGGAAGATGTCGGAGTACGTCATGAGGGCGACGCACAGCGCCAGCAGCCCGACGAAGAAGACGCCCGCCGGCACGGGCCGGAGCGTCCTCCTCCTGATGGGCAGCGTGTGACCGAACAGCACCCACAGCACCGAGACCGCGACCAGCCCGAGGACGGATGCGCCCCCGGGCCAGAAGCGTTCGCCGGAGCCCGGAAGCACCCACGAGAAGTAGACCGCCGTCGAGATCGTCAGCAGCAGCCACGGTGTGATCAACTGCAGCAGGTCCCAGATCCGTAGCTGCTCCTGTTTCCAGGCCAACCGGGAGCGATTCGCGATCTCCGCCTCTTCCGCGATCGCGGCTTCGTGCGTCCCGGAGCTCGGGCGCTCACCGGCCCCGGCATCCCGCGTCATCGACATCTACTCCCAGCGGAAGAGCTTTGCGGCGATCGCGCTCGCGGTCACTGCGATACCCGCCATTATGGCAATCTGCAGCCAGAAGGGCTGCCCGCCGGCGGTGGCGGTGATCTCGCCCGCCTCGGTGGACCACGCCGCGGTGAGAGCCTGCAGCCCGGGCGGGATGAATTCGCCGGCCTCGCGCAGCACGTCGGGCATGAGGACCCGGGGCAGGAAGGCTCCGCCGAAGAACATCAGCGCGATGAACAGGAGGGTGCCGATCTGGTTCGCGGCACTGCTCGTGCGGGCCACGGCCGCGGAGATCATGCCGAGCCCGAGCAGCGCCGCATAGCCGACGATGAAGGCGACGGCGAACTCCAGGGGCCGCTCGGGCGGCGCGATGTCCAGCACCGCCCACGCGAGGAACGTCATGAGCGCCGCGGAGACGACCACGGAGGCGAACGCGACCATCATCTGCGCGAGCAGGACACTGCGCGGATGCACAGGAGTGGTCGACAGCCTGCGCAGGATGCCGCGCTCACGATACGTCGCGATCGCCGCCGGGATGTGCTGCACGGCGATCATCACCATCCCGAACACCAGCGCGGTCGGCGCCCAGATGTCGATGGACCGCAGCCCGCCGGTTTCCGGCGACGACTCGCTGAGCGCCGGGATGGAACCCAGCCCGAGCAGGAGTCCCGTCGGGAACAGCACGCCGAAGACGACGGTGGCGGAGTCTCGAAGGAAGAGTCTCGTCTCGACCTTGACCATCTTCAGGAGAGCACGCATCAGTCAGCCCTCCTCTCGGAGGGTTCCGGGGAGTGCGGGGCGCGTCCCGTGAAGGCCACGAACGCGTCGTCGAGGTTGCGCTGGTCGACGCGGAGATCCTCCGCCACGACCTGCGCCCTGGCCAGAGCCCCCGCGACGCTGCTCAGAAGCTGTCCCCTGCCGGTGACCAGCCAGCGGCCCTCGTTGATCTCGACACTGCTCACGTCGGGAAGCTCGGTCAGGACACTCTTGTCCAGCGGCTGACTCACGCGGAACCGGACCTGCTGCACCGCGCTCGACCGCGCGATCAGCCCTGCGGGCGTGTCCACCGCGGCGACCCGGCCGCCGTCGATGACGGCGATCCGGTCGCTGAGGCGCTCCGCCTCCTCCATGAAGTGCGTGACGAGGAGGATCGTGACGCCCGTGTCACGGACCTGCTCGATGAGGCTCCAGGTGTCACGCCTCGCCTGCGGGTCCAGTCCCGTCGTGAGCTCGTCGAGAATCGCGACCCTCGGATTGCCGACCAGGGCGATCGCGATCGAGAGCCGCTGCTTCTGCCCGCCTGAGAGCGCCTTGTACCGCGTGTTGCGCTTCCCCGCGAGGCCGAGGAGCTCCATGAGCTCGCGCCAGTCGGCGGGGTTCCGGTAGAAGGAGCTGTAGAGCTCGAGCGCTTCGGCGACCTTGATCGCGTCCGGGAAGCTGCTCTCCTGCAGTTGCACGCCGAGTCGCTCCCGTACCTCCGCCCGGTCCTTGATCGGGTCGAGCCCCAGCACGGAGATCGAGCCCGAGTCGGGCGTTCGCAGGCCGGCGATGCTCTCGACGGTCGTCGTCTTGCCGGCGCCGTTGGGCCCGATGATGCCGAAGATCTCCCCCTCCTCGACGGTGAAGGAGACGTCGTGGACGGCGACGTGCTCTCCGTAGCGCTTGTGCAGGTTTCGTACTTCCAACGCGGTCATGCTGCGACGTTACGGACGGACCACACCCCGCCACATCGACCGTGGCGTCTGCGCTCGGGTTGATACGCGCCTCCACCGTTCGGTGGATGCCCGGCACAACTGCGGAGCGCCCGGAGCCACCCTCGGCTCGCACGCCGGCCGGGCGAACGAGGCCCTCGGGGGTGAGGGTCAGGCGCGGCGGCGGGCGCGATAGGCGGCGACGTGCATGCGGTTGCCGCACGTGCGGCTGTCGCAGTACACCCGGGACCGGTTGCGGGACTCGTCCACGAAGACGCGGTCGCAGTCGGGGGCCGAGCAGGTGCGCAGGCGTTCGGCCTCGCCTTCCACCAGCAGGTGGGCGAGGGCGACGCCGCAGTCGGCCGCCACGTGCTCCGCCAGGGTGGCGTCGGCGGCGAAGTAGTGCACGTGCAGCGGGTGGCCGTCGTGCTCCGTCAGGCGGGGGGTGATGCGGGTCTCGGCCAGCAGCGCGTTGAGGGTGCGGACGGCCGTGGGCTGGTCGGGGGCGGTGAAGACGCGGTGGAAGGCCTCCCGGACCATGCGGACCTGGCCCAGGTCGCGGGCCGTGAGCGTGCTGACGCCGCTGACCTTGCGGGACTCCACGAACGCCTGCAGTTCGGCCAGCCCGGCCAGGCCCTCGTCGCCTCCGGTGGAGGGCGAGGTGTTGACCAGTTCGACAACGGTGGCCAGAGAATGCACCATGTCATGGCCAAACGGCATGTTGACTCCTGTCCGCGCCGGGTTCTAGCGTGGTCGCAGCGTATCTCCTGTACGGGGTTCGGGGGGTTTCTGTGAGTGCACATCGCCGTATCGTGCTGATCGCGATAGCCGGTGCGCTCATCATCTCCACCTCCGCTCCTCTCGTGCGCTTATCAGGTGTATCGCCGGCCACCTCGGCGTTGTTCCGGTGCGCGTACGCGGTGCCGCCCATGCTGCTGCTGGCCTGGCTGGAGAGGCGCAGGCTCGGGCCGCTGCCGCGCCGGGCTGTCCTGATGTCCTGGGCGGCGGGGGTGGTGTTCGCGCTCGACCTGCTGTTCTGGCATCACGCGATCGAGTACGTCGGCGCGGGGCTGGCGACCGTGCTGGGGAACCTCCAGGTGTTCATCGTGGCGTTCGCCGCCTGGGCGCTGTTCGGGGAGCGGCCGTCCTCGCCGTTGATGGTCGGGACGCCGGTCGTGTTCGCCGGGGTCGTGCTGATCTCCGGGGTGTTCGACAGCGCCGCCTACGGGAGCGATCCGTTGCTGGGGGTGGCCGCCGGGGTGGCGACCTCGCTGGCGTACGCGGCTTACCTGCTGCTGCTCAAGGGCGGGTCCGACAGGGCCGCGGGGCCGCTCGCCCATGCGACGGTGGTGGCGACCGCGGCCATCGCCCTGCTCAGCCCGCTGTTCGGAGGCGCCGGGCTCGCGCCGAGCTGGCCGGCGCACGGATGGCTGCTGCTGCTCGCGCTGGGGCCGCAGTTGCTGGGGTGGTCGCTGATCACGTACTCGCTGCCGCGCCAGCCTGCCGCGCTCACCTCGCTGCTGCTGCTCGTGCAGCCCATGTCCACGGTCGCCATTTCCACGCTGGCGCTCGGCGAGCGGCCGTCGGTGCTGCAGCTCGCCGGATGCGCTGTGGTCGTGCTGGGGGTGCTGTACGGCTCTCGCCGCTCTCCCTCTCCCCGCCCGGCGGAGGCGCGGGAGAAGGTCGGGGAAGCCCGCTGAGGGCGGCCTCAGCCCGTCGGGGCCGGAGCGGGCAGGGGAAGCCCGGCCTCAGCCCGTCCGGGCCGGGGCCGTGGAGCAGGACGAGCAGGTGCCGAAGACCTCGACCGTGTGGGTGATCTCGGTGAAGCCGTGCTCGCTGCCCACCGCCTCGGCCCACCGCTCGACGGCCGGCCCCGCCACCTCCACGGTGCGGCCGCACCGGCGGCACACCAGATGGTGGTGATGGGTGTCGGTCGCGCACGCGCGGTAGACGGACTCGCCGTCGTCGGTGCGCAGCACGTCGACCTGGCCCTTGTCGGCCAGCGCCTGCAACGCCCGGTAGACGGTGGTCAGCCCGATCTTCGCCCCGTGCAGGCGCATCTCGGCATAGACGTCCTGCGCGCTACGGAAACCCTCGCTCTGGCGGAGGGTGTCGTGCACTGCATCGCGCCTCGTCGTCATGCGACCTCCTCGACGCGCAGCTTTGGTCGCTCGCTCAATGTCGACTCCTGGGTACGGCTTCGGCGTACGAATTTACCGACACCGAGGGCCAGGACGAAGCCGGCGAGCGCAAGAAGCACGATCGCGGCCCCCGGAGGGACCTTGGCGGAGTAGGTGGAGGCGAGCAGCCCGCCCACGGAGGCGATCACGCCGAACAGCATGGCCAGCCCCATCGTGGTGCGGAAGCCGCGGGTGAGCTGCTGGCTGGTGGCCACCGGGATCACCATCAGCGCGCTGACGAGCAGCAGGCCGACCACCCGCATGGCGATGACGACGGTGAGGGCGGCGGTGACGGCGATGAGCAGGCTCAGGAAACGCACCGGCAGGCCGCTGGCCTTGGCCATCTCCTCGTCCTGGCAGAGGACGAACAGCTCCCTGCCGAAGATCACCACGACCGCGATCACGGCGGCGGCCAGCGCGGCGATGATCCAGATGTCCTCGACGGTGACGCTGGCGATGGCGCCGAACAGGTAGGAGTTCAGCTTGGCGTTGCTGCCGCCGGGCGCGATGCCCATGAGCATGACGCCGCCCGCGATCCCCCCGTAGAACAGCAGCGCGAGCGCCACGTCGCCGCTGGTGCGGCCGCGGGCCCTGACCAGCTCGATGGCCACGGCGCCGGCGATGGACACCAGCACGGCGGTGAGCACGGGCGCGGTGCCGGTCAGGAAGCCGAGCGCCACGCCGGTCAGCGCCACGTGCCCGATGCCGTCGCCCAGCAGCGACAGCCGCCGCTGCACGATGAACGTGCCGACGGCGGGCGCGCAGAGGCCCACCAGCAGCGCCGCGATGAGCGCGAGCTGGAAGAGCTCCTCCTGGAGAAGTTCGAAGATCACCTTGGTTCCCCCTGCCACCCGGTGAGCGGGCCCCCCACGGGCTCCTCGGCGTGCGGGTGCTGGTGCTCGTGCCCAGGCCTGGCGCAGTCGCCCTCCGGGCGGGGCGGCCGGCCGTCGTGGGCGATGCGGCCCTCGCGGATCACCACGCCGCGCGTGATGATCGGCTCCAGCGGGCCCAGCTCGTGCGCCACCAGCACCACGGTCCTGCCGGCCTCGACCAGGCCGGCCAGCGTGTCGGCGAGCAACTGCTGGGTCTCGGCGTCCACGCCCGCGGTGGGCTCGTCCATCACGTACGTGTCGGGCTCCCCGGCCAGGGCCCTGGCGATGAGCACCCGCTGCTGCTGCCCCCCTGACAGCGACTGCACGGGGTCACCCGCCCTGTCGGCGAGCCTGACGGCCTCCAGCGCGCTCGCCACGGCCGCCCTGTCGGCCGCGCTGGTCCTGCGGAGCCTGCTCTGCCTGGCGATCCGGCCCGAGGCGACGACCTCGCGCACGGTCGCGGGCACGCCGCCGCCGACCTGGAGCCGCTGCGGCACGTAGCCGATGCGCCACCAGTCGCGGAACCTGCCGGGCGGGGCGCCGTACACCAGGGTCTGGCCGCTGGTCAGCGGCGTGAGGCCGAGCAGCGTACGCACCAGCGTCGACTTGCCCGAGCCGTTGGCGCCCAGGAGGGCGACGACCTCCCCGGGACAGACGGTCAGGTCGATCCCCCGGAGGACGGGCTTGCCATCGAAGGAGACCCGGCCGTCGGTCATCGCGAAGGCCGTTTCGCTCATGCCGTACACCCCAGTGCTGTTTGTAGTGTTTTGAGGTTATCGCGCATGGCGGACAGGTAATCCCCCGAGGGCTTGCTCTCCAGCGGGTCCAGGACGGCCGTCTTGGCTCCGACCTGGCTCGCGAGCACCTCGGCGACCTTCGGGCTGACCAGGGACTCGGTGAAGATCGTGGTGACGCCCTCGGCCTTGGCCAGCTTGGCCACCTCCGACAGGCGGGTGGGCGACGGCTCGGTCTCGGGGTCGAGCGTGATGCCGACCTGCTTGAGCTTGTAGCGGTCGGCCAGGTAGCCGAAGGCCTCGTGCGCGGTGACCAGCGTCTTGGTCGTGCACGTGCTGAGCCCCTGGGTGAACTCCTGGTCGAGCGTGCCCAGCGTGGCGGCGGTCGTGGCGGCGCGGTCCTTGTAGCCCTGGGCGTGCGCGGGGTCGGCCGTGGCCAGGCGCTCGCCGAGCTCGGTGGCGACGGTGGCCAGGCGGGAGGGGTCGAGCCAGAGGTGCGGGTCGTAGGAGAGCTCCTCGTGCCCGTGCTCCTCCTCGGCGTGACCCTCCTCCTCCGCGTGGCCCTCCTCCGCGTGCTCGCCCGCGGGGATCGTGGTGACGGCGGTGGCGGCGTCGAAGCTCTTCTCGGCCTCCACGGCGTCGTCCACGGCCGGCTGGATGCCCTTGATGTAGACGGTCAGCGCGGCGCCCTTGAGCTCGGTGACCTGCTGGATGCTCAGCTCCAGGTCATGCGGCTCGACGCCGGGCGCGGTCAGGCCGGTCACGGTCGCGTCGGATCCCCCGACCTGCTCGGTCAGCCACTGCAGCGGGTAGAACGCCGCCACCACCTCGGGCTTCCCCGCGGAAGCGGCGGTGGTGGACTCCGCGGAGCCGGAGTCGGAGCCGCAGGCTGCAGTGGCGGTGAGCAGGGCGGCTGCGGCCAGCACGCCGACAGCCCTCGACCGGGAAAATCCTGACATCATGTGAGTCAGTATGCGTCGGAATGAAAATGGTTGTCAAAATCTGGATGTGACTAGTGGGATGCCGGGCGGCGGCTGGGGGCCAGGCGCGCCGCACGGCATCCCGTCATCACCCCGGTGATCGTGCGCCGGCAGAGCCGTTGCCGGCGCCCGAGGTGACGCCTGTGGGGCCCGGCCGTCGCTCGCCCGCCGCGCGGCGCCCGGCCGGGGAGCTCGTCCCCGGCGTCGTGGCGGCCCGCGCGTGCGCACAGTGGCTCGCACCGTACGTCGATGACCTTGCAGGTGATCTGGTCCCGGTCATGCCCTCCGGTACGGGAACGGTGCCGATGGCCGCGTGAACCTCGTCCGACGGCGCCTGGCGCGGCATGCCGGGCTCGCGCACCGGTGGATGCGTCAGGCTGTCGTCGTTCATGGCCCTCCATTCGGTATGCAATCTACGGTATTCCGGACTAGACCGCACGAACAAGATTCTCGTTCAGCAGGTCGCTCACCGCGTGGATCGCCCGCAGTGTGGGCACCTCCGCGCCGGTCAGGTCGGCCAGCTCGACCACCGCGGCCAGCAGCACGTCGAGCTCCAGCGGCTTGCCCTTCTCCAGGTCCTGGAGTGTTGAGGTCTTGTGCTCGCCCGCCTTCTCCGCGCCGCGCAGGCGGCGCTCGATGGAGATCCCCGGATCGCAGCCCACCCGCCTGGCCACGTCCACCGTCTCCCGCATCATGGCCACGACCAGCTCCCTGGCGCCGTCATGGCGGCAGATGCCCGCCATGGTGGCTCTGGCCAGCGCGCTGATCGGGTTGAAGGCGATGTTTCCCATGAGTTTGATCCAGACGTCCCGGCGCAGGTCGCGCTCCACCGGGCATTTCAGGCCGCCCTCCACAGCGGCCTGGCTGAAGGCGGCACACCGCTCCGTCAGCGTGCCGTCAGGCTCGCCGATGGAGAAGCGGGTGCCTTCGAGGTGGCGGATGACGCCCGGCTCCTCGATCTCGGTGGCGGCGTACACGACGCAGCCGATGGCACGATGCAGGGGCAGCGCGGTCGTCACCGCGCCGCCAGGGTCGACGCTCTCGATGCGGTAGCCCTCGTAGGGGCCCTTGAGCCCGTGGAAGTACCACCACGGGATGCCGTTCTGCGCGGCGATGATGCTCGTGGTCTCGTGCAGAAGCGGCTGGATCATGGGGCCCGCCGAGGCGTAGCTGTTCGCCTTGAGGCCCAGGAAGATGTGGTCCACCGGACCGACCTGGGTGGGGTCGTCGGTGGCATGGGGATGGGCGACGAAGTCGCCCCTGGGGGTGAGCACCCGCACACCGGCGCGACGAATCGCCTGGAGGTGCGCGCCTCTCGCGATGAGGTGCACCTCGGCTCCCGCCCTGTGGAGGGCGGCCCCCACGTATGCGCCGATGGCGCCGGCGCCAAGAACAGCGACCTTCATGCTGCGCTCCCGTTCTCGCGTCGGATCGTGTATCCCGTATACAGTATGGAAAAACAGGGGTCAAGGATCGTGCCGGGCGCCGGTGTGCCCGACGAACCGATCGAGTTGTCCCCTGGGGCTAGACACACCGTTCGCAAGGGAGTAACCATTGCGTTCATACGGTATGCAGTATGCGGAAGACAGCATTTCGTCGCCGGGAAAGGGTGGCATGATGTCGGAAACGATCTCTGGCGGTCATCTCGTAGCCAAGGCACTCAAAGCCGAGGGCGTGGACGTGATCTACACGCTCTGCGGTGGCCACATCATCGATATCTACGACGGCTGCGTCGATGAGGGCATCGAGGTCATCGACGTACGCCACGAGCAGGTAGCCGCGCACGCCGCGGACGGGTACGCGCGCATCACCGGCAAGCCCGGCTGCGCCGTGGTCACCGCCGGCCCGGGCACGACCGACGCGGTGACCGGCGTGGCCAACGCCTTCCGCGCGGAGAGCCCGATGTTGCTCATCGGCGGGCAGGGCGCGCTGAGCCAGCACAAGATGGGCTCGCTGCAGGACCTGCCCCACGTGGACATGATGACCCCGATCACCAAGTTCGCGGCCACGGTGCCGAGCACGGAACGGGTGGCCGACATCGTGTCGATGGCCTTCCGCGAGTGCTACCACGGCGCGCCGGGGCCGTCGTTCCTGGAGATCCCGCGTGACGTGCTCGACGCGAAGGTGCCGATCGAGAAGGCGCGCATCCCCACGGCCGGCCAGTACCGCGCCTCCACCCGCCAGGCGGGCGACCCCGAGGCCGTCGAGCGGCTGGCCGACATGCTGGCGCACGCCGAGAAGCCGTGCATCCTGCTCGGCAGCCAGGTCTGGACGTGCCGGGCGACCGACGCGGCCATCGACTTCGTGCGCTCGCTGAACGTGCCCGCGTACATGAACGGCTCCGGCCGCGGCACGCTCCCGCCCGGCGACCCGCACCACTTCCAGCTCAGCCGCAGGTACGCCTTCACCGAGGCCGACCTGATCATCATCGTCGGCACCCCGTTCGACTTCCGGATGGGCTACGGCAAGCGCCTGTCGCCGACCGCGAAGGTCGTCCAGATCGACCTCGACTACCGCACCGTCGGCAAGAACCGCGACATCGACCTCGGCATCGTCGGCGACGCCGGCCTCATCCTCTCCGCCGCCGCCCAGGCCGCCACCGGCCGCATCGAGAACGGCGCGGCCCGCCGCAAGGAGTGGCTGGAGGAGCTGCGCAACGTCGAGACCCAGGCCTACGAGAAGCGGCTGCCCCGCCAGCTCTCCGGCGCCCAGCCCATCGACCCCTACCGCCTGGTCCACGAGATCAACGAGTTCCTCACCGAGGACACCATCTACATCGGCGACGGCGGCGACATCGTCACCTTCTCCGGCCAGGTCGTGCAGCCCAAGTCCCCCGGCCACTGGATGGACCCGGGCCCGCTCGGCACGCTCGGCGTCGGCATGGCCTTCGCGATGGCCGCCAAGCAGGCGCGGCGCGACAAGGAGGTGCTCTGCCTGTTCGGCGACGGCGCCTTCAGCCTGACCGGCTGGGACTTCGAGACGATGGTCCGCTTCGACCTGCCGTTCATCGGCGTCATCGGCAACAACTCCTCGATGAACCAGATCAGGTACGGCCAGGCCGCCAAGTACGGCGAGGACCGCGCCCGCGTCGGCAACACCCTCGGCGACATCCGCTACGGCGAGTTCGCCAAGCTGCTGGGCGGCTACGGCGAGGAGGTCCGCGACCCGGCCGAGATCCGCCCCGCGCTGGAGCGGGCCCGCCAGTCGGGCAAGCCCTCACTGATCAACGTCTGGGTCGACCCAGAGGTGTACGCCCCCGGAACCATGAACCAGACCATGTACAAGTAGGGGAAACGCTGAGATGAAGGCTCTCGAAGGTGTCCGCGTCCTCGACATGACCCATGTCCAGTCCGGCCCGTCGGCCACCCAGATGCTCGCGTGGCTGGGCGCCGACGTGGTCAAGCTGGAGGCCCCCACCGGTGACATCACCCGGCAGCAACTGCGCGACCTGCCCGACGTCGACAGCCTCTACTTCACGATGCTGAACTGCAACAAGCGCAGCATCACCCTCAACATGAAGAGCGAGCGCGGCAAGGAGATCTTCACCGAGCTCGTGAAGAGCGCCGACATCCTGGTGGAGAACTTCGGTCCCGGCGCGGTGGACCGGATGGGCTTCTCCTGGGAGCGCCTCCAGGAGCTCAACCCCCGCCTCATCTACGCCTCGATCAAGGGCTTCGGCCAGGGCAGGTACGCCAAGTTCAAGGCGTACGAGGTGATCGCCCAGGCCATGGGCGGCTCGATGAGCACGACGGGCTTCGAGGAGGGCCCGCCGCTGGCCACGGGCGCGCAGATCGGCGACTCGGGCACCGGCATCCACGCGGTCGCCGGCATCCTGGCCGCCCTCTACCAGCGTGAGCAGTCGGGGCGCGGGCAGCGCGTACAGGTGGCCATGCAGCACGCCGTGCTGAACCTGTGCCGCGTCAAGCTGCGCGACCAGCAGCGCCTGGCCCACGGGCCGCTGCGCGAGTACCCGAACAAGACGTTCGGCGACGAGGTGCCGCGCTCGGGCAACGCCAGCGGCGGCGGCCAGCCGGGCTGGGCGGTGCGCTGCGCGCCCGGCGGCCCGAACGACTACATCTACGTCATCGTGCAGCCGGTCGGCTGGAAGCCGATCTCGGGCATCATCGGTCGCCCCGAGCTGGCCGAGGACCCCGAGTGGTCGACGCCGGAGGCGCGGCTGTCGAAGCTGGACAAGATGTTCCAGCTCATCGAGGAGTGGACCATCCGCCACGACAAGTGGACGGTGCTGGACCGGCTCAACGCCGAGAACATCCCGTGCGGGCCGATCCTGTCCACCAAGGAGCTGGTGGAGGACGAGAGCCTCCAGGACGAGGGCATCGTCGTCAAGGTGGAGCACCCGACGCGCGGCGAGTTCGTGACGGTGGGCAGCCCGCTGCAGCTGTCGGACTCGCCGGTGGACGTACGGACGCCGCCCCTGCTGGGCGAGCACAACCAGGAGATCTACGGCGAGCTCGGCGTGAGCGCGGACGAGCTGGCCGAACTCAAGTCGAACGGAGTCATCTGATGGAGCGGCGAGTAGGGCCCGACAGCGGCAGCTCGCGTAACCAGGGCGGGTCCGTAGGGAGCGCGACCATGAGCACAGTGGCTGCCAGGCAGGTCATCGAGAAGGCGCTCGCCGAAGGGCGTAACGCTCTGACGGCCCCGGAGGGCCGCGAGCTGTGCCAGGAGTACGGCATCGCCACCCCGGGCGAAGGGCTGGCCACCTCGGCCGACGAGGCGGCGCGGCTGGCGGGGGAGATCGGGCTCCCGGTCGTCCTCAAGATCGTCTCACCCGACATCCTGCACAAGACCGACGCCGGCGGCGTGCTGGTCGGCCTGAAGAGCGAGGAGGAGGTGCGGCAGGGCTACGAGACGATCCTGGCCAACGCCCGCGCCTACAACCCCGACGCGAAGATCGACGGCATCCAGGTGCAGCAGCTCGTCGGCGGCGGCCACGAGGTCATCGTGGGCGCGGTCACCGACCCCACCTTCGGCAAGGTGATCGCGTTCGGTCTCGGCGGCGTCCTAGTTGAAGTACTTAAGGACGTGACCTTCCGGCTTGCCCCGGTTTCGGGTGATGATGCGCTGAGGATGCTGGACGACATCAGGGCGGCCGAGGTGCTGCGTGGTGCCCGTGGAGCCGAGCCCGCGAACAGGGAGGCGCTGGCGGCGCTGATCGAGCGCGTCGGCAGGCTCGTCACGGACATCCCCGAGATCGTCGAGGTGGACCTCAACCCCGTCTTCGCCGACGCCGACGGCGCGGTCGCCGCCGACGTGCGGATCCTCATCGGCGAGCCGCAGCCCGAGGTCGAGCGGCTGCCGCGCGAGGAGATCCTGCGGCAGATGAGCCGCATCTTCAAGCCGCGCTCGGTCGCCGTGATCGGCGCCTCCGCCGAGACCGGCAAGATCGGCAACTCGGTCATGAAGAACCTCATCAACGGCGGCTACCAGGGGCAGATCTACCCGATCAACCCGAAGGCCGACGAGATCATGGGGCTCACGGCGTACAAGAGCGTCGCGGACGTGCCCGGCGACGTGGACGTGGCCGTGTTCGCGATCCCCGCCAAGTTCGTCGCGGCCTCGCTGGAGGAGGTCGGCGAGAAGGGCATCGCGGGCGCGGTGATGATCCCGTCCGGCTTCGCCGAGACCGGGAACGTCGAGGGCCAGAAGGAGATCGTCGAGATCGCCCGCAGGCACGGCGTGCGCATGCTCGGCCCCAACATCTACGGCTACTACTACACGCCCGAGAACCTCTGCGCGACCTTCTGCACCCCGTACGACGTGCGCGGCAGCGTGGCGCTGACCTCCCAGAGCGGCGGCATCGGCATGGCCATCCTGGGCTTCAGCCGGACCACCAAGATGGGCGTCTCGGCCATCGTCGGCGTCGGCAACAAGGCCGACGTGGACGAGGACGACCTGCTGACCTTCTTCGAGCAGGACGACAACACCAAGGCCGTGGCCATGCACCTGGAGGACCTCAAGGACGGGCGCGGCTTCGTCGAGGCCGCCCGCCGCGTGGTCAAGGAGAAGCCGGTCATCGTGCTCAAGGCCGGGCGCACCGCGATGGGCGCGCGGGCCGCGGGCTCGCACACCGGGGCGCTGGCCGGCGACGACAAGGTCTACGACGACATCCTGCGCCAGGCCGGCGTGGTGCGCGCCCCCGGCCTCAACGACATGCTGGAGTACGCCCGCGCGCTGCCGATCCTGCCGGCGCCCAAGGGCGAGAACGTCGTCATCATCACCGGCGCGGGCGGCTCGGGCGTGCTGCTGTCCGACGCCATCGTGGACGCGGGGCTGACCCTCATGGACATCCCCGACGACCTGGACAAGGCGTTCCGCGCCTACATCCCGCCGTTCGGCGCGGCGGGCAATCCCATCGACATCACCGGCGGCGAGCCACCCTCGACCTACGAGAACACGGTCCGCCTGGGCCTGGCCGACGAGCGCATCCACGCGCTCGTGCTGGGCTACTGGCACACGATCGTGACGCCGCCGATGGTCTTCGCCGAGCTCATCGCGCGCGTCGTCGCGGAGGAGCGGGCGAAGGGCAACGTCAAGCCGGTCGTGGCGTCACTGGCCGGCGACACCGAGGTTGAGGAGGCCAGCGAGTACCTGTTCGAGCACGGCGTGGTCGCGTACCCGTACACGACGGAAAAGCCCGTGGCGGTCCTCGGTGCGAAGTACCGCTGGGCCAGGGCGGCCGGGCTGCTGGGCTAAGAGCCGAGTTCCAGCAGCACCAGGCGAGGGGGCATTTCGGGGCGCAGAGGAAGGCAACAACCCCCCAGGAGGTCCGTAGGTGGACACATCTAACACACCACCGGCGACGGCCACGCCGCCGGTCGAGGATCAACGAGTATGGAAAGCGGGCCGGCTCGAGCCGATGCCCATCAGGAAGCTCCCCGACGCGCCTCCCTCGGTGCACATTCTGGGGCCGACGGTGTTCCTCGTCGCCCTGGGTGTGGGCATGGGCGAGTCGTACATGTGGCCCCGGCTGGTGCTGCTGTTCGGGCCGGAGATCAGGTGGCTGTTCCTGATCGGCGTCACCCTGCAGGCCGTGGTGATGCTGGAGATGGCCCGTTACGCCATGGCCACGGGGGAGAGCATCTTCTCCGGCGCGGCCAGGGTGTTCAAGCCGCTGATGTGGTTCTTCTTCATCGTGGCGATCGCCGTCTACATCTGGCCGGGACACCTGTCGGCCGGAGCGGCGGCGTTCGAGGAGATCACCGGAATACCCTGGGTGGTGACCGCGATCGCCGGGTTGATCCTCGTCGGCGTGGTCTTCACCCTGGCCAAGGTGATCTACAACCTGCTCGAGAACGTGCTCTCCCTGCTGATCGGGGCGCTCGTGCTCGGCACGGCCGTGGTCGCCGCCATGGTCGGCTCCTGGGGAGACGTCGTCACCACGATCTCCGGCATGTTCTCCTTCGGCTACCTGCCGGCGGAGGCGCTGACGGCCACGTGGTTCCCCGTCATCGTCGGCGCCTGCGCCTTCGCCGGCCCCTCGGGCATGCAGCAGATGTGGTACACGCTGCACCTGCGTGACTCCGGGGCGGGCATGGGCGTGCACCAGCCGAAGATCCGCGGGTTGCGCCACGCGGGCGAGGAGGAGGAGCGGCCGTCCCGCGGGTTCATGTTCGACACCGAGGACCCGGCCGAGATGGCCAAGTGGAAGGGCTGGCGGCGCTGGGTCACCTTCGACGCGTTGCTGCTCTTCTGGGGCATCACCATGCTGGTCACGGTCTCCTTCACGGTGATCGCGCAGGCGGCGGTGCGGCTCGACCCGGCCGTGCGCACGGCCATTCAGGGCGACGACCGGGAAGTGGCGCTGTCGGCGATGTCGAACGCCGTCTCCTCGGCGGGCAGCTCGGTTCTCGGGGTCGTGTTCCTCGGGTTCATCGCGCTGATCGGCCTGAACGCGACGCTCGGCCTGTTCGACTCGTTCTCGCGCGGCCAGGCGGACATGACCTACAACTTCATCCCCGGGACGAAGAAGCTGGGCATGTCGAAGCTGTACGCGATCTTCCTCTGGGGCGTGATCATCTTCGGGATCCTGATCCTGCTGTTCGGCCCCGCCGACGGTCCCAGCGGGATCCTGGACACGCTGGCGTTCCTGTCGACGTTCGCGATGGGCGCGTACTGCGTGACCCTGCTCCTGGTGAACAACCGCATGCTGCCCAAGCCGATCAGGCCCAAGTGGTGGTCGAACGCCATCATCGGCTTCGGCGCGGTGTTCTACCTGGGGATGCTGTTCTACAGCCTGTTCGCCTACGGCGTGGTCGTGGGCTGATGATCGGACGGCACAGCCTCGAACTCGCCCTCCCCGGGGCGTCTGTCGGAGCCGTGGCCGGAGCCATAGCCGGTGGGCTGACCCTGCTCGCGGGGCAGTCCACCGGCATGGCGGGGCTCGCGGCGCTGGCTCTGGCCACGCCGCTGGCCCTCTTCGGCGGCCTCTACAGCATGCTGCTCGGCCACGGCGTCTTCCGCCCCGGCACCTTCGGCCCCGTCGGCCTGTACTGGATGGCCGCCTTCCCGGTGTCCCGGCTGGCGCAGGAGATCCTGGCCCCGACGGGCGCGCTGCTCGAAGGAGTGGGGCCGTTCCTGGCGTACCAGGCCATGATCGCCCTCGGCTTCGCGATCGGCTTCCTGTGGGTGCACGAGCGGCTCATGCCGCACTGGCTCCTGCGCAGGGCCGGCGACAACCCGGTCGCGCAGGAACTGCTGGAGAAGTACCTGCGCTTCGCCAGGGTCGTCCGCGCGCGCAAGAGCACGAGGAAGGGAGGCAGGTAGATGGTTCCGGCCATGGAACTGCCGTTCTGGATCTGGGCCGCCACCATCGGCGGGTTCTGCCTGGTGCTCGCGCTCGACTTCTGGCTCGTGGCCCGCAACCCGCACGAGCCCAGCTTCAAGGAGTGCGTGGGCTGGGTCTCGTTCTACGTGGGCCTGGCTGTGGCCTTCGGCGTGGGCCTGCTCCTGCTGTCAGGGCCGGCGCACGGAGGGGAGTTCTTCGCCGGCTGGATCACCGAGTACTCGCTCAGCGTCGACAACCTCTTCGTCTTCCTGCTGATCATGAGCCGGTTCCAGGTGCCGCGGCAGTACCGGCAGAAGGTGCTGCTCATCGGCATCATCCTGGCGCTGGTCATGCGCGGCGGCTTCATCGCCGCCGGCGCCGAGGCCGTCACCAGGTTCGACTGGCTCTTCTACGTCTTCGGCGCCTTCCTCGTCTACACGGCGTGGAAGCTGATCGGGCACGAGGAGGAGGCGGAGTTCTCCGAGAACATCGCCCTGCGCACGGTGCGCCGGGTGCTGCCGACGACGGACACCTACCACGGCGCCCGGCTGACCGTGCACCACGGGCGCAGGATGGTCACCCCGATGCTGATCGTGATGGTCGCGATCGGGACCACCGACCTGCTGTTCGCGCTGGACTCGATCCCGGCCATCTTCGGGCTCACCAAGGAGCCGTACCTGGTGTTCACCGCCAACGCCTTCGCCCTCATGGGGCTGCGGCAGCTCTTCTTCCTCATCGGGGGCCTGCTCGACCGGCTGGTCTACCTGAGCAAGGGGCTGTCGGTGGTGCTGGCGTTCATCGGCGTGAAGCTGATCCTGGAAGCCCTGCACCACGACGGGGTGTCCTGGGCGCCGGAGATCCCGATCCTGGTCTCTCTCGGGGTCATCCTCGGAACTCTCGCAGTCACCACGGTGCTCAGCCTGATGAAGTCGTCCCGCGACGCCAAGAAGGTGGTGGAGCCGGAAACCGCCGATCGCTGAACCGGCCGCGCGCGGGGGCCGGTGGCTGCTTGTGGGTGGCCGCCCCCCTGCCGCGGCTCAGTGGCGCGGTTGCTCGCGGACGTCGTGCTCCTGCTGCGTGCTCCACTGACGCAGGTAGTGGTCCGCCTCGTCTGCCGAATAGTGCTTCCTGAGCGCTGCGCTCAGGCCGAGGCCGATGGCTCGGCCGTCCGCTGCCTGGCCCAGAGGATCACCAAGGAGAAAGCGCCAGAACGCCTTCACGGTCATACACCTCCGTTCTGTATGGCTCCCACCCTCTACCCGAGGTGTTTCGGAGCATGTGGACTTCTGTGAACGTCACGTCAACCGAGCTGACGGGGCCTGCGCCGGCGCACCGGCTTGGGCGCCGGCTCCGCGGGCTCGCTCTCCCGCTGCTCCATGTACGAGGCGCGGGTGTGCTCCGTGTGCTCCCGCATGATCTTCGCGGCCCTGCGCTCGTCGCCGGCCTCGATGGCGTCGATGAGCGCCTTGTGCTCCTCCCACGACGCCATGCCGCGCTGGCGGGCCACCGGCGTGTGGTACCACCGCACCCGCCTGGCCACCTGGGCGGCCAGCTCGGCCAGCACCCTGTTGCCCGACAGCGCCGTCACCAGCGTGTGCAGCTCGGAGTTGGTCGCCACGGCGCCGTCCACGTCGTCGGACTGCACGGCGGCGATGCCGCGGGCGCACAGGGCGCGCAGGCGTTGCACGCCGTCCTCGCCGGCGTGCAGCGCGGCGAGCCGGGCGGACTCGGTCTCCAGCAGCGTGCGCACCGCGAGGAGCTGGTCGGCCTCCTCCACGGTGGGCACGTGCACGAACGCGCCCTGGCCCGGGTGGAGATCGACCCAGCCCTCGCCGCTGAGCTGCTGGAGCGCCTCGCGTACGGGCTGCCTGGAGACGCCGAGCAGCTCGGCCAGCTCGCTCTCGACCAGATGCTGGCCGGGCTTGAGCTGGCCGGAGACGATGAGCTCCTGGATGGCCTCGATCACGCTCTCCCTGAGCGTGGCCGGGCGCGGAATCTTGGGGGCCGCCGTCTGACCGGCCTGATCCGACAGCAACATGGTGACGTCTCCAGGTATGGGTGCTTTACGGTTTTTGGTCGACTGCCTACAGCATACCGTCTGGGGGTTATCCGCGGTCGTGAGTCTCGTCACAGAGCGTCGCGTCACAGCCCGTTGTGTTACAGGGTGTCGTGCCCTGAATCGGCGTGGTGTCACAGGGGAATCGTGGCGGGCAGGCCCGGGATGCGCAGGCGCGGGGTGGCCAGGGCGGGCAGGGCCGCCAGCGCGGCCGCGGCCAGCAGGGCGCCGCCGGGGGCGGTCAGCGCGGTGAGGGCCAGGGTCACGGCCACCACGCCCGCCACGGCCTTGGCGCTGTAGACGACCGCGTGGATCTCGGTGGCGCCCTCGGTGCCGAACAGCTCGCGTACGAGGCTGGCGAGCAGGGGGTAGAACGCCCCGCCGCCCAGCCCGGCCGCCACCGCCCCGAGCCACAGCAGGGGAGTGCCCACCGTCGCCTCCGGCACCACCATGCCCGGTCCCGTGCCGCCCGCCGTGCCGCCCGCGGTGCCGCCCGCGGTGCCGGCCGCCGCGTTCTGGACGGCCACGGCCAGGAGGACCTGGCCGAGCGCGAGCGAGCCGAAGACCGCCGCCAGGACCCGGCGGCGGCCGAAGAGCTCGGCGGCGCGCATGGCCACCGACCTGCCCGCGCCGTTCAGCGCCACGAGCAGGGCCAGCGCGCCCCACGCGCCGGTGGCCGCCACCACGATCACGTCGAACACGGACACCGCTCCCGCGCACACCAGCATCAGCGCGAGAGCCGGCAGCGTGCGCGTGCGCAGCGCCTGCGCGAGCCCGAACTGCTTGACCGCCTCCGGGGAGGTGCGCAGCCGGGCCGCGTCCAGGGCGTGGGTGCGCGGGTCCACGTCGTCGGGCCACCACTGGGCCGGCGGCAGCCGGAGGTGGCGGGCGGTGGTGGCGATGACGGCCGTGGCCAGGACGGCGCAGGCCAGGAAGCCGGCCGAGGTCAGGCCGGGCGCGATCCCGGCCCAGAGCAGCAGGGGCACCGCGCCGTACCCGAAGGCGCCGGTGATGAGGCCGACGCGGGCGGCCGGGCGCTCCGGGTACCAGGACGAGACGACCTCGCCGCAGACCCCGTAGACCAGCCCCGCGCCCAGCCCGCCGAGCACGGCGTACCCGGCGAGGGTGAGCAGCCCGCCGCCGGAGAGCAGCGCCGCCAGGTCGCCTGCGCCCGGCACCGGGGAGCCGCTGCCCGGCGCGGACAGGCCGCCGCCTGTCGTCAGGACGCCGGGCGCCAGGGCCGCGGTGAGCAGGCCGAGGCCGCTGAGGGCCGCGCCGGCCGACAGGCAGGCGCGCACGCCGAGCCGCCGCCGTCGCACGAGATGGAGCGCGGGCAGGGCGCCCGCGGCCTGGCAGGCGATCCAGATCGCCAGCAGGGTCAGCCCGGAGGCCTGGCCGGCGTGCAGCGCGGCGTAGCCGTACTGGAGCGGGCTGATGGCGGCCATCGCGGCCAGGGCCAGCCGGAACATGCGGGTGCGGTCGGCGGGGACCGGCCCTGGACGGTACGACCGCCCCCGCCAGTCCTTTATTGCATTCTCCATACTGTATGGAATATCCCGCTGCATGGACCCCTGTCGAGACCCTAGACGGAGGATACTCCATACGGTATACCGTCTACAAAGGAGGCTCGAATGGACCTGTACGAGTACCAGGCGAAGGAGCTCTTCGGGCGTCACGGGATCCCCGTTCCCGCAGGCCGGACCGCGGCCACCCCGGCCGAGGCCCGCGAGATCGCGGCGGGACTGGGCACGCCCGTTGTCATCAAGGCCCAGGTGAAGACCGGTGGACGGGGCAAGGCAGGCGGGATCAGACCGGCGGCGGGGCCGGTCGCGGCCGAGGCGGAGGCCGATCGCGTCATCGGAATGGACATCAAGGGGCACATCGCGCGCCGCGTGCTGGTGGAGTCCGCGACGGTGCCGTTCGAGGAGTACTACGCGGCCTTCCTGGTGGACCGCGCCGAGGGCGGGTTCCTGGCGATGGTGTCGGGGCAGGGCGGCATGGAGATCGAGGAGCTGGCGGCCACCGACCCCGACGCCCTCGTGAAGCTGCCGATCGACCCCGAGGCGGGTGTGGACGCCGACACCGCCAGGCTGCTTGCGGCCAAGGCCGGCCTGCCCGAGCAGGCGGCCCCGGTGCTGGAGAAGCTGTGGCGGGTGCTGGTCGAGGAGGACGCGCTGCTCGTCGAGGTGAATCCGCTGATCTGCACCACCGACCAGCGGATCGTGGCGCTCGACGGCAAGGTCACCCTCGACGACAACTCGGCCTTCCGCCACTCGTGGGAGGGCTACGCCGAGAGTGCGGACAGCTTGGAGGACCGCGCCAAGGCCAAGGGGCTCAACTACGTCAAGCTGGACGGCACGGTCGGCGTGATCGGCAACGGCGCCGGGCTGGTCATGAGCACGCTCGACGTGGTGGCCGGGGCGGGGGCCGATCCCGCGAACTTCCTCGACATCGGCGGCGGCGCGTCCGCCCAGGTCATGGCGGACGGGCTGGAGATCATCCTGGCCGACCCCGACGTCCGCTCGGTGCTGGTCAACGTCTTCGGCGGCATCACGGCCTGCGACGCGGTGGCGAACGGCATCGTCACCGCGCTGGAGCTGCTCGGCGAGCGCGGCCACGGCACGCCCATCGTCGTACGGCTCGACGGCAACAACGCCGAGGTGGGCCGGCGCATCCTCAGCGACGCCCGCCACCCGGCGGTCCGCCAGGTCGCAACCATGGACGGCGCCGCCGAGATGGCGGCCAGACTCGCGGCAGGTGCGTAGATGGCCATCTTTCTGACCAAGGACAGCCGGGTACTCGTCCAGGGCATGACGGGCGCGGAGGGCACTCGCCACACCGCCCGCATGCTCGCCGCCGGCACCGACATCGTGGCCGGGGTGACGCCCGGCAAGGGCGGCCGCTCGGTGGACTTCGGGGAGCGGAACGTGCCGGTGTTCGGCTCGGTCGCCGAGGCGGCGGCGGAGACGGGGGCCGACGTGTCGGTGATCTTCGTGCCGCCGCGCTTCACCGCCTCGGCCGTGGAGGAGGCCGTGACGGCGGAGGTGCCGCTCTGCGTGGTGATCACGGAGGGCGTGCCGGTGCACGACGCCGTGCGCTTCCGGGCCCTGGCGGGCGGCAGGACCAGGATCATCGGCCCCAACTGCCCCGGCCTGATCAGCCCCGGCCAGTCCTCGGCCGGCATCATCCCCGCCGACATCACCTCCGCCGGCCGCATCGGGCTGGTCTCGAAGTCGGGGACGCTGACCTACCAGCTCATGTACGAGCTGCGCGACCTCGGCTTCTCCACCGCCGTCGGCATCGGCGGCGACCCGGTCATCGGCACCACGCACATCGACTGCCTCCAGGCGTTCCAGGACGACCCGGGCACCGACGCCATCGTGATGATCGGCGAGATCGGCGGCGACGCCGAGGAGCGCGCCGCCGCCTACATCGAGCAGCACGTCACCAAGCCGGTCGTGGCCTACGTGGCGGGCTTCACCGCTCCCGAAGGCAAGACGATGGGCCACGCGGGCGCGATCGTGTCCGGCTCGTCCGGCACCGCCCAGGCCAAGAAGGAGGCCCTGGAGGCGGTCGGCGTGCGCGTCGGCAGGACGCCCTCCGAGACCGCCCGCCTCATGCGGTCGGTGCTGTCATGAGATTCGACGTCAACCTCTCCATCCTCTTCACCGACCTGCCGCTGCTGGAGCGCCCGGCGGCGGCGGCCAAGTGCGGCTTCGACGCGGTCGAGCTGTGGTGGCCGTTCGACGGCCCGGACCCCGGCGGCGCGGCGCTGGCCGAGCTGCGGCAGGCCATCGAGGAGGCCGGGGTGCGCCTGGTCGGGCTCAACTTCGACGCCGGTGACATGGCGGCGGGCGAGCGCGGCCTGCTGGCCAGGCCGGAGTCCTCGGCCCGCTTCCAGGCCAACATCGAGGTCGCCGTCCGGCTCGCCGGCGAGCTGGGCTGCCCGGTGCTGAACGCCCTGTACGGCAACGGCCCCGGCACCGACAGGGAGCTGGCCGTGGCGAACCTGCGCAGGGCGGCGGACGCGGCCAGGGGCATCGGTGCGACCGTGGTCGTCGAGGCGCTCAACTCCCACGAGAACCCGCTCTACCCGATCACCTCGGCGGGTGCGGCGTTCGAGCTCATCGACGAGGTGGACAGGGACAACGTGGCCTTCCTGGCCGACCTCTACCACCTGCACCGGATGGGCGAGAACGTGCTCGCGCTCATCGACCGGCACGCGGGCCGGTTCGGGCACGTGCAGATCGCCGACGATCCCGGCAGGGGGCGGCCGGGAAGCGGCGCGATGCCGTACGAGGAGATCTTCGCGCACCTGGAGGCGGCGGGGTACCGCGGCCACGTCGGCCTGGAGTACCGGCACGAGGGGCCGGGCGCGTTCGACTGGAGGCAAGGATGAACATCGGGTTCGTCGGTCTGGGGATCATGGGCAGCCCGATGGCCGCCAACCTCCTCAAGGCCGGATATGTCGTGACCGGTTATGACGTGAGTGCCGAGCGCGTCGAGCAGCTCGTCGCCCTGGGCGGCAAGGGCGCCGCGGGCGTGGTGGACGCGGTCGCCGGCGCGGACGTCGTCATCTCCATGCTGCCCGACTCGCCGCAGGTCGAGGCGGTCGCGCCGCTCGTCATCGAGTACGCCAAGCCGAACCTGCTCTACGTGGACATGAGCACGATCAAGCCGGAGACCTCCCGATGGGTGGCCAGGGAGGCCGCGAAGGTCGGCGTGCGGGCCCTGGACGCGCCGGTCAGCGGCGGCGAGCGCGGCGCGGTCGACGGCACCCTGTCCATCATGGTCGGCGGCGCGCCCGACGACTTCGAGGCGGCCAGGCCCGTCCTGGAGCGCCTCGGCGTCACCATCGTGCACGTCGGCCCGGCAGGCGCGGGCCAGACCGTCAAGGCGGCCAACCAGCTCGTGGTGGGCGGCATCTACGGGCTCGTCTCGGAGGCCATCGTGCTGCTGGAGGCGTCCGGCGTGGACCCGGCCCCCGGGCTCGACGTGCTGGCCGGCGGCCTGGCGGGCTCGCGGATCCTGGAGCTCAAGCGGCACACCATGGTCAAGCGGGAGTTCGCCCCCGGCTTCCGCATCGACCTGCACCACAAGGACATGGGCATCGCCCTGGCCGCGGCCCGCGAGGCCGGAGTCAGCCTGCCGCTCACCGGGCAGGTCGCCCAGCTCGTGGCCGCGGCCAGGGCGCAGGGCCACGGCTCGCTCGACCACTCCGCCCTGCTCAAGGTGATCGAAAGGCTCAACGCATGAACCGAATGCCCTGCATGGAGGCCGTGGTCCAGGTGCTGGAGTCGGAGGGGGTGGACACCGTCTTCGGCATCCCCGGCGCGGCCATCCTGCCCCTGTACGCCGCGCTCCAGAACAGCTCGATCCGGCACATCACCGTACGGCACGAGGAGGGCGGCACCCACGCGGCCGACGGCTGGGCCAGGGTCACCGGGAACGTCGGCGTCTGCATCGGCACCAGCGGCCCCGCCGGCACGAACATGATCACCGGTCTCTACACCGCGCTGGCCGACTCGATCCCGATGATCTGCGTCACCGGGCAGGCCGTGACCTCCAAGCTGCACCAGGAGGCGTTCCAGGCGGTGGACATCGTGGAGATCGCCAAGCCGGTGACCAAGTGGGCGGTGCAGCTCAAGGAGCCCGCCCAGGCGCCGTGGCTGTTCAGGGAGGCGTTCAGGATCGCCCGGTCGGGACGTCCCGGGCCGGTGCTCATCGACCTCCCGCTCGACGTCCAGCGCGGTTCCTGCCGGTACGACCGCGCGCTGGACGCGCCGCTGCCCGTCGAGGTCCCCCGGCCGCTGCCCAAGGCCGTCCGGGCGGCCATGGACCTGCTGGAGGAGGCCAGGCGGCCGATCATCCTGGCGGGCGGCGGCGTGATCATCGGTGACGCGACCGAGGAACTGCGGGCGCTGGCCGAGCACCTTCAGGTCCCGGTGCAGGTCACGCTCATGGGCAAGGGGGCCTTCCCCGAGGACCACCCGCTGTTCGCCGGGATGGCGGGCATACAGACGCAGACGCGGTGGGGCAACGCCGCGTTCCTGGAGAGCGACCTGGTGCTGGCCGTGGGCGCCCGCTTCGGCGACCGGCACACCGGCGATCTCGACGTCTACCGCCGGGGGCGCAAGTTCGTGCACGTGGACATCGACCCCATGCAGATCGGGCGGGTCTTCGAGCCGGACCTGGGCGTCCTCGGGCACGCCCGCCCGGTGCTGGCCGACCTGCGCGACGAGGCGCGCCGCCGCGGCGAGCGCAGGGAGGCGGGCAAGTGGCCGCGCAGGGTGGCCGAGCTGCGCGGCACGATGGGCCGCAGGGACGACTTCGAGGACGTGCCGATCAAGCCGCCCAGGGTGTTCAAGGAGATCAACGAGTACTTCCCGCGGGACACCACGTTCGTCACCGCGATCGGGCTCTACCAGATCTGGTCGGGCCAGTTCCAGACCACCTACCTGCCGCGCCGCTACCTGGTCTGCGGGCAGGCCGGGCCGCTGGGCTGGGAGGTGCCCGCCGCCATGGGGGTCAAGCTCGCCCATCCCGAGCGGCAGGTCGTGGCGGTGGTCGGTGACTACTCCTTCCAGTTCCTGATGGAGGAGGTGGCGGTGGCGGCGCAGTACCGGGTGCCGTTCGTCATCGTCATGATCAACAACGAGTACCTGGGGCTGATCCGGCAGGCCGAGCTCCCGTACGGCATGAACTACGCCGTCGACCTGCACTACGGGGAGGGCGGCATCGACCATGTCAAGGCCATGGAGGCGTTCGGCTGCCCGGCACGGCGGGTGGAGCTGCCCGGCGACATCCGCGACGCGCTGGCCTGGGCCACCGCCGAGGCGGCGGACAAGAGGCTGCCGGTCCTGGTGGAGGTGATGGTGGAGCGCGAGGCGAACGCCGCCATGGGCCCGTCGCTGGAGGCCGTCAAGGAGTTCGAGCCGCTGCCCGAGCTCATCACCGCCGACTGGTCCGACTGAGATCCGACCGGGATGCGACCGCGATCTGATCGAATCCGACCGAGATGCGACTGAGGAGGACGGACATGCGGCTCAAGCCGGGCACATCCTGGCGGGACGCCTACGAACGTTGCTGTTCGGCGGCTCCCGAAGCCTTCCACGACGACCGTGTGCTGAACCACTGGGGCGGCATCTGGCACCGCGACGGGCGGCCGGTGCCGGGCTTCTCGCCGCTCGACGGCACCGCCATCGCCGGCCTGCCCAGGCTCGACCGGGCCGGCGCCGGCCGGGCGGTGGCGGGCGCGGTCGAGGAGCACCGGCGCTGGCGCCACCTGCCGCTCGCCGAGCGCAAGGCCATGGTCCTGGCGGCCGTGGACTCCATGGCCGCGCACCGCGACCTGCTCGCCCTGCTGCTGGTCTGGGAGATCGGCAAGCCGTGGAAGACGGCCTGCGCCGACGTGGACCGCTGCCTGGACGGCGTGCGCTGGTACGCCGAGGAGATCGAGCGCATGGTGGCGGGCCGCACGCCGCTGCCGGGCCCGGTCAGCAACATCGCGAGCTGGAACTATCCGATGAGCGTGCTCATGCACGCCATGCTCGTGCAGGCGCTGGCCGGCAACGCGGTGATCGCCAAGACGCCCACCGACGGCGGCCTGTGCTGCCTCACCCTGGCCTGCGCGCTCGCGGTGCGGGAGGGGTTGCCGTTCACGCTGGTCAGCGGGGGAGGGGCGGAGCTGTCGCCGGTGCTCGTCGGCTCGGGCTCGCTGGGCTGCGTGTCGTTCGTGGGCGGCAGGGACGCCGGGGCCAAGGTGGCCACCTCGCTGGCCGACCTCGGGCGGCGCCACGTGCTGGAGCAGGAGGGGCTGAACTGCTGGGGCGTCTGGGAGTACGGCGACTGGGACCTGCTCGCCCGGCAGATCCGCGGCTCCTTCGACTACGCCAAGCAGCGCTGCACCGCCTACCCGCGCTTCGTCGTGCAGCGCTCGCTCTTCCCCGAGTTCCTGAGGGCCTACCTGGAGGCGGTCGGCTCGCTGCGGTTCGGTCACCCGCTGGCCGTGGCTGACCCTGACGACGACCTGCCCTCGCTCGACTTCGGCCCGCTGATCAACGCCTCGAAGGCCAAGGAACTGGCCGACCAGGTGGACGAGGCGGTCACGAGGGGCGGCGTGCCGATCCACCGCGCGTCCCTCGACTCCGGACACTTCCTCCCCGGTCAAGATATTTCCGCTTACTTCGCGCCGACGGCGCTGCTCAACCCGCCGCCCTCCTCACCCCTCCACCACGCGGAGCCGTTCGGCCCCGTGGACACGATCGTGCTGGTGGACACGGAGGCCGAGCTGCTGGCCGCGATGAACGCCAGCAACGGCGCCCTGGTGGCCACCCTTTCCTGCGAGTCGGAGGACACCTTCGCCCGGCTCGCGCCCGAGGTGCGCGCCTTCAAGGTCGGTCACAACCGGCCGCGCTCGCGCGGGGACCGCGAGGAGCTGTTCGGCGGGCTCGGCGCGTCGTGGCGCGGCGCGTTCGTCGGCGGCGACCTGCTCGTCCGCGCCGCCACCAGCGGCCCGGACGCCGAACGCCTCCCGGGCAACTTCCCCAGCTACACGCTGCTGCCCTAGACAGGCCGCTAGATAGCCCCGAAGCGGGTCGCCACCAGGAGCACCAGGAAGGTGAGCATGGCGACCCGCAACAGCTTCCCGCCGGCGCTCAGGGACGGCCACGACAGGTAGGCCAGCCACCCCACGAAGGCGAGCACCGGCAGCACGGCCACCCCGCCCAGCGGGTTGGTCACGGCGAACCCCGCCAGCAGCAGGATCACCAGCATGGCCGGCGCCACCCACCGCGGCACCTGCGTGAACAGGAACGTCATCGGCACCGCGCTGCGCTGCTCGACCGCCTTGCGGAAACCGCTCGCGCCCGGCGTGAAGAACCGCTCGCCCTGGGGCTGCTTGTTGTCAGGGGCCACGCCCCGAAGCCTACGGGAGATCGGGCCCCGGGCGCGGGCCGCGCGCATGTTCGGGGTCACACGCGAGGCGAGCGCCTTTAGGCTGGTCGCGTGCTCGCCGTGATCCGATACACCGTTCCAGAGTCCCAGTCCCAAGACTTCGTCAAGCAGGGCCACGCCATCCTCGACACGTTCGCCGACCAGCCCGGCTACCAGCGGGGCCGGCTGGCCCGCTCGGTGGACGAGCCCAATCTGTGGGCTCTGGTGACGGAATGGGAGGGCGCCGGCTTCTACCGCAGGGCGCTGTCCGCCGCCCGAATGGTGATGTATCCCCTGATGATTCTGATGCTGAACGAGCCCAGCGCGTTCGAGGACGTCTACACCCGGGACGGGGCGTAGCATTACTCCCGCGCGAGAGCGGGTGCCCGTCCCCTAAGCTGGGATCTCACCAATTTCCCTCGCCGACCTCCAGCCGGAAAGAGAATCAACCAAAATGGCACGACGCACCGACGTCATGGACACCATCGTCAGCCTCGCCAAGCGCCGCGGGCTCGTATACCCGTCGAGCGAGATCTACGGCGGACTGCGCGCGTCGTGGGACTACGGTCCACTGGGCGTCGAGCTGAAGAACAACGTCAAGCGGCAGTGGTGGCTGTCGATGGTCCAGTCGCGCGACGACGTGGTGGGCCTCGACTCCTGCGTCATCCTGGCGCCCGAGGTCTGGCGGGCCAGCGGCCACGTCGACACCTTCACCGACCCGCTGACCGAGTGCCTGTCCTGCCACAAGCGCTTCCGCGCCGATCACCTGATCGAGGCGTACGAGGAGAAGAACGGCAAGGCGCCCGAGGCCGGCCTGCCCGACATCACCTGCCCCAACTGCGGCAACAAGGGCACCTTCACCGAGCCCAGGCAGTTCAGCGGCCTGCTCAAGACCTTTCTCGGCCCGGTCGAGGACGAGTCGGGCCTGGCCTACCTGCGGCCCGAGACCGCGCAGGGCATCTTCATCAACTATCTCAACGTGCAGCAGTCGGCGCGCAAGAAGATCCCGTTCGGCATCGGCCAGCAGGGCAAGTCGTTCCGCAACGAGATCACGCCGGGCAACTTCATCTTCCGCACCCGCGAGTTCGAGCAGATGGAGATGGAGTTCTTCGTCAAGCCCGGCACCGACGAGGAGTGGCACCAGTACTGGATCGACGAGCGTTACCGCTGGTACTCCGACCTGGGCATCAACAAGGACAACCTGCGCCTGTACGAGCACCCCAAGGACAAGCTGTCCCACTACAGCAAGCGCACCGTCGACATCGAGTACCGCTTCAACTTCACCGGCTCGGAGTGGGGCGAGCTCGAGGGCATCGCCAACCGCACCGACTTCGACCTGACGGCCCACTCCAAGGCGTCGGGCGTCGACCTGAGCTTCTTCGAGCAGGAGAGCGGGGAGCGTTACGTCCCCTACGTCATCGAGCCCGCGGCCGGTGTCGACCGGGCCACGCTGACGTTCCTGCTCGACGCGTACACCGAGGACGAGGCGCCCAACGCCAAGGGCGTCATGGAGAAGCGCACGGTCATGCGGCTCGACCACCGGCTCGCGCCGGTCAAGGCCGCGGTGCTGCCGCTCTCCCGCAACGCCGACCTGTCGCCGAAGGCGCGTGACCTGGCGGCCCAGCTCCGGCGGCGGTGGAACGTCGAGTTCGACGACGCGGGCGCGATCGGCCGCCGGTACCGCCGGCAGGACGAGATCGGCACGCCGTTCTGCATCACGGTCGACTTCGACACGCTGGAAGACCAGGCGGTGACGATCCGCGAGCGCGACACGATGGCCCAGGAGCGCATCTCGATCGAGGGCGTCGACTCCTACCTGCGCCAGCACCTCAACGACTAGGCTCCGGTGACGGGCTGCTCCTTGGGAGCAGCCCGTTTTTTCTTTACGGCAAGCCCGCGGCACCCCACCCGCCGTCCCGCGCCGGCGGCCTTCCAGGGGCACGCTTCGCCGCCTCACCGCCACCTCGCCGTGACGCGCGCATTCCTGGCCGTTCGCGTGGTCATACGAATGCGATCGCCTTTTGGTTGAACATTGACCGGATGTGGCCGCGTGGATTGACAAGCCCTCCGCATACGCGGACATTGCGGGCATCCTTAGCGGCATTCGGGGGCTTCTTCTCGGAGGCGCGATGAAGCGCATTCTGCTCATGCTCACGAGCACACTCCTGTTACTCGGCTCGTTCACGATCCCGCCCGCCTCGGCGGTGCCGAAGCCCCCGGCGGGCCCGGACGGGGTCTTCGTCTATACCGGCGAGCTCACCGCGGACCAGATGGCCACGCTCGTGGCCGCGGGCGTGGACCGCGAGGAGATGCGGATCGTCAAGCGGGCGGACGGCAAGGTCACCGTCGAGGTCATCCTCGCCTCGGCGCTGGCCGGCACGCTCGCCGAGCGGGGCGTCACCCTCAGGACCCAGGCGTCGAGCGCCAGGGCGGCGCAGCAGGCCGACGGGGTGTTCAAGAGGTACGCCGGCGCGGGCGGCATCCGCGAGGAGATCATCGCCGCCGCCGAGGCCGAGCCCGCCATCGCCAAGGTCGTCAACCTCGGCAACAGCCTCAACGGCACGCCGATCACCGCGATCAAGGTGACCAAGGACGCCCGCAAGCTGCGTGACGGCAGCCGCCGCGCCATCCTCTACTCGGCCGCCCAGCACGCCCGCGAGTGGATCACGCCCGAGATGGTGCGGCGGCTGCTGCACCACTTCCTCGACGGCTACGGGAGCAACGCCGAGCTGACCCAGCTCGTCAACACCACCGAGCTGTGGTTCCTGCCGGTCGCCAACCCCGACGGCTACGACCACACCTTCACCGCCGGCAACCGCCTGTGGCGCAAGAACCTGCGCGACAACGACGGCGACGGGCAGATCACCAGCAACGACGGCGTCGACCCGAACCGCAACTTCGCCTACAAGTGGCGCTACGACGACGAGGGCTCGTCCAGCGTGTTCTCCAGCCAGACCTACCGCGGCGCGGCGCCGCAGTCGGAGCCGGAGACCGTGGCCTACGACAACCTGACCAGGCGGGTGAAGTTCACCTACCTGATCAACTACCACTCGGCCGCCATGCTGCTCCTGTACGGGATCAGCTGGCAGCAGGCCACCCCCGCGCCCGACGACCTGATCTTCGAGGCGCTGCTGGGCGACGACGCCGACCCGGCCGTGCCGACGTACGACCCGGACATCGGGGCCGAGCTCTACACCACCAACGGCGACACCGACGGGCACACGACGAACGTGCGCGGCGCCCTGTCCATCACGCCCGAGATGTCCACGTGCGAGGCGGCGGCCGCGAAGTACCCGGACGACGAGTGGACGGTGGAGACCTGCGCCGGCGGCCTCGGCTTCACCTTCCCCGACGACGAGCGGCTGATCCAGGAGGAGTTCCTGATGAACGTCCCCCTGGCCGTCGCCACCGCCAAGTCCGTGCACACGCCGGACAGGCCGGTCTCCGTGCTCGGGCGCACGGTCCCGGACTTCAGGCCGGACTCCTTCAGCGTCTCCTACGGCGACCCGCAGCCGGTGGCGGTCACCGCGCGCCGGTCGCTGGGCGCCAAGGCGCTGCGTTACCGCATCAACGGCGGCCCCACGCAGACCAGGTCCGTGAGCGAGTGGCAGGGCGGCGAGCGGTACGGCGACGAGAACGACCTGTACTTCGCCGAGTACCGCGGCACCGTGAGCGGCGCGAGACCCGGTGACAGGGTCGAGGTCTGGTTCACCGGCTTCAAGCCGGGCGCCGGCACCGTCTCCAGCAGCCGCTTCACCTACACGCTGGCCAAGGACTCCTCGGCCAAGGTGCTGGTGGTGGCCAACGAGGACTACACGGGCCTCAACCCCGACTACCCGCCGTCGGTGACCGCGCCCAAGCACGCCGCCACCTACCAGCAGGCGCTGAAGGCGGCCGGGTACGGCTCCGAGACGTGGGACGTGGACGCCCAGGGCGTGCCGCACCACCTCGGCGTGCTGTCGCACTTCAAGGGCCTGGTGTGGGAGCTGGGCGACAACCGGCTGTCCATGGACCAGCAGGACGTGGTCACGGTCACGCCGCTCGGCGACCTGCCCGACGCCGACGTCAAGCGGTCGCAGCAGGACCTGACCATCTCCGTCCGCGACTACCTGAACGAGGGCGGCAAGCTCCTCTACACCGGCGAGACGGCCGCGTACTACGGCATCCTCGACACCATCGTCGGCGGCATCTACTACGGCCTCGACGGCAACCCGGACGGCGACTGCGTGGTCACCACCATCGAGGGCCTGTTCGACGAGTGCCTGCTGCTGGCCGACGACTTCACCCAGTACTACCTGGGCGTCGCCGGGCGCATCCCGCGCGCCGCCCCCAGCGGCTTCACCGGCGCCGGCCCGCTGGCCGGGCTCAGCGGCACGTTCGGCGGTCCCGCCACGGTGGACAACCCGCTGGACGAGGCCGGGGTCCTGCTTCCCATGGGCGCCGACTTCCCGAGGTTCACCGGCACGCCGGCGGCCGACTACCGGCTCGGCACCCCGGGGCCGTTCGATCCGGCCGAGGGCGAGTGGTACATCGCCGGGCCGCACGCCGACGACTCGTACATGCGGCTGACCAGGACGATCGACCTGGGCTCTGTGACGGCGGCGCAGCAGCCGCAGCTCGCCTTCCAGCTCTCCTTCGACACCGAGGAGAGCTACGACAACGTCATCGTCGAGGCCCACACCGTCGGCCAGGACAACTGGACGACGCTGCCGGACCTCAACGGCGGCACCGACACCGGCGTGCCGGCCGAGTGCGAGGCCGGGTTCCTCCTGGAGGAGCACCCGTGGCTGCTGCACTACCTGACGCCCGGCAACCCCTGCGCGCCGACCGGCACCACGGGCTCGTGGAACCGCTTCACCACCGGCCCTGACACCGGCGGCTGGCACCAGGTGGCCTTCGACCTGTCCGCCTACGCCGGGCAGCAGGTCGAGGTGTCGATCAGCTACGTGACCGACCCCGGCACCGGCGGGGTGGGCGCGTTCGTGGACGACACCCGCGTCGTCGTGGGCGGCACCGCAGTCGAGTCCGAGGGCTTCGAGACCGGGCTCGGGCCGTGGGCCATCCCCGGCCCGCCGCCCGGCAGCCCGACCGGCGCCGGCGACTTCGCCCGCGACCAGGCCGACACCACGGCGGCCGTGACCACCAGGGACACGGTGCTGCTCGGGTTCGGGGTGGAGCAGCTCGCCGGCGCGGCCGAGCGGGCCGCGGCGCTGAGGAAGGTGATGCGGTACCTGATCGGCTGAGCACCAGGCAGGACAGGGCGGCCACTCCGTACGGGGTGGCCGCCCCTTCCGCGGATGATCAGGCCAGGTGGCGGCCGAACCAGTCCAGGACGCGCTCGTACGCCTGCGCCGCCGCATCGGCGTTGTACCGCTGCCCGGTGTCGTTGAAGAAGGCGTGCCCCACCCCGGGGAACGTCACCAGCTCGTGCGTCAGCTTCGCCTCGGTCAGCGCGGCCTCGGCGGCGTCCCTGGTGGCGTTGACCCGGTCGTCCTGCTCGGCGTACACGCCGAGCACGGCCGCCTTGGTCCCGGCCATGTCGGCGTTCTCCGGCAGCGGCCCGTAGAAGGGCACGGCGGCCGACAGCCGCGGCTCGGCCGACGACAGCAGCAGCCAGGTCATGCCGCCGCCGAAGCAGAAGCCCATCATGCCGAGCTTCAGCCCGTCCGCCCGCCTGGCGAGCTCGCCCACCGCCGCCTTCATGTCGGCCACGAACCTGGCGTCGTCGATCTCGCCGAGCTTGGCCGTGGCCTGGGCGCTGTCGGTGAACGTCGCGGTGCCGCCCTCGCGGGAGAGCAGGTCGAGCGCCAGGGCCGAGTAGCCGCTGGCGGCCAGCCGGCCGGCGACCGAGCGGACGTGGTCGGTCAGTCCGCGGTTCTCGTGGATCACCAGCACCCCGCCCTTCGGCTCCTCGGCGGCGGCCCAGGCGGCCTGCAGCGTGGTGCCCTCGGGCCCGGCGAACGTGATCGCCTCCGTGGGCAGCGGCGAGGGCCCGGCCGGGCTGCCCGAAGGGGACGGCGTGCCGCCCTGGAGCGAGGTGGGCGCGGACGGGCTCTGCGGAGCCGCGGACTCGGGGGGTGCGCCGCAGGCCGTGAGCAGGGCCGTGGCGGCTGGCAGACCCAGGCCGAGCAGGGCGAGCCGCCGCAGCGCTTCGCGGCGGGGGATCAGGCCGTCCACGTGGTCGAGGGCGACCTCTTCTGCGAGGTAGCGCTGGATGGGCGTCATGTCGGAGGTCTAACCCTCTCCACCGAAAAACCGTGTAAAGGCGGCGGTTACGCGGGTTTTCGCGGTCGCTTGATGACATGTGGCGTAAGCCGATACGAGGGACGAGGAATCCATGCGTACATCACGTTTCGCTCTTGTGTTGCTCGCCGCCGGCGCGCTGCTCATGACCGCGAGCGCCGCGTTCGCCGAACCCGAACCGACCGCCCTGGAGCTGCGCGTGGTCGTGGACGACTGCGACAAGGGGAGCGTGCAGCCGTGACCGACCCCGCACTGCTCGAGCGGGCCCTGTTCGAGGTCAAGCGAGTGATCGTCGGGCAGGACCAGATGGTCGAGCGGCTGCTCGTGGCGGTGCTCGCCAAGGGGCACTGCCTGCTCGAAGGCGTCCCCGGGATCGCCAAGACGCTGGCCGCCGAGACCATGGCCACCGTGGTCGGAGGGACGTTCGCCCGCATCCAGTTCACCCCCGACCTGGTGCCCTCCGACATCGTGGGCACCAGGATCTACCGGCCCTCCACCGAGTCGTTCGACGTGGAGCTCGGGCCCGTCATGGTGAACCTGCTGCTCGCCGACGAGATCAACAGGGCGCCCGCGAAGGTGCAGTCGGCGCTGCTGGAGATCATGGCCGAGCGCCAGGTCAGCATCGGCGGCGTCACCTACGAGGTGCCGGCGCCGTTCCTGGTGCTGGCCACCCAGAACCCGATCGAGTCGGAAGGCGTCTACCACCTGCCGGAGGCGCAGCGCGACCGCTTCCTCATGAAGATCGACGTCGACTATCCCAGCGAATCGGAGGAGCTGGCGATCGTCTACCGCATGAGCGTGGACCCGCCGTCGCCCCATCCCGTCCTCGACCCGGCGCAGGTCGTCGCGTTGCAGCGCCGGGCCCAGGAGGTCTTCGTGCACCACGCGGTCGCCGAGTACGCCGTCCGCCTCGTCTACGCCACCCGCGACCCGGAGCGGTACGGGGTGCGGGACGTCGGGCGGCTGCTGGCCTTCGGCGCCAGCCCCAGGGCCACGCTGGGCCTGCTGGCCGCCGGCCGGGCGCTGGCGCTGCTGCGGGGGCGCGACTACGTGCTGCCGGAGGACGTACGGGACCTCGCGCACGACGTCATGGCGCACCGGCTCGTGCTCTCCTTCGACGCGCTGGCCGACGGGGTGATGCCCCGGCAGATCGTGGACCGGGTGCTGGCGGCCGTGCCGCTGCCGGTCATCGCGCCGAGCCAGGAGACCCAGCAGTACGACACCCGTCAGGACGCGGTGGCATGAAGCCGTACCTGATCGCCGAGCCCGCGCTGCGCAGGCTCGAACTGACCATCACCAGGAGGCTGGATGGACTGCTCCAGGGCGAACACCTCGGCCTGGTGCCAGGTCCGGGCAGCGAACCGGCGGAGTCGCGGCCGTACACGGCGGGCGACGACGTGCGGCGGATGGACTGGAACGTCACCGCGCGCACGAACGAGCCGCACGTCCGCGACCTGGTCGCCGACCGGGAGCTGGAGATCTGGGCGCTGCTCGACGCCACCGCCAGCATGGACTTCGGGACCGCGGCGATGGAGAAGCGGGAGCTGGCCCTGTCCGCCCTGGCCGCGGTCGGCTTCCTCACCCAGCGGACGGGCAACCGCATCGGCACCCACCTGCTGCACGGCGGCGGCGTCAGGACGCTGCCCGCCAGGACGGGCCGGCCGCACCTGATGGCGCTGCTGCAGGCGGCGTTCGCACTGCCCCGCACCCCGCCGGGGGTGGCCGAGCCGCTGCTCGGCGTGGCGGCCGAGCAGCTCGGCCGGGTGGTACGGCGCCGCGGCCTGGTCGTGGTCGTGTCGGACTTCCTCGACACGCCCGAGACCTGGGAGCTGCCGCTGCGCCGGCTCACCGCCCGGCACCAGGTGCTGGCCGTGGAGGTGCTCGACCCGCGCGAGCTGACGCTGCCTGACGTGGGCATCCTCACGCTGATCGACCCGGAGACGGGGCGGCGGCGCGAGGTGGCCACCGGCAACGCCCGGCTGCGCCGCCGCTACGCCGAGGCCGCGGCCGGGCAGCGCGACGCCATCTCGCAGGCGCTGCGCCGGGCCGGGGCCACCCACCTGCGGCTGCGTACGGACCGGGACTGGGTGCGCGACCTGGTCAAGCACGTCATGCGCCAGCGCCGCTTCGCCTCGCTCGCGGCCGGCCCGATCGGCCCCGGCGGCCCGTCCGGCCAGGCAGGGCCACCCCTGGACGGGCCGCCGTCCGTCAGGCGACGACCACCAGAGGGAGGAGGTGACGCGGCGTGACCCTTCTCGCGCCCGTCTGGCTGCTGCTGCTCATCCCGGTGGCCCTGCTCGCGCTCACCTACGTGATCATGGCGCTGCGCGGCAGGACCGCCTACGCCGTCCGCTTCACCAACCTCGACCTGCTCGACAAGGTGGCGCCGAAGCGGCCGGGATGGCGCAGGCACGTGCCCGCGGCGGCACTGCTGCTCATGTTCGCCTTGCTCGTGGTGGGCTTCGCCCGGCCGACCGCCGAGGTGCAGGTGCCACGGGAACGGGCGACGATCATGGTGGCGTTCGACGTGTCGGCGTCCATGGGCGCCACCGACGTCGCACCCAACCGGTTCGAGGCGGCCAAGCAGGCGGCCAGGCAGTTCGTCCAGGGGCTGCCCGAGCGGTTCAACCTGGGGCTGGTGTCGTTCTCCTCCGCGGCGTCCGTCGCCGTGCCGCCCACCCTGGACCGGCCGGCGGTGCTCAGCGCGCTCGACCGGCTCAGCATGGACTCGGGCACGGCCATCGGCGAGGCCGTCTTCTCCTCGCTGGAGGCCATCGCCTCGCTCGACTCGGAGGAGGAGGCGCCGCCCGCGCACATCGTGCTGCTGTCCGACGGCGCCAACACCAGCGGCCGCACCGTGAACGACGCGGCCACCGAGGCGACCTCGCGCGGCATCCCGGTCACCACCATCGCGTACGGCACGCAGGACGGCACCATCAGCCTGTCGGGCCGCGAGGTCCCGGTGCCGGTGGACGGGCCCGCGCTGCGCGGCCTGGCCGAGTCGGCGGGCGGCGGCTTCTACGAGGCGGCCAGCGGCGACGAGTTGCAGGCGGTCTACGAGGACATCGGCACGTCGGTCGGCTACCGCACCGAGCAGCAGGAGGTCTGGCAGTGGTTCGTGGGGGCGGGGCTGGTCTTCGCGCTGATCGCGGCGGCGGCGTCGATGTTGTGGTTCTCGAGGCTGCCATGAGAGGTCTGGGCAGCCCGCGCGGGCCGGAGTTCCGCACGGTGGCGATGGACGTACGCGAGCAGGCGCCGCAGCACGGCGCACCCGCCTCGCCCCCATCCGCGCCTCCGCCCGTGCCCCAGCCCGTGCCTCCGCCCGTGCCCCCGCTCATCGGGCCGCCGATCGGGCCGCCGCCGCGGCCTCCCGTACCGCCGGCTTCCGTGACGTCGCCGCCCAGGGGTGGTCGCATCCTGGTGGCCGCCGCGCTCGTCGCGGCGCTCACCGGGGCGGCGGCGGGCGCGGCGGGGGCCAGGCTCTTCGAAGGGTCCGAGCCTGCCCCCGCCGCCGCCCTGCCGAGGGTGGCCCCCGCGCCGCCGGCGAGCCTGACCGGGCTGAGCGCGACGGCGGCCCGCGTGCTGCCCAGCGTGGTCTCGGTGGAGACGCGCAGCTCGGGCGGCTCCGGCTTCGTGATCGACGACCGCGGCCACATCCTCACCAACGCCCACGTCGTCAGCGGCAACAGCACGGTGACGGTGGTGCTGCACGACGGCAGCCGGCTGACCGCCCGCGTGGCCGGCGCGGACGACGACGAGGACCTGGCCGTGCTGGAGGTGGACTATCCGGAGGAGCTCACCCCGGCCACGCTCGGCCGCTCGGCGGACCTGGCCGTCGGCGACCAGGTGCTGGCCATCGGCTCCCCGCTGGGCCTGTCCGGCACGGTCACCTCGGGCATCGTCAGCGCCCGGGACAGGGAGGTACGGCTGGGCGGCTCCCGCCGCACGGCCGTGCAGACCGACGCCTCCATCAACCCCGGCAACTCGGGCGGCCCGCTGGTGAACGCCCGGGGCGAGGTGGTGGGGGTGAACACCGCGATCGCGGCCTCCCGGGGAGGCGGGAACATCGGCATCGGTTTCGCCATCCCCATCGACAGGGCGGCGCCCATCGCGGAACGCATCATCCGAAACTAGGGTCCAGGGCATGCGACTGCTTGTGGTTGAGGACGAGGAGGACCTGGTCGACGCGCTGCGCGTCGGCCTGGTCCGGGCGGGCTACGCGGTGGACGTCGCCTACGACGCGCCCGCCGCGCACGAGAAGTTGCAGGTCAACATGTACGACCTGGTCCTGCTCGACCTGAACCTGCCGGGCGGCGACGGCTTCCAGCTCTGCCGGACCGTGCGTGCGGCGGGCCAGGGGGCGCGGATCATCATGGTGACCGCCCGCGACCGGCTCGACGACCGCGTCCGGGGCCTCGACGAGGGCGCCGACGACTACCTGGTCAAGCCGTTCGCCTTCCCCGAGCTGCTGGCCCGGGTACGGGCGCTGCTGCGCAGGGACTCCGGCGGCGGCACCTCCGTGCTGGAGGTGGGCGGGCTGCGGATCGACACGGCCCGGCTGGAGGTGTCGCTGGACGGCAGGTCCCTGGCGCTCACCCCCAAGGAGTACGGCGTGCTGCACTACCTGATGACCCGCCCCGGTCACGTCGTGTCCACCGAGGAGCTGCTGGAGCACGTCTGGGACGAGCACGCCGACCCGTTCACCAGCACCGTCCGCGTCACGGTCGGCAACCTGCGCCGCAAGCTGCAGGAGGACGGCCTGATCGAAACCGTGATCAGCCGGGGTTACCGGCTCAGGGAGCCGTCATCGTGATCCACACCATCCGCTTCCGGATCACGGTCCTGTACTCGGGGCTGCTGTTCGTGCTGGCCACGGTGGTGCTGGGGGGCATCTACTACGCCGTGTCCAAGACCACCGAGCAGCGCCCGATCACGACCGAGTACGCCAAGACCTACAGCGGCAACACCTACCTCGGCAAGCGCGAGGTGGTCTTCGTGGAGGAGGTCGAGAACGCGGTCAACGTGCGCACGATGACCACGTTGCGCGACTTCTCGCTGCTCACGCTGGCCGGTCTGTACGTGTCCAGCCTCGGCATCGGCTGGGTGCTCTCGGGCCGGGTGCTGCGGCCGGTGCGGTCGATCACCCGTACGACGGAGGAGATCCAGGCCACCGACCTGAAGCGGCGCATCAAGCTGCACGGCCCGCGCGACGAGCTGAAGGACCTCGCCGACACCATCGACACCATGCTCGACCGGCTGGAGGAGGCGTTCAGCGCGCAGCGGCAGCTCATCGACGACGCCTCGCACGAGCTGCGCAGCCCGCTGACCATCATCAGGGCCAACGTGGACGCCGTGCTGGCCGCCCCCGACGCCAGCGAGGAGGAGCGGGTCAGGGCCGTGGCCATCGTGGACCGGGCGACCACGCGCATGACCAGGCTGGTGGAGGACCTGCTGGCCACGGCCAGGCGGCAGGGCACCGCGTTCGCCGACGCCGATCTGGACCTGGCCAGGGTGGTGGGGGAGGCGTGCGAGGAGTACGCCACCCCGGCCGCCGAGCGCGACATCACGATCACCCGCGAGCTCGGCACGGGGCTGGAGACGACGGGTGACTCCGACGCGCTGCGCCGGGCCGTGTCCAACCTGCTGTCCAACGCCGTGCGCCTGTCGCCGCCCGGGGGCCGGATCAGGGCAGGGGCGGGCAGGAGGGACGGCTGGTTGTGGGTGGCGGTCCGCGACGACGGGCCGGGCCTGCGGGAGTCGGACCAGGCGCGGGTGTTCGACCGCTTCTGGCGCGGCGAGGCCAGCCGCAGGGATCGCCACACGGGCCTGGGGCTGGCGATCGTCCGGCAGATCGTGGAGTCGCACGGGGGGCGCGTGGCGGTGTTCTCGCGGCTGGGGGAGGGGGCGACGTTCGTGTTGTGGCTGCAGCCCCGCGACGGCGTGCCGGGCACCCCACCCGACGACAACCCCCTGCGCTGACCGCGGCCGCCCCGCGTGGCTCCTACGCCGAGCGCCTGCGGCAGATCGACCGGGTGACGACGAAGGCCACGACGGGCAGCACGAACACGGCCGCCCGCAGCCCGCCGACGATGAGCGCGTACGTGTCGGGCGGCACGGTGAGCAGCGCCGGTGGCGCGGCCGGTGGCGGCGGCAGCCCGGGCGCGGAGTGCATCGCGGGCGGCGCCGCCGACACCCACGTGCCCGCCCAGAGCGTGGCGAAGAAGGTGATCACCGCGACGCCCAGCGCCGTGCGCACCGGCGCCTGCGACGGCCGGTCCAGCAGGTGGTGGACACCGCCGTCGCCGGTGTAACGGCGCTCGACGAACGGGTAGACGAGCAGCACGCCGAAGAAGGCCAGCAGGATCAGCGGCGGGATCCAGAGCCCGATTTGCAGCACGAAGCCGCCGACCGGGATCTCCCAGGCGGGCACCAGCCGCTGCGCGCCGTCGAGCACCCCCGCGTACCAGAACGGCTGCGCCGAGGGCGGATGCGCGCCCGGCCGGTACGCGCCGTGCTCCCACACCGGGTTGACCCGTACGAACGTGGCCAGCAACGAGATGGCGGCGATCGTGAACAGCGCCGTGGCGCCGTTCTTGACCGCGAAGTACGGGAAGAACGGCCCGCCGGTGACCTGGTGCTCGCCGGCCGCCGTGGCGCGGCGCTCGGTGTGCTTCTGCCGCCAGGTGAGGATGAGCGCGTGCAGCGGCACCACGGCCAGCAGGATGCCGGGGACCAGCAGCACGTGCAGCGCGAACAGGCGCGGGATCACCTGTCCGGGGAACTCCCCGTCGAACACGAACGCCGACAGGTACGTCCCCACCAGCGGCACCGACAGCAGCACCCCCTGAGCCTGCCGCAGCCCCGTCAGCGCGAGCTGGTCGGCGGGCAGCGTGACCCCCAGGAACGACTCGAACAGCGCCAGCCCGAACAGCAGCACGCCGAGCATCCACGTCAGCTCCCGAGGCCGCCTGAACGCGCCGGTGAAGAACACCCGGCACATGTGGGCCACGATCGCCAGCACGAACACCGTCGCCGACCAGTGGTGCAACTGCCGCATGAGCAGCCCGCCACGCACCTCCAGGCTGATCTCCACGACCGACTCGTAGGCCACGTCCGGGTTGGGCTTGTAGAACAGCGTCAGGAACGTCCCGGTGAGCACGAGCAGCACGAACGCGTACAGCGCCAGCTCGCCCAGCAGGAACGACCAGTGGCTGGGGAACAGCTTGCGGAGCTGGGGCCGCAGCCAGCGCCCGAACGGCAGCCGATCGTCGAGGTAGATCGCGGAATCGACCGCGGCCTTGGCGGAGCCGACGATGATTCTGGGCCGCCTCTTGGGCTTGGTAGGAGTGGCCATGGGGGCCTCCTGGTGGGGGTGTGATCCGATTCTGCACCTACCGCCCGCCTTTCTCAAGAATTGGTGTAAACCAATTGGTCTAATCCAATTTTCGGCACATGGGTCGTATAATTGGATTAGACCTGTTATGTGGCTTTGACCAGCACAAACGCTGACTTATACGAGGAGTGCAGTTTCATCATCAATTTCACCGGTAGAGTCCGGGACAGAGGCGTTCGAAGGAGCTGTGGTGGCCAAGTACGTTTACGACTTCACCGAGGGCAACAGGAATCTCAAGGATCTTCTCGGCGGTAAGGGTGCGAACCTTGCCGAAATGACCAATCTCGGGCTGCCTGTTCCGCATGGATTCACGATCACCACCGAGGCATGCCGCCACTACCTGGCGGAAGGCTCCGTACCGAGCGGGCTGGACCAGGAGGTCGCCGAGCAGCTTGAGGCCCTGGAAGCCAAGATGGGCAGGAAGCTCGGGCAGGCCGACGACCCGCTGCTCGTGAGCGTGCGCTCCGGGGCGAAGTTCTCCATGCCGGGCATGATGGAGACCGTTCTCAACATCGGGCTGAACGACGAGTCGGTGCACGGCCTGGCCAAGCAGTCGGGCGGCAACGACCGGTTCGCGTGGGACTCCTACCGCAGGCTCATCCAGATGTTCGGCAAGACCGTGCTCGACATCGACGGCGACCTGTTCGAGCACGCGCTCGACGAGCTCAAGGGCCGCCGCCAGGACACCGACCTCGACTCGGGCGAGCTGCAGCAGCTCGTGGAGACGTACAAGGGCATCGTGCGCGACCAGACCGGCAAGGACTTCCCCGCAGACCCGCGCGAGCAGATGCGGCTGGCCGTCATGGCCGTCTTCGACTCGTGGAACGCGCCGCGCGCCATCCTCTACCGCCGCCAGGAGCGCATCCCCGCCGACCTCGGCACCGCCGTGAACATCATGGCCATGGTCTTCGGCAACTACGGCAACGACTCCGGCACCGGCGTCGCCTTCACCCGCGACCCCGGCTCGGGCCAGCAGGGCATCTACGGCGACTACCTCCAGAACGCCCAGGGCGAGGACGTGGTGGCCGGCATCCGCAACACCATCCCCCTGGAAGACCTCGAACACCTCGACAAGCACTCGTACGACGAGCTCGTCGGCATCATGGAGACCCTGGAGAACCACTACCGGGACCTGTGCGACATCGAGTTCACGATCGAGCGCGGCAAGCTGTGGATGTTGCAGACCCGCGTGGGCAAGCGCACGGCCGGGGCGGCCTTCTGCATCGCCACCCAGCTCGCCGACCAGGGCCTCATCACCATGGACGAGGCCGTCACCCGGGTCACCGGCGACCAGCTCGCCCAGCTCATGTTCCCCCGCTTCGACGGCGGCGCGCGGAAGAAGAAGATCGCCAAGGGCATGAACGCCTCGCCGGGCGCCGCCGTCGGCAAGGCCGTCTTCTCCTCCGAGCGCGCCGTCGAGCTGGCGCAGCAGGGCCAGGACGTCATCCTCGTCCGCCGCGAGACCAACCCCGACGACCTGGCCGGCATGATCGCCGCCAGAGGCATCCTGACCAGCCGCGGCGGCAAGACCTCACACGCCGCCGTGGTGGCCCGCGGCATGGGCAAGACGTGCGTGTGCGGGGCCGAGGAGCTGGAGGTGCTCACGGCCGAGCAGCGCTTCGTCGCGCCCGGGGACGTGGTGGTCTCCGAAGGGGACGTCATCTCCATCGACGGCACGACCGGCGAGGTCTTCCTCGGCGAGGTGCCGGTCGTGGACTCGGCCGTGGTCGAGTACTTCGAGGGCGCCACGGAGCCGCGGGACGACCTGGTCAAGGCGGTGGACCGGATCATGCGCCACGCGGACGAGGCCCGGAGGCTGGGCGTCCGCGCCAACGCCGACACCCCCGAGGACGCGGCCCGCGCCCGCCGCTTCGGCGCGCAGGGCATCGGGCTGTGCCGTACGGAGCACATGTTCCTGGGCGAGCGCCGCCAGCTCGTGGAGGACCTCGTCCTGGCCTCGACCGACGCGGAACGCCAGACGGCCCTGGACGCGCTGGAGCCCCTCCAGAAGTCCGACTTCATCGGCATCTTCCAGGCCATGGACGGGGCCCCCGTCACGATCCGCCTCATCGACCCGCCCCTGCACGAGTTCCTGCCGGACATCGTCGACCTGTCCGTCAAGATCGCCGCGGGCAAGGCCACGGACAAGGACCGCAAGCTCCTGACGGCGGTCAAGCGCCTGCATGAGCAGAACCCGATGCTCGGCCTGCGTGGCGTCCGCCTCGGCCTGGTCATCCCCGGCCTGTTCGCCATGCAGGTCCGCGCCATCGCCCAGGCGGCCGCCGAGGTCCCCGGAGCGCGGCCGGAGATCATGATCCCGCTGGTGGCGGCCGTGCAGGAGCTGGAGTCGGTACGCGAGGAAGCCGCCAGGATCCTCGCGGAGGCCGGGGTGCAGGCGCTGATCGGCACCATGATCGAGGTCCCCAGGGCGGCACTCACCGCGGGCCAGATCGCCGAGGCCGCCGAGTTCTTCTCCTTCGGCACCAACGACCTCACCCAGATGGCCTGGGGCTTCTCCCGCGACGACGTGGAAGCCGCCTTCTTCTCCCACTACCTCGACGCCGGCATCTTCGGCGTCTCCCCGTTCGAGACCATCGACAGGGAGGGCGTCGGCCGCCTGATGGAGATCGCGGTCCGCGAGGGCCGCGAGGCCAGGCCGGACCTGCACCTGGGCATCTGCGGCGAGCACGGCGGCGACCCGGACTCGGTCCGCTTCTGCCACGAGATCGGCCTCGACTACGTCTCCTGCTCCCCCTTCCGCATCCCGGTGGCCAGGCTCGAAGCCGGCCGAGCCGCCCTCACCCAATCCGACTCCGACACCCGCTGACCCGGCCGTCCTGTACGGGGTGGGCCGCCGCAGCCCGCCCCGATGGACCCCGCCTTCGGCTCGGGCTGTGTCCATCGGGGCTCGCGGCTTCGCCACGACCTCCGCGCGGGGGGGCTTCCAGCCCCCTCGCGCACCCCCGGACGTGACCCTGGAAGGGCCCAGCAACCCTCGCCCGTGAGACCTGAGACCTGAGACCTGAGACCTGAGACCTGAGACCTGAGCCCTGAGACTCACCCTCGCCGTCGATGACGAGAGGGAGCCAGGGGTTCACCGAGAAGAAATGCCTGGCACTCCTCCGCCACGTCCTCGTCCACAGAAACGGGAACGTTGCCGTAGCGCCGATCGCTCCGATCCCGCTTCGGCCCGGAGACCCAGAACGTCTCTCCCGTTTCCACATCGACGTGATTGGCATCGAACGACCGCTGGTGCGCCGGAGTCCGCCCCTTGAAGTAGATCGTCCGGCCGGACTTGGAGAAGCTCACCCGGCTGATCCAGGCGGGACCTCTGTCGGTAGCCGGCTCAGAGACCTTCGAGAAACTCCTGAAGGACCTGGTTGTAGACATCAGGCCGCTCCATGTTCGGATAGTGCGCGGCCTCCTCGATCGAGACCGACCGCCCGTCGGCCACGCCGCGCACGAGCCGCTCCGCCATCCCGATGTGATCGTCGGAGTCCTCGTTCCCATGAACGGCCAGCACCGGAACACCGATCGACGCGATCCGCTCCCACGCGTCGGTCACCATCACGAGGTGGTTCGGCTCACCGGCGGAGTGTTTGGACATGGTGCTCCTGGCCATCCTCATGAGCCGGCTCACCACGATCGGATCCAGATCGCCGAGCGCGCGGCGCGGCCCTGTCCCGAGCATCGTGAACGCCTCCACCGACGCGTCCAGATCACCGGTGGCCATCGCCGCGTGCCAGGCGGCCATGGTCTTCGTGGTCCACGGATCCTCGAAGTACGGCAGGCTCGTCCCCGCCCCGGTCACGACCACGGCACTGACGAGCTCCGGATGCTCCAGCGCGGTGTCGACCGCGATCCCCGCCCCCATGGAGACCCCGACCAGAACGGCGGGCCCCGTGCCGAGGTGCCGCAGCAGGGCGGCGAGGTCGTCGGTGAGCCGGTAGGGCGCGGTGCCGTTGGCGGAGCGGCCGTGGCCTCGGGCGTCGGGGGCGATCACGCGATAGCGGGAGGCGAGGACCGGGATCTGGTCCTCCCACATGCCGTGATCCAGGAAGCCGCCGTGCAGCAGGACAAGGGGACGGCCGGTGCCGCGATCGATCCAGAACAGATCCTTCATGACAACCAAGGTGTCATATTGGCCATAGGATGACAACCTGGGTGTCATCATGGACGGATGAGAGAGACGGATCCGAGCCCGGCGGGCGGCGCGGTGACCGACCGGCTGGCCGAGGTGTTCGACCTGGTGGGGCCGCTGTACCGGCGTGCCCAGCGCAAGGTGGAGCAGGACGCGCCCATCGAGGGGCTGTCGGTGGGGGTGCGGGCCGTGCTCAACATGGTGCGCGAGAACGGCCCCATGACCGTCCCCCAGATGGGCCGGGCGCAGGCGTTGAGCCGGCAGTTCGTCCAGCGCATGACCAACGACGCGGCAGGGCTGGGGCTGGTGGAGTTCGTGCCCAATCCGGCGCACAAGCGGTCCTCGCTCGTCCGGCTGACGGGTGAGGGGGAGCGGGCCATCGGGGCGGTGATCGATCGCGAGCGGCGGGTGCTCCGCCGGATCGGCGGCGACCTGACCGAGGGCGAGATCGACGCCTGCCTGCGCGTTCTGTCGCGCTTGCTCCACCTTCTCGACGACATCGACATGGATTGAGAGCTTCACCGGCCCGCCCGGCGCCTCTGCGGGCGAGGAATTCATGGGAGGCGTGCCGCGACAAGGGCCCGGCCGGGCCGGTCGTGAATGCCGGAGAGGCGGCCGGACGATTCGTGGTCCTGGTCGTCATGGAGCTAATAGGGAGGCCCGCGCATCACCTTCGTTCCGGTTCCCGCCGACGTGCGGTCGCGTCGCATCCGGTCATTGATCAAATGCAGATCAATTTGTCCATCAACTTTATCGACAAGCATGTTCGATTGTTTTCGTGCGACTGGGCATTTCGCGGCGGAGTGCCGATATGGCGGAATGGTGGTGACGGCGACACTTCGCTTCACCAGACACTCAGAAGGGAACCTTTGTGGACGTTCTCGCTGCGGTATCCGGCAATGTCACCGCCATCGGCTACGGCCTCGCCGCAATCGGCCCGGGCATCGGCGTCGGCATCATCTTCGGCCAGGGGGTTCAGGCCATCGCGCGTCAGCCGGAAGCGTACGGGCTGATTCGCCAGAACATGCTTCTCGGTTTCGTCCTCACCGAGGCGCTGGCCCTCATCGGCCTGGTCGCGCCCTTCCTTTTCCGGATCATCACCTAGCGCCGGGCTCGTCATTCCAGTCGGGCGGTGTCACCGTTCCCGACTCCCAGTCGCGCCGCAGTATCGCGTACCCCGCCGAGTCGTACACGGTCCCGTCCGGGGCCGGCCACGCCTCGCGGTAATGCGACTCCTTGACATATCCGCACTTACGAAAGACGGCCCGCATCGGGTGGTTGTCCTGCCGCGTATTGCCCTCGATGCGCCTGATTCCGGGGAATTCCGTGAAGAGATGGGAGGTGAGCCACCTGAGCGCCGCCGTTCCCAGGCCGCGGCCGCGCCAGGCCTCGCGGATCCGGAGGTCGAACATGGGGGTGAAGTCGGTGAGCTCCTGCAGGCGTACCAGCCCGGCCCGTTCCCCGTCCGCCAGCAGCCAGAACGTGCGGTTCTCCGCGTCGTCGTAGAGGCCGGCGGCGGCCCGCTGCCTGATCGCGGGGGCCTCCTGGACGATCGCGTGGAAGGGCCAGCTCTCGCCGGTCAGGAAGTCGACCAGAGCCTCTGTCTGGTGGGGGGAGAAACGCGAGAATTCGATGTCCACGTGGCAGATCGTCCCGAGGGCCCGAATGCCCCGTCAAACGGTTTGGCGCCGCAGGGCGTCGTGGACGGGCCGGGTGGTCGTCCACGGCCGGAGATGCGCGTCTTGACATGCAGCCGCCCGGCTGCCTAAGTTACAGGCAGCCGGACGGCTGCATATTGCTGGGTGGCGGGAAGCCGGGCCTGACGGGGCCGGGAGAAGCACACCGCCCCCATGCGTGTGAGAGCGCCTTCCGGCCGGGCCGGGGTCCAAGCCCTGGCCGACCAGAAACACGACCGGAAAGATGGCCGGTAACACGGCCGGAAACGCGACCTGGAACACGCCCTGGAGGAGACCTCGATGGACGCGCCGACCTTCGTCTACACCACCTACATCCGCACCACCCCGCAGCAGCTCTGGCAGGCGCTGACCGAGCCCGCCTTCACCCGCCGCTACTGGGCCACGGAGTTCGCCACGGACTGGTCCGCCGGCTCGCCGATGACCTGGGACAACCACGGCGTGCAGATCAGCGACCCGGAGCAGGTCGTGCTGGAGGCCGACCCCTACAGCCGGCTCTCCTACACCTGGCACGCCATGACCCCGGAGCTCGCCAAGCGCTTCGGCTGGGACGAGGAGCTGCTCACCCGGCTGTCCGGCGAGGCCCGCTCGAAGGTCACCTTCACGATCGAGGAGGCCGACGCCGCGCAGGTCGTGAAGCTCACCGTCGTGCACGACGGCTTCGAGTCCGGGTCGAGCCTGGCCGAGATGGTCAGCCACGGCTGGCCGAGCGTGGTGTCCAGCCTGAAGTCGCTGCTGGAGACCGGCGAACCGCTCCCGGCCGACGCGTGACCTTCAAGATCGGGTCGCGAGGTCATCCCCGGCCGAGGAAACGTGCCGCGTGCTCGTCCGCCCACTGGGCGAACGTGCGCGCGGCACGGCCGGTCACCCGTTCGACGGTGTCGTCCACGGTCGTGGCGGAGTCGTCGGGCGCGGCGTACCAGCCGATGACGTACTCGGCGTCCGCCCGGGACACTCCCGTGGCCATCAGCCTGCCGACGGCCTGCTCGTGCGTGATCGGCTCGAAGGCGAGGTCGCGGTGGATCGCCCGGGACAGGATCGCGATCCGCTCACGCGGGGTCAGCGACTCGGGCCCGGTGAGGTTGTAGGCGCGCCCGGCATGGCCGTCGTCGAGCAGCGCGACGGCCGCCACGGCCGCGATGTCGGCCTCGTGCACGAGCGCGCTGGGATGGTCGTACGGCTCCCGGACCACGCCCTCGGCTCGGATGGACTCGGCCCAGGTCAAGGTGTTCGACATGAACTCCTGGGCCTCCAGGCGGGTCCACTCCGCCCCCGAGTCCGCCACCGCCTGCTCGACCGGGCCCACCTGGCCGCCCCACAACACGGTGATGCGCCGCACCCCCGCGGCGACCGCCCGCCGGACCAGCTCGGGCCCCGCCTCGGTGAGCCCGGCCGTCACCGTGACGTGCAACCGGCTCACACCGTCGAGGGCGCCGTCGAGTTCGTCCGGCGCCGTGTGGGTGCCGCCCACCACCTCCACCCCGGCCGGAAAACGTCCCGCCCACGCCGCCGGGTCCCGCGTCAGCGCCCGTACGTGCTCGCCGCGGCGGGCCAGCTCCGCCACCACGTGCCGGCCGGTGTTCCCGGTGGCGCCTGTCACCAGTGTCGTCACGGTCAAGCTCCTCAAGGTCGTTCTGCAGGAAGTGACTCGTCGACGACCCTAGGAGCTCAACCAAGCTTGAGGTCAACCGGCCCGCCTCCCCGCGAGCCGGGGCGGCGGGCCGATGGGAGCCGGGGTCAGCTCACGGTGACGGTGTGCAGAAGGCGGTTGAGGCCGGTCGCCGGCTCCCAGGTGCCCTCGTTGGCGAGGCGGATCGAGTACTCGGGCCGCGCCCTGAGCAGCGGGTCGGGCAGGTCGAGGAGCAGCGCGTAGGAGCCTGCGGGGATGGACGCGGGCAGGGTGACGGTCTGGGTGATCGTGCTGGTGGCTCCGGCCGCCCACTTGCGGGGGTCGGCGCCGAGCGGGAAGCGGTGCAGCGCCCCGGTCGAGGTGTTGCGGAGGACCAGCTCCAGGCCGCGCGGGTTGAACGGGGCGGCGTACCCGTCGTTCCTCAGCGTGATGGCGACCGGCAGGCCGCCGCCGCGCGAGGCGGTGCTCGGGTACGTGCCGCTCTGCAGGGCGAAGCGGTAGCCGAGGCTGCGGGTGATCTCGGCCAGGCAGCCGCCGGTGCTCCAGCTTCCCAGCACGCCGGTGTGGTAGTCGGTGTTCAGGTACGACCAGTGGAAGCGCGACAGCTCGTCCTTGGCGGTCGGGCAGTCGGAGCGCGGCGGGTTGGGGTTGCAGGTCTCCCCGCCCATGGCCACGTACGTCGTCTCCGCCTCCAGGTAGGGGTATTCGACGGCCGCGTTCTCGTAGGTGCCGTAGTCGTCCGGGCTGGCCAGGAAGCAGTCGTTGTGGTGCCCGAGCCGCGCCACGGCCGAGCCGCCGTACGCCTGGCCGGAGGTGACCGGCGTGGTGGTGTACATCGTGCGCTTGAACTTGGGCGTGCGAAGCTGCACCATCCGCGTCGAGGGCAGCACGCTGAGCAGCTTGTCCACGACGGCCTTGCGGTTGGCCCAGTCGGCGGGCGTGACCGTGCCGGCGTTGCCGAAGTTCTGGGTGTAGTACCACTCGCCCCACGCCCCGATGAACCCGGCCTGCATGAGGTAGATGACGTCCTTGTTCGCGTTCAGGTACGGCCTGAGCTGGTCGAGGTGAGCCAGCACGCGGTCCTTGGCGGCGTCGGCGCCGTCCGTGGAGGTGGTGTAGGCGAAGCGCAGGACCGTCTTCAGCCCCGCCGCGCGCACGGTGTCGAGCTGCTGCTGCAACTGGTCGAGCGCGGCCTGGCTGATCGCGCCGGTCGTGAACTCGGCCAGGTAGAACACGCACATCACCAGCGAGATGTGCTGCCCGGTGCGGTAGCTCTGCAGGGTGGCGAGGGAGAAGTCGTTCTTGTCGCAGTCGCCGGTGTGGTGGTAGAGGCCGCGCTCGGGGTTGGCGAAGTCGGCGGTCGTGGGCGTGTACGTGACCGAGCCGCCCCCTCCGCCGCCACCGGAGTAAACGTGCGTGTACTTGGCGGAGGTCTCCAGCGGGGACTCGACCTGGAAGACGAGGTCGGCGTCGTTCGGCGTGGCGCTCTCGCCGAGGTCCGCCCGCGACACCGTCCACCTGGCCGTCCCGCCCGAGGCCGTGTACGTCACCGGGCCCACGAGCGTCCAGCTCCAGCCGCCGCCGTTGTGCCGGTACAGAGAGGCGTTCTCGAGCAAGAAGTCGGCGCCCAGGCCACCCTGGGCGAAGCCGGTCGCGGTGCTGCGGTCGGTGTCGACGTAGGTGCGGGCGTAGGCGGGGCTGCCGGTGAACGTGAACTGGTACGTCACGGTGGTGGCCGTGTTCGTGGCCGACTGGCCGGTGATGGCGGCCAGGGCCGCCGAGGGCGCGACGAGGACGGACGCGCAGAGGAAGGCGAGGAGGGTGAGGCTGCGTACGAGCTTGCGCATGGGGCTCCTAGGCAAGGCCGGCGGGGGATGTCGGACTTGCGACTAATCATGGAGTCCATGCAAATTAAGTCAAGAGGTTGCAGGCAAATCCAGCAGCAGAAGGGCGGCTCTGCCGAGCGATAATGAGGGACTCCTCAGTAATCGTGACCAGGGCGAAAAGGTCGCGCGGGAAGAAGTCCGGCATCGCACGGCAAGAACGGGCCCTCCGCTCCGACCACCTCCCGGACGGGGCGCCCGGCCTGGGCGTCCCCCGGATCGAGGAGGAGATGTGTCGCAGTTGTTGAGGGTGCACTGCTTCAACGTGTCGCAGGACGGGTTCGGCGCCGGTGAGGGGCAGAGCCTGGAACGGCCCTTCGGTCACGCGGACCCCGCCCCGCTCTGGTCCTGGGCGGGCGCCACCGCGAGCTGGGTGAACCGCACCGACCCGGGCGGCACGCGCGGCCTGGACGACTACCTGACGCGCGAGCACACCCACGGCATCGGAGCCGAGATCATGGGGCGCAACAAGTTCGGCCCTCAGCGCGGCCCGTGGGAGAACCACGAGTGGCAGGGGTGGTGGGGCGACACCCCGCCGTTCCGCACGCCGGTCTTCGTGCTCACCCACCACGTACGCCCGTCCTTCACCCTGGCCGACACCACCTTCCACTTCCTCGACGCGACCCCGGCCGAGGCGCTGGCGCGGGCGAAGGAGGCCGCCGGGGGGCTGGACGTGCGGCTCGGCGGCGGAGTCGCCACGATCCGCCAGTTCGTCGAGGCCGACCTGGTCGACACGATGCACATCGCCGTCGCGCCCGTCGAGCTCGGCCGGGGCGAGCGGCTGTGGGAGAGCCACACCGACCTGCTCGACCGCTTCCACCTGGACACCGTGCCGAGCCCCAGCGGGATCACCCACCTGCTGTTCTGGAGGCGATGACCGGCACGCGTCAGGGCCTGTGCGGCTCGTCCTCGGCCGCCATCAGCCGCACGACGTGACCGTTCCCGCCGACGATCACCGCTCCGGGCGCCGCCTGCGCCGTCCACGGCCCCGGAGCGGTGGACGGCACGAGCATCCGGTCGTACGGCCCCCGCTCCGGGCAGCCGCGCGCGCAGTCGCCCATGACGAGGTGCGGGCGGACCCCGGCGGCGATCAGGTTGCGGCGGGCCGCCTCCGCCACCCCGGAGTCCTCCTCGACGGACGTCACGCGCCCCGACTCGCCCGTCAGCCGGCACAGCAGCGCCGTGACCCACCCGCTGCCCGTCCCCACCTCCAGCACCCGCTGGCCGGCGCGGAGGTCGAGCAGCTCCAGCGCGTCGACGACGGCGCTGGGCGAGGGGTTGACGCAGGTGTAGGAGGCGCCGCCCGCGGCCAGCGGCGTGGCGATCGGCCGGTCGGAGTAGACGGCGTCCCACCACGCGGTCGGGTCGATGTCGCGATCGATCGGCGCGGCCCCGCCGTCGTCGTCGAGCACCAGGCCGAGAGAGGGGACGAACCAGTGGCGCGGCACCTTCCGCAGCGCCTGCGCGATCACGCCGGTGGCGGGCGAGCGCCGCTCGGCGATGCCGGCGATCATGGCCTCGACTCGCCAGGCGAGGTGGGGAAGCATTGTCGAGCCTCGCTGGGGTCCGCCGTCGTTCCTGCTCACAGCGCCTCCTTCGGCTGGCGAATGCTAAGGGTGACCGTACGGTCACCGGCCGCGGTGTGGCAAGGCCGTCCAGGAAACTCGCGGACCGATCCCCTCGGCCGTCCGCGGAGGGCGCTCCGCGATCACACGGGGCGCCTGCCCGACGGCGGGCGGTGGCGCTTGGCGGCGCGGGCGTGCGCGTCACGCAGGATCGCCTGGGCGCGCCCGGCGTCCCCGGGGTTCAGGATGGAGACCCACGACTGGGTGGCGTACAGCGGATGCGGGATCACCTGGTCGAGGGCCGCGTAGTCGACGCCGTCATGGTGCGCGGCGTGCGCGGCGGGCGGATATCCGACGAGCCGCTCGAACTCGACCCGGCCGACCGCCACGTTCAGCCGGAAGACCCCCGGCCGGTCGAGGCCGGAGGCGGTGTCGAAGCCCGCGTAGTCCTTGGTCACGATCGTCGCGTACGGCAGGCGGCCGTCGGCCGGGACGGCGTCCAAACCGTCCGGCTCGTAGAAGAAGAACGAGTCTCCCCATGCCACCTCCGGCGACCCGTCGCCGGGCCCTGCGGTGAACACGACGGTCCCTGGCAGACCGCTCACGAACGTGATGATGTCGTCCTCTGTCACGTCGAGGCTCCTTTCGCTCCCCTCAATCGTCTCACCGCACTACCCAGTGAGACTTCGAACGCGGTCTCTCGGGAAATCAGCCGGAAAAGTCTCAAAGCACGTTCGGGCCGGGCAAGCTGGAGGGCATGTCTGAGACACCTCTGCCCGGCGGCTTCGTCAACGCCGTCGTCCGCGTCGGAGACACCGTCCGCCGCGTCCCCGGCGAGCGGGCCGCGTACGTGCACGAGCTGCTGCGCCTGTTCGAGCGGCACGGCTGGGCGGGCGCGCCGCGCTTCGTCGGCCTCGACGAGCGGGGCCGCGAGATCCTCGGCTTCGTCGACGGCCACGTGGCGTGGGAGGAGGACCAGCCGGACGGCGTCACGTCGGACGAGAGCCTGGCGCGGGTGGCGGGGCTCGTCCGCGAGTTCCACGACCTCACGGCGGGCACGCCGCCGGCCGGGGACGGCGAGGTCGTCTGCCACAACGACCTGTCACCCAAGAACACCGTCTACCGGGACGGCGGCGCGGGGCTGCGGCCCGTGGCCTTCATCGACTGGGACCTCGCCGGGCCCGGCAGGCGGATCCACGACGTGGCGCATGTCTGCTGGCAGTACGCCGGCCTGGCGCCGGGCGCGCGGCCGCAGGAGGCGGCGCGGCGGGTGCGGGTGATCTGCGACGGCTACGGGCTGGCGGATCGCGGCGAGGTGGTGGACGCCGTGCTGTGGTGGCAGAACCGCTGCCGGCGCGGCATCGAGGCGGACGCCCGGGCCGGGCTGCCGCACGCGGTCAGGCTGCGCGCGGACGGCGTCGTGGAGCAGGTCGGGGCCGCCCACGACTGGGTCGCGGAGCACCGCGGCGTGCTGGAACGGGCCCTGTGAGCCGACGACAGGGCTGACCGTGCGCGACCGGCCTGACCCGGTGTCACCGGCCTGCCCCAGTGTCACCGGCCTGCCCCAGTGTCACCGGCCTGCCCCAGTGTGACGGGGCTGACCCGGTGCGGCCGGGCTAGCCGAGCGCGGCCGGGCTGGGCTCCTCCAGCGGCACGTAGTCGTGGCGCATGCCGTGATCGCCCAGCCACTGCCGCAGCCCCGCCACGGCCGCGGGGTTGGCCGCCACCTGGGCCGCGTACTCCGACAGGGCCACCTCCTCGCCGTCGTCGAACAGCAGCCGGGCCGGCCCGGACCACGACAGGGTCCACCTGGCCTCGCCGAGCTGGATCAGCACCGCCTCCAGCGCCTGCCCCAGCACCCCGGCCAGCAGCGTGGGGGACGGGTTCCAGCCCTGCTCCAGCAGCTTGGCCTCCAGCTTGGCCTGCCGCCCCCGCGCGATGGCCTCGAACGCCGCGTCCAGGTACGGCCGCGACGCCCCCATCACCTGCTGCCCGGCGATGGCCAGGTCGCGTACGGCGTCGGCGTTGCGGCCCGCGTACATGCCCTGCGAGACCAGCTCCTCCCACGACACCGCCCGCAGCGTCGACAGGGCCTCCTGGCTCCACATGGACTGCTCCACCGCCTGCACCGCCACGTTGGCGTCCGCCAGCAGCGTCAGGGCCGAGCGCGGATCCGGCACGTGCTGCGGCTCGGGCAGGCGATCGACGGCGGCCAGGCGCTCGGCCAGGCTCGGGTGCGAGTCGTACGGGGAGACCTCCTCGGGCTGCTCGCCCAGCTTGGCGATCTCGGCCTGCCGGTCGGGGTCGCTCATGAGGGAGTGGAAGCCGCCGAACACGGACGCGGGCCGGGCGCCTCCCGCGCCGGTGAGCGACAGGTAGTTGCTGACGTACAGGTCCCAGCCGGTCGCGGTGGCGTGGATCTTGCGCAGCGCGCCGGCCATCGCCTGCCGGCCGCCGATGGCGACGGCCAGCTGGTCGGCCTCCAGCTCCTGACGGCGCGAGACGGCCTGCGAGACGCGCAGGTAGAGCTTGGCGTACCAGGTGAACAGGCGCTGGACGAACGGGTGGTTGTGCAGGCCCTGCACGGTGGCGATGAGCGAGACCCGGCCCCGGTAGACGGGTGCGCCCAGGCGGGTGTGCGCGCCGCTGTAGTGGCCGAGCTCGTGCCCGAGCACCGCGCGCATCTCGTCCACGGTGAGCGTCTGCAGCAGCGGCAGCCCGATGAACATGCGCCGCCGCGTGGCCCGCAGGCCGAGGAGGCGGGTGTCCTCGGACACGGCCGCGTTCACCTCCGCGACCAGGCGGATCTCGTCCGGCGGCGCGGTGCGTACGCGCTGTGAGAGCTCCTCGACCGTCTGCCACAGCACCGGCTCGTGTTCGCGCCCGACCGGCACCCCCGGCTGCTCGCCGCCGCGGCGGCGGCTGACCATGATCAGCGCGCGGAGCAGCGCGCCCGCCGCCAGGGTGAGCACGACCGCGAACTTGATCGTGTTGGCGTGGAAGTCGACGACGAGCATGACGTCGATGAGGACGGCGGCCGCCAGGATGAGGCCGACCAGCACGTAGAAGCCGGCGAGCAGGGTAAAGGCCAGCACTGCTCGGAACGCTGTCGTCATGGAGGAGGGCTCCCGGGGAAGGGTTTCTCGCGAGGCTTGACACTAGCGGAGACGGGAAACTGGATAAAATCACTTCACTGATGCCGTACTACGACGAGCATGACCAGGAGCGTTGGGTTCCGGAACTTCCCGGCAATCCGGAACGCGCCGCGTTCGAGCGTGACCGGGCCCGGGTGCTGCACAGCGCCGCACTGCGCAGGCTGGCGGCCAAGACGCAGGTGGTGGGCCCGGGAGAGACGCTCGGCGGGGGCCAGCACATCCCGCGCACCCGCCTGACCCACTCCCTCGAATGCGCCCAGGTCGGCAGGGAGATGGGCGCCACCCTCGGCGTGGACCCCGACCTGGTGGAGACCGCCTGCCTGGCCCACGACCTGGGGCATCCGCCGTTCGGGCACAACGGCGAGGTGGCGCTCAACGCGCTGTCGGCCTCGTGCGGCGGCTTCGAGGGCAACGCGCAGAGCCTGCGCCTGCTCACCCGGCTGGAGGCCAAGGTCCTCACCGAGGACGGCCGCAGCGCCGGGCTCAACCTGACGCGGGCCGCGCTCGACGCCTCCATCAAGTACCCGTGGACGTGCGACAAGGGCGCCAAGTTCGGCGTGTACGACGACGACCTGCCGGTGTTCGAGTGGATCAGGCAGGGCGCGCCGGAGGGCCGCGTGAGCTTCGAGGCGCAGATCATGGACTGGGCCGACGACGTCGCCTACTCCGTGCACGACCTGGAGGACGCCCTGCACTCCGGCCACGTCACCCCCGAGGCGCTCCAGTCGCCGGCCGAGCGCGCCCAGGTGTGCCGGATCACCCGCACCTGGTACGCCCCCGGCGCCGACCTCGGCGAGCTGGAGGAGGTCTTCGCCAAGCTGATCGCCGACCCGCTCTGGCCGCGCCGCTTCGAGGCCACCATGGCCGACCTGGCCGGGTTGAAGGCGCTCACCAGCGGCCTCATCGGCCGGTTCTGCCGCTCCGCCCAGGCCGCCACCAAGGAGGTGCACGGCTCGCGCCACCGCGCCGACCTGGTCGTGCCGCACGCCACCAGGCTGGAGTGCGCGCTGCTCAAGGGCGTCACCGCGCACTACGTGATGACCACCGCCGACCACCACGCCAACCAGGCCAGGCAGCGCGACCTCATCACCGAGCTGGCCTCCCTGATCACGCTCGGCGCGCCCGGCACGCTGGAGCCCGCCTTCCGCCCCGCGTTCCTGGAGGCCGCGAACGACGCCGCCCGCGTCCGCGTGGTGATCGACCAGATCGCCTCGCTCACCGACACGTCGGCGGTCGCCTGGCACCGCAGGCTCTCCCGCTGACCGAGAACCCGGCCATGGGGTTGATCAAGAGTTCGTCAACGAGCCAGGTCGCCTGGCACAACCGGCTTTCCCGATGACCTCGGTGGGCGCATACTGCGCCCATGGCCACATATGTGATCGTCGGAGCCGGGCTCGCCGGCGCGAAGGCAGCACAGACGCTGCGCGAGGAGGGTTTCGACGGCGAGATCGTGCTGATCGGCGCGGAGATTGAACGGCCCTACGAGAGACCGCCCCTGTCCAAGGGATACCTCCAGGGCAACAGCGAACGGCAGGAGATCTTCGTCCACGAACCCGGCTGGTACGCCGACAACGACGTGGATCTGCGGCTCGGCATCAGGGTCACCCGCATCGAGACGGCCCATCACCTGATCAGGCTCGGCGACGGGTCGCGGCAGCCGTACGACAAGTTGCTCATCGCGACCGGCGCCGTGCCCAGACGCCTGCCGGGACCCGCCCACTACCTGCGCACGGTGGAGGACAGCGAGGCGCTCAGGCGCCGCTTCGCCGAAGGGGCGGACGTGCTGATCGTCGGCGCCTCCTGGATCGGCCTGGAGACGGCGGCGGCGGCGCGCACGGCCGGCTGCCAGGTCACCGTCGTCGAGCCCGAGCCCACCGCGCTCAACCGGGCGCTCGGCCAGGAGCTCGGCGAGCTGTTCGCCCGCCTGCACGCGAGCAAGGGCGTGGACCTGCGCTTCGGCACGGCCGCCGCGGAGATCACCGAGACCGGCGTGCGCCTGAGCTCAGGCGAGCGGCTGGCCGCCGACCTCGTCGTGGTCGGCATCGGCGCCGCACCCGAGGTGGGGCTCGCCCGGGACGCGGGCCTCGACGTCGGCCAGGGCATCCTCACCGACGCCTCCCTGCGCACCTCGCACCCCGACGTGTACGCGGCGGGCGACGTGGCGGAGTTCTTCCACCCCCTGTACGGCCGCCGCATCCGCGTCGAGCACTGGGCCAACGCCCTGCACGGAGGCCCGGTCGCCGCCAGGTCGATGCTCGGCCAGGAGGTCGTCCACGACATGCTGCCGTACTTCTACACCGACCAGTACGAGCTCGGCATGGAGTTCTCCGGCGACATCGAGGGCCACGACGAGATCGTCTACCGGGGCGACCCGGAGAGCATGGAGTTCATCACCTACTGGCTGCGCGAGCGCCGCGTGATCGCCGGCATGAACGTCAACGTCTGGGACGTCGTGGACGACATCCAGGAGCTCATCAAGTCCGGCGTCACCGTCCATCCAAAGGAGCTGTCGTCGGGTTGAGCGTGATGACCTCGTCGTCATCGTCGCTGTTGCCGTTGGTGCTCTTCTGGGGCCGCGGGGTCTTGCTCGCCTGCGGCTCCTGTGGCTGCTGCCGGGCCCCCGAGCACTGCACGGCGCACTGTGGCGTCTCGCCCAGCTTCCCGCGCAGCTTCAGCGTCTCCTCACGGGGCGACAGCGTACGGTTGCCCTCCTGCCAGGCGTCGAGGTAGTCCCACGGCTCGACCATGCCCCTGCGGACCCACCAGAAGGCCGGGCCGGTCTTCCACGAGATCGCGAAGTAGAGGTTCGGCCCGGCGTCGCGGGCGTTGCCCGTGCGGCCCACCCGGCCGAGGAGCTGGCCGCCCTTGACCCGCGCGCCCGGCTTGATCCCGTCGGCCACGGAGTCGAGGTGCCCGCCGAGGTAGCGCACGCCGTCGTCACCGATGATCGTGACGAACCTGCCCTCGCGGGTGGACCCCGCGTCGGTGCCCGGCGACCACCGGTCCTGCACGTTCACCTCGTCCACCACCCCGCCGACGGGCGCCACGAACGCGCAGCCCTGCGGGGCCCAGATCGTCGTCTTGGGCAGCACGAGCAGCTTGCGCTGGTACTCCGTCTTACAACCCTTCACGGGGAAGGTGTAGGTGTACTTCGACAGCTTCGGCGGCGGCACCTTGACCGGCTCGGCGCCCTCGGGCGGCTGCTCGGCCGCCAGATGGTCCGGGGTGGGGATCGTGGCCGTCACCGCCGGGGTGCCCGTCACAGGGGCGGTGGAGGGCGACGTGGCGCCGACGCCCGCCAGCCCGGGCGCCTGGGTGCAGGCACCGGTCAACAGCACAGCGCCCGTGACGGCCGCCCATCGTCCGACAAGCCCCGATCGCATGATCTCCACCCGTGTCACCGTTTCCACCGACAACCTTTACCTTTGTAGCCGACCCGGAGACCCCGCAGTACCTGTTTCCCCCTTTAGCAGCCGGGAGGTAACCCTGGCCTTCCTCCCCGCCATACCGGTCCGGGACACTCTCGCGGCGCAGAACCGTCGGTGGGGCGGAATAGACTTCCCGGCGTGGCTGGCCGGATCCGTGACGTCGACATCGCGCTCGTACGCGAGCGTTCCCCCATCGCCGATGTGATCGGCGAGCACATCCAGTTGCGTAACGCGGGAGGCGGCAACCTCAAGGGTCTCTGCCCCTTCCACGACGAGAAGAGCCCCTCGTTCAACGTCACGCCCGAGCGCGGGATGTACTTCTGCTTCGGCTGCTCCGAGGGCGGCGACGTGATCACGTTCGTCGAGAAGATCGAGCACCTGTCGTTCAGCGAGGCCGTCGAGCGGCTGGCGCAGCGGGCCGGCATCCAGCTCCAGTACGAGCAGGGCGGCTACGTCCCCCGCCGCGACCACGGCGAGCGGGCCAGGCTGATCGAGGCGCACCGGGCGGCGGCCGAGTTCTACGCGGGCAAGCTCATGGTGCCCGACGCGGCGACCGCCCGGCGGTTCCTGTCGGAGCGCGGGTTCGAGCGGGCCGACGCCGAGACGTTCGGGGTCGGCTACGCGCCGGCCGAGTGGGAGGCGCTGAGCCGCCACCTCATGGCGCGCGGCTTCACCGCCGAGGAGCTGGTGAAGGGCGGGCTGGCCAAGGAGGGCCGGCGGGGGCCGATCGACCGGTTCCGCGGGCGGCTGATCTGGCCGATCCGGGACGCGACGGGTGATGTGATCGGATTTGGCGCCCGGAAGCTGCTTGATTCCGATGAAGGTCCGAAATATCTGAATACACCTGACACGCCGCTTTACAAGAAGAGCCAGGTGCTCTACGGGATCGACCTCGCCAAACGCGAGATCTCCAAGCGCGCGCAGGCCGTGATCGTCGAGGGATACACCGATGTGATGGCCTGCCATCTGGCCGGCGTGCCGACCGCGGTGGCCACCTGCGGCACCTCGTTCGGCGAGGAGCACATCAAGATCCTGCGCCGGTTCCTGCTCGACCAGGCCGAATTCCGCGGTGAGGTGATCTTCACCTTCGACGGCGACGCGGCCGGGCAGAAGGCGGCGCTGCGGGCGTTCGCCGACGAGCAGAAGTTCGTCACGCAGACCTACGTCGCGGTGCAGGGCGACGGGCTCGACCCGTGCGACCTGCGGATCAAGCAGGGCGACGCCGCCGTGCGCGACCTGATCGCCAGCCGCGAGCCGCTGTTCCAGTTCGCGATCAGGAGCACGATCTCCCGCTACGACCTGCGCAGCAACGAAGGCAAGATCGCCGCGCTCGACGCCGCGGCGCCGATCGTGGCCGGCATCAAGGACGCCGGCCTGCGCAAACGCTACGCCATCGACCTCGACCGGTGGCTGGGCTTCATGGACGAGCGGTTCGTCATGCAGCGCATCGCCGAGGTGGGCGGCGCGCAGCAGGGCCGGCAGCAGCGCGCGCCCAAGGCGGCTCCGGTCGACCCGAGCCTGCGCGTGGAGCGCGAGCTGCTCAAGCTGGCCGTGCAGCGTCCCGCCCTGCTGGGGCCGCGCTTCGACGCGCTCGACCCGCAGGCGTTCACCGCGCCCGACCACGTGCTGCTGCACAAGGTCATCGTCGCCGCGGGGGGCCTGGCCCAGGCGGGGGCCGGCGGGCGGGAGTGGGTGGACCGCCTGGTGCAGCACGCCCACGAGGAGGGCGCCCGGGCGCTGGTGACCCGCTTCGCGGTGGAGGCGATCCAGGTCGACGCGCACGCCGAGGAGCGATACGCCGGCGACATCCTGACCGCCGCCGAGGCCATGCCGCTCGACCGGGCGATCGCGCAGGTCAAGTCGCGGATCCAGCGGCTCAACCCGGTGGAGCAGCAGCAGGAGTACAACAAGCTGTTCGGGGAGCTGGTGGCGCTGGAGCAGCAGCGCCGGGTGCTGCGCACCCGCGTCGCGGGCGGCAGTTGAACGCCGGCGATTTCGGTAATTGACGAAGAACGGAATGTCGGCCATAAGCCCTGCATAAAGCCGGGATCGACCGGCCGTCACGCAGCGTGATCAGCTCGGGGGCGGGCGGGGAGGCGGCGGACGGGCGCCAGGGGCAAGATCGCAAAGGCCGGAGGGTTGTGCGGACCCCCGTGCCCGCGGGCCCCGACGAGCCGATGATCACTCTCGGTCGGTAACGGTTCGGCAGCGATCGCAAGCGGCAAACCAGGGTGGTTGACCAGGAAATTTGGTGCGGTCCACGATGCGACAAAGTGGGCGGACAAGGACTTCCAGGCAGCGAAAGAGGTGCGCCCGGCCCTTCGGCGTCGCCGGGCGCGTGAATCCTGATCGCGTAATTGGCTTTACTATCCTGATCAAACTTGGGCTAAACATTTTCGCGATCTCAATTCGGCAAACACGATCGTCTTACCTTCGGTGACAAAAATGGGTCTGCCATTTGATGGAACCAATACTGCAGACTGTCTCCCGTGGGTGCATCGGTGCTGCCAAGTGGACCGCCATCCGTAGATCAGGTGGCGGACCTCGTCGCGAAGGGAAGGGAGCGCGGGAGCGTAACCGTCGATGACGTCGCAGCCGCGCTTGACCGATCCGAGTTGCCGTCCGACGCGCTGGAACGCGTCGTACGGATGCTCGCCGAGAACGGCGTGGAGGTCCTCGAGCCCCAGGGCGACGAGGAATCCACCCGCGCCGATGAGGAAGACGTAGGCAAGCGGGCGCCGACCAGCGATCTCGTCCGTATCTATCTGCGGGAGATCGGCCGCGTGCCCTTGCTGACCGCTGAGGAGGAGGTGGAGCTCGCCAAGTCGATCGAAGCCGGCCTGTTCGCCGAGGACAAGCTGGGAAACGGAGTCTCGCGTCTGGCCTTCCCGGAGTTCAGGGAGCTCGTCTGGCAGGGCACCCGGGCCAAACAGCGGCTCATCGAAGCCAACCTCAGGCTCGTGGTGTCGATCGCCAAGCGGTACGTGGGCCGCGGCATGCTGTTCCTGGACCTGATCCAGGAGGGCAACCTCGGGCTCATCCGGGCAGTCGAGAAGTTCGACTACACGAAGGGCTACAAGTTCTCCACCTACGCGACCTGGTGGATCAGGCAGGCGATCACCCGGGCCATCGCCGACCAGGCGCGGACGATCCGCATCCCGGTTCACATGGTGGAGACCATCAACAAGCTCGTCAGGGTCCAGCGCCAGCTCCACCAGGACCTCGGCCGCGAGCCGATCCCCGAGGAGATCGCCAAGGAGATGGACCTCCCGGTCGATCGCGTGGTGGAGATCCAGCGCATCGCCCAGGAGCCCGTGTCGCTGCAGTCGCCGATCGGTGAGGAGGACTCCGACCTCGGAGACTTCATCGAGGACGCCGACGCTGTCGTGCCCATGGAGGCCGCCGCCTTCATCATGCTGCAGGACCAGCTCGACGACATCCTCGCCACGCTGTCCGACCGCGAGCAGCGCATCATCCAGCTCCGCTTCGGCCTGGCCGACGGGCATCCGCGCACGCTGGAGGAGGTGGGCAGGGAGTTCGGCGTCACGCGTGAGCGCATTCGCCAGATCGAGTCGAAGACGCTGGCCAAGCTCCGCCACCCGACGCGCGCGCAGATGTTGCGGGACTACCTGGACTGACCGCGCATGAGGGGACGGCCCCGCCGGGGCCGTCCCCTTCGCGCGTTCAGGAGCAGCCCTCGAACTGCGGCACCGCGACGACGGCCCGCCGCAGCCACGACTCCCCGAACCACTTGCGCAGCAGCTTCTGCGCGGTCCCGTCCTGGTACATCTGCGTGATGGCCCGGTTCACCGCCTCGCAGCCGGGCACGTCGCCCCTGGCCAGGCCGACCCCCGTACGCTGCTCGTTGAACAGCGCGTTGGCCAGCCGCAGCCCCGACCCGTCACGCGCGGCCAGCCCCGCCAGGATGACGTCGTTCGTGGTGACCGCGTCCACCTGCCCGCTCTTCAGCGCCGCCAGGCACCGGCTGTAGTCGGGGAACGGCACCACCTGCGCCTTCACCCCGCGCTCCTCCACCACCCGCTGGGCCGCGTTCGAGCCCTGCACCTCGCAGATCCGGCGGCCCTCCAGGTCGCGCACGTTCGCGATCTTCTCCTCGGGCCGGATCAGGATGTCCTGGTAGGAGATGTGGTACGGCCCCGCGAACAGCACCCTGCGCTTGCGGTCCTGGTCGATCGTGAACGTGGCCACCACCAGGTCGGCCCGCCCGTCGGTGAGCACCTTCTCCCGGTCGGCGGCCAGCACGCCGAGGAAGGTGACGTCCTTGCCCAGCTTGCCCGCCAGGTAACGCGCCACGTCGACGTCGAAGCCCTCGAACGTGCCGTCACCCTTGCGGAAGCCGACCGACGGCAGGTCGGAGCGCACCCCGATGACCAGCTCGTCCTGGTCCAGGATCGACTCCTGAGCGCCGATCCCGCAGCCCGAGACCGCCACCGCGGCCAGGGCCAGCACGATCGCCGGCAGCCGCTTCGCCCTCAGCACCCGCTTCACCGGTACTCCCTCAGTCGTGGCCACACGCCGGCGACCATCAGCACGCCGATCGCGCCGATGGCGAACGGCAGCAGCCGCCACAGGTTGTCCAGCGCGCCCTCGCCGCTCCTGATCGAGCGCTCGAACACCTTCTGGTGCGTGCCCGCCAGCTGCGTCAGCGCCCGGTCGTAGGCGTCGAACGCCGTCATGACCGGCCCCAGCCGCTCGGCGACAGCGTCGTTGGTCCTGCCGCCCGCGACGAGGTCGCGGAAGGCCCTGTCGGACGCCTGGAACGTCCGGTACGCGCCGGCCACCTCCTCGCCCTGCCTGCCGACGAGCTCGGGCCCCAGCAGGCCGAGGTAGCCGGTCGAGTGGCCGGCCACCGCGCGCTGGTAGGCGCTCAGGTTGCCCGCCTCGGTGTACATGACCGCCAGCGACCGGTCCAGGTAGGTGTGCTCGTAGGTGTCGGCGCGCTCCTTGTCCAGCAGGTAGCGGCTCTGGTCGCCCTGCATGCTGTTGCTGATCGCCCGCGCCTTGGCCAGCGTCAGCACCGAGTCGAACCCGGCCGACTTGGCCGTGCGCAGGTCCTCCTCGTCCTGGGCCAGCGCGTTCGTGCCGAAGAGCAGCGCCGCCGCGGTCGTCACCGTCGCGACCAGCAGCGCGGGCCCGAAGACCCGGCGGAAGCGCCGTGCCAGGAACACCTGCAGCCACAGCAGGCAGCCCAGCGCCACCAGCCCGGCCAGCACGACCGCCACGCGCACCAGCGGCGCCACGACGGTCTGCGAGTCGTAGGTGGCGCGCACGATCGTGCCGCTCTCCAGCGTCAGGTTGTAGGCCTGCGGCAGCAGCACCATGCGCATCAGGTCGGTGGCCTCGCGGTAGGTCCGCACCACCTCCTCGGGCGGCGGGCCCGGCGCGTGCCTGGACTGCTCGTTCAGCAGCAGCGCCCGCCCGGCCAGCCGCTCGTAGCGGCCGAGCCCGTCGAGCACCGACTGCACGGTGTTGCGCTCGGCCGCGTTGTCGCCCGACAGCTCGAACGCCTGCAGCAGCGTCCGGTTGGCCTCGGCCCGCTGCCTGTCGTACCTGGCCAGCGCGTCCTGGCGCTGCTCGGCGTACGCGTCGCCCATCACCAGCACGTTGGCGACCTGCGCGTCCATGTCGCTCAGCGCCAGGTACAGCCCGGCGGTGGCGACCACCTGCGGGCCCGCGTCGCGGCCGATGACCCGCAGCCCCTCGCGGGCGCTGGAGGTGCCGACCGCGAGCGCGGCGAACAGCAGCGCCAGCGAGGCGACCGTGACGCCCGAGATGATCCGGATCCTGCCGGGCACGCCGCGCCGGGCCGGGACCTGGGAGACCGGCACGAGAGGGGCCGGCGCGGGCCGCACCATGGTCACGGCGTGCCCTCCCTGATCGTGATGACCGTCCACGCGCCCAGGTGGATGCGGTCGCCCGCGCCGACCCTGACGGGCACGTTCACCTTCAGCGCCTTGCCGTTGACCTGGGTGCCGTTCGACGAGCCCGGGTCCACCAGCATCCAGGTGCCGTCCGGCTGGGCCAGCAGCACGGCGTGCAGGTGCGAGACGCCCGGGTCCTCGGGCGGGCCGGTCAGGTCGATCTCCGGCTGCAGGTTCCTGGCGCGGCTGCGCCGGCCGATGCGCACCTGCTCGCCGTGCAGCGCGAACGACCTCTCCGGGCAGTACGGCGGGAACGCCATCGCGGCGGCGTCGGGGCCGCCCTCGGCGATCACCTTCTCGTAGTAGGTGCGGTCGGCGGCGGTCACGGCCTCCCACCGCGCCCCGCCCTGGGCCCCCGCCAGGGCCCCCGGCACGGAGACGTGGACGGGAGCGCCGCTGCCGCTGTAGTCGTGGCCGCACACCTCGCAGAACTGCCCGGCGCGCGGCGTCTGGCAGACCGGGCACGCCTCGGCCGGCTGGGACGGCCCGGGCGACTGCGAGGGGGGAGCCGGTTGCGGGGCCAGCTGGGTGCCGCAGATGTCGCAATAATCGTCGGCGCCCGACTGGTGCCCCTGCGGGCAGGTCGCCATCAGCTTCCTTCCTTGCGCAGCCGGCTCGTCCGCTGGGAGCCGGCGTCCAGCTCGATCTCGTCGGCCTTGTCCACGTTCCTGCGCAGCCGCGCCGTGCCCGTGGCCGGATCCACCTCCACCACCTTCTCCAGCAGCCTGGCCGTGTCCTCCCGGCCCGACTCCTCGGCGAGCTGCCGGGCCTTGGCCAGGCGGGCGGTGGCGGCCTCGACGTCGCCCATGGCGCGCAGGCCGAGCCCGTCCTGGATCAGCTCGTGCAGCTCGGCCTGCCCCGTGTAGTGGGCGACCTTCCTGTTGATGCGGGTGGACTGGGCCAGGTCGTCGGTCCACTGGGCCAGCACGTTGCCGCTGGCCATGACGTCCTGCGTGTCGGGGCGGACCAGCTTGACCCAGCCGGCCCTGATCTCCTGCCCGATCTGGCCGGGCGGCACCTCGACGCAGATGTGGTACTCGCGCTCCTCCGTGCCCCACGAACCGGTCGGGTAGTCGCCGGTCAGCGGGTTGACGTCGGTGCGCTTGCCGGTCAGGTCGAGCAGCGTGGGGGAGACCTGCTTGACGAACTTCAGCCGCGCCGTCTGCGGCACCCACACCCGCAGCGACAGCTCGGCCACGGTCTTGCTCATCGAGGTCTGCGTGAGCCGGCGGAAGAACTCCGGCAGATCGCCCTGGTTGCGTACGAACTCGAACGTGCCGAGCATCGCCTCGGCCACCTTGCGCAGCTCGGCGGGCACCCAGTCGTCGCCGACGCCCAGGCTGTCGCAGACGAACTTGCCGCTCCAGCCGGCCAGCACGGAGGCGAACACCTCCGGGCGCTCGTTGTTCTGCCCGTCGGTCATGAGGATGGCGTGCCTGATCGCCGAGGGATGCTGGGTCAGCAGGTGGCCGGCCAGCTTGAGCCACTCGCCGATCGCGGTGCCGCCGTGGGCGCTCAGCCGGTTGATCGCCCGCTCGGCCTCGGCCCTGGTCGCGGGGGTGGCCCTGACCAGGTTCGCGTTGCCGCCCGGATACACGACCGTGGCCCGCTCCGTCCCCGCCACCACCGCGAAGTGCACGCCGTCGCGCAGCGTCCGCACGGCCGTGGCCGCGGCCTGCCGGGCCTCGCGGATCTTGCTGCCGCTCATCGAGCCCGACGTGTCAATGATGATCACCTCGGCCGCCTCGGCGGGCACGGCCTCGGCGGTCGCCTCCCCGGTCGAGCCGATGGTGAGGATGGCGTGCACCTCACGGCCGTCAAGGGGGAGGTACTTGTTCTGGTCGATGTTCAGCGTGAAAGCGGGCTGGTCACCCATGCGCTTCTCCTAGAGGGATCAAGGCGATCGTCACGTTGTCCTGGCCGCCGGAGGCCAGCGCGTGGCGCAGCATCTCGCGGGCCATCTCCAGCGGGGTCCCCGTCGTGGGGAAGTCATAGCCGTCCAGGTAGCGCCACAGGCCGTCGCTGCAGATCAGGAGCAGCCCCGGCGTTCCCGGGGGAAGCGTGCGGACGTGCGGGCCCGCGTCCTCGGCGTCGGCGCCGAGCCACGCGGTGATCTCGCCGGTCTCCACGGCGTCGTCCTCGGTCAGCGGCGTGCCGGCGGGCAGCAGGTACGCCCGCGAGTCGCCGGCCCAGCCGAGCGTGACCCCGCCGTCCGGCCGCACCACGGCGGCGAGGTAGGTGCAGGCGGGGGCGTCGTCCAGCGAGGTCGCCAGCTTGGTCACGGCGCGGCCGGCCAGCTCGAACGCCTCCTCGTGCGACAGGCCCCTGGCCAGGGCCGACGAGGCCGTCTCGACCGCCGCCGCCGAGGCCTCGTCGGCCCTGGGCGAGCTGCCGACGCCGTCGCAGACCACGGTCACGATCGTGCCGCCCGCCTCCAGCAGGGCCACCGCGTCCTCGTTACGGCTGCGCCGCAGCCCCCTGTCGGTCAGCGCCACCGCCCCGACGCCGGGGCCGCTCGCACCGCCCGGACCACCCGGACCGTCGGGACCGCCGGGACCGCCTGCGCCGCTGCCCGCACTGCCGGTGGGGCCGCCGCCGAGCACGATCTCGGCGTGGTCCCTGCCGGTCGGCTGGCGGGCGCCGCACCGCTCGCAGTACCCCTCCGTGTCCACGGCCGCCGCCCCGCAGGACGCGCAGGCCGGCGCGCCCAGGGCGTGGCCGCACGCCTCGCAGTAGGTGTCGCCCGCCAGCACGGGCGCCTCGCACACCGGGCACGCGCCCGCACTCCCGGTCACGCCCCGCCCTCCGTCACAGCCTCACGCCCGGCCATGCTTCCGCCCACGCTCTCGCCCACGCTCTCGTCCCCGGTCACAGCCACGTCCTCGGTCGCACGGCGTTCGCCCGGTCGATCAGCGCGTGGCGTTCGACGCGCGAGTCCGCCGCGAGCGCCAGCCTGCGGAACAGCGACTCCAGCCGCCTGCGCAGCCCCGTCTCGGTGAACGGCGCGTCGGCCAGCCGCACGTCCTTGGGCGGCGGGTTGTTCTCCAGCCAGGTCAGTGCCGCGCCCAGCACCTCGGCGACGAGCAGGTCGCGGCGGCGCGGGTCGAGGTCGGCCTGGTTCGACACCCGCTCGACCGCGCCCACCAGCTCGGCCGGCTTCACCGCGTTCAGATCGGGCCGCCGCACCACCGAGGCCGCCAGCGCGACCTGCGCCGCCACCCGGTGGACCGACGTGGCGGGCACCTCGTCCAGCACGCCCATCCGGCCCGACCTGGCCAGCCCGAACGCCGCGCTGACGTAGGACCGGTCGGTGCGCCAGACCAGCTCGTACCAGGAGGCAGCCGGCTTGCCCGCGCTCTCCAGCGCGAACGCCAGCGCCAGCTTGGGCGCCGTCTCGCCGGGCAGCGCCGACAGGCACGCGTCGAACTGCTGGACCGCCTGGTCCGCCTGCCCGGTGGCCAGCGCCAGCACCCCGCGGTACCAGGTGACCCGCCAGTCGCCCGGCAGCTCGCGGTCCAGCTCGTTCAGCGCGACGGGCGTCTCGGCCGCGCCCGACTCGGCCAGCAGCCTGACCCGCATGAGCTTGGTCTCGGGCGTCTGCGGCATCGCGGCGAGCTGGTCGATCAGCTCCTGGCCGTCGCGCCCGATGAGGCCCGCCAGCGAGCCCGCCGCCGGGTCGGCCGGGTCCACCAGCGGCACCGGGAGCGCCCGCGCCACCGCCGCCGGGTCGAGCGGCCCGAACACCTCCTCGTCCGACTGCGCCAGCGCCGTCCCGACCGCCCGGCGCTCCGGCCCGAACAGCGTGGAGAGCGCCGGGTACGGCACCCCGTCCTCCAGCGCGCTGACCTCCCGCAGCACGCCGACGAGCTGCTCCTCCATCTCCTCGGCGCTCTGGAACCGGGCGGCCGGGTTCGCCGCGGCCGCCTTGTGCAGCAGCCGGGTGAACGACGGGTGCCCGCAGTCGACCGGCAGCGGGCTGGCCACGCCGCCCTTGGCCGGGCTCCATCCCGGGATCGCCAGCACCGCCAGCGTCCTGGCCACGGTGTAGAGGTCGGTGTTCACCGAGGACGGCATCATGTCCAGCTCGGGGGCGTGGTAGCCGACGGTGCCCCACGACGAGCCCACCGGCGAGCCGAACGGCTGCACCGCGCCCATGTCGATGAGCTTGAGCCGCTTGCCGACCCGGATCACGTTCGCGGGCTTGAGGTCGCAGTAGACCTTCTGGTTCTCGTGCATGTACGCGAACGCGTGCAGGATCTCCCTGCCGTACATGAGGGCCTCGCGCAGGGACAGCGTGCCCTGGCGGCGCAGCTCGTGCAGCGACTGGCCGCCGACGTACTCCATGACGATGTAGCCGTGACCGGCCGAGCGCTGGAAGTTGTGGATCTTGACGATGTTCGGGTGGTCGAGCGTGGTGAGGAACTTGCGCTCGGCCTCCGCCGCCGCGATCGCCTCGGGGTCCATGGTGTTGAGCAGGCCCTTGAGCACCACCCAGCGGCCGTCGAGGTTCTCGTCGGAGGCCAGGTAGATCCAGCCGAGCCCGCCGTGCGCCAGGCAGCCCAGCACCCGGTACTGGCCGGCGACCAGATCGCCCTTGTCCAGCTTCGGGGTGAAGGAGAACTGCGTGCGGCAGTGCGGGCAGAACCCGTCCGTCAGCCCCGGCCGCCCGTCGCGGGAGCGGCCCACCGGCTCGGCGCACGCCGGGTTGGCGCAGTACCGCTTGTCCTCGGGCACCTCGGGGTCGGCCATGACGGCGGTGGCCGGATCGCGGTAGGGGATCGAGGGCAGGTCGGCGACGGTGGCCAGCACGCCGGCCCGCGACCTGCCGCTGCTGACCGGGCCGCTCACCGGCCTGCTGCCCACGGGCTGGGTCGCCACGGGGCCGGAGAACGCGCCAGAGGACGGCGCGGAAGGCGCTGCCGTGGCGGGGACGGGCGGTGGGGCCGCCGCGTTGCCGCAGAGGTCGCAGTAGCCCTCTTCGATCGTCCCCGTGCAGCCGGGCTGCGCGCAGCGGGTCATCGCTTACCTCCGGAGATCGCGCGCTGGTAGTTCTCGACGGCCGCGGCCGCCCTCGTCAGGTCGCAGGGCGCGCTCCACAACAACGCGCGCGCCCGCTCGTACAGCTCGATGGCCGCCGGGTCCTCGGCCAGCCCCTTGCGCACCGCCATCACCTGGCAGGCGCCGAGCCGGCCGCGCAGCTCGTCGCGCCGGCCGACCAGCCCGTACAGCGCCTTCGCCGTGGCCAGTGCCTGCTCGGCGGCCTTGCCGGCGTTCTCCTCCAGGGCCGCCAGCCGCTTGGCGCGCTGCACCCAGGCGTCGGTGGCGACGTCGAGCGCGTCGAGCGCGCCCGCCAGCCCCTCCACCCTGCTGCGCGGCTGCGCCTGCGGCGGCAGGGCGATCTTCACGACGACCGCGCCGTGCGCGAGCCTGGCCTCGCTCTCGGCCGCCCGCACCCGGTCGAGCTCGGCCACCAGGTTCTCGCGGCGCCTGGCGTACTCGCCCTTGACCACGAGCGCCAGCTCGACATCCGCGCGGGCGGCGGCCAGCAGGCGGGCCAGCCGGTCGAGGTCCTGCTCGACGGGCGGGCCCAGCGGGTCCTCGACCACCGAGGCGCGCAGCCGCCGCAGCTCCGCCTCCTGGGCGGCCAGGTCGGCGGCCTCGCCCAGCTCGCGTTCCAGCTCCCTGATCCTGCGCAGGTCGGCCTCGGCGTCGTCGAGGCGGGGCAGCACGGAGCCCCATACGGCGTCGATGTCGTTGAGCGCCCCCGTGACCTCGCGGAAGGCGGTGTCCATCCGGGTCACGGCCTCGTCCAGCGTCAGCCGCTCATCGGCCTGCGGGAGCAGCGAGCGCTGCTCGACCGGCTTGGCCGCGGCGCGCACCACCACGGACGCGCCCCCGAGTAACTCGGTGAGCCGGGCGAGCTGGTCGGCGCCCAGGCGGGCGCGGGCGGCCCTGACCTGCTCGGCCTCGCGCAGCACCGCACGGTAGGCGTCGTTCAGCGACCACAGCGCGGTCAGCGCCTCGTGCGCCACGGCCCAGCGGCGCTCGGTCGCCCCCCGTAAGGACGCGCCCCTGATCAGCTGGTAGGTGGTATGGGATTCGAGGTCGAGCAGGTCGCCGGAGATGCGGTCGCGTTCGTCCGCGCGGGCGCGGAGCGCATGCTCTGCGCCTTCCCTGCTCATTGGTGGTCCCAGGCTCATCACGCTCCCCGTGAAGAGGCCCCCCGATGCCCCCGTTATACCCGCCCAACGGCGGGTCCTCGGGCTTTAGTTCCTTTGGCTCGGGGGGACCCCTGACTTGTCCCTGATTGAACCCCGGGTCGCCTGCAAACCGCTTAACGATCTCTTAGCGTTGCATGCATGGGACGGATACTTCTGATCGTCGCGGCCGTCATCGCCGCGCTCATGCTGCTCGGCCCCCTGGTGGGCTTCGCCCTCACGCTGCTCAAGTGGGGTCTCGTCATCGGCGCCGCGGTGCTCGGCGTCATGTTCCTGTCGAAGTTGCTCAAGAGGACATAGCTTCCTGACAGATCCCCAGTCATAGTTGGGTGATGGAGGCGCGGCCCGCGGTAGACGATGCCGCGCTCGGGCGTGAGGCGCTGGCCGTGCTCGAGGCGAACTGGACGGGCACCGGCACCGTGCCCGCACCAGGGCTCTATCCCCATCAGTGGAGCTGGGACTCCGCGTTCGTCGTCATCGGCCTGGCCAGGCATCGGCCGGACCGGGCCCGCGACGAGCTGCTCAGCCTGCTGCGGGGGCAGTGGGCGACCGGCATGGTGCCGCACATCGTCTTCCACACGCGGGAGGCGTACTTCCCCGGGCCGTCCGTCTGGCGCTCGCAGGAGCACGGCGCGGCCCCGCGCGTGCTCACCTCGGGCCTCACCTCGCCGCCGCTGCACGGGCTGGCGCTGTGGTGGCTCTACCGGCACACCGGCGACGCCGCGTTCGTCAGGAAGGCGTACCCGGCACTCGCCGCCCAGCACGAGTACCTCGCGACCGCGCGCGACCTCGGCGGCGCGGGGCTGGCGGCGATCGTGCACCCCTGGGAGTCGGGCATGGACGACAGCCCGGCCTGGGACGCAGCCCTCGACGCGCTGCCCGTGATCAGGTACGGCTACCGCAACGTCGAGATGGACGAGCGCCACCCCGACAGCGACCACGACCGCTACGTCTGGCTGGCGATGCGTTACCGCGACGCCGGGTACGACCCCGGCTACCTGCGCGACGAGCATCCGTTCGCGATCGAGGACCCGATGTTCAACGGGATCTGGCTGGCCTCGTGCCACGCCATGGCCGAGCTGGCGCCGCTGGCGGGCGCCGATCCCGCGCCCCACGCCGAGCACGCGGAACGCCTCAGGCAGGCCATGCTCGACCGGCTGTGGGACGGCTGCTTCTACGCCAGGGACCTGCGGGCCGGGCGGCTCATCCGGGTGTGCACGGTCGGCGCGTTCGGGCCGCTGCTGGACCCGGGGCTGCCGGCCGACCGCCTGCGGGCCGCGGTGGAGGTGCTGGAGTCGGCCAGGTTCATGGGGGCCACCGGCTATCCCGTGCCGAGCACCGAGATCCGCGCCTCCCAGTTCGACCGCACACGCTACTGGCGCGGCCCGTCCTGGGTGAACACCAACTGGCTGCTGCGCCGCGCCGCCGCCGTGCACTCGCTCGACCACCTCGGCCAGCAGCTCACCAACGGCACCCTGCGGCTCGTCCGCCAGGCCGGTTTCCGCGAGTGCTTCGACCCGTTCGACGGGAGCGGGCGGGGCTGCCGGGACTTCTCCTGGAGCGCGGCGCTCACCCTGGATCTGCTCGCCGATAACGTAGGGGAATGAGCATCTTCCGCCGCCTGCCCGCCGATGTGCGCAAATCTCTCGACACCGAGCAGGGGGAGCGGGTGCTGACCTTCACCGAGGGCGCCGACGGTCATGTGGTGGCCACGAACCTCGCGCTCTACCTGTCCGACGGCACCAGGGTGCCGTACGAGGAGATCGACAGGGCGTCGTGGGACGAGGAGGGGGTGAGGGTGCTCACCACGGACGGCGTCCGGCACTTCGAGCGGATCTCCGAGCCGCGCATGCTGCCCGAGACCTTGCGGGAGCGCGTCAACTCCACGATCGTGGTGAACAAGCACGTCAGCCTGCCCGGCAGGGGCGGGGTCCGGCTGGTGGCGCGGCGCCGGCCCGGCGGCGAGGTGCTCGGCTGGACGTTCGTCTTCGACGAGGGGCTCGACCCCGCGGACCCGGGGCTGCGCGCGCAGGCCGAGCAGGCCCTGGAGGGCGTGCGGCGGAGCATGGGCGTCTGAGCCGGCCCGGCCGAAGGGGACGGGCGTCCGAGACGGCGTCCGAGGGCCGGAACGGCGGCCTCAAGAGGCCGTGGGCGGCATGGGCCGGGGTCTCAGGCGCGCGGGGGTGTGAGGCCCCTTCCTGCCCATGCCGCTCCGGCGATCGTGTCCGATCAGTAGGGGATGCCGCTCTCCCGGGCCTTCTGGTCCGCGACGTCCTCATCGGGCCAGCCGGTGCCGGTCTCGGGCTGGTGCCCGTCGGAGTGGAGGAACGGGATCCGCTGCTGCAGCGTGCCCCCCACCTTCGATCTCGCCATCCCCGCGAACCTCGAAGCCTGCGCCCCGACCACCCCGGCCACTTCCTGCACCCGGGGACTGTCGGCGACGCGCTGCGCCGTCCGCTTGATCTGCTCGTACCGTTCGCGTCCCGCCCGGCTGCCGAGCACGTAGCCGACGGCCAGACCAACAGCGAATGTCATCCGATAACGCATTTTGCACCTCCGCTGTCTCCGGGCCTACCCCGCTCGCGATGCGACACGCACTCCCGGAGTGCGCTAATCTATTCCTGCGCACAGCGAAGGGGCCGAAGGGCCCCGGCGAAGTGCGCAAACAGATCGATCCCGCGTAGCTCAACGGCAGAGCAGCCGGCTGTTAACCGGCAGGTTATAGGTTCGAGTCCTATCGCGGGAGCTGCACCGCTCAAGCCCCCTCTCCCCTCACGGAGAGGGGGCTTGAGTCGTTTCCGGAGCCCTGCGCGGTTCGGTCTCCCAGTTCATCGGCCACCGGGTGTTGTCCCAGGTCAGCCGGCCAAGTCCTGGCATCATGACGGCTTGGGGATGCCGTGATGGCTGAGGTGGATTTCCGGGCCGCGTTCGATGCCGCTCCGGTCGCGCTGGCGGTGCTGTCGCCCGATCTGGCGTTCGTCGCGGTGAACCGCGCCCATGAGCGGTTGTTCGGCCGCACGAGCGAGGAGTGCGTCGGCCACGTCTGCTTCGAGGTGTTCCCGAGCGAGTCGTGGCCGGAGGGCAGGCAGGCGCTGCGGGCGTCGCTGGAGCGGGTCCTGGCCAGCGGCGACTGTGCGTCCGATCTCCTGCTGCTGCAGCGATACGACGTCGAGGTGCCCGGCCGTGCCGGCGAGTTCGCGGAGCGGTACTGGAGCGCGGCCCAGTTGCCCGCTGCCGGATCGCGACGGCACGGTCTGCGGCCTGATCGTGCGGCTGCAGGAGGTCACCTCGTTCGTGGAGTCGATGCGACAGGAAGGCCGGTCGGAGTTCTCCGCGGTCGAGCTGAGCGAGATCGCCGTGGTCGAGGCCCAGCTGTTCGCGCAGACCGGGGAGCTGCAGGAGGTCAACCGGCGGCTGCGCAGCGCCGAGGCCAGGCAGCGGCAGATGGCCGAGGAGCTGCGTGAGCTGGTGCGCCGGCAGCGCCGGGCGATCGCCGACACCTCCCACGATCTGCGGGGCCCGGTCACCGGCCTGCAGGCCCGGCTGGAGGACGCGCTGGCCGACCCGCCCACCGACCCCCGTGAGATCGTCGAGGCCGCCCTGCGGGACGCGGAACGGCTCGGCGACATCGTCAACGACCTGCTGGAGCTGGCCCGCCTGGAGTCCGGCGGCCCCGTACCCACGGAGCCGGTCGATCTCGCCCGGCTCCTGCGGCGCGAAGTGGCCCACCGCAAACCCGCCGTCGCCACCACCTCGCATCTGACCCCGGGGATCGTGGTGGACGCCGTTCCGATCCGGCTGGCCCGCATCGTGGACAACCTGCTGGCCAACGCCGAGCGCCACGCCCGCTCCCACATCGACGTGCGCCTCACCGCCGGCGACACCGCCGGCGACACCGCCGGCGACACCGCCGGCGACGGTCACGCCGTCCTGGAGGTGAGCGACGACGGCCCAGGCGTGCCCGACGCCGACAAGGAGAAGATCTTCGACCGGTTCTTCCGCCGCGCCGACGCGCGCGCCAGCGACGAAGGCGGCAGTGGCCTGGGCCTGTCCATCTGCCGCCAGATCGCCGAGGTCCACGGCGGCACCCTGCACGCCGCCGACCGCGCCGACGGCTCCCCCGGGGCCCGCATGATCCTGCGCCTGCCCCGGCGCCGGCCCTGACGGTCTGATCACGCGCACCTGAAGGCGGCTTCGGCGCTCTTCAGGCTGACTTCAGGCGCGGCGGGCGACCCTCGGGGCTGTCGAATCGTCTCGGGGAGGGAGTTCCCATGTTGAAGCGACGCCTCGCGATCGTCGCCACGTCCGCCGCGCTCGGGCTCGGCGTCATGGCGGGATCGGCGCTGGCCGACGACGGCCCGGTCAGGGTGCACGGCAAGGCCGGCGAGGTGGTGGCTGGCGCGCACGAGGGTCGGGGGTTCCACGACGGCGGGCACGGTGGCGGGCACGGTGGCAGGCTGACGTGCTGGATGAGTGACGGCGACGTCGTGAGGCTCTCCAGGGCCAAGGTGGCCGAGCTCGTCGAGGAGAGGTACATCGAGCCCGAGCTCGCCGAGGCCGTCGTCGAGGACGGCGTGACGGTCGTGCCTGAGGACCGGCTGTCGATCAGCGTCCCGGCCGGGAAGCTGCCCCGGGAAGTGGTGAAGAGGAAGCACGCGGGCAAGCGCTGGCACCACAGCCGCGTCATCCATCTCACCTGCGTCTGGAGCAAGTAGGCGCGGTCCGCGCCCCCGGAGCGCGTCCGGGGGCGCGTTTCACACCGTGTAGTGCGATGGTGACACGTTTTCGGGTTCGGCGGACAAAGCGGGGCGCGGTACGGAAAATGGGAGGGCCGGTCCCTCGGGCCGGAGCCGCGGGAAGTCGTCGGTGGCGGGGAGAGGGCGCCATCACCAGGACGTGCCGCCGACCCGGAATCGGCGGGGCGCTCCGATGACGGAGAAGTGCTGGTTGCCGCGTGCGTACCTGGATCAGGAACCTTCGCCCCTTCGACGTGCTCGCCGCCCAGGCGGTGATCGAGCGCACCACCGACATGCGGGAGGCCGAGCGCTTCATCAGGCTCCACCACGCAGAGAACCCCTCGGCGGGAGGGCTGCACGCGCGCCTGCGCGACATCGCCAGGGACGTGGCCCGCTACGGGACCTATACGCACACGTACGAGGAGCTGGAGTTCGGCGCCCGGGTGGCCTGGCGCAACAGCAACCGGTGCATCGGCCGGCTGTACTGGCGCTCGCTGAAGGTGCGCGACCGCAGGCAGGTGAACACGGCCGAGGGGGTCGCCCTGGAATGCGTGGCCCACCTGCGCGAGGCCACCGGGAACGGGAAGATCAGGCCCACCGTCACCGTGCTGGCCCCCGACACGCCCGCCCAGCGCGCGCCCCGGCTGCTGAACGACCAGCTCATCCGCTACGCCGGGTACCGCACCCCCGACGGCGTCGTGGGGGACCCGCGCAACGTCGCGCTCACGGAGACGGCCGGGGCGCTGGGCTGGCGGGGGCGGGGCGGCCGGTTCGACGTGCTGCCGCTGGTCATCCAGCCGGCGTTCGGCGACCCGCTGCTGTGCAACGTGCCGGGGGACGCCGTGCTGGAGGTGCCGCTGGCGCATCCCGACTACGCGTGGTTCGAGGAGCTGGGGCTGCGCTGGCACGCCGTGCCGGCCATCTCGGACATGTGCCTGGAGATCGGCGGCATCTGCTACCCCTGCGCGCCCTTCAACGGCTGGTACATGGGCACCGAGATCGGCGCCCGCAACCTCGCGGACGCCGACAGGTACGACCAGCTCCCGGTGGTGGCGCAGCGGCTCGGCCTGGACACCTCCACCGAGCGCTCCCTGTGGCGCGACCACGCGCTGGTGGAGCTGAACGTGGCGGTGCTGCACTCGTTCGAGCGGGCGGGGGTCACGATGACCGACCACCACACGGAGTCGCGCCGGTTCCTGACCCACCTGTCGAAGGAGGAGAAGGCCGGGCGGGTCTGCCCGGCGGACTGGTCGTGGATCGTGCCGCCGCTATCCGGCAGCGCCACGCCCGTCTTCCACCGCTACTACGACACCAGCGTCCTGACCCCCGCCTTCGTCCATCACCGTCAGGCGCTCGCGTAGCGCGGCCAGCTCGGCCGCGGTCAGGCCGCCCGCCTTCAGGCGTTCCTCGACGTCCAGGCCCGCCAGCAGCTCCGTGACCACCGCGGCGGTCGTGGTGCCGGCCGCGGCCAGGCGGGCCTGGACGCGCAGGGCGTCGTCGGGCTGCCCCAGGAGGGCGTACAGGGCGCTCAGGCGGGTCGCGGACCGCTCGTAGTCGGCCAGGATGTCCCCGGGCGCGACCCCGGCCAGCGCGAGCAGCAGGAGGGCGATCAGGCCCGTGCGGTCGCGGCCGGCCACGCAGTGCACGAGCACCCCGCCGGGAGGGGCCTGCGCGATGGCGCGCAGCACCCGCGCGCTGCGGTCGGGCAGGCTGTCGAGGTGGTGGCGCAGGTAGAAGGGCGTGCCGTTGCAGCGGCCGTGGCCGGGGTCGTCGCGGCTGTCCAGCGGCAGGCTGACGACGGTCATCCCGGGCGGGCGGTGGCCGGGGGCGGCGTGGTGCTCGCCGGGGATGCGCAGGTCCACGATGGTCCGTATGCCGTGGGCCGCTGCCGCAGCCCATCCGCTGCCGGTGAGCCGGTCCGGCGTGTCGGAGCGCACCACCGCTCCCCAGCGGGTGCGCCTGCCGCCGGCCGCTCGCAGGCCGCCCAGGTCGCGCACGTTGTGACAGCCGTCCCAGGCCAGATCGCGTTCCATGCCCCTCATCCTTGCCTTCCCTGCCTAGAACATGGTTCTGTTAGGGGCATGGTGGACCTCGTGCTCTCGACTCTCGACGACCAGGGCGTGCTCACCCTGACCTTCAACCGGCCCGACACGCTCAACGCGTGGACCGACGCCATGGGACGGCGCTACTTCGACCTGCTGGCCGAGGCCGAGCGGAATCCCGACGTGCGTGCCGTGGTGGTCACGGGCGCGGGCAAGGGGTTCTGCTCCGGCGCCGACTTCAAGACGCTGAACGCCATCCAGACCGGCTCGTACGACGAGGTGCCCGACCCGCGGCCCAACACCTTCCCCACGACCATCGGCAAGCCGATCGTCGCCGCGGTCAACGGGGCCTGCGCGGGCCTCGGCATGGTGCACGCGCTCGTCTGCGACCTCGTCTTCACGGCCGAGGAGGCCAAGTGGACGACGGCCTTCTCGCGCCGCGGGCTGATCGCCGAGTACGGGCTCTCCTGGGTGCTCCCGCGCGTCATGGGGCAGCAGCGGGCCATGGACGTCCTGCTGTCGGGGCGGGTGTTCACCGGGCGGGAGGCGTACGAGCTGGGGCTGGCCAACCGCGCCGTGCCGGGGGAGAGGCTGCTGCGCGAGGCGCAGGAGTACGCCGGGGAGCTGGCGGCCTACAGCTCGCCCGCGTCCATGGCGATCATCAAGCGGCAGGTGTGGCACGACTGGGACGCCACCCTGGAGGAGTCCGCCAAGGCCGCCACGCAGGAGATGATCGCCTCGTTCGGGCGGCCCGACTTCGCGGAGGGCGTCGCCAGCTTCCTTGAGCGGCGCCCGCCGGACTTCCCGCCCCTCCCGTGAGGGTCAGGAGACCTCCCGTGAGGGTCACGAGACCCGGTGGGCCCCCTTGGCCGCCGTGGCCGGCAGGAAGCGGGGGGCCTTGAAGCCGCGTTCGGCGTAGGCGTTCGACACCGACTCCTTGACGCTGTCGAGGCGCTCCAGCGGCACCAGCGCGATCGCCGAGCCGCCGAAGCCACCGCCCGTCATGCGCGCGCCGCGGGCCCCGCCCTTGAGCGAGGCCTCCACGGCCACGTCGAGCTCGGGTGACGAGACCTCGTACAGGTCGCGCAGCGACAGGTGGGAGGCGTTCAGCAGGGCGCCGATCTCCGTGACGGCGCCCGCGCGGAGCAGCCCGACGAGGGCCTCGACGCGGTGGTTCTCGGCGACGACGTGCTCCACGCGCTTGCGCTCGTCGCCCTGGAGCCGCGCGAGCGCGCCCCCCAGGTCGGTGACGTCGCGCAGGGCGGCGACGCCGAGCTTGCGGGCCGCCGACTCGCACTCGGCGCGGCGCTTGGCGTACTCGCCGCCGGCGTGCTCGTGGTGCACCTGCGTGTCGATGATGAGCATGCTCAGGCCGTGGGAGGCCAGGTCGAGCGGGATGTTGCGGGAGCCGAGCGAGCGGCAGTCGAGGAAGAGCGCGTGACCCTCCTCGCAGAGCGCCGAGGCGGCCTGGTCCATGATGCCGCAGGGCATGCCGACGAAGTCGTTCTCGGCCTTCTGGCTGAGCAGGGCCAGCTCCATCGGCGTCATGCCGAGGGCGTGCACGTCGTTGAGCGCCGAGGCGACGGACACCTCGAGTGCGGCGCTGGAGCTCAGGCCCGCGCCCGAGGGGACGTCGCCGTCGATCGCGATGTCCGCGCCCCGCACCCGGTCGCCGAGCATGGCCAGGACGCCGACGACGTAGCGCGTCCAGCCCCGGGACTCCTCGCGGCTCGCCATGGTGACCGGCTGGCCCGAGTCGGACTGGAGGGACAGGACGCGGATCGTGTCGTCGTCGCGCGGCGTGAGGGCGGCGGTCACGCCCCACGGCACCGCGAACGGCAGGACGAAGCCGTCGTTGTAGTCGGTGTGCTCGCCGATCAGGTTGACCCTGCCGGGAGCATGCCAGACGGTCTGAGGGGACGCGCCGAAGGCGGCACGAAAAGCTTCAACAACGCGCATAACCGAACACTCCTCAACAAAGGCCCGACCGTAGACTAGCGCCATGGAAGAGCTCCTGGATCCAGGGCTCGGTCAGGTCCGGGTGTTCCTGTTGCACGACGACAACAAGCCGCGCAAGCTCAAGCACAACCTGGGCCATCCGCGGCTGCTGACCTTCGGCGGCGCCCACTCCAATCTCATCAGGGCCGTGGCCGAGGCCGGGGCGCGACACGGCATCGAGACGATCGGGGTCATCCGCGGCGAGGAGCACCTGCCGCTCAACCCCACGCTGGCCCGCGCGGCGGCCTGCGGCATGACCCTCACCTACCTCGACCGGGCCTCCTACCGGCTCAAGCACACCGAGGAGGTGCGGGCGCGGCTGCGGGCCCGGTGGGGCGACGTGGTGATCCTGCCCGAGGGCGGGAGCAACGCGGCGGCCGTGCGGGGCTGCGCCGAGCTGCCGGGGGAGATCGAGGAGGACTACGACGTCATCTGCTGCCCCGTGGGGACCGGCGGGACGCTGGCGGGGATCTCGGCGGGGCTGCCCGAGGGCCGGCGGGCGCTCGGGTTCGCGGTGCTGAAGGGGGCCGGGTTCCTGGAGGGGGAGGTGGCCAGGCTGCAGCGGGAGGCGTACGGGCGCACGTGGCCGAACTGGACGATCAACCTGGACTACCACTTCGGCGGCTACGCGCGCTCGACCCCCGCCCTGGAGCGGTTCGCCGCCGAGCACGGGGTGGAGCGGATCTACGTGGCGAAGATGCTCTACGGCGTCCTCGACCTCGCCCGCCGGGGCGCCTTCGCGCCCGGCACCCGCGTCGTGGCCGTCGTCACCGGTCAGCCCTCGACCCCCGTGGACGTGTGAGCCGCCCCCACCGGCTTCGACTCGGGTGAGCCGCGCTGGCGCAGGTAGATCGACAGCACCACCATCGACAGCACGGCCAGCAGCTCCGACTGCCAGTTCTGCAGGCTGCGGTCCCAGAACTCCGGCGAGGTGACGTACGCGTCCCACGAGACCGGATCCCGCAGGTCGCCGAGCCGCTCCCCGTTGTACGCCGCCTGCCCCGCCACCGACTGCGCCAGCCACGACAGCAGGAAGACGGCCCCCATCACCAGCCCGAGCGAGTTGCTGAACAGCCACAGCCTGATCCCCTTGACCCTGGCCCAGCCGGGGGAGTCGGCGTCGGCGTACCGCCCGATCTGCTGGTCCTCGTCGGACTCGGCCCCGGCCTTGCCCGGCTCCTTGGACTCGGGCGAGCCCTTCTGGACGAGCCAGACGGTGAGCATGATGAACAGGAAGAACTGCAGGTACTCCGACTGCCAGTTCTCCGCCACGTTCACCGCGAACGCCGAGGAGGCCACGTACTGCACCAGCGAGACCGGCTCGGCCCCGTTGGCCGCCTGCTGGTCGTTGTACTGCAACATCCCGGCCACGGCCTGCCCGCCCACCGCCAGCAGGAACATGATCAGGAACGCCAGCGACAGCGAGTTCTCCTTGAGCCATCTCACAGTTTCGACCACCCCAGGGCGAAGAACCAGGCCAGGCCGACCACGATCACCAGAGCGGTCAGCGTGAACATCACCCGCATCAGTCGTCCACCTCGCAGTCATACGGCAGGTCGCCCATCGGCACGCAGCCGGCGGCCCTGATCCGCCAGCCGTCGCTGAAGCGGTGCAGGAAGAGCGTGTCGCCGGCCAGCCGCACCTGGGCGTCCTCGCCCCACACGGCCACCGACGTGACCCGCCCGCCGGGCCCGAGCCGCAGCTCGCGCAGCGCGTCAGCGCAGCTCTGGCCTTCGTCGGGGAGCTTGTCGGCGGTCTTGCGGGCCAGCATCGCGCACGCCGCCTCCTCCTGGTGCGCGGAGAGCGCGGCGTGGAAGCGCTTGGCCGCGCGCGCGGGGGAGGCCGTGTCCGCGGCGCAACCCACAGTAGTCAGAGCCATCACCAGCACGACGAGCGCCATCCTCATGTGCCCCTGCTACCCACAGGAGAATCAGGCATGCTGGTCCGATGCAGAGGACCGACACGCCCGACTCCTGGGACGAACGCAGCACCCTGACCACCATTCTCGACTACGCGCGCGCGACCGTCGCGGCCAAGTGCGAAGGCATGAGCGACGAGGACGCCAGGCGGGCGCCGCTGGCCACCTCCCCGCTCATGACCGTCTCCGGCCTGGTGAACCACCTGCGGTGGAACGAGCACTACTGGTTCGAGGTGATGTTCCTCGGCGGCGAGGACCGCGGGCCGTGGACCGACGAGGACCCCGACGCCGAGTTCACCGCGTCACTGAAGCTCCCGCTGGCCCAGGTGCTGGAGGACTACCAGGCCCAGTGCCGCAGGGTGGACGAGCTCGTCGAGGGCATCGGCCTGGACGAGCGCTCCAAGGGCGCCGACAGCAAGGGCAACCACCTCACGCTCAGGTGGGTCATCGGCCACATGACCGAGGAGACCGCCCGCCACAACGGCCACCTCGACATCCTGCGCGAGCTGGTCGACGGGGTGACGGGCTTCTAGCCGAGCTGGTCGAGCACCGGCGCGACCAGCGCGTTGAGCTCGCGGGTCAGCACGGTCACCGCCCGGTGCGCGCTCTGCTCGACCTCCATGTGCGGGCCCTCGGGCTCCGGCGGCAGGTCGTCGAGCGGGAGCGGCGCCTCGACCAGCAGCGAGGCCCGCAGGAACGGCAGCCGGGCCAGGTCCTGCTGGGTCGGCTCGACGTACTGGCCGAAGGTCTCCTGCCAGCCCAGCCAGCCTCGGTCGCGCCACCAGGCCCGCGAGCGCCGCAGCTCCTCCGGCAGCGGGGAGACCAGCCTGACCCGCGCGTAGAGGGTGCCGTCCCAGGTGTTGCGGTGGCAGCTCGCCTCCAGGACGCGCCGGTCCCACCGTACGAAGCCGGGGGTCAGTGACGGCGGCGTGGCCAGCTCCCACGCCGTGCAGGCGAACCGCACGGGCGCGATGTCGCCCCACTCGAACTCGTCGAGGTTCTTGCGCACGTGTACGGCATAGCGCCCGTCACGGTCCCTGTCGAACTCCTGATCGATCCAGAACGCCTTGCCCATGCCCCATACGCTACGGCGCTCCCCGGCCCTTCCGCGTACGGACCCAAGATCTCGGAATGCGCTGTGACGCCGGTGACACATCTGTAGTTTTTTCACATTGTTGAGTGACATTGGGGTGAGCGATGGCGTCCGAACAGCTCGACGCGGCCATGGATCATTGGAAAGCGGGAGACCTGGACCGGGCCGCCGCGCTGTTCAGGCAGATCGCGGCCACCGGGGACCCGGAGGCGTCCCACCTGCTGGCCGGGCTGCTGCAGGAGCAGGGGGACCTGGAGGGCGCGGAGGCGGCGCACCGGTCGGTGATCCAGTCGGGAGACCCGGTGTTCGGGCAGCGCTCGGCCATCGCCATGGGGATGATGCTGGTCACCGCCGAGGAGTGGGCCGCGGCGCACCGGGTGCTGATGATCGCCTCCGACGGCGCCGACTTCGAGGTGGCCGCGCTCGCGGACACGGCGCTGGTGCTGGTGCTGACCCAGCTCGGTGACGCGCAGGGCGCGCAGGAGTCGCTGGAGCGGGCCCGCAGGTGCCACAGCCCCGCCGTGGCCGAGCTGGCCGCGCGGCTGGAGCTGCCCGAGTTCGACCAGGACCCGGCCTCGGCCCGCGACCTCTACGCCGAGGCCGAGGACGAGGACGACTACCGGGAGCTGCTCACCTGCGGAGATCCGGAGATCGTGGCGTTGTCGGCGTTCCGGCTCTACCAGCTCTACGCCGAGCAGGGCGACTTCGACTCGGCCCGCGAAGCCTGCGAGCACGCCATCGCCGTCGGCTCCCCCGACCATCGCGCCATGGCACACAAGCTGCTCGGCGCGGTGCTGGTGGACCTGGGCGAGTACGCCGACTCCGCCGCCGCCTACCGGGTGGCCGCCGAGGACCCCAGACCGGAGCTCCGGCTGCCCTCCCTCATCGAGCTGGCCAAGGTGACCGCGCAGCTCGGCGACGACGAGGAGACGAAGGCGATCTTCCACCGGGTGATCGCCAGCGGCCAGCGCGAGTACGCCGTGCAGGCACAGGCGTGCCTGGCCCAGATGCACACCGAGGCGGGTGAGCCGGCCGAGGCGCTGGCCGCGCTGCGCGCCGTGCTGGAGTCGGGCGACCTGGAGTGGCCCGCCGCCTGCGTCACCCTGCTCGGCCTGCTGCTCGACCAGCACCCCTGGGCGCGCGAGGAGATCCTGGAGCTGCTGGCGCTGGCCGCCGCGCACGACGACCAGGACACCGCGTTCAAGGCCGCGCTGCTGCTCGACCACGCCGCCAGGCAGCAGCCGCTGGCCGACCCCGTCGAGGAGCAGGCCCTCCAGGACACCGACGACGGCATGGAGGCGCTCCAGGCCGGCGAGCTGGCCGAGGCCAGGCGGCTGCTGCGCCGGGCCGTCGACTCCGGCGCGGACTTCCAGGCGCTGCGGGCCATGGTGGTGCTGGCCAAGCTGGAGCTGGGCGAGGGCGACCGGGAGCAGGCGGACGAGCTGCTGGCGTACGTGGCCGAGGGCGACGACGTGCTCCAGGGCTTCAACGCGGCGTTCCTGCTGCACCTGCTGCGCGCGTCCGCTGACGAGCCGCACCCGGTGCTCGCCGCGATGCTGGAGCACCAGCGGCTGGGCAGGGAGGAGGGGCTGGCCCGCTACCAGGAGGCGGCGCGGCACCCCGACCCCGCCGTGGCGGCCATCGGCACCGCCGTGTTCGCGCAGGTGCTGGCCTCCATCGGGTACGACCTGTCCGAGGTCGCCGAGATGTTCCTGTCGGCGGCGGGGAGCGGTGACCCGCTGGCGCTGTCGTACACGGCGGTGATCTGCAAGGACGTGCTCGGCGACAAGGCGCACGTGGCGGAGCTGCTGCGCGCGGCGCTGGCGGGCGGGCATCCGGCGCTGGCCCCGTGGGTGGGGTGGGCGCTGGGCGGGCTGGTCGCCGAGGAGGATCCGGAGCAGGCGCGGGCCGCCTACGAGGCGGCGCTGACGGCGGGGCACCGGGGGGTGCGGTTCGAGGCCGCGTCCGGGCTGACCGGCGTGTACGAGCAGCAGGGCGACCTGCTCGCCGCCTGCCGGCTGCACGAGCGGCTGATCGCCGAGGGGGAACCGGAGCGGGCCGCGCTGCCGCTGGCGTTCAACCGGATCAGGCTGGACGACGTCGCGGGGGCGCGGGCCGCGTTCGAGCTGGGCGCGGGCGAGCTGTGCCGGTTCGGGCGGCTGGTGCTCGACGAGGACTTCGAGGCGGCGGCGCGGGCGATGCCCGAGGGCGAGGAGCGGGCGATGGCCGGGCTGCTCGCCATGGAGTGCGCGAACGCCTGGCAGCGCACCGGCCGGACCGGAGCCGCCGACGGGGCGCTGTCGCTGGTGGCCGCCGCCGGTCACGCCGGCCAGCGCCAGCAGGCCGGCTGCCTGCTCGGCGCGCTGCGCGGCGACGCGGGGGACCGGCGCGGGGCGGTCGAGGCGTTCATGGGGGCGCTGGGCGACGACGAGCACCTCAACGGCGTGGCGCTGCGCTCGGCCGGCGAGGTCCTGCGCGAGCTCGGCGAGCACGCCGAGGCGGTGGAGGTGCTGGCCCGGGTGCCCGACCCCGACCGCGAGCTGACCATGCTGATCGCGGAGTCGCTGGTGGAGTGCGGGCGCGTGGCGGAGGCCCGTGAGTGGCTGATCGAGGTGTTCGGCGCGGCGGACGCGCACGACCGCCCGGCAGGCGCCGCCGTGACGCGGGACGCCGGCGGCGCCGCCGTGACGCCGGGAGCGAGCGTGCACGAGCGTGCGGGCGGCGCTGACCTGGCGCCGAGTGCGGAGGTGACGGTGCCTCTGGCGCGGTGGTTGCGGCGGCGGGGGGACGCCGAGGGGGCGCTGGCGGTCATGCGGGCCGCGCCGCCCGAGGTGTCCGGGCTGTCGGAGTGCCTGCTCGGCAGCCTGCTGGCCGAGACCGGTGACCTGGCGGGAGCGAGGGCGGCGTACGAGCGGGCCGCAGCGCTCGACCCGGAGACGGAGCCGGAGGTCATGGTGGAGGCGGGCCGCTGCCTGCTGGCCGCCGGCGACCCCGAGTCGGGGACGTTCGCGCTGGAGCGGGCCGCGGCGCAGGAGGACGACGAGCACGCCGCCGCCGTGGCCCGCCACCTGCTCGGCCGCGCCACCCCCGACGAGCTGCCCTGGGTGCTGCTGGCCGAGGGCGACGGGCAGGGCGCGCTGGCCGCGCTGACGGAAGGCGCCGGGTCGGAGCCGCTGGCCGCGCTGCTGCTCGCCCTGCACGACGACGACGTGCCCGGGGTGCGCCGCCTGCTGGCCGGGCTCGCCCCCGCCGACCGCGCGGAGGCACTGGACGAGATCATGGCCAGGGCTCCGCACGCGAACGCGTTCTACCGCCTGGTCATCGAGGAGGCCGAGCCCGAGCTCGCCGCCAAGGCCGCGATCGACCTCGGCGCCCGGATCGCGGAGGAGGGCGACAACTGCCGCTCCGAGCTCTGCTTCCTGCCCGCCACCGGCCACCCTGCCACGGCCGCCGCGGCCTGGCGCAACCTCGCGGTCGTCCGCCACCGCCGCGGCGACCTCGGCGGGGCGGTGGAGGCCGCCAGGGCCGGACTGCCCGCCACCGCCGTCCTCGCCGCCGACCTGCTCGCCGAGCGCGGCGAAGCCGCGCAGGCCCGGCTGCTGCTGACGGACGCGGCCGCGGCCGGCGACCTCGAATGCCTGCGCAGGCTCCTCCTCCACCTGCTCGACGAGCAGGACCACGACGCCACGATCGAGCAGGCGGAGCGCGCCGTGGGCACCGGCGACCCGGAGACCGTGGCCGTGGGCTACTGGGCCTGGGGCGGCGCGCTCGGCGCGCGGGGGGAGACGGGAGAGGCCGCCCGCATGTACGCCAAGGGCATCGACGCCGGCCATCCCGAGCTGTCGGAGTCCCTGCGGCTCGACCTGGCCACGGCCCTGCGCGAGCTGGGCGACGCGGCCGGGGCCGAGCGGGAGCTGGCCCTGGCCGCCGGCTCCGGTCACCCGTACGCCGCGGCCAAGGCGAGCGTGCAGCGCGGCGTCTGGCTGTACGAGGAGGGCCGGCCGGTCGAGGCGGCCCGCTCGTTCGCCGCCGCGCTCGGCACCGGCATGGCGGGCACCGCGCTCGACGCGCTGAACGGCATCTCCCAGGAGCTCTGCGACCGGGGCGAGCACGGGCCGGCGCTGGAGGTGCTGTCGCTGATGGGCGAGCACGCCGCCGCCCAGGCCCGCGACCTCGGCGGGCGGTGCGCGGACCCGGTGGCCGTGGTGCGGTACTACGAGGTGGCGGGCTCCGACCCGTACACCGAGATCGAGGCGGCCGGGCGGCTGGCGGAGCTGGGGGAGACGGCGGCGGCGCGTGCCACGTACGAGCGGCTCAACGAGCACGAGGACCCCGACGTGCGTTTCGTGGCCGGCGGCAGGCTGCTGGAGCTGCTCGACTCGGCGGGCGACGCCGAGGCGTTCTACGACCTGGCCGAGCGGCGCGCCGGCGACGCCGACAGCCCGGCGCCCGGCGTGTTCGGCGGCCTGCTGGGCATGTTGCAGGAGCGCCAGGGCGACACCGAGGCGTCGCTGCGCACGCTGCGCGAGGCGGCCACGAACGGCGAGCCGACCACGCTCAGCGTGTACGCGCAGACCCTGGTGGGCGCCGGGCACGTGGACGAGGGCAGGCAGGTGTACCTGCGGGTGCTGGAGGCCGGCGACGACGACCTCGCCGCCCGGGCCATGATCGCGCTCGGGCAGACGTACCACGAGGAGGACGAGGAGCGGGCGCAGGCCTGGTACCGCAGGGCGGTCGAGCAGGGCGAGGGGCACATCAGCGCGCTGGGCGCGATGTATCTGGGCGCGCTGGCCAAGCGGAACAGGAACTACGCCGAGGCGCTCATGTGGTACCAGCGCGTCATCGACGCGGGCGATCCCGAGTCGGGCATGGCGGCGGCGCACCTGGGCGAGCTCTGCTACTGGCTGGGCGACCGCGACGGGGCTCTGCGGTACTACGAGCTGACGCTGAGCCTGAGCGAGCGGCCGGAGCTGGTGGCCGAGGCCGCCTGCCGGCTCGGCGAGATCCGGTACGAGCGCGGCGACCTGGAGCTGGCCCGCCGGCTGCTGGTGACGGCCGTGGAGGCCGGCGACCCGGCGTTCGCCGCCGAGGCCGAGACGCTGCTGGCCAAGCTCGCCTGAAGGCCGGTTCACCCTGTCATGACAGCGGGGTGAACTTGCGTTGAATAAAATGACCAAATAGTCTCATCTAGTCAAACAAATGGGGTGAGACGCATGGCCAGGGTCGGACGGCCGCCGCGGGACCCGGCCCGCCAGCTCGATCGGGCGCACCGGATCCTCGACGCCGTCGCCGAGCTGGTGCTGCGCTGGGGCTACGACAAGACCACGATCGACGACATCGCCCAGCGCGCCGGCGTCGCCAAGGGCACCATCTACCTGCACTGGAAGACCCGCGACGACATCTTCGCCGCGTTGCTGCGCCGCGAGCGGGTCCGCATGATGACCGAGGTCCGCGACCGCGCGCCGGCCACGCTGAGCGAGCTGTTCGGCGAGATCTCGCGGGCGCTGCTGCGCAGCCCGCTCCTCCAGGCGGTGCTGACCGGCGACCCCCAGGTGCTCGGCAAGCTGACCCGCCAGAAGCGCACCAGCACGAGCTGGCTGCAGACCGGGGCGGCCTTCGAGCCGTACGCGGCCGAGCTGGTCGAGCGCGGCGCGATCCGCGAGGACCCGGGCGACCACATGGTGCGGGTCGGCTCCATCGTCTACGGCTTCGTGCTCATGCGCACGTCGCTGCCCGAGCACGCCGTGCCGTCCGACGACCGGGTGGCGGAGCTGGTGGCCGACACCATCGAGCGCAGCCTGAGCACGGGCCGCCCCATGTCCGCCGCCGACGCCGAGGCGGTCGCGCGGGCCACCCTCGAATTTCTCGACGCCGCTGTGGAGGTGGCCCGGCGCAAGCTGGACGCCTCCCTGAGGCTCTAAGGAGCGTGTGCAGTGAGGGCCGTACTTCCTCTCGACGACCCCGCGGCCGACCTCGCGACCGCGGGCGGCAAGGGCGCCTCCCTGGCCAGGATGGCAGGGGCGGGGCTGCCCGTGCCCGGCGGCTTCCACGTCACGACCGGGGCCTACCGTGCGTTCGTGGCCGGGTTCCACGAGGAGATCCTGCGCGCCGCCGCCGAGGACCCGTCCCGGATCCCGCCGCTGTTCGCCGCGCGCGACGTGCCCGGCGAGCTCGCGGGGGAGATCCTGCGGGCGTACGCGGCGCTCGGCGACGACGTGCCCGTGGCGGTGCGCTCGTCCGCCACCGCCGAGGACCTGCCCGGGATGTCGTTCGCCGGGCAGCAGGACACCTACCTCAACATCAGGGGCGACACCCTGCTCGACGCGGTCAAGCGCTGCTGGGCCTCGCTGTGGAACCCGCGCGCGATCGCCTACCGTGACCAGAACGGCGTGCCGCACGACGACGTGGCGCTGGCCGTGGTGGTCCAGGAGCTGGTGGACGCCGACGCCGCGGGCGTCATGTTCACCGCCGACCCGGTCACCGGCGCGCGCGACGAGACCGTGATCAACGCCTCGTGGGGCCTCGGCGAGGCGGTCGTCGGCGGCCAGGTCACCCCCGACACGATCACCGTGTCGGACGGCAAGGTGATCGCGGCGAGCACCGGCGACAAGACCGTCATGACCGTGCGCACCGACGGCGGCACCGAGGAGCGGCCGGTCCCCGAGGAGCTGCGCGGCGCGCCCGTGCTGGACGACGCCCAGGCCGTGGAGCTGGCCGGGCTCGGCGCCCGCGTCCAGACCCTGTACGGCACGCCCATGGACGTGGAGTGGACCAGGCGCGCGGGCACGTTCGCCATCGTGCAGGCCCGCCCGATCACCGCCCTGAAGCCGCGGCTGGAGGAGTGGAACGACAGCCTCAGGGGCGACTACCTGTGGACCGGCGGCAACCTGGGCGAGGCCATCCCCGACGTGATGACCCCGATCACGTGGTCGTTCGTGCGCCGGTTCATCGAGGAGGCCATGTCCGCCTCCACGCTGCCCGGCTTCGACCTGGTGGGCAACATCGGCGGGCGCTTCTACATGAACCTCAGCATCGTGCACTCCATCGCCGCCGCCCTGGGCATGAAGAGCAGGCTCGGCGTGACCGAGCAGGTCTTCGGCAAGCTGCCGCCCGGCCTGGAGGTGCCGCTGGTGCCGGTCTCGCGGTGGCGGCTCATCAGGGCGGTCGTGCCCATGTCGATCCGCATCCGGCGCCGCGTCGCCCGCCATCTCGCGCACATGCCCGAGTTCCTGGCCGGCTCGGCGACAAGGTGCGAGGAGCTGCGCGAGCGCGCCGCCGCGACCGGTTCGGGCGCTGAGCTGGCCGCGCTGTGGGAACGGGAGATCGGGCCGCACCTGGTCACCTCCTCCCAGATGCTGGAGGCCGCGGGCCGCCAGGGCGGCGCCACGCTCGTCTACACCCGCGACCGGCTGCGCACGATGATGGGCGAGGTGGACGCCGAGGCGATGCTGACCGGCGTCAACGCCGACGGCGAGCTGGCCAGCATGGGGCCGGTGATGGGCCTGTCCAGGCTGGCTCGCGGGGAGATCACCAGGGAGGAGTTCGCCCGCGCGTACGGGCATCGCGGCCCGCACGAGTTCGAGGTCTCGATCCCCCGGCCGGGAGAGGACCCGGCGTGGATCGACGCCCAGCTCGCCGGCCTGCGTGACCTGCGGGACGGCACCGAGGCGCTGCTGGAGCGGCAGGGCGAGGCCAGGGAGCAGGCGTGGGCGCGCTTCGCGCGGCGCTACCCCGGCAAGCAGGCCCGGATGCGGGAGAGGGTGCGGCGGTGGAACGCGGTCGTCCGCGACCGGGAGAACGCCCGGTCGGAGAACATCCGGGCGTTCTGGGTGCTGCGCGCCTTCGTCGTACGGGCGGGGGAGCTGACCGGGGCCGGCGACGAGGTGTTCTTCCTGTACCTGCCCGAGTTGCTAGCGCTGCTGCGCGGTGACCGGTCCGTGCTGGAGAAGGCGCCGGTGCGGCGGGCCACGTACGAGCGGTACGCCTCGCTGCCGCCCTACCCGGCGCTGATCGTGGGCCGCTTCGACCCGGTGCGCTGGGCGGCCGACCCTGCCAGGCGGGCCGACATCTACGACGCGCGGGGCGCGTCCGCGCCGGTCAGCGACACCGTCACCGGCTTCCCCGGCGCGCCCGGAGTGGTGGAGGGCACCGCCCGGGTCCTGGCGAGGCCGGAGGAGGGCGAGCGGCTCAAGCCGGGCGAGATCCTCGTCACGACGCTGACGAACGTGGGCTGGACGCCGATGTTCCCGCGCGCCGCGGCCGTGGTCACCGACATGGGGGCGCCCCTCTCGCACGCCTCGATCGTGGCCCGCGAGCTGGGCATCCCGGCCGTGGTCGGCACCGGCAACGCCACCATGCGGGTGCGCGACGGCGATCGGATCAGGGTGGACGGCGAGCGGGGCACGGTCGAGTTGCTGGGATGAAAAGTCTGCGTCAAGTCGGCCCGCTCGCCGGTCGGCGTGTGATCACTTCGTTGACCATGATCGAACAGTGGATCCTGGAAGACGAACGGGAGCTGGAGGCGCGCTGCGCCCGGTTCAGGGCCGCCAAGCAGACGCTTGACCGCGGTGAGGGTGGGGACGAGATCGAGGATGAGGAGGACTCCGCGGCGTGAGCTCGCCGGGCTGCCGCCGTCGCTGGTGGCGGAGGTCGAGCGCCGGCTGGGCGCCGTGCGGGGGTTCGAGCCGCGCCAGGGCGGCTTCTCGTACGGCGTCCGCGGCATCGCCACCGTCGACGGGCACCTGAACGGCGGCTGCTCGCGCGGCGGGCGGGTGTTTCTCAAGGCGGTGCCGTCCGGCGCGGACCACGCGGGGGACTACCGGTCCGAGGCGGTGGTCAGCGCGGCCCTGCCCGCCGCGGTGCCGGCGCCGCGCTTGCTGTTCTCCTGCGAACGGGACGGCTGGGGCTGCTCTGCTCGGAGGAGGCGCCGGGCCGGGTGCCGCACGAGCCGTGGCACCCGGGGGAGCTGGCGGCGGCGCTGGACATGCTGGCGGCCTGCGCGGGCCCGCTGACCCCGGCGCCGCTGGCCGGGCCGCCGACCGTGGCCGCGCGCATGGCGGGCCGCTGCGAGCTCTGGCACGCCCTGGCCACCGGACCGGCCACGGCCCGCACCCACCGGCCGGCACGGCAGGGCAGCTCAGAGCCGGGCCGGGCCGCTGGGCGAGGCCGCACCGGCCGAGCGGGTGGACGCCCTGCTCGTGGCGCTGGCCGGCTACTGGACGCGCACCGCCGCCGTGCCCGGCCCGCCGCACGCCCCGCACCTGCGGGAGCGGCGCGAGCGGTCGCGGCGGGCCACGCTCGGCCGGCTGCGCAGCCGCTGGGGATGATCAGTCGCGGCGCACGCTCTCCAGCACGTCCGAGCGGGACGTGATGAGGTTGTGGCCGCCGGGGCTGAAGGAGTTGACGAACAGGCGGCTGCCGCCGGGCAGGGCGGCCAGCCGGAAGATCAGGTCGCGGGCGAGGATGCGCCACCGGTTCGAGGGCGCGAGCCAGTGGATGGACCGCCGCCCGAAGTCCTGCACCTCGGCAACGGCCGGGGCCATCCGCGCCTGGTAACGGGCGAGGGCGCCGGCCAGGCCCCCGGGCGGCTCATCGGCGCCGGCCAGGCTCCCGGGCGTCTCGTCGGCGTCGGCCAGGCTCTCCGGCGCGTCGCGCGCCGTGGTCAGCTCGTCGGCCAGCACCCAGGCCGCCGCCATCGCCATGCTCGCCCCGTGACCGGCGAACAACGACACGGCCTGGCAGGCGTCGCCCAGGAGCACCGTCCGGCCGTTGTGCCAGCGCTCCATCTCCACCTGCGTCACCAGGTCGTAGTAGAGCCCGGCGGGCCCGGGGACGCGCTCCAGCACCGAGGGCAGGATCCAGCCGAGCCCGCCGAAGTGGCGGCGCAGGGCGGCGGCCGGGTCGGCGGGCAGGGCGGGGTCCGGCTCGCGGCGCAGGAACAGCAGGGCGAGCCGGTCGTCGCGCAGCGCGTACGCGCCGGCCATCAGGCCCGGCTCGGTGAGCATCTGGTAACGCGTCCCGACCCGGCGGCTCAGCTCCGCGTCCCGCACGAGGAAGGCCGCCACCTGGTGCCCGAGATAGCGCGGCGCGACCTCGCCGAAGGCCAGCGCCCGCACCCGGGAGCGGGCCCCGTCGGCGCCCACGAGCAGGTCCGCCTCGCGTGTGGTGCCGTCGGTCAGCCGCACGGTCACTCCGTCCGCGTGCCGCTCGGCGCTCTCGACGGTGGCGCCGTACGTGACGGGCGCGCGTACGCCGTCGGCGATGGCCCGCGCCAGGTCGCCCCGCAGCAGGCTGAACACGTTCTCCAGCCCCGAGCTCAGCTTGAGGTGGCTGGTCCGCCGCCCGTCGCGGCCGACGTAGCTGAGCTCTTCGACGGGGTAACGGTCGCGCAGGAGCCGTGGCCGCAGCCCCATGCGGTCGGCGACCTGCAGACCGGGACCGTAGAAGTCGATCATGTAACCGCCGTCGCGGAACGCCGGCGCCCGCTCGACCAGCTCCACCTCCCATCCGGCGCGTTCGAGATGCCAGGCCAGCGTCAGGCCGGCGATGCCGGCGCCGCAGACGACGATCCTCACGGTGCTCCCTTCCCGAGCATGGCCCGCAGCAGCCCGCCCAGCGCGGCCGGGTCGAGGCCGGGGTCGAGGGCGCGGTGCAGCATGATCCCGTCGACCGACGCCGCCAGCATCGCCGCCGCCGCGACCGGATCTCCCCGGTAACCCCGCTCGACCAGCCAGGACGCCACCGCGGCGCGGAACCGGCCGACCTGCTGCCCGAGCCCGTCGCGCAGCTCGGGCAGCCGGGTGGCGGCCAGGAACATCTCGACCACCAGCAGCGAGGCCGGATCGGTGCCGCTGTAGCGCGACAGCTCGCCGAGCAGCCAGTCGACCGCCTCGCCGACGTCCTGCCGCGCGGTCAGCTCCGTGGCGAGCACGTCGAGCAGGCCGGCGGTGAAGCCGAGGCCGGCGGCGGTGAGCAGGTCCGTGACCGAGGCGAAGTGGTAGTGCACCACGCCGGGGGCGACCCCGGCCCGTTCGGCGACCATCCGGGTGGTGACGCCGCCCCAGCCGACCTCGGGGACGAGGGCGACGGCGGCGTCGAGCAACCGCTGGCGGGTGGCCTTGCCGCGTTCGGCGGAGACGTGGGCCATGTTCTCCTCTTGGGCATTCGACTTGGGCAACTGTCCAAATGCTAGCTCATGCCGGAGCGCGGCACGTGCGGGGCGGGGAACGCGGTGGTCAGCCGCCGACGTGGATGCCCGGGCGGCGGCCCGGCTCGGGCTCGGCGGCGCGGACGATCTCGCGTACGACCGGAGCCGTGTCACCGCGCCCCAGGATGAGGTAGCGGAACATGTGCATCAGCGGCGCCCCCTCCGCCCACTCGAAGTAGCAGTGCGGCCGCACTCCGGTGGCGTCGCGCAGGGCGAGCAGGATCGCGGCGATGGCGTTCGGCGCCGCGGGGCTCTCCGCGCGCAGCACCCGGTGCCCGTTCACGTCCACCCCGTGCACCCGCAGCACGTTGCTGAACTCCGAGGGGTCGATGACGTCGATCTCCAGGAACAGCACGTCGGCCCGGCCCGGCACCGGGTTCATGCCGCGCTGCTCGGCCTCCTTGAGCTCGTACTCGGCCTTGTCGCCGCGCTGGCGGCGGTTGGCGATCAGGTTGAGCTGCCTGTCGTGGGCGAGCGAGTCGGTCACGAACCGCCGCGCGGCCTCGTCGAACTCGATCCGCTCGGCCCGCAGCTCCGTCGTCCGCGACACCCGCGAGATCAGCGAGATGACGATGATCCCGAGGATGAAGAAGGCCGAGATGGTGATGCCGTCGGGCTTCTCCCTGATGTTCTCCACCAGCGCGTACAGCAGGACGAGGCTCAGCACGGTGAACCCGGCCACGGCCCGGCGCTGTCGCCTGCGGACGGCGGAGATGGTCACCGCGACCGCCCCGGAGACCATCATGGCCAGGATGCCGGTCGCGTACGCGCCGGCCTGGGCGTCCACGTCGGCGTCGAAGGCGATGGTGAGCACGACGCAGACGAGCGTGTAGACCAGCACCACGGGACGCACGGCCCGGCCCCACTCGGGCGCCATGCCGTAGCCGGGCAGGTACCGCGGCACGATGTTGATCAGCCCGGCCATCGCGGAGGCGCCGGCGAACCACAGGATGAGGATGGTGCTGATGTCGTACACGGTGCCGAACATCTCGCCGAGCCGCTCGTGCGCCAGGTACGCCAGCGCCCTGCCGTTCGCCGCCCCGCCGGGCCTGAACTCCTCGGCCGGGATGAGCACGGTGGTCACGAAGCTGGTCGCGATCAGGTAGACGCTCATGATGAGGGCGGCCACGGTCAGCAGCTTGCGCGTGTTGCCGATGCGCGAGCCCAGCCGTTCCGCCGCGGTGGCGCCCCTGGCCTCGACCAGCGGCATCATGCTGACCCCCGTCTCGAACCCGGACAGGCCCAGCACCAGCAGCGGGAAGGCGAGGATCGCGGGCCCGATGACGCCCCCGATCCCGCCGCGCCCCTCGAACAGCGCGTCCGTCCAGGTGGCGAGCGCGTCGGGCGAGGAGAACACCTCGGAGAGCCCCACGGCGACGACCACGGCGTTGAGCCCGAGGAAGATCGCCACCAGCGGGATGGCGACCCCGACCGCCTCGGTGAAGCCGAGCAGGAACACCCCGCCGAGCACCAGCAGCAGCACCACGGTGAGCGCGACCTCGTGGCCGTGCAGGAAGCTCGGGAAGAACGGGTTCTCCACGACGTGCACCGACGCGTCGGCCGCCGACAGCGTGATCGTGATGATCCACGACGTGGCCACGAACCCCAGCAGCACCAGCACGAACAGCTTGCCCCGCCAGAACGGCAGCAGCCGCTCCAGCATGGCCACCGACCCCTGCCCGTGCGGGCTCTCCTTGGCCACCCGCCGGTACATCGGCAGCATGCCCAGCAGCGTCAGCGCCACGATCAGCAGCGTGGCCAGCGGCGAGAGCGCCCCGGCCGCCGTCGCGGCGATGGCGGGCAGGTAGGCCAGCGTCGAGAAGTAGTCGACGCCGGTCAGGCACATGACCTTCCACCACGCCTGCGGCGTGGCGTGCCCCTCGGCCGTCTCGGGGCCGACGGGCTGCACCTGGTGCTTCAGCAGCCACCGCAGCACGCCGCCGGCCGGCGGCGCGGCCCGGCCGGGGGTCTCCACCACTTCGGGGACGGCCAGTCCGCCGCCGCTACCGTTCACCGGATCTCCCTCTCGTCGTGAACGGTGTATCACCTTAGTGAGCGGTAAATGGGTTGCTACGCCGGGAGTGGCTCTGGTGTCCTGTCCCCAGTTCGGACGAGCCGAAGGAGCAGGAAGATGCGGGCAACTGTCGTGTCCCACGAGACAGAAGGAGTCAGCCAATCAGAGGACATGACGTTCGGTGCGAATGCTCAATTTGGGGATTTTGGCGCATGTAGACGCCGGTAAGACCAGCCTGACCGAGCGGCTGCTGCACGCCGCCGGAGTGATCGACGAGGTCGGCAGCGTCGATGAGGGCAACACCCAGACCGACTCGCTGGCCCTGGAGCGCCAGCGCGGCATCACCATCAAGTCCGCGGTCGTGTCCTTCGCCATCGGCGGCACCACGGTCAACCTGATCGACACGCCCGGCCACCCCGACTTCATCGCCGAGGTCGAGCGGGTGCTCAGCGTGCTCGACGGCGCCGTCCTGGTGGTCTCCGCGGTGGAGGGCGTGCAGGCGCAGACCCGCGTGCTCATGCGTACGCTGCGCCGCCTCGGCCTGCCCACGCTCATCTTCGTCAACAAGATCGACCGCCGTGGCGCGCGGTACGACGGCGTGCTGCGCGAGATCACGGCCAGGCTGTCTCCCGGGGCGATCGCCATGGGCGCGACCACCGGCCTGGGCACGCCGGCCGCCGCCTTCACCCCGTTCGACGGTCAGGCCGACTTCGCCACGAGCCTGGTGGACGTGCTCGCCGCCCAGGAGGACGAGGTGCTGGCCGCGTACGTGCACGACGAGGACTCCCTGACCTGGTCCCGGCTGCGCGCCGAGCTCGTCGCCCAGACCGGGCGGGCGCTGGCGCATCCGGTGTTCTTCGGCTCGGCCATCACGGGGGCCGGCGTGCGGGAGCTGATGGCGGGCATCGAGGAGCTGCTGCCCGCCGCCCAGGGCGATCCGGAGGGGCCGGTGTCGGGGACCGTCTTCAAGGTCGAGCGGGGGCCTGCGGGGGAGAAGGTCGCCTACGCGCGGATGTTCGGCGGCACGCTGCGCACCCGCGACCGGCTGAGCTTCGGCCCCGGCCGGGCGGGCAAGGTCACGGCGATCAGCGTCTTCGACGGCGGCACGTCGGCGCGGCGGCAGGAGGTGCCGGCGGGCCGCATCGCCCGCCTCTGGGGCCTGGCCGACGTCCGCATCGGCGACACCGTCGGCCACCCCCACGCGGGGCCGCGTCCCGGGCGCGCCGCACCAGGCCCGAGCGGGCCGGAGCCGCACTTCGCGCCGCCCACCCTGGAGACGGTCGTGGTGCCGCGCCGCCCCGCCGACAGGGGAGCGCTGCACCTGGCGCTCACCCAGCTCGCCGAGCAGGACCCGCTGATCGACCTGCGCCAGGACGACCTGCGCCAGGAGGTGTCGGTCTCCCTCTACGGCGAGGTCCAGAAGGAGGTCATCCAGGCCACCCTCGCCACCGACTTCGGCCTCGACGTCACCTTCCGCGAGACCACCACGATCTGCGTCGAACGCCCCCGCGGCACCGGCGCCGCCGTGGAGCTGATCGCCGTGGCGCCCAACCCGTTCCTCGCCACCGTCGGCCTGCGCGTCGAGCCCGGGCCGGTCGGCGGCGGGGTGCGGTTCCGGCTGGAGGTGGAGCTGGGCTCGCTGCCGTACGCGTTCATGCGCACGATCGAGGAGACCGTGCACGAGACCCTCAAGCAGGGCCTGCACGGCTGGGAGGTCGTGGACTGCGTGGTCACGCTGACCCACTCCGGCTACTACGCCAGGCAGAGCCACGCGCACGGCAGCTTCGACAAGAGCATGTCGAGCACCGCCGGCGACTTCCGCAACCTGGTCCCGCTGGTGCTGATGACCGCGCTGCGGCGGGCGGGCACCACGGTGTACGAGCCGCTGCACCGCTTCCGCCTGGAGCTGCCGCCCGACACGCTGGGCCCGCTGCTGCCCGTGCTGGCCGGGCTGGGCGCGATCCCGCGCACCCGGCTGTCGTCCGTGGTGGAGGGGGAGATCCCCGCTGCCCGGGTGCACGGGCTGGAGCAGCGGCTGCCGGGGCTGACCAGGGGCGAGGGCGTGCTGGAGTGCGACTTCGACCGGTACGAGCCCGTACGCGGCCCGGTCCCCGAGCGCCCGCGCACCGACCACAACCCGCTCGACAGGAAGGAGTACCTGCTGCACGTGGTCCGGCGGGTCTAACCGCCGTCCCTGTCGGAGTCGGCGGCGAAGACGATGGCGCCCACGTAGCCGTCGCCGTCCTGGGCGACCTTCATCAGCATGCCGTCCCCGTAGATGGTGTCGCCGTCGTTGAACGTGTCGCGGCCGGTGCGCCCGGAGTAGGGCGCCTTGGCCATGACCACGCTGTTCAGGCTCTCGTCGAACATGATCTGCGTGGTCAGCACGCGCTCGTTGCTGACGTGCACCATGGCGTGGATGTGGATGGTGCGGCCCCGGTACCAGCCCGGCCAGATGGTGGTGAACTCGACGATGCCCTCGGCGTTGGTGACCTGCGCGCCGCGCAGGTAACGCTGGTCGTCCGTGGGCTGCAGGTCCATCGAGCCGCCGCCCTCGCCGCCTCCGCCCGGCCCTCCGCCGGGCGGGGCGCCCGTGGGCCGGCCGCTGGGAGGCGGGTTGCCGCCGCCGCCCGTGGACAGCGACTCGGCGCCCGAGTAGAGCCCGGCCGCGTCGCAGTGCCAGATCTCGACGACGGCGTTCTTCAGCGGCTCGCACGTCTCGCTGTCCTGCACCTTGATCGCGACTCGCAGCCGCACGCCCTGCCGGTCCTCGCGGATGTCGCCGCGCACCTTGTCGGCGTCGAAGTAGTACGGGCCCTGCGTGGTCGTGGCGGTCAGCTCGCAGGTGCCCGCACCCTCGAAGAGCGCGGCCAGGTCACCGCTCGTGGCCGTGGTGGCCTGCGGCGTCACGGTCGCGCCCGTGGACGTGGTGACGGCCGACGTGCCCGAGCCGGAGCAGGCCGCCACCAGGGTGCCGAGCCCGATCGAGCTGATGCCCGCGAACAGGCGCCGGCGGCTGACCCGCTGGCCTTCGTGGTCGTGTCCCACTGAGAATCCTCCGGTGTGTCCCGATTTGCTTGGGACCACACCGTAGGCCGGGGCCTCTTACCCGTGCCTGTGCCGAGCATGAAGTTCTCGTGAGGAACAGAAGATCCATCTAGTGCGGCTTGCCGGGGTCGGCGGACAGGACGATGACCGCGAGGAAGCCGTCGCCGTCCTCGGTGACGTGCGTCAGCATGCCGTCCTCGTGGACGGGGTCGTTGCCGTTGAACGTGTCGCGCTGCTGCTGGTGCCCCTGGTAGGGCGGCAGTGCCAGCACCTTCCTGTTGTACGCCTCGTCGAACATGAGCTCGGTGCACAGCGCCCGGTCCCCGTCCACGACCACCATCACGTGGATGTGCACGGTGCGGCCCGGGTACCAGCCCGGCCAGATGGTGGTGAACCTGACGACGCCGTCGGGCCCGGCGACCTGGGCGCCTCGCAGGTAGCGGCTGCCGTCCGACGGCCGCATGTCGGTGAACTTCTCGCCGGCGTTGATCGTGATCTTGCCGCCTCCGCTGCCGCTCAGCGCGTCGCGCGACTCCGCCTCGGCGCCCGAGTAGAGCCCGGCCGCGTCGCAGTGCCAGATCTCGACCACCGATCCCGGCAGTGGCCGGCACGTCTCGCCGTCCTGCACCTTGATCGCCAGGCGCAGCCGCACGCCGGGCCGGTCCTCGCGGATGTCGCTGCGCAGCGCGCGCGTCTCGAAGTAGTAGGGGCCCTGCTGCGTGCCGCGCGTCAGCGTGCAGGTCCGGGCCTCGGCGAACAGCGCGTCGGCCTTGGCGTACGTGTCGGGCTCGGACGTGGCGTGCGCGCCGGCGGTGAACAGGCCGCCGAGCCCGAGCGAGCCGAACCCGGTGATCATCCGCCGGCGGCTGAACCGCCGGCCCTCGTGATCGTGTCCCACGGAAGATCCTCAAAGGTCAGGAGCTACTTCTCGGAACATCTCACGATCGGAAGGATTTTCCGCGCAGGCAGGAGGTCGTGTCGGAGTCACCGAAAGCCTTTTCGGTTGATATCGAACTGTAACCAAGCGTCCGCTAGCTGATCAGCAGTCGGTGGTTTCCATCCTCGCACGTCAGGGTTCGTGCAGCGGGTTGCAACAGGTGATTGACAGCCCTCAGGTGGCCGGTCTACTTTCCCGAAAACCTTTTAGGTTGTCCCGAGTCATCAATGTTAACGCTCACATTCCGTAAGGGGCGAACACATGAGACGACGATGGGCGGCAGCCATCGCCGCGGCACTCCTGCTCCTCCTCACCGACGCCCGGCCCGCGCTGGCGGGCGCGCCGATCACCACCGCGATCTACACGGCCGACCCGGCCGCGCTGGTCGTGGGCGACACCCTGTACCTCTACACCGGCCACGACGAGGCCCCGACCGGCGGCACGAACTTCGTCATGCGCGACTGGCACGTCTTCAGCTCCACCGACGCCACCACCTTCACCGACCAGGGCGCGAAGCTGGCGATCTCGAACTTCTCCTGGGCGGGCGCCGACGCCTGGGCCAGCGAGGTCGAGCGCGGCGCCGACGGCCGCTACTACTGGTACACCTCCATCAACGGCAACGGCCCCGGCTGGATGAACATCGGCGTGGCCGTCGGCAACAGCCCCACGGGCCCGTTCACCGACGCCATCGGCGGCCCGCTGATCAGCGACAGCACCCCGAACTCCTCCCCGCTCAACATCGACCCCACCGTCTTCACCGACGACGACGGCCAGGTCTACATGTACTGGGGCTCCTACTACGGCCTGCGCGCCGTCCGGCTCAACGCCTCCATGACCTCGACCGTCGGCTCGGTGATCACCCCGAGCGGCGTGTCGAACTTCTGGGAGGCGCCCTGGATGTTCAAGCGCAACGGCGTCTACTACCTGGCCTACGCCGCCAACGACTCGGGTTGCTCCCAGCCCGGCTACGCGTGCGTGCGCTACGCCACCGCGAGCAACCCACTGGGCCCGTGGACGCACCGCGGCGTCGTGCTCGACCAGGTCAGCTCGACCACGAACCACCCGGCGATCATCGAGTTCAAGGGCCAGTGGTACATGGTCTACCACAACGCCGCCGCCCCCGGCGGAGGCGACTTCCGCCGCTCGGTGACCATCGACCAGCTCTCCTTCAACGCCGACGGCACCATGCAGAAGGTCGTCCAGACCGGCGGCCCCACCACCCCCGGCAACCTGGCCGCCAGCGCCACCCCGTCCACCTCGTACGTCTCACCGTGGGAGACCCTCGGCGCGATCAAGGACGGCTACACCCCCGCCAACTCGCAGGACCACAGCCACGGCGCCTACGGCAACTGGAACCACCAGGGCACCGAGTGGATCGAGTACCAGTGGCCCACCGCCCGGACGATCTCCCGGTCCGAGGTCTACTGGTTCGACGACAACCTGGGGATCGACCTGCCGGCCTCCTGCCAGGTGCAGTACTGGAACGGCAGCGCCTACGTCAACGTGCCCGGCTCGTCGGGCTGCGGCGTGGCGGCCAACGCCTTCAACACCACGACGTTCACCCCCGTCAGCACGACCCGCCTGCGCCTGAACATCACCTCCAGATCCGGCTACTCGACCGGCGTGCTCGAATGGAGAGCCTTCTCATGAGGCGTGCCCTCTTAGCCCTGCTCCTCGTCGCGGGCCTGGTCACGGCCCCCGCCGCGTACGCCGACCAGACCATCGGCTACCCCGCCTTCAACGGCCCGGCCGTCCCGGCGGCGCCGGGCACGTACACGACCGGCGACTACATGCGGGCCATCTACGACGCCGAGAGCTCCGGCACCGACTTCTGGGTGGACCGCCTGCTGGCCCGCCCCGGCAACGACCCGGCGGGCACCTGGCTCATGACGCGCGGCCGGGCGCTGTTCATGAAGACGCACACGCCCGGCACGCTCGGCTTCGCCGGGCAGGCCGCGTACTGGGAGAGCATCAGCAACAACAACGCCTTCACCGTCGCGCTGACCCCCGGCACGTTCACCGAGCAGGTCGCCTCCCGCTGGCAGGCGCCCAGCCACTGGAAGAGCCGTCACACCAGCGGCTCCATCACGGTCAACCAGACGAAGTTCATCACCGACCACAACGTGGCCGTGGCCAACCTGGCCATCACCAACGGCGGCTCCGCCTCCACCACGCTGCAACTGCGGGCCACCTCGCCGTACGCGACCAGCGGCAGCGGCAGCGAGCTGACCGGCCAGGTGAACGCCTACAACAACCTCACCACCCTCTACCCCCGGCTCACCTGCGACGGCTGCGCGGTCTCCAGCGGCGGCCTCAACCGCTCGCTGACGATCGCCGCGGGCGCCACGGTGACGGTCAAGGTGGTCATGGGCTTCGTCGCCAACGAGCTCCCGGCCTCCCGCACCGAGTACGACGCCTACGCCGGCTACTCGGCCGCCACCGCGTTCGCCACCCACGTGCGCGCCTACAACCGCTGGTGGGCCGACAACGTGCCCTACATCGACGTGCCCGAGCCGGCCATCAAGAAGAACATCTACTACCGCTGGTGGCTGATGCGCTTCAACCACCTCGACGCCGACATCCCCGGGCAGACCTTCCAGTTCCCCACCTCCAGCGAGGGCGTGCTGGGCTACAACAACGCGATCGCGCTGACTCAGCCCATGCACATCGACGACCTGAAGTACCTGCGCAACCCGATCTACTCCTACGGCGACTGGCTGAGCGTCGGCCAGACCAGCAAGAACGGCCGCTTCCTCGACAACCCGGGCGACCCGGAGAACTGGTCGAACAGCTACACGCAGTACATCGGCGAGGCGGCCTGGAAGAGCTACCAGATCCACGGCGGCCAGCCGGCCATCGCCGCCAACCTGGCCCGCTACGCCGAGCAGGACGTCAAGGGGCAGCTCGCCTACTACGACACGGACAACAACAAGCTCATCGAGTACGACTGGGGCGCCCTGACCGGCAACGACGCCGACGCCGTGTCGTTCCACTGGAAGCCGGGCCGCATGGACCGGGCCGAGGCCGCCTACCAGTACAGCGGCGCGCTGGCCGCCGCGCAGGCGTACGAGGCCGTCGGCAACACCGCCAAGGCCACCGAGCTGCGCACCCTGGCCACCCAGATCCAGAACGCCATCGTCAGCGTGTTGTGGAACCCCAGCAGGCAGCTCTTCGAGCACCGGCTGAAGTCCACCAACGAATGGGTGCCGTGGAAGGAGATCAACAACTACTACCCGTTCGCCGTCGGCGCGATCCCCAACACCGCCACCTACAAGCAGGCGCTGCGCCTGTTCGACGACCCGGCGCAGTACCCGATCTTCCCCTTCTACACCGCCAACCAGGCCGACAAGGCGGCCTCCGGCACCGGCAGCAACAACTTCTCCACGATCAACTCCACCGTGCAGTTCCGTCTGCTCTCCTCGGTGCTGCGCAACTACCCCAACGAGTGGATCGACCCGACCTGGTACAAGAAGCTGCTCTACTGGAACGCCTGGGCGCAGTACGTGGGCGGCAACACCCAGTGGCCCGACGCCAACGAGTTCTGGGCCGACTGGAACGGCTCCTCGATCACCTACCGCTCCTGGATCCACCACAACATCCTGGGCAGCAGCAACTGGACCGTCGTCGAGGACGTCGCCGGGCTGCGGCCGCGCAACGACGCCAAGGTGGAGCTCTCGCCGATCAACATCGGCTGGTCCCACTTCACCGTCAACAACCTGCGCTACCGCAACGCCGACCTGACCATCGTCTGGGACGACCCGGCCGACGGCGTCGTGCGCTACCCCGGCGTGCCCGAGGGCTACTCGATCTACGTCAACGGCAGCCGCGCCGCCACCGTGTCGACGCTGGTGCCGTTCACGTGGGACCCGGCCACCGGCGCGGTGACCACCACCGGGACCGTCACCCACAACGTCGCCGTCGCGGGTCTGCAGGCCCCGGCCCAGGTCAGCCACACCAGCGCCCGCATGGTCGACATGCTGGCCAAGGCCGGCGTCGACCTCACCGCCAACCTGGCGAACCTGGCCGCCGGCGCCACCGCCACGGCCTCCACCACCGCCTCGGGCAGCTCCACCGCGGGCGCCGTGGACGGCTACTCCATCAACGAGCCCTTCTGGGGCGGCACCACCGCCGGCCAGGACTGGTACGAGCTCAACTTCGGCACCGCCCGCACCCTCAACGAGGTGCGGCTGCACTTCAAGGACAGCCGCCCGGCCAGCACCACCTACCGGGCCCCGGCCTCCTACGACGTGCAGTACCACAACGGCAGCGCCTGGGTCAGCGTGCCCTCCCAGGCCAAGACCCCGGCCGCGCCACGCGCCAACTACAACGTGGTGCAGTTCCCCGCCGTCACCGCGCAGCGGGTGCGGGTGCTGGCCACGGCCGCCTCCGGCGCCAGGACCGGACTCACCGAGATCAAGGTGCACAACCGGGGCGGCGTGCAGCCGCCGTCGAACCTGGCGGCGTCGGCCACGGCGAGCGCGTCCTACACCTCCTCCTGGGAGAGCGTGGCCGCGGTCAACGACGGCATCGACCCGCCCTCCTCCAACGACACCGTCAACCCGCGCTGGGGCTGCTGGCCGGAGACCGGCCAGCAGTGGGTGGACCTGACCTGGTCCTCGGCCCGCACGCTCAACCGGGCCGAGGTGTACTTCTTCGACGACGACCAGGGCATCGACATGCCCGCCTCGTGGAAGCTGCAGTACTGGAACGGCAGCGCGTACGTGGACGTGCCCGGCGCGTCGGCGTACTCGCTGACCAAGAACGGCTACAACTCCGTCACCTTCACCGCCACGAGCACCACCCGCCTGCGGGTGCTGCTCACCGGGAACGGCACCAGCTCCGTCGGCCTGCTGGAGGTCAAGGCCTACGGAAGCTGAGCGACTGAGGGATCCGCGCCCGAGCTTGACGTCACCCACGGCTCGGGCGCACCATCACGTCCAGCAGCGGTAGTTACTTTCTCACTTTTAGTGACGGAGCACGGCAGAGTCAGGCAAGCTGCTGTCACAACTTCAGCCGATGGGTGGCGATCGCGATGGCAGGCAAGTGGCAGGCAGGCAACCTCCCGGCGGAGCTGACCAGCCTCATCGGGCGCCGTGGTGAGCTCGACCAGGTGCGCCGCGCGTGCCGGCGGTCCCGGCTGGTGACCCTCACCGGCGTGGGCGGCGTCGGCAAGTCCCGCCTGGCCCTGCGCGCCGCCGCCGACCTGCGGCCCGAGTTCGGCGGTGGCGCCTGGCTCGTGGAGCTGTCGCCGCTGGTCGACGGCTCGCTGCTGCCGCACGCCATCGCCGAGGCGCTCCGGCTCACCGACCAGACCACCCGGCCGATGGTGGAGGTGCTGGCCGAGCACCTGTACGGCCGGGAGGTCCTGCTCGTCCTCGACACCTGCGAGCACCTCGTCGGGCCCTGCTCGGCGACGGTCACCACGCTGCTCGACGCCGTGCCGGGGCTGCGCGTGCTGGCCACCAGCCGCCGCCCGCTGGAGGCGCCGGGCGAGCTGGTGTTCGTGGTCGAGCCGCTGCCGGTGCCGCCCGCCGGGTCCACGGGGCCCGCCATCGGTGACGCGGTGTCGCTGCTGGCCGAGCGCGCCGCCGAGACCGTGCCCGGCTTCGACCTCGCCGACCAGGACCAGGAGGCCGTCGGCCGCCTGTGCCGGCGGCTGGAGGGCCTCCCGCTGGCCATCGAGCTGGCCGCGGCGCGGCTGCGCGAGCTGCCCGTCGCGCGCCTGGCCGACCGGCTCGACGACCGGTTCTCGGCGCTGGAGGACGACCCGGCCGCCACGGCCGGCCCGCCCTGGCACCAGGCGCTGCGCACCGCCATCGGGTGGAGCCACGAGCTGTGCGAGCCCGCCGAGCGGCTGCTGTGGGCGCGGTTGTCGGTGTTCGCCGGCGACTTCGACGCCGAGGCCGTGCGCGCGGTCTGCGCCGACGAGCGGCTGCCGGAGGCCGACATCGGGCTGCTGCTCGACGCGCTGGCCGACGAGTCGATCCTGACCTGGCTGCCGACGGGCGCGGGCGAGCGCTACCGGATGCTCGACACGCTGCGCGAGTACGGCGCGGGCTGGCTGCGCCACCTCGGCGAGGAGGAGCGTTTCAAGCAGCGCCACCGCGAGCACTACCTGTCGCTGGCCACGCGGGGCGCCGCCGGCTGGCTCGGCCCCGGCCAGATCTCCTGGTACGACCGCATGATCGGCGAGCACGACAACCTGCGTGCCGCCCTGGAGGTGGCGCTCGGCGCCAAGGACGGCCTGCCCGCGCTGGAGCTGGCCGGCACGCTGGCGTTCTTCTGGTACGGCTGCGGCTACGCCAAGGAGGGCCGCCACTACCTGCGGCAGGCCCTCGACCTGGACACCCGGCCGGGCCCGGCGCTCGTGCAGGCCCTGTGGTCCGACGGCCACCTGGCGGCCACGCAGGGCGACGCGGACGCCGCCGAGGCCAGGGCTGCCGAGATCGAGCTCGCCGCGGGCGCCGGCGACGCGTACGCGGTGAGCTGCGTCAGGGCGCTCAGGGCGATGGCCGGGGTGATCCGCGGCAACCTGATCCAGGCCATGGCCGAGTCGGAGCCCGCCTACGCGAGCCGGTGGGCCGACGAGCCGCTCACCATCGCCAGGCTGGTCGGGCTCTACTGCCGGGCGCACGCCCTCACCGTGGACGGCCGGATCACCGAGGCCGTCGCGGTGCTGGAGGACGCGCGCACGCTGTGCGACCGGTGCGGCGAGCAGTCGATGCGCTCCCACGGCGACTTCCTGCGCGGCCAGGCCGAGCTGGGCGCCGGGCACCTCGACCTGGCCGTCACCTACGGGCAGGCCGCCCTGCGGACCAAGCGGCGGCTGCACGACAGCTTCGGCATCGGCCTGACGGTGGACCTGCTCGCCCTGGCGGCGGGCGCGGCCGGCCGGGCGCAGCGCGCGGCGCGGCTGCTCGGGCTGGCGCAGCGGATCTGGAGCACCCACGGCCAGGCGCAGGCCAGCGTGCCCGCCCTGGTGGCGGCCAGGAAGGCGTGCGAGGCGGGAGCCCGCGACCTGCTCGGCGACAACGCCTTCGTGGTGGCCTACCGCACCGGGTTCGACAGCGACATCGACGCGGGCATCGCCTACGCGCTGGAGCCGGAGGGCGAGGGCCTGCCCAACGGGCTCGGCTGACCTCAGCGCTGCCTGGCCGGGCGGACGACCAGCTCGTTGACGTCCACGCCGGCCGGCTGGGCCATCGCGTACGAGATGGCCTCGGCGATGCTGTCCGGCGGGATGGACTCGGCCCGGTAGGTGCGCATGGCCTCCCGCGCGACGGGGTCGCTGATGCTCTCGGCCAGCTCCGACTCCACCACGCCCGGCGAGACGGTGGTGACGCGGATGCCCGGGTCGAGCTCCTGGCGCAGCCCCTCGGTGATCGCCCAGGCGGCGTACTTCGTGCCGCAGTAGACCGCCGCCGTCGGCGACACCTGGTGGGCGCCGATGGAGGCCACGGTGATGAAATGCCCCTCGCCCCGCCGCTGGAAGTGCGGCAGCGCGGCGGCGATCCCGTACAGCAGGCCGCGGACGTTGACGTCGATCATCCGGTCCCACTCCTCGACCAGCAGCGCGTCCAGCCGGGACAGCGGCATCACGCCCGCGTTGCCGATCAGGACGTCGATCCGGCCGTGCCGCTCGGCGGCGGCGTCGGCGAACGCGGCCACGTCCGCGCGGTCGGTCACGTCGAGCCGCCGCACGTCGGCCTTGCCGCCGGCGGCCTCGATGGCCGCGGCGGTCTCGGCGAGCCGGTCCTCGCGGCGGGCGCCGAGCACCACGTGGTGGCCCTCGCGGGCCAGGCGCAGTGCGGTGGCCCGGCCGATGCCGCTGCTCGCGCCGGTGATCAGGACGACCTTGCTCTCCATGGTGTTCGCTCCTAGGCGGGGTAGTCGTCGATGACCGTCCGCGACCGGCGCATGGACGGGCCGGACCAGTTCGTACGGAACGCCGCCGGCTCCACGATCGTCACCCCGATGCCGAGCGGCCCGACCTCGGCCGCCAGCGACTCCGACAGCCCCTCCACGGCGAACTTGGTGGCGTGGTGGTAGCCGGTGGCGCCGAACGCGGCCAGGCCGCCGAGCGAGGAGACGCTGACGACGTGACCGGAGCGGCGGGCGTTGTTGACCAGGACGTCGATGCGGCCGAAGGCGGCCTCCGCCTGCTCGGCCGCCCGCTCGGCCTGCTTGCGGGCGGTGACCACGGCGCGCAGGCCGCGCTCCAGGACGGCGGTGGCCAGGGCCCGGCCGAGGCCGGTCGAGCAGCCGGTGATGAACCAGACGGGAGTCATGTCCCTCCAGGGCATGGTGAGATGGCGCGCCGGCGGACGTGCGCCGCGCGCTCAGAGAGGTGTGCGGGTCAGGCCGTGAGGCTGCCCAGCAGGGACAGCGCCTCTTCCGACGGGCTGCCGGGGTCGGCCTGGTAGACGACGAGCTGCTGGCCGGGTGCGCTGTTCACGGTCAGCGACTCGTAGTGCAGGGTCAGCGGGCCCACCAGCGGGTGGCGGAAGCGCTTGGTCTCGTGGGTCTTCTGGCGGATGTCGTGGCGGGCCCACAGCCTGCGGAAGGTCTCGCTCTTCAGCGACAGCTCGCCGACGACCTCGACGAGCCGCGGGTCGTCGTAGTCGGTGCCGGCGGCGGAGCGCAGCCCGCCGACGGTGCTGACCGCCACCCGGTCCCAGTCGGGGTAGAACTCGCGGGCGTCCGGGTCGAGGAACACCAGCCGGACCAGGTCGTCACTGTAGGCGTGGCCGTCGAACAGCGCCCTGCCGAGCGGGTTGGCGGCCAGCACGGTCAGGCACCGGCCCAGGACGACGGCGGGGGTGTGGGGCCAGGCCGCCATCATGCGGACCAGGCCGGGGCCGACCTGCTCGCGCCGGGGGCGCGGGCGCCGCCTGGCGGGGGCCGGGCGGGAGAGCCGGTGCAGGTGCGTGGCCGCGTCCTCCTCCAGCTCCAGCGCCCTGGCCAGCGCGTCGACCACCTGGGCCGACGGGTGGCGCTCGCGGCCCTGCTCCAGGCGGACGTAGTAGTCCGTGCTGACCCCGGCGAGCTGCGCGACCTCCTCGCGGCGCAGCCCCAGCACCCGCCGCCGGGCGCCGGCGGGCATGCCGAGGTCCTCCGGCTGGAGGAGCTCGCGGCGGGCTCGCAGGAACTGGCCGAGCAGGTTGTCCGTGTCCATGCCTTCGAGGCTAGGCGAGGATGAGGACAGGAAAGAGTCCTCAAGCAGGGTGGGATACACCCACCTTCGGACGGTCGCGGAAGGTGTCCTCCACCTCATCGACCACGACGGTTCCGTCATCCGGCGGACCGAGGGCGGGCGGCCCAGGTGGGAGCCGGTGAGGGGCCGCCCGCCGCCGGGGTCCGATCAGCGCAGGCGACCAGCGCCCGCGCCCGCCGGCACCAGGTGTCTCAGCGCCTTGGCGGGGTGCACGCGGGGGGCCGGCGTCGGGGTCCAGCCCGCGTCCGTGCCCAGCGCCGTGCCGTTGGCCTCGTTGTACGCGGCCACCACGTCGGTCGCCACGCCGTCCACGAGGTTGTCCTTCGCCGTGATCGCCGTGCCGTTGAACACCGTCAGCACCTTCGCCGCCGCGATCCCGTCGAAGGCGTTGCTCTCGGCGTACACCTTGGAGCCGAAGCCCACGCCGATGCTGTAACCGTGCTCCGGGCCGCCCCTGTAGTAGTTGTTGTACACGTGCACCTGCCCGAACCGGACCCGGGGCGTGCGCTGGCCGAGCGCTTCGAAGTAGTTGTGGTGCAGGGTGACCTTGAGCTTGTCCTCCTCGCCGTACCGGGTGGGGCTGTCGGTGTTGCCGATCAGCGTCACCTTGTCGTGGCCGCTGAGGTGGTTCCAGGACAGCGTCACGTAGTTGGAGCCGCGTACGACGTCGAGCAGCCCGTCGTGCACCTGGTAGGGCCGGCCGAAGTACAGCGGCTGGCCCGAGTCGGGGTTGTCGCCGTCGTTGAGCGTGTTGTGGTCCAGCCACACGTGGGTGGAGCCGGAGACCTCCACGTTGTCGAAGGAGGCGTTCCAGTTGCCCTCGGCGCCGTCGGTCGGGTCCCACTGCGGGAAGCAGTCTGAGGTGTCGGTGATGGTCAGGTTGCGCACGATGACGTTGTCGGCGTTGCTGATCCGCAGGCCGAAGCTCTTCAGCGCGGCGTCCCTGCCCAGGCCCATCAGCGTGACGTTGGACCCGATGGTGACCGTGACGTGCTCGGCCATCCTGGCGTACGACGCCTTGCGGGCCTCCTCCAGCGGCCCCGAGGGGACACTGGTCCTGCCCCAGACTGCGGGGTCGTAGGCGGCCAGGTAGGCGGGCAGGCTGTAGCCGTTCACGGCGTAGTCGTCGCAGGTCAGCGGGTTGCCCGCGGCGTCGGTGTCGGCGTCGACGGCGCCCTTGACGTAGACGATCCTCGGGGTGTTGTCGGCCGGGCTCCCCAGCGCGGCCAGGAGCTCCGCCCTGGTCGAGACGACGTGCACGTCCTCGGGGCGGGCGGCCGAGCCGCCCGTCGTGCCAGTCGTGGCCGCGGCCCAGCCGTCGTCGCGCGGCAGCACCTGGCGGCCGGGCTCGGGCCTGGGCGCGGGGCCCGGCCGGCGCAGCGGGTTCCAGCCGTCGGCGCCGGCCAGGTACCTCTCCGGCGTGTACGCCCTGGCCTGCGCCGCGGTGAGCTGCGGGCGGTCGTCGTTGACGGTCGAGCCGGGGCCGTGGTTGCGGTACTCGGACAGGCGGGCCTCGCGCCAGTTCAGGCCAGACATGTCGGTCCAGGGCGCGTCCTTGAACTGCTGGCCCAGCCACGACTCCCGCACCAGCACCTGGCCGCGCGCCGTGAGCGAGCCGCCGGCCGGCCACGGGCGGCCCAGGTGGAACGTGCGGGCGGGCGCGTCGCTGACCAGGTGGCTGCGGTGGATCAGGAACCCGTACGGGTTGCCGATCTCGGTGCTGGCGGCGGTGACGTAGCCGTTGTTGTCCGTGCTGCCCCGGCTCAGCGCCTTGATCACGCAGCGGTCGAACACCGCCGTGGCCCGGCCGAAGATGAAGTCGACGTCGCCCTCTACGTAGCAGTTGTGGAAGTACTGCCGGGCGAAGGTGGCGGCCGAGCCGGTGTTGGCGTACAGGGTGTCCTGGTTGCCGAGGAACCTGACGTTGTCGTACACCTGGCGGTCGCCCGTCGTCCTGACGGCGACGGCCTGGCTGTTGCCGTTCGCGGCCTCGTCGTAGGAGTTCTCGAAGGTGAGGTTGCGGGCGGTGAAGTCGGGGGCGCTGATCACGTACGAGGCGCTGCCCGAGGTGCCGTACGGGCCGGAGCCGTCCGGCTTCTGCGTGGCCGCCGAGGCGTCGAAGGTGAGCACCACCTCGCGCGGGTCGCGGGTGTCGCCGGCGAGCGTGATGTGCGGTTTGTCGGCGGGGACGACCACCTGCTGCTTGTAGGTGCCCTTGCGGACCAGGATGGTGACCGGCCGGGTGTTGCCCGAGGGCACGGCGTTCACGGCGTCCTGGACGGTCGGGTGGTCGCCCGAGCCGTCGGCGGCCACGACGATGGTGGCGCGGGTCGCGGCCGTGGCCGCGGGGGTCATGGACGCGATCACTGTCAGGGCGATCACTGGGGGGAGTAACAGAAGTCGCATGTGCGCAGCCTTGACGGAGTGCGGCAATCGGTTGCATGAAACGTTCGCTCAATCCCCTCACCACGTCAATGATCTGCAGTGAAACTGCACTCGCCCTGCAACAAGCGATTGCAGTGAAGGGAGGGACTGTTGACCCGTCATCGCGTCGGCTCTACAGTCCGCCTGATACTTATCGGGGATTCGCTGAAACTTTCATCCCGGATGCCGTAGGAGCACTGTGCGCACCCTTCGAGCCCTGGTGGTCGTCGCCCTGTTATGCCTGGTGCCGGTGCTTCCGGCGCACGCGGCCGACCTCACGTACGACTTCGAGGGCGGCACCGCCCAGGGCTGGGGGCCGCGTGGCGACGGCGTCTCCGTCACGGTGACGCCGGAGGCGGCGCGAGGGGGATCGGGCGGCCTCGCGGTGAGCGGCAGGACCGCCACCTGGCACGGCGCGTCCATCGCCGGCCCCTTCGTCAGGGGCGTCGGCTACACCGTCACCGCGTACGCCAGGCTGGCCGCGGGGCAACCCGCGAGCACGATCGCGATGACCGTGCAGCGCACGCCGACCGGCGGCGAGACCACCTACGAGCGGGTTGCGGCCGCCACCGTCACCGATGGCGCGTGGGTGCGGCTGTCGGGCGGCTACCAGTTCACCGCCGAGTCCACCGACGTGCAGCTCTACGTCGAGAGCTCCGACGCCACCTCCCGGTACTACCTGGACGACATCGTCCTGAGCCCGCTCGGCGACCCCACCCGCGAGCCGATCACCAGCGACTTCGAGGACGGCACCGCACAGGACTGGTCGCCGCGCGCCTCCGCGGCCCTCGCGGTCGAGCCGACCGCCCACGGGGGCGCCGGGGGCCTGGCCGTCACCGGCCGCTCCGCCTCCTGGGACGGCCCCGCCCTGAACGTGCTCGGCCGCATGGGCAAGGGCGACAAGTACGCCCTGTCGGCCTGGGTCCGGCTCGGCCCCGACACCCCGTCCGGCAGGCTCGGCCTCTCGATCGAGCGCCGCACCGGCGGCACCCCCAGCTACGAGCGCGTCGTCGCGCCCAAGGACGTGCCCGTAGGGGAGTGGGTCCAGCTCGCGGGCACGTACACGCTGGCCCACGACGTGGACTTCCTCAGCCTCTACGTCGAGTCCGACACCGGCACCTTCCCCTTCCACCTCGACGACTTCACGATGACCCACGTCGAGCCCAAGCCCATCCAGACCGGCCTCCCCTCCCTCAAGGACGAGGTGCCGTTCACCATGGGCTCGGCCTTCACCCGGCCCGAGACGCTCGGCGTGCACGGCGAGCTGCTCGCCAAGCACTTCAACGGCGTCACCCCCGGCAACGAGCTCAAGTGGGACGCCACCGAGCCCCGCGAAGGGGAGTTCACCTTCACCGACGGCGACCACCTGGTGGACTTCGCCACCGAGCACGGCATGACCGTGCGCGGCCACACCCTCGCCTGGCACAGCCAGACCCCCGCCTGGGTGTTCGAGAACGCCACCAAGGAGGTGCTGCTGCAGCGCCTGGAGCGGCACGTGCGCACGCTCGTCACCCGCTACAAGGGCCGGATCGCGGTCTGGGACGTGGTCAACGAGGTCGTGGACGAGAACCAGCCGGACGGGCTGCGCCGCTCCCCGTGGTACCAGATCGCCGGGCTCGACTTCATCCGCACCGCCTTCCGCGTCGCGCGCGAGGCCGACCCGGACGCCAAGCTGTTCATCAACGACTACAACACCGAGTTCCCGCGCAAGCGCGAGGCCCTGTACAAGCTGGTCCAGCAGCTCAAGGCCGAGGGCGTGCCGATCGACGGCGTCGGTCACCAGCTCCACCTCAACATCGAGCACCCGCCGGCCTCCGAGGTCGAGGCCACCATCGAGCGCTTCGCCACGCTCGGCCTGGACCAGCAGGTCACCGAGCTGGACGTGAGCGTCTACACCGACTTCGTCTCCACCTACGACACGATCCCGCCCGAGCTGCTCGTCCAGCAGGGGCACCGGTACAAGGAGCTGTTCGACGTCTTCCGCCGGCAGGCCGGGCGGCTGAGCTCGGTCACCGTGTGGGGCGAGTCGGACGACGTGAGCTGGCTGCGCTCCTGGCCGATCCCGCGGCTCAACGCGCCGCTGCTCTTCGACGACGACCTTCAGGCCAAGCCCGCGTACTGGGGCGTCGTGGACCCGTCGAAGCTGGACCCGCTGGTGCGCAGGCTGGAGGCGCCCGCCGCGGTCGTCAAGGTGGACGGCAAGCGCGACCTGGAGTGGGACCTGCTGCCGGACGCGCCGCTCGCCCGCGTCGGCGACGTCTCGGCCGGCTTCCAGGCCCGCTCCTCCGCCGCCGGCCTGTACGTCCTGGCCGAGGTGACGGACCCGACCGTCTCCGCGGACGACCGGGTCACCTTCACCGTGGACGGCCGCTCGCGCACCCTCGGCCGGACCTCGCCCGGCGCGCGCCGCACCGCCACCGGCTACCGCGTGGAGGCGCTGCTCGGCAGCGGCACCGACGTCGAGGTGGCGGTGCGCGACCGCGGCACGCGGACCACCTGGACGGGCGAGCTCACGCCCGTCCCCGCCGTCAAGCGCGCCACCGCCCCGCGCCGCCCGGCCCCCGTCCTCGACGGCGCCGTGGACCGGCTGTGGCAGGGCGTGCCCGAGATCCGCACCGGGACCTGGATCCAGGGCGCCTCGGGCGCCACCGCCAAGGTCCGCTCCCTCTGGTCGGGCTCGACCCTGTACGTCCTGGCCCAGGTCACCGACCCCGCGCTGAGCGAGGAGTCCGCGAACCCGTGGGAGCAGGACTCCGTGGAGATCTTCGTGGATCCGGGGAACGGCAAGACCAAGGGCTACGAGGACGACGACGGCCAGTACCGGGTGAGCTTCTCCGGCCGGATCACCGTGGGCGGCACGTTCGACGCGGCGGGCGTCAAGGACAACGTGCGCGCGGCGGCCGTGACGGTGCCCGGCGGTTACGTGGTGGAGGCGGCCATCGCGCTGCCCACGATCACCCTGGAGGAGGGGACGCTGCTGGGCTTCGACGTCCAGGTCAACGACGCGACGGGCGGCGCCAGGACGAGCGCGGCGACCTGGAGCGACGCGACCGGCCGCAGCTACCTCGACACCAGCCACTGGGGCGTGCTCCGCCTGGCCGGATGAGGCCCGCACCGGCCTGCCACGTCCGTCCCGAGGCCGTGGCAGGCCGCGCACGCGCTCACGAGGCTTCGAAGACCCAGCCGTACGGGGCCGTCATGGTGTTGCCCGCCAGGTCCGTGGCCTCGACCTCGGCGCCGTACTCGCCCCACAGCTCGTACTCAGGCGTGAAGGTGAGCTGCCTGCCGTCGGCGCTCAAGGCGGCGGAGCCGGGCTCGGGCTCGCCGATCAGCAGGTTGTCCAGCCGGAATCGGACGTCGTCGACCGGCTCGCTGAACGTCACCCTGATCTGGACGTCCGCCGGAACCCCGGTGGCGCCGGCCGCCGGATCGGTGCTCAGCACGGCCGGCGGCGTGGTGTCAGGCCCCGGGCCGCCGCCGCCCTCGTACGTCACCTCCAGCACCGGCGGCTGCGGCGCCTCCGCCGACTGCCAGCCGCGGTCGTACAGCGGGGCGTTGGGCGACTCGTCGGCCCCGCGGAGCACGAGCCCGTTGCCCGCCTGCCCGGACGCCCACGCCTGCGCGATCGCCGTCACGTTCCACGCCCACGTGCCGCTGGAGGGCGGGTCCTCCTCCTCGCAACCGGCGGGGTCGCGTGCCGTGACCTGCCCGGTGGCCGTGGAGGCCGGCTTGTTGCCCCAGGTCAGCGTGGCGGCGGTCCACGGTGAGGTGATCTGCTGGGCCACGATGCCGGAGGCGTCGTCGCCGCAGCCGATGGCGGCGGTGGCGCTCAGCTTCAGCGTCGCGGCGGTGATCTGCCTGCCCGCCAGGGACGAGGTGTCGAAGTCCAGGTACGTGCGCTCGTTGGCGGTGTTGTAGCGGCCCGCCCACAGGGTCGTGCCGTAGGGGCCCGTGCCGCCCTGGTCGTCGATCCAGGTGTCGGTGCGCACCGGCAGGGAGACCGTGGTGGAGGAGGCCCCGGCCTGGGCGGGGGTCGCGATGAGGGGAAGCGCCAGCGCGGCGATCAGCGCGGTGTGACGCAGGGCGCGTAATCGGGACGCGAAGACTCGCATGTTCATCCTGCCTTTCCGTCTGGCGGGGCAAAACGGAAACGATGATCACACGGGAGATGACGGGAAGTAAAGATCGTTTTCGGTAATGGCGATGATCTGATGCGCGCGCACCATGCGGACGGCCCCGCTGGCGTAGGTGGAGATGCAGGAATCTCGGACATGGCGTCAACGCGCCCTTCCTGCAGGGGTGATGTGTCGCCGTACAGGAGACGCGCGGGGGCCGGAGTGTGACCCGGGCACCCGGGATGTGGTGCCGGTCACGGCTCTGGCAGGGTTCAGGCATGAAGATCTGGGATGGAGAACCGATGATCCACAACCCCGTCCTGCCAGGCTTTCACCCGGACCCGTCCATCCTGCGCGTCGGAGCCGACTACTACCTCGCCACCTCGACGTTCGAGTGGTGTCCCGGCGTGCTCGTGCACCACTCGCGCGACCTGGTCAACTGGCGGCCCCTGGGCGGCGTCCTGACCGGGCGCAGGCTGCTCGACCTGTCCGGCGTGCCCGACTCGGGCGGCGTGTGGGCGCCCGACCTGACGTACGCCAACGGCCTGTTCCACCTGGTCTACAGCGTGATGGACAGCTACGCGCACGGCTACAAGGACGTCGCCAACTACCTCGTCACCGCGCCGGCCATCGACGGCCCCTGGTCGGACCCGGTGCGGCTGCCGGGGCGCGGGTTCGACGCGGCGCTCTTCCACGACGACGACGGCACGGCGTACCTGCTCAACATGGTCTTCGACTCCCGCCCGGGGCGCGGGTTCTCCGGCATCGAGCTGCAACCCCTGAGCGGCGGCACGCCGAAGCTCATCCTGGAGAACCGGAGCGTCACCGAGGGGCCGCACATCTACCGGGTGGACGGCTGGTACTACCTGATGGTCGCCGAGGGCGGCACCGGTTACGAGCACTGCGTGAGCGTGCTGCGCTCGCGCTCGCTGGAGGGCCCGTACGAGGCCGACCCGGCGGGGCCGATGCTCACCTCGCGCCACGACCCCGGCCTGGAGCTGCAGAAGGCCGGGCACGGGTGCCTGGTGCGGACGCAGGGCGGCGAGTGGTACCTGGCGCACCTCGCCGCCCGGCCGTACTCGCCGCGCGGCCGGTGCGTGCTGGGCAGGGAGAGCGCGATCCAGCGCGTCGAGTGGGAGGACGGCTGGCCGCGGGTGGCCGGGGGAGTGCCGGCCGTCGAGGTGCCCGCCCCCGCCCTCGAACCGCACCCGTGGCCCGCCACCGACGGGGGATGGAGCACGCTGCGCCGGCCGGCCTCGCCCGACTGGGTGCGGTTCGAGGGCGGCCGGGTGACGGTGAGCGGCGGGCAGTCACCTTACGGGCGGCGTGCCCCCAGCCTGGTCGCGCGCCGGGTGACGGCCACCAGGTGCACGTTCGGGACGGGCGTGACGTTCGAGCCGGGCAGCGTGCACCAGTCGGCCGGGATCACCGCCTACTACAACTCCCGCAACTGGTACCACCTCGCGCTGACCACCGACGGCGTCGTCCTGACCGGCAGCGACCGGGGCGCCCGCACCGTGCACTTCACCGCCGCAGGCACCGCGAGCCGCCTGGAGCTGGAGCTCGACGGGCCGATCCTGCGCTTCTCGTACGACGGCCACGCCATCCCCGTCGAGCTGGACGCCACGATCCTGTCGGACGAGCACGCCGACGAGATCATCGACGGGCAGATCCGCTCGTTCGGCTTCACCGGCGCGTTCGTCGGCCTGTGGGTGCAGGACCTGGCGGGCGAGGGCTGCGAGGCCGTGTTCGAGGACCCGGCCTGTCAGTTGGCGGACGGTGTCGCCGTGGCGGTGACACAGGGCGGCGAGTAGGGGCGGCCCGGCAGGTACCGGGCCCACTCCGTCCTGCTGATCGAGGTTCCCGACGCCTCGCAGACGTTCGCGGACGCCTGCTCCACGTTCAGGCCCCAGAGCTGGGCGGCGCTCCCGGACGCGGCGGCCAGCACGGTGCCGTCGGGGCCCAGCTCCACGTCGGCCGCCGCCCCCCGGCCCGCGAACACGGCCCAGAGCGTGGGGCTGGAGAGCGTGACGACGTTCCACACCTGGACGGTCATGTCCTGGGAGGCCGTGACGAGCGTGCGGTCGTCGGCGCTGAAGGCGACGGCCGACACGGCGCCCGAGTGGCCGGGCAGGTCCGCGAGCTTCTTGGCGGAGGCGGGCGCGGCGACGTCCCACAGGCGGGCCGTGCCGTCGCTCGACGCGGTGGCCAGCGTCTTGCCGTCGCGGCTGAAGCGCAGGTCGAGCACGCTGCCGGCGCCGGCGGCGAACGACGCCAGGGCACGCGGGCCGGCCGGCTTGGAGACGTCCCACAACCGTACGGACCCGGTGCCGGAGCCGGTCGCCAGCGCCCGGCCGTCGGGCCGGAACACCGCCGTGCTCACCCGCCTGTCGGCGGCGCCGATCGTGGCGAGCTGCTCGGGGGTGGACGGGGTGGCGACGTTCCACAGCAGCGTCCTGCCGTCGCGCCCGGTCGTCACCACCATCTTGCCGTCAGGGCTGTACGCGGCCGAGCGCACGCCGTCCGTGTGACCCGTCAGCGTGCCGAGCAGCTTCGGGGTCGCCGTCTCCGAGACGTCCCAGATCCTGGCCGTCCTGTCGTCGGAGGCCGTGACCAGGCGCGTGCCGTCGGGGTTGAACGCGACCGACCGCACCTGCTCGGTGTGCCCGCTCAGCGTGGACTCGGGCGTGGCCACCGCCGGGTCCGAGATGTTCCAGAGCCTGACGGTCTCGTCGTCGGAGGCGGTGGCCAGCGTGCCGCCGCCCTTGGCGACGGCGACCCCGTTGACCTGGCCGGTGTGCAGGCCGAGCCGGGCAAAGGGGGAGGTGCGGGAGGTGTTGGAGACGTTCCACAGCCGGGCCACGCCGTCGACGGCGGAGGTGAGCAGGTTCTGGCCGTTCGGGCTGAAGGCCACGCCCGTCACGGCGTCGGGGAACCCGGCCAGGGTGGCGGTGCCCTCGGGCTCGCGCGGGTTCTCCACGCTCCACAGCCGGACCGTGGCGTCGGCGGAGGCGCTGGCCAGGACGGCGCCGTCCGGGCTGAACGCGACGTCGTCCACCGCGCCGGAGTGCCCGCTCGCCGTGCCGACCAGCTCGGTCGCGGTGACGTCCCAGACCTGCACCTTGCCGGTGGCGGAGGAGGAGGCCAGGTAGCGGCCGTTCGGCGCGAACGTCACGCTCCTGACCGAGCCCTCCGCCGAGGTGAGCGTGGCCAGGACGGCCGGCTTCGCGGGGGTGCGCACGTCGAGCAGGCTGATCGTGCCGCCGGTGGAGGCGAGCGCCACGAGGCGGCCGTCCGGGCTGAAGGCGGCCCTGGTGGGGTCGGAGTTCTGTGTCACCACGGAGATCTGGGCGGGCTTGGCCGGGCTCTGGACGTTCCACAGCCGCATGGTGCCGTCGGTGGAGGAGGTGGCGAGCAGGTTGCCCTCCGGGCTGAACGACACCGCGCCGACCTGCTCCTTGTGGCCCTTGAGCGTGGCCAGGGCGCGCGGCTCGGCCGTGTCGGAGACCTCCCACAGCCGGGCGGTGCCGTCGGCCGACCCGGTCGCCAGCACCTTGCCGCTCTTGCTGAACGCGACCGCGAGCACGCCACCCGTGTGGCCCTTGACGACGCCCAGGCTCTTGGGGCGCAGGGCGTCGGCGACGTTCCACAGCCGGGCGGTGGTGTCGCCCGAGGCGGTGACGGCCACGCGGCCGTCGGGGCGGTAGGCCACCCGCTCGACGGGGGCGGTGTGGCCGGTCATCCGGGCGCCGACCGGGCGGGAGAGCGAGCCGAGCAGGGCGCCCCGCGCCTCCGGGGTGGCCGAGAGGCGGTAGGCGGCCAGCGCGAGCTGCGAGCCGAGCGAGCTGTCCCTGGTCGCGGCGGCGGCCGCGGCGACCTGGCGGGACAGGGCCTGGTCGCGCTGGGCGGTCGCCTCGCCCGCCAGGCGGGTGGCGCCGCTGGTCTGGACGAGCGACACGACGGCGCCGGCGACGGCCACGAGGAGGAGCACGCTGAGGGCGGCGATGGCGCCGCGGGTGATCTGGGCGCGCCGGCGCTGCCTGCGGCGGGACGCGTCGAGGAACCCCCGCTCGACGGGGGTGATCGCGCCGCCCGCGTCGCTGGGCGCGCCGGCCCTGGGAGCCTGCGCGGCGGGGGCGCCCGCGGCGGGCAGCCCGGCCACCGCGGCCTGGGCGGTGGCGAGACGGTCGTCGGTGTACAGGTACGAGGCGTCCTGGCCGTCCCGCTGCCACATCTCGGCGTCCTCGGCCAGCCGCCGGCGTACGAGCAGCCCGGCCCGCGCGGTCTCGGCCCAGTTGCCCAGCCGGGGCCAGGCGCGCACGAGCGCCTCGTGCGCCAGCTCCGCCTGCTCGCCGCCGTCGGTGACCGTCACCGTGACCAGCCGCGCCCGTACGAACTCGGCCAGCACCTGCCCCTCGACGGAGGCGGCGCCGGAGCTCAGCTCGGTGACGGGGACGCGCCGCCGCAGGGCTCCTGCCTGCGGGTCCACGTGCACCAGCGGCACCAGCAGCCCGCGCGCGACCGGCTCGGACTCCGCGCCGAGCCGCCGCAGCGTCTCCTCGCCGCTCAGGGCCACCGCCCGCGCGACGCCGCCCGCCGAGCGGTAACCCGCCATGGTGAGCACCCCGCCCGTCCGCCGCTGCCAGGTGGCCAGCAGCGCGTGCGACAGCAGGGGCAGCAGGTCGTCGGCGCCGGACAGGGCCTGGAGGTCCTCCAGGATCAGCTCGGTGAGCCCGGCTTCCAGCGTGAGCCCGGAGCCGGTGGCCGGCTCCTCGATCACGCGGCGCAGCTCGTCCGGGGTCATGGGGGCGACGATCTCGGGCCGCCGCATCGCCTCCAGCAGGCCGGGGTAGGCCGCGCAGCGGGCGAAGAAGTCGCCGCGCACGGCGACCACCACGGCGGCCGAGCGGGACAGCTCGGCCAGCGCCTCCACGAAGCGCCGCCTGGCCACCTCGTCGCCGCACAGGGTGAACAGCTCCTCGAACTGGTCCACCAGCACGAGCGTGCGGGCGGGCAGCCCGCGCCGTGCCGCTCCGGGGTCCGACTCGATGACCGCGCGCAGCCGTTCGGGGTCGCCGCCGGCCAGCGCCGCCAGCTCGCGCGCCAGCGCGGCCACCGGCAGCGCGCCGGGCGTCAGCACGACGCTCCTGCCGACGTCCTCCTGAAGGGCGGGGACCAGGCCGGCGTGCAGCAGCGACGTCTTGCCGCAGCCCGAAGGCCCGGTGACGACGAGCGGGCCGCCCGCCTCGAACGCCTGCGACCCGATGACCACCGGCGGCCCCGCCGACCTGAGCGCCTGCCGGGCCCGCGCGGCCAGCGACCTGGTCGCCTCCTCGCGGCCGGAGAACAGCCTGGCCTGGTCCCGCCCGTACGCGGCCAGCCCCCGGTAGGGGCTGTTCAGGTCGCCCGGCGCGCTCATCGGCGGGCCGGAGCGCCGCTCGCCCTGGTGGGCCGGGTTGACCGCGAGCGGCGGCAGGTCCTTCGTGGCGCCCGCCTGCCTCCGGGGCCGCGGGAACCCGGCCGCGGGCATCGTCCGCGCCAGGTGGTGGTGCACGTGGTCCAGCGTGAACGCCGCCGGCCCCGCCGGGTCGCCCTCGTTCAGCAGCCTGAGCAGCGCTCCGCTGAGCGCCGTGTGCCGGACGCCGGGCAGCGCCCAGGAGTTCTCGTCCTTGCTGGCCGAGGTCAGCACGTACGCGCCGCGCCAGGAGGAGTCGAACGTCTGCTCCATGGCCTTGGCGGGCACCGGCCGGTTGCCGCCGGTGAAGCAGCAGTCGAGCACCACCACGACGTGCTCGGCACGCGACGAGCCGAGGATCTGGCGCACCATCGAGTACGGCAGCGCCTGGTAACCGGGCACCCCCTGCCCCAGGTCCACCGTCGCCCGCGTCGCCAGGTGCAGCTCGTTGTCCGGGCCGAACAGGGCGTGCCCGACGAAGTGGAACATCAGCACGCTCGTGGCCTCGCGGGCCGCCCGCTCCAGCACCTCGCCCAGGTTGGCCGGGGTCGCCGGGTCGAGCAGCACGGTGAGGTGTTGCGGGGCCAGGCCCGCCCGCTCGACCAGGCACTGCCCGAGCTCGTTGACGGTGGCCGGCACGGCCGGCACCTGGGGCAGCCGCGACGAGGGCCGGTGCGCGCCGGTGCCCGCCACCACCACCCTGGCGCCCTCGGACGCCAGCAGCAGGGGTGGATCGTTCCGGCGGACAGGCCGTACGACCCGGGTCCTCTCGAGCGTCGTCGAATCGTCCTCGGTCATCCGGCGCTCCACGGGCGTGGGGGTTTTGGCGAATCAGCGTTGTTCAGGTTACGCAGGTCCGCGTGGCACCGTCGAGGCCGGTTACGGCGCATTCTGCTAGATCGCAGGACACTATCTCGGTAGAGATCGCCACATAAAGGGGCAGATCATGACAGTGGCGTTCGTCACTGGCGGAAGTAGTGACCGGCGTCGAGATCCGCGATGAGGCCGGGCCGTTCCGGACGCCAGTCGAGCAGCTTGCGGGTGAGCGCGCCCGAGGCGGGCACGTCCAGCGTGAAGAACCCGGCCAGCCAGCCGAAGTGCTCGCCCGCCTCCGCCGTCGGGATCGGGGACACCGGCAGCCCGAGGTGCCGGCCCATGACCTCGGCCAGATCGCGTACCGCGACGCCCTCCTCAGCGACGGCGTGCAGCCGCGCGCCCGCGGGCGCCTGCTCCAGGGCCAGGCGGTAGAGCCGGGCGACGTCCAGCACGTGCGCGCTCGCCCAGCGGCTGGAGCCGTCGCCCGGGTACGCGGCCACGCCCTTCTCCCTGGCGATGCCGACGGCCGTGGCGACGAACCCGTGGTCGTCCTCGCCGTGCACCAGCGGCAGCCGCAGGATCGAGACCCGCACCCCGCGCGGCACGAACGACAGCGCCAGCCCCTCGGCGGCGCCCCGCGGGGAGTGGGTGCCCGGCTCGTCCTCCTCCGTCCCGACGCGGCCGGGCGGCAGCAGGCCGGTCCCGGACGTGACGACGAACGGCCGGCCGGATCCCGCGAGCGCCTCGCCGAGAGCCTCGATGGCCCGCCGGTCCGTCTCGTTGGCGGCCTCGAAGTTCTCGAAGTCGTGCACGAACGCCAGGTGGACGACGCCGTCGGCGCCGGCCGCGCCGCTGCGCAGGCCGGCGAGGTCGTCGAGGGCGCCGCGGTGCGGCACGGCCCCGGCGGCCTCCAGCGAGGCCGCCGCCTCGTCGCTGCGGGCCAGGCCCACGACCTGATGCCCGGACCCGATCAGCTCGCGGACGACGGCGGAACCCACGAAACCGGTGGCGCCGGTGACGAAAACACGCATGGCTGGAACTCCTTCAGCAGTGAGCCTCCATCGTCGGAGCGCGCGGCCTCCCGCGTCCAAAGCCTGTTCCGCATCCGGCAATACGCTTCAGGCATCACCGCAGTACGCTGGGCCCATGTCGGACTCCCTGGACCTCGATCTGCGGCTGGTGCGCTACTTCACGGCCGTCGCCGAGCACCGGCACTTCGGCCGCGCCGCCGAGGCCCTGCACATCACGCAGCCGTCCCTGAGCCGGCAGATCCGCAGCCTGGAGCGGCAGCTGGGCGCCCGCCTGCTCGACCGCACCCCGCGCGGCACCCGGCTCACCGAGGCGGGCGAGGTCTTCCTGCCCCGCGCGACCGCGCTCCTGCGCTCGGCCGCCCAGGCGGCGGCGCAGACCCGCGCCGCCGCCCGGCCCAGCCGGCTCACGGTCGGCTACACCTTCGGCCTCATCGTCACGCCCGCGGTCCGCGAGCTGCGCCGCCTGCACCCGGACGCCGACGTCCGCGCCCTGCACCTGCCCTGGAAGGAGCCGCGCGCGGCCCTGCTCGACCACCGCGTCGACGCCGTGGTGACCCGCCTGCCCCTGGCCACCGGCGGGCTCGACGTGACCGTCCTGTACGACGAGCCCCGCATGCTGCTGGTCGCGCTCGACCACCGCCTGGCCGGCAGGCAGGCGGTCACGCTCGACGACATCGCCGGCGAGCCCCTGCCCCGGCTGGCCGAGCCCGACCCGGACTGGGAGGCGTTCTGGCGCGTCGACCCCCGGCCCGACGGCAGCCCCGCCCCCGACGGGCCGGTCATCGAGTCCGTCGAGGACAAGTTCGAGCTGATCGCCGCCGGCGAGGCCGTGGCCATCGTGGCCGTCCCGCCGCACATGGCCCGCTTCCGCCCCGACATCACCGCGATCCCGCTGCGGGGCGTGGAGCCGAGCCACGTGGTGCTGGCGACCCGCGCGGGCGACCGCAACCGCCTCGTGGCGGCCTTCGGCAAGGCCGCCAGGGCGCTGCTCACCAGTTCGCCGGAAGCCCCGGGGTCGTCGGGGGCAGCGGATGGCCGGGCGGGTGGATGACGTACGCCACGCCGCCGCTGCTGGCGCTGCGCAGCCACACCTTCTCGAAGTCGGCGCGCGGGTAGACGCGCCGCACGGCCGCGTTGCTGGACGAGGCCGGGTCGTTGGCGATCACGTCGCCGGTCGCGGTGAAGCCGACGACGGCCATCAGGTGGCCGTCGGTGCCGTACCCGGCGCCGGGCAGCTCGCCCTTCTTGAACGACTGCGAGGTGATGACCGGCACGCCCGCCTTGATCAGCAGCTCCAGCTCGGTCAGCGAGCGCAGCCGGGTGACGAACCCGTCCACGCCGAACCGCCCCGCGTAGGCCGTGTTGAACGGCCAGTTGCCCGTGCCGTCATAGGCGTGGTCGAAGGTGTGGCGGGCGGCGTAGTCGACCTCCGGGTCCGGGTCGGCGGGATCGACCCAGGAGGTGTCCTGCTCGCTGGGCCACCTGTCCCAGTAGCCCAGCACCATGGTGGTCGAGGTGGGGCTGCACCACGCCTCGCCGCCGCCGTTCCACTCCGGGTAGTGGCCCAGGTGTACGTTCTGGGAGCGGCGCGGCACGGCCAGCTCCGTGCCCCACGCGCCGCCGGAGGGGCTGACCGGCACGGTCTTGCGCTCGGGCACGCTGGAGCTCATCACGCCGGACGTGCGCACGCGTGGCGTCACCGCGGAGCCCGGCCTGCGGTAGAGGGTCAGGCGGAGCTGGTAGCCGCTGAGCGGCTTGCCCGCCGCCGCGACCAGCGTGTCCACGGCCACGGTCCCGTCCGCGTCGCCCTGGCCCGGCACGGAGGTGCGCAGGACGTCGCCCTCGGCGTAGGACCAGCGGCCCAGCGAGTACCACTTGGTCAGGCCCTCCGCGTTCCTGCCGCGGGCCTCGACCTGGATCCAGCTCCCCTGCGGCACGTCCGCCGTCCAGGACGCGATCAGCTCGGTCGCGCCGAACCCGATGTCCTGCTCGGGGCCGGTCCAGCGGGCGTACTCCCAGGTCCTGGTGCCCAGCGCGTCGGTGTAACTCGTCGTCCCCGCGGCCTGGCCGAACGCCAGCCCGTCGCCGGCCGTGGTGCCCTCGGGGGTGCCGGAGGAGAAGTCGGCCCGCTGGTAGACGACGTCGGGGACGACCGGGGCCGCCGGTTTCGTCCCCACGGTGGTGTCGGTCATGGACGTGAGCAGGAGCAGGGCCGACAGGACCATGGACAGCGCAGGCATGAACCCACCTTCCAGGAAGGCGCTCGATGCGGCCGACCCTAAGCCGGGCGGCCCCGGCAAAGCATCGGGAGATCTACGTACTCGGCCGTCTTCCCTGGTTGCATGGAGGGGGACGATGCTTAAGCCGTGAAATGAGATGGTTATGCGGAAATATGTGATCATGGGGGTACAAGGCAGCGGCAAGGGCACCCAGAGCGCCCTGCTCGCCGGCGACCTCGACCTGGTGCACATCAGCGTCGGCGACATCTTCCGCTGGCACGTGAAACACCACACCAAGCTCGGCGCCCAGGTCCGCCGCGTGGTGGCGGCGGGCGAGCTGGTCGGCGACGACCTGGTGGAATCCGTTGTCAGGGACCGCCTCCAGCTCCACGACTGGAACTACGGCTTCGTCATCGACGGCTTCCCCCGCAACCGCCGCCAGGCCGAGTTCTTCCTGGAGAGCTACGACCTCGACGGCGTGATCCACCTCGACCTGCCGGACGACGAGGTCCGCCGCCGCGTCCTGGCCCGCCGGCTGTGCTCGCGATGCGGCATGGACTACAACCTCATCGCCCACCGGCCGGAGCTGGAGGGACGCTGCGACGTGTGCGGCGGCGACCTGGTCACCAGGGCGGACGACACCCCGGACGCCCTGGCCCGGCGGCTGGCCGACTACCACAGCAAGATCGACCCGGTGATCGAGCTGTTCGGGCGGAAGGAGTACGTGATGACGGTGGACGCGCGGGCCGACAAGGCCACCGTCCAGCGCGCCATCCGCACCCGCTTCAACCTCCCACCGTACCTCCCGTCGGACGCCCGCCTGTCCGGCTAGACACCGTCGAACCGGGCGGGTCGAGCCGACCCCGGCTGACCGTCCGGGCGCCTGCCTGTTCGGCTGGACACCGTCATGCCGGGCGGGTCGAGCCGACCCCGGCTGACCGTCCGGGCGCCCGCCGCTCTCAGCAGGTGCGCAGCATGTTGAGCAGGGCCGTGCGCTCGCTGCGGGTCACGAAGAGCCGGTAGTGGTGCTTGACCGTGATCCACGAGGTCGCGTACCGGCACCAGTGGGCGCGGCGCTGCGGGCGCCAGCTCTGCGGCCCCTGTCCGCCCTTGGCGATGTTGGCGGAGTGGCTGACCGTGATCAGCTCGGGGCGCCTGAGGTCGTGGGCGAAGGCGCGCCGCTTGGCCGCGCTCCACCGCTTGGCCCCCGAACGCCAGGCGTACGACAGCGGCACCACGTGATCGACGTCCACCTGCCTCTCGCTCTTCAGCACCTTGCCGTCGTAAGGGCTGTACCAGGTGCCCTTGACCGGATGGCAGGCGGCGTTCCTGCGCACCTTGCGGCCGTCGCGGGCCAGGACCTTCTCGCGCGTGCTGCACCTGACCGTGCGCTGCCCCTTGGCGGCCTGGAAGCGCTTGCGGCTGTAGCCGTGGATGGATAACGGCCTGGCGACCTTGAGCTGGGCCAGCATGCGCCGGGCGAGCGCCGCGGACTCGGCCTGTGATCGCTTGCGCGGCTCGGCCGCGGCCTGCGGGGTGGTGAGGGTGGCGGTGATCGGGAGGAACACGAGGGCGAGCACGGCGACGCACGCCGCCCGCCGCAGGGAGATCATCGTGGGACCCATACCTCCGGCGTCCCCCGGACTGGGCAGGGATATTCGGACGATTTGACCGGCAATTGCCGCATAATCATATGCTTTTCTCATATCAGCACCAGCGAATAACGATTTCTCGTGCCGTCCTGTCTGTGTAATCCTTGGGTTGGCTGAGCTCGGGGGAAGGGGCAGGGAAATGGCGGGCGGCAGCGCGATACAAGAGCAGAGAACACCGGGGAGCGGCGGCCAGAAAAAGCGTAGCAGCGGCGCCGTGCGGGCGACGATCGGCACCGTACTCGCGGCCGTGCTGGGCCTGGTGAGCAGTTTCGGTCTCGCCGGCCTCGGCCTCGACGTGTACGGCCCCGTCCTGACCTGGGTGATCATCGGCTGGACCCTGATCGGGATCGTGCTCGTCGGCCTCTGGCCGCTCCTGCAGGGCATCGAGCGCACCAGAGCCCGCATCGGCCTGGCCTGCGGCGCCTTGACGGCCATGGCCGCCCTGTCGGTCTGGGCCGTCGTCCTCGGCAGGCCGGGCGACGGCATCGACCCCATCGCCCACGGATGCCGATATCTGAACGGCACCCACCAGATATCCGCCAGCTCCGATATCGCAAGGAGCTGGGGGATCATCGGAAATTTCACCCTCGTGCACAATCCACACCCCAAATGCGGGGTGGTCTGGGCGCAGTTCCTGACGCCGAAGGACGAGCACATGCAGCGGCCGCCGTTCCGCGACATGAGAATCGCCTCGATCTCCCTCGACATCGTGCGCAAGTCCCCGGCGGGCCGCCAGACGCGCACGTGGAACTACGACGCCGCTCCCGCCAGTGAAGTGCACAATCGCGACATCTGGACACCCGGGCTGCGCCTTGAGGACGGCGTCTACGAGGCCAACCTCAGCATCCTGTTCGCCGGCGGCGAGCCCGCGAACGTCCATCTCACCTGGCACACCGACAAGCCGTCGATCATCGGGCCCCGTGACGGCTGACCGCCACGCGAAACGCTCGGTCAGGCTCACCGCTGTCTCGATGGCCGGTGCCCGTATTCCGGTCATATTCCCGGTATATACCGAGGTCGTCTAGAGTCCCGTCGGCGCAAAAATCCAGAACGCCTCGAAGAAGACGCGTTGTCATGACCGGCAAGAGAAAAGGGATCGAAGGGGTTGTGCCCGTTCTCGGCGTTTCGGCTGGCGTCGTCATGACGACGGCACCGGCATGCGGACGTGTGAGGCCCAGGTGCCCGGCGTCCGCGCAGCCTCGACCGGCCGGCCCCACCTTCACCCGGCTCGACGCCCACTCTTCGGCCTGACCGCGCCTCTCAACAGCATTTCTGACCGGTCAGACGGTCGTCTGTCCGGGACAGCCTTGCCTGGCGAAGGAGAATCTGTGCGACCCCTCACGCGCCTCCGGGCTCCGATGATCGGAGTGGCTCTCACCGCCGCCCTCGGAACCGGGCTGCTCACGGCGCCCGCTGCCCATGCCGCGCCCGACCAGAAGATCAGCTACGTCAAGCGGGTCAGGCCGGTCCAGTCCGTGATCACGTATGTCACGATCAAGGACCACCGCGGCCGGAAGTACCCGATCAAGGTGACCACCACCTGGGCCTACAAATCCCCCAGGTCCGCGCAGTTGCGGTCCATCGTGATCCGCGAGAACGGCTTCCCCAGAGGTGGCTGCATCTTTCCCGACCTCTACTTCGCGAACGCGAACAACTGGGAGGCCCAGCGAGGCAGATACGGCAAGATCTGCGACGGCGGCCTCAAGGCGTATTCGGTCATGAGGACGGTCAGAGCACGCAGCGGCAGCAACCTCGGACAGCTCTGGATCCGGACTCCCAACCCGGCTCACCCAGGCTGCTGCGGAGCCCGGCAGTACACCATCCAGTACAACATCGCGAAGCCCTGAGCCTCTCTCCTCAGCCCTGAGTGCGGTGATAGCCGCGACCGAGGGGCAGCAGCACGAGCAGAGCACCGGAGAGCGGCAGCTCACATGGGGCTGCGTCCGTCGGCCGGGAGAACGTCATCTCCACGGTGAGCGTGAGCTCGCCCTCCGACAGCGTCGCCCGATTGATGGGCCGCCGCAACCAGCCAGGGTGATGGCTCCTGCCGAGTCCGAGACGTGCACCGCTCTCGAGCTCACTGCCTCACGTTTGATCACATCTTTCCACGACCGACTTCCAGATCGGTGGCCGCCGTCGGCTCGGCGAGAAAGTCGAGCAGCTCGCGGTGGACGAAGATGTATCCAGGTCCGACCTTGCGGAGAATGAGGCATTCCGTCATGAAGTCGAGAAACGGCAGGCAAGGCCACGGGAAGCGGTGGGACCGCTTGAGCTCGTAACGAAGCACCAGTTGTTCGAGCAGCGGGCCTCCACCTATCGAAACGAACGTCAACAAGAAGAACGCCAGACCGATGAGCAGCCCGTAGGTGGCCGGAGAAAGAGAATTCGCGGGCGCGGCCCCGGCGACATAGGTCGCCATGAATCCGGTGATCAGGCTCCAGGCCAGCCCGACACGCAGTGCGAGTCGCACACGAGGGCGCAACGCCGGACTCGGCACCTCACGGCTCGCCGTGATCATGCGGCTTGACGTGGCCAGCTCATTGACGAATCCATCGATCACTCCGGACACCAGGAGGTACGAGATGAGCAGCACGATCGCGTACACCGGTCCTGTCAGAGCCGACTCCTGCAGGCTGAGCGCCACGCCGACCGCCAGCGCGATCACCGACGCGGCAAGTTTGTCGCCGAGTCCATGAACCATGAAGCCACCGACAGACATGTACAGGGATTTCATGACGGAGTTGGAGGTGATGTCTCCCCGCCTCGGTACATTTCTGGGCGGCCATATCTCTCTCGTGCTCTCCCGGCTGCGCCACGAGATGCCGGCATTGTTCTCGTAGTCCTGGCTGAGCAATTGCGTAACGAGCGCGATCCCGAGAACGGCCGCGGCGATGAACGCCGTCGTGACAGTGGCAACAAGCGAGGAGACGCTGAAGAGGAGCGTGCATGACGGTACGACCGCCAACAGCAGAATGCCTCTCGATCTGCTCAGATGCAGGCCCTGAGGCAGCCAGTCGGCCCCCAGCAGATCGAGGGAGAACACGGTCTGCCGATCGCTTCGCAGGCGGTCAGCGAGCAGGTGGAGATAGTGTCTCGCCTCTTCCGGCGGATAATGCCGGTTCTTGCGCCACCGAAGCATCGTTCTGACGTACTGGGCGTACAGGCGGCGGCGCAGGCCGTCCTGCCGTGCGGGAGGAGGTGACTCCGGGCCGTCTCGGTAGGCGAGGGCCATGATGCTGAGGAGAAGCGGCGAGGAGGCGAGCTGCCACAGATCGGGGTCAGCGGTCAGTGCTGCCCGCAGCCCGTCCAGCCCAGGCCCGGCATCGTGAAGGAAGCGCTGGGTCTGCTCGGCCGACATGGGCTGGATCGTCACGATGCCATGCGCGCTGACCTGTTCGCGGAGGACTGCGTATTCGGCTTGGCGGCAACAAATGGCCGTGCTGGTGGGATTGGCTCGCAGATATTTGTTCAGCTGGGACACGCATTCCGGCCGGTGCTCTGCCGCGACCTCATCAAGCCCGTCGAAGAGAGCCAGGACATGGTGCGTGCGCAGCCAGCCGGCCGCGAGGTCCCGTGGCATGCCGTAACTTTCGACGAGCTCATCCACCATCCATTCGGCGATCGTCTTTCGGTGACGAGCCCACGATGCGAGCGGCAGCACGACGGGAACCGGCCTGGTCTCGTCCTCGGCTGTCTCCAGGAGACTTTTCGCGAGTTCGAGCAGCATGGTCGTCTTGCCCGCGCCCGGCTCGCCCAGGATGACGATCCGCTGATCCATCCTCGCGAACACATCTGCCATGTCCGTACCAGGCGGCAGCGACTCCTGGCTGCCGTTGGTCCAGGTGACGGCTATATCCCATGGCCGGTCGGTCGTCTCGCGGACCACCAGGTCCAGTTGGATCCGCGCCTCGTTGTAGAGCGACTTCTCCAGCACGCCAGTGACCCAGAACCGCCGTACGCGGCGGATCAACTCGGTACGCGCTTGCGCCGAAGGAAAGTCCGCGGGCCGCTCGTCCTTCTGGACGACCTCCAGCACTGCCGTGGCGATCACAATCACGAGCATGAGCGGCCAAGCCACCCACAATCTGCTCTCCCATGCTGCCGGCAGAATCCCGGTGGCGACATTGGTCGCCACACCTAACATCGCGATGAAGAGGACCGAGAGCACGATCTGAGCGCGGCGCAGCATGCACTCTTTCTACATCCAGCGGTTAGCTCAATGATCTCCCAGCGGTACGCAGGATGACGCTCCTCCTTCGACGCGGCCGGCCGATCCAGGAAACCGCATCCCAGCACAAGGAAGCGGGTTTCCGCATGCCAGTGGCTACTTGGCCAGATGCCTGCTGATCACCAGCCGCTGGATCTGGTTCGTGCCCTCGAAGATTTGCATGATCTTGGCCTCGCGCATGTACCGCTCCACCCGAAACTCCCGCGTATACCCATACCCCCCCAAAACCTGCACCGCATCCGTGGTCACCTTCATGGCCGCATCCGTAGCCACCAGCTTCGCCACACTCGCCTGCCTGCTGTACGCCACCCCCGCATCCCTCCGCCGAGCGGCATCCAGGTAGGTGGCCCGGGCACTGTCCACCGCGGCCGCCATGTCGGCGAGCAGGAACCCGAGCCCTTGGTGATCGATGATCGACTTCCCGAAGGTCTGCCGCTCCTTCGCGTAGGCGACGGCCTCGTCCAGGGCCGCCTGGGCGAGGCCGGTGGCGCAGGCGGCGATGCCGAGGCGGCCGGAGTCGAGGGCGCTGAAGGCGATCTGCAGGCCCTGCCCCTCCTCGCCGATGAGCCGGTCGGCCTCCAGGAGGGCGCCGTCCCAGTGCGCGCTGGTCGTCGGCACGGCGTGCAGCCCCATCTTCTCCTCGGGCCGTCCGAAGGTGAGGCCGGGGGCCGCTCCCGGGGCCAGGAAGCAGGACACCCCGCGGGAGCCGGGGCCGGTGCGGGCGAACAGGGCGTAGAAGTCGGCGATGCCGCCGTGCGTGATCCACGCCTTGTTGCCGGTGATCCGGTAGCCGTTCTCCACCCGCTCGGCCTTGCAGGCGAGCGCGCCGGCGTCGGAGCCGGCCTGCGGCTCCGAGAGGCTGTAGCCGCCGACCAGGTGCCCGGCCAGCATGTCGGGCAGCCACCTGTCGCGCTGCTCCTGCGTGCCGTACGCGAAGACGGGGAAGCAGGCGAGCGTGTGCACGCTGGTGGCCACCGCGACGGCCGCCCAGCGCATCGCCAGCTCCTCCAGCACCTGGAGGTACACCTCGTACGGCTGCCCGCCGCCGCCGTACTCCTCCGGGTAGGCCAGGCCGAGCAGCCCGGCCGACCCCAGCGTGGCGAACAGGCCTTCGGGGTAGGTCTCGGCGCGCTCGTGCTCGTCCACCCGGCGCGCCAGCTCCTTGTCGGCGATCTCCCTGGTCAGCTCGATGAGATCCTTGGCGTCCTGGTCGGGCAGCAGGCGGTCGACTGTCACGATCACTCCCTCAGAGGTTTTCCAGAGCCTTCCTGGCGCGTTCGCGGAACTCGGTGACCCGGGCGAGCTTGATGTCCTCGTACCCGCGGATGAGGTCCGGCAGGCCCGCGAGCTCCTCGACGACGGCGGCGGTGCCGGGGGTGAGCCGGTCGAGCGCCGTACGGACGAGGCCGCGGTACTCGGGGATCAGCTCGCGCTCGACCCGCCGCACCCCGGCGCGCCCGAACACGTCGAACGCGGTCCCGCGCAGCACCCGCGCCGCCCGCAGCCCGCGGAACAGCACGCCTGCCGAGCGGCGCACCTCGATCTTGCGCTTCATGCCCATCGCGCGCAGCGCCGGCGGGTGCAGCAGCACCGACACGACCGCGTCCGCGCCGAACTCGCGCTCGCGCCGCGCCTGCTCGGCGGGGTCGAGGTGGAGGCGGGCGACCTCGTACTCGTCCTTGTAGGCCATCAGCTTGTGCAGCCCGCGGGCGTAGGCGAGGGCGATCGCCGTGCCCGCCTCCTCGCCCGCCCGCCCGACGGCCAGCTCCCGCACGTGGCGGACGTCGTCGGCGTAGGTGCGGGCGTAGGTCGCGTTCTGGTAGCCGGTCAGGTCGGCGACCCGCGTGGCGATCACGTCGTCCAGCCCCTGGGGCTCGTCCTCGGCCTCTCCGAGGAGGGCCCGGCGCACGGCCTCGGGGTGGGAGACGATGGCCCGGCCCCAGCGGAAGGCGGCCAGGTTCTGCTCGACGGCGGCCCGGTTGAGGGCGATGGCCTGCTCGATCGCGGCGGCGCCGACGGGCAGGCAGCCGTGCTGGTATGCGGCGCCGAGCAGCAGCAGGTTCGCCGGCATGTGGTCGCCGAACAGCGCCTCGGACAGCGCGTGCGCGTCCACGCAGATCTGCTCGCGGGTGGCCGTCTCCACCCGCGACACCGCGGCGGCGTGACCCGGCACGGGCGTCCGGCCGGTGACCATGGCGGCGGTGGGCACCACGGAGGTGTTCAGGACGGCGACCGTGCGCTCGGGCGAGGCCACGTCCAGGGTGGTGTCGGCCGCCGCGCCCAGCACGTCGAAGCCGATGAGCACGTCGGCGCTGCCCCGCGAGGCGCGTACGGACCCGCTCGGCGCCCGCTTGCCGATCCGCACGTCGCTGACCACCGGCCCGCCCTTCTGCGCCAGGCCGGTCTGCTCCAGGCCCGCCGCGTGCAGGCCGTCGAGGTGGGCCGCCATCTGCAGGATCTGCGAGACGGTGACCACGCCGGTGCCGCCGATGCCGGGCATCCTGATCAGCACCTCGTCGCGGTGCCCGGTGACCGGCTCGGGCGGCTGGACGGGCAGCGGCGGCACCTGCCCGGGCCTCTTGGCGCCCGGCTCGACCAGCAGGAACGACGGGCAGTCGCCCTTCAGGCAGCTCTCGTCCGAGTTGCAGGAGGCCTGGTGGATGCGGGTCTTGCGGCCGTACTCGGTCTCGACCGGCTGCACGGACAGGCACGTGGAGACGTCGCCGCAGTCGCCGCAGCCCTCGCAGACCCGCTCGTTGATCACGATCTTGCGCGTGGGCGTGGGCAGCTTGCCGCGCTTGCGCAGCCTGCGCTCCTCGGCGGCGCAGCGGTCGTCGTGGATGAGCACGGTCACGCCGCCGAGCGCCGCCAGCTCCCGCTCGACCTCGGCCAGGTCGTCGCGGTGGCGCACGGAGGCGATCGGCGCCAGCCGTATCCCGCGGTACGCGCCGGGCTCGGGCGTGGTGATCACGATCCGGCGCACGCCCTCGACGGCCAGCTCGTGGGTGAGCGCGGGCACGTCGAGGCGGCCCTGCGCGCGCTGGCCGCCGGTCATGGCGACGGCGTCGTTGTAGAGCAGCTTGTACGTCATCGACACCCCGGCCGCGACGGCGGCCCTGATCGCCAGGGAGCCGGAGTGGTGGAAGGTGCCGTCGCCCAGGTTCTGCACGAAGTGCCGGTCCTCGGTGAACGGGGACAGCCCGATCCACTGGGCGCCCTCGCCGCCCATCTGCGTGATGCCGACCTGGGTGCCGCGTCCGTGCCCGTCCAGCGCGATCATCGCGTGGCAGCCGATGCCCACGCCGACCAGCGTGTCGTCGGCGGTGCGGGTGGAGGTGTTGTGCGGGCAGCCCGAGCAGAAGTACGGGGTGCGCGCCGCCACCACCGGCAGCAGGCCGCGCCGCCGGGCCGCCTTCCCGGGCGGCTGGAGGCCGAGGCAGGTGGCGATGGCCTTGGCCACGTCCTCGGCGCTCAGCGTGCTGCGGGCCGTGAGCAGCTCGCGGCCCACGACGGCCGGGGTGTGCTCGCCGCCGTACAGGGCCTGCTTGAGGTGCCCTTCCAGGAACGGCACCTTGTCCTCGACGACCAGCACCTTGTCCAGGCCGGCGGTCATCGTGGCCAGTTCCTCGGGCGAGACGGGGAACGGCATGCCGAGCCTGATCAGCCGCAGCCCGGCGTCCTCGGCGTCCAGGCCCAGGTCCTCCAGGGCCCGCTCGACCACCGCGTACGTGGCGCCGGACGCGAGGACGCCCAGGGTGGTGTTGCGCGCGCCCGCCATGACGCGGTTCAGGCCGTGCGCGCGGGCGTACTCGCGGGCCAGGTCCAGCCGGCGGGTGAGCATGTCGTGCTCGGCGTCCAGGGCGGCGGGTCCGAGCAGGATCGGCGTGGCCCCGCGGGAGCCGGCGGCGGGGATGGGGACGTCGGCGCGCAGCGGGCCGAGGTCCACGGTGGCGGAGGCGTCCGCGATGTCCGCGACGATCTTCAGCCCGACCCAGAGGCCGCTCGCCCGCGACATGGCCAGCGCGTGCAGCCCGAACTCGATGATCTCCGCCACCGAGCCGGGCGCGAGCAGCGGCATGGACAGGCTCTGGCACATCGGCTCGCACGAGCTGGGCAGCGTGGAGGACTTGCAGCCGGGGTCGTCGCCGATCCAGGCCACCGCGCCGCCCAGCGGGGCCGTCCCCGCCACGTTGGCGTGCCTGATGGCGTCGGCGGCGCGGTCGAGGCCGGGGTTCTTGCCGTACCAGTAGCCGATCACGCCGTCGTGCCGCCTGCCGGGCACCTGCTCCAGGAGCTGCGTGCCGGCCACCGCCGTGGCGGCCAGCTCCTCGTTCAGGCCGGCCTGGAACACCACGCCGGCCTCGTCCAGGAACCGCTTGGCCCGGCCCATCTCCAGGTCCACGCCCCCCAGCGGCGAGCCCTGGTAGCCGGTGACGTAGGCCCGCGTGTCCAGGCCGCGCGCCTGGTCCAGGCGGCGCTGCTCCAGCGTCAGGCGGACCAGCGCCTGGACGCCGGAGATGAGCACCCGGCCGTCGAGCGCGGTGTACTTGTCGTCGAGCGACACGGGGGCGGGAGTCTCGCTCACGCTCACGCGGACCTCCTGGGTGTCGTACGTGCTCGCTTGGTGATTCCCAGCACAGCAACGCGGGCATGACATGCGCAAGTATTAGATGAGAAAGTGGGCGCAAGACGCAAACAATATGAGTTCAAGGGCTTCGCGGATGAGGTTATTTGCGCCCGGAGGAGGTGTTCTCGATGCCTGACCTGGACGAGATCGACCATCGAGTGCTGCGGCTCCTGCGGGAGGACGGGCGCCGGACGTTCTCCGAGATGGCCGAGGGCATCGGGCTGTCGGTGGCGGCGGTCAAGCGGCGGGTGGACCGGCTCAAGGACCTCGGCGTGATCACCGGCTTCACCGTGCAGATCGACTACGCCAAGCTGGGGTGGGGCATCGAGGCCTTCACCGAGCTGCGCTACCCCGGCACCACGCCGGTCGCCGAGATCATCCGCACCGCCACGGACGTGCCCGAGGTGCAGGAGGTGTTCACGATCGCGGGGGATCCGGACGCGCTGATCCACGTACGCGTGCGCGACCTCGGGCACCTCCAGCAGGTCATCGACCGGCTGCGCAGGGCCGGGGACGTCACGGGGACGAAGACGCTGCTCGTGCTGGGCTCGTGGACCCGGGACGCGCCGGTGCCGTGACAGGCCCGTCAGCCGTCCTTCCCGGGCTCGTCGCGGCGGGAGAAGGCACGTACGAGCAGGCCGATCGCCAGCAGCACCGCGACGCCGAGGCCGAGCATCCAGACGGAGGCGCCGGTCAGGGGCAGCTCGGGGATCGTGTGGTGGACGGGGGGCGGCACGTCGTTCCTGTCGGCGGCGGAGGCGGCGGAGGAGGCGGCGGCCTTGCCGGTGGCCGGGGCGGGCTCCGGGCCCGCGTCGCCGGCGACCTCGGACTCCTCGGCGCGCCCGGCCTTCCTGGGCGTCCTGGACGGTGCCGGAGCGGGCTTGACCAGGGTGCCGGCGCAGGAGCGGTTGTCGGTCGTGCGCTGCTCGCGGTCGCCGGTGGTGACGGTGGCGCAGTTCTCGACCATGCCGCTGTCGCGGGGGGTGACCGTGAACGTGAGCGTCCTGCTCTCGTTCGGCGGGAGCGGGCCGAGGGCGCAGGAGAGGGTGGGGCCGCCTCCGGGGCACTCGGCGGGGCGGTCGGCGATCGTCGCCCGGGTGGCGTCCTGGACGGTGACGTCCGTGGCCTGTGACGGGCCGTGGTTGGTGACGGTCAGGGTGTAGGTGATCGTTGCGTCCGTGGACGGCGGAGCCGTCTTGGACAGCTCGACGTCCGCCCTGGTCACGGCCTCCGTGGTGAGCTGTGCCGAGTCGCCGGGGACTCCAGGGGCGGTGACGCGGGCGCGGTTGGTGAGGGTCGTGCCGTCGCCGAGGGCGGGGTCGGTGGTGAGGGGCAGCTCGTACGTGGCGCTGCGGCCGGCGGGGATCGTCAGGCCGCCGCAGGCGATGGTGCGGCCGGTGAGCGAGCAGGCGCCGGGAAGCTCGCCGGGGGTGACGTCGTGGTCGAGGACGGCGGCGACGACGACGTCGTTCGCGTCCTGGTCGCCGGTGTTCGCGACGGTCAGGGTGTAGACGGACTCCGTGCCGGCGATCACCGGGTCCGGGGTCATGCCGGCGGTGACGCGCAGGTCGGCGCCGAGGGGGCTCGGGGACGAGGCAGGGTCCTCCGGCGGGGGCGCGGGGTCGGGGCCCCGCGGCGGGCCGGTGGGGCCGGGCGCCGGCTGCGAGTCCGGCGGTACGGGGGCACGACCGATCGCGGTGGCCGGTGCGGCGCAGCCGCCGGCCAGCGCCGTGAGCGCGATGAGAGCCGCGATCCGGGGCCTGCCGCCCATGTCCTACCCCCGCGTGGTGCCGTCGTGCCTGCTCGACCCGTGGGCCAGCCTCCTACCGGCCGCGGGGGCGGCGTGCGGGGTCCGACCGCAACCATGCGCCGCCATGGCGCAGTCTTTGCCCCGGGTCACCCCGGAGCCCGGGCGGCGTCGACCCATTCGTCCACCAGAGCGCAGAGCTGGTCCAGCGCGGCCTCCACCCGTTCGCGGTCACCGGTGGTGAGGAAGTCGATCTGCAGCCCCGTGTAGGCCGAGTTGGCCAGCGTGGAGATGCGCAGGGCGTCCGCTTCCGGCACGCCCCGCTCGCGCAGCAGCCCCGCCACGAACTCCGACCGGTCCGCCAGCAGCCTGGGCACGTGACCCGCCAGCTTGCCCGCCGCGGCCAGGCCCTCGATCTCGTGGATCAGGCGGGCGACCGGCAGGTTCTCCTCCCGCGCCTGCCAGTCCCAGGTGCGCCGGACGATCGTGCCCACGCTGTCGGCGCCCGACCAGCCCGGCAGCGAGCGCAGCCAGGCCCGGTGCCGCTCGTCCAGGCGCTCCATGGTCGCCGACAGCAGGGCCTCCTTGTCGGCGAAGTGGTGGGTCAGCACGCGCGTGGACTTGCCCAGGTGCGTGGCCAGCGGGCGCATCGACAGCGTGGACAGGCCGTGCTCGGCCAGGTAGTCGACGATCTGGTCGAGCAACTCCGCGCGGCGGTGCGGGTCGGCGGTCCTGGCCATGGCGCAATCCCTTTGACGTCATTCGGGTGACGACTGTTACCCTAACGGGGAAACACTTGTTACCTTTATCGAGGGGATCCCCATGCCTGTCGCCGTACGGCAGCGCGCCCGGCTGCCCGCGTGGCTGCTCGCCCTGGTGTTCACCACGTTCGCCTTCGCCACGGACGACTACGTGATCGCCGGCGTGCTGCCCGCCATCTCGGCGGACCTCGGGGTCAGCCAGGCGGCGGGCGGGCAGCTCGTCACCGCCTTCTCGCTCGCGTTCGCGCTGGCGGCGCCCGTCGCCTCCGTGGTGACCGCCGCCTGGCCCCGGCGCGGGCTGATCACGGGCGCGCTGGCGCTGTTCGTGCTGGCCAACTGGGCCGCCGCGATCACCAACTCGTACGCGCTGCTCATGGGGCTGCGGGTGCTGGCCGCGGTCGCGGCGGCGGCCGTCGTGCCCGCGGCGTACGCCATCGCCACCACCCTGGCCCCCGAAGGCCGGCAGGGCCGCTACCTGGCGCTGGTGATGGGCGGCCTGACCGGGTCGCTCGCGCTCGGCGTGCCCATCGGCACCTGGGTGGGCGGCGCGTTCGGCTGGCAGGCCACCTTCGGCCTCGGCGGGGCGCTGGGGCTCCTCGCGCTGGTGGCCATCAGGGCGACCCTGCCCGAGACGCCGCCCGTCCCCGCCATGCCGATCCGGGACCGGCTGGCGCCGCTGGCCCGGCCCCAGGTGCTGCTCGGGCTGCTCGGGATCGTGGCCATCGTGCTGGGCAGCATGATGGTGCTGACCTACCTCGCGCCGTTCCTGCACGACCTGGCGGGGGCCGGGCCGGCCGAGCTCGGATGGGTGTTCGTGCTGGCCGGGCTCGCCGGGTTCGCGGGCGGGCAGCTCGGCGGGCGGGCCGCCGACCGGTGGGGCCCCGACCGGGCGCTGATCACGGGGGTCGTGGGGTTCGCGGCGGTGATGGCCGCCTTCGGCGCCGGCTGGTTCCTGCGGCCCGTGCCGCTGGTGGCGCTGCTGCCCCTGCTGGTCGTCTGGGCGGGCGTGTCCTGGTGGATCCCGCCGCCCGCGCAGACCCGCCTGCTCGCCCTGGCCGGCTCGGCGGGGCCGCAGGCGCTCGCGCTCAACAGCAGCGCCGCGTACGTCGGGGTGTCGGGCGGCGGCGCGGCCGGCGGGCTCGTGCTCGGCGCGTACGGCAGCGGCTGGCTGCCCGCCGTGGCGGCCGGCGTCGAACTGGTCGCCCTCGGGCTCTTCTGGCTGGCCGGGCGTTCTAGAGGGTGAGCACGGGCCGGATGGAGTAGTCCTCGCAGAGGTCCTCGCCGTCCGGGCAGTACACGAACTCGGCCATGCCCGGGTTGCGGTTGGCGGTCGCGAGGGGGAGCCAGGCCAGCAGGGCGCCGTAGCCGCCGCAGACGGACTCGCCGCCGTCACCGCCGTGGGGTCCGTGCTCAGCTCGGCACGGTAGGTGTCGTACGCGATGCGCAGCCCGAAGGCGTTGCGCTCTCGTGCGGCACGGTCACCGTCCTGCGCGGGCTGAGCAGGTGTGACAGGTGCGCCCGGAGATCGTCCCCGTGGCCGAACCCCTCGGCCAGGCTCGCGGCGTAGTCGGCTTCCTGCTCCGGAGCCGGTCGCCAGGTCGCCGGATCGAATCCGAGGGTCACCGTGCCGCCGGGGACCAGCGCGAGCTCCTGCCCGTCCCGCTCGATCACGACCTGGTGGAACCGGCCCCCCAGATGCTCGGCCGTCCCGACCTCGGCCACCCGGCCCGCCGCCAGGGCCGCCGCCAGGGCCGCCGCCTCCTCCGCGATCCGGCGCGCGGCGGCCGGGTCGAGGGCCCGCCACCGGTCGAAGGTGAGATCAGCGAGAGACATGGGCGAAGTGTCCCACGGGGGCCTGCCGGTCCGGCGATGAGTTCCGGCCCGGGCGCGGGTCTGTCATGACGAACGTCATCAGACACCACGGAGGACACCATGACGCTGCCCGGCCGCCCGCCGATCGTCGACCTGGCCACCTGGCAGAAGGCCCGGGACGAGCTCCTGGCCCGCGAGAAGGCCCACACCCGCGAGGGCGACGCCATCGCCGCCGCCCGCCGCCGGCTGCCGATGGTCGAGTTCGACGGGACGGTCGAGGTCGTCGGGCCCGCGGGCCCGGTGCCGTTCCTGGAGCTGTTCGAGGGGCGCGACGAGCTCGTGGTCTACAAGCACATGTGGTACGACGGCGCGCCGCACCAGGGGCAGTGCGAGGGCTGCACCACCACGGCCTGGCATCTGAAGGACGCCGTCTACCTCAACGCCCGCGGCGTCTCGTTCGCCATCGTGACCACGGGCGCGTGGGAGGAGGTGGCCTCCTACGTCGAGTTCATGGGCTACACCCAGCCCTGGTACTCCGTACGCGGCGTGGACGGGCCCGCCGGCGGGGCCATGGGCTACCTCACCAGCTACCTGCGCGACGGCGAGCGCGTGTTCCTCACCTATTCGACGACCGGGCGCGGCAACGAGCCCGCCAACGGATCCATGAACCTGCTCGACATGACGCCCTACGGCCGGGGCGAGGCGTGGGAGGACAAGCCCGAGGGCTGGCCCGAGGGGCGCGGTGCGTGCTGGTACTGGCGCTCGGACGCGGACGGGAACTCCTCCTGGGGCCCCACCAGCCGGCCCGTGCCGCAGTGGACCCGCCCCGGCGCCACCCCCGTGGAGACCCTCGGGCGGCGCGGGCACCACCACTGACCGGGCCCACGGTCCTCCGCCGGTTCCGCGCTCGACGAACAGCGCTCCGGCGGCGGCCGCCGCGTGTCTAGGGTCGGGGCATGGCTGGTGTTGCGCGCTACGACGAGATCGCCGACTTCTACGCGGCCGGCTGGACCGACGACATCGACGACCCGGCCTCGCGCCGCCTGCTCGACCTGCTGGAGCCGATCGGGGGCCGGCGCGTGCTGGAGATCGCCTGCGGTCACGGCCGGATCAGCCGCGCGCTGGCCCGCAGGGGCGCCGAGGTGGTGGGCGCCGACATCTCGGCCGCCCTGATCGGGAAGGCGGAGGCGGCCGAGCGCGAGTCCCCGCTCGGCATCCGGTACGTCCACACCGACGTCACGGCCGGTCCGGCGGAGGCAGGCGGGCCGCACGGCGAGCTGCGCGGTCTCGGGCCGTTCGACGTCGTGGTCTGCAGCTTCGGCCTGTCCGACATCGACGACCTGGACGGCGCCGTGGCCACCGCCGCCGCGGCCCTGCGCCCGGGCGGCGTCTTCGCCTGCTCGATCCTGCACCCCTGCTTCCCCGGCGGGCCGGGCGTGTCGGGCTCGTGGCCGGGCGGCGCGCGTTACCACGCCGAGGGCTGGTGGCGGGCGGACGGCGAGCTGTCGTCGCTGCGCCGCCAGGTGGGCGCCCACCACCGTACGCTCTCGACGTACCTCAACACCCTGCGCCGGCACGACCTGTGGGTGGAGGAGCTGGCGGAGCCCGAGCCCGCCCCCGAGTGGGCGTCGGAGCGGCCGGAGGCGGCCAGGTTCCCCGTGTTCCTCGTGCTGCGCTGCGTCAAGGGCGGCGTTGATCCCCGGCGCCCGCCATCGGCCGGCGACCAGGGCCCCCCGCCGGATGGCGACCAGGGCCCGCCATCGGCTGACGGCTAGAGCGCGGCCGCGGCCCCGTCGCCGGCGACGGCCACCGCGTGACGCGTCACCGCCAGCCCCTCCAGCAGGCACGTCAGCGCGAACTCGAACCGCCGCTCGCTGTCCCGCTCCACATCGATCTTCCTGCCGGCGGCCATCCGCCGGGCCAGCAGCGGGTGCCGCCCGGCGACGTCGCGCAGGTAGGCGGTGGTGGCGTGCTCGCTCCACTCGACCCCGCTCTCGCGCATCCGGGTCAGCGTGTCACGCCAGGCCACCTCGGCGATCACCGCGCCCACGACCTGATCGTTGACCGCCGCCATCGCGGCGTCGAGGTCGGCGTCGGCGAACCCGGCCCGCGACAGCAGCCGCAGGCCGGTCTCGGCCAGGGTGAAGGCGTTCGGGCCCAGGTTCGGCCTGACGGTCAGCTCGCGCAACGCCCACCGGTGGCGCAGCAGCATCGTGCGGGTGTCGCGGGCCAGCCCGGCCAGCCCGTGCCGCCAGTCGGGCTCGTCCGGGTCGGCCCTGACCTCGCCGAGCACCCGGTCCAGCGCCAGCTCCAGCACGTCGTCCTTGGTGCGTACATACCAGTACAGCGAGCCGGCCGTCACGCCGAGGTCGGTGGCGATCCGGCGCATGGACAGGCCGCGGTGCCCCTCGGCGTCCAGCACCGGCACGGCCGCGCCGACGATCTGGTCGCGGCTGAGCTGGCGGTCGCGCGGCGGCCGCTCGTGGCGCAGCCACACCGAACCGTCGGAGGAGTCTGAGACAGGCACCCACACACCGTACTCCTCCTTGACGATCAACGTTCATCAGGCTTATACGGCGTTCAAGGATGTTGAACGCTGTTCAGAAGCCTGCCGGACCGGTGCGTACGACAGAAGGCCGGTCCGCGTCGTAGGCTGCATGTCGCGCGCGACGAACAGGAGGCTGAGATGGCCGGGACGACGGTGGCCGAGGTGATGGCCGAGCTGGCGGCCCTCGAAGACCCGAAGATCCGCGAGGTGAACGAGAAGCACGGCGACGATCACGGCGTGAACCTCGGCAAGCTGCGCGCGGTCGCCAAGCGGCTGAAGACGCAGCAGGAGCTCGCGCGGCAGCTCTGGGCCACGGGCGACACCGCGGCGAGGCTGCTGGCGCTGCTGATCTGCCGCCCGAAGGCGTTCGAGCGCGACGAGCTGGACACCATGATGCGCGAGGCACGCGTGCCCAAGGTGCACGACTGGCTGGTGAACTACGTGGTCAAGAAGGGCCCGCACGCGGAGGAGCTGCGCCTGGCCTGGTTCGCGGACCCGGATCCGGTGGTCGCGAGCGCGGGCTGGGCGCTGACGACCGAGCGCGTGACGAAGAAGCCGGAGGGTCTCGACCTTCCCGGGCTGCTCGACCTGATCGAAGTGGGGATGAAGCACGCCCCGCAACGGCTGCAGTGGGCGATGAACCACTGCCTGGCGCAGATCGGGATCGACCACGCCGAGCACCGCGCCCGGGCCATCGGCATCGGCGAGCGCCTGGAGGTGCTCAAGGACTATCCGACCTCCCCGGGTTGCACGTCGCCGTTCGCGCCCATCTGGATCGACGAGATGGTGCGCCGGCAGCACGCCTAGGGTGCCGGCCCGTACTCGACCTGGTCGAGGCGGGTGATGTCGTGAACGTCGCGGGGCCACGGCATGCGGTTCATGCCCAGCGGTGCCGCTCGGTCTCCTGGTCGGCGGGGTAGAAGCTCTCGATGCGCAGCTCCTGGGCCGTGACGTCCTGCGGGGTGCCGACAGTGGTGATCATGGAGAAGTAGCTGACGGTCAGGCCGTCCTTGGCGAAGGTGACCGGGACGACGGGCAGGAGCGGGGCCGTGCGGTCGGGCCCGCGCGGGCCTTCGGGGAGCACCTCCTCCAGGAGGGCCCGCGTGGTGGCGTCCGGGATGCCGCCGACGGCCTCGCGGTGCACGCGCTGGATGAGGGCGGGGGCGACCTCGTCCCAGTTGGCGACATGAGGGCGCAGCTCGCGGGGGTCGAACATGAGCCTGATCACGTTGGCGGAGGCGGTCGCGGGCGGGGTGCCGCGCAGGTGGGCGAACATGACCTCGGCTGAGCGGTTGGCCTGGGTGATGTTCCAGTGGCGGTCCATGACCACGGCCGGGTGGGGCTCGTGGTGGGCCAGCACGCGCTCCAGTGCCGCCCGGATCGTGGCCATCGCGGGCTCGGCGATGGCCGACTCCCGGTAGGCGGGGGCGTACCCGGCGGCCAGGAGCAGGTCGTTGCGCTCGCGCAGCGGGATCTGCAGCGCGCCGGCCAGGGTCATGATCCACTCGCGGCTGGGGCTGGAGCGGCCGCTCTCGACGAAGCTGAGGTGGCGCGGCGAGACCTGGGCGTGGTGGGCCAGGGCGAGCTGGCTCATCCGCCGTACCCGCCGCCAGTGGCGCAGCAGATCACCGAGTGGTGTGCTCACCCTCACAGTGAACGGCCTCCGCCGCCCGCGCGCACTTCCCTCGCAGGGAATTGGAACGCCGCGCGCGGCGGCCGACAGTGAGGATCGGCCAGGGGGCGGGCTCCTGGCCATCCCGATGGAGGTCTTGAGATGACCGTCTTCACCGTTCACTCCGTCGAGTCGGCGCCGGAGGCGTCCAGGGAGCCGCTGGACGAGCTGCGGCGGCGGGTGGGATTCGTGCCCAACCTGGCCGGGCACATCGCCGGGTCCCCGGTCGCGATCGACGGGTTCAACCAGTTGCAGCGGGCGCTTCGCGAGTCCACGCTCACCGCCGCCGAGCGGGAGGTGGTCGGGATCGCGGTCAGTGTCGCGAACCGGTGCGCGTGGTCGGTGGCCGCGCACTCCGCCTTCGCCGAGCGGGCGGGCCTGGCGCCGGAGGTGATCGAGGCCCTGCGGGCGCGCAAGGACGATCTCGCCGACGAGCGGGCCACCGCGCTCGCCGCCTTCACCAGGGCGATCCTGCGCTCGGGCGGGCTGGTGGGGCGGGACGAGCTCGGGGCGGTGCTGGCCGCCGGGTACTCCGGGCCCCAGGTGCTGGAGGTGATCACTCAGGCCGCGTTCACGACCATGGCGAACTGGGTCGCGAACGTGGCCGGCACGCCCCTCGACGCCGCCCTGGCGGGCAAGGCCTGGGACGACCACGCCTGAGGCCGGCCGGGGGCGGCCGGGCATGGGAAGGCCGATGGCAGCCGCCCGGTCGCGGCTGCCATCGGAGGGGTCAGATCAGGAGCTGGGGCAGGTGTGGCGGTACTCCTCGATCGCCAGCCCGCTCGGCGGCGGGCACAGGAACCGCTCGTAGCGGGTGTCGTCGTCGACGAACCGCTTCAGCCAGGACACCATCGACTTGGCCATCGTGGTGTTGGTGGTCTGCGGGAAGAAGTGGCTGGCGTTGTTCAGCTCCAGGTACGCCTTCTCCGACGAGGACGGGATGCTGTTGTAGAACGGCTCCGAGTGCGTGGTGACCGAGGCGATGGAGTCGCTCTCACCACCGATGATCATCGTCGGGACGCGCACCCCCGACCACGACTTCGTCAGGTTCCAGGGCGCGAGCGGCACGGCCGCCTGCAGCGACGGCCGGTCGTTGGCCGCCTCCAGGGTGCCGCCGCCGCCCATCGAGTGACCGGCGACCGCGAGCCGCGACGGGTCGATGCGGCTGCGTACCGTGGCCGAGCTGTCCTCGACCAGGTAGTCGAGCGCCGCCAGGAGCTGGCGGCCCCGGCTGGCGGGCTGGTCGTAGACCGAGTTGGTCTCGATGCCGATCACGACGAAGCCGTGCGAGGCGATGCGCGGGCCGAGCCACGACAGGCTGGACCACCTGGCCGTGTACCCGGGCGAGATGGCGATCGCGCCGAACGTGCCCTGGCTGGTGTCGGTCGGGTAATAGATGGTGCCGCCGCCGAAGCCGGTCACGCCCAGCGAGGAGACGCTGGTCTGCGCGGTCGAGAACGGGCCGCGGCTGGCTTCGAGGATGGCGTCCGTGGGGTCGGGGCCGCGGTCGTACGGGCCCTGCGCCTGGGCGGGGGAGGCGGCCATCAGGGCGCCGCCGACCAGTGAGACGGTGAGGGCGAGCTTGGTCAACGTTCGCGCGCCGAACCGGGGGGTGGATAGCTGCACGTCGTCATACTCCCTGCTCATCGAGGGTGACTGCTGTCTGTCGCCATTGTTCGGATGCGCAGTCAGCCGTGCATCGGTGAAATCACCTGTCCTGGGATCAGGACATGAGCCTTACCAGTTCGACGCGGGAGCGGATGCCGAGGCGGCTGAAGATGTTCCTGAGGTGGTGCTCGACGGTGCGGCGGCTCAGGAAGAGCTGCTCGGCCACCTCCTTGTTCGTGGCGCCCTCGGCGACCATGCGGGCGATCTGCAGCTGCTGCGCCGTGAGCTGGCCCGTGGTCACGTCGAGCACCGGGCGCACGGGGTCGCCGGAGGCCCGCAGCTCGGTCCTGGCCTGCTCGGTCCACAGGCGGGCGTCGTAGCGCTCGAACGTCTCCAGCGCCGCGTGCAGGTGCGTCCTGGCCGCTCCGGGGCGCCGGTCGCGCCGCAGCGCGCTGCCGTACAGGAGCCTGGTACGGGCCGCCTCGAACTCGTACACCCCCTGCCCGTGCAGGTCGAGCGCCTCCCTGAACAGCTCCTCCGACTCGCCGGGCCCGGCCAGCAGCGCGCGGCAGCGGGACACCAGCGCGCGCAGGTCCGGGCTGCGCGTGCTGCCCACCCAGCGCTCCAGCACCCGCAGCGCGGCCCCGGCCGCCTCCTGGTCGCCGGTACGCGCGCACGCCTCGATGAAGTGCGGCGTGGCCATGACCCGGATGACGACGTGGTTGCTGTTGCGGCGCTCGGCCCGCAGCCGGTTGGCCGCGTCGGCGGGACGGCCCGCGGCCAGGTCCAGGTAGGCCAGCGCCCAGTTGCCGATCGCGCCCGCGATGCCCAGGTCGTGGGCGTCGGCCAGGCCGATGGCGGCGTCGGCGCGCACCCGGCACGTCTCCTGGTCGCCCTCGACGGCCGCCGTGATCGCCAGCCAGGCCAGGTGCTGGGCCGCCGTGTTGAGCTGGCCGGTCTCCTGCGCCAGGCGCAGGCCCTGGGCGGCGGTGGTGGCGACGGCGGCGTACCGGCCCATCCAGATCTCCGGGTAGATCGTGTACTCCAGGAGCTGCGGCATGGCCGAGACCGCGCCGCGCACGCGGGCCGCCTCGACGGCGCGGGCCGACAGCCGGTGGGCGGTGGCGTCCTCGCCGAGCAGCATGCTGGCCACGCACGCCCAGACGAGCACGGAGGGATCGCGCACGGACCCGGCCAGCTCCACCACCCGGCGCAGCGGCGCCGCCGCCTCCTGGTGGGAGCCGCTGAACGTGGAGGCCATGCCGGCGAGGTACTCGAACATGAGCTGCGTCGGCACCGCCTCGTCGGGGCGGCGCAGCGCGGCGGCCTGGCGGGCGATCGCGATGAACGCCCGGTTGTCGCCCGCGCGGTAGCTGGCGTCGGCGGCCCGCACCAGCGCGCGCACGCCCAGCATGCGGTGGCTCTCCAGGAGCCAGGTGGCCGCCGACAGCAGCTCCTCGCGGGCGTTGCCGGTCTCGCCGCCGAGCAGCTCCAGGCTGCCGTGCAGGAGCTGGACGTGGGCGCGCAGCTCGTCCGGGGCCGTGGGGTTGCGCAGCCTGGCCAGCAGGGAGCGGGCCACCTGGGGGCGTCCCGCCACCCACGCGTACCGGGCGGCGGCGGCCAGGCGCTCGGCCTTGGCCGGGTCGTGGGGGTCGGTGAGCTCGGCGGCGCGTTCCAGGGCCAGGTACGGCTCGGGGTGGGTGTGCGCGGGGTGGGCGTCCAATGCGGCGGCGGCCAGGTCGTCGGCCAGCGAGGCCGGGAGGCCGTCGAGGGCGCAGGCCCGGTGCCAGGCGCGGCGCAGGCCCTGCGACTCGTCCGCCCGCTCGTCCGCCCGCTCGTCCGTCCGCTCGCCCGCTCGTCCATCCGTCCGCTCGCCCGCTCGTTCGTCCGCGCTGAGGAGGGTGGCCAGCAGGCGGTGGGCGCTGCGCCGCCGTAACAGGGAAGCGCCGTAGTAGACGACGCCGCGCATGGCGGGGTCGCGGAAGTCGTACCGGTCGCCGGTGGAGTGCAGGACGCCCGCGCGTTCGGCCGGCTCCAGGGCCGTGAGCGCGCAGGACGGGCGGGCCGCGCGGATCAGCGTGGGCAGGTCGAGCCCGGGGTCGGCGGCGATCAGCAGGAGCAGCCGCTGGGCCTGAGCGGGAAGGGCGGCGAGCCGGCTCGTGTGCTCGCGCCACAACCGGCCGCCCCTGGGCAGCGTCACGGGCGGCGCGGCCAGGCCGGCGAGCTGGTCGGGGGTGAGCGAGCCGATCAGCTCGGCCAGCGCGAGGGGGTTGCCGTGAGCGATCTGGTCCAGCGCCGCCAGCAGGTCCTCGGCCACCTTCCCGGCCGCCAGGTCACCGGCCAGCTCCCGCACGGCCGCCGCGTCCAGCCTGCCCAGCGTCTGTACGGGCACGCCGTCCAGGCCGTCCAGCGCCTGTGCGGGAACGCCTTCCGGCTCGTGGGGCGTCCGCCGGGCGCCCTCCGGGGCGCGCTCGCCTTCCCTGGCCGTGAACAGCAGCGCCACGGGTTCCCCCGACACGCGCCTGGCCACGAACGACAGCGCCTGCCTGCTGCCGGCGTCCAGCAGGTCCACGTCGTCCACGCAGGCCAGCACCGGCCGCTCGGCGGCCACCGCCGACAGCAGCCCGAGCACGGCCGCGGGCAACGCCAGCCCGCCGGCCCCCGTACCGGACTCCAGCGCCGCCATCAGGGCGCGCGCCTGCGCGCCGGGCAGGGAGGCGGCGCCCGCGGCGACCGGCCGCAGCAGGCCGTGCAGCCCGGCGTACGGCAGCCGCGACTCGGACTCGACCCCCGAGACCCGCAGCACCCGGAAGCGGGGGCCGGCGTGCGCGACGGCCAGGTCGAGCAGCGCCGTCTTCCCCATGCCCGGCGCGCCCGCGAGGAGCAGCGCCCCACCGGAGCCGTCACGGGCGTGGTCGAGCAGCCGCAGCAGGGCGCGTTCCGCCTCGCCCCGGCCGCGTAACAGAGGCTTGTCAGAAGACACGTCGCCAGTGTTACGCGCAGATGTCAGGACTTAAAGGGGAGACTGGTGATTTCACCGATACGGGCTCCGTGCCCGCTTCCTCGACAGGCGGCCGGAGACGGCCGGGACCAGCCCGTGCGGCATGAACAGCACCACCACGATCAGCACGAGAGCGTAGACCGCGTACGACAGCACGCTCGGCGCGTACGTCGGCATCCCCGGCAACGACGCCAGCAGGTCCAGCCCCTGCACCAGCAGCGTGATCGCGGTGGCCCCCACGACCGCGCCCCAGATCGTCCCCAGCCCCCCGACCACCGCCATCACGATGTACTGGATCGAGATGAGCACGGGGAACGACCCCGGCGCCACGTACCCGGTGTAGAAGCAGTAGATCCCCCCGGCCAGCCCCGCGAACGTGGCCGACAGCGCGAAGACCACCAGCTTGTACCGCCCCACCGGGATACCCGAGGACGCCGCCGCCGTCTCGCTGGTGGCCAGGGCCCGCAGCGCGCGTCCGGGCCGGGAGGTGATGACGTTGTGGGTGACCAGCATGACCAGGGCCAGCCCCGCCCACGTCAGGTACGCGTACACCGAGGCGTTCGTGGCCTCGAACGAGCCCACGGCGAACTGCGGGATGCCCTGCAGCCCGATGTCCCCGCCGGTGAACTCGAGCTGCCCCGCCAGCGACAGCAGGATGAGCTGCATGGCGAGCGTGGCGAAGGCCAGGTGGTGGCCGCGCAGCCGCAGCAGCGGGACGCCGATGACGAGGGCCGAGAGCGCGGCCGCCACGGGCGCGGCGACCAGGCCGGCCAGCGGGGGAGCGCCGCTCAGCGCCAGCAGGGCGGCGGTGTAGGCGCCGATGGCGTAGAAGGCGCCCTGGCCCAGCGACACCTGCCCGGCGTACCCCATGAGCAGCGACACCCCGACCGTGACCATGGCTGCCAGGCCGAGCAGGATGTAGACGGCCAGTGCGCTGTCGTCGAGCACGGCGGGCAGGGCGAGCGTCACGACGGCGACCAGCAGCCCGGCCGCGAGCCCGAGCCGCCTGGTCATGCGGTCTCCTGCGAGATGGCCGAGCGGCGACCGGCCTGCACGATCATGACGACGAGCATGAGACCCAGCGCGACCTCCAGTTGGTGCGAGCCGTAGCCGTACCCGGCGGCCATGGTCTCGGCCACGCCCAGCAGCAGCGCGCCGATGAGCGTGACCACGGGACGGGTGAGCGCGCCGAAGACGGCCGCGGCGAAGCCGTTCACGATGAGCGTGACGTCCGTGTCGAACGAGATCGGCCGCAGCGGCGTGACCAGCACCCCGGCGATGCCGCCGAGCAGCCCGCCCAGCGCGAACGCCAGCAGCCCCATCCGCCGGGTGTCGATGCCGACGACGCGGGCGGCGTACGGGTTGGAGGCGCACGCGGTCAGCGCCTTGCCCAGGTAGGTGCGGCCGAAGAAGAGCGCGAGCAGGACGAACGTCGCCGCCGCCACGCCGATGACCAGCAGGTGCTGGGTCTGGATGCGGGCTCCGGCCAGCGTCACCGAGCCCGCCAGGCCGGGCGCCGAGCGCGGCTGGTCGCCCCACAGCACGATCTCGACCGCGTACGCGAGCACGCCCACGCCGAGCGTGACGATCAGCGCCGACAGCGGCGTGGTGCCCGGCCTGCCGACGGCGGCCAGCCCGGTCAGCAGGCCCGCCAGCGCCGCGGCCAGGACGGCGGCCACCTCGCTGACCCCGTGCGGGAAGCCCAGCCCGAGCAGGGAGGACGTGCACAGCCCCGCGACCACGGCGAACGTGCCCTGCGCGAAGTTGACCACGCCGGTGACCCGGTGGATGACGACCAGGCCGCTGGCGATGAGCGCGATGGCCGAGCCGACCGCGAGCCCGTTGAGGAGGTAGGTGAGGAAGGCGCTCATGTGATCGCCCCGCCCAGGTAGGCGCTGGCCACCCGCGGGTCGCCGGCCAGCTCGGCGCTCTCGCCCTCGGTCACCACCCGCCCCGACTCCAGCACGTACGCCCGCCGGCACAGCTCGAAGGCCAGCCGGGCGTTCTGCTCGATGAGCAGCACGGTCAGCCCCCGGGTCCGGTTCAGCTCGGCCAGGTGCCCGGCCAGGTCGGCGGTGACGTTGGGGGCCAGGCCGAGCGACAGCTCGTCCACGACCAGCGCGTCGGGGCGCGACATCATGGCCCGGCCGAAGGCCACCATCTGCTGCTCGCCGCCGGACAGCACCGCGGCCCGGCGCGAGGAGAGCTCGGCCAGGCGGGGCAGGAGCTCGTACACGGGGGAGGGGTCGCGCTGCCCGGAGCGCCAGCCGCCCAGCGCCAGGTTGTCGGCGACGGATAAATCCGGAAAAAGCTGGCGGCCTTCGGGGATCAGCGCGAGCCGCCCGCCGACCCGGACCGTGCCCGAGGCGGGCTTGAGCAGCCCTGCCAGGGTGTTGGCCAGCGTCGACTTGCCGGCGCCGTTCGGGCCGAGCAGGGCCACCATCTCGCCCTCGGCGACCGTGAGCGTGACGTGGTCCAGCGCGGTCGCCGTGCCGTACGAGACCACCAGGTCCTGGACGTCGATCATGAGGCCTGTCCGAGGTAGGCGGCCAGCACCAGCGGGTCGGCGCGCACCTCGGCCGGCGGGCCGTCGGCGATGACCTGGCCCAGGTCGAGCACCACGACGCGGTCGGCCAGCCGGGTCACGAACGCCACGTCGTGCTCGATGAGCAGGATCGTCAGCCCGCCGGCGCGCAGCTCCTCCACCAGCGCCGCCAGCCGCTCGCGCTCCTCGCCGCGCAGCCCGGAGGCGGGCTCGTCGAGCAGCAGCAGCCGGGGCCGCGCGCACAGGGCGCGGGCCAGTTGCAGCGCCCGCTGCTGGCCGATCGGCAGCCGGTCGGCGGGCCGGTCCGCCCACTCCGCCAGGCCCACGCGCTCCAGGGCGGCGGCGGCCTCGGCGGCGATCTCCCGCTCGTCGGCCCGGTGCCGGGGCAGCCGCAGCGCCGCCGAGACGAACCCGGCCCGCGTGTGCCCGTGCGCGCCCACCATGACGTTCTCCTCGACCGTCATGCCGCGGAAGACGCGGGCCGCCTGGAAGACGATCGACATGCCCAGCCGGGCGCGGCGGTGCGGGGGGAGCCGGTCCACGCGCTGCCCGAGGAAGGAGATGCGGCCCTGGTCGGCCGCCAGGTGCCCGGTGATCAGGTTGAACAGGGTGGACTTGCCGGCTCCGTTCGGGCCGATGACGCCGCAGACTTCGCCGTCCGCGACGCTCAGCGAGACGTCGCGGACGGCGTAGACGCCTCCGAAGGAGCGGGAGAGCCCGGTGACGGTCAGCACGCGCCCCTACCCCTGCGCGTTGACGGTCTTGGTGAGCTGCTCCTTGGCCCATTCGGTGGGGACGAACCGGCCGTTCTTCACCGTGTTGACCGAGATGAACTCGGGGGACAGCCCGGAGTGGTCGGTGGCGGAGTAGCGGAAGCGGCCGTTCGGGGTGATCAGGTCCATGGACTCCAGGGCCTGCTGGACCTTGGTCTTGTCGGTGCTGTTCGCCTTCCTGACGGCCTCGAACAGCAGCAGCGAGGCGCTGTAACCGTCCTGCGCGAACTGCGGCGGCGGGTAGCCGTGCTTCTGCTCGTACGGGCCCGCCATCTGGTCGATGACCTGCTTCTGCTTGCCCTCGGGCAGGTGGTCGCCGACCACGCCGATTGCGCTCTGCACGGTCATGCCCTCGGCCTGGGCGCCCATCGGCTCCAGCCACAGCTTGCTGGCCTGCGAGGCCGTCAGGAACAGCGGCGTCTTCAGCCCCGAGGCCACGTACTGCTTGGCGGCCGTCACGCCGGGCGCGCCCGAGCCCCAGAACACCAGCGCCTCGGCCCTGGAGTCGCGCACGTGCGTGAACATGGCGCTGAAGTCGGAGGTGGTGGTCTCGTACGGCTCGTCCACGGCGATGGTGACGCCGTACTTCGGGGCCAGCTCGACCATGGACTCGTGGCCGGAGACCGAGTACGCGCTCTTGGAGTCCCACGCCACGGCGATCGTCCTGATGCCCTCGGCCTGGATGTACTGCAGGTAGCGCTCGGCGTACATGCTGGACAGGGCGGGGGTGACGAAGATGTACGACTTGATCGGCTCCACCTGCTCCTGGGCCGGGGCCAGCGACAGGTACGGCATCTTGTCGCGCTGCGCGAGCGGCTCGACCGCGAGCGCCGAGTTGGAGAACACCGGCCCGATCAGTGCGTCGATCTCCCCCTTGATCTGGTTGTAGGCCACGATGCCCTGGTCGGGGGCGGTCTTGTCGTCCCGGGTGACCAGCTCCACCTTGCGGCCCAGCAGGCCGCCCTGCGCGTTGACCTGCTCGACGGCCAGCTCCACGGCCTTCTTGTCCTCGCTGCCGAGCGGCGTGTAGTTGCCGGTCAGGGAGACGATGAGGCCCACCTTGATGGGATCCGCCTGGCCGCTCGACCCGCCCCCGCCGCCGCCACATGCCGTCGTGGCCAACAACAGGCAGACCAGGGACGGAAGAAACCTGCGCATCAGGACCTCCTGGGCCGGGTGGCCCCAAAAGTAGGCAGGTACATTACGGCTGTCAATAGAGTGCCTAATATCCGGAGACAAGCTGTTATGCGGCCTCAATCGGTGATTCTCACCTTCCTCGGCGACCACGTATACGGCCGCGGGATCTGCGTCTCCTCGCGGAGCTTCATCGAGGCCTTCGGCAAGGTGGGGATCTCGGAGGAGGCCACCCGCTCGACGCTGACCCGGATGGTGCGCCGCGGGCTGCTGCGCCGCCGGCGCTCGGGCCGGCGCATGTACTTCGGCCTCACCCCGGCCAGCGCCGAGGTGCTCAAGGACGGCGAGCGGCGCATCTGGCACAGCGGCGTGGTCAACGACGCCGACGAGGACAGGTGGACGCTGATCGGCTTCTCGCTGCCGGAGTCGTGGCAGCGCCAGCGGCACGAACTGCGGTCGAGGCTGGTCTGGGCCGGGTTCGGGCCGCTGCAGAACGGGTTGTGGATCGCTCCAGGGGACGTGGACGCCACGGGCGTGATCGAGGACCTGGGCGCGAACGTCAAGGTGTTCGCCGCCGAGCCGCGCCGTCCCACCGACATGCAGGCCCTGGTGGGGGAGGCCTACGACCTGGCCTGCCTGGGCGAGCGGTATCGGGCGTTCCTGCGCCGCTGGGACCGGGCCGACCCGGCCCCGGAGGCCACCGACGACCTGGCGCGGTCGCTGATGCTGCTCACCGGCTGGTTGCAGATCATCAGGACCGATCCGCGGCTGCCGCTGCGGTACCTGCCGGACGACTGGCCGGCGGAGAAGGCGCAGCGGGTCTGCCACACGCTGCACGAGCGGTTCGCGCCGGAGGCGGGGCGGATCGTGGCGGGGCTGCTCGACACCGTTCCCGAGGAAAGTTCGGCAGAACGGTGACAGCCATCGCATAGTGGCCTAATTTGGGTCCGGGAGTCGCCGATGCGTAATCAGGGGATTGGCTCGTGGCCGGCACGCAGGGCACGCATGACGCCTGACAGGGTCGCGCTGTCGTACAAGGACCGTCACTACACCTACCGTGAGCTGCGGGATCGCGTGAACAGGCTGGCCCGCGCGCTCGACGTGCGGCGCGGCGACCGGGTCGCCTTCCTCGGGGCCAACCAGCCCGCCCTGGTGGAGACGCTCTTCGCGGCGGGGCTGCTCGGAGCGGTGTTCGTGCCGCTCAACGCGCGGCTGGCCGGGCCGGAGCTGCGCTTCATCCTGGAGGACGCCGAGCCGGCGCTGCTCGTGCTGGGCGAGGAGCGGGACGGCGAGGGGCTGCCGGGCCGCCACCTGCGGGCCGCCGACTACGAGGCCCTGCTCGCGTCGGGCTCGCCCGAGCCGGTGGACGAGCCGGTGAGCCAGGACGACGTGTGCCTGATCATGTACACCTCCGGCACCACGGGCAGGCCCAAGGGCGCCATGCTCACCCACGCCAACCTCACCTGGAACACGGTCAACCTGCTCGTGGACGTGCCGCTGGGGCACGACGAGGTGGCGCTGATCGGCGCGCCCCTGTTCCACATCGCGGCGATGGGGCAGGCGCTGATCCCGACCGTGCTCAAGGGCGGGCGGGCCGTGCTGGAGCCGTCGTTCGACGTGGGGCGCGCGTTCGACCTGATCGAGAGCGAGCGGGTGACGCTGATCGCCGGGGTGCCGACGATGTTCCAGTTCCTCGCGCAGTCGCCGCGCTGGGCGGGGGCCGACCTGTCGAGCCTGCGGCACCTGCTGTGCGGGGGAGCGCCGGTGCCCGAGCCGCTGATCCAGGCCTACCAGGAGCGCGGGCTGACGTTCATGCAGGGGTACGGCATGACGGAGACCGCGCCGGGAGCGCTGTTCCTCGGGGCCGACCGCGCCGCCGCCAAGGCGGGAACGGCCGGGGTGCCGTGCTTCTTCTCCGACGTGCGGCTGGTCGCGCCCGACGGCTCGCCCGCCGCCCCGGGCCGGCCCGGCGAGCTGTACGTGCAGGGCCCCAACGTGATGCCCGGCTACTGGCGGCGCCCGGAGGAGAGCGCCGAGGTCCTGTCGGCGGACGGGTGGTTCCGCTCCGGGGACGTGGGCGTCGCCGACGAGGACGGGTACGTGCGCATCTCCGACCGGGTCAAGGACATGATCATCTCCGGTGGCGAGAACATCTATCCCGCCGAGGTGGAGAGCGCCCTGTACGAGCACGGCGCGGTCGCCGAGTGCGCGGTGATCGGCGTGCCGGACGAGAAGTGGGGCGAGGTGGGCAAGGCCCTGGTCGTGCTCAAACCCGGCTCGGCGGAGTCCGCGGAGGAGTTGCTGAAGCACCTGGACGGCCGCCTGGCCCGCTTCAAAGTCCCGAAATATCTGGAATTCGTGGCCGAACTGCCTAAGAACGCGGCGGGCAAGCTCCTCAAGGCCCCGCTGAGAAAGCTCCATGGAAAGGGATGACCCATGATGCGTACCTCCCCGCCCTTCCGCGCCGACCACGTCGGCAGCCTGCTCCGACCGGCCGAGCTGTTGCGCGCCCGGCAGACCCTCACCGGTGACGCGCTGCGCGAGGCCGAGGACGCGGCGATCAGGGACGTGGTACGCAAACAGCGGGACGCGGGCCTGCAGAGCGCCACGGACGGCGAGTTCCGCCGGGCCTCCTGGCACATGGACTTCATCTACCGGCTGGAAGGCATCGGCCAGGCCGCCGACGAGCACATCACGGTGCGCTTCCACAACCAGCAGGGGGACCTGGAGTACACCCCGGCGGCGCTGCGCGTGCACGACCGGATCCGGCTGAGCGAGCCGATCTTCGCCGACGACTTCGCGTTCCTGCGCGAGTGCGTCTCCGGAGGGGTCACGCCCAAGCTGACCATCCCCTCGCCCAGCATGGTCCACTACCGGGGCGGGCCCGCCGCGATCGACCCCCAGGTGTACCCGGACGTGGAGGAGTTCTGGCGGGACCTGAGCGCGGCCTACGCCGAGCAGGTGCGCAGGATCGGCGCGCTCGGGTGCACCTACCTCCAGTTCGACGACACCAGCCTGGCCTACCTGAACGACCCGTCGCAGCGGGCCGAGCTGACCGAGCGCGGCGACGACGCCGACCACCTGCACCTGCGCTACATCAAGCAGATCAACGCCGCGCTCGCGGCCAGGCCCGCCGGCATGACGATCACCACGCACATGTGCCGCGGCAACTTCCGCTCCTCCTGGGTAGCCTCGGGCGGCTACGACTTCGTCGCCGAGGCGCTGTTCAACGAGCTGAACGTGGACGGGTTCTTCCTGGAGTTCGACGACGAGCGGTCGGGCGGCTTCGAGCCGCTGCGGTTCGTGCCGCCCGGGAAGATGGTGGTGCTCGGGCTGGTGACGACCAAGCGCGGGGAGCTGGAGTCGAAGGACGCGCTCAAGCGGCGCATCGACGAGGCGGCCAAGTACGTCGACCTCGACCAGCTCTGCCTGTCGCCGCAGTGCGGCTTCTCCTCCACGGTGGAGGGCAACGAGCTCACCGAGGAGCAGCAGTTCGCCAAGATCCGGCTGATCGCGGAGACGGCGCGGGAGGTCTGGGGCTGACTCACAGGTGGCCGTCGAGGAACCCCCGGACGGTCTCGGCGAGCCGCTGCCGGTGGTCGGACAGGGCGTGGTCGGTGTGCCACTCGTGATGCTCGGCCCCCGCGAACGCCGCCACCAGCGGCCGATGGTGCACGGCGGCCGGGGTCACCGGGTCGTCGGAGGTGCCGATCAGCAACACCGGCCGCCCGGCGAGCCGGGGAGCCAGGCCGGCCAGGCTCCACCGCTCGCCCGCCCGTTCCATCTCGGCCACCAGCGCCTCGCCGCTCGTCCCGCGCAGGGGCAGCAGGTCCTCCCCGAACGCCTCGACGTAACGGGCACGGGACTCAGACCCGAGCGAGCGGGCCACCGTACCGAAGTCGAAGCCCGACACCGACACGACGGCGGAGACGGACGGGTCGGCGGCGGCGGTCATCAGCGCGGCGAACCCGCCGGCGCTGTGCCCGAACAGCGCCAGCCGTCCCGGATCGAGCCGGTGCGCCGAGACGAACGGCTCGGCGCGCACGGCGCGGGCCACGGCGGCGGCGTCCTCCAGCACGTTCGCCCAGGACCAGGTGCCGCCCATGCCCCAGGAGCCGCGGTAGTGGAAGGCGACGGCGGCGTAGCCGGCCGACCGCAGCGCCTGGGCCAGGTCCAGGCTGCGCTCGTTGCCGGGGAAGCCCTGCAGGAGCAGCACGACCGGGTGCGGCCCCGGCCCGGCCGGCAGGTGCAGCAGGCCCGCGAGGGTGACGCCGCCGCTCTCGAACGTCACGGCGGGAGTGGCTGCTCGCATGATGTTCCTCCATAGATCGAACCGATCGGTACGATAGCAGGGATCGAACCGATGAGTACCATCTAGGGGTGCCTGTACCGAAGGGAAGCACCCTGGACCCGGAGCGGACCCGGGCCGCGATCATCGACACGGCCATGCCGATCCTGTACGAGCGCGGGCTCGACGGCGTCGGCGTGGCCGAGCTGTGCGCCGCCGTCGGTGTGTCGAAGGAGACGCTCTACCGGCACTTCGGCTCCAAGGAGGGGCTGATCGAGGCGGTGCTGGAGGCCCGCAGCGACCGGGTGACCAGGTGGCTGCGCACGGCCGCGGAGTCGGCGGGGGAGGAGCCCGCCGACCAGCTCGGCGCCGTGTTCGACGCGCTGGTGGAGTGGCACGCCGAGCCGGAGTTCCGCGGCTGCGCGCTGCTCAACGCCGCCGCCCAGCACCACCGGGCGCCCGAGCTGGACATGGCGGGGCGGCACCTCGAACGCCGGCTGGGGCTGCTCGCCGGGATCGCCACCAGGGCGGGGGCGGCCGATCCGGAGGCGCTGGCCCGCCAGTGGCTCGTCCTGGTGACGGGCTGCACCGTCGTCGCCGACCAGCACCCGGGCACGCCGCACGCGGCCCGCCTCGCCCGCGAGGCCGCACTCACGCTGCTCGCGGCGGCGCGGGCTCGCGCCTAGAACGGCGCGACCCTGGCGCGGCGCCGGCTCCTGCCCGGGCGGCGTGACCCTGCCGCGGCGCGGGGTCGTGCCCGGGCGGCGGGACCTCCGCTCCCGCCGCCTCGCGGCTCGGTCACCGCAGCGAGCGGAGGCCGTCGCGGACCTCTCGCACGAACAGCCGCGGCTGCTCCCAGGCGGCGAAGTGCCCGCCCTCGTCGAGGCGGTTGTAGTGCACGAGCTCGGGATAGGCCCGCTCCGCCCAGCTCTTCGGAGCCTGGAAGAGCTCGTCGGGGAAGACGCTCACGGCGACAGGGATCGACACGCCCTTGACGGCGAAGAACGGGAACCTGTTCTCCGCGTAGAGCCGTGCCGCGGAGATCCCGCTCCGGGTCAGCCAGAAGTGCGTGATGTTGTCCAGGACGTCGTCGCGGGTGAGACCTGCGCTCTCGCCGGCGAACACCCGGGAGATCAGCGCCAGGCTGGCCGCGTCATGGTCGAGCATGAACGCCGCCAGGGCGACGGGCGAGTCCACCAGCCCGGTCAGCGTCTGCGGGCGCGAGCCCATCATGAGGGCGTAGGCGACGTGCTTCCAGACGAAGTCGAGCTGCTCGCAGGCGCGCCTCTCCTCGTCCGTCAGATCGGCCGGCAGCGAGGCGAGGGCGTTGTTCGCGCCGGTGATGTCGGACTGGAACAGCCTGTCGATCCCGGGCGGAACGACGCCGGCCATGTTGGTGTGGATGCCCAGCAGCCCCGCAGGAGCCTGCGCGGCCATCAGGTCCACCACGATCGCGCCCCAGTCGCCGCCCTGGGCCGCGAACCGGGTGTAGCCGAGGCGCCTCATGAGCTCCGCCCAGGCGCGCCCGATGCGGTCCGGGCCCCAGCCGGTCGTCGCCGGCTTGCCTGAGAAGCCGTAGCCGGGCATCGACGGGATGACCACGTGGAAGGCGTCCGCCGCGGTGCCTCCGTGAGCCGTCGGATCGGTGAGCGGCTCGATGATCTTCAGTTGCTCGATGACCGAGCCCGGCCATCCGTGGCAGACGATGAGCGGCAGGGCGTCCTCGTGCTTGGAGCGGACGTGGATGAAGTGGATGTCCAGCCCGTCGATCTCGGTGACGAAGTTCGGCAGCGCGCCGAGCCTCGCCTCGCACCTGCGCCAGTCGTACTCGTCGGCCCAGTAACGCGCGAGCTCCTGGATGGTCGCGAGCTGCACGCCCTGTGACTGGTCGGTGACGGTCTCCCTCTCCGGCCAGCGGGTCGCCGCGATGCGCGCGCGCAGGTCCTGGAGCTCGCGTTCGGGGACGACGGGAATCGTGAACGGGCGGATCGCGGGGGTTTCGGACATGGCTGTCTCCTCGGTCGGCAGGCGGCCCTGTGCCGCCTGGCCTGACCACGATCGCCCAGGTGGGAGGGGTATCGCCCCCGGGGGAACCCCGGGGATCGGCCCGTGGTCGCACCCTGGGGCACAGGGCACAAAACTGTCGAAATGTCGCAAATGGGACTAAACTCGGTGGGAGCATGACCGGTAGTGGCCGCGCGGAGCACCTCCGCGGCGCGCCAGGAAGGTCGAGCCCATGGGCGTGTTCGCCACCATCGACACCCGGGCGGCACTGCGAGGCCGCGACCGCGAGCTGACCGCACTCGGGCGGGCTCTGGCCATGGCGCGGTCGGGAAGCAGCGCGGTCCTGGTGTTGCGGGGCGAGGCGGGCATCGGCAAGACCGCGCTGCTGGAGCACACGACGCGCCGGGCGACCGGGTTCCGGATCGTCGGCATCGCCGGTGTCCAGTCGGAGATGGAGCTCGCGTTCGCGGGCCTGCACCAGCTCTGCGGGCCCCTGCTGGACGGGCTCGACGCCCTGCCGGGGCCGCAGCGCGACGCCCTGTCCGTCGCGTTCGGGATCCAGGAGGGCGAGGCGCCGAACCGGTTCCTGGTGGGCCTGGCCGCGCTCGGCCTGCTGGCCGGCGCGGCCAGGGACCGGCCGCTGCTCGTCCTCGTCGACGACGCGCAGTGGCTCGACGACGGATCCACGCAGGCGCTGGCGTTCGTCGCCAGGCGCCTGATGGCCGAGCAGGTGGCGCTGATCTTCACGGTGCGGGAGCCCGAGGACGCCCGGGGCCTGGCCGGGCTGCCGGAGCTGACCGTCGAGGGCCTCGACGAGCCCGACGCCAGGGCCGTGCTGGCCTCGGCCGTCCACGTGCCGCTCGATCCGCCGGTACGCGACCGGATCGTCGCCGAGGCGCACGGCAACCCGATGGCCCTGCTGCACCTGCCCCGCGCCCTCGCCCCCGCCGAGCTGGCGGGCGGCTTCTGGCTCCCCGGCAGGCAGCCTCTGGCGAGCCGCCTCGAGAACGCCTTCCACCAGCGGTTCCGCACGCTTCCCGAGGACAGCCGCCGGCTCCTGCTGATCGCCGCGGCCGACCCCACCGGCGACGCCGGCTTGTTGTGGCACGCGGCGGGCCTCCAGGGGATCCCGGCGCAGGCCGCCGTGCCGGCCGAGGCCGCGGGGCTCGTCGAGCTCGGCAGCGGTGTACGTTTCCACCACCCGCTGGTGCGCTCCGCCGTCTATCAGCGGGCGTCCGCTCCGGACCGGCGGGCCGCGCACCGGGCACTGGCACAGGCCACCGATCCCGACCGCGATCCCGACCGCCGGGCGTGGCACCGCGCCCACGCCGCGGCCCGTCCCGACGAGAGCGTCGCCGTGGACCTGGAGCTCTCGGCCGGCCGGGCACACGCCAGGGGAGGAGCCGCGGCGGCGGCGGCGTTCCTGCGCCGCGCGGCGGAGCTGACACCCGACCCCGCCCGCCGGGTCGCCCGCGCGCTGGACGCCGCCCAGGCCGCGATCGACGCCGGCGGGCCCGCACAGGCGCGGACCCTGCTCGACGCCGCCGAGGCCGGCCCGCTCGACGACCTGCACAGAGCCAGGCTCGAACGGCTGCGCGCCCGGCTGGTGTACGCCCGGGTGCGCGGGAACGACGCGCCCCGCCTCCTGCTCGACGCCGCGCACCGGCTGGCGCCGCTGGACGCAGCCCTCGCCCGTGACACCCTGCTGGAGGCCGTCGGCGCGGCCGTCTTCGCCGGCCGGCTCAGCACCGGCCCCGGGCAGCGCGAGGTGGCCGAGGCGGCCCGTGCCGGACCACCACCGCCCGGGCCGCCGCGCATGGTGGACGTCCTGCTCGACAGCGTGGCCGGTCTGATCATCGACGGCCACGCCGCCGGCGCCCCCGCGCTCCGGCACGCGCTGGACGTCGTACGCGAGCAGCGCACGTCCGGCGCGACGGACGCCGAGAGGCGCTGGTTGTGGCTGGCGTTCCGGGTGACGCCCGAACCCCTGGCGCCCGAGCTGTGGGACGACGACGCCTGGCACGAGCTGGCCGAGGGCGCCGTCACGTGCGCCCGGGAGGCGGGGGCCCTGTCCGTCCTGCCGATGGCGCTGACCTACCAGGCGGGCTTCCTGCTGCACGCCGGCGAGTTCGACGCCGCGGCGGCGCTGATCGGCGAGGCCACGGCGATCTCGGAGGCGACGGGCGGCGCGCCCATGATGTACACGTCCCTGGTGCTGGCGGCCTGGCGTGAGGAGGAGTCCGAGGCGCTCGACCACATCGCGACGACCGCCATGGAGGTGGGGACGCGCGGGGAGGGCCGCGCGCTCGGCCTGGCCGAGTACGCGACCGCGGTCCTGTACAACGGCCTCGGCCGCTACGACGCCGCGCTGGAGGCCGCCAGGCGGGCCTGCCAGTACGAGGACCTGGGGTTCTTCGGCTGGGCGCTGGCCGAGCTCGTCGAGGCCGCCGTCCGGTGCGGCCGGCCGGAGCTCGCCGCGCCCGCGCTGGAGTCGCTCACCGAGCGTACGCGCGCCAGCGGCACCGAGTGGGCGCTGGGCATGGCGGCCCGCTCGCGGGCGCTGCTGAGCGACGATCGGGACGCCGACGCGCTCTATCGGGAGGCCATCGAGCACCTGGGCCGCTGCCGGGTCACGGTCCACCTGGCCCGCGCCCGGCTGCTGTACGGCGAATGGCTGCGGCGGCGCAACCGCCGGCAGGAGAGCCGCGCCCAGCTGCGCCCGGCGCACGAGACGTTCAGCGGGGCCGGAGCCTGCGGCTTCGCCGAGCGTGCGCGCCGGGAGCTGCTGGCGACCGGGGAGACCGTTCGCAAGCGCACCGTCTCCGCCGCGGCCGAGCTCACCAGCCAGGAGGCGCAGATCGCGGGGCTGGCCAGGATCGGGCACACCAACGACGAGATCGCCGCCCGGCTGTTCATCAGCCCGCGCACGGTGGAGTGGCACCTGGGCAACGTCTTCGCCAAGCTGGGGGTCAGCTCCCGCCGGCATCTGCGTACGGCGCTGGCCGCGCCGAGGACGCCGGCGACGCACCGCGGCCATCCGCTGCCCCGTCGTCCGTAGCGGCCTGAGCGACGATGCCGGTGCGGTCAGAGGGTGACGACCGAGGCGGTGTGGCGGGCGCGTTCGGCGGCCCAGACCACCCGATGCGTCATCAGGCTCTCCGCCGCGTCCGACCGCAGCAGCGAGGCGTCACCCGAGGCGACGGCGGCGAGGAAGGCCTCCGTCAGCCCTTCGTCCCCGCCCCCGTGCCCGTCCGCGGCCGAAGGCCCCGCCAGGTCCTGCGTGTGCACGACCTCCTCGCCGCCCGTGCGGAAGTCCACCACGCGCAGGCTCAGCCCGTCGCCGTCGATGTGCCCGTGGGTGCCGAACAGGCGGGTGCGGCGGTGCTCCATCGGGGTGAACGCGCTCATCGTGAACGAGCACGTCGCCCCGTCGTCGAACTCCATCACCACCTCCTGGTGATCGACCACGTCGTTGTCGCACGCGTACACGCACCTGCCGTACGGCCCGGTGCGCAGCGCGTCGAGCACCGCCTCCTCCGTGCGCCCCGGCGTGACCGCCGACAGCGGCCAGAACTCGCTGCCGGGATCCCCGAGACATCCCAGGTACAGGCGCGGCGCCGAGTACGGGCAGGACGGCTCCAGCGGGCAGTCGAGGCACCGGTCGGCCGCCTCGGCCGGCCGCTCGGAGGCGCGGAAGTGCGACAGCGAGCCGAACGACGACACCCGGACGGGCGGCCGGCCGAACAGGTGCACCAGCCAGTCGATGTCGTGGCACGCCTTGGCCAGCAACATCGGCGCCGAGGTGTCCTGGCGGCGCCAGTGCCCGCGCACGAACGAGTGCGCCTGGTGCCACCACCCCACCGGCTCCAGGTGCTGCACGCTGACGAGCCGCCCGATCCGTCCCGAGTCCAGCAGCTCCTTCACCACCCGCGTGTACGGCGTGTACCGCAGCACGTGGCAGACCGCGAGCATGATGCCGTTGCGCTCGGCGGCGTCGGCGATCATGACGGACTCCTCCTCGTCCGTCGCCATCGGCTTCTCCAGGAGAATGTGGTAACCGAGGTCCGCCAGCGTCACCGCGGGGTCGGTGTGCAGCCGGTCGTGGGTGGCGATGATCGCCGCGTCCGCGAGCCGCCCGGCCGCCGCCAGCTCCTTCCAGTCGTCGTAGGCCAGCTCCGGCCGGATCCCGAACTCCGCCGCGAACGCCGCCCGCCGCCCCGGGTCGGGCTCGGCCACCGCCACCACCCGCCCCGCGCCCGCGGCGTGCGCGTGGCGTGCGTAGGTCAGCCCTCGCAGGCCCCCGCCGACGACGGCTAGAGTCACCTCAGTCATGGAACCTTCCCCGAAGAAATATCATGGAGAGCATCATTATTCGGTCTGAGGAAGCGGACAGCAAGGGGGGCCGATGGCCGCGGAGATGAGCGGCGGAGACCTGTCGCGGCTGCGGCAGCTCAACGCGCTGTCCGTGATCAAGGTGCTCCAGGGCCAGCCGTCGCTCACGCTCACCGAGGTCGCCAAGCGCACCGGCCTGTCCAGGGCCTCCACCGAGGACGTGGTGCGCGAGCTGCTGCAGAAGGGCTGGGTGGCGGAGGCGGGCGCCACCGCGGGCGGCGTGGGCCGCCCGGCCAGGCGCTACCGGTTCAGGGCCGACGCGGGCCGGGTGCTCGGCGTCGACATCGGCGGCCACAAGATCCGGGCGGTGATCGCCGACCTCGACGGGAACGTGCAGCACGCCGCCCGCGTGACCGTCACGCCCGCGATGGGCAGGCTCGAACGGCTGGAGGCGGTGGACCGGGCGGTCGCGGAGTCCCTGGAGGGCGCCGGGCTGACCGGCGGCGACGTGTGGGCCTCGGGCGTCGGCACGACCGGGCTGGTCGACGGCGCCGGCAGGGTGATGCTGTCGGAGGCGCTGCCCGAGTGGACCGGCGTGGACCTGGCCGCGCACGTGCGCCGCCTGGCTCCCGCCCCGGTGCTGGTCGAGAACGACAGCAAGCTCGCCGCGCTGGCCGAGTGCTGGCGCGGCGTGGCCCGCTACGCCAAGGACATGGTCTTCCTGCTGGCCGGGCTGCGCACCGGTGCGGGCCTGGTCATCGACGGCAAGCTGCACAAGGGTTTCGGCAACGCCTCCGGCGAGATCGGCGCGCTGCCCGTGCTCGGCTGGATCCGCGCCCAGGAGCACCTCAGCGGCGAGGCCGGCGACGTGTTCGCCGCCGCGCGGGAGGGCGACAAGGCCGCGCTGGCCGCCGTGCGCCGCTACGTGAAGGATCTCGCGCTCGGCGCGTCCGCGCTGGTCCTGACGCTGGACCCGCAGATGGTGGTGGTCGGCGGCGGCTTCTCGCGCTCGGCCGACGTGCTCATCGAGCCGCTCAGGCGGGAGCTGGACCGCTGGTGCATCCGCACCCCGGAGGTGCGCATGTCGGCGCTGGGCGACGAGGCCGTGGTGCTCGGCGCCGTACGCCTGGCGCTCGACGACGTCGAGGAGCGCCTGCTCGACGGCCGCTCCCCGCTCGTCAGCGGCCTGTAGGCCGGTCGCGCCGCTCGCCGCTCGTGAGCGGCCTGCAGGCCGGCCGGTCGCGCCGCTTCCCGCCCGGCGGCCGAGCCTCGTGAGCCATCTGTAACACGGCCACTCTTGCCAACAATTTCCCTGGACTCCATCATTACTCCCACGTTCTAGGAGAGGACCGGGAGATGTGGAAGTCGGCACGGAGCGGTGCGGCGCTCCTCTGCGTGGCACTGCTCGCCTCCGCGTGCGGCGGCGGTGAGCAGGCCGGCACGGACACGCAGCCGGAGAAGAGGGTGAAGCTGTCCTATGGCGTCTGGGACGCCACCCAGCAGGCGGTCATGCAGGAACTGGCCGCGGAGTTCACCAAGACCTACCCGAGCATCACCGTGGACGTCCAGCTCACCCCCTGGGTCGACTACTGGACGAAGATGAAGGCCGCCGTCAGCGGCGGCGCGGCGCCCGACGTCTTCTGGATGAACGGCCCCAACTTCCAGCTCTACGCCTCCAACGGCGTGATCAAGCCGATCGAGGAGCAGGTCGACACCTCGGTCTACCCCAAGGCCCTGGTGGACCTCTACACCTACGAGGGCAAGCTGTACGGGCTGCCGAAGGACATGGACACGGTGGGCGTCTGGTACAACAAGACGCTCTTCGACGCCGCCAAGGTGAAGTACCCGGCCGACGACTGGACCTGGGCCGACTTCAACAAGGCCGCCGCCGAGCTCACCGACCCCGAGAAGGGCGTCTACGCGGTCGGCGCGCAGCTCACGAGCTTCCAGGAATACCAGTACAACACGATCTACCAGGCCGGCGGCCACGTGATCTCCCCGGACGGCAAGCAGTCCGGCTACGCCGACCCCAAGACGGTCGCGGGCCTGAAGTTCTGGACCGACCTCATCGCCGCCAAGCAGTCGCCCGACCTCAAGACCATGACCGACACCACCCCGCTCCAGCTCTTCGAGGCCGGCAAGCTGGCGATGTACTGGGGCGGGTCCTGGAACGTGGCCGAGTTCGGCAAGAACGACTACACCAAGGACAAGGTGGACGTGGCCCCGCTGCCCAGGGGCGAGAAGCAGGCCACGATCATCCACGGCGTCGCCAACGTGGTCTCGGCCAAGACCGAGCACCCGGCGCAGGCGTCGGCGTTCGTCAAGTTCCTCGGCTCCAAGCAGGCCGCCGACATCCTCGGCAAGAAGGGCCCGATCCCGGCCTACAACGGCACCCAGCAGGACTGGGTCAAGGCCCACCCCGAGTGGAAGCTGCAGACGTTCCTGGACGCGGTCGCCTACGCGGTGCCGTACCCCGTCTCCAAGAACACCGCCGCCTGGCAGGAGGCCGAGCTCACCCATCTGACCAAGGCCTGGACCGGTGAGGTGCCGGTCGACAGGGCCGCCGCGGACCTCGCGGCGGCGATGAACGACCTGCTGGCCAAGGAATGACACGCAGGAAACACGTGGCGAGCCGCCGACCGTGGACCGAGGCCCTGTGGGGGTACGCGTTCATCGCCCCCACCGGGCTCGGCCTGGCGATCTTCTACCTGTGGCCCGTCCTGCAGACCGCCTACTTCTCCTTCACCGAGTGGGGCGCGTTCGGCGGGCACACCTGGACGGGCCTGGAGAACTACACCCGCCTGTTCGGCGACCCCGAGGTGGGCCGGGCGGTGCTCAACACGCTCACCTACACCGTGCTGGGCCTGCTCGGCATCCCGCTGGCCATCGTGTTCGCCGCGCTGCTCAACCGGCCGGGGCTGGGCGGCGTGACCCTGTACCGCACGGCGTTCTTCCTGCCCGTGGTGACCATGCCGGTCGCGGTCGCGATGCTCTGGCGCTGGCTCTACAACGGTGACTACGGCCTGATCAACCAGGTGCTCGCGCTCGCCGGCATCGACGGCCCCAACTGGATCGCCGACCCGGCCACCGCCCTGTACGCGCTGATCGTGGTGGGCGTCTGGAGCAGCGTCGGCTACAACCTGATCATCTTCCTGGCGGGCATGCAGGCCATCCCCAAGGAGCTGTACGAGGCGGCGTCCATGGACGGGGCCGGCCGCGTCCGCCAGTTCTTCAGGATCACCCTGCCGATGTTGTCGCCGACGGCGTTCTTCATCTCGATCGTCTCGGTGATCGGCTCGCTGCAACTGTTCGACCTGGTCTTCGTGATGACCGGGTCCGGGCAGGCGGCGCGGGCCAACCCGGCGTACTCGCGGCTGCAGACCGTCGTGCAGCTCTTCTACGAGCGTGCCTTCGTCACCAACGACCGCGGCTACGCCGCCGCCATCGTGATGGCGCTGCTCGTGCTCATCGCGGTGCTGACGATCCTGCAGTTCAGGCTCCAGCGGAGGTGGGTGCACTATGTCTGAGCGTCGCCCGCTGGGCGTGCACGCGGTGCTGATCATCTCGTCGCTGCTGATGGTGGCGCCGTTCGCCTGGCAGATCATCACCTCGCTCAAGACGCTGAGCACCGCCACCGCCGTGCCGCCGACGTTCCTGCCCGAGGGGCGCTGGGACAACTACGCCAAGGTCTTCGACCTGCTGCCGTTCGGCGAGCAGTTCCTCAACACGGTGGTGATGGCCGCGGGGCGGGTGGCCGGGCAGGTGCTGTTCTGCTCGATGGCCGCCTACGCCTTCGCCCGGCTCCGCTTCCCGGGCAGGAACCTGCTGTTCGGCCTGTTCCTGTCGGTGCTCATGGTCCCGCCGCAGCTCTTCGTGATCCCGCAGTACCAGATCATGTCCGCGCTGGGCTGGCTGAACAGCCTCCAGGCGATCATCGTGCCCGGGTTGTTCAGCGCGTTCGGGGTGTTCCTGCTGCGGCAGTTCTTCCTGGGCCTGCCGCGCGAGATCGAGGAGGCGGCGCGGCTCGACGGCGCGGGGCCGTGGCGGATCTACTGGTCGATCATGCTGCCGCTGGCCCGGCCGGGGCTGGTCGCGCTGGCCGTCCTGACGCTGTTGTGGGCGTGGAACGACCTCTTCTGGCCGCTGGTGGTCAACACCGACCCGGAGAAGATGACGCTGTCGGCCGGGCTGGCCTCGCTCCAGGGGCAGTACCAGACCGACTATCCCGTCCTGATGGCCGGCTCCCTGATCGCCTCGCTGCCGGTGATCGCGGTGTTCGTCTTCCTGCAGCGGCAGTTCATCCAGGGCATCGCCCACACCGGGACGAAGGGCTGAGCCCGGCGGGAGCTGCGCCTCTCGCCGGGCCCGGCGTCCTACTTGATCACGATGGTGGTGAGCGCCCGCGGCTGGAGCGTCACCGTGCGGCCCGTCACGGCGGACGGGGTGAGGTCGTTGGTGTTGTCGGTGACGTACGTGGTCGCGCGGCCGTGCACGCCCCTCCACGTGACGGGCGCGGTTCCGGTGTTGAGCGCCACGATCACGCGCGAGCCGTCGGCGTTGCGGAACGCTGAAACTTTCAGCGCCGGATCGGCCGCGCTCGCCTCCACCCGGACCGCGCCGGGCCGGATGAACCTGCTGTAGGCCGCCAGCGCCCACAGCCGCTTCGACACGTGGTACTCCCTGGCCACCTCGTCGAGCTGCAGCAGCGCCCTGGTCGCGCCGCGCGAGCCGCCCAGCCAGTAGACGTAGGCGCTGACCTCGCCCAGCGTGAGCGCGTCGTGCACGGCCTGCGCGATCGTGAAGCCGTCGTAGCCGCTGCCGTCGTCCCAGGCCTCGTTCCAGGTGTTGCCGTTGGGGTTCCACTCCGACATCCAGGTCTTCCTGTCCGTCGGGAGCGGGGCGTCCACGGGGCTGGCGTAGGTGTGGCCGGTGTGCGTCTTGACCCAGCGGCGGGCCTCGGGATCGGCCTCGATCGCCGCCGTGTACGCCTTGGCCTCGTTCCAGCCGAACGAGTCGCAGCACACCAGCCTGGTGTTCCTGGCGATCGGCCCGAGCACCTTGACGAACTCGGCGGCCTGCTCGGGGGTGAAGCGCATCGAGGCGTACGTGGCCGTCCAGTCGGGCTCGTTCGTGAACCCGAGGTCGGTGATCCTGATGCCTTCCCTGGCGTAGAACTTGGTGTAGGCGACCAGGTAGTTCGCGTACGCGCGCCGCCACTCGGGCAGGAGTGTGCCGCCGTTCTTGTCGTCGCCGTTGTCCTTCATGTAGCCGGGGGCGCTCCAGGCGTCGGCGAAGAATCGTTCGACGCCGTACCGCTGGGCCTCTTTGGCCACCCAGACCTGGCTGTTGTCGTCGCCGTCCCAGACGTACTTCGGCGGGGCGTCAGGGCCGCCGGGGTCGTCCGGCTGGATCGACACCATGTGGTCGTACGGGCTGCCGGTGGGCGAGGAGCCGATGCCGAGCCGCAGGATGCTCAGCCCGGCGCCCTTGCTCCGGTCGAACCACAAATCGAGGACCTCCCGCTGCTTGTCCGCAGGCAGGGCCTCCAGCAGCTCGTTGCGCCGGAACGCCTGGGAGATGCCGAAACCGTCGATCTCCTGGTGCCGGACGCGCTCGTTCACGGTGATGGCAGGGGGGTCGGCGGGATGTGCCGGGTGCACCGCGGGTAAACCCAGCAGGCTGATCGCGACGAGTCCTCGCAACATGGCGCGCCTCCGAAAGTTTCGGATACGTGACGATATATTTCGTCGATCGCCGGAACCGTAAGCGCGCGGAGGCGTCCGCGTCAACCTCGCCCGTCAAAGCACGACCGCCCCCGCGGTCGCGGAGGCGGTCATGGACGGCGAGCCACTACTGGACGGACTCGGCGCGCTCCTTGATGGTCAGCATCTGCCGGCGCACCGTGAGGAAGTCGCCGACGTCCTGCCTCGCGAGGTACGTCGTGCCGCGAACGCCCGGCTGCGCGCGGATGCGCACCCGGAAGATCATCCGCGTTCTGCCGTCCTCCAGGTCGCGCAGCGAGACCGAGCACGTGGTGGTGGCGTCGGCGCCGCGCACCATCGTCACCAGGGTCTGCGGCGGCTCGATCTGCTCCACCACGAAGCCGGGCCCGCCCTGCAGCACGTCGCCGACCTTCAGCCCCTGCCGCTCCTGCCCGGGCGGCTCCTCGTGCCCGCTCGTCGCCGGGCGCGGCGGGGAGTCGGGCTGGTAGCCGCCGCCGAGCTGGACCAGCCAGGCCCAGACGGTGGCCGGGGGCGCCTCGACGGTGATCGCCCGGGTGGCCTGGTACTGCGGCTGCGTGACGAGGTCGTCGCCGGGCATGTCCGCGTGGACCTCACGGTCGTCGGCACCCCACCGCAGGTGCCACGGGCGGACGGCGAGCAGGTAACCCGCGGCCGCGCCGACCGCCAGCCTCATCAGAGAGCGCGGCATGAGCATGAACATGCGTACTCCTTCGTCTCAGGTTTCCGTCGTGCGAAAGGGGCGGAGGTCAAATCTGGCCGGGCCTCCAGACCGTGAGGCCGTACGTCTGTGCGATCGGGCGCCACGCCGTCGCGAAACGCGTTTTCGCCTTCTGCGCGTCCTGCGATCTGTCCAGGCCCCGCTGATAGTCGCGGTCGCTCTCCACCGGCGCCTCGCAGTCTCCCTCCAGGTGCCGGCCGGCCCAGGACAGGAACGCGGCGTCGGCGTCGTGCGAGGCGTCGAGCGCGTCGACCAGCGCGTCCTTGAGCCGGGCTCCGCCCTTCAGCGCGCTCACGCCGAGCGTCTGGGCGGTGGCGAGCTGGTCGCGCCGGCTGGTCGTGATGTCGCGGATGGCCTGCACGCCACCGGGGGCGCAGCGGATGGCGGCGGCGATGGCGTCGGGCAGGCCGGAGCGGGCGTCGCTGCTGCCGGCCAGCAGCTCCTCGATCGCCTCGGCCTGCTGCCGGGCCGCCCGCCCCGGGGAACCGCCGGTCTCCGGGCCGGTCTCCGGGCTGCCTTCCGCGCTGCTCTCCGGGCTGCTCTCCGCGCCGGTTTCTGAGCTGCTCTCCGGGCTGCTCTCCGCGCCGGTTTCTGAGCTGCTCTCCGGGCTGCTCTCCGGGCTGCTCTCGGGGCTGCTCTCCGGGCCGGTCTCCGAACTGCTCGCCGGGCTGCTGGGGGCGACGCCCTGGCCCGCGCCGGTGTTCTGGATCGGCCGCGAGGGGTTGGCGGTCACGATCCACCAGGTCAGGACGAACGCGAGGATGGCCACCACCAGGCTGATCAGCACCGGAGCGCGCCGCCAGGCCGGTGGCCCCCGCCGCAACCGCGCCGGCTCAGGACCGGTGGCGTAGGAGACGGCGGGCTGCTCCTGGGGGCTCAGGTGGGCGCGGCAGCGCGGGCACTGCGCGAGAGTGCCGACGTGCGATCCGCAGCGCCGGCAGAAGCGGCTCGAACCCGGTTCGTATGCCAAAGCACCTCCCGGAATATCCCAAGAAAATAGGGCAAAATGCTGTTTGCCCGACTTGTGGATTGTTCTTCGCCTTCCCGGTCAGGACGAGACTATTTCAAACAATGCGCGCCCGAAGCGCTCGTCGCACAAATGCTCTGGCTTCGGCATGAAAGGGGCGGGCCGTCCTGCGGCCCGCCCCGACTGGGCTCAGCGGCCGAAGCAGATCGTGCGGCCCGCCTTCACCTGGTCCACCTTGTACGTCACCTGGTCGATCGTCGCCCCCTCACCGTCCACGAGGATGATCGTGTCCCCCTGGTTGCCGAGCTGCACCGCCGGGTCCAGCGTCACGCGCAGCGCGGCGCCGCCCTCGATGGCCCCGGTCAGAGCCCTGCGGCCACCGCCGGCGTCCGTCAGGGCCCAGCCGCTCAGGTCGCACGTGCCGGACGTGAGGTTCATGAGCGTGACGGTCTCGTTGCCGCGGTCGGCGCCCGCCGGGTCCGGCAGCGCGGCCACGATGATCACGTCCCCGGCGGCGACGAGCGGCGGCCTCACCGGGGCGCCCGGCGGCGCGGGGTCCGGGCTGATGATGAAGTCCTCGGGCCACATCGTGAGCTGGATCTGCTGCCCGGACCCCCTGACCACGTCGTGCAGGTTGCCGCGTTCGAGGCGGGGGATCAGGAACAGCTCGTCGTCCCGGTTGACCGGGTCCGCGCGCAGCCAGGCGTCGAAGCCGTCGAAGCCGGTGAACCCCGCCGCGAGGTAGGGCACGATACGCCGGAACAGCTTCGGCCAGACCACCAGCCGCTCCAGCCCGGCCAGGTCGCGTACGGTGGCCGCGCCGTTGGGGTCGGCGGCCGAGCGGGGCCAGATGCCGATGGCCTTGCGCCGGGCCGCCTGTGAGACCTCCGCCAGGTGCGTGCGCAGCTCGGCGGGCAGCGTGGCGTAGAAGGCCGGGTAGACCAGCCCGGCCGCCAGCAGTTGCGCGTTGACGGAACGGTCCACCAGCGGGCCGTCCACGAACACGGTGGTCCCGTCCGCCCCCTGGTGGTCACCGGCGAAGCCGAACGCGATCAGCCGGCCGTTGCCGTCGATGCCGTTGGTGAGCACGTGGCCGCGGATGGAGTCCTGGTCGGCGGAGCGCACCTTGTTCGGCAGGTCCTCCCAGAAGCGCACGTTCGTGAAGCCGAGCAGGCGCAGCAGCTCGTCACGGGCCGCGTTCGCCCCGTCGAGCTCCTGGTGGGTCTCCTCGAAGTGCGTCTCCAGCGCGTCGATGGCCTCCAACCGGACGGAGATGCCGCGGGCGTTGATGTTCGGCGGCCGGCCGGAGCGCCGCGGCAGCGCCTCGACCAGGGCCGGCGAGTCGGGCAGGAACTTGACGGTGTCGCCGTCCGGCTCGGGGCCCTGGCGGGGCAGATCCGGGTACCGGATCACGAAGGTGCCGCGTAACAGCGTGTAGCTCATGGAATCCCCCCATGCGAGCTGGTGATGGTCCCCCGACTGTCAGCCAGCGGAGCGTAACTCGCATAAGGGGCATCGTCCATGTAGTGCGGCAAAGCGGTCAGCGGTACACGGCGAGGGCCGCCTCGGCGACCAGTGTGTCCACGATCTCCACCAGTTCGGCGACGGGCGGTCCCGCCGCCGCGGCGATCTCGCGCAGCCGGGCGACGAGCTGGTTGCCCGGCTGGTCGAGGTAGAGCTCCGACTCCAGCCGCAGCACCGCCACCAGCCCGCACAGCCCGGCGCAGCGCGCGTCGGGCGGTTTCCAGCCCTCGACCGCCGAGCGCACCCCCGAGGAGGCCCGCACGACCGAGGCGATGTCGGCGAGCTGGTAACGCGTGTACGGCAGCACGCCCATGCGCCGCCTGCTCACCCGGACGAGCACCCCCGAGTCGAGCAGGCCCTCGCGGGTGCGGTCGTAGACGCCGTCCGCCGCCGCCCGTTTGAGCTCCGACCTGGGGTCGGCGGGCGCGTGCCGGCCCGTGAGCAGCAGGTCGAGCAGGGCGGCGCCGGCCAGCCCGAGCGCCAGCGACGACTGGTGGATGAGCAGCCTGCCGGCCTGGTCGTGGGCGATCAGGTACAGGTCGTGGTGGAGCGGCAACCGGTCCATCAGTCGGGGACACTCCGCTTCAGCCGGTCGGGCCCTTCGGACATGCCCATCAGCGCCGGGGGGCGGCCGAGCGCGTACAGGGTGATCAGCACCAGGACGCCGAGGCCGAGCCAGACCAGGCCGAGCACCTGCGCCAGCACGTTCGCGTTGATCACGACGAAGACCAGGATGCCGGCCCCGATCAGCGGCGCGACCAGGTGCGACCACACCTTGTCCGACCCGTTGCGCAGCGAGTAGTGCACGATCACCGACACGTGCAGGACGACGAACGCCACCATGGCGCCGATGTTGATCAGGCTGGACAGCAGGGTGACGCCGTCCTCGCGGGTGGACATCCAGATGCCGACGCCGAGCGACAGCAGGCAGACCAGCATGATGGCGTTGGCGGGCACGGAGTGCCTGACCGACACCTTGGCCAGGAACGACGGGAGCTGCCTGTCGCGCGCCATCGCGTACAGCAGGCGCGAGACCGCCACCTGCGCGACCATCGTGTTGACCAGCCCCCACGACAGCGCGGTGGCGAACGTGGTGACGTGCCGCAGCCACTCGCCGCCGGCCACGGCGGCCGCGTCGTAGAAGGCCGTGTCGCTGGGCCGGCTCAGCAGCCCCGCCGGGTCGGGCACGAGCAGGGCGGCGACCCAGACCTGCACGATGAACAGCACGCCCGCCAGCAGCAGCGCCACCCGCATGGCCCTGCCCACCTGGGCCGAGCCGCCGGTGGACTCCTCCACCAGCATGCTGATCCCGTCGAAGCCGAGGAAGGACAGGACGGCCACCGACACCGCCGCGAACAGCACCGGCCAGGAGAAGGAGCCCGCGTCGAACAGCGGGGAGAGGCTGAAGCCGCTGCCCCTGCCCTGGAGCAGCGCCCAGAGGCCGATCAGGAGGAACAGCGCCAGCACCGCCAGCTCGAACACGATCATGATCCGGGTGAGCTTGACCGTCATCCGGATGCCGCGCAGGTTGATCACCGTGTTGACGGCCACGAAGATGACCAGCCAGACCCAGACGGGCACGTCGGGCACGCTGTTGTGCATCGCCATGGACGCCACGAGGTAGAGCAGGCACGGGACGAGGATGTAGTCCAGCAGGATCATCCATCCGGTCATGAACCCGACCGGCGGGGCGATGCCGCGCCCGGCGTAGTTGTAGACCGAGCCCGACAGGGGGAACGCCTTCACCATCTGCGTGTAGGACGCGGCGGTGAACAGCAGCGCGATCATTCCGACGAGGTAGGCCAGCACCGGCATGCCGCCGGATGCCGCATAGACGGTGCCGAAGATCGCGAAGGGCGCGATGGGCACCATGAACGCCAGGCCGTAGAACACGAGATCGGTCAGCCCGACCCCGCGACGTAACTCCTGCCGGTAACCGAACTGCTCAATGTTCTGTTGTGTGCGCACGACAGGCCTCTCCAGTCGTCATGCAAGGGGCGGGGGGTTCGATCCCGAGATCCTTTCGCAGCCCGGGGCCGCCTCGCAAGAGCGCCGCGGGCGTGCCGATGCGCCAGTCTGGAGGGCATGGACCTGCTCATCGCCGAAGAACTTCTGCTGCTCGGCTACACGCCGAAGGGCAAGCCGCTGGTCAACCTGGAGCTGCTTGACTACACGCTCAGCGCGGGCGTGCTCGCCGAGCTGATGATCATGGCCAGGATCGAGTTGCGGGACGGGCGGATCGTCGTGACGGATCCCGCTCCCGCCGGTGACGCCGAGCTCGACCCCGCTCTCGACCGGCTCTCGATGCGCGAGCAGCCGCCCGCGTTCGAGGAGTGGTGGCCCGCCATGTACACGCCCGAGAGGCGGGCGCGCCTGCTGGAGCGGCTCGCCCGCCGCGGCGCGGTCACCGCCGAGGTCCGGACGTACCTGAAGGTGTTCAAGGAGGAGGTGTTCCCCGAGGCCGACCCGGCGGCCCGCGAGTCGGTACGCCGGCGCGTGCTCGCCGCGCTGGAGCCGGGGGCGGCCGAGCCCGACCGACGCACGGTGGCGCTCGTCTCGCTGGCGCACGCCGCGCGGCTCGTCGCCAAGGCGCTGCCGAAGGCGGACCGCCGGCGGGCGGCCGAGCTGGCCGCCCGCGACCGGCTGGGCGGCCTGGTCGCGGCGGCGTTCAAGCAGGCCGCCGGCGAGAGCGTCGGCAAGCTGGCCACGGGCGGCGGCCTGGCCGGCTGACGCTCAGCCGAGCCGGGTCTGGAGGCCGTCGAGGACGCGCTGGAGCCCGTACTCGAAGGTGTCCTCGTTGCTGCCGGAGGTGTCGGCGCCCTGCTGCGCGGCGTAGCGGGCACGCAGGCGCGGGTAGTCCTGGACCGCCCGCTCGGCCGCGGGCCACAGCCTCTCGGTCCACTCCTGCTCGCTCTGCCCGCTGCGCGCGACCATGGACAGCCAGGCGGCCTCGCTGGTCGAGACCCCCACCACGTACGCCGTGACCGTGGTCACCGCCTGGTCGGCCTCGGCCGGCGGGAACCCGGCGTCCTCCATGACGCCGAGCATGAACTCGCTCTGCCGCAGCACGTTGGGCCCGAGATAGGCCAGCCCCGCCTCGCCGAGCTTGGCGGCCAGCCACGGGTGGCGCAGGATCGTCGCGCGCAGGCCGCGGCCCACCTCGGTCATCGTCGCCCGCCACTCGCCGGTGTCGGGCAGCGGCAGCTCGCCGTAGACCGCGTCGAGCGCCAGCTCCAGCAGCTCGTCCTTGTTGGCCACGTGGCGGTAGAGCGAGGTGGCCCCGGCGCCGAGCCGGCTGCCCAGGCGGCGCATGCTGAGGTTGTCGGCGCCCTCCTCGTCGAGCAGGCGCACCGCTTCTGCCACGATGCTCTCGCGGGTGAGCAGCGGCTGCTGGCGCTCCTTGCGCGGGCGGGCCCACACCGAGGGGATCTGCTTGTCGTCTTCGGCCATGAGGGCTCCTTTCTTCGCCCAGCTTAGCGCACAGCGTGCGCTGTATGCGTACATCGGACGCGGTCTTGACCGGAACCTCCTGCGCACTAGATTCCTTGTACGACCCCGCGGAGGTGACGGCCTCGTGGCGACGTACGCCTACCACTGCGCGGACTGCGGCCCGTTCGAGGTGCGCAGGCCGATCGGCACGGCCGGGCCCGCCGAGCCGTGCGCCGCCTGCGGAGCGCCGGCCCCCCGCCGGTACACGCCACCGCTCCTGGCCCGCACCCCCGCCGCCGAGGGCCGCGCCCGGCAGGCGCAGGAGGCCGCCGCCCACGAACCACAGGTGGTGCGGCACGTTCCCGCTGCCCGCAGCCGGCCCGCGCCACCGCCGGACCCCCGCTGGGCGGGCCTGCCCCGCCCTTGACGCCCCAAGGAGGGCCGTCCCATGCCGGAAGTCGTCTTCAGCGTCGACCAGACCCTGTCCATGGCCGCCCAGTTGGTCCCCGGGCACAACCGCTGGCATCCCGACATCCCGGCCGCCGCGAGCGTGCGGCCCGGGTCGGAGTTCCGCGTCGAGTGCAGGGAGTGGACCGACGGGCAGATCGGCGACAACGACTCCGCGAACGACGTGCGCGACGTGGACCTGTCGGTCTGCCACATGCTCAGCGGCCCCATCGCGGTGGAGGGCGCGGAGCCGGGCGACCTGCTCGTCCTCGACATCCTCGACCTCGGCCCCGTGCCGCAGTCCGCCGGCGCCGCGCCCGGCGAGGGATGGGGATACACGGGGATCTTCGCCAGGGAGAACGGCGGCGGGTTCCTGACCGACCACTTCCCGCAGGCGTACAAGGCGGTCTGGGACTTCCACGGCCAGCAGGCCACCTCCCGCCACATCCCGGGCGTGCGCTTCACCGGCATCACCCACCCCGGCCTGTTCGGCACCGCGCCCTCCGCCGGCCTGCTCGCCCGCTGGAACGCCAGGGAGCAGGCGCTCATCGACACCGACCCCGGCCGGGTGCCGCCGCTCGCGCTGCCGCCGCTGCAGCAGGGCGTGCTGGCCGGCACGCTGAAGGGCCCAGAGCTGGAGCGGGTCGGCCGGGAGGGCGCGCGCACGGTCCCCGCCAGGGAGAACGGCGGCAACCACGACATCAAGAACTTCACCCGCGGCGCCCGCGTCTTCTACCCCGTGCACGTGCCCGGCGCCCTGCTGTCAGGCGGCGACCTGCACTTCAGCCAGGGCGACGGCGAGATCAGCTTCTGCGGCGCGATCGAGATGGGCGGGTTCGTGGACTTCCACGTGGACCTCATCAAGGGCGGCATGGAGAAGTACGGCGTCACCACCAACCCGATCTTCATGCCGGGCAACGTCGAGCCGCGCTACACCGAGTTCCTGTCGTTCATCGGCATCTCGGTGGACCACGGCACCGACACGAACCTCTACAACGACGCCACCGTCGCCTACCGCAACGCGTGCCTGAACGCGATCGAGTACCTCAAGAAGTTCGGCTACAGCGGCGAGCAGGCGTACCTGCTGATCAGCGCCGCCCCGGTCGAGGGGCGGCTGAGCGGCGTGGTGGACATCCCGAACGCCTGCTGCACGCTCTATCTGCCCACCGCCATCTTCGACTTCGACATCCGGCCCACCGCGGAGGGGCCGCGCCGCGCCGACCGGGGGTCGTGCGCGGTGAGCACCTGACTCAGTGCTTCATCTTCCGCGTCTCGGGGCCGTAGCCGAGCGTGCCCATCATGCCCTGCTCCTGGTGGTAGAGGTTGTGGCAGTGGAACATCCACTCGCCGGGGTTGTCGGCGTGCACGTCGATGTTCAGGCGCTCGCGCGGCAGGATGTTCACGGTGTCCTTGCGCGGCCCCTGCGGGCCCGACGACGTCCGCACCTGGAAGGTGTGGCCGTGCAGGTGCATCGGGTGCCACATGGGCGACTGGTTGTCGAGCACGATCCTGATCGTCTCGCCGCGCTCCACGCGCAGCCGCATCGGGTCGGCGGCCAGGCGGTCGTTGAGCGTCCACTCGTTGCCTGACGGGCGCATGCCGAGCGTCACGGTGACGCTCCTCGACGGGCGCGGGAGCAGGTCCGCCTGCCGGGACCTGAGGTCGGCGTACCTCAGCATGCGCTGGGTCAGCTCGCGCAGCCGCACGTCGCTGCGGGGGGCCGGCGCGCGGTGCGAGGTGCTCACGATCGCGAACGCCCGCGCCCGCTTCCCCTCCGCCTCCGCCACCAGCGGGAAGGCCCCGTCGCCGAGCCGGACGAGGAAGTCGTAGCGCTCGCCCATGCCGATGAGGAACGTGTCCACGGTGACCGGCGCGCACGGGAACCCGTCGGTGTGCGTCACGGCCATGCGGTGGCCGCCCAGCGCCACCCGGAACGCGGTGTCGGCCGCCGCGTTGATCACCCGGAACCTGACGAGCCGCCCCGGCTTGCTGACGAACACCTCCGGCGTCTCCGCCGCCCGGCCGTTGATCAGATGGTACGGATGGCGCAGCTCGCCCACGACGCCGCCGAGCAGGGTGCTGCGCAGGGTGTCGTCGTGGGCGGTGCTGGCGTTCAGCCGCCGCAGCGCCTCGTCCGGGGTGCCGCCCACGCCGTCCACCCAGTCGTCCAGCACGACCGTGAACTCCTCGTCGTAGCCGAGCGGCTCGTGCGGGTCGGCCACGATCAGCGTGCCGTACAGGCCGCGGTCGTTCTGCATGCCGACGTGCGAGTGGTAGAAGTACGTGCCCGGATCGGGGACGGTGAACACGTAGTCGAACGTCCCGCCCGGCGGCACCGCCTTCTGCGTGTAGCCGGGGGCGCCGTCCATGCGGGCGTCGAGCCTGATGCCGTGCCAGTGCACGGTGGTGTCCGCGGGCAGGCCGTTGACCAGCTTGGCGCGGACCAGGCCGCCGGCCGTGGCCTCGATGCGCGGGCCGGGGAGCCGCCCGTCGTAGGTCCAGGTGGTGACGGTGCGCGGGCCGATCGAGACCTGCGCGGGCTTGGCCCGCAGGACCGTGCCCCGATGCGGCTTCCCGGTCGCGGCGCCCGCCGCCACCGGGACCGCGCTCCCCAGCGCGGCGAACATGCCGGTCACGAACGACCGGCGGGACAAACCCCGATACGAACCATTCACTGCGGATCCCCCCATTCACCTGGCAAGGTAACGGAGAGTGATCAAAAAGGTGCCGCGCCACGCGGAAGATCAACCAGCTCCTGGCGGGGCCGTGGAGCCGCGCACGACCAGGGACACCGGGAGCAGCAGCGTGCGCGCCGGGCGGCCCGGGTCGCCGAGGCAGTCCAGCAGCATCCGGGCCGCCTCCGCGCCCAGCTCGTGATGCGGCACCGCGACCGTGGTCAGCGGCGGGCGCAGCTTGTCCAGGAACGGCATGTCGTTGAAGCCGATCACGCTCACGTCGCCCGGGCAGGACAGGCCGCGCTCGGCGAAGACGTCGTAGCAGCCGAGCGCGATGAGGTCGTTGCCCGCCACGACGGCCGTGAACGCCGCGTCCCGCGTCAGCAGCGCGCGCAGCGCGGCGGCCCCGTCGCTCTCGCTCCAGTGGGCGCACTCCACCACCAGGTCGCCGGGCAGGCCGAGGTCGCGCACGGCGTGCCGGAACGCCTGCGCGCGTACCCTGCCGGTCGAGGTGCTGAGGGGGCCGGACAGGTGGGCGATCCTGGTGTGGCCGAGGCCCGCGAGATGGCGTACGGCGGCGGCCACGCCGGTGGCGTCGTCGCCGGTCACGGCGGGGAGGCTCAGGTGCTCGACCTGGCGGTTGATCAGCACCATGCGGACGCCCTGCTCGTGGAGCCGCCGCAGCAAGGGGTGCTCCAGGCGGGCGGTGGCGATGATCAGGCCCTCGACCTGGCGGGCGCGGAGCGACTCGATCTTCGCGTGCTCGCGTTCGGCGTCGTTGTCGGTGTTGACGATCCAGACGTGGTAGCCGCCGGACTCCAGCACGCTCTCCACGCCGCGCACGATCGGGGGGAACAGCGGGTTCGTGAGGTCGGGGATCACCAGGCCGACCGTGCCCGTGCGGGAGGTCTTGAGGCTGCGGGCCACCGAGTTGGGCTGGTAGCCGAGCGCCTGCGCGGCCCGCATGACACGGCGGGCGGTCTCGGCGCTGATCTGCTGGCGGGTCTTCGGGTTGAGCGCGCGCGAGGCCGTGGCGGCGTGGACGCCGGCGGCCTCGGCGACGTCGCGCAGGGTGGGGGCGGGCGGCGGGTCCGGGTGGGTCATCGGCCACCCCGGTCGAGCGGGCCGCCGTCCGGCGGGCCACCGGCGAGCAGGCTTCTGATGATCAGGTCGTGGTCGTGGTCGTGGTCCTGGTCGTGGTCGGGGTCGGGGGCGGTGCCGTGGCGGCGGCGGAGGCCGAGCACCGTGGACAGCGACGCCGCATCGGCGCGGCCGTCCGCCACCAGCCCCTCGTCGGGGTCCTTCAGCCGCCCCAGGTAGCGCAGCGCGGTGCCGGGCGGCAGGCGCAGGGCCGCCGCGGCCTCCTCGGCGACGACGTCGTCGGCGTCACCGGCCAGGATCACCCGCGCGGTCTCACGCAGCCCCGCCGCGAGCGCCCACACGCCGCCCGGGGCGCCGCCGTGGGTGACGCCGTGGGTGATGCCGTGCGTGCCGTCCGGGGCGCCGCCGTGGGTGACGCCGCGCGGGCCGTCCAGGGAGGTGCCCAGCGCGCACAGCACGGTCCCCAGGTACGGTCGCGGCACCCCCGCCAGCCGCACCGCCCCCGCGTCCTCGGCGCGCAGGTCGGAGCCGGCGTTCAGCATGGTGGCCGCGCAGCCGCCGCCCAGCAGCGCCTCAAGCCGGCGCGGCGTGGCCCCGAGCGCGACCGTACGGTAGTCGCCGCGCGACAGCCCCACCGCCTCCATCGCCGCGTAGAGCGCGAACGCGAACCCCGAGTCCGGCACGTCCACCCCCGCCACCCGCCCCTTCAGCTCCGCCGCCGACGCCAGGCCCGGACGGGCGTAGAGCGCCAGCCCGAGCCCGCGGTCCACGGCCGAGACGATGCGCACGTCGAGCGGGTCGCCCCGCACGTACCGGTGGGCGATGGCGTTGTCCGGGCTCGTCAGCGCGGCGTCGAGTTCCCCGGCGAGGAGGGCGGCGAACTGGGCGGGCGAGGACGCCACGGGCTCCTCGCGCACCCCGGCATCGACCAGGCCGAGCCGCCGCCCGGCGCGCAGCAGCACGGACGGGCTGAAGACGCCCACCGTCAGCGGCTCACGTCTCATGGCCCCTCCCGCGTGCACTCGTTTGCACCTGGACACCCGAGCCTTGACAGTAACCGCTTCCGCACGGATGCTCCAGGGCAGCGCAATCGTTTGCGGGGGAAGCCCATCGAAGGAGGGCTCATGACCGCCCAACCTGCCCGCCTGGCCCTGACGATCGCGATGGTGGCCGCCCTGGCTCTGGCGGCGGCCTGCGGGCAGCGCCCGTCCGAGACGCGGGCGGGCGAGACGGCCGCGCCGCTCGTCATCGGCGTCTCGCTCCCGCTGACCGGCGACTTCGCGCAGCCGGGCAGCGAGGCCAAGCGCGGTTACGAGATCTGGCGCGACATGGTCAACGCCAAGGGCGGCGTCCTGGGCAGGCAGGTCGAGCTGAAGATCGTCGACGACGCCAGCAACCAGGACACGGTGGTCGCCGACTACACCAAGCTGATCACGCAGGACCGGGTGGACCTGCTGCTGGGCACGTTCTCCTCGCTGCTGAACTACCCGGCCTCCGCGGTGGCGGAGAAGAACCGCATGGTGTTCGTGGAGCCGGCGGGCGGCGCCCCCGACATGTTCACGCGGGGTTTCCGGTACCTGTTCTTCGCCCAGCCGGCCACCGCGCCCCGCCAGGCCGACGTGTTCGTGAACTGGATCAAGTCGCTGCCGGAGGACGAGCGCCCCAGGACGGCGGCCTACCCCAGCCAGGACGACCCGTTCGCGCTGCCGGTCATCAAGTCGATGCAGGAGCAGCTGGAGGCGCTCGGCGTGCGGACCGTCCACAGCGAGGTCTACCCCGCCGACACCACCAACTTCCAGAGCGTCGCCAGCACGCTGGCCAGCAGGAAGCCCGACCTGGTGGCGCAGGGCGCGGTGTTCGAGGACGGCGTGGGCCTGGTGCGCTCGCTCAAGCAGCTCGGCTTCTCGCCGAAGCTGCTGTTCCAGACGTCCGCGCCGAGCAACTCCAGCCAGTACAGCGACGGCGTCGGCGTGACCAGCACCGAGGGCGTCTTCTACACGGTGAGCTGGAACGAGAAGGCGTCCACGCCGCTGAACGCCGAGTTCGTCGCCGCGTACAGGAAGGCGCACGACGCGGCCCCCGCCGAGGACGCCGCCGACGCGTTCGCCGCCGCGCAGGTGCTGCAGGCCGCGGTGGAGGCGGTCGGCGCGGTCGACCAGGACAAGATCAGGGACTGGCTGCACGCGAACACCGTGCAGACCCTGCTCGGCCCGCTGAGCTGGAAGGACAACGGCGAGCCCGAGGGCAGCTTCCTGCTGGCCCAGTGGCAGGGCGGCAAGGTCGAGGTGGTCGGGCCGCCCGAGCTGGCGACCACCAGGACCGTGGTGAACCCCAAGCCCGGCTGGAAGTGACCCCGATGGCGCACTTCGTGCAGGCGGTCGCGCTGGGGCTGCTGATCGGCGGCGTCTACGCGCTCATGGCGTCCGGGCTGACGCTGATCTTCGGGGTGATGCGGATCATCAACGTGGCGCAGGGCGCGTTCCTGGTGCTGGTGGCGATGGTGACCTGGTGGTTGTGGAACCGGAGCGGGATCGACCCGATCGTGGCGTCCCTGGTGACCACGCCCATGATGTTCGGGTTCGGGTGGCTGGCGTACCGGCTGCTGGTCTCGCGGATCCGCGGGGCGTCGCCGTCCATGTCGGTGCTGCTGACGTTCGGGCTCGCGCTGGTCATCGAGGGGGTGCTGAACCTCACGGCGGGCAACAAGTTCAAGTCGGCCGGGCCGTCGTACTTCGAGGAGTCGTTCACGGCCGGGGCCATCGCGCTGCCGAAGGCGCAGGTGTTCGGGTTCCTGGCGGCGGCGGGGGTGCTGGTGGTGCTGCACGTCGTGCTCAACAGGACCTGGACGGGACGGGCGATCAGGGCGGCCACGCAGAACCCGTCGGGCGCCGCGCTGGTGGGGGTGGGCGCGGCGGGCACGGCGGCGCTGGCGTTCGCGATCGGCAGCGCCACGGCCGGGGTCGGCGGCTCCATCCTGTCGGTGCTCTACCCGTTCTTCCCCGCCTCCCACTACGAGTGGATCTCCCGGCTGCTCGGCATCGTGGTGCTCGGCGGGCTCGGCAGCCTGCCCGGCGCGGTGGCGGGGGCGATGATCCTCGGGCTGGCCGAGACGCTGACCGCGACGTACGGCTCGCTCGGCTGGTCCACGCTCGTCTTCTACCTGGTGATCATGGCGGTGCTGCTGGTCAGGCCGCAGGGGCTGTTCGGGGCGCGGCTGCGGGAGGACGCCGCATGAAGGCCCACGCCGTGGCGGGCGCCTGCCTGGCCGTGCTGCTCCTCTATCCCGTGGTCAACCCGTGGCAGCCGTACCCGCAGGCGGTGCTGCTGCTCGGGTTCCTGCTGGCGATCCAGGCGACGAGCTGGAACATCATCTCCGGGTACGCCGGTTACGTCTCGCTCGGGCACAGCATGTTCCTCGGGCTGGGGTCGTACACCGTGGGCATCCTCGCCCTGCGCTGGGGCGTGAACCCGCTGTGGGTGGCGCCGCTCGGCGGCGTCGTCGCGACCGTGGCCGCGGTGGCCATCGGCTCGGTCGTGCTGCGCACCCGCGGTCACGCGTTCGTGATCATCACGATCGCGATGCTGCTCGCGGCGCAGATCGTCGCGGTCAACTCCAGGGACCTGACGCGCGGCTCCGACGGGATCACCCTGGAGCTGCCGTTCTGGCACCGCGACTTCCAGAACATCCCCTTCTACTACGCCTTCCTCCTGCTGCTCGTGCTCACGGTGCTGTTCAGCGCGTGGTTGCGGCGCACCAAGCTCGGCACGGGGCTGCTCGCCATCAGGCAGGACGAGGGCAAGGCCGCCTCCATCGGCGTCGACACCACCCGCTTCAAGATCGTCGCGTACGCGGCCAGCGCCTGCTTCATCGGCGTGGCCGGCGGCGTCCACGCCTACTACCTCACCTTCATCAACCCCGTCGGCTCCTTCGCCATCCTGGGCAGCGTCACGATCGTGCTGGCCGCGCTGGCCGGCGGTCGCGGCACCCTGTACGGGCCGGTGGTGGGCGCGTTCCTGGTGAACCTGGTCAGCGAGGCGGCCACCGTCCACGCGGGCGGCGCGCAGTCGCGGGTGCTGCTGTTCGGCGGCGCGCTGGTGCTGGTCGTGCTGTTCCTGCCCAGGGGGCTGCTGCCGACCGTGGGGGAGTGGTGGCGGCGCAGGCGCCCGGCGCCGGTCGAGTACATCGAGCAGCCGGCCGTGTCGTCCGTGCGCGAGCGCCTGCCCGAGCGGCCCGCGGGCGGCGAGGTGCTGCTGTCGCTGCGCGGCGTCTCCAAGCGGTTCGGCGGCCTGGTCGCGGTGGACGACGTCTCCCTCGATGTGCGGCAGGGCACGATCACGGCGCTGATCGGGCCCAACGGATCGGGCAAGACCACACTGTTCAACCTGATCACCGGCGGGCTGCCGGCCGACTCCGGCGAGATCAGGCTCGACGGGCGGCGCATCGACGGGCTGCGGCCCTGGCGGCGCTGCCATCTCGGGCTGGGCCGGTCGTACCAGGTGACCAGGCTGTTCCCGGACCTGACCGTGCAGGAGAACGTGGTCGCCCCGCTGGCCGACTCGCGCTGGAGGACCATGCTGTCCGGCGCCGTGCGCGGCCACGAGGCCGAGCGCGCCCGCGACCTGCTCGGCCTGGTCGGGCTCGGCCGCTTCGCCGCCCAGCCCGCGGGCGCGCTGTCGTACGGGCAGCAGAAGCTGGTCGAGCTGGCCCAGGTCCTCATGCTCGAACCCCGGCTGATCCTGCTCGACGAGCCCGCCGGCGGCGTGAACCCCAGCCTGCTCGGCCGCATCACCGAGGTGATCCGCGAGCTGAACGCGGCCGGCGTCACGTTCCTGGTCGTCGAGCACAACATCCCGCTCGTGCTCGACCTGTGCGATCCGGTCGCGGTGCTCGCGGGCGGCAGGGTGATCGCCGAGGGGCCGCCGGAGCGCGTCAGGGAGGACCCCGCGGTGCTGGAGGCGTACCTGGGGGCCGACTGGACTCCGGCGGTGAGATAGATGTTGCAGCTCAAGGCGGTGGTCGCGGGTTACGGCGGCGGCAGCGTGCTGCGCGGCGTGGACCTCGAGTGCGCCGAGCGCACGATCACCTGCGTGGTCGGCCCGAACGGCGCGGGCAAGTCCACCGTGCTGCGGGTCATCAGCGGCCTGCTCGCCCCCACCGAGGGCGAGGTCCGGATGGACGGTGAGCCCATCGGCGGGCGCGCCCCCGGCGAGATCCTGCGCCGCGGCATCGCCCAGGTGCCGCAGTCGCACGCCCTGTTCCCCGCCATGTCCGTGCAGGAGAACGTGCTGATGGGCGGCTACCTCATCCGCAAGGACAGGAAGCTGCTGCGCGAGCGCCTCGACCAGGTCAAGCAGCGGCTGCCGATCGTCGCCGAGCGGGCCCGCGAGCACGCCGGCAACCTCAGCGGCGGCCAGCGGCGCCTGGTCGAGATCGCCCGCTGCCTCATGCTCGACCCGCGCCTCATCCTGCTCGACGAGCCGTCGCTGGGCCTGGACCCGCGCGGGCTGGCCGGCGTGGCCGAGGTCATCCAGCAGCTCAGCCAGGGCGGCGCCACCGTGCTGCTCGTCGAGCAGAACGTCCGGCTCGGCCTGGGCCTGGCCACGCACGGCGTGGTCATGGAGGGCGGCCGGGTCCGCCTGACCGGCACGGCCGCCGCCGTCCGGGACGACCCCGAGATCGCGTCGCTCTACCTGGGAGGTGGTACACGGTGGACGAGCGAGTCGCCTCCGCCATCGCGCACTGGGGACCCCGGTTCACCGCCAACGGCGTGACCGCGTGCGACCTCCGGCGCATCACCCGCGACCTGGACACCTGGGACGGCTGGTGCTCCGCCTGGTGGGCCGTCGCCGCCGAGCACGAACGGCTCGGCAGGCAGGCGCTGGCCACCGGGCGGCTGCTGTCGGCCGGGCAGCACCTGGCCCAGGCCGCGCTCTACTTCCACTTCGCCAAGTTCGTCTTCACCGCCGACCTCGACCAGATGCGCCGCGCCCACCGGCGGGCCGTGGCCTGCCTCGACGACGCCCTGCCCCACCTGTCGCCGCCCGGCCGGCGGATCGAGATCGGCTTCGCGGGCGGCACGCTCGTCGGCGTGCTCCGGCTGCCCCCGGGCCCGGGGCCGCATCCCGCCGTCCTCATGCTGTCCGGGCTCGACTCGGCCAAGGAGGAGCACCGGGTGGTCGAGCAGCTCTTTCTCGAACGCGGGCTGGCCACGTTCGCCGTGGACGGGCCGGGACAGGGCGAGGCCGAGTACGACCTGCCGATCAGGGCCGACTGGTCGGAGCCCGGCGGGGCGCTGCTCGACGCGCTGGCCGCCGAGCCGGGGATCGACGCCTCCCGGCTGGGCGTCTGGGGGGTCAGCCTGGGCGGCTACTACGCGCCCAGGGTGGCGGCGGCCGAGGGCGAGCGGGTCAAGGCGTGCGTGGCGCTGGCCGGGCCGTACGACTTCGGCGACTGCTGGAGCTGCCTGCCCGAGCTGACCAGGGAGACCTTCCGCGTACGGGCGGGCGCCCCCACCCAGGAGGAGGCCCGGCGCATCGCCTACACCCTCACCCTGGAGGGCACCGCGTCGGCGATCAACGCGCCGCTGCTGGTCGTGTTCGGCCGCGAGGACCGGCTCATCCCCTGGCGGCAGGCCGAGCGGCTGGCCGCCGCCACGGGCGGCGACAGCGAGCTGCTCATGCTCGAAGAGGGCAACCACGGCTGCGCCAACCTCACCCCCTGGCACCGCCCCTACACCGCCGACTGGCTGGCCCAGCGGCTGAAAGGCACGACACGATGACTCAGACAGCAGGCTGGATCGGCACCGGCCGCATGGGCTACGCCATGGCCGAGCGGCTGGCCCTGGCCGGGGTGGACCTGGCCGTGTGGAACCGCACGCGGGCCAGGGCGGAGCCGCTGCGCGAGCACGGCGCCCAGGTGGTGGGCACGGTCGCCGCCCTGCGCGACCGCGACGTCGTCTTCAGCACGGTCGCCGCCTCCGGCGACCTGACCGAGGTGCTCGACGGGCTGCTCGCGGGCGGCCCGGGCCCCGGCGTGGTCGTCGACTGCTCCACCGTCTCCGCCGAGGCGTCGGCCGCCGCCCGGGCGGCCTGCGCGCGGCACGGCACCGGGTTCCTGGCCGCGCCGGTCAGCGGCAACGCCAAGGTCGTCAGGGCCGGGCTGCTCAGCTTCGTCTGCTCGGGGCCGCGCGAGACGTACGACCGGGTGTCCGGGCTGCTCGCCCGGCTGGGCAGGTCGGCCACGTACGCGGGGGAGGGCGAGACCGCCCGCCTGGTGAAGATCGCGCACAACCTGCTGCTCGGCGTCGTCGCCCAGACGCTCGCCGAGGTCACCGTGCTGGCCGAGAAGGGCGGCGTGACCCGCCACGCCTTCCTGGAGTTCCTGAACGACAGCGTCGTCGGCTCGCCGTTCACCCGCTACAAGTCGCCCGCGTTCGTGCATCTCGACTACACGCCCACCTTCACCTCCGTCCTCCTGCGCAAGGACTTCGACCTGGGCCTGGCCGCCGCCGGCGAGCTCGGCGTGCCCATGCCGGTCACCGCGCTCACCGCGCAGCTCGTGCAGGCCGCCGTCGGCACCGGCAGGACCGGCGAGGACTTCGCCATCCTGCTCGACCTGCAGGCGGCCGCCTCCGGGCTGGAGCTCAAGCCCGAGGACGTGGCCGTGGACGACGGGCTCGGCTCATGAGCGCGCCGCTGCCCGCCCCCGGCCACATGGGCGTCGACTACGAGCAGCGCGTCGACTTCGACCGCCTGCGGGCCCACCGTCTCGGCCGCGCCCGCGCAGCGCTGGCCGGCAGCGAGTGCGGCGCGTTCCTGCTGTTCGACTTCTACAACATCAGGTACGTCACCCAGACCTGGATCGGCGGCGCCCTCGGCGACAAGATGACCAGGTACGCCCTGCTCGCCCGGGGCGGCCCGCCCCGGCTGTGGGACTTCGGCTCGGCCGCCCGCCACCACCGCCTGCACAGCCCGTGGCTGGACCCGGCCGACTGCCACGCGGGCATGCTGGGCCTGCGCGGCGCCATCGCCCCCACGGCCGGCCTGATGGCGGACGCCGTCCGCACGATCAAGGGCCTGCTGGCCGAGGCCGGGCTGGCGGGCGAGCCCGTCGGCGTGGACATCGTGGAGCCGCCGTTCCTGTTCGAGATGCAGCGCCAGGGCCTGCGCGTGGTGGACTGCCAGCAGCTCATGCTGGACGCCCGCGTCATCAAGTCGCCCGACGAGATCATGCTGCTCACGCAGGCCGCCGCCATGGTGGACGGCGTCTACCAGGACGTCGTCGAGGCGCTCAAGCCCGGCGTCCGCGAGAACGAGATCGTCGCCCTGGTCAACAAGCGCCTCTACGAGATGGGCTCGGACCAGGTGGAGGCCGTCAACGCGGTGAGCGGCGAGCGCTGCAACCCGCATCCGCACAACTTCTCCGACCGCCTCATCAGGCCCGGTGACCAGGCGTTCTTCGACATCATCCACTCCTACAACGGCTACCGGACGTGCTACTACCGCACGTTCGGCGTGGGCAGCGCGACGGCCTCGCAGCGGGAGGCGTACGTCAGGGCCCGCGAGTGGATGGACGCCTCCATCGCCATGATCAAGCCGGGGGTGGGCACCGACCAGGTGGCCGCGGTGTGGCCGCGGGCGGCCGAGTTCGGGTTCGAGGACGAGATGGCGGCCTTCGGGCTGCAGTTCGGGCACGGGCTGGGGCTCGGGCTGCATGAGCGGCCGATCATCTCGCGGCTCAACAGCATGCGCGAGCCGATCGAGCTGCGGGCCGGGATGGTGTTCGCGCTGGAGACGTACTGCCCGGCGAGCGACGGGTTCTCGGCCGCCCGGATCGAGGAGGAGGTCGTGGTGACACCTGAGGGGTACCGGGTGCTGACGTTGTTCCCCGCGAAGGAGCTGATCGTGGCCGGTGCCTATTAGACGGGCCTACGCAATGGCCCTCAGCACCGCCTCGCGGTCCAGCGGGAGGTCGCGGATCCGGACGCCGAGCGTCGCGGCGAGCGCGTTGGCGACGGCCGCCGCCACCGGGCCCTGCGCCGCCTCGCCCGCGCCCGCCGACGGCGTGCCCGGATGCTCGACCAGCTCCACCACCACCTCGGGCGTCTCCGAGAAGCGCAGGATCGGGTAGCTCTCCCAGTCGCCGCTGGTGATCGCCCGCCGGTCGAACCGTACCCGCTCCTTCAGCGTCCAGCTCGCCGCCTGGGTGGCGCCGCCCTCGATCTGGTTGCGCACGCCGTCGGGGTTGACCACCTGGCCGACGTCCACGGCGATGGTCAGGCGGCGCACCCGCACGTCCTGCTCGGCCTCCACCTGCGCCACCGCCGCGCAGTACGCGCCGACGCCCTTGTACCTGGCGAACCCCAGCCCCAGCTCCGGCCCGCCCCACCCCGCCATGTCGGCCGCCCGCTCCAGCACCGTCCGGGCGCGGGGGTCGCTCAGGTGGGCCAGCCGGTACGCCAGCGGATCCATCCCCGCGGCCAGCGCCAGCTCGTCCATGAACGACTCGATGGCGAAGACGTTCATGAACGCGCCCAGCGAGCGCAGCGCCGACGACCGGATGGGCGTCTCCAGCACGCGGTGCCCGGTGATCTCCATCCGCGGGAAGTCGTAGATCGGCACCGCGTTGCGCGCCATGCCCGAGCCTCCCTGCGGCGACGGGTCCACCGCCGCCGGGTACGCCCACGGCCGCTCCAGGTGGGCGCCGGCGAGCAGGCCGGGAACCCCTCCGGCGTAGCCGGGGCGGCTGAGGTGGCCCTGGCTCCACACGTCGTACCGCCAGGAGCGCACCAGGCCCGCCTCGTCCACCACCGCCGCCACGTCCACCGACATGGCCGAGCCGAACGGGGCCCAGGTGAGCTCGTCGCGCCTGCTCCAGCGCACCTGCACCGGCCTGCCGCCCGCCTCGCGGGCCAGCAGCGCGGCGTCGAGCGCCACGTCGTCGGCGGCGTTGTGGCCGTAGCAGCCCGCGCCCTCCACGTGGTGCACCTCGACCTCGGCTCCCAGGATCCGCTCCAGGGCCCTGCGCAGGGGGTGCACGCCCTGCGTGTGGCTCCAGACCTCCAGGTCGCCGTCGCCGTTCCAGCGGGCGACGGCGCAGCTGGGGGCGATCGAGGCGTGGGCGAGGAACGGCCTGCTGTAGGTGGCCGTGTGCGGCTCGCCCGCGGGCGGGGCGTCGGCCGGCGCGCTGACGGTGATCGTCTCGTGCGGGCCCCGGCGCAGGAACGTGTGCAGGTCGTGTTCGTCGGGGAGGGTGTCGTGCTCCTCCCACTCGCAGACCTTGCTCAGGCGGGCCAGGGCCCGGTCGGCCGCCGCCTCCGTCTCGGCCAGCACCCCGACGAACGAGCCGTCCCGTACGACGTGGAGGTCCGGGAGCGGGGTGAGGCCGGTCAGGCGGGCGGCGGGAGAGGGCGGGCGCAGGACCCGGCCGTAGAGCTGGCCGGGCAGGCGCAGGTCGTGGACGAACCGGGGCCGTCCGGCGATCTTGTCGGGCAGGTCCAGGCGCGGCACGCTGACGCCCACGAACACCGGCTCCTCGGCCGGCGACGACCCGGCCTCCAGAGCGGCCTGGAGGGTGGCGGCTTGGAGGGTGTCCGTGGGAGGTCCCGCCGTCAGCGCGTCGGCCACGGGCGCGAGCTCGGCGTAGGTCGCCGTGCGATCCCCGCTGCGGAACTCGCCGCGCCGTACCGTGACCTCGGCGGGGGAGACTCCCCAGCGGCGGGCGGCCTCGGCCGCGCAGGCGGCCCGCACGCGGGCGCACGCCTCGCGCAGCGGCGGCCCCGCGTGCGAGATCGACCTGCTGCCCGCCGTGATCCCCTCGTCGGGGCCCGCGGTGGTGCTGGCGGCCAGCATCCGCACCTGCCCCAGGTCGGCGCCCAGCGCGTCGGCCGCGATCTGGGCCAGTGCCGTGAGCACCCCCTGCCCGAGCTCGACCTTCCCCAGCCGCACGAAGATCACGCCGTCGTCCCGCACCGAGACCGCGCCGTCGTCCGAGACGAGCACCATCCCCTGGCCCGCACCGGGCGGCGAGCCCATGATCCGGTCCCCCTCAGCCCTCCGGCCCTCGGCGGCCTGTGAGCCCACCATCCGGCCGCCTTCAGCGTCCTGGCCTGTCGGCGGCGCCATCACTCGGCCGCCTTCAGCACCGCGCGCACCACTCGCCGCTGCACCCCGCACCGGCACAGGTTGCGGTCCAGAGCCGCCACCACCGCCTCCTCGTCCGGCCGGGGATCGCGGGCCAGCAGCGCCGCGGCGCTGACCATGATCCCCGACAGGCAGTACGCGCACTGCCCCGCCTGCTCCTCCAGCACCGCCCGCTGCACCGCGTGGAGCTCGTCCCCCGGCGCGAGCCCCTCGACCGTCACCACCGACCGCCCCTCGGCCGCCGACAGCGGCGTGTCGCAGGCGGCCGTCACCACCCCGTCGAGCAGCACGAAGCAGGCCCCGCACAGGCCGACCCCGCACCCGAACCGCGTGCCCACCAGCCCGAGCTCCCCGCGCAGCACGTCCAGCAGCGGCGTGCCGGGATCGGCGGCCACCTCGGCGGGAGCCCCGTTGACGGTCAGCCGGATCACGCGAACACCTCGGGATGCCGGCACAGCTCGACCCGTGTCCGCCTGATGTGCCCGCTCAGGCACCGCTCGGCGTCCACGGCGTCGCGCCGCTCGATCGCGTCGAGCAGCAGCCGGTGCTCGGCGTTGACCACCCACCGCCGCGCCGGCCCCGTCAGCCGCATGAACGCCCGCCGGTGGTGCTGCGTGGCGTTCCACAGCCGCACGACCATGCCGGAGAGCTGCTCGATCGCGCACCCCGAATAGGTCAGCAGGTGGAACTCGCGATCCAGCACGAGGAACTCGCCGAGATCGCTGTTCGCCTCGATCCTGTCCTGGATCTCCCCCAGCCGCCGGTGATCGTCGCCGGTCAGCCGCGGGATGCTCTCGGCCAGGGCGAGAGGTTCGAGCCGCTCGCGCATCTGATAGATCACCTCCACTTCGTGCATGCCGAGCCTGGGCACCCGGGCGCCCCTGCGCGGATGGTGCTCGGTGAGCCCCTCCGCCTCCAGCATGCGCAGCGCCTCGCGCACCGGCAGCCGGCTGGCGCCGAGCCGCTCGGCCAGCTCCTCCTGCCGGATCCGCTCGCCGGGCGCGATCGCGCCGCTCAGGATGGCCTCGCGCAGATGCTCGGCCACCCGCTGGCTCTCAGGCGCCCGCACGATCGAACGCTCCCGGGTACGAGACCAGCTCGAACTGCATTCCCCAAGGCGCCAGGAAGTACACCCATCGCTTCCCCGGGACCGGCCCCATGCTGGCCGACGGCTCCCCGAGCACCCGTATCCCCCGTTCGCGCAGGTAGGCCACGGCCGCGTCGAGGTCCTGCACGCACAGTGCCACGTGATGCCCGCCGACGTCGCTGTTGCTGGGCACGTGCGAGCGTTGCCCGGGCGCCGAGTACTGGAACACCTCGAACAGCGTCCGCTCGCCGAACCTGAAGAAGTGCAGCCGCTCCATCACCGCCCGCGGGTGCACGTTGAGCCGCTCCCGCATCCACGCCGAGTCGTCGTGGCGGAAGGGGCCGAGCGAGTACAGGTACTCGCAGCCGAGCACGTCCACCAGGAACGCCCTGGCCTGCTCCAGGTCCGGCACCGTGAAGCCGATGTGGTCCAGCCGGCTCAACCCCGGAAGTCCGCTCATCGATCCTCCTTTGGATCCAAAACAGCCTACGCCGCCCGCGTGAGGCCGCCCAGGGCTGTTCTTCGGATCCAAAGCGTGTAACGCTGAGGAATGCCCCGGCATCACAGGCTCGAACCGCCCGCCCCCTGGGTCGAGGTCGCCGCCACCGACGGCGACTGGGACGCCGCCGACCCGCGGCTGCTGACCACGATGCTCGGCCACCTGCTGCTGATCAGGACGTTCGAGGAGTACGTGCTCGACCTGGCCAGGTCGGGCCTGGTGCACGGCCCGGCCCACTCCAGCATCGGCCAGGAGGGCGGCGCGGTCGGCTCGATCCTGCCGCTGGCCCCCGGCGACACGGTCAACGGCTCCCACCGGGGGCACCACCAGTTCCTGGCCAAGGCGCTGGCGCACGTGGAGCCGAAGGGCATCGACCCGGCCGCCGGCTTCTCGCCGGAGGTCCGGGAGGTGCTGCTGCGCACGCTGGCCGAGATCTGCGGCCTGGACCGCGGCTTCAGCCACGGCCGCGGCGGCTCCATGCACCTGCGCTGGAAGGAGGCCGGCGCCATCGGCACGAACGCGATCGTCGGCGGCGGCGTGCCGTTCGCGGCGGGGTCGGCGTGGGCGCACCGGCGCGCGGGAACCGGAGCGGTCGCGGTGACCTACTTCGGTGACGGGGCCGCCAACATCGGCTCCACCCTGGAGACGCTCAACCTGGCCGCCGCGTGGAAGCTGCCGCTCTGCTTCTTCGTCGAGAACAACCGCTACGCCGTCTCCACCGGCGTGGCCGAGGCGACCGCCGAGCCGAGGCTGTCGGCGCGCGGCCCCGGCTTCGGCGTGCCGAGCTGGAAGGTGGACGGCATGGACCCGCTGGCCGTCTGGCTGGTCATGCGCGAGGCGATCGCGCACATGCGGGCCGGCGAGGGCCCCACCCTGGTCGAGGCCGACGTCTACCGCTACTTCCACCAGAACGGCCCCTTCCCCGGCAGCGCGTTCGGCTACCGGAGCAAGCAGGAGGAGCGGGAGTGGCGGGCCCGGGACCCGATCGGGCGCCTGGCGGGCCACCTCGCCCGCCGCGGCCTGCTCGACCGCGCCGGGGTCGCGGCGGCCACCGCACGCGCGAAGGAGCTGATGGCGGAGGTCGGCGCGGAGCTGCTCGAACCCCTTCCCGGCGGCACTTCCGGCCGGCGCCGGATCAAGCCGGCGCAGTGGCCCGACCCGGGCTTCGCGCACGTGGGCGTGCGCGGCGACCTCTCGGAGTTCGAGGGCGCGCGCCTGGCCGACCGCGACACGTTCACCGGGGAGCTGGCCGAGCGCAGGTTCATCGACGCCGTGTCCGGGGTGATGGCCCGGCGGATGCGGGCCGACCCGTCGATCGTCGTGCTCGGCGAGGACGTGCACCGGCTCAACGGCGGCACCAACGGCGCCACCAGAGGCCTCATGGAGGCCTTCCCCGGCCGCGTGCTCGGCACCCCCATCAGCGAGAACGCCTTCACCGGCCTGGCCGGCGGCATCGCCTCCGACGGGCGCTGCACGCCCGTGGTCGAGCTCATGTACGCCGACTTCATGTGGGTCGCCGCCGACCAGCTCTTCAACCAGATCGCCAAGGCCAGGCACATGTACGGCGGCGGCGACGCCATGCCGCTGGTCCTGCGCAGCAAGGTCGCCATGGGCACCGGCTACGGCTCCCAGCACTCCATGGACCCGGCGGGCCTGTTCGCCACCGCGCCGGGCTGGCGCATCGCCGCGCCGGCGACGCCGTTCGACTACGTGGGCCTGATGAACAGCGCGCTGCTCTGCCGCGACCCGGTGGTGGTGCTGGAGCACGTCGACCTGTACGGCTCCACGGGGGAGTGCCCGGTCGACGACCTGGACTACTGCATCCCGGTCGGGCGGGCCCGGGTGCGGCGGGCGGGCTCGCGGGTGACCGTGCTGACGTACCTGGCGATGACCATGTACGCGCTGCGGGCGGCCGAGGCGTCCGGGGTGGACGCCGAGGTGATCGACCTGCGCTGGCTGGACCGGGCGAGCCTGGACTGGGAGACGGTCGGGGCGAGCGTCAGGAAGACGAACAACGTGCTCATCGCCGAGCAGGGGCCGGTGGGCCCGTCGTACGGGGGATGGCTGGCGGACGAGATCCACCGGCGGTTCTTCGACTGGCTGGAGCAGCCGGTGCAGCGGGTGACGGGCGGGGAGGCGTCGCCGAGCATCAGCAAGGTGCTGGAGCGGGCGGCCATCGCCCGGGAGGAGGAAGTGGCGGCCAAGCTCGCGGAGATGGCGGGCTGAGAGCTCACCCCTTGATCGGGCGGCCTGTGCGAAATATGGTGTTAATCGTTTAACACCAACCAGCCACTTCCAGGTGAAGACTTCTCCTCCGCGTGCCCATCCGCCGAGATCCAGCGGATCAGATTCCCCATATCCCAGTAGGGAATGCTAGGTTATTCGACTAACATGAGACCAACAGCGCGACAAGTGGCCGAGCTGGCGAACGTGTCAGTGGCGACCGTCTCCTACGTGCTCAGCGGCAAGGACCGTCCCGTCGCCGCCGAGACCAGGCAACGGGTGCTCGACGCCGCCAGGCAGCTCGGCTACACCCCCAACCAGGCCGCCAGGAGCCTGCGCAAGCGCCGCACCCAGCGGGTGTGCCTGGTGCTGAGCTCGCTCGGCGGCGTGCCCGCCGACGTGCGGCTGGCGACGGACCTGCACGAGATGGCCGACGCGCGCGGCTACTCGGTGGTCACGCTCTCCGTCTACGACGAGGCGCGTGCCCAGGCGGCCGTCGAGGTGCTGCGCGGCGGCATCGCCGACGGCGCGCTGATCCACGTCGCCGGCGACCACCTCGCCCACGACCTGCTCGCCGGGCTGGCCGCCACCGGGCTGCCGATGGTGGTGCTGGGCAACGAGAGCGGGCTGCAGGGCTGCGACCTCGTCCGCACGCCCGAGGCGGAGGCCTGCGCCGAGGCCGTCGAGCACCTGCTGGAGACCGGCCGGCGGCGCATCGCCTACATGGCGCACCGCTTCGAGGTCTACCGCGACAAGCCCGTCGGGCGGCTGCTCGGCTACACCACCGCGCTGGAACGGCACGGCGTCAAGGAGCGCATCGTCACCGGCGGCGCCGACGACCGCGTGGCCGCGTACCAGACGGCGACCGAGCTGCTCGGCTCGCCCGACCGGCCCGACGCGATCTTCGCCGCCTCCGACCGGGCGGCGATCAGCGCGATCTGGGCCGCCAGGGACCTCGGGCTCAGCGTGCCGGACGACGTCGCCATCGTCGGCGTCGGCAACATCGACGAGGGTCTCATCAGCAATCCGCAGCTCAGCACCGTCGGTCCGCTCCGCCACGACTACACCGACGTCGTACGCCTGCTCTTCGACCGCCTCCAGGCCGATGAGCCGCCACCCGCCCGCGAGATCGTCCGTTCGTGGACCTTCGTGCGGCGGGGCTCGTCCTAGAAGGGAATCACCCAGATGTCCTCCCACCCCTCACGCCGTGACCTGCTCCGCCTCGTCGGGGCCGCCGCCGCCGTCCCGGTCCTGTCGTCCTGCGCGGGCGCGCCGGCCACGCAGAGCGCCGCGCCGGGCACCTTCACCGTCTACTGGAACGCGGGCCACGACTACCAGGCCTATCGCAAGGTGATCGCCGAGTTCGAGCAGGCCAACAAGGTCAAGGTCAACATGCAGAAGTACCAGTGGCCCGACCTGCGGACCAGGCTGCTGGCCGACTTCGCCTCCGGCACCGTGCCCGACCTGGTGGAGGAGCCCGGCGGGTGGGTGCAGGAGTTCGCGGTGTCCGGCAACGCGCGCTCGCTTCAGGACTTCGTCGACCGCGACGGCCAGGCGATGGGCTTCCCCGCCGACTGGCAGCCGGTGACCGTCGAGCGCAACTCCTACCAGGGCAAGGTGTACGGCGTGCAGCTCCACCTGACCTGCAACACCCTGATCTACAACCAGGGCATGCTGCGCGAGGCCGGCCTGGAGGCGCCGACCACCTGGGAGGAGTTCCTCGACGCGGCCAGGAAGCTGACCAAGGACGGCGTGTACGGCGTCGCGCTCAACCAGGACTACACCTACATGTGGCCGTGGATGGTGCAGGCCGGCGTCACCCCGTACGACCTGGAGACCAAGGCGATCATGGAGCCGCGCGCGGACGCGGTCGCCGCCCTGCAGTTCCAGGCCGACCTCGTGCACAAGCACAAGGTGGCGCCGGTGCCGGTGGCCGGCACCGACTACTCCGGCCCGCAGAAGCTGTTCTCCGCCAAGCGTGCCGCGATGATCCTCACGGGGCCGTGGGACCTCGACCCGATCAGGAAGACCAGCCCCGACATCGAGCTCGGCGTGGCGCCGCCGCTGAAGAACAAGACGGCGGCCACGCAGGCGGCCGGCGTCAGCATGTTCGTGCCCGCCAAGGCCACCAGGCCCGAGCTGTCGTGGGACTTCATCAAGCGCGTCACGGCGCTGCAGGTCGAGCAGGCCGCCACCAAGGAGACCGGCATGCTCATGCCGCGCAAGTCCTGGGTGGATCTGCCCGAGGTGCAGTCCGATCCCGTCACCAAGGTCTTCGCCGACGCGCTGCCGACCGCCAGGGACTCCTCCCAGGAGGTGCGCCTGACCGGGCAGCTCGGCAAGTGGGAGGAGCAGCTCAAGGTCATGTACCAGCAGGTGCTCATCCAGAACAAGCCGGCCGCCGAGGCGCTCGACACCTTCGCCGAGGCCGCGGAGGGCTTCCTCAAGTGAGGGCCCGCACGCTTCAAGGCCGCTACGCCAGGACGGCCTACCTGTTCCTGCTCCCGGCGATCCTGTTCTTCGCGGCCTTCTTCTACCTGCCGATCGGCAACGTGGTGGCCACCAGCTTCCGCACCGGGCCGATGGCCGACCAGTGGACGGGCCTGGGCAAATACTCCCAGGCCCTGGCCGACCCGGCGGTGCAGCACTCGTTCCTGGTCACGGCGGGCTTCTCGGTCATGGTGGTGGCCGGCTCGATCGTCCTCGGGCTGGCGCTGGCGCTGGCCATCGACCAGCCGCTCAGGGGCCGGGTGGTCTTCCGGGTGGTGCTGCTCGTGCCGTACCTGACCTCCGTCGCGATCGTCGGGCTGCTGTGGCGCAACATCCTCGACCCCGAGCTCGGCGTGCTGAACCGGGTGCTGATGGCGGCCGGCCTGCCCACGCAGCAGTGGCTGAACACCGCGCCGCTGCTCACGATCGCCGCCGTCACGCTCTGGCAGAGCGTCGGCTACACGATGGTGCTGTTCCTGGCCGGGCTGCAGGGCATCCCCGAGACGTACCACGAGGCCGCGAAGATCGACGGGGCGGACGCCTGGCGCCGCTTCTGGCGGATCACGCTGCCGCTGCTCGCGCCGACCACGCTCTTCGTGTCGGTGATGGCGGTCATCTCGGGGCTCCAGGCGTTCGGGCAGGCGTACATCATCACCGGCGGCGGCCCCGGCGACGCCACCGACCTGTCGGTCTTCCACATCTTCAACGTCGCCTTCCGCACCAGGGACTTCGGCTACTCCTCGGCGCAGTCGGTGCTGCTGCTGATCGTGATCGTGGTGTTCACCGTGATCCAGCTCAGGGCCGGCCGGCGCGGGGAGGTGACGTACTGATGCTGCGCAAGGCGCTGCTCTACACGCTGCTCGGCCTGGCCTCGCTGATCACGGTCGTGCCGCTGCTCTACATGCTCTCGCTCTCCCTGCAGACGGAGGCCGAGACGCTGGCGGCCGAGGCCGTGCTCGTGCCGGAGTCGCCGCAGTGGGGCAACTACGCCGAGCTGTTCGTCCGGGCGCCGTTCGGGAACTTCATCGTCAACAGCCTGGTGGTGGCCGGGGCCATCACGCTGGCGCACCTGGTGTTCGACCCGCTCGTCGGGTACGTGTTCGCCAAGTTCCGCTTCCCGCTGCGCAACACGCTGTTCGTGGCGCTGCTGGCCACGCTGATGGTGCCGTTCTTCGTGCGGATGATCCCGCTGTACGTGCTCATGGCCAACATGGGGTGGCTGAACACGTACCAGGGGCTCATCACGCCGTTCCTGATGGACGCGTTCGGCATCTTCCTCATGCGGCAGTTCATCCAGCCCATCCCCGACGACCTGATCAGCGCGGCGCGCATCGACGGGGCCTCCGAGCTGCGCGTCTACTGGAGCGTCATCCTGCCGCAGACGCGGCCGGCGCTGGCCGTGCTCGGGCTGTTCACGTTCGTCTTCCAGTGGAACGAGTTCCTCTGGCCGCTGGTCGCCACGTCCACGCCCGAGATGCGCACCATTCCGGTCGGGCTCACCCTGTTCAACCAGGAGTACTTCACGCTGTGGCACCTCACGGCCGCCGGCTCGGTGATCCTCTTCGTGCCCACCGCCGTCCTGTTCGTCCTCACCCAGAGATACTTCGTCCGGGGCATCGCCCTGACCGGTCTGAAATAAGGAGTCTTCCGTTTTGCGCCCGAACGTGATCGTCGTCTTCACCGACCAGCAGCGGTGGGACACCGTCGGCCCCTTCACCCCGAACCTCGACAGAATGGCCAGGCACGGCACGCAGGCGACGGTCGCGCTCACCCCGCAGCCGGTGTGCGCCCCCGCCCGTGCGGCGCTCCAGACGGGCCGCTACCCGACCACGACCGGCGTCTACCGCAACGGCCGCGTGCTGCCCCCCGAGGAGCGCACGCTGGCCCACCACTTCGGCGCGGCCGGCTACGCCACCGGCTACATCGGCAAGTGGCACCTGGCCGGCACCGAGCCGGTGCCCGAGGACCGGCGTGGCGGCTACCGGTCGTGGCTGGCGGCCAACGCGCTGGAGCACACCTCCGACGCGTACCGGACCATCGTCTACGACGAGGCGAACGAGCCGGTCCTGCTGCCCGGCTACCGCTCCGACGCGCTCGTGGACGCGGCCGTCCGCTTCGTGGCCGACCACGCCGACGAGCCGTTCTACCTGTTCCTGTCGCTCCTGGAGCCGCACCACCAGAACGAGGTGGACAACTACCCGGCCCCCGACGGCTACGAGGAGCGCTACCAGGGCCGCTGGATGCCGCCGGACCTGGCCGCGCTCGGCGGCACGGCCCACCAGCACATGGGCGGCTACCTGGGGCAGGTCAAGCGCCTGGACGAAGGGCTTGGGCGGCTGCTGGACGCGCTGCGCAGCCTGGACCTGCTGGACGACACGATCGTGGCGTACACCTCCGACCACGGCAACCACTTCAAGACGCGCAACGGCGAGTACAAGCGCTCCTGCCACGACGCGTCCCTGCGCGTGCCGCTCGCGCTGCGCGGCCCCGGCTTCGACGGCGGCGGCGCCATCTCCCGCCCGGTCAGCACCCTCGACCTGCCGCCCACGCTGCTGGAGGCGGCCGGGCTGCCGGTGCCCTCCGACATGCAGGGTCGCTCGTTCCTGCCGCTGGTGCGCGATCCACGGCGCGCGTCCTGGCCCGAGGAGGTGTTCTTCCAGGTGAGCGAGTCGGAGGTGGGGCGCGGGATCCGTACGGCGCGGTGGAAGTACTACGCCGTCGCCGAGGACGCCCACCCCTGGGACGACCCGGGCGCTCCCGCCTACCGCGAGCAGGCCCTGTACGACCTGGAGAACGACCCGCACGAGCTGGTCAACCTGGCGGGCTACGCCTCGCACGCGGGCGTGGCCGCGGAGCTGCGGGAGAGGCTGGTGCGGCGGATCGCCGAGGCCGAGGGCGGCGAGCCGGTCGTCGAGCCGGCGGTGGCGCGGGCGGGCCGCGAGCAGGCGATGCCCGACCCGGAGGTCCGCCTGCGCGGCCCCAAGCCCGTCCGGTACGGCCACCAGCCGCGCCCCGCCTCCTGACCTGACCGGCCGGCCCCCGCGTGACCTGACCGGCGCCGGCCCCTGCGTGACGTGGCGCCCGCACCCGGTGCGGGCGCCACGTCAGCGGGGTCAGCTCGCGGAGTCCGCGGGCTCGTGCGTGTGCGCGTGCGCCTCCTCGGCGCTCCGGGCGGCCGGGGCCGGCGCGGTGGCGCCGATCGTGCCCGTGTCGAACGCGTACGTGCCCGCCAGCGTCGCGATCGCGTCCGAGTTCACGTCCAGGGCACGGTCGCTGATGTTGCGGATCGTGTCGCAGACGCTGTGGTAGCAGGGGTCGAGCGGGATCCCGGCCGTGCCGCCGAAGATCGCCGCCTCCGCCTCGGTCTTGAGCACCTCGGCCCCGGTGAACAGCCCGCCGGACGGGATCCCGACCGCGATGAACGGCCCGTAGTCCGAGCGCCCGGTGAAGGCGGTCGCCGTGAACGGCAGGCCGCGCCCGGCGAAGAACTTCTCGAAGTCCTCCTCGATCACGTCGGACCCGGCGGGCCCGGCGGTGCCGAAGGCGTCGCCGTCACCGTCGTAGATGCCGAAGGTGTAGTTCGGCGAGGCGATCATGTCGAAGTTGAGGTACAGGCCGATCTTCGCCCGCTCCTCGGGGGTCAGCGCGTTCACGTAGTGCTGCGACCCGAGCAGCCCGAACTCCTCGGCCCCCCAGAACGCGAAGCGCAGCTGGTTCTTCGGCTTGGTCCTGGCCATCTGCAGCGCCACTTCGAGGATGCCCGCACTGCCCGACCCGTTGTCGTTGATGCCCGGCCCCTCCTGGACGCTGTCCAGGTGGGCGCCCAGCATGACGACGTTGTCCGGGTCGCCCTTCCTGCTCTGGGCGATCACGTTGTAGGTGGTCCTGGTCTCCACGATCGGGTCCCAGTTCATCTGGACGGTGGTGCCCGCCGTGGCGGCCAGCTCGTTGCCGACCTCGAAGCTGGTGAAGAACGAGGGGATCGTCACGCCGGGCCCGCCGAGCGTCGGGTTCAGGTCGATCTCGGTACGGCCCGGCTGCCCCTCGTTGAACACGATGGCGGCCGAGGCTCCGGCGGCGATGGCGTTGTCCACCTTGATGCGGAAGTTGCAGGTGCCGCGCTGCATCAGCGCGATGTTGCCGGCCGTGAACCCGGCGAAGTCGCTCGCCTCGCACCCCGACGACGAGGAGTTGGCGGCGGGCCCGGGCGGCAGCACGAGGTCCACGGCCTGCAGCGTGCCGCTGACGGAGCCGGCGGGGGAGTCCTGCATGGCGACGTAGTCGCTGAAGAACCCGTAGGTGTACGTCTTCTGCTCCCCGCTGGTCCGCTTGAGGACCGGCGGGGTGATGTAGCCGTCGAAGGTGAACGCGAACGGCTGGATCGTCACGTCGTACCCGGCGCGGCGCAGCTTGTGCGCCACGTAGTCACGGGAGGCGTCGAAGCCGGGGGTGCCGGAGACGCGGGTGCCGCCGTGGGCGTTCGCGATGGCCTGCAACGCCCACAGGTGTTTCTTGACGTTCTTGCCGGAGACGGCCTTGACCAGCTTCTGGACGTGGCCCCTGCCTCCGTGGGCCTCGGCCGGCGCGGTGAAGGCGACCGGAGAGAGGATCACGGCCGCGGCGGTGATGGCGCTGACCAACCCTTTTCGTGAACGGGAACTCATGGTGCTCCTCGGAAGAACCAGGCCAAAAAGCGCAGATGTCCCGAAACGTATTCATGGGGCACGTGGTAGGGAAGAGTGACCACGTATCCGTTGCATCACGGACTTGGAACGTCGCAAGTCGAGGTGAGGAACCACATGTCCATTTCGCTCCCGTCCACCGGCACGCTGGCCATCGGCGGCAAGACCGTGCACCGCCTCGGCTACGGAGCCATGAGCCTGACGGGGCCGGGCGTCTGGGGGCCGCCCGCCGACCGCGACGCGGCCGTGCGGGTGCTGCGCCGGGTCGTCGAACTGGGCGTGAACTTCATCGACACGGCCGACTCGTACGGCCCGTACGTCAACGAGGAGCTCATCCGCGAGGCCCTGCACCCGTACCCGGAGGGGCTGCTGATCGCCACCAAGGCCGGTTTCGTGCGCACCGGCCCCGGCCAGTGGCACCCGGTGGGACGGCCCGAGTACCTGCGGCAGGAGGTCGAGATGAGCCTGCGCAGGCTCGGCGTGGAGCGCCTCGACCTGCTGCAGCTCCACCGCATCGACCCGCAGGTGCCGCTGGAGGACCAGGTCGGCGAGCTCGGCGCGCTGCGCGACGAGGGCAAGATCGCCGAGGTCGGGCTGTCGGAGGTGAGCGTGGAGGAGCTGGAGCGGGCGCGCCGCGTCACCGGGATCGTCTCCGTGCAGAACCGCTACAACCTCACCAACCGCTTCTCCGAGCCGGTCCTCGACCACTGCACGGAGCAGGGCGTCGTCTTCATCCCCTACAGCCCCGTCGCCAAGGGCGCCCTGACCGGGCCGGGCAGCCCGGTGGAGCACGTGGCCAAGGCGCTCGGGGTCACGCCGTCGCAGGTCAGCCTGGCCTGGCTGCTGGCCCGCTCGCCGATGGTGCTGCCCATCCCCGGCACGTCGTCGATCGCGCACCTGGAGGAGAACCTGGGCGCCTCGACCGTGGAGCTGACGGCCGAGCAGCTCACCGAGCTGGGCTGAACGGAGAGGGCCGGCCCTCAGGCGCGGAGGGCCGGCCCCGGTCTTCAGCGGGTCAGCCCAGGCCGTTGCGCATGGCCGTGATCAGCTCGCCGTTCGTGGTGTCGCCGCTGAGCTCCCAGAAGAACGCGCCGCCGAGGCCCTGGTTCTTCGAGTAGCTCATCTTGCCGCCGATCGTGGCCGGCGTGTCGTAGCTCCACCACTGGTTGCCGCAGTGCGCGTACGCCGTGCCCGCGACCGTGCCCGTGGCCGGGCAGCGCGTCTTGAGCACCTTGTAGTCCTCGATGCCCTGCTCGAACGTGCCCGGCGCGGGACCCGTGGCCGTGCCGCCCGGCGCGGCCTGCGTGACGCCGGTCCAGCCGCGGCCGTAGAAGCCGATGCCGAGCAGCAGCTTGCTCGCCGGCACGCCCTTGCTCTTGAGCTTCTGGATCGCGCTGTCGGAGTGGAAGCCGGCGATCGGGATGCCGGTGTAGGACGTGAGAGGCGAGTGCGGGGCCGTCGGGCCCTGCGCCGCCCAGGCGCCGAAGAAGTCGTAGGTCATGACGTTGTACCAGTCCAGGTACTGCGCCGCGCCGCCGTAGTCGGCCGCGTCGATCTTGCCGCCGTCGGTGCCGTCGGCGGTGATCGCGGCGGTGACCAGGTTGCCGGAGCCGAAGCGGGCGCGCAGCGCCGACATCAAGTTCCTGAACGCGGCGGGGCCGCTGGTGTCGCAGGTCAGTCCGCAGGCGTTCGGGTACTCCCAGTCGATGTCGATGCCGTCGAACACGTCCGCCCAGCGCGGGTCCTCGACCAGCCGGTAGCAGGACTCGGCGAACGCGGCCGGGTTCTGCGCGGCCTGGCCGAAGCCGCCGGACCAGGTCCAGCCGCCGAAGGAGAAGAGCACCTTCAGGTTCGGGTACTTCTTCTTGAGCTTGCGGAGCTGGTTGAAGTTGCCGCGCAGCGCGCCGGCGTCCCAGGTGTCGGCGACGCCGTCCACGCTCTCGCCCGCCTGGTAGAAGCGGTCGTAGTCGGCGTAGCTGTCGCCGATCGTGCACTGGCCGTTCTGCACGTTGCCGAAGGCGTAGTTGATGTGGGTGAGCTTGGCCGCCGAGCCGCTGGTGTCGATGTTCTTGACGTGGTAGGCGCGCTGGTAGACGCCCCACTGCACGAAGTAGCCGAGCACCTTGTTCCCGCCGCCGCCGTTGCCGCCCGTGGTCGTGGCGGTGGCGGCGTTGCTGTTGGCGGAGCGGTTGCCGGCGGCGTCGCGGGCGCGCACGGTGTAGCTGTAGGCGGTGTTCGCGGCCAGGCCGGTGTCGGTGTGGGTGGTGCCGGTCACGGTGGTGACCAGGGTGCCGCCGCGGTAGATCTCGTAGCCGGTGACGGCCACGTTGTCGGAGGAGGCGTCCCAGGCGAGGGAGACGCTGCTGTTCGAGACGCCGGTCGAGCGGAGGTTGCCCGGCACGGTCGGCGCGGTGGTGTCCGTGCCGCCGCCGCCCGTGGTGGTGGCGGTGGCGGTGTTGCTGTTGGCGGAGCGGTTGCCGGCGGCGTCGCGGGCGCGCACGGTGTAGCTGTAGGCGGTGTTCGCGGCCAGGCCGGTGTCGGTGTGCGAGGTGCCGGTCACGGTGGTGACCAGGGTGCCGCCGCGGTAGATCTCGTAGCCGGTGACGGCCACGTTGTCGGTGGCGGCGTTCCAGGCCAGGGTGACGCTGGTGTTGGTCACGCCCGTGGAGCGCAGGTTGCCGGGCACGCTGGGCGCGGTGGTGTCGGTGCCGCCGCCGGTGGCGACCTTCCACAGGGCCGGCACGTTCGGGGGCTCCCAGCCGGGCTGGGAGGTGTGGGCCTGGAGGCATTCGTACTCGACGCCGTTGTAGGTGACGCGCGCTCCCGCCGCGTACGCCGTCCAGGCCGCCCAGTCGGCCTGGACGGCCCGTACGGCCGAGGAGGCGGAGGCCGTCGGCGGGGCGACGACCGCCGCGGTGAGCGGCAGCGCCAACGCCGCCAGCCCGGCGAGGACCTTGCTCAGGATGGTGTGTCTCATGATGCTCCGACATCCGTTGGGGGGTGTGTGGGGGGTGGGATGCCTAGGAAACTATTAGTAAAGTTTCCTTTTAGTTATGGGCCGACGGTATCCCCAACCTGCGGAACGAGTCAATACATGTCGCTCAGATCGTGAAATCGCGCAGTAAACCGGAGTAACGCTTGGGCAGGGGCCTGGCGTACTCGCCGCGGGTGCTCGTCCGCAGGCCGAGTGCGACCAGCGACTCGGCGAAGCGGGTGGCCGCGCCCACCCCGTCGATCACCGGCGCGCCCGTGGCCCGCGACGCCTCGGCGCAGAAGTCCGCCATGCCCGCGCAGCCCAGCACGACCGCGTCGCTCCCGTCGCCGTCGAGCGCCGCCGCGCACAGCTCGATCACCGCCTGCCTGGCGGGCGGCTCCTCCAGGGACAGGACCGGGATGTCGCAGGCGTGCACCCCCTTGCAGGCGGCGGCGAAGCCGTACCGGTGGGCCAGCTCCCACGCCCTGCCGGTCGTCCTGGACAGCGTGGTGACCACGCTGAAGCTCCGGCCGACCAGCGTGGCGGCGTGCATGGCGGCCTCCGCGACGCCGATCACGGGGCCGGTGGCCAGCTCGCGGGCGGCGTCCAGTCCGGGGTCGCCGAAGCAGGCGATGACGTACGCGTCCACCCCCTCCCGCTCGCCGGCCGCGATCTCGGCCAGCACGCCCGGCACGGCCAGCGCCTCGTCGTAGTGGCTCTCGATCGACTCCGGCCCCATGGCCGGGCTCACGGCCGTCACGGTGGTCGCCGGGGACGCCACCGCCCTGGCGCAACGACCGATGGCGGCGGTCATGGCCAGGGCGGTGTTCGGATTGATGACGCGGACGTGGGTCATGCGGGGACGATCCGGGGAGTGCGGCGCTCCAGCGCGACCATCGCCACGAACCCCAGCCCGCAGCCCAGGAACCAGCTGTAGTCGGCGATCCACGTCAGATCGGCGGCCGTGACCAGCTTCGGCACCAGGACCGAGGCGATGGCGGGCACGCCGCTGAGCACCGTGGCCCAGACGGCGTTGCGGTTGTAACCCCGGTCGAACCAGTACCGCCCGCCCGGATCCATGGTGAACAGCTCGTCCACCGACACCCGCTGCCGCGCGCAGACGTAGTAACCGGCGATCAGGATGCCGAACAGCGGCCCGATCAGCGCCCCCAGCAGGCCGAGCGTGTAGTGGATGGCGTCCGGGTCGCCGTACCAGTTCCAGGGCGTCAGCAGCACCGAGCCGACGGCGGCGATCATGCCGCCGGTGCGCCAGCTGATGCGCTGCGGGCTGACGTTGGAGAAGTCGAAGGCCGGTGAGATGAAGTTCGCCACGATGTTGATGCCGACCGTGGCGATCACGAAGGTCAGGCCGCCCAGCAGGATCGCGAACGGCGTGTCGATGCGCTGCACCGTCTGGATCGGGTCGGTGATCAGCTCCCCGAAGACCGGCACCGTGGCCGACGCGGTGATCACCGTCAGCAGCGAGAAGAACAGGAAGTTGATCGGCAGGCCGAGGAAGTTGCCGCGCTTGACGGCCTCGAACGAGCGGCCGTAGCGGGAGAAGTCGCCGAAGTTCAGCATCGGGCCGGAGAAGTACGACACGACCAGCGCGATCGCGCTCAGCATCACGGGGATCGACTCGGCGAACCCGAGGCTCCGGCCCTGCGACAGGTCCAGGCTGATGTTCTCCCAGCCCGCCTGGCTCACCAGGTAGACCGCCAGCACGACCATGACCACGTACACGGCGGGCCCGGCCCAGTCCACGAAACGGCGGATCGCGTCCATGCCCCGCCAGAACACCGCCGCCTGCGCCACCCACAGGATGGCGTAACAGAGGTAGCCGAGCACGGACAGCCCGAGGAAGCGCGGCTCGTTCAGCGCGGCCGTGGCCGGCCAGAACTTGAGGAAGATGATGATCAGCGACTGCGAGGCCAGGTACGTCTGCACGCCGTACCAGGCGATCGCGATCGCGCCGCGCACGATGGCCGGGATGTTCGCGCCGAGCACCCCGAAGACGGCCCGGTTGATCACCGGGTACGGCACCCCGGTGACCTGGCTGGGCCTGGCCACCAGGTTGCAGAAGACGTTGACGATGACGATGCCGGCCAGCAGCGCGAACAGCACCTGCCAGCTCGCCAGGCCCAGCGCGAACAGGCTGCCCGCGGTCACGTAGCCGCCGACGCTGTGCACGTCGGACATCCAGAAGGCGAAGATGTTGTACGACGACCACGTCTGCTTGCGGAGCGGGGCGAGATCCTCGTTGGTGAGCCGGGGGTCGTAGGGCGGGGCCTGGGCGACGGTGGGCTGGGTCATCTGCGGCATCCTTGGGGGGTAGGGGCGCCGGACGGTGTTAAGTCATCACTTAACACTTCATGGAGCGATCCCCCGATTGCGCCCGTGTTAAAGCCCTGTGACGGAGGTTATGGACGACCCCGAGGCGGTCAGCAGCGAGCGGCTCGGCCGGCGGCTCAGGGAGCTGCGCGAGCGGTCCGGCAAGTCACTGCGGGCGGTGGCCCGCGAGCTGGGCATCTCGGCCAGCGCCGTGTCGCAGATCGAGCGGGGCACCATGCGGCCCTCGGTGAGCCGGCTGATCGCGTACGTGTCGGCCGTCGGCGTGCCGCTGGCGGCCGTGTTCGACGCGGCGGAGCACAGGCAGGCGCCGCCCGGCTTCACCGTCAGGCGGGCGGGCGAGGTGCCGCCGATCCGGCTCGGCGGGGGAGTGACGTTCCGGCGGCTGTCGCCGGGGCCCACGCCCGACGTCGAGTTCTTCGAGTCCACCTACCCGCCGCACGCGGTCTCCACCGCCCACGGGCAGTTCCTGCGGCACGAAGGGTACGAGGTCGGCACGGTGACGGCGGGGGAGCTGACGATCGAGTTCGAGTCGGAGGCCGTCACGCTGGCGGCGGGCGACTCGATCACGTTCCCGTGCAGCCGGCCGCACATCATCGGCAACCGCTCGGACACCGTCACCGCGGTCGCCGTCTGGCTGATCGTGCACGCCGGATAACGGTTGCGGAACGGGCACTGACGTTCGCGGGCGCATCCCTCAGCATGGGGGTGTGGCAGGGATGACCGCCTGGCGGCGGGAAGCTGTACGCCGGGGGCCGTACGTCGCCCGGGCCGTGGCGGAGCTGAGGTCGTGGCCCGCGCTGGCGGTGAGCGACGGCCGGCGCGGCACGACGTTCACCGTGTGCGGCACCGAGATCGTCAGGCTCCGCGGCGCCGACGAGGTGCAGGTGCGCCTGACCGCCCCGGCCATCGACCGGCTGCGGCCCTACCTGAGCACGTGCGAGCAGGTGCAGGCGTGCGAGGACCAGGCCTGGGTGGCCGTGTACGTGGACGCCGAGCCGGACCTGGAGCTGCTGCTCGCCCTGACCAGCGTGGCGATCAAGGCGCACGTGCCCTGAGAGGCGTGACGGCCCGCCGGGTGGGGGAGGTTGCTGGGTGGCAGCGAACCCCGGAGGAGGTCGGTCATGGCCGTGTTACTGCTCGGGACCCTCGACACCAAGGGCGTGGAGTACGCCTTCGTCCGTGACCTCGTCAGGGCGGCGGGGCAGGAGGTCGTGCTGCTCGACGCGGGCGTCATGGGCGATCCCGACCTTCGAGCGGGCGTCGCGGAGGTCGCGGAGGTCGCGGGCGCGGGGGCCGGGGTCGCGGGCGTGGCGCCCGACATCGGGGCGGCGGCCGTGGCCGAGGCGGGCGGGGTGAGCCTCGACCGGCTCAGGAGCGACGGCGACCGCGGCGCGGCCCTGCGCGTCATGGCGGCGGGAGCCGCGAGGATCAGCCGGGAGCTGTGGGAGCGCGGCCGGCTGAGCGGCGTGCTGGCGCTCGGCGGCAGCGGCGGCTCCTCGATCGCGGCGGCCGCGATGGCGGCGCTGCCCGTGGGGGTGCCCAAGCTGCTGGTCTCCACCATGGCGAGCGGCGACGTCTCCCCCTACGTGGGGCAGAGCGACGTGACGCTCATGTACAGCGTCGTCGACGTCGCGGGGATCAACGCGATCTCCCGCCCGATCCTGGGCAACGCGGCGGCGGCGATCGCGGCGATGGCCGCCGCCTACGACGACCGCCGCCGCGAGTCCCCCCGCGAGTCCCCCCGCGAGTCCCGCCGCGAGTCCCCCCGCGGGGACAGGCCCTTGGTCGCCGCCACCATGTTCGGCGTGACCACCCCCGCCGTGAACGCAGCCAGGGCCCGGCTGGAGGAGCTGGGCTACGAGGTGGTCGTCTTCCACGCCACCGGCTCTGGCGGGCGCGCCATGGAGGCCCTGGTCAGGGACGGCTACTTCGCCGGGGTGCTCGACCTCACCACCACCGAGCTGGCCGACGAGCTCGTGGGCGGCGTGCTGTCGGCGGGCCCCGGCCGCCTGACCGCAGCCGGGGCGGCCGGCGTGCCGCAGGTCGTCAGCCTGGGCGCGGTGGACATGGTGAACTTCGGCCCCATCGAGAGCGTGCCCGAGCGGTTCGGGCAGCGGCGCCTGCTGGTGCACAACCCGACCGTGACGCTCATGCGGACGACACCGCAGGAGTGCGCCGCGATCGGCCGGGAGATCGGCGCGAAGCTGGTCGCGGCCACCGGGCCCGTGGCGCTGTTCGTGCCGCGCGGCGGCGTCTCGGCCGTGGACGTCGAAGGCGGGCCGTTCCACGACCCAGAGGCCGACGCCGCCTGCTTCGCGGCCGTGCTGGGGGCGGTGGCGGGCGGCGACGTCCAGGTGGTGGAGAGCGAGGACGACATCAACCGGCCCCGGTTCGCGGTCGCCGCCGCCGACCGGTTGCACGAGCTGATCCAGAAAGGGGCGGCATGAACCGCGACGAGGCACTCGGCAGGCTCAGGGCCGAGCGGAAGGCCGGCCGGCTCGTCATCGGGGCGGGCGCGGGCACCGGGCTGTCGGCCAAGGCGGCCGAGATCGGCGGCGTGGACCTGATCATCATCTACAACTCGGGCCGGTTCAGGATGGCCGGGCGCGGCTCGCTGGCGGGGCTGCTGCCGTACGGGGACGCCAACGCGATCGTGGTCGAGATGGCCGGTGAGGTGCTGCCGGTCGTCAAGGACACCCCCGTCCTGGCCGGCGTCTGCGGCACCGACCCGTTCCGGCTCATGCCGCAGTTCCTCGACCAGCTCAGGGCCATGGGCTTCACCGGCGTCCAGAACTTCCCCACCGTCGGCCTCATCGACGGCGTCTTCCGGGCGAACCTGGAGGAGACCGGCATGGGGTTCGACCTGGAGATCGAGATGATCCGGCTGGCCGCCGAGCGCGGCCTGCTCACCGCCCCGTACGTCTTCACCCCCGAGCAGGCCACGGCCATGGCGCGAGCGGGCGCCGACGTCATCGTGCCGCACATGGGCCTGACGACCAAGGGCAGCATCGGCGCCAGGACCGCCCTCACGCTGGACGAGTCGGCCGCGCGCGTCCAGGAGATGCGCGACGCCGCCGTGGCCGTGAATCCGGACGTCATCGTCCTGTGCCACGGCGGCCCGATCGCCGAGCCCGACGACGTCGCCTACATCCAGGCGCGCACCACCGGCGTCGCGGGCTTCTTCGGCGCCTCCTCCATGGAGCGCCTGCCCGCCGAGCGGGCCATCGCCGACCAGTTGCGCGCCTTCAAGAGCCTCTAGGAGAACTCATGCACCGCAGAGCGGACGACGTGCCGACCATGGTGTTCGGCTGGGGCTCGATCAAGTGGCACGTGACGCCCGGCACGGTGCCCGGCGCCTCGTCCACGTTCGGCGAGGTCGTGATCAACCCGGGCCAGGGGCACGACCGCCACCAGCACCCCTTCTCCGACGAGGTGCTCTACATCGTCGAAGGACAGGGGCGGCAGACGGTCGGCGACGGGCCCGAGTTCGAGGTCACGGCCGGCGACGCCGTCTACATCCCGATGGGGACCCTGCACTCGACGTTCAACACCGGGTGGCGCCCCATGCGGATCATCGCCACGTACACGCCGGGCGGCGCCGAGGAGGCGCTGCGCGACCTGCCGGACTTCCTGGAGCTGGCGCCCGGCGAGCATCCCGCCTGGGAGGCCGTCAAGCCGGGGTGACCGGGGGCGTCCCGTGGGTGTGGAAGGAGGCGATCGTCTGCAGGCCCCACGCCTGGCCCTTGGCGCGCTCGGCCTCCGTCCACGTGATGGTCCGCCAGTCGGGGGCCAGGATGAGCCTGGTCAGCGGGTTGCACAGCTCGACGCGGTTGCCGCCGGGCTCGTAGACGTACAGGAAGAACGTCTGCTGGATCGCGTGCTTGTGCGGGCCCGTCTCGATGAAGACGTCGTTCTCCAGGCAGATGTCGGCCGCGCGCAGGATGTCCTCGCGGGAGTTGGTGGCGAAGGCGAGGTGGTGCAGCCGGCCGGAGGAGCCCGACCGGTCGTCGGTGTAGACGAGGTCGTACGACTTGTTGCCGAAGTGCAGCCACTGGGCGGCGATCCGGCCGGAGTCCAGCATGATCTGCTCGGTGACGCGCGCGCCGAGCACGTCGCGGACGAACGCGCCGTTCGCCGCGGCCTCGGCGGCCAGGAAGTTGACGTGGTCGAGTCGGCGCACGCCGACGCCGTGGCCGGGGAAGGCCTGCGGCTGGTTCTTCAACGCCGGGCGCAACTCCTCTGGGGCCTCGTACCACTCCGACTCCCAGTACAGCCGCAGCTCGTGGCCGTCGGGGTCGTGGAAGGCGTACGTCGGGCCGCGGCCCGGCTCGCCGTCGCGCCAGCCGAGGCCCAGCCCCGCGTCCTTGATCGCCAGCACCCTGCGGTCGAGTGCCTCCTGGCTGCTCGCCCGCAGGCCGGTCGCGCGGATGCCCGAGGTGTGGTGCGCGGTGAGCGTCAGGCTGTGGTGCTCGTAGTCGTCGTACGTGCGCAGATGTACCGAGTCGCCGTCCTGGCCCGCGGCCGTCATGCCGAGGATCTCGGTGAAGAACCACAGGCTCCGCTCAGGCCGGGGGGTGAGCAGTTCGACGTGGCCGAGGTGGGCGACGTCGTGCAGCAGGGCGTTCACGGAGTTCCTCCCCGGGGGTAGACCGTTCCGTCGAAGAGCTTGCGCGCGGTGCGCACGCTGGCCGCCCGCAGCGCGGACGGCGGGTCGGTGGACAGGTCGAGCTCCACCTCGACCTCCAGGTGGCCGGTGGGGTGCTCGACGTCGAACCGGCTGCCCTCGGGCAGGCGGGCGTGCCGCCTGGCCACGCCGCCCGGCAGCAGCGCGGCCGTGACGACGCTGACGGCGCCCAGCACCCCGATGGCCGCGTGCGGGCGGACCGGGATGAAGGTGCGGGTGCACAGCGCTCCGCCGTCCCTGGGCGGGGCGACGAGCGTGGTCTTCGGCACCGGCTCGGCACGCACGTCGCCGAGCCCCATCAGCTTGCCGGCCTGGAGCCGCAGCGACTGGACGCGGTCGAGCAGGGCGCGGTCCTCCGCCAGCTCCTGGTGGGACTCGTAACCGGTGACGCCCAGGTCGGAGGCCGCCGCGACGACGACCGGCATGCCGTTGTCGACGCAGGTCACCTCGATGCCGTCGATCACGTCCATCACGCGCCCTGTCGGCAGCAGCCCGCCGGTCGCCGAGCCCGCCGTGTCCTCGAAGCCGAGCACGACGGCGGCGGCCGTGCCCGGCACGCCGGAGATGGCGGTGCCGCCCCGGTAGTCGACCCGGCCGCCGGGGGCCGGGAAGCTCGCGGTGGCGCAGCCGCCGGTGTTGACCAGGCGGATGCGCACGTCGGCGCGGTCTCCGCGGGGCTCGACGAGGCCGCGCTCCACGGCGAACGGCCCCACGCCGGCCAGGAGGTTGCCGCAGTTCTGGCGGCCGGAGACGACCGGCTCGTCCACGGCGACCTGGAGGAAGAGGTAGTCCACGTCGGCCGACGGGTCCGCGCTCGCCGAGACGACGGCGACCTTGCTGGTCAGCAGGTGCGCGCCGCCGATGCCGTCGATCTGGCGCGGGTCGGGGCTGCCGAGGACGCGCAGCAGCAGGTCGTCGCGCTCCGCCGGGTCGTCCGGGAGGTCGCCGGCCAGGAAGTACGCGCCCTTGGAGGTGCCGCCGCGCATCAGCATGCAGCGCACCCCGTCATCGGTCACCGTCGTACTCCTCGTAGGTGATGCCCAGCCCGGGCAGGCGCTCGCGCAGGCCGTACCGGTCGAGGCCGAGCTCGCCCTTCAGGAACGCCTCGCGCGTGGCGGCCTCCTTCTCCGCGCGGGCGGCGGACGCGGCGACGGCCCGGTCGAGCTCCTCGCGCGGGCAGACGAGCACGCCGTCGTCGTCTGCGAGGATCGTGTCGCCCGGCCTGACGAGCTGCCCGCCGATCGTGATCGGCACGTTCACCGCGCCGGGGGTCGCCTTCACGGTGCCCTGCGCGCTGACGGCCGCGCTCCAGGCGGGGAAGCCCATGGCGCGCAGCTCGGCCACGTCGCGCACGCCCGCGTCGATCACCACCCCGCGCACCCCGCGATGGCGCAGCGCGGTCGCGAACAGCTCGCCGAACATGCCGTCCGTGGACGGCGACGTCGTGGCGACGACCAGGATGTCGCCCTCGCGGCACTGCTCGACCGCGACGTGGATCATCAGGTTGTCGCCGGGCCAGGACAGCACGGTGACCGCGTTCCCGCCCGTCCTGGCGCCCGGCCAGGCGGGGCGCAGGCCGGGGCCCAGGTAGCCGGTGCGGCCGAGGGCCTCGTGCACGGTCGCGACGCCGTACCCGGCCAGGGCGTCGATGCGGCCGAGGTCGGCGCGCGGGATGCCGGTGACGACCACGTTCCTCACGACAGCACGTCCGTGACCTGCGGGTACAGCCGCATGTACGCCTCGCCCACGGTGTCGTGCGCCAGGCCGAGGTTCGGGCCCGCGTTGCGCCTGAGCTGCACGCCGCGGCGCTTGGCCAGGTCGGTGTAGTAGTCCCACATGTGCTGCTGGGCGGGCAGGCACTCCATCGCCTTGCGCTTCCTGTCGAACACGGGGGTGATGTCGAGCAGCACCTCCGGCCTGAAGTCGCACTGCTCGGGCTGGTGCGGCTCGAAGAAGAACACCGGGGGCGCGCCGAGCGGCTCGCCGGGCGCCTCGTAGCCGATCGCCTGCGCCAGCACCCGCGCCTGCAGGGCCATCCGGGCCGCCGCCGGGTGGTCCCCGTTGTACGGGTCGGCCAGGGTGTGCGTCAGCACCACGTCGGGCACCACGTCGCGGTAGACCCGGACCAGCCGGTCCACCAGCTCCCGGCTCTCCACCAGGGGGTAGTCGCCCGCGTCGAGGAACTCGATCTCGGCGCCCAGCTCGGCGGCGGCGTTCTCCGCCTCCTCGCGCCTGATCGCCTTGATCTCCTCCAGTGTCCTGCCCGCGCGCCACGCCTTCGCGGACTCGCCGCGCTCACCGTAGCTGAGGCACACCACCTTGGCGCGCTCGCCGCGGCTCGTGGCCAGGGCTATCGCGCCGCCCGCGCGCCAGACGAAGTCACCGGCGTGGGCACTGATCACCAACAGGGTACGAGAAGAGGTCACGCCGCTGACGCTAGGAGCGCGACGACCAGATTGTCAACACTTTCATCGCCAATGTCGCTTCTGGTGGGCGTTTGTCGGCTCTTCTGCTGGCTATTGCACAATATTGTCAACGATGTGGGCATGGGTGAGAGGATGACGTCATGGACGCACCCCGGGTGGCGCTGCTCGGTTACGGCGAGGTCGGTCATATTCTCGCCGCTGGACTGGCCGGAAGGGTACCGCTGCGCGTGTACGACCCCGCGTACCCGCCGGGCGGCTCCCACGACGGGGAGACGCGCCTGCCTGACGCGTGCGAGCTGGTGGCGCGCAACGCCGACGCCGTACGCGGGGCCGACCTCGTCCTCGCCGTCACCACGGGCGCCGACAGCCTCGCCGCCTGTGCCGAATCCCGGCCCCACCTCCAACCGGGAGCGCTCTACGCCGACCTGTCCACCGGCGCGCCCGGCGACAAGCGGCGGATCGCCGAGTTGCTGGAGCCGGCCGGGGCGGCGGTCGTGGACGGCGCGATCATGGCTCCGGTCCCGCTGCGCGGCCTGGCGACCCCCGTCCTGGCCAGCGGGCCAGGGGCGGACCGGTTCGCCGCCGTCGCGGGCGGCCTCGGCATGTCCGTGACGCCGATCGGCGGCCCGCCCGGCGACGCGGCCGCCAGGAAGCTGCTGCGCAGCGTGCTGGTCAAGGGCCTGAGCGCGCTGGTCATCGAGTCGCGGCGCGCGGCGGAGGAGGCCGGGCTGGGGGAGTGGTTCTGGGGGCATCTGCTGGAGACGGTCACGGCGGCCGACGAGGAGTTCGTGGTGCGGCTGATCGAGGGCGCGGGGCAGCACGGCGTACGGCGGGTGCACGAGATGGAGGCCGCCACGCGCATGCTGGAGTCGCTCGGCGTGCCGGACACCATGACGCGGGCCACGACCGCCACCCTCGACCAGGCCACCCGCACCGGCGTCCCGCCCGTCCCGGCCCCGGGCGGCGCCTCAGGACCGGGTGACGGCCGCCCGGGCCGTGCGGCGACCGGGTGAGGGCCGTCCGGGCCGTGTCGCGATCGGCTGGCCGCCGTCCCGGGGCGGGAGAGGTCAGTCGGGGGTGGCCTCCAGGGCCTTGGCCACGCTGCGCAGGTGCTGCTGCATGGCCGTCTGGGCCGCCTCCGGGTCGCCGGCCACGATGGCCGCCACGATCAGCTCGTGCTGCGGCAGCGACACCGCGGCCCGCCCCGGCTGCCGGGCCAGCCGGAACTTGTGCCGCACCACCTGCGCCCCCAGCCGCTCGATGATGGCCGCGGACGTGCGGTGCTCGGCGATCCGGCGGATCGTGGCGTGCAGCGCGGCGTTGAGCTCGGAATACCGGTCCAGGTCGTTGCGCTCCACCGCCGCCCGCATGCCGATGACGATCTCGCGGAGCCGCGCGGCCTGCTCGGGCGTGACCCGCTCGGCGGCCTTGGCGGCCGACAGGCCCTCCAGCACCATCCGCACCTCGGTGATCTCGATGGCCTCCGCCTTCGAGATCGCCCGGACGCGGGCGCCCTTGTTGCGTAGGATCTCGACCAGCCCTTCCCCGGCGAGCTCCTTGAACGTCTCGCGCACGGCGGCGCGCGGCGCGCCGAACTGCTCGCAGACGTCCGCCTCGACCAGCCGCTGGTTGGGCACGAAGTCCCCGCCGAGTATGGCCGCCCTGACCCGGTCGGTCAGCGTCTGCGCGCTCGGGGGCCCTGAGCTCACGAGATCCTCCTCGGTGTCCTTGGTGGACAATATTATGGACAATCCCCACCGGATGGCGCGCGTCCTGACCCGCCGGGCGCTTTGATCATTTGCCCCGAGTCTGTCGGTGGCCTCCGGTAAGTTCCCGAAGCAATTGATCAGCCGGCCGCACGGGCGCGGGCACTTCCGCCTGCGCCGACGAGCCGGCGGGCGGGAGGTTCTGAGGTCGTGGACGCGGACAAAACCGCGTGGGAGCAGCGCAGCGTGGTCCGGGTGGTGCCACCCGTCGAGCCGCGCAAACTCGCCAAGGTGCCCTTCGTCGAGCTGGCCGACGGCCGGCTCCAGGGGGTCGTGTCGAGCGGATCCGACATCGAGCGGGTCTACGTCTCGTCGATCACCGCGGGCACCCACGCGCTGAGCTGCAGCACCAACAACAACCGGCCGTGCGGCGCGCTGCACGGCTACGCGTGCAAACACATCCGCATGCTGGCCGACGAGGCCGTCGTCCAGTACGGGCTGGACCGGGTGGCCCGCTACCTGCGGGTCGAGGTGCCCGAGGGCGGCCACCTGATGCACGTCATCACGGGGCACGTCGAGCGCACCCCGGCGGCCGTCGTGTTCAGCCGGTTCCTGCGCCACCTGGCCTACCTGGAGGTGCCCGACAGCGCCGAGCCGCTGGCCGAGCTGCACTGGTTCCCGGCGACCGGGGCGGTGCGCTGATGCCGATCACGTGCGTGTCAGACAAGGCGGTGTGCTGATGCTAGACGTACAGCTGAGCGAGCTGCTCGGCGACGATCCCGCGGGCGTCGGCGAGGCGCTCGGCCTGGTGGCGGGCTTCGACGACGCGCTCGCCCTAGGGCTGGCCAGGCTCGGCGAGGAGCCGGCCGCGGCGCTGGCCGCCATGGCGGGCGCGCTGGCGGGCACCCCCATCGGCGACCGGGTCGGCGAGGCCGTGGAGAAGGTGGCCGCCGGGTCCGTCGCCGACGAGCACCTGGCGGCGCTGGCCGGCGGCCGGGCCGCGCTGTTCGGCGCGGTGCACGACGCGCTGCTCGCCCGCCTCGACGCGGCCCTGGGCCGCACGCGTGCCGTCTGGGAGCCCGCCGAGGGCAAGGCGGAGGTGGCCGGCAACCTGCTGGCCGGCTGCCGGGTGTGGCTGCGCGAGCTGGCCATCGTCGGCTGGCGCGGCGTCGACCACGACCTGGTCTCCGCGGCCGACCAGACCATCGAGGCGCTGCTGGCCGTGCCCGAGCTGCGCGGGCTGGCGGTGCTGCTCGACGGGCTGGCGACGGAGCTGCGGGCCTCCAGCCCGGTGGCCACCATGGACCGGCTGCCCGCCCGCAGGTGGGCCGACCTGTGGACGCGCGCCATGCTGCTGTCGCAGCACGGGCCGTGGCACGGCGGCGGCGCCGAGCCGGTGTCGGGCCGGCTGCTGATCCTGGGCGCCGACGTGCACGAGCACGCCACCGTCGTACGCGTCCAGATCCACGCCGTCCTGGAGCCCGCCGGTGGCGCGCCCGCCAGGCTGGTCCGCACGAGCATGGCGGCCGCCAAGGTCGACACCATCGTCGGGCCGACCGTGTGGAAGCTGCTGGGCGACCAGCCCGTGCTGCTGTCCGCGCTGGCACAGCACCGCAGCGTGGAGATCACCGACATGCCGCTGCTGCCCGGCGGCGACCTGGTGTGGGAGAACGACCGGGCCCGCGCGGGGGAGGAGGCCGACCCGTTCGCCACGGCCAGGCTCCGGCTCGCCGCCGCGACGCCGCCGGCGGTCACGCCGCTGGACCGGCACCCCGTACGCATCGCCGAGCCCGTCCTCGTCGAGGGTTACAAGAGCGACGGCCGGACGATCGACCTGGGCGGTGCCACGCTCGACCTCGACCTCGACCGGCTGCCGTCCGCGGGGCCGCTCACCCCGGCGCTGGTCAAGGCGTCCACGGCGTGCATCGGGCTGGTGCGCTGGGACGGCGGGCGGTGGTCGCTGCAGCCGCTGGCCGTGCAGGCGTCGGTGAAGAAGCAGCCGGTCGCCGCGCACAACGGCGACTGGGCGCTCGGCCCCACCGACCCCAAGGCGGCCAAGGCCGAGGCCAGGAACGGCGACGTGGTCGCCGTGCTGCGCGAGCGGGCAGGACGGCTGCTGCGGAAATGACCGACATGACCACAGAGCCGACCGCGCAGAGCGCCGGAACCGCCGCGCGGAGCGCCGGGACGGCCGGGCAGAGCGCCGACGAGACGCGGCGGCAGGTGCTCTACTGGCGCCTGATGTCCCGGCTGTTCGGCACCGACGAGCAGCCCGCGCTGGAGAACGCCAGCCTCGGCATCGTCGGCGACCTCGACCTGCCGCTCACCCTGCTCGACCCCGCCGTGTCGGTCGACAACCTGGTGCAGCGCTTCCCCGACCTGGCCGCCGAGTTCGACGGCCTGATGGCCGACAAGGAGCACGAGGCGGGCGACGAGGTGCGCCGCGCGGCCCTGGTCTCCAAGCTGCTGCTCAACGTGTTCGCGACGGGCTCGGGCAACGTCTCCGCCGCCCAGCTCGAGAGCTGGAAGCAGGACGCCGCCTGGTTCGAGCGCGGCATGGGCTGCGAGCCGGGCGGGCTGCGCCACAGCCAGGGCAACGAGGAGCTGGCCAAGGTCCTGGCCGGCCTCGAAGGCGACCTGATCAAGCGCATGCACCTGCGCGAGGTGCTCGCCGATCCGGCCCTGGCCGCGCAGCTCACACCCAGCATGTCGCTCATCGAGCAGCTCCTGCGTGACAAGTCCAACCTGTCGGGCGTCGCGCTGGCCAACGCCAAGTCGCTGATCCGCAGGTACGTCGACGAGGTCGCCGAGGTGCTGCGCACGCAGGTGGAGAAGACCAGCTCCGGCGTCATCGACCGCTCGGTGCCGCCCAAGCGGGTCTTCCGCAACCTCGACATCGAGCGCACCATCTGGAAGAACCTCACCAACTGGAACGCCGAGGACCAGCGGCTGTACGTGGACCGGCTCTACTACAAGCAGACCGCCCACCGCACGACGCCGGCCAGGCTGATCGTGGTCGTCGACCAGTCGGGCTCGATGACGGACTCGATGGTCAACTGCACCATCCTGGCCTCGATCTTCGCGGGCCTGCCCAAGGTCGACGTGCACCTGATCGCGTACGACACCCGCGCCATCGACCTGACGCCCTGGGTGCACGACCCGTTCGAGGTGCTGATGCGCACGAACCTCGGCGGCGGCAACAACGGTCCGGTGGCGATGGCCATGGCCCGCCCCAAGATCAGCGACCCGCGCAACACCGTGATGGTGTGGATCTCCGACTTCTACGAGTTCGGCGCATCCCAGCCGCTCTACGAGGGCATCGAGGCCGTCTACCGCTCGGGCGTGAAGTTCATCCCCGTCGGCTCGGTCAACAGCTCGGGCGTGCAGAGCGTCGATCCGTGGTTCCGCAAGAAATTCAAGGACCTGGGCACCCCGGTGATCTCGGGCCACATCCACAAGCTCGTCTTCGAGCTCAAGAACTTCCTCACCTAGGAGACTCGCGAATGAGTGACGATATGCTGCGCGCCCCCGCAGAGATGAAGTACGCGGAGGAGCTCGACTACCTGGAGTCGATCGACGACGCCCCCAAGCCGTTCTCCTGGCGGCTCAGCCCGCGCATGATCCGGGTGTTCATCCTCGGCTCCGAGCGCTCCGACGGCATCGAGCGCGAGATCCCGCAGAAGTGGTTCGGCGACCGCAGTTTCGTCGAGCGCAGCATCGTGACCCTGGCCTCCGACCGGGGCCTGCTGCTGATCGGCGACCCGGGCACCGGCAAGAGCTGGCTGGCCGAGCTGCTGGCCGCCGCGATCTGCCGCAACTCCACGCTCGTGGTGCAGGGCACGGCGGGCACCACGGAGGACCACATCAAGTACTCGTGGAACGTCTCCATGGTCATCGCCAAGGGGCAGTCCCGCGAGTCGATGATCCCCTCGCCGATCATGACGGCGATGGAGCGCGGCGTGATCGGCCGCTTCGAGGAGCTGACCCGCTCCACCAGCGACGTTCAGGACGCGCTCATCTCGATCCTGTCGGAGAAGTACGTCTCCATCCCCGAGCTCGACGACGACAACATCGTCTTCGCCCAGCCCGGCTTCTCCATCATCGCCACCGCCAACAGCCGCGACCGGGGCGTCAACGACCTGTCCTCGGCGCTCAAACGGCGCTTCAACTTCGTCCGCATCCCCGTCGTGACGAACAAGAAGAGCGAGGCGGAGATCGTCCGCTTCCGCACCGAGGAGCTGCTGCGCAGGCACCGGATCGAGCTGGACCTGCCGCCCACGCTGCTCGACATCCTGCTGCAGAGCTTCGCCGACCTGCGCTCGGCGGCGGCCTCGGCCACCAGCGACGACGAGAAGCTGGAGTCGGCGCTGTCCACGGCCGAGCAGATCGGCGTGCTGGAGGACGCCATCCTGCACAGCCACTTCTTCGGCGACCGCGTGCTGCGCGCCCAGACGCTGGCCTCCTCGCTGGTCGGCTCGCTGGCCCGGCGCAGCCCCGAGGACCTGGCCATCCTCAACAAGTACTGGCACGGCGTCGTCGAGCCCCGCAGCAAGAAGGACGGCGGGGAGTGGCCGGAGTTCCTCGAGGGCGGCCGCGAGGCCATCTCGACCCTGTCATGAACGGTCCCTTTGGCGCGCTGCGCGAGCAGCTCCTCGACGCCGCCGAGCAGTTCGCCGGCAGCCCCGTCGCGGTGTCCGGCATCCTGTCGGGCCTCGTGGACGACGTGGACCGGGCGCTGCGCGAGGAGCTGGAGATCTTCCCGGTCTGCCACCACTCGCCGGCCTCCGCGCTGGCGATGGTGCGCAGGCTGCGCGAGAAGCAGCCGAAGGTCATCTACCTGGAGCTGTGCGAGGACCTCGAGCCGCTGCTGACCGAGCTGCGCAACTGCCGGCTGCCGGTGGCGCTGCAGGCGTTCGCCACCGACCTCGACGGCTTCCCGAAGGAGTCGGCGCCGCTCAGCGTGGTGGCGCCGATCACCGAGGCGTCGGCCGAGTACCAGGCCATCTCGTACGCGCTGGAGACCCCCGGCGTCGAGCTGGTGCTGGTGGACCGCTCGACCGACCACGTCTTCCAGTGGGAGCCCAAGGAGGAGCCGGCCGGCCCTCCGGCGGCGAAGGAGGAGGGCGCCGGGCTGCACGGCGACGCGGTCGGCGTCGAGATCGGCGACCTGCGCCCCCGCTTCGCCGAGCTGGAGGAGCACCTGCTGCACCACGGCAAGGTGCGCCACTGGTCGGAGTGGTGGGACCAGTACGTCGAGCAGCCCCTGTCCGGCGCGGACTACGACACCTACCGCCAGGTCATGGTGCTGATCGGCAGCCTGTTCCGCCGCCTGCGCCCCGACGACGACCGCCGGGTGGCCATCGACGAGGATCGCGAGCGCTACATGTGGACCAGGATGCGCGAGCACCTGGCCGCGTCCGGCGCCGACCCCGCCGACTGCCTGTACGTGTGCGGCGCCTTCCACGCCGCCAGCCACGTCGAGCAGTTCGGCCTGAGGTCCACGGCCCCCTTCGAGATCAGCCCGCGCACGGCCACGAAATGGCTGTACGGCCTCATCCCGTCCAGCCACTCGGCCATCGAGGCGCAGTTCGGGCTGGCCTCGGGGTCGGTGTCGATCGCGGCGGCGACCTGGGCCAAGGCGCTGACGCGAAGCAGGCTGACCCCGTTCCAGCTCGACGGGCAGAAGGGCGCCCGCAAGCGGGCGGCCAAGCTGCCCGCGCCCGCCGCGCCGAAGGACGAGGTGGCCGACAAGCTGACCGGGTTCCTGTCCAGGCCGCCGGCGCTCGACCCGCTCGACGACGCCGAGCTGGTCGGCTGGTCGGTGGACATCGTCCGGCTGGCCCGCCGCAACGGCTACCTGGCCAGCACGGCCGACGCGATCGCGGTCTACGAGACCTCGATCCTGCTGGCCGGCATGCGCAACCGCGCCAGGCCCACGCCGTACGACTTCCAGGACGCCGCCGTCACGTGCATCGAGAAGGACGCGGTGCCGGGCCGGCGCGACATCCGGCGGCTGTGCGAGATCCTGCTCGGCGGCGACCGGGTCGGCGAGGTCGGCTACGACGCGCTGCCGCCGCTGGCCAGGAACGTCTACGACCGGCTCGCGCCGCTCGGCCTGGACCTGGAGAAGCGGACCATCCAGCGGGCGCTGCTCGACCTGAACGCCGAGCCGGATCTGGTGCCCTGCTCCGACCTGCTGTGGATGTTGCGGTACCTGCTGCCGTCCGACGCGGTGCGGCCCATCATGGGCGAGCGCAGGCTGGGCGAGCGCTCCATCCAGGAGAGCTGGGACCTGGCGTTCGGCAAGTACCAGCGCTCGATCATCGAGCTCGGCTACGAGGGCGTCACCATCGAGCAGGTGCTGGAGCAGCGGCTGCGGCGCTCGGTGCACGACCCCAAGGCCACGGCGGCGGTCGCGCTGGCGGCGGTCGAGGACTCCATCCTGTTCCTCGGCAGCCGGCGCTTCGCCGACGAGCTGGGGGCGCGGGCGGTGGAGCTGCTCGCCGCCGAGCGCACCGTGGACGACGCGCCCGAGGTGCTGCGCCGCATCCGGCGGCTGCTCGCCTACTACCGGGCCAACGAGCCCGAGCTGCCCGCCTGGTGCGAGTCGTTCGTGACGGCCGGGTACGCGCACTACTGCACGCTGCTGCCGACGGCCTTCGTGGACGACGACACGGGCGTGCGGCAGGTGGCGGCCATGCTGGGCTTCCTGTTCACGATGGAGAGCCTGGCTCTGGCGCTCGGCTGCGACCGGGCCCAGCTGGAGCTGGCGGTGCGGCAGTCGCATCCGGAGGCGCCCGGCAAGGTGGCTCTGCTGTGGGCGGCCCACCACCAGCTCGGGCTCCTGCCGATCGCCGAGCTGCGGGCCCGCTGCGACGAGCTGCTGGCCAACCCGCTGGTCATCCCGTCGTTCCCGCACTACATCATGGGGTTCGTGCAGGCCATGGAGCCCGCTCCGGGGCTGTCGGGGTTCGTGGTGGAGGTGATCTCGAAGGCGTTCGGGCGGCTGCCCGACAACGTGCTGCTGCCGTGGCTGCCCAAGCTGATCACCACGCTGCGGGACGGGGCGGCGGAGCTGATGCCGGTGCTGATCCGGGAGGCGGGGCGCACGTTCCCCGGCTCGCTGACGGCGGTGGACTCGTGGGTTCCGCCGTGGACGGCCCGCCCCAAGCCCGCCGCCGCTTCGGCGCCGGTGGCGTCGGGGCCGGTGGCGTCGCTGCTCACCGCCCATCCGGACGCGTGCGACGCGGTGGCGGGGCTGCTCGGGTGCGAGGGGGAGTGGCGTGTGGCCGGCGCCGTGGAGATCGGGCATCAGGAGGTGAGCGCGCTGCTGGCCGAGCACCCCGAGCCGGTGCTGGCGGTGGCGGGCCTGCTGCTCTGACGTTCCGGTGCGATGGGCCACCGGCCGGGTCACGCGTACGTGGCCCGGCCGGGTGGCCGGGGTCGCGGCCCCGCAGAGTCATCGCGCGCACACGAACCGATTTTGATGACGTTCCAAATTCACGGTTTGGGACAAATGCCTGAACAACTGGTTGATCTTGGCTCATCCTTGCCCTGCGAAGCGGCTCCGCCATCCCGGAGCCGCACGGGATTCAAGGGAGTTTCATGGTCAACCGATATCGGGCGCTGCTGACGGCGGTGACGGCCCTCACCACGCTGGGGACCGTCGCCGTCGCCCCCTCGCAGGCGTCCGCCGTCGCGCCGGTCACCGCGACGTTCGCCGCCGCCGACGACGTGTTCGTCAGCCAGGCCGAGCCGGCCAAGAGCTTCGCCACCGCGACGTGGCTGAGCGTCTGCGGCTCCGCCTGCGGCAGCACGGCCGCCGGCCAGCGGGCGGCGCTGGTCCGCTTCAAGGTCACCGGCATCCCCGAGGACGCCGAGGACGTCCAGGTCACGCTCGACGTGATCTCGGCCAGGACGACCGACACCACCGTCTCCGTCCGCCCCGTCACGGGCGACTGGACAGAGGCCGCCACCACCTGGAACACCCGGCCGGGGCTCACCGAGGCGGCCCTCGACTCGCACACCGGGTTCACCACGGGCGCGACGGCCAAGCTGGACGTCTCGGCGGCGATCGAGGGCGACGGCACGTACGCCTTCGCCCTCACGGGGACGTCCGACACCACGACCGTCCTGATGTCGTCGCGCGAGACCGGGAACCGGGGGCCCAAGCTCACGGTCACCTACACCGAGGGCACGGGCGAGGAGCAGACCGACGGGCCGCTGCCCTTCACCCTGCCGGGAACGGCGGCGCTGCGGGCCTCGGGCAAGAAGGTGTTCGCGCACTACTTCACGCCCTATCCGATCTCGCTCGACAATGCCGCTCCAGAAAACGATTACTACGCCAGGAACTACCTCAAGCCCGAGGGCGAGAGCGGCAAGCACGCCGCGTACGGCGGCCTGCTGCGCGACCGGCCGCCGGGGCGCTCGCCGATCACCGGCGACTACGCGCTGGCCGACCTCAAGACCGAGGTGAAGCAGGCCATCGCCGCCGGGCTGGACGGCTTCACCGTCGACATCCTCTCCGTGACCAGCGCCCACTGGACGCGCGTGCAGAACCTGATCAAGGCCGCCGAGGCGGTCGACCCCGGCTTCAAGATCGTGCTCATGCCGGACACGAACGGCCTGGCCTCGGTCGACAGCGCCGCCCTGGCCGCGGCGATGGCCAAGCTCGCCGCGTCGAAGTCGGTCCACCGGCTCGCCGACGGCCGCCTCGTCGTGGCGCCCTTCAAGGCCGAGGGCCGCACCGCCGCCTGGTGGTCGTCGTGGATGAAGACCATGGAGACCGCGCACGGCATCAAGGTCGCCCTGGTGCCCTGCTTCCTCGACTTCAACAAGCACCGGGAGGCGTTCGCCTCGATCAGCTACGGCTTCTCCAACTGGGGCGGCCGCAACCCGGCGGCCAACGCCAACCTGGCCACCAACATCACCACCGCGCACGGCATGGGCAAGATCTGGATGCAGCCGGTGTCGATCCAGGACGAGCGGCCCAACCAGGGCATCTTCGACGAGGCAGGCAACACCGAGAACCTGCGGGCCACCTGGAAGGGCGCCATCGACGGCAAGGCCGACTGGGTCCAGCTCACCACCTGGAACGACTACTCGGAGAACACGCAGTTCGCGCCGTCGCGGAATGCCGGGTGGACGTACCTGGACATCAACGCCTACTACCTGACCTGCTACAAGCTCGGCTGCCCGAAGATCACCAACGACTCGGCCTACCTGACGCACCGGATCCAGCCGGTGGCGGCGGCGCCGTCGTACGCGCAGACCAAGCTGATGAAGCTGCGCGGCGGCAGCACGGCGGCCCGCGACACGGTGGAGGTGCTCAGCATGCTCACCGCGGCGGCCAAGGTGTCGGTCACGATCGGGGGCGCGACCCAGACCTACGACGCGCCCGCAGGGGTGTCGGCCAGGACGTTCCCGCTGAAGGCGGGCGCCGTTTCCGCGAGCGTGTCCAGGAGCTCGGCCGCGGTCGCGAAGGTCGTCTCGCCGTACACGGTCACCGCGACCCCGTACGTGCAGGACCTGCACTACCGGGCGGTGTCGAGCGAACGCTGACAAAGCGGGCCGGTCCTCGGGCCACCCCCGCGGACCGGCCTCTTGAGGACCGGCCCCCTGAGGACCGGGCCCCTGAGGACCGGGCCCCTGAGGACCGGGCCCAGGGGGCCGGTTCTTGTGGCGAGGGCTCAGGATGCCGTCGTGGGGCGGCAGGTGGTGCCGGGGGCGGGCAGGCGCAGGTCCGTCAGGTACGCGTCGGCGTGCCCGATCGTGCAGGCGTCGCCCGTCAGGTACAGCCCGTGGCCGTGCCCGTCGAACCTGACCGTCGCCGAGCCCGGCACCCGCCGTACGAGGTCGGCCGTGTCGGCGTGGTCGGTCCACGTCCCCGCGCCCAGGAACGGCGGCAGGCCGGCGGGCAGCGGCCGGGGCGGGTTCGCCGCCGGGGCGGGCCAGCCGGAGCAGCCGAGCCGGTGCCACAGGCCCATCCCGTGGAGGTTCGGCGAGAGCCGCTCGCCCAGCGCCCGGACGGCCCGGTAGTCGCGGTAGTCGCGGTAGCGCAGCCCGTCGGCGCACTGGGTGGCGTTCATGCCGATGAACGACGGTGGCTTCGGCGTGCCGATGCCCGCCTGCACGTACGTAGCGAACCCGGTCGCGTCCCCGCCCTCGGCCTGCCTGACGGCCTGGGCGAGCTCCTTCCAGCGCGCGTTCCCCGGCCCGGGCGAGACGAGGTGCGGCATCGCGGCGACCTGAAGGTCGAACCCGCTGTACGTGGCCGGGTCGCCCTTGACGGGCAGGGGCTTGACGTCGGCGGCGGCGACCAGCCTGCGCCAGCGGGCGCCCAGGTCGTCCCCGCACACGTCGCCGGCCGAGTCGCACCACTTCAGGAACCGGCCGAACTGCGCCTCGTACGTCCGATAGCGCGTCCGCGCCTCCGTCATGGCGTCGCGCAACTGGTTGACGGCCCCGTCGAGGTACATGGCGCGGACGCGGTGCGGGAACAGGCGGGCGTAGGCGACGCCGGGGACGCCGCCGTAGGAGGTGGCGATGAAGCTCAGCCGCTCCTCGCCGAGCGCGGCCCTGATCGCGTCGATGTCGCGGGCCACGGACGCCGAGTCGAGGTGGTCGAAGAACTCGGGGTCCAGCTTCCTGCACTCCTGCGCCGCCCGGCGGATCCCGGCCGCCTGCGTGGCGTACTCGCCCCGGGTGTCCGGGCGGGTGAGCAGCGGGCCGGTCGCGAAGCACTTCCGCGGCAGCCGGCCGTACGTGGTGGCGTTGCGCGGCTCGAGGCTGACCACGTCGAAGTGCTCGCGCAGCTTGCCGAAGCTGCTCCGGTACGAGGTGAGGTCGTCGATGCCCGAGCCGCCGGGGCCGCCGGGGATGCTGAACACCGTGCCCCTGCGCTCGCCGCCGGTGGCGGGCAGCCGGGCCATCCTGATCGTGATCTTGCGGCCGTCCGGCTCGGCCCAGTTCACGGGCACCTCGACGGACGAGCACCGCAGGTCCTGCGGCCGGTCGTCGCCCTGGCACGCGCCCCAGCCGGGGGCGTCCGCGGAGGCGGTGGGCGCCACGGTCAGTGCGCCGAGCACGGCGCCGATCGCGATGAGTTTCATGCCTGCCACGATCGTCGTCCGGCGGGCGGATCTCGATCGTGGCACGTCCCGTCTTCGGGGTGGTGCCAGGGCTAGTACGGCGCGGAAAATGAAGTCGCGGACAATTCCGAATGACTTCTGAATGACCATTCTCCGGAAATCCAGCTATGTCAGTCTTTATTGCCTTTTTGGGTAATCCGATGGGGTGCCCGTAATCGTAGTATCCGTGCTGAGGCTGCTGCTGACGGTGGAGGGGTGGGCACTTGTCACGTCCGCGACCGGGAGAGGACCTCGGGCGGATCGCCGGATACCGGCTCGCCGAGTTCCTCGGGGAGGGCGGGCAGGGGGCGGTCTACCTGGGGCTGAGCCCGTCCGGCGACCAGGTCGCGATCAAAGTGCTGCACGCCAGGATGGCGGAGGACCCCGAGGCTCGCCGCAGGTTCCTGCGCGAGGTGGAGCTGGCGCGCCGTGTCGCGCCCTTCTGCACGGCCAGCGTGCTCGACATGGGGATGCACGACGATCGGCCGTACATCGTGAGCGAATACGTACGCGGTGATTCGCTGGAAAGAGCCGTCCGCCGGGACGGTCCCCGCACCGGCGGCGGGCTGGAACGGCTCGCGGTCGCGACCGCCACCGCGCTGGCCGCGATCCACCGCGCCGGGGTCGTGCACCGCGACCTCAAACCCGGCAACGTCATCCTGGGGCCCGAGGGGCCGGTCGTGATCGACTTCGGCATCTCCCGCGCCCTCGACCACGCCGCCACCCAGACCGGCGCCGTGGGCACGCCCGGGTACATGGCGCCCGAACAGGTCAGCATGGACCCGGTCGGGCCGGCGGCGGACGTGTTCAGCTGGGCCGCCACCATGGTGTTCGCGGCCACGGGGCGGCGGGCGTTCGCGGGGGACTCGGTGGCTTCGGTGCTGCGGGCGCTGCTGCACGAGGAGCCCGATGTGGCGGGGGTGCCTGAGTCGTTGCGGGCGCTGGTGGTGACCTGCCTGGACAAGGACCCGGCGCGCCGCCTCACCGCCGAGGCCCTGGTCGGGGTGCTGACCGGCGGGGCCGACCCGGCGGCCACCTGGGACGCGGCCGCTCCTGGCGGGTCGGCCGGTTCGCCGGGTGGGCCTGCTCTTCCGCGTGGCGGGACCGATCCGGTGGATGCGGCCACGGCCCGTTGGGATCCGCCCGACGACGAGGCCGGCCGGACGGCGGACGCCCTGACGCCGCCCACGCCCACGCCGCCCACTCAGGCATCGTTCGGTCAGGCATCATCGGCGCAGACACGGCCCGCGCTTTCACCGTCCACTTCCTCTCCGTCCACTCCCTTGCCGTTCGCTCCCTCACTGCTCACGGAGGCTTCGCCGGCGCGCAGGGTGCCGCGCCGTGCGCTGGTGGCAGGTGGGGTGGCGCTCGTGGTCGTGGCGGCCGTGCTGGTGGCGGCGATGTGGCCGAAGCAACCCGGCGCGGGCACCGTCAGCCCCCTGGCCGCCACCGTCGGCACCACCGCGCCGAGCGGCGGACAGGCGGGCCGGCCGCTGACGGGCCACACCAACGACATCAGGGCAGTGGCGCTCGGCACGCTCGGCGGCGTCCCCGTCGCGCTGACCGGCTCGGACGACGAGACCGCCCGCCTGTGGGACCTGCGCACCTCCCGGCAGAGCGGCGCCACCCTCACCGGCCACACGGAATGGGTCAGGTCGGTGGCCCTCGACCAGCTCGACAGCACCGCGATCGCCATCACCGCCGGCGACGACGACACCGCCCGCGTCCGGAACCTGCGTACCGGCGAGTCCCGCGTCCTGTCCGGCCACACCGGCGACGTCAAGGGCGTGGCCACCGTCCGGGTGGGGGACCGGCACGTCGCCGTCACCGCCTCCGCCGACGGCACCGCCCGGGTGTGGGACCTGCGTACGGGCGAGCAGTCCGGCAGACCGCTCACCGGTCACGACGGCGCGGTGTGGGGCGTGGCGGCGGGGCAGGTCGGCGGCAAGGCCATCGCGGTCACCACCGGCGACGACGGGACGGTGCGCGTCTGGGACCTGGCGTCGGGCAAGCAGGTCGGCGCGCCGATGACCGGGCACACCGGCTGGGTGCGGTCGGCGGCTCTCGGCACCCTGGACGGCGTGCCGGTGGCGATCACCGGCGGTGAGGACACGACGGCCAGAATCTGGGACCTGACCACCAGGAAACCCCTCGGCGGGCCGCTCACCGGACATACGGGCCCGGTCTGGTCCGTGGCGATCAGCAACCTGGACGGGACCCCTGTCGCGGTGACCGGCAGCAAGGACAGAACGGCCCGCGTCTGGGACCTGAACGCCGGGCAGGAACTCGGCGCGCCGCTCACCGGACACGACGACGCGGTCTGGTCGGTGGCGATCGGCCTCCTCGACGGCAGCCCGATCGCGGTCACCGCCGGCCGCGACCAGACGGCCCGCGTCTGGCCGCTCAACCGCTGACCCGACGGCCTGCATCTGACCACTAGACCGCTGCCCCAGCGCCCCACTTGACCCATGCGCCCAGAGGGCAGCGTGCCACGGGCCAGCGTGCCAAGGGCCAGCGAGGGGAGCGCGGCCAGGGTGCCAGAGCGGGTTGGCGCGGCCAGACCAGCCAGGGTGCCAGCCTGCGGGGCGCCAGGCCAGCCGGGGCCGCCCGGCCAGCCGGCGCCAGCGCCGTTGGAGCGGTCAGGCGACCAGCGGCCAGGGCGGCCAGGGCGGCCAGGGCTGCCGGGCGAGGGGCCAGGGTTGTCGGGCGTGGGGCCGGGGGTGGCCGGGCGACCGGGCGGGCGACCGGGCGGGCAGGGCGGGCGAGGGTAGGGCGGTCGGTGGTGAGAGCGGGCAGGGGTGGCTGGGGCGGTCTGGGAGGCGGTGTCAGCCGAACACGCGCGCCAGCAGGGGAATGCGCCGCACCACGAGCCGGTCCACCAGCAGGACCGCCACCATGGTCACCCCCGCCAGCGGGAACAGCACCCCGAGCACCGCCATGACCGCGATCACCCCGTACGTGGTGCGCCGGTCCGTGGTGCGGGCCGGGGCGCCGGCGCGGCCCCGGGGGCGGCGCTTCCACCACATCCACGCCCCGGTGACCACCAGCGTGATGATGGTCAGGCAGGCCCCCAGCATCACGATCAGGTTCGCGGTGCCGTACCGGCGGCCCTCGTGGAGGGCGACGCCCTGCTCGACGGCCTTGGCGAGCACGCCGTACTCGGCCCAGCCGTAGGAGACCAGCACCCGGCCGCTGTACTGGTCGACGTGGAGCGTCTGCGCGGCCGACGGGTCGCGGCGCGGGTCGGTCACGATCGTGTAGACGCCTTGGGGGCCGTCCGGCAGCAGGACCTTGAGGTCGCATTCGGCCGGCGGGCAGGAACGGATCGCGGGCATGGCGGCGGCCAGGGCGTTCTCGATGGGCAGGGCGCCGGGCTGGAGGACGCCGTGCGCGGCGTGGTGTCCGGCGTGCCCGTCCGGGGAGCGCGGGACGTCCTGGGACGGCGAAACGTCCTGGGAGGACGGGACGTCCTGGGAGGGCGGGGCGTCCTGGGAGGGCGGGACGGGGAGGCGTTCGGCTGCCCAGGGGACCTTGGCGTCCGGGTTGGTGGACAGGTCGCCGGACAGGGGCGGGCCGGAGGTGTGCGGGTAGTCGTCGGCGCTGGGGTAGGTCGAGCCCGTACCGGCCTGGAGGCGTTGCAGGCCGTCACCCCACACGCCCGACCACGGCAGGCCGGACAGGACGAGGAAGACGACCACCGAACCCCCGCCGAGCCCCGTCAGGATGTGCAGCCGCCGCAGCCGGCCGCGTCCTGGCCGGGCGGGCTTCCTGCGGGTACGCCGGCCGCGCCACCACAGGTACGTGCCGGTGGCGACGAGGATCAGGGCCCAGCAGGCGGCGGTCTCCACGACGCGGTCGCCGACCGTGCCGGACATGAGCTCGCCGTGGATCGTACGGACCACGCGCATGAACGTGGCCCCGTCGTCGATCTGCCCGACCACCGTGGCCGTGCCCGGATCCACGTACACGGAGACGCCCTGCGCCCAGGGGCCGGTGTCGGCGCCCTGGAGGATGACGCGGGTGGTGCGGTCGGGGGACGTGGGCGGGACGACGGACATGACCGGAGTGCCCGGCCGCGCCTGCTGGGCGGCGGCGATCTGCTCCGACAGGGGGCGGGCCGTGGCGGCGGGCTGGGCCAGCGTGCGGACGTCCTGGTAGCGCCACTCCTCGAAGGGCTCCTTGAAGAGGTAGATGGAGCCGGTGACGGCCAGGACGAGCAGGATCGGGGCGACGAAGAGGCCGGCGTAGAAGTGCCAGCGCCAGACGGCGCGGTAGCGCTGGGAGGAGGTTTTCGCGGGCGCGGGGAGGGCTGTTTCCGGGCGTGTTTCGACAGAGGTCATGGGGGTTCCGTTCCGGAGGTGCGCGCATGCGGCAGGACAGGCGGGTGCCGCGTGAACAGGGCCGTGTCGCGTGAACAGGCACTTGCCGACGTGAGCAGGCGCGTGCCACGTGGACCGGCGCGTGTCGCGTGAGCAGGCGCGTGCTACGTGAGCAGGCGCGTACACCGCGAACGACCGAGACGTCGATCCCTGGCACCTGGCGGGGCGGCCCCCGCCGGCACAGAGCCCAGGCCAGCACCTGGGCGTGGCGGAGGCCACCGGCACCCGCGCTCACCGGCGCCGGGAGCCGGCGGGGGAGTGCGGAGGGCGGCGCGTCGCGGGCGGTCAGCAGGGCCCACAGGTCGTGGAGCGAGCAGGCCAGCAGCCGCAGCAGCGTGGCCAGCGCCTTCTCGCCCCGATCGAGCCACCACGCCGAGACGGCGGCCACCAGGACGTGCGCCGCCGGCATCACGATGCCGCCGTAGAGCCCGCCGCCATGATGGCCCGGCGCGCTCAGGGGGTGGTGATGCAGGGAGACGCCCAGGCCCGCGGTGAGCAGATCGGCGGTGAAGAGCTGGTGCATGCCGTACTGGGCGGCGAACGAGGCGGCGAGCAGCGTCCCGGCGGACCGGCGGCGCCGGGCCAGCACGAACGCGCCCGCGCCCGTCGCGGCCGTGGCCGTGACCACCGTGCCCAGGCCGGCGATCGGCCCCCCGGCCAGCACGTGCATGCCGAGGGCCGCGAGCACGCACACGACCGCGAACACCGCCGCCCGCAGCCCGCGCAGGCCGGGCCGCCCGGCCTGCGCGGTGTCCCTGCTGCCGGTGCCGCGTCCTCTCTGCTCGGGGCTCATGCGCGATCACCGCTCACATGGACGGATACGCCCGTCCGGCGAGCGCGGTTCAACGGACGCGAGAGAAGTTCGCGCCCGCTCGCGGGAGCGCTAGCCCCGGCCGTAGACCACCCGCGGCGGATCGCCCCCGAAGAGCTGGCTGACGGTGACGAACCGGTAGCCGCGCTTGGACAGGCTCTTCAGCACCTTCGGGATGGCCCGCACGGTCGAGGGGTGGATGTCGTGGAAGAGGATGACGCTGCCCGGACGGACGGCCTTGATCGCCTTGCGGGCCACCTTGGCGCTGTTGCGGTACCGCCAGTCCAGGGTGTCCACGCTCCACATGACCACCGGCCGCCCGGCCTGCGAGCGCACGGTCGCGTTGAACGCCCCGTACGGCGGCCGGACGAGCTTCGGCGTGATCCCGATGGCCGCCCTGATCGCCCGATCGGTACGGGCGAACTGCGAGCGCACCGCCGCGGCCGACAGTTTCGTCAGGTCCGGGTGCGACCAGGTGTGGCTGCCGATCTCGTGCCCCGCCGCGTGCGTCCTGCGCACGATCCCCGGGTACGCGGCGACGTTCTGCCCGACGACGAAGAACGTGGCCCGCGCCCGGTAGGCCGCCAGGCTCCGCAGCAGCGCGTCCGTGTACTTGCCGGGGCCGTCGTCGAAGGTCAGCGCCACGCACTTGACCCGCCGGCAGTTCACCGGCCTGGCCCCGGCCGCGAAGGCGGCGCCCCCGGCCGCGAAAGCGGACCCGGACGCCGCAGCGGCCCGTGGAGCAGCGGCCGCGGCGAGGGCGCTCGCGGATAAGGCCGCCTCAGTGGTGGCGGCGGTCGTCGCGGAAGCGGCCCGCGCCGCTTCCGCGCTGGTGACGAGCGTGCCCGCACCCCCCAGGCCCGCCGCCAGTGCCACCGCGGCGATCGCCCTCGCCGTCCCCCGTCTCGCGCCGGCCGCCCCAGGCCCGCGCGACATCGCGTCGATGTCCATGAATCCCCCTGTACGAGCACCGCCCCCGGTGCGTGTCCCCTGAAGGACGACCCCGGCGACGCCAGGATCGTTCCAAAGGTTGGACTCGCGTCCTTGGCTCCTGGTTCGCACAGGAACGCGAACCGGATGACAGGGATCTCAGGCGTGCCCGACGGAGCGCAGCCCCGCCAGCGCGGCCTCGGCGAACGCGCCGACGACCTCCCCGCCCTGCACGGGCGGCCACACGGCGGAGGTGGACCAGGTCAGCCGGGGCTCGTCGATCGGCCGCCACACCAGCCCGGCCGGCAGCTCGTCGTACGGCTCCTCGTTGAGGTGCGCCCCCAGCCCCGACATGACCAGGCCGTGCACGAAGTGCGGGTTGCGGGCGTGCCGGATCGCGCCGGGCAGGAAGCCGTTGTCGCGGCACGCCTCCAGCACGTGGTCGTAGAGCTGCGGCGCCATCTCCCTGGGGAAGATCACCAGGGGTGAGCCGTCGAGCGTGCGCAGGCGTACCACGTCCTGGAGGGCCGCCCGGTGGCCGGCGGGGAGCACCACGCCCAGCCGCCGGTGCACGACCTCGCTGGACTCCAGCCCCACCGTGTCGCAGGGGTGCCGTACCAGGCCCGCGTCGAGCTCCCCGGCGCGCAGCTTGGCGAGCTGGCTGGCCGTGGTGAGCTCGTGCAGCTCCAGCAGCACGTCGGGGACGTGCTCGGTGAAGCGCGCCACCAGCGTCCGCAGCGCCATGGGCGTCGTGTCGGGCGGCACGCCCGCGCGCAGCACCCCGGACGCGCCGGGGCGGATGCGGCGCATGGCCTCGCGGGCGGCGTCGGCGCGGTCGAGCACGCCGCGGGCGTGCTCCAGCAGCAGCGCGCCCGCCTCGGTCAGCGAGACGCGGTGCGGGTTGCGGTCGAACAGCCGCACGCCCAGCTCCCGCTCCAGATCGCGGATGCGCTGGGACAGTGGCGGCTGGGCCATGTGCAGCCGCTCCGCCGCCCGGCCGAAGTGCAGCTCCTCCGCCACGGCGACGAAGTACCGCAGGTGACGCAGCTCCATCGGCCCCACCATATCGCTCTGATATCGCCAAGGGACTTCATTGATGTTGGCCACGGCCCCGTCACACCTGGTTGTATCCCGGCAAGCCCGTTGACCTGCGAAGGGACGCTTGTGACTGTGCTGCTGGACCGTGACGGACCCGTCGCGGTGATCACCCTGAACCGGCCGGAGAAGCTGAACGCCTGGACCGCCGAGATGCGCGAGCGGCTGATCGCGCTGCTGTGCGAGGCGGGCGCCGACCCGGAGGTGGGCGCGGTCGTCCTCACGGGCGCCGGGCGGGCCTTCTGCGCGGGGCAGGACCTGGGCGAGACGGCCACGATCGACCCGGACGACCACGCCGCCTCCGATGCCTGGATCGACGGCTTCGACCGCCTCTACCGGGCGGTCCTCGACCTGGACAAGCCGGTCGTGGCGGCGGTGAACGGGGTGGCGGCCGGATCGGGCTTCCAGTACGCGCTGCTGGCCGACCTGCGCATCGGCCACCCCGGCGTCCGGATGGGGCAGCCCGAGGTGCTGTCCGGCATCCCGAGCATCACCGGCATCTGGGCCATGTGGAACATCCTCGGCCGGGCCAGGACCACCGAGTTCGCGCTGACCGGGCGGCTGGTGTACGGGGCGGAGGCCGAGCGGCTGGGCCTGCTGACCAGGCTCGTCGGCGACGGCGACGTGCTGGCGGAGGCCGTCAGGCAGGCCAAGGAGCTGTCCGCGCTGCCGCCCGGCGCCGTGGCGCTGACCAAGGGGCGGCTGCGGGAGCTGGAGAGCCAGGCGCTGGCCGAGGCCGTGGACGCCGCCAAGAAGGTGCACGCCGCCGCGTACGCCTCGGGCGAGCCGCAGCGCGAGATGAACCGCTTCCTGCGGGGGCGTGCCCGATGACCGGCTGGAGCGTTCCCTCCGCCGGCTACGAGTGGCGCGTCCCCGAGCGCTACAACATGGCCGTGGACGTGGCCGACCGCCATCCGCGCGAGAGCCTGGCCCTGATCTTCGAGGACCACACCGGCTCCCACGAGGAGATCCGCTGGGGCGAGATCCAGGACCGCTCCCGGCAGATCGCCGCCTGCCTGAAGGGCGCCGGGGTGGGCCCCGGCGACCGCGTCGCCGTCATGCTGCCGCAGCGCACCGACACGCCCGCCACCTACCTCGGCGTGCTGCGCACCGGCGCCGTGCTGGTGACCATGTCGCTGCTGTGGGCCGACGACCAGATCGCCTACCGGCTGGCGGACTCGGGCGCGTCCGTGCTGGTCACGGAGGCCGGCGCGGTCCGCAGGGCCGGCGGCTACGAGGGCATCGTGGTGGACGTGGACGACCCGGTGATCGGGCGGCTGGAGCCGGAGTTCGAGGACGCCGACACGGCCGCCGACGACCCGGCGCTGATCTTCTACACCTCCGGCACGACCGGCCCCGCCAAGGGCATCGTGCACGCGCACCGCACGCTGCTCGGCCACAACGAGTTCGAGGTCTGCCACGACCTGCGCCCCGGCGACGTCTTCTACGGCGCGGGGGAGTGGGCCTGGTCGATGGCCAAGCTCATGGGGCCGCTGCGGGCCGGCGCCGTGCACTACGTGTACCGGCCGGCCGCCGGGTTCGACCCGGAGGGGCTGCTCGCGGGCATGGCGCGCAACGGGGTGACGACCGGGCTGGTCAACCCCACGTTCCTGCGCAAGATGCGCGAGCGGGTGCCGGACGCGGGCGCCCGCCACCCGCAGCGCCTGCGCACGGTCTGCTGCGCCAACGAGCCGCTCACCGCCGACCTCATCCGGTGGTTCCGCGACCAGTTCGGCGTCACGCTGCTCGACTACTACGGCTCGACCGAGTCGTACCCGCTGATCGGGAACCTGCCCGGCACGGCGGTCAAGGAGGGCTCGATGGGCCGCCCGCTGCCCGGCTGGGACGTGGCGCTGCTCGACGAGCACGAGCGGCCGGTGCCCCAGGGCGAGGTCGGCGAGATCTGCCTGCGGGCGCGGAGCAACCCGCAGTTCCCGCTCGGCTACTGGAACCGCCCCGAGGCCTCCCAGGAGAGCTTCGGCGGGCAGTGGTTCCACACCAAGGACCACGCGCGCGTGGACGAGGACGGCTACTACTGGTTCCTCGGCCGCGTGGACGATGTGATCAAGACCTCCGGCTACCGCGTCGGCCCCGACGAGATCGAGGAGGCGCTGCGCGCCCACCCCGCCGTCGCCGACGTGGGCGTGGCCGGGGTGCCGGACCCCGTGCGCGGCCAGGCCGTCAAGGCGTGGGTCCTGCTCTCGCCGGGCCACCGGCCGGGCGAGGAGCTGGCACGGGAGATCCGCGAGTTCGCGAAGACCACGCATTCGCGCTTCGCCTACCCGCGCGAGATCGAGTTCGTCGACGAGCTGCCCCGCTCGGCGACCGGGAAGATCCAGCGCGCGCAGCTCCGCCTCCGTCACACCCAGTAAGGAGCCAGGCATGACCCCCCAGGAATCCGCGCCCACTTCAGCGGCCGTCAGGCGCAAGGTCTCGTTGGCCTCCGCGATCGGCAACTTCGTCGAATGGTTCGACTCCGCGGCGTACGCCGTGATGTCCGCGACCATCGCCGCGCTGTTCTTCCCCGACTACGACAAGTCGGCCGCCCTGCTCGCCACCTGGGCGATCTTCGCGGGCGGTTTCATCGCCAGGCCGCTCGGCGCGGCCTTCTTCGGCCGGTACGGCGACCGCCTCGGCCGCAACCGCATGCTGGCCCTGACCGTGCTCACCATGAGCGGCGCCACGTTCCTCATCGGGATCCTGCCGACCTACGCCTCCTGGGGCATGGCCGCGCCGATCCTGCTGTTCCTGCTGCGCTGTGCCCAGGGCTTCTCCACCGGAGGCGAGTACACGGGAGCGTCGGCGTTCATCGTCGAGTACGCGCCCGAGGGCCGCAGGGCCCGCTTCGCCGCCGCCGTGCCCGTGACCGTGGGCCTGGCCAGCGTGGCGGGCTCCGGCGTCGGTTTCCTGCTCACCTCGACGCTGACGGCCGAGGCGCTGCAGAGCTGGGGGTGGCGCGTGCCGTTCCTGCTGGCGGCGCCGCTCGGGCTCATCGGGCTGTACCTGCGCTCCAAGGTCGAGGACACGCCCGTGTTCCGGTCGCTGGAGCAGCACGACGCGGTGGAGCCGGCGCCGCTGCGCGAGGCCGTGCGGCGCTGCGGCCGGCAGATCGCCACGCTGTTCGGCTACAGCATCACCAACGCCGTCGGGTACTACCTGATGAGCAGCTACATGATCGCGTACATGTCGGAGGAGCTGGGCTACACCAAGAGCGAGTCGCAGCTCACGAACGTCGTGTCGATGCTGGCGTACAGCGTGGCCTGCGTCTTCGCCGCCATGGCCAGCGACCGGTTCGGGCGGCGGCCCATGCTGATCGCGGCCTGCGCCGGGTTCGTGCTGCTGCCGCTGCCCGCGTTCTGGCTGATGGGGTCGGGGCTGGCGGGGGCCATGCTGGGCACGTCGCTGCTGGCCATGCTGGTCTCGGTGATCGGCACCTCGAACGTGCCCGCGCTGGTCGAGATGTTCCCCGCCAAGGTGCGGGCCAGCGGCTCGGCCATCGGCTACACCGCCGCGTACGTGCTGTTCGGCGGCACCGCGCCGTTCGTCGCGACGGGGCTGGTGTCGGCGTCGGGCAGCGCCATCGCGCCCGCCTTCTACATGGTCGTGATCGCGGCGGTGTCGCTGGTCGTGGTGCTGACCTCGTTCAAGGAGACGCGGGGGCTGCGCCTGGACCGCGGCGTGGACGCCGTGGTTCCCGCCGGCCGGGGTTGACAGCCGCGCGGGGCTGGTCTTCTCTCATCCCATCGGGGGTAGGGAGGGGAGCCCCGCATGGTCGCGATCCGTCGATCCATTCTTGTCCTGATCGTCACCATCGCCCTCCTGCCCTTCGACCCGGTGCTCGCCCGGACCCCCGCGCCGGGCGGGCCCGGCACGGCCTCGCACTTCGGCCTGGCGCGCAAGGACTGCGTGGGCACCTCGGCGGGCCGCGCCTCCAAGGTCTGGTTCACGGTGGCGGGCGGCGTCCTGTCCGACGTGTACGAGCCCACGATCGACAACACCAACGTCGAGACCCTGCAGTTCGTCGTCACCGACGGCAGGACGTTCACCGAGCTGCAGGCTCGCGACACCACCTACCAGGTGAGCACCGACTCCTCCGGCATGACCTGCACGATCACCTCGGCGAGCAAGCAGGGCCGCTACCGGCTGACCACCACGTACGTCACCGACCCCGACAGGAACGCCGTGGTGGTCCGCACCCGCCTCCAGCCCGCCGGCCTGCGGCTGTACGCCAGGCTCGACGCGAGCGTGAACGGCAACGGCGGAGGCGGCGAGCCGAACGGCGGTGCCGACAGCGGCGTGGTGGACGCCGGTACCGGCGCCCCCGTCGTGTGGGACGGCAACACCGTGACCTCGGCCCCGGCCCGCGACTACGCCGTCCCGACCCACCTGGCACTGCGGGCCGGGCGGCGGCTGCCGCAGGCGAGCGTCGGGTACGCCGGCACACCCAGTGACGGGGCCGCCCAGCTCGACGCGGCCCGCGAGCTGACCCCGTACACCGAGGCCCTGGCGGGCAACGTGGTCGCCACCGCCCGGCTGCCGCTCGACGGCCGGGGCGAGGTCACGTTCGCGCTCGGCTTCGGCCGCGACAGGGCCGCCGCGCTGCGGACCGCCGCCGAGGCCGCCGCCCGCCCGTTCGACGGCACCCGCGCCCGCTACGAGGCCGGCTGGGCCGCCTACGACGCCGGCCTGCGCAGGCCACCCGGCGCGCTGGCCGGCCTCTACCGGCTCTCGGTCAACGTGCTCAAGGCCAGCGAGGACAAGACGTTCCCCGGCGCGGTCGTGGCGTCCCTGGCCGCCCCGTGGGGGCAGGCGGTCGGCGCCGGCGAGCTGGCCGGCGGCAAGGCGCTCTACTTCGGCTCCTACCGCGAGGTGTTCTCCCGCGACCTGTACGAGGCGTTCACCGGCTTCCTCGCCGCCGGCGACGTGGCCACCGCCCGCGCCACGGCCCGTTTCCTGCTGGAACGCCAGCAACTGCCAGACGGCCGCCTGCCGCGCAACTCCCTGCTGAACGGCAGGCTCGCCCCCGACTCGGGCGGCGACCAGCTCGACGAGACCGCCTACCCGATCCTGATGGCCTACCAGTCGGGGCTCACCGGCGTGTGGGACGACGTGCGGGCGGCCGCCGACTTCCTCGTCTCGCACGGCCCCGCGTTCGGCGTGGAGCGGTGGGAGGAGCAGTCCGGCTACTCGCCGTCCACGATCGCGGCCGAGATCGCGGCGCTGGTCGCGGCGGGCGAGCTCGCCGCACGCCACGGCGACCAGGCGCGGGCCAGGCTCTACCGGGCCACGGCCGACCACTTCGCCCGCTCGGTCAAGTCGTGGACGGTCACCACGACCGGCCCGTACGCGCCCCGCTACTTCCTGCGCCTGTCCCGCACCGGCGACCCCGACGCCGCCGTCTCCTACAACCTGGGCAACGGCGGGCCCACCGAGGACCAGCGCCGGGTGGTGGACGCCGGCTTCCTGGAGCTGACCAGGCTCGGCATCCTGCCGCCCGACGACCCCGACGTGCTGGCCAGCCTCCCCGTCGTGGACGGCGTGATCAGGCGCGACACGGCGAGCGGCCCCGGCTGGTACCGCTACGGCTCCGGCACCCCGGGCACCGAGGACGGCTACGGCGACTGCCACGAGCCCGACCCCACCTCCTGCGCGCCGTCGGGCAAGCCGTGGCCCACCGGCAACAACGGCTCGGGGCACGTGTGGCCGGTCCTGGCGGGCGAGCGGGCCGAGCAGGCGCTGCAGACGCGCGACCAGGGCACGGCCGCCGCGCTGCTGTCCGCCATGCGCGCGATGGCGTCGGGCACCGGGCTGATCCCCGAGCAGGCGTGGGAGAACCCCGGCCTGCCCGCCTCCGCGTACGGCGCCGACCCGGCCACCGCCTCGATCGGCTTCCGCGACGGCGGCCCCGCGGGCTCGGCGTCGCCGCTGACGTGGGCGCAGGCCCAGGTCGTCCGGCTCATCCTGTCGCTCGGCTCCACCAGGCCCGTCGAGCAGCCCGACGTCGTGCGCCGCCGCTACGCCGACCCGCCCCGGGCCGCCCCGCTCACCGTCACCGCCCCCGCCGACGGCGCCGCCGTGCCCGGCACGTCCGTGACCGTCACGGGTGGCACCGTCCCCGGCGCGCGGGTGGAGGTCGCCGCCACGCCCGTCGACACGGGCGCGGCCACGCGGGTCGTCTCGGCGCGGGCCGGCGCGGACGGCGCCTTCGCCGCCACGGCCCCCGTGGCGTTCGGGGAGGTCGTGCTGACCGTGACGGCCACCACCTCGGACGGGCGCACCGGGCACGCGCGGCGGGCGGTCGTCGGCGACATCGTGGACGCCACGACCGTGCTCGACGCCGAGGACCCGGAGGGCGACGACGACGGGCCGGGCACGTACGCGTACCCGACCGCGGCCGACTTCCACGACGGGGCCTTCGACCTGCGCGGGTTCCAGGTCATCACCGACGCGAGCACCGTCTACCTGCGGGCCGAACTGCGCGACCTCAGCCCGACCTTCGGCAACCAGATGGGCGCCCAGCTCCTCGACGTGTACGTGCGCGACCCGGCGGCGTCCACGACCTCGACCGAGGCGGCGTTCCCGCAGCGCAACCACCGGATCGCCGAGCAGGACGCGTGGAGCCAGCGGGTGGAGGCGCAGGGCTTCGCGGCCCCGGTCTGGGTGACGGCGGACGGCGCCGCGCGGGCGGGGGCCGTGGTCCGCGCGTCCGGCACCACGCGGACGATCACGATCGCCCTGCCCAGGGACACCTTCGGCACGCCCGGCCCGGGATGGCGCTTCGCCGTGGTGCTCACCGGGCAGGACGGGTTCAGCGCCGACCAGGCCAGGACGTTCGCCGCGACGCCGCAGCCGTACCAGTTCGGGGTGTGCGCCGAGGGCGGCACGGCCCCGCTGTGCGCCGTGGACCCGGGCACCGTGCCGAAGGCCCTCGACGTGCTCCTGCCGCCGGGCCGGCCGCAGGCGGACGTGCTGAACCCGCTGCTCGGCCCGGTCGCCGTCCCGGCGGTGCGGGTGCCGTGAGGTCCGGCTACCGGTGCCAGGAGCGCTGGAGCGCGTCCTGGAGGCGGCGCCTGGGCGGGGGAGGCACGTCGCCGTAGTCCGACGGAGGCAGCTCGGGCCGCGCGGCCGGCACCAGCACCGCCGTCTCCTCCTCGTCGGCCGGCCGCTCCACCTCGGTGTAGCCGCCCTCGGTCCCGCGCACGATCACTCCGGTCTCCACGCCGTGCTCGACCGTCCGCCGGTCGCGGGCCTGCAGCCCCAGGCAGATCCGCCGCGTCACGACGAACCCCAGCACCGGCCCCACCACGACCAGGACCCGGAAGATCCACGTCGTCGCGTACAGCGAGATGTGGAAGGTCGTGGCGATCACGTCGTTGCCGCCGGCCGCCCACAGCACCCCGTAGTACACGACCCCGGCCACCCCGAGCCCGGCCCGCACCGGCACGTCGCGCGGCCGGTCGAGCAGGTGGTGCACGGCCCGGTCGCGCGTCACCCATCGCTCCAGGAACGGGTACGCCGCCAGCCCGGTGAACAGCAGCCCCGGCGCCACCAGCGCCGGGATCACCACGCTCATGCTCACCGTCTGGCCGAGCACCGTGAACTCCCACGGCGGCATGATCCGCAGCATGCCCTCCATGAAGCCCATGTACCAGTCGGGCTGGGAGCCCGCGCTGACGTGACCCGGCACGTACGGCCCGTACAGCCAGATCGGGTTGATCTGGAACACGGTGGCCAGCAGCGCTATCACCCCGGTCACCCACAGGAAGAAGACCGTGGTCTTGGCCAGGAACGTCGGGAAGAACGGAGCCCCGCGCACCACCCGCTCGTTCAGCCCGCCGGCCCGGAACTGCGTGTGGGTCTGCCGCCAGGTCAGCACCACGGCGTGCAGCGGGATGAGCAGGAGCAGGATGCCGGGGATGAGCAGCACGTGGATGCTGTAGAGCCGGGGGATGACGTCCTGCCCGGGGAACTCGCCGCCGAACAGGAACATCGCCACGTACGTGCCCACCAGCGGGATCGAGATCGTGATGCCGTGCAGGATCCGCAGCCCCGCCCCGGACAGCAGGTCGTCCGGCAGCGAGTAGCCGAACAGCCCGTTGAACATCACCAGCACGAACAGCAGCACGCCGATCAGCCAGTTCAGGTCGCGCGGCTTGCGGAAGGCGCCGGTGAAGAAGTTGCGCAGGGCGTGCACCACGATGGCGGCCAGGAAGATCAGCGTCGCCCAGTGGTGCATCTGCCGCATGAGCAGGCCGCCGCGCACCTCGAAGGTGATCTCCAGCGACGAGGCGTACGCCTCGCTCATCATGACGCCGCGCAGCGGCACGTACGCCCCGTCGTAGACGACCTCCCGCATGCTCGGCTTGAAGAAGAGCGTGAGGAAGACGCCTGTCAGAAGGATCACCACGAAGGCGTACAGGGCGATCTCCCCCAGCAGGAACGTCCAGTGGTCGGGAAAGATCTTCCGCATCGCCTTCTTCACCCACCCGGCGCCGCCGACCCGGTCGTCCAGCGCTCTGGCCAGTGAGCTGCCCTGCATAGCCACCCCGCATACGGCTCGGTTGTCTCGTCAGAACCAAGACGTCGCAGGGCGGCAAAATGTGACATTCACCTCCCGGCGGATTCCGGCAGCGGGTCGGCGAGGACCGCCCTCTCCTCCTCCGTCAGCGGTCGCTCGACCTCCGTGTACTCGCCGCCGGGCCCGCGCACGATCAGGCCGGTCTCCACGCCGTGCTCGATCAGGCGCCGGTCGCGGGCCTGCAACGCCAGGCAGAGCCGCCGGGTGCCCTCGAACGCCAGCACCGGCCCGAGCAGCAGCGCCATCCGGAAGACCCACGTCGTCGCGTACAACGAGACGTGGAAGTTGGCGGCGATGACGTCGTTGCCGCCGGCCGTCCAGAGCACCCCGTAGTAGACGATCCCCGCGACCCCGATGCCCGTCCGCCTCGGCATGTCGCGCGGGCGGTCGAGCAGGTTGTGCACGGCCCGGTCGCGGGTGATCCACCGCTCCGCGAACGGGTACAGCGCCAGCCCGGCGAACAGCAGGCCCGGCGCCACCAGCGCGGGGATGAGCACGCTCATCGTCACGGTGTGGCCGAACGCGGTGAACTCCCATGGCGGCATCAGCCGCAGCGCGCCTTCCAGGAACCCCATGTACCAGTCGGGCTGGGAGCCGGCGCTGACCGTGCTGGGCACGTACGGCCCGTACAGCCAGATCGGGTTGATCTGGAAGAAGGTGGCCAGCAGCGCCACCACCCCCGCCACCCACAGCAGGTAGGCCGCCGTCTTCGCGATGAACGCGGGGAAGAACGGCGCCCCGCTCACCTGGTGGTTGCGCACTCCCTTCTCCCGGAACTGCGTGTGCGTCTGCCGCCAGGTCAGCACCACCGCGTGCAGCGGGATGAGCAGGAGCAGCAGGCCCGGGATCAGCAGCACGTGCAGGCTGTAGAGCCGGGGGATGATGTCCTGTCCGGGGAACTCCCCGCCGAACAGGAACATCGCCAGGTACGTCCCCACCAGCGGCACCGAGACCAGCACCCCGTGCAGGATCCGCAGCCCGGCCCCGGACAGCAGGTCGTCGGGCAGCGAGTAGCCGAACAGGCCGTTCAGCATGACCAGGCCGAACAGGGCCACGCCGATCAGCCAGTTCAGCTCGCGCGGCTTGCGGAAGGAGCCGGTGAAGAAGTTGCGCAGCAGGTGCACCACGATCCCGCCGAGGAAGATCAGCGTGGACCAGTGGTGCATCTGCCGCATCAGCAGGCCGCCGCGCACGTCGAAGCTGATCTCCAGGGACGACGCGTACGCCTCGCTCATGGTGACGCCGCGCAGCGGCACGTAGGCGCCGTCGTAGACGACCTCCTTCATGCCGGGCTTGAAGAAGAACGTCAGGAAGACGCCGGTGACCAGCACGACCACGAACGCGTACAGGGCGATCTCGCCCAGCAGGAACGACCAGTGGTTGTTGAAGGCCTTGCGCATCGCCCGGTCCAGGAACCGGGCGCCGCCGACCCGCTCGTCCAGCGCCCTGATCAGTGAGCTCGCCTTCATCGTCACCCCGCACCTGGCTCGGTTGCCTCGTCGTAGGAGGGACCGGGCAGGGGCGGTGAGTCGTGACACTCACCGGCGGGCGGCCGTCAGGCGAAGCGCTCCACGGTGACGGGGATGGGGCCCTGCTCGCGTACGGCCTGCCGGTGGTGGTGCAGCAGCGCCCCGAGCGCCGTGATCGGGCCGGAGCCCAGCCGCGCGGTCACGTCCACGCACCAGGCGATGCCCGCGCCGATCCGGCGCAGCTCCCAGGTGAAGCCGTGACCGCCGGCCCTGGCGGAGGCCGTGCCGACCACGCGCGAGTCGCCGGTGGGCTCCAGGCGCAGCGCCGTGCTCGCGTTCGCCAGCCCGGTCTCGCCCAGCTCCCCGGCGAACAGGATGCGGTAGCGGCGCGCCTTGGCGGAGCCGTTGCCCAGGTTGAGCGGGGACGTGGTGGGCAGGGAGCGGCGCTCCTGGAAGAGCGTGCGCAGCCCCGCCTCCTCCGGCAGCCCGCCGCCGCCGAGCAGCTTGAAGGCGCGTACGGCCTCCTGCCTGCTCACCGGCATGACCCGCGAGCGCAGCGCGGTGTCGGCGCGGATGGCCCTGCTCAGCTCGGCCGAGGCGGACCAGGCCCCTATCTCCGCCACCCACTCGGCGCCGTCTATGCCGGCCGCCGTGTAGTCGTCGCACAGGACGAACTCCTCCACCAGGAGCCCTGCGGGCGATCGATCGCCCGCCGTCGCGGAGATCAGGTAGTAGTCCACCGGCCCATGATTGTGGTCGGCGGAACGCCAGATCAAGATCATCGCAACGCGCCGCGCCGTCGTGTTCGCATGGGTTCGGTCAATACGGGAAGGAGTCCGCCGGATCCCCGACAACCGGACTACTGTGAATGATTGCCTATATGTCAGGCGCGGGAGGCATCAGTGATGCGGAACGGCCGGACCAACCAGACACTCCTCGCCATCTGTGCGGCGGCGCTGGCCGTGACCGCCGGATGCACCGCCCAGGGCGGTGGCGGCGGCGGCGCGGCGCCGGGTGAGCCGTCGCAGGAGCAGGGCCCCGTGGCCAAGCTGTCGATCACGCCCGCCGACGGCACGAAGAAGGTCGCCCCCGACACCGGCGTCAGCGTCCAGGTCACCGGCGGCCAGGTCACGAAGGTGGCCGTCGCCGACGCCAAGGGCCGCGCCGTCAAGGGCGCCGTGGGCGCCGACGGGCAGTGGCGGCCCCAGTGGCCGTTGAGGCCGTCCACCGCGTACACGGTCAGCGCCGAGGCCAAGGGCACGGACGGCAAGCAGGTGACGGGCACCTCCACGTTCACCACGCTCAAGCCCGGGCGTGTGCTGGAGAGCGGCATGTCGCCGCTGGACGGCGAGAAGGTCGGCGTCGGCATGCCCGTCCAGCTCCTGCTCTCCCAGCCGATCACCTCACGGCAGGCCAGGGCCGCGATCGAGCGGTCGCTGGTGGTGCGCATGTCGCAGCCGGTCGAGGGCGCGTGGAGCTGGGTGAGCGACCGCGAGGTCCAGTTCAGGCCGCGCGAGTACTGGCCCGTGGGGGAGCGGGTCACTGTCGTGGCGCACCTGGCGGGCCTGCGCGCGGGATCGGGGCTGTGGGGCACGAAGGACCGCAGCCTGTCCTTCACCGTCGGTCCCGAGCACATCACCAAGGTCAGCGCCGAGAACCACCAGGCGGTCGTACGCGAGAACGGCGAGGTCGTCAAGACCATCCCGGTCAGCCTGGGCAAGCCCGGCGACGACAGCTACTCGGGCATCATGATCGCCCAGGAGAAGGCCCCCGACATCGTCATGGACTCCGCCACCATCGGCGAGCCCGGCGAGTACCGCATCCGGACCAAGTGGAACGTGCGCATGACCTACAGCGGCACCTTCTTCCACGCCGCCCCCTGGTCGACCGGCGCGCAGGGCAGCTCCAACGTCAGCCACGGCTGCGTCAACGCCAGCCCGGCCGACGCGAAGTGGTTCTACGAGTTCACCCAGCGCGGGGACATCATCGAGGTCACCGGCACGTCGAGGAAGCTGCGGTTCGGCAACGGGCCGACGCCGTGGGCCAAGTCGTGGGAGGACTGGCTGGCCGGGAGCGCGCTCGGCAAGCCCGTGAACGGGTGACGGTCACGGGCAGGCCGGGCGGCGCCGCACGTCGCCGGGCGCGTACCCGGCCCACTCCTCGGGGAGGAGGTCGCCCTCGCTCGCCCAGGCCGCGTCCCGGCGGACGAGCTCGCAGGCCGCGCCGACGAGGTCGGAGGGCGGCTGCACCCTCCACAACCGCACGCCCGGAGCCGCACCCCTGCCTCGGTGCCGACTGCCAGGGCCTGCCCGTCGGCGCTGAGCCCCAGCGCCAGCGGTGTGAGCGGCAGCTCGGCCCGCAGCGCTGAGCCGGACGCCGTCCTCACCGGGGACGGCGGCGACGAGCGTGCCGTCCCCGTCGAACCTCATCGCCGGCACCCGCCCGCCGGGACGGTGGGTGGGGTTCGTCGGGCATCGCCAGGCCGCCGAGATGGCCGGCGGGGTCGATGGGCATGAGGGTCAGCGGGAGCTGGATCATTTTGTCCGGATATTCATCGCTGATTTCCAGCACTTCGGCGGCGTCGAATCCGAATTCCCGATATTTCATGGCTATGCCCTGATCGACCACGTTCTTGGCGACCGCCAGAATGACGAGGACGTGGCGCAGATCGAGGAACGGCTTGACCGACTCCAGGAGATCGAACGGTCTCGTGCGGCCGGCAGCGGTCGAGGTCGTCGATGAAGATCACCGGGCGGGCGCCGTCGGCGGCGGCGCGGCCGGCCTCGCCCTGCAGCGTGCGCCGCAGGCCGCGCAGCTCGCTGTGCACCCTGCCGCGCTGCTCGGCGTACTGCTGGGAGAGCTCCTGGAGCCCGTCGAGCGTGACCGCGCCGCCGGAGACCCGCTTGAGCAGGGTGGCGGAGCGGCAGGAGCAGGCGGAGGTGAACGGGGTCTCGGTGGCCTCGTCGGTGATGACGTGGACGAGCGGATCGGCGTAGCGGCCGAAGCCCGGCTCGTCTCCGCCGAGCCCGTGCCGGCGCATCGGACAGGACGGGGAATCCTTTGTCCACGAATGCTCCTTTTGCGGCCCGGGCGATTTACCATGGGGGAAACAGGAGTGCCGTCCCGTTCAATTGAGCATATAAACCGGGTCCGTTGGAGGGGCGAATTCGGGGAAAGCTTTGTGCTCGCCGGATGGGTGCATGGGCGGCGCTGCCGGACACAGGGGAAGGTGACGTGATAACGGGTGCCTGCTGAAGGAGCCTGGCGGGGGCTGCACCGGCTCCCGGCCATCGCCCTGTGGCTGCTGGTGTGGGTGCTGAACGCCTACGAGTTCCTGCTGGCCATCTAGGACGCGGTGCCGGGTACCACGAGGCCCGACTCGTACGCGAAGACCACGAGCTGGGCCCGGTCGCGCACGCCCAGCTTGATCATCGACCTGCTCACGTGGGTCTTGGCCGTGGCCGCGCTGATCACCAGGTGCTCGGCGATCTCCTCGTTCGACAGGCCCCTGGCGACCAGGGCGACGATCTCGCGCTCGCGGCCCGTCAGCCGCTCCTGCCCGGGGACGGGCGCCGGGCGCGGCGGGGTGCTGACGTACTCCTCGATCAGGCGGCGCGTCACCGAGGGCGACAGCAGCGCGTCGCCGCGCGCCGCCACCCTGACCGACTGCAGCAGGTCGCCCGGCTCGATGTCCTTGAGCAGGAAGCCGCTGGCGCCGGCCCGCAGCGCGGCGAAGACGTACTCGTCGAGGGCGTAGTTGGTGAGGATCACCACGCGCACGCCGTTCAGCTCGGGGTCGGCGCCGATCCTGCGGGTGGCCTGGATGCCGTCGAGCAGCGGCATGCGCACGTCGAGCAGCGCCACGTCGGGCAGCAGCCGCCTGGCCAGCTCCACGGCCCGCGCGCCGTCGCCCGCCTCGCCCACGACGGTGATGTCGTCGGTGAGCTCCAGCAGGGCCTTGAAACCCGCGCGGATCAGCGGCTGGTCGTCGGCCAGCAGCACCCTGACGGGCTGTGACGTCATGCGGCCGCTCCGGCCGGGAGCTCGGCGCGCACCGTGAAGCCGCCGCGCTCGCCGGGGCCCGCCGTGAGGGAACCGCCGACGGCGACCGCGCGCTCGCGCATCCCGATCAACCCCATCCCCGGCCCGGGCGTGCCCGGCTCGCCGTCGTTCTCCACCCGCAGCACGACCTTCGAGCGATCGTATTCGACGGCCACCGTGACCGCCGCCGCGCCCGCGTGCCGCAGCACGTTGGTGAGCGCCTCCTGGGCGATCCGGTACGCGGCCCGGTCCGTCTCGGGCGGCAGCGCGTACGGCTCGCCCGAGACCGTGTGCGCCACCCGCAGGCCCGCCCCCTCCGCCCTGGACACCAGGCGCGGCAGCCCGGACAGCCCCGCCTCGGCCCCCTCCGTCTCGCCCTGCCGCAGCACGCCCAGCGTGGCGCGCAGCTCGTCCATCGCCTCGTGCCCCGACTCCTTGATCGCGGCCAGCGCCTCCCTGACCCGCTCGGGCTTCCTGTCCAGCAGCTCCACGGCCAGCGCCGCCTGCACGTTGACCACGGAGATGCTGTGGGTGAGCGAGTCGTGCAGCTCCTGGGCGATCCACAACCGCTCCTCGCCGGCCCGCCGCAGGGCGGCCTCCTCCCGGGTGCGCTCGGCCTCCAGCGCCCGCTGCTCGACCGCCTCGGCGTGCCGCGTCATGGCCTCGGCCCGCTGCGCCTCGGCCCGCGCCCGCTGCGCCTCCGCCTCAGCCCGCTGCTCCACCTCGCGCAGGTACGCGCGCCGGCTCCTGGTCACCTCGCCGACGACCACCATGGCCACCAGCCAGCCGCTCAGCAACGTCATCCAGTTGCCCGCCGCCGGGTCGTCGGACGACAGTGCCATCAGCCCGTACACCGGCACGGCCAGCCCGATCGCCAGCCAGATCGCGTCCGCGCGCCGGCCCAGCACCGCCAGGGTGTAGATCGCGGCCAGCGCCGGCGCGGCGGCGAACACGCCCGGGTAGTGGGCGGCGTAGTACACGACGCCGCAGGCCGCCGCGACGATCCCGGCGGCCAGCGGGGCGGTGCGCCGGTAGGCCAGCGACAGGGCCGCGATCGTGATCAGCGCCAGCCCGGCGGGGTCGAGCGGCCGCTCGTACGGGCCCGTCCACGACAGGTTCGCGTACGTGGCCGGCACGATCGTCACCAGGCTGCCCAGCGCGATGAGCGCGTCCGTTCTGCGGCTGTCCATGCCCATAAGTTAGCGATCGTCCTTGGGGGAGTCGTCATCCCCGGGGCGTACGTTCCCGGTGCCGGGCACGCCGCGTACGCCCCCGGGAGTACGGCGCGGTGCCGTCCGGCGTGGGATGTGGCCGGCCGGCCCGCCGAAGGAGCATTCCTGGCATGACCTCCTCGAACTCCACACCGGCGCCGCGCGGCTGGATCGTCTGGTCGCTGCGGGTGACGGCGACGGCGCACCTGGCGGGCGTGCTCGCGCAGGCGGCCCTGGCCGGGCTGTTCGTCACCGGCGACGTCGACCTGCTGACCTGGCACCGTAACAACGGCGGCGTCACCCACAGCATGCTCTACCTGCAGCTCCTGGCGGCCGTCCTGCTGTGGCGGCCCGGCAGGGGGGCGTGGTGGCCGGCGGCGGCCGGCGCGGCGCTGGTGGCGCTGGAGACGGTGCAGGTGGTGCTGGGCCAGCACCGGATCATCGCGGGGCACTTCCCGCTCGGGATGGCGATCTTCGGCCTGTCGGCCGTCTTCACGGCCTGGACGTGGCTGGGTCTGCGCCGGGCGGGTGCGGCATGAGGGTCTCCAGGAGGGCGTTCCTCGGCGTGCTGGGCGGGGCCGGCCTGGCCGTGGCCGGGTGCGGCGGCGGGCGCGAGAGCGCGGGCGAGTTCCTGGCCGGCAGGGTGCGGCTGCCCGAGCCGTTCACCGTGCCGTTGCCGATCCCCGAGGTGGCCCGGCCGGTGAGCCCCGGCCGGTACGAGGTGACGCAGCGGGTGGCGGCCGTCGAGATCCTGCCCGGGCTGCGCACCGAGGTGTGGGGGTACGGCGGCACCTTCCCCGGGCCCACGTTCGAGCTGCGGCGCGGCGCGCCCGCCGTGATCGGCGTGCGCAACGAGCTGCCCGTGCCCACCTCCACCCACCTGCACGGCGGCGTCACCCCGCCCGAGTCGGACGGCTACCCGACCGACCTCGTCGTGCCCGCCGGCTACTCCTCCCCGCACGCCCACCCCGGCGAGGTGCGCCACCAGGTCGTCAGGGACTACCGCTACCCGGTGGAGCAGCGGGCCGCCACGCTCTGGTACCACGACCACCGGATGGACTTCACCGCGCCGCAGGTGTGGCGCGGGCTGGCCGGGATGGCGCTGGTCCGGGACGAGGAGGAGGACGCGCTGCCGCTGCCCAGGGGCGAGCGGGAGCTGCCGCTGATGATCTGCGACAGGGCGTTCGAGGAGGACGGCTCCATCCGTTACCCGCACGCCGCACACCACGCGCCCGGGCACAGCGGCGGCGGGCACGGCGGCGGTGGGCACGGCGGCGGTGGGCACGGGCCGGCCGACGACACCCACGCCCTCGACGCCGACTACATGGAAGGCGTGGAGGGCGACGTGATCCTGGTCAACGGCGCGCCCTGGCCGGTGGCCGAGGTGACGGCCACGCGGCACCGGCTGCGCCTGGTGAACGCCTCCAACGCCCGCAGGTACCGGCTCCGGCTCTCTCCCGGCGGCCGGTTCACCCAGATCGGCAGCGACTCCGGCCTGCTGGCCGCGCCGATCGTGCACGACGCGATCACCATGGCTCCCGGCGAGCGGTACGACGTCGTCGTGGATTTCTCCGCCTACCCGCCCGGCAGCGAGATCACCCTGCTCAACACCCTGGCCGACGGCCCGGCGGGGAAGGTCATGCGCTTCGTCGTCACCCGCAGAGCGCCCGACGACACCGCCGTGCCTGCCACCCTGTCCCGCCCGCCCCGGCGGCCACGCCCCGTCGCCACCCGCACGTTCGACTTCCGCAGGACGAACGATGCCTGGACCATCAACGGCCACCGCTACAGGCCCGGCGCGCCGCTGGCCCGCCCGCGCCTCGGCACCGCCGAGATCTGGCGGCTGACCAGCGACTTCCACCACCCCGTGCACGTGCACCTGGCCCACTTCCAGGTGCTGGCCAGGAACGGCAGGCCGCCCGCCGCCACGGACGCCGGCTGGAAGGACACCGTGGACGTGCGCCCGTACGAGGTCGTGGACGTGCTGGCCCGCTTCGACGGCCACCGGGGCCGCTACATGCTCCACTGCCACAACCTCGAACACGAGGACATGGCGATGATGGCCGATTTCGAGGTCGTCTGAGCCCTCCCGCTCGCCCCGGCGAACTACTAAATTGATCCCATAGGGGACATTCATCGGATGACAAGTGCCCCCTCGTCTGATGGAGCTAGGAGCAGGCATGCAGATCGTACGGTTCACCAGCCCTCTGACCAGTGCCGACGCGGTCGGTGTCGACGACGGTGAGCAGGTGGTGGAGCTGGCGGGGATCACCAGCGTGGGGGAGCTGCTCCGCCTGTCCTCCGATGAGCTGCGGGAACGCTGCGCGTCCGCGGACGGGACCCGGCACCCGTCCGGCTCCGTGACGCTGCTGCCTCCGGTGGACGGGCGCATGGAGGTGTGGGCGGCCGGCGTGACGTACCGGCGCTCGCGGGAGGCGCGGGTGCTGGAGAGCGAGCGGGCCGCCGACGTGTACGAGCTGGTGTACGACGCCGAGCGGCCCGAGCTGTTCTTCAAGTCGGTGGCGTGGAAGGTGGCCGGGCACGGCGGGCGCATCGCCGTCCGCGAGGACTCCGAGATCGACGTGCCCGAGCCGGAGCTCGGCCTGGTGCTGAACGCGTCCGGGGAGATCGTCGGCTACACGGTCGTGGACGACGTCAGCTCGCGCACGATCGAGGGCGTCAACCCGCTCTACCTGCCGCAGGCCAAGATCTACCTGGGCGGTTGCGCGGTCGGGCCGGCCATCAGGCCCGCGTGGGAGGTCGCCGACCCGTACGCGCTGGACATCTCGCTCGCCATCGCCAGGGCGGGGCGGACCGTGTGGGAGGGCAAGGCCAGCACCTCGCAGCTCAACCGGCGGCTGGACGACCTGGCCGGCTACCTCTACCGCGCCGACGTCTTCCCCGACGGCGCCGTGCTGGCCACCGGCACGTGCCTGGTGCCTGACCTGCCGTTCACGCTGAACGACGGCGACACGGTCACCATCGGCATCGGCGAGATCGGCACGCTGTCGACCACGGTGGTCAGGGGCGTGCCCACCGCGACCTGAGATGAATCCGCCGCCGTTGATATAACCGGCGTATGAATCTCCAGCAGCTCCGCTACGCCGTGGCGCTGGCCGAGGAGCTCAACTTCGGCCGGGCCGCGCTGCGTGAGGGTGTCCGCCAGCCGCCGTTCAGCCAGCAGATCGGCAAGCTGGAGGAGGAGCTCGGCGTGCGCCTGTTCGAGCGCACGACCAGGCAGGTGCGCCTCACCGCGGCGGGCGAGGCGTTCGTCGCGCAGGCGCGCAACAGCCTGGCGCACGCCGAGCTGGCGGCCGAGGCGGCCAGGCGGGCGGGCAGGGGCGAGGCGGGGCGGCTGGCGATCGGCTTCGTCGGGTCGGCCACGAACCTCACGCTGCCGCGCGTGCTGCGCCGCTTCCGCGCCCGCTACCCGGGCGTCCAGGTCGAGCTGCGCGAGCTGACCACCGCGCAGCAGGCGGAGGAGCTGCGGCAGGGCCTGCTCGACGTGGGGCTCCTGCACGCGCCGCTGGCCGGGCCCGCCGCCGAGGTGCTGTCCACCCGTACGGTGGCGCGGGAGCTGCTGCTGGCCGCCCTGCCCAGCGGGCACCCCCTCGCCACCCGCGCGCCGCTCCCGGCGTCGGCGCTGGCGGGGGAGCCGTTCGTGATGTTCCCCCGGCGGTACGGGAGCGCGTTGTACGACCAGATCACGGCCGTGGCCAGGGCGGCCGGGTTCGAGCCCGCGATCGTGCAGGAGGCCGTGCAGATGCAGACGATCGTGGGGCTGGTGGCGGCGGGGATCGGGGTGTCGATCGTGCCGGAGTCGGTGGCCCGGTTGCGGCGTGGTGACGTGGTGTTCCGGCCGCTGTCACCGGCGACCAGGGTCGTCACGCTGGACGTCACCTGGCGCACCGGCGACCCCAACCCGGTCGTCCGCAACTTCCGCGACCTCTTCCCCACCCCCTGACAACCCCGCCCCGCGCCTCGCGCCCTGCGTCGCGTGCCCCGCGTCCGGCGTCTCGGGCATCGTGCCGCCTCCTGCTCCCTCGCACCATGCCCCGCCGCGCAGCGGATGCGGCTGCGGCGGGGCGCTGGTCGCGGTCACCAGGGGGACGGGGCCGGGGGCGGGACGACCGGTGGGCGGTCGTCGCAGGTGATGGTGTTGGGCAGGAGCCACGGAGCCAGCCAGCCGCCGTCGTTCCCGCCGCCGTCCGCGAGCGAGAACTCCGAGCCCGTCGCGGGAAAGCCGAACGAGCCGCAGTTGTTGACGCCGACCGCCCCCACGTTCCGGGCGTCGACGTTCTCGAACGTGGCCGAGCCCTTCACCCGCGCGCTGACCACCGACGTGCCGGTGCCGTCCACCCGGATGTCCTTGAAGCGCACGCCGTCGATCGCGTACAGGTCCTTCACCGACCACTCGCTGACCAGCATGATCGCGTTGTAGGTGTTGTCGAGGAAGTCGTTGCCGGTCACCCGGATGTCGGCGGAGATGTCCCGCTCCAGCGCGTAGAACCAGATGGCGCCCAGCCCGATGTTCCAGTTCAGCTCGTACGTCCCCGACCGCACGGTGGTGTTGCCGGTGATGTCCAGCCGCCCCGCGAACGGTTCGGCGCCGAAGCGGGAGCCGACCTGGAGCGCGCTGCCCTCCCTGATCGGGTCGGCGACGAGGTTGCCGGAGATCGTGTTGTCGGTGCCGCCGTAGACGGCGATGCCGTTGGCCAGCACGGGCGTCTGCACGGTGTTGTGGTCGATCGTGTTGCCCGTGTTGGCGCTCTTCTCCGACCACATGGCCAGGGCGTCGTCGCCGGTGTTGCGGATGAAGTTGTTCGCCACGAGGGAGCCGGAGACGCCGGTGTGGAAGTTGATGGCGTCGGCGATCTGGTCGACGATGATGTTGTTCGTGATCCGCAGGTTCGTCATCGGGCCGTCGAACCACATGCCGACCTTGGTGTGCCGGATGTGCAGGCCGTCGACGGTCGAGTCGCTCATCGCGCCGCCGACGCCGTTGACCTGGTCGGTGTCGACGCGTTCGCGTACGTCGCCCTCGATCGCGAAGTCCGACAGGTGCACGTCGCGGCTGCCGCCCTCCGAGGCGGGCCTGCCGTAGAAGCCGACGCCCGTGTGCACGGAGCCGTCCGGGGCGGGGCTCGGCAGGGCGACCTCGCGGCCCTTGACGATCGTGTACCAGTTGCCCGCGCCGGTGATCGTCACGTCGTCCACGATGATGTGCCGGTTCACCTGGTACGTCCCCGGCGGCAGGTACACCTTCAGCCGCTTGCGCTTGGCGTGGGCGATGGCCTTGTCGATGGCCCCGGCGGAGTCGCGCCGCCCGGTCGGGTCCGCGCCGAACGCCAGCACGTTGGCCGCCCGCGGCTCGACCTTCGGCGGGCCGACGAGCTCGGAGTCGAGCAGGTCGATGACCGTCCACCCGGCCCTGCTGCCCGCCGGGACCGTCAGCCGCACGCGGTCGCCCGCCCGGTACGTGCGGCCCAGGAGCAGGCGCTGCTCGTCGTAGAAGTGGTTCGGCCGGAACGGCTTGGCGATCACCGGCGGGGGAGTGGTCGCGCTGGGCACGCACGCGCACTCGGTGATCCACCAGTCGGGGTGCAGCAGACCGGCGCCGGGGTCGTTGGAGAACGGGTACTGGTTGTACAGCCAGGTGTACTGCGACGTCAGCGTCATGGTGGTGCGGCGCCCGCCGTTGACGGTGACGTCGAGCGGCGCGGTGATGCCGCCTCCGCCGGGCGCGTCGGGGATGCTGTAGCGCACGGTGATCGCGTTCGCCCTGGCGGGCAGGGTGAACTCGACGTGCTGCCCCGGCGTCAGCCGCACCGCTCTGCGCCCCGACGCCTCGGCGGGCAGCGTGTACGCGGTGCGGTCAGGCCCGATGATCGTGCCGGACGTCACGGCGTTCTCCGCCTCCTGCTCGGCGAAGGCCACGGTGGCTCCCCGGCCCGCGACCAGGGCCGGATCGAGGGCCGCCCGGGTCACGACGGGCGCGGCGGAGCCGGCCGAGGCCGGCGGGGCGGGCGTTGCCAGGAGGCCGCAGGCCACGGCGGCGGCGAGGAGCGCCGCGGTGAGGGCGGAGCGGGGCATGCGTGCTCGATTCTCTCGGGGGGTGAGGCGAATCTAGGCTCAACGCACGCCGCTCCACAAGGCCCTGTGAACTAGTTTCGGTGTTACCTCAAATTCTTGCGTTATAAGCGCAAGAGGCTTGCGTCCTTTGCGGCGACGAGTGACAGCGGCAGCCCGCCGCACGGATGCACGCCGAAGCCCGCCTCGCCGCGGAACGCCGACCCGCCGATCCACTTGGCGGTGTTGGACGCCACGATCCGCCCCGCCGCGCTGATCACGAACGCGGGCACCGGCACCTCCCGCAGCGCCGGCACGACCGCCTCCTCGAACCGCCGCACGAACACGTCGGCCGCCGCCACCCCGACGAACGCGCCCCCCGCCGTCACCGGCACCGACAGCGTGAGGCTGTACTCGTCGGTGCACAGGTAGTCCACGTACGGGCCGCAGATCGTCCGCTCGGCCCCCTCGCTCGGCCCCGTGTACCACTCCCAGTGCGTGTAGTCGTAGAACGCGCTGCTGGCCGGGTCGAGGTTGCGCAGGAGCTGCACCGGCGGGCCCGAGGAGTCGTCCTGCCACCACTCCAGGTACCACGGCGCGTCCGCCAGCAGCCCCGGAGCGGCGATGAACCCGATGCCCGCGACGAGCCCGCCGAGGTGGCGGAAGAGCGCGGGCCGCAGCTCGGCCAGGTCCGCCTTGGCCAGGGGGCTTCGCGTCCGGGCGAGCGCGGCCGTGCGGTCGCGGACCTCGTCCAGGGCGGCGAACACGCCCCGCGCCGTCCCGGCGACGCGGGAGACGGCCCGTTCGACGCGGGCGGCCGTGGTGGTGGGAGTCGAGGGCTGGGGCATCGCGCGCTACCTCCGTGCCTGTGGTCGCGCCCGCCACGGGCGACGGCCGGCGAGCCGCGGCGCGCGGTCAGGCGTCCGCCAGCCGCAACCGCAGCTCGATCAGCCGTTCGATCGCGTCGAGCACATGCTGTTCGGCCAGGTCGCGGGCCTGGCCGGGGTCTCCGCGGCGGATGGCCTCGGCGATGGCGCGATGCTGGGCCGTGGCCTCATCGTGCCCGCCGGGCTCGTCGTACGGAAGCCAGAGCAACGGCCCGATGTCGGCCTGTAACCGGATCTCCTCCTGAGTGAGTCGTGCCGACTGCGACGCCGCCGCCACCTCGATGTGGAACCGCCCGTCGAGGCGGCGCAAGACGGCCCTGGCGTCGGCGCCGAGCCCGGGCCCGGCCCTGCTTTCACGTGAGCCGGCGCGGGCCATGGCGTCCAGCGTGCGCCGCAGCGGCGCCACGTCTCCGGGCAGCGCCCGCAGGGCCGCCAGCCGGGCCGCCGCGCCGGCGATGGCCGCGTAGTGGTCGCCCAGGTCGCGCAGCTCGTCCACGGTGAACGCGCGCAGCCGTGCCCCCAGCTCGGGCGGCTCGCTCGGCGTGCGGACGAAGCTGCCGCCGCCCCGTCCGCGCCGCGTCTCGACCAGCCCCTGCTGCCGCAGCGCCATGAGCGCCTCCCGCAGCGTGACCGTGGAGACCCCGAGCAGCGCGGCCAGCTCGGCCTCGCTGGGCAGCTGCTCCCCGTCGGCCAGCAGCCCGAGCGCGATGGCGTCGGAGAGCCGGCGCACGACCGCGTCCACCCGGCCGGCGCCCCCCACGGGTGCGAACACGGCCAGGTGGGATCCACTCGTCGCCATGCCCCACCTTCCCCAGCGTCAACGACATTGATACAGGAGACGCCCTTGTCGTAAAACCTTTGAAACCATATGTTTTAGGTTATGCCAGGCAGCGAGACAGCCGTCGGCTTACGCGGGCTGCGCAAGGAGTTCGGGCCGGTCACGGCCGTTGACGGGATCGATCTGGAGATCCGCGACGGCGAGTTCTTCGCCATGCTGGGCCCGTCGGGATCGGGCAAGACCACGGTGCTGCGCATGATCGCCGGCTTCGAGCCGCCCACCGCCGGCACGGTCGAGCTGGGCGGCAGGGACGTCACCCGGTTGGCCCCCTTCGAGCGCGACGTCAACACCGTCTTCCAGGACTACGCGCTGTTCCCGCACATGGACGTGCTGGCCAACGTCGAGTACGGCCTGCGGGTGAAGAAGATCCCCAAGGCGGAGCGGCGCGAGCGGGCCGTGGCCGCGCTGCGCTCGGTGCGGCTGGAGGGCTTCGAGTCCCGCCGCCCCGCCCAGCTCTCCGGCGGCCAGCGGCAGCGGGTCGCGCTGGCCAGGGCCCTGGTCAACCGTCCCCGCGTGCTGCTGCTCGACGAGCCGCTCGGCGCGCTCGACCTCAAGCTGCGCGAGGAGATGCAGGTCGAGCTGAAGGAGCTGCAGCGCGAGGTCGGCATCACGTTCCTGTTCGTCACGCACGACCAGGAGGAGGCACTGACGATGAGCGACCGGGTGGCGGTCTTCGACCGGGGACGGATCGAGCAGGTCGGCACCCCCGCCGAGGTGTACGAGCGGCCCGCCACCGAGTTCGTGGCCGGCTTCGTGGGCACGTCCAACCTCATCTCCGGCGCCGCCGCCGAGAAGATCCTCGGCCGCGCCGGCACCTACAGCGTGCGCCCCGAGAAGCTGCGCGTCGTGCTCGGCGAGCCAGGCGGAGGGGAGCTCGCCGTGGCCGGCACGACCGGCCCCGGCGAGCACTCCGCCACGGGGACGGTCGCCGAGGTCGTGTACGCGGGCGCCGCCACCCGGTTCGTCGTGGACCTCGACGCCGGCGGGCGGCTGATCGCCCTCCAGCAGAACCTCCAGGTCTCCTCCATGGAGGTGACGGGCCTGAGAGGCGCCCGCGTCCGGCTCGTGTGGCAGCGGCGGCACGAGTTCGCGATCACCTAGCGACCACGAGCGATCACCGAGCGACCACGAGCGATCACCAAGCGATCACCTGGGAGAGAAGGCAATGCGACGGATCGGAACAGCCCTCGCAGCGGCGGCCCTCGCGCTCGCCACCGCCTGCGGTGGCGCCACCCCCACCCCGACGGGCGCGCCCGCCCCCGGCCAGAGCGGCTTCGTCCCGCCCAAGCTGGACGCCCCGCAGGCGCTCGGCTCCGGCGAGGGCCAGGTCAACCTCGTCGCCTGGGCCGGGTACGTCGAGGACGGCACCAACGACCCCAAGGTCGACTGGGTCACCCCGTTCGAGCAGGAGACCGGCTGCCAGGTGAACACCAAGGTCGCCGGCACCTCCGACGAGATGGTCACGCTCATGCGGACCGGCCAGTACGACGCGGTCTCCGCCTCGGGCGACGCCTCGCTGCGCCTGATCGCGGCCGGCACCGTGGCGCCGGTCAACACCAGCCTGATCCCCAACTACACCGACGTGTTCGACGGCCTGAAGAGCAAGCCGTGGAACTCCGTGAACGGCGTCCCGTACGGGGTCCCGCACGGCCGCGGCGCGAACCTGCTCATGTGGCGCACCGACACGGTCAAGCCCGCCCCCGACTCCTGGAGCGTGGTCTTCGACCCGAACTCGCCGTACAAGGGCAAGGTCACGGCCTACGACTCGCCCATCTACATCGCCGACGCCGCCGTCTACCTGATGGCCACCAGGCCGGACCTCGGCGTCAAGAACCCGTACGCGCTGGACGACAAGCAGTTCCAGGCCGCGGTGGACCTGCTCAAGCAGCAGAAGCAGATCATCGGCGAGTACTGGTCCGACTACACCAAGGAGATCCAGGCGTTCAAGAGCGGCGACTCCGTCGTGGGCACCACCTGGCAGGTCATCGTGAACGTGGCCAAGAGCGAGAAGGCCCCCGTGGAGGCCGTGCTGCCCAAGGAGGGCGCGACCGGCTGGTCCGACACGTGGATGGTGGCCGCCGAGGCCGCGCACCCCAACTGCGCGTACCGGTGGCTCGACTGGATCATCTCGCCCACCGCGAACGCGCAGGTCGCCGAGTACTTCGGCGAGGCCCCGTCGAATGCGAAGTCGTGCGAGGAGACCGCTGATCCCCAGCACTGCGAGACCTTCCACGCCACCGACGAGACGTACTTCTCCAAGGTCCACTACTGGACCACCCCGATCGCCCAGTGCCTCGACGGCCGCACGGACGTCACGTGCAAGGACTACGCCGAGTGGACGCGGGCCTGGACGGAGATCAAGGGTTGACCCGCGTCGCCGCGTTCCTGCACCGCAAGGCGAAGGTACGGCTGGCCCTGCTGCTGTCGGCGCCGCTGGCGTGGCTGGGGCTGGCGTACCTGGGGGCGCTGGCGGCGCTGTTCGTCACCGCGTTCTACTCCGTGGACACCTTCACCGGCGAGCTGATCAGAACCTTCACCTGGGCCAACTTCCAGGACCTGGTCACGGGGGAGGTGTATCGGACGATCGTGCTGCGCTCGGTCGGGGTGGCGCTCGCGGTGACGGCCATCGACCTGGTGGTGGCCTTCCCCATGGCGTTCGCGATGGCCAAGCTGGCCTCGCCGCGCACGCGGCGGTGGCTGGTGATCGCGGTGCTGACGCCGTTGTGGGCGAGCTACCTGGTCAAGGCGTACGCGTGGCGCGTCATGTTGTCGTCCGGCGGGCTGCTGGGGTGGGGTTTCGGGCTGACCGCCACGGTGCTGACGCTGGCCTACCTGTGGCTGCCGTACATGATCCTGCCCATCTACGCGGGGCTGGAGCGGCTGCCGAACTCGATGCTGGAGGCGGCGGGAGACCTCGGCGCCAGGGCCTGGCGGGTGTTCCGCACGATCGTGTGGCCGCTGACCTTCCCGGCCGTGATCGCCGGGTCGATCTTCACGTTCTCGCTGTCGCTCGGCGACTACATCGCCGTCAAGATCGTCGGCGGGCGCGGGCAGCTCATCGGGAACGTCGTCTACGACAACATCGGCGCGGCCAACAACCTGCCCTTCGCCGCCGCCGTGGCCACCGTGCCCGTCGTCGTCATGCTCGGTTACCTCGCGGCCGTGCGCCGCACCGGCGCCCTGGAGAACCTGTGAGACTGTCCCGGCTGACCCGGCTGCTGCTCAGGCTCGCGCTCGCGGCCGGACTGGCCGTGATCTACGTGCCGCTGGCCGTCGTGCTGCTCAACTCCGTCAACGCCGACCGCACCTTCGGCTGGCCGCCGTCCGGGCTGACGCTGCGGTGGTGGGGCGCGGCCTGGGCCTCCTCCGGCGTGCGGGACGCGTTGTGGACCTCGGTGCAGGCCGGGCTCGGGGCGACGGCGATCGCGCTGGTGCTCGGCACGATGGCGGCCTTCGCCGTGCAGCGGTACCGCTTCTTCGGGCGGCAGACCGTGTCGCTGGTGATCATCCTGCCCATCGCGCTGCCGGGCATCGTCACCGGGATCGCGCTGAACAACGCCTTCCGCACGGTGCTGGAGCCGTTCGGGGTGGGGCTCGGGCTGTTCACGGTGGTGGTCGGGCACGCCACGTTCTGCGTGGTGACCGTCCACAACAACGTGCTGGCGCGGCTGCGGCGGACGGGGACGAGCCTGGAGGAGGCGTCGGCCGATCTCGGGGCGGGGCCGGTCACGACGTTCCGGCTGGTGACGTTCCCCATGATGCGGTCGGCGTTGCTGGCGGGCGGGCTGCTGGCGTTCGCGCTGTCGTTCGACGAGATCATCGTGACCACGTTCACGGCGGGGGCGGGGGTGCGGACGCTGCCCATCTGGATCTTCGAGAACCTCTTCCGGCCGAACCAGGCGCCGGTGGTGAACGTGGTGGCCGCCGCGCTCATCGTGGCCTCGGTGGTGCCGATCTACCTCGCCCAGCGGCTCTCGTCCGACGTGGGCGCGCACTGACCCGCCAGGGGCCGGGGCGGCCCCGGCGGGCAGCGGCAAGCAGGCCGGGACCTGCCGGGACGCTTCGCGTCAGGCCGGGTCGGCGACCTGGGAGGCCTGCTCGCGCAGCCGTCCGGCGCGGCGGCGCAGGCTCTCGGCGGTGGCCAGGCAGTCGTCCTCCAGGTCGTCCAGCTCCCTGTGCATCCTGAGGACCTGGGTGACGAACCGCTGCGCGGCCGGGCCGCGCCAGAACGGCTCGCAGTCGCCCGGCCGGGCCGGGATGCCCTCCAGCGCCTCCGGCAGTGCCCTGGCGTAGCGCAGGAAGGTGACGGCGAGCGCCTCCTTGTCGGCGGCCTCGCGGAGCAACTGGTCCTTGGTCGGCATCGTCAGCCGCCGCCGATGCTCCGGACGTTCGCCCACGCCCGCTCCCGCAGCCCGTCGGCGCCGGCGCCCGGCTTGAGCGCCTCGTCCAGCGCGGGGCGCAGGGCGGGGTCGCCGGTGGCCAGCAGGATCCGGGTCTCGCGCGGATGCTCGGCCAGGAACTGCTGGAACGCCAGCGGGTTGGCGGCGTAGGCCACGACGAGGCCGTGCAGGTGCCGGCCCGGCTCAGCCCCGGCGACCAGGTCCTCTCCCTGCGCGGGCCGGTCCGCCACCTCCTGGCCCGGCTCGGGCCCGGCGAGCAGGGTGAGCGCGACCTGGTGGAGGAACGTGCCGGACTGCCCGGCGAGCGACACCAGCGCGCTGAGCACCTGCGGTGGAGCGCTCTCCGCCAGCGCCTGCCACTCGTCCCCGAGCCGCCCCGTGCGCTCCGCGCTGGCGAACGCCCTGGCCAGCAACGCGGCCTGGCCACGCGCCCCTTCCGAGAGCGCGTCACCGCGCGTCCCGCCCGCGCTCTGCGGTGTGGCGGGCGTCGCGTGGTGCTCGTCCGAGGTGGTCAGGACGTGCAGGGTGCGGACGAAGGCGTCCGGCCCGAGCGCCGCCAGCAGCGCCGCCGCGTACGCGGGGTCGCCGGCCTTCCCGGCCGTGGCGGCGACGGCCTGCCCCACCTGGGCCGCGGCCGGAGCGTGGGCGTCGAGGGCGGCGCGGATGGCGGAGGCCGCCTGCCCGGCCTCGTGCCGGGCCTCGGACTCGGCGCCGAACGGGAAGGTCGCCGTGAGCATGCCGCGCTCGCGCACCGGCACGAGCTGCTCGACGGTGTCGATGCGCCACTTCAGATCGTGCTGGGACTCGTGGAGGAACGCCCAGGCGCGGTGCAGCGCCGTGCTGCCCTGGCGGCCGGCCCAGTCCTGGCCCGCCTCGGCGATCGCCGCGTCGAGCCCGGGCCGGGTCCTGCCCAGGAACGCCTTCACCGCCTCCATCCGGCGGATCAGGTCATGCGCACCGCGGGGGTCGATCCCCACCAACTCCCCCATGAACCCTCCCAGAGGTCGCCAGGCGGGAGTCAAGCACACTCGGCGTACCGGAGGGGACACGTTTCGCAGAACGGGAATCGCCCCCGATGGCGTAGAAGCCATCGGGGGCAGGCATCAGTCGCGATAAGTCCGTACGTAGTCGAACTCGGCGACCGCGCCCGACCGGTTCATCGAGATGAGACCGATCTTGAGCTTGTTCTTCGCGGGCAGCGTCCAGACCCCGTTGCGCACCCAGCGCTCGCCGTCCCGGCTGGTGGCCGCGCGCACCTCGTTCTCGTGGCCGGCCGCGTCGTAGTGGTACGACAGCCGCAACCACATGGTCTCCGCCGCGGGCCCGCCGAACATGGGACCGTTGGCCACCGCGATCGGCGGCGTGGTCGTCGGCCGCTCGCCCTCCTTGCCGAACTCGCTCATCTGCAGCACGACCCCGTTGCCCCGCTGCAGCGGCAGCGCGGAATGGGCCATCTTGAAGTAGCGGTCGTCGTTCTCGTACAGCAGCAGCCCGGCCTGCTGGGCGGCGGCCGTCGGCGCGAACCTGAGCTTCGTCTCCACCGTGTAGTCGCCCTCGGGCGCCTCCCGCCACAGCACCGCCGCCGTGTTGCCGGCCAGGTGCAGCTCGGCGTTCTGGGTCGGCCACGACAGCTTCCCGCCCGAGACGGCCGCCCCGGCTGCGGGCCCGCGCACCCACTGCCACCCGGCGCCCACGGCCGTGCCCTCGAACTCGTCGCTGAACTCCGGCAGCAGCTCGCCCGGCTCCGGCTCGGGAAGCCGCTGGGTGACCGGCGTGTGCAGCTCGGCGGCGCCCACGTTGTCGGCGTCCGCCCGGCCGCGGGCCACGACGCCGACCGAGCCGTGCCTGGCGGCGGCGCGCGGCAGCGTGCGCCGCTGCTCCGCCACCGGGTCGCCGAGCTTGTCGGCGGACACCTGCACGCTCAGTTCGGTGCCGCGCAGCTCGGCCACCACGGTGTGCCAGGCGCCGAAGCCGAACCCGGCGGGCAGCGCGGTGACCGACTCGCCGCGGCTCCGGCCGCCGATCACCACGTCGGTGACCAGCGCGTTCCTGGCCCTGTCCAGCCGGGCCACCACATGGTTGCCGCGGTTGACGTAGGCGAGGGCCAGCCCGGCCGTGCCGGAGGCGACCCGCAGGTCGGCCTGGGCCCGCACGTTCGCCGAGGAGGTCCTGCGCGCTGACACGAGGTGGCCGCTGCCCGCCGCGTAGCCGTGGGCGTCCTGGTCGGTCCTCGCCGTCCAGGAGCCGCTCCCGGTGCGCCAGCCGGCCAGGGAGCCCTCGCCGAACGTGCCGCCCACCTCGTACGACGTCACCGGCGCCGGCTGTGCGCCCTCGGACGGCCCGGCCCCGGCGCGGACCACGGGCCAGCCGTCGATCCAGTCCAGCCGGTCGATCAGCAGCGGCCGCTTGCTCAGCGCCGTCAGCCGCCCGCCGCCCACCGGCGGGAAGTCCGGGTCGGCGGTCGAGATGGCGTGGTAGACGAGCCAGTCCTGGCCCGCCAGGTCGGTCTGGAAGCCGCTGTGACCGGGCCCGGCCCACTGGTTGCCGTTGGAGCCGACGACGATGGCGCCCTTGCTGGTCGGCTCCATCAGGTCCACGCCCTCGTCGTCCGTGAACGGGCCGAGCGGGCTGGTGGAGCGGCCCGCCTTGACCTGGTAGCCGCTGAAGGCGCCGTCGCAGCAGCCGGCGTCGGAGTAGAACAGGTAGTAGAAACCGTCGCGTCGGACGACGTACCCGCCCTCCATCCGGCGGCCCCTGGCGATCTGGGTCGCGGTGCCCTCGACGAGCGTGGCGTCGGCGTTCATCCGGGCCACGCAGAGGACGTCGTAGCTGCCCCAGTACATGTAGTGGGCGCCGTCGACGTCGGTGAACTGGGCCTGGTCGATGTGCCCGGTCGGGCAGCTCGCCTGGGTGGCGGCCGGCAGCACGTCACCGTGGTCGGTCCACGGGCCCGTCGGCGTCGGCGCGGTGGCCAGGCCGAGATCGCCGCGGGCCAGCGAGTAGTAGAGGTGGTACCGGCCGCCGACGTACCTGATGTCCGGCGCCCAGAGGCGGGAGTCCCCGTGCCAGGCGGGCCTGGTCTGCGGGGTGAACACCTCGCCGGCGTACTCCCAGGTCACCATGTCCGCCGAGCGCATGATCGGCAGGATGCGCTCGCCGTCCTCGCCCTTGCTGTCGAAGACCGGGTTCTGGGTGCCGTACGCGTACCAGAGGCCGTCCTTGGCGTGGATCATCGTGGGGTCGGGGAAGGTGTCCACGACCCCGGCCGAGACCGGGTTGGAGTAGGCGGGGGCCGCCTGCGCGGCGGCGGGAAGGGGGGTGATCAGTCCCGCCGCCAGAGCGGCGAGGCCGAGGAGTTCGCGTATCAACCAGTGGTCTCTTTCTCGAAAGAGCTCAGCGTGGGGTCGTAGTCCAGCTCGCCGATGTCGTACATCGGCGTCATCCAGTGGTAGAAGTTGTCGCCGCGATCGCGCAGCAGGTCGTACAGCCTGCGCATCAGGCGGCGGCGGACGGGCGCCAGCTCCGGGTGGGTGTACCGGTTGCTCAGCTCATGCGGGTCGGCGTGCAGGTCGTACAGCTCGTTGACCGACTCCGGGTTGACGACCAGCTTGTAGCGGTCGTCGCGGATCATGCGCTGAGGGTAGGGGAAGTGGTGGCCGTGGAACTCCGCGAGCAGCTCGCCCGGCCAATCGAGGTGCTCGCCGCGCACCAGCGGCACCAGGCTGCGGCTGTCCACCGCCGGCTCCGGGTCGCAGCCCGCCAGCTCCAGGATCGTCGCCGTGCAGTCGGTGAGCGTCACGAACTCGTTCCTGACCTGCGGCGGCGCGCCGGGGATCCGGACGAGGCCGCAGATGCGGTAGATGTCCTCGTACATCGCCGGGCCCTTGTCGTGCAGCCGGTGGGCGCCGGTGAACTCGCCGTGGTCGGAGGTGAAGAACACCGACGTCTGATCCGACAGGCCCAGCTCGTCCATGCGGTCGAGGATGCGGCCGATCTGCTGGTCGATCAGCGTGACGTAACCCCAGTAGACCGCGATCAGCTTGCGCGTGACCTCGATCGGGATCGTGTCGAACGTCCAGTGCTCGCTGTAGTTGCGCTGCACAGGCGGCTTGCCCTCGAACGTCTCCGCGATCGACGGCGGCAGCTCGACCAGGCTCGGGTCGTACATGTCGAAGTACTCGTCCGGCAGCAGGTACGGCAGGTGCGGCCCGAAGAAGTGCGTGGCCAGGAAGAACGGCTTGCCCTCCGCCGCGTACCGCTCCAGGTGCTCGATCGCCCGGTCCGCCAGGTAGTGCTCGAACGTGGCCTCCACCGGCTGGTGCAGCCGCGCCGCGAGGAGGTTGCCCTGGTTGCCGTTCGGCGTGGTGCCCCTGATCAGGTCGGAGATCCGGTACGGCGGCAGCCCCCGCTCCTCCAGGTACGCCAGGTAGTCGGGGTGGTCGACCGGGTTGTGCCAGCCGGGCAGGTCGGGCCCGTCGAAGCCGTAGGAGGCGGCGTTGCGGCTGGTGCCGCCATGCCACTTGCCGACCAGCCCGAGGTTGTAGCCGCGCTCCTTCAGCGCCTCGGGGAAGGTGAACGCGTCCTCGCGCAGGTCCTCCAGGTAGCCGACGTTGCGCTCGTAGTTCGCCAGCAGCCGGTGCCTGAACGGGGCCTGCCCGGTGAGGAGGCTGGCCCGCGCGGGCGTGCAGATGGCCGTGGGCGTGTAGAACCGATCGAACCGCGTGCCGGTGGCGGCCAGCCTGTCCAGGTTGGGCGTGGCCACGTGCGGGTTGCCGTAGCAGCCCAGGGTGTCGACGCGGTGCTGGTCGGTCATCAGGAACAGCAGGTTCACTTGGTGAAGGCCTTCGTGTAGAGGTCGCCGGTGTAGTACGCCGCCGGGTCGGCCTTGGACTTGAGCTGGCCCGTGCTGACGAAGAAGTCGCCCAGGCTGTTGAGCCACTTGGCCACGGTGCCGTCCTTGGTCTTGTTGACCAGGTCCTCGGTGGTCATCACCTTGACGTTCGCCGCGTCGGCCTTGACCTTGGCCGCGTCCAGCTTGAGCAGCGACGCCGCCTCCGTGATCGACTCCTCGTAGTGCGCGGCCCGCCAGTCGTTGGCCTCCTGCAGCACCTTGATCACCTTGTTGGTGAGCTCCTCGTTCACCTGCGTGCCGCCCACGAAGGCGGTGGGGAACGAGCTGTCCGGCCACTCCTTGGTGCTGGCCAGCTCGACCATGTCCGGCACCTTCTGCTTGATGTTGTCGATCAGCGGGTACCAGATGCCGGCCCCGTCGATCTGCCCGGCGACGAAGGCCGAGACGACCGTGGCCGGGTCCATGGGCACCTTCTGGATGTCCTTGACCGTCATGCCGGCCTTCTGCAGGGCCAGGTTGAGCACCATGTCGCCGGACGTGCCCTCCGGCACTCCGACCTTCTTGCCCTTGAGGTCCGCGATGGACGTGACGCCCGGGCGGCCGATGACGCGGTCGGCGTAGGCGAGCGTGTTGATCGCGACGACCTTGGCCTTGCCGGTGGCGGGCAGCCACATGGCGCCCGGGCCGATGTAGCCGAAGTCGAGGTCGCCGGCGCCGAGCGCCTGGATCTGGAGCGGGCCGTTCGTGAAGACCTTGATCTCGGGGGTGAGACCCTGCTTCTCCCACAGGCCCTGCTTCTCGGCGATGGCGAGCAGGCTCGCGCCGTTGTAGTCGCTGATGTAGCCGAACCGGACCGTGGAGCCGTCGTCGGAGCAGGCGGTCACGGAGAGTGCGAGCAGGCTCACCGCCGTGGCGGCCGTCAGGGCGCGGCGAAGAGAACGCATGGCGGATCAGTCCTTTCCGGGGGGGTTGGTTGCTAGGCCGCGGTTACGGCCGGAGCCTGGTGGTAGACGGCGTGCCAGACCTCGTTGCGGATGCGCCCGAACTCGGGCGACAGCCGCATCTCCTCGGTCCTCGGGTACGGCAGGTCGACGTCGATGATCTTGTGGAGGCGGCCGGGCCTGGCGGCCATCACGATCACGCGCCGGGCGAGGTAGACGGCCTCGTCCACGTCGTGCGTGATGAACATGACCGTGCGCTGCTCCTGGCTCCAGGTGTGCAGGAGCTGGTCCTGGAGCTGCACCCGGGTCAGCGCGTCGAGCGCGCCGAACGGCTCGTCCATGAGCAGGACCTGAGGATCGACCGCGTAGGCACGGGCGATGGCGCAGCGCTGCTTCATGCCGCCGGACAACATCTTGGGCAGCGCGTCGGCGAAGTCGGCCAGCCCGACCAGCTCGATCGCCCGCTGGGCCCGCTGCCTGCGCTCCTCGGCGGGCAGCTCCATGAGCCTGAGCCCGAACTCGACGTTCCTGCGCACGGTCAGCCAGGGGAACAACGCGTACTGCTGGAAGATCACGCCGCGGTCGGGTCCGGGGCCGCCGACGGGCGCGCCGTCCACGAGCACCTCGCCCGAGGTGGGCTCGACCAGGCCGGCGGCCATGCTCATCAGCGTGCTCTTGCCGCAGCCCGAGGGGCCCACGACGGTGACGAACTCGCGGTCGGCGATGTCCAGCGACACATGGTCCAGGGCGGTGAAGGTGTCGTCCTTCAGCGGGTAGGTCTTGACGATGTCCCTGAAGGAGATCTTGGCGTTCATCGGCGCTCCTGCCAGTTGGTGAGGCGGCGCTCGGCGAGCAGCAGCAGGCGGTCCATCAGCAGGCCGAGCACGCCGATGGCGATCAGGCCCACGAAGATCGTGGACAGGTCGTAGTAGAGCTGGGCCTGCTGCATCCGGAAGCCCAGGCCCTCCTGCGCGGCGATCAGCTCGGCGGCGACCAGCGTGCCCCACGCCGAGCCGAGCCCGACCCGCATGCCGACCAGGATGAACGGCGTGGAGGCCGGCACCACGACCTTGAGGAAGATGGTGCGGTCGGAGGCGCCGAGCACGCGGGCGGCGTTGATCAGGGTCCTGTCCACGTCCACCACGCCCTGGAACGTCGAGACGACGCTGGACAGGAACGACGCCAGGAAGATCACGAAGACCTTCGGCACCTCGCCGATGCCCATGAGCACGATGGCCAGCGGGATGATCGCCAGCGGGGGGATGGTGCGGAAGAACTGCACGTACGGCTCCAGCAGGCCGCGCGCGGTGGCGTACCAGCCCATCAGGAAGCCGACCGGGATGGCCAGCAGCGTGCCGAGCAGGAAGCCGATGAGCACCCTGCGCAGGCTGGCCAGCGCGTCGGTGAACAGGGTGCCGTCGGCGATCAGCTCGCCCGCCTTGGCGGCCACCTCGAGCGGCCCGGGCAGGCCCTGCACGCCGAGGGTGGCCAGCAGCGTCCACACGACCAGGCCGATGACGACGGCGACCAGGTTGAGAACGATGGCGCGCCGCGAGCGCCTGGGCGCGCGCCGGGCGGTCTGCGCCGCCGGCGACTTGCCCAGCGCGGTGAGCTGGGTCATCGGGACTCCTTGTCGGGGATCGGGTCCTCCGCGAGATCCGGGCCGGCCGGATAGCGGGAAAGCAGGGGGGATTCGTGCAGCACCAGGGCGATGCCGCCGAGGGCGCCGGCGACCTCGCCGAGCGTGGCGCGGCGCAGGCTCACCCGGTGCCGGGAGACCGGCATGACGTGGTCGTGCAGCGCCCGCTCGATGGGCTCGACCAGCGCGCCGCCCGTCTCGGCCAGCTCGCCGCCGATCACGATCACGCTCGGGCCGATGGCGTTGCACAGGGCCGCCAGCACCTCGCCGATCCTGGCGCCGACGCCGTCCAGCAGGGTGAGGGCGGCCCGGTCGCCCGCCCGGACGGCCTTGACCAGCTCGGGCACGTCCGCGGCCCGGCCGCCGGCGGCGCGGAAGGCGTCCAGCACGGCTCTTATCGAGGCGACGGTCTCCAGGCAGCCGGTGCCGCCGCAGTCGCAGGGGGCGCCGCCGGGCTCGACCGTGATGTGGCCGAACTCGCCGGACAGCCCGTACGCGCCGCGGTGCAGCGACCCGCCGACCACCAGCCCGCCACCGACACCGTGGGACAGGCGCAGGTACAGCACGTCCTGCCCGCCGGCGGCGGCGCCCCAGATGGCCTCGCCCAGCGCGGCCAGCCGGGTGTTGTTGTCCAGCAGCACCGGGACGCCGAACCGCTCGCGCAGCAGCACCTGCGCGGGGTGCGGCGCGGACTCGTCCTCCTCCGCGGCCTGCGAGCCCACGACACCGACCACGCCGACGCCGATCGCGTCGAGCGCGCCCAGCCGCAGCGCGCCGCCGCCCGTGCCGGTGCCGCCGCCGGTGCCGGTGAGCGAGCCGACGAGCCGCGCGGCCAGCTCGACCCGCTGCTCCCACGGCAGGTCGGCGTCGTGCGGCTCGCTGGCCGAGCCGACGACCTCGTGCGCCAGGTTGACGGCCGCGACGTGCAGCGCGCGTCGGGCGAAGTCGATGCCGATGGCCTGGCCGGCGTCGGGGTTGAGGGTCAGCGTCTCGGCCGGCCTGCCGCGGCCGCGCGGGGCGTCCTGGGAGGTGGCGGTGACCACGGCGCCGGAGGTGACGAGCTCGGCGAGGATGTCGTAGAGGGTCGTCCGGGACAACCCGCAACGCTTGCCCAGCTCGCCCCGGCTGAGCGGGCCGTGCTTGCGCAGCAGGCCAAGCACGAGCTCTTCGTGCCCGCGCCGGAGTTGTGACAGGGGGCCACGGGGTTGTGACATGACGCAGAGTCTGCCGACGCCCGGTGTTTTTCGTCAATAACCCGGAAAAAAACTTAGCCACCCCGATATCGGTGCTGTGAGCTGCGAGAATAGGCGTACTGGGGGATTCGCGCCACTCGTAACGTTCGCGTAACGGGGTGCTGGTAGTAGGCTTCGGTGACCGGCGCCGTCCCGCGCCCGACCTCCTGACCGCACACCCACGCCGTGCGGCGACGCGGAGGCAGAGGGGATCGATGTCCTCGGGGCGACGACTCGATCGTGCCGGTTCTTCCTTTCCACGGCGAGCCGTGCGTGCGGGAGCGTGGGGCCGGCGCACGGGGCCGCGTCAGGGAGCACCGCCATGACCGATCACAAGCACCTCAAGCGCCGCGTACGCGAGCGCATGGCCAGGACCGGCGAGTCCTACACCACCGCGCTGCGCCACGTGGCCGGCCGCGCCCCCCGCCACCACCACGAGTCGGCGTTGCTGCGCGACGTGCTGGGCGGCGGCCTGTCCGAGGCCATGCTGCTCGGGCTGGGCGGCGGCATCGGGTTCATGTACTTCGTGTTCGAGTACGCCGGCCACCCGCCCATGCTGACCGTCGTCGCCCAGGCCCATCCCGAGCCGATGATCCCGCTCGCGCTCTCCCGGGCCGGCGTCCCGCACGAGATCCGGCGGACGGGCTCGCCCAGGGTCGCCGAGCGCAACCTGCGGGCCGCGCTCGACGCGGGGCGCACCCCGATCTGCCGGGTCGGCCGCCACCTGCTGCCCTGGCGGGAGACGCTGCCGTTCCCCGACCCCGTGGACGTGGCCGTGACGGGCCTGTCCGGCGACACCGTACGCGTGCGCGACGACGGCCCCGGCGAGCTGCCGCTGGCCGCCTTCATGACGGCCTGGTCGGCGATCCCCAAGGCCAGGCACCTGCTCATCGAGGTCACCGGCCCCGCCGGAGGCGAGCCCGACGTGCGCGGGGCGATCAAGGACACCGCCGCCAAGCTGACCGGGCCGGTGCTGGGCAACAACTTCGACGTCAACTTCGGGCTGTCCGGCATGCGCAAGCTGGCCGCCCAGCTCGCCGACACCACCGGCAGGCAGGGCTGGACCCGCCGGTTCGCCGACCTCGGGCCGGCGCTCGACCGCCTGGCCGAGTGCCTGGAGGTCGACTACACCGCGCCCGGGGCCACCCGGCCGCTCTACGCCGGCTTCCTGGCCGAGGCCGGGCACGCCGAGGCGGCGGCGCGCTACCGCGAGTGCGGCCGGCAGTGGTCGCGGGTGGCCGCCGCCGCGTCCGCGCGGGAGCCGCTGGCGGAGGTGGCCGCGCTCGTCGCGGAGGCCGTGCGGCTGGAGGAACGGGCGACGGGGGCGCTCGCCGGGATTGTTTGACTTTTGTTTGGATGATCGCCAAATTAAAGGGGCGCGTGCCGTTCCGAGCCCACCCCCTGGAAGGCGACCATGAGGCGCTTGCTCTCGGTGCTCCTGGCCCTGCTCCTGACCTGCGCGACCATCGTCGCTCCCGCGCGGGCGGGCACCGCGCGCGAGGTCACCTACGACCAGTACTCGCTGATGGTCGACGGGCGCCGGATCGTGCTCCAGTCGGCCGAGTTCCACTACTTCCGGCTGCCCAGCCAGGAGTTGTGGCGGGACGTGCTGGAGAAGTTCAGGGCGGCCGGATTCAACGCCGTCTCGCTGTACTTCTCCTGGGCGTACCACTCGCCGGCGCCCGGCGTGTACGACTTCACCGGCGTGCGCGACGTGGACCGGCTGCTGCGCACCGCCCGCGAGGCCGGCCTGTACGTGATCGCGCGGCCGGGGCCGTACATCAACGCCGAGAGCACCGGCGGCGGCTTCCCGGCCTGGCTGAAGACGGTGCCGGGCCGGGGCCGCAGCTTCGAGCCCGGCTACCGGGAGGCCTACCGCGAGTGGCTGCACCGGATCAACCCGATCATCGCCCGCCACCAGGTCACGGACGGCGGGCCGGTGATCCTCTACAACGCCGAGAACGAGTACCAGGTCAACACCGACGCCGCCTACATGCAGGACATCCAGGACCAGGCCAGGGCCGGCGGCATCACCGTGCCGATCACCACCAACGACTGCTGCGACGCCGGAAGCTGGAGCTCGACCTGGGCGACCGGGCCCGGCGCCGTGCAGATCCCCGGCGTGGACGACTACCCGCAGTCCTTCGAGTGCGCGAACCCCGGGCTGTGGGGGCCCTGGGGCGAGGGCCTGACCGAGAAGCTGCGCGACGACATCCCCGTCTTCGCCGCCGAGTACCAGGCCGGAGCCATCGACGTGGGCGACGCCGGGTACGACAGGTGCCGCGAGCTCACCGGGCCGGCCTTCATGAAGTTCTTCTACAAGAACAACCTCATCCAGACCGGCGCCACGATGTTCTCGTACTACATGGGCTACGGCGGCACGAACTGGGGCTGGCTCGCCCAGCCCAACGACGTCTACACCTCCTACGACTACGGCGCCCCCATCACCGAGGCCCGGCGGCTGACGCCCAAGTACGACGAGTTCAAGCGCCAGGGGTACTTCCTGGAGGCGGTCGCCCCCCTGGCCAAGACCGACGCCCGCACCTCGCCTGCCATCCCGGACAACGCCGCCCTGACCACCGCCGCCCGCGCGAACCCCGACACCGGCACCCAGTTCGTCCTCGTCGGGCACGCCGACAGGGCCGCCACCGGCGCCGACTCCGCCACCCTCGACTGGGCCGCCCCCGACGGGCGGTACCAGGTGCCGGTCCAGGTCAAGGGGCGCGACGCGCACGTGCTCGTCGCCGGGTACGACCTGGGCGGGCAGCGGCTGGCCGTCTCCACCTCCGAGATCATGACCCACGCGGCCATCGGCGGGCGCGACGTGGCGGTCCTGTACGGCACCGCCGGCTCGCCGGGCGCCACCGTGCTGCGGTACTCGTCGCAGCCGTCCGTCAAGGTGCTCGAAGGGGCGGTGCGGGCCGCGTACAGCGGGGGTGACCTGCGGCTCGACTACGCGCACGACGGGCTGGCGCGGGTGCTGGTCACGGGCGGCGGGAGGCGGCCGCTGCTGCTGCTCATCGGCGCCGACGAGGAGACGGCGCGCTTCTGGCGGGCCTCGACGGCGGCCGGGCCGGTGCTGGTGCGCGGCACGGAGCTGCTCCGCTCGGCCACGCTGCGGGGGGACGTGGTGCGGCTGGCGGCGGACACGGTGGCGGGGGAGGTGGAGGTGTTCGCACCGCCGCCGGCCAGGCGCGTCGAGATCGGCCTCGGCGCGGCGGCGAGCCAGGGCGGCGGCCAGGACGCCGGTCACGATGACGTGCGGGTCACGCGTACGGCGAGCGGCTCACTCCTGGGCGTCACCCGGGCCCCGGCCGCGGCGAAGCTGCCCGAGCTCGCAGGCTGGCGCACCCGCCCCGAGGCCCCCGAGGCCGCGCCCGGCTTCGACGACTCCCGCTGGACGGCCGCCGACCACACCACCACGAACAGCCCGCACCCGCCGAAGACCCTGCCCGTCCTGTACGCCGACGACTACGGCTTCCACTACGGCAACGTCTGGTACCGCGGCCACTTCACCGCCACCGGCGCCGAGACCAGGATCGACCTGAACGCGATCACCGGCCGCCGCGGCAACTACCTCGTCTGGCTGAACGGCCGCTACCTGGGCTCGGCGGCCGGCGGCGTGCAGGCGGACTCGGGCGACCAGTGGACCCCGCCGAACCCCGACCCGGGCCCCGGCCGCTTCGACATCCCCGCGGGCCTGCTCAGGCCGGGCGCCGGCAACGTGATCGCCGTGCTCGTCGCCAACATGGGCCACAACGACGACTGGATCGCCGACGACCTGCGCTTCAAGCAGCCGCGCGGCCTGGTCGCCGCGTCCGTCGGCGGCACTCCCGTCGCCTGGAGGATCCAGGGCACTGCCGGGGCCGACAGGCTGCGCGGCCCGCTCAGCACCGGCGGCCTGTACGGGGAGCGCACCGGCTGGCATCTTCCGAAGTATCAAGACAAATCGTGGAAGGAGGCCGCCCCGGCGACCCCGCTGACCCCGGGCGTCACCTGGTTCCGCACCTCGTTCCGGCTGGACCTGCCCCAGGGCCAGGACGTCCCGGTCGGGCTGCGCTTCGGCGGCGACCCGTCGCCCGCGTTCCGGGTGCTGGTCTTCCTCAACGGCTGGAACGTCGGCCAGTACGGCGGCGACATCGGCCCCCAGCGCGAGTTCGCGCTGCCGGCCGGCCTGCTGGACGAGCACGGGAACAACACGCTGGCCCTGGCCGTGACCGCCGAGCAGCCGGTGGCCGGGCCGGGCCCGCTCAGCCTGTTCGCCTACGGCAACGTGCGCGGCGGGCCCTGAGCCGGGCGGGTCAGCCCTTCGGCACGGCCATCTCGCCGAGCTCGGACCAGTCGTCCTGGTCGATGGTCGTGTTGACGATGCGGGGCGTCTCGGCGAGGTAGGGCGGCAGCTCCTGCTGGGCCTGCTTGAAGTGGGCCGACTGCACGTGGGCCCCGCCCGCCTCGCCGTCCCTGAACGCCTCGACCAGGACGTACTCGTTCGGGTCGTCGAGGCTGCGGGACCAGTCGAACCACAGGCAGCCCGGCTCGGCGCGGGTGGCCGCGGTGAAGGCGGCGGTGATCTCCGGGAAGCGGTCGGCGTGCTCGGGCAGGACGCGGAACTTCGCGGTGATGAAGATCATCTGAAACGCTCCTTGGCTGGTCGGCGGCGCTACGGGTCGAGACTATCGGCCAATTCTCTAGTTATCATGTAGGAAATGTTGACTTATGGCCCCGGGGCTCGTACCTTCGTACGCATGAGCCAGGGCCCGCATCTCAGCATCAGGGACGTGACCAAGACGTTCCACGGCGACGAGCCGTTCACCGCGCTGTCCGGCCTGAGCCTCGACGTGCGCCCGGGCGAGCTGCTCACGCTCGTCGGCCCCAGCGGCTGCGGCAAGTCCACGCTCTTCGCCCTCATCGCCGGCCTCACCGAGCCGACCCGCGGCGAGATCCGCATCGGCGGCGCCCCTGTCGCCGGCCCCGCGCTGGACCGGGGCGTGGTCGTCCAGCAGTACACCCTGTTCCCGTGGCGCACCGCGCTCGGCAACGTGGCGTTCGGGCTGGAGGGCAGGCCCGGGGCCAGGCGGGAGCGGGCGCGTGAGCTGCTGTCGATCGTGGGGATGTCGGGGTACGAGGAGTGCTACCCGCACGAGCTGTCCGGCGGCAGGCGGGAGCTCGTGGCGCTGGCCCGCAGCCTCGCCTTCGAGCCGGGGGTGCTGCTGCTGGACGAGCCGTTCGCGGGGCTGGATCGGGGGACTCGCGAATGGGTGGGGGATGAGCTCGTACGGGTCTGGGAACGCACCGGCAGAACCGTTCTCCTCGTCACGCACGACGTCGAGGAGGCCGTCCGGGTGGGGCGGCGGGTCGCCGTGATGACCTCGGGGCCGGGGCGGATCAGGGAAGTCGTGGACGTGTGCTCCCGCACGGGGAGCGCGCGCAGGCACGTGGGACGGCTGCTGCGCGAGGAGATCGCGCCGGCGCGGGGACGGAAGGTGGCGGCCTGAGATGGCTGGGCTGCGCGAGTACGAAGGTGACATCCACTGGTACGACCTGCCCGACGACGAGGCGGAGGAGGACTGGGTGCCGGACGAGCGGACGGAGGAGCGCTGGGTGCGTGGCGAGCTGGGAGTGGCCCGATGAGTGTCGTCGCGCTGGTGGGCAACCCGCGCGAGGGCTCCAGAACGCTGACCGTGGCCGTCGAGGCGGCCCGCGCGATCGGGCGGAGGCTGAACGGAACGGAGTCGCACGAGGTGGTGGACCTGGCGGCGCTCGGTCCGCACCTCCTGGCGCCCGGCGCGTCCGCCGGCGTGGAGGTGGCGCTGGAGCTGGTGACGGAGGCGAGCGTGCTGGTGGTGGCCAGCCCCACCTACAAGGGCACCTACACGGGCCTGCTCAAGGCCTTCCTCGACCGGCTGCCGCCGCAGGCGCTGGCCGGCAGGGCGGCGCTGCCGCTGCTGGTGATGGGGGACGCCAAGCACGCGCTGGCGGTCGAGGTGCACCTGCGCCCGCTGCTGGTCGAGCTGGGTGCCACCGTGCCCACGCCGGGCCTGGCGGTGCTGGAGTCCGACCTGCCGCGCCTGGAGGAGGTCGTCGCGGCCTGGGCCGCCAGGGTGGCGCCGCAGGCGACGGCCGCGCTCGACGACGCGGTGCCGGGCTGAGGGAAAACTTCACCCGGATGTAGTGGTGCGTCACCCTTCGGGATGCCATGATCCGGCCCAGGTCCATCCGAGGGGAGACGCGATGTTCTTCCGCTTTGCCCTGTCCGCCGTGGTGGCGGCGGCGATCCTCGCCCCGCTGCCCGCCGACGCCACGAGCCGGGTCAGGTTCGCCACCTTCAACGCCTCGCTCAACCGGGCCGCCGAGGGGCAGCTCGTGAGCGACCTGTCCACCCCTGGCAACACCCAGGCCCAGGTCATCGCCGAGATCGTCCAGCGCAACCGCCCGGACGTGCTGCTCATCAACGAGTTCGACCACGACGCCGCGGGCCGGGCGGCCCGCCTCTTCCAGGACAACTACCTGTCGGTCGGGCAGGGCGGCGCGCGGCCGATCACCTACCGGTACCGCTACACCGCCCCCAGCAACACCGGCGTCGCCTCGGGCTTCGACCTCAACAACGACGGCGCCGTGGTGAGCACGCCCGGCGCCGCCGGCTACGGCGACGACGCGCTCGGGTTCGGCGCCTTCCCCGGCCAGTACGGCATGGTCGTCTACTCGAAGTACCCGATCGACATGCGCGGGGTGCGCACGTTCCAGAACTTCCTGTGGAAGGACATGCCGGGCAACGCGATGCCCGCCGGCTGGTACTCGGCCGAGGAGCAGCGGGTGCTGCGCCTGTCCTCCAAGAGCCACTGGGACGTGCCCGTACGCGTCGGGCACCGTACCGTGCACTTCCTGGTCAGCCATCCGACGCCGCCCACGTTCGACGGCGCCGAGGACCGCAACGGCCGCCGCAACCACGACGAGATCAGGCTCTGGGCCGACTACACCCGGCCGGGCGGGGGCGGCTACCTCTACGACGACCGGGGCAGGCGCGGCGGGCTCGACGCCGGGGCGGCCTTCGTGATCGCCGGCGACCAGAACGCCGACCCGAACGACGGCGACAGCTACCAGGGCGCCATCCACCAGCTCCTCGACCACCCGCGGATCGACGGCGGGAACGCCCCGTCGAGCGCGGGCGCGGCCGAGGCGGCGGCGCTGCAGGGCGGCGCGAACGCCACGCACACCGGCGACCCGAAGCACGACACGGCCGACTTCGCCGACACCGCGCCCGGCAACCTGCGCGCCGACTACGTGCTGCCGGCCAGGCGGCTGAGGACCGTGGGCGGTGGCGTGTTCTGGCCTCCGGCGGCCGACCCGCTGTCACGGCTGACCGGCGTCTTCCCGTTCCCGAGCTCCGACCACCGCCTGGTCTGGCTGGACGTCAGGACCCCCTGACCGGCGAGCCGGCCGGGCATCGCGGGCATTCACCGGCCCGGCAGGGCATCGCGGGCAGGCGTTTCACGGGTCGCTCACCGTAGGCCGGGGGTGCGGCGGGCGCTCCACACCGCCACCCCGGCCAGTGCGAGCAGGCCGCCCGCGGCCCACAGGTCGCCCCGGAGCGCGACGGCGTTCACGATCACGCCCCCGGCCAGCGAGCCGAGCCCGATCGCGAGGTTGAACACCGCCACCCACAGCGCGGAGGCCGCCTCGACCGCCTGCGGCGCCGCCTTGATCATCCACGTCTGCAGGCTCACCGAGACCCCGCCGAACGCCAGCCCCCACACGCCCAGCAGCACGATCCCCCCGGCGGCCCCGGTGCCCGCCAGGGGAAAGAGCAGCACGGTCAGCGCCAGGGCGGTGACGATGACGAGCACCGTCCGGTGCGGTCGGCGCGCCACCGCGACGCCGGCCGCGAAGTTGCCCGCGATCCCCGCGAGCCCGAAGCCGAACAGGAGCGGCCCGACGAGCTGCGCGCCGATGCCCGACAGGTCCTGCAGCACCGGGCTGACGTAGGTGTAGGCGGCGAAGTGGCCGAGCACGATGAGGAACGTCGCCACCACCCCGGCCCGCACTCCCGGATTGCGGAGCTGCTCGGCGAGGTGCCGGAGCGCGACCGGCCGCTCGGCCGTCAGCGGAGGCAGCACGGCGAGCAGGGCGGCCAGCGCCACGAGCCCCAGCCCGCCGAGCGCGCCGAACGCCACCCGCCACCCGGCAAGCTCGCCGATCACGGCGCCGATCGGCACGCCGAAGACGTTCGCGGCCCCGACGCCGCCGAAGATGACCGCCGTGGCCCGCGGCACGTGCGCCGCGGGCACCAGCCGGACGGCCAGCCCGCCGGCGACGGCCCAGAAGCCGCCGATCGCCACGCCGACCACCGCGCGGGCGGCGAGCAGCAGCGGGTAGCTCGGCGCGAGGGCGGAGGCCAGCCCCGCGAGCGCGGTCACCGCGACCAGCCCGATCAGCAGCAGCCGCCGGTCCATCCGCCCGACCAGCACGGGGACCACCGGCGCCGCGACGGCCGCGACGAGGCTGGGCAGCGTCACCATCAGCCCGGCGGTGCCCTCCGACACCGACAGCGCGGAGCCGACGGACGTCAGCAGCCCGATCGGCAGTTGCTCGGCGGTCACCACCAGGAACGTCGCCACGGTCACCGTGATCACCGCCGGCCAGTGGCTCCTCGCCGGCGCGCGCTGTTCCGCCGCGGAAGTCGTCGTCATGAGATCTCCTCAGAATTGTGGAGCGATCGCTCCCGTATGGCGGCCCACCCTAGTATGGGAGCGATCGCTCCACAACTGGGGTAGGGTGCAGGCATGGCGCGACCGAGAGAGTTCGACGAGCAGGACGTGGTGGCCAGGGCGACCGAGCTGTTCTGGCGGCGCGGTTACACCGCGACCGGCGTCCGCGAGCTGGGCGCCGAGCTGGAGCTCAAGCAGAGCAGCCTCTATCGCGCCTTCCATGACAAGCGCGGGCTGTTCCTGCGTGCTCTCGACCGCTACCGGGCCACCGAGTCGTCCCAGGCCGAAGAGCTGCTGGAGCGGCCGGGCCCCGTCCGCGAGGTGCTGCGCGACTGGCTGACCTGCATGGCCGGCGAGGAGACCGGCCGCGGCTGCCTGGTGGTCAACACCGCCACCGAGCTCGGCGCCGCCGACCCGGAGGTGCGGCGGCGGACCGAGGCCGCCTTCGAGGTCACCAGGAAAGCCCTCGAATCGTTGCTGCGCCGCGGCCGCGACACCGGCGAGCTCCCGCCGGATCTCGACCTCGACGCCGCCGTGGACCTGCTCTTCACCACCGTGCTCGGCCTGCGCGTGCGCGAACGCGCCGGTCATCACCCGGAGCGGCTGGCCGCCACCATCGACTACGCCGTGCGGATGCTCGGCGCCCCGTGAAATGCATTTGACAGGGAATCGGGAAAGGGAAATGCGCTGAGCCGGTCAAAAAATCGGTGTCATTTCCGGAGAGGCATTCTTAAACTCGAATTCCGTGGACACCCCAGCTCTTCTCACGCATTTCCGGACTCATGACGTCCCGCTGGAGCTCTCCAGGGGCGGCGAGCCGGTCTGGGACGACGCGGAGCTCCACCGGAGTGCCCGGCTGAGCGACCCCGAGGGATACGCGCTGCTCGCGCTGGTGCCCGGTGCGCTCCCATGGCAGCGCGCCCGGGTGCTGCTGGAGACGCTCGCCGCGTCCCAGGACGGCCTCGGCGAGGCCACCCGCGCCACCCTGGCCAAGGTGACCAGGGCGCTGATGTTCGGCCTGCCGCCCGCGTACGCCATCACGGCGCTGCTCGCGCTGCGGCGCCTGCGCGCCAACCACAAGCACACGACCAGGGCGATCGTCGCCTTCGTGCTGGAGCACCCGGACGCCGCAGCGCTCATCGAGGCACGCCGCCCGGCGCTGGCCGACTGCTTGGAGCACGCGCTCGGCAAGGCGACCGCGCGCGCCTGCGCCCGGCTGGTCTCCGAGGGAGTCGCGGACAAGCCCGCGCCGCCGGCCGCCGGGAGCGACGCCGGTTCGGCGTACCTGCGCAGGAGTCTGCTGCGGTTCACCCAGGACCCGGCGGTGGCGATCACGCGGCTGCGCGCGCTGTACGGCCCCGGCACGTACGGTGCGCTCGCCCCGCAGGAGCCGCCTGCGCCGCTCGACCCGGTCACCGAGCAGCCGCCGATCGTCACCCCCACCAACCGGGGCGACATCGCCGCGACGCTGGTGCACCTGTACCGGGGCGGACCGGCCGCCGAGCTGCGCCCCGCCCTGGCGCGGTACGTGGCGCGGGCGACGCGCGGCCTGCCGCGCCTGGCCGCGAACGTGGCACTGGTGCTGGACGCCTCCGGCTCCATGCGCGGGTACGGCGACCGCGAGTGGGCGGTCATGTCGCAGGCCATGGCGCTGCGGCTGGTGCTGTCCGAGGTCTGCGAGCGGCTCACGGTCATCGAGACCGGCGGCACGGCGCAGGCCCCCGCCGGCTCGGCCGACCTGGCGGGCGCCCTGCTCGACGCACTCGGCACCGGTCCCGACCTGGTGATGGTCGTCACCGACGGCTACGAGAACCACCTGCCGGGCGACCTGGCGAGGGTGGCGGCCACGCTGCCGCGCGCCGGCGTCACGACGCCCGTGGTGCTGTGCCTGGCGGCCTTCACCAGGGGCGACGACCTGACCCTGCGCGACCCCGCGCCGGGCCTGCCGCACCGGCCGTTCTGGCACCAGGACGACCTCGCCGCGCTGCTGCCCTGGGCGTTCGCCCACTGCGGCGCCGGCGCCGAGTGGATCCGAACGACGATGCTGACCCGGCTGGAGGCACGACGATGCTGACCCGGCTGGAAGGAGGACGGTGATGACCAGCCTGACCACGATCCTGCCCGCGCCGCTCGACCTGGGCGGCCATCGCGCGGGCACCCCGCAGCGCGCGGGAGCGCTGACGATGGTGCCCGTCTACGGCCCCGTCCGCCCCGGCATCGTGCCGCCCCGCTCCGGGCTGAAGCTCAAGCGGGTCGTCGGCTACGGGCAGGTGGAGCTGGCCAACGGCGCCCGCGAGGGCGTGGCGATCGTGCCCCTGCACATCGGCTACATCCAGGACGCCGCCCAGAACCACGCCCTGTGCTCCTCGGCGCTGCTGGGCGCCGGGCAGACCAGGCGCTTCGACGACGCCTGCTGCGTGCAGGCGGGTCAGGGCGGCTACCTGGAGGGGCGCGACCAGTGGTTCTTCGTGCTGCCGCTGGAGCTGCGGGCCAAGGCCATGCGGCTGCGCGGCCGCCACGACTACGCCAAGCTCTGGCCGGACATCAGCGAGCTCAACCGCGCGTACGGGCTGCCCTCGCGGGGGCACCTGGAGCAGATCCTGTCGCGCAAGCGGGCGGTGCTGACGCAGTTCCAGAGCCGGCTGGAGCTCATGCCGGGGCAGCTCGGGGCGCTGTTCTTCGTCGGTGAGCGGTTCGCGGGGCTGGAGCTGGCGCCCGACCCGGCGTACTTCGCCGAGGTGTGGACGGCGCTGGTCTGCTTCGCGTACGGCGTGGCCGCCTGGCACGCCGAGCCGGAGCGGGCGGCGGCGGAGCCGTACGAGGCGGGGAGCCTGGCCGGGCTGCGCGCCGAGCTGGCGCGCGACCGGGCGGCGCGGCTGGCAGAGGTGGCTTCCTGGCTGCCCGCGCCGGGCGGCGACGTGCGGCTGGTGGAGGAGGAGCGCTACCTCGACCTGCGGCTGTCCACGCTGACCGGCGACGGGCTGGCGGGGCAGGTGGTCACCGAGCACGGGCGGCCGATCTACGCCTCCGTCTTCGCCGGCCGATAGAAAACCCGTTGCCGCCCCCGCGGGGCGGCGGTTGAATGATCAGTGCGGGAACTGCGCCGGGCGCGGCGGACGACACCCTCATTCCAGATAAGGGATGGTCGCTGATAACGACTCTTCTGGTTCGTCGAGGCGCCGGCCACCTGTCCCGCACTTATCAGCCGCTTATACGCTGATATTTCCGTTTTTACAAGATCTTGTCAGGTCTAGAGTGCGGTGTTACCTCTTGCGAGATGCGCGAAACCTGCGCATCCCTGGCACGCAGGAGGGAAAACGTGTCGACCAAGTCCTGGTTACGCAGCACGCTCATTGTCACGGCGCTCACCGCGTCGATCCTCCCCCTCGCCGGGGCCGCCCGCGGCGAACCCGGCGGGCAGGCCCCCGAGATCCACGACTTCCAGGCGGAGCACTCCGAACGACCGGATGTGGACAACCGCCAGGGCCGGGTGCAGCCCCCGGCCAACCTGCGCTCGGCCGGCCAGACCGGCAGGATCCGCTGGAACGCTCTCGGCACCCCGGCCTCCATCGTCAGCGCCGAGCCGCTGGCCGAGGGCCTCGGCGGTGACCCCCTCCAGGCCGCGCGGGCCTACCTCAAGGCCAACGAGGCCGTCTTCGGGCTGACGGCCGAGGCCGTGGACGCGCTGGAGACGGTCGCGGTCAACCCGATCGGCGCGGGCGCCGCCGTGCTGCTGCGGCAGCGCTTCGGCGACCTGCCGGCCGGCGTGGACGGCCTCGTCGCGATCGGCGTGTCCGGCGGTCAGGTCAGGCACGTCACCTCGTCCCTGTCGCGCCGCACCGAGGCGCCGCCCGCCGCGCGGATCAGCGCCCAGCAGGCCATGGAGATCGCGGCCAGGGACGGCGGCATCGACCTGGCCTCGGCGCTCACCAAGCAGGCCACGCCGGTGGCGGTGCCCGCGCCCGACGGGGTGCACAGCGCGTACCAGGTGGTTCTGATCGGCGGGGCTCAGGGCGCCGAGGCGGGATTCACCACGCACGTGGACGCGGTCAGCGGCGCCGTCATCACCCGCGAGAACCTCGTCGACCACCACCAGGACCCGGACAACCCCCGCTGGGACGTCTTCCCGGCGAACCCGCCCGGCGACTACTCCTCGAAGGACACCCGCCAGACCTGGTGCCACGCGCCCGGCCCCGGCTGCGACGAGGCGACCGGCGGCGATCCGGCGACCGGCAAGCCGTGGGACGTCGACCACACGACGAACGAGCCCACGTTCACCAGCCTCGGCAACGCGGCCAGGACCTTCGAGAACCGGGCCAGCGGCGACCCGTTCACCGTCGGCACCCGCTCCAACGTGCTCACGCCGAGCAGGAACTACGTCTATCCCTGGAAGAACACCTGGTACGAGGCCAAGTGCGACCCGGCCGTGTTCGACCAGCCGGGCGAGGGCGACCTCGAAGCCGCCATCGCCAACCTGAACGCCATGCACAACCGCATGCACGACTGGTCCTACCGGCTCGGCTTCACCGAGACCGCCTGGAACATGCAGGCCGACAACGGCGGGCGCGGCGGCCTCGGCAACGACCCCGAGCAGGGCAACGCCCAGGCCGGGGCGCGGGTCCTGACCGTGCGGGACAACGCCAACCAGATCACCGGTCCCGACGGGACGGCGCCGATCACCAACATGTACCTGTGGCAGCCGATCGCCGGGTCGTTCTACGCGCCCTGCGTGGACGGCGACTACGACATGTCGGTCATCGGCCACGAGTACACGCACGCCATCTCCGGCCGCATGATCGGCGGGCCCAACGCCGGCTGGAGCGGCGCCCAGGCCGGCGCCATGAACGAGAGCACCTCCGACCTGTTCTCCATGGAGCAGCTCTTCGAGTACGGCCACCGCCCCGCGGGCGACACCCCGTACGTGACGGGCGGCTACGTCACCGGTGACAAGTCGCGCGGCATCAGGAACTACGACATGTCGAAGTCGCCGCTCAACTACAGCAACCTCGGCTACGACATCGTCGGCACGCAGGTGCACGCGGACGGCGAGATCTGGTCGGCCACGCAGTTCGACGTGCGGGCGGCCTTCGTCAAGCGGTACGGCCAGGGCTCGGCCAGGCTGCAGCGCTCGTGCGCGGAGGGCAGGACCCCCGTGGACAAGTGCCCGGGCAACCGGCGCTGGGCGCAGCTCTCGTTCGACGCCCTGCTGCTGATGGCCACCGGCGCCGTCGACTACGTCGATCACCGTGACGCGCTGCTGGCGGCCGACACGATCCGCTTCGGCGGGGCGAACCAGGACATCATGTGGCGCGCCTTCGCCGAGCACGGCCTGGGCGCGAACGCGGCCAGCAACGGCCCGAACGACGCCGACGCGACGCCGAGCTTCGTCAACCCGGCGGGCAAGAACGGCTCCCTGCAGCTCAGGCCGCTGGGCGAGGCGAAGGGCGCGGCGCTGCGGCTGTACGTGGGCGACTACGAGGGCCGCGTCGTCCCGGTCGCGGACACCGACCCGGCGACCGAGCTCGGCGACACGGTCGAGATGACGCCCGGCCTGTACGACTTCGTCGTCGCGGGCGCGGGCTTCGGCCACAAGCGGCTGAAGTACGCGGTCCTGCCCGGCGTCACCCTGCCGCTCCCGCTGGCCCTGTCCCGCAACCACGCCTCGGCGGCGAGCGGGGCGAGCGCGACGGGCGACGGCGTCAACCAGGCCCTGCTGATCGACGAGACCGAGGCCACGAACTGGGCCTCCCGCACCGGCGCCCCCGCCGGCAAGTCGGTCGTCGTGGACCTGGCGGGCGACGAGCCGGTCAGGATCCGCAGGGTGCAGGTCAGCGCCATGCTGCGGCCCGGCACCGACCCGGCGGACCCGGGCACGCAGAACCGCTTCTCCAGCCTGCGTTCCTTCGAGGTGCTGGCCTGCAGCGCGAACTGCGCCGACCCGGCGAGCTTCACGAAGATCTACACCAGCAAGGCCGACGCGTTCGACACCACGCTGCCCCGTCCGCGTGGCGCGGACATGCTCATCAAGTCGTTCGACGTGCGGAGCACGAGCGCGACGCACCTGATGTTGCGGGCGCTCACCACGCAGTGCACGGGCAACCCGCTGTACGCCGGCGAGCAGGACAACGATCCGAACTCGGCGACGGACTGCGCCACGGCCAGCGCGGCCAGGGAGCACGTCAGGGCGGCGGAGTTCCAGGCGTTCTCCCGCTGATGCGATGACGCTCCCCTGAGGGCCGCCGTCCCCGTGACGGCGGCCCTCTTCTCGCGCGCCAGATAGTTAGATGTCGTACTATTCTGGGTGGAATCAAGTTGGTTCGACGTCTAACTATCTCGATGGGAAGAACCATGCGCACTCTGATCAGGAACGTCCGCGTCTTCGACGGCGAGCGGACCGTGCCCGGCGCCGACGTGCTGATCGACGGCGACCGCATCGCGGAGCCGGGCGACGGCCCGGGGCACGTGGACGTGGAGGTGGACGGCGCCGGCAGGACCCTGCTGCCCGGCCTCATCGACGCCCACACGCACGCCTACGACGGCGACCTCGCCGAGGCGCTGAAGTTCGGCGTCACCACCGAGCTGGAGATGAACAACCTGCCGCCCATCCTGGCCGCCCAGCGCAGGCTGGCCGCCGGGCGCGACGACATGGCCGACCTGCGCAGCTCCAGCATGATCGCCACCGCGCCGGGCGGGCACCCGAGCCAGCTCATGACGCCGGACCTGCTGCGGGCCCTCGGCAGCGACTCCGGCACGGGCCTCGACACGGTCGCCGACGCCGGCCAGGCCAGGGCGTTCGTGGAGGCCAGGCTGGCGGAGGGGGCGGATTACCTGAAGATCGCCGTGGACGACGGGGCGGTGTCCGGCATGGACCTCCCCGTCCTGAGCCCCGAGCTCGCCGCCGTCCTGGTGGAGGCCGGGCACGCCGCCGGCCTCAAGGTCATCGCCCACACGGTGACCGCCAGGGAGGCGCTGATCGCCCTGGACGCCGGCGTGGACGGGCTGGCGCACCTCTACACGGACGTCCCCGAGGAGGAGGCCGAGCAGACGGCGGCCAGGATCGCCTCGTACGACGCGTTCGTGATCAGCACGATCGTCTACATCGAGGCGGTCACCGGCGGCACCGGCGGCGGCGAGCTGCTGCGGGACCCGCGGATGGCCGGGCGGATGTCGGAGCGGTCGAAGGCCACGTTCGACCTGGAGATCACCGACGTGCCCATGCACTCGGCCGGCGTGGTCAACGCCTCCCGCTCGGCGCTGGCGCTGCTGCGGGCGGGCGTGCCGGTGCTGGCGGGCACGGACGCGACGCCGTTCGGGCCGGTGCACGGGGCGGGCTTCCACCGCGAGCTGCTGCTGCTGACCGAGGCCGGTCTCACGGCCGAGCAGGCGCTGGCCGCCGCGACCGGTGTCACCGCACGCTGCTTCGGGCTCGCCGACCGCGGCCGGATCGCCCCCGGGCTGCGGGCCGACCTGCTGCTCGTGGACGGGGACCCGACCACCGACATCACCGCCACCCGCGCCGTCGCCGGCGTGTGGCGGCGCGGCGTGCGCCAGGCCGAGCACTGAGCACCGGCCTCTTGCGCGGCAGCAGGGCGGGCGCTGCGTGCCGGCCTCTTGCCCGGCAGCAGGGCGGGCGCTGCGTGCCGGACCTCTCCGCGCGGCGGTGGGGTGAGTGCCGAGGATCGGCTTCCCCTGCCGCCGTCCCGGGTGGACGCTGTGCGTCATGGTGGAGGAGCTGATGGCGTACGCCCGCGAGGCGTTCGGATGGGGTGACGGCGTCGCGGTGGGCGAGCCGCGCCGGGGCGCGCTCGGGCAGATCCGGCGGGTGGAGACCGGGGGAGCCGTCTACGCGCTGAAGGAGATCTTCGGCGAGCCGCCACCGGAGGCGCTGGTCGCGGCGGAGCTCGCGTTCGCGCGCCGGGCGGCCGAGGCGGGAGTGCGCTCGCCCGCCGGCCATCCCGACCTGCGCGGCCGCTACCTGGCGCGGACGCCGGCAGGGACGTGGCTGCGCCTGTACGACTGGCTCGACCTGACCCCGGTCGACCTGGCGGCGCCCGCCACCCCGGACCGGCTCGGCACGCTGCTCGCCCGCCTGCACCGCTGCGCGCCACCCGCGACCGCGGAGCCCGGCGGCGAGCCGCCCGCCCCCTGGTACCACCGCCCGCCCGCCCTCCACGAGTGGGAGCAGGCGACGGCCTCAGGGGCGGCCTGGGCGGGGCCGCTGCGCGAACGGCTGGCGGCGGCGCCCGAGCTGTGCGCGACGACCACCCCACCGGCTCCCGGCGAGCTGATCCTCTGCCACCGCGACCTGCACCCCGGCAACGTGCTGGCCGATCGGGACGGCACGCTGGTGGTCGTCGACTGGGACGGGCTCGGCCCGGCCGCGCCGGGGCGGGAGCTGGCCAGGGCTCTGTTCGACTGGTTCAGCGACCCGGCCCCCGACCTGGCCGCCATGTGCCGCATGTACGCGGCGTACCGGCGCGAGGGCGGTCCCGGCCGCATCGGGGCGGTGGCCGACTTCTCGATGCTCGTCGCGTCCCGCCTGAACTTCCTGCTGCTCCAGACCCGGATCGCGACCGACCCCCGGGCCGAGCCCCGGCACCGCGCATGGGCGGAGCTGGAGATCGACGAGGCCCTGCGCATCATGCCGGCGCCCCGGCAGCTCGCCGGGGCGCTGGCCGCGCTCGATGGGCGGGGCTGAGGCCCCCACCGCCTCAGCCCCGCGCGACGACTAGTAGATGCGGTACTTCTTGCCGCAGTTGTCGAACTTGCCGGCCCAGCAGGTGAACGTGTAGACCTTCTTGATCCCCTTGCCGCTCCAGGCGCCGACGACCTTGCCGTCCCAGGCCTTGTTGAACTTGTGCCAGGAGCCGTTCTGGTAGTACTCGAACCACACCCAGGCCTTCTTGCCGCCGGTCTTGTCCACGCCGTACCACTTCGTGAACACCTTGCCGCCCGAGTTCCAGGTCTTGCCGTAGGTGTAGGCCTTGTGGTCGCTGGAGAAGAACTTGCCCCACTTGACGAGCGTGACGGTGCTCGCCGAAGCGGTGGTGGCGGCCGGCGTGGCCGCCTGCGCGGCGGCGGGGCTCAGGGCCAGGCCGGTGACGGCCATCGAACCGGCCAGAGCGGCGATCGTGAGGGTCTTACGCATGATCGGGTTTCCTCCCCCTTGTCAGTGCTGCCGGGGTTTGTTCCGGCAGCAGGGACATTACGGAGACCACAAGCGATCCTCTGTGGAGGAATCCACACATCAGTGGTGATCAGCGACACACCTCAGCGCTTGACCGACACCCGATCCACCGCGAACGGGACGTACGACGGCTGCGCGGCCCTGGTCTGCGCGCCGGCGCTCTGACCGCACGTGGCCAGCAGGAAGTAGTCGATGCTGGCGTAGTCGATCGGGTGCAGCACGACGTTGCCGTTCTCGTCCACGGTCTGGTACTTCGTGCGGTTGACCCCCATGGAGAGCTGGCGGACGCCGTCCTCGCTGGTCATCGACTCCGTGCCCATCCCGAAGACACCGCCGCTGTGCCCCCAGAACCGGCCGCAGGGCAGGTCGGAGTAGTAGAGGCCGAGGCCGTAGTTCAGCACGCCGCCCGCCAGCACGGGCACCGTCTTCTTCATCTCGGCCAGCTCCGCCGCGCCGATCAGCTCGCCCCGCAGCAGCGCCCGGTAGAACCGGTTGAGGTCGTCCATCGTGGAGACCATCGCGCCCGCCGTGGAGATCCAGGTGGGGCTGTAGACGCTGTAGTCGCGGGGCGGGTCGAACCAGCCGAACATCGACTCGTACGCCCTGGAGTTCGGGCCCGGGATGTGCGGCGTGCGCGGGAACGACGTGTGCCGCAGGCCGGCCTTCCTGATGACGTTGCGGGTGATGTACTCCTCGGCTCCCACGCCCGTCACCTTCTCCAGGAGCAGGCCGGCGACCAGGTAGTTGGTGTTGGAGTAGATGCCGGGGGTGGCGCCCGGCTCGCCGGTCGGGGTGGCGTCGACACCGAGCCGCACCAGCTCCGCGCGGGTGAAGACGCGGAACCTGTTGTCGTCCAGGCTCTGCGCCGAGCCCTGCATCAGCGAGGGGAACGCGTAGGGCACGTGGTCGGCGATGTGGCTCGTGTGGTTGAGCAACATCCGTACGGTGATCCGCTCGCCGCGCTCGCCGGGCACCACGTCCGGCAGGTAGCGGCCGATCGGGGCGTCGAGCTCGACGGCGCCGCGGGCGACCTGCTGGAGCACGGCCACCGAGGTGAACGTCTTGGTGATGCTGCCCACCCGGTGCACCATGCCGGGCTGCACGGGACGGCCCGTGGCGACGTCGGCCACGCCGGAGGCGGCCTGCCACGTCTGTGAGCCGTCGCGTACCTGGGAGTAGATGCCGAACATGCCCGCCTCGTGCACGGCGTTCAGCCCCTGCCGCAGGGCCTGCCGGTCGAGCCCGGTGTCCGCGGCGGCGGGCGCGGGGGCCGCGGCGATCAGCACGCCGAGCGTCATCACGGCGGCCGCGAGGCGGCGGGAGGTGCTCTTTCCAGACACTCGCATCTTCATGCCGCAAGCATCCCGGAAACGGCGCACTCATGGTCAGTTGTGCGTGTCATTCGCTGTCCATGACAGGTGTCATCCGGGCTGCGGGCCGGTCAGGGGCCGGGAATGACAGTACGCTGCATTGCCGGGCTCATCGGCGGCCGGCTCGCTCTCGGGAAGGACACTGCGGATGCCCCACGCGGCGCGGCCCACGGTCACGCTGCACGACGTGGCCGCGGCGGCCGGCGTCTCGGTCGCCACCGCCTCCCGGGTCCTGGGCGGCAGCTCCAGGAAGGTGGCCCCCGAGTACGAGGCCCGCGTGCTGGCCGCGGCGGCGGCCCTGCGGTACACGATGGACGCCTCGGCCAGGGCGATGCGCCGGGCCGGCGACTCGATCGCGCTCGTGGCCGACGACCTCACCACGCCGTCGATGGGCATGGTGGTGGCCGCGATGGAGCACGAGGCCCGCGACGCGGGGGCGTTCGTCACGGTGTCGTCCACCATGGCCGCCACCGAGCGGCAGGCGGAGACCGTCCGCGTGCTGCGGTCATTGCGCCCGCGCGCGCTCGTGCTCACGTCGAGCCGCTACCTCGACGACGAGCGGCTGGCGAAGGAACTGGCCGCCTACGAGCGCGAGGGCGGCCGGGTCGTGATCGTCGGTCATACGGACATGACCTACGATTCCATCAACCTCGACAATCACGCCGCCGGGCGGTCGATGGGCGCGTTCGTCGCCGAGACCGGGCACCGCCGGGCGGTGATTCTGACCGGCGGCCCGGAAATGCGCAACATGGCCGAGCGCACGGCCGGATTCGCCGAAGGACTGCGGGCCGGAGGCGTCGCCGAGCGCGATATCCGGGTCATTCCCTGCCCCGTCGGCCGGCAGGGCGGATTCGACGCGGCGCGGCGGCTGGCCGCCGAGGGAATCGCTGGTGGGCAGGCGGTTCTGGCGACCAATGACACGCTCGCGATCGGCGCGCTGTCGGGTTTCCGGGAAGCCGGGCTCAGGGTGCCCGACGACGTTTCCGTGACGGGAATCGATGACATTCCGCTGGCCTCCGACGTGACGCCGCGACTGACGACCGTGGCGCTGCCGCTCGCGCAATGGGGAGTGCGGGCGATTCGTTTCGCGCTGGAAAAGTCGGACGCTCCCCGGCGCCTGATTCTGGAAGGCCGGCTGATCGTCCGCGACAGCACGCGCCGGCGTCCGTAACCGTCCCGCTTCCGCGACCGCGCCGGCGCCCGTAATCCTCTCGGCAACCTCCTCGGCGTCCGCGAGAGCGCCCTTGACGCTCGTACGAAGGGCGATGCAGACTGCGGAATACGTTTTCCCGCGCAGGCCGGGACCGACGGCGCCCGATCCCTCCTCCTCGAACCCCCTCGAAACCCCCTCGAAGCGAAGGACCACCTTGTCTCAACGCACATACCGGGCCGCGATCATCGGCACCGGCGGCATCGCCCACGCGCACGCCCAGGCCGTGCAGGCCTCCGGCGGCCGGGCCGAGCTCGTCGCCGTGGCCGACGTGGACGCCGGGCGGGCCCGCGAGTTCGCCGCCAAGTACGGCGTGCCGCACGCGTACGGGAGCGCCGAGGAGCTGCTGGCCGCGCAGGACCTGGACTTCGCGCACCTGTGCACCCCGCCCGCGCTGCACACCCCGCTCGCCCTGGCCTGCCTGGACGCCGGGGTGACGGCGCTGGTGGAGAAGCCGCCGACGCTGTCGCTGGCCGAGCTCGACACCCTGATCGAGGCGGAGGCGCGCTCCACCGCGCACGTCGCCACGGTGTTGCAGCACCGCTTCGGCGCGGGCGCCGTACGGCTGCGGCGGCTGGCCGGCGAGGGCAGGCTGGGGCGCGCGCTGCTGGCCACCTGCGTCACGCAGTGGTACCGGGACGAGGCGTACTACGCGGTCCCGTGGCGCGGCACCTGGGAGTCGGAGGGCGGCGGGCCCACGATGGGGCACGGCATCCACCAGTTCGACCTGCTGCTGTCGGTGCTCGGGCCGTGGAGCGAGGTCACGGCCGTGGCCGTGCGGCAGGCGCGCGACGTGGACACCGAGGACGTGTCGATGGCGCTGGTGACGTTCGAGAGCGGCGCCGCCGCCACCGTCGTCAACTCCGTGCTGTCCCCGCGGCAGACCTCCGAGCTGCGCTTCGACTACGAGCACGCCACGGTCGAGGTCGAGCACCTGTACGGCTACACCGACGACGACTGGACGATCACCCCCGCTCCCGGCCAGGACGCCCTGACCGAGCTGTGGGGCCAGGACCGCAGCAGCGCCTCCAGCGGCCACAGCGGCTGGCTGGCGGCCGTGCTCGACGCGCTCGACCAGGGCCAGGCGCCGCCGGTCGGCACCGCCGACGCCCGGCGGACGATGGAGTTCATCGCCGCCCTGTACGCCTCCGCCTTCACCGGCGAGCGCGTACGGGCCGGGCAGATCACCGCAGACAACCCGTTCGCCCTGCGCATGGACGGCACGGGCGCCCCTTGGAGGAAGAACCAGTGACCCTGCAGGTCAATCACGCGCTCGGCCGGTCGGTCGCGGTCAGCGCGGCGGACGTCGAGCTGTTCACCTACGTCTACCGCCCCGACACGCCGGTGCTGGAGTCGCCGAAGCCGTACCTGCACCCGATCCGCACCCGCGGCGGCCGGCTGGTGTCGCTGTTCCGGCCGCACGACCACGTCTGGCACAAGGGCATCGCCTGGTCGCTGCCGTGCGTGGGCGAGCACAACTTCTGGGGCGGGCCCACGTACGTGGCGGGCGAGTACGTCCAGCTCGACAACAACGGCAGCGCCACCCACCGCGAGATGACCACCCTCACGGCCGGCCCCGACCGGGCCGAGATCGGGCACGCGCTCGGCTGGACCGCCCAGGACGGCGCGCCCGTCATCGAGGAGCGGCGCGCGCTGACCACGACGCTGGTCGACGACGCCACCTGGGTCCTGGTCTTCGAGACGGCCATGACGAACGTCTCCGGCGCCACCGTCGACTTCGGCTCCCCGACGACCAAGGGCCGCGAGAACGCCGGCTACGGCGGCCTGTTCTGGCGCGGCCCCCGCTCGTTCACCGACGGCGTCATCCAGTCGCCGGACGGGGCGGGCGGCGACGAGCTGCGCGGCCGGCGCGCCGAGTGGTTCGGCTTCCGCGGCAGGCACGACGAGACCGGCGACAGCTCGACGATCGTCATGGTCGACCACACCGCCAACCCGCAGCACCCGCCGCAGTGGTTCGCCCGCACCCAGCAGTTCGCCTGCCTGAACCCGGCGCCGTTCTTCAGCGAGGAGGTGCCGCTGCCCGACGGCGAGACCATGCGCTTCCGGTACGCGGTCGTGATCGCCGACGGCGACCGGGGCGAGGACGGCTCGGCACTGCTGGCCCAGCACGGCAGGGACGCACTGGGATGACCTTCCCCGGGGGCACCTCGATCAGCCGGCTGACCGTCTACACCGGGGCCTGCGCCGACGGCCTGGAGGGCGGCACGCCGCACCTGCACACGGCCTCCACCGAGGCGTACGTGGTGATCGGCGGGCGCGGCACGCTGCAGACGCTCGACGTGAACGGGCTCAAGGAGACGGAGCTCGGCCCCGGCTCGACCGTGTGGTTCACGCCCGGCACCATTCACCGCGCGGTCAACCGTGCCGATCAGGGGGGCGGGCTGGAGGTCGTGGTCGTGATGTCGAACGCCGGGCTGCCGGAGGCGGGGGACGCGGTGATGACGTTCCCGCCGGAGGTCGTCGCCGACGCCGAGCGCTATCGCGAGGCCGCGACGCTCCCGGCGGTGGACGTCGAGGCGGCGGTCGCGCGGCGGCGGGACCTGGCCGTGGACGGCTTCCACCGGCTGGCCGAGGGTGGCCCCGAGGCGCTGCGGCGCTTCTACGACAGCGCCGTCGCCCTGGTCAGGCCCAAGGTGGCGGGGTGGCGGGGCATCTGGGAGTCGACGGTCGCCGAGCAGGCCCGCCGCACCGCCGGGATCCTCGACGCCCTGGCGCGCGGCGACGGCGCGCACCTCCAGGAGTCCGCCCTGATGGAGAGCCCGCCGCAGGAGCGCTGGGGCATGTGCGGCCATCTGCGCGCCCACGACGTCGCCGACCCAGTGGTGCGCTGATCCTCGCCGGTGGGCGAGGCAGGCGCGACGCGCAGCGGATCGCCGCGCGTGGTGACAAAATGACCGCCATGGACGAGGGGCCCGCGCCCACCCTGCACGACGTCGCCCGGGAGGCGGGGGTGTCCGTCGCCACCGCCTCCCGCGCGCTCAACGGCAGCTCGCGCACCGTCAGGGCGGAGAACGCCGACCGGGTGCGCGCGGCGGCGGCCCGCCTCGGCTACGAGCCGCACCTGTCGGCCCAGGCCATCGCCAAGGGCTCGACCAGGACCGTCGCGCTGGTGGTGCGCGACGTGGCCGACCCGTACTTCTCCTCCATCGCCGCCGGCGTCGGGCAGGCGGCGGAGGAGGCCGGGCTCATCGTCACCATGGCGGTGGCCGGCGGCTCGCCGGAGCGGGAGCTGGAGCTCGTCAGGACCCTGCGGGGGAGGCGGCCGCGGGTGATCATCGTCACCGGCAGCCGCATCGACGGGGCCGGCACCAGGGACGAGCTCGTCGACGAGCTCACGGCGTACCGGACGGCAGGGGGCCGGGCCGTCCTGATCAGCCAGCGCGACCTGCCGTTCGGCACCGTCACCATCGACGACCACGGCGGCTCCGCCGGCCTGGCCCGCGCCCTTCTCGGCGCGGGCTACCGGCGCTTCGCCGTCTTCCACGCCCCGCCCGCGCTGCGCACCTCCCGCGATCGCCACGAAGGGTTCCTGGCCGGACTGGACGGGGCCGGGAGCGTGGTCGCCGTCGAGACCGGCTTCACCCGCGAGGGCGGCCACGAGGCGGCGCGGCGGCTGGTGGAGCGGGGGTTCGAGGACGTGGAGGCGGTGTTCGCGGTCAACGACGTGATGGCGATCGGCGCGATGACCGCCTTCCGCGACGCCGGTGTGCTGCCGGGCAGGGACATCGGGGTGGCGGGCTTCGACGACATCGCCTCGACGGTGGACGTCGTGCCCGCGCTGACGTCGGTGGCGGTGCCGCTGCGCGAGGCGGGGCTGAGCGCGATGCGGCTGGCGCTGTCGGACGACGCCCCGGAGGAGATCCGCCTCCCGGCCACCGTCGTCCTGCGCGAGAGCACCCCGCCGCGGGCGTGAGCGCACGCGTTCGCCGCGGCATCGGGCCACTTCTCGGGCGCGTCGGGCGGCATCGGGCCACTTCTCGGGCGCGTCGGGCGGCATCGGGCCGCCTCTCGGGCGCGCGTCGGCCGGCATCGCGGATGAATCGCGGTGCGAGCCGTCGCGGAGATGCGGCATGATCGCGAGCATGGACTTCGAGGAGCTGATCCGCCAGGCGCAGGCGACCCCCTTCGAAGGCTGGGACTTCACCCTCCTCCGCGACCGCGTCACCTACGAAGGCGAGCTGCCCTGGGACTACGAGCGACTGGCCCGCGAGCACCTGAGGCACGCCGCCTCCCTCCTCGACCTGGGCACGGGCGGCGGCGAGCTGCTGGTCTCCCTGGCCCCGCTGCCCCCGCGCGCGGCGGCCACCGAGGGGTACGCCCCCAACCTGCCGATCGCCAGGGCCCGCCTGGAGCCGCTGGGCGTCGAGGTCGCCGAGGACACCCGCCGGTTCCCCGACGCCTCCTTCGACCTCGTGCTCAACCGCCACGAGTCCTGCGACCCGGCCGAGCTCCGCCGCCTGCTCGCCCCCGGCGGCAGGTACCTCACCCAGCAGGTGTCCGGGCGCGACCTGGAGGAGCTCAACGTCGCGCTCGGCGGCCCCCCGCATCCGCACCACGCCTGGGACCTCGCCTCGGCGACGGCCGCCCTGGACGACCTGGAGATCACCTGGGGTGAGGAGGCGTCCTTCACCACCACGTTCCACGACATCGGCGCGCTCGTGCTGTTCCTGCGCGTCGTCTCGTGGCAGGTGCCCGGCTTCGACGTGGCCGCGTACGAGGACCGGCTGCGCGCCGTCCACGACGACATGGCCCGGGGCCGCCCCCTGAAGGCCACCGCCCGCCGCTTCGCCCTCCTGGCCGTCGCCCGCTGACCCGGGAGGCCGCGGACGTCCGTGACGGGTGTGCCACTCGCCCCCTTATGACCGGTGTGCACGCCCCGGCGGGCGGCGTTTCTACCACTGAGGTCTAAAGATCGTCATCTCCGGATGGGATTTCCTCACCCGGTTCGGCCGTCATACCCCTGGCCGATCGCTCACCGGGATGCGAGGCTGCCCGCAACCGCCCCGGTCCTCCTGCGAACGGGTGACCGGGGCGGAGCCCGCAAGTACACCGAGAGGAGTGCTGCAGATGTCACACGACGCCAGCCGCGTCGCGGCGAAGCGGATCAACGACCACGTGGAGGTCATCCACGCGGACAACCCGGACACGGTGCTGGAAGTTCCTCGCCGTGACTGGGAGGCGTTCACCGCGGCCGTCAAGTCCGGCGCGTTCGACCTCGAAACGCTCAACCGCCAGGCCGAGGAGAGCAACGTGGCCTGACCTTCCGCAGCACGACGGCGCCCGCTCCCCGTAAGGGGGCGGGCGCTTCCGTTTCCTGAAAGTTTCACCGAAGGCGACTGAGTGAGTTGCCTGATCAACGGGCACGCCGAAGGTCGTTTTCCGTCTTCCAGAAAGGCGATCCCGAAATTTTCGGTACGTCTTCGAAATATTCTTGACGAGCCTGCGGGTGACACCTAAAGTCCCGGCTTAATGATCGGGATGAATCTCTCGAAGGTCGCAACCATGACATCTGTCAACGTGCCGGGCCTCGCGCCCTGGCGGGACGCCGCCCGTACGACCGGGGAGCGGGTGGAGAGCCTGCTGGCCGAGCTCACCCTGGAGGAGAAGGCGGCCCAGCTCGGCGCCGTCTGGGTGCAGAGCGGCGAGCCCGGCAACGTCGCGCCCCTTCAGGACCGCTTCGCGGTGGACGGCGGCATGCAGGAGCGGCTGCGCTACGGGCTCGGCCACCTCACCCGCGTCTACGGCACCGCGCCGCTGAGCCCCGCCGAGGGCGCGGCCCGCCTGCGCTCCCTGCAGGAGCAGGTGATGGCCGCCAACCGGCACGGCATCCCGGCGATCGCCCACGAGGAGTGCCTGACCGGGTTCGCCACGTACGGGGCCACCGCGTACCCGACGCCGCTGGCCTGGGCGGCCACCTTCGACCCCGGCCTGATCGAGCGCCTGGCCGCGGCGATCGGCGCCGACCTGCGCGCGGCCGGGGTGCACCAGGGGCTCTCACCCGTCCTGGACGTGGTGCGCGACTACCGGTGGGGGCGGGTCGAGGAGACGCTGGGGGAGGACCCGTACCTGGTGGGGCAGCTCGGCGCGGCGTACGTGCGCGGCCTGGAGGGCGCCGGGGTCATCGCCACGCTCAAGCACTTCGCCGGATACGCCGCCTCCCGCGCGGGCCGCAACCAGGCGCCGGTCAGCATCGGGCCGCGGGAGCTGGCCGACGTGATCCTGCCGCCGTTCGAGACGGCGCTGCGCGAGGGCGGGGCGCGCTCGGTGATGAACTCCTACGCCGACCTCGACGGCCTGCCGGTCGGCGCGAACCCGCACCTGCTGCGCCGCCTGCTGCGCGAGGAGTGGGGCTTCGAGGGGACGGTGGTCGCCGACTACTGGGCGATCCCGTTCCTGGCGTCCATGCACGGGGTGGCCGAGGACCTGCCGGCGGCGGGTGCGCTGGCCATGCTCGCGGGCATCGACGTGGAGCTGCCCGAGACCCACGCCTACGGCGAGCACCTGGTGGACCACGTCCGCGCGGGGCGGCTGGCCGAGGCGCTGGTGGACGACTCGGTGCGGCGGGTGCTGCGGCAGAAGATCGAGCTCGGCCTCCTCGACGGCGACCCGGCCGCACTCCCGCGGACCGACGGCAACGGTGCCCGCCAGGCCCCCTCTCCGGTCCCCGGCACCGCCGACGAGCTGGACCTGGACAGCCCGCGCAACCGCCGCCTCGCCGCCACCGTCGCGGAACGTTCCATCGTCCTGCTCGGCAACCCCGCCCGCGTCCTGCCCCTCGACCCGGCCACCACCTCCCGCGTCGCGGTCATCGGGCCGTGCGCCGACGACCCGCGCACGCTGCTGGGCTGCTACGCCTTCCCCAACCACGTGCTCGACCGCTACCCCGAGCACGGCATGGGCCTGCCGATCCCCTCCGTCAGGGAACGGCTGGCGGCCGAGTTCCCGCACGCCGAGCTGCGCCACGCGATCGGGGCCGACGTGACGGGAGACGACCGGTCGGGCATCGGGCCGGCGGCGGAGCTGGCCGCCGGGTGCGACCTGGCGCTGCTGTTCGTCGGCGACAGGGCCGGGCTGTTCGGCGGCGGCACCTCCGGCGAGGGCTGCGACGCGGCGGACCTGCGGCTGCCCGGCCTCCAGCCGGACCTGGTCGAGGCGGTGCTGGCCACCGGCACGCCGACGGTGCTGGTGGTGGTGTCGGGGCGGCCGTACGCGCTGGGGGCGTACAAGGACCGGGTCGCGGCGGCGATCCAGGCGTTCTTCCCCGGCGTGGAGGGCGGCGCGGCGCTGGCCGGCGTGCTCAGCGGCCGGGTGAACCCGTCGGGCCGGCTGCCCGTCCAGATCCCCGCCTCGCCCGCCATCAACCCCTCCACCTACCTGCAGCCGCCCCTGGGCAGGAAGGCCGAGGGCATCACGGCGCTCGACCCGACCCCGGCGTACGCGTTCGGGCACGGGCTGTCGTACGCGCCCATCGAGTACGTCGCCATGACCACCGACCTCGCCGAATACCCCGTGGACGGCGAGATCGAGGTGTCGGTGACCGTGCGCAACGCCGGCGACAGGCCCGCCGAGGAGGTCGTGCAGCTCTACGCCACCGACCCGGTCGCGCAGGTCGCCAGGCCCGCCCTCCAGCTCATCGGCTTCGCGCGGGTGGCGCTGGCGCCGGGGGAGAGCCGCGCGGTGGCGTTCGGCGTGCCCGCGGACGCGTTCTCCTACACCGGCGCCGAGCTGCGCCGCATCGTCGAGCCGGGGCTCGTCACGCTCTCCGCCGGCCCGTCCGCGGACGAGCCGCCGCTGCGCCAGGTCATCCGGCTCACCGGCGACACCCGCGAGCTGCGCGGCCCGCGGCGCCTCACCACCCGAACCCGCCTCCTGGAGGGCTGAACGTGCGGACCTACGACAACCCGGTGCTCGGCGGCTTCCACCCGGACCCGAGCGTGTGCCGGGTCGGCGAGGACTACTACCTCGCCTGCTCCAGCTTCGAGTACTTCCCCGGCATCCCGATCTTCCACAGCCGCGACCTGGTGCACTGGCGGCAGATCGGCAACGTGCTGGACCGGCCGGAGCAGCTCAGGCTCCCGCCCGCGACCGCGGCGTCGGGCGGCGTCTTCGCGCCCACGCTGCGCCACCACGACGGCCGGTTCCACCTGGTCGGCACGAACGTGAGCGACCGCGGCAACTTCATCGTCAGCGCCGATCGCCCCGAGGGCCCGTGGTCCGACCCGGTCTGGATCGACCTGCCGGGCGTCGATCCCGACCTGGCGTGGGACGAGGACGGCTCGTGCTGGTGCGCCACCTCCGGGGTGAACCTGGCCCGCATCGACCCGGAGACGGGCAAGGTGGTGGAGGGGCCGTTCCCGACCTGGTCGGGCACCGGGCTGCAGTGGCCCGAGGCGCCGCACCTCTACCACGTCGGCGAGTGGTGGTACCTGATGATCGCCGAGGGCGGCACCGACCGGGGGCACGCCGTCTCGATCGCGCGCGCCCGCTCGCCGCGCGGCCCGTTCGAGCCCGCGCCGGCGAACCCGATCCTGTCCCACCGCAGCACCGACCTGCCGATCCAGAGCACCGGCCACGCCGACCTGGTGGAGGCCGCCGACGGGACGTGGTGGATGGTGCTGCTCGGCACCCGGCCGCGCGGTCACACCCCGGGCTTCCACGTGCTGGGGCGGGAGACGTTCCTGGTGCCGGTCGAGTGGCGGGACGGCTGGCCCGTCGCGGGCCCGGTGCTCGAACGGCATCCGGCGCCCGCCGCCTGGCACCCGTTCCCGCCGGCGCCGTCGCGGGACGACTTCGACGCCGGCGCGCTGGCCCCGCACTGGATCTCGCCCCGCACCCGCCCCGAGGGCTCCTGGTCGCTGACGGAACGCCCCGGCTCGCTCACCCTGCACGCCACCGGCCCGACGCTCGACCGGCCCGGGTGCACGTTCGTCGGCCGCCGTCAGCAACATCCTGACTGCCGCGTCAGCGCCCGCCTCGACCCGGGGTCCGGCACGGGCGGGCTGTCGGTCCGCATGGACGAGGCCCACCACTACGACCTGGAGGTGGGCGACGGAACGGCCCGGGTGATCGCCCGCATCGGGCCGGTGCGGCAGTGCGTGGCCGAGCGGCCGGTGCCTGCCGGGCCCGTCACGCTCACCCTGGCCTTCCGTACGACGGACCTGCTCCCGCCCTCCGTGACCGCCCCGGCGGCCGAGCCGCTCGGCGTCGGCGCGGGCGGTCCCGACACGATCGCCTTCTCCGTGGACGGGCAGGTGCTCGCCGAGCTCGACGGCCGGTACGTCGCCACACAGGTCGCCGGCGGCTTCACCGGGCGGGTCGCCGGCATGTACGTCACGGCCGGCAGCGTCGCCTTCGACTGGTTCGACCACGAGCCCGCCGCCTAGCGGGGCACCGCGCGGGCACGGCCGGGCGGCGGGTCCGCCCGGCGCGGGTCAGGGCAGGCGCAGCTCGGCGAAGACGGCGCGGTGGTCGGTGCTGGGCACGTTCAGGATCTCCACCCGGTTCACCGCCGCCCGCCGGTCCGCCACCACGTGGTCGATGGCGATGATCGGCGGGATGGCCCGGGAGCTCGGCCACGTCGGCGTCAGCCCCTTGCCCACCTGCTCGGCCGCGTCCACGTACCCGCGGGCCAGCAGGTCGCGGAAGGGCCGGTGGTCGAGGGTGGCGTTGAAGTCGCCGGCCAGCACCCGCACCACCGACGGCGAGGCCGGGGGAAGGGCGCGCAGTGCGGCGCTCCACTCCGCCTCCTTGGGCCCCAGAGGCGGTCTCGGGTGCACGGCGACGAACTCCACCTTGCCGCCCCCGGGCAGCGTCACGGCGGCGGCCGGCATGTTGTGCCCGATCGCCTCGAACAGGCCGGTCAGCTCCGTCGCCGGGTGCCTGGAGTAGATGCCGCTGCCGATCGCGTCGGCCGCCGGCTGCAGCACCCGGTGCGGCATGAGCTGCTTCAACCCGGCCGCGTCCAGCAGCTCGGCCCCGTCGTAGGTCAGCTCCAGGGCGCTGAGCACGTCGACGTCGTGGCGGCGCACGAGGTCCACCACGGCCTGCGCGTCACCCTTGGTGAAGAGGTTGATCGTCAGCACCCGCAGCACCGGCCCGCCGGCCGCGGGCTGCTCCGCGGCGAACGTCCGCGGCGCCACGACCGCGACCATCGCCACGCACGCGAGCGCGGCGACGAGCGCCGCCCAGCGGTTGCGTCGCAGCAGCGCCACGAGCGCGGTCAGCGCCGCCAGCGCCGCGCCGTACGGCGTCACGGTCACGAGCTGCGCGAGGAGCGTGCCCTGCTCCCAGCCGCCGGCCCTGACGACGGCCCACAGGGCCAGCAGAACGGCGACCGTCCAGGAGAACCACCGCCTGCGCCGCCTCGGCCGCGGCCGGTCGCCGGCCGAGGCCTGCTCGATGCCGACCGCCGTGCTCACGCCGCGGTCCTGTCGTCCCCGATCCGATACACAGCTTGCACCTTAAACGGCTCGGGGAAGGAGAGCGCGACGCTACCTGTGAAGGCGCTCAGGTTCGCGGCTAGCGCTTGCGGCCCACGCCGGCGTACATCCAGGCCGCCTCGTCGGGGAAGAGCGGCTCGTCGCGCCACTTGGAGACCGCCACCAGGCCGGGCTCGACCAGGTCGAACCCCTCGAAGTAGCGGGCGATCTGCTCGCCGGTCCGCGGCGTGCGGTGCATCGCCTGCGACCCGGTGGCCTTCAGGTAGTCGTCGGCCACCTGCCGCGGGATGAGGTCGAGCGTCAGGTGGCTGAGCACCAGGTAGCTGCCCGGCGGCAGGGCCTGCGCGTACGTCTTGACCAGCCGCCCGGGGTCGTCGGCGTCGGGGATGTGCATCAGGATCGCGACCATGACCAGCGCGATCGGCTGGGTGAAGTCGAGGGTGGCCAGCGCGTCGGGGTGCTCCAGGATCGAGCGCGGCTCGCGGACGTCGGCCTCGATGTAGGCCGTCCGGCCCTCGGGCGTGCTGGTCAGCAGGGCCCTGGCGTGTGCCATCACGATCGGGTCGTTGTCGACGTAGACCACCCGCGACTCCGGCGCGCGCTCCTGCGCGACCTCGTGGGTGTTGCCCTGGCTGGGGATGCCGGTGCCCAGGTCGAGGAACTGCCGCACGCCGAGGTCGGCCAGGTGGCGCACCGCCCGGCCGAGGAAGGCCCGGTTGTTCCTGGCGCTCTCGCGGATCCCCGGCACCGCGGCCATGGTCTGCTCGGCCACCCGGCGATCGGCCTCGAAGTTGTCCTTGCCGCCGAGCCAGTAGTCGTAGACCCGGGCGGAGTGAGGAATGTTCGGGTTGATGCCGTGTGGTGCGGTCACACGGCGATCTTAAGTCAGGCGACTGTCACGCCGTCACGAATTCGGCGATGATCACCGTCGCGTCGCCCTTCGGCTCCACGGCGGCCATCTCGTCGTACATCCGGTCCAGGCAGGCCGCCGGCGAGGCGCCTCCGGTGAACAGCTCCCTCATCCGCGCCGTGCCCAGCGCCTTGACCGCCCCCTCGGTGACGATCGCCACGCGGTCTCCGGGGCGCAGCGCCACGGAGCCGGTCTCCGGGTTCAGCGCCGGCGGCAGGCCGACCCCGCGCAGCGGCGGGCCCTCGCCGAACACGTGCGGCGTCGTCAGCCGGTGCGGCTCCCCGCCCTTCGGGCAGTGCCAGATCTCGCCGTCGCCCACGTGCGCGAAGCGCAGCCGCGGGTTCTCCGCCCGCTCCAGCACGACCAGGTCCAGGGTGCTGACCAGCTCGGGCATGGCGGGGTCGCGCAGGGCCGCGTTCCGCACGGCGCGGTGCGCCGCCTGCGCGCAATCGTCCAGCCCTTCGTCGCCGTGCTGCGGGCGTGCCGCGACGACCGCGCCGAGTGCCAGCGCGGCGGCCGCGTGGGCGGCGTCCCCGCCGCCCACGCCCCGGGCCGCCGCGATCAACCGCTCCTGGACGACGTACGCGTCCGACGGCCGCCCCTGCCCGCCCTCGTACGTGCCCCCCACCGCCACCAGCCGCGGCCGTGCCACCGGCATCCCGGCCGGCCAGTTCCCCTGCCGGCCCCTGACCGTCATCACGGACAGGCAGCCCAGCAGGAACGTGATCACGAACACTGTCATGAGGTCCCCTCCCACCGCGATCCCCGCGGCACATCGCGTCCTAGTACACGCTCTCGTGAAGGGACGCGGCTGACGGCCGTTCGGCCGTCGTAGCACCCTGACGGCCGATCAGCCGTCATGCCGCGGGGCGGGGCGCGGGTCAGGGTTCGGAGGGGGCGGGACCACCGCAGCAGAGCCGAGGAAGACGACAATGAGGCCCACGACGCCACGCGTCATCGTAAAAAGCACGACATGCGCGGAAGAAACCCTTTCGCATGCTCTTCTAGCCATTATCGTGAGATCCATTCTGTGCCCAGATCGCGTGCGGACGGCTCATGGCTCTCACCGGCTCCACGAGACACGACACGAGGTACGACTCGGCCACCAGGCAGCTGACCAAGGCCGTCGCGCGGACGGGGGCGGGCGCGCGCAGCGCCGTGGGCTCGGTGGCGGTCGTCGCGGCCCTGTTCGGGGCGGTCGCGCCGGTCTCCGCGGCGTGGCTGGCGCCCATGCTGCTGGTCCACCTCGTCTCGACGCTCCTGTACATGCGCGTGTTCTGGCGCAAGGAACTGCTGCCCCACTGGCTGGTGGCCGGTGATGTGGCCATCACTGTCGCGCTCTGCCTGGCGCAGGTCCGTCTCGTGCCGATGGAGGCGCTCGTCACGGGGTCGAGCTGGGTGCACGGGCTGGTCACGATGACCGTCGTCATGGCCGGGGTGACCTGGCGGCCCAGCGTGGCGATCCCCGTCGGCCTCGCCGTGGCCGCGGCGTTCGCGGCCGGCGTCCGGCTGGCCTCGCCCACCCACGACGTGTACGGCTCCCTCGGGATCCACCTCGTCCAGCTCACCGCGATCGTGCTGCTCATGACGCTGCTGCGCCGCTCGGCCGCCTCGGCCGACGCCTTCCTGCGCGAGAGCGCGCGCGCCGAGATCTCCCTCATGGTGGAACGGCTGCGCCGCGAGGACGAGCTGCGCCAGGTCGGCAGCATCCACGAGACCTCGCTGCACACGCTCACCATGGTCGGCGCCGGCACCTACGACGAGCCGTCGCCCACCCTGCGCGACCAGGTCGCCACCGACCTGGCGGCGCTGGAGAAGCTGCGCGACCAGCCGCACGCCGGCTCCGTCCCCATCGCCCTGGACGCGCTGCTCGACGAGGTGGCAGGGCGGGCCGCCGGCCTGGACGTGCGCCGCAGCCTGGTCCCCGAGACCGTCCCGGGAGACGTCGCCGAGCGGTTCGCCCGGGCCGTCACCGAGGCCCTGGCGAACGTCGCCCTGCACGCCGGCGTCCACGTGGCCGAGCTCTCGTCGAGCAGGCGCGACGGCGAGATCGTGGTGGAGGTCGCCGACGCCGGCCGCGGCTTCGACCAGCACCGCTTACCGCCCGACCGGTTCGGCGTGCGCGGCTCGATCCTCGACACGATGCGCTCCCTGCCGAACGGCGGCGCCGAGATCTCCTCCGGCGACCGGGGCACCCGCGTGAGCCTGTGGTGGCGGCCATGACCGAGGAGATCGAGCAGGTCGCCCGCCGCTACGCCCGCTACACCGCGCTCGGCGCGGTCGTCATCGCCGGCGTCTGGCACCTCGGTTACGACCTCACCGTCACCCTCACCGGCTGGAGCTCCTTCCGCTGGCCGTGGGTCGCCCTCGCCGCCTGGGTGCTCTACTCCGCGATCTTCGTGGTCGGCGCGCTCACCCTGTCGAACACCTCCCGCGGCCCGGACCGCATCCTGGGGCTCGCCCTGGCCGCCCTCGCCGTGGACGTCGCGGTGATCGTGGCCTCCGGCCCCGGCGAGCTGCTCGGGATCAGCGACTGGGGCTGGGGCTCCATCGGCTGGATCGGCGTCATGCTGACCTGGGGACGGCCGCGCTGGCGTACCGAGATCATCGCTTTTCTCGCCGCGAACGCCGGGATCATGCTGGCCGCCATGGCCGTCCTGGGCTCGCTCGACCGCGTCTCCATCGCCAAGTACCTGGTCGTCATCGCCGGCGGCGTCACCATGCAGCTCGGCTACATGGCGGGCTGCCACCTGCTGCGCACCCGCGCCGAGGAGACCGTGCTGCTGGCCCGCAAGCTCGCCGCCGACGACGCCTGGCGCGAGTCCGCCCAGCGCATCCACGCCGACCGGCTGCGCCGCTACGAGGCCATCCGCGACGTCGCCGAGTCGCTGCTCACCCAGCTCGCCAACGGCGCCGACCCCGGCGATCCGCGCGTGCGCGAGGACTGCACGGCCGGCGCGATGCGCCTGCGGCGGCTCATCACCGAGCGCGAGGACGTGCCGGACGAGCTCGTCTCGGTGCTGCGCGAGCGCATCGACGCCGCCGAGCGGCGGCAGGTCCTCGTGACGGCCCCGCCGTTCGGCGAACGGCTGCCCGCGCTGCCGGACGGCGTGCGCGAGGACCTGCTCAGGGCGCCCGTCAGGGCACTGGACGGCGCCAGGAGCCGAGCCAGGGTCACCGTGTCCGCCATGTCGACCATGGTGAGCGTGGCGGTCGTGGCCGACAACGACGACCTGCCCATCAGCCCCACCCCCGTACGGGAGGCCAGCGGGGTCGTCGTCAGCTACCAGCGGCTGGGAGGTGAGGTATGGGTCAACAGCATCTGGCAGGGCCGGTGACGGTCGCCCTGGTGGAGGACCACCAGGTGGTGGTGGACGGCGTACGGTCGTGGTTCGGGCCGCCGAGCCCCGTCGAGCTCGTCGTGCAGGGCCCCACCATCGAGTCGGTCCGCGGCACGGCCGCCGACGTGCTGCTGCTCGACCTCAACCTCAACGGCACCATGGTGGTGGACCGGGTCGCCGAGCTGTGCGCGGGCGGGCAGCGCGTGATCGTCTTCTCCGAGCACGAGGAGCCCGAGATCGTCCGCAAGGTGCTGGACGCCGGCGCCTCGGCCTTCATCGGCAAGGGCCGCGCGACCCGCGAGTCCTGCCTGGAGACGATCCTGGAGGTGGCCGCCGACCGGCCCACCGTCACGCCCCCGATGGCCCAGGCCATCGCCACCGACGAGGGCCCCCACCGGCCCCAGCTGTCCGACAAGGAGCGGGCGGCGCTGCTGTACTGGTTCCAGTCCATGTCCAAGGCGTCGGTGGCGGCGCGCATGGGGATCAAGGAACGGACTGTGCGGCAGTACATCGACCGGGCGCGGGTCAAATACGCGGCGGCCGGAAGGCCCGCGCCCACCAAGGAGAAGCTGCTCATCTGCGCCATCCAGGACGGCCTGGTCCGCCCTGACGAGGTGACCGTCTACACTTCACTGGCCGCACAGGCGCCCGCCGACCAGCGGGAATGATGCTCCTGGACCTCGGTGCTCCCGGCAGGAGGGGGCCGGCAGAGCCGGGGTCCAGGTCTATTCGACGAGCTGGGTGAGGTCGAAGCTCATGGGAAACGGCTCTGACAACTCGGTCATGGTGCCGGCCTTGTACATGGTCGGCGGCTTGTATCGGTCGCCGTTGAGTTCGTAGACGTAGAGGGTCGGCCCTTCGTCTGGCTCCACTCGCGAGTAAAAGGGGACACCGGCCTGCGCGTACGCCTTGACCTTGATGTCCTCGTCCCGCATCTTCGTACTCGGGCTGCCCACCTCTACCGCGAGAAGCATGTCCTTCGGAGAGTGCATGAGCCCGTCGCTGTCCGGCAGATCCATGGGCAGGACGACCAGGTCCGGAATGTAGTAGTCCTTCTCGCTCACCCGCATGTTGATGGTCGCCACCGGCTCGAGGTCGGGCGGTAGCGCGTCATCCAGAAGACGCTGCAGCCGGTAGACGACGCGCTGGTGCACGCGAGAGGGGGCTGGGCTCACCAGTAGGCTCCCGTTGAAGAGCTCGTAGCGATTCCCGTCGTCAGGAATCGCGAGCAGGTCGTCGATCGTGAAGGGCCGCCCACTCGGAAGAAAAGTGCGCGTCCTGCTCGGTTCGATCGTTGCCATTGCGGTCACCCACTCAGTATCGGGAGTCGCGCCCTCGCCCACATGCTACTTCCCCGCATCCCGTCACTCTAAGTTTCGATACCGTTACACAACGGACTGGCACTGCTGGCGGGTTGAAACTTTCAACTCTGTGACCCATCCACGGAAAGCCCTTTCCGCTGTTCAGCGGGGACCTCCACCCCACCCGGCCCGCCGCTGACAACCATCCTCACTTGGCCCCGCCCCGCCGGTCAGATACCGTCCCCCACCGGGAGCGCTCCTCACCACCGGAACCCCGACCGGAACACGGAGACCGCACATGCCCCAAGTAGCACCACCCCGCCGGGCGAAGCGCGCCCTGATCCTGCTGATGTCCCTGGCGATGATCTTCACCGTCCCGCTGACCGGCACCGCCTCGGCGCACGGCTCGGTCGTCGACCCGGCCTCCCGCAACTACGGCTGCTGGCTGCGCTGGGGCAGCGACTTCCAGAACCCCACCATGCAGCAGTCGGACCCCATGTGCTGGCAGGCGTGGCAGGACAACACCAACGCCATGTGGAACTGGAACGGCCTCTACCGTGACGGCGTCGGCGGCAACCACCAGGGCGTCATCCCCAACGGCCAGCTCTGCAGCGCCGGCCAGACGCAGGACGGCCGCTACCGCTCCATGGACACCCCCGGCGCCTGGAAGACGACGAACCTCGGCGGCACGTTCGACATCCGCCTCACCGACCAGGCCTACCACGGGGCCGACTACATCCTGGTGTACATCACCCGGCAGGGTTACGACGCCACGACCACGCGGCTCGGCTGGAACCACCTGGAGCTGGTCCGCACCACGCCCAGGTACGCGCCCGCCAACACGTACCCGATCACGGGCCTGAACAAGGGCTCGCGCACCGGCCGCCACATCGTCTTCACGGTGTGGAAGGCCTCGCACATGGACCAGACGTACTACTTCTGCAGCGACGTGAACTTCAGCTAGCTAGCCGCCCCGCCCGCGAGCGGCCCCGCCCGGCGACGCGCCACGGCGGGGCCGCTCCGGCGGCTCCCCGGGTGATGTCCAGGGTCTCGGGGGCGTCGACGAAGGCGCCGTCCCGGTCGCGGCGGCGCTTGCGCCGTTCGTGTCATCGCCCGTCCTTCCGGCCGATTCACGATGCCGTCCACTGCCGGAGCTTGTCGGGGTTGCGTACGGCCCAGATGTGCTTGATCCGGTCGCCCGCGATGTCGAACGCGCACACCGTCACGGTGACGCCGTCGCGCTGGACGATCAGGCCGGGGGAGCCGTTGACCGTGCGCTCCAGGATCGTCACGTCGCGCAGCAGCGTGGTGAACTTGGTCAGCCCGCGCCCGATGAGCTCGGCGCCCTCGACCGGGTGGAGCAGGGTGCTGACGTTGCCACCGCCGTCGGCGATCACCGTGGCGTCGGGGTCGAGGAGCGCGACGAGGGCGTCGATGTCCTTGTCCTCCCACGCCTGCTTGAACTCCCTGACGATCCGGGCCTGCCGGGTCGCGCGGGCCGTGCGGGCCGTGGGGGCCTGCGCGTCGCGGATGCGGCGGCGGGCCGAGGTGGCGAGCTGGCGGCAGGCCGCCGGGCTGCGGCCGACGATCTCGGCCACCTCGGCGAACGGGTAGCGGAACACGTCGTGCAGGATGAACGCCACGCGTTCCGCCGGGGTCATCGACTCGAGCACGACGAGGAAGGCCATGTTGACCGACTCGTCGAGCGTCACCCGGTCGGCCGGGTCGCCCGGCCTGGAGTCCATCCACTCCGTACGGTCCGGCAGCGGCTCCGGGATCCATTCGCCCACGTAGGTCTCGCGCCGCACCCGGGCCGAGGTGAGCACGTTGAGGCAGAGGCGGCCGGCCACCTTCGTCAGCCAGGCGCCGGGCGACACGATGGCCTCCTGCTCCTCGCGGGACATGGCGTACCAGCGGGCGTAGGTCTCCTGGACGACGTCCTCGGCGTCGGCCAGCGAGCCGAGCAGCCGGTAGGCGAGGTTGATCAGGTGCCGCCGCTCGCTCATGATCACGCTCAGTCCGGCGTCGGGTTGAGTGGCCATCGTGTCGCTGACTCCCTTGGTCGTGTCCGGCTCCACCCATTCGACAAGACGGCCCCGCCGAGTGTGAGGCCGGGGCGGCCACCTCACATTCCCGGCCGCAGCGCTGTCGGACGTACCGAGCCACCAGGCACAAGGCACGAGCCGGAGAAGAGAAGACGTGATGTCCACACCTACGACGATCAAGCGGGGCAACCTCGCGTTCCTGCGGGTCGCGATCGCCCTGCAGACCCTGGCCGTCTTCGCCGCCCCGGTCACCGCCGGGTTGCTGCTGACCACGCCCAGCGGGCACGTGCTGCACAGCGCCGCGGCGTACACCGTGTTCGCCGTGGCCCTGGTGCACGTGGCGGCGGCGATCCTGGCGTGGCGGCCGGGCGGCGGCTCGCCCAGGCCGATCCTGAACGCGGCCGGGTTCCTCGCGGTCACGCTGGCGCAGGTCGCGCTGGGCATCGCGCACGTGACGACCCTGCACATCCCGCTGGGCGTGCTGATGTTCGGCCTGAGCCTCCTCCAGCTCAGCCGAGTACTCAAGACCTCGTGATCACCGATATCGAGAAGGGAACCCTCACCATGTCCACCTCTCACAAGATCGTCGTCATCGGCGGAGGTTACGCGGGCACCCTCGCGGCCAACCACCTGCGGATGAGCTCCGACGTGCACATCACGCTGGTCAACTCCCGCCCAGAGTTCGTCGATCGCATCAGGCTGCACCAGTACGTGGCCGGCACCGGCGAGGCCGCCGTCGACTACGGCACGCTGCTCGGCGAGGGCGTGGACCTGGTCGTGGACAGCGCCGCGCGCATCGACGCCGTCGCCCGCGAGGTGCGGCTGGAGTCCGGCCGCGCGCTGGACTACGACTACGTCATCTACGCGGTCGGCAGCGTGGGCGCGAGGCCGTCGGCGGTGCCGGGCGCGGTCGAGTTCGCGTTCGACATCTCCGAGTACGAGCCCGCGCGGCGGCTGCGCGCCAGGCTGGCGGACGTGCCCCTCGACGCCCAGGTCACCGTGGTCGGCGGCGGGCTGACCGGCATCGAGACGGCGGCCGAGCTGGCCGAGCGGGGCCGCAGGGTCACGCTGGTGTGCGGGCGGAGCCTGGCGCCGTACTTCAGCTCAGGCAGCCGCCGGTACACCGCCGGCTGGCTGTCCCGGCACGGTGTCACCGTGATCGAGGGCGCGCAGGTGAGCGAGGTCACGCCGGACGCGGTCGTCTTCGCGGACGGCGCCGAACGGCCGAGCGCGCTGACCGTCTGGGCGGCCGGCTTCGGCGTGCCGCAACTGGCCGTCGCGAGCGGGCTGCGCACCGACGAGCTCGGCCGGCTGCTCACCGACGAGACGCTGACCAGCATCGACGACGACCGGATCGTCGCGGCGGGGGACGCCGCCGCGCCGTCGGGCCGGCCGCTGAGGATGAGCTGCTACGCCGCCGGACCCCTCGGAGCCCAGGCGGCCGACACCGTGCTGAGCCGCATCGCGGGCACCGAGCCGGAGCCGATCAACGTGCGCTTCACCGGGGCGTGCGTCAGCATCGGCCGGCACGCGGGCATCCGGCAGTTCGCCCGCAAGGACGACACCGCCGTGAACGTCTACATCAGCGGGCGCGCGGGCGCGGCGATCAAGGAGGCGACCTGCAAGCTCGCGGTGGGCAGGATCCGCCGCGAGGCCCGCAAGCCGGGCTCCTACGTCTACGTGAAGGGCGGCCCCCGCTCGGTGGAGCCGGCCTTCGTCTGACCCGCCGGGCGGCACCGGAGCCCCGCTCTCTACGGGCGCGGTGCGGTCGAGGCGCGGATCTCCAGCTCGATCGGATGCACCCGCTCCGTGCCCGGCTGCGCCGCGCCCGACAGCAGCTCGAACAGCAACTCCGCGCAACTCGCCCCCGCCTCGCGCGGGCGCAGGTCGATCGCCGTGATGGGCGGGTCGGCCATCCGGGTGGCGGCGCTGTCCACGCACGAGGCGAGCAGCACGTTCGCCCCGGCCTCCCGCAACAGCGGCGCCACCTCGGTAGCGGCCCCCGCGGGAGCGCACACCAGCGCGTCCATCGGCCCTCCGCCACCGGCCCCGGCCGAGTCGCCGCCCGCGCCGCCGCTCGTCGCGGACGTGCCATCGGCCGTCCCGATCGCGCCGCCCGCCCCGGCCGAGCCGCCCGCCCCGAGCAGGGCGCGGGCGGCGGCGCGCACCTCGTCACCGGTCGCGTCGAACGACACCCTGCGCACCAGCGGCACGACCCCGCGCGCGGCGCACCACTCCTGGTAGCCCCGGTGCACGCTGGCCGCCCAGTCGCTCTCGTCGCCCGCCACGACGAGCCCCGGCCGCGCCGACCCCGCCGAGCGCAGATGGTCGAGCAGCCGCGCGAGCATGAGCGCGTGCTCCGACCACACCACCCCGTCCGCCTGCCGCGCCCCGGGGAACCGCTCGCACGAGACGGCCGGCAGCCCGGTCGCCATCAGGCTCTCCACCACGGGGTCCCCGCCGAGCGGGTCGCCGAGCACCAGCCCGTCCACGCGCGGCGGCCGGGAGCGGCGCTGCCCTGAGGTGATCAGCGTGACGTCGTAGTCGTGCCGTGCCGCCTGCTCCACCACGCCGAACACGAACGACATGTAGTAGGAGGACCGGGTCAGCACCTCGGGCACGTGCAGCCCGATCGTGCCGGTGCTGGCCCTGCGCAGGTGGCGGGCCGAGCCGTTGGGCACGTAACCGAGCCGCTCGGCCACCGCCACCACCGTCTCGCGGGTGCGCTCCGACACCCGCCCCGAGCCGCGCAACGCATCGGAGGCCGTCGTCTTGGACACCCCCGCCTCGCGGGCGACGGTGAGGATCGTGACCGGCTCGTCTGCTTGCACGCCCTGATCGTAGCGGCCCATTCGCACCCCTCTTCGAGCGCTCGCCCCGTAAACGATGTGTTTCGCCTGGGCTCCAGGTCTTGTGCCCTCCGGCCATCGCAATTAAGTTAGCGCGAAACTTGCCGGAACGTTCCGGCATCAGAAAGGGGCCGAACGTTGCACCTGTCGACCGGGAAGCACCCCCACCCTCTCGACCCGCTCGCCGCACAGGAGATCGACGAGGTCAGACGGGTTCTCATGACGGAGGGCCGGCTGACCGAGACGGTCCGGGTGGCCTATCTCGGGCTGGAGGAGCCGCCGAAGGGCGAGGTGCTGGCGTACGAGAGCGGCGCCGCCCGCCCGGCCCGCAGGGCCCGCGCGCTCCTGCTGGATCTGGCCACCGAGGCCGCCCACGACGTGATCGTCTCCATCGGCGACGGCAAGGTCGAGACCGCCACCCCGATCGACCCCCTGACCGACGGCCAGGTGCCGATGCTGGACGAGGAGCACGCCCTGGTCCGCAGGGTGCTCCGCGAGGACCCGGACTGGGCGCGGGCGCTGGCGGAGCGCGGCATCGAGGACCCCGCGGGCGTCTATCTCGCCGCGCTCAGCGCCGGCCACTTCGGGCTGCGCGAGGAGGAGGGCAGGCGGGTCGCCAGGGTGCTGGCGCACCTGATGCCCACCCCCGAGAGCCTCCCGTGGGCCCACCCCGTGGACGGCCTGGTCGCCTACGTCGACCTGGTCAAGGGCGAGGTGCTGGAGATCGTGGACACCGGCCCCCAGCCCATCCCGCGGGAGAGCGGCGACTACACCCAGGTCGAGCACCGCACCACGCAGAAGCCCATCCACATCACCCAGCCGGACGGCCCGAGCTTCACCGTGGACGGCCCGCTCGTCACCTGGGAGAAGTGGAGCCTGCGGCTCGGCTACGACATGCGCGAGGGCCTCACCCTGCACCGGATCGGCTTCGAGGACGACGGCCGCACCAGGCCGATCGTCTACCGGGCGTCGGTGGCCGAGATGGTCGTCCCGTACGGCGACCCGAGCCCGATCCGCTTCTGGCAGAACTACTTCGACACCGGCGAGTACCAGCTCGGCAAGCTCGCCAACTCCCTCGAACTCGGCTGCGACTGCCTCGGCGAGATCACCTACTTCGACGTCGTCGTCACCGACGGCGCCGGACTGCCCAAGGTGATCAAGAACGCGATCTGCATGCACGAGGAGGACTACGGCGTGCTGTGGAAGCACACCGACCCGGCCAACGGCTCCAGGGAGACCCGCAGGCAGCGGCGCCTGGTGATCTCCTTCTTCGTGACCGTCGGCAACTACGACTACGGCTTCTACTGGTACCTCTACCTCGACGGCACCATCGAGCTGGAGGTCAAGGCCACCGGCATCGTCTTCACCGGCGCCTACGACGACCGGGCCGCCCCGTACGCGTCGGAGGTCGCGCCGGGGCTGGCGGCGCCGTACCACCAGCACCTGTTCAGCGCCCGGCTCGACATGACGGTGGACGGCGTGGCCAACGCCGTGGACGAGGTCGAGGCCCGGCCCCTCGCCGGCGAGCACGGCAACGCGTTCGGCCGCACCGTCACCCGGCTGCGCACCGAACAGCGGGCCAGGCGCGACGCCGACCTGAAGGCGGAGCGCACCTGGCACGTCGTCAACCCCGAGGTGCGCAACCGCCTCGGCCGCCCTGTCGGCTACGCGCTGCACGCCGAGGGCAAGCCGACCCTGATGGCCGCCGAGGGCTCCAGCATCCACCGCAGGGCCGAGTTCGCCACCAGCCACCTGTGGGTCACGCGCTACCACCCGGCGGAGCGCTATCCCGCCGGAGACCTGGTCAACCAGCATCCCGGCGGCGCGGGCCTGCCCGAGTACACCAGGGCCGACCGCGACCTCGACGGGCAGGACATCGTGCTGTGGCACACGTTCGGCCTGACGCACTTCCCCCGCACCGAGGACTGGCCGATCATGCCGGTCGACACCTGCGGGTTCGTACTCAAGCCGGTCGGCTTCTTCGACCGGAACCCCACGCTCGACGTCCCGCCGAGCGCCTCCCAACGCTCATCCTGCCACTAGAGGAGAAGAGGCCCATGCGTCCCATACGCCTGGCCTGCGGTGTCGCGGCAGCCCTGCTGGCATCGGCCTGCGCCGCCACCGGAACGACCACCACCCCGACGGCCGCCCCCCAGGAGACCGCCGCCCCCGGCTATCTCGCCGTCGCCGACCAGGCCCTCGCCGCGGGCGGCGCGCTCAACCTTCAGGTGCACATCGACAGCGGCGCCGCCACCGGCTACGACCCGCAGCTCGCCGACGTGGCTACCACCTGGCAGCTCCTCTCGCTGTCGTACGAGACGCTGGTCACGGTGGGCCCAGACTTCAGCATCCAGCCGCTGCTCGCCGAGAAGTGGGACACCCCCGACGACCAGACCTACGTCTTCCACCTGCGCCAGGGCGTCACGTTCTCCAACGGCAGGCGGCTGACGGCCGACGACGTCGTGGGCAGCCTGAAGCGGCTGCTGGCCTCGAAGGGGGTGTGGGCCGGCCAGCTCGGCCCGGTCGAGGAGATCACCAAGGACGGCGACGACCAGGTCAAGGTCACGCTGAAGGAGCCGTACACGCCGTTCCTCGCCTCCCTGGCCAACGTGCCGGCGGCGATCCTGCCGATGAAGGAGATCGACGACAGGTCGGTCGATCCGGCCACCACGTTGCTCGGCACCGGCCCGTACGTGGTCGAGAACCACCGCCAGGACGTCTCGTGGACGTTCAAGCGCAACGACACGTACTGGAACCAGGGCAAGCCCGCCGCCGACACCCTCAACATCACGATCGCCCCCGAGGAGGCCGCCCGCATCGCGGCCCTGCAGAACGGCGGCGCCGCCCTGGCCACCCTGGGCAACGTGGACTCCGGGACGATGCTGGCCGGCGCGAAGGACGTCAAGGTCGTCACCCAGGCCACCACGGACTTCTACTACCTGATGCTCAACAGCCTGAAGCCGGGCTCGAAGCTCGCCGACCCCAAGGTCCGGCAGGCGATCAACATCGCGCTCGACCCCAGGCAGATCGCCGACGTGGCACTCGGCGGCAAGGGCAGGCCGACCGCGATCACCCCGGCCGGCCTGCCGGGCTCCTGCGACCCGGCCGCGCTCCCGTCGGCGTCCAAGAGCCTGGACGAGGCCAAGCGGCTCCTGGCGGAGGCCGGGGCGCAGAACCTGTCGTTCACGCTCACCGTCTTCAACACCGAGCCCGCCCCCGCCGTCGCCCAGGTGATCCAGCAGAACCTCCAGCAGGCCGGCATCACCGTCAAGATCGAGCAGATGGACGAGGCGAGCTGGTCCGGCAAGGTGTACGGCAAGGCGCCCGCCGAGTTCGACGCCGCCCTGTCCTGGTTCGCCGGCTACGCCGACCCCGGCATGGTCACCAAGTGGTGGAACCCGGAGACGGCCGGCTTCAACGCCGGCTTCATGAAGCCGGACCCCGAGCTCAGCAAGCTGATCGACACGGCCAACAAGGAGACGGGGAACAGGGAGAAGGCGCTGGCCGACGTCTGCGCCAAGGCCGACGCGGACGCGCAGATGATCCCGCTGGTCACCCGTCCGGCCACGGTCGCCTACAGAGGTGACCAGCTCAGCCCGAGCCTGTACGTCACCGAGGGCTACGGCAACGTGCTGCGCCTGGTCGCCGACGCCCGCGTGAAGAAGACCCGGTAGCCATGCGGCTGCTGATGTGGTGGTCCGGCCGGGCGCTCAGCTCGGCCGCCACGCTCCTGGGCGTCTCCGTGCTGATCTTCGCCGCCGTACGCCTGATGCCCGGCGGCTTCGCGGAGACCGTGCTCGGGCCGTTCGCCACCGCCGGGCAGAAGGCGGAGCTGGCCGCCCGCTACGGGCTCGACCAGCCGGTCTTCATGCAGTACGGGCACTGGCTGGGCGCCGTCGCCGGCGGCGACTTCGGCGTCTCCATGATCAGCCGCCAGCCGGTCGGCGCGGAGCTGCTGGCCCGGCTGCCGGTGACGGCCGAGCTGACCGTGCTGGCGGTGCTCGCGAGCGTGCTGCTGGGGGTCCCGCTGGGCGTGCTGACCGCCGTCCGCGCCCGCCCCACGGGCGGCGGGGCCGTCGGCCGGCTGGTCAGCGGGCTGGGCGTCAGCGTGCCGGAGTTCGTGCTGGGCAGCCTGGTCGTGTTCGTCTTCTCCCGGTACGCCCTCGGCCTGGAGGTCGGCTCCTGGACGCCGCTCACCCAGGACCCCGCCGCGAACCTGGCCACGATGATCCTGCCCGCCGCCGTCCTGTCGGTCTTCTCCGTCTCGGTGACCGCCAGGACCACCCGTGACGCCGTCATGGGCGTGCTGGTCGAGCCGTACGTCACGGCCGCCGTCGGGCGCGGCGAGTCGCCGTGGTTCATCGTCAGGCACCACATCCTGCGCAACGCCGCCACCCCCGTGGTCACGCTGATCGGCACGACCACCGCGTACCTGCTGGGCGGCGCGCTGATCGTGGAGCACGTGTTCAACCTGCCGGGCGTCGGCTCCTACATCGTGCAGGCCGTCGGCCGCCGCGACTACGCGGCTGTGCAGGCCGGGGTGCTGCTGGCGGCAGGGGTGTTCATCGTCATGAACGTGCTGATCGACCTGCTCGTCGGGGCCGTCGACCCCCGGCTGGGCGTCATGGCGGGGAGGCGCTCGTGAGGAGACTGGACCGGCTGTCCATCGGCGGGCTCGCCTGCCTGGCCGTCCTGGTGCTGTTCGCGCTGGGGTCGCTCGTCGGCGCCGGGGGAGACCCGGACGCCATCGTCGGCCCGCGCCTGCAGCCGCCGGGGCCCGGCTGGTGGCTGGGCACCGACAACCTGGGGCGCTCGGTGCTGCCCCGCGTCATGGAGGGCGTCGGCACCACGCTGCTGCTCTCGTCGATCGCCGTGCTGGTCACGGCGGTGTCGAGCGCGGCGTTCGGCATCCTCGCCGGATACCGTGGCGGTTACCTGAACGAGCTGGTGATGCGCCTGGTGGAAGTGCTCTACTCCTTCCCGGCCATCGTGCTGGCCATCCTGGTCGCGGCCGTGCTCGGCCCCGGGCAGACGGCGGCGCTGGCCAGCATCGTGCTGGTGACGATCCCGCTGATGACCCGCCTGGTGCGGGCCGCCGCCGTGGCCGTCTCGCAGCGCGACTACGTCACCTCCGCCGTGATCAGCGGAGCCCGGCTGCCGCGCGTGCTCGTCCGCCACGTGCTGCCGAACGTGGCCGGCACGATCGCCGTACAGGGCACGTACGCGCTGTCGGTCGGCATCGCGGTCGAGGGCGGGCTGAGCTTCCTCGGCTTCGGGGTGCAGCCGCCGCAGGCCTCGCTCGGAGTGCTCATCCAGCAGGGAGGGACGTACATGATCGCCGCGCCCTGGCTGATCCTCGGTCCCGGCGTGGTGCTGGTGGCCGCCATCCTGGCGATCAACGTGGTCGGCGACGGGCTGCGCGACCGGCTCGAACCCCGAGAGACGAGGTCACTGACATGAGCCTGCTCTCCGTACGGAACCTGGTGATCGACTACGCCCGCACCCGCGCGCTCGACGGCGCCGGCCTGGAGGTGGCGCAGGGCGAGACGGTCGGGCTGGTGGGCGAGAGCGGATCCGGCAAGTCCACGCTCGGCTCCGCCGTCGGCCGCCTGCTGCCGCGGGCCGCGCGGCGCACCGAGGGCGAGGTGCTGGTGGCGGGGGAGCCCGTGTTCGATCTGCCGCACGGCAGGCTGCGGCACCTGCGCCGGCGGCATCTCGGGTTCGTCTTCCAGGACCCGATCGGCTCGCTCGACCCGACCATGCGCGTCGGCCGGCAGCTCCGCCTGGTGCTCGGGCGGGGCGGTGACGTGCGCTTCCACCTGGGGCGGGTCAGGCTCGACGACCCGCGGGTGCTGCGCGCCTACCCGCACCAGCTCTCCGGCGGCATGGCGCAGCGGGTGGCGATCGCGATGGCCATGGCCACCTCGCCCGACCTGCTCGTCGCCGACGAGCCGACCGCCGCCCTGGACAGCCAGGTACGCGAGGAGGTGTCGAACATGATCTTCTCGCTGGCCGCCGAGGCCGGCACGAGCATCCTGTGGCTCAGCCACGACCTGCCCGCCGTGGCCCGCCGCTGCGACCGGGTGGCGGTCATGTACGGTGGCCGCGTCGTCGAGAGCGGCCCCGCCCGCGAGGTGCTGGGCGACCCCGCCCACCCCTACACGGCGGCGCTGGCCGGGTCGGCGCCGGCCGCCGCGGCCCACGGCGTCCGGCTGGAGCCGGTGCCGGGCCGCCCGCCCGTGCTCACCGGCCCGTCCCCGGGCTGCGCCTTCGCGCCGCGCTGCGCGTTCGCCGAGGACCGGTGCGGGCACGAGCGCCCGGTGCCGGTGCGCGTCCGCGAGCGGGACGTCCTGTGCCACCGAGCGGCCGAGCTGCAGGACCGGCTCCTCCAGGACCAGGAGGTGAAGGCGTGATCCTCGAACTCGACGACGTCACCGTCACCTTCGCCGCCGGCCCGCCGTTGCGCCGCATCCACCTCGACGCCATGCGGAAGGTCTCGCTCCAGGTCGCCGAGGGCGAGACGCTCGGCCTGGTCGGCGAGTCCGGCTCGGGCAAGACGACGACCAGCCGGGTCGCGCTCGGCCTGCAACGCCCCACGTCCGGCACGGTCAGGTTCGACGGCCGCCCGTTCCCCAGGCGGCGGCGCGAGCTGGCCGGCCGCATGCAGGCGGTGCTCCAGCACCCGCACTGGTCGCTGAACCCGCGCATGCGCGTCGGCCAGAGCGTCGCCGAGCCGCTCGGCATCCTGGGCCGCCCGGCGGGCGACGCCGTCACGGAGATGCTGGAGCACGTCGGCCTGGGCGCCGACTTCGCCGACCGGTACCCGCACGAGCTGTCCGGCGGCCAGCGCCAGCGCGTCTCCATCGCCCGCGCCCTGGTCACCAGGCCGGGCTTCATCGTCTTCGACGAGGCCGTCAGCGCGCTGGACGTCTCCGTGCAGGTGCAGATCCTCAACCTGATCAAGGACCTGCAGGCGGAGTACGGCTTCAGCGCCCTGTTCATCTCCCACGACCTGGGTGCGGTCCGCTACGTCGCCGACCGGATCGCCGTCATGCGCAAGGGCGAGGTCGTCGAGACGGCCGACACCCTCACCTTCTACACCGCACCCGCACACGAGTACTCGAAGCAGCTTCTGGAGGCCCTGTGACCCACGAGCCCAGGCTCGCGACGCCGTCGGCGTTCGCGCCCGGCGTCCCGCGCAACGCGGACCTGCCGCTGACCCCGCAGCCCAGCCCGGGGCGCGGCGCGGTCACGTTCGACCTGCCCGGCGTGCACGTCGGCACCGCCGAGTACGGCGAGGGCCCCACCGGCTGCACCGTGATCCACCTCCCCAGGGGCGCCCGCACGGCGGTGGACGCGCGCGGCGGCGCGGTCGGCATGAGCGGCGGCTACGACTACAACCACGCCATCTGCCTGGCGGGCGGCTCGGTGTACGGGCTGGCCGCGGCGGCGGGCGTGAGCGACGAGCTGCTGTCGCGCAGGAGCAACCTCACCAAGTGGGACGAGCTGCAACTGGTGTCAGGAGCGGTGATCTACGACTTCTCCTGCCGCGACAACGCCGTCTACCCGGACGCCGAGCTGGGCAGGGCCGCGGTCCGGTGGGCGCGGGAGGGCGAGTTCCCCGTGGGCCGGTGCGGCGCGGGGCGGACGGCGAGCGCGGGCAAGGTGGACTTCGGCCGGGCCGAGTTCGCCGGCCAGGGGGCCGCGTTCGGCACGTTCGGCGAGATCAAGGTGCTGGTCGCGACCGTGGTCAACTCCGTGGGCGCGGTGGTCGACCGGCAGGGCCGGGTGGTGCGCGGCAACTACCACCGCGAGCTGGGCGAGCGCCGCCACCCGAGCGCCGACTACGCCGAGCTGATCGAGGCCCCGGCCGTCATGGGCAACACGACGCTGACCGTCATGATCACCAACGTGCGGCTGACGGACGTCGAGCTGCTGCAGGTGGGCCGCCAGGTGCACAGCTCGATGCACCGCGGCATCCAGCCGTTCCACACGCTGACCGACGGCGACACGATGTTCGCCATGACGACGGACGAGGTCGAGCTGTCCGGCGTCAAGCCCACGGGGCTGGGCACGCTGGCCTCCGAGGTCGCGTGGGACGCCGTCCTGAGCGCGGCGGAGTAGCGGCATGTGGACGTCCCCGCGTTACGCGGCCACGGACCCCGCCCACGAGGAGGCGCTGATCAGGGAGAACCCGTTCGCCCTGGTCGTCAGCACGGTGGACGGGGTGCCCGTGGCCACGCACACGCCCGTCCTGCTGGGCGAGCCCGGCACGCTGGTCGGGCACCTGGCCAGGGCCAACCCGCAGTGGCGCTCGTTCGAGTCGTCGCCCGAGGTGCTGGTGGTGTTCTCCGGGCCGCACGGTTACGTCTCGCCCACCGTCTACGGCACGGATCCGGCCGTGCCGACCTGGGACTACGCGGCCGTGCACGTGACCGGCCGGGTGGAGCTGATCGACGACGCGCTGGAGGTGGTGGAGCGCACGGTGGCGGCGGCGGAGTCGCCGCGCTCGCCGTCCTGGGAGCCGACGCCCGCCTCCAGGGAGAGGTTCCGCGCGCTGCTGCCCGGGGTAGTGGCCTTTCGCGTACGTGTTCGTACGCGGCAGAGCGTGTTCAAGCTGAGCCAGGACATCGACGCCGAGCGGTACGCTCGCGTGCGCGCCGCCGCCGGCGCTGAGAACCCGAGGCTCGCCGAGTTGATGGACAGGTCATGACATTCCCCACGTTCACCTCCAGCCAGACCGACCCCCGCGCCCGCGGCAAGGAGTTCGGCACGCACCTGCGCAAGCAGGTAGCGGCCAACCTCGCCGGCTACACCGACCTCTTCAGAGTCGCCGGGGCCGGTGACGCGCAGGTGCGCGCGTGGGGAGAGCGGGCGCTGGAGGCCTCCGCCGCCTGGGCGCCGTCGCTGGCCGAGGAGATCGCCGGCATCGCGGCGGGCGCGGGGGTGGAGCCGTGGCAGGTAGCCGTGATCAACGCCCGCACCGAGATCCTGGCCGCCATCGACATGGTCGGGCACGGCGAGTGCTCGACCTCCGTGGTGCTGCCGGAGGACGGCCCGCCACGCACGGTGCAGACGTGGGACTGGCACGACCACCTGCGCGACGCACCGGTGCTCTGGGAGTACGAGCAGACCTCCGGCCGGGTCGTGCGCACGTTCACCGAGGCGGGGACGCTGGCCAAGATCGGCGTCACCACGGCGGGCCTCGGCGTGCACTTCAACATCCTGCGCCACGACTCCGACCACGCCGGCCTGGGCGTGCCCGTGCACCTGATCGCCCGCCGCATCCTCGATGAGGCGTCCACCGTGGAGGAGGCGGTGGACCTCGCCCGATCGGCCCGGGTTTCGGCCTCCACGGTCATCACGGTGGTGACCGAGTCGGGAGCCGCCTCGATCGAGATCTCCCCTGCGGGGGTGGCCGCCGTCCCGCCGGGCCCCGACGGCGTCCTGCTGCACTGCAACCACTTCCTCGACGCGGGCCTGGCGGCGGGGGAGCGGCACGCCACCGAGCGGCCCGGCACCTACGACCGCATGCGGCACCTGGAGGACAACGTCGAGGGGCTGAGCGGCGCCGAGCTGAACGGCCGCGCGCTGACCATGCTCAGTCACGCCCCCGAGGGCGCGCCCGTCTGCGCCCACCCCGACCTCTCCCAGCCCATCAACCAGCGCTGGGAGACGGTGGCGACGATCGGGCTCGACCTGCCCGCCGGGCGGCTGCGGGCGCACCGGGGCGGGCCCTGCCAGGTCACCGAGGCGACCTGGCAGACCTTCTGAGTGCCCTATGTGAAGGCGGCGATCCCGGTCAGCGCCTTGCCGATGACCAGTGAGTGGATCTCGGAGGTCCCCTCGTAGGTCAGCACCGACTCCAGGTTCACGGAGTGCCTGATCACCGGGTACTCGAGGGTGATGCCGCTCGCGCCGAGCAGCGTTCGGCACTTCCTGGCGATCTCCAGCGCCTCGCGCACGTTGTTCAGCTTGCCCGCGCTCACCTGCTCCGGGGTGAGCGTGCCGGCCTCCTTCAGCCGGCCCAGGTGCACGGCCAGCAGCAGGCCCTTGCCCAGCTCCAGAGCCATGTCCGCGAGCTTCTCCTGGGTGAGCTGGTACGACGACAGCGGCTTGGCGAACACCTCGCGGTCGGCGGCGTACGCGATGGCCGTCTCCAGGCAGTCGAGCGCGGCCCCCATCGCCCCGAACACGATCCCGAACCTGGCCTCGTTCAGGCAGCCGAGCGGCCCGGACAGGCCCCTGGCGCCGGGCAGCACGGCCTCGGCCGGCAGGCGCACGCCGTCGAGCACCAGCTCGCTGGTCACGCTCGCGCGCAGGGAGATCTTGTGCTTGACGTCGTTGACGGTGAGGCCCTTGGCGCCGGCCGGGACCAGGAAGCCCCTGATGCCCTCGTCGGTGCGAGCCCAGACCACCGCGACGTCCGACACGGAGCCGTTGGTGATCCACAGCTTGGTGCCGTTCAGCACCCAGTCGCCGCCTTCGCGCTTGGCCGTGGTGCGCATGCCGCCGGGGTCGGAGCCGAAGTCGGGCTCGGTCAGGCCGAAGCAGCCGATGCGCTCGCCGGCCGCCATCGCGGGCAGCCACTCCTGCTTCTGCTCCTCGCTGCCGTACTTCCAGATCGCGTACATGGCCAGGGAGCCCTGCACCGAGACGAGGCTGCGCAGGCCGGAGTCGGCGGCCTCCAGCTCCAGGCAGGCCAGCCCGTACGAGACGGCGCCCATGCCGGCGCAGCCGTAGCCGTCGAGGTGCATGCCGAGCACGCCGACCGAGCCCAGCGTGCGGGCCAGCTCGCGGGCGGGCAGCTCGCCGGCCTCGAACCAGCCGGCTACGTGCGGCCGGATCTCCCGGTCGCACACGCGCCTGACCGTGCTCCTGATCTCGCGTTCCTCCTCGGTCAGCAGCGTGTCCAGGGCGAACAGGGCGGTGGGTGCGATCATCGGCCTCTCCGTATTTTGGATCCAATATTGAAAATCCAATATGGCACAGTTAGGGTGCGTTGACCATGGACGTTCTGAATCTCATCGGTGGCCGATGGGCCGAGGGCGAGGGCGAGGAGTTCGCCGACACCAACCCGGCGCGGCCCGCCGAGGTCGTGGCGCGCGGGCGGTTCGCCTCCGCGCGCGAGGTGGAGCAGGCGATCGCCGCGGCCCGCGAGGCCGCGCCCGGCTGGGCCGCGACCCCGCACCACGCCCGCGCCGCCGTGCTCACCGGCGCCGCCGACCTCGTGGACGCGAGCGCCGATGAGTGGGGCGCCGAGCTGGCCCGCGAGGAGGGCAAGACGCTGGCCGAGGCGGTCGCCGAGGTCAGCGGGGCGGCCCGGATCCTGCGCTACTACGCGAGCGAGGCCGACCGGGACAGCGGCGAGGTCTTCGCCTCCCCGCGCCCCGGCGAGAGCGTGCTGGTCGTCCGCAAGCCGATCGGCGTCGCCGGGCTGATCACGCCGTTCAACTTCCCGGTCGCCATCCCCGCCTGGAAGATCGGCCCGGCGCTGACCTACGGCAACACCGTGGTGTGGAAGCCGTCCTCGCTGGTGCCGCTGCTGGCCTACCGCCTGGCGCGGGCGCTGGTCCAGGCCGGGCTGCCGGACGGGGTGCTCAACCTCGTGTACGGCGAGGGCGAGGCGGGCTCGGCCATCGTCGATCACCCCGGCGTGGACGCCGTGTCGTTCACCGGGTCCACGGCCGTCGGGCGGGCCGTCATCGCCCGCTGCGGCGAGCTGGGCAAGCCGGTGCAGACCGAGATGGGCGGCAAGAACGCCTCCGTCGTGCTCGCCGACGCCGACCTCGACCACGCCGCCGAGCAGGTCTGCCTGGGGGCGTTCCGGTCGACCGGGCAGAAGTGCACCGCGACCTCGCGGCTCATCGTGGCCTCGCAGGTGGCGGACGACCTGCTGGAGCGGGTGGCCGAGCGGGCCGCGCGGCTCGTCGTGGGCGATCCGCTGGCGCCGGAGGTGGAGATGGGCCCGCTGGTGAGCTCGGCCGCCCGCGATCGCGTGTCGGCCGGGGTCCGGCAGGCCCTCGGCGAGGGGGCCAAGCCGCTGGCCGGCGCCTCGCCGCTGGACCGCGAGGGCTGGTTCGTGCCGCCGACCGTGCTGGACCTGCCGGGGACCGGGGTGGACTTCTGGCGAACCGAGCTGTTCGGGCCCGTGGTCGGCGCCGTGCGGGCGTCGAGCGCGGAGGAGGCGCTCGGGCTGGCCAACCTCAGCGAGCACGGCCTGTCGGCGGCGGTCTTCACCCGGGACCTCGGGGTGGCGCTGTCGGCGGTCGAGAAGCTGGAGGTCGGGGTGCTGCACGTCAACTCCGAGTCGGCGGGGACGTTCCCGTACGTGCCGTTCGGCGGGGCCAAGCAGAGCGGGTTCGGGCCCAAGGAGCAGGGACGGGCGGCCAGGGAGTTCTACACCCGCACGGTCACCGTCTACCTGGGGGCGCCGGCGTGAGCGGAGCGCTCTCCGGGCTGCTGGTGGCCGACTTCAGCCGGGTGCTGGCCGGGCCCTACTGCACGATGTTGCTCGCCGACCTCGGGGCCGAGGTGGTCAAGGTCGAGCGGCCCGGCGCCGGGGACGACACCCGCGCGTGGGGGCCGCCGTACGCCTCTTCCGGGGAGGCCACCTACTTCCTCGGCGTGAACCGCAACAAGCGCTCGATCGCCCTCGACCTGCGGGCCGACGCCGAGGTGGCGCGGGCGCTCGCGGCGCGCGCCGACGTGCTCGTGGAGAACTTCAAGCCGGGGACGATGGACCGGCTCGGCCTGGGCCACGAGGCGTTGCGGGAGCTCAACCCGGGGCTGGTCTACTGCTCGATCACCGGGTTCGGATCGGGCGCCGGGGCCGGGCTGCCCGGCTACGACCTGATCGCGCAGGCGGTCGGCGGGCTCATGAGCGTCACCGGCGAGCCGGACGGACCCGGCACGAAGGCGGGCGTGGCGCTGGTGGACGTGATCACCGGCCTGCACGCCGCCCTGGGCGTCATGGCCGCACTCCGCCACCGTGACGAGACAGGTGAGGGGCAGCGCGTGGAGGTCTCGCTGCTGTCGTCCCTGCTCTCCGCGCTCAGCAACCACTCCTCCGCCTACGCCGCCGCGGGCGTCGTGCCCCGGGCCATGGGCAACCGGCACCCGAGCATCGTCCCGTACGAGGTGTTCCAGGCCGCCGACCGCCCGATCGTGATCGCGGCCGGGAACGACCGCCAGTTCCAGGCCCTGTGCGCGGCCCTGGACCGGCCGGACCTCGCCCGCGACCCCCGCTACGCCACCAACGCCGAACGGGTGGCCGCCCGCGAGAGCCTGGTCCCCGCCCTGGACGCGGCCCTCGCCGAGGGCACCGCGGACGAGTGGTTCGAGCGGCTCACCGCCGCCGGGGTGCCGTGCGGGCCGATCAACGACCTGGCCGCCGCCTTCGCCCTCGCCCAGGACCTCGGCCTGGAGCCGGCCGTCGAGCTCGACGGCGTCGGCCAGGTCGCCAACCCCATCCGCCTCAGCGCCACCCCGCCCTCCTACCACCGCCCGCCGCCCGCGCTCGGGCAGGACGACACATGGCTCCGTGAGATATTGGACCGGTGAGTCCGGACGAGGCACGACGCAGGCCGCCCACGGCCCAGCAGTTCGTGCTGGGTGAGCTGCGCCGTGCCATCACCACCGGCCGGCTGCGCCCCGGCGCCCCCATCAGGCAGGACGCGCTGGCCGAGGAGCTGCAGGTCAGCCGGGTCCCGCTGCGGGAGGCGCTGAAGACGCTCGAAGGCGAGGGGCTGGTCACGTACAAGCCGCACAAGGGCTACTGCGTCGCCATGCTCTCCCTCGACGACCTCCGCGAGGTCTACCGCATCCGCGAGCTGCTGGAGGAGGAGGCCGTGCGCGCGGCGGTGGCCAGGCTCACCGACGACGACCTCCGCCGGATCGAGGCGGCGCAGGAGGAGGTCGAGCGGGCCGCCGCGGCGGGCGACGTGGCCGCCATGGCGACGGCCAACCGCACCTTCCACATGACGCTGTTCGACTGCGCCGGCATGCCGCGCCTGGCCCGGCTGATCCGGACCTTGTGGGACACGACCGACGCCTACCGGTCCATGTACTACGGCGACGCGGGCAACAGGGAGCGGGTCGTCAAGGAGCACCGCGCCGCCCTCGGCGCGCTGCGCCGCCGCTCCGCCGACGAGGCCGTGAGCACGCTGAACGTCCACCGCGACCACGCCGTCGCCGAGCTGGAGCCGCTCCTGGATGCCTAAGATCGTCGATCACCAGGCGCGGCGGCTGCTGATCGCCGACGCCGTGCACCGGATCATCGACGCCAAGGGCATGGACAGCGTCAGCCTGCGCGAGGTCGCGGCCGAGGCCGGGATGTCCATGGGGGCGGTGCAGTACTACTTCGCCACCAAGGACGAGATGCTCCTGGTGGCGCTGGAACATCTGAACGCGCGCGTCAGGCTCCGGGTGGCCGCCGCCGACCAGAGCGACCCGCTGCGCCTGCTGCGGGCGGGGATCCTGGAGGTCCTGCCGCTGGACGAGACCCGCCGCTTCGAGGCTCGCATCGGGCTGGCGTACCTGGCCAGGTCGGTGGTCTCCGAGGAGCTGGCCGAGGTGATGCGGGCGGGGCTGCCGCTGGTCCTGGAGTTCTACGCCGGCCAGATCCGGGCCGCGCAGGCCGGCGGGCAACTGGCCGCCGGCCTCGACGCGGGCCAGGAGGCGAGCGCGCTGCTCGCCCTCGCGCAGGGGCTGGGGCAGCCCGCGCTGATCGGCCTCTACTCGCCCCAGGCCGTGGTGGCGCTCGTGGACCGGCACCTCGCCCGCCTCGCGCCCCGGTGACCAGCGCGGGGCCGAGAGGCGCTTCCCCGGTGACCGGTGGGGGTCGAGAGGCGCCATCCCGGTGACCGGCGGGGGTCGGGAGCCGCTTCCCCGGTGACTAGCGCAGGGTCAGGGCCGAGAGGTGCTCGCCCCGGTGACCCAGCAGGTCGACCTCGGCCCCCGTGCGGCCGGCCTGCCACGCCAGCGCCTGCAGGCCGTGCTCCGGGACCATGATGTCCTGCTCCCCGAGCCGCACCACCCCCACCTCGGCCGACAACCGCACAAGGCCGTAGCCGACCCACCGGTACGGCCGGCGCAGCAACGGCACCGGGCTGGTGTTGAACCGGGCGCTCTGCCCGGTGTGGGCGTGCCCGTCGAGCGCGGTGCATCCCGGGCGGGGCCGCAGGACGTTCTCGTCGGCCGGATCGGCCGCCACGGTGCCGCCCGCACGCAGGTTCCACCGGCCGCCCCGCTTCGGCGACAGCAGCCACACGTCCAGCCAGAACAGCCCCACCCCGTCGAGCCGGGCGAAGGCGGTCGCCGCCAGGCGGTCGCCGACGTACAGGGAGAGCGGGGTGAAGCGGTGCCGGCCGCCGAGCGTCTCCGGCAGCTCCTTCGGCAGGCCGTGCGCGATGAGCCGCAGGCTCTCGGTGAGGGGTGTGTATCCCAGGTACTCGGCACGATCCACAGGTCTCATCGGACCTCCTGGCTCGCGGTCAGTCGGCGCAGGCCTCGCTGCACCCGCCGGACCGGGTGGTGTCGGTCGGGATGAAGGACGCTCCCCGGGCGCCCTCCAGGGCCGTCCCGCCGTCACGACAGCGGTGATGACGACCCGTAAGGCGATCACGAACGGATCCTACGTGTGCGGGGGTCTCGCCGCGATGCCGTGGAGGACAGGCTTCAGCTCACGGTTGCCCGCCCGCGTGATGCGCGTGATGACCGGATTGGTTCACTATGGCGGAAGTCGCCGGCCGTTCAGGAGATCGTATGACCTGGTTCCACACGCTCGACCCCCGCCCGCACGCCGCCACGCGGCTGTTCTGCTTCCCGCACGCCGGCGGCGCCGCCGCGGCCTACCGGGACTGGCACCGGGCGGTCCCCCCGAGCGTTGAGGTGCGGGCCGTGCAGTACCCGGGCCGCGCCGACCGCGTGCGCGAGGCGCCCGTCGAGGACGCGCACACCATGGCCGACCTGGTCGCCGAGGCCATGCGGCCGCTGCTCGACCGCCCTGCCGTGCTGTTCGGGCACAGCATGGGATCGCTGATCGCGTACGAGACGGCGCTGCGCGTCCGGCCCGCCCACCTGATCGTCTCCGGCCGCCGGGCCGCGAACCTCCCCCGCCCCGGAACCGTGCACCTGGGCACCGAGGAGGATCTGACCGCCGAGCTGCGGCGGCTCGGGGGCACCCAGCCCGAGCTGCTGGACGACGCCGACATCCGGGCGTACGTCCTGCCGATCGTGCGCGCCGACTACCGCCTGGCCGAGACCTACCGCAGCCGCCCCGCCGAGCCGCTGGACTGCCCCATCACGGCCATCATCGGCGACAGCGACCCCGAGGTGGACAGTTCGAACGCCCGCGGCTGGGGCGGGCTGACCCGCGCCGGCTTCAAGCTGCACGTGCTGCCCGGCGGCCACTTCTACCTGGCCGAGCGCCGCAGCGAGGTGATCGGCCTGATCCTCGGCGCGCTCTAGGAGACGGGGCGGCGGTGCAGCAGGCCGAACTTGGCCCACATCGCCTCGGCCGCCTCGATCGAGGCGCCCGTGCGTGCCGGGTCCAGGGCGGCGAGCTGGGTGACCAGTGCCTGGGCCACGGCGATGCCGGCCGTCAGCGAGGGGAAGAACGCCTCGCCCTCCGCTGGCACCATCACGACCTCCTCCGCCGCGGCGGCCAGCGCCGGGCTGGCGGCGTCCGTGACGGCGAACACGCGGACCCCGCGCGAGCGCGCCTCGTTGGCGGCCAGGACGGTGCTCTCGTACAGCCGCCAGAAGCTGATCGCGATCAGCACGTCCCGCTCGCGGATCGCGGCCATCACGTTCGCCAGCTCGGCGTCCCCGCCCGTGATGGCCTGCACCGGGTAGCCGGCCAGCCGGGCGTTGTGGGCGAGCGCGATGCCGACGGCCGCGTAACTGCCGTCGGCGACGATCACCGTGCGACCGGCCTCCGCGATGGCCCGGGCGATCGTGAGCAGCACGCCCTCGTCCAGGCGCCGGTTGAGCAGGGCCAGGCTGTCGAGGTCGCGGCGCAGCGAGCGTGAGGAGGGCGAGCCGGTGCCCCGGTGCTCGGCCGCGACCTGGCCGGCGCTGAGCGAGGACAGGTAGCGGGCGCGCAACTCCTGTTGCAGGGCGGGCCAGCCGGCGAAGCCGAGCGACTGTGCCGTACGGGTGACGGTGGCGACGTTGACGCCCGCGAGCTGGGCCAGCTCCCCGGCGGACCCGAACGCGGCCCGGCGGGGCTGCGAGAGCAGGAGCTCCAGCACCGCGGCCGCCTTGCCACGCAGCCCGCGCTCCGGCAGCCGCTCGCGCAACCACTCCTGGAAGCTGTCGGTGGCGAGCTCCGTCACGTCATCCCTTCCCGAGGCCGGTGGCCGCCATCGTACGCGTTCGCGACGAACCAAACTTGCAAAGACCATTGCAATTTTACCAATTTGCACTATATGTTGCTGCGCAATTGACTTGCAGGGCCATGACCTGGGGAAAGGTGTGCTTCGATGACCTTGTTGGCCCGTCTGGACCGGCTCCCGCTGAGCCGTCCGCACTACGTCCTGCTCCTGATCGGCGGCCTCGGCTACACCTTCGACGGCATGGACTCGGCCGTCGTCGCCTTCCTGCTGCCGAGCGCGCAGGAGGCCTGGGGCCTGTCCAACGGCCAGCTGGGCTTCATCGGGTCCGCGACGCCGTTCGGGTTCCTGTTCGGCGCGACCGTGGCGGGCCTGCTAGGCGACCGCATCGGCCGCAAGAAGGTGATGATGTACGCCCTCGCCTTCTACGCCGTCTTCTCCGTGGTGGCCGCGTTCGCGCCGAACTACGAGGTGTTCCTCGGCGCCCGCGTGCTCGCCGGAGCCGGCGCGGGGGCGGAGAGCGCGATCATCGCGCCGTTCCTGTCGGAGTTCGTGCCCGCCAAGCGGCGTGGCTGGTTCATCGGGGCGCTGGCCGGGTTCTTCTCGTTCGGCTTCGTGATGGCGGCGCTGATCGGGCGGTTCGTCGTGCCGACGTTCGACGACGGCTGGCGGATCGCTCAGGTGATCACCGCGCTGCCGATCGTGATGCTGCTGTGGTGGCGCCGCTCGCTGCCGGAGTCGCCGCGCTTCCTGCTCCAGCAGGGCCGGGCGGCCGAGGCCGAGGCGGTGGTCGCCGACCTGGAGCGGCGCGTCGAGCGGGCCACGGGGCAGCCGCTGCCGCCGGTGCCCGAGACCGCCGTCGCCCCCGCCTCCGGCGGCGCGCCGAAGGTGAACCTGTTCAGCGCGCTGCGCTTCCTGTGGAGCCCGGCCATGGCCAGGCGCACGGCGGTGATCTGGCTGGTGTGGTTCGTGATCACGTTCTCGTACTACGGGTTCTTCTCCTGGATCCCCACGCTGCTCGTGCAGCGCGGCATCACGGTCACCAAGAGCTTCGAGTTCTCGATCATCATCTACCTGGCGCAGATCCCCGGATACTTCTCCGCGGCCTGGCTGTCGGAGCGGATGGACCGCAAGAACACGATCGCGCTCTACCTCGCGGGCTCGGCGGTCAGCGCGTTCTGGCTGTCGCAGATGGACTCGCCCGTCACCATCACGCTGGCGGGCGCGGTGCTGTCGTTCTTCCTGAACGGCACCTACGCCGGCGTCTACTCCTACACCCCCGAGGTGTTCCCCACCTGGATCCGCGCCACCGGCACCGGGCTGTCGAGCGCGTTCGGCCGGGTCGGCAGCATCCTCGCCCCGACGATCATCGGACTGTCCGCCGCGAGCCTGGGCTTCGCCGGCGTGTTCGGGCTGACGACCGCGGTGCTGGTGGCCGGGGTGGTGTGCGTGGTCGTGTTCGGTCTGGCCACGGCAGGGCGATCACTGGAAGAGCTGACGGAGACGACTGAGGAGGCAACCAGATGAACGAGCTGGAGGAGAGGGTGCGCCGGGAGGTGGGCGTGCGGTTGTTCACCGTGCTGGCCTGGGTGCCGGAACGGCGGGCGCTGCGCCGCGTGCACAGCAGCCACCCCGAGCAGTACCCGGTGGGCGGCGAGAAGACCGTCGAGGTGGCCCAGGACTGGCTGGCCGTCTGCATCGAGGAGCGGCGGCCGTTCTTCGGCGACAGGGCCGCGGTGCGGCGGATCTTCGCCGACCACGAGCTGATCGAGAGCCTGGGCTGCTCCTCCATCATCAACGTGCCCGTCATCGGGGACGACGGCGAGGTGCTCGGCGTGCTCAACATCCTCGACGCCGAAGGCGCCTACGACGACGCGTCCGTGGCCGCCGCGCAGGACATCGCGAAGGACGCCGCCCCCTGCTTCCGGAAGGCTGCCGCATGAGCCTGCTGCTCAAGAACGCGCTGCTGCTCGACGTGGAGACCGGCGAGTACGCCGAGGCCGACCTGCGGTGCGCCGACGGCCGCGTCGCCGAGACGGGCCGTGGCCTGCGGGCCCCTGACGACACGCGGGTGATCGACCTGGAGGGCGCCCGCGTCGTGCCCGGCCTGATCGACGCGCACGTCCACGTCACCGCCTCCACGGCCGACCTCGGCTCGCTCGGCTCCATGTCGCCCTCCTACGTGGCCGCCCACAGCGCCCGCATCATGGGCGACATGCTGAGCCGCGGCTTCACCACGGTCCGCGACGCCTCCGGCGCCGACTTCGGGCTGGCCGACGCGCAGGCCGAGGGCCTCGTACGCGGCCCGCGCCTGCTGTTCTGCGGCAAGGGCCTGAGCCAGACCGGCGGCCACGCCGACTTCCGCGGCCGGGGCCAGCACGTCAAGGACGACCACCCGTGCTGCGCGGGCGTCGGCCGGGTGGCCGACGGCGTGGACGCGGTCCGCACCGCCGCCCGCGACGAGCTGCGCAAGGGCGCTCACCACATCAAGGTCATGGGCTCCGGCGGCGTGGCCTCGCCGACCGACCGCATCGACTCGACCCAGTACTCCATGGAGGAGTTGCGCGCCGTCGTCGAGGAGGCCGGGGCCGCCAACCGGTACGTCGCCGCCCACGCCTACACCGCCCGCGCCGTCAACCGGGCCCTGGAAGCGGGGGTGCGCTCCATCGAGCACGGCAACCTGATCGACGACACGAGCGTGGAGCTGTTCCTGCGGCACGAGGCGTACCTGGTGCCGACGCTCGTGACCTATTGGGCGCTCAAGGAGGAGGGCCGCGAGTTCGGCCTGCCCGAGCGGAGCTGGCGCAAGGTGGACGAGGTGCTCGGCGCGGGGCTCGTCGCGCTGGAGCGGGCCGCCAGGGGCGGGGTGCGGATCGCGTACGGGACCGACCTGCTCGGCGGCATGCACCGGCACCAGAACCACGAGTTCCGGCTCAGGGCCGAGGTGCAGCGGCCGATCGACGTGCTGCGGGCCGCCACCGTGGGGGCGGCGGAGCTGGTCGGGATGGCGGGCGAGATCGGCACGCTGGCCGTGGGGGCGCACGCCGACCTGCTCGTGCTCGACGGGGATCCGCTGGAGGACATCGGCGTGCTGGCCGACCCCGGGCACGTGCGGCACGTCGTCCAGGCGGGCGCGCTCGTCTGACCCTTGGGCGGTCGTGACGGCGCGCACGCCGGGTACGTACCGTGGACGGTCGTGACGGCGCTCGCGTCGGGTGCGTACCCGTGACGGCGCTCGCGTCGGGTGCGTACCGTGGTCGTCGTGACGACGCTCGCGCGCACCGCCCTGGTCGTCGCCGCGGTGCTCATCCTGCTGCTCGGGCTGCTGTGGGTGTTCCAGCGGCGGCTCATCTACCTGCCCGACAGCGCCCCCGTGCCCCCGGCCGCCTCGGTGCTTCCGGGGGCGCGGGACATCACGCTCACGACCCGCGACGGGCTGCGGCTCGCCGCCTGGTACGTGCCCGGCCACCACGACGTGACCGTGCTCGTCACCGGCGGCAACGCGGGCAACCGCCTGCACCGCGCGCCGCTGGCCAGGGCGCTGGCCGCGTACGGGCTGCCGGTGCTGCTCATGGACTACCGCGGCTACGGCGGCAACCCCGGCAGCCCCACCGAGGAGGGCCTGCACCTCGACGCCCTGGCCGCCCGCGACGCCGTCCGGAGCTCGCGGGTGATCTACTTCGGCGAGAGCCTCGGCGCGGCGGTGGCGACCAGGCTCGCCCTCGAACACCCGCCCGACGGGCTGGTGCTGCGCTCGCCGTTCACCGACCTGGCCGCCGCCGGCCAGGTCAACTACCCGTTCCTGCCGGTACGCGCGCTGCTGCGCGACCGCTTCCCCGTCGCCGACGGCATCGGCGCGGTCCGCGCCCCGGTCGTGGTCGTGTACGGCACCGGCGACACGATCGTCCCCCCTCACCTGAGCCGCGCGGTCGCCGGCGCGGCACGGGCCACGACCGTGGAGGTGGCCGGGGCGGGGCACAACGACCTCGTCCTGCTGAACGGCCGGGAGCTCGTCGGCGCGGTGGTCGAGCTGGCCGAACGCGTCAGCAAGGCGGAATGACGCGTCAGCAGGGCGGAATGACGCCGCCGGCGACCGGGTGCGCCCGGTGCTGGACACGTTCGGTCAGCCGCCGGGCAGGTCAGGCCACGGTCAGCCGCCTGGCCGGGCCAGGGTCGGCCGCCGGGCAGGTCAGGCCAGGGTCGGCCGCCGGGCGGGTCGGGTCCCGCGGGCGAGCCGCTCTACAACCAGCTCGCCCGCACGCTCGTGGCCGACCCGGCGCCGGCCGGGGCGTTCGGGTCGGCGGCGCGTACGGTGTCGAGCAGGCGGGCGACCGCTTCCACGATCTCCGGAGCCCGGTCGCGCAGGCCGGTCACGTCGGCCGCGCTGACCTCGTCGCGCCCCACCCCGGACTCGTCCAGAACCCCCTCCAGATCGGCCAGCCGCTCACCCAGCCACTTCAACGGCTCCTCCGACAGCCGCTCGTCGAACACCCGCCGCCCCGGCTCCCACCCCTTGACCCCGGGGTGGTGGTGGGTGCGGTCGAAGCTGCCCGGCGTGCCGGTGACGGACTCCAGCAGATCGACCCGCCAGATCGGCCGGTCGACGGTGATGGGGCGGGAGGAGTAGATCGAGCCCTTGAGCTCACCGCTCTCCAGCCGGCGCAGCTCCAGCCGGACGCCGCGCTCGGCGCCCTCCTGACCTTCGAGCGGGTCGGGGTCGACGAAGTAGATGTCGCTCACGGCCACGCCGATCCGATCGAAGCCGAAGAGGTAGAGCACGGTGACCACGTCCTTCGCGCAGGTGTCGGGCACGCCTCACTCCCAACGTAACACCGAGGTCCACCGGACGATCAAGGCCGCGTCGCGAGCGGCCTGTGTCTGCCCGCAGGAGGCGTCGCGGGCCGAGCGTCGTCATCGACACGTAAGCCCACGATCCGGGATGCCCGGCGGCCGGGGCCGTCATATCGTGAGTTTCGAGCCTGGAGGCGCTTGTGTTCTGGTGGGCACCCCGGTCTTCAAAATCGGTGGGCGGCGCGCGGCGTCGCCGGCGGGTTCGATCCCCGTGCGCCTCCGCACCTCCAGGAGGCCTGCCATGAGCAGGCGGACCGCGGACGAGGAGCTGGTGCGGGCATGTACGTGATCGCCACGGCCGGGCACGTGGACCACGGCAAGTCCACCCTGGTACGCGCCCTGACCGGGATCGAGCCCGACCGGTGGGCCGAGGAGCGCCGCCGCGGCATGACCATCGACCTCGGGTTCGCCTGGACCACGCTGCCCTCGGGGCGGCGGCTGGCGTTCGTGGACGTGCCGGGGCACGAGCGGTTCGTCACCAACATGCTGGCCGGGCTGGGGCCGGTGCCGGCGGTGATGTTCGTGCTGGCGGCGGATCAGGGCTGGCAGGCGCAGTCGCAGGAGCACTGGGAGGCGATCGAGGCGCTCGGGGTCGAGCGCGGGTTGCTGGTGGTGACGCGGTGCGACCTGATGGATCCCGCGCTGGCGGTGGAGGAGGCCGGGGAACGGGTGCCGTGGCCGGTCGTCCAGGTGAGCGGGAGCACGGGGGAGGGGCTCGACGAGCTGCGGCTCGCGCTCGACCGGCTGGTGGCGGGGCTGCCCGCGGCCGACGTCCGGGCTCCGGTGCGGTTGTGGATCGACCGGGCGTTCACCATCAGGGGCGCCGGGACCGTCGTCACGGGCACGCTGTCGGCGGGGCGGCTGCGGGTGGGGGACGTGCTGGTGCTGGACGGGGAGCCGGTACGGGTGAAGGGGCTCCAGGTGACCGAGGAGGCCGTGGAGGCGGTCCGGGCGGCGGCTCGGGTGGCGGTCAACCTGCGCGGGGTGGAGCTGGAGCGGGTGTCGCGGGGGAAGGCGCTGCTCACGCCCGGGGCCTGGGTGGAGACGTCCGTGGTCGACGTCCGGCTGGAGACGGGGGCCGGCGTGGGGGAACCGCCGCGCGAGGCGGTGCTGCACCTCGGGTCGGCCTCGGTCCCCGTCCGGGTACGCCCCTTGGGGCCGTCCGGCGGTGATACGGCGGGGGCTGCTGCCCTGGCGTCCTCGGCGGAGGCGGCCGGAACGGGTGCGGTCCGGCTGGCGCTGGCTCGGGCGCTGCCGTTGCGGGTCGGTGATCGGGCGTTGTTGCGCTGTTCCGGGCGGCCCATCGCCGGGGTGCTGGTGCTGGACGTGCTGCCACCGCCACTGCGCGGCCGCGGCGCGGGCGCCAGGCGGGCCGCGGAGCTGGCGCCGTTCACAGCGCCGTTCACAGCGCCGTTCACAGCGCCGTTCACCACGCCGGATGGTGCGACGGCTCGCATGCCGGATGCGGCGACCGTGCTGGGCTGGCGGGGGGTGGTGCGGCGGTCGGAGCTGGTCGCGATGGGCCTCGATCCGCGTGCGCTGGACGTGCCCGGCGCGGGGGACTGGCTGGTGGAGGCCGGGCGGTGGAAGGAACTGGGCGAGCGGCTCGGGGCGATCGTGGCGGAGCAGCCCGGCATCCCTGTGGACGCCGCCCGCACCGCGCTCGGGCTGCCCGCGCGTGAGCTGGTCGAGGCGTTGGTCAGGGCATGTCCGCCGCTGCGGGTCTCCGGCGGGCGGATCGACGGGGACGGGGTGCCGGAAGCGGTGGCCGAGGCGGTGGGGCGGTTGCGGGAGGAGCTGGTACGGGCCCCGTACCTGGCACCGGAGGCGGCGCGGCTGCCCGAGCTGGGCCTCACCCGTCAGGCGGTGGCGCTGGCCGCGCGGGCGGGATTGCTGCTGCGGCTGGCCGACGGGGTCGTGCTGCTGCCGGGGGCCGAGGTGGAGGCGGCCCGCATCCTGGGCCGGTTGCCGCAGCCGTTCACGGCGGGGGACGCGCGGGCCGCGCTCGGCACCAACCGGCGGGTCGTGATCCCGCTGCTGGAGCACCTCGACCGGCTGCACCTGACTCGCCGCCTCGACGACAGGCTGAGGGTGGTCACCGGCCGGAGCCACGAGCCCGGAGGGACGGGCGGGGAGGAGAGACGACCATGACCGACGCGACCGAGGGTGGCACAGGCGGTCAGGACGTGACCGGGCGGCCGGGGGAGGGCGCAGGCCGGGAGGGCACGCCTGAGCGGTCGGGGGGCGGGCACGGGCCCGCACGGGCGGGGGAGCGGGTCAGGGTGGGGGTCGTGCTGCCCAGGCCGCAGGGCGATCCGGGCGCGTGGCTGACCGACGCGGTGGCGTTCGAGGCGGCAGGGGCCGACGCGCTGTGGGTGGAGCACGGTGCCGCGCCCGAGCTCGACCCCCTCACGCTGGCCGCCGCCCTGGCCGCGGTCACGTACCGGACGCTGCTGGTCGTGGCCGTCGTGCCGGACCCGGGCCGGTCGCATGCGCTCGCCACGGTGGAGCGGCTGAGTCGCGGCCGGCTCGTCCTCATCGGGGCTGCCGACGAGAGGGACGCCGACGAGGGCGTGGTGGGGCGGACCGTCATGCGACTGGAGGACGGCGGCTACCAGGAGCGTTCGGCGGAGGGGAGCGGCGACGAAGGCGCGCCCGAGGATGCGAGCGGTGAAGGCGGGTGGGTGGGGCGGTGGGCGCCGGTGGGGGTGCCGGCCGGGAGGGCGGCGTGGCGGGAGGTGCTGCTGGCGGCGGCCGCACGCGGCGACCGCGGCGTGCTCGTCCCCGCCGACCCCCGGCTGCTCGACCTGCTGCGCAACCCCGAAGATCCGGAAGGCCGTCACGACCTGCAACTCGCTCAGGGGTAGACGCGCCAAGGATCCGCTCATACGGTGAAAAAACGGTACCCAGCGGCCCGCAGCTGAGGGGAGGCCGCACCATGGAGGTCAGCCGACGGCGGTTCCTGAGCATCGGCCCGGTGGGCGTGCTCGGCGGATCGGCCCTGGGGTTCGACCTGACCGAGTCGATCGACGTCAAGCAGCGCCTGCGCATCGAAGGGGCCACGCTGGCCCACTCGCTCTGCCCGTACTGCGCGGTCGGCTGCTCGATCATCGCCTACACCAGGAAGGCCCCGAACGGCAGGACGGAGCTGCTGCAGATCGAGGGCGACCCGGACAGTCCCGTCAACGAGGGCACCCTGTGCCCCAAGGGCGCGACGTCGCTGCAACTGGCCGTCTCGCGCAGGCGGGTGCCGCAGCCGCTCTACCGCGCCCCGGGCGCGGCCGAGTGGACGAAGGTCTCCTGGGAGTTCACGCTCGATCGCCTGGCCAGGAACATCAAGACCTCGCGCGACGCCACGTTCGTCACGCAGGACGCCGACGGGAACGTCGTCAACCGCTGCGAGGGCATCGCCTTCGCCGGCGGGGCGGCGTTCAGCTCCGAAGAGGGATATCTCGCGACGAAGCTGATGAGGGGGTTGGGCCTGGTTCACCTCGAACAACAGGCCCGTGTTTGACACGGTCCCACGGTGGTCAGTTTGGCTGCCACGTTCGGCCGAGGGGCCATGACCAACCACTGGCGTGACATCAGGCACGCCGATCTCATCCTGGTCAACGGCGCCAACCCGGCCGAGGCCCACCCGGTGGGCTTCAGATGGCTGATGCGCGCCAAGCTCGACAGGGGCGCGAAGATCATCCACGCGGATCCGCGGTTCACCAGGACGTCGGCGGTGGCCGACACGTACGTGCGCATCCGCACCGGGACGGACGTCGCCTACTTCGGCGGGCTCATCAACCACGTGCTGAGCAACAGGCTCTACCACGACGAGTACGTCCGCTGGGCCACCAACGCCGGCTTCGTGGTCAAGGAGGGGTACGCCTTCCAGGACGGCATGTTCAACGGCTTCGACCGCGAGCAGGGCGTCTACAACACCAAGCTGTGGGCGTACGAGACGGACCAGGACGGCCACGCCAGGATCGACCTCGACCACCCGCGCTCGGTGCTCAACCTGCTGGCCGCCCACTATCGCCGCTACGACCCCGACACGGTCTCCCGGATCACCGGCATCCCGCGCGAGCAGTTCGTCCAGGTGGCCGAGCTGGTCGGCGAGATGGGACGGCCGGACAAGGTCATGACCATCGTGTACGCCGTCGGCCTGACCCACCACACCACCGGCGTGCAGCTCATCCGCTCGGGCGCCATCCTGCAACTGCTGCTCGGCAACATGGGCCGCCCCGGCGGCGGCATGAACGCCGAACGCGGCCACGCCAACATCCAGGGCAACACCGACCACGCCATCTCCTGGGACATCCTGCCCGGTTACCTGCGCATCCCCGCCCCGGGCCAGAAGGACATCAAGGCGTACCTGGACGAGAGCGCCAGCGTCAAGCACCACCCGCGCGCGGTGAACTTCTTCGGCGAGAACTACCGCCGCTACCTGGTCAGCCTGCTCAAGGCCTGGTACGGCGACGCCGCCACCGAGGACGACGAGTTCGCCTTCGACTACCTGCCCAAGCCGGCCGCCAACTCCTCCTGGATCTCCATCTTCGACCAGGCGCTGCGGGGCAGGATGCAGGGAGTCATGCTGTCCGGGATGACGGCGACCAGCATCGGCCCCGACTCCAACCAGGTCCTCCAGGCGCTGGCGAACCTCAAGTGGCTGTGCGTCATGGACCCGTTCAACACCACCAGCTCGGAGTTCTGGCGGGCGCCCGGCACGGACCCGGAGCAGGTCCAGACCGAGGTGTTCATGCTCCCGGCCACCCACTGGATCGAGAAGGACGGCTCGTTCACCAACAGCGGCCGGTGGGCGCAGTGGAAGGAGCAGGTGCTGCCGCCGGAGGGCGAGGCCAGGCACGACCACTGGATCCTCGCCGAGCTGTTCCTCCGGGTCCGCGAGCTGTACCAGACGCAGGGCGGCAGGTTCCCCGATCCGGTCCTGAAGCTGACGATGCCGTACCGGAACCCGCGCAAGCCCGAGCTGGACGAGATCGCGCAGGAGATCAACGGCCGGGACCTGCGGACCGGCAAGCGGCTGTCGACCTTCGTCGACCTCAACGACGACGGCACCACCGCCGCGGGCGACTGGATCTACACCGGCCACTACCCCGAGGAGGGCAACCTGACCAGGCGGCGCGACGGCGTCCAGGACCCGGGCAGGAACGACCCCAGCGGCATGGGCCTCTACCCGGGCTGGGCCTGGAGCTGGCCCGCGAACCGCCGCATCCTCTACAACCGCGCCTCCGCCGACGAGAACGGCCGCCCCTGGGACCCCGAACGCCCCGGCATCGCCTGGGTCGGCGGCAAGTGGGTGGGCGACGTGCCCGACTACCCGCCGACGACCGGTCCGGGGCCGGACGCGCCGCTGCCGTTCATCATGACGGGTGAGGGCGTGGCCCGCCTGTTCAGCAACGCCGTCGCCGACGGGCCGTTCCCCGAGCACTACGAGCCGATCGAGTCGCCGATCGCCAACCCGCTGCACCCGCAGCAGTCGGCCACGCCGGTGGCGTACCTGTACGACGAGCGAGCCGGGCGCGCGTCCCGGTTCGGCACCGTCGCCGACTACCCGTACGTGGCCACCTCGTACCGGCTCACCGAGCACGAGCACTACGTCACGCAGAACGTCGAGCACCTGGTCCAGCTCCAGCCGGAGGCGTTCGTCGAGGTGCCGGCGGGGCTGGCGCGGGAGAAGGGCATCGAGACCGGGGACATGGTGCGGGTGTCGTCGCGGCGCGGGCGGCTCGAGGTGCGGGCCGTGGTGACCAAGCGGCTCGGGCCGCTGCAGGTGGACGGGCGGCAGGTGTACCAGATCGGGATCCCGATCCACTGGGGGTTCGTCGGGATCAACACCGGGCAGCACTGGCTGGCCAACGCCCTGACGCCGTTCGTGGGTGACGCGAGCGCGCGGACGCCCGAGTACAAGGCGTTCCTGGTCGACATCGAGAAGATCTGATGTACGGGCAGGAGCGGGCACGGGCCCTGGAGCTGCGGGAGCGGTATCCGCATGCCGGTGAGGTGCTGGGGTTGTACCTGGCGCTGGTGGGCGTCTGGGAGTCGGCCTGCGGCTGTGCGCGGCTGAAGCAGGCCGCAGCCGAGGTGCTGCCGCGGGTGGTGGCGGCCACGGTGGCCCACGGGCCTCCCGCGCTGGCGAAGGCCGTCGGCGGGGCCGTCGGCGGGGCCGGGAGCGGGGCCGGGGGCGGCGACGGTGCGGCGCTGCTGGCCGCCTGGGTCGCGGACGAGGAGCTCACGCCGGTCGAACGTTACCTGGCCCGTGCCACGATGCGCGTCGTCCCGTTCGAGGGGCGTCCGGAGGGCGCGCCGGGACGTTGTCCCGCCTGCGGTGGGCCGCCGCAGCTCAGCTACCGGGTCGCGAGCGAGGATCCGCTCGTCAGCGGGCGGCGCGTGCTGGCCTGCGCCAAGTGCCCGCACGAGTGGAGCTTCTCCGCCACCACCTGCCCGAACTGCGGTGAGAGCGGCCGACGCACGGTCCACGCCGAAGGCGCCGGGGGCGCGCCCGGCGATCGTGCGGCGCCGTCCGTGGGGCGTCGCGAGGCGGAAGCGGAGGCGCTGTTCCCGCAGTTGCGGGCCGAGACCTGCGAGAGCTGCCACCGGTACCTCATCGACGTCGACCTGGGCCGCGAACCCCGGGCGGTGCCCCGGGTGGACGAGCTGGCCGCGGTGCCCATCGACCTGCACATGGCCGAGCAGGGCCACACCAAGATCACGCCCAACCTGATGGGGTTCTGAGATGCCGCACATCACACCGGGACAGGCGTACGGGTTCTTCACCGACACCAGCGTGTGCATCGGCTGCAAGGCCTGCGAGGTGGCCTGCAAGCAGTGGAACCGGCTGGAGGGACACGCGCCGTCGTTCCTGGACGGCTTCGACAACACCGGCAGGCTGGACGCCGAGACCTGGCGGCACGTGCAGTTCCACGACAACGTCCCCGACGAGGCCGTCACCCCCGGCAACGGCACGGTGTGGCTGATGATGTCGGACGTCTGCAAGCACTGCAAGCAGGCGAGCTGCATGGAGGTCTGCCCGACGAACGCGATCATCAGGACCGAGTTCGACAGCGTCTTCATCCAGCCCGACGTCTGCAACGGCTGCCGCAACTGCATCGCGGCCTGCCCGTACGACGTGATCGGCGCGAGCGAGACGACCGGCATCGCGCAGAAGTGCACGCTCTGCTACGACCGCCTCCAGAACGACATGACCCCGGCCTGCGCCAAGGCCTGCCCCACCGAGTCGATCAGGTTCGGGCCGGTCTCCGAGCTGCGGCGGACGGCGGCCGAGCGGCTGGAGACGCTGCGCGGGCAGGGCGTCACGCAGGCCAGGCTCTACGGGCACGACGAGAAGGTGTACGGCGGGCTGAACGCGTTCTTCCTGCTCATGGACGAGCCGGGGCGGTACGGGCTGCCCGACGAGCGCGACGCCGTGCTGCCGAGCCGCAACAACGCCGGCGGCTATCTGACCGCCGCCGTCACGGCCGTGCTGGGCGTGCTCGGCGGCCTGATCGCGCTGCGCCGCCGCAAGGAGAAGGTCGAGGAGTCGGCCGATGGATGAGGTGCAGCACTTCGCCGGGCCGCCGGACTGGCTGTGGTACATCCTGTTCTACTTCGTCCTGGCGGGCCTGTCCGGCGGCTCGTACGTGCTGGCCACCCTGCTCAGGCTGCGCGACGCGCCCGGCGACGAGCCGATGGCCAGGATCGGCTACTACATCGCCTTCCCGCCGATGCTCGTCGCGCCGCTGCTGCTGGCGCTGGATCTCGGGCAGCCGCTGCGGTTCTGGCACATGCTGGTCAACACCACGCCCGGCCACCCGGGGCTGAACTTCAAGTACTGGTCGCCGATGTCGATCGGGTCGTGGGCGCTGGTCGTGTTCGGAGCGGTGACCACGGTGTCGTTCGCCGCGGCGCTCGTGCGGGACGGCAAGCTCCGGCTGCCGCTCGTCACGCGGCTGGACGGCCGGGTGTTCAACGTGGCCGGATCGCTGGTCGGGCTGTTCATCGCCGGGTACACGGGCGTGCTGCTGTCGGTGTCGAACCAGCCGGTGTGGAGCGACACGTTCGCGCTGGGCGGGCTCTTCCTGGCCTCCGGGCTGGCGGGGTCGGCGGCCCTGATGCTGCTCCTGGCCCGCTACCGGCCGGAGGCGCGGCCGAGCGTGCCCATGCTGTCGGTATCGGAGCGGCTGTACTCGCTGCTGGAGCTGGCGCTGATCGTGGTGTTCGCGGTGACGCTGATCGCCGCGGGCACGCAGGAGATCGTGTTCGGCCCGCCCTGGCTGCTGCTGTGGGCGGTGGTCCTGGCCGGGCTGCTCCCCGGCCTGTACGGGCTGGCCACCGAGCGCCTGTCGGCCGGCCCGGCGGTGGCGATGCGGTACTCGGTGGTGCTGCCGCTGCTGGTGCTGGCCGGGGTGCTGGCCCTGCGGGCGGCGATCATCTTCAGCGTCCAGGTGTGATCAGGGCTCGACCAGGCCGGCGCGGATGGCGTACCGGGTCAGCTCCAGGCGGTCGCGCATGCCGAGCTTCTGCAGGATGTTCGCCCGGTGCCGATCGACCGTCTTGACGCTGATGACCAGCGTCTCGGCGATCTCCTTCGCCGAGTTGCCCTCCGCGATCAGCTTGACGATCTCCTCCTCCCGCGGCGTCAGGATGCTCTCGGGCATGCGCTCGCCCTCCCGGTCCCGCTGCAGGTAGTCGCGGATGAGCGCGGTGACCGCGCCCGGGTAGAGGAACGGCTCGCCGCGCATGGTGGCCCGGCACGCCTCCAGCAGGTCCTGGTCGGCGACCGACTTGAGCACGTAGCCGGACGCGCCGACCTTGAGCGACTCGAAGAAGTACTGCTCGTTGTCGTACATCGACAGGATCAGGATGCGGATGCCGGGTGCCCGCCTGGAGATCTCCCTGGCCGCCTGGAGGCCGGTCATGCGGGGCATCGCGATGTCGAGGATGGCCAGGTCGACGTTCTCCTCCGAGGCCGCGGCCACGGCCTGCGCGCCGTCGGCGGCCTCGGCGACCACCTCCAGGTCGGGCTCGGCGTCGAGGATCAGCCGCAGGCCCCGGCGGACCAGCGCGTGGTCGTCGGCCAGCAGGATCCGGGTCTTGTTCACGGGGCCGTCCTTCGGTCCGGAGGAATGACGAGGCTGACGCGGGTGCCCTGGCCCGGCGGGGAGTCGACGGTCAGGCGGGCGCCGATGAGCAGGGCGCGCTCGCGCATGCCGCGGATGCCGGCGCCCTCCTGGACGACGCCGCCCCGGCCGTCGTCGGTGATGCGCAGCACCAGACGGCCGTCCTCGACCGCGAGTGACAGCTCGGCGCGGGTGGCCCGGGCGTGCCTGGCGATGTTGGTCAGGCTCTCCTGCGCGATCCGGTACAGGACGAGCTCGACGTCCGGGCCCAGGGCCGGGTGGTCGGGCTGCAGGTGGCGGGTCACCGGGACGCCGCTCATCCTGGAGACGTCCGTGGTCAGGGCGCTGAGGGCGCTGTGCAGGCCGAGGTCCTCCAGCACGCCGGGGCGCAGGCGGCGGGCGACCTGGCGCACCTCGTCGAGGCTGGCCCGCACGGTCTCCTGCACGCCGTGCAGGTCCTCCTTCAGGTCGGCCGGCGCGCGGTCCACCACCCGCTTCAGGCCCAGCAGCACCACGGTCAGGCTCTGGCCGATCTCGTCGTGCAGCTCGCGGGCGATGCGCTGCCGCTCGCCCTCCTGCGCGGCCAGCGCGTGGGCGCTGCTGGCGCTGCGCTCGGCCTCCAGCCGGTCCAGCATGGCGTTGAACGTGGCGATCAGGTGGGTGAGGTCGCTGTTGCCGCTGTCGGACAGGCGGTCGCCGGTGCGCAGCAGGTCCACCCGCTGCATCAGCGTCGTCAGCGCGTCCAGCGGGGCCAGGCTGCGGCGCAGCAGCAGCGCGTTGGCGCCCAGCATCACCGCCAGCCCGACCAGCAGGACCGGCACCTCGGCCCACACGACCGGGGCGGAGACGGTGGCGGGGGAGAGCGCGAGCACGAGCGTGCCGGTCGCGAACACCAGGCCGTTGATGACGAACAGCCGCCGGAACAGGCCTTGAGCCGCCGGCCGGGACGCGCCGCGCGGCGCGCCCGCGCGACGCGTCCCGGCCGGCGGCGCGTCCCCCGTGCCGCCCTTCGCGCGATCGTTCATCGCCTCTAGCCTCGTCGTCCGGGTGTGCGATTGTCCATGCGGTCTGACCCCCATCAAGAAGTACGTCCCTACATGTTCTATCCATGCCCAGATGGGTGCCGGACCCGATGGCCCCCGGCCCGCCTCCACCTCCAGGATGGACGGGAGCCGGAGGGAGACAGCGACGTGGAAGCCAGCAACATCGCCGTGAACCTGCCGACCGTGACGACGCACGACCCCGTCACCAAGGCCGTGCGGATCATGGCGCTGGGCCGGATGCCCGGCCTGATCGTCGTGGACGGCAAGGGCCGGCCGTCGGCCGTGCTGCCGGGGACGCAGGTGCTGCGGCTGGCGGTGCCGGGGGCGTACCAGGAGGACCCGGCGCTCTGCCGGACGATCGACGAGGCGCACGCCGACCTGTTCTGGGGCGAGCTGGGCGACCTGACGGTGGGCGACTGCCTGCCGGGCAGGCCCGCCACGCCGGCGACCGTGCCGCTCGACGCGACCCTGCTCGAAGTGGCCGCCCTGATGGCCAGGCTGCGCAGCCCGATCGTCGCGGTCGTCGGCCGTGACGGCGTGCTCGCCGGGGCGATCACCCTGGAGCGGCTGCTGACCTGCCTGGCGCTCTCCGGCCAGGACGACTGACCCCTTTCCCGATCAACCGGGCGGGCTCCCCATGCCTGCCCGGGCCGAAGCATGCCCGACTGACGGAGGTCACCATGATCCGCTGTTGTCCCGCCCTGCACTCATCCCGCGCGGTGGACCGGTCCGGGCCGCCGGGGCAGGCGGGATGAGCGCCTTCGCCGCACTGGCGATCTTCCTGGTGGCCTTCTACTTCATCGCGACGGAGAAGGCCAACAAGGTCAAGGTGGTGCTGATCGCCGCCGGGCTGATGGCCGTGCTCGGCCTCATCCCCGGCGCCGAGGTGTTCTTCTCGGAGCACGAGGGCATCGACTGGAACGTCATCTTCCTGCTGCTCGGCATGATGATCATCGTCGGCGTCATCAAGCAGACGGGCGTCTTCGACTATCTCGCCATCTGGGCCGCCAAGAAGTCCAAGGGCCGCCCGTACCGGCTGATGGTGATGCTGATGGCCATCACCGCCATCGCCTCGCCGTTCCTCGACAACGTCACCACGATCATGCTGGTCGCGCCGGTCACCATCGTGGTGTGCAACCGGCTGCGGATCGCCGCGCAGCCGTACCTGATCGCGGAGGTCCTCGCCTCGAACATCGGCGGCGCGGCCACCCTCATCGGCGACCCGCCCAACATCATCATCGGCAGCCGCGCGGGCCTGACCTTCAACGACTTCCTGATGCACATGGCGCCGATCGTGGTGGTCATCTTCGCCGTCTTCGTGCTGGCGGCGCGGTGGTTGTTCGCGAGCTCGTTCCAGTACAACGCCGACCGCGTGGCCGAGGTGATGGCGCTGCAGGAGCGGCGGGCGATCACCGACCCGCGGCTGCTCGTGCGCTGCCTGGTGGTGCTGGCCGCGGTCGTGGCCGGGTTCGGGCTGCACGCGGTGGTGCACATCGAGCCGTCGATCGTGGCGCTGGTGGGCGCGGGCGTGATGCTGCTGGTCTCCCGCGCGAACGTCTCCGAGGTGCTGCACGAGGTCGAGTGGCCGACGCTCGTCTTCTTCATGGGGCTGTTCGTCATGGTCGCGGGCCTGGTGCACACCGGCGTGATCGCGGCGATCGGCACGTGGGCGCTGGACACGCTGGGCAACGACTACTTCCTGGCCGCGACGGCGCTGCTGTTCGGCTCGGGCGTGCTGGGCGCCTTCTTCGACAACATCCCGTACGTCGCCACGACCGCCCCCATCGTCGAGGGCGTGGTCGCCGCGGCCCCCGACCCGCAGATCGGCCAGGCGCTGTGGTGGGCCTTCGCCCTGGGCGCCGACTTCGGCGGGAACGGCACCGCGGTCGCGGCCAGCGCCAACGTGGTGGCCCTCGGCATCGCCGCCCGCAACGGGCACAAGATCAGCTTCTGGCAGTTCACCCGGTACGGGATCGTCGTCACCGCCTTCAGCACGGTGCTGGCCTGGCTGTACGTCTGGATGCGGTATTTCCTCTGAGACCCGTGATCGTCCCTGATCCCCGATCCAGGGGGAAATCAGGGACGATCACGGATGAGCCGGCCGGCCGCCGGAAGGCATCGTGGCAGGCATGAACCCCGCGAACCGCCTGGCCCAGATCTCCTTCACCGCCGGACCGGCCGCCCTGCTGGCCGGCTGGTTCCTGATGCGTCCCATCCACGGCGGCCTCGAACCGGGGCCCTGGTGGACGGCCGCGCACCTGGTCTGGCTGGTGGCTTTCGCGATGTTCGGCCTGATGACGCTGGCCATGCGCGGCCTGGCGGGGCCGGTGACAGGCGGCCGGCGGGTCGCGGTGGAGGCGGTGACGGGCCTGGCGCTGTTCGGCGTGGGGGCCAACCTCTTCCAGCTCGTCATCGACCTGTACACCGGGTTCGCCGCGGCGGACGGCGAGGCTCTGCGCGGCCTGCTGGACGACGTCAAGGGATACCCCGGGGTCGAGCCCGTCGTGTACGGCGCGGGGGCGCAGCTCTTCTACGCCGCGGTGCTCGCGCAGGCGATCGTCCTGGCCGTGCTGGGCCGCGTCACGCCCGTCAGCGCCGCCGTCACCGCAGGGGGAGTGGTGCTCCTGGCGGTGGCCACGTTCGCGGAGGGCAGGGGCTCGGCCCTGGTCGCGCTGGGCATGGCCGTGATCTGGCTGGGCACGCTGCTGCTGGGCCGGGGCAGGCCCGGCGGTCTCGACGAGCGGCGGCGCGGCGTGCGGGGCGGGCAGGAGGCCCACCTCGACCACGCCTAACAGCTCTGCTCGAAGGGCCGATCGGGCAGGTAACGGCGCCACTCCTCCTGCGTGAGGCCGCGGCCCGCCCGCGCGCACGCCGCCGCGGCCAGCCGCTCGACGGCCGTCGGCAGCCTGGTCGGCAGCCCGCCCCTGCCGATGGCCAGCAGCTCGGCGGAGTCGGCGGTGAAGGCGAGCGACCTGGCGCTGTCGAAGAGCCCGACCACCGGCCCGATGCGCCGCCCCTGCCGCACGTCCCAGAGGCTGAGCGTGTTGTCCTGCGAGGCGTACGCGAACAGCCGCCCGTCGGGGGAGAACGCCCCGTCCCACGCCGCGCCCTCCACCCGCAGCCAGCCGCCGATCTGCGCGCCGGTGGCGGTGTCCCAGACACCGGCCCTGCCGGAGAAGTTCACCGCGACCCGCCTCAGGTCGGCGCTGAACCAGACGTTCTGCGGCTGCGCGGGCAGGGCCATCGGCGCTCCGATCGGCTCGCCGGTCTCCAGGTCCACCACGCGCAGCCGGTCCGCGTCCAGCCCGGCGAGCCGCCCCTCGGCGTCGGCGGCCCAGCCGAGCAGGCGCGGCCTGGGCACCTGCTTGAGCCGCCGGCCGCCGGGCAGCGCCCAGAACGTGAACGTCTTCGCGCCGGCCGTCCAGAGGCCCTTGGGCGTCGGCAGGGCCTCGCCGGGCTCGCCGCCGGCGAAGCCGGGCCGGAGCTCGGCCAGCTCACGCCAGGTGGCGGTGTCGCGGACCGAGACGCTCTCGGCCTTCCTGACGGCCAGCATGCGGCCGTCGTGGCTGAAGGTGAACTCCGCGTCGTACGCCTCGAAGTCGCCGGCCTCCCTGCTCCGGCCGTTCAGCACGACCTCGGTGGAGCCCACCACATGCGTGATCACGGAGCGGCCGCCGTTCCCCAGCCGGACCGCGTCCAGCTCCTGCCCGGCGGGCGGGGCCTGCTTCAGCGTGACGACGGCGTCCTCGCTCAGGTAGCGCAGGCCGTCAGGGCCGAACGCGGCGGCGCTCGGCCGGTCGTCCGGATCGCGGCTGAGCAGCAGCGGCTCGTGGGCGCCCGGCCGCCAGACGGTGATCCGCTCCCCGACGCCCGCGATCAGGCCGCCGTCCGGGCTGAAGACGGGCACCGCGCCGATCTCCCAGCCGGCGATCCGGTCGATCTCCTCGCGGGTCCGCGTGTCGTACACGGTCAGCCCGCCGTCGTCGCTGACGGCCAGGCGCCTGCCGTCCCGGCTGAAGGCGGGGACGCTCCGGCAGTCGGAGCAGACGCCGCGGAAGCCCGCCCGTTCCTCGCCCGACGGCAGCGTCCAGGCCGTGCGCCCGGCCACGGCGTAACCGCCGCCCGGATGCACGGCGACCCCGAACATCGTGGGCAGCGTGGCCGACCGCCCGCTGCGCCAGTCGTAGACGTACACGCCCTGCCCGATCGTCACCAGCAGCCGCCCCCCGCTGAAGCGGACCGTCAGATCCACCTCCTCGGGGGCGTCCAGCCGCTTGCCGACGGCACGCCCCGTGGCCACGTCCCAGACGCCGACGCCCTGGTCGTCGGCGACGGCCACCAGCCGCCCGTCCTCGCTGGCCGCGACCTGGCGGAGCTGCCTGACGGGTAGGCCGGTGAAGCCGCCGGTGCGCCGCCCCGTGGCCACGTCCCACACCCTGACCCCGCCCTGGCCGGCGCTGATCAGCGAGCGGCCGTCGGAGGTCAGCGTGCGCACCACGTCGGGGCCGGTGGCCGGGTCGTGGAAGACCGCGGTCGCCGGGTCCGCCGCCGAGGCGACCAGGCTGGACCTGGCCTCGTCGGTGGGCCACAGCCGGCCTGCCGCGGCGCTGAGCAGCATGCCGAGCACGGGGTCCTGGCCACGCACGGCGTCGGCCGCCGTCGCCAGCCGGGCCGACTCGGCGGCGTCGCGCTGCTGCGACAGGGTGGCGCTCTGCTCGGCCAGAGTGTCGTTCTGCCGGACGGCGAGCCCGCCCGCCGCCAGGGCCAGCACCAGCAGCACGGCCAGCCCCACGGCGGCCAGCCGGGTACGGCGGGAGCGGCGCCGGGTCAGCGCGGCTCCGGCCGCCAGGAAGTCCCGCTCGGCCGGGGTCAGCGTGATGTTGCGCCGACCGGCGGCGGCCCAGCTCAGCGCGTCGTCCAGGGTGCTGCCGGAGAACAGGTCGGTGTCCCTGCGGCCGTGCTGCGTCCAGCGGCCGGCGGCCGTGCTGATCCGGCGGTGCACGGCCAGCCCGTCGCGGTCGGCCTCGATCCAGGTGCGCAGCCGGGGCCAGGCCAGGGGCAGGGCGGGGCGCAGCAGCCGTACCGGATCGCCGTCGGACACCAGGTACGCGAACGCGGCCAGGACCCGCTCCACCCCGTCGGGCAGCTCGGCCCTGCGCGGCCGGCGCAACGCCAGCTCGCCCTCGTCGCTCACCGTGACCAGCCGCAGGAACAGCTCCGGCACCAGCTCCTTGTCCTCGGGCGCGAGCAGCGCGTACGCGTCCTCGGCCAGCACCCCGAGCGCGGGATCATCGGCCGGCGCGCCGACCCGCCGGCCCCCGTCGGCCCCCAGCGCGAGCAGCCGCGGCGTGTCCGGACAGGCCCCACCGCCGTTCAGCCGCGGTGTGTCCAGGGTGCCGGTGCCGCCCGCCGGGCGCGGCTGGTCCAGGCTGCCGTCGCCGCTGATCAGGCCGAGCAGCAGCTCACGCGCCGACGGCCGCTGCCCGGGCTCCTTGGCCAGCGCCGCCCGCACCGGGCCGCGCAACGACTCCGGCAGCACCGACAGATCGGGCTCGTGCGACAACACCCGGTGCATGACCGCCCCGAGCGCCTCCCCGGCGAACGGGTCCCGCCCCGTGGCGGCGAACCAGACGACCGCACCCCAGGCGAACACGTCGGCGGCCGGCCCCGCCCGCTCCCCGGAGAACACCTCCGGAGCCATGTATCCCGGCGTGCCGGTCACCACGCCGGTCGAGGTCAGCGACATCTCCAGCGTCCGCGCGATCCCGAAGTCGATCACCCGGGGACCGTCCGGGCCGAGCAGCACGTTGTCCGGCTTGAGGTCGCGGTGCACGACGCCCGCGTCGTGGATGGCGGTCAGTGCCGTCGCGATCGCGGTGGCCAGCCGGTGCAGCTCGTCCCCGCAGAAGACCCGCCCCGCGGCCCGCAGGCTGGAGCCCTCGACGTACTCGCTGACGATGTACGGCCGGGGCCCCTCCAGATCGGCGTCCAGCACCCTGGCCGTGCAGAACGAGGCCACCCGCTGCGCCGCGACCGCCTCCTTCACCATCCGGTCCCGCAGCCCGGGGTGCCCGGCCGGGTCGCCGCTCAGCACCTTGATCGCCACCCGTGTCCCGGCCGGGTCGTAGGCCTCGTACACGACCCCCTGGCCGCCCGCTCCGAGCCGGCCGGCCAGCCAGTAGCCGCCGAGCCGCTGCGGATCCCCGTCGATGAGCGCGTTCCCCATGACAGGTTGGATGACCGCGGCGGCCAACTGGTTGGGGGATCTACACGCGCCGCCCGTTCACCCACACGTTGCGCAGCTCGAAGCCGCTCACCTCGGACACCACGTCGGCCTCGGCCATCTCCTCGAACACGCTGTTGCGCACCCTGACGCCCCTGATCGGGTTGCCCGGGTTGCCGATCAGGTAGAACGCCCTGGGCGCCTTGCCCGCCCGCAGGCCCTGGATGTCGATCGTGCCGACGTCGGGGAAGTGCGGGCCTGTGTGCTTGTTCTCGTAGTTGAGCGCCACCTCCACCACCGAGTCGGCGGCCTGCCCCACGGTGATGTCCTTGAAGTACAGGTCCCTGACGTAGCCGCCGCGCTCCGGGTTCGTCTTGATCCGGATCGCCCGCTCCAGCCGGGCGCTGCTCATCGTGCAGTTCCACGCGAACACCCAGCTCACCCCGCCGGTCGTCTCGCTGCCGACCGTCACGCCGCCGTTGCCGTCGCGCATCACGCACGAGTCGACCAGCACGTTCATGGACGGCTCGTTCACCCGGCGGCCGTCGGCGTTCTTGCCCGCCTTGATCGCCACGCAGTCGTCGCCGGTGTTGAACTCGCACCGCTCGATCAGCACGTCCACGCACGACTCCGGGTCGCAGCCGTCGTTGTTGGGGCCGCGCGGGCTGTCCACGGTGACCTCGCGGATCGTGACGTTCGTGCACAGGACCGGGTGGATGTTCCACATCGGGGAGTCCCTGACCGTCACGCCCTCGATGAGCACGTTGCGGCAGCGGTAGAGCTGGATGAGGTTGGGCCGCAGGTAGTGGCCCTCCCCGAAGACCCGCTCCGCCACCGGCACGCCGGCCTCGGCCTGCTGCGCCAGCAGCCTCTTGTCGGGGCCCTCCGACGGCGCGGGGTCGCTCGACCAGTCCCACCAGTGGGCGGCGTCGGCCTGGCCGTCGATCACGCCCGCGCCGGTGATCGCCACGTTGGTGCGGCCGTGGGCGTAGATGAACGGGGAGTAGTTCATCAGCTCGATGCCCTCGTACCGGGTGAACACCACCGGCAGGTAGTCGGCCGGGTCGCGGCTGAACCGGATCGTCGCGCCCGCCTCCAGGTGCAGCTCGACGTTGTCGGCCAGGTGGATCGCGCCGGTCAGCCAGGTGCCGGCGGGCACCAGCACGCGCCCGCCGCCGGCCGCCGCGCACGCCGCGACGGCCCGCCCGAACGCCTCGGTGCACTTCGCCGCCCCGTCGCCGACGGCCCCGTGCTCGGTGATCGGGAAGGTGCGGTCGGGGAAGCGGGGCGGCCTGATGCGCCGCCGGATGGCGGGCACGCGCGCCCACGCCGCCGCGGCCTGCGCCGATGCCCCGGTGGCCTGCGCGTGCGCCGCCGCCGGCGCGCTCGCCAGGGCGGCGCCCGCCGCCGCCAGGGCCAGGAAGCTCCTGCGCGTGTGCGGGGGTGATGGCTGCATGGATGTCCTCCGTTGCGTGGGTTGGGGGGTCACGACCGGGCGACGGAGATTCCGCGCCGCTCGGCCATGGGGTGCTGGCCGACCCGGTACGGCTCGGCCCGCCGCACCGCCGTGTAGAAGTGGTGCAGCCGGCCGTCACGGGAGACGACGGCCGGCTTGTGCGCGTACGTGTCGTCGGCGGAGCCGGGCGGCCCCACGTCGACGAGGATCTCCTCGCTCTTCTCCCAGGTCCGCAGGTCGCGTGAGACCGCGTACCCCTCGCGGGCGTGCCCGTCGAAGGAGAGCCCGAAGTAGAACATCACCCACCAGTCGCCGTCACGCAGCACGCACGGGTCGGAGGCGAAGCGCTCGTCGAACGCGCCCGGCCCGCCGTTCGGCACGACCGGGGTGGCGCGCGGGCGCTCCCACCGTTCGAGGTCGGGGGAGACGGCGTAGCCGACCTGCTCGCGCCAGCCGTCGTAGGTGCGGTTCTTGGCGTTGTAGAAGCAGTAGTAGAGGCCGTCGTGGCGCAGCAGCCACGACTTGTACAGGCCGCCGCGCTCCCACTCGCCGCCGTCCTGCGGGCGCAGCGCCGAGCCGGTGTCCGTCCAGCTCCGCAGGTCGTCGCTGACGCAGAACCCGATGATCGCCGCGCCCGCCTCCATGCCGGGCTCCGGGTAGGCGTGGTACGTGCCCACCGCCCGGCCGTCCAGCCAGGTCACCTGGCCGTCGGAGTGGAGCCGGTTGTCGCGCACGATCGAGGTGAGCGCGGCGTTGTAGCGGCGGTACGGGTGACCGGGGTCGCGCGGGAAGATCAGCTCGCCGGGGCTCCAGGTCTCCAGGTCGGCCGATCGGCTGAGCGCGGTCTGGTAGCCGGTGCCGTCGAAGCCGACGTAGGTCATCAGGTACTCGCCGGCGTCGGAGCACACGAACGGGCAGTCCACGAAGAGGCCGTCGAAGCGGCCTGGCTCGTCGGACGGGCCGATCAGCAGGCGGTCCGCCTTGTGCGGGGTCCTGATCCGCGCCGGGTCGTAGCCGCTCACCTCGTAGCTCCGAACGTCCAGTGCCCGGCACCCACCCGCCAGGAACGCTCCCCGACCGCGACCGCCCCTCCGGGCGCCGTGTGGCGGGGCAGGCCCAGGTCCGGCAGCCGCACCTCGGCCGACGAGCCCGGCGGCACCTCCACCTCCAGCGCGAACCCGCCGTCCGACCGCTGCCACGACACGCCGACCGGTCCGTAGGGCGTCCGCGTGGCCGCCCGCACCGACTCCAGGTCGCCCGGCGCGGCGGGCGCGATGAGCAGCCCGCGGAAGCCGTTCGAGCCCGGGGCCTGGCCGATGCCGCCGAGACCCCGGTAGAACCAGGCGTCGATGGCGCCCAGCATGTAGTGGTTCTGCGACAGGCCGCGCGTCGGCCCGTCCCACGCCTCGGTGAGCGCGGTGGCGCCGTGCCGCACCTGGTAGCCGTAGCTCGGATGGCTGGTCGAGGTGGCGAACCCCCACAGCGCCTCGTGCCGGCCCGCCCGGGTCAGCACCTGGTAGAGGGCGGGCAGCGCGATCTCCCCGACCGTGATGGCGCCATCGCGCACGTCCCGGCTCAGCCGGTCCAGCGCGGCGGGCGCCAGCTCGTCCGGGACGACGCCCATGTCCAGCGCGAACACCTGCGACGCCTGGCCGCCGAAGCCGCCGTCCTCCCGGCGGAACGCGCCGGTGAACGCGGCCGAGATCGCGTCGGTCAGCGCCCGGTGGCGCTTGGCGTCGTCGTCGCGGCCGAGCACGCCCGCGACCCTGGCCATCGTGGCCGCCGCCCGCCAGTAACCCCACGTGGACACCAGCGGCACCGGCGTCGAGTCGTCCAGGCCGAACCAGTCGCCGAGACCGTGCCCGAGGATGCCGTCCTCGGCCTTGCCCGTCAGGTAGTCCAGGTAGCGGACCATCGCGTCGTAGTGCCGCTCCATGGCCGTGGTGTCGCCGTACCAGCGGTAGATCTGCCACGGCATGCGGATCAGCGCGCCGCCCCAGTTCGGGTCGTCCCTGAACGCGCCGTCGAAGACCACGTACTCGGGCGCGGTGTCGGGGACCAGCCCGTCCTCGGTCTGCGCCTCCGCGATGCCGACCAGCAGCTCGCGGCAGTAGGCGGCCACGTCGTAGTTGTAGGCGACGACGTCGAACAGCAGCTGGGCCTGCTCCAGCCAGCCCAGCTTCTCCCGGTGCGGGCAGTCGGTCAGGACGCTGTACATGTTGCCGCGCACCGCGCGGTCGATGATCCGGTGGATGTCGTTCAGCAGCGGGTCGGAGGTCTCGAACCGGCCGATGTGCTCGTTGCCGGCGCGCAGCACCAGCGCCGCCAGGGCCTCCGCGCCGACGTGCCCGGGCAGGCCCTGCACCTCGACGTAGCGGAAGCCGTCGTAGCGGAAGGCGGGGTGCCAGGTCTGCGGGCCGTCCTTGGTGACGTACGTGTTGAAGATCGGCGCGCCGGTCGTGGGCTTCGACTGCACCACGCGGCCGAACGCGTCGAGCTGGTCGCCCGGCAGCAGCCGCAGGTAGTGGCCCGCGGGGAGGTCGAGCCGCAGCTCGGCCCAGCCCGCCGTGACCGCGCCGACGTCGAAGACCGCCGTGCCGTCGGTGGCGACCAGCTTGCGCACCGCCGGCAGCTCCTCGGTGACCCTGATCGGCGGGCAGGCCCTCGACCGCAACCTCGCGGCCCCCTCCGGCCGGACGGTCACCGGGCGCCAGCCGGAGCGGTCCGTGCCCGGGACGTCCCAGCCGGGGACCTCCAGGCGGGCGTCGTGGTCCTCGCCGCCGTACCAGTGCGAGCGCGTCGTCGGGCCCTGCGTGGCCAGCCAGTCCGCGCCCGTGCCGAACCGGCCGGTCGTCCCGTCGGCGTAGGCCACCTCCAGTTGCGCGATCGCCCGGGGGGCCGCCTTGGAGCCGAAGAACTTCATGTAGCGGTCCTGGTGCGGGAACACGTGCGCGATACCGGGGCCGAGCGCGACGCCGATCGCGTTGCGGCCCTCGCGCAGCAGCGTCGTCACGTCGTGCGTGGCGTACACCACCCGCTGGGCGAAGTCCGAGTACGGCGGCTCCAGCACGGCGTCCGTCACCGGGGAGCCGTTCACCGACGCCACGTAGACGCCCAGGCCGGAGACGTGCAGCCGGGCGCTCAGCGCGGGGGCGGGCAGGGTGAACTCGCCGGCCAGCAGCGGCAGCGGGCGGCCCTCGCCGACCCGGGGGTCGTCGTCCTCGTCGTACCAGTCCGGGTGGGTGATCCAGCCGGCGCTCCAGTCGGCGGCGTCGAGCAGCCCCAGCTCGAAGCGCGCCTCCTCGCTCCAGCCCGACCAGTTCCCGTCCGCGTCGCGGACCCGCACGCGCCAGCGGGCGGCGGTCCGGCTGGTCAGGGGCTCGCCGCCGTAGAGCACGCGCTGGTCGGCCGACTCGACCTCGCCGCTGTCCCACAGCCCGGCCACGCGAACGTGGTAGGCGGTCTGCGCGGTGGCGCCCGCGAGCTGCCAGCTCAGGACGGGACGGGTGGCCTCCAGGCCGAGGGGGTCGGTCAGGTCGCAGGTACGCAGGTTCTTCACCATGAGGCTCCTGTGATCTTGAGCATGTGGGCCGCCCTGGTCGGCGGCCGGGGCGGCAGGTCGGCGTGGAGCGCCCGGCCGGACTGCCGCCAGGGGACGGGGCCGTGCCCCAGCAGCTCGACGGCGGCGGGCGGGCGTGTGAGCAGCCCGGCGGTGGCGCCCAGGCTGGTGATCGTGGCCGTCCGGTCCTCCGGCCAGGCCAGGAGGGTGGCGTAGAGGGTGTCGCCGCGCCGGGTGAAGCGCACGTCGGTGGGCCGGTAGGCGCGGTCGGCCTCGTTGTAGCCCTCGTACCCCTTGACGCCGCCGAGCCCGGTCGTGCCCTCCGCCGCGCGCAGCCACGGGGTGGTGCCGTACACGCCCTCGCCGCAGGTGCGCAGCCAGGCGCCCACCTCGGCCAGCAGCTCGCGGGCGCGGGCGTCCACCGTGCCGTCGGCGTGCTGCGGGATGTTGAGCAGCAGGCAGCCGTTCTTGCTGACCACGTCGATGAGCGTGTGGATGATCTGCTGCGCGGTCTTGCGGGGGTGGAACATCGGGTCGTCGTCGGAGCAGTCGAACCACTCGCCGTCGCTGGTGTCGAACTGCCAGGGATGGGGCTGGGCCTCGTCGAGCTGGCGGCGCTCGCAGTCCAGGAGCACGGCCGTGCGGTCCAGGTCCGGCACGTCCTTGATGGTGACCAGGCCGCCGGTGTCGCACGTGTTGTAGTAGTGGGCGAGCAGGTCGAGGCCCGCCGTGCTGACCGGCTGCGACTCCACGACGCTGCCCTCGTCGAAGGGCAGGCGGCCGTCGTCGAGGTAGACCAGGTCGGGCCGGTAACGGTCGAGCGCCTCGCGGACGCGGGCGTAGAACCGCTCCGCCTCGCGGACCGGCGGCCTGGCGCCGGGCTCGTGGCGTTCCGGGTAGAGCTCGGCCGGGTCGAGGCCCTCCCACCAGGTGCCGGCGCCGTCGCCCTTGGTCAGGGCGCCGTCGTACGGCTCGCCGGTCTCCGGGTCGCGGCCGTGGGCCACGTCCAGCCAGCGCCAGGTCCAGTTCTGGTGGAAGCTGAGCCCGAACGGCAGCCCGGCCGCGCGGGCCGCCCGCTCCCACGCCGCCACGATGTCGCGCCCGGGGCCGACCCTGGCGGCGTTCCAGCCGTGCTGCCCGGAGTTCCACAGGTCGAAGTTGTCGCAGTGGGTGGCCAGGGCGACGAAGTAGCGGGCGCCGCTGGACACGTACAGGTCGACGAGCTCGTCCGGGTCGAAGCGCTCGGCCCGCCAGTGCCGGAACAGGTCCTTGGCGCCGCCCTGGAAGTGGGCGCGGTGGTGGGCGTGCTGGCGGCCGGCGCGCTTGCGTTCCCAGGGCTCCGACCAGGGTTGCATGCCGTAGAGGTGGCGGGCGTACCAGTCGCCCGAGCGGGCCACGGACTGCGGGCCCCAGTGCGACCAGATGCCGAACTTGGCCTCGCCGAACCACTGCGGGATGCGGTGGGTGCGCAGGGATTCCCAGGTGGGTTGGAACGGGGTCATTTCACCACTCGTACGTCGAAGGGAGCCAGGCGCAGCGGGCCCGGCCGTAACGGTTCGCGGCGGCCGGTGACCTCGCGCGCCTGGGCGGTCAGGGTCACCTCGCTCTCGCGGCCGGACCAGTTGTGGGCGAACCAGAGGCGCTCGCCGCGCGCGTTGACCGCCGAGTGCAGGGTGACCTGCGGCGACTGCGCCGTCACCAGGGCCGTGGGCCGCTGACGGCGGAACAGCTCGGCCGTCAGCTCACGGCCCGGCAGGGTGCCCACGTACGTCACCGTGCCGGTGCCCACGCGGTGGCGGGTGATCGCGGGCCAGCGGCCGAAGTGGTGGTGGTCGTAGCGGGCCAGCGGCTCGGCTCCTTCCGGCTCCAGGGCGTCGGCCCAGTGCCGGGCGACGTCCCGCGTGCCGAGCCCGTGCAGGGGGACCGGCTCCAGCAGCGTCGAGTACTCCAGGTAGCGCACCCCGGCCAGGGCGCGCAGCGGGCCGGGCGCGATCTCGGCCCGCGCCCTGGCCTCCTCGTCGGCGTAGCCCGTGCGGAAGGTCAGGACGAGGTGCCCGCCGCCCCGCGCGTACGCCTCCAGCTCCCGCGCCGTCCCGTCGGACAGGCAGTAGAGCGCGGGCGCGACGACCGTGGGCAAACGTTTGACCTGTGCGGGTGTCACGAACGCCGCCTGCCGCCCCGCGTCGGCCGCGCCCTGGTAGAAGGTGGCCAGGATGCGCTCGTAGGAGTCGTGGTCGGGGTTGCGGCCGTCGAGGGTGAGCGGCGGCTGGAAGGTCAGGGCCCACTTGCTGTCGTGGGAGTACAGGAAGCCGACGTCGGCGTCCGGGGTCAGGCCCGTGACGTCCCCGGCCGCCCGCGCCAGCTCCGCGCCCAGCGCGGCGATCTCGTGGTAGACGCGGCCCGGCTCCATGGCGTGGCCGAGGATCCCGCCCCAGTACGTCTCCGCGCCGTAGGGCAGCGTGTGCCAGTGCCAGTACGAGATCAGCTCCGCGCCGCGCGCCACCAGCGCCCACGCGGCCTGGCGGAGCTGGCCGTCGTAGGGCGGCAGGTTGAGCTGGGACCCGGCGATGGAGCCGGCGTTGGTCTCCGTCACCCAGAAGCGCCGCCGCTTGGCGGCGTACATGCGGTCGGCCGCCTGGAACAGCCCGGCGGCCCCGGTGGCGAACCAGGTGATCTCAGGGGGCGAGTCGCGGGTCAGGGCGTCCTGGGTCAGGTAGTACGCGTTCCCGCTGGTGACGGTCAGGTGCTCGGACAGCTCCACGTCGTGCAGGGCCGGGCGCTGGTAGGCCAGGCACGTGGTCAGCTCGCGGTCCTCCGGGACCAGCTCGCGCACGATGGCCGCCTGCCAGGCGATGAACTCGGTGGTCAGCTCGGCCTGGAAGCGCCGCCAGGCCAGGTCGTAGGACGGGGTGGTGTTGCCGGCGGGCGGCCACAGCTCGTCCCAGGAGCCGAGGCGGTGCGACCAGTACGCCAGGCCCCACTCCTCGTTCAGGCGCTCGACGTCGCCGTACCGCTTGGCCAGCCAGGACCTGAACCGCTCGAACACCGGCTCGTTGTGGATGAGGTGCAGACCGGGCTCGTTGTCGAGCTGGACGCCGAGCACGGCCGGGTGACCGCCGTGGCGGCCGACGACCTGGCGGATGACGCGTTCGGCGTAGCGGCGGAAGAGCGGGGAGGTGAAGTCCACCTCCTGGCGCGCGCCCCAGGGGACCCGGCGGCCGTCGGCCCGCACGACGGCCAGCTCGGGGTGCTTGCGCTGCAACCAGGGCGGGACGGCGTACGTGGGGGTGCCGAGCAGGGCCTTCATGCCGCGTTCCGAGGCGCCGTCCAGGACGGGGGTCAGCCAGTCGAGGGCGAACTCGCCGTCGCGGGGCTCCCAGGTCGACCAGACGGACTCGCCGACCCGGATGGTGTCGATCCCGGCCCGGACCATGAGGTCGAGGTCGCGATCGAGGTCGGGGGCCTGCTGGTATTCCCAGTAGTAGGCGGTGCCGAAGCGGATGCCGGTGCTGCTCGTCGGGGGTGATGGCGTCATGGGATCCCCAGCGAATCTTAAAACGATTTACCGGAGGATATATTTATTCACGGTCGGATGTCAATGCCTGTGAGATCTGGTGGAGAAGCGATCACCCTTATAGGGTTAAAACGTTTTGTCGCACCTCGGCGGAGGGACGCTCGTACAATGCTCGAGTTCCATGAGGACCCCGGGCCGGGCTCAGGGCGGCGGGCGCCCCGCGCGGACTTCGTCTCCGACGCGCCCCGGCTCTCGCTCAACGGCCAGTGGCGCTTCCGGCTCTCCGGCACCGCCGGCGGCACCGGCCCCTCGATCGCGGACCCCGGCCTCGACGACACGGGCTGGGATTCGATCAGGGTGCCGTCGCACTGGGTGCTGGAAGGGCACGACCAGCCCCTCTACACCAACACCGCCTACCCGTTCCCCATCGACCCGCCGTACCTGCCGGACCAGAACCCGACCGGCGACCACCGGCTGCGCTTCGACCTGCCACCCGGCTGGCCGGGCGGGCGCGCGGTGCTGCGCTTCCAGGGCGTCGACTCCTGCGGCACCGCCTGGCTGAACGGCGAGCTGCTCGGGCACTCCAAGGGCAGCAGGCTGCCGTTCGAGTTCGACGTCACGGGCAAGGTCCGGCCGCGCGGCAACCTCCTCGCCGTACGCGTGCAGCGCTGGTCGTCGGGCAGCTACCTCGAAGACCAGGACATGTGGTGGCTGCCCGGCATCTTCCGCGACGTGGAGCTGCTGTCCAGGCCCGAGGGCGGCATCGACGACTTCACCGTACGCGCCTCCTACTCCTCCGGCACCGGAACCCTCCTGGTCACCGCCGACGCCCCCGGCCTGGTGGAGGTGCCGGAGCTCGGCATCGCCGCCGCCACCGGCGAGGAGATCACGATCGACCGGGTGGAGCCGTGGAGCGCCGAGCACCCCCGCCTCTACCGCGGCACCCTGTCCGCCGCCGGGGAGACGATCGAGCTGGCGATCGGCTTCAGAACCGTCGAGATCTCCGGCGGACGGCTGCTCGTCAACGGGGCGCCGGTGCTGTTCCGCGGCGTCAACCGGCACGAGCACGACCCCGACAGGGGCCGCTCCCTCGACCGCGAGACCATGATCCGCGACATCGAGCTGATGAAGCGGCACAACGTCAACGCCGTCCGCACCGCCCACTACCCGCCCCACCCGGAGTTCCTGCGGCTGTGCGACGAGTACGGGCTGTGGGTCGTGGACGAGTGCGACATCGAGACCCACGGCTTCATCTACGCCGGCTGGGAGGGCAACCCGCCCGCCGAGCCCATGTGGCGCGAGGCCCTGCTCGACCGCGCCCGCCGCATGGTCGAGCGCGACAAGAACCATCCCAGCGTCGTCATCTGGTCCCTCGGCAACGAGAGCGGCAGCGGCCCCGCCTTCGCCGACATCGAGACCTGGATCCGCGAGCGCGACCCCACCCGGCTCCTGCACTACGAGCGCGATCCCAGCTACCGGCACTCCGACTTCTACAGCCTCATGTATCCGTCGCTGGACGACCTCGAACGCGTCGGGCGGCGCAAGGAGGAGACGCCCGAGGGCGTCGTGCCCGGCTCGGCGGACGACGTGCGGCGGCGCGGGCTGCCGTTCCTGCTGTGCGAGTACGCGCACGCCATGGGCAACGGGCCCGGCTCGCTCGTGGACTACCAGACGATCCTGGAGTCGTACGAGCGGTTCTGCGGGGCGTTCGTGTGGGAGTGGATCGATCACGGGCTGGCGGGGGTGGACGCGCTCGGCCGCCGGTACTACCGGCACGGCGGGGACATCGACCACCAGCCCAACGGCGAGCGGTACTGCCTGGACGGGCTGCTGTTCCCCGACCGCACGCCGTCGCCCGGGCTGGCCGAGCTGCGCAAGGCCATCGAGCCGGTGTCGATCTCGGTGGAGGGCGGCGAGGTCGTGGTCGTCAACAAGCACGACGCGGTGTCGCTGGCGCACCTGAGCTTCCGCTGGCGGGTGAAGGCGGACGGCATCCTCAAGGCCGAGGGGCGGCTGGCGGTGCCGGACTGCCCGGCGCGGTCGGAGGTGCGCGTGCCGCTGCCCGAGGAGGCCGCCGCCACGGCACGGCCGGAGGTGCGCGTGCCCCCGCCTGACGAGGCCGCCGCCATGGCGCGCGAGCCGGGGCGGGCGGAAGCGTCCGGTGAGAGGTGGCTGACCATCGAGGCCGTGCTCGCCGAGGACACCCGCTGGGCTCCGGCCGGCCACGTGATCGCCTGGGGGCAGGCGAGGCTCGGCCCGGGCACGCCCCACCGCCGCGCCCCGCGCCACCCGCGCCCCGCCACCGCGACGGGCGGCCGGGCGGGGGAGGTGCGGCTCGGCGAGGCGGCGTTCGACGGCAGGACGGGACGCCTGACCCGCCTCGGCGAGCTCGAACTGGACGGCCCCGTGCTCGACGTCTGGCGCGCCCCCACCGAGAACGACCGCGGCCAGGGCCCCAGGAACGCCCTGGCCGCCGACTGGGAGGCGGTCGGCCTGGACCGCTTCCTGCACCGCGCCGGCGGCGTCGAGCGCCCCGACGGCCACACCCTCGTCGTACGCGGCCGCAGCGGCCCCGCCACCCGCACCCTCGGCTTCCGCACCACCTACACCTACCGCTGGCGGGACGGCACGCTCCACCTCCTCGTCGAGGCCGACCCCGTGGGCGACTGGGACGACACCGCCTACGGCCACCTCACCGTCAACCCGCCCCGCATGGGCACGAGATGGTCGCTCCCCGGCGGCTACACCGACGTCCTCTGGCTCGGCCGGGGCCCGGGGGAGTCGTACGCCGACAGCCGCGCCGCCGCCCGGGTCGGCAGGTACGCCCGGTCCATCGACGCCCTCCAGACCCCCTACCTCGTCCCCCAGGAGAACGGCAACCACGTCGAGACCCGCTGGCTGGAGCTGTCCGGCCCCGGGCTGCCCATCCTGCGCGTGGACGGCGAGCCGCACCTGGACTTCACCGCCCGCCGCTGGACGAGCGAGGCCCTGCAGGCCGCCCGCCACCCGCACGACCTGACCGACTCCGGGCGCGTGTGGCTGAACCTCGACCACGGCCAGCAGGGCATCGGCAGCGCCTCCTGCGGCCCGGCGCTGCCCGGGCGGTACCGCCTGGAGGTCCGCCGCTACTCCTGGTCCATGACGCTGACCGTGGCGAGAGGAAGCTGATCGCATGACAGAGCCGTACACGTTCGACTACTGCCCGTGGCTGTTCTGGGACCACGCCACCGACGAGGACCGCCGCGCCCAGGAGCTCCACCAGGCCGGCCTGCGGGAGCGGACCGGGCTCGACGCGGCGGGCAAGGTGTTCCTCTCGCCGCTGGCCGCCGTGCACACCGACCGGCTGCGCATGGGGGACTTCTGCTACATCGCCGCCCATGCCTACGTCACCGATGACGTCTCGATGGGGGAGGACTGCACCGTCAACCCGTACGCGGTGGTGCGGGGGCGGGTGGAGCTGGGGAACGCGGTGCGGATCGGGGCGCACACGTCCCTGCTGGGCTTCAACCACGGCACCGCGCCCGACCGGCCTGTCTTCCGCCAGCCGATCACCTCGGAGGGCATCCGGATCGGGAACGACGTGTGGATCGGCTCGAACGTCGTCGTGCTCGACGGCGTGACGATCGGCGACCACGCGATCATCGGGGCGGGCTCGGTCGTCACCAAGGACGTGCCCGCCTGGGCCATGGTGGCGGGCAACCCGGCCCGCCCCCTCCGCGACCGCCGCACCCCCCGCCCCGCCACGGCCCTCTCCCCAGCCGGCGGGGGCGGGGATCTGGAAGGGCGGCTGGCGGCGTTCGCGGGGCGGGCGCGGGAGCAGGCCGAGGCGGTGCTGGCGCGCTGCTGGACCGGCGACCGGTACGTGGACCGGCCCGGCGCCCAGCCCACCGTGCGCGCCTGGTGCGACGCGGTGGAGATCGCCGACCTGCTGCTCGGCGGCCCGCCACCGACCCCGGCCCGCGACGAGATCGTCGCCTTCCTCCGCGACCGCCAGGACCCGGGCACCGGCCTGGTCCCCGAGCTCGGCGCCCCCGGCTCACCCGAGGCGGGCGACGCGGGACGGCCGGAGCTGGAGGGCGTGACCGCCTACCACGTGCTCTGCGTCGGCTACGCGCTCGACCTGCTCGGCACCGCCTTCCAGCACCCCGTCCACGCCGTCCACGACCTCCGCTCCCAGGACCTGACCGCGCTGCTCGACGGCCTCGACTGGACGCGGGAGGCGTGGACGTCCGGCTCGGTGGTGGACGCGATCGGGACCGGCCTCTACCGCAACCTCGCCGACTTCGGCCTGCGCGGCGACGTCGAGACCCTGTACGGCTGGCTGCTGACCCGCGTGCGCCGGACCCACGGCATGTGGGGCGAGCCGGACGCGGGCTCCGGATGGCTGATGGTGGTCAACGGCTTCTACCGGCTCACGCGGGGGACGTTCGCGCAGTTCGGGATGCCGCTGCCGTACCCGGAGCGGGCCGTGGACACCGTGCTCGCCCAGGCCCGCGACCCCCGCTACTTCGGCCCCGGAGCCGGGAACGCCTGCAACGTGCTCGACGTCATCCATCCCCTGTGGCTGCTCGGCCGGCAGACCCCGCACCGCCGGGCGGAGGGCGAGGCGTGGGCCAGGGAGCACCTCGGCCGCGCGCTGGGCGGCTGGCACGACGGCGCCGGGCTCAGCTTCGCGCTGACCGGGGGGAGCGGCGCGGCACGCACGCCGGGGCTGCAGGGCACGGAGATGTGGCTGGCCATCATCTGGCTGCTGGCCGACTACCTCGGGCTCTCCGACGCCCTCGGCTACCGGCCCCGGGGGATCCACCGCCCGGAGCCGGCGATCCAGTATCCGGCGTAGAGCCGCCGGCCCCACGGCAGGCGTTCCCGGCGCGCGCCGGGCCGCTCCCCCGCGGGCGGCTCCGGAGGGCGCGGGGGCCGCCGTGACGCGGGTGATGCCGTCTCTGGCTGGCGCGGGCAGGCCGCCGTGCTGCGGGGACGTCACCCCGGCGGGTGTGCCGGGCCGCTCGGCCGCAGGAGTGGCGTCGTCCAGCCGGCCGGCGGCATGTCGATCGCGGCCGCCATCGCCCGGTGGCCGGCCGCGCTCGGGTGCAGGTGGTCGCCGCTGTCGTAACGGGGCAGCAGGCGGGCGGGGGCGGCGGGGTCGCGGAGGGCGGCGTCGAAGTCGGCCACCGCGTCGAACGCGCCGCCTTCCCGGACGAACGCGTTGACCGCCTGCCGGGCCCGCTCGCCGGCCTCGGTGTGGTAGTCGGCGCCCGCGAACGGCGTGACCGTCCCGCCGATCACGCGGACCCCGGCCGCGTGCGCCGCGGCCACCATGCGGCGGTACGCGGCGACGAGGTCGTCCGCCCGCGCGCCCGCGCCGAGGTCGTTGACGCCCGCCTGCACGATCACGGTGCCGATGCCCGGCTTGGTCAGCACCTCGGCGGTCAGCCGCGCCTCGGCGGGCCGTCCCGTCCCGGCCGCGAGCACCTTCCCGCCCGACACGCCCTCGTTGAGCACCGCCACTCCCGAGAGGTGGGCGAGCAGGTCGGCCCAGCCGTGTCCGGTCTCCGAGCCGACGCCGACGGCGAGCGAGTCGCCGAGCGCCGCCACGACCGTCACGGGCCCGGGCGCGACCACGGTCAGCGCGTCGAGCCAGTGCCACACCGCGACGGGCTCGACGTACGCGCCGCCGCCCTCGTCGGCGGCGTGATCGCCGGGCAGGGACCGGTAGGCGGGCGAGACGGCAGGCTCCCGCACCCCGGCGGACGGCAGTGGGCCGGACGCGCCCCACGGACCGGGCGCGTCCGGGGCGGCGGGTGGTGGGCAGGCCGGGGCGGTGGCGCGGTTGCGGCCCGTCAGCGTGCCGCACTCTCCCCGTACGTACACGCTGATCGCCAGCCGCCCCCGCCCCGCCACGAGCCCCGGCACCGGATCGCTGAGCACCGTCTCCCCGGCCTCCACCGTCACCCCGGCGCGCCCGCCGAACGTCACCCCCCGGTTCGACCCCGGCTCCAGCGCGGCCCCCGCCCGCGGCACCCCCACGCACACCCGCCCGAACGTCACCGCCCGCCCCCCGAACGCGTTGGTCAGCCGCACCCGCAGCCCTGCCCCGCCCACGGAGGCGCGCACCACGTTCCGCACCGTCACGTCCCGCAGCCGGACCCCGATCGCCTCCGCCGCGGCAGCCCAGGTGGTGACGGCCCGGCCGCCGCCCGCCACCGTGCCGCCGCCCGCCACCAGGCCTCCGAACGTTTCCGGGCCTCCAGCCGTCACCAGGCCGAGGTGAACGAGTACTGTCCGGACCCGACCTGGCACACCAGCGCCGACCCGGTCCGTCCCACCACCCCGGCCACAGGCTCGCCCGACTCGCGCACCGACGACGGATCCGTCGTCGGCACGTGCACGGTGGCCACAGCTCCCGGCGGGATCCGCACCGACAGCCGCAACTCGCCCCCGGAGATCTCCCACCGGCTGGACAGCCGCCCGAGCGGCGTCTCGTACGCCGCCGAGGCCCACCGCAGAGCACCCCCGACCAGCGGCCGGATCCGCGGACGCCGGAAGCCCACCGACCCCTCCTCCTGCCCGAGCCCGGCTACCCCGCCGTACAGCCACGCCCCGACGGAGCCGAGCGCGTAGTGGTTGAAGGAGTTCATGGCGACGGGGCCGAAGCCGCTCTCCTCCGTCCACCCGTCCCACCGCTCCCAGATCGTGGTGGCCCCGCGCTTGATCGAGTACCCCCACGACGGGTAGCGGTCGTCGTGCAGCAGCGCGTACGCCAGGTCGGCGTGCCCGTGCGCCGACAGGACGGGCCCGAGCAGCGCCACCCCGGCGAACCCGGTGGTCAGCCGCCGCCCCCGGCGTTCCAGGTCGGCCACGAGGTGGGCGACGGCGGCGGGCACGAGGCCGGCGGGGACCAGGCGGTGCGCGAGCGCCAGCAGGTAGCCGGTCTGCGTGTCGCCGGTGATCCGCCCGTCCGGGGAGACGAACTCGCGCGCGAACGCCTCCCCGATCCGCTCCCGCAGCCCCGCGTACCGGTCGCGGGCCGCGGTGTCGCCCAGCACGGCGGCGGCCCTGGCCGTAAGGTCGGCGCTGAGCGCGAAGTAGGCGGTGGCGAGCACGTCCCGGTCGGTGCGCACGTCCGCCTGCAGCCAGTCGCCGTAGTGGCTGCCGACCTTGTCGCGCCAGACGAGGCCGGGGTTGTGGCGTTCGACGTGGTCGACCCAGCGGCGCATGCTGGGCAGGCTGTCGCGCAGCACCCGCTCGTCGCCGTACACCTCGTACAGGTGCCACGGCACGATCGTGGCGGCGTCGCCCCAGGCGGGGCTGCCGTGCCGCTCGGTGATGACGTGCGGCACGACGTCGGGCACCGCGCCCTCGGCCGTCTGCGCGCAGCGCAGGTCGGCCAGCCAGCCGGTGAAGAACGCCGCCACGTCCGCGTTGTAGCAGGCCGTCGGCAGGAACACCTGCGCGTCCGCCGTCCAGCCGAGCCGCTCGTCGCGCTGCGGGCAGTCGGTCGGGACGGAGACGAAGTTGTCGCGCTGGCTCCACCGGACGTTGCTCATGAGCTGCCGCACCATGGCGTCCGAGCAGGAGAACTCGCCCGCCACCGGCGTGTCCGAGTGCATCGCCCGGCCCACGACCTCGACGCCGGCGTGCCCGGTGACCTCGACGTAGCGGAAGCCGTGCACGGTGAAGCGCGGCTCGTACGTCTCCTCCGCCCGCCCTGCCGTCACGTAGTGGTCGGTGGCCTCGGCGGAGCGCAGGTTGGCGGTGTAGAGACCGCCGTCGTCGGTGAGCGCCTCGCCGTGCCGGAGCGTGACGCGGGTGCCGGGCGCGGCGCCGCGCACGGTCAGCCGGACGCGGCCGGCGATGTTCTGGCCGAGGTCCACGATCGTCCTGCCGTCGTGGGCGCGGATCTCCACGGGTGCGAGGTCCTGCGTCACCCGTACGGGCTCGGCCAGGGACGGCACGAGCACCGAGAGGTCGGTGTCCGCGACGCGGGCCGGGGCCCAGGAGGAGTCGTCGAAGCCCGGCAGGTCCCAGCCGCCGAGGTCGAGGCGGGCGTCGTACCACTCGCCCATGAGCAGGTCGGCGTAGCGCAGCGGGCCGGTCGTCTCCCGCCAGCGCTCGTCCGTGCCGATCACGGTGCGGGAGCCGTCCGCGTGCTCGGCCACGATCTGCGCGAGGAGTTGCGGGTGCCGGCCGTAGCGCTGGGCCTGCTGCCGGCCGTCCCAGCCGAGGCTGCCCGACCACCAGCCGTCCGCCAGGATCGCGCCCACGCACAGCGGCCCGTCCCCGGCCAGGTCCGTGACGTCGTACACCTGGTACGGGACGCGCTGCCGGTAGTCGGTCCAGCCGGGGGTCAGCTCGCCGTCGCCGGCGCGGTGGCCGTTGACGTGCAGCTCGTACAGGCCGCGGGCGGTGACGGCGATCCGCACGGCGGTGGCGGGGCGCAGGTCGACGACGCGCCGGAAGTAGCGGGGCGCGGGCAGGTGGGCGGTGCGCGGGGTGCGGGGCTCGCGGTCGTCCGTGGGCGGCTCGAACGGCGGCTGCGTCTCGGGGTCGTGCTCGATCCAGGCGGCCCGCCACTCGTCGGCGTGCAGCACCCCGGTGTCGAACCACGATCGCGCCGACCCGCCGCCGCGCACCTCGACCCGCCAGGTGTAGCGGGCGAACGACACCAGCGGCGCCCCGCCGTAGTCGGCGCTCACGTCCTGGCCGTCGATCCAGCCGCTGTCCCAGGCCAGGGCGTCGCCGGGGCCGTGCACGGTGACGCGGTGAGCGGTGGGGGCGTCGCCGCGCCGGTCGGAGGCCAGCCGCCAGGCCAGCCTGGGCGTGCGGGTGCCGACGCCGAGCGGGGTGCGCAGGTGCTCGCAGCGCAGGTCGTACGGGCGCAGCTCCGGGGCGTCCGGGGGCTCGGGCAGCGACCAGTCGTCCGGCATGATGTTCACCACGTCCACTCCTTCGCGGGCCGGGCCAGCTCGTAGTTCCTCCGGGGGGCGGTGGGGTGCACCTTGCGGCCGCTGTACATCGGGCGGGCGGTCCCTTCCGGGCTGATGCCGATCACGTCGTCGCCTCGCCAGCGCACCTGGTACTCGCGGCCGGCGGCGATCTCGGTGCTGGTCGTCTCCGGGACGGGGAAGGTGACGGTGACGCGCTCGCCCGCGCGCGGGGCGGGGATCGACAGGTAGCCGTCGGGGGCCCACGCCCCGGCCTGGGTGCCGTCGAAGCCCCCGGTGCCGCGGATCACGCGGACCTTGGCGTACCCCGCCCAGTCCGGCACCCGCATCCGCAGCTCCGGCAGGTCCTCGTGCACGTCGAGGTCCACCCGGCCCTCGTGGGGGAGGTGGCTGAGCACGGTGACCTGCCTGGTGGCCCGGGTGAGGAGGAGGTTGATCCGGTTGCCGGTGACGATCGAGTTCCAGCCCCAGAACAGGCCGCGCACGCCGGAGCCGACGCAGCACGCCTGCACGTCGGCGGTGTGGCCGCGGCCCAGCTCCACGTCGCAGACGAAGTCGTTGGGCGCGCCGTAGCCGGCGAAGGCGCCGCGCACGCGCTCGCCCACCCGTACGTGCGTCGTCCAGCCCGGCTCGTCGCCGGAGGTGTCGGGCGCGGACTCGACCCAGCTCAGGTCGAGGAGCTGCGACTCCACGAGGTGGTTGCGCAGGAACCGCTCCACCACGCCCCAGTACGCGCTGTGCCCGGCGGCGGCCAGCGTGGTGCCGGTGCCGATGAGGTCGACCAGGGAGCAGCTCTCGTGCTCGTACCGCTGGTCGGCCAGGTCGCCCGGCGTCCAGCCGAACGCGGTGGCCTGGCCGAGCGCCCAGTCGTAGGCGCGGCGCACGAACGCGGTCAGCTCGTGGTCGCCGGTGTGGCGGGCGTAGCGGGCCAGCCCTTCGAGGGTGCCCAGCCGGGTGTGGAAGTGGCCGCTGCGGTAGGCGCGGGCGGCGTTGAAGCTGCCGTCCTCGTTGTACACGCCGCTCTTGTGCACGATCAGCCGCGCGAACCACCCGCACAGCTCCAGCGCGTCCTCGTTGCCGGTCGCCTGGTGGTAGCGGAGCAGCGGCATGATCAACCGGCCGCTGAACGAGGCGGGGTCGGGGGCCAGGTGCAGCGCGACGGCGTTGGGGGAGGGCCAGCCCTCGGGGGTGTACTCGGAGGCGGGGTAGAACCAGACGTCCCGCTCCTTGATCGCGATGCGCTTGAGCGCGGCCACGTGCCGGTCCACCAGCCTCCTGGCCTCGGGGTCGCCGTCGGAGACGAACCACGTGGTCAGCGACAGCAGCACGGCCCGCTGGTCGATGAGGTTGGCGTTGGCCGGCCAGCCGCGCTCGGGCCTGGCCTGCCGGTAGCTCAGCCCGTCCGCGCCGAAGAAGCCGATGAGCCTGGTACGGAAGCCGTCCTCGACCTCCCGCCAGGCGTCCTTGCCCGTCATCTGCCTGGCCAGCAGGCAGGCGTCGAGCAGCCGGCCGTGGCTGGAGCCCCAGTCCCAGTCGCCGTGGTGGAGCGTGGCCGGGCGGGCCAGCAGGTCGGCGCTGAAGTACGGGATGCCGCCCAGGTCCGCGTCGGGCAGCCCGGCCACCGCGTTCATCGCCAGCTCGGCCCGTTCCTCCAGCAACACTGTGTCGGGAATCTCCGACATGTCCACACCTCATAAATATTCAAGGGCGCATAAACCTCGCATTCAGCCTCCTTCGCCATGGACGTCTCCGTCAAGGTGTGTATAAATATTCATATCTTGTTGGATATGTGAGACTGAGGCACGATGGCCGCATGAGCGATGATTCGGTGGTGCGGCCGCGTCCGGAAGCGGCAGTGACCCTGCGACCCGCCTCCGGAGCGCGGATCGCGGGCGGGTTCTGGGGCGACCGTCAGCGGGTCAACCGCGAGGTGACGATCCCGCTGGGCGGCGAGCGCATCCGCGAGTCCGGCGCGATCGCCAACCTGGAGGCGGCCGCCCGCGGTGCCGGAGGGGAGCACCGCGGCAAGGTCTTCGCCGACTCCGACGTCTACAAGTGGCTGGAGGCGGTGGCCTGGGAACGCGGCAGGGCCGACGACGACGAGCTCGCGCGGTCGTACCACGAGGCGGCCGGGCTGGTCGCGGCCGCCCAGCGCCCCGACGGCTACCTGCACACCCACACCCAGCTCACCGGCCGCGAACCCTACTCCGACCTGGCCTCCAGCCACGAGCTCTACTGCGCGGGCCACCTCATGCAGGCCGCCGTCGCCGGCAGCCGCGCCCTCGGCGACGACACGCTGCTGCGGGTGGCCGGGAAGCTCGCCGACCATCTCGTCAAGGACCTGCCCGCCGGCGCGCTCGATGGGCACCCGCAGATCGAGACCGCCCTGGCCGAGCTCTACCGCGAGACCGGGGTACGCCCCTACCTCGACCTGGCCGCCCGCATGGTCACCGACCGGGGCCGGCGGCGCCTGCCGCTCAAGGGCCACCACGGGCCGGGCATCCGCCAGGACCGGGTGCCGCTGCGGGAGGCCGCCACGGTCGAGGGGCACGCGGTCCGCGCCGTGTACCTGGCCGCCGGAGCCGCGGACGTCGCCGCCGAGACCGCCGACGGCGACCTGCTCGCCGCGCTCGCCCGCCAGTGGCGCGACATGGTGGCGACCAGGACGTACCTGACCGGAGGGCTGGGCTCCGTCTGGTACGGCGAGCAGTTCGGCGGCCCGCACGAGCTGGCCCCCGAGACCGCCTACTGCGAGACCTGCGCCGCGGTCGGCAGCGTGCAGTGGTCCTGGCGCATGCTCCTGGCCACCGGCGAGCCCGCCTTCGCCGACCTGATGGAGCGCACCCTGTTCAACGCCGTCCTGCCCGGCATCTCCCTCGGCGGCGACCGCTTCTTCTACGTCAACGCGCTGCGGGTGCGCGCCGGCGCCGACCCCGACGACCGCCGCGCCGCCGCCAGGGGCCGCCAGGACTGGTACGGCACCGCCTGCTGCCCGCCCAACGTCATGCGCCTGCTCTCCTCCCTCGGTCACTACCTCGCCACCGGCGACGCCGAAGGCGTCCAGGTCCACCTGTACGCGTCCGGCACGATCCGGGTGGGGGACGTGCTCCTGGAGGTGGAGACCGGCTACCCGTGGGACGGGCGGGTCGAGGTCGTGGTCCGGCAGACGCCCGATCACCCATGGACGCTCGCGCTGCGCATCCCGTCGTGGGCCGAGGGGGCAGGCGTGGAAGGGCAGCCCGCCGACCCCGGATACCACCGCCTGCGCCGCACCTGGCGGCCCGGCGACCGCGTCACGCTGGACCTGGCCGTCCGCCCGCGCCTCACCGCCGCCGTGCCCCGCCTGGACGTGGCCCGCGGGCAGGTCGCGGTCGAGCGCGGGCCGCTCGTCTACTGCCTGGAGCAGGCCGACCACCCCGGCGTCATCGTGGACGACCTGTGCCTGGCCACGAACCCCGATCCGCGCGACGGAACCCCGCTGTCGGGCTTGCCCGCCGAGGTGGTGCCGGTCCTCGCACGGGGCAGGGCGCACGTGCACCGCGCGGACGACGCGGGCTTCCCGTACCGCACCGCGGGCGCGCCACGGGAGCCGGAGCACGAGGGCCCGGTCGGCCTCACCTTCGTGCCGTACTACACCTGGGCCAACCGCGGCACCGGCCCGATGACGATCTGGGCGCCGATGCACTGACCTGGCCCGCGAGCCCCTGGACGGCCCGTCACGCGCGCAGGACGGTGACCTGGCGGCCGGACGGCGTGGCCGCCTGCTCGAAGGCGCCCCGTTCCTGCCACGGCGGGGCCTCGGGGCGGCGGTCGAAGATCACCAGCACGCCGGTGGAGAGGGTGAGGCGGTCGAGGTAGCGGTCGAGCTGGGCCAGGCCGTCGGGCAGGGGGTCGTTCTCGCCTGCCCGCCAGACCTTCAGCTCCATGGCCTCGCGTTGCATCAGCCGCCGGCCGTCGGGGCCGGGGTAGGGCCAGCGGACCAGGACGTCCAGGCGTTTGGTGCCGGCGGCGTACTCGCGGTCGAGGTAGCCGCCGCCGTTGACCAGGCGGTGCAGGAAGGCCATCAGGATGATCTGGCAGGCCGCCTCGTGGTAGCCCTCCTGCTGGATGAGCACCTCGCCGTGCTCGCGCCAGAACACCACGAACTCCCGCAGCAGGCGCGGCAGGTCGAAGCGGCCGTCAGGGAGCACGAAGCTGTGCGGGTCGGCGTGGATGTTCTGTTCCGTCAGGTCGCCCAGCACGCGCAGGATGACCTCCCGGTAGATCGGATTGGCCACCTGCGGCGGAGGCTTCTGGGTGATCAGGCCGAGATCGCGGACGTAGGACAGGTCGTCGGAGTTGCCGCGGTCGGTGTAGGAGCCACCGGCCACGATCGGTTCCATGACCCGCTTGACCCGGGGCTCGTGCAGCCGGGCCGCCAGGGAGTCCAGGTGGGTGGCGCGTGCCCGGATCAGCCGCTCCTTGGCGTCCTCCACCGGCTCAGCGGTGATGGTGCCGGTCACTCCCATCTTGAAGGTGATCTCATGGGCGAGGGCGTTGACCAGCCATGGCTGGCCCTGGGTCAGCTCGAAGACCCGGTCCACCGCGTCCTTGGTGAACTTCTGGCCGGTCGCCTCGGTGTGCTGGTCGTAGAGCTCGGCGATCTCGTCGGCGGTGAAGTCGCCCAGGCGCAGCGACTCGGCGACGATGTTGAACGGGCCGGCCGGGTTCGAGCCGCCGGCTTGGCCGCCCGAGGCGACCTTGTAGTCACGCACGTCGCGCAACCCGCACAACACCACCGAGGCGGGGAACGGATAGCCCTTCGATCGCTTGTTGTGGCCGTCGCGGAGCTGGCTGAGGATGCTCACCAGGCTGTTGCCCTGCACAGCGTCGATCTCGTCCATGAACAGCACCACCCGGCGCGGGCAGCGCCGGCACCATTGCCGCAGTGCCGCCATGAACCGGCTGCCCGGCGTGACCTCGGGCAACGAACCCGGAGGTAGCAGCTTCTTCGGCCAGCCCGACAGTTCCGCGGCCTCGCGGAGGGAGTCCAGCAGCAGCGACTCCGCGGCGCCGTAGTCGTCGCCGGCTGATTTGGCACGCTCGCAGGAGAACATCAGGGCGGCGATGTCGCCCTCCGCGGTCAGCTCGGAGGCCAGGGTGTCCAGGATGGTCGTCTTGCCGGTCTGCCGGGGCGCGTGCAGCACGAAGTAACGATCCATCTCGATGAGCACCCGCGCCTCGGGGAGCCGCTGCGTGGGGGGCAGCATGTAGTGGCGCTGCGGGTCGCAGGGGCCGGTGGTGTTGAAGTACTTCGCTCGGGGTGGCCGCATGGTCACATTCTGCCACCGGCCTCCGCCGGGCGCCGGAAATATCGCTAGCCGACCGTGACCCTCCTGATCGACAGGCCCTCGACGTCGGCGGCCACGTCCGCGCGCGACACCCGGGCGAACGAGCTGTCCCTGATCGTGACGTCCCGCAGCGGCTGCTCCGGATACCCCCGCAGCAGGTACGCGCTGCGCGTGCGATCGCTGCGCACCCCCGCCACGTGGATGTTGCGGATCGGCGGCGGATCGTCCCCGTTGTGCCCGTCACCGTGGTAGAGGTCGATCGACACGGCCTCCTTGGTCAGCTCGCTGATCTCCACGTCGCGCACGAAGACGTTCTCCACGTAGCCGCCGCGCACCGAGTTCGTCTTGATGTAGAGCCCGAAGTACAGCCCCTCGCCGCCCCAGCGGCAGCGCTGCACGAACACGTTGCGGACGCCGCCGGTGGTGTCCGTGCCGATCGCGACGGACCCGTACCGGTAGCGCATCTCGCAGTCCTCGATCAGCACGTCCTCGCACGGCACCCCCACCCGCCGCCCGTCGGGGCCGCGACCGGCCTTGACGGCGATGCAGTCGTCGCCGACGTCGAACACGCAGCCGGAGATCACCACGGACTTGCACGACTCGGGGTCGCAGCCGTCGTTGTTGGGGCCGCGCGAGTAGATGGAGACGTTCCTGACCAGGACGTTCTCGCAGCGGACCGGGTGGATCTCCCACATCGGGGAGCGCACGATGCGCACGCCCTCCACCAGCACGTTCCTGCACAGGTACGGCTGGATCAGGTTCGGCCGCAGGTAGTGGCCGGCGCCGAAGACGCGCTGCTCGACGGGCACCCCCTCGGCGGCCATGCGCTGCAGCTCGGCCCAGTCCTCGTCCTCCCACGGCATGCCCTCGCGGTAGCCGAACTCCGGCGTGCCCACCCACGGCCACCAGTGCTCGGGGCCCGCCGAGCCGTCGAGGGTGCCCTCGCCGGTGATGGCGATGTTCTCCTGGCCGTAGGCGTAGACGAAAGGGGAGTAGTTGTAGCACTCGATGGCGGAGAAGCGGGTGTGGACGGCCGGCAGGTAGTCGGCGGGGTCGGTGCTGAACAGGATGGTCGCGCCCGCCTCCACGCGCAGGTCCACGTTGCTGAGCAGGTGGATCGCCCCGGTGGGGTACGTTCCCGGCGGCACCCGGACGTGGCCGCCGCCCGCCTCGTGGCAGGCGGCGATCGCGGCGCGGAACGCCTCGGTCCACTTCTCCCCGCCGCCGTAGGAGGTCACGTCGAACCAGCGGTCGGGGAACTCCGGCGGGCGCACCCGCTCCCGGAGCTCGTCGGCGTACCGCCAGGCCTCTTCCTCGGTCACGAAGTCCATGCCACCTTCCTCATGCGCAGCGCGTGATACAGGGGCAGCGCGATCACCCAGGACGGGTTCCACGTGTTCGACTCGCCCGTGCGCTGCCAGTTCGTCTGGAAGAACCCCTCGCCCTGCTCGCCGAGGGTCCGGAAGCCCCAGTCGCCGGGCTCGCGGCAGATGCCCTGGCCCATGGCGTGCAGGATCCGGTCCGCCTGCCCGGCGTAGTCGTCCCTGCCGGTCGCCCGGCCGAACTCCATCAGCTCGGAGGTCGGGAAGAACACGTCGAGGTGGTGGTTCTGCACGCTCACCGACGGCCAGCCGCACGCCTTGAAGCCGCGCCGCTCGAACGTGCTGCCCCGGTCGAACTCCGGCGACCACACGTAGACGAACGTCAGCAGCCAGTCGGCCGCCGCCTCCGCCCACTCCGCGTACGTCTCCCGCCCGGTCAGCCGGAACAGCTCGTGGGCGGCCAGGAAGAAGTACATCCCGGCCTCCTTGTCCTCCCCGGAGGCGTCCAGCGTGGCGTGCGCGAACGGCCGCTCGAACGTGGCCGCGTGCAGCCGGTGGTAGTGGCCGAGCACCTCCTCGGCGCGCAGCAGCCACATCCGCTCCCCGCTCAGCCGGTACGCGCCCAGCATCGCCTGCACGCACGAGATGCCCGCCGCGCTCACCATCGGCGAGACCGGGGTGCCCATCGGGGTCCAGCCGAGCGGGACGACGCCTTCGGCCAGCCTGGTGTGCCAGAAGATCGCGGCGGCGTCCGCCACCGCCTCCTCCCACTCCGGCGGCGCCTCCAGGCCCGCGTCCCTGAACAGCAGGGCCAGCGCCGCCAGGTCGGTGATCGTCTCGCCCTGGGCGCGGCTGGAGACGAAGTCCGCGCCGTCCTTGCGGAACATGTCCCAGCGGTCCTCGTCGACCAGGTAGCGGGCGGCGCGCAGGCCGCGCACCGGGGTCGCGCTGCCTTCGACGTAGAAGTCCGCGGCGCGGCGGGCCCGCTCGATCCGCTCCTGCTCGCCCCGCTCGATGCCGAGCAGGGCGTCGCACAGGGCCAGCTTCATGCACTGGCCGGTCCAGCCGTACAGGTACGAACGCGGGCGGCCGTGGCGGACGCCCTCGTAGGCGAGGTAGCCGTCGCCGTTCCAGCGCGCGTCCATGGCGTTGGTCTTGAGCCGGACGATGTCGTCCGCCGAGAGCGGTCCGGCGGGCTCGTCGCGGTAGAGCCCGGAGTGCCGCACGAGCGTCCTGAAGCCGAGCCCGCGCGGCTCCACCGGGCCCCAGTCCAGCGTGTGGCGGGTGGTGATCGTGGCGCCCGGGGCCAGGTCCCGGTAGCCGATCGGGCGGTCCGCCACCTCCGCCTTGCTGACGTAGCAGACGTCCGGCTCACCGTCGAACATGATCACGCCCGTCAGGGCGGCCACGGTCAGGCCCGGGGACCTGACGACGCCGAGCGAGCCGTAGGTCACCCTGCCGTCGCGGTCGCGGGTGGCCTGCGGGTGGGCGAACAGGCTGACGTAGCGGCCGTCCCAGGCGGCGTTGACGGCGGGGACGGGGAGGCGGTGCTCCTCGGCCACGTACGGGATGCGGGGGACCTTCCTCGCCGGGTCGGAGGAGGGGTTGTCGTTGTAGAGCACGCCCGGCATGGTGACGCAGGCGTCCTGCGTGGGGAGGGGGAGCAGGAGGCCGGCGGCCACGTCGGTGATGTCGGCGCCCGCGTCGTTGCGCCAGGTGGTGGTGAGGGTGAGCAGGCCGTCCGGGGTGAACGCCAGCTCCAGGACCGCGCTCAGCCCTCCGGCCCGTGCCGTCACCACCACCGCCCCTCCTGCCCCGCCTGCGTCCGGCTGACGGAGGCGGACGGTGCCGGGCTCGGCGGGCTCGACACGCCACGGGCGGCCCGCCGAGGCGGTGAGCAGGCCGCGCAGCGGCGCCCGCAGGTGCGGGCCGGCCGCGTCGCGACGGCCGAGCCGCACCTCGGGCCCGCCGGGGCCCGCCACCACCTCGACGACCTTCCCGCCGGGCTCGGCGATGGAGGCGAGCACACCACCGTCACCGGCCTGAGCGTCGGCCTGGGCGCCGGCCTCGCGTACCGGTGTCATGGCACCCGCCGCAACCGGATGGCCTGGCCGACCGTCCCGGGCAGCGGGACCGTCACCGTCGGCCCCTCCTGGACCCCGTGCGGCGTCACCGTCATCTCCCACGTGTCGATCACCTCGACCTCGTACCGCCCCTCCGGCACGTCGTACTCCCGCTGCGGAAACCGGTGCTCCCCGCAGAACTCCAGGTAGAACTCCCCGGCCAGCTCCAGCATCGGCGCGTCCCTGTCCCGGTACCGCGCCTCCTCGGGGATCGCGACGAGCACCTGCCGCAGCAGCCGCAGCCGCCGCACCGCCTCGCCGACGAGCGTGCCGCCGCTCTGCGACCAGGTCAGCCCGTCCTCGTCCAGGTACGACTCCCCGTGCGTGACGCATCGCCGCCGCACGGCCCCGTCCCAGGCCTGGGCCACGACCTCCTGCGGCGTCAGGCTCAGCCACGGATCGGACCCGTCGCCCTCGTAGCCGCACATGTCCATGACGACCGGCTGGTGGTGGTCGCGCGTCTGGACCCACGCGTCGCGCGGGCTGCGCGCGGTCACGCTGCCGTGCGTGAACCCGCGCCGCCACAGCAGCGGCGAATCGGCCGGGACGGTGACGGACAGCGGATGGTGGCCGGGATCCTCCTCGGCCACCAGGTTCGCCAGCCGCACCCAGTCGTGCTCGGAGATGCCGGGCAGGCGCGCGGGTTCGGCCGACAGCGACCACCACACGTTCGGGTGCGGCGCCAGGCGGGGGACGACCTCCCGCAGGTAGCGCGCCGCGGCCGCCACGTCGGCGATGCCGTCGTCGGGATGCAGCAGCACCAGCTCGGCGGTCACCCCGATCCCGGCCAGCTCCGACACCCGCTCCTCCAGCGAGTCGAGCGTGCACCGGCCGGCCAGCGCCGCCATCCGCACCCGGTCGAAGGGGGAGGCCTGGAGCGTGGCGAGGGTCCGCGCGCGCCGGTTGACGTCCTGGAGGTGCCAGGCCAGCGCGGTCGTCGCCATCCCATCGATGATCATGGTGCAACCCTCGTCATCCGCAGCGCCAGGTACGGCCGGCGCGGCAGCGCCACCCGCGCCTGCTTCCGGTGCGCGCCGTCCACCGGGGTGATCGTCATGTTCCACGTGTCGATCAGCTCGACCTCGTAGGCGGCGCCGTCGTCGGGCAGGTCCACGGTGACGGAGGCCGCCTGCCGCCGCCCCAGGTATCTCAGCAGCACGCCCTCGCGGCGCGTCTCCATGATCTTCCGCAGGAAGGCGATCCTGGCGGGGCTCTGCCCGTGCAGGCCGCCGCCGTTGCCGATCCAGGCCCGCTCCTGGAAGCCGGCCAGCGACTCGCCGTGCCCGACGTAGCCGCCGCGGGCCATGCCCTCCCAGAACCGGTCCACCAGCTCCTCGCCGGTGACGTTGCCCCAGCGCTTGCCGATGTTCCCCTCGTAGCAGATCTCGTCGAGCACCACCGGCTTGGGGCAGGCGCGCAGCCACTCGTCGGTGGGGGTGACGTCCCAGTGCTGGATGCTCTGGTGCGTCACCCAGGGCTTGGTGAAGTCGTACAGGGTCGCCACCTCGTACATGCGGGTCCCGTTGTGGATCGAGCGCAGGTGCTCGTACGGGTCCAGCCGGGCGATCGTGCGCAGGATGTCGTCCCAGTCCTCGACGGTCTTGGACTTGTTGAAGTCGTACTCGTTGGCGGCCGACCACCACACGTTGCGGTAGGCGGCCAGGCGGGCGATGGCGTACCGCAGGAAGGCGTGGTCGCTCTCCCGGCCCATGTCCTCGATGCCGCGCCGGCCGAAGTCGTAGGGGTGGAACAGGATGATGTCGGCCTCGATGCCGAGGTCGAGCAGGTCCCGGACGCGGGCCTCCAGGTGGCGGAAGAAGACCGGGTTGAACCGGGTGAAGTCCAGCCCGTCCGGGTCCTGGCCGGCGAACGGCACCTCGGGCGGCGTCATGGCGCCGGTCGGCAGCACGCACATGCGCAGCTTGTTGAAGGGGGAGGCGGCGAGCGTGCGCAGCGTCCGCCGCTCGCGCTCCTCGTCCAGGTCGTGCGTCCAGTGGTACGCGGTGGTGCCGAACGGCAGGTACGGCGTGCCGTCCGCGTACTCGAAGTCGATGCCCACGGCCCGCACGGGGCCGTGGTTGCCCACGGAGGCGGGCGACACCTCGAAGGCGCCCGCACGGCCGTCCAGCTCGGTCACGTTACTGACGGTGGTGTAGCTCCACGGACCCACCGCGTCCGGCATGAACCGGACGCGGTAGACGCCGTCGCCGTCGTAGAAGCCCTCGGCCTCGACGATGCGATTGCGGAACTGGAACCGGGCCGACAGACGAACGTCAGCGAAGGGGTTGCCGTCGGACGGCCCGGTCAGCTCGATCTCGTGGACGCCCCAGCGTTCCACGGTGGGGGACAGTGTTACCAATCCTTCCCTGCGGCGGCCTGCGCCTTGATGTAGTTGGGGATGTCCTGCTGCTGCGACAGGGCCAGTGCCTGCTCGGGCGTGCCGCCGTCACGCAGGATGTGCTGGCGGTAGACCGACCACAGCGGCAGGTCCCAGTACTCGGTGTTCTGGTAGTTCGAGATCGCGGCGTTCTCGCCCCAGTAGAGGGCCGAGGCGTCGATCCTGGCCAGCTCGGGGATGGCCTTGCCGAAGCTCTGCACGACCTTGTCGGTCTGCAGGACCGCCTTGACGCCGTGGCTGGACAGCTCCGTCTGACCCTCTTCGGAGACCATCCACTTCACCATCTGCAGCGCCTGATCCTTGTGCGCTGCAGACGGCGGGACGAACGCGGCCCGCGTGTTCGGCTGGTAGATCGTCTTGTCGCCCCGCTTGAGCACCGGGATCGCGCTGACGCCGATGTCGACGCTCTTGGCCTGCTCGGCGAAGGCCGCCTCGTCGCCGTCCTCGATGAACAGCTCGCTGCCGGCGTACATGTTCAGCCGCGACAGCGTGTCGACCGCCATGGCCAGGTGGCCCGGCTGGCTCATGTCGCCCTTGAAGAAGTCGGTGACGGTGGTGAAGTCGTTGCGCGGGATCTCCAGGAAGCGGTACAGGTTGTCGACGTAGGTCTTCCAGGCGTCACTGCTGATGTCGACCTTGACGTCCTCGGGCGCGGGCTGCTCGCTGGTCGTCGGCAGGAACGGGTAGAGACCGGCCTGGTTGAAGTCCAGGTACTGGTCAGGGTGCTGCATGTAGCCCTTGTAGTGATCCAGGCCGTCGTCCCTGGTCAGCTGCTTGGCCTTCTTGAACGCCTCGTCGTAGGTCATCCCGGGCGAGGGGTACTTGACGCGGAACTTGTCGAAGATCTTCTTGTTGTAGAGCAGCACGTGCTCGTCGATGAACAGCGGCACGCCGTAGATCCCGCCGTCGGAGCGCGACTTCGTCAGCTCCACGGCGGCCTGGTTCAGCGTGTTCAGGTCGATGCCGGCCTTCTGGAGGTCGGCGGTGAGGTCGCCGACCCAGCCCATCGGCTCCAGGTCGCGGTCGATGCGGTTCTTCGGGTCCTCGATGACGATGTCGGGCGTGACGCCGGCCTTCTTGAGGTCCTCGTACCGTACGGGGTAGTCCCACGTGGCGTACTTGATCTTCACGTCGGGGAACGCGGCCCGCAGCTTGTTGCCGATGATCTCGTCGAAGACCCTGGTCGCGGCGCCCTGCTCGTCCTCGACGGTCGCCTCGAACGGCTTGTAGTTGGCCGCGAAGATGAACAACTCGTCGTCACAGACCTGGAACGGCAGGTTGTACTTGTTCCCCACGTCCTTGCAGGCCGCCGCCGAGGCGTCGGCGGGGACGGCGGTCACGGACAGAGCGAGCGCCAGCAGCGCGATCCCACGAACCTTGCTCATCATTCACTCTCCTTGACGGGGGAATAACTGCACTGACGCACGACATTGCGCCGGACGCCGTTCTTGAATTCGGTGATCGTGTGCTCGGGCCAGTTCGAGAGCAGGCCCACGGCGTTGCGCAGGAATTCCTCGTTGAAGACCACGTGCCGGATGTTGTTGCGGTTGTAGGAATAGACCAGGTGAATGAATCCGTCGGCGCTCTGGGTGAGCACCGGGTAGGTGAACTGCGGGCCCGACTGGGCCTCCACGTCCACCGTGTTCTCCCACGTGCGCCCCTTGTCGGGAGAGAGCGACAGGCGCATGGGGGAGCGGTGCTCGACCCACGGGTTGTAGGCCAGCACGAGCTTGCCGTTGTCCAGCTTCAGCGCGGCGACGCGGGAGTTCGGGTTGCCGATCGGCTCGGCCACGGGAGCGCTCCACGTGCGGCCGAAGTCGGTCGACTCGCTCTTGTAGATCGCCTTGTCGCCGGTCCGCATGTACGCGGCCAGCCGCCCGGGCTCCACCTCCACCACGGTCGGCTGGATCGAGCCCCCCGGCGTGCGGATCCAGGCCCCGGTGTCCTCCGGGTACGCCTTCCACGTGCTCAGGTCCTGGCTGAAGACGTAGAAGCCGGACCTGGACTCGGACTCGTCGTAGATGGGCAGCAGCACCTCGCCGTTCGACATGCGGATCGGGTTGGTGCCGACCATCCAGCCCCACTCGGAGCGGATGACGGTGGGCTCGCTCCAGGTGCGGCCCCCGTCGTCGGAGGACTTGAGCCGGATGGAGGCCTGCTCCCAGCCGTGCCCCTCGATGACGACGTAGAACAGGTGGACCCGCTTGCCGTCCGACCACAGCACGGGGTTGCCGTCGGCCTTGCCCGGCTCGTCGACCACGACCTCGGGCTTGGACCAGGTCTTCTTTCCGGGCGCCAGCCGTGACAGGTAGAGCGCCTGGTTGGCGGCGCCCTCCGACGTGCCGCCGTAGTAGACGGTCAGCATGTCACCCGTCGGGGCCTGCGTGATGGCCGCCGCGTGCACCTTGGGGACGTTCGGGTCGGGCGCCGCCACGTCCTGGCGGCAGGCGTACGCGCCGGTGGGCGCCACCTGCACGTCGTCGTCACCGTGCGCGCCCGTCACGTACGAGGGCACGCCGACGGCCACCGCCAGGGCGCCGTATAAAAGGCTCTGCCGTATTTTCATGAAGCGTCGATCTCCAGATACTTGATGGTCTTCCGCAAATAGGAGAAGGCGACGTCCAGCCGTCCTTCTCGGCCGTCGATGACGCTCGGATAGGAATAGCCGAGCTCGTTCTGCCAATATTCGGAGTCGGAATCCTGCAGTACGCGCCGGTGCGGCCAGTTCGCGCCGCCGTCCTCGGAGACGGCGACGGCCAAGGGGGTGCGCAGCGCCTTTCTGCGCCGCTCCCCGTTCTTGGTCACCCACCTGAACTGGTCGCGCTCCAGGCTCGCGTCGTTGTAGACGAGCGCGAGCCGGCCGTCGCCGAGCCTCGTGAGCTGGACGGAGGAGTCGTTGTTCGGCAGCCCGGTCCGCGTCGGAGCGGACCAGGTGCGGCCGTCGGAGGAGGTGGAGGCGTAGATCTGCCCCGCCCGCCGGTCGCGGAACATCGCCAGCAGCCGCCTGTCGGGCCGCCGCGCGATCGTCATCTGGACCAGGTCCGCGCTCGCGGGAACCTGGTGCTCGGTCCACGTGCGGCCGCCGTCCGCGCTGACCTCGACCACGCTGTGGTCGCCGTCGGCGGTGCAGTGGTAGGCGGGCAGCACCCACGCGCCGTCGTCCAGGACGACCGGCGGGTGCCGCACGAAGAGGCCCGGCTCGGACAGCAGCACGCGCGGCTCGCTCCACGTGCGGCCAGCGTCGGCCGAGGTGCGGGCCACCACGTGCGCGGTGGTCTGGTCGTGCGGCTCCATGGAGGTGTGCAGCAGCCACACCAGCCCGTCTCCGTCCTCGAACAGCACCGGGTTCTGCTCGCTGCGCGCCGGGTCGGCCGCCACGAGCAGCGGCTCCTCCCAGCGGTCGCCGCTCAGGCGCGAGACCACCACGTTCGTGCCGGGATCGCCTTCCTGGGGGCCGCTGAACCAGGCGCACAGCAGCTCGCCGCCGCGCGTGCGCAGCAGGTTGGCCGCGTGGTTGTCGGGGCCGTGCGGCGCCGGCAGCAGCGCCTCGCGGGCGCCGGGCAGCACGGCCGAGGGCCGTACCAGCCCGTCGAAGCGGGGGTCGATGCTCATGCGGTCACCTCTCGCACGTCGGGGTCGGGGACGCCACGCAGGTCCAGCTCCTCGGCGAAGTGGCAGGCCACGCGCCGGCCCTGGACCTCGCGCAGGGGCGGCCGCTCGGTGCGGCACTCGTCCCTGGCGTACACGCAGCGGGGGTTGAACGGGCATCCGGCCGGCACGTGCGCCGGGTCGGCGATGTCGCCCAGCAGCTTGATCCGCTCGCGGTGCCGCTTGGCCGCCGGGTCCGGGTCGGGCACGGCCGACAGCAGCGCCTCGGTGTAGGGGTGCAGGGGCCGCGTGTACAGCTCCTCGGTCGGCCCCTGCTCGACGACCCGGCCCAGGTACATGACCGCGACGACGTCCGCGACGTGCTCGATGATGCCCAGGTCGTGGCTGACGAACAGGAAGCCGAGGTCCGACTCCTCCTGCAGATCCATGAGCAGGTTGAGGATCTGGGCGCGGACCGACACGTCCAGCGCGCTGACCGCCTCGTCGGCGACGACCAGGCGGGGCGACAGCGCCAGCGCCCGCGCGATGCCGACCCGCTGCCGCTGGCCGCCGCTGAACGCGTGGGGGTAGCGGTCGGCGTACTCGGGGCGCAGGCCGACGCGTTCGAGCAGCTCGCCGACCCGGGCGTCGATCTCCTCCTTGGTGCCGACCTGGTGCACCCGCATCGGCTCGCCGATGATCTCGCGCAGCGTCTTGCGCGGGTTGAGCGACGAGTGCGGGTCCTGGAAGATCATCCGCACCTCGGCCCGGTACGGCTTGAGCTCCTTCTCCTTCAGCCCCGCCACGTCGATCACCGAGCCGTCGGGCCGCCGGTAGAGCATGCGCCCGCCGGTCGGGTCGTGCGCCCGCACGATGCACCGGCCCAGCGTGGTCTTGCCGCAGCCGGACTCCCCGACCAGGCCGAGCGTGGTGCCCGCGGCGATGTCCAGATCGACCTCGTCCACGGCCTTCACGGTGCCGACCTGCCGGCCCAGCAGGCCGCTGCGGATGGGGAAGTGCTTGGCCAGGCCTTCCAGCTTGAGCAGGGGTTCCTTGCTCACTTGTCCTCCTCGTAGAGCAGGCAGGACACCTCGCGGTCGCCCACGGGCAGCAGGCGCGGCTCGACCGCGTCGCACCGCCCGGCCACCACGTGGTCGCAGCGCGGGTGGAAGAAGCACCCGTCCGGCCGCGCGTACGGGGGAGGCACCATGCCCTTGATCGCCGTCAGGCGCCGCTGCCTGGCCCGCCCCAACCGGGGCATCGAGCGCAGCAGCGCCTGCGCGTAGGGGTGGCGGGGCGCGGCCAGCACCTGCTCGGCGGAGCCGTACTCGACCACCCGCCCCAGGTACATGACGGCCATGCTGTCGGCCACCTGCGCCGCCACCCCGAGGTCGTGCGTGATCAGCATGATGGCCATGCCGAACTCGCTCTGAAGGTCCCGCAGCAGCTCCAGGATCTGCGCCTGGGTGGTGACGTCCAGCGCGGTCGTCGGCTCGTCGGCGATCAGCAGGCTCGGGTTGCACGACAGCGCCATCGCGATCATGGCCCGCTGCCGCATGCCGCCGCTCAGCTCGAACGGGTAGGCGTCCACCCGCCGTTGCGGCATGGGGATGCCGACCCGGTCGAGCATCTCGATCGCGCGCCTGCGGGCCGCGGTCTTGCCGACGTTCTCGTGCAGGCGCACGGCCTCGACGATCTGGCTGCCGATGGTGTGCACCAGGCTGAGCGAGGCCATCGGCTCCTGGAAGACCATCGCGATGTCGTTCCACCTGATCTGGCGCAGCAGCTTCGGGTCCGCGCCGACCAGCTCGACCGGGCCGCTCCCGCGGTGCAGGGTGATCTTCCCGCCCTCGATCTGCCCCGGCGGGTCCACCAGGCGCAGGATCGAGCGGGCCATGACGCTCTTGCCGCAGCCGGACTCGCCGACGATGGCCAGCGTCTCACCCCTGCGGACCTTCAGGTCCACGCCGTCCACGGCGCACACGACGCCGTCGTCCAAGAGGAAGTGCGTGCGCAGGTCCTCGATCTCAAGCAGCACGTCGTCTGCGGGCACGCCTGCTCACCTTCCTGTCGCTGTGTTGATGGTCGCGCTCGCTCGTCGCCCTGCGCGGTCACGCCAGAAGGGCTTCCTTCTCCGGGCTCGGCTCGCCGCTCCGTACGGGTCGGCGGCGTCACGAAGCCCGTCACCGAAGAAGTTCATGGCGACCACGACGACCACCACCGCGACGCCCGGAGCCAGCAGCCACGGCGCGTTCGCGACGACGCGCACGTTCTGCGCGCCCTCCAGCAGCACGCCCCAGCTCACGGCGGGGGCCTGCAGGCCCAGGCCGAGGAAGCTCAGGCTGGTCTCGCCGAGGATCATGGCCGGAATGGCCAGCGACAACGAGGCGATGATGTGGCTGGCGAAGGACGGGATCATGTGCCGGAAGATGATCGACAGCCGGCCCACGCCGTCCAGCCGGGCGGCCGTGACGAAGTCCTCCTCGCGCAGCGACAGGAACCGCCCGCGCACGTCCCGGGCCAGGCCGGTCCACCCGATCAGCGACAGCAGCACCGTGATGGCGAAATATCGGGTCAGCGGCCCCCAGTCGGTGGGCAGCGCGGCCGACAGCGCCATCCACAGGGGCAGCGTCGGGATCGCCATCAGGAACTCGATGATCCGCTGCACGACGTTGTCGACGCCGCCGCCGAAGTATCCGGAGATGCCGCCGATGAGCATGCCGAGCAGGAAGCTGGCCGCCACCCCGACCAGGCCGATCGACAACGACACCCTGGCGCCGTGGATCAGTCTGGACAGCAGGTCCCGCCCGTTCTGGTCGGAGCCCAGCAGGAAGAACGGCTCACCCTTCTGCACGGGCCCGATCAGGTGGATGTCGGACGGGATCAGGCCGAGCAGCTTGTACTCGTCGCCGTGCACGAACAGCCCGACCTCGATCACCTGCGTCGGATCCTCGGTGTAGCGCTGCTCGAAGGTGTTCGGGTCGCGCTCGGTCGTGTACCCGTACACGTGCAGGCCGTGCTCGCCGGACAGGTGCAGCACCTGCGGCGGCGCGTACGTCATCGACGTGTTCGCGGTCGAGCTGGACATCGGCGCGAAGAACTCCGCGAAGATCGCCACGAAGTACACCGGGATGAGGATCGCCGCGCCGGCCATCGCGAGCCGGTGCCGCCGGAACTGCCGCCACATCAGCCGCGACTGCGGCAGCGTCCCTGCTTCCTTCGTCGTGGGTCGCCTGAGAAACATGCGGCGCTACTCTCTCTTGTACCGTTTGCGAATTCGCGGGTCCCACCACGCCAGCGCCAGGTCGCTCAGCACGGTGCCGACCACGGTGAGCAGGCTGAGGATCATGATGAAGCTGCCGACCAGGTACATGTCCTGGTTCATGACCCCGCTGAGCAGCAGCGGGCCGCCGGTCGGCAGGCTCATCACGACCGAGACGATGGTCTCGCCGCCGATCAGCCCCGGCAGCAGCCAGCCCACCGTGCTGAAGAACGGGCTGAGCGACATCCGCACCGGGTACCTCAGCAGCAGCTTCCACTCCGGCAGCCCCTTGGCCCTGGCCGTGTGCACGTAGGGCCGGTAGAGCTCGTCGAGCAGGTTCGCCCTGGTCACCCGGATCATGCCGGCCGTTCCGGAGACCGCGATGACCGCGATCGGCACCCAGAGATGGCCGAGCAGGTCGAGGACCTTGCCCAGGTTCCAGGCCGCGTCCTGGAACTCCGGTGAGAACAGCCCGCCGACGCTCTGCCCGAAGTAGCGGAACCCGACGTACATGAGGACCAGCGCCAGCATGAACTCGGGGATCGCCATCCCGATGAAGCCGAGGAAGGAGAAGCCGTAGTCGCCCCAGGAGTACTGCTTGACCGCGCTGTAGATCCCGATCGGGAACGCGATCGCCCAGACCAGGAGCAGCGAGGCGATCGACAGCACCGCTGACAGGAAGACCCGCTCGCCGATCAGCGTGGCGACCGGCTGGTTCCAGGCAAACGATTGACCGAAATCGCCGTGCAGCACGATGGCGGAGATCCAGCGCCAGTACTGGACGAAGATCGGGTCATCCAGGCCGTAGCGCTGCCTGAGGTTGGCGGCCTCCGCGGGAGTGATGCCCTCGCCGCCCGACTCCGCGTTCGCGACCAGGGTCGAGACGTAGTCGCCCGGCGGCAGGTTGATGATGACGAACGTGACGATCGAGATCGCCCAGAGCGTCACCACCACGTAGAGGAGGCGGCGGCCGAAGTAACCCAGCACGTCGGCCCCTCAGAGGGAGTACTGCTCGGGCATGGTCGGCCCGGGGTTCACCGGGGCGGCGGCCATGGACTCGGGCACGTTCTTGAAGCTGTTGGAGACGATGCCGTACTCGTTCGGGTACGAGCTGATCCCGATCGAGTAGAACTGCTCCCTGGAGATGCGCACGACCTCCTTGGCGTGCTCCAGCGCCTTGGTGAAGTCGGGCTCGGTGCGCATGGTGGTGAACGCCTCCAGCTGCTTGCGCACCTCCTCCGGCGGCTCGTCGCCGCTCTTGCCCTTGCTGCCGTACCACTGGGCCCAGCGGATCGCGTAGCGGGCGCTGCCGGAGTTGCTCGGCACGTAGTAGTGGTCGCCGCCGGTGCCGGTGATCACGTCGAAGTCGCTGCACGTGTACGCGGACGCCTGCGGGTTGTTGCCCATCGTGCGCTCGTCGTACAGCGTGGACGACACCGGATCGACCCGCAGCCCGACCCCGACCGCCTCCCAGTCCTTCTTGACGAACTCCAGCGCCTGGACGTGGTGGGGGAACTCGGTGTCGGCCATGATCGTGATCATCAGCGGCTTGCCGTCGGGGCCGAGCCGCTTGCCGTCCGCGTCCTTGTCGGTCAGCCCGGCCTTGTCCAGGAACTCGTTGGCCCTGGCGACGTCGTACTCGGTGTACTGCTTGGCGAAGTCCGCGTCGTACAGGGCGTTGGCCTTGGAGGGCGCGCCCTGCCAGGGCTCGCCCTGGCCCGCGTACACGCCGTCGATGATCTGCTTGCGGTTGATCGCGTACGACAGCCCGACCCGGAAGTCCTTCTTCCTGAACAGCTCGCGCAGGCCCTCGTCGGAGATGGTCTGGTTGAACTGGATGATCATCGTGTTGCTCAGCCGGCTCTGCACCTCGAACAGCCGGTACTTGCCCTTGCCTGCGTTCTGCGCGACCAGCGGCTTGTTCTCCGGCGTGTTGAAGTTGCGGAGCTGCATGTGGAGCTCGCCGTTCATGATCTTCAGCAGCTCCACCTCGACGTCGCCGAGGATCTCCGACCTGAACCGGTCGATGTAGGGGAGCTGGCGCCCCTGCTGGTCGACCTTCCAGTAGTACGGGTTGCGCTCGGCCACCACGGCCGTGCCCGTGCCGATCGCGTTACTGATCTTCCAGGCGTGCAGCGTGGGGATGTCGGCGTTGTGCGGGACGTCGTTCTTCTGCATGAACAGCTGGGTCCAGTCCTCCAGCTGCTGCTCCTTGGCGAGCTTGTCGGCGTCCGGGTTGTACTTCTTGTGGAACTGCTTGAGGTAGTGCTTGGGCAGCAGGAACCCGCTCGCCCCGCCCCGCTCGAACGTGGCGACCGCGATCTGGAACAGCAGGCCGGCCTTCGGCTCCTTGTAGACGTAGCGGACGGTCCGCTCGTCCACCTTCTCGACCTTGACCCGCTCGGTGGTGCTGCCGTTCTCCAGGTAGAGGTCGTAGATGCCGGTCGTGTGCAGGTCGTGGTAGGTGGCCACGTCCTCGAAGGCGAACAGCAGGTCGTCGGCCGTGCAGGGCTGCCCGTCGGACCACTTCAGGCCCTCGCGCAGCCGGAAGACGTATTCCCGGCCGCCGTCCTTGACCTCGAACTCGGCGACGTTGGGGATGATGTCGTCCGGGCCCTTCTGGCCGTTCGTGCCGGGCTTGAGCCGTACGAGGGGCTCGTAGAGCGTGAAGATCAGCCAGTCCCAGTCGTCCTCGCCGACCAGGGCCGAGCTCCACGTGCCGCCGTACTTGCCCGGCTCCTGCAGCGGGGTGACGGTCAGGGGGTTCTTCGGCAGGCGCTGCTCCAGCGGGGGCAGCTTGCCGGCCTTGACCAGCTCCGCCAGCGCCGGCGCCTCCTTGGCGGACAGGTCGGCGGCCTGGGCCGTGCCGGCGGCGGCGCCCGTGTCCGGGCTGGTGTCGAAGAAGCTGCAGCCGCTCACCGTGGCGAGCGCGAGCAGTCCCCCGCCGCGGAGCAGGCTCCTCCTCGTCAACGCTTGCTCTGTCATGGGTGGTGCTCCGTTCTGGGGGTCTAACGATTGACCTTGACCTGGCTGAAGGTCGCGGTGGTGTAGACGTGGACGCCGTTCGCCTCCTGGTTGCCGTCCACGGCCAGGCCGACGTAGAAGCGGCCGGTCCGCATGACGATGCGCTCGTAGCCGATGCGCTCCCAGTTGAGCGAGTTCTCCGAGAGGAAGGCCTCGAACTCGGTGTCCCCGCCGGTCGGCAGGCTGCGGCAGACCAGGCGCAGCCAGTACGGCTTCTCGTCCAGCGGGTCCTCGCTGGTCGGCGGGTACACGCCGACGCTCGGCGCCGTGCCGTGGGAAGCGACCCTGATCGCCTTGGCGCGCTTGCGGGACCCGTCCTCGTTGCTGGCCGAGTATCCGATGCCGGCCATCATGAACGGCGAGTCGGGCTCCAGGTCCTGCCGCACCATGATGCCGGCGACGGCGTCGACGTGGTTCTTGCTCACGCCGTCCAGCCGGGCGGTGATCTCCAGGACCTCGCCGCGCTTGCTGAACCCGACCGCCTTGTAGGCGAAGTGGAAGGCGTCCTTCCAGCCGGCGATCTTGCCGGACCCCTTGATGGTGAACACGCCGTCCTTGAGCGCCGTGTTGCCGGGGATCGGCACCTCGCCGATGTCCTTGACCTGCCAGCCCGGGTGCGTCCTGGTGCGGTTGACGTGGATCGGCACCAGCGAGGAGGTGGTGGCCGAGCCCGTGCTGTCGGTGGCCCTGGCCGTCAGGAAGTAGGTGCCGTCGGTCACGCCCTTCCAGGTCGCCTGGTACGGCGCCGCCGCCGACTCGCCGATCTTCTCGTCGCCGTGGAAGAACTCGACGAGGGCGATGCTCGCCCCGTCGAGGGCCTTGGCGTCGGCCGTGATCGCGACCGGCTGCTTGTCCTTGCCGGCCGCGAACACCTGGTCGATCCTGGGGGAGGTGATCGTCACCTCGGGGTTGCGGGCCCCGGCCCGCTGGATCGAGTTCAGGTACCGCTCCAGGTTCGTGTACCCGTCGGCGCCCGCCGTCCTGGCGTCCTCGGCGTTGTTCGGGTCCAGGCCCTGCGCGCTCTCCCACTCGTCCGGGATGCCGTCCTTGTCGGTGTCGGCCGGCGCGGGCACCTCGGTGGGTAAGGGGAGGAAGCCGCCCACGTCCTTCTGGGAGTTGATGTGCCGGCCCGTGCCGGTGCGCGCCTCGCCGACCAGCCGGGCGTCGATGGCGTCCCGCCGCGGCAGGGTGGCCCCCGCCTGCTCCAGGACGGCCGCGTACGCCTGCTGCGCCGTCTGCTCGGTGACGCCGTTCTCGAACTCCACCGGCTTGGGCAGCAGCGTGATGCCGCCGATCGGGTAGGTGATGCCGAGCGTGTTGTCGGCCGTGACGTCGGCGTGGCCCTCGATCTCGTTGCCGCTGAGGTGCCACTGGCCGAACCGGCCAGGGGCGACGATCTCCCTGGCGGTCTTCGGCAGCGTGTTGGGGCCGGGCTTGTAGTAGTTGCCGACCAGGTTGATGCCGTTGGACCACTCGCCGCCGTAGCAGGAGGTGATGCCGTGGTTGTAGATCACGTTGTTGCGGTGGTCCACCACCAGGGCCATGCCCTCTTCGAAGCTGAAGCGCGGGTTGCGCGCGTTCTCGTGGATCAGCAGGTTGTGGTGGTAGGTGACGTTGTCGCCGCCCCACAGCCCGCCCATGCCGTGCCGGCCCTTGTCGTGCACCGAGTTGGTCAGGCCCTCGGAGATGATGCACCACTGCACGGTCACGTTGGTGTTGCCGTAGACCGAGAAGCACTCGTCCACGCCCCAGGAGAAGGAGCAGTGGTCGATGATCAGGTCCTTGACGCCGCGGGCGGCGAACGTGTCGATCGGGGTGCCCATCTCGTCACCGCCGCGGAAGCGCAGGTGGCGCAGGATGATGTTGTCGCCCTTGATCGCCGTCTCGTTGCCGGCGACGGTGACGCCGTGACCCGGGGCGGTCTGGCCGGCGATCGTGAGGTTGGACCCGGTGATGTCGAGCCCGCCCTTGATCCTGATGGTGCCGGCGACCCGGAAGACGATCGTGCCGTCGGACTTGGCGGCCGCCTCGCGCAGCGAGCCCGGGCCGTCGTCGGCCAGGGTGGTCACCTCGTACACGGCGCCGCCCCGGCCGCCGGTCGTGTACTTCCCCGCGCCCTCGGCGCCGGGGAAGGCCGGGATCTTCGGCTTGGCCGCCGTGGTCGCCTGCGTGCTCGGACTCGGCGACGGTGACGGCGTGGGCGCCGAGGCGGCGGCGGCCGTGCCGGCCTGCCCGGCCAGGGCCACGGCCGGCGTGGCCAGCGCCGCCGAGCGCACGAATGCGCGGCGGCTGAATTCTGATTGCTGGGGATCGAAGCCAGGGGCCTCGGTCATCGAAACGCTCTCTTTCCGCCCCGGGAATAGGCAGGGCTGTGCCGTGGATCGGCACACTCCGGACCACGCTGTCGATAGGTGAGAATTTTTATTCAGCCATGAATGGAGTGGATTGCATCACATCGTGAACGACACGGATGTGACTGTCAAGAGCGGTTTCTCGGCCAGATGACGCGCCGGTAAATTCTCAGGACTCGTCCAGGAACGGCGAAGGCCGCCGTGCGGCGTGCGCACGGCGGCCCTGTCCTGGGGGTGGGGCTAGTCCTTCAGCAGCTCCTCGGCCACGCCCACGTCCGTGATGAGCGTGTTGACCCAGCCGCCCCTGAGCGCGGCCCTGATGGCGGCGGTCTTGCGCCGCCCGCCGGCGATCGCGATGCGCCGCGGCACGCGCAGCAGGTCGGCAGCCGTGATGCCGAGGATGCGCTCCTCCAGCGGCGAGTCGACCAGCCGCCCCTCGGCGTCGAAGAAGCGCAGGCACACGTCGCCCACGGCGCCGAGCCCGCGCAGCGTCTCCATCTCCTCCTCGCCGATCGCGTTGCCGCTCTCCTGCAGCAACGGCGACGGGTTGAGGCTGCCGATGCCGACCAGCACCGTCGTCAGCCGCGACCAGGCGTCCACCACCTGCCGCACCACGTGGTCGTCGGACAGCGCCTGCCGCGCCACCGCCGAGCCGACCAGCCCCGGCGCGGGCAGGAAGACCGGCTCGGCGCCGGTCAGGTCGGCCAGGTGGGCTGCCAGCCGGGTGGCCTGCACCTGCGCCGAGCCCTTGCCCACGCCGCCGATGAGCTGCACGACCTCCTCGGCCACCCGCACCGGGCGGCGCTGCATGGCCTCCACCGTGGCCAGCAGGCTCGCGCTCCACGAGGAGATGCCGAGGTGCTCGCCGCCGATCAGCGTGGCGTCGAGGTACGTCGCGCCCGCCGAGCCCAGCGCGGCCACCACGTCGTGGCTGTCGCCCGAGGCGTCCACGACGATGATCTGCTCCACGCCGTACTTGCGCTCCAGGTCCTCCTCCAGCAGCGCGTGCACGCCGCTGGGCACCACGACCACCGTGCGCACGATGCCGATCTCCGCGGCCTCCTTCAGCAGCCGGGACACGCGCGGCTGCGAGATGCGCAGCTGGGCGGCGATCTGCGGCTGCCGCACGCCGTGCTCGTGGTAGAGCCGGGCCACGCGGACGAGCAGCCGCATGCGCTCGGACTCCTGGCTGAGCCGGCGCCCGCCGAACCGCACGGACTCCGCGCGGTTCTTCTCGAACTGACTGTCAGCTCCCACGATCGCTGGCCTCCGCTTCGGCTCCGCCGCTCCTGCTGGTCCGGTGGCGAGCCCGGGCCACTGCCGAGTGCCATTCTGCTAGGGCGCGACGCCGTTCGCACACCGGCAGAACGGGGGTGTAGCGCCGGCCATGGCGGGGCAGCCCGGACAGCTCCCGGCCGGACCATACACCGGATGCGGCCCCGGCGAGGTGCGCTGCGCCGAGCGCCGACAGCTCGGGCCGGCGCGCCACGAGCACGTCGTGACCGGTCACGTCGGCCTGCCACTGCATGAGGTCGGCGTTGGCGGTGGGCCCGCCGTCGGCCAGCAGCTCCGCCACCGGCCCCGCCGCGCGCTCCATGGCCGCCACGACATCACCGACCTGCAGGCCGACCGAGTCGACCGCCGCCCTCGCCATGTCCTCCCGCCGGCTGTCCAGGCCGAAACCCGTCATGATCGCCTCTGCCCGGTCGTCCCACCACGGCGCCCCGAGGCCGCCGAACGCCGGAACGATCTGCAGCCTACCCCGGCGGCCGGCGGCCGCGAGCCGCGCAAGCTCCTCGGCCTCCGTGCCCAGAACCCCGGCCAGCCAGGCGATCGTGGCCCCGGTGGACAGGATGTTGCCCTCCAGCGCGTACGCGGGCACGCCGTCGTCCCAGCCGATCGTCAGGCACAGCCCCTCGTCGCTCGCCGTCTCCGGCCCCGAGGTCAGCCCCATCACCGACGAGCCGGTGCCGTACGTGACCTTGACCCGCCCAGGCTGCCCCGCCGCGTGCGCGAACAGGGCGGCGTGCGAGTCGCCGAGCACCGCCGCGACCGGCACCCCGGCCAGGGCGGGATGCAGGCCCTTTGCTTCGGCGTGGGTCCCGGTGGAGGCCACCACGCGCGGCAGCGACTCCACCGGCACGCCGAACAGGTCGAGCAACTCGGGGCTCCACGCCCGCCGCCGCACGTCCAGCAGTTGCGTGCGGGAGGCGCACCCCACCTCGACGACGTGCCCGCCGCCCAGCCGGTGCAGCAGCCACGAGTCCACCGTGCCCAGGCACAGCTCGCCCCTCAGGGACCGCGTCCGCCCGGGGTCGTGGCGGTCGAGCAGCCAGGCCGCCTTGGCCGCGGAGAACATCGGGTCCAGGGGCAGGCCGCTGGTCCGGCGTACCAGGGAGGCGGCGCCCTCGGCGGCCAGGCGGGCGCACAGGGCGGTGCCCCGGCGGTCCTGCCAGCTCACCAGCGGTCCCAGCGGGGCGCCCGTGGCCCGGTCCCAGAGGATCACCGACTCGCGCTGCACGCTCAGCCCGACGGCGGCGATCCGCCCCGGGGGCGCCTGCGCGAGGCAGCCGGCCACGGCGTCGAGGACGCCGCGCCACAGCTCCTCGCCGTCCTGCTCGACCAGGCCAGGCTCGGGGTGCCGCCTGGACAGCGGCGCCGAGGCCCGCGCCACCGGCTCGCCCGCCGCGTCCACCAGGATCGCCTTGGTCGCGCTCGTGCCCTGGTCGACCCCCAGGACGAACCGTCGTTCAGCCGTGGTCAAGCCCCAGCACCTCCAACGCGGACCTGGCGATGCCGTCGGCGGTGAGCCCGAAGTGCTCCAGCAGGAAGCCCGTCTCCCCGGTCGGCGCGAACGTGCGGGTGCCGAGCAGCCGCATCGGCACCGGCCGCGTCTCCAGCACGACCTCCGCCACCGCCGCCCCGAGCCCGCCGGTCGGCACCGCCTCCTCGGCCGTCACGACCGCGCCCGTCTGCCGGGCCGCCGCCACGATCTCCTCCCGGTCGAGAGGCGAGACGGTGGACACGTTCACCACCCTGGCCTGCACCCCGCGCTCCTCCAGCAGCGCCGCGGCCTGCATCGCCCGGCTCACCATCGTGCCCGTCGCCACGATCGTCGCGTCCACGCCCTCGCGCAGCCGCACCGCCCGCCCGTACGTGAAGGCGGGGGCGCCGGGCGGCGACACGTCCGGCACGGGGAACCGGCCGATCCGCAGGAACACCGGCCCGTCCGTCTCCGCCGCCCACCTGATCGCCGCGCGGGTCTGCGCGGGGTCGGCGGGCACGATCACCGGCAGGTCGGCGATGGCCCGCAGCCACGACAGGTCCTCCGTCGAGTGGTGCGTCGGCCCCAGCGCCCCGTACGCCAGCCCGGGGCTCATCCCGCACAGCTTGACGTTCGCCAGGCTGTAGGCCACGTCGGCCTTGATCTGCTCCAGTGCCCTGGCCGTCAGGAACGTCGCCGCCCCGCACACGAACGGCACCAGCCCCGCGTTGGCCAGCCCGGCGCCGATCCCGACCATGTCCTGCTCGGCGATGCCCACGTTGACCAGCCGGTCGGGGAACTCGGCGGCGAACGTGCCCAGCTTGCTGGAGCCCACCGAGTCGTTGCAGACGGCCACGACGCGACTGTCGGCGCGTGCCAGCCTGACCAGCTCGTCGGCGAAGGCGTCCCGGCAGTCGTGTGTCTCTTCCAGGATCAACGCAGTTCCTCTAGTGCCAGGCGGGCCTGCTCGGCGTCCGGCACCTTGTGATGCCACTCCACCCGATCCTCCATGAACGAAACCCCTCGGCCCTTGACGGTCCTGGCGATCACGCAGCGCGGCCGGCCCGCGTCGTGCGGCGCGGTCATGGCGTCCAGCAGCGCCAGGTGGTCGTGGCCGTCCACCTCGACCGCCTCCCAGCCGAACGCCCGCCACTTGTCGGCCAGCGGCTCCAGCTCGTTGGTCGCGCTGGTCCTGGCCCCCTGCTGGAGGCCGTTCCTGTCGATCACGGCCGTGAGCGACGTGAGCCCCCGATGCCCCGCCGTCATGGCGGCCTCCCAGTTGCTGCCCTCCTGCAGCTCGCCGTCGCCCAGCACCACCACGGTCCTGGCCGCCGAGCCGCGCAGCCGCAGGCCGACCGCGATGCCGACGCCCACCGGCAGGCCGTGCCCGAGCGGGCCGGTGCTGGTCTCGACGCCGGGCACCGACCTGCGGCTCGGGTGGCCGTTGAGCGGCGACAGCGGGGCCGCGAACGTGCTCAGCCGCTCCGCGGGGAAGTAGCCGCACGTGGCGAGCGTGGTGTAGAGGGCGACCGAGCAGTGGCCCTTGCTCAGGACCAGCCGGTCGCGTTCCGGCCAGCCGGGGTCGGCCGGATCGACGCGGAGCACCGCGCCGTACAGGGTGGTGAGGATGTCGGTCACCGACAGGTCGCCGCCCGCGTGGCCGAGGCCCGCCGCCGCGATCGTGCTGATCACGGTGCGGCGGATGCCGCCGGCCAGGGCCGCCAGCGTGGCGGCCGAGTCGTCCCTGCCGGCGCGCGCCAGCCGCTCGCGCAGCCGCCGCCACTCGGCGATGGCGTCGTGGTCGGGCAGGAGGCCGGTGACGTCCGGTCCGGGCGGGGCGGCGGTGATCGTCGTCTGGCTAGGTCGCACGTGCCATCCCGATCGCCGACCAGAGGATCGCCTGCGCCGCGAGCGCGTCCTGGCGCTCCTGCGCGTCCGCCAGCTCTTCCAGGTCGATCCGGTCGCACACCTGCTCCAGCGCCCGGATGGTCCTGATGCTCTCGGACAGGGCCCGCACCGGGTCCTCCCTGAACGGGAACTGGTCGAGCAGGACCGGCTTGTCCCAGCCGATCCGGCGCACGGCCAGCAGGTACTCGACGGTCTCGAACAGGTGCACCGAGGCCACCGGCAGGTCGTCGTCCCAGCCGCGCCAGTTGTCGTTCAGCTCGACCGAGACGAGCCTGCCGCGCCGGTGCACGAGCTGCACCGCCTCGGCCGGCGTCTCGCCGGCCAGCAGCGAGTGGCCGAAGTCCATGACGATGCCGACGTTCGGCTGCCCGGCCTCGTCGATGGCCAGCAGCGTACGGGCCGCGTCGGCGAGCGTGATGCGCACCCGCGGCTCCTTGGCCTTGTACTCGATGGCGAACTGCACGTCGGGATGCGCCGAGGCGAGGTCGCGGATCGCGCTCACCGTCAGCTCCCACAGCCGCGCGTAGTCGGCCTGCCCCGGCAGGTCGAACCCGTCCTGACCAGGCCAGAACTTCACGTAGTCGGCGCCCAGCTCCCTGGCCACGGCGACGGCCTCGTGCACGCGCTCGGCGGCGCGGCGGCGCACCTCGGGCTCGGGGTTGGTGAAAGCTCCTCTGGCGAACTCCCTGGTGTAGAGGTGCGGCGTGATCGCCCTGGCCCGCAGCCCGCGCTCGGCCAGCGCCGGAGCCAGCTCCGACGCCTTGGAGATCCCCTCGGCGAACGGCACGTTGATGTCCAGGCACTCCAGCCCGTCCACGGCCGCCGCCAGGTCAAGCATCTGCGTCATCGTCCTGGCCGGGCCGTAACCGTCGGTCGCGTACCGGTCGACGATCTGCCCGAACGCCCATATTCCGGCGCCGAACGTCAGCATGGTCCTCGTCCCTCCCTGTCAGCGGTGATCCGCGAAGGCGCGTAGCTTCGCGAAGAAGTCCTCATGGATGAAGCGCGCGTCGATCGAGCCGTACGTGCGGATCGGCCGGTTGGCGGCGGAGAAGTCGTGCGTGCCGTCGTGACGGAAGTTCGGCGCCGGCCGCTCCACCCAGGTCCCGCAGTCGGGGTGCAGCATCAGCCCGATCGCGGGGGAGTCGCCGAGCACGCGGAACTCGATCGACCCGCCGTGCTGCCGCTCGTTCCACTCCACGAGCTGGCGGACGAGGTAGTCGCCGAGCTCGCCGCACGGCGCGACCTTCGCGTCGAGCTCGGCGTAGCCGACGGCCGTCATGCGGTACGTCGGCGCCGGGATCTGCCACACCTTCAGCGCCGAGGAGAAGACGATGTTGGCCGCCACGATGTCGTTGGACAGGTTGAACTCCGGCCTGCCGTTCTGCGGCCCGGCGCCGTCGTACCCGCCGCCGCCGATCCAGATCACGGTCACGTCCCGCTCGGCGATGCGCGGCTCCAGCATCAGGGCCGAGGCCATGTCGGTCAGCGGGCCGAGGAAGGCCACGTAGAGCGGCTCGGCCACGTCGCGCATGGCCTCCTCGACGATCAGCTCGACGCCCGGGGCCGGGACCGGGGTGCCGGCGTCGGGCAGCGCGTACGGCGCGCCGTCCGCCACCGGCACCCGGCCGTCGAGCTTCATGAGCCGCAGCAGCAGCTCGATCTCCGCCCGGCTTTCCTCAAGACTCGACCGGGTGCGCCGGCTGCCGAAATGCGCGGCCACCAGACCGCGGATGTCCAGGCTCGGGGAGAGCAGGGCGTGCACGATGGCGAATTGGTCGTCCGCCTCGTTTTTCGCATCGGTGTTGACGATCACTCGGCGCCGATGGGAAAACGTTCTGTCCGCCATGCGACCTCCGCCTGAATATCTATTCAGCAATGTATCTATATTCCGATATTATGTTGTGACATTTGTTGTGTCAAGATCCCAGAGGATCACGGAAAGCGCGTGCGGCGAGATGGTGTGGTCGTCGTGCGTGGCGTCCTCCAGCAGGTCCCACCGCCCGCGCTCGGGCCGCCCGCCGGCGAGCAGCGCCACCCGGTCGCGCACCGCGGCCTGGTAGACGCGGTGGCTCACGCCGTTGAAGCAGCAGTCGTCGAAGCGGTTGAGTATCTGGAGCTGCCCCCTGTTCTCGCCGATGGAGGCCATCACGTACATCTCGAGGTAGTCGTCGGCCGTGCCCGCCGTGATGGAGGAGTAGAAGCCGGGGAACGACGCCCTGGTCTGCTCCCAGTCGCCCGTGGTGGGGCTGGGCTTGGGGGAGGCGGCCCGCAGGAAGAACGGCAGCGAGCCGGCCGTGGGGTAGCTGTGGTTGATCCTGGGGTCCAGCGCCGCGTACACCGTGGTCGTCCAGCCGCCGCCGGACAGGCCCAGCATCTCGACCGACGCCGGGCGGTAGGCGGCCTGGGCGTGGTTCAGCGTGACGACCAGCGGCTCCAGGAAGAACGTCAGCGTGGAGAAGGCGTCGCTCTCCCACGGCACGAGCTCGCGGTGCGAGGGGCTGGGCAGCATCGTGCCCGGGCTCTCCGGGTCCTCGATCTGCTGGCCACCGTTCCAGTGGTGGAACGGCATCGCGTACGCCATCACGCGGTAACCCCGGTCGAGCAGGGCCTGGACGGTGCGGAGCATGGTGTCGAGCGGCTCGCCGTGGCCGTTGTGGTAGAGGGCCAGGCGGCGGTTCCACGCCTTGCGGGGCAGGATGTCGTACACCTTGGCGGTGATCCTGTACTTCAGGGGGACCGTGAGCCGGTCGATCCTGCGTACGCCGGTGAGCGAGGCGAACTCGGGGGCGCTCACCCCCGTCTCGACGGTCGGGACCGTCCTCGGCAGTCCTTCGCCCTTCCAGATGAAGTCCACCATCTTCTGCCGGCGGGCCGCGATGTCCGCGCCGCTCGTGATGCCGATCAGCGGCTCGATGTCCACGCCCGCCACGGCCTGGGGCAGCGTCCTGTACTCGGGACCGAACCTGGCCGCCGCCTCCTGGTTCACCGGCGCGACCGGGCGCGGCGGACGCCTGCCGCCGTGCCGCGTGACGTCGCTCCCGCCGGCGGCGGTTTCTGCCGCGCCGTTCCCGCCGGAAACCGCCGCCGCCGCGGCGCCCGCCGGCACGCCGGCGGCCAGCGCGACGCCGAGGCCGCCCAGCACGCCCCCGAGCACCCTGCGCCTGCTCGTCTCGTTCTCCGTCATCGCGTCGTCACTCCATCCAGAGGATTCCAGCCGCCCAGCACGAACGAGGGGTCGCTCCACTGCTTCGCCTCCTCGGGCGTGAGCTGGCGGGAGCAGGCCAGCCGCTGCGAGGTGTCGATCGGGCGGCCGTCCAGATCGGTGCTGCCGTACTCCCAGAACGAGGCGGACCCTGCCTGCGCGCAGTCGTTCGGATCGATCTGCCAGCCCACCGGCGCCACGTGGGCGTCCATCTTCGTGTCGATGAACACCGCCTGGCTGTGGGTGAACCGCCACACCGCGGTGCGCCCCAGCACCACGGACGCGTCCGGCACCCCGGGCGCCCGCGTCAACCTGGTGCGCACGAAGACGTAGCCCGGCCGCGTCGCGTCACTGCGGCTCTGCGAGATGTAGCCGCGGTCGGTGGACTCCAGCACCGAGTCCTGGATGAACACCGTGCCCGTGCCCCACACGAAGTCGGTGTCGCCGCGGATGTGGCTGTCGGTGACGAAGCCCTTGCCCTGCAGCCGCAGCGTGTCCTGGTTGCTGAAGAGATTCACGCGCTCCAGCGCGATGCGGTCGTTGTTGCCGCGGAACGCCTCGGCCTGAGAGCCCCCGTCCGGCGTGGTGTTGTGCACGGTGAGGTCGGCGAGCCGGAAGTCGGCCGCGTCCACGCCGAACGTCTGCCGCCAGCAGTTGTGCAGGTCGGAGGTCTCCAGCACGCGGCGCGGGCACACGTCGGCCGGGCCGCCGTTCGCCAGCGCCTTGTCGCCGTTGCGCAGGTCGTTGTTGGGATACCGGATCACGGTACGGCCCTGGCCCGCGCCCTTCACCGTCAGATGCGGCCGGTCCTCGCGGACGTACACCATCTCGGTGTAGACACCGCGCTTGACATCGATGGTGACCGGCCGCGTGTTGCCGGTGGGCACGGCGTCGATGGCGCCCTGCACGGTGCAGAAGTCACCGGACCCTTCGGCGGAGACGGTCAGGTGGCGCAGGTTGCGCGGCTTGTGCTTCCTGGTCGTGAACTGCCGGCTCGCCGCGCCGTGCCCGGGGAAGACGCCGGCGTCGACGGTGACGGTGTACCGCCGGCCGTACTCGAGCTGACGGTGGGGATAAACGGTGGCGGTGTTTCCCTCCATCATGATCGATTCGTACGAGAAGTCGTGCGGCAGCCCCGTGTCCGAGATCGCCTGGCCGATGTTCTTCTTGTCCGTCTTGGCGGTGGCCGCCTCGATGCGGTCGGCGAGCGTGCCGTCCGCGCGCCGGATCTCGATCGCTCCCGAGGATCCCAGGGTGACGGGCTCGGGGAAGGTGATCGTCAGGGGAGCGTCCACGCAGGTCCCGCCGCGTCCCGGCGCCGAGATGACCGGGGCGGTCTCCGCGGCGGCGGGGGTGGTGACCAAGACGAGCGCTGTGACGAGAACGGGGATCGATACCTTCACATTCGGCCTCTCTGTGCGCGAATGGATAATGGAGGGTGAATATATATGTAGACCGGTTAACAGGTCCGGTCAAGAGTTGTGAGCCATGTCCTCGCGCATGACGGCTATCGCCTGCCCCTGGCCGCCGGCGGCTTCTACGCCGGATGATCGATCGCGCGGACGGCGAGATGACGGAAGCGCGGCGACTGGCCGAAACTCGGCCCAAGGGCCGGCGACCGCGTCGGAACACTCAGGAGTAGAGCCGCTCCGGCGTGACCAGCATGAGCTCGCTGCTCTTCGCCGCCAGCAGATCGGCGGTGAACCCCGCGGCCTAGAGCAGCCGTAGAGCGTCAGGCTCGGCGCCCTTGTGCCGGCTCAGCTCGACGATGGCCGTCCACATGCCGGCCGTCCCGATGACCATGAGGGATGGATCGTCGGGAAACCTCTTCTGCAGGAGCTGGGCCCCTGATCGACCATGGCCCGTAGCCCTTGGCTGTCGGCCGCGGCCACGAAAAAAGGTGAAAAGAAATCCGCGGGCCGTGTCGAAATCGGCCTCGCTCGTTCGCTGCCTGGTCAGAGGGCCGGATGAGCCGGCCCCGCGACGCAAGGTGGACGACCATGGCTCAGCTCGCCCAGACCTCCTCCCGCCCGATCTCCCGCCCCCGCCTGCTGCTCGGCTGCGGCATCCTGGCCGGCCCCCTGTACGTGACCGTCGCCCTGGCCCAGGCGCTCACGAGGGAGGACTTCGACCTGGCGCGACACCCCTGGAGCTTCCTGGCCAACGGCGACCTCGGCTGGATCCAGACCCTCAACTTCGTCCTCACCGCCCTGGCCACCATCGCCGCCGCGGCCGGCATGCGGCACGCCCTGGCGCCGGGACGCGGCGCGCGGTGGGCCCCCGTCCTGGTCGGCGCGTTCGGCGCCAGCATGATCGGCGCCGCCCTCTTCCCCGCCGACCCCGCCATGGGCTTCCCCGCCGGAACCCCGGAGGGCCCCGGCGCCATCACCCTCTCCGGCACCCTGCACATGGCCGTCGGCGGCGTGGGCTTCCTGTGCGCGGTCGCGGCCTGCTACGTCCTCGCCTCCCGCTACGCCCGCGACGGCCGCAAGGGCTGGGCCTGGTACTCCCGCGTCACCGGCACCCTGTTCCTCGGCTCGTTCGCCGGCATCGCGAGTGGTGGTGGGATCACCTGGTTCAACCTGGCGTTCGTCGTCGGCATCCTGGCCCTCTGGAGCTGGATGTCGCTAGTGTCGCTGGACCTGTCCCGCTCCGCCTGAAATCCCTCCCTCACCGAAAGGCATCGCAACCATGCGTTACCTCGTCACCCTCAAAGTCACCGCCCAGCCCGACGGCCCGCCCCCGGCCGACCTCATGGAGGCCATCATGAAGCTCGGCCAGGAGGCCACCGAGTCCGGCGCCCTGCTCGACACCAGCGGCCTGGCGCCCAGCTCGGAGGGGGCGCGCGTCGAGGTCGGCGGCGGCCGGCTGATCGTCAGCGACGGCCCGTTCGCCGAGGCCAAGGAGATGATCAGCTACGCCCTGTACGAGGTCAGGACCAAGGAGGAGGCCGTGGAATGGGCCTCCCGCTTCGTCAGGCTGCACCGCGACCTGTGGCCCGGCTGGGAGGGCGAGGCCGACGTGCTCCGGCTCTTCGGCCCCGCGGACTTCGCCCCGCCCGCCTGATCGCGATAATCAGGACGCATGACGGTAGCCGATTCCCACCGGGCGGTCGAGGCGGTCTGGCGCATCGAGTCCGCCCGGGTCATCGCGGCGCTGGCCCGCATGGTCAACGACATCGGGCTGGCGGAGGAGCTGGCCCAGGACGCCCTGGTGGCGGCGCTCGAAGAATGGCCGCGTAACGGCGTACCGGACAATCCCGGCGCCTGGCTGACGCTGACCGCCAGGCACCGCGCCATCGACCAGTTCCGCCGCCGCGACACCTACCAGCGCAAGCTGCAACAGATCGGCCGCGACATGGAGCTCCGCCAGGAATGGGCAGAAGCCGACCTCGACGACGCCCTCGACGACCACATCGGCGACGACCTGCTACGTCTCGTCTTCACCGCCTGCCACCCGGAGCTCCCGGTCGAGGGGCGCCTCGCCCTCACCCTCCGGCTGCTCGGCGGCCTGTCCACCGCCGAGATCGCCCGGGCGTTCCTCGCCCCCGAGCCCACCGTCGGCCAGCGCATCTCCCGCGCCAAGCGCACGCTCGCCGACAAGAGGATCCCCATCGAGCTGCCGTCGCCCGCCGAACTGCCCGCCCGGCTGGCCTCCGTCCTGGAGGTCATCTACCTGATCTTCAACGAGGGGTACGCGGCCAGCGCGGGCGAGGACTGGATCCGCCCGACGCTCTGCCAGGAGGCGATGCGGCTCGGCCGGGTGCTGGCCGGGCTCATGCCGGCCGAGCCCGAGGTGCACGGCCTGCTGGCCCTCATGGAGATCCAGGCGTCCCGAATTCCGGCCAGGACCGCCCCCGACGGCTCCCCGATCCTGCTGCCCGACCAGGACCGCAGCCGCTGGGACCGCCTGCTCGTCCGCCGCGGCCTGGACGGGCTGCGCCGCGCCGAGCATCTGGGCACACTCGGCCCGTACGGCCTCCAGGCCGCCATCGCCGCCTGCCACGCCCGCGCCCTCACCCCGCAGGCCACCGACTGGCCCCGGATCGCCGCCCTCTACCGGCTGCTGGTCCACCTCACACCCTCACCCGTCGTCGAGCTGAACCGGGCGGTGGCGGTCGGCATGGCCGAGGGGCCGGAGCGCGGGCTGGAGATCGCCGACGCCCTCCTGGACGAGCGCGCGCTACGCGACTACGCGCACCTGCCTGCCGTTCGCGGCGACCTGCTGGCCAGGCTCGGCCGTGACGAGGAAGCGGCGGCCGAGTTCCGCCGCGCGGCCGGGCTGACTCGCAACGTTCGTGAGCGCGAGCTGTTCCTCCAGCGCGCCACCGGGCTTGATTGACCGACCCTCACGTGCGGCTGAACAGGTCCTGGAGCGTGTCGGCGGTCGCCGCGCGGATGAGCCATGTGTGGAGTTGAGCGAGGTCGGTACAGGTGGTGATCATGGTGCGGATGTCGTCCGAGATATCGAAACCACGAGCGCCCAAGACCAGCAGCACCGACTTGGCAGCCTCTTCCGCCTTGCCTTCTTCCCGGCCACGGCCGAAGTGCTCGCGGGCGAAGGGGCTGTAAACCGGCCAGGCAGTGGACGCCATGATCTCCTCCAAGAGCTGCCGGATCTCGTGCCCGGACATGCTGTACGCGTATTCATAGTACTTCGTAGCGTGTTCATCGGAAGCTCTGTTCAGCGCGGCGGCGAACGCCTCGACGACCTTGCGGTCCCGGCCTTGAGTCATGACGGACATGACAGCGAGTGGCAGGTCCGCCGCAGCTTCCTGGGGGTCGATGATGGCTGGAATGTCCCGCGGCCCCACCACCCGAGGCTGGAAGCGGTAGCCGTTGAGTCCTGATTCAACTGGTTTCGCGTAATGGTCGGCGTCTGATTGGTTCGGACAGACGACCAGAACTGTGACGTCGCACTTCAACAGCAGCCAAGCGGCGGCGGCGTAGCGGGCAAGCTGCCGGGCCTCCTTCTTGTTGTCCTGCTGAACTTCCACGATGATCGCGTGCAGCGGGCTCTGTCGCGGCCCCAGGGTGAAGACCAGGTCAGGCTCGATGTCGTCGGAGATGCGTGTGTTGAAGGTGCGCTCCTCCTCTTGGATGATCGAGGTGGCAGGCAGCTCGACGTGCAGGAGGTCGCGCAGAATCTCCGTCACCAGTTCGGGGCGGTCGGAGAACAGTTGGACGAGAGCGTCATGCGGAGGGGACGGCATGGCGCATAGCGTATCGGTGTGCTCACCATCGGTGATGACATTTCGTGGTGGGGGCAAGCTCGCTACTTCGGCCCATCGGCCGTTGCCGTGGCTGATTCCGCGGACGCGCTCGAAGGCTCGGGGCCGGTCGGGCGGGTGGTCCAGATCAGTACGGCCAGCCCGGCGAAGATGACCGCCGCGACACCCCCGTTGACATGCACGCCCACGGTGAACGCCTCCCGCGCGGTGTGCAGCAGCTCCGCGGCCTCGGCCGACGGCAGGTGCCCGCTTGTGGCGATCGCGCCGGCCAGCGAGTCGGACGCGCCGTCCATCCGGATGCGGTAGACCACCGTGGCCGTCAGCCCGAGCAGCGCGAAGCCGAGCGAGCCGCCGAAGTAGTTGCCCGTCTCCGACAGCGACGCCGCCGACCCGGCGCGCTGCGGCGGGACCGATCCGACGACCAGGCCGGTGCCGAGCGCGAAGAGCGGGCCGGTGCCCAGTGCCAGCACGGTGATGCCGATCATCACCTGCGGCAGGGCGCTCGCCTCGACGGCGACGCCGACCAGCAGCAGGCTGCCCAGCGCCGACACCACCAGCCCGCCGGCGATCGCGGCCGGCTGCCTCATGTGCCGGGCCAGCGCGGGTGCCGCCATGGTGCCGGCCGCCGTGCCCAGGCCCATGGGGGCGAACAGCAGCGCCGACGCCACGGGCGAGAAGCCCAGCACGCTCTGCAGGTACTGCGTCACCAGCAGGCCCGTACCGGCCATCACGACGCCCGCGAAGACCAGCGCGACGATCACGGCCGTGAACGGGCGGTTGCGGAACAGGCGCAGGTCCAGCAGCGGTGACTCCAGGCGCAGTTGCCGGCGTACGAACACGAACCCGATGACCGCCCCGGCGGCGACCGCCATCGCCGGCACGACCGCGACGCTCCCGACCGTCAGCTGCTTGATGCCGTAGACCATCAGGAGCACGGCGGCGAGGGACAGCCCGACGCTGGCCGGGTCCAGCCGTCCGGCCTGGTCGCCGCGGTACTCGGGAGGCAGGGCCGCCCCGGCGAGCAGCAGCGCCGCCATCGCCGGCACGGCCACCAGGAACACCGATCCCCACCAGAAGTGCTGCAGCAGGAATCCGGCGAGCACGGGCCCGAGCGCGCCGCCGGTGAACTGGCAGGTCGCACAGATGGCGATGGCCCGCCCGCGCTGACGGCCGTCCGGGAACATGTTGGTGATCAGGGCCAGGGTGGACGGCATCAGGGTCGCGCCGGCGACGCCCAGCAGGGCCCGCGCGACGATCAGCATCAGCGGGCTCGCCGAGAAGGCGGCCACGGCCGACAGCGCCGCGAACGCCGCCGCCCCGATCATCATCAGCAGCCGCCGGCGGCCGATCCGGTCGCCGAGCGTGCCCATCGTGATGACCAGACCGGCCACCATGAAGCCGTGGCCGTCACTGATCCACAACTGTTCGACGCCGGTGGCGCCCAGCTCGGCGCTCAGCTGCGGGAGCGCCAGGAACAACGCCGTCATGTCCATCGCGACGAGCGGGGTCGGCAGCAGGAGAACGACCAGCCCCCACCACGCTCGATTGCTTCGCATACTCGAAAACTCCCTGTTCTCTCGACATTTCGGGAGTTGGTCGGAGTGGGCGGGAGCTTTCGACATCGGTACGGAGGGGCGGCGGCCGCAGGGATTCGCGTCGTCAGCGGGTGATGAGCACGACCAGCAGGCCCAGGCCGAGCACCAGGTCCACCATGCCGCACCACTCGGCGAACGTCCGGGCGACGATCTTGCCGGCCCGCCAGTGGAAGCCGTCCCAGACGGCGTGACCCACCAGCCCCGCCGCCACCAGATAGCCTCCGATCGCGGGAGGAACCGACAGCACCAGCAGGCCGGCGGCCATGAAGGCGATCGCGCCCGGCGCCTGCACGGCGTGGACGCGCGGCCCGCGCAGCCGGCCGTTGACGAGGCCGAGCGCGGCGAGGGCGATCACGACGAGCGCCAGCGGCGGCCACGGGTCGATGTCCAGCGCGCGCAGGATCACGACCGTCGCCAGCAGGGCGAGCACCACCGCCCACGTGATGCGGGGCCGGTCGGCCACCGCGAGGAACAGGTAGCCCGCGGCCGGCAGGACGAACAGGATCATGTACTCCAGGCCGTCGCCGACGTCGGAGAGGCTGTAGACGGCCCAGGCGAGCGCCAGCAGGCTGGGCCAGCGGCGGCCCACAGCGGTCAGCGCGCGCAGCCACGGGGGCCGGGGTGCGGCGGGCCGGGTCTCGGCCGGGTCGTCGGCCGCGCCGGGAGCGGGGGCAGCAGAGTCAGTCATGGCCATCACTGTGGTCCGGGCCGCGCGGCGCATCGCCGTCTGGCCCGCAGGCGGTCCGGAATCCTGGGCTGCCGGTCCTTCGCCGCCCTCGCGGCCGGCGGATCCAGGCGTGCCGGCGGGCCGCCCCTTCCCGAGCCTCCTGCCCGGCGGGCCCGATCGCGGCGGGCCTGGTGCCGGCGGGCCCGGTTCCGGCGGGCCCGTTTCCGGCAGTTCGGGTCAGTACGTCACGCGGCCCACGGCGTCGCCGGTCTCCGTGCCGAGGTAGAGCGTGCCGTCCCGTTCGGTGACCGCGCTCACCGCCGTGAACGCACCCTCGCCCGAGTCCTGGAGGTTCGCGGTCACCGAGCCCCGCGCGTCGAGCCTGATCACGAAGCCGATCGGCGCCGGCTCCGGCAGCCACGTGTACGGCAGCCGCGTGATGGCTCTCCGCACCCCCGGCCAGGCGCCGAGCCCGTCGAGCAGCGGCGAGCGCAGCGACATGAGCGCCACCCAGTGACCGCCACCGGCGGCCGGGGAGATGTCGTTCGGGTAGCCGGGCAGGTTGGCGGCGAGCGTCTCCGTGGCCCCCGCCCGCGGCCCCGACAACCAGTGCCTGATGACGCGGTACGCGCCGGTCTCCGACACGAGCAGGTGCCCGCCGTCGTCCGACAGCACGATGCCGTTGGGCAGGTGCAGCCCGTCGCGCACGACGCCCGTGCGCCGGGTGCGCGGGTCGTAGGCGTGCACGGCGCCGTCGCCCGCGTGCTCCAGCACGATCCAGCGGGAGCGGTCGTAGTGGAAGCGGGAGGAGGACTCGGTGAGGTAGACGGTCCCGTCGGCCGCCACCGTCACGTCGTTGACCAGGCGAAGCCGCCGCCCGTTCACGCTGTCGGCGAGGGTTTCCGGCGGCCCGCCGCCGGGCGGGATCCGCAGGAGGGCGCCGCGCGGCTCGTCGGCCGCGATCAGCGCGCCGTCGGGTGCGAAGGCCATCCCGGTGGGCCGGCCGCCGGTGTCGGAGAACACCTCGGCCCCCGTCCCGTCGGCGGCCATGCGGGAGATCCTGCCGTCGGCCGAGCTCGTGTACAGCCTGCCCGCGCCGTCGAAGGCCACGGCGTCGGGGGCGCGCACGTGGCCCTGTGCCAAGCGGGTCACGCCCGCCAGCCGGTCGTTCGGTGCGTACGCGCCGGTCAGGCCCTGATCGGCGGGCGGATCCCAGGCCATCGGATCGACCGGAGTGGGCCAGAACGTGAGATAGCCGGCCAGCAGCACGACCACCGCCAGCCCTGCCTGGAAGAACCTGCGCACCCCAACTCCCTTAACTCGATATCGGTTATATCTAGTTATGGCGAAAAAAATCAGGTGGCGCGGTGGAGGTCGGCGATCGTGGTGCCGGCCAGGCTGGCCTTCATCGCCTCCTCCGCCTGCCGCAGGTTCGCGGCGACGCGCCGGCGGATCACCTCAGGCCGCCCGCCGGGCAGCGAATGGTCGAGGTCCGTCCTGAACAGCGGCCGATCCTGCTCGCCCGCGCGCAGCACGTCGAGCAGCGTGATCCTGTCGGACGGCCTGGCCAGCCTGATGCCGCCCCTGGCGCCCTCCCTGGTCTCGACGAGCCCGGCGCGCGTCAGGCTCTGCACGATCTTCGTCGCGGTCGGCGGCGCGATGCCGAGCGCCGCCGCGAGCTCTCTCGTGGAGATGAAGTCGGTGAAGCCCTCCTCGACCTTCACGGCGATGTAGACGACCACGGCGATCGCCTGCGTGAGGGTGAGGGGATACGTCACAAACTCACTATCTAGTGCATCCAGTTGGAGATCGTCAACAGCTTGACGATGTGACAATCTTGCTTAAGATTGTCACGATGTCACAGAGTACAGAGAAGCAGCAGCAGATCCTTGATGCCGCGCTCCAGGTGTTCGGCCGCTACGGCTTCCGCCGTACGTCGATGGAGCTGATCGCGCAGGCCGCCGGGGTCTCCCGTCCCGCCCTCTACAAGCACTACGCGGGCAAGGAGGAGATCTTCCGTGCCGTGGCGGAGGGGGCCATCGACCGGCTCGTCGGCCAGGCGGCGGAGATCGGCAAGGAGGGCGGCGACGTCGCCGACCGGGTGTTCCGTGCCCTGAACCTGAAGCTGGAGTTCGTCACGGGCAGCGTCGAGGCGGGGTTCCGGGGGGAGATGCTCGCGGAGGTGAGCGTGCTCGCCCCCGACCTGACGCGCTCGTTCAAGGATCGGCACGCCGCCGTCATCAAGTCCGTCCTGCTCGCCGCCGGGGACGACCTGCCGCAGCTCGGCACCGTCCTGTCGGCCGACGACGCCGCCGAGTTGCTGCTGGCGGCCCTGACCGGCATCTCCCAGCAGGAGGACGAGGCGCACGTGCTGCGCACCCGGCTGCGGCAGCTCGTCGACATCACCGTCCGAAGCCTCACCTGATCACAGGAGTCCTCATGACGCAGACGATCCTGCTCAGCTTCGTCGCGGGCGTTCTCGCCGGCAACGCCACACCGCACTTCGTCAAGGGCATCACGAAGGAGGAGTTCCCCACGCTCTTCGGCCCCAGCCCGCTGATCAACCTGGTCGCCGGCTGGTTCATGTACGTGCTGGCCGCGATCCTGACGATCCTGGCCGACGTCGGCGCCCACCCGATCGCCGCGCTGGCCGCGGGGGCGGTGGGCGTGCTGGGCATGGGCGTCTTCCACGCCCAGGTCGGCGCCGCCCGCCTCGCCAGGCAGCCGCGTGCCGCCCATGGCCGTACGACGTGAGGCCGGCGCCGGCCATGCCCACGATCGTGATCACCCCACCTGCCGGCCAGCGGTACGCGTCGCTGGTGCGGGGCCGGCTGACCTGGCCGCGACCGTCGAGGACGGCATGCGATCCCGCGGCCGGCGAGGCACTCTGGCAGGACAGCGCCGCCTTGACCGCGGAGGCGTGATGCCGGTGCGAGAGGTGCGCATCCCGTTGCCGGACGGCGCTGCGCTGGCCGCGACGCTGGCGCTGCCAGAGGGGGCCGCACCGGTCTCCGGCTGGCCCGGAGTGGTGGTCGTGCACGAAATCTATGGCGTCGAACCGGACATGCTGGACGTGGTGCGATCGTTCGCCGAACACGGGTACGCGGCGGTCCTGCCCGATCTCTACAGCCACGGCTCCAGGGTCAGGTGCCTGGCCCGAGCCCTCCACCAGCTCGCCACGGGAAGGCCGGGCGGCCCCGCCGCCGACCTCGACGTCACCCGGCGATGGCTCGCCGGCCGGGAAGAGATCGACGGCGGGAGACTGGGCGTGATCGGGTTCTGCATGGGAGGAGGCTTCGCCCTGGCCTACGCGGCCGGCGCACCGCCCGGCGTGCGGGCGGCGTCGGTGAACTACGGCGCGGTGCCCCGCCGCCAGGAGGAGCTCAGCTCCGTATGCCCGGTCGTGGCCTCCTACGGCGGTCGCGACCAGGGCTTCCGCGCGCACGGCAGCCGGCTGCGCGAGCACCTGCGGGCACTCGGCATCGACCACGACGTCACCGTCTACCAGGAGGCCGGCCACTCCTTCATGACCGACGGGCACCACCCGATCGCCGGGCTCGCGCTGTTCCCGCTCCGGCACGGCCTGGTCCGGCCGGCGGCGGACGACGCCTGGCGACGCACCTTCGCCTTCTTCGACCGGTACGTCGCCGGCCAGGGGGTCACCGGATCGGCGCCTCCCGGTACGGAACCAGCCTGACCGGCCCGACCAGCCCGTACGGCTGCCGCGCCAGCCCGCCGTACACGGCCGGGTCCGCCACCCTGAGCCGGTTGCCCAGCGGGGTCGCCACCTCCACCTGGATGGTGTTGGGCCCGCGCCCGAGGTGCGGGCCGAGGTCGAGGACGGGGTGGATCTGGTCCACCGGGTCCAGGCGCCGGCCGTTGACGCTCACCCGGCAGGTGTCGCTCACCTCGCCCAGCTCCAGGTAGGCGGGACCGTCCGCCTCGACGGTGGTCGTGTACGTCCCGACGCCGGACACGTCGGCCAGGCCGGGGATCTGCGACCAGGGCACGAGCCGGTCGAGCCGCAGGGAGTGCACGGCCGGCTCGGGGCCCCGGTCCTCGACCCGGAGGTGCCAGGCGCCGAGCTCGACCGGTGCGGGGACGGGGCCGATCTCGGAGGCCAGCGTGCGGCCGTCGGACAGGGTGGTGGTGTAGACGCCCGCCCCGGCGGCCCGCACGACCAGCCGGCCGCCGGCGTACCTCACCAGGTCGGCGTCCGTGCTGGTGGCGTGCGCGCGCCGGCCCGTGCGGTCGCCGAACAGGCCGGGCCGGCCGAGGGCCACGATCCTGGCCTGGCCGGGCTGGAGGGTGACGCGCAGGCGGATGGTGTCGCCGTCCGCCACGTACCGGGCGATGCGGGAGGCGCGGCCCGTCCACGGGTCGAGGAGGTACGGGACGCTGTCCCGGTTGCCGCGGGTCAGCGTCACCTCGTGGTCGATCGTGGTCACGGGCGGTTTGGCGTTCTCCTGGTGCTTGCCGTTGCACAGGTAGTAGTAGTCCACGTCGCCGTCCACGCGGCGCATGGTGAGCAGGGTGGACGGGACCGCGTACCGGATGTCGGGGTGGACGCCGAGGGAGGCGAGGGCGGCGGGCACCTCCGCGGCGGTCGCGATCATCCGCGTGGCGGGCCGCGCGAGCAGGTCCGACAGGACCGCGCGGAGCCGCTCGTTCGCGCCGTCCGCGTCCTGCCGGCCGCCGTCGTGCGGGATGCCCGGCACCGAGGCGTTGCGCCAGTCGCCGAGCAGGACGATGGGCAGGCCGGCGTCCGCGTACTCGAGCAGGCGCCGCGCCACGCCGACCGTCATCGTGCACTCGCCCGAGTAGAACTTGTCACCCTCGACGAACAGCGCCTTGTACGCGGGCCGGCCCAGCCGCCCGCCCGTGACCCGCGCGGCGGGCAGGCCGAGCAGCGGACCGCTGACGAACTGGTGAGTCCAGCCGCCCGGGACACCGCTCGCGGTGAACCAGGAGGCCCCGATGCCGGTCTTGGTGTATCCGGTCTGCCGGAACACCGCCACGTCAGCACGAGGCACGCCCTGTCGCATGATCAGGTGAATGCGCGCGAGATAGGTGGAGATGTCGTCGATGTGGTCCCAGGTCGGCTGGCGGGGGCCCCACGACTCCGCGTACCCCACCGTCCCGTTGTACGGCGTGAACGCCGCGAACCCCGGCCACGCGGCGCCGGGCGCCTGCGCGTACGAGAAGCCGTGCAGCACTGTCTGGTTGAGGCCCGCCGCGTACGCCCCGCCCATCGTGCGCAGCAGCTTCTTCCACGTCGTCGTGTACGCCCCGCCCTGGTACGCCCCCGCCTCGCAGGACAGCACCTCCCGCCCGGCCAGGTCCCGGCCGCCGGCCAGGCAGCGGTAGTCGTCCAGGTTCCTGAACCCCAGCGACTCGCCTTCCGGCACGTCGAGAATGGCCGCGGCCTCGATGGCGTCCGTCCGCAGCCCGTACGGCTGCGCCCGCAACCGCAGGCCGATCGAGTGCGCCCAGTCGCGCAGCGCGGTGAAGTGGTGCTCGTTGAACAGCTCGGACACCGTGTCCCAGAAGTCCTTGCGGGCGTGCCGGGTGCGGACGGGGTCGAAGGCGAAGACCGGGTCCTCGTTGGCGAGCATGACCACCGGCAGGATGGACGCCAGCGGGTAGCCGCGCCGCCGCTCGAACTCGGCGGGCAGGTCCGGCGTCCACGGCAGGGCGTCGGTCTCGATCTCGATGGAGTCCTCGAACAGCGCTCCGCCCGCGCGCCTGAGCAGCCTGCGGACGGCGGGGGTGAGCAGCTCCGACTCCCAGTAGTCGATCACCGCCTGGGTGCCGGCGCGGCTGAAGTGGTCCACGACGTACGCCTCGGGGGCGGTGTGCGGGCCGGACTCGGGGCGCTGGCCGGACCCGCGCTGCCAGGAGGAGATGAGCAGCCAGTCGCCGTCGGCGGGGGCGGTCCAGGTGATCGTCTGGTCGTCGGTGACGCTGATGGTCCGGAGGGAGGCGGGGTCGAGGCCGGTCTCGTCGCGGGTCGAGTGGGCGGGGTCGATCCTGGCCGCCTGGACGAGCAGCAGCTCACGGTCCGCGACGGTGGCCGGGGCCTCGGTGGGGCGGGCGGCCGCGGCGATGGCGGCGCGGGCGGTCGGAGAGATGGCGGGATGGGCGGCCGGGGCGATGGCGGGTGGCGGGATCGGGCCGGAGTAGGTGGTGCCGGCGGGGACGGTGACGGAGCCGTGGGCCAGCTCCTTGGCCGCCGCCGCGCTGCCGGGCGTGATCGTGGGGACGGCGGCGGGCCAGGCGGGGCCGATCGTGAGGTCGATCGTGATGCCGCGCTCGGCCGCCTGTTCGAGTGCGGCCTCGACGGCGGTGTTCCAGGCGGGGGTGCCCCAGCCGTGGCCGGCCGGGTCGAGCACGGACTTGTCGCGGATGCTGTGGTGCACGGCCGCGATCTCCGCGCCGCCGAAGCCGGCGTCGGCGAGCTGGTCCACCTCCCGCCGGATCTGGGCGGGGTCGACGTGGGCGTCGGGCCACCACCAGCGCACCATCGGGCGCACCTCGCGCCGGGGGCGGGCGAACCAGGCGGCCGAGGGCGGTGCGGAGGCCGCGACGGCGGGGGAGGGGCCGTCGAAGGCCAGCGCGGCGGTGGTGGCGGCGCCGAGCGCGAGAAAACCCCGCCGCGTCACCGCGAGCACACCGGCCGCGGGCGGGTGGTGACGGAGCGTGGGGGATGAGGCGTCGGGTGTCGTAGGAATGCCGTGCTGCGTCAGATCGTTCACGGGCGCTCCAGGAAGCCGGTCCTGTGGGGGTCGCCGGCCGGAAGGGGCGCCGGGCAGGCCCGGCGCCCCGGCCGGCTAACTCGGGATCGGGTACGGGAACGCGCTCGTCACGCCGATCTTGTCGTACTCCATCTTCGAGGCGTCGAACCCGTCGACCCAGTTCGCGTTCGTCACCTCGTTGCACTGATAACTCTGGTAGGACTGGTCGGTCGTCCTGCCCACCTCGATGTTGTCGAAGGCGAAGCCGCACCCGCCGGCGTCCATGTGCACCCCGCGGGTCCCGCTGTCGGGCATGGACGCGTCGGGGATGACGTCCCCGATGACGACCTGGGAGACGTGGTTGGTGATCTCGTGCGGGTCGAGGTTGGAGACGCCGTAGGTGTAGAAGGCGCCCATGTCGCCGCTGTCCAGCCCCGTCTCCTCCAGCCGCAGGTACTTGAACACGTTCCCGTGCGCGTACCCGTCGCCGTCCTTCACCTCGGGCCGGACCTCCAGGCTCACCCCGTACCGGGCGCTGTGCTTGACGACGGTGTGGCTGACCTCGTTGTTCCCGGTGTTCATGAGCTCGACCCCGGACGCGTCCCCGGGCACCAGCTCGCCGATGTGATGGATGTAGTTGTTGGTGAACACGTTCTGCCCGGCGATGTCGCCCTCGCCCGGGTACGGGCCCTCGACCTTGATCCCGTCGGCTCCGACGTTCTCCAGGAGGCTGTCGGAGATCCGTACGTGGTCGTTGGCGAACAGCAGGTAGAACCCTGTGAACCCGGTGTCCGACAGGTGCAGCCGGGTCAGGTCGATGCCGCTGGTGTTGGTGAGCGTCACCGCGCCGAAGCGGTTGCGCGGCATCTCGATCTGCCGGTCGTACTCGGGGTACTTGTGCGGCTCACCGGCGTCGCCCGCGCTGATCCAGCCGTTGCGGTACCAGCTCACGAAGTCGCTGTACTGCAGGGCGAGCCCGTCGAAGGACACGTTGCGCACCCGCTTGGAGGGGGAGCTGCCCTTGAGGGAGAGGATCGTCTTCACGGTCGGCGCCATGACCTTGTCGATCGAGCCGCGCGGCCAGTAGTAGACCTCGCTCTTGTCGAAGTCGAAGTAGTACTCGCCGGCCTGGTCGAGGAAGTCCAGCGAGTTCTGCAGGAAGTAGCGCGAGCCGCCTCGGCTGTTGACCAGGGCGTAGCGCGTCCAGTGTTCGAGGGTGAGCTGGTTGTCGTCCCACGACGGGTTCTGGATCGGCACCGTGTCGGTGAACCAGCTCCACGAGCCGCCCGACCAGACCATGACCTGCGCGTTGTCGAGGTTCCAGCTCTTGTCCCAGTCACCGGGCTTGGAGTACAGCCACTGGTAGACCGCCTCCTTCTCCGGCTCCTTCAGCACCGAGGTGAGGTACGGCGCCCACACGTCGTCCGAGCGGCGGTTGGGGTAGCGGGCGGTGGTGGCCCGCTTGCCGTCCTCGAACAGGGTGTAGAAGGCGCGGTCGACCTTCGTCTTGTAGATGTCGCCCTTGTACTTCTCCCACCCGGTCACCGGCCGCGCGCCCAGCAGGCGGGCCTTGCCGGGGCCGTCCGCGCTGCGGTAGACGACGCGGTGGCCGTTTTTGCCGGAGTCGGCCTCGGTGAACTCGATGGTCTTGTCGACGACGTAGTCGCCGGCCTTCACGTTCACCACGATGTCGCAGCTCTGGTGCCTGATGGCCCTGATCTGGTCGCGGGCGTGCTCGATGGTCTTCCACGGGCGCTGGGCGCTGTTGCCGGGGCCCCGGTCGGCGCCGTTGGGCGCGACGTGGAAGTCGATCGGCTTGCACGGCGCCTGGGCGGAGGCGGTGGGGGCGACGAGCAGCGCGCCGAGGGTCACCGCCACCGTGATCACCGCCTTCACTGCGCGGCCCCGGGGATCGGGTACGGGAACGCGCTGGTCACGCCGATCTTGTCGTACTCCATCTTGGAGGCGTCGAACCCGTCCGCCCAGTTGGCGTTGGTCACCTGGTTGCACTGGTAGCTCTGGTACTTGTCGTCGCTGACCTTGCCCACCTCGATGTTGTCGAAGGTGAAGCCGCAGCCGCCGGCGTCCATGTGCACGCCGCGGGTGCCGCTGTCCGGCATCGCGCCGGCCGGGTCGTTGATGACGTCCGTGATCACCATCTGCTTGACGTGGTTGTCCATGGGATGCGGCTCGACGTTGCTGACGCCGTAGGTGTAGAAGGCGCCCATGTCACCGCTGTCCAGGCCGGTCTCCTCCAGCTTGATGTAGGAGAAGGTGTTGTTGCGGGCGTAGTTGTCCTCCGGCTTGATCTCCGGGCGGACCTCCAGGCTGATGCCGTACCGCGCGCTGTGCCTGACGTTGATGTTGCTGACGGTGTTGTTGCCGGTGCTCAGCAGCTCGATGCCGGCCGCGTCGCCGGGCACCAGCTCGCCGACGTGGTAGATGTAGTTGTTCGTGATCGTGTGGTGGCCGGAGATGTCGCCCTCGCCGGGGTAGCCGCCCTCGACCTTGATGCCGTCGGCGCCGATGTTCTCCAGCAGGCTGTCCGACACCTTGACCCGCTCGTTGGCGAAGAGCAGGTAGACGCCCATGAAGCCGCTGTCGGAGAGGCGCAGCCTGGTCAGGTCGATGTCGCGGGTGTTCTCCAGCGTGACCATGCCGAACCGGTTGCGCGGCATCTCGATCTGCCGGTCGTAGACGGGGTACTTGTGCTCGTAGCCCGAGTCGCCCTCGCTGATCCAGCCGGCCCGGTACCAGTCGACGAAGTCGCTGTACTGCAGGGCCAGGCCGTCGAAGGACAGGTTCTGCACCCGCGCCTCGGGAGTGCTGCCCTTGAGCGACAGGATGGTCTTGACGGTCGGGGCCATGACCTTGTCGATCGAGCCCTTGGGCCAGTAGTAGACCTCGCTGTTGGCGAAGTCGAAGTAGTACTCACCGGGCTGGTCGAGGAAGCGCAGCGTGTTCTGCAGGAAGTAACGCGAGCCGCTGCGGCTGTTCATGAACGCGTAGCGCGCCCAGTGGTTGAGCGTGAAGAAGCCCTTGCGGAAGTCGGCCCCGCCCAGCGGCACCGTGTCGGTGAACCAGCTCCACGAGCCGCCCGACCAGACCACGATCTGCGAGTTCCTGTCGAAGTCGGCGTCCCACTCGGCGGGCACGTCCTCAGGCTTGAAGTACAGCCACTGGCGCACCGCCTCCTTCTCCGGCTCCCCGAGCCGCGAGAACAGGTACGGCGACCACAGGTCGTCGCTGGTCCGGTTGGGGTAGCGGGCGGTCGTGGCGCGTTTGCCGTCCTCGAACAGCGTGTAGAAGGTACGATCGACCTTGGTCTTGTAAATGTTGTCCTTGTAGAGCTGCCATCCCGTCACCGGCTTGGCACCCAGCAGGCGGGCCTTGCCCGGGCCGTCCGCGCTGCGATAGGTGATCCTGTGGCCGTCCCTGCCCGAGTCGGCCTCGGTGAACTCGATGGTCCTGTCCACGACGTAGTCGCCGGCCTTGACGTTGACGACGATGTCGCAGCTCTGCCTGCCCTTCTTCGCCCGGAGGGCGTCGCGGGCCTGCTCGATGCTCTTCCACGGGCTGCGGGCGCTGCCGTCGCCCTGGTCGCCGCCCTGGGTGGACACGTAGTAGTCGCAGTTCGGTCTGGCCGCCGTCGCCGGCGTGGGGGTGGTCAAGCCGCCCACGAGTAAGACGATCGCGCCCACGGACCTGAGTATCACTGGCTCTCCTTTACGTCCCGCCACCGCTCGTACTCGGCGCGGGTCTCGGGGGTGAGTGGGTAGTAGTCGGAAAGCGCCCCGCCCTCCTCGATGCGGGCGCGGCTGTAGCGCTCCCACTGCTCGTGGTCGGCGGCGGCCTCGAGCACCTGGCCGGCCCGGCGCAGCGGCACCACCACGGCGCCGTCGTCGTCGGCCACGCACAGGTCGCCGGGCAGCGCGAGCGCGCCGCCGACGGCCACCGGCACGTCGTAGGCCCAGGGGAACAGCTCCGCCTGCGAGGCGTAGTGCGGGGTGGCGCCGGTGGACCAGATGGGCAGGCCGATGCCGCTCACGCGGGGCAGGTCCCTGATCCGGCCGTCGACGACGATGCCGGCGCCGCCCTTGCCCTTGAAGTAGCGCACCAGCATGTCGCCGAAGCAGCCGGTGTACGCGCTGCCGTACGCCTGCACGACGAGCACGTCGCCGGGCTCGATGTCCTCCAGCACGTGCCACAGGGCCGTGTGCCGCTCGACGTACTCCTGGCCGAGGCCGGAGGCGATGTCCTCGCGCTGCGGCATGAACTGCAGCGTGCGGACCCGGCCGGCGATCTTCTGCCCCGGCGCGATGGGCCGAGGCCCCTCGACGAAGGTCCGCCGGATGCCCTGCGCGTGCAGCTTGGCGCAGGCGGTGGCCGAGCTGATCCGGGACAGCCCCGCCACGAGGGCGGGATCGGGTGCGGCGGGCAGTTTCCCGCGTACGGGCAGCTCCCAGATGGCGTCGTCCATGAAACTCCTCTTGCGACTCAGTAGTGCTGGTGCGACGGCGTGCGGACGCGCGCGGTCGTGTGCAGGTCGAGGCGGATGCGGCGGCCGGGAGGTAGCTCCACGAGCAGGCGCGGGCCGTTCACCGTCACCTCCTGCTCGCTCTGCGGGATGGGGGGTGAGGTGTAGGAGCGGGGGTCGCCCGGATAGTCGTCGCCGTCGCCGCGGCTGACGGTGGCGCGGTCGATGCGGTCCTCGCCGAACTGGCCGGCCTGCACCACGACGCGCCGCGTGTGGGTGAGGCTCAGGTTGACCAGCTCGACGCCGGCGCCGTCGGGGCGTACGGAGTCGACCAGCGCGGCCACGTCGCGGGGCAGCCCGGGGCGGGCGCGGTCGGCGTCGAAGTAGGCCAGCCGCGTCGGCAGCAGGCCGCCGTTGTAGAGCACCTGAGGGGTGCCGGTGACGAGTTGCAGCAGCGCCTCCGTGAGCACGGGGTTGAGCCGCTGCCAGTGGTGCACGTGGATGGTGGCCAGGTCCGCCTCGTCGGCGTCGATGAGCGCCATGCGGCGCTGCACCTGCCCGAGCGCGGTGGCGAGCATCTGCTCGGGGAAGCCGGGGTTGGCGCCGCGCAGGAACTCCAGCCACGGCGCCTCGTGCCCGGCCTCCTCCTTGTTGCGGAACGGCCGCACCGTCGCCCAGTCGTAGCCGGACGCCTTGCGCAGCCGGTCGAGCCGGTCCGCGTCGCCCCGGCTCCGCGAGAGGTGCCAGAGCCACACGGGCAGGCCGAGCTGCGGCGGCTGGAAGTCGAACCAGCCGCTGTCGTCGTGCCGGTTCGGCACCAGCATGGTGGGCTTGGCGGCCTCGTCGCCCAGCTCCGCCAGCCAGCGGTCGCTGATGCTCATCTCGGTCTCGGTGACGGCGGCCTGGACGGCGCGGCCGTACACGGCTTCGAGGGGGTCGCGCCCGATGGCGAGCGCGGCGTCGTCGCCGGTCAGCAGGTGCGCGTTGACCGCGGCGATCGCGGCGGCGGCGCCGACGCTGTAGAGGCCGTGCGGCCACTGCCAGCCGTAGTTGCCGCCGTACCAGCGGCCTCCGTGCAACTCGCCGACCACGCCCGAGGGGCCGACGTTGTCGGGGATGACGCCGTCGTTGGCCTCGGCCCTGCGCTGCCAGGCGCCGATGTAGCGCAACGCCCAGTCGCGGTAGCGGTCGTCGCCGTCGTACAGCCAGGCGTTGACGGCCAGGCTGGTCGCGGCCAGGTTGACGGCCACGTCGCCGCGGCCGATGCGCTCGCTCATCGCCGCGCCCATCCGGGCGGCGTTGCTCGGGTCGCCCAGGTCCTCCCAGCGTTCGATGCCGGGCAGGTCGCGCAGCGGCAGGCCGAACGGCCGCATGCTGGTCAGGTCGGTGTGGTAGGAGGCCCACTCCCACTGCAGGCCGTAGCGGGGGCCGACGGCGCCGTTGTGCGGGGCGCGGATGATGTCGTGCTCGGCGTCGTAGTTGGCCGAGCCGGGCAGGTACAGGTCGGCGAAGCGGCGGGCCCGCTCGCGGAAGAGCTCGTCGCGCGGGTCGGCCGCGCAGATGCCGTAGAACAGCAGCATCGACTCGCCCTGGTGGAACCAGTCGTAGCCGCGCTCGTACTCCTCCACCAGGTAGCCCAGCTCGGTGAGCTGCCTGGTGATGCCCTCCCAGTGGTGCTTGGCGGCGTCGAGCAGGTCGTCGGCGCCGCCGAGCTGGTAGAGCGTCGGCCAGTTGAAGAACGCCTCGTAGAAGTCGTCGGCCCCGTCCCGGTCGGCCGCCGGGCCGTGGTAGATCAGCCGGCCGTCGGGCCCGCAGTAGCGGGCGGCGAAGCCGCGCCACGCCTCGTCGAGGGCGTCGAACAGCCTGCGCTCGAGCACCGCCCACGCCGGCGGCTCGCCGAGCGGCACCGTCGCTTTGATCTCGCGCATGGTCAACCTTTCGTTGCTCCTGCCGTGAGGCCGCTGATGATGTGCCGTTGCATGAAGACGAAGAAGATCAGCAGGGGCGCGATGGCCAGCAGCAGCGTCGGGAAGACCACCGTGTAGTCGGTGGAGTACTGGCTGACCGCCGCGTACACGCCGGTGGTGACCGTGTAGAGGCCGCTGCCGGGGCCCAGGATGATCTGCGGGTTCACGAAGTCGTTCCACACCGAGAAGGTGTTGAGGATGACCATCGTGGCGACCGCGGGCCGCATCAGCGGGAAGACGATCTGCCAGAACGTGCGCAGCCTGCCCGCCCCGTCCACCGCCGCCGCCTGGTCGAGCACGGCCGGGACGGTGGCGATGTAGCCCGCGTACAGGAAGATCGAGAACGGCAGCGTGAGCGTGGTCTCGAACAGCACGAAGCCCTGGATGGTGCCCATCAGGCCGAAGGTCTTGAGCACGTACACGACGGGGATGACCAGCACCTGGCCGGGGATGAACGTGCCGGCCAGGAAGAACAGCATGAGGACACGGAAGCGGCGCTTGGGGCTGCGGGCGATCACGTACGCCGCGGGGGCGGCCAGGCCCACCGACAGCACGTTGACCGCCACCACGAACAGCAGCGTGATCGCGTAGCCCTTGAACACGTTGAAGTTCGGGTTCGTCAGCGCCCTGCCGAGCGGTTCGAGGGTCAGCCCGCCCAGGCCGAACGGGTTGGACAGGATGTCCTGCTGGCCCTTGAACGCGTTGACGGTCAGCACGTACAGGGGGATGAGCATGAAGGCGACGGTGGCCCACAGGAAGGTCTTCTTGGTCATTGGTGCACCGCCAGCTCGCCGCGTCTGCGCAGCTTGGTCACCACGAACGCCAGCGCCGCCGTCACCAGCATGAGCAGGACCGACTGGGCGGAGCCGAAGCCGAGGCGGGCGTCGTGGAAGGAGTTCCACAGGATGAGGTAGGCGACGGTCTGCGTCTGACCGGCCGGGCCGCCCGCCGTCAGCGAGACCACCAGGTCGTACGTCTTGAGCAGCGTCACCAGCGACAGCACGATGTTGATGGTCACCGAGGGGCCGAGCGCGGGCAGCGTCACGTTCCTGAACACCTGCCAGCGGGTGGCGCCGTCGATGCGGGCCGCCTCGATCAGCGAGTGCGGCACCGCCTGCAGGCCCGCCAGGTACAGCACCACGTTGACGCCGAACCCGGCCCACACCAGCACCGCGATCATGGAAACCGTGGCCCACGCCGGGTCCGACAGGAACGGGATGACCTCGCCGCCCCAGGTCGTGACCAGGTTGTTGACCGCGCCGCCGGTGCCGAGGATGGCCGACCAGAGGAAGCCGACCACCAGGGCGCTGAGCACGTGCGGGTAGAACAGCACGATCCGGAAGAACGTGTTGGCCCTGGAGTTGCCGTTGACCAGGAGGGCGAAGCCGAGGCCGAGCAGGTTCAGCCCCGCGGTGCCGGCCGCCGCGACCAGCAGCGTGACGAGGGAGGCGCGCTGCAGCTCGGGGTCGTCCAGCAGGTCGAGGTAGTTGGCGGCGCCGACGAAGGCGGGGTCGGCGCTGAAGCCGTCCCAGTCGGTCAGGCTCAGGTAGAGGGCCAGGCCGACCGGGACGATCAGGAGCACGGTGTAGAGGATGGTGGCGGGGGCCACCATGAGGGTGGTGGCCAGCCCGTCGTGATTCCTGCGCTTCGGAACGGGCGCCTTCACGGCGACCGGAGGTGCCTGCTCGCGGGTGAGCGTCATGAGCGTCCGGCCAGCCAGCGGTCCACGCCTTCGGCGACCTCCTTGGGCGACTTGCCCACGTACAGGCCCTGGACCTCGGTGTTCCACGCGGAGTTGAAGCCCTTGGGCAGGGTGGCGTCACCGTAGCCCTCGCCCTGCGGCACCCCGGAGGGGGCCTGGTCGAGGATCTCCTGCACCTGCTTCTCCAGCGGGGTGAACTCGCGCTCCACGCCGGTGCGGAAGTTGCCGTCCTGGGCGAGCTGGCTCTTGACCGCCCCCGGGTCGGTGACCAGCCACTGGACCAGCTTGAGCGCCGCGTCCTTGTTCGGCGTGGACTTGAGGATCATGTACGGGGCCGCGAGCGTGGCGCCCTGCGGGCCCGGGTAGGCCTGGCCCTTGTCCACCGGGGCCGGGAAGACGCCGACCTCGAAGTCCTTGTCGGCCTTGGCCTCGGTGGCGGTGAACCAGCTTCCCATGACGTACATGGCCGACTTGCCGGACAGGAACTGGGTCTCGGCGTCGGCGTACTTCAGGCCGAGGGCGTTCTTGTCGACGTACCCCTTGTCGATCCAGCCCTGGTAGCGCTCCAGGTAGGGCAGCAGCGACTCGCCCGCCTTGGTCTTGCCGGCCTTGACGTCCTGCTGCCAGGCGGGGTGCGTCTGGGCGCGGCTGGGGTTGGACAGCTGCAGGAGCTGCAGGCCGGTCAGGAAGTCGCCGCCGGTCTGCAGCGGCAGGTACCCGGCCTTCTTGAGCTCGCCCATCGCGGTCTCGAGCTCGTCGAACGTCTGCGGCGGCTGCTCGATGCCCGCCTTGTCGAAGGCGGCCTTGTTGTAGAAGACCAGCGACTGGGCCTGCACGCCGACGCCGACCTGGTAGAGCTTGCCGCCCAGCTTGGCCTGCTCGGCCAGCGGGGTGTCCTTGGTCCACGCCTGGTCGGTCAGGTCGAGCATCTGCTTGGCCAGCGTCTCGTCGGCCATCAGCGTCTCCACCACGTCGGGCGCGTTGCCGGCGGCGAGCTGCTGCGGCAGCGTGTCGGCCACGCCCTTGCCGGTCGGGGCCTCGATCTTGACGTCGATGCCGGGGTTGGCCTGCTCGAACGGCTTGACCAGGCCGTCCCAGTAGGTCTGGGTGAGGTTCGGGCTGATGTTGACCAGCATCCGGACGGTGACCGGGCCGCCCTCGCTCTGCTGTGCCTGGGATTCGCCGGCGAAGCCGCCCCCGCCGCAGCCGGTGACGAGGAACAGGCAGCCGAGGGCTGAAAGGGCGAGGGATGAACGGGGGGAACGCATCGCACCTCCAAGGGGGCGAGATCTGCGACGCCTTTTAATGGGTCGATACTCGATTAGCGATTATTTAATACGTTGGTCACATGGGCCCGTCAAGGGCAAACGTGACGCTACAAATACGTGTCCTGCGAGTAGCTGAGTCATAAGTACGTTAAAGTTGCTGCGTGGCAGGACATGAGGACGACAAACGGCTGGTATTGGGGGCGGAGGAGCTCGCCACCCTGCGCGAGTGGGCCGGCCGCGAGCCCCGCGGCGGGCTGGCGCTGCGCAGCAGCATCGTGCTGGCGTGCGCGGAGGGGCTGCCCCGCAAGGACATCGCGAGCCGGCTGTCGGTGAGCCCGGCGACCGTGGCGAAGTGGCGCGCCCGCTTCGTCGAGCGCGGACTCGACGGCCTGGCCGACGCGCCCAGGCCGGGGCGCCCGCGCAGCGCCGAACGGCAGGAGGCCGAGCGGGTGATCGCCGCCGCGGCCGGAGGCGGCGCCGTGCCGTCCACCCGCACGATGGCCACCCAGCTCGGGCTGTCGCAGTCGACGGTGGCCCGCATCTGGCAGGAGCAGCAGATCGCGCCGGACGCGGCCCAGGTGCTGCCCAGGGAGCTGCTGTCGGACCGCGTCTACGCGCTGCTGCGCGGCTGGATCGTCTCGGGCGAGCTGGTGGCCGGGCAGCGGCTGGTCGAGGCGGAGATCGCGCGCCGGGTGGGCACCAGCCAGGCCCCGGCCCGGGAGGCGATCAAACGGTTGGCGCACGAGGGGCTGGTCATCTCCTATCCCAACCGGGGGAGCTACGTCGCGGAGATCTCGGACGAGCAGGCTCGCGAGGTGCGCGACATCAGGGTGTTGCTGGAGGAGTATGCCGCACGCGGCGCCGCCGCCCGCATCCAGCCCGACACGTTGCGGCAGCTCTCGGCCGACGTGATGGCCATGCGGCAGGCGGCCCGCGACGGTGACATCGGCGCCTTCCGCGACGCGGACCTCGCCTTCCACCGCCGGGTGTGCGCGGCCTGCGGCAACTCCTTCCTGCTGCGGTTGTGGCGGACGATCGAGTCGAACCTGTGGAGCCTGCACGTGGTCGGCAACCCGCTCTACGCCGGTGACTGGTCGGCCATGGCGGGTCACCATGACGACCTGGTGGCGGCGCTGGCGGCGGGCGACCCGGAGGAGGCGGCGCGGTTGTTCGCCGCGCACGCCCGGGGCGAAGCCTCCCGCACCCGGCCCCGCGCTCCACGCCCCGCCTGAGGTCCTTCCGGCACGTCAGGTGGACGGCGCGACGTCGTAGACCGCCCCCTTCCGCGTGTCGAGGACGACCACGCCCGCCTCCGGCCGCTCCACCCTGACCGCCCGCCCGCGTTCCGTGACGGTGACGGGCACGGCCGTGCGGAGGGTCAGCCTGCGCCCCAGCCGGGACCGCACGCGCCCGCGCCGCAGCGCCCCCGCGGCCCACTCCACGTCCACCTCGAACCCGCCGCGAGCCAGCAGCCCCCGGTACGACCCGGCGGGCCAGGCGGCGGGCAGGGTGGGCAGCAGGTGCACCTGGTCCCCGTGGCTCTGCAGCAGCATCTCGGTGATGCCCGAGGTGCCGCCGAAGTTGCCGTCGATCTGGAACGGCGGGTGCAGGTCGAACATGTTCGGCGCCGTCCGCGCGGGCACCAGCAGGTTGCTCAGCCGCTTGTAGGCCTCGACGGAGTCCAGCAGCCGCGCCCAGAAGTTGATCTTCCAGGCCAGCGACCACCCGGCCCCCGCCTCGCCCCGCAGCTCCAGCGTCCGCCGTGCCGCCGAGGCCAGCTCGGGCGAGAGCCGGGGGTCGATCTGGTGGCTGGGGAACAGACCCCACAGGTGGGAGATGTGCCGGCTGCGCGACAGCGCCGCGTCGCCCCGGTAGTCCTCCTGCCACTCCTGGATCTGCCCGAGATGCCCCACCTGGTTGGGCACCAGCCGCGAGCGGGCCGCCGCGGCCTCGGCCCGCATGCCCTCCTCGACGCCGAGCACCTGTGACGCCTCCTCGAAGGCGGTGAACAGGTCCCGCAGGATCTGCATGTCCATGGTGGGCCCGGCGCAGATGGAGACGTTCTCGCCGTTGTCCTCGTGGTGGCCGACCTCGGGGGAGTGCGACGGGTTGGTGACCAGGTAGCCGGTGCGGGGGTCGGTCTGCAGGGTGGCCAGGAAGTACTCCACCGAGCCCTTGATCAGCGGGAAGTGCTCGCGCAGCCGCCGCTCGTCCCCGGTGTACTGGTAGTGCTCCCAGAGCGTCAGGCACAACCACGCCCCGCCGGTCGGCCACACCCCGTAGAAGGCGAAGTCCACGGGGGCGGTGCCGCGCCAGCCGTCGGTGTTGTGATGGGCGACCCAGCCGGGCGCCCCGTAGGTGTCCCTGGCCGTGCGGGCGCCGGTCTCCGACAGGTCCTTGATCAGGTCGAAGAGCGGGTCCATGCACTCGATGAGGTTGCCGGGCGCGGCGGGCCAGTAGTTCATCTGGCAGTTGATGTTGATGGTGTACTTCGACTGCCACGCCGGTTCTAGCGAGTCGTTCCAGACGCCCTGGAGGTTGGCGGCGTAGCCGGGGGCGCGCGAGCAGGAGATCAGCAGGTAACGGCCGTACTGGAAGTACAGGGTGGCGAGCTGCGGGTCGGTGTCGAGCTGCTTGCGCTGGATGCGCTCGTCCGTGGGCAGCGCCGCCGCCTCCGAGGTGCCCAGGTCGATCGAGACCCGGCCGAACAGCCGCTGGTAGTCCTGTACGTGCCTGCGCCTCAGCACCTCGTACGGCCGCTCGGCCGCCTTCGTCAGATGCCGGCCCGCGACCTGCGCCGGGTCGCCGCCGACATCCTGGTAGCTGCGGTAGCTGCTGCCCATGGAGATCAGCAGCGTGACCTCGTCCGCGCCCTCGACGATCAGCGTGCCGCCGTCCACGCGCACGGTGCCGCCCTTGGCCTCGGCCCTGGCCAGGGCCTGGAAACGCACCTCTCCTGCCATGCCCTCGGTCTGGCCGCTGACGCCGTTCAGCGCGATCGTGGCCCGCCCGGCGCCGGCCGAGCCGGACTGCTGCGGGCTGGAGAAGGCCGCCGTGAACGAGATCGAGCCGGGCTGGTCCGCGGTGTGCCGCAGCACGATGACCTGGTCGGGGTTGCTGGCGAAGACCTCGCGCTCGTGCCGCACGCCGTCGCGGGTGAACCGCACGGTGGTGACGGCGTCGGTCAGGTCGAGCTCGCGCCGGTAGCCGGTGAACTCGGCCGAGCCGGGATAGGTCAGCGTGAGGTCGCCGAGCACCTGGTACCACGCCTGTTCGCTGGGCGTGCCGAGCAGCTTCTCGTCCGCCAGGTTCTGGGCGGCCTGCCACTTGTCCTCCCAGACCAGCCGCCTGATCTCCGGCAGCGCCTCCAGCGCGCCCGGGTTGTCGTAGTTGTGTGGCCCGCCGGCCCAGATGCTGTCCTCGTTGAGCTGCAGCCGCTCGGTGGCCACGCCGCCGAACACCATCGCGCCCAGCCGCCCGCAGCCGACCGGCAGCGCCTCCAGCCAGACCTCGGCCGGGCGGGTGTACCAGAGGGTCAGCGGCGCGGCCTGCTCGTCGTCAGCCCATGCCGGGAGGGCGTCGGCACCGCTCACGATCAAGGAACCGGCCGCCGCGCCTAACCCGGTGGCGAGCACTCCGCGCCGCGTGTATCCGTTGCTGGTCACTGTTGATCACTCCTGTCGCATACATAGGATGTCTGTCGTGAATCGCATCGATGCCCACCATCACGTCTGGGACCTGTCCGCCCGCTCCCACGCTTGGCTCGACTCCGCCAAGATGGCCCCGGTACGTCGCACGTTCACCCTCGATGACCTCGCAGAGCACGCTGCCGCCAACGGTGTGGGCGCAACCGTGCTGGTGCAGGTGCTGCCCGATCTCGACGAGACCAGAGACTTCCTGACGCTGGCCGCCGAGTCAAGACTTGTGTCGGGAGTCGTCGGATGGATCGACCTGACCGAGCCCGGCGTCTCCGACACGCTGGCCGCCCTGCCGGAGGGGCTGGTGGGCGTGCGCCACGGCGTGCAGTCCGAGGCCGACCCCGCCTGGCTCAACCGGCCCGACGTGCGCCGGGGGCTGGCCGCCGTGGCGGAGGCGGGGCTGGCCTACGACCTGCTGACGCTGCCCCACCAGCTCCAGGCCGCCATCGACACGGTGAGCGCGCTGCCGGAGCTGACGTTCGTGCTCGACCACCTGTCCAAGCCGCCGATCGCCTCGGGGGAGCTGGAGCCGTGGCGCGGCCGGATCCAGGAGCTGGCCGCGCGGCCCAACGTCTTCTGCAAGCTGTCGGGGATGGTCACCGAGGCCGACTGGGGTTCGTGGCGCACGTCCGACCTGCGGCCGTACGCCGGGACGGTGCTGGAGGCGTTCGGCCCCGAGCGGGTCATGTTCGGCTCCGACTGGCCGGTGTGCCTGCTCGCGGCCGGGTACGACCAGGTCGTTTCGGCCGCGGACGAGCTGTGCGCCGGGTTGTCGGAGGGTGAGCGGGGGGAGGTGTTCGCCGGGACGGCGCGGCGGGCGTACAGGCTAGGAGGCTGATTCCACCCGGAACGTCGTGTGGTAGCTGCGCGACTCCTGCGGCCCGAGCCAGATCATGCTGCCGTCCTGCCGGGCCGCGGCGTCGCCGGACACGTGGTGGGTGGAGGGCTCCAGGCCGACCGCGTAGTTGCCCGAGCGCAGGTTCAGCCACTCGAAGAAGTGCGGGAACTCCTCCGCCCGCCACTCCACGGCCACCCGCATGCCCAGGCGGTCGTTGACCACGGCCACCCGGTGCAGCCCGTCGGGCCGGGGGACGAGCGCGTGCTCGTACACCTGCTCCACGAACCCCGGCACCGGGCCGGGGAAGGTGATGTGGTCGGCCTTCTGCTCGGCCACGCTGTCGCTCTGCCACAGCGTCTCCCGGATGTCGGCCTCCAACCTGGCGCCCTCGTCGAGCAGCGGCCAGCCCAGATTGATGTGGTAGAGGTACATGTGCGGCGTCGGCTCGAACCCGGCGTTCGTCACCGTGTCGATCAGCCTGATCTCGTCGCCGCCCAGGTCGGCCTCGATCCGCCGCACCAGCCGCAGGTTCTCGGCGAAGACCGCCGCCTGCCGTACCTCGCCCTCGGCCCACAGCACGCACCGCTCGCCGTCCCACCGCTCGCCGTAGCCGGTCAGCCTGGCGGGCAGGTTGCCGGCGCGGCCGTGCAGGCCGTGCCGTACGGACTCGCGCGGCGGATACCGGTAGGCGTCCGCCGGCACGTCACCGCCGAACAGCGTGTGGTCCAGCCCGGCCGTCACGATCAGCCCGGAGAACGAGCGCAGCCACGACAGCCCGTCCTCGTCGTCGTTCTCGTGCAGCCCCGGATGCCGGAAGCCGGTGGGGGAGCGCCAGCCGAACGCGCGCCCGGCGTGCTCGGCGTGCCCGATGTCCATGCACCGGTCGACCAGCACCTCGAACGCCAGCCCTGAGCCGGTCCTGAACTCCAGCGCCCTGATCCCGCGCTCCACGCCGTCGCCCAGCGTGACCAGGCGGACCCCGCCGGCCGCGCTCAGGTCACCCGTCAGCTCGGCCAGCCGCCTGCGGTCCGGCATCATGCCATCACCCACCCTCCGTTGACTTCGATGCACTGGCCCGTGACGAACGAGGCGTCCGGGCCGGTCAGGAACGACACCACGCCGGCCAGCTCGTCCGGCGTGCCGCGCCGCTGCAGCGCCTGCCGCTCCAGCACCATCCGGTTGTACGCCTCCAGGTCCTCGTGGATCTCCTCGGCGGCCGTCGGGAACGCGCCCGGTGAGACGCAGTTGACCCGGATCTCCCTCGGGCCCAGCTCGCGGGCCAGCGCCCTGGTGAGGGCCGCCGCCGCGCCCTTGGTGGACACGTACGCGGCCAGGTCCGACCAGCCGCCGTGCATGGTGATCGAGGCGACGTTGACGATCGCCCCGCCGCCCAGCTCCGCCATCTGGCGGGCCGCGTGCTGCGCGCACAGCCAGTAGGCGCGCTGGTTGACCGCGATCACGTGGTCGTACTCGTCCAGCGGCACCTCGAGGAACGGCCGGGCCGGGTAGACGGCGGCGTTGTTGACCAGGACGCCGACCGGGCCGAGCCGCGCGGCCGTCTCCTCGAACGCGGCCTCGATCGCCGCCGGGTCGCGCAGGTCGGTCTTGAGGTTGAGCGCGCCTTCCAGCCCGCCCGCCTCCACGTCGAGTGCCGCCACCTGATGGCCGTCGGCGGCCAGGCGGCGCACGATCGCGCGGCCGAGCGCCCCGGCGGCGCCTGTGACGAGCGCCGTGGTCATGGTGTCCTCCATTCCTCGTGCAGGGTCTTGAGCAGGTCGCGGGCGGGCGTCGCGGCGAGCAGGCCCTCGCGGATCAGCGCGGACGACCGCTCCTGCAAGGCGATGTAGCCGGGGAAGCGCGGCCTGATCCAGGCGGCCTCCATGGTGGCGAGGGTGTCGCGGTAGAAGGCGGGCGGGCCCACGGTCGCGCCGGGTGCCCGCCGGCCGGGCCCGCCCGTCCACACCGACCGCGCGGCCGGCTGCCCGCCGGTCGCCGGAAAGAGCGTGCCCTGCACCGGCTCCGACGTCAGCCGCAGCAGGTGCGCGCGCACCGCGTCGCATATCTCCCCGATGCGCCGCCGGGAGACGACCAGCCCGGTGCCGCCGAGCACGCTGCCCGGCTTGCGGCCCGGCCAGGCGGGCGCGTCGCTGAAGGTCAGCGGATAGGTGACGTAGCCGTACAGCAGCGGGCAGAAGTCCACCTCGCCCGCCGCCATCGCGTCCAGCACCCCGATCGGGTTGCGCAGCGACAGCGCGGGGTCCGCGAGCGCGAGCAGCCCGGCCATCAGCTCTAGCGCGCGCTCCCCGGCCTCCTCGTCGAGGAAGTCCCCGCACGTCACCGCGCAGAACATGAGGAACGCGTGCGGCCCGCCCAGGCACAGCGCCATCCGCCCGGACCGCGCCGCCTCGACCACCCCGGGCCACGATCCGGGCACCACCACACCGGGACGGGCGGCGGCGACCTGCGTGGCGGCGTCCAGCGGCAGCGCCCACTGCCGCCCGTCCAGGTGGTAACTCTCGTAGGAGCGCCCGGCGAACCGCAGCCCGGCCAGCTCCTCCGCGGTGAACAGCTCCTCCATCGGCACCAGCGCGCCCGTCGCCGCGCCCAGCCCAGGGTGATCGATCACCATCACGTCGTACGTCCGGCACAGCTTCGCGATCGGCTCCGACTCGAAGCCTTCGAGGGGCTGCCGGTCCCACTCGATCGGCTCAGGGACGTCCCCGTACGGGTTCGCCCCCGCGAGGTCGAGCCGCGTGAGCTCGTCCAGCGGCGCGTACCCGCGCGGATGGTCCCAGGTCAGTCCTCGCATGCCAGCACGCCCTCCGCCGCCAGCTCGGCGGTGCGCTCCGCGGAGTAGCCCAGCTCCGCCAGCAGCTCCGCGGTGTGCTCGCCGACCAGCGGCGCGCCCCTGCGCACCCCGGGCGGGGTGGCGCTGAAGCGGTAGGGGAAGCCGGGCGTGGTGACCGTGCCCTCGGTGCGGTGCTCGTAGGTGACGAACGAGCCGTTGTGCTCGACCTGCGGATCCTTCACCAGGTCCGCGTAGCCGTAGACCGGCCCCGCCCACAGGTCGTGGCGGGCCAGGATCTCCAGCCACTCGTCCGTCGTGCGCTCGGGCAGGCGGCCGGCCACCAGGGCGGTGATCTCGTCGCGCCGGGTGTGGCCGTCGGCGTCGCCGTCCATCTCGGCCAGCGCCGGCAGGTCCAGCGCCACGGCCAGGCCGTCCAGGCGGGGCATGCCGAGCGCGATGAAGCCGTCCTTGGTGGCGAAGACGCCGTACGGGGCGCGGATGTAGGTGTGGCCGTGCGGCTCGCGCCCGCGCCGCTGCGGCACCTTGCCGACCGTGAAGATCGACAGCTCCTGCATCTGCACGGCGACGGCCGCGTCGAGCATGTTCACGCTCACCCGCTGGCCCTCGCCGGTGCGCTCGCGGTGCAGCAGCGCGGCCAGCGCGCCCTCGAACGCGCTGTAGGCGGTGATGGCGTCGATCGCGTAGGAGCCGGCGGGCGCGGGCGGGTCGCCCTCGCGGCCGGTGCTCAGCATGGCGCCGCTCATGGCCTGCAGCAGCAGGTCCTGGCCCGGGCGGGAGATGTAGGGGCCGGTCTCGCCGTAGCCGGACATCGAGACGTACACGATGGACGGGTTCAGCCCGCTGATCGTGTCGTAGTCCATGCCGAGCCGCTCGGCCACGCCGGGCCGGTAGTTCTGCAGGAACACGTCGGCCGTCGCCGCCAGCCGGTGCACGATCTCGCGGCCCTCGCCGGACTTGAGGTTCACGGCGAGGCTGCGCTTGTTGCGGTTCAGCGACAGGAACGAGGCGTTGACCCGGTTGCCGTTGGCGCCGCCCGCCGGGGCGTGCCGCTGCCACTCGCCGGTGACCGGCTCCACCTTGACCACGTCGGCGCCCAGGTCGCCCAGCCGCATGGCGGCCAGCGGGCCCGCCATCGCGATGGACAGGTCCACGACGCGGTAGCCGTCGAGCACTCCCATGTCAGCGCCCCTCGAAGACGGGCTCGCGGCGCTCGGCGAAGGCGGCCCTGCCCTCGGCCGCGTCGGCGGTGGCGAAGCAGACGGTCTGCAGGTCGCGCTCGTACTGGATGGCCTGGTCGAGCGGCATCGAGTAGGCGGCCTTCAGGTTGGCCTTGGCGGTCTGGGCGGCGATCGGCGGGCGCTTGGCGATGGTGTGCGCCAGCGTCCTGGCCGCCTTCAGCAGCTCGTCCCGCGGATGGACGTCGGTGACCAGCCCCCACGCCTGGGCGCGGGCGGCGTCGATCGGGTCGCCGGTGAGCAGCATCGTGGCCGCGTTGCCCGGGCCGACGGCGTGGGCCAGCAGCGCCGACTGGCCGCTGCCGCCGATCCAGCCCAGCTTGATCTCCGGGGCCGCGAACGTCGCCGTCTCGGCGGCCAGCCGGATGTCGCAGGCCATGGCAAGCTCCAGGCCGCCGCCGTAGGCGTAGCCGTTGACGGCCGCGATGATCGGCTTGCGCAGGGCGCGGACGGCGTCGCCGTAGTCGCCGCGGTTGCGGAACTCCCACGGGGTGGCGTACTCGTCGAGCTCGCGGATGTCGCTGCCGACGCAGAACGAGCGCTCGCCCGCGCCGGTCAGCACGGCCACGCGGAGGTCGGGGTCGGCGTCCACCCGGGTCAGGCAGGCACGCAGCGCGGCGGCCATGTCGGGGGTGATCGCGTTCAGCTTGGCGGGTCTGTTGAGGGTGACGACGGCCACGGGGCCGTCGACCTCGAGGAGGACGTCCAAGGGGAGCCTTTCCAGCTAACAGCAGAGACGTACGTGCTGCTCGGCGTCGGCGCGGGCCACCTCGACCACCGTGCGCATGGCCTCCTCGGCCTTGCGGTGGTGCCGGCGCCTGATCGCCTGGGCCACGCGTTCGTGGCCCGGCAGCGTTTCCTTGTTGTGCGCCACCGAGCGGGTGTGCACCTGGCGCACGGACCGCAGGGCGATGCTGATCATGTCGTAGACGTAGAGCAGCAGGTCGTTGTCGGCGGCGGCGAAGATCGCCTGGTGGAAGGCCAGGTCGGCCTCGATGAACGGCTCGGGGTCGTCGGCCGTGGCGTACAGCGCGGCCATGGCCTCGTCGATGCGCCGCACGGCCGCCGCGTCGGCCCGCTCGGCGGCCACCCTGGCCGCCCCGGGCTCCAGCGCGACCCGCAGGTCGGCCAGCACCCTGATGTCCTCAGGCCGGGGCTCGGGCTCGAAGCGCCAGCTCAGCACGTCGGCGTCGAGCAGGTTCCAGGACTCGCGGGGGCGCACGATCGTGCCCGCGCTCCTCCTGGTCTCCAGCAGGCCCTTGCCGGCCAGCACCTTGACGCCCTCCCGCACCGCGGAGCGGCCCACGCCGAGCTCGCCGACGAGCTCCTCCTCGATGGGGATGGACGTGCCGGGGGCCAGCGAGCCGCCGACGATGCGGGCGCCGAGGGCGTGCACGACCTGGACGTTCCTGGCCGAGTCCCTCTGGGGATCAGTTGCCACGGCTCCGCACGCTATCCCGCGCGCGCCCGTTTTCATAGACTTTCATCAGATGAAGTTAGTTTTTCATCTGATGAAGTGACATTGAAGCATTTTGGTCGTACCATTCACCAGAATGGTACGACCAATCGAGGTGATCGCCGTCGACCCCGTCTCCGACGCGCTGTCCGGGCTGATCAGGGAGCTCGGCGAGGGCGCCAGGCTGCCTCCCGAGCGCGAGCTGGCCGAACGCCTCGGCGTCAGCCGCACCGCGCTGCGCGACCGCCTGCGGCTGCTCGACGCGTTCGGCGTGCTGAGCAGGCGCCAGGGCTCCGGCACGTACGTCCAGCGGCTCGACCCCCAGGGGCTGGAGACCGCGCTCGACCTCGCCCTGTCAGCCAGCCACCTGACCATCGAGTCCCTGCACTCCGTACGCGTCGCGCTCGAACGCCAGGCCGCCAGGGAGGCCGCCCGCAGGGGCGACCCGGTCGCCATCGCCCACGTCGGCAAGGCCCTGGCCGAGATGGAGGCCGCCGCGGACGCCGAGGGCATCGACCGCGCCGACTTCGCCTTCCACCAGGCGCTGCTGCATGCCACGGGCAACCCCGCGCTCACCTTCTTCGCCGACGCGATGACCGGCGTGCTCTTCCGCGCCGTACGCCAGCGCCGCGACCGGCTCAAGACCCACCCCCGCGACAAGGAGGTGTCGGTGGCCGCCCACCGGCCCCTGTACGAGGCACTGCTCGCCGGCGACGCGGACGCCGCCGGGCAGGCCAGCGACGACCACTTCCAGGTCTGGCACGACCTGTTCACCCACCCCCGGATGGAGCGGCCTTGACGGCAACCCTCGGACTCGTCCACACCTCGGCCACGCTGGTGCCGGTGTTCGCCGAGCTGTGCGCGCGACACCTGCCCGGCGTCGAGACGTTCAACATCGTCGACGACAGCCTGATCAAGAACACCATCGCCGCCGGCCGCCTCACCCCCGGGACGGCCCGCCGCGTCGCCGGCCACATCGGCTCGGCGGAGGCCGCCGGCGCCTCCCACATCCTCGTCACCTGCTCCTCCATCGGCCCGGCCGTGGAGGCGTCCGAGCCGCTGACCGGCGTGCCCGTGCTCCGCGTGGACCGGCCGATGGCCGACCGCGCCGTCGCGCTCGGCCGCCGCGTCGGCGTGCTCGCCACCCTGTCCACCACCCTGGAACCCACCGCCGACCTCGTACGGCGCCGCGCCCTCGCCGCCGGGGCCGAGATCTCGCTGGAGGCGCGGCTGTGCGAGGGCGCGTTCGAGGCGCTGATGAGCGGCGACGCCGCCGCCCACGACACCCGCGTGGCCGAGGCGCTGAGCGAGCTGGGCGGGCAGGTGGACGTGGTCGTGCTGGCCCAGGCGTCGATGGCGCGGGTGGCCGGGACGGTCGCGGTGCCCGTTCCCGTCCTGGCCAGCCCGCCCCTGGCCATGGAGCACCTGGCGAAGGAGCTGCATGCGTGAGCTGACCGTGGCCACGTACCAGGTGGTGACCCGCCTCCCCCTGGAGCAGGCCGTGAGCGCCATCGCGGGCGAGCAGAGCACCGGGACGTTCGTCAGCGTCGCCGGCGAGACCGACGACCTACGGGCCCGGCACAGCGCGGTCGTGCTCGACATGACCGAGATCCCCGCCCCGATCACCGAGGCCCTGCCCGGCGCGCGCGGAGACAAGCCGCTGCACGCCGCCCTCGTCCGCATCGGCTTCCCGCTGGACAACACCGGCCCTTCCCTGACGAACCTCTTCCCCGTGGTCGCGGGCAACCTCTACGAGCTGCGCGAGCTGGCCGGGCTCAAGCTGGTGGACCTGGAGCTGCCCGCCGCGTTCGGGCGGGCGTACCTGCCGGCGGGGTTCGCCGTGGAGGGCACCCGGCGGCTCGTCGGGCGGCCCTCCGGGGTGCTGATCGGCACCATCGTCAAGCCCAACGTCGGCCTGCGCCCGTCCGACTACGTGGACCTGGTGCTGGAGCTGGGGCTGGCCGGAGCCGACTTCATCAAGGACGACGAGGTGAACGCCGACTGCCCGCCCGCGCCGCTGCCGCAGCGCGTCCGGGCCGTGACGGGGGCGCTCGACGAGGTGGAGCGGCGTACGGGGCGGCGGCCGATGTACGCCTTCAACATCAGCGACGAGCCCGACCGCATGCTGCGCAACCACGACCTGGTCGTGGCCGTCGGCGGGACCTGCGTCATGGTCAACCTCAACGTCGTCGGCTTCCCCGCCGTGGCCATGCTGCGCCGGCACGCCAGGGTGCCCATCCACGCGCACGTCACCGGCATCGGAGCGCTGGCCAGGCACGCGGGGCTGGGGATCGGGCACGCCGCCTACCAGAAGCTGGCCCGGCTCACCGGGATCGACCACCTGCACTGCGGGGGCTTCCACAGCAAGTTCTACGTCACCGACGACGACGTGGCGGCGATGGTGGCGGCCGTGCGCACGCCGCTGCTCGGCGGCTTCGACTGCCTGCCGGTGCTGTCGTCGGCGCAGTGGGCGGGGACCGCGCCGGTCACCCTGGAGCGCACGGGGACGGACGACCTGCTGGTGCTGGCCGGCGGGGGAGTGCTCGGCCACCCGGACGGGCCGGCGGCCGGGATCACGAGCATCCGCCAGGCGTGGGCGGCGACGGTGGCGGGCGTGCCGCTGTCCGAGGTGGACTCGCCGGAGCTGCTCAGGGCGCTGGAGCACTTCGGCGGGGCGGTGCCACGGTGAGGGCCGCGTCCGGGAGGGGCGGGGCCTCGGGGCGTGGCGCGGTGGTGCCGTCGTGACGCTCGTCGCCTTCGTGGCCGACGACTTCACCGGCGCGACGGACGCGCTGTGGCAGTTCCGGCGGTTCGGGCTGAGCGGGTCGCTCGTCACGGACGTCGCCCACCTGCACGACCGGGACGACGTCATCGGCGTCGCCACCACCGCGCGGGCGTCGGCCGATCCGGTGGCGTCGGCGCTGCCCGCCCTCAGGGCCGTGGCGGCGCTCGGGCCGCTGGCCGTGCAGTACAAGATCTGCTCGACGTTCGACTCCTCGCCCTCGCACGGCAGCATCGGCGCGGTCGTCGCCGCGCTGCACCGCGAGGGGCTGGCTCGCGGCGCGGTGCCGGTGCTGGCCGCGCAGCCGGAGTTCGGGCGCTACACGTGGTTCGCCAACCACTTCGTCCGGGCGGGGGAGGAGGTGGTCAGGCTCGACCGCCACCCGCCTGCCCGCGACCATCCGGTCACCCCGGCGACCGAGGCCGATCTGCGGGTGCGGCTGGCCGAGCAGGGGGCGGGCCGTACGGGGTGGCTGCCCGCGGGGGCGTCGCGGGAGGCGTACCGGGCGCGGGGCGGCGACGCGGCCTTCGTCGCGGACGCCCTCACCGAGGAGCACCTGCGTGCCCTCGGCGCCCTCATGATCGCCGACGCGCGGCGCCCGGGCCCTCTGTACTGCGTGGGCTCGGGCGGCCTCAGCTACGCCCTCGCCTCGGCCCTGGCCCCCGACCGCCCCTCACCCGCGGATCGCCCTTCGCCGCGCGACCGCCTCTCGCCCGCCGATCGACCTTCGCCGTGCGACGGCCTCTCGCCCGCGGATGCCCCTTCGCCGCGCGACCGCCTCGCGCCCGCGGGCCTTGTGTCGCCGGACGCGGGCGGCGTGGTGCTCGGGGCGGCCGCGCCGGTGCTGGTGGTGTCCGGGAGCCGGTCGCCGGTCACCGCCCGGCAGATCGACGCGGCCGAGCGTGCCGGATGGGCGGTGCTGGACGCCGGCGGGCCCGACGCGATCGCGCACGCCGAGGCGAGCCTGCGCCAGGGCCGGCACACCATCGTGCAGACCACGCGCGGGCCGTCCCGCGACCCGGCGGGCGTCGGCGAGCTGCTCGGCCGGGTGGCCGCCGCGGCGGTGCGGGCAGGGCTGGCGCGGCGGCTGGTGGTGGCGGGCGGCGACACCTCCGGCCAGGTCGTGTCGGCGCTCGGGGCCCGCGCCCTGGACGTGGTCGGCACGCTGGCGGTCGGCGGCCCCGTGTGCGTGCTGGCGTCGGACGACCCCGCCTGCGACGGGCTGCAGGTGGCGCTCAAGGGCGGCCAGGTGGGCGGCGAGGACTTCTTCCTGAGCGCCGCCTCGGGGATCGGGCCGGCCCGGTGAGATCATCCGGCCCCGCGTAACGGTAACCCGAGCGGATATGATATAGAGGCTTTGTCCGCTCGGCGATTTATGTTCGGATTCTGTGACACAGGGCCTTATGGGCCGGTCTTGCGGAGTCACCGGTAAGCAGTATTTCCGCAGGTCGGCAGCAGCCTTGAGGCCCCTGAGCTGGCTTGTCGATCTATTGTAGGTGACCTTACCGTTATATATCGCCGTTTCTAGCTGTTATATTTTTGCTTATATTCTGCGCCCTGATCGCCATCCCGACATCGCGTTGACATTTCACGATGCGAGATGGGTTTTCGTTGCGGGGGGTGCCTCTCCGTCAAGGAAGGTTGTGCCCCCGGTCAGCGCGAACGGAGAGTGATGGGCAAGTACCTGCTCCGCAGGTTGGCAATAAACGTGATATTGGTCGCCATCGCGGCCAGTCTGGCGTACATCCTCGCGGCCTCCACCATGAGCCCGCGCGGCGCGTACGAGGGGCGCCAGCCCCCGGTGGCCGAGGAGGTCATCGACGCCACACTTGATGCCTACAACCTGAACGACAAGACCCCGGTGCTGGAGCGCTACGCGACCTGGGCCAAGGGTGTCGTCACCGGAGACTTCGGCAGGACCTGGAACGGCGGCTCGGTCAACGACGAGATGGGCCGCCGGATCATGGTCAGCGCTCGCCTGCTGCTCATCGGCACGCTCCTCGGCTTCGCCGTGGGTGTGGCGCTGGGCGCGTTCTCGGCGGTGAAGCAGTACAAGCTCAGTGACCGGTTAATAGGTGTCACCTCCTTCGTGATCATGGCGATTCCCGTGTTCGTGCTCGCCACGCTGCTGGCGATCGGCACGTACAACCTGAACAGGGGGCTCGGGTTCACGCTGATCGAGTACACCGGCGAGTACAACCCGCAGTTGTCGGGCTGGGACCAGTTCCTCAACCGGCTGAACCACCTCATCCTGCCGACGATCTCGCTCAGCCTCGGCTCCATCGCCTTCTACAGCCGGATCCAGCGCAACATGATGCTCGACGTGCTGAACCAGGACTTCGTGCGGACCGCGATCGCCAAGGGCCTGCCACGCAGGAAGGCGCTGATCAAGCACGCGCTGCGGACCGCGCTGATCCCGTCGGCCACCTACTTCGCGTTCGCGTTCGGGACGATGTTCACGGGCGCCACGTTCACCGAGAAGATCTTCGCCTGGCACGGCATGGGCGCCTGGCTGGTCGACTCGATCAACCAGAACGACGTCAACTCCGTCGCCGCCGTGACGTTCTTCGCCGCCGTGTGCGTGCTGGCCGCGTCGTTCCTGTCGGACCTGCTGGTGGCGGCCCTCGATCCTCGGGTGCGGGTGAGCTGAGATGCGATCGAAAGTCGTCTTCAAGCGCCTGCTGGCCAACAAGCAGGCCCGTTACGGGTTCCTCGCGCTGATCCTGCTGGTGGCGCTGGCCTACATCGGCCCCTTCTTCGGCCCGTACGACTGGACCGAGAAGGACTTCATGGCCTTCCTGTCCGCCCCCGGCCCCGACCACTGGTGGGGAACCACCTCCATCGGCGCCGACATGTACGCGGTGACGCTGCGCGGCATGCAGAAGTCGATCATCATCGGCCTGCTGGTGGCGCTGATCTCCACCGGCCTGGCCGCGATCGTGGGCGCCTTCGCCGGCTACTTCGGCGGCTGGATCGACAAGATGCTCATGTGGGGCGTCGACCTGCTGCTCGTCCTGCCGAGCTTCCTCATCATCGCCATCGTCTCGCCCCGGCTCAGGGAAGGCGCGTCGTGGTTGTGGTTCGTGGCGCTGCTGGCCGCGTTCTCCTGGATGATCACCTCCCGGGTGGTCCGGAGCATGACGCTGTCGCTGCGCGAGCGGGAGTACGTGCTGGCCGCGGTCTACATGGGCATCCCGCGCTGGAAGATCATCTTCCGGCACATCGTGCCCAACCTGTCCTCCTTGCTGATCATCGACGCCACGCTCAACGTCAGCGGCGCGATCATCGGTGAGGCGGCGCTGTCCTTCTTCGGCTTCGGCATCCAGCCGCCGGACGTCTCGCTCGGCACGCTGATCGCGGAGGGCTCCCGCAACGCCACCGGCTACCCGTGGCTGTTCGCCTTCCCCGCAGGTCTCCTGGTCGCGCTGGTGCTCAGCGTGAACCTGATCGGCGACGGCCTGCGTGACGCACTCGACCCGGGGAGCAACTCGTGAGCATCCTGGAGGTCAAGGACCTCACCGTCACCTTCCCGGGCGGCATCCAGGCCGTGCGCGGCGTCAGCTACGAGGTCGAGCGCGGCGAGGTGCTCGGCATCGTGGGCGAGTCCGGCTCGGGCAAGTCCGTCACCTCGCTCGCCGTCATGGGGCTGCTGCCACGCAACGCCCAGGTCAGCGGCTCGGTCAGGCTGCACGGCCAAGAGCTGCTCGGCATGAAGGAAGACGACCTGGTCAAGGTGCGCGGCAAGGCCATCAGCATGATCTTCCAGGATCCGCTGTCGGCCTTCACGCCCGTCTACACGATCGGCGAGCAGATCGCCGAGGCCGTCCGCATCCACCAGAAGATCGGCAAGGACAAGGCGGCCAGGCGCGCCGTCGAGCTGCTCGACCTCGTCGGCATCCCGAACCCGAATCTGCGGGCCAAGTCGTTCCCGCACGAGTTCTCCGGCGGCATGCGGCAGCGCGCCATGATCGCCATGGCCGTCGCCAACGACCCCGACCTGCTGATCTGTGACGAGCCGACCACCGCGCTCGACGTCACCATCCAGGCGCAGGTCCTGGAGGTGCTCAAGACCGCGCAGCGGGAGACGGGCGCGGGCATCGTGATGATCACCCACGACCTGGGCGTCATCGCCGGCATGGCCGACCGGGTGCTCGTCATGTACGCGGGCCGCCCGGTCGAGCAGGGGCCCGTGGACGACATCTACTACCGGCCGCGCATGCCGTACACGATGGGGCTGCTCGCCTCGATCCCCAGGATCGACGGCGAGGAGGGGCCGCTCGTGCCCATCGAGGGCAACCCGCCCTCGCCCGCCTCGCTGCCGCCCGGCTGCCCGTTCGCACCGCGCTGCCCGATGAAGGTGGACATGTGCGACGACGAGGAGCCGCCGCTGACGCCGTTCGGCGGCGGGCGTCACGTCGCCTGCATCCGCGCGCACGAGATCGAGCACAAGGGCCTGACCGGCGCCGACGTGTTCCCGGTGCCGGTGATCCCGCCGAGCGACGTCGTACGCGTGCCGCGCGCCGAGCGCGCCACCGTGCTGGAGCTCGACGACATGAAGCGGCACTACCCGCTGATGAAGGGCGCGGTCTTCAAGCGCCGCGTCGGCACCGTGTTCGCCGTGGACGGCATCAGCTTCGACATCGCCGAGGGCGAGACGCTCGCCCTGGTCGGCGAGTCGGGATGCGGCAAGACCACCACGCTGCAGCAGATCATGCAGCTCGAGCCGCCGCAGGGCGGCCGGGTGGTGGTGCTCGGCAAGGACAGCGCCAAGCTGGACAAGGCCGCGCGCAAGGCGCTGCGCGGGGACCTGCAGATCGTCTTCCAGGACCCGATGGCCGCGCTCGACCCGCGCATGCCGATCGGCGACATCATCGCCGAGCCGCTGCGCGCGCACGGCAAGACGGGCGACGTGCGGGCCAAGGTCGCCGAGCTGCTGCAGCTCGTCGGGCTGGCCGCCGAGCACGCCGAGCGGTACCCGCAGCAGTTCTCCGGCGGTCAGCGTCAGCGCATCGGCATCGCCCGCGCGCTGGCCCTGGAGCCGAAGGTGCTGGTGCTGGACGAGCCGGTGTCCGCGCTCGACGTCTCCATCCAGGCAGGTGTGATCAACCTGCTGGAGGAGCTGAAGAACAGGCTCGGCCTGTCGTACCTGTTCGTGGCCCACGACCTGGCCGTGGTGCGGCACCTGGCCGACCGTGTGGCCGTCATGTACCTGGGCAGGATCGCCGAGATCGGGACGGTCGAGAACGTCTACGACCACCCGGCGCACCCCTACACGCAGGCGTTGCTGTCGGCGATCCCACTGCCCGACCCCGAGATGGAGCGCACCCGCAAGCGGATCCTGCTCGAGGGCGATCTGCCGAGCCCGGCGGATCCGCCGTCGGGGTGCCGGTTCCGTACTCGCTGCCCCAAGTTCGCCCGGCTCAGCGAGGCGGAGCGGCGGCGGTGTGTGGACGAGGAGCCCTCGGTTGCCCGGCTGGCGAACCGCGTCGACCACGGCGCCGCCTGCCATTACGCGGAGGAGATCGAGGTCATCACGGCCTCGGACAATCAGGAGGAAGAGTGAAGGTTCGTTACCGTGCGGCCGCTGGGCTGGCGGTCCTGGCCCTGGCCGCCTCGGCCTGCGGCGGAGGCGGCGGCTCCACCGACAACAGCCAGCCGAACGCCCAGCAGTCCCAGCAGGCGCAGCAGCAGATGGCGGAGACCCCGGCCATCAGCATCAACCCCGTCCCCTACGAGCAGGTCAAGGACGGCGGCACCCTCACCCTCAGCATCGGCCAGTGGCCGAGCCAGTGGAACCCGATCCACGTGGACGGCAACCAGCGGGACACGGCGGACATGCTCGACCCGGTCCTGCCGATCCTGATGAGGTCCGACCAGGAAGCGACCTTCACCCCGAACCCCGACTACCTGGCCGACATCAAGAACGACCTGTCGTCGGGCAAGCAGGTCGTCACCTACACGCTGAACGACAAGGCCGTGTGGTCCGACGGCACGCCGATCACGTGGAAGGACATCGAGGCCCAGTGGAAGGCCCAGAACGGCGAGAACAAGAAGTTCAAGCCGGCCTCCACCGAGGGCTGGGACCAGGTCGAGTCGGTCACCAAGGGTGACACCGACAAGGTCGCGATCCTCACCTTCAAGAAGCCGTACCCCGAGTGGAACAGCATGCTGTCCCGCTCGCCGCACCTGATGCCGGCCAAGTACATCACGGAGCCGGACGCCTTCGACAAGGACTACCTGCAGAAGATCCCGGTCACGTCCGGGCCCTTCAAGGTCGAGAGCATCGACGAGGGCACCAAGACGCTCACGCTCGTGCGTGACGACAAGTGGTGGGGCAAGAAGGCCAAGCTCGACAAGATCATCTTCCGTGCCATCGAGACGCCCGCCGCGCAGGTCAACGCCTTCGCCAACGGCGAGCTCGACATGGTGGAGATCCCGCCGGGCAGCCCGGCCGACCTCAAGAGGGCCAAGGAAGTCCCGAACGTGGACATCCGCAAGGCGCTCAGCCCGAACTGGCGGCACATCACGGTCAACAACCAGAGCGACTTCCTGAAGGACAAGTCGGTCCGGCAGGCCGTGCAGTACGCGATCAACCGTGACGTGATCACGCAGTCGGACCTGAAGGACATGGACTGGCCGCTGCAGACGCTCGGCAACCACGTCTTCATGAACAACCACAAGGGCTACGTCGACAACTCCGGCGACCTTGGCAAGTACAACCTGGACAAGGCCAAGCAGCTCCTCGACGCCGCCGGCTGGAAGCAGGAAGGCGAGTACCGCAAGAAGGACGGCAAGGAGTTCGAGCTGAGCTTCGTCGTCCCGTCGGGCCTGCCGTACGCCAAGACCGAGGGCGAGCTCACCCAGGCCATGCTCAAGGAGGCCGGCGTCAAGGTGACGATCCGGCCGGTGCCCGATGACAAGTTCTTCACCGACTACATCATCAAGGGCGACTTCGACCTGGTGCCGTTCTCCTGGATCGGCGACCCGCAGCCGATCAGCAGCCTGCAGCAGATCTACAAGTCCGGCTCCGAGAGCAACTTCCCGAAGGCGAGCGACCCGGCCGTGGACGCCGCCATCGAGGACGCCGTGGGCGAGATGGACCCTGTCAAGGCGATCGAGAAGGCCAACGCCGCTGACAAGCTCGTCTGGGACATGGTGCACACCATCCCGCTGTACCAGCGCCCGGACATCCAGGCGGCCAAGAAGACCCTGGCCAACCTCGGCGCCAAGGGTTACTCCTTCTACGACTGGACGGCGGTCGGCTTCACCGGCTGATCCCCGCTGACTGACCGAGACCCCCGGCCCACCGGCCGGGGGTCTCGTCGTTCCGGGATCAGTTCACGGCGCGATGTTGTCATGAAAGGGGCGGTTCCAGCCGGCGGCGAACTCCCGCAGGGTCATGGGAGGCCGGCCGCCGTGCCGCTCGATGGTGTCGGTGACGCGGTAGAGCGGATGGTCGCCGGCGCCGATGGCGCGGAAGATCGCCCACAGGTGGGTGAGGTGCTCGACCGCGTACGGATCCCCGTACACGTCCATCGCCCCCGCCTCCCACTCCTCGGGCGGCAGGTCCGCGTACTCCACGCCGAGCGCCTGCGCCGCCTCCCCGGCGGTGGACATCTGCCCGGTCAGCAGGCACACCGGATCGGCCGGAGCCGGGTCCAGCAGCAGCCCCGCACCCACCGCGGCCACGTCGGCGGCCGCGATCAGCGGGATGCGCGTGGCGGGCGGGCCCAGCGGCAGCGCCAGCCGGCCGGCGGCGGCCGCGACGACGGCCAGGTTCTCGAAGAACACCGCCGCGCGCAGGTGCACCGCGCCCACCCCGGCCCAGTCGAAGACCTCCTCCGACAGCCAGTGCCGGCGCATGCGCGGCGTGCCGGCCTCGGGCTGGGCGTCGAGCTGCGACACCTCGACGACGCGCTCCACCCCCTCCTGCCTGGCGGCGGCGGCGAACGCGGCGGTCGCGTCCAGCAGGCCCGCCGTCACCGGATAGGTGAAGAACGCCCGCGTGACCCCGCGCATGGCGGGGCGGACCGCGGAGATCTCGCGCAGGTCGCCCACCACCACCTCCGCGCCGAGCTTGCGCAGCTCGGCGGCCCGCTCGTCGTCGGCGCGCACGAAGGCCCGCACCTCCTCGCCGCGCTCCAGCAGCAACTCCGTGACGAGCCGCCCGGTCGAGCCCTGCTGCCCGCCGGCCGCTCCGGTGACCAGAATCATCTCTCCTCCTGAAGGGTGAGCCTGAACAGGCCGAGGCGCTCCAGGTCGCGCAGGAACGGCTCGGCGGGGAACGCCTCGGCCGGGCCGAAGACGCCGGGCCCCGGGCCCCGGCCGCCGGCCAGCCGGACGGCGGCCTCGACCGACGCCAGCGCGCTCATCCGCCACAGGTCGTGCCCGCGCGCCTGGCCGGCCCGGTTGCCGTCCGGCGTGATCACCTGCGCGGCGACCGTGAAGTGGGAGCCCGCTCTGGTGGCAGCGTCCACGTGCTCGCTGGTGAACGCCTGCTCCTCCTCGAACGTGTGCGCCGTGAGCTGTGCCTCGACCTGCCGCGCCGCGACGTGCCTGGGCACCGTGACGACCTCGGGGAACGGCACGGGCGCGATCATCGTGCGCGGCCCCAGCGGCGGCGGGAACGGGAAGACGGCGTTGCGCGGCTCGACGTAGCCGACGTGCTCGGCGCCGTCGGTGTAGGTGATCCGCCGGGTGTCGGCGAACAGCAGCTCGGCGGTCTTCCTGGCCCCCGTGGTCAGGCGCCAGCCCGTCACCGAGTACGCGGTGATCACCCGGTCGACGCCCGTCATGCCGGCGGCCGCCGCGCCGGCGAGCAGGTCGCCGAGCCCGCCGTAGAAGCTCATGGCGGTGACCATGGTGATGCCCGCCTCGCGTGCGGGCCGCCCCATCGTGTCGAACATCCACTTCGTGTGATGCTGTTCCAGTGCGTGGTCCACGTAGTGGCAGCCGGCCTGCGCGGCGGCCGTGGCCAGGGCCCTGCCGGTGTCCGTGAAGGGGCCCGCGCAGTGGATCAGCACGTCCGCCGAGCCCGCCAGATCGCGCAGCGAGGCGGGCTCGTCGAGCGCGGCCTCGTGCACGAGGGCGCCGCTCAGCTCCTCGGACATGGCCTTGAGCGCGTTGCCGTCGCGGCCGGCCAGGATGACCTCCGCGCCCCGGTCGCGCAGGTCGGCCGCCACCAGGCGGCCGGTGTGCCCGGTCGCGCCGTAGACGGCGATGTGCGGTGGTGACATGAGTGCTCCTCGTTGGGATACTCGGAGTACGTAACTATGTTCGAAGTTACGTACTCCGAGTATGTAAGTCAATGGGAGCAGGATGATTCGCCGTACCCAGGCAGAGCGCTCGGACGAGACCACCGGGCGGCTGGTGGGCGCCGCGCGGGAGCGGTTCGGAGCCACCGGATACGCGCTGACCTCGATCGACGCCGTCGCCGCCGCGGCCGGGGTGACCAAGGGGGCCGCCTACCACCACTTCGGCGGCAAGGCGGAGCTGTTCCGCGCGGCCTTCGTGGCCGAGCTGGAGGCGGTGGACGCCAAGCTGCTGGGCATCGCCGCCGAGGAGGCCGAGGTGTGGGCCGCGTTGCGGCGGGGCTGCCGCACCTTCCTGGAGCACTGCCTGGACCCCGGGTTCCGGCAGATCGTGCTGCTGGACGCGCCGGCGGTGCTCGGGTGGGAGACCGTACGCGAGATCGAGCACGACCACATGCTGCGCATCCTGCGCGACGGGCTGCGCATGGCCGTGGCCGCCGGCCAGGCGCCGGACGGCGACCTGGACGCCCGCGCGCAGCTCGTCTTCGGCGCGCTGTGCGAGGGCGGCATGCTGCTGGCCAGGTCGAAGGAGCCGGCGGCCGACCTGCCGGGCATCGCCGCGGAGGCCGACCGCCTGCTGTCGGCGCTGGTCACGCCCCCGCGGTGAGTGCGCCGCCGGTCAGGCGCAGCGACCCGCCCGTGCCGGCCGAGGCGATGGACGGGGACGCGGAGACCGGGGCGGCGCCGTGGTGCGCGTCCGTCCACCAGACATGAGGTCCCCCGAGGCCGGTCGTGCTGCTTGGACCTCGGGGACGACAGAGGGCGCTCAGGCGGGTGACCGGGGCGACTTCAGCGGGGTTGATCAGATGCTGACCGCTTCATGCCCCTATCCGATCTTGCCGACGCCGGCGCCCGCCCGGACCGCTGACGGGACGGTCTGTGGCGCATCGAGCGTGTAGGCGTAGTACGTCCGGGGCTCGGTCACGGTGCCCGCCACCTCGGGGGTGCCGGAGTTGACGAAGACGTTGTTGCGCTGCACCGCCCTGCCGGGGCCGCTGTCGGCGTACCCGCCGGCCGAGTGGAGCGGGTGCGGCACGTTCTCGAAGTAGTTGCCCTCGACCACGGCCCCGGCGTTCTCGGTCGAGGCCACCCCGTACAGCTCGTTGCCCAGGAAGTAGTTGTTGTAGATGTGCACCGGCTCGCCGAAGCGGATGCGCGGGTGCCGCTGCCTGCTGTGGTCGAAGAAGTTGTGGTGGATCGTCACCTTGAGGTGGCCGATGTCGGTGCCGCCCGCGCCGTCGGAGTGGCTGATCAGCATCGACTTGTCGGAGTGGTCGAAGTGGTTCCAGGAGACGGTGACGTAGTCGGCGCCCCGCACGACGTCCACCGAGCCGTCCACCGCGCCGGAGAAGGTGTTGTGGTCGATCCAGATGTGGTGGGAGTTCTGGCCGATGTTGACCGCGTCGTCCTCGGCGTCGGTGAACCGGAGGTTGCGCACGATCACGTTGTACGACCGGTAGAAGTCCAGGCCGCCGCCGGTGATGTGGCCCGAGGCGCCGACGCCGACGATGGTCTTGTTCGGGCGGACGCCCTGCTTGCTGGTGATCGCAATGGTGCCGGGGACCTGGATGATCAGGGGTTCGAGGCTGTCGATGTACTCCAGGAACTGGTCGGCGTTCGTGGCGGTGACGGTCCTGCCGTCGGCGCCGCCCGTGGTGCCGTTCTGGCCGAGCGCGTTGACGGCGGCGAAGCCGGCAGGGGTGTCCGCCGCAGCCTGGGCTTCCGTGGCGGCCGGTGGCAGCAGGAGGATCGCCGCGAGGACGGCGGCCAGGAGCGAGGGGCGTGACGCGGTCAAGGGCATGGTGCTCTCCGGTGGACGTCGGTCGAGGTCGGAAAGCGCTTTCCTGTGTGTATTATCGGCACCGCCTCACAGGCGGTAAAGCGGCGATGAAAGTTTCACCGGATCGCGCCCCGTTTTCCCTGGTGCCCGGGGATCGGCGGGGCGCCGGTCGCCGCGGCCCCGGGAAACTCGGCAGATGTGACCTAGAGTGCGTTTGGGAGCGCTCCCAAAACCACCCTTCGAGCCGAGCGCGGAGCAGCGTGCCATGAGCAACCCGAGCAGAAGATGGACGAGCAGGGCCGCCGCGCTGGTGCTCGTCGCCGCGAGCCTGGTGACGGCGCCGCCCGCGGCGGCCGTCGCGGCCTTCCCCTACCAGGATCCCACCCTCCCCGTCGCCACCCGCGTCACCGACCTCATGTCCCGGATGTCGCTGGATGAGAAGCTCGGCCAGATGACCCAGGCCGAGCGCGGCTCGGTCAGCGAGGCGGACGTCACCACGTACCGGCTCGGCTCGGTGCTGTCGGGCGGCGGCTCCGCGCCCTCCCCGAACACGGCGACGGGCTGGGCCGACATGTACGACAGGTACCAGAACGCCGCCCTGGCCACGCCCCTCGGCATTCCCATGATCTATGGCGTGGACGCCGTGCACGGGCACAACAACGTGCACGGCGCCACGATCTTCCCGCACAACATCGGCCTCGGCGCCACCCGTGACCCCGCCCTCGTCGAGCGGATCGGCCGGGCCGTGGCCGAGGAGGTGTCCGGCACCGGCATCGACTGGAACTTCGCGCCCTGCCTGTGCGTGGCCCGCAACGACCGGTGGGGCCGCACGTACGAGTCGTTCGGCGAGACCCCCGACCTGCCCTCCTCGATGGCGTCGATGATCACCGGCCTGCAGGGCGGCACGCTGAACGGCCCCGCCTCCGTGCTGGCCACCGCCAAGCACTACGTCGGCGACGGCGGCACGACGAACGGCACCGACCAGGGCAACACACAGCTCACCGAGGCCGAACTGCGGGCGATCCACCTGCCGCCGTTCGAGGCGGCCGTGGAGCGCGGGGTCGGCTCGGTGATGATCTCCTTCAGCAGCTGGAACGGCGCCAAGCTGCACGGCCACCAGTACCTGATCACCACGGTCCTCAAGGGCGAGCTGGGCTTCGACGGGTTCGTGGTCTCCGACTGGAACGGCGTCGACCAGATCGACGGCGCTCCCGGAACCTCCGCGCAGGACGTGCGCACCGCCGTGAACGCCGGCATCGACATGGTCATGGTGCCCGTCGAGTGGCGGCGCTTCATCGACCTGCTGCGGGCCGAGGTGCAGGCCGGGCGGGTCACCACGGCGCGCGTGGACGACGCCGTACGCCGCGTCCTGACCAAGAAGTTCGAGCTGGGGCTGTTCGAGCAGCCGCGCACGGACCGGTCGTACACCTCCACCGTGGGCAGCGCGGCGCACCGGGCGCTGGCCCGCGAGGCGGTCGCCAAGTCGCAGGTCGTGCTGAAGAACGCGGGCGGGGTGCTGCCGCTCGCCAGGACCGGCGGCAAGCTCTTCGTGGCCGGCAAGAGCGCGGACGACATCGGCAACCAGAGCGGCGGCTGGACGATCTCCTGGCAGGGCTCGTCGGGCAACATCACGACCGGCACCACCATCCTTCAGGGCATCAGGAACACCGTGGGCTCCGGCACCACCGTCACCTACAGCCGCGACGGCAGCGGCATCGACGGCAGCTACCGGGCCGCCATCGCCGTCGTCGGCGAGACCCCGTACGCCGAGACCCAGGGCGACCGCCCCGGCGGCCTCGGCCTGGACACCGCCGACCTGAACACCATCAACACCCTGCGCGCCTCCGGCGTCCCGGTCGTCGTGGTGCTCGTCTCCGGCCGTCCCATGGACGTCGCCTCCCAGCTGTCCGGCTGGAACGCGCTGGTGGCCGCCTGGCTGCCGGGCACCGAGGGGCAGGGCGTGGCCGACGTGCTGTTCGGCGCCGCGCAGCCCGCGGGGAAGCTGCCGATGACCTGGATGAGCAGCGCCTCCCAGCAGCCGATCAACGCGGGTGACGGCAAGGCGCCGCTGTTCGCGCAGGGGTTCGGCCTGACGTACGAGCCGTCCGGCGAGGACGACACCAGCCCGCCCACCGCGCCGGGCACGCCCGCCGCCTCCGCCGTCACCTCCACCTCGGCCACCCTGACCTGGCCGGCCGCCACCGACGACGTGGGCGTGACCGGGTACGACGTCGTCCGCTTACAGGGCACGGCCGAGACGGTGGCGACCACCTCCACCACCGCCTCCGCCTCGCTCACCGGCCTGACCGCGAACACCTCCTACACGTTCGCCGTCTACGCCAGGGACGCGGCCGGCAACCGCTCGCCGCGCTCGGGCACGGTCACGCTGACCACCACGGGCGGCACGGGCGGTGGTTGCACGGCGGCCCCGTCCACGCAGAGCCAGTGGAGCACCGGGTACGTCATCCAGGTCACGGTGACCAACACCGGCACGGCGCCCCGCAACGGCTGGACCGTCACCTTCACCCTGCCCGCCGGCCACGCGATCAGCGGCGGCTGGAACGGCACGTTCACCACGTCCGGCCGGACGGTCACGGTCCGCGACGTGGGGCACAACGGCTCGCTGGGCCCGGGCGCGAGCACGTCGTTCGGCTTCCAGGGCACCCGCCCGAACGGCGACACCTCCCTGCCGTCCGGATACACCTGCGCCTGAGCGCGGCCCCGGCCGGTGGTGCGAGCCCCGCACCACCGGCCGGCCGGCCTCTTACCGTTCCTCGTACAGCCGCCCGAACTCCACCTGCGGCGTGCCACCGGCGAAGTTCCGGTCCACCGCGGCTCGCTCGGCGGCGCTGGGCGTCGCGTTCCTGCAGCTCACGGGCGCGCTGGAGCCCGACATCAGATCGCTGCAGAGCCCGGTGCGCCGGTCGGGCAGTCCGAGGATGTGCCCGATCTCGTGGGTGGCGATCCGCAGCGGGTAGTAGCCCTGGTTGACGGCCTGCCGGCCCATCCAGATCGTGCCCCGGCCCAGGCTGGTGGGCAGGGCCCGGGGCCAGCCGTTGTCGGCGTACACGACGAAGTGGGCGGGCGTGCCGCGGACGAGCCGGACGTTCACCACGTTGGCGTTCCAGACCTGGGCCGCCTGGTCGATCGTGGCGCTGAACTCGGCGGCCCGGCCGGCGTCGTACCTGAGCACCGTGACCAGGGCGGTGGCTTGAGCGGGCGCGTTGACCAGCAGGAACGCCAGGCTGAGGACGACGGAGAGCATGATGCGGAGAGGTCTTGACACGGGGCCTCCTCCAGGAGTTGGGGGTGTTGTGACGGTATGCGCACCCCCTCGTCCTGGAGACGTAGCAAATTGCCCCTATCGCCGTGATATGGCCGCTCAGCAGATCGTCTGTCGGCTGTTGACCAGCGTGTTGTTCCTGAAGGTGGTGTTGACGCCGCACGGGTTCTCCGTGATGGCGGAGTTCGTCACCGTCAGGTTCTGGATGACGATGTCGGAGGTGTTGGGGAACTCCGAGCGGGCCGCCAGCCGGATGTCGCCGGGGCCCGTCACCGTGCCGCCCTGGGCGGCGATGTTCACGTTGTGGCAGTTCTCGATGAGGATCGCGTTGTTGCCGGTCTGCGCGAGGTCCACCCGGTCGATCACCGCGCCGCCGCTCTCCGAGACGCAGAAGACGCCGCGCCCGCCGCCGCGCGCGATCACCTGGCCGACGCGGATGTTGGTGGGGTAGGAGCTGCCGATCCGGCCGTTCCTGTTGGCCATGCGGAAGGCCGCGTAGCCGGTGCCGGTGCCGGCGCCCTGGGCGTCGACCGTGCTCACCGTGGCGTTGATGGTGTCGTTCAGCAGCAGGCCGGAGTGGCCGGTGTTGCGGGCCGTGACGGTGCCGACGGTCAGGCCGTCCACGCCGTACGTCTCCACGCCGTGGGTGCTGGTGCCGGAGACGTAGACGTTGCCGATGCGCACGTTCCTGGTGCGCACGCTGCGGTCGCCGTGGTTGTCGACGCGGATGCCCAGGCCGCCGGACAGGCGCAGGTCGATCTGGCCGAGCGTGACGTTGACGCCGTTGCGCACGAAGATGCCGTAGAGCGGGGCGCCGGTGACGTTGAGGTGCTGCACCTCGACGTCGGTGACGCCTCTGGCGTACACGACGGCCTGGTCGCCGGAGCCCGAGCCGGTCACGTTCACGGTGCCGCAGACGTCCAGCACCGTGTAGCTCGGCAGGGACAGCCGCGAGCCGGCGCTCATCGAGCCGGAGCCGCGGACCACGACCCGCTGCTTCGACGTGCGGCCGGCGGTGAGGCTGCCGACGGCGGCCTGCATGGCCGACAGCATGCTGGTCCCGGTGTAGACCGTCCTGCTGCCGTTGCGCGCGGTCCAGGTGCTGCCGCTGAGCACCGCCTCCGCGTTGTACGAGCCGTCGCCGCACGCGAGCGCGGACGTCGTGGCGCCGGCCGGGGCGGACAGGGGAGCCGCCACGAGCGCCATCGCGGTGAGCCCGGCCGCCAGGCCGAAGGTCCTGGGCTTGCTACTGCTTCGCATACTCAGCTCCTGGAGGTGGGGGATTCCGGAGGAGAATGAATCGATTCATCACCCTGCAAGCCTCTCAACTGCGCGGATATCCGGCGAGAGGAAGGCTTGCGGCGGAAGAACCGTGGGGAGTATTGCAACGTTCAAATCGGCCGTCAACAAGCCGTGAAAGTTACATGACTCCGCCAGTCATCCGCCATCGGAAACTGTCGGTGGTCGCGTGCACACTCAATGCATGCAGAACGAGCCACTCGAACTCGGCGAGATCTCCTTCTCCTCCTGGTACGCCCACACCGACAAGATGGCGGAGGTCGGCTTCCTGACCATCGCCAGAAGGCTCCCCTCGCTCGTCGGCCAGGCGATGCGGATGGCCTGGCAGGCCAGCCCGCGCGACGCGCTGGCCACGGTCGCGCTCAACCTGCTCGGCGGGGTGTTCACCGCGTTCGGTCTCCTGGCCACCACCGGCGTGCTGACCGCCCTGTTCAGCGAGGGCCCCACCCCCGGCCGCGTCATGGCCGCCCTGCCCGGCCTGGCCCTCGTCGCCGGCGCCGCGGTGCTGCGCACGGCGACGCAGGCCGGCGCGGGCTGGGCGCAGTCACGCCTCACCCCGCAGATCGCCCGCCTCACCGAGGAGCGCCTGTACGGCCTGACCAGCCAGGTGGAGCTCGTCGCCTACGACGACCCCGACTTCCACGACGCCATGGAACGCGCCGGCAGCCGCGGCGTGTCCATGGCGAGCTCGGTGGTGACGTCGGCCGTCGACACGGTCACCGCCGCCGTCGGCATCGTGGCCGCCGCGGGCGTGCTCGGCGTGCTGCACCCGGTGCTGCTCCCGCTCCTCCTGCTGGCCGTGCTCCCCGACGCCTGGGCCGCCGTCCGCAGCGCGCGGATGCGCTACTCCACGATGTACGCGCTCATCCCGGCCCGCCGCCGCAAGTGGATCATCGGCCAGCTCCTGGCGGAGCGGGAGCCGGCCGCCGAGGTGCGCGCGTTCACCATGCGCGGCTTCCTGCTGCGCATGTACGACGCGGTGGCCAGGGCCGAGCAGGACGTCATGCTCGGCCTGGCCCGCCGGCAGATGGCGGCCAGGCTCGTGGGTGAGGCGCTCGGCGGCCTCGGCACGGCGCTCGTCTACGTCGCGCTCGGCGTCCTGCTCGCCGTCGCCGCCATCCCCCTGGCCGTGGCCGGCACCGCCGTCCTGGCCATCCGCTCGGGCCAGACCTCCCTCGGCAACCTCATGTACGCCACCAACCGCCTCTACGAGGAGGGCCTCTACTTCACCGACTTCCTCGACTTCTGCGCCGAGGCCGAGCGCCGCCTGACCGTGCCGCGCCCGGCCCCCGCCCCCGAGGGCTTCGAGTGCGTCACCGCGTCGGAGGTGACCTTCACCTATCCGGGCGCCTCCGCTCCGGCCCTGCGCGGGGTGTCGATCGAGATCAAGCAGGGCGAGGTGATCGCGTTCGTCGGCGAGAACGGCTCCGGCAAGACCACCCTGGCCAAGATCCTGTCCGGCCTGTACGAACCCGACACCGGCACCGTCCGCTGGGACGACACCGACCTGCGCCAGGTCAGCCCCGAAGCCCTGCGCCTGCGCACCGCCGTCATCGCCCAGGACCACACCCGCTGGCCCCTCACCGCCCGCTACAACATCACCATGGGCACCGGCAAGGGCGAGCCCGCCCTGCACGCCGCCGCCGCGGTCGCCGGCGCCGACGAGGTCATCGCCGGCCTCCCCCACGGCTACCGCACCCTGCTCGACCGCCGCTTCAAGGACGGCCACGAGCTGTCCGGCGGCCAATGGCAGCGCATCGCCGTCGCCCGCGGCTTCCACCGCGACGCCGACCTGCTCATCTGCGACGAACCCACCGCCGCCCTCGACGCCCGCGCCGAACACGCCCTCTTCGAACGCATCCGCCACCACGCCGACGGCCGCACCGTCCTGCTCATCACCCACCGCCTGGCCAGCGTCCGCTACGCCGACCGCATCTACGTCCTCGACCACGGCCGGATCACCGAACAAGGCGACCACGACACCCTCATGTCCCTCGACGGCCTCTACGCCGACCTCTACACCCTCCAGGCCACCGCCTACCGCTGAGCCGGCTGGGCGTGGGCGGTGCCGCCTCGCTCAGGCCACGCTGACGTCCAGGAAGATGGGCTTCTTGGCGGCCAGGAGCGGGGTGCCGTGTTCGTCGGTCATCTTCCAGAAGATCTTGCAGCGGCCGGGGGAGTCGGCGGCGCGCACGCGTACCGTGATGTCGACCGACTCGCCCGGCAGGACCGGGACGATCGCGACCCGCTTGGGGGCCTTGCAGGGAGTGTCGTTCATGCGGGTGAGGTAGCGGTCCTGCCAGTGGACGTTGCCCGCGTTGCGGATGCGCCAGGTCTTGTCGAAGGACGTGCCCGGCTGCACGACGGTGCCGTCGGGGTAGGTCACGTCCTGCTCGAAGACCGAGTCGTCGTGCGGGGTGATCGGCGGGGTGATCGGCAGGCTGATCGGCGGGGTGGGGCGGGCGGCGGGCTCGCTCGGCGCGTCGTCCGCGACGTACGGGAGGATCCAGCCGATGAGGACGGCTGCCGCGCCGGCCACCGCGCAGATCGCGGCCAGGACGGCGGCCCGCCTGCCGCGACGGGATCGGCCGCCACCGGGCGAAGGGGGGTCCTCTTCGGTGGAGGCGCGGTCGCCGTAGGGGTGGGCGTTTTCAGGTGAGGGGCGGTCGTCTCCAGGTGGCGGCGGTGAGGCCCCGGCGCCGGGGGCGCCGGACGTGGACATGTGCGTGTCGTCGCGTCTCGTGTCGTCGCGCGTCGTGTTCTCGCGCCTGGCGGCGGGGCCGCCGTGCGCGGCCTCCTCCCAGTACGCCCGCCACTCGCGCCTGACCTCGTCCGCGTCCCGGCCCAGCCGGTCGACGGCCAGCACGCGGACGAACTCCCAGGTCGTCTCCCAGCTCGGCAGCGTGCTGCCCCGGGCCGCCGCCGCGAGGGAGGACTTGGAGGCCGCGGCCCCGAGACGGGAGGCCATGTCCGCGAAGGACGGGTCGCCCGCCTGCTCCTTGAGCTCCCACAGCCGGTGTGCGAGGAGCGCGACGGGGCCGGAGCCCGGGTCGGGCCGGACGGGGCGGCGGCCACGCCGCGCCCCCGTGCCCTCGTCCTGCGATCCGGGCGACTGCGTCATCCCACCTCTGTTCCGCTCGGCCGCGCCGTGCGGCCCCGTGCCGCACGGCGTCAAGACCCATGGAGATTACCAAAACCGCTTCATTCGGCCCTGACGTTGTCGATGAGCACCTCGCCTCCGGTGTTGAGGAACACCCACACCGCGCGGACGTCGCTCCGGTCGAGGGTGACACCGGCGGGGCAGCTGAGCTGGTCGAACCGCTCGGTGACGGTCTTGCTGGAGTGCGGGTTCGTCCAGGTCCACAGGCCGCCCTGGCACCACGAGAAGCCCTCGCCGACCTGGACGGCGATCTCGCCGACGGTGCCGACGTCCCCGGCCTTCAGGTCGAACCTGAGCATCGTCGCGCCGGACAGGTCGAGCGGCGTGGACAGCGGCCTGCCGAACCAGTTGCCGGCGACCGGGGTGGACACCTTGAGGCCGTTCGCGCCCTCGGTGTGGAAGAGGGGTGACTGTGCCACGGTGCCGCCGTCGCCCGGGTTGGCGATGGTGAAGCCCTCGGTGCCGGTCTCGAAGGAGAACAGGGTCCGCGACTCCGGCAGGACCGGGCTGTCGTCCGGTACGCCGCCGCAGGTCAGCACGGGTGTTGCCCAGTCGGCGTGAGTGCCGGTCGCCGCGGACTCCGCCACCAGGCGCAGCCACGCCGCGCCGGTCAGGTCGGCGGTGAGGGTCTTCGGCGCCTCGCCGGCGGCCACGGGGCCGCTGGCCGCGGCGGCGGTGTCGTCGGCGTACACGGTGAACGTGGCGGGGCCGCCCGCCGCCTCGTCGTCGATGCCCACGTCGGTGACGAGGCGCGAGCACCGGCCGCCGAGGTAGTAGCGCAGCTCGCTGCCGGTCGTGGTGCCCAGGCCGCGGGTGTGCACCTGGCCGGCGATGGTGATGAGGTTGCCGTCGTTCTCCAGAGGGCCGCCGTTGCTCTGGTCGGCCTCCACGGGGCCGGTCGCGTTGGCCGAGGTGACGGGGGAGATCGTGCTCAGGTGGCGGCGGCCGTCCTCGGGGGCGGTCACGACCACGGCGATGATCTGGCTGGAGGTGGTGGCGGCGCGTTGCCGGGGGCCCCACCTGTAGGAGGCTGTGACGTCGATCGGGTAGCGGCCCGCGGGGGTGTCCGCGGGGACGCCGATCTGCCAGGTGGTCTCCAGCGTGGCGTCCGTGGCCAGCCGGGCGCGCCGCGCCGGGGTCGCCGGGGCGGCCGTCCAGCCCGCCGGCACCTCCGCCGCCACGGACAGGTCGCGGATGGCGCCGACCCCGCGGTTGGTCACGGTCGTCGTCAGCGCGCCACCACCGGCAGGTTCGGGCCCTGCCGTCGCCGGCGTGTCGTCGCCGGCGGGTTCGGATGCGGCGGTTGCCGGTGTGGCGCCGTCCGCTGACGCGGGCCCGGTCGTCGGCGGGGTGGTGTCGCTGGTGGGGCCGGGGACGACCGTGCCGAGTCCGGCGCCGACCGCGACCGCCGGCGCGACCGTGGCGGGGTCGCGCAGCGGGCGTACGCGGTAGACCACGGTGCCGTGCGCCGGGACGCCCGCCGAGATCGTGGAGCGGACCTGGGTCGTGGCGCCGGTCCAGACGTCCGTCAGCCGGTACGCGCCCGCGCGCCGCAACCCGGTCTCGCCCGTGGCGACGCCGACCGTGGCCAGCGTGTCGGTGGAGTTGTACAGGGCGATGGCCCGGTCGCCGCCGGCGAGGGGCTTGTCCAGCACCATGAGGCCGTTCTCGTCCGAGACGACCGCGCCCTGCACACCTAGCCGGTCCTGGTCGATGGCGATGAGCTCCCTGTTGCCGAGGATCGCCATCGTCTCGGCGGAGGCGGTGCGCAGGTCGGTGCCGATGATCAGCGGGGCGGCCATCATGGCCCACATGCTCATGTGGGTGCGGTACTCGGTGGCCGTCATCCCGCCGTTGCCGATCTCCAGCATGTCGGGGTCGTTCCAGTGGCCGGGCCCGGCGTACGGGGCCAGCGGCGCGTTCTGCCGGATGATGGAGCGCAGGCTCGCCCAGTTGTCGCTGATGTCACCCGTCGTACGCCACAGGTGCCCGATGCCCTTGGCCCACGTCCACGGCTGCGAGGTGCCCCACTCGCAGATCGAGTACACGATCGTCCGCCCGGTCCTGTCGAGCGCCTGGCGCATGGCGGTGTAGCGCCGGACGTAGTCCTCCTGCGAGCCGTCCGACTGGTTGTTGCAGTTGTCGTACTTCAGGTAGTCGACGCCCCAGTCCGCCCAGGTCTGCGCGTCGAGCTCCTCGTGGCCGAGGCTGCCGGGGTAGCCGGCGCACGTCTTGGTGCCGGCGTCGCCGTAGATGCCGAGCTTGAGCCCCTTGCTGTGGACGTAGTCGGCCACGCCCTCGATGCCGCTCGGGAACTTCGCCGGGTCCGGCACGAGCCGGCCGTCCGGGCCGCGCTCCCGCAGCGACCAGCAGTCGTCGATGTTGACGTACTGGTAGCCGGCGTCCTTGAGCCCGCTGGAGACGAGGACGTCGGCCGTCTCCTTGATCAGTGTCTCGTTGACGTCGCAGCCGAACGCGTTCCAGTTGTTGAAGCCCATGGGCGGCGTGGCCGCCAGGGGCGGGGGAGGGGGTGCCGCCTGGGCGGCGGGTGGGGTGAGGATCGGCCAGACGAGTGCCAGGGACAAGACGAGGGCCGCGACGGGCCGTCCCCGATTCCGCATCATGCGCCTCCAGGGTGACATGCGGTCAGCGACTGTGGACGCTATAGACGCGGCCAAGGGGCGTCAATACGTGGATTAACTGGTTCATCAAGGCGCTGCGGCGTTGTCGAACCATTTCGATGGGCGCGAGCAGGGCGGATCGCCGTGGGTGACGGAGCCGTACGCTGTGAATCGGTTAAGTGACGACCCGCCCAGGCGCGCTCAGACCACCGTGCCCGCGGGCCCGGTGAGCAGCGTGGCGCCCTTCCCGGCGAAGTTCGCCAGGTCGGCCACCGCCGCCTGGCCCTCCTCGCTGGTCGCGGCGGCCTCGAACGCCTGCTGGTCGTCGAAGGTCAGCACGGCGACGAGGTGGTACGGGGGCTGCTCGCCTCCGGTGGCGGCGGGCCGCATGGTCGTGTACGAGCGCACGCCCGGCATGCGGGACGCGAGCGGGGCGTGCGTCTCGTCGTAGTGCTTGTCGAACGCCGCGGCGTTGTCCGGCTGGTTGTACAGCACGATGAGCTGGTAAGCCACTGTCGCCTCCGGAGGCAGATGGATGTGCCCTCTGATCAAACCTCCGCTCCCGGCCTCGGCGATAGGGTCGGCGGCGGGGTCGTTCGCGCTCTACGGTGAACGCAGGAGTGCGTTCGAGGGAGGGGCCGCATGGACCGGATCGTGGTGGCGGCGGGCAGGGCCCTGGTGGCCGCCATGGCCGGCGACGACTGGCAGGCCGCGCGCGACGGCACGGTGTCGCTGTGGCGGCGGGCCCGTCCCGCGGAGGCCGAGGCCGTCGGCGCGGAGCTGGAGATCGTCCGCGAACAGGTGCTGGAGGCCCGCGCCGACGGCGACGAGGACACCGAGCGGGCGCTGGCCGGGCCCTGGCAGCTGCGGCTGCAGGCGATGCTGCGCGCGGACCCGGCGATGGCCGGGGAGATCCAGCGGGTGCTGGACGAGGTGCTGCGGCCCGCGCCGGCTCCGGCCGAGCAGGCCCGCGTCGGCTCCATCGTGATGGAGGCCAGGGCGAGCGGCCAGGGCCGGATCTACCAGGCGGGCCGGGACCTGCACATCAACGAGGGGTGATGGCGTTGCGGTCCAGGGTGAGCGGCTCGTCGCCTTCGGGCTGGGCGAACGGGCCCTCCAGGTCGTCGAAGGAGACGACCTCCTCCGCCGGCGGCGGCGTGATCTTCACCTTGGCGCCGTAGCCGGTGTAGCGGGTGTCGATCAGCGGGTGGGCGGAGTCCTTGACCGTGTTGCCGTCCATGTCCACGCCCACGCTCGTGTAGGAGTACTCCGTGATCAGGCGGACGGGCAGCCCGCGGCGGTCGAGGAAGAGCCGGTAGGAGACCTTCTTGAACCACGCGTGGTCGTACTTCTCGTACAGGTCGTCCCTGGTGACCACGCCGCGGTACTCGCCGCCCTCGCGGACCGTCGCCTTGGCCAGCAGCGTGCGCAGGATCCGGGGGTTGAAGACGTCCACGACCTGGTCGCCCCGCTGGCCGGTGTTGCCCCAGGACGCCACCCCCGGGCTGAACCGGATCCACGTCTTGCCCTCCGGCATCGGGCCCCACTCGAAGCCGCGCACGTACGTGTGGCGGCCGACCTTCACCGCCCGCAGCTCCTGCGATGACCGCTTGTCCCCGACGGTGATCCGCCACGACGTGGCGAGGTCGTAGTCCACGGCTCCCGACCTGCCGAAGCCGATCGTGCCGGTGGTTCTGGCCGGCTCCAGGTTCTTGTCCGAGGGGAGCTTGCTGACGGTGGTCTCCGAGACCCGGACGCCGCGGCCTTCGGCGAAGTACTCGCGCAGGCTCTTGACCGGGTCGGGGGGAGCGGGCGCGGCGTGGGCCTGGCCGCCGGTGAGCGTGGCGGCGGCCAGGCCCGTGGCGAGGAGCGCGGTCGTGAGGCGTCGGTGCATGGGGGATTCCTCCGCTGTCGATGGGGCGCAGGAGAATCCTGGCCGCATGCGATCACGGACGGATCTCACATGCCGCGAGGGCCGGGGGACGAGCTAGCCGAGCCAGCCGGGGACGACCAGGACGGCCCAGGCCGCCAGCGGGCCCACCAGGACGATCACGCCGCCGTAGGCCAGCAGCTTGCGGTAGAAGTCGTCGCGCTGCATGCCCCTGACGTTGGCCGTCAGCAGCGCCCCCGTCGTCGAGAACGGGCTGACGTCCACGATCGCCGACGACACCGACAGCGCCGCGATCATCGCGATCGGGCCCAGCGTGCCCTGCGACAGCAGCGGCACGGCGAGCGGCACCAGCGCGCCCCAGGATGCCCACGGTCGAGGCGAAGGCCGACGCGACGCCGCCCACGTAGCAGATGAGCAGCGCCACCAGCAGCGGGATGCCGATCGCGGCCACCGCCGAGCCGACGTAGTCCACGGTGCCGATCTCCTGGAGGACGCCGACGTACGTGACGACGCCGCAGATCAGCAGCACGGTCGGCCAGGCCACCTTCTCCACGGCGCCCTTGTTGGACCTGGGGGAGGTGAGCATGAGGACGACGGCCACGGTGACGGCGGTCAGGCCGACGTCCAGCTTGAAGGCCAGGACGGCCAGGCAGAGGGCGAGGATGCCGGTCAGCGTGAGGGCCTGGTGCGGGGTGAGGCGCAGGCTGCCGCCGGTCGCGGGCTCCGCCTCGACCTCGCCCCCGCCACCGGGGGTGGTCGCGGTCGCGGTGCCGCTTCGTGCGGCGCTCGCGGCCGGAGCGGGGGAGGGCGCGGGCTCTTCGGACGGCGTGCCGTTGCCGGTCGCGGTGGGGCCGGTGGCGGTGGGGCCGGTGGCGGTGGGGCCGGTGGCGGTGGGGCCGGTCGCGGTAGTGCCGGGGGTGCCGCCCTCGGGGGCGGCCGGGCTCAGGGCGTCGCGGCCCACGAGGTGGCGCCCGCCGAAGACGAAGAAGACGGCCACGGCCGCGGCGGCGTTGAAGGCGAAGCTCGACAGGAACAGCACCAGGTTGTTCCCGGGCAGGTTCGCCTCGCTGGTGACGCCGTTCACGATCCCGCCCAGCACGCTGATCGGCGAGAACGCGCCCGCCTGCGTCCCGTGCGCCACCATGAGCCCGATCAGCATCGGATGGATCCTGTAGTCGGCCGCGAACCCGAACGCGATCGGCGCCAGGATCGCCGCCACGGCCGGCGCGGGCGCGCCCACGGCCGTCAGCAGCGCCGAGATGACGAAGACGACCAGCGGGATCGCGGCCAGCCGCCCCCGCACGAGATGCACCGCGGCGCGGACGAGCCAGTCGACGGTCCCGTTGTTGGTGGCGATCGCGAACAGCAGCGTCACCCCGACCAGGATCACGAACAGGCTGCCGGGGAACGCGTCCAGGATGGCGTCGGTCTCCATGCCGGCGGCCAGCGTGCCGACCAGGAAGGCGCCGACGAGGGCCAGCGCCCCGAGGTTCACGGGGAAGATCGTGGCCACGACGAACATGGCGATGAGGGCGAGAATGGACAGGAGCTCTGCGGACACTGCGTACTCCGATCTCCCCCGAGGCGTTATGGCAGGCCGGCCGCCCAGCGGATGAGCTCGACCGGATGGCGGGCGGCGCGTCCCGCCCCGTGTGCGATCTGCTGGCGGCACGAGACCCCCGTGGCCGCGAGCAGCGTGTCGGGTGAGGATGCGGCGATCGCCGGGAAGAGCCGGAGAGCGCCGATCTTCATGGACAGGTCGTAGTGCTCGGTCTCGAAGCCGAACGATCCGGCCATGCCGCAGCAGCCGGCGTCGATCTCCGTCACCTCCGCTCCCGGGATCCTGGACAGCAGCTCGCGCGTGGCGGCGGTGCCGGTGACGGCCTTCTCGTGGCAGTGGCCGTGCAGGAGGATCCGCCGCCCGCGCAGCGCGTCGCCCAGCGCCAGCGAGCCGTCGTCGACGGCCTCGGCGAGCAGTTCGGGGACGAGCCTGGCGCGGGCCGCCACGGCCGCCACGCGCGGATCGCCGGGGAGCAGCGCGGCGTACTCGTCCTTGAGCGTCAGCAGGCAGGACGGCTCCAGGCCGACGATCGGCGCGTCGGAGCCGGACAGGCGGGCGACCATGTCCCCGGCCATCGCCCGCGCCCGGTCGAGCAGGCCCTTGGAGAGGCTGGAGCGGCCGCAGCAGCCCTCGGAGGCCAGGCGCACCCGGTAGCCGGCGCGCTCCAGCAGCTCGACGGCGGCGCGGCCGACGGCGGGCTCGGTGTAGGTGGTGAAGGAGTCCGCCAGCAGGATCACCTCCCGGCCGGTCCCCTTGACGGGCCGGCGGGCGTACCAGCGAAGGAGGTTGCCGCGCTGGAAGCGGGGCAGCGGGCGACGCCGGCTCAGGCCGAGCGGGCCGCGGGCGGCGCCGGCCAGCCAGTTCGACAGCGGCGCGGTGGCCGAGCCGAGCCGGTTGAGCGCCCTGATCGCGCCGAACGCGCGCGCCCGCAGCGGCACGCCGTGCTGCTGCTGGTACTGGTGGAGGAACTCGCTCTTCATCGCCGCCATGTCGACCCCGAGAGGGCACTCCGACTGGCACGCCTTGCACTCCAGGCAGAGGTCCAGGATGCCGTGCAGCCGCTCGTCGCCCAGCGCCTGCCGCGGATCCGGCGACGACAGCGCCTTGACCAGGGCGTTGGCCCGGCCGCGGGTGGAGTGCTCCTCCTCGCGGGTGGCCATGTACGACGGGCACATGACGCCCGTGTCGTCCTTGCGGCACACGCCGACGTTCATGCACCGGTCGGCGGCCCCGTGCAGGCCGCCCGTCCCGAACGAGAGGGTCGTGGCCAGCGGGGGCGGCGCGGGCATGGCCGGGTCGCGCAGGTGCTCGGTCATCGGCGGGGCGTCCACGATCTTGCCGGGGTTCAGCCGGCCGTGCGGGTCGAAGACGTGCTTGACCTGCCGCATCGCCTCGTAGACGGCGTCGCCGAACAGGCGCCGGTTGAACTCGGAGCGGGCCAGCCCGTCGCCGTGTTCGCTGGAGTTCACCCCGCCGTGCCGGGCGGCCAGGTCGGCGATCTCCTCGGCCACGGCCCGCATCGTGCCGATCTCGCCCGGCTGCCGCAGGTCCACGAACGGGCGGACGTGCAGGCAGCCGACCGAGCAGTGGCCGTAGAAGCCGGCCCGCAGCCCGTGGCGGCCGAGGATCCGCGCGAACTCCTCGACGTACGGCAGCAGCCGGTCCGGCGGCACGGCCGTGTCCTCGACGAACGCGAGCGGCCTGCGGCTGCCCACGCTGGAGGCCATCAGCAGCCCGAGCCCGGCCTTGCGCACCTTCAGCACGGCCGCCTGCTGCTGCGCGGTGACGGCGCGGAGCGTGTGGTAGCCGTGGCCGTTCGACTTCCAGATCGCGGCCAGCTTGTCCACCCGGTCGGCCACCTCGGCCGGGGTGTCGCCGAAGAACTCCACGAACAGCAGCGCCTCCGGCTCGCCCGCCAGGATGTCGCCGAGCCCGGCGTAGTCCACGCGCTGCTTGGACAGCTCCAGGATGGCCTTGTCGAGCAGCTCGACCGAGGCGGCCTCGAAGGCGAGGGCGTCGGCGGTGGCGGCGATGGCGGCCGGGGTGGAGGCGAAGTGGCCGACGGCGATGGCCTTGGCCTTCGGCAGGTCGACCAGCCCCACCGTGGCCTCGGTGACGACCGCCAGCGTGCCTTCCGAGCCGACGATCAGCTTGGTGAGGTCCCCCCGCGCGGCGGCGTCGAGGCGGTAGCCGCCCGAGTGGCGCCAGAAGCGGGGGAAGCCCGACAGGTCGAGGCCGCCCAGGATCCGCGCGACGGCCGCGTTCAGCCGGGCGTCGGTGGCCAGGTCGGGCGTGGTGGCGTCGGCCAGCACCACGCGCAGCGCCTGGACGTGGTCGATCGTGGAGCCGTACAGGATGGAGTGGCTGCCGGCCGAGTTGTTGCCGATCATCCCGCCGATCGTGGCCCGGTTGCTGGTGGAGGTGTCGGGCCCGAACATCAGCCCGTGCCTGCGGGCCGCCCGGTTGAGCTGGTCCTGCACGACGCCGGGCTGTACCCGCGCGGTCCTGCCGTCGATCTCCAGGATGCGGTTCATGTGCCGCGAGAAGTCGACGATGACGGCCGCGCCCACGGTCTGGCCGGCCAGGCTGGTGCCCGCGCCGCGCGGCAGCACCGGCACGCCCAGCTCGCCGCACGCCAGCACCAGGGCCTGCACGTCCTCCGCGTGCCGGGGGAAGGCGACGGCGAGCGGCTCGATGGCGTACATGCTGGCGTCGGAGGAGTACAGGTGCCTGGTGTAGGGGTCGTCCCGGACGTCGCCGGCGATCAGCGGGGCCAGCGTGCGGGCCAGACTCACGAAGAGACCTCCAGGTACGCCAGCGCCGCCCGCGCCCCGCCCTCCTTGATCGGCACCCCGGCCGCCGACAGCCCCATCTCGACGCCGCTCAGCGTGCCCGCGAGCATCAGATCGTTGAAGTGGCCGAGATGCCCGATGCGGAAGACCCTGCCGGCCAGCCGCCCGAGCCCGGTGCCGAGCGACATGTCGTACCGTTCCAGGATCAGCCGCCTGACCGCGTCGGCGTCGTGCCCGTCGGGCATCAGCACGGCGGTCAGCGAGCTGGAGTGCTCGCGCTCGTCGGCGCACAGCACCTCCAGCCCCCAGCCGCGCACGGCCCGCCTGGTCGCCTCGGCGTGCCGGTCGTGCCGGGCGAAGACCGCGTCCAGGCCCTCCTCCTCCAGCATGATCAGCGCCTCGCGCAGGCCGTACATGAGGTTGGTGGGCGGCGTGTACGGGAAGAAGCCCTGCCGGTTCGCGGCGATGATCGGCTCCCAGTCCCAGTACGACCGGGGCAGCCGCCCCCGATGGGCCAGGGCCTTCGCGCTCACCGCGTTGAACCCCATGCCGGGCGGCAGCATCAGCCCCTTCTGGGAGCACCCGACGGTGACGTCCACCCCCCACTCGTCGTGGCGGTGGTCCATCGAGCCGAGCGACGAGATCGTGTCCACCAGCAGCAGCGCCGGGTGCCCGGCCCGGTCGAGGGCCGCGCGGATCTCCGGGACGCGGCTGCGCACGCCGGTCGAGGTCTCGTTGTGCACCACCATGACGGCGGCGACGTCGGGCGTGAGCCGGCCTGCCAGCGCGTCCGGGTCGGCGCCGTGCCGCCAGTCGCCCGGCACGACGTCCACGACCAGCCCCAGCCTGGCGGCCAGCTCGCACCACAGCGCGGAGAAGTGCCCGGTCTCGAACGCCACCACCTTGTCACCCGGCGACAGCGTGTTGACCAGCGCCGCCTCCCACGCCCCCGTGCCCGAGGACGGGTAGACGACGACGGGCCCGGCGGTCTTGAACACGGTCTTCAGCCGTTCGAGCAGCTCTGCCGCCAGCCGGGCGAACGCGGGCCCCCGGTGGTCGATCGTGGGCTGGGCGATGGCCCGCAGCACCCGATCGGGGACGTTCGTCGGCCCGGGAATCTGCAAGAAGTGCCGGCCCACTGTCTGACCACCTCCGTGCCATCACACGGCACGGCGTGCCGCTGTGCGGTTCATTAACATTAAAATCGGTCCGCAGAGGAGTCAATGCATGCAGAACGTGATCAACGCCCTCCGTGTGCTCGAAGAGGTCGCCCACCGGCAGCCGATCGGCGTGGGGGAGCTGGCACGCGGGCTCGGCCTGCCCAAGAGCACCGTGCAGCGCTCGCTGAAGACGCTGCACGAGGCCGGGTGGATCAGGCCGGCCGGAGGCGAGGTCACGCGCTGGCAGGTGACCAGCAAGGCGCTCCAGGTGGCCCGCCGCACCGAGCTGGGGCTGCGTGACGCGGCCGTGCCGGTCATGGAGGAGCTGCGCCAGCGCACCGGCGAGACGATCCACCTCATGGTGCCCGAGGGCGACGCGGTCGTGCTGATCGAGCGGCTGGAGACCGACAAGCCGCTGCGCATCGTGCTGCCGCTGGGCATCCGGCTGCCGCTGCACGCCTCCGCCAACGGCAAGGCCGTGCTGGCCCACCTCGGCCGATCGCCCGACGAGCTGCCCGCCTACACCGGCACCACGATCACCGATCCGGGCGCGCTCCGCGCCGAGCTGGACGCCGTGCTGCGGCGCGGGTACGCCGACAACCGCGGCGAGTGGCGCGCCGACATCGCCGCCGTCGCCGCCGCGGTCCTCGGCCCCGGCGGCCCGATTGCCAGCCTCAGCGTCTCCATCCCGGCCAGCCGCATGACGGAGGAGCTGCGCGCGGAGTACGGCAAGCTCGTCACGCAGGCCGCCAGGACGCTGGGCCGGGAGCTCGTCAACGCGTAGGGCTGGGCGAGCCGGTGGGCGGCGCGGTGACCCCCGGCGACGGCGACGGCGGGCCCGCCGGCGCGGACGGCAGGTCGGCGAAGTGACCCGTCCGCGTCATGACCGGCACCATCAGGCGCACCGGCTCGGCCTCGCGGAAGGTGAACGTCATCGGCACCACGTTGCCGCGCACCCCGGTGGCCGTGCCGATCGGCTTGTTGCCGGTGCCGACGGCCTGGTCGGGCGGCAGAGCGAGCGGCTGCCCGGCGAGCTGCACCGTGCCGCCGCCCTCCATGGTGATCCGTTCGAGCTGGTCGGGCCGCTGGGCGTCGTTGACGATCACCCCGAAGAGCGCCTGCTGCGCGGGCGGCGAGGCCGAGTCGGTGCCGGCCAGGAGGAAGATGTTGCGCAGGCTCAGGCTGTCGCCCACGTTGGCGTTGGCCCCGTCGTTCTGCGGGACCCTGTTGGCCTCGTCGAAGCCGGCGATCGTGCAGCCGCTGACCGCCAGGGTCACGACCGCCACGACGGCGGCGATTGGACGCATCACGTCAGCTTCTCCCTCCGGACGGTAGTCGTTCCAATACCCCCGAACACCGCCCCGAACCAGCACTTTCAGCCTGGTGACCATCGATGATGCATCATGTACCGTCACCGTTAACGCGTGACCTACCCCAGGAGCGGTAGATGGTTGAGCAAGGACTCGACGCGACAGGTCAGCAGAAACGACGGCAACTGGTCCGCGCGGTGGTCGCCTCCGCCGTGGGCACCTCGATCGAGTGGTACGACTTCTTCCTCTACGGCTTCGCCGCCAGCACCATCTTCGCGGAGCTGTTCTTCCCCACCAGCGATCAGACGACGGGCCTCCTGCTCGCCCTCGGCACCTACTTCGGCGGCTTCGCCGCCCGCCCCATCGGCGCGGCGATCTTCGGACACTACGGTGACCGCATCGGGCGCAAGGCCACCCTCATCATCACCCTCATGACCATGGGCGTCGCCACCGCCCTCGTCGGCCTGGTGCCCACCTACGAGCAGATCGGCATCTGGGGCGGCATCCTGCTCACCCTCCTGCGCCTGCTCCAGGGCATCAGCGTCGGCGGCGAGTGGGGCGGGTCGGTGCTGCTGGCCACCGAGTGGGGCAAGTCGCGCGGCGGGCGGCGCGGCTTCCTCGGGAGCTGGCCGCAGTTCGGCGTGCCCGTCGGGCTCGTGCTCGGCTACCTGGCCCTGCAGGTGTTCGAGCCGCTGGACCCGTACTGGGGCTGGCGCATCCCGTTCCTGCTCAGCGTCGTGATGGCGGCCATCGGCCTGTACATCAGGCTCGGCATCCTGGAGACGCCGGTCTTCGCCAAGGTCGTCGCGGAGAACAAGGTCGAGCGGGTGCCCGTCCGGCAGGTCCTCGTCATGAACTGGCGGGAGATCGTGCTCAGCGCGCTGCTGCGCACCGGGCAGCAGGCGCCGTTCTACATCTTCACGGTCTTCATCCTCACCTATGCCACCAGGACGCTGGGCTTCGCGGCGAGCGACGTCTACACGTACGTGATCGTGGCCGGGATCGTGTCGCTGTTCACGGTGCCGTTCTGGGGTTACATCTCCGACCTGGTCGGGCGCAGGAGGCTCTACATCGTGGGCGCCCTGGCCATGCTGGCCTGGTCGTTCGTCTACTGGCCGCTGCTCGACACCCGCGTGCCCGCGCTGGTCTTCCTGGCCATCGTGCTGGCCGCGCCCATCCACGACATCCAGTACGGCCCGCAGGCCACGTTCATCGCCGAGAGCTTCACCGGGCGGCTGCGCTACAGCGGCGCCTCGCTCGGCTACCAGCTCGCCTCCATCACGGCGGGCGGGCCGGCGCCGCTCATCGCGGTCTGGCTCTACGCGACGTACCAGAGCTCCATGGCCATCGCGATCTACATGGCCATCTGCGCAGCGATCAGCGTCGTGGCGGCGTACCTGCTGAAGGACCGCTCGCAGCAGGACTACGCCGTCGAGTACGACGAGCCGCCGGCCAAGGCCGGTTAGGCGAGCCGTTCGAGGGCGGCCATGGTCGCGTCGAGGTGGCGCAGCACGATCTCCACCGCCTCCTCGGCGCGCCGCCCCCTGAAGGCCGTCACCAGCTCGCGGTGGTCGCGGTCGGCCTCCGCCCGGCGCGCCCGCTCCTGCCCGCGCAGGGACAGGCCCACGTAGACGGCGGCGCCGTCGCGCAGGCCCTTGAGGATCGCGCACAGCCGGGGCGAGCCGGCCGCGTCGCCGAAGACGGCGTGGAAGCGGCGGTTGAGCTCGACCCATTCGCCCGGGTCGAGCTCGTCGCGCATGCGCCGCCGCAGCCCCTCGGCGCGGTCGATCTCGTCGTCGGTGATACGTTCCACGGCCTTGCGGATCGAGACGGGCTCCAGCATGCGCCGCAGCTCGTAGATCTCCCTGACCTCGGACAGGTCGAACTCGCGCAGCATCGCGCCCTTGTGGGCGTCGATCCTGATCAGCCCCTCGCCGGCCAGGTCGCGCAGGGCCTCGCGGACGGGCGTGATGCTCACCTTGAGCTGGGCGGCGATGTCGGCCTGGACGAGCCGGTAGCCGAGGGGCAGATCGCCGCCGAGGATCGCCCGCCGGAGCGTTTCGTAGACGAAGGCGTGCGCGGTGCGCGCGGGCGGGCCGGGCTTGAGCACGACGGTCGTCACGATTGCCACTATATGGCGCGCTCCACCGCGGCGACCTGGCGGCACCCGGCGGTGTCACAGCGCTGTCACGGCTCCTCCGCCACCACCGGATTGCTCAGCTCGCCCAGCCCCTCCACCGCCACGGTCATCGTGTCGCCCGGCTGCACCGGGCGCACCCCCGGCGGGGTGCCGGTCATGATGACGTCGCCCGGCTCCAGCGTGGAGAAGGCCGACACGTACGCGATCAGCTCGGGGATGCCGAAGATGAAGTCCCTGGTGCGGCCGTCCTGGCGCAGCTCGCCGTTCACCGTGCAGGTGACGCGCACGTCCGACGGGTCGAACCCGGTGTCCACCCACGGGCCCAGCGGGCAGAAGGTGTCGAAGCCCTTGCCGCGCGTCCACTGCGGGTCGCTCTTCTGGATGTCGCGGGCCGTGACGTCGTTGCCGATGGTGTAGCCGAACACCACCGACATCGCGTCCTCGGGCCTGATCCGGCGCCCCGCGCGGCCGATCACCACGACCAGCTCCGCCTCCGGGTCGAGCCGCCCCGACAGCGACGGGTAGACGACCGCGTCGCCGGGGCCGGCGATCGACGACGGCGGCTTGAGGAAGATCAGCGGCTCCTTCGGCACGGGGTTGCCGAACTCGGCCGCGTGGTCGGCGTAGTTCCGGCCGACGCACAGGATCTTGCTCGGGGTGACGGGGGCGAGCAGCCGCACGTCGCCGCCCACGGGGTCGCCGGGGACCAGCGCCGTGTACGGGTCTCCGGCGGCGGCGCGCACCGTGCCGCCGGCCTCGATCACCCCCCACCGCGCCGTGCCCGCGTCGTCGTACCTGATGATGCGCATCTCGCTCCTCAGCAGCCGTTGTACTCGTTCGTCCAGAGGCGGCCCTCGGCCGCGTCCGCTCGGTCCTCGAGGATTCTCAGCCTGAGCATGACATCGAGCGTGCGCCGGACCACGGCCGGGTCGAAGCAGCCCCGGTCGGACAGCGCCGAGGTCATCGCCTTGACCGTGCGCAGCACCGTCGCCTGGTCGCTGCTGCCCAGGTCGTCCATGATCTGGGCGGCCACCGCGTCGGGCTGCTGCTTGACCTTGACGGTCGCCTGCGCCAGCACCCGGCTGAAGGCTGCCGCGGTCGCGGCGTTCTCAGCGGCCCACTGGCGCGAGGTGGCCCAGGCGGTGTAGTCGAACTTGTCCAGCTCCGGCACCTCGCCCTTGGGCCCGTCGATGAGGACCACGCCGAAGCCCTTCTCCGCGGCCACGTACGGGGTCGGCGGCGACAGGTGGTAGGCGTCGATCTGGCCCTGCTCCAGCGCGGCCAGCAGCGCGGACCCGCCGCCGAGCGGCACCAGCTCCACGTCGCGCTCCGGGTCCAGGCCGACCGAGCCCAGGTAGTAGCGCATGTACGTGTCGGTGGGGGAGCCCGGCGAGGTGATGCCGATCTTGAGCCCCTTGAGCGCGCCGAGCCGGTCGCGCAGCGGCGAGGCCGCGGTGACGTTCTTGCGCTCGGCGACCTCCTTGCGCATGACCAGCGTGAGCGTCACCCGGTTCAGGATGTCGTGGGCCATGACCACCGAGTCGTCGCCGGCCTTGCTCAGCTCGGCCAGGTCCTCGAAGCCGACGTCGGCGTACTGGGCCTGGCCGGAGGCGAGCGCGGCGATGCTGTCGTTGCCGCTCTCCACCTCCACGATCTCGACCGTGAGGCCCTCCTTGGCGAACAGGCCGTCGTCCTTGGCGACGTACAGGGCGGACAGGAACACGTTCGGCGCGGACGCGATCGTGATCCTCTTCGCCTCCTGCGCCGGCTCCCCGGCGCCGCCGCAGCCGGCGACCGCGGCGAGCAGCACCACGGCCGTTCCTGATCGGGCTCTCATGAGACCTCCTCACCGCGCAGCCGGACCTCCGGCCGCCAGCGCAGCACGCGGGACAGGGGACGCAGGGCCAGCGACAGGAGCAGGACGATCGCGGCCAGCACGATCGTGCCCGCGATCACCCCGGCGGTCTGGTAACGCCCGGCCGCCGCCCTGGTCAGGTAGCCGATGCCGCGGTTGGAGGCGATGAACTCGCCCACCACCGCGCCGATCATCGCGGCGGGCAGCGTGACGCGGAAGGCCGCCAGCACGTACGGCAACGCCCCCGGCAGCAGCACCGACCGCATCGTGACCCACCGGTCGCCGCCCAGCACGCGCGTGACGTCGATGAGGCCCTGCGGCACCTGCCTGATGCCCTCGACGGTGTTGATGAAGACGACGAAGAACACGAAGTACGCGGCCAGCACGACCTTGGGCGTGAGCCCGATGCCGAACCAGAGGATGAACACCGGCCCGAGCGCCACCGCCGGCACCGAGTACGCGATGAGGAAGTACGGCTCCACCACCCGGTAGGCCACCCGGCGCAGCGCCAGCGGCCAGGCCAGCAGCACCCCGAGCAGCGCGCCCGCGAGGAAGCCCAGCGCGGCCGAGGTGAGCGTGAAGCGGGCGTGCGCCCAGAAGCCGGGGGAGAGCGCCCACTCGGCCAGCCGCCCGGCCACGGCCGACGGGCTGCTGACGAAGAACGGCCGGATCAGGGTGCCGGAGGCCAGCTCCCAGGCCACGACGGCGCCCGCCGCCAGCCCGATCCGGCCCGCCCACACGATCGCCCGCCGGGTCGTGCGGCGGCGCGCGTGCCTGGCGACCTGATCAGCGAGCACCCGCTCACCCGCCGGCGCGGCCCCGGCGCGCTCCTCGGGCGCGCGCTCTTCGGGCGTCCGCTCGCTCATCCGTGCGGCCCTTGCGCGCACCACGGCAGGGCCCGTGACTCCACGGCCCTGATCACCGCGTTGACCAGCATCACCAGCACGGCCACCACCACGATCCCGGCGAACACGGTCGCCGTCTCGAACTGGCGCGACGACCGTACGATGAGGAAGCCCAGCCCCTGGGTCGCCGCGATGAACTCGCCGAGAACGGCGCCGACCATCGCCCGCGAGAACGTCAGCCGGATGCTCGCCACCACGGCGGGCGCCGCGCCGGGCAGCACGACCGTCCGCACCAGCCTCGCTCCCCGCGCCCCCATCACCCGTGACACCTCGACCAGGCCCGGGCTGATGCCGCGCACGCCCGCGACGGTGTTGGCCAGCACGATCAGGAACACCATCAACGCCGCCAGCAGCACCTTCGGCAGCAGCCCGAGCCCGAACCACATGATGAACATGGGTGCCAGCGCGATCTTCGGGATCGAGTAGAACGCCGCCAGGAACGGCCCCGCGATCTCGTCCAGCACCGGCACCGCCACCAGGATCAGCGCCGCCGCCAGCCCCACCGCGATGCCGATGAGGTAACCCGCGCCCGCCTCGCCCAGCGTCACCCCGATGTGCCCCCACAGCTCACCGTCGAGGACGAGCCCGGCGAGGCGGGCCGCCACCTCCGACGGGGAGCTGACGTAACGGCGCTCCACGACCAGCGGCGCCCCGAACTCCCAGAGCGCCAGCAGCGCCACCCCCAGCAGCACGATCCCGGACCGCACGAGCAGCCGCTCCCTGGCCGCGGCGGTCCGGGACCGGGCCGCGGCCTGCGCGAGCACCTGCGCCGTGGCGTGCTCCGTGGTCCCGCGGGCGTCCCTGAGCGTCATGTCGCCGCGATCTCCATGCGGATGTCGTCCCACAGCGCGTCGTAGAGCTGCCTGAACTGCGGGACGTCGTGGATGTGGAAGACGTCCCGGGGACGGGGGAGCCGCACCTCGTACTCCCGCTTGATGCGGCCGGGGCGGCAGGTGAAGGTGATGATCCGGTCGCTCAGCGCGATGGCCTCGACGAGGTCGTGGGTGACGAACAGGACCGTCGGCCGCTTCAGCTCCCACAGCTTGAGCAGCTCGTCCTGGAGGATCACCCGGGTCTGCGCGTCCAGCGGGCCGAACGGCTCGTCCATGAGGACGACGTCGCTGTCGTAGACGAGCGTGCGCACGATCCCGGCCCGCTTGCGCATGCCGCCTGACAGCTCGTGCGGGTAGTGGTCCTCGAAACCCGCGAGCCCGACCAGCTCGATGAACTCCCGAGCCCGGCGGCGCCGCTCGGCCTTGGGGACGCGGCGCAGCTCCAGGCCGTACTCGACGTTGCGCAGCATCGAGCGCCACGGCAGCAGGTTGTCGTCCTGGGTGATGTAGCCGACGTCGGTGTTGATGCCGGTGACCGGCCCGCCGTGGTGCACCACCCGCCCCGCGGACGGCTGGATCAGCCCGGCGAGGAGGTTGAGCACCGTGGACTTGCCGCACCCCGACGGGCCGACCAGGCTGACGAACTCGCCGGGCCGGGCCTCGAAGCTCACGTCCTCCAGGGCGAGCAGCGGCTGCGCGGAGCGCCCTCGCGGGACGAACGCCTTGTAGACGGCCTCCAGGCGGACGGCCGCTGCCTGATCTGCCATGCCTATCAGCTCCATACCGGATACCGAAGATGGTAGACCGTCTACCGGCGAGATCAAGGTGTCACATGGTGCACCGCGCGGCCGTAAAGCGACAGACTGCCCGCAACCGGGACTTAAACCCCACACCTGTAGTCTGCATGTCGACGCGGGACGCCGGAGGTGCCCGGTGCGGGCCACTCGAAGCGGTGTCCGTCATGGCGGCGCCTCACTCGTTGTTTCCGAAAGTTTCGGGAAATTTATCGCCCCGCTGAGCCGGGACGAGCCTGTGATCAGGACGGACCGGTCGCGGGCGGGATCTGCAACATAGCAGGTTGGCCCCACTCTTGACACGATTCAATGGGCCCCTTATGTTGCCGCAATATTAAAGAGATCTGCTTGAAAGTTTCGGCGTCACCCCCGCGTAACACCCCCCGCTCTCGCCGCGGACGGCGCCGTCATGGCCGAAGGGATGGCATGAGGGGCCAGGAACCAATCGACACGCGCTCGGCGCCCGGCGAGAGCGAGCCCTGGCGGGACGCCCGGCTGTCGCCCGCCGAACGGGCCGACGCGCTCATCCCGCTCATGACCCTTGAGGAGAAGATCGCCCAGCTCGTCGGGGTGTGGGTCGGCGCCGACTCATCGGGGGGCGGCGTCGCCCCGCACCAGACGGACATGGGCGCGGGCCCCGAGTGGGACGACGCCATCCGGCAGGGTCTGGGCCAGCTCACGCGCCCGTTCGGGACGGCGCCGGTCGATCCCGTCGCGGGGGCGCGCTCGCTGGCCGCCTCCCAGGCGGAGATCGTCCGGGCCAGCCGGTTCGGGATCCCGGCGCAGGTGCACGAGGAGTGCCTGACGGGCTTCGCCGCCTGGCGGGCGACGGTCTACCCGGCGCCGCTGAGCTGGGGCGCCTCCTTCGACCCCGAGCTGGTCGAGCAGGTGGCCGCGCAGATCGGCCGGTCCATGCGCCGCGCGGGCATCCACCAGGGCCTGGCCCCGGTGGTGGACGTGACCAGGGACTATCGCTGGGGCCGTACCGAGGAGACGATCGGCGAGGACCCGTACCTCGTCGGCACGCTCGGCGCCGCGTACGTGCGCGGCCTGGAGGGCGCCGGCATCGTCGCCACGCTCAAGCACTTCGCCGGCTACTCCAACTCGCGCGGCGGGCGCAACCTCGCGCCGGTCGCGATGGGCCGGCGGGAGCTGGCGGACGTGCTGCTGCCGCCGTTCGAGATGGCGCTGCGCCTGGGCGGCGCCCGCTCCGTCATGAACTCCTACGCCGAGATCGACGGCATGCCGGTGGCGGCCGACGAGAGCATCCTGACCGGGCTGCTGCGCGACGAGTGGGGCTTCGAGGGCACCGTGGTCGCCGACTACTTCTCGGTCCGGTTCCTGGAGCGCCTGCACAAGATCGCCGCCGACGGCGGGCAGGCCGCCGGGCTCGCGCTGAAGGCCGGGATCGACGTCGAGCTGCCCACGGTGGACACCTTCGGCGCGCCGCTGGTCGACGCGGTCAAGGCCGGGTCGGTGGACGAGGCGCTGATCGACCGCGCCCTGCGCCGCGTGCTCATCCAGAAGGCCGAGCAGGGCCTGCTCGACGAGGGCTGGCAGCCGCTGCCCGGCCCGGCCGAGGACGTGCGGCTCGACGACGAGGAGAGCCAGGAGCTGGCCCTGCGGCTGGCCCGCGAGGCCGTCGTGCTGCTGCGCAACGACGACGCCGTCCTGCCGCTGAACCCCGCGGCGAAGGTGGCGCTCATCGGCCCCGTCGCCGACGACCCGATGGCGATGCTGGGCTGCTACGCCTTCCCCAACCACGTCGGCCCGCACCCCGAGCAGGGCCTCGGGCTCGACCTGCCGACGCTGCGCGAGTCGCTCGGCGCGCTGGTCCCCGGCCTCGCCTACGCGCCCGGCTGCGCGATCACCGGCGCCGACACCGCCGGCTTCGCCGAGGCACTCGAGCTGGCGGGCGGCAGCGACGTGGTCGTGCTGGCCGTCGGCGACCGGGCCGGGCTGTTCGGGCGCGGCACCTCCGGCGAGGGCTGCGACGCCACCGACCTGCGCCTGCCCGGCGTCCAGGCCGACCTGGTGCAGGCCGTGCTCGCGACCGGCACCCCGGTGGTGCTGGTGCTGCTGGCGGGCCGCCCGTACGCGCTGGGCGACGAGGTGGCCGCGGCCAAGGCCGTGCTGTACGGCTTCTTCCCCGGCCAGCGCGGCGGCCAGGCCCTGGCCGAGGTGCTGACCGGCGCCGTGAACCCGACCGGCCGCCTGCCGGTCAGCGTGCCGCGCGACGCGGGCGGCCTGCCGGCGACGTACCTGGCCCCGCCGCTGGGCCGCCGCTCCGACGTGTCGTCGGTGGACCCGACGCCCGCGTACCCGTTCGGGCACGGCCTGAGCTACACCGCCTACGAGTGGAGCGACGCGAGCGCCGGTGCCACCGAATGGGCGGTGGACGGCGAGGTGAGCGTCGGGGTGACGGTCCGCAACACCGGCGAGCGCGACGGCGCGGAGGTCGTCCAGCTCTACCTGCACGACCCGGTCGCGCAGACGACCAGGCCGGTGGTCCGCCTGGTCGGCTACGCCCGCGTCCCGCTGGAGGCGGGCCAGGCCGCGCGGGTCACCTTCACCGTCCCGGCCGACGTCACGTCGTTCGCCGGGGCGAACGGCCGCCGCGTCGTCGAGCCGGGCGACGTCGAGCTGCGCCTCGGCCGCTCCTGCGCGGACGCCGTGGCGGCCCTGCCGCTGCGCCTGACCGGCCCCGAGCGCGAGGTCGGCCACGGGCGGCACCTCCTGGCGCCGGCGCACATCGACCGCAACCCCCCGGAGGGCCGAGGATGAGCACATCCGAGACGCTGAGTGTCGGCACGGCGCGCGAGCCCGAGGCCGAACCCGCCCCCAAGCGCCATCGGCGCGAGGGCGGCAGCTCCTGGGGGCGCGCGCTGCGCCGTGACTGGCAGCTCTACTCGCTGGCGGTGCTGCCGCTGCTGTTCTTCCTGGTCTTCCGGTACGCGCCGATGATCGGCAACGTCATCGCCTTCAGGAAGTTCGAGCCCGGCGGCAACATCTTCGGCGAAGAGTGGGTGGGCCTGCGCTACGTGAAGCTGTTCCTGAACGACCCGACGTTCTGGAACGTGTTCACCAACACGCTGGTCCTCGGCGGGCTGACCCTGCTCTTCTGCTTCCCGCTGCCGATCGTGCTGGCCCTGCTGCTCAACGAGGTGCGGCGGCGCGCGCTCAAGCGGTTCCTGCAGTCGGTGACGTACCTGCCGCACTTCCTGTCGATCGTCATCGTGGCCGGTCTCGTCATGCAGATCACCTCGATCGACGGGCCGATCAACGCGTTCCTGGGCTACATCGGCAGCGAGAAGATCTCGTTCATGCAGGACCCGGACTGGTTCCGGACGATCTACGTCGGCTCGGAGGTCTGGCAGACCGTCGGCTGGGGCACGATCCTCTACCTGGCCGCGCTGACCACCATCGACGACCAGCTCTACGAGGCCGCCAGGATGGACGGCGCCGGCCGGTGGCGGCAGATCTGGCACGTGACACTGCCGGGCATCCGGCCCACGGCGGTCACGCTGCTGATCCTCAACATCGGCACGTTCATGGCGGTGGGCTTCGAGAAGGTCTTCCTGCTGTACAACCCGCTGACGTACCCGACGGCCGACGTGATCTCGACGTACGTGTACCGGATGGGCCTGGAGGCGAGCAACTTCAGCTACGCCGCCGCGATCGGCCTGTTCGAGGCGCTGGTCGGCCTGGTGCTGATCCTCTCGGCCAATGTGATCTCCCGCCGCACAGTTGGGACGAGCCTGTGGTGACAACGCACGACATGACCCGGGGCTACCGCGTCTTCCAGTGGTTCAACGGCGTCGTCCTGGCGCTGGTCGTGGTGGTGACGCTCTACCCGTTCGCCAACATCCTGGCCCGCTCGTTCAGCTCGCAGAGCGCCATCGCCGCGGGTGAGGTGAACCTCGTTCCCAAGGGGTTCAACCTGACGACGTACAAGATCGTCGCGTCGGACCCGATGTTCTGGACGAACTACTGGAACACGGTCGTCTACACGGTCATCGCGACGCTCATCGCGATGGTGATGACCACGTGCTACGCGTACGTGCTGTCCAAGAAGCACCTCAAGGGCCGCAAGTTCCTCGTCGGCGTCGCGGTCTTCACCATGTTCTTCTCCGGCGGCCTGATCCCGAACTACGTGCTGATCACCAGCCTCGGCATGAAGAACTCGATCTGGGCGATCGTCCTGCCCAACGCCATCAGCGTGTTCAACCTCCTGGTCATGAAGGCGTTCTTCGAGAGCCTGCCGCAGGACCTGGAGGAGGCCGCCGCCATCGACGGGCTGAACACCTACGGCATCCTGTGGCGGATCGTGCTGCCGCTGTCGAAGGCGGTCATCGCCACGATGATCCTGTTCTACGCGGTCTCGTTCTGGAACTCCTGGTTCGGGGCGTTCCTGTACATGGACCGCTCTGACCTGTTCCCCGTGACGGTCTATTTGCGCAACCTCATCGCCGGCGCGACCGGCGCGGACTCCTACGGCGCGGCTGCCGCCGAGGTGACGCAGGTGGGGGCCAACATCCAGGCGGTGACGATCGTGCTCACCGTCCTGCCGATCCTGGTCATCTACCCGTTCGTCCAGCGCTTCTTCGTCTCCGGCGTCATGCTCGGCGCGGTCAAGGGCTGACCTCCCGGCGCCTCCCAACCCCCAGAAAGGATCCCCCCATGCGCGACATCTCGCGGCGTCAGGCGATCATCGGCCTCGGTGCCTTCGCCTCCCTCGCTCTGACCGCCTGCGGCAGCGACAGCGAGACCCCGGCCAAGGCCACGGACGCGGCCAACAAGGCGGGCTCGATGGCGTCGTACGGCGTCGGCCAGCAGTTCAAGGCCACCGAGCCGCTGTCGTTCGACGTGCTCTACAACAACCACTCGTTCTACCCGAACAAGCCCGACTGGCTGTTCTGGTCGGAGCTGACCAAGCGGACCAATGTCACGTTCAAGCCGGTCGAGGTGCCGCTCAGCGACTACGAGAAGAAGCGTGGCCTGCTCATCGCCGCCGGCGACGCCCCGCTGATCATCCCGAAGACCTACCACCCGCAGGAGGAGGCGTTCGTCTCCTCCGGCGCGATCCTTCCGGTCAGCGACTACTTCAACCTGATGCCCAACTTCCAGGACAAGGTCGCCAAGTGGCAGCTCCAGCCGGAGCTGAACTCGATCATGCAGACGGACGGCAAGATCTACCTGCTGCCCGGCCTGCACGAGGCCGCCTGGGCCGACTACTCCTTCGCGGTGCGCACCGACATCCTCGAGAAGCTGAAGCTGGAAGTCCCCAAGACGCTGGACGACTTCTACAACATGCTCAAGGCGATGAAGGCCGAGTACCCCGACCTCTACCCGATGACCGACCGCTGGGGCGTGCCCACGCCCGGCGGTAACCTGATCAAGCTCATCGCGCAGGCGTACGGCACCAAGGGCGGCTGGGAGTACCAGCACGCGACGTTCGACGCCGCCCAGGGCAAGTTCGTCTACACCGGCGCCATGCCGCAGTACAAGCAGGCGATCGAGTACCTGAACAAGCTGGTGAAGGAGAAGCTGCTCGACCCCGAGAGCTTCACCCAGCAGGACGAGGCCGCCAAGCAGAAGTTCATCTCCGGCAAGTCCTTCGTGATCAGCACCAACGCGCAGGTGCTGATCAACGACTACCGGGCGGCGCTGACCGAGAACATCAAGGACGCCAAGATCGTCAAGATTCCGGTGCCGACCGGCCCGGCGGGCGACGTCAAGGTCGCCACCCGCCTGGAGAACGGCATCATGATCTCCAAGAAGGCCCTGGAGAACAAGAACTTCGTTGCGATGATGCAGCTCATCGACTGGCTCTGGTACTCCGACGCGGGCCTGGAGTTCGCCAAGTGGGGCGTCGAGGGCACGACGTTCACCAAGGAAGGCGACAAGTACAAGCTGGCCGACGACATCGACTACGTCGGCCTGAACCCCGGCGCGCCGAAGCACCTGCAGAAGGACTTCGGTTTCGGCAACGGCGTGTTCGCCTACGGCGGCCCCACCAAGCTGCTCCAGTCCACGTTCTCGGACGAGGAGATGGAGTTCCAGAACGTGATGAACGCCAGGAAGACCTGGCCCGTCGAGCCGGCCGCGCCGCTCAGCGAGGAGGAGCGCGAGCAGGTCTCGCTCTGGGAGACGCCGCTGAAGGACCACGTCACCCAGAACACGCTGAAGTTCATCCTGGGCGAGCGTGACCTCGCCGAGTGGGACGCCTACGTCAAGGAGCTGGAGTCCAAGAACTCCACCCAGTACGTCACCCTCGTGAACGGCGCCTACGACCGCTTCAAGAAGGCACACGGCGGCTGACCCCCTGTCCCGGCCGGGCCGCCCCCAACCTGCCGAGGGGGCGGCCCGGCCGCCTATTTTCCAAGGACTGACCCATGCGCAACCTCGTCCCCGGCGAGCCCTCCGGGCGGCTGTCCGACGCCTGGCGCTTCTGCGTCGGCACCGGACGCTTCGACCTCGCGCTGCGGCGCGACTACCAGGACTCGCTGGCGCTCGTCCAGCGGGAGATCGGCTTCCGGCACATCCGCGGCCACGGCCTGTTCAGCGACGGCGTCGGCGTGCACCGGCCCTACGAGTACGGGGGCGAGCGGCACGTCCGGCACTCGTTCACCTACCTGGACCAGGTCGTCGACGCCTACCTGGAGCTGGGCATCGAGCCGTTCCTGGAGCTGGGCTTCATGCCCTCGGGGCTGGCCTCCGGCGAGCAGACCGTGTTCTGGTGGCGCGGCAACGTCACCCCGCCCAGCTCGTGGCAGGAGTGGGCCGAGCTGGTCAGGGCCACGCTCACCCACCTGATCGACCGCTACGGCCTCGACCGGGTGCGCCGCTGGCCGATCGAGGTCTGGAACGAGCCCAACCTCAAGGACTTCTGGCAGGGCGCCGACGAGGCCGCCTACCACCGCCTGTACGAGATCACCGCCCGCACGATCAAGGACGTGGACGCGTCGCTGCAGGTCGGCGGCCCGTCCATCTCACCCGGCTCCGACGAGTGGATGCCGCGCTTCGCCGACTTCGTCACCGCCCGCGACGTGCCGGTGGACTTCCTCAGCCGCCACGCCTACACCTCGGGCCCGGCCCAGCATGTGCCGTTCGGCGTGCACCAGACGATGGGCCCCGCCTCCGGCCTGCTGGAGCAGTTCGCCACCACGCGCCGGCAGCTCGCGGGCGGCCCGCTGGCGGAGCTGCCGGTGCACATCACCGAGTTCAACTCCTCCTACCGCCCCGACAACCCCGTCCACGACACGGCCTTCAACGCCGCCTACCTAGCGCCCGTGCTGGCCGAGGGCGGCGAGCTGGTGGACTCCTTCTCGTACTGGACGTTCAGCGACATGTTCGAGGAGGTCGGGATCCCGACCTCGATCTTCCACGGCGGCTTCGGCCTGCTGACGCACCGGCAGATCAAGAAGCCCACCTACCACCTGTACGCGTTCATGGCGCGCATGGGCGACCAGCTCCTGACCAGGGGCGAGGACCACCTCGTGACCAGGGACTCCGGCGGCCGGGTGACCGTGCTGGCGTGGGCTCCGGTGGACGTCACGGGCGGTCCGGCCGTCGCCGGGCACACCGTGCGCCTGGCCGTCCCGGTCCAGGGCGGCTCGGCGTTCATGCTGCGCTCGTCGGTGAGCGAGGAGATGGGCAACGCGTGGACGGCCTGGTCTGAAATGGGGCGCCCCCGGTCACCGCACCCCAAGCAGCTCGATATCCTCCGAGAAGCGGCGGAACCGGTCCGCCGCCACCGGAGCCTGCCGGTCACCGGCGGAATGGTCGAGCTCGACCTGACGCTCGACCGCCACGAGGTCACGCTCGTCGAGCTCAGCCCGGTGGTGGACGAGACCCCGCCGTGGTGGGACGACCGCCGGCTGCTCGGCCTGGCGGAGAGCACGTGACCGGCGACGGCCCGGGGCGCCTGGAGAGGGGCACGCGATGGGCGACGTGACGACCTCACGCCAGTTCGGCAGCGGCCCGCTCTCGCGGATCTCCGCCCTGATCTACACCCTGCTGGTCGTCGAACTGCTCGTCCTGCTCACCGCGGTGCCGGGCCTGGTGGCGCTGGTCCTGCTCGACCGCTCCGCCGGCAACGTGCCGCTGATGGCCGCCTGCCTGCTGCCCGCCGGCCCGGCGCTGTCCGCCGCCCTGTACGCGCTGCGCCATCGCGGCCGGGAGCTGACCGAGCTGCGCCCGGCGCCGGCGTTCTGGCGCGGTTACCGGCTCAACTTCGGCGCGGCCATGAAGATCTGGGTCCCCTGGCTGGTGGTGCTGGCCCTGGTCGGGACGAACCTGGGCAACTTCTCGGCCGCCGGGGTGCCCGGCTGGTGGGCGGCGCTGCTGGTCGTCCTGGCGGCGGGCGCCACGCTGTGGGTGGCCAACGCGCTGGTCATCACGTCACTGTTCGCGTTCAGGGCGGTGGACGTGGCCAAGCTGGCGGCGTACTCGCTGGGCCGCTTCCCGGGCGCCACCCTGGCCAACACGTGCCTGCTCATCGTGGCGGGCGGCGTCACGGTGCTCGCCACGGAGGCGGCGCCGGCGCTGCTGGCCTCGGTGCTCACGGCGACGCTCCTGTGGAACAGCCGCGCGATGATCACCGAGGTCCAGCAGCGCTTCACCCGTCAGTAGATCTGCCTGCCCCGGGCGTCGGGCACTCCGGACTTGCGCAGGAAATAGGTGTTGACCTGGTCGCGCCACTCCTCCGCGCACCGGACCTGCTCGTCGAGGCGCTCCTGGACCCGCGCGTACAGCGCCGGGTCCACGGAGCCCGCCAGCTTCTCCCACGCCAGCCGGATCCCGGCCGCCTCCTCGGCGCCCGCGAAGTGGGTGTCGTAGATGTGCTGGACGACCGTGACGCCGCTCTGCAGCACGTGCTCGTACGGCACGTGGTGGAAGAAGAGCAGCAGCTCGTCGGGGCACTCGGCGAGCGACTCGTACACCTCCGACCACGGCGCCGGGTACTGGCCGGTGTAGCCGGTGCCGGTCGCGCGGGTGCGGTCCACGCCCACGCCGTCGCGGTCGGCGAAGTGGTAGGTGCCCCACGGCGTGTACTCGTAGCCGTCCACGTCGGGGCCGTAGTGGTGGCCGGGGCGCACCATGAAGCCGACGCCGAGCGGCGCGGTGTAACGCTCGTAGGTCTCCCAGGAGCCGTCCATCATCTCGTGCAGCGTGTCGCGCACCAGGCCGGACGCGCCGGGGAAGGTCAGGCCGATCCACTCGTCCAGGATCGCCGCCGGGTCGAGCTCGGGGGACCAGGCGAGCCGGCCGAACGCGTACAGGTTGGCCTGGGCCAGCGGGTGACCCGTCCAGTACGGGTCGTCGCCCACATTGGAGACCGCCACCAGGCCGCCGCCCGCGGCCACGTCGGCGACCGCGCGCTCGCCCGGCCCCCAGAAGCGGAACCCGAGCACCTCGCTCCACATCGGGCCGAGGTAGCACACGTGCCGCTGCTGGCCGGTGTACTCCTGCGTCACCTGCAGCTCCACCGCGAGCCTGGTGGCCGGCATGGCGGCGATCACGGGGGAGACCGGCTCGCGCGTCTGGAAGTCCATGGGGCCGTACTTGACCTGGAGGATCGCGTTGTCCCTGAACCGGCCGTCCAGCGGGGCGAAGTGGTCGTGGGCCGCGCGGGCGCGGTCGGTGGAGCGGTCACGCCAGTCCTGGCGGTGGTTGTAGACGAACGCGCGCCAGAACACGACGCCGCCGTGCGGGGCCAGGGCGTCGGCCAGCATGTTCGCGCCGTCGGCGTGGCTGCGCCCGTACGCGAACGGTCCCGGCTGGCCCTCCGAGTCGGCCTTGACCACGTAGCCGCCGAAGTCGGGGATCGTCTCGTAGACCCGCCCGGTCGTGCGCGTCCACCACTCGCGCACGGCCTCGTCCAGCGGGTCGGCGCTGTCCAGGCCGCCGAGCGTGATCGGGGAGGCGAAGTTGACCGACAGGTGCACGCGGATGCCGTACGGGCGCAGCTCCGCCGCGACGGCGGCGACCTCGCCGAGCCGGTCGGTCAGCAGGTGGGCCTCGGCGGTGTGCACGTTCACGTTGTTGATCGCGACCGCGTTGACGCCGGTCGCGGCGAGCAGCCGGCCGTACGCGCGCACCCGGGTGAGGTCCGCGCGCAGGGCGCCGTCCAGCCAGAAGATCGAGCCGCCCGAGTAGCCGCGCTCGACCTGGCCCATCACCGGGTGCACGTCGATGTTGTCCCAATGGTCCAGCATGCGCCGGCGCAGCGCGGGGCGGTGCGCCCGGGCCGGTCGTGCCTCGCCGAACGCAGCCTCGCCCAGCCGGGCCACCTCGAACCAGCCGTACAACAGGCCCGCGGGGTCGTCGGCGAGCACCACCGTGACGCCGTCCCGCCGGGCCAGCACGAAGCCCTCGGCGCCGATCTCCGGCCCCAGCAGCGCCCGCGCCTCGGCCGGCAGGCCGGCGGCCGAGGAAAGGGCGAGCACCAGGTCGCACGCCTCGCCGGGCGCGGCCACGGCGCCGCCGTGCCGCTCGCAGGCGTCGGCCACCTCGGCCCGCACGGTCTCGGCCGGCGCCGAGTCGTCGCCGAGCACGAGCACGCGGCGCGCGCCGGCCGCGCGGAAGGCCTCAGGAGGCAGCCAGGCTGGATGCACGTCGGGCACATGGGGAACGGTCACGGGGGCTCCTTGGAATCGGCGAGCAGGCGGGACACGCCGCCTGGTCACGCGCGGCGGCGGAGGTGCACGCACGCAGCGGTTATGTGCCGAATCTATCGGTTCCCGCCGAGCCGCCCCGCACCGCCTCACACCCTCGCGCCCGACCGTGTGGGGCGGTCGGGAGGGGCGCCGGCGCCGGCACGGTGGCGCGCCCCCTGGCCCGGCCCTCAGGAGCCGGGGGGCGCGTCCGTTCTCACGGTGTCACGAGTAGAGGAAGTAGTAGCGATACTGGTTCATCCACTCGCACCGCCAGTCGTCCCACCAGCCTTGGTCGTCGCCGTAGCTGCCGACCCGCTGACATTCCGAGTAATCCCGGTAGATGCCGTTCAGCGTCTCCGCGTGCGCCGGGGCGGCGCCGAGGGACAACGACATTCCGGTGGCCAGAACGGCCGAGACGAGAACCGCGCGTGCCTTGCGCATCAATCCTCCTGCGACGCACCGGATCATGGCGTTCAAGATTATTGCTGACCGGGTGCCGGAAAAGATAGTCATCAGGCGCGCAAACCCTGTTTCATCGCGTCCGCGAGCTGATCCGTTCCCATTCACGCAACGCGGCCGGCGCCCACTTCGCGTGCTGCTCGCGGAAGAGCCGCGCGGCGCGGGCGCCGCGCCACTGCGCGGGCAGGAGCTCCGCGGGCAGCTCGGGATCGACGAGCGCGAGACGGCGCCAGTCGTGCACGAGCCTGGTGAGCCGGACCAGCGGATCGCTGAACGGCGGGCGGGCGAACGCCGCGAGGAACGCCTCGTACTCCCGCTCGACCTCGTCGAAGTCCCACGCCTGGCGGACGAGGGCCGAGGCTTCGCCGCCCGACAGGTGCTCCGTGACGAAGATCTGCGCCTGCCCGCGCACCCCGGCCTCGTCGAGGACGAGCCCGGCCTCCCCGGCCCGGTCGGTGTGCGTGTTGACCCAGGTCCCCGGCGCCGGGTTGCCGAACCCCGCCCACCGCAGCCGCGTGCGCAGCAGGTGGCGGCCCGGCCGGTTCGTCTCCGCGGCGCGCGCCAGGACCACCAGCCACCGGCCGTCCCAGTCGGGCTGGGTCGCGGTGAAGCGCAGGATCCGCTCGGCGCCCAGCCGCAGGAACTGCTCGAAGGCGGGGCTGAGGCGCCACCACGTGTACCGTCCCTCGCGGCTCGGGCGCAGCCAGCCGTCCGCGGTGGCGCGGGCCAGCGCCTGCCGGCAGGCGTCCTCCTTGACGCCGAAGCGGCCCAGCGCGTCGACGAAGGCCGAGGTGGGCGTGGCCTGCCCGGCCGAGCGCACGTAGCCGCCGAGCAGCGTGACCAGCAGCCCCCGCACGCCGCTCGTGCCCGCGGCGAACCGCCGGGAGCGGCCGGGCTCCGGCCCGCCGCCGCTGTTGACCGCCGGCGTGACGCCGCTGTCAGAGCGCATGTGGGGATTGTAGGACCGGTCACCAGGTCGTCGCTGTGCGTTCGGGAAGGCCCTTCATTTGACGAAACCTTTGACCGCCGTCACATCCCTGTCATATCGTCACGTCGGCCCGCGGCGATCATCCGAACACCGGAGGCGCACCATGCACGCTCGTAAGCGCACGGCCTCGATCCTCGGCATGGTCATGACGATGCTGGCCACCCTCGGTGTGTCGCTCGTCCTGTCGCCACCGGCTCGCGCGGCGGCGCAGGTGATCAGCGACATCGCCTACGCGCCCGCGCAACCGGCCGGCTCCAGGGGACACCTGCTGGACCTCTACCTGCCGGCCGGCGGCATCACCCCCCGGCCGCTGCTGATCTGGCACAGCGGCTCCGCCTGGTCGAGCGACGACGGCAAGAACGGCGCGGACGCGATCGCCGCCGTCTTCAACGCCAAGGGGTTCGCGGTGGCCGGCGTCAGCGTCCGCTCCAGCGCGCAGGCGGTCTTCCCCGCCCAGGTGCACGACGTCAAGGCGGCCATCCGGTGGCTGCGGGCGAACGCCGCCACGTACCAGCTCGACCCCAACCGCTTCGCGATGATGGGCGACTCCTCGGGCGGCTGGCTGACGGAGATGGCCACCCTGACCGGCGGCGTCGCGTCGCTGGAGGGCACCGTCGGCACCACCGGCGTCTCCAGCGCCGTGCAGACGGGGCTCGCCTTCTACAGCCCGACCGACTTCCTCCAGATGAACGCGCAGAACCTGCCGGGTGGAGGGCTGGACCACAACTCTCCCGTCTCGCCCGAATCCCTGCTGATCGGCTGCGCGATCCAGACCTGCCCCGACAAGGTGGCGCTGGCCAACCCGATCAACTACGTCGACGCCAACGACCCGCCGCTGATGTTCCTGCACGGCCAGGCCGACTTCCTGGTGCCGCACGGGCAGAGCGTCCTGCTCTACAACAAGATCAAGGCGAGCTGCGGCAACGCCCTGTTCATCTCGATCCCCGGCGCGGACCACGGCAAGAGCGACGTCATGGACCCCGCCCGCTTCGGCACCCAGACCAGCTACACCACCACCAACTGCTACGGGACCACCCAGGCCGGCACGCCCAACCCCACCTGGGACACCTTCGAGTGGTTCCTGCGCGGCGGGCTCAAGATGGGCACCTCCTGCCAGGTCTCCTACGCCACCACCACCTGGAGCGGCGGCTTCACCGGCAGCGTGACCATCAGGAACACCGGCACGACCCCCATCGACCGCTGGGTCGCGACGTGGACCTGGCCCGGCAACCAGCAGGTCACGACCGCCTGGAACGCCACGGTGACCCAGTCGGGCGCCCAGGTGACCGCACGCGACGCCGGCCACAACGCCGTCATCGGCGCCAGCTCCAGCACCAGCTTCGGCTTCGAGGCGACCTACAGCGGCACGAACGCCACACCGGCCGAGTTCAGGCTCAACGGCATCCCCTGCACCAAGGTGTCCGGCTGAGCCGGGCGCAATTTCGGAAACGCACTCTGGAACCATCCAGCCGGAGAAACCGCAGCTCGGCGCGGAAAAGTGCATTTCCTAACTCGACACGTTCCGCCGATCGCCGATCACGGAATGACGTCGTCCAGATTTCGGACGTTATATTGATTTACTCGGGGGGCCGCCCTATCCTTTCCTCTGTGCCGACCGATGAAAGAGCGGAATCCGTGACGGCCATTGGTTCCGGCTCTTCGCCGACCGGCGGAAATTGCAGAACCCACCAGCCGACCCTCGTCTGACCGCCGACTCCGTATTCACGAAATATTTCGTCGGCCCCTGCGTGCGCCTGGCCGAATTCCCCGTACATATCGCCTGGCGGCGAATTCTCCGGGATGTGCGTCGCCCATCCCGCCGCCGTCCTGTTCCACGCCGTTCTCCCTGGTGCTCCGTCGGATCGACGGCGCCCTTCCACGCCGTGCCCGCAGGCGCGGCGATCGTCGACGAGTTAGGGGACGTGTGCGTACAACCAACATGTTCGTCAGGAGCCTCGGCGTCTTCGTGCCGGACATCGTGAGCGTCGATCAGGCGGTTCGGGAGGGCCGGTACCCGGCCGAGGAGGTCGAGCGGTTCCAGCAGCTCGGCGCGGCGGTCGCCGGCGACGTGCCCGCGCCGGAGATGGCCCGGCGCGCGGTCCTGGACGCCTACGACCGCTGGGGCGAATCCTCCCCGCGGGAGCTCGACCTCCTGCTCTACCCGTCGGTCTGGCACCAGGGCCCCAACGGCTGGCAGCCCCAGCACTACCTGCAGATGCACCTCCTCGGCGGGCACGTGCCCGCGTTCGAGATCCGCAGCGGCTGCGTCGGCATGATCAGCTCGATGGAGCTGGCGGCCAGCTACCTCCAGGCCGACCCGCGGCGGGAGACCGCGATGGTGGTCTCCGCGGACAACCACGGCACCCCGCTGGTGGACCGCTGGCGCATGACGCCCGGAGCGGTCATCGGCGACGCCGCCTGCGCGCTCGTCCTCGGCAAGGAGTACGGCATGGCCGAGCTCCTCGCGGTCAACGCGACCACGATCCCTGAGGCCGACGCCGTCAACGACGGCGGCTACCCGCTGTTCCCCCCGGACGCCACCGTCGGCAGGGGCCTGAGCTTCGGGGACCGGCACGAGGAGTTCCGCCAGCGGCTGCTCAAGGCGCACGGGACCGGGATCCACCTGACCATCCAGAAGACGATGATGCAGCAGGTCGAACAGACCCTGGAGGAGGCCGGCATCGGGTTCGCCGACATCACGCGGGTGGCGTTCCCGCACGGCCGCCGCGAGGACCTGGACGGGCAGATGTCCTGGCTGGGCATCGAGGAGGAGCAGACGACGTGGGACTACGGGCGGCGCGTCGGCCACTGCGGCGCGGTGGACCAGTTCATCGCCTTCGAGCACCTGATCGCGACCGGCGGGCTCGTCGCCGGTGATCACCTGCTCATGGTCGGGTTCGGCTCGGGCACGTCGGTCGCCGCGGCCGCGTTCCGGGTCCTGTCCGGCGTTCCCGTCACGAGAGGAGCACGCGCATGACCGAGCTGACGCAGCGGCTGGTCGGCTTCATCCAGGACAACCTCGTCCTGGACGGCGACGACATCGAGGTGGACGAGACGACCCCGCTCCTCGTGTCGGGCCTGCTGGACTCCCTGCGGACGGCGCGGCTGCTGAACTTCCTCAGGAAGGACGTCGGCGTCCCGATCCCGGCCGCCAAGCTCGACCCCGAGAACTTCAGGGACGTGGTGACCATCGTGGCGATGGTCAGAGAGCTCGAATCCGTCTAGCCGGAGCGAGGGGCGCAGTCATGCAGTGGGCGGACACGTACATCAGCGGAGTGGGAGCCTTCATCCCCCGGACCGTCGTCAGCGTCGAGAAGGCCGTCGCCAAGGGCTGGTACCCGGCGGAGGAGGCGGAGCTGCACAACCTGGCCGGGGCGGCGGTGGCCGGCGACGTACCGGCTCCGGAGATGGCGCTGCACGCGGCGCAGAGCGCGCTCAAACGCAGTGGCCGGGCGCCGTCGGATCTCGACCTCCTCCTGTACGCCTCGACCTGGCACCAGGGCCCGGACGGCTGGCCGCCGCACTCCTACCTGCAGCGCCAGCTCGTCGGCGGGGACGTCGTGGCCACCGAGATCCGGCAGGGCTGCAACGGGATGTTCGTCGCGCTCGACCTCGCGGCGAGCTACCTCGACGCCGCGTCCGGCCGGCAGGCCGCCCTGCTCGTCGCCGCCGACAACTACGGCACCCCGCTGATGGACCGGTGGCGCATGGGCCCCGGCTACGTCGGCGGCGACGCCGCCAGCGCGCTCGTGCTCACCAAGGAGAACGGCTTCGCCCGACTGATGTCGGTCTGCACGGTGACCGTGGCCGAGGCCGAGGAGCTGCACCGCGGCACCGAGCCGCTGTTCCCGCCCGGCGTCACCGTCGGGCGCCGGATGAGCTTCGGGGCCAGGAACGACCAGTTCAGGCAGCAGGTCATGCCCAAGGGCGAGGCCACCGCCGCCCTGTTCAAGATCCAGCGGGCGCTGATGGACGTCGTCGAGCGCGTCCTGGCCGAGAGCGGGATCGAGGCCGGCGATCTCACCCGGGTGGCCTTCATGAACTACTCGGAAGAGATCGTCGAACAGCGCTGCATGGCCGTTCTCGACCTGCCCATGTCCCGATCGACCTGGGATTACGGCCGCACCATCGGCCACTGCGGGGCCAGTGACCAGGTCCTCGCCCTCGACCGGCTGCTGCTGACGGGGGAGCTGGGCCCCGGTGACCACCTGCTGATGCTCGGCACCGGCCCGGGAGTCACCGTCTCCGGCGCCGTGATCAAGATTCTCGACACGCCCGCATGGTCGTGAAACGTCGTCATCGAAGGGAAACGAACGCGATGGCCGATAGTCCGAGCGGAGTACGCGTGGAACCGGTGGCGGTGGTCGGGATCGGATGCCGCTTCCCCGGCGACGCCGGCTCACCGGACGCGTTCTGGGACCTGCTGGGCGCCGCCGGGAACACGACCCGGCCGCTGCCCGCCGAACGCTGGCGCCCGTACGAGAACCACAGCCCCGAGTACGCCGCCGCGCTGCGCGACGCCGTGCGCCACGGCAGCTTCCTGAACGACATCGAGGGCTTCGACGCGGAGTTCTTCGGCCTTTCGCCCCGCGAGGCCGAGCTGATGGACCCGCAGCAGCGGATCCTCATGGAGACCGCGTGGGAGGCGCTGGAGCACGCCGGCCTGCCGCCGCACGAGCTGGCCGGCACCGACGCCGGGGTGTTCGTCGGGGTCTGCACGGCCGACTACGGCGGCCGCCTGCTGGAGGACCTGCCCCAGATCGAGGCGTGGACCGGGATCGGCGCGGCCACCTGCGCCGTCGCCAACCGCATCTCCTACTCGCTGGACCTGCGCGGCCCCAGCATGGCCGTCGACACCGCCTGCTCGGCGTCGCTGGTCGCGCTGCACCTGGCCGCGCAGAGCCTGCGGCTCGGCGAGAGCGACGTCGCCCTCGCCGGCGGCGTCAACCTGCTGGTCACCCCCGGCCAGACCCTCACGCTCGGCACCGCCGGAGCCCTGGCCCCCGACGGGCGCTCGAAGTCGTTCGACGCCACGGCCGACGGCTACGGGCGCGGCGAGGGCTGCGGCGTCGTCGTGCTCAAGCGGCTGTCCGACGCGCAACGAGACGGCGACCGGATCCTCGCGCTCGTCATCGGCAGCGCCGTGAACCAGGACGGGCACACCAACGGCATCATGGCCCCGTGCGGCGCGGCCCAGGAACACGTGATGAACAGGGCCTGCCGGCAGGCGGGCGTCTCGCCCGCCACCGTGGACTACATCGAGGCGCACGGGACCGGCACCAGGCTGGGCGACCCGCTCGAAGCGGAGGCGCTGGCCGCCGTGTACGGCACGGGACGCGCCCCGGACGACCCCTGCCTGATCGGCTCGGTCAAGTCCAACATCGGCCACCTCGAAGGCGCCGCGGGCATCGCCGGCGTCATCAAGGCGGTGCTCGCCCTCCACCGCGGCGAGATCCCCCCGAGCGTGCTCACCACCCCCAACCCGGCCATCGCGTGGGAGACCTCGGGGCTTCGCGTGGTGACCGAACGGTCGGCCTGGCCGGACCGCGGCCACCCGCGCCGGGCGGGCGTCTCCAGCTTCGGCTACGGCGGCACCGTCGCGCACATCCTGCTCGAACAGGCTCCGCCGGCACCGGAGGCGCCGTCGGCCTCGCGCGCTCCCGGGCAGCGGCTGTTCCCGCTGTCGGCCGCCTCGCCCGCGGCTCTGCGGCGGTACGCGGGCATCCTGGCCGACCGGCTCGACGACGGCCTCGACCTCGCTTCGGCCGGGCACACGCTGGCGCTGCGGCGCACCCACCTGGCCCGCCGGGCCGTCGTCAGCGCGGCGGACCAGGGCGAGCTGTCCGCGAGCCTGCGCAGGCTCGCGGAGGACCTGCCGTCCGAGGACGTCCACACCGGGGACGTGCTGCCCGACCCCGGCCCCGGGCCGATCTGGGTGTTCGCCGGGCAGGGCTGCCAGTGGCGCGGCATGGGACGGGAGCTGCTCGCCACCGAGCCGGAGTTCGCGGCCCTGGTCGACGAGGTGGAGCCGATCTTCGCCGAGGAGATCGGCTTCTCTCCCCGGCAGGTCCTGACCGAGGGCGAGCTCGACGGGATCGACCGCGTACAGACCATGATCTTCGTGATGCAGCTCGGCCTCGCCCGGCTCTGGAACGCGTACGGGGTGACGCCCAAGGCCGTCATCGGGCACTCCGTCGGCGAGATCGCGGCGGCGGTGACGGCCGGCGCGATGTCGGTCGCCGACGGCGCGCGCCTGATCTGCCGCCGGTCCCGGCTGCTGCGCCAGGCCGAGGGCAAGGGGGCCATGGTCATGGTCGGCCTGCCCTTCGAGGAGGCGGCCGAGCGGCTGGCCGGCCGTACCGACCTGGTCGCCGCCATCTCGTCGGCGCCCGGCTCCACCGTGCTGTCCGGGGACGTCGCCGCGGTCGAGGCGGTGCTGAACGAGTGGCCGGCCGAGGGCATCGTGGCCCGCCGGGTGGCGTCGGACGTCGCCTTCCACAGCCCGCACATGGACCCCTTGGCCGTCGAACTGGCGGCGGCCACCGCCGATCTGGCGTTCGGCGCGCCCCGCATCCCCATGTACTCGACCGTGCTGGCCGACCCCCGCTCGACGTCCGTCCTGGACTCCGCGTACTGGGCGAAGAACCTGCGCGACCCCGTCCGGCTCCGCGCGGCGACCGAGGCCGCCGCCCAGGACGGTTACCGCGCGTTCCTGGAGATCTCGCCGCACCCCGTGGTCGCGCACTCCCTCAACGAGACGCTCTCGGAGAGCGGGTTCGAGGACGTGTTCATCGGCACGTCGCTGCGCAGGAACCAGCCGGAGCGATCCGCCCTCCTCGCAGCGGTGGGCCTGGCGCACTGCCACGGCGTCGAGGTGGACTGGACGCGCCTGCAGCCGTCCGGCGGCCTGGCCGACCTGCCGCCGTACGCCTGGCAGCACCGCCGCCACTGGCGTGACGGCTCCGGGGGCGACGACGAGAACCGCGGGCACGACGTGCGCTCCCACACCCTGCTCGGCGCCGGGACGAGCCTCGCGGGCAGCCGGACGCGGCTGTGGAAGACCAGCCTGGAGGACGCGAACCGGCCCTATCCCGGCAGCCACACGCTGAACGGGGTCGAGATCGTGCCCGCCGCTGTGCTGGTCAACAGCTTCCTGCGCGCCGGCGAGGACGGCGTCCTTCCCGTCCTCACCGATGTGGAGATGATGCATCCGCTGATGACCTCGGAGCGCAGGCAGATCCAGGTCGTCCACGAGCCTCCCTCGATCCGGCTCGCGGCGCGTACGCCGGCCGGGCCTGGAGAGCCGGAACCGGCCTGGTTGGTGCACGTCACGGCGTGCGTGGGGGGCGGCGGGGGTGCGGCGGGCAGGAGCAACGGGGCTGTTCCCGTCAAGGGAATCGCCCAGAGCAACGGAACCGCCCAGACGAACGGAGCCGCCCAGACGAACGGAGCCGCCCACACCACCGGAGCGGCACAGACGAACGGAGCGGCACAGACCAACGGGGCCGCACAGGCCACCGGGGCCGCCTCAGGCCATGGAGCCCCTCACAGCAACGGGGTTGCCCAGGGCAATGGAGTCGCTCAAGGCGATGGGGTGGCTCTGGACCACGTGCATGCGTTGCCCGAGGCGCTGCCTGACGCCGCTGCGGCCGGGCTCACCCCGCTCGACACCGGGTTCGTTCACCAGCGTCTGGCTGCGGTCGGCGTCCCCTCGACGGGCTTCGCTTGGACGATCCAGGCGCTGTCGGGCGGAGACGGCGTGCTACGCGCCACGGTCCGCACCGGGCACCCGGAGGGCGGGCACGCGGAGGACGGATACTCGGAGAGCGGGCAGCCGGGAGGCGGGCGCGCGGAGGACGGATACTCGCAGGGCGGGCAGCCGACGTGGGCGCCGGCGCTGGACGCGGTGATGTCCGTGGCTCCCTGCGTGTTCCCCGGCGACCCCGTGCTGCGCATGGTGGTGCACATCGACGAGGTGGTGCTGACCGGCCCGCCACCGGAGACCGTGATCATCCACACGGCCCTCGACCCGTCGCGCGACGACACCGTACTGGCACTCCTGGCCGACGCCGACGGCCGCGTGGTGGGACACCTGTCCGGACTCCGCTACCCGGTGATCGACGCCCCCGTGGCGGCCGAGGACGACCTCCGGGAACCCGCGGACTCGTTCGCCGGCCTGCCGCCGGAGGAACTGCGCGAACACGTCCAGACAGAGGTCCGCGCGGAGATCGCCGCCGTGATGAGGCTCGCCACGGAGGACCTGGCGATCCGGCGCCCCCTCATCGAACAGGGGCTGGATTCGGTGATGACGGTCATGGTCAGGCGGCGGTTGGAGAAGCGCTTCGGCTGCCGTCTCCCCGCGACCCTGCTGTGGCAGCAGCCCACCATCGCCGCGATCGCGGACCACCTGGTGGGCATGCTCACAACCCTGCCCCCGAAACAGGACACCGCGGCGACGGCCGTCCTCGATGGCGTCCCGGCCATCGGAGGCTGAGACCCGCACGCGCGGCGGCCGGCCGGGGGTGGCGATCCGCAGAGTGATCCGGCGCCCCCGGCCGCAAGCGCATTCCCCCGGCCCTGCGCCCTGCCCCCTGCCCAGGCCCTCGCTCCGGTCCCCGGTCTCCAGTCCCCAGTCCCCGGTTCTCGGTTCTCGGTTCTCGGTCAGAGGTACGCGGCGGCGTTCAGAGGAGCCGGTTGCGGGCGTAGTCGGCGGCCTCGGTGCGGTTGCGTACGCCGATCTTGGCGAAGGCGTTGTTGATGTGCGTCTTCACCGTCGTCGCGGCGATGAACAGGCGGGCGGCGATCTCGGCGTTGCTGAGCCCGCGGGCGATCAGCCGCAGCACCTCCACCTCCCGCACCGTCAGCCCGTCGGGGCAGACGGTCACCGGCTCAGCAGCGCTCCGCGACAGCACCTCGACCAGCCGCTTCGCCGCCGCGGGCGAGAACGTCGACTGCCCAGCGGCGGCCGAGCGCAGCGCCGCGGCGATCTCGGCCCGCCCCGCGTCCTTGGTCAGGTAACCGCGCGCCCCGGCCAGCAGCGCCGCGTCCACGGACCGATCGTCGTCGTACGTGGTCAGCACCACCACGGCCACCCCGGGATACTCGCGGACGATCCGCCGCGTCGCCTCCACGCCGTCCATGACCGGCATCCGCAGGTCCATCAGCACCACGTCCGGCCGCAGCTCCGCCACCAGCCCCAGCGCCTCCTCACCCTGCCCGGCATCCCCCACGACCTCGACGCCGTCCACCAGATCCAGCAACGCCACGAGCCCTTCACGCATCACCTGCTGGTCATCCACCACCAGCACCTTCACTCCGGCACCTCCGCCCGTACCTCCCACGTCTCGCCGACGGGTCCGGCGCCCAGCGTGCCACCCGCCAGCGCCACCCGCTCCCGCATCCCGGCGAGCCCGTAACCGGTGCGGTGCGCAGGCTGTTCTCCCACGTGCTCCGGGACCGCCGGAAGGGGATTGCGGACCGTCAGGTGGACGGAGTGCTCGCCGTACGACAGGTCGAGCGTGACCGGCCGGCCTGGCGCGTGCTTGGCGGCGTTGGTGAGTGCCTCGCGGGCCGTGCGCAGCAGGCAGACCTCGGCCGCCGGGGTGATCGGCCGCCGCGTCCCCGTGGTGTGCAGCTCAGCCTGTACGGAGTGGTCCCGGCGGTGCTCGGTCACCAGCAGGCCGAGGGCGTCCGGCAGCGGGGGCACGTCCTCGCGCAGCGCCGCCACCGCCGCTCGTGCCTCCACCAGCCCTTCCCTGGCGAGTCCGCGCGAGCGGCGGATGCGGGCCACCGCGCCCGCCACGTCCCCTCGCTCGGTCAGCAGCGCCTCGGCCACGTCGAGCTGCACCCCCAGGGCGCCCAGCGAATGCGCGAGCACGTCGTGCAACTCCCTGGCGATGCGGGCCCGCTCGTCCAGCGCCATGGCGCGGGCCCGGTCCTGGAGGGCGCGGCGGTACTGGCGGCGATGCAGCGCGAACAGCACCGCGCACACCATCACCACACCCTGGACCACGATCGACGTCCGCGGCCGGTCGAACCAGACGAGGCTCCCGGCCATCAACCCCAGGTCGGCCGCGGTGACCAGGCAGATGGTCGTCATGCTCGGCGTCATGTGCGCGGCGTACAGCAGCAGCATCGCGAACAGGAACACCGTGGGCGCCGCCGACTCCGACCCCGTCACCGCAGCCGCCACCGCGGACCCGACCGCGAGCAACACCGTGGGCGGCACAGAGAAACGCCGGACGAATGACGCCTTGCCGGCGGTCGCAGCGGAGACCCCGCCGGACGACGCCACGACGGAGGCGGTGAACGAGTCGTGTGCTGGCGTCTCGGCGGCAAGGGCGGGGAAGCCGTGGTCGGCTGGCGTTTCCTGCAGAACGGGAGAGCGACGATCGGCTGGTGGCGTCTCATCAAAGGCGAGAGGGCGGTGGTGGGATGGCACCTCGGTGAAGGCCGGAGAGTCGTCGTCGTCAACCAGTGCCTGATCAGGGGCGGGATCGTGGTTGTTGGACGGCGCCTTGGTCGGTGTAGGAGACCGGTCGCCGGGCGGTGCTTCGGTGGGTGCGGGAGATCGGTTGCCGGGCAGTGCCTCGGCGGGTGTGGGGAAGGGGGTGTCGAGTCGTGGCCTGGTGGGGGCGGGGTGGCGGCCGTCGAGCAGGACGAACGCCAGCCAGCAGACCATCGCCACGCCCAGCGCCGACCACACGGGCGCCGCCGCCCGGCCCGGCGAGGCGACCACCAGCGACCAGGCGAGGACCATGGTCAGCAGGGCCCTGGTCAGCCGCCCGGTCTCGGGGTCGTCGGCGGCCAGCAGCCGCGTGACCCGCCCCCACACCTCGCGCATGTGCTAGCGGGCGTCCCGCAGGCTGAGAATCATGTCCACCAAGATAAGGCGGAACGCGAGGAACCCGACGACCACGATCAGGGCCACGACGATGACCGCGATCAAGAACTTCCCGTTCACTTTGCCCCCATTGGCGTCCAGCAGGCGTTGCAGCAGTTCAAGCCGTTTGTCCATGCCAGGACGCTAAGCAGGCGGGTGGGTGGAGCGGCACCTCAGAAGGGTGGAACCGAGGGTGGAGCCAGCACCCGACCGCCCCGACCCGACCGCCCCGACCCGATCGCCTCGGCCGGCGGTCTCGTCCGGCCGCCTCGACTGCCGCGCAACACCCACGCCCTACCTCCGCACGGCTTCGCGCGTGCCGATCGTCGCGGAGTTCTGCGCCGCACGTGCCATGCGGGTTCGGGTATCGCGGCCTGCCTACCGGTTCACGTGCGCGCCGACGTGCGGCGGCGGGGCATCGGCGTGCCGTGCAGTGCTACTTGTTGTGTCCCGGTGGAGTGGCGGGGCCGCTGCCACGGATTCGGCCCGGCGGCTCGCGGGTCTGGCCAGGAGGGGCGTACTCCGGGCTGGGGGCGACGGCCGGGGTTCGGGCTGGGCGGGGCGGCCTTGTGTTGACGATGGTCGGCGGGATCGCTGGGGCGATCTTGGATGCCTCACGGACGCCTTCCGACGGTGGTACGGCGCCCGTCGCGCGTAGCCGACTGCGGCTGGGGGCGGGGGTGGCCTGTGAGGTGGAGGGAGCGGGGGCGGTGGCGGCCTGTGGGGCGGTCGAGGGGCGGGTGGCGGCGTGCGGGGTGGTGGGCGGGTGGGTGGAGGTGGTGGGGTCGGCGGGGGCGGAGGTCGAGCGGGGGTCGGTGGCGGCCACTGGGCGTCCGGTGCCGGGGGCGGCGGTGGTCTCCTCGTCGGCGTCAGGTGCCGGTAAGGGATGGAGGGACGGGGAGCTGCCGGGGAGGGCGATCAGGATGGCGGCGAGCACCAGGTGGAGGACGCCCACCAGCAGCGTGGAGATCCGCAGCGCCAGCCCGCGGCGGTGGCGCCGCCGCTCTTCGGCGTGGTCGTTCAGCATTCGCGGCACGTTCCTGCCGATGCCATGCGGGGGTGTCCTCCGGAGCAGGGGGCGGGTGAGTCTCTTGATCTAGGCATGGATGGTCTCGGGGGTCAAGCCCATCGTACGAAGATCACGATCCGGCATCCGCCGCACCCTCATCTCGCGGCACGCAGCCGCGCGCGGTACCACAGTAAGACGCCCGCCCCCGCCGCCAGCAGGACCCAGCCGGCCGGGCGGCCGACCGCCAGGAAGACTCCGGTGGGCAGCCGCAGGGCGAGCACCAGCAGGACGAGGGCGTGGACGGCCAGCGTGGCGCCGACGATCGTGGTCATGACGCTCGCGATCCGGTGGATGTCGGGGCGCCGCAGCGTGGCGGCGGCGCGGGCGTTGCGGGGTGCAAGCCGGTGCAGCAGCACCAGGTGGAGCGGCCTGCCCACTGCCACCGAGACGAGCCCGAGCACGCCCAGCGGCCCCGTCAGCACGGCCTCGTGGAGCTTGAGCACCAGCGGGTCCCCGCCGCTGAGCAGCAGCACCACCAGGGCCACGGCGTAGCCGAGCACGGCGGTCACGCCGATCGGGTCGAGCCGCCGGTGCCGGGCGAACTCGGCGGCCGTCCAGACGAGGGGGATGCCCGCCGCGACGGCCAGCGCGGTGGCGTCGGCGCCGGTGTGCGGGCGGATCAGCGCGTACGCCGCCGGCGGGACGAGGAAGCTCACCACCCCGCTGATCACCACTGAACTCTTCGAGCGCACCCTTGACTTCCCTTCGGCCGGGGCTGACGTGGACCTTCCACAGGGTGGCGTGGAGGGGGCCGGTGGGGCGTCGGAGCCAGGGTGGAATTTCTGGGTCCACCCACGGGTGGAGGTCAGAGCGGGGCATCACGGCGTGAACGGGCGCGCAGATCAGGACGATGATGCTGCCGGCGCACTGCATCGACGACGACCGGCAGTTCGGAGGCCAAGCCGCCGAAGGGCGAGGGCGGGGTGGAGCTGTTCGAGGCGGGCTGGACGGGCGACGAGACCGGCGTGCCCGCCGCCGGGCAGAGCATGAAGGAGCGTGCTCAAATCGTTCCAAACCCCTCTGAACGGCTGCGCTATGATCACAGCGACGAACACGCTCGCGCCGCTCACGGGACTCGAGGAACGATGTCGAGCATGAAAGAGGTCGCCCGGCTCGCCGGGGTCTCCGTCGGCACCGTGAGCAACGTGCTCAACCGGCCGGAGATGGTCGCGCCCGACACCCGGCGGCGGGTGCAGGAGGCGATCGAGCGGCTCGGCTACGTGCGCAACGGCTCCGCCCGCCAGTTGCGAGCGGGGCGCAGCCGGATCATCGGGGTGGTCGCGCTGGATCTCGCCAACCCGTTCTTCATCGACGTCCTGCGCGGCGTCGAGACCGCCGCCCAGCAGGCCGACGTCACCGTGATGGTGTTCAACAGCAACAAGGACGCCGGTCGCGAGGCGGGCCTGCTGGAGACGTTCGAGGAGCAGCGGCCCCTGGGCGTGCTCATCACGCCGGTGAACGACAGGGGCGAGGAGGAGCGGCTGAGCAGGCTCGTCGCGCGCGGCATCCCGGTGGTGCGCTTCGACAGCTCGGCGGGGCACAGCGGCGGCTGCTCCGTCGCGGTGGACGACGTGCTCGGGGGCCGGCTGGCCAGCCTGCACCTGCGCGAGCGGGGGCACCGCCGCATCGCGTTCGCCGGCGGCCCGTTCACCGTCCGGCAGGTACGCGAGCGGCGCGACGGCCTGGCCCGCGTGCTCGGCCCCGACGACACGCTGACCGTGATCCCCCTGCCCGACCTCACCGTCGCCACCGGCCGCACCGTCGGCAAGGAGATCGCCGGCCTGCCGCCCGGCGAGCGGCCCACCGCGGTCTTCTGCGCCAACGACCTGGTCGCGATCGGGGTGCTGCAGGAGATGACGCTGCGCGGGCTGCGGGTGCCCGCCGACCTGGCCATCATCGGGTACGACGACATCGACTTCGCGGCGGCGGCGGCCGTTCCGCTGTCGTCGATCAGGCAGCCGCGCGAGCAGCTCGGCCACACCGCCGCCACGCTCCTGCTGGAGGAGGCCAACCAGGCCGGCGACCACGAGCACCGCCAGGTCATCTTCCAGCCCGACCTGATGGCGCGCACCTCCACGACGGCCTGCCTGCGCGTGACCGAGGCCCCCGCGTGACGGTCAGGCGCGCGTGACCCAGGCTCCCGCGTGATCCAGGCTCCCGCGTGATCGCCAGGCGTCCTCGTGATCCAGGCCCACGCGTGACCGTCAGGCGCCGTGCCCGTGGTGCGGGGGAACGTCCAGCGCCGGGTTGCGGTCGAAGAAGCCGGCCGGCTTGAGCGTGAAGCCCGTGTGCTCCACCGGCATGACCGGCCAGTCCTCCGGCCGCGGAACGTGCGTGAGCCCGAAGACGTGCCAGACGACCAGCGAGCGGCCGTCGAGGTCGCGGTCGGCGGCGGCGAAGGCGGGCAGCCCGGCCCCGCCCGGGTGCTGGTTGACCAGGTAGCCGGCCGGGTACCGCTCGTCCGGGTCGTACGCGGTGACCCACAGGTGCCTGGTCGCGAACGCGGCCCGCGCCGCGATGGAGGAGCCGGGATCGGCCAGCAGCAGCGGCCTGCCCTCGGGGTGGAGCACGTAGGCGACGGGCCGGCCCAGCGCGTTGAGCGAGGCGGGGTTGGTGATGTGCCAGGTGCGCGCGGCGGACGGGTCCGCGTCGCGCTGGGCCTGGCTCTCCCTCGTCAGCGGGGTGCGCCGGTAGGTGAAGGCGTTGCCGCGCGGGTTGCCGTCGCCCATCGGGACCCGGACCACCTCGACCTCCTCCACCCGGTTGGCCGGCCCGTCGACCGCCATGTCCAGGCGGGCGCAGAACAGGTGCTGGTGGTAGGGGGCGGCCAGGCCGGGCGCGACCTCCGTCGCGTACGCGGAGCCGCCCCGCGGGTAGGCGGAGGTGAACAGCACGCCGGTCGCCTTGACCTCGAAGCCGATGGTGCCGTCGAGGTAGAGGTACCAGTAGAAGCCGTAGTCGTAGTTGCCGACCGTGGTGAAGAACGACAGCACCAGGCGGCGCTGGCGGCGGACCTCCGCCGAGCCCGTCCACAGGTCCGTGTGCTTCCACAGGATGCCGTGGTCCTCCTCGTGCAGGCAGATCGCGTTCGGCAGGGTGCGCGCGGCGCCGTGCTCGTCGGCGATGACGGCGTCGAGGTAGGTGATCTCGCCGACGCAGTCGCAGCCCCGCTCCAGGGCGTTGGCGTACTGGCCGAACAGGTACTCGCCGGCGTCGAAGTAGTTCTGCCAGGAGCGGATCGGGGAGGGGTCGGCGTAGGGCACGACCATCTCGGCGATCGAGGCCCGGTGCACGATCGGGCGCTCGCGGCCGGCGTCCCGGTCGTGGAAGGCGATCTGGTGCAGGACGAGCCCCTCGCGGACGTCGAAGCCGATCCGCAGCGACCAGTTCTCCCAGCGCAGCAGGCCGCCCTCCAGGGTGAAGCTGGGCCCCTCCGGCTGGGTGATCTCGATGGGCCGCTGCGTGGTGCGCGGGGGGCCCGTGACGGCGGGGTCGTCGAAGTTGCCCGAGACCGACGGGATCGGGACGGGACCCGAGTCGATCACCTGGTCCACGGTGCGGTTCAGCACGTCCACGTACGCGACGAGGCCGTCCACGGGGTGCGCCCAGGCATGGTCCTTCTCGTGCTCCTGCACGAAGGCCAGCCCGCGCAGGATGCGGCGGCCCGACTCGCCGGGGTACTCCTCGGCGTACACGCCGGCGGACAGCGGGGCCACCCTGACCTTGGAGACGTCCAGCCCGCGGCTCTTGAGCGCGGCGATCCACCGCTCGTCGGTCGCCAGCACCTCCTCGACGACCCCGAACTCCGCGTCCAGCACGGGCGGCTGGCCGTCGACCGCGGGGTCCAGCGTGCGGTCGGCGTCGATCGTCCCCCTGGTCAGGGAGACGACCACGTCGCGAGGCGCCGCCCCGGCGAGGTCGAGCAGCAGGACCCGGACCCTGCGGTCGAGCGGGACCCCCGGCGAGTGGGCGAGCACCGCGTCCTTGGGCGGCTCCTCCAGCCCGGTGTACGCGAAGCGGGTGGTGTCCTTGACCAGCCCGGCGGCGCTCAGCACGGTCCGGGCGGCGTCGATCTCGCCGGGCGTCAGCGGGTCGAGCGGGTGCGGCGTGGCGGTCATGGCTTCTCCCTCGACGCAAGGATCGTCGCCGTCAGCGAACACCACCACGGCCGCGATTACCAGGGGCCGGCCGCTTCACGGTTGCGGCGGCGGGGCCAGGGCGGTGACGATCCGGGACAGCAGCGCCGCCCACTCCTCGTCGCCGACCCCGTGCAGGTCCGGGGTGACCAGCGCACTGCCCATCCCGAGCAGCAGGCAGAAGTGCGCCACCGCGTCCGGCGACAGCTCCGGGTCCAGCTCGTCGTCGCCCTGCGCCACCCGTACGAGGTCGGCGATCCAGGCGGCCCGCTCGCCGACGTAGTCGCGCATCGGCCCGGCCACGTCCTCGTCCCTGCGCGCGGCGACCAGCGCCTCCACGATGAGATGGCCGAGGGGGTCGCGCCGGCGGGTCAGCGTGCGCCCGATGGCGAGCAGCAGCTCCGTGGCCGACCGGTCGGGGTCGGCGACGAACAGGCTCGCGAGCTGGTGGCGCCCGTGCGCGCGCAGGGCGGCCACCAGCAGCTCCGCCTTCGACCCGAAGTGCGCGTACAGGGCGCCGTTGCTCACCCCCGCGGCGGCGGCGATGTCCGCCACGCGCGTGCCGTCGTACCCGCGCTCGGCGAAGACCTCGGCGGCGGCGAGCAGCAACCGCTCGCGCGTCTCCGCGGCCGTGACTCCCGCGATGCGTCCCATGACCGAATTTAAAATTTTGTTCAATTGTCTCGTCAAGCGCGGACCGGGAGAGACCTCCGGGCGGCGGCACGTCCTCCCCTGATCTAGTCTGAACCCGGCGAGGGGAGTACTTCTCAAGAGCCGGCCCGGTCAGTACGGACGTCCCGCACGTCCCCGGACGGCCGCCCGCACGGGTGAAGGAGACCTCGAACGGCTGGAACTGTTCGAGGGGGTACTTCCCATGTCCGCGGGGACACTCGCGCATGCCGTCGAGCTGCGCACCATCGCTTCGCCGACGCTCTGGGCCGTCACGGTCGCGGCCCTGCTGCTGCTCCTGCTGGTGGACCTGCTGATCACCCGGCGCCCGCACGAGGAGAGCATGCGCGCGTCCGTCGGCTGGTCGGTCTTCTACCTGCTGCTTCCCGTGCTCTTCGGCTTCTACCTGTGGGCCGGGCACGGCGGCGGGGCGGCGGTCGAGTTCTTCACGGGCTTCGTGGTGGAGAAGTCGCTTTCGGTGGACAACCTGTTCGTGTTCATGCTGCTGCTCGCGGCCTTCGCGGTGCCGCCCGCGCTGGCCCGGCAGGTGCTGCTGTACGGCATCGTCGGGGCGCTCGTCCTGCGGGTCGTCTTCATCTGGCTCGGGGCCGCCGCGCTGCAGAGCGGCACGTGGGCGTTCCTGCTGTTCGGCGGGATCCTCATCGTGACCGCAGGCAAGATCATCAAGGGCGTGCTGAGCGGCGGCGAGCAGGAGGTGGACATCTCCTCCATGCGCACGGTGCGGCTCGTGCGCCGCTTCGTCCCCGTCACGGAGGACTACCGCGGCTCGCGGCTGGTCGTCCGTGACCGCGGCCGGCTCGCGCTCACCCCGCTGGCGCTGGCCGCCGTCGCCATCCTGGCCACGGACATCGTCTTCGCCGTGGACTCGGTGCCCGCCGTGTACGGGGTCACGGAGGATCCGTTCCTCGTCTTCGCCACCAACGCCTTCGCGCTGCTGGGGCTGCGGGCGCTGTACTTCGTCCTCAAGGGCGTGCTGACCAAGCTCCGCCACCTCAACCACGGGCTCAGCGTCATCCTCGCCTTCATCGGGGTGAAGCTCGTCCTGCACTGGGCGCACGGCATCTGGGCGTGGGTGCCGGAGATCCCGACCCTGGCCTCCCTCGGGATCATCGTGTCGGTCCTGGTCGTCGTCACGGTGACCAGCCTGCTCGCCAACCGCCGCGACCGTCTCCGCGCGGCCCCCGCGCGGCCGGAGCCGGTGGAGGAACCGGCGGGCGAGCGCTGATCCCGCGCCCGCGGGGCCCTTCCGGACGCCCCGCGGGCGCCCCGGCCGCCGCTCGATGCTCCGGCCGCGGCTACACGCCCCGGGATCGGGGAAACGTCAGTGGGGGAGATTAACCTGAGCGGTGTCGTCCCGCGATGGGGCGGCGCCGGGCTCGGGTCCGGCTCCTTGAGGTGAGACGTCCCAGCGACCGACCGGAGGGGGAGCGATCGTGGGGTCTTTCGAGGGCGGTGGGCTGCCCCCGGATGACGTCGTCGTCAGGGCCCTGCGCGCGGGCGACGAGGCGATGTTCGCGGCGCTGCTCGACACCTGGTCCAGGGGCATGCTCCGGGTCGCCAGGTCCTACGTGTCCACCGACCACTCCGCGGAGGAGGTGGTCCAGGACACCTGGCTGGCGGTGATCGACGGGATCGACGCCTTCGAGGCGCGTTCCTCGGTCAAGACGTGGGTCTTCCGCATCCTGGTCAACACCGCGAAGAAACGCGGCGTGCGGGAGAGCCGCACGCTGCCGTGGAGCGCGTTCGGGCAGGGCGGCGGCCCGTTCGGCGATTTCGGCGCGGCCCAGGGCGGCCAGGCCGGCTTCGCCGCGGCCTGGCCGACGCCCGAGGGCGAGGCGCTGGCGGCGGAGGTGCGCGTGCTGATCGCCGAGGCCCTCGGCCGGCTGCCACCCCGGCAGCGGGTCGTGATCACCCTGCGCGACGTGGAGGGCTGCACCTCCGACGAGGTCTGCGAGATCCTGGAGATCACCGCGGCCAACCAGCGGGTCCTGCTGCATCGCGCCCGCACCGCGGTGCGCGGCTGGCTGGCCGACTACTACGAGTCAGTCAAACAACCCGAATGACATCGTGCGGCCCCACCGGGCCCGCACAACGACGACAATGAGTGAAACGGTTCATCCCAGAGACGAGGGCGGTCAACGTCGTGAAGCGGTTCACCTGCGACGAGCTGGCGGAACTTCTCACCGCCTACCTGGAGGACGCCCTCGACCAGCCGTCCCGCGACGGCATGCGGGCGCACCTGTCCTGCTGCGAGGGGTGCGGGCGTTACTTCGAGCAGTTCCGCGCCACCATCAAGGTGCTGGGAGACCAGCCGCCGGAGAAGTTGTCGGCGCCCGTGCGCGACCGGCTCATGTCCGCCTTCCGCGAGCGCCACCGCCATCACTCCTGATCCCCCGTCCCGCGAAGCTCTCCCGCAACGCCGCCAGCACCGGCGGTGAGACGACCCCCTCGCGCAGGCAGCCCAGGGCCGCGATCGTCGCCAGCAGCTGCGCCAGCCACGCCGAGCACCCCGGGCACGCCTCCAGATGGCCCGCGACCGTCCGATGCCGCCCCGGCGGGAGCGCCGCGTCCAGGTAGTCCGTGACCAGGGCGAGCACCTCGGCGCAGCCCGGTGAACCCTCCTCCATGTCACACAGTGCCCGCCGCGCCCCGTCCGTTACGCGGAAATTCATGTGTAACGATCGCGCGCCTCCCGGGTCTGTAGTCCCGTGCGCACCCGCACGAGGGCGGCGAAGGGGAGACGATGATCGGGGTAACGGCCGAGAGCACGCCGCTGCGCGACGCCACGGAGGTGACGGACCACGCGCGCCGGTGCTTCCGTCCCGCCGGCGACCGGGTGGGCGTGGAGCTGGAGTTCCTGGTCTTCGACCGCGCGGACCCCGGCGCGCACGTCCCGATGGAGCGGACGCGGGAGGCCCTGCCCGCGGACCTGCCGGGCGGCAGCCGGGTGACGTTCGAGCCGGGCGGCCAGGTCGAGCTGTCCGGGCCCGCCGGCCCGCTGCCCGGCACGGTCGCCCGCCTGACCGCCGACGTGACGGCCGTGCGTGACGGGCTGCGCGCCGCCGGGCTGGCGCTGGGCGGGGTCGGGCTCGACCCGGTGCGTGCCCCGTGCCGCCAGCTCGGGCTGCCCCGCTACGAGGCGATGGCCGAGTTCCTGGGGGCGCCGTACGGGCCCCTCATGATGTGCTCCACCGCCTCCATCCAGGTCAACCTGGACTTCGGGCGCCGGCCGGCCGTCCGCTGGGAGCGGGCGCACGCGCTCGGGCCCGTGCTGCTCGCCGCCTTCGCCAACTCCCCGCTGAGCGGCGGCAGGCCGTACGGGTGGATGTCGGGGCGCCAGGACGTCTGGAACAACCTCGACCCCACCAGGACCGGGCCGGTCCCGGTCACGGGCGACCCCGTCGCCGACTGGGCCGCCTACCTGCTGGACTCCCGGCTGATGCTGGTGCGGGAGGCCGCCGAGCGCTACCGCCCGGTGCGCGACGGCTCGACGTTCCGCGACTGGCTGGCGGGCGGCGGCGGCAGACGGCCCACGCTGGACGACCTCGCCTACCACGCCACCACCCTCTTCCCACCGGTCCGGCCCAGGGGCTGGCTGGAGATCCGCTACCTGGACGCGCAACACCCGGCCGCCTGGCCGGTGTGCGTGGCCGTGACCCACGCCCTCATCACCGACGACCGCGCCGCCGACGCCGCGATGGCCGCCGTCGAGCCCCGCCGGGCAGTTCCGCACCAGGAGGAATGGGACAGGGCCGCGCGGTGCGGGCTGGCGGACCCGAGGCTCAGGAACGCCGCCGAGGCGTGCTTCCGCGCCGCGCTGGAGGCACTGCCGCGGCTCGGCGCCGACGCCGCCCTGACCGGCGCGGTGGCCGCGTTCGCCGACCGGCACGTGAGCACCGGCCGCTCGCCGGCCGCCGATCTGATCGACCCGGCGGCGCATCCGGCCCCGGCGTGGCTGGACCACCACGCCCCTGACGAGCCCAGGCACGACCAGCTCAGGCATGACCCCGACGAGCTCAGGCACGACCACGGACACGAAGGACGCGCATGAACGACATCAAGGAACGCATCGCCAAGGAGCTCATCGCGGTGCGCGACCGCTCGCTCGCCTACACGGCCGCCGAGGACGACCTCCTCGTGCGCCAGCACTCGCCCCTCATGTCCCCCCTCGTCTGGGACCTGGCCCATGTGGGCAACTACGAGGAGCTCTGGGTGCTGCGCGCCGCCGCCGGCATCACCCCGCTCCGCCCCGAGATCGACGACATCTACGACGCCTTCAAGACCCCGCGCAAGGACCGCCCCAGCCTGCCGTTCCTGCCCCCCGCCGAGGCGCGCGGCTACATCGAGGGCGTACGCGGCCGCGTGCTCGACGTCCTCGACGCGATCGACCTGGAGAGCCCGTCACCGCTGCACCGCGACGGGTTCGTGTTCGGCCTGGTGATCCAGCACGAGCACCAGCACGACGAGACCATGCTCGCCACCCTGCAGCTCTCCGGCCAGCCGGGCCTGGTCAGCGACGGCGACCTGCCGCCGGGCCGCGCCGGCGGCCCCGAGGAGGTGCACGTCCCGGCCGGGCCGTTCCTCATGGGCACCGACACGCTGCCGTGGGCCTACGACAACGAGCGCCCGGCCACCTGGGTCGACCTGCCCGGCTACCGGATCGACCGGCTCCCGGTCGGCAACCGCGCCTACCTGGCGTTCATCGAGGACGGCGGCTACGACGACCCGCGCTGGTGGACCCCCGAGGGCTGGCAGTGGCGCCAGCGCCGCGGCATCACCGCCCCGCTGTTCTGGACCAGGGACGGCGGCGCCTGGCACCGCACCCGCTTCGGCCGCGTCGAGCCCGTCCCGATGGACGAGCCCGTCCAGCACGTGAGCTGGTACGAGGCCGACGCCTACGCGCGCTGGGCGGGCAAGCGGCTGCCCACCGAGGCCGAGTGGGAGAAGGCCTGCGGCTGGGACCCGCGGGCGCGCCGGTCCAGGCGCTACCCGTGGGGCGAGGCCGACCCCGGCCCCTCCCTGGCCAACCTCGGCCACCGCTCCTCCCACCCCGCCCCGCTCGGCGCGTACCCGGCGGGGGCCAGCGCCTACGGGGCCGAGCAGATGGTGGGGGACGTGTGGGAGTGGACCGGCTCGTGGTTCCACGGGTATCCGGGGTTCCGCAGCTTCCCGTACAAGGAGTACAGCGAGGTGTTCTTCGGCGAGGAGTACCGCGTGCTGCGCGGCGGCTCCTGGGCGGCCGACCCGGCGGCGGTGCGCACCACGTTCAGGAACTGGGACTACCCGATCCGCAGGCAGATCTTCACCGGCTTCCGCTGCGCCCGGTCGGAGCTGGTGTAGATGTGCAGGCACGCCGCCTGGCTGGGCGCCGAGCGCCCGCTCACCTCGCTCATCGACGAGCCCGAGTACGGGCTGCTCAAGCAGTCGTACGCGCCCCGCCGCCAGCGGGCCGGGCTGATCAACGCCGACGGGTACGGCATGGGCTGGTACGCCCCCGGCCGCCCCGAGCCGGTGCGTTACCGACGTTCCGTGCCCATCTGGACCGACGCGAACCTGCCGGACCTGTCCTCGGTGGCCCGCTCGACGTGCCTGCTTGCCGCCGTGCGCTCGGCCACCGTGGGCATGCCGGTCGAGGAGAGCGCCACCGCGCCGTTCACCGACCGGACCTGGCTGCTCAGCCACAACGGCCGCGTGGCCCGCGACGCGGTCAAGGGCCTGTGCGACGGAGCCGAGAGCACCTGCGACGCCGCCTGGGTCGCCGGCGCCGTGTTCCAGCGCGGGCGCGCCGGCGCCGGCCTGGGCGAGGCGCTGTCCGAGGTCGTCGTCCAGGCCGGGGAGAAGGATCCCGTCGCCCGGCTGAACCTGCTCGCCACCGACGGCACGACCATCGTCGCGACCGTCTGGGGCGACACCCTGTTCCACCACCGATCCCACGACGGCGTGCTGGTGGCCAGCGAACCGCTCGACGACCTGCCCGGCTGGCAGGCCGTGCCCGAGCGGAGCCTGCTGACCGTCACCCGCGACGACGTGACCGTCCAGCCGCTGTGAACCCGTCTCCAGGAGGCCTCGTGCCCGTCACCCAGTCCACCGTGCGCGTCATCAGCCATCTTGACCGCGACTACCTGCGCCAGGCCCTCGAACACGACGTCACCGCCGGCCTGACGTCCAGCCCCAAGTGGCTGCCGCCCAAGTGGTTCTACGACGCCGCCGGCAGCGAGTTGTTCTCCCGTATCACCCGGTTGCCCGAGTACTACCCGACCCGGCGCGAGCTGACCATCCTGCGGTCGCGGGCCGCCGACGTGGCCGCCGTCTCCGGTGCGGACACGCTGGTCGAGCTGGGCTCGGGCACCAGCGAGAAGACCGTGCTGCTGCTGGACGCGCTGGCGGAGGCCGGCACGCTGCGCGGCTACACGCCCGTGGACGTGGACGCCGTCACCCTGGAGTCGGCGGCGCACCGGCTGGCCGGACGCTACCCCGGGCTGGCCGTACGGGCCGTGTGCGCCGACTTCGAACGCCACCTGGCGCTGCTGCCGCGCAACGGGCGGCGGATGGTGGCCTTCCTCGGCGGCACCATCGGCAACCTCGAACCGGGCGCCCGCGCGGTGTTCCTCAAGGAACTGCGGGCCACGCTGCGGGCCGGGGACACGTTCCTGCTCGGGGCCGACCTGGTGAAGGACAGGGGGCGGCTGGTGGCCGCCTACGACGACGCCGCGGGGGTGACGGCCGAGTTCAACAGGAACGTGCTGCGCGTGATCAACAGGGAGCTGGACGCGGACTTCGAGCCCGAGGCGTTCGAGCACGTGGCCCTGTACGACGAGCGGCACGACTGGATCGAGATGCGGCTGCGGGCCTCGCGGGAGATGCGGGTACGGGTCGGCGGGCTCGGGCTGGCGGTGTCGTTCGGGGCGGGGGAGGAGATGCGGACCGAGATCAGCGCCAAGTTCCGGCCGGAGGGGCTGCGGGCGGAGCTCGCGGCGGCGGGCTTCGAGGTGCGCCGCCACTACACCGACCCGTCGGAGGACTTCGCCCTGGTCCTGGCCGCGGCGTGATCCCCGGCGCGCCCCCCGGCCCCGCGTCCGGTGCCGGTCCCGCCCCCGCGCCTGGCCCCGCGCCTGGCCCCGCGTCCGGTGCCGGTCCCGTGCCCGAGGTCGGGTGCGGGGCCGCGTCCGAGGCCGTGGCCGGGAGGTGGCGGGCGGCGCGGGGTGTGGTGCCGCCCGGGCATCTCGACGCGGCCGGGTGCAACGTGCCCAGCGATCGGGTGCTCGGCGCGATGACGGCGCACCTGCGGCTGGAACGCGAACGTGGCGGCTACGGCGCCGTCCCCGACCTCACCGCCGCCCGCACGGCCCTGGCCGCCCTCGTCGGCCCCGCACCGGACGGCGGCCCTCCGCGCGAGGCGGCGGGCGCGGGGCAGGTGGCGTTCCTGGAGAGCGGGACGGCGGCGATGGCGGCGCTGCTGGGGGGATGGCGGCTCGGCCCGGGCACTCGCGTCGGCTGCGCGCGCACCGAGTACGGCAGCACGCTGATGCTGCTGCGCCGCCTGGCCGCCCGGCGCGGCTGGCGGCTCGTCGAACTGCCGGTGGACGGCGACGCCCGCATCGACCCCGACGGCGTACGGGCCCGGCTGGCGTCGGGGCTGGACCTCGTGATCGTCTCGCACGTCGGCTCCCACCACGGCGTCATCCAACCGGCGGCGCAGCTCGGCGCCCTGTGCCGGGCGGCGGGGGTGCCGTTCGTGCTGGACGTCTGCCAGTCGCTGGGCCACGTCGAGACACGGGGAACGGGGGCCACCGCCTACGTGGGCACCTCCCGCAAGTGGCTGGCGGGCCCACGCGGCGCCGGCTTCCTGATCGTGCCGGACCCGACCCCCGCCATGGACGCCCCGGCCCCCACCCTCAGCGGCCACCTCTGGAACGCCCACCCGCCGGAGCCCGGCGACGTGTGGGCCGAGCCGTGGGAGGACGGCGGGCCCACGAGTGCCGGGCGGGCGCCGGGCGGGCCCTGGCCGGAGGGCGGCGGGCCCACGACGGACGGGCGGGCGCCGGGCGGGCCGTGGCCGCAGGGCGGTGGTCGGGTGCGGGACGACGCGGTGCCGGTGGAGGGGGCGGCACGTTACGAGAGCTCGGAGGGCCCCATCGCCGCCAGGGCGGGCCTGGGCGTCGCGGTCCAGGAGCTGCACGCGCTCGGCCCGGCCGCCGTCCACGCCCACCTGGCCGACCTGGGCCGCACGGCCCGCGCCCTGCTGGACGGGGCGGGCGGCTGGCGGGTGGCGGAACCGCTAGACGAGCCCTCGGCCCTGGTCACGCTCACCCCACCGCCCGGCGACACGGCCGAGCGCGCCGCCGCCCGCGCCGCCGAGGCGTCCCTGCTGGTCGGCGTCGTGCCCACGGCCCGCGCCCCGCTGCACCTGCGCGAGCCCGTCCTGCGCGTCTCACCGCCACCCGGCACCGCCCCGGACGCGCTCCGGGCCCTGGCCCGTGTCCTCGCCGTCACCTGACCGCCCGGCTCAACGGGCGGCGGGCAGCCCCAGGGAGTCGATGAGGTCGCGGATCTCCTCCCGGTACAGCTTCTCCGGATGCCGGGCCTGCGTACGCAGATGCCCGTGCACCTCCAGCGCGACCAGCCCGTGCATGCGCCCCCACACCCGCAGCGCCAGCGCGACGGCGGCGGGCGGCAGCCCCGGATGCGACGCGCGGACCTCGTCGGCGAGCCCGGGCCCGAAGTCCGCCCAGTCGTAGCCGCCCTCGGGCCGCCGGCCGGCGGCGTGCGGCCAGGCCGCGGCCACGAGGGCGACGAGCCCGGCGCAGGCGCGGCGCTCCGCCTCCGGGGCGGGCCCGCCGGGCGGCGGCCGGTAGTCCGGGACCGGCTCGCCGTAGACCAGCCGGAACCCCTCGGGATGGGCGGAGGCCCAGCCGCGGAACGTCTCCGCCCACGCCAGCAGCCGCCCGGCGGCGTCCTCGGCGGGCAGGGCGCCGCACGCCTTGTCGATCTCGTCCATGAGCCCGGTGTACACGTCGTCGATGAGCGCGGTGAGCAGGTCGTCACGGGTGGCGTAGTAGCCGTAGAGAGCCCCGGCCGTCATCCCCATCCGGCGCGCGATGGCCCGCAGCGTGACCGCGCCGGGCCCGCCCTCGGCCAGCAACGCCATGGCGGTCTCCTTGATCTCCCGGGCCGTCTGGGCCCGGAGCCGTTCCCGCCTGCTCCCCTCGATCACGTTGACACCCTACCGCGTTCAGTGTCTAAGCTGTGTTCAGTAACTACACGGTGTTCAGTAAATGAACGCCGTTTATCAAAGGAGCTGGATATGCGCATCGGAGTGTTCGGCGCCACGGGGGTCATCGGGTCGCGGATCGTCGCGGAGGCGGTGCGGCGAGGGCAGCACGTCACCGCGTTCACCAGGGACGCCTCCCGTTTCCCCGCCGACGCGGGAGAGGTCGGGTGGCGCGTCGCCGACGTCCTGGACGTGCCGGGCGTGACGGCCGCCATCGCGGGCCTGGACGTCATCGTGAACGCCCTCAACGCCGGCCGCGGCGTCCCGGAGACGATCGCCAACGCCCACGTGCTGCCCGCCATCGCCCGGTCGCTGCTCCAGGCGCTGGAGCCGCACCCCGCCGCCCGGCTGATCGTCGTCGGCGGGGCGGGAAGCCTCGAAGTGCGCCCCGGGCTCCAGGTGGTGGACACCGAGGGCTTCGCCGAAGGGCTGCCGCAGCTCCTCGGCGTCCCGGAGGAGTACGTCAAGGTCGTGCTCGCCCACCGCGAGGCGCTGGCGCTCTACCGCCTGTCCGACCGCAACTGGACCTACCTCAGCCCCTCGGCGGCCCGCGTCGGCCCCGGCCCGCGTACCGGCAGGTTCCGGGTGGGCGGCGACCGGCTGCTGGTCCGCGAGGACGGCACCAGCGACATCTCCGCCGAGGACCTGGCCGTCGCCGTCGTCGACGAGGCCGAGCTGCCCCGCCACGTTCAGCGGCGGTTCACCGTGGGTTACTGATCCACGAGGTTGGCCGCGGCGCCCGCGTGGGGATCATCACTGCGAGATGGAGGCGATCATGCTGAGATTACGCACGCTGGGCGCCGCGATCGGCGCCGTCGTGGCCGTGGCGATCACCGCCTCGCCCGCCGCCGCCGCCCAGCCGCCCACCCGCACCTGGCACAAGCAGACCCTGTGGAGACAGTTCACCAGCACCGACTCTGCCACCGGGACGACGGTCACCACCTGCTACCGGCTCCCGGCCGTCGTGAGGTCCGCGAGGAACGTGCTGCTCGCCTTCGCGGAGCGGCGCAACCGGAACAACTGCGCCGACCACGGCGCGTTCGACGTCGTCATGCGCCGCTCCACCGACAACGGCGTCACCTGGGAGGCGAGCAGGACCGTCCTGGCGAGCACCGCGGGGGCGGCCCTCCAGGGGAACGCGACCGTGGTGGCTGACTCGGCCGGGCCGGTGTTCCTGTTCACGACCTCCGAGCCCACCGCGACCCAGACCACGCCCCGCACCCCGAAGGTCCAGGTCAGCACCGACGACGGGCGCACCTGGTCGGCGCCCGACGACCTGTCAGGCGAGATCAAGGCGCCGGCGGGGGCGGGCGACTGGTTCGCCACGGGCCCCGGGCACGGGATCCAGCTCACGCGCGGCGACCACGCCGGCCGGCTCGTCGTGCCCGTCTACTTCGCCGTGGGGAGCCGGCAGAGCGTACGGCTGGTCTACAGCGACGACCACGGCGGCTCGTGGCGGACCGGCGCGACCGCCACGTACGACAAGTCGGTGCTCAAGCTGGGCGAGCAGACGCTGGTCGAGCGGACCGACGGCAGCATCCTCGTGATCGCCCGCAACGGCGCCGTCCCCGACGACCAGACCTCCGTGCGCGGCCTGGCCCGCGGCGTCAGCAGGGACGGCGGGCTGACCTTCGACGGCGCCTTCCGCGCCGACGGCGCCATCATCGCCCCGCCCACCCACCCCGCCCTGCTCCGCCAGCGCTGGGACGGCGGCCCGTACACGCGCATCCTGCTGTCGGCGCCCGCCACCCCCAAGACGGACAACAACGCGGTGGGCATGAACGTGCGCTCCTCCTTCGACGAGGGCGCGACCTGGCGCGACCACGACGGCACCACGAACAACGCCGGGGTGCGGATCGACGACGACCACGCCGGGTACTCCGACCTGGCGCTGCTCGGCAACGGCGCGATCGGCGTGCTGTACGAGGCGGGGGCGAACCGCTTCCGCGACGAGATCCGGTGGAACTGGTTCTGGGAGAGCGCCATCGGCCTGCGCTGAGCGGCCGGCCCCGGCGCGGCTCATGCGGGGATGAAGAGGCGTTCGACGGCGGCCGACACCCGGCGCGTGAACGGCGACGCGGCCGCCGGGCCGTGGAAGGGCTGCGTGGCGCCGTCCGTGACGGCCTCCACGGTGGCGAGGTCCGCGCCCGGATGGCAGACCACGCCCGCGGGCGGCAGGTCGGCGAGCAGGAACTCGCCCTGGTCGGCGCGGGCGGCCGACGGGTGGGCGGCGCGGCGGACCCAGCGCGGGCGGTCGTCGCGGTCCAGCCGGTAGACGCCGGGCCCCTGACCGGCCGCGACCCGCACGGGAGCATGGCCGCGCAGCCGGACCCGCAGGGAGAACGGGCCGCCGCGCTCGGTCGCGCGCAGCAGGCTGACGTGGTTGAACCCCTGTGGGTCCGTCAGCCAGCTCACCCGCCCGCCCAGCATCACCACCAGGTGGGCCAGCAGGAACGGGGGCGTGCCGACGGCCTGCTGGTTGGCCGCCGACACCTCGGTGCTCTCGTCGCAGCGCCACCTGATCGCCGACAGGTAGACCCGCTCGCCCGGCGTGATCAGGCCGCGCAGGCCGAACAGCCCCGCGACGCCGTACCTGCGCCATCCCCAGACCGCGATGCGCTCGGCGCACTCGATGAGCAGCGCGGCGGCCGGCACCGGCCACGGGCGCGACCAGTCGTGGCCGGCGCTGCACAGCGGGCCCACGCCCAGCTCGGCGACGCCGGTCGTCTCGTGCGAGGGCCGGTCCACGTACACGATGACCCCGCCCGCGCCGTCCGGGACGCTGAGCACGGTGACGGCGCACGGCCAGCCGTCCACGTACGCGGCCACCCGGTACGGGCCCAGCAGCCGCGCCGCCCTGGCCATGTCGTCGTCGCTCGAGACGATCACGGTGCCGCGCCCGCCGGAGACCCCGCCCGCCTGCACCACGACCCGCTCGGCGCCGACCGCGCGCCGCAGCTCCGCCAGGCTCGGCAGCCGCTCCGCCGGCACGCAGCGGATCCGCGCCACGGCGGGCACCCCGGCCGCCCGCAGCAGGTCGTCGAACAGGTGCCTGGCCTCGATCGTGGCACGCACGCCCGCGTCGATCGCCGCGACCGTGCCGCCGGGGCCCGCCAGCTCCTGGAGCTGGGCGCCCGTGTGGCAGGTGGCGATGACGGGCGGGCGGTCCAGCTTGACCAGGTGCCGGGCGGCGTCGTGGCGCACCCGCCGCAGCCAGCCGCGCCGCTCGGGCACCGAACGGCTGCCGGTGTGCTCCTCCGCGGCGACGACCATGCCAGGCAGCGCCGGGTCCCACGCCGAGTAGCAGCCGATGCCCAGTGCCGGGCGCAGCGCCTCGATGGGCATCGGCCCGGTGTATCCGGCGCGCAGGGCGGTGCTGTACCGGTCGACGACGACCAGGGGCCTGCCCGCCAGCGCGGCCAGTAACTCGGCGTGGGCCACCTCGGCCGCCGCTCCGTCCATCCCTGCCATCCCGCCTCCTGCTCGTCCGCCGGTCAGGTCACCGTCCGCTCTCTTGACGGTGCGCTGCGTACGGCGCATCGTCGAGAGCACCGCGATGTGAAGCGATGTGAAGCTGAGATGCCGCCACGGCGCACCCGCCCCGTCGTGAACCGCGCCCTGGCCGCGCTGATCGAGCAGGCCGGCTGGACGCACGCGGCCACCGCGCAGCACGTCAACGCCGTCTCGGCGGAGAGCGGAGAGCGCATCCACTACGACCGCTCGGCGGTGGGGCACTGGCTGACCGGCACCGTGCCCAGGCCCGAGGCGGTGCACGCCGCCGTGGAGGCGTTCCGCCGCCGGCTCGGCCGTCCGGACCTCTCCCCGCGGCACCTCGGCTGGCCGGACCCCGCCGTCGCCGCCCCCGCCGACGACCCCTGGGGCGGAGACCCGGTCGCCCGGCTGGCCACGCTGGGCGAGGACGACCTGCTCAACCGCCGTACCGTGCTGACCGCCGGCACGTTCACGCTGGCCGCGCTGTCCGGCCTGACCACCAGGCGCGGCCTCCCGAAGCCGCCCGGCCACCCCTCCCGCGCGGGCGCCGGCGACGTGGTCCGCCTGCGCGCGGCCACCGCCGCCTTCGCCGACCTCGACGACCAGTACGGCGGCGGCCACGCCCGCGCCGCCGTCGCCGCCTACCTGTCGCGCGAGGTGACCCCGCTGCTGCGCCGGGCGAGCGGGCGCAGCCGCCCCGACCTGTTCACGGCGGCGGCCGAGCTCAGCTACCTGGCCGCCTACATGGCCATGGACGCGGGCGCGAACGCCCTGGCCCAGCGCTACTACATCAGCACCGTACGGCTCGCGGACGAGGCCGGCGACCTGGTGCTGCGCGCGACGGCCCTGCGCAGCATGGCCGTGCAGGCGGCCGAGCTGGGCCACGACGGCGAGGCGCTCGCGCTGGCCGACGCCGCCGCCTCGGCCCTCGGCGGGCGCGGCCCCCGGCGCACGCTGGCCTGGATCACCGGCATGCGGGCGGAGGCGCACGCGGCGGCCGGCACCCGCTGGGACGCGCTGAACCTGCTGCACCGCACCGAGACCCAGCTCGAACGGGCCGACTCCCCGCCGGAGACCGAGTGGCTGGGCAACTACCGGCGCGAATCCCTGGAGCACCAGATCGGCCTGACCCTCACCCAGCTCGGTGACCACGCCACCGCCGCCCGCCACTTCACCGCGTCCATGCAGGCGCGGCGGCCGGTGGAGCTGCGCACGCGGGTGCTGATCGGGCTGCGGGCGGCGCACGCCTGCCTCCGCGCCGGCGATCCGGAGCAGGCCGCCGTCACCGCCCTCGGCCTCAGCGACGACGTGCGGCTGATCGCGTCGGCCCGGGTGCACGACGAGCTGCGCCGCCTGCGGGCGGGCTGGCAGCGGTACCGCGCCAGCCCGCTCGTCGCCGAGGCGGACGGCGCGATCTCGGGCCGCGACCCCGCCTGATCCAGGCGGCCTGTTCGGGGTCGCGGCCGAAGCAGTAGAGCATGACCTCGTCCGCCCCGAGATCCCCGAGCTGCGCGATGGCGCCCCGGATCGCGCCAGGAGTGGTGAGCATCCCCGAGACCATGTAGTCGGCGACGCCGGACGAGGCGTAGTAGGCGGCCATCGCCGCCCGGGCCTCCTCGACCACGGGCTCGGGCCCGAGGGCGGCGCCGACCTGGGCGACGATCCGCGGCGAGCCGTCCCGCCCGTGCGCCGTCCAGGCGGTCCGCACGGTGTCGAACAGCCCGCCGGCCCAGGAGGGCGGCGCGGCGGCCAGGAAGCCGTCGCCCCAGCGGGCCACCCGCTCCAGCGCGCGGGGCTTGAAGCCGCCGATCAGCACCTCGGGGCCGCCGGGCCGGAAGGGCGCGGGCCCGATGGGGCCGGCGCCCGGTCCGTACGGCTCGCCGGACCACAGCCGCCGCATCGTGGCGAGCTGCTCGTCCATGCGGCGGCCACGGGTGCGCAGGTCGGTGCCGGCGGCCACGTGGTCGTCCGCCCGGCCGCCGACGCCGACGCCGAGGACGAACCGGCCGCCGCTGAGCCGGTCGAGGGTCGCCGCCTGCTTGGCGAGCAGCGCGGTCTCCCGCAGCGGCGGCAGGAGGACTTCGGTCTGGAGCCGGATCCTGGTGGTGGCGCCGGCGAGGACGGCGAGGGTGACCAGCGGCTCGGGGTTGTCGTAGACGAGACGGTCGAGCAGGCCCAGGGTGGTGAAGGGGCCCGCTTCGGCCCTGCTGGCCCAGTCGAGCAGCGACTCGGGGTCGGTGACGGGCAGGCCGAGGCCGACGTGCATGGAATTCCTCCGAACGAAGAGACGGCAAAGGACCGTGCCGCCCCTTCGGCACCCCGTGGCGCGGGGTGTGCGCTTCCGCTCTGCGGCGTACCTCTGGAAAGCGCTGATTCGAGTGGTGATCACCCTACAGCAGCCGCGGCGGGCCCCGCACGACGCGGGGCCCGCCGGACGGTCAGGGCCGCAGGATCGTCCGGGAGGCGACCAGCTCGCCGCCCTGGAACCCCTCCACCCGGATGACGTGCGCCGGCCCGGCACCCGGCACCGGCACCGTCGTGACCTGCTGCGTCACGTCCACCGACGCCGTGGGCCTGCCGTCGAGGTAGATGTCGGCCCGGTCCACGAGCGCGGTCGTGAGCGTCACCTGCGCGGCGGAGATCTGCACGTCGAGCCGCCGCACCGGCTGCCCGGCGAGGATCTCGCCGGCCCTGGCGAGCAGGTCCTCGTTGCCCTGCAGCACGTCCCTGCGGGTCATCCGGTGGCGGAAGTCGGGCACCACCCCGAGGTCCTCGACGGGCGTGCCTGCCAGGTCGTGCACGCGCAGCGTGCGCCTGATCGACACCCGCATGCCCGCCCCGCCGGGCAGCGGCTTGTACGGGCTTTCGGCGGCTGGGGAGGGCAGTTCGAGCAGGAGCTTGAGCAGCTCGTGCGTCCACACGTTGGCGCCGCCCGCGCCCGTGTTGTCGTCCGTGCCGAGGATCTTGCCGATCTTGTGGTCCTGGAAGCCGCCGGCGAAGATGTCGGTCGCCGAGTAGCAGAGCGCGTTGGTGATCAGCACGACGGGGCCGAAGTACTGCTGGCCGATCGCGTTCGCCCCGCCGGCCGGGGTGATGGAGAACGCGCCGGAGAACACGGCGCCCGTCTCCAGCGCCTGCTCCATGGACGGGCACCAGGGGCCGAGGTCGATGCCGGACGGGTTCTCCTGGTGCTGGCGGCAGATCCGCAGGTTCAGGTTCGAGGTGATGAACTGCGTCGGCTCCGGCACGATCGGGCGGGGCGTGAGCGTCTGCAGCAGGAACTCGCTGGCGAAGATGTGCCCGCCGCCGTTGTCGCGGACGTCCAGGATCAGCCCGTTCTGCGGCAGCAGCCCGATGAGCCTGCAGAACTCGCGGACGAACGCGTCCGGATCGTTGACGCCGAAGCTGAACACGCGGATGTGGCCGAACGTGCCCGACGGCGTGACGACGCTCCTGGCGCGGAAGAAGGCGGGCATGGACGTGGGGATGTCCGCGCCCTCCTCGGCGGGCTCGGCCGTCAGCTCGGCGCCGCCCAGACTCTCCTGCGGGGTGACGGCCTCGGGCACGTAGAGCAGCTTGATCGCCCGGGAGATCTCGTCCGCGCCGAGGTCGAGGCCCTGGGCCATGGCGGCGACGGACACCTCGTCGGCGTTGACGAACGGCGGCAGGTTGTCGCTGACGCGCCAGGTCTCGCTCAGCTCGCGGCGGATCCCGTCCTGGCCGACGTAGGTCAGCACCACCCACGACTCGTCCGGAGGCACGTGCACCCGCAGCGGCCTGATCGTCATCGACTGCAGGCCGCGCGCGTGCCGGGCCGCCGGGTTGCTGCCCGCGAACCTGCTCGCGTTGATGTCGACCGCCCGATCGATCGGGATGCCGTTCCAGTGCGTCACCTCGACGCCGGGGCCGAAACCGGGGGCGGAGAAGTCCTGCAGCGTCCTGGTCACCACGTAGTGGCGCCGGTCGCCGTCGTAGTGCTCCTCGATGAGGTACGGCAGGAAGGCGATCTTGCCGGAGAACGGCTGGGGCAGCAGGTAGTTGGTGTGCAGGTCGCGTACCCCGTGGAAGATCTCGGACAGCTCCGCGTGGAAGCGCCATTCCGGGCCCATGGTCTGCGGGGTCTGCCTGCTCAGGCGCACGGCGAGCAGGCGCAGCCGCTGCACGGGGTTCACCGCGTGCATCGCGGCCTTGAGCGGCAGGTGCACGTAGTTCTGCTCGATGAGCACCAGCGCCTGCTGGACCAGCAGTCTCCTGTCGTCGAGTGTGAGTTTGTCCGCCGCGCGCAGGAAGTCGTCCAGCTCCTGCTTCGCGACGCCGCTCGTGGGCTCGGTCATCTTCGTCCACCCGTTCCGTCGTCCGCGCGGAAATCGTTCCCGCGCTCGAATACCGGCACGCTCTCACCGAGGGTGCGCGTGCCGCCACGGGTGGCGTCCTAGGGGTTTCCCTAGCGTGCGGGGGCCGTGCGCAGCAGCGTGCGGCCGGGCCGGGCGCCGGTGGGCGTGCCGTCGCCGAGCACGAGCTCGCCCGCCACCAGGACGTGCCGCGCGCCCGACGCGTACCGCCACGGATCGCCGTAGGTGGCGTGGTCCGCCGTGCTCTCCGGGTCGAACACCGCCAGGTCCGCGACCTGCCCCGGCGCGACGGTGCCGCGCTCTCCCAGCGCGAGGCGGGTCGCGGGCAGCGCGGTCATCTTCCGTACGGCCTCGGCCGGCGGCACCACGCCCGCACCACGGACGCTGGGGCCCAGGACGCGGGCGAAGGTGCCGAAGTTGCGCGGATGCGGGTGCCCGTCGCCGGGGGCCCGCAGCACCCAGCCGTCGCTGGCCACGGCGCCGGCCGGGTGCCGCAGCACGTCCTGGACGTCCCGCTCGGCCATCGCGTGGTTGACGATCGTCACCGCGGCGTCGTGCGCCGCCAGCACGTCCAGCACGGCCTCGGCCGGCTCCACGCCCGTGTCCCGCGCGATGGCGGCGATGCTGTCGCCGACGCGGGCGCCGTACGGGCCGGGGGAGAGCTCGGCGATGATCACCCCTTCGGGCAGGAACGTCCGCCCTACGGCCGGCCGCAGGTCGGCCAGCACGCGCTCGCGGGTGGCGGGGTCGGCGAGGCGGGCGAGCAGGGCGCCGGTCCCGCCGTCCATGGCCCAGCCGGGCAGGCGGGAGGTCAGGGTGGTGGACGAGGCCGTGTACGGGTAGACGTCGCAGGCCACGTCGAGCCCCCGCGCGGCGGCGGCGTCCATCAGGGCCAGCGCCCGGGCCACCTTGCCGTGGTTGGCCGGGCCCATGGCCTTCAGGTGGGAGATCTGCAGGCGTACGCCCGAGGCGCGGGCCACGGCCAGCGCCTCCTCGACGGCCTCGATCAGCCGGTCGCCCTCGTCGCGCATGTGCGTCGCGTAGAGCAGGTCGTGCCGGGCGGCCACGGCGGCCAGCGCCTCGATCTCGTCGGTCGCCGCGAACGAGCCGGGCGCGTAGATCAGGCCCGTGGACAGGCCGAACGCCCCCTGCTCAGCCGCCGTGGCCAGCAGGCCGCGCATGCGGTCGAGCTCGTCCTGGTCCGGCGCGCGGCGTTGCTGGCCGAGCACGGCGGCGCGCAGGGCGCCGTGGCCGACGAGCGGGGCGAGGTTGACGGCGGGGCGCGCCGCGTCCACGGCGGCGGCGAACCCGGCCAGGTCGGGCCAGGGGCTGCCGCTGGGGCCCGGGAAGGGGGACATGCCGCAGTTGCCGGTGACCAGCGTGGTCACGCCCTGGTACAGGCAGGACTCGGCGGTGGGGGCACCGAGGACGGTGAAGTCGGCGTGGGAGTGCAGGTCGATGAGGCCGGGGGTGACGATGAGGCCGGTGGCGTCGATCACCCGGGAGGCCGTTCGCGGCCCGGAGCCGCCCACGTGGACGACGCGGCCGGATCGTACGGCGACGTCGGCGTGGCGGGGCGGGGCGCCGGTGCCGTCGATCAGCAGGCCGCCGGTGATCAGGACATCGTACGAGGGGTTCAGCGTCTCTCCTCCGCGCGTTCCGCACGATCATGCCACCGGACGCGGGCGCTGTCGTGGTGGGCGGGACACGTGCTATCTAAAGATCAGTAAGCGTGGCTTTGGGTGGTTAGGGGTGGGTATGGAAGTCGGCTTCAACGAGTTGTACGCGGCCTGCCAGCCGATCGTCTACGGGGACATGGCGCGGGGGCGGCAGGCACTGGCGGCGCTGCTGCCCGAGGCGTGGCGGCGGGGGCCGCGCTGGGGCCTGGCGATGATCCACGCGATGCTCGCCGACCTCCACGGCCGGGTCGGGGACGTGCAGGGCGGGATCGAGCACTTCCGGGCCGCGGTCGACCTGGGGTGGAACGACTGCCTGTCCATCTGGTCCGATCCCGGCTTCGCGTCCCTGTCCCGCAGCCCGCACTACGCCGGCATCTACGCTCGCGTGTGGATCTCACCCGCCGACCTGGAGGAACTGCGGTGGCTGCGCGCCGAGGCCACCACGATCTCCCAGCATCTCAGCTGGATCGCGGCCGAGAACATCGGCCGCGTCGACCACGGCTCCACCGACGTCTTCTACGCCCCCCTGCCCACCCGCGCCCCCGACGGCGCGGGCGTGCCGGCCGCCCGCATGTCGCTGGCCATCATGCAGCGCATCGGCCTCGACCTCGTCGCCTCCTCGGACATCACCCGCATCAGCGGCCAGATAGCCGTGGACGCCATCGGCGAGTCGTCCTACACGCAGGGGGCGATCTGGCGCTCCGCGGACCTCGCCGGGTCGCGCGCCGCCGCCCGCCACGCCTCCGCCCAGGCCCGCGCCTTCCGGCCCACCCCCGGCCTGTCCACCGTGCCGGTGCCCGCCTCCTCCCTCCCGCGCGGCGGCTGGTGAGGATTATTTTACGAGTAAAACACCTGGTAAGCTTTATGGGTGAGTGCCATCCCCTTCCACCCGTTCAGATCACGTGTCCGCATGCCCGTCCGAGCCGCGCTGCGCCTGGCGCCCCTCGGCGACATCTGGCACAAGCCCGCCCTCAGCGGGGTGGCCGCACTCGCCGTGGTGCTGCTCGCGCTGCTCCTGGCGGGACGGCTGGACCTGACCCTGTACGCCTCCGCCGGGGCGATGTGCGCCCTGTACGGGCACGGCCTGCCGTACGCGGCCCGGGCCAGGGCGCTGGGATGGGTCGTGCTGGGGATGCTGGCCGGCACCGCCGCCGCCCTCGTCACGGCGGCGCTCACCGACTCGGTCGCCGTCCGCGTGGCCGTGGCCGCGCTGCTGGCCGGGCTGCACAAGGCGGTCTGCGACGCGACCAGGATCGGGCCGCCCGGGAACGTCGTGCTCACCTTCATCGCGGCCAGCGCCGCCTTCGTGCCTGATCAGCGCCTCGCCGACGTGCCCGTGCACGTGGGGCTGGGGGTGCTCGGCGGGCTCGTGGCCTGGGCGGTGGGGATGGCGCCGGGCCTGCTCCGCCCCGACGGCCCGGAGCGCGTCGCGGTCGCCCGCGCCCTGGAGGCGACGGCCCGGCTCCTGCACGCCCGCGACGCGGACCCCGGCCGCGGGAAGGGCGGTGACGCTCAGCAGGAGCGCCACGCCGCGGCGACGGCCGTCAACGCCGCGTGGCAGACGTTGCTGCGCGCCGGCGATCAGCGCGCTGGGCTGCGGCGGCTGCTGGTGCGAGCCGAGTCGGTCGCCGTCACCGGCGTCGGCGGCCGAGGGGGCGATGCCGGCACGCTGCTGGCCTGGGCGCACGAGCTGCGCAAGGGCCGCCCGGTCCCGGAGGCGCCGGTCTGCGACGCGCCGACGCAGGCCGCCGAGCAGGCGGAGCTGGCCGGTATCGCCGCGGAGCAGGCGGAGCGGGCGGGGCCGGCCGGCGGCGCCGCCGAGCGCGTTGCACGGAAGAGGCTCGCACGGTCGCCGATCGCGCTGCTGGCCCGCTGGTGGCGGGTCGTGGTGATGGTGGCCGGAGGGGCGGCGCTGGCGGGGTGGGTGTCGATGGCGCTCGGCGTGGGCAGGCCGTACTGGGCCGTCGTGACGGCGGCGGCCGTGTTCGCCGCGAACACCACCATGTCGTGGAGCCGCGCGCTCCAGCGCGTGGTGGGAAACCTGCTCGGCGTCGCCCTGTTCACCCTGGTCGTCCTCGTGACGAGGTGGGGCGCGGTGGCACTCGTCGTGGCCGTGCTGGTCATGCAGTTCGTCACCGAGGCGGCGATCACCCGCAACTACTGGCTGGGCAGCGTGTTCGTCGCCCCCATGGCCATGCTGATGACCGAGTTCGCGGGGGCCGAGCCGGTGTCGGCGCTGGTGGCCGACCGCTGGCTGGACACCTGCCTCGGGGCCGCCGCCGGGTTGCTGGCCTGCGTGTTGCTGCCCGACCGGCGGGCCGCCGCCCGCGTACGGGACGGGCTGGAACGGCTGGAGCGGCTGGTCGGCGAGCCGCTCACCGGGGGCCGCGTGGCTCGCGACCGGTTGCGTGCCGCCCTGGTGGAGCTGCGCGAGGCGGCCGACATCGCGGCGGGCGAGTGGTGGAGCGCGGCGCTGCCGCAGGAACGCATCGCCGCCGCCGAGCGGGCGGGCCACCACCGGCTGGCGGAGCTGTCCACGTGACCCCGGCCGCCGGCGCGTACGATCGGAAGCCGTCGGACACCCCAGGCACAGGAGGGACAGCGCGCGTGGAGGACGCCGTGGCGATCGCGCTGCGCCAGTGGCGGAAGGTCCTGCCCGACGCCGACCTCGACACGATCGCCGTCATCGGCCGGCTCAACCGGTGCACCGCACTCCTCCACCAGGCCACCGACGCCCCGCTCGGCCGCGCCGGGGTCAACAGGGCGGAGTTCGACCTCCTGTGCGCACTGCTCAGGGTCGGCGGCGAGCTGACGCCGGGGCGGCTGGCGCGCGAGACGTTCGCCTCGGGGGCGGCGGTGACCAAGCGGGTGCGGCGGCTGGAGGAGGCCGGCCTGGTGGCCCGCCGCGTGGACGGCCGCGACCGCCGCGTGGCCCACCTGTCGCTCACCGAGCAGGGCAGGGAGTTCATCATGCGGTTGATGCCCGAGCAGCTCGAGTACGAGACCGCGCTGCTGTCGGGCCTGCCCGCCGAGAAGGAGCGGGAGCTCGCCGCCCTCCTGGCGGAGCTGCTGCTGATGCTGGAGGGCCGCCTGGGCGGGACGCTCGGCTAGCCGCCCCGAGCCGGGGCAGGCCCGCGCCGTACGTGTCGGCCGGGCGGGAACGACGCCGTCGCCACCACGCCCCGGCGAGCTCAGAAGGCGTAGTTGCGCAGCACGGCGAGCGCTTCGGCGCCGTGCGGGCCGGTGGCCTTGAGCGCCGAGCCGGCGGGGGTCAGGCGGCGTGCCCCCACGCGGCAGAAGTCGCCCGCCGGCCCGGTGATCATGGACGGCGCGCCGGGGTCGCCGAAGTGCCACAGCTCGCCGTCCGGCGCGGTGAGCTCGCAGTGCACGGGCCCGCCCGCCACCCCCTCCACGTCGAACGCGTACGGCAGCGTGCGGTGTCCCAGCCAGGCGATGTGCCGCAGCCGCGCGGTGTCGGGGTAGGGGATGCCGAGCGGGTCGGTGATGTCGAGGGCGTGGGCCCAGTGCTCGGCCAGCCGGGTGGTGGCCAGGGTGGCGGGCGACAGGCTGGCGGCGACCCAGGTCAGGCGGTTGCCCCTGGGGTGGGCGCGCAGCGCGGCGGGCATGAACGCGGTGGCCGCGCGCCAGCGGGCCAGCAGGTCGGCGGGGGCGATGTCGCGCTCGGCGGCCACGGCGCTGTCGGCCATGGCGTCCACCTCGCCGCGGGCGCGCGGGCCTGCCAGCTCGCCCCGGATCGAGGCGGCGGCGAGCTCCTCGGTCTGGGCGAGGTGGAGGACCACGTCGGAGACGGTCCAGCCGGCGGCGGCCGACGGGTGCGACCACTGCGCGGGCGTGAGGGCGGCCAGGACGGTGTCGAGTTGCTCGTACTCGGCCTGGAGGTCATCGAAGATGTCCGTCATGTCCCACCACACTACAGAACAAAGTTCGGGTTGGCGTGGTCTCAGGTGAGAAGCGGGAGCTCGGCGAACGGGTGCGACGCCCAGATGCGCCGGGAGGCCTCCTCCGGGTACGGCACGACGGCGGGCTCGACGTCGAACAGCCTCGTCAGGCGCCTTTCCGGCGTGTACGGCTCCCACCCGGGCCCCTCGCCCGCCGCGAAAGCGGTCCACGCGCGCCGGAAGGCGGCCGACACGGCGGCGGCCTCGGGCGGGGCGCTCTCGCCGAGGAAGAACGTGCCCATCCCGCTGCCCGGGTTCCCGAACACCAGCGGCACGTCCAGCCCGTGACAGGCCCCGCCCAGCGCCGGGCTCTCCCAGGTCAGCTCGTACGCGTGCACCCGCCCGCCCCCGGCGGCCTGCGCGTCGGCCATCCGCAGGGACGGCATGCGGAACAACCAGTCGGACTGGACCAGCTCGTCCAGCAGCTCGGGCCCCGCCGAAGGGAAGGCGTCGCGATAGGCCTGCTCCCGCCCCGGCGCGAACACCTCCAGGAGGTCGTGCCCCTCCACCCGCCCCGTCCGCGTGAACAGCCGGTACTCGTCCCTCGTGTGTCCCACGATCAGCTCGATCCCGCGGCCCGCCCCGTCGGCCAGCGCGCTCCAGGGGTCGCGCGGCAGCACGTCACCGTCCACGACCGGCGAGAACGGGGTGACGGTGTGCGCGACCGCGCCCCAGCGGTCCTCGTGCAGGCGCATCCTGGCCGTCGCCGCCTCGGCCGCCGCGACGAGCAGGCCGGGCTCGACGGCGGCCAGCGCGCCGGCGTCCGGCGGCAGGCCCAGCTCCGCGGCCAGGACGGCGGCGATGTCCGAGGCCAGCGGCGCGGAGAAGTACGTGCCGGGGACGCTCTGCGCGATCGCCCGCCCGAACAGCCCGGCGGCGCGCGGCATGGCCATGAGCGCGGCGATGCACCCGGCCCCGGCCGACTCCCCGAACACCGTCACCCGCCCGGGATCGCCGCCGAACGCGGCCACGTTGTCCCGCACCCACTCCAGCGCCGCCACCTGGTCGAGCAGCCCCCGGTTGGCCGGCGCCCCCTCGACGTGGGCGAACCCCTCCATGCCGACCCGGTAGTTGAGGGTGACGACGATCACGTGGCCCTCCCGGGCCAGCACCGCGCCGTCGTACACGGGCTCGCCGGACTCGCCGCCCCGGTACGCGCCCCCGTAGATCCACACCATCACCGGCAGCCGCGCCGTGCCGAGCGACGGTGACCAGACGTTGACCGTCAGCCAGCTCTCGCCGATGCGCCCCGCCACGGCGGAGGCGAGCGTGGACTGCTGGGGCGGCGGCGGGCCGAACGCCGCGCAGTCGCGCACCCCGTCCCAGGGCCCGGCGGGCTCGGGCGCGCCGAAGCGCCGCGGCGTGGCGAACGGGATGCCGCGGAAGACGGACAGGCCCTCTTCGGCGCGGCCCCGTACGGCCCCCGTCGCGATCCGGACCTCGGGCTCTGTGGACGTCCCCATGCTCAGCCGCCTTTCTCGAATACCACTCCAAGATTACGGGCCGTTCATCGACAGGATCTGACCGTTCGCCGTAAAGATCGTCCGCATGCCAAATACTGCATACCGTATGTGTGGTAGCCGTGTTCCGTGTCACTCAGCACGAGGTTCGCGAGTCCCTCCGGTTTCCTCAGTCGATCCCGTACCGTGGCGGCGCCCACCTGGAGCCGTTGGCTCGTGCCGCCCGCGGCGCTCTCCGTGCACCTGGCCATCGGGCAGGCGTACGCGTGGAGCGTCTTCAAACCCCCGCTCGAATCCGCGCTCGGGCTCTCCGGCACCCAGAGCGCGCTGCCCTTCCAGCTCGGCATCGTCATGCTGGGCCTGTCGGCCGCCTTCGGCGGCACGCTCGTCGAGCGCAACGGGCCCCGCTGGGCCATGTTCGTCTCGATGACCTGCTTCGCCTCCGGCTTCCTGCTGTCGGCGCTCGGCGTGTACACCCGGCAGTACTGGCTGGTCGTGCTCGGCTACGGCTTCGTGGGCGGCATCGGCCTCGGCATCGGATACATCTCGCCGGTCTCCACGCTGATCAAGTGGTTCCCCGACCGGCCCGGCATGGCGACCGGCATCGCGATCATGGGGTTCGGCGGCGGAGCGCTCATCGCCTCGCCGTGGTCGGCGCAGATGCTGGCCTCCTTCGGCCCGACCACGGACGGGATCGCCACGACCTTCCTCGTGCACGGCGTGGTCTACGCGGTGTTCATGACGATGGGCGTGCTGCTCGTGCGGGTGCCGCCGGACGGCTGGGCCCCGAAGGGCTGGAGCCCGCCCGCGGCCCGGTCCAGGCCGCTGATCACCTCGGCCGACGTCTCGGCGCGCAACGCCATCCGCACCCCGCAGTTCTACTGCCTGTGGGTCGTGCTGTGCTGCAACGTCACCGCCGGCATCGGCATCCTGGAGAAGGCCGCGCCGATGATCACGGACTTCTTCACCGGCACCCCGGCCGCCGTCGCGGTGGGGGCGGCGGCCGGCTTCGTCGCGCTGCTGTCGCTGGCCAACATGGCGGGCCGCTTCGTCTGGTCGTCCACCTCCGACCTGATCGGGCGCAAGAACATGTACCGCGTCTACCTGGGCGTCGGCGCGCTGCTGTATCTCGCCATCGCCCTGGCGGGCGACACCTCCAAGCCGCTGTTCATCGTGTGCGCGCTGGGCATCCTGTCCTTCTACGGCGGCGGTTTCGCCACCGTGCCCGCCTACCTCAAGGACCTCTTCGGCACCTACCAGGTCGGCGCCATCCACGGCCGCCTGCTCACGGCCTGGTCCACGGCGGGCGTGCTCGGGCCGCTGATCGTCAACGCCATCGCCGACGCGCAGAAGGCCGATGGGCGCTCGGGCCCCGAGCTCTACACGACCTCGCTGTTCATCATGATCGGGCTGCTCGCGGTGGGCTTCCTCGCCAACGAGCTGATCCGGCCCGTGCACGAGAGACACCACGAACGGCCCGTGCGGGCGGTGGAGGAAGGACAGGCCGTATGAGCACCAGGGAACGGCGCACCGGGCTGATGGCGCTGGCGTGGGTGTGGGTGGGGCTGCCCTTCGCGTACGGGGTGTACGAGCTCTTCCTCAAGCTCACCCAGCTCTTCTCGGGCTGAGTCGGTAAGCGAAAACTAAGCGGCGGCAGGAGTCCGCCCTCAGCGTCGGCTAAGCGGGGCGTGCCAGGTTGACGGGCACGCGGGACACTGAGCCCGCCCGACGCGAGGGGCAGATCAATGTCGATCACCGACGTGAGGACCGCCACGCACCAGCAGATCGCGGACCTCCAGCCGAACCAGGAAACCCGGGACCTGCTGGCGGACGACCGGATCCGGCAGGTCATGCGGGAGGCCGTGGCCGGCCTCGACCGTTACACGGCGCAGTACCGGCAGAAGTACCGCGAGCTGCAGGAGCGGGCGGCCCACGCCCAGTTCCAGGCCGCACCCGAGCAGCAGCGCGCGCACGACCCCGCCCGCGCGGCCGAGTACTCCCGCGGCCCCGAGTACTCCCGCGCGGCCGAGCAGATCCGCGCTCCCGAGCAGCAGCGCGCCGCCCAGCAGTTGCCCACGGCCGAGCAGCTCCGCGCGCCGGAGCAGCAGCAGCCGCGCATGGCCGAGCAGGCCCGCCCGCTCCAGCGCGGCGACCTCCAGGCCGCCACGCCGATGACGCCGACCAACCCGCCGTACCTCTGGTTCGACCTCATGGCCCTCGGCCCCTACCGGGAGCCCTACTTCGGCGGCCCGCTCCAGCCGGCCAGGGTCGTCCACTACGGCGAGAACGTCTACCTCTTCGCCGTGCTCTGGCGCAACCCCATGTCGCTGCTCGGCGGCCCCTCGGCGGCCGAGGTCATGGCGCCCTTCGTCTACCAGGTGCGCGGCGTCTCCGTCGAGCTCAACTCCGTCACCCCCGGGCCCACGCTCAGCCCGAGCCCGGCGGCGTTCGGCCCCGACTACATCAACATCATCCCGATGCGGATCCCGACCGACCCCAGGCCCGCCGAGGGCCGGCCGCGCCCGCTGGAGATCCACCTCACCGTGGACATCCTCGGCGTCGGCGTGGGCCTGCCGCCGTTCGCCGGGTTCGCCAGCCGGTGGTACCGGCCCGACCTGCAGCCGGGCTTCCTCGGGTTCCCCGACCTCCTGCCGGGGATCGTCGAGGAGACGCCGGTCAGGATGCTGATCTACTCCTGACCCCGGTGGCCGCACGATGAGGAACGCGCGGTGAGCCAGGAGGCGCGGAGGCCGGCGACGGGGCCGGCACGTCCATTCTCCGGCTCACCGCCGTCCGGCCGCGCCGCGCGCGACTCGCCGAGCCGCGCGCGGGCGGCATGAGGACGTACGCAGCAGGAGCCGCCGTCACCCGGCCGCCCCTGCGGACCGAGCCGTCCCGCTGGGGGCGCCAGGAGCAAGGGCAGGGAAGAGCATGACAACGCTGGACGCACGCCTGCGGCACCTCCTCGCGCGGGCCCGGGAGCAGGGCGGGATCGAGGGCACGGCGCTGGCGGAACGGGTGGGCTGGCAGCCAGGGCCCGGGGAGGACCCGGCTGAGGGCACTCCCGAGGGCGCTGTCGAGGGCGCTGCCGAGGGCACGGTCGAGGGCACGGTCGAGGTGCTGGTCAGCGGCGGCGACCGCCGGTGGCTCGACGACGTGCCCGGCGTGACCGTCCACCTGTTCCAGCCGGACACGAGCCCATCGGAGTCCGGCCCATCGGAGTCCGGCCCATCGGAGGCCGGCCCAGTGGCAGCGGGCTCAGTGGCAGCGGGCTCAGCGGAGGCCGGGCGGCCGTACCCGGGCGGCGGCCTTTACGCCGCGCGCGTGCCTGTCGCCAGGCTGGAGGAGCTGGCCGGGCACGAGTCGGTGCGGCGTGTCGAGTCGTCCAGGCCGCTGTTCCCCGAGCTGAACATCTCCCGCCGCGACGTACGCGCCGCCGTCGAGGCCCCGAACGGCTCGGGACCGCTCAACGGCGAGGGCGCGATCGTCGCGATCATCGACTCCGGCATCGACTACACGCACCCGGCCTTCCGCCACCCCGGAGGCGCCTCGCGCATCCTGCGCCTGTGGGACCAGTCAGCCCCCGCGACCGCCGGCGGCTCCGTGCCGTACGGCGTCGAGTACGCCAAGGAGGACCTCGACAAGGCGCTCGGCGACCCGCGCCCCACCGACATCGTGCCGCACGAGGACACCGCGGGCGGGCACGGCACCCACGTCGCCGGCATCGCCGCGGGCGACGACACCCAGCTCGGCGGCCTCTACCAGGGCATCGCGCCGCACGCCGACCTCATCGTGGTCGCGCTGGCGGGTGAGCCCGGCGGCACGCTCGGCCGCACCACGCAGCTCGTCGCCGCGGTGGACTACGTCGTGCGGCGGGCGGAGGGCCGTCCCGTCGCCGTCAACCTCAGCCTGGGCATGAACGGCGGCGGCCACTGCAGCGAGTCGCTCGCCGAGCGGGCGCTGGACGCCTACGCCCGCCGCCCCGGCGTGGTCGTCATCACGTCGGCGGGCAACGAGCGGGAGCGGCGCACCCACGCGGGCGGCACGATCGCGCAGGGCGAGGTCGTCGCGCTGGACCTGGTCGTCCCGCCGGGGGACGCCGAGGACGAGTTCGTGGAGGTGTGGTTCGACGGCGAGGACCGGGTCAGCGTGGCCGTGGCGCCGCCGAGCGGGCCCCAGTCGGCGTTCACCGCGCCGGGGGAGCAGCAGACGTTCACCACGCGGCACGGCGGCCGGGTCACGATCGACAGTGAGAACGACGCCTCGGCCAGCGGCGACACCGCGACCACGGTCATCATCTCGGGGCCGGCCGGGCAGGGGGCCGAGCCGGGGGTCTGGCGGCTGCTGCTGCGCGGCGGCCCCGTACGCCACGGGCGTTACGACGCGTGGATCGAGCGCGCGCCGCGCCGCGCCGGCGAGCAGAGCCGCTTCGCCGCCGCCTCGGCCGACCCGGCCCGCACGGTCACCGCGCCGGGCACCGCGCGGCGGCTCGTCACCGTCGGCTCGTACGCCACCCGCCCCGCCGACTGGAGCCTCGGCCACGGGGCGCTGTCCTCCTTCAGCGGCCACGGCCCCAACCGGCTGGGGGAGCCGAAGCCCGACCTGACCGCGCCCGGCGAGACCATCGCCGCCGCCCGCTCCACCGGCAGCGCCCTGCCGCCGCAACCCGATCTCCTGCACACGCTCATGGCCGGGACCAGCATGGCCGCGCCGCACGTCTGCGGCGCCGCGGCCCTCGTCATGGCCGCCCGCGCCATGAGCGGGCTCGGCCGGCTCACGGGCGAGCAGACCGGCCAGCTCCTGCGCCGCGCCGCCCGGCCCGCGGATCGAGCGACGGACGCGCCGGTCCCCGCCGGTGACCCGGCAAGCGCGCCGGTCGGCGCTCAGGCGTGGGACGCGGCGGGCGCGCCGGTCGGCGCTCACGGGTCTCAGGAGGCGGGCGCTGTCGCGTCCGATCACGCCTGGGGAGCCGGGAAGCTGGACGTGGCGCGCGCGGTCGAGTTCGCCGCCACCGCCGCCTTCCCGCGCGTGGTCAACCCGCGCGCCGAGGGCGCCACGCTGGTGTGGGAGACGGACGTGGACTGCTCGTGGCGCGTACGCTGCCACACCGTCCCGGCCCGGCTGGCCCTCGGCAAGCACGTGGCGGAGCGCACCGACACAGGCTTCGGCCGTACGCACCGGGCGGACCTGAGCGGGCTGCCACCCGGCCGGTACTGCTGCGAGATCCTCGTCACCGACCGCTCCGGCCTGTGGACGCGCGACGACGCCGGCGGGCCCGGCCACCAGGTGGCGGTGGAAGGCGCCCCGGCCGGCACCGTCCCGGCCGAGGACGACTTCCAGCGGGTCAAGGGAGTGGGGCCGAAGCTCTCGGCCCTGCTGCACCAGGCCGGGATCACCACGTTCGAGCAGCTCTCCGCCCTGTCGGCCGAGGAACTGGCAGGCGTCCTGCACCCGGCGGGCATCGGCGCGGAACGCGTGGCCAAGCAGGGCTGGATCGGCCAGGCCGCCGCGCTGGCCGCCGAGGGGCGGCGGGCCGTGCCCGAGCGGCACACGTTCACGCTGACGGTGACCGCGGACAGCGGGACCAGGGAGGTGCTCAACTGCGAGCTCCGCCACCACCAGACGGACGACGTCACGCGCGTGCGCGGCTGGGACGCCGAGCGCCTGCTCGCGTTCATCGGCGAACGCGCCCGCCTCCGGAACCGGTGACCGGCGCGGCGCGCGACCGGCCCGGGGAGGCGGTGACCGGCGCGGCGCGCGACCGGCCTGCGGAGCCGGTGACTCAGACGGCCAGGTGGCGGCGTACCGAGTCGTACAGGGTGTGCGTCTCCGGGCTGGGGGTCATGCCGAGGACGGCGTCGAGCTCCCTGCGGCAGGTCTCGTACTGGGCGAGCGCCTTGTGCGGCTGGTTCTGGCGGGCGTGGCAGCGCATGAGCAGGCGGTGGGTCTGCTCCCTGCACGAATCGCGCGCCAGGACCTGCCTGCAGGTGTCCACGCACTTGGCGTGCGCGCCCGTCTCCAGGTAGAGGGCGGCCAGCCCGTCCAGCAGGTCCACGTGCGCGGCGCTCAGCCGCTCCCGTTCCGGCACCACCCAGTCCAGGTAGGGGGCGTCCTCCAGGAGGTCGCCCGAGTACAGCGCCCTGGCGGCCTCGTGCCGCGCGATGGCACCCTCGCGGTCGTCGCGGTCCTCCGCCCTGAGCCGGGCCGCCGTGGCGCAGCCCTCGGCGAACTCCTTGATGTCCAGCCAGATCGACAGGTCCGGCGCCAGGGCGTAGGTCTCGCGTTCGTACACGACCACCTGCCGGTCGGGGCACGCCTTGCGCAGGTCGGCGCGCAGGGCGTGCATGGCCGCGTTGAGGCGGTTGCGCGCGGCGCCCTCGGGGACGCCCGGCCAGATCGCGTCGATCACGACGTCGCGGCGGATGGGCTTGGGGTGGGACAGGAGCAGGTACATCAGGACGGACCTGCCCAGCTTCCCCGACCACTCCACCACCGCCCGCCCACCCACCCGCACCCGGAACGTCCCCAGCAACCACGCCTCCACCTCGGCCCGCCCGCTCTCCCCGAGCGCCCCCGCCGGCCCCGACGTGCGGCTCCCGCCCCGCGGCCCCTCCGCCCAGGGGATGGGCGCCCGCTCCGGCGTGGCGTGCGCGGGCGCCCCGTCGTCCGGCCCGGAGGCCGCCGGAGTCGCGTGCGCGGGCGGCGCGCCCTCGGGCGCATGTGCCGTCGGTGGTTCCGGCGCGTTGCGCGCGGGGGTGCCCGACCGGCTTCGCGGTGTGCGCCTTGCCGCCCGGCCGCCTTCATCACCCCACCCGTCGCGCTCGGGTGGTGCCGTGCCGGGCGGGGGCCAGGCGGTGGCCTCCACGGCCTGGAGCAGCAGCGTCATGCGCTTGCGAGCCGAGCGCGCCCGCATCGTGCGGCGGATGAGGCGCAGCGCGTAGCGGCCCCGGACCGTGGGCTCCTGCCCGGAGGCGAGGTCACGGGCCCGCCGGCCGAGCTCCAACGCCTCGCCCAGCCGCCCCGTGACCAGCGCCGCCCTGGCCCGGCCCCACGCCTCCCGCTCCCCCCGCCGGACACCCCCGCCCTCCGCGTCCCCGCTCGCCGTGACGCCCGAGGACGTGTCCCCGCCCGCCGTGATTCGCAGGTCCTCGTCCAGGTCCGTCTCCGCCAGGAGCTCGGCCAGGAGGCCCGGGTCGTCCGCGCGGCGGGACAGCTCCACCGCCTCCCGTACCGCACGCGCCCCCACCAGCTCGCCCGCCAGCAGGGCCAGCCGCCGGCGAAAGGCAGGGGACCGTCCGGGCCGCAGGGCGCACAGCGCGGTGGACCAGAACGGGAGCATGCGGTACCAGCCGCCCGTGAGCGGCTCCCACCAGGGCTCCTTGCCCGGCTCGCGAAGCGCGGGCCGCAGCGCCGACAGGTCCTCGTGCGCGTATCCCAGCCGCGCCGCCAGCCCGAGCGCCTGGAGCCGGGCCGGCTCGGCGTCCCGGAGCAGGGCGACCGTGACGGAGGCGACGAGCTCGGACAGGCCGCTCGCCCGCATGACGCACCCGCCCACCCCGCCGTCCCGCAGGCAGGCGGCCCGCAGCACCGAGTCGATGACCGCCGGCCGCCCGCCCGTCACGGTCACCAGCCGGCCGACGACGTCGTTTCCCAGCGGGCAGTCGAGCTGCCCGGCCGCCGCGAGCGCGGTCGTCGCCCCCACCGCCAGCCCCCGATCGCCTGCGCACGGCGACAGGACGACCTCGCTGGCGGCCAGCGCCGGGGCGGGACCGCCGGGCTCGCCGGCGTCCGCGAACGGCCGCTGGATCACCACGGTGCCGGCGGGCTCGCTCGCCGCCGCCAGCCGCCGCAGGCCCGCGGCCCCCAGCTCGTACGGCTCGGGCCGCAGCCACCCCAGCCCCCCGCCCGCCCGCAGCAGGTCCGCGGCCAGCCGCCCCTCGACCAGGTACCCGTCGGGGACGAGCAGGTGCAGCCGAGCCCTGTCACCGAGCCCGTCGAGCGAGAACTGCGCCGGCCACCTCAGCTCCGGCATCGGCGCGGCCACCTTGGCGAGCAGCATCGTCGCACCTCCGGGGACGGAAGGTCCGCGCAGGACGATAGGCTCCGCCGCACCGGCCGGCAACAGGGTGACGGCCAGGGTTCTCCCTAGGGCGGACGGCCGGTGACATCAGGCTTACCGCCCAGGTCGCGAGCTCACTCCAGCCGCCGCTCCACCGCCTCGGCGATCAGGTCGAGGGCGGCGGCGCTGCCCGGCAGCACGTTCACCAGGGTGAAGAAGACGTGCATCTGCCCCTCGAACCGCCGCAGCTCGACCGGCACGCCCGCCTGCCGTAACCGTTCGGCGTACTCCTCGCCCTCGTCGCGCAGCACGTCGTGCTCGGCGGTCAGGACGAGCGCGGGCGGCAGGCCGGACAGGTCGGCGGCGCGCAGGGGAGCGACGTCGGGGTTGGCGCGCTGCGCGGGGTCGGGCACGTAGTGGTCCCAGAACCAGGTCATGGCGTCGCGGGTGAGCATGAGCTGGTTCTCGGGGGCGAGGTAGGAGGGCCTGTCGAAGTCGCAGTCGGTGACCGGGTACACGAGCACCTGCAGCGCGATGCCGGGGCCGTTCTCGTCCCTGGCGCGCTGGGCGATCACGGCGGACAGGTTGCCGCCCGCGCTGTCGCCCGCCACGATGATCGGCAGGCCGGGCATGCGGGCGGCGGCCCAGCGCAGCGTCGCGTAGGCGTCGCGGGCGGCGGCCGGGTAGCGGTGCTCGGGGGCGAGCCGGTAGTCGGGCAGGACGACGGTGCAGCCGGTGCGCGCGGCCAGCTCCCTGGCCAGGGTGTCGAACTCGTCGAGCGCGCCGAGCACCCAGCCGCCGCCGTGGAAGTAGAGCAGGACGCCGCGCGGCGTGCCGGCGGGGACCAGGACGCGGGCGGGGAACGTGGCGCCGTCCTCGGCGGGGATGGTGGCCTCCTCGACGCGGGCCATGTCGGGGCCCTTGCCGGACAGCTCGCCCAGGACGGTGCCGAGGGCGCGCGCCTCGGCCACGGTCATCTCGTGCAGCGGCTTGCCGCCCGTGTCGGCGAGCTGCTTGAGGAAATCGGTCGTCGCGTGGTCAAGTGCCATGGGACGTCACCTCGTGCGGGGGGTCGGTGGGTCACCCCGAACGTAGGATCCGCCGCGGCGGTTGTCGAGACCGGCGGGTGTGAAGCGGGTGAGCAGGGGCAACGCAATCGGGGTGAGGATGGTTACGGTGTCGTCCTGGAGGGAGCTGGACGACGCGGTCGGCGAGGCGGGCCGGAGCGATGAGGTCGGGCCCGCGCATTCGACGCTGGTCTTCCGCGGGCTGGCGCGCAGCACGTACACGCACATGTCGGGGCTGGCCCGGCTGTGCGGCGACTACGCGACCGTCGAGTCCCACCTCATCCGAAATTTCCGGAAATATGCGCACCGACAGGTCCCGGGGCCGACGGTCTGGGACTGGCTCGCCCTGGGCCAGCACCACGGACTGCCCACGCGCCTGCTCGACTGGACGTTCTCCCCGCTCGTCGCCCTGCACTTCGCCACCGCCTCCTGGCCCGAGGACGACGCCGTCCTCCTCGCGGTCGACTGCGCGGGCGCGCACGAGCTGCTGCCGGAGCCGCTGGGCGAGCTGCTGGCCGCCGAGGGCGCGCTGCTGTTCACCACCGAGATGCTCGCCAAGGTCGCGGCCGACCTGCCGTGCTTCGACGAGCTGGGCGGCGACCGGCCGTTCCTGGCCTTCTTCGAGCCGCCCTCGCTGGACGAGCGGGTGATCAACCAGTCCTCGGTGCTGTCGGTGCTCTCGGACCCCGCCTTCCAGCTGGAGCAGTGGCTGGAGGAGCATCCGGGGCTCGCCCGCGCGTGGCTGATCCCGCCCCCGGTCAAGGCCGAGATCAGGCAGCGGCTGGACCAGGCGAACATCACCGAGCGCGTCCTGCTGCCCGGCCTGGACGGGCTGGCCGACTGGCTGCGGCGCTACTACTCGCCCGGCTCCATCGAGTACGGCGGCGCCGGCGCGTCGATGGCGGGCCAGGAGGAGCGCCACCGCCAGGACGGCCGCATGGCGGGGTGAGGGTGCGTCAGGCCCGATGGGCGGCCGGGCGCAGGCGGCGGACGGCGAGCAGCCCGCCGATCACCGGGATCCAGGAGCGCCACCGGGCCCCGGTCGAGGCGCTGCCGGGGACGAGCACGGTGCAGGCGATGACGGCGAGGTAGGCCCCGCCGTGCAGCGGCCCCACGAGCGAGGCAAGGCCCGCGACGTGCACGGTGAACAGGTTGACCAGCAGGACCGCCAGCGAGACCGTCTCGACGGCGACCGCGATGCGCAGCGCGCGCATGCGCCGCTCACGCCCCTTCCGCGGCGCCGGGACGGACGATCATCAGCACGACGACGACCGTCCACAGCACGTTGTAGATCCCGGCGAACATGGACAGGGACCGCAGCCGGTCGCGGGCGCCGGGGGTGGCCAGGGCGTCGCGCTGCCGCGGGTAGATCTGCACGGCCAGCAGGAAACCCGCCGCCGCGGTCAGGATCATGGCCAGGACGACCCAGAACTCACCGGTACGGCCCTGCACGAACGCCAGCACGATGCCGGCCGCGGGCACGATCAGCCCGGCGATGCTGTAGCCGCGGGTGATGCGGTGCAGCGCCGCGGCCACGGCCCGGCTGCGCTCCTGGGACACGTCCTCGCCGGTGACCGGCACGTACCGGGGGAAGAGGCTCGTCGCGATGGCCGAGCCGCCCACGAACAGGATGCCGGCGACCACGTGGACGGACAGCAGCAGAGGCTCCACGAAGTACTCCCTCCAAACCTTCAGGTGGCCTGAAGCCTAACACGCAACCTTCAGGGTCCCTGAAGGAGGGAAGGCATGGCGGTACCCACGGAGCACCGTCGTCGCGGGCCTATCCGGAGAACGCGGCGCGGATCGTGTCGCCCACCTGCCGCTGGATCGGGTCGGCGGCCTCCCCGAACAGGCGCTCGTCCACCTCGGCCACCGCCGCGCGCGCCCGCTCCATCAGGCGCGCGCCGTCGGGAGTGACCTCGATGGCCGACGCCGACCCCGCGCGGGCGGTGTTGTCGCGCACCAGCCCGGCGCCGGCCAGCGCCTTCACCGCCGCGTGCACGCTCTGCACCGTGATGCCCGACATCCGCGCCAGCTCGCTGAACGACGTGCCCGGCATGGCCGCGATGTGCCCGAGCAGCCCGAGCCTGCTCACGGTGAGGTCGAGCGGCGCGAGGGCGGCGTTGAGCTCGGTCTCGACCGTGCGCGCCAGCGTGAGCACCACGATGGAGGCGCTGGTCGTCGGGGGAGCGGGGCGGTCGTTCTCAGAGCTCACCCCCCAAGTCTCCACTAGGGTCAGGCGTCATGGCGAACGACGACGGCGTGCCGGAGAAGGTGGCGTGGGTGCTGGTGCGCGATCACCGGGTGCTGATGACGCGCAGCCACGGCCGTGAGGTCTTCTACTTCCCCGGAGGGATGCGCGAGCCGGGGGAGTCCGACAGCCGGACCCTCGTCAGGGAGATCGACGAGGAGCTGCTGACGGCGATCGACGCGGACTCGATGGTGCACTTCGGCACGTTCGAGATCCCGGCCGGGCATCCGGAGCGCGGGCCGTTCCGGATGATCTGCTACACCGCCGACCACAGCGGGCCGCTGACGCCGTCCATGGAGATCGCGGAGAAGGCGTGGCTCGGCTACGCCGACCGGCACCGGGTGTCGTACGTCGACTCGCTGGTCCTCCAGGCGCTGCACGAGGCAGGGCTGCTGCGCTGAAACGGGCACTTCACCCGTACCAGACTGATCGCTAGGCTGGCCGCACCTCGGTGCAGGGAGACGACGCGTGAGTGCTGTTGAGCCGGACGTGCCCGGTGTTGACCCCACGGTTCCCAGCGTGGCCCGCATGTACGACTACTACCTGGGCGGAAAGGACCACTTCCCCTCGGACCGGGAGGCCGCGGAGAAGATCATCGCGATCGTTCCCGAGGTGCGCGAGACGGCCCGCGACAACCGCGCCTTCATCGGCAAGGCCGTACGGCTGATGGCCGAGCAGGGCGTGCGCCAGTTCCTCGACATCGGCGCCGGCCTGCCCACCCAGGAGAACGTCCACCAGGTCGCCCAGCGGATCGTCCCGGACGCCCGAGTGGTCTACGTCGACAACGATCCGATCGTCCTGAGCCATGCCCGCGCCCTGCTGGCGGACAACCCGCACACCGTCGCGGTCTGGGGCGACGTCACCGACCCCGCCGCGCTCCTGCGCGACCCCGAGGTGGCCGCGCACCTCGACTTCGGCCGGCCCGTCGGGCTGCTGATGTCGGCGGTGCTGCACTTCGTGCCGGGCGACCAGCAGACCAGCGACATCGTCAAGACGCTGCGCGCGCCGCTCGTACCGGGCAGCCACCTGCTCATCTCCCACTTCTACACGCCGGACACCGACGACCCCAAGGTCAAGGCGGGGCAGCAGGTGTACAGGGCGACCAGGCCGGGCGCGCTGATAGCCCGCTCGTTGCGGCAGATCGCCGCCTACTTCGACGGGCTGAGCCTGCTGGAGCCGGGCCTCGTCCCGGTCAAGTCGTGGCGGCCGGACTCCGAGCTGGACCGGGAGATCGCCGTCGATCTCGCCGTGCCCGGGCTCGTCGGAGCGGTGGGCCGGCTGGCTTAGGGACTTCCCTAGGCCGGGCCCTGAGGACAGGGCACGACCGGCTGCATAGTGTCGGCACCTCTCACCCCCTGTGAAGAAGGTGCCGGGCCATGACCACTCCCCGTCCCGAAGAGAGCGAATTCAGCTACGTCGACAAGACCAGCGGCCAGCTCACGTCCTTCGCCGCCAAGCCCGACGAGGCCATGGTGACGTTCGCCCCCCGGGCCCGGGCGGAGATCGACACGCTCAACCGGATCGTCGCGGATCCGGCGCTGCTGTCGGTCAGCCAGGGCTACGACCTGGAGCGGGGCTTCGCCGCCGTCTTCGTCAGCCCTGCCCGCATGGCCGACGTGGCGGCTCAGGACGAGGTCACGAACTCGCTCCCGGTGATGATCGACGAGTACGGCGCGTCCCGGTACTTCCTGCCGGACGAGCTCACCGTGCAGTTCAAGGCCGGCGTCGACCCGGCCCGCGCCGAGGAGATCATCGCCGCGCGCGGTAGCCGGGTCGTGGTCCGGCAGCGCACGCCCGGCTACTACACGGTGTCGGTGCCCGAGGGGCGGGGCCTGTTCGAGGCGATCCGCGAGCTGTCCGCGCTGGACGAGGTGGCCTTCGCCGAGCCCAGCGAGGTGGGCTTCAACAGCAAGCTGCTGTTCGTGCCCGGTGACGCGGACTTCGGCAGGTTGTGGGGCATGCGCAACACCGGGCAGACGGTGAACGGCGTGGCCGGGGCCGCGGGCGCCGACATCCACGCCTGCGAGGCATGGGAGATCACCAGGGGCGACCCCGAGGTGATCATCACGGTCATCGACACCGGCGCCGCGCTCACCCACCCCGACCTGCAGGCCAACCTCCTGCCCCGCGGTGCGGAGGACTGGGACTTCGGCGACCCGAACGACTCCGTGCCGGAGGACGAGGACGGGCACGGCTCGCACGTCTCCGGCACCTGCGCCGCCGTGAACGACGCGATCGGCGTCGTCGGCGTCGCCCCGTTCTGCCGCGTGATGCCGCTGCGCGTGGACCTGACCACCGGCATGAACCAGAACCGCGCCGACGCCATCAACTACGTGGCCGCCCAGGCGAACGCCCACGCCGAGCGCCGCTACGTCGTCAACTGCAGCTGGCGGATGAACGGTGACCACGCGGGCGTGCGGACCGCGATCCAGAACGCCGTGGCCGCGAACGTCGTCGTGGTGTTCGCCGCGGGCAACGCCGGCACCAACACCGACATCACCCCGCAGTTCCCCGGCGTCTACCCGGACGTGATCGCGGTCGCCGCGCTCGACCAGTCCGACCGCAAGGCCACGTTCTCCAACTTCGGCACGAACGTGGACGTCTCCGCGCCCGGCGTCAACATCTGGTCCACCTTCCCGGGCGGCGGCTACGCCTTCCTCGACGGCACGTCCATGGCCTCGCCGCACGTGGCCGGGGTCGCCGCGCTGATCTGGTCGCGCAACCGCAACCTGACGAACCTCCAGGTGCGCCGGATCCTGGAGAGCACCTGCGACAACATCGACGCGACGAACACCGGCTTCGTCGGCATGCTGGGCGGCGGCCGGGTCAACGCGATGAGCGCGGTCACCTCGCCGCTCCTGTTCGCCACGCACGTCGAGCACACCGCCGACCTGACGGGGGACAGGCGGGCCGACGTCGTCGGCTTCGGCGACGCGGGCATGTACGTCGCCAGGAACCAGGGCAACGGCAACTTCGACGCGCCGCAGCTCGCGATCGCCGACTTCGGCCACGAGGCGGGCGGGTGGCGCGTCGAGCGCCACCCGCGCTTCCTGGCGGACGTCACCGGCGACAGGCGGGCCGACGTCGTCGGTTTCGGCGACGGTGGCGTGTGGGTGTCGCGCAACAACGGCAACGGCACGTTCCAGGCCCCGCAGCTGGTGGTGCAGAACTTCGGGTACGAGGCGGGCGGCTGGCGGGTGGAGCGGCACCCGCGCTTCCTGGCGGACCTGACCGGGGACGGCCGGGTGGACATCGTCGGTTTCGGCGGCGCTGGCGTGTGGGTGTCGCGCAACAACGGCAACGGCACGTTCCAGGCCCCGCAGCTGGTGGTGCAGAACTTCGGGTACGAGGCGGGCGGCTGGCGGGTGGAGCGGCACCCGCGCTTCCTGGCGGACCTGACCGGGGACGGCCGGGCGGACATCGTCGGGTTCGGGCACGCGGGTGTGTGGGTCTCGCTCAACAACGGCAACGGCACCTTCCAGGCCCCCAAGCTCGTGGTCGGCAACTTCGGCCACGGCGCCGGCGGCTGGCGTGTCGACCGGCACCCGCGCTTCCTGGCCGACGTGACCGGCGACAGGCGGGCCGACATCGTCGGCTTCGGCGACGGCGGCGTGTGGGTCTCGCTGAACAACGGCAACGGCACCTTCCAGGCCCCGCAGCTCGTCGTGCAGAACTTCGGGTACGAGGCCGGCGGCTGGCGCGTCGAGCGGCACCCGCGCTTCCTGGCGGACCTGACCGGCGACGGCCGGGCGGACATCGTCGGGTTCGGGCACGCGGGTGTGTGGGTCTCGCTCAACAACGGCAACGGCACCTTCCAGGCCCCGCAGCTCGCGCTCGGCAACTTCGGCTACGACGCCGGCGGCTGGCGCGTCGAGCGGCACCCGCGCTTCGTCGCCGACCTCACCGGCGACGCCCAGGCCGACATCCTCGGCTTCGGGCACGCGGGCGCGTGGGTCTCGCTCAACAGCGGCAAGGGCGCGTTCGGCAACCCCGACCTGAAGATCGGCGACCTCGGCTACGGCGCCGGAGGCTGGCGCGTGCACAAGCACCCGCGCCACGTCGCCGGACCCCGCTGACTTCGCGCCGTCGCGACGGGGCCGCGGTGCCCCGTCGCGACCCGTGTCACGACCCGGCCGGCGTGCGGCAGAACCGCTTGTCCAGGCCGGTCATGTGCAGGAGCCGGGTGAGCCGCGGCTGGAGCCCGCTCAGCCGGATCGAGCCGCCGGCCGCCTCGACGGTGTTGGCGGCCCAGATCAGGGTGTTCAGCCCCGACGAGTCGCAGAAGGCGACCTCTTGCAGGTCGACGACCACGGACGGCGGTCTGAGGCAGGACATCGCCTCGGCCAGCCCGTTGCGGAACTCCTCCTTCGAGGCCAGATCCAGGTCGCCGGCAGGACGCAGGACAGCCGCGTCGTCACGCTGGGTGACGACCCAGGAGAAGCCGGTGCGGTCAGCGCTTCTCATTCCACCCCTCCGCTTTGCAACGGTTCGCACTTTTATAATTGCACAGTGCAATGGAACTCGGAAGTGACACTCAAGGGGCCCGGCGCGAGCGAGGGCCGGCTGCGGTGAGGTGACAGGTGAACCAGCTCGGCGGCGGCAACGACGCGGGCGCCTGCCGCGTGGGGGGCACCGTCAGGCGACCGGTACGCGACTGGACGGCGTCGGTGCACGAGCTGCTCCGGCACCTGGAGCGCGAGGGGTTCGAGGGGGCGCCGCGGGTCCTGGGCGTCGGCGCAGTCCCCTCCGCCGGAGCCCGCTGGCGCACCGGCGTGACGTGGACGCCGGGCACCGTCGTCGTGCACAACGACGCCACCCCGTTCAACGCCGCCTGGCACGAGGGCCGGCTGACCGGCTTCTTCGACTGGGACTTCGCCGGCCCCGTCACCGCCGGCTCGGACGTCGCCTGGATGGCGCACGCGTGGGTGCCGCTCTACGCGCGCCGCGTCACCGCGCTGGAGGGCCTCACCGACTTCGCCGCCCGGCCCGCGCGGCTGCGGCGGCGTCGCCGACGACCTCGACGAGGCCATCAGGGAACTCGACGACTTCCCTCGCTGAAACCCCCTCGCCCGAGGGAATCAATGCGTCCTCATGGGGTAGCCGAGCGCGGATGCGCAACAAGGGAGAGCAGCGTGGCCGGCCCGGGAGCCGCGGCCTGGGGCCGCGGCTGACCCTGGCCGGCCTCGCCGCATGGCTCATCCTGATCCCGTTCAGCCTGCTGCTCGTCGTGGCGAAGATGCCGCTGAACGACCTGGACGCGGGGGTCGCCGCCGAGCTGCACGCGTACGCCCTCGACAACCCCGCCGTGACCAGGGTGCTCATCGTATGGACGGACGTGTTCGGCCCGTGGCCGTGGCGGATCGCCGTCATCGCCTGCGCCGCCTGGCTGCTCCACAAGGGCGCGACCAGGGCGGCCGTCTGGGCCGTCACCACCGTGACCGTCGGAGGCCTGCTCGGGCTCGCGATCAAGGTGATCGTCGACCGGGCCAGGCCGCACCTGCCGGACCCGGTCGCGCTGGCCCCCGGCGACAGCTTCCCGTCCGGCCACACGGTCAACGCGACACTCGGCGCGGGCGTGATCGTCCTGATCCTGCTGCCCGTGCTGCCCCGCTGGGGGCGGCGCGTGGCCTGGGCCGTGGCGGCGTTCCTGGCGCTGTCGGTCGGTTACACCAGGGTCGCGCTCGGCGTGCACTGGGTGAGCGACGTGGTCGCGGGGCTCGTGCTGGGGGCGGCGGTGATCGCGGCGACGGCGGCGGCGTTCGAGACGTGGCGGCGGGACCAGGGCCGCAGGCCCTCCTCGCCGGTGGCCGAGGGAGTGGAGCCCGAGTCGGTGCGGGCGCTTCGTGAGTGAAGGAGTGCTTGGTGAGCAGAACCGAGAAGCTGAGATATTACGCGCTGACGATCTTATCGCCGATGTTGCTGATGGCGGCGGCGACGTACGGCGCGGGCCTTGCGGTCCTGGCCTGGCCCACAGGCGAGGCGGCGCTGAGCCGCGAGCTGGCCGCGGGCCGCGACCCGGCCTGGAACGCCGCGACGGACCTGGGCAGCAGCCTGTCCGACACCCCCTACATCGTGGCGCTCACCGCGGTGACCGCGATCGTCTTCAGGCTCTGGCTGGGGCGCTGGCGCGAGTCGGTCTTCCTCGTGGCGGCCGTGTGGAGCCAGTCGCTGGTCTTCCTGGCCACCACCGAGCTCGTCGGGCGGCACCGGCCGCCCGTGAAGCACCTCGATCCGGCGCCGCCCACCTCCAGCTTCCCGTCCGGGCACGTCAGCGCCGCCGTCGCGTTCTACTGCGGGGTCGCGGTCGTCCTGGCCACGCGCGTGCGCAGCACGGCGGCGCGGGTGGCGATCTGGACGCCCGCCGTCATCGCGCCCCTGGCCGTGAGCTTCTCCCGGCTCTACCGCGGCATGCACTTCCTCACCGACGTCGTCTGGGGCCTGCTCCTAGGCGCCGGCTGCGTCGTGATGGCCGCCTGGGCGATCCTGCGCCGGCCCTCCGCCCGCAGCTCGCCCTCCTCGAGGCCGGCGGTGCGGGCAGGGCTCGGGCAACGCTCCTCGTGAACGGCCGCGCGCGGGCCCGCGTTACAGCAGGTCCTCGATGCGGATCGGGAGGCGGCGCACGCGGCGGCCGGTGGCGTGGAAGACGGCGTTGGCGATGGCCGGGGCGACGCCCGCCAGGGCCACCTCGCCGAGGCTCTTCGCGCCCATCGGGTTGAGGGCGAAGTCGGGCTCGTCGATGAAGCCGACCTCGATCCCGCCCACGTCGGCGTTGACCGGGATGACGTAGTCGGCCAGGTCGGCGTTGACGAAGCCGCCGAAGCGGGGATCGACCTCGCTGTGCTCGCTCAGCGCCGCGCCGATGCCCCACACCACCGCGCCGCGCACCTGCGCGTCCGCGGTGACGGGGCTGGCCACGCGGCCGCAGTCGGCCACGCTGACCACCCGCGAGACCCGTACGCGCGGCGCGGCCCGCTCCACCCGCACCTCGACGAAGTGCGCGATGAAGCTGAACGCGACATGATCGGGATAGTCGGGGCCCGCGGGGGCGACCAGGCCCGCGCGCATGCGGCCGATCGCCTCGGGCGGCTGGCCGGCTCCCTGGGTGACGGCCTCGGCCACCACCTCCTCCGTGCCGGCCGCCCTGACGGCGGCGGCCACGTCCACGGGGCCCTCCGGCGGCACGCCCAGGCGTTCGCGCAGCTCGCGCAGGGCGGCGTGGACCGCCAGCAGCGTGCTGTTGGTGCCCCACGCACCCGCCGTCAGGTGGTGGGGCACGACCCGGGTGTCGCCGACGACGGCGCGCACGGCGTCCGTGCCGATCCCGAGGTCACCGGCGACGGCGCGGACGAGGGCGGTCGTGATCCCCTGACCCATCTCGTGCCCGCCCACCTCGGCCAGCACCCCGCCGTCCGCGCGGGCACGCAGGCGGGCGAGCACGGGCACCGTCATCGCCGGGTACGCTCCGGCCGCCACCCCCCAGCCCACCGGCGTGCCGTCGGGAGCGCGCATCGAGCACGGGTCCGGCGAGCGGCCCGCCCAGCCGAACAGCTCCGCGCCGCGCCGCAGGCACGCCGCCAGGTGCCGGGAGGAGAACGGCTTGCCCGTGACAGGGTCCACGCCGGCGTCGTTGGCCAGGCGCAGCTCGACCGGGTCCCGCCCGGCGGCGTGGGCGAGCTCGTCCACCGCCGACTCCAGCGCGAACGCGGCCGGATGCTCGAACGGCGCGCGCATGTAGCCCGGGGTCTGGGTGTCGGTCCTGACGTGGCGCTGGCGGCCGCGGAAGTTCCTGATGTCGTACAGGCGGGAGGTGATCTCCGTGTACGAGCAGGGCAGCAGGTCGTGGCGGGAGGCCTGCTGGTCCACCTCGTGGATCGCGGCCAGCAGCCGGCCCGACCGGTCGGCGCCCAGGCGCACGCGGTGCCGGCTCACCGGGCGGAAGCTGGCCGCGTGGAAGGTGTGGGCGCGCGGCAGGACCAGCTTGACCGGGCGGCCGAGCCGGCGGGCGGCCACCGCCAGCGGCGCGATGTGCGGCTGCAACGAGTTCTTCTGGCCGAACCCGCCTCCCACGTACGGCGCGATGACCTCGACGTTCTCCGGGGCGATGCCGAGCTGGCGGGCCAGGCCGCCGCGCAGCGCGCCGACGCTCTGGGAGCCCTCGTGGACGACGAGCGTGTCCCCGCGCCACGCCGCCACGCCGCCGATCAGCTCCATCGGCACCTGGTGCTGCGGGCCGGCCTCGTAGACGGCGTCCACGCGCAGCGGGCTGCGCTCGTACGCGCCGTCGGCGTCGCCCACCACGACGTCGGCCAGGAACGGCAGCGGCAGGGCCTCCTGCTGGAGCACGGTCTCGGTGCCGTCCGCGTCCAGCTCCACCGCGAAAGGCTCCTCCTCGTACGCGGCCCGCACCAGCCCGGCCGCCTCGGTGGCGGCGACCAGCGTGTCGGCCACGACCAGCGCGATCGGCTGCCCCCGGTAGGCGACGCGGTCGTCCAGCAGGGGCTGCAGGCTCTGGAAGGCGTAGCCGTCGGCCATGATGTAGCCGGCCGGGGTGATGTCCAGGTCGTCCAGGTGCGACAGGATGAGCAGGACGCCGGGGACGGCGGCGGCCTCGGCGGTGTCGAGGCCGGTGATGCGGCCCTTGCCGACGGTCGAGACGACCGGCATGGCGTAGGCGACGCCGGGCGGCGTGTGGTCGGCGCCGTAGGGGGCCGTCCCGGTGACCTTCTCCCGCGCTCCGACGCGCGGTGTTCCTGCGTGCGTCATCGTCCGGCTCGCTCTCCCGCGCGTGGTGTCCTTGAGCTCGTCATCGCGCGGCCGCTCTCGGCGCTCGTCATTGAACGGCCCGCTCTCCGGCGATCCGCAGCGCCTCGGCGACGGTGCGGATGCCCAGCTCGATCCGGAACGCGTTGTGCGTCCCCGGACGCGCGCCGGCGAACGCGGATTCCCCGGCCCGCCGCGCGCTGCGCCTGTCCAGCACCGCCCCCACCAGCTCCCGCTCGGCGTCGTGGCAGCGCCAGGGCCGGGTGGCGACGCCGCCGACGGCGACGCGGCACTCCCGCACCGTCCCGCCCTCGCCCAGCGTGACGGCCACGGCCGCCGAGGCCAGCGCGAACGCGTACGACTCCCGGTCCCTGACCTTGTGATACGTCGATCCGCGGCCGGCGGCGGTGACCGGCACGCGGATGCGGGTGATGATCTCGTCCCAGGCCAGCGTGTGCTCCTGGTCCGGCCTGTCCCCGGGCTCGACGTGCAGGCCGGCCAGGGGCAGCGTGCGCGGGCCGTGCGGCCCCGTGACGTCCACGGCGGCGTCGAACGCGATCAGCGCGACCGCCCAGTCACCCGGGTAGGTGGCGATGCACGCGTCGCTGCCGCCGAGCAGGGCGTGCCCGCGGTCCAGGCCGCCGATCGCCGCGCACCCGCTGCCCGGCCGCCGCTTGTTGCACGGGAACGCGGCGCCGCCGCGGAAGTAGGCGCAGCGGGTGCGCTGCAGCAGGTTCCCGCCCACGGTGGCCATGTTGCGCAACTGCTGCGACGCCGCCTTGGCCAGCGACTCGGCCAGCGCCGGGTAGTCGCGCCGCAAGACCGGGTCCGCCGCCACGTCGGCCATCAGCGCGCCCGCGCCGAACGACAGCTCGCTAGGCCCGGCCGTGTCGATGCCGGCCAGCTCGGGCAGCGCGCGGATGTCCACGACGGCGGGCGGGGTCTCGACGTCCAGCTTCATCAGGTCGTACAGCGTGGTGCCGCCGGCCAGCAGCCTGGTGCCGGGGCCGGACTCCGCCAGGGCCCGGACGGCGTCGTCGAGGGTGGCGGGCGCCGTGTAGGCGAACGGGCGCACGCCTCAGCCCTCCCGCCGCCCGGTGGCGCCGCTCTCCCGCGCCGCCTCTTCAGGACGCCCGGCCGCTGCGCGGATCGCCGCCAGGATGCCCGTGTACGCCCCGCACCGGCACAGGTTCCCGCTCATGTGCTCGCGGATCTCGTCGTCGTCACCGGCGTTGCCCTCGGCGATGCAGGCCAGCCCGGACATCACCTGCCCGGGCGTGCAGTAGCCGCACTGCAGCGCGTCGTGATCGACGAACGCCTGCTGGAGCGGGTGCAGGCCGCCGCCGGGGCCCGCCACGCCCTCGATCGTGCGTACCGACCTGTGGTTCGCCTGCACGGCGGGGAGCAGGCACGACACGACGCGGCGCCCGTCCACGTGGACCGTGCACGCGCCGCACTGGCCGTGATCGCAGCCCTTCTTCGACCCGGTCAGGCCCAGCCGCTCGCGCAGGACGTCGAGCAGCGACTCCCGTGGGTCGAGGTCCAGGCGCACGTCCTGGCCGTTGACCGTCAGCTCGGTCGCTACCTCCGAGGTCATACGCGCCACGCTAGTGCCGAATGCCGCTTTTATCCCCATATGGCCGGGTAAGGCCCGGTCAAGAATGACCCCATCGGCCTCATAGGGCAGGACACCTAGGGCAGCGCCGACCCCGTGAGCCGCCCGGCGCGGCGGTAGACGGCGCACATGATGTCGCGGTCGCCGTCCGCCCACGTCTCGGCCGTCGGCATGATCGGATAGTAGGGCAGGCCGGCCCGCTCCCGCCCCCACAGCCCGGCGTAGCGCTCGCCGCAGCTCTTCCAGGCGAACGCCGACAGCGCCGCCCGGTCGTACGGGCCGTCGGAGGCGTGGGTGAAGCCGTACGACTGGTTGTCCGCCCCGTCGGCGCACGGCGTGTAGAGCACGATCCGCTCGCCCGCTCCCGGCGAGTACGTCGGATCGCTGAAGCACTCGCCGCCCTCGATCAGCAGGATCCCGGTCGTCTCCGCCGTGATGAAGGCGTCCGTCTTGGTCACCGGCTGCGCGGGCGGCACCACGAACAGCGTGCCCAGCGCGGCCACGGCGGGCAGCAGCCCCCAGCGGCGGGTCGCCGCCATCCGTTCACCTCCCGCTCACACGCACGATCATCCGCGGCCGATCGTAGGCGGCGGCCGGAGAACGGCGGGCCAACGCCCGATGACGACCACATTTCCGATCCTGAATTCATCCGGCGGACAGTCCCGGGACAGATGAGCGTCAGCGATGCCTGGGTGAATGCGCTGGCGCCCATCTCGCACTCGCGGATGGGCGAATACCGCTTCTCGATGGAGTGAACCAGAAGTGAATCAGCCCAAGAAGCCGCGGGCCTTCGGCTCCCGGCAGACGAAGCTCGCCGCGACCGGCGCCGGCGTGCTGCTGGTCGGCGCGTTAGCGTTCGGCCCGGCGGCCGTCGGTGCGGCGGCGCCGCCCGTCTATCCGGCTGCCGAGGTGCACAAGCCCACCCCGATCCCCGACCGCGTCATCCTCATCCCGACGACCACGCCCGCCACCAGCCAGCGCGTGTCGTGGCGCGCCGAGGCCACGGCCGACACCGCGCAGGCCCAGATCCTGGAGGCGCCGCGGGCGCTCGGCCAGGTGCAGCCCGCCGCGGGCGCCGTCGCCACCGTCCAGGCGCTGGCCAGCACCCCGGTCAACACCACGCTCGGCTACGCCTCCACGTACCACACCGCCGAGTTCACCGGCCTCAAGCCCGGCACCCGCTACACCTACCGGGTCGGCGACGGCACGAACTGGAGCGCGTGGACCGACTTCACCACCGCCGCCGAGGGCTTCGAGCCGTTCTCGTTCATCTACTACGGTGACGCGCAGAACTATCTCGACTCGGCCGTGCCGCGCGTGTTCCGCCAGGCGTTCGCGGACCGGCCGCAGGCCAAGGCGATCGTCAACGCCGGCGACCTCATCGACTCCGCCAACAGCGAGGAGCAGTGGGGCCAGTGGTTCAAGGCCGGCGGCTTCATCGACGGCCAGGTCAACAACATCTCGATCCCGGGCAACCACGAGTACAGCGGCGGCCTGTCGACGTTCTGGCGGCCCCAGTTCCCGTATCCGGACAACGGCCCCGGTAACGCCGAGCTGAAGCAGACCGTCTACACGCTCGACTACCAGGGCGTCCGCTTCATCGGCCTGGACACCAACCACCAGAGCAACGCCACCCTCATGGCCGCGCAGACCGCGTGGCTGGAGAACCTGCTCAAGGACAACCCGAACAAGTGGACCGTGGTGACCTTCCACCACCCCGTCTACTCGACCACGGGCACCCGCAACAACCCGAACGTCCGCGCCCAGTGGGCGCCGCTCTTCGAGAAGTACGGCGTGGACCTGGTGCTTCAGGGCCACGACCACTCGTATGGGCGCGGCAACCCGGTCTCGGCCCGCAAGTCCGCGACGGTGCACAACGGCGTCGCGTACGTCGTGTCGGTCTCGGGCGGCAAGATGTACGCGCTCAACGGCGGCGAGAACTGGACCGGCAACGGCGCCGAGGTGCGCAGCACCAGCCAGAACACGCAGCTCTACCAGCTCGTCGACGTCACCGGCGACGCCGTCACGTTCGAGGCCCGCTACGCCAACGGCGAGCACCACGACGGGTTCGTGATCCGCAAGAACGACAAGGGCGAGCGCACCGTCAACGACCTGCGCACTCCCGAGAACACGGTCGGCGAGCAGGTCACCGTCGACAAGACCTCGGTCCGGCGGCTGGAGACCCTGAAGGTCTCGGCCTACGGGTACGACCCGGGGGAGAAGGTCGCCGTCTGGTGGCGCGAGAAGGACGGCGACGCGGCGCGCCGCGGCCGCAACGGCACGCTGATCGGCTACGAGAAGGCCGATGAGCTGGGACGCGTCGAGGAGAGCGTCCGCGTGCCCGCGCTGGTGAAGAAGGGCGGCGTCTACGAGGTCTACCTGGACAGCCAGAACCAGAAGATCACCAGCCCCGCCGTCACCGTGACCAAGTGATCCATCCTGGGTGGAGCCGCGACCGGCGCCTGACGCGGCGGGGCGGTGTCCCGTGCCGCGTCCACGGCCGGTCCCGCTGTGCGGTGTCCCATGCCGCGTTCGCGGCCGGCCCCGCCGTGCGGCGGCGCGGCTCCGCCCAGGCCATTGCGCACAGGAGCTTCCCCTTGACCTTCCCGCTCTCAGCGCGCCGCCTGTGCGTGCTGCTCATCACCGCCGCGTGCGCCGCCCTGGTGCCCGCGCACGCGGCCGTGGCGCATCCGTTCGGGCCGCCGTCCACGGCCAAGGTCGGCGCCGACGGCAACCGCGTGACCCTGGCCTGGCTGCCGGCCGAGGACGACTGGGTGGCGCTCGGCCGCTCGGTCGGCGCGTTCGAGGCCCCCACCACAGCCGCCGACACCTCCCTGACCGGTGAGCAGAAGCTGGCCCGCTCCACCGCCGTCCGCGACTACCTGCTGGCCCACGTCGGCGTGACCCAGGCGGGCCGGCCCTGCGCCGCCGAGCTCGCCCCGCTGGAGCGGCTGCTCGCCGAGGGCGCCCGGTTCAGCTTCGAGTGCCCGGAACGGGTGGTGGACGTGGACGTGCGCGTCGGCGCGCTGGCGGACCTGCACGAGGCGTACCGCACCATGCTCACCGCCGAGACGCCGGCCGAGCCCGCCAAGGCGCTGCTCACGGCGGAGGCCGACACCCGCAGGCTGCGCTTCGACCCGTCGGCGACCGGCGGCACGTCGCTCGTGGCGCCCGCCGTCGCGCTGGTGGCCGTGCTCGGCGTGCTGGCCGCCCTCCTCCTGCGCCGTCGGCGGTACTCGGACGTGCGCGCATGAGCGGCATCACCGGGCCCGAGAACTACCTGATCGGGTTGTTCGACGGGGCGGGCGCGTTCTGGCTCGCGCTGGTCGTGGCGCTCGGCGTGGGCGCGCTGCACGCCGTCGCGCCCGGGCACGGCAAGAGCGTGACGGCCGCGTACCTGATCGGCACGCACGGGCGCTATCGCGACGCGCTGCGGCTGGGGGTGGTCGTGGCGCTGATGCACACGGTGTCGGTGCTGGCGCTCGCGCTGGCGTGGGTCGGCCTGAGCAGCGCGGCGGCCGTCGGCACGGAGTCCGTCACGGCCTGGCTGCAGGTGGTGGCGGGGATGGTGGTGATCGGCGTCGGGGCGCACCTGACCTACCGCCACCTTCGCGACCGCAGGACGCACTCGCACGGTCACGGTCATGGGCACGGTCATGGGCACGGGCATGGGCATGGGCACGGGCATGGGCACGGGCATGGGCATGGCCACGGGCACGGTCACGGGGAGCCGGATGATCCGTGGTCGGCGCGCGGGCTCACCGCGCTCGCGCTGTCCGGCGGGCTGGTGCCCTCGCCGTCGGCGTTCATCGTGCTGGTCAGCGGCCTGCTCACCGGGCGGTCGCTGGACGCGGTCGTGCTGGTGCTGGCGTTCGGGGCCGGGATGGCCGTCACGCTGACCGCCGTAGGGGTCGTGACCGTGCGCGGGGCGGCGGTGCTGAGCAGCCGTGCGCCGCGCGTGCGCCTGCTGCGGACGGTGGCGGCCTGGACGCCTGCGCTGGCGGGCGTCGGTGTGGCGATCGGCGGCTGCCTCTACCTGGCGACCGCCGTCACGACCCTGGCGTCATGACCGTGATCACCACGTTGCCCGTCTTCTGCCCCGTCTCGACATAACGGTAGGCGGCCACGATCTCGTCCAGCGAGTAGTGCCGGTCGATGACGGGCCGGAACGCGCCGGACTCCATCAGCGCCTTGAGTTCCTGCGCCATTGCCGCGTCATGCCGGGGATAGGGGAACCGGACCCGCCTGCCGCCGAACAACGGCGTGATGAACGTCAGGGGCAGGTTCTGCCATAACGGCCCCACGTCGGAGGCGATATAGCTGCCGCGCGGCTTCAGCAGCCGCCGGCACCGCCCGAACGTGCTCTTGCCCACCGCGTCGATGACGACGTCATATCTCTGCTCGTCCGCGGTGAAATCCGTGGCCGTGTAGTCGACGACCTTGTCCGCCCCCAGCCGTCTGACCAGGTCGAGATGTTTCGTGCCGCAGACCGCGGTGACCTTCGCGCCGGCGTGTTTCAGCAGTTGCACCGCCGCCGAGCCGATGGCCCCGGTGGCGCCGTAGACGAGCACGTCGTGCCCGGCGCGGACCTTCGCCGACCTGATCAGCGACAGGGCGTAGTGCGCGCCCTCCGTGCCGGGAGCGGCCTCCTCGTGCGACAGGCCCTGCGGGAGCAGCGCCAGCGTGCCGCTCTGCGGGATCACCAGGTATTCCGCGTGGGCGCCGAATCGGGGGTCGTTGTAACCGAACACCGCGTCGCCCGGCTGGAACGCGGTGACGCCGCCGCCCACCTCCTCGACGTCCCCCGCGAATTCCGTGCCGAGAACGGGGACGTGCGGCCTGACGAGCCCGGTGAAGAACCGCCAGAGAAAGGGCTTGGCGGCCCGCATCGCGCAGTCCGTACGGTTGACGGTCGTCGCCCGCACCCTGACCAGGACGTCGCCGTCCTTGACGACCGGCCTTTCGGCCTCTGAAACGCTCACCACTTCCGGCGGGCCATATCTGGCGCGCACTGCGGCCTTCATGCCCGGATTCTAACCGCTGATCACCCGTCCACAGCGGCGTGCACGTGGACGAGATCGGCTTCCATGCGCGCGGCCGTCTCCCTGAGCGCCGGCAGGACGTCGTTCAGGAGCGCGGCGTTGGAGGCGCGGCCGGCGTGCGTGGCCACGTTCACCGCCGCCACCGTGCGCCCCGACCGGTCGCGGACCGGCACCGCGATGGACCGCACGCCCTCCTCCAGCTCCTGGTCGACCAGGGCGTACCCGTCGGTGGCGGCCTGCCGCAGCGCGGCCCGCAGCTCGGCCGCCGAGGTGACGGTCCTGGACGACAGGCGGCGCGGCACGATCGTGGCCAGCCGCTCCTCGGGCAGCTCGGCCAGCAGCACCCGGCCCATGGAGGTCGCGTACGCGGGGAACCGGGTGCCCACCGTGATGTTGATGCTCATCAGGCTGACCGTCTGCACCCTGGCCACGTACACCACGTCGTCGCCCGACAGCACGGCCACCGACGCCGACTCCCGCACGCGGGCCACCAGGTCGGCCAGGTGCGGCTGGACGACCTCACCGAACGTCAGCCCGGACAGCCGCGCGTGGCCGAGCTCCAGCACCCGGGGCAGCAGCACGAACCGCGGCCCGTCGGCGCCCGCGTAGCCGAGGCGCTCCAGCGTCTGCGCCGCCCGCCGCACCGTCGCCCTGGGCAGCCCGGTGACCTTGGCGCAGTCGGCGAGGGTCAGGCCGCCGCGTGCCGTGCCGAGCGCGACCATGACGGCCAGCCCGCGCGCCAGCGACTGCAGGAAGCCCATCCCCAGCTCCTGCTTGGCGCTGCGCGAGTGATCGACCGCGCGGGCCGCGCCCGGCTCCGCCGCGACCGGCACGGGCCGCGCCGCGCCCGGCTCCGCCGCCACGGGCCGCGCGCCGGCCGGCGTCGCCTCCATCTCGGCCACCGTCTTGCGCAGCGCGACCAGGCAGTGGTCACGCAGCTCGGCCACGGTGTGCCTGCTCGTGTGGCTGACCACGCTGACCGCGCAGACGGCCCGCCCCTGGTCGTCACGCACGGGCATCGCCACCGCGATCAGCCCCGGCTCGATGAGCTGATCGTCCTCGGCCCACCCCGCCTCCGGTTCGAGCAGCGCCAGGCCGGCCGCGCACCGATCGGCGGGCAGCAGGTCGCCGACCCGGAAGGTGACCGACATGGTGCGCCGGCGGGTGCACTGCACGATGAAGCGCACGCCGTCGCCGTCCCGCACGGCCAGCGACACGGACTCGTCCAGCTCGTCGGCCAGCCGCCCCGCCAGGGGCGCGAGCGCGTCACGCAGCCCGGCGCCCGCCAGGTACGCCTCGCCCAGCTCCATCAGGCGCGGCGCGGGCGACACGTCGCGGCCCTCCGCGCGTACGTAACCGAGGTGCGCGAGCGTCCCCAGCACGCGGTCGACGGTGGACCTGGCCAGGCCGGTGGCGCGCACCAGGTCCGTCGCCCGTACGGGCCGCCGGGGATCGGCGGCCAGCGCGCGCAGGACCGCCAGCCCGCGCTCCAGGGTTCCGGCCGCTTCCATCGGCTCCTCCTCCAGGCGGCGAGGCAGGTGCGCGGTGCCGCGCCCCGTCCCGACGTGTCACCTGACACCACCAGCGGGACCTTTGACAGCCCGCTCCTCGATACACATACTGAGACCACATAATAGTGAACTAAAGTTCGCAGAGCGAACACGTCCGAGGAACGGAGCGTCGTGCGCAAGGACAAGGTGGTCGCCACGGCCGAGGAGGCGCTGGCGGGCGTGCGCGACGGCGCGTCGTTCGCCGTCGGCGGCTTCGGCCTCAGCGGCATCCCCAACGTGCTGATCAAGGCCCTCTACGACACCGGCGCGACCGGCCTCGGCGTGGTGTCCAACAACTGCGGCGTGGACGGCGGCGGCCTGGGCATCCTGCTGGCGGCCGGGCGCATCGCCCACGTCACCGCCTCCTACATCGGCGACAACAAGGAGTTCGCCCGCCAGTACCTGGCCGGCGAGCTGGAGGTCGAGCTGACGCCGCAGGGCAGCCTGGCCGAGCGGCTGCGCGCCGGCGGCAGCGGCATCCCCGCGTTCTACACGCCCGCCGGGGTCGGCACGCCCATCGCCGACGGCGGCCTGCCGCTGCGCCACAACCCCGACGGCTCGATCGCGGTCGCCTCGCCGCCCAAGGAGGTGCGGGAGTTCGACGGCCGCGAGTACGTGCTCGAACACGGCATCCGCACGGACTTCGCGCTGGTCCGCGCGGCCAAGGGCGACCGCTTCGGCAACCTGGTCTTCAACAAGTCCAGCAGGAACTTCAACCCGCTGGCCGCCATGGCCGGGCGTGTCACGATCGCCGAGGTCGAGGAGCTGACCGAGCTCGACCCGGACGAGGTGCACCTGCCGGGCGTCTTCGTCCAGCGCGTGCTCGTTCTCACCCCGGAGCAGGCCACGGACAAGGGCATCGAACGGCGTACGATTTCTGCGCCTCCGGCACAAGGGACGATCACCGAATGAGCTGGACCCGTGACGAGATGGTCGCGCGGGCGGCGGCCGAGCTGCGCGACGGCGACTACGTCAACCTGGGCATCGGCCTGCCCACCCGCATCCCCTCCTTCCTGCCGCAGGGCGTGGACGTGGTCCTGCACTCGGAGAACGGCGTCCTCGGCGTCGGCCCGTACCCGAAGGCCGAGGACGTCGACCCCGACCTGATCAACGCCGGCAAGGAGACGGTCACCGTCCTGCCGGGCGCGTCGTTCTTCGACTCCTCGCTGTCGTTCGGCATGATCCGCGGCGGCCACATCGACGTGGCCGTGCTCGGCGCGATGCAGGTCTCCGCCCGCGGCGACCTGGCCAACTGGATGGTGCCCGGCAAGCTGGTCAAGGGCATGGGCGGCGCCATGGACCTGGTGCACGGCGCCCGCAAGGTCATCGTGATCACCGATCACAACGCCAAGGACGGCTCACCGAAGCTGGTCGCGGAGTGCTCGCTGCCGCTGACGGGCAAGGAGTGCGTCCACCGGGTCATCACCGACCTCGGCGTCTTCGACACCACCGAGCGGGGGTTCGCGCTGGTCGAGTGCGCGCCCGGAGTCGGCCTGGACGAGGTGCGCGAGCGCACCGGCGCGGAGGTGACCGCATGAGGGACGTCTACATCGTCGACGCCGTACGCACCCCGTTCGGCCGCTACGGCGGAGCCCTGGCCAAGATCCGCCCCGACGACCTGGCCGCGCACGTCGTCAGGGCGCTGGCCGAGCGCAACGGCCTGGAGACCGCCGACGAGGTCGTGCTCGGCAACGCCAACGGCGCGGGCGAGGAGAACCGCAACGTCGCCCGCATGGCCGCGATCCTGGCCGGCCTGCCCGTCACGACGCCCGGCGTGACGGTCAACCGCCTGTGCGGCTCCGGCATGGAGGCCGTCATCCACGCCTACCGCGCGATCGCGGTCGGTGACGCCTCCACCGTGATCGCGGGCGGCGTCGAGTCGATGACCCGCGCCCCGTGGGTGCTGCCCAAGCCGGAGCGGGCGTTCCCGGCCGGCGGGCAGGAGCTCGTCTCCACCACGCTCGGCTGGCGGCTGGTCAACCCGCGGATGCCCGCCGAGCACACCGTCGCGCTCGGCGAGGGGGCCGAGCTCATCGCCGACAAGCACCGCATCACGCGGGCGGAGCAGGACGCGTTCGCGCTGGCCAGCCATCAGAAGGCGGCCAAGGCGTCGTTCGAGCGCGAGATCGTGCCGATCGCCGGCGTGACCCGGGACGAGGGCATCCGCCACGACACCTCCCTGGAGGCGCTGGCCAAGCTCAAGCCCGCCTTCCGCCAGGACGGCGGCACCGTCACCGCGGGCAACTCCTCCCCGCTGAACGACGGGGCCTCGGCCCTGCTGCTGACCGACGAGGCCGGCCTTCGCGGGCGCGAGCCCCTGGCCAGGATCGTGGCGAGCGGCGTCAGCGCGCTGGAGCCCCGCTACTTCGGGCTCGGCCCCGTCGAGGCGGCGGGCAAGGCGCTGGCCAAGGCGGGCAAGCGGTTCGAGGACCTCGACACCGCCGAGCTGAACGAGGCGTTCGCCGCCCAGGTGCTGGGCTGCCTGGCCGAGCTGCCCGGCCTCGACCCCGCGATCGTCAACCCCGACGGCGGCGCCATCGCCATCGGCCACCCGCTCGGAGCCTCCGGCGCCCGCGTCACCGGCACGGTGGCACACCGGCTGGCCGCCGCCGGCTCCGGCACCGGTCTCGCCTGTCTCTGCATCGGCGTCGGCCAAGGGCTGGCCGTCGTACTCGAAAGGTAGCGTGATGTCCGAACCCCTCAAGCAGGCCGACATCGATCAGGAGATCGCGGCCCGCGCCGGCGAGCAGGGCGACCATCCCGCCCGCGATTACGCCCCCTACCGCAGCACCCTGCTCCGCCACCCCGTGCAGCCGCTGGTCGCGATCAAGGATCCGGAGGCGGCCGAGCTGGCGGGGCCGGTGTTCGGGGTCAGCGACGTGACGCCGTTCGACAACGACCTCACCAAGCAGCACCTGGGGGAGCCGCTGGGCGAGCGGATCACGGTGCGCGGGCGGGTGCTCGACCGCCAGGGCCGCCCCGTGCGCGGGCAGCTCGTCGAGGTCTGGCAGGCCAACTCCTCCGGACGCTACCTGCACCAGCGTGACGACCACCCCGCGCCGCTCGACCCCAACTTCTCCGGCGTGGGCCGCTGCCTGACCGACGACGACGGCAACTACCTCTTCACCACGATCAAGCCCGGCCCGTACCCGTGGCGCAACCACGTCAACGCCTGGCGCCCGGCGCACATCCACTTCTCGCTCTTCGGCACGTCCTTCACGCAGCGGCTGGTCACCCAGATGTACTTCCCCGGCGACCCGCTGTTCCCGTACGACCCGATCATGCAGTCGGTCACCGACGAGCGCGCCAGGCAGCGGCTGGTCGCCGACTACGTGCACGATCTGTCAGAGCCGGAGTTCTCGCTCGGCTACCGGTGGGACATCGTGCTCGACGGGCCCACCGCGACCTGGATGGAGGAAGGCCGTTGAACCCCACCCCTTCGCAGACCGTCGGCCCGTTCTACGGGTACGCGCTGCCGTTCCCCGGGGGCGGTGACCTGGCCTCCGGCGGGATCGCCGTGCACGGGTACGTCTACGACGGCGCCGGTGACGCCGTGCCGGACGCGCTCCTCGAATTCTGGCAGGCCGACGAGAACGGCTCCCTGGCGGGGGCGCCCGGCACCATGCGCCGCGACCCCACGAACGGGGCCGTCCTCGGGCGCGACGGCGTGCGTTTCACCGGCTTCGGGCGCGTGGCCACCGACCTCGACGGGCACTGGGCTTTGCGCACGGTCGTGCCGGGGAACGGGTACATCAGCGTGTGCGTCTTCGCCCGCGGGCTGCTGCACCACCTGTACACCCGCATCTACCTCGGGCAGGACGCCTTCCTCGACTCGCTCCCGGCGGAGCGGAGGCAGACGCTGGTGGCGGTCGAGGAGCGCGACGGGGTTCATCGGTTCGACATCCATCTGCAGGGCGAGAAGGAGACGGTCTTCCTTGACTTCGGCTGATCCCGAGCCGCAGTCCGACAGCACGGCGGACGCCGCTGGGCCGGCGAGCGCCTTCCGCCCGCCGGACACGGGCACGGCGCCCGCCGGCGGGCCGCCGTCCCCGGAGGCCGATCTGGGGCTGTTGTCCCCCATGCGGGGCGCCGCCGAGGCCACCGGCGACGTCGCCGTGCTGCAGGCCATGCTGGACGCCGAGGCCGCCCTGACCCGCGCCCAGGCGGCCCTCGGCCTCGTCCCGGCCGAGGCGGCGCAGGCGGTGTCGGCCGCCGCCCGCGCGGACGCGTTCGACCTGCCGGACCTCGTGGCGCGAGCCCGCTCCGGCGGGAACCCGGTCATCCCGCTGGTACGCGACCTGCGGGAGGCGGCCGGGCCCCACGGCGAGCACGTTCACCGCGGCGCGACCAGCCAGGACATCGTCGACACCGCCCTCATGCTCGTCGCCCGGCGCACGCTGGGCCCGGTCCTCGACGACCTCGGCCGGGTGATCGGCGGGCTCGCCGCGCTGGCGGCCGGGCACCGCGACACCCCGATGGCCGCCAGGACGCTCACGCAGCAGGCCGTTCCCACGACGTTCGGGCTCAAGGCGGCGGGCTGGCTGGAGCTGGCCGCCGTCGCCCGCACCCGCCTCGCCGCGGCCCGCGCCGCCCTCCCGGCCCAGCTCGGCGGCGCGGCCGGCACCCTGGCCGCCTTCCAACCGGCCCCACCTCGCGGCGCAGAGAGGGAAGCCCCCGCAGCCCGTGCGGCGGGGGAGGCGGTCGCGGTGGCGATGCGCCTGCCCGGGAGGTTCGCCGCCGAGCTTGGGCTGGCCGAGCCGGTGCTGCCCTGGCACGTCCTGCGCGTGCCCGTCGCCGACCTGGCCGGGGCGCTGGCCTTCACCGCCGGGGCGCTGGGCAAGATGGCGGCCGACGTGCTGGTGCTGTCACGTACCGAGATCGGGGAGCTGTCCGAGGGCGTCGGCGGCGGGTCGTCGTCCATGCCGCACAAGCACAACCCGGTCCGAGCCACGATGATCGCCATCGCCGCCCGCCAGGTGCCGCCGCTCGCGGCCCTCCTGTACGGCTCGCTCGCCGCCGAGGACGAGCGCCCGTCCGGCGCCTGGCACGCGGAATGGCAGCCGTTGCGCGAGGCCCTGCGCCTGGTGGCGGGCGCCGCCCGCGACGCCGCCGAGCTGGTCGCGGACCTGCGCGTGCACCCGGACCGCATGCGCGCCAACCTGTCCGTCCCCGGCGACCCCGGCCCCGCCCCCGCCCTCGTGGACCGCGCCCTCGACCACCATGAGAACGCGGACCACCACCAGGACGCGGACCACCACCAGGACGCGGACTGTCACCAGGACGCGGACCGCGCCCAAGACCATCACTGAGACAAGGCACCGCACTGATGCTGCTGCACTACCGGCTGGACGGCCCCGAGCAGGGGCAGCCGCTCGTCCTCGCCCCCTCACTCGGCACCTCCACCCGCCTGTGGGACCCCCAGATCACCGCCCTGGCCCGCACGTTCAGGGTGCTCAGGTTCGACCTGCCCGGCCACGGCGACTCGCCCACTCTCCCGGCGGCCACCCTGGACGACCTGGCCGCCCTGGTCCTGGACGTGGCCAGCGCCGAGGGCATGGACACCTTCCACTACGCGGGCGTCTCGATCGGCGGCGCGATCGGCGCCACGCTGGCCACCCGCCACCCCGGACGCCTGCGCTCCCTGGCCATGATCTGCTCCAGCGCCAGGTTCGGCGACCCCGAGGCGTGGCACGAGCGGGCGGAGCTGGTCCGCAGGCAGGGCACCGCGCCGCTGCTGGAGGCCACCGCCGGCCGCTGGTTCGCGCAGGCCCCCGTCCAGGCGCTGCTGGACGACCTGGCCGCCGCCGACCCGGCCGGGTACGCCGCCTGCTGCGACGCCCTGGCGGCGTACGATCTGCGCGCCGACCTCGCGAAGATCACCGTCCCCACCCTGGTCGTGGCCGGCCGCGAGGACCCGGCGACCCCGCCGGCCCACGCCAGGGAGCTGGCCGACGGCATCCCCGGCGCCACCCTCGTCGAGCTGCCCGGCGCCGCGCACCTGGCCCTCGCCGACCAGCCGGAGCGCGTCACGCAGGCGCTGCTGGCCCACCTGCCCGCCCTGCCCGGCATGCAGGTGCGGCGCGAGGTGCTCGGCGACGCCCACGTGGACCGCGCCGTGGCCCGTACCACGCCCTTCACCAGGGACTTCCAGGACTTCATCACGCGCTACGCCTGGGGCGAGATCTGGACCCGCCCCGGCCTCGACCGCCGCACCCGCAGCTGCATCACGCTCACCGCGCTCGTCGCCCACGGGCACCTCGACGAGCTGGCCATGCACGTACGCGCCGCCCTCCGCAACGGGCTGACCCCGGACGAGATCGGCGAGGTCCTGCTCCAGAGCGCCGTGTACTGCGGAGTCCCCGCGGCCAACGCCGCGTTCGCCGTCGCCCAGCGCGTGCTCGCCGAGGAGAATGACGCCTGACCCTCACCCGCCACCTGCTGATCGGCGGCAGGACCGGGCCGGCGGCGTCCGGGCGCACCACCGGGCGCACCACCGGGGGCGCCGGCTGCCGCGGGTGACCTTCTGAGCGCCGTCGCCGTGCAGGCTGCGGGCCAGCCTATGATGAGCCAATGACCTCGCCCCCCGCCACCACCGAACGCCAGCGGGACGCCGACCGTACCAAGGCGGAGATCCTCGAGGTCGCCCAGCGCGAGTTCGCCCGCTACGGCTACGCGGGGGCGCGCGTGGACGAGATCGCGGCCCGCATGCGCACGACCAAGCGCATGATCTACTACTACTTCGGCAGCAAGGAGCGGCTCTACATCGCCGTGCTGGAGAAGGCGTACGCCGAGGTGCGCGAGGTGGAGCGGACAGTCGACGTCGAGCACCTCGCGCCCGTCGAGGCGATCCGCACGCTGGCCGAGCTGACCTTCGACCACCACGACGCGCACCGGGAGTTCATCCAGCTCGTCGCGATCGAGAACATCCACCAGGCCGAGCACATCCGCAAGTCCGAGGTGCTGGGCAACCTCGGCACGCCGGTGCTCGACCTGATCTCCCGCATCCTCGACGCCGGGCAGGAGTCGGGCGATTTCGTCACCGAGGCCGACGCCATCGACGTGCACATGATGATCAGCGCGTTCTGCTTCTTCCGGGTGGCGAACCAGCACACGTTCGGGGCGCTGTTCGGGCGCGACATGACCGCGGCCGAGCACCGCGACCGCCAGCGCCGCATGGTCGGGGAGATGATCGTCGGCTATCTGTGCGGCCGGGGCGCGCCCCGCGCCTAGCCCGCCCTGCCGGTCAGGCGCCTGCCCAGCCGCTGGCCCGGCAGCTCGACCAGGCGGTAGGTCAGGGCGCTGAGCGGGATCAGGGCGAGGAAGAACGAGAGCAGGTCCGGCAGCACGTGCAGCAGGACCGGGTGCAGCAGGTAGACGGAGAAGCTGACCAGCCCGAGCCACTGCAGCCGGCGGGGGAAGGACCGGCCGCGCAGCGCGTACGCCAGCCCGAACACCGCGAACGCCAGCACGATCGCCGGCGCCCAGGCGGGATCGCCCTTGGCCGGGATCCCGCAGCCCGCCACCACCGCCAGCGTGATCCAGGCGGCCCGCCACGAGATCGTCCCCTGCTCGGCCCTGTACACCGCCGTCCCGGCGAACATCGTGGCCAGGATGATCACTCCCTGCCAGGTGCCGCCCCGGCTGCCCAGCACCACCAGCGCCAGGCCGAGCAGCCCGCCCGCGATCGCCGCCACCGTACGGGCCCTCTCCGGCGCCAGCACGGTCACCGCGATCGCCGCCACCACCGCCAGCCCGAGCAGCACGGCGACCAGGTCCGCCCGGCCGCCGATGCTCGCCCTGGGCAGCAGCAGGCCCACTGGCACGGCCGCGAGCGCCAGGGTGAGGGCGATCCCCGCCGACCTGTGCGCCTGCCGCACCGCGAACAGGGCCACGCTCAGCAGGTAGAACGCCATCTCGTACGACAACGTCCAGGTCACGCTGATCACCGCGGGGAGGTTGAGCAGCTCCTGGAGCATCGTCACGTTCCCGAGCGCGACCACCGGCCACGGGCGTTCGCCGAGCCCCTGCGGTAAGGGCAGCACGCCTGCCGTGGCGAGGAGCAGCGCCAGGCAGCAGGCGGCCAGGAGCAGCGGGAGGAGGCGGAAGGCGCGGCCGGTCCAGAAGGCCCTCAGGTCGCCGCGCCGTTCCAGGGAGGCCGGGATGATGTAGCCACTGACCAGGAAGAACACGAACACGCCCCACGAGCCGAGATCGATGCGGCGATCCACCTCGGCCCAGACGCCCGGGATGAACGTCCAGCCGGCGTGGTGCATGGTGACGGCCAGCGCTGCCGGTCCCCGGAGGGCGTCCAGCCAGGCCAGCCGGGCGGGGGCCGGGAACATCTGCCGCAGTCTAGGCCATGAGGGATATCAGCCGATCCGGCCCGGCATGATGCGAACGGCGCCCGCCTACCCCCGCCCGCCTACCCCCGCCCGCCTGCTCGGCGGCGCGTCCGTTGGCAGTGGCGTGGTCAGGCGTCGGCGCAGGACGGGCGCAGGCGGGTGAAGGCCGTGTCGACGAGCAGCATGCGGTCGCCGTCCGAGCCCGTCCGGAGCCACTCGCGGGAGGCGCAGTCGACGGCGGCGCCCGCGGCGGCGGTCAGCAGGTCGGCGGTGAAGGGATCCAGGCCGGTGCGGGCCGCCAGGGCCTCGGCGATGCGCGAGCGCGCCTCCTCGCGCTTGTGCTGGAAGCGGGCCCGCAGCGAGGGCGTGCGCTCGATCAGCCGCAGGGTGGCCCGGCTCTCGGCGTCGATGCGCGCCACCCACTCCCGCAGCACCGCGTGCAGCGAGTCCCACGGCCGCTCGTCCGCCGGGCGGGCGGCGAGCTGCTCGGCGATGTCGTCGCCCATCACCTGGACGCCGCCGAACACGGCGTCCTCCTTCGCCGGGAAGTAGCGGAAGAAGCTGCGCTTGGACACTCCCGCGGCGCGGGCGATGTCGTCGACCGTGACCTCGTCGAAGCCCCGCTCCGTGAACAGCTCCAGCGCCACCGTGGCCAGCTCGGCCTGTACGGCCCGCCGCGCCCGCTCTCTCAACCCAGCCATGCGCCCGAGTGTATCGCCAGGCATATAGTGCTGTTTATGACACCGAATGACATGAATGGCAGTGTGGCGCTCATCACCGGCGGCACCGGCGGGATCGGCATGGAGACCGCCCGCGGGCTGGCCGGGCGCGGAGCCTCGGTGATCCTCGCCGGGCTCGACCCGGCACGAGGCCCGCGGGCCGCGCAGGAGATCAGGAGCAGCGCCGGGCACGACCGCGTGCACGCCGTCCGCGCCGACGTCACCCGGCTCGACGGGCTGCGCCGCCTGGCCGAGGCGGTCGCCGAGCGCCACGACCGGCTCGACGTGCTGGTCAACAACGTCGGCGTGAACCCGCCCGACCGCGAGCTGACCGCCGACGGCGTGGAGAGGATGTTCGCCGCGCACGTGCTGGCCCCGTTCACGCTCACCCACCTCCTCCTGCCGCTGCTGCGACGCGCCCCCGCCGCCCGCGTGGTCAACCTCACCGGCGGCATCCCCGGCGGCCCCATCGACCGCGACGACCTCCAGGGCGAACGCCGCTACCGCGGGTGGACGTTCAGCCACTACAACCACACCAAGACCATGACGATGGCGATGACCCACCGGCTGGCCGGGCGGCTGCGCGGCTCCGGCGTGACGGCGAACGTGGTCTACCCGGGGCACGGCTACACGCCGATGAACCGGTCCACGCCGATCAGGGCGTTCCCGATCCTCTACCGGCCGATCGCGCCGCTGGTGCTGAAGGTCGTCGCGCCGCTGTTCCTGGCCGATCTCACCAGGTCCGCCCGGTCCAGCGTGTACGCGGCCACGAACGCCGAGCTGGAAGGCGTGAGCGGCGCGTACGTCGACGACAGGTGCCGCAGGAAGCCGCTGCCCGCCTCGGCGCTCGACCCCGGCAACCAGCAGGCGGTCTGGGAGCTGTGCGTCAGGCTGAGCGCGCCCGTCCTGGAGGCCGCGGGAGAGTCGTCCTCAGCCTGACGCCGGCAGGAGCTCCGCCAGGCGGGCCGGCGCCTTGCGGTAGCCGTCGGCGAAGGCGGAGTCGAAGCCTTCCCTCCCGAGCAGGTCACGCAGCGCCGTGACCGTCCCGGCGGCCGGGCCGAGGTCCAGCGAGTCCTCACTGATCGCGGGCGGAGTGCGGTCGCGCGTGTCCCCGGTGATCGCGGCCGGGCCGAGGTCGTGCGCGTCCTCGGTGATCGCGGGCGGAGTGCGGTCGCGCGGGCCGCCGGGTGCCTCGGCGCCCGGATCGGGGTCCCGCCGGCCCGTGGGCGCGAGCCGTTCGGCCGCGCCGAGCAGGGCGGCGGCGCGTTCGAAGTGGCCGACCGCGTGGTCGGCGCCGGCCAGCAGGCGCAGCCCCGACGCGGTGATGCGGGTGTCGCCCAGCCCGGCGGCGACCCGCACGCCGTCGGCGAGGTGACGGCGGGCCGCGTCGTGCTCGCCGGCGAAGGACGCCGCGCGGCCCAGGCCGAGCAGGCAGCGGGCCGCGCAGCGCAGGTCGCCGATCCGCCGGAACTCGGGCAGCAGGGCGCCGAAGCGGGCCCCCGCGACCGGGTGCTCGCCCAGGTGCTGGTCGAAGGTGGCACGGTAGACCTCGGCGTGCAGCCGCTCGTGCTCGTTGCCGCAGGCCCTGGCCAGCCGCGCCGCCTCCGCCAGCCAGCCCGGCACGTCGTCCAGGCGGATCCGCTCCTCGATCGCCCTGATCGCGAGCTGGTTGAGGCAGTTGGCCCGCTTGACGTGGTCGTCGAGCCGGCCGAACAGGTCGGCCGCCTGCGTGAGCCTGGACAGCATGGTCGCGCCGTCGGAGGCGTGGCTGCAGGCCGACATCGCCAGGGCCCGATGCCAGTCGTCGCCCAGCCGCTCGAACGCCTCCGCCGCCCGCAGCACGTGCTCGACCGCGATGGCGCGGCGCTCGCCGTACCGCATGGTCCAGCCGAGGGCGAGCCGGGCCAGCGCACGGTCGTGCGCGGAGCCGCCGGCCGCCATCCGGTGGGCCCGCTCGGCGAACTCGTGCGCGCGTTCCGTGTCCTGGTAGCAGAACACGACGGCGCAGGTGATCGCGACACGGAAGCCCAGCGGGCCGTCGGGCGGCGGGCGGCGCAGCAGCCTGCCGAGCCAGTCGAACAGCTCGCCGCTGCACCCCACGACCTCCCACGCCGTCCCGATGCCCGCGATGAACTCCCAGGCGGCAGTGGTGTCGTCGCGGTCGAGGGCCCAGCGCAGGGCGGCCGTCAGATCAGCCGAGCGCCGGTGCAGCCAGTGCAGCGCGCCCCCCTGGTCCCGGCCGCGCAGGTCGGGCACGGAGGCCACGGCGTGCCCCAGGTGGTGGCGGGCGTGCTGCTCCCTGGCCGTCCCCGCCTCGCCGCGCGCGGCCAGCCGCCGCTGCGCGAACTGCCGCACGCTCTCCAGCAGGCGGTACTCGGTGCTGTCCGCCCGCCGCAGCGACGAGATCAGCGACCGGTCCAGCAGCCGCGAGAAGATCCGCACCAGGCCGCCCGGCTCCAGCGGCGGGTACGCCACGACCCGCGCGGCCGTGTCGTAGTCGAACCCGCCGGGGAACACCGAGCAGCGCTCCAGCAGCAGCCGCTCCTCCTCGCTCAGCAGCTCGTAGCTCCAGGCGAGGGCCTCCTCCAGGGTGCGGTGCCGGCCCGGCGCGCCGCGCGCCCCGTCGGTCAGCAGCGCGAACCGGTCGTCCAGCCTGGCCAGCAGCTCGCCCGGCGTGAAGAACCGCACCCGGGCCGCGGCCAGCTCGATCGCCAGCGGGAGCCCGTCCAGGCGGCGGCAGAGCGTCGCGACCTGCCGGGCGTTGCCCGCCGTGACCTCGAACCCGGGCGACGCCGCGGCGGCGCGGTCGGCGAAGAGCCGCCCGGCGCCCGACCGCAGGATCTCGGCGGGCCCGCCGAGCTCGTCCGGCAGCGGCAGCGGCGGGATCTCGTACACCGCCTCCCCGTCGAGGTGCAGGGCGCCGTGGCTGGTGGCCAGCACGCGCAGGTGGGAGGTGGTGGCCAGCAGGTCGGCGAGCAGCGACGCCGCGGCGGTGGTCACGTGCTCGCAGTTGTCCACGACGAGCCAGTGCCCGCCCTCGGCGAGCGTCTGGCGGATCAGCGTCCGGAGCTGGTGCTCCTGCCCGACGACCCCCAGCGCGTCCGCGAAGGCCCGCTCCACCGCGGCGCCCGTGCCGTTCCGCGCGGAGGTCACGGGCGCCAGGTCGATCAGGACGGCGGGCGGCAGCCCGCTCGCCGCGTGCGCCAGGTGCAGGGCCAGGCGCGTCTTGCCGGTGCCGGGCGGCCCGGTCAGCGTCACCATCCGGTACGCCTCCAGCAGCCCCAGCACGTCGCCGGCCTCCCCGTCCCTGCCCACGAACGACGACAGCGGCCTGGGCAGCCCGTCCAGCGGCTCCCTGGCCGCGCGGAGCCGGGCCGCCGCCTCGACCAGGGCCAGCCGGTTGCTCCCGCCGAGCTTGCGCAGCAGCGACGACACGTGACTCTCCACGGTCCGCTCCGACACCCGCAGCCTGGCGGCGATCTCCTGATTCTGCAGGCGGTCGCCCACGAGCCACAGCACCTCTGACTCGCGCGCCGTCACGCCCGCACCCCGCAGCCCGGGGACGGCGTCCGAACCCATAACCGGAGTATGCCGCGCTCCGGCCGGATGCCCAGGGCCCTCCGTACCGGGATTCCGTACCGAGCACGGATGTGGCCGCACAGGGTGCCGGGGTGGAATGTCGCCTGGCACGTTCCACGCGAGATCCACACGAGTCAGATCGACTTCGAACGAGGAGAACACCCATGGCAGGCAAGGCCGTCATCAGCTTGACCACCGGACTGGAAGACCCCGAGCGGGTCACGGTGGCGCTCCTGGTCGCGGTCGGAGCGGCCGAGCAGGGCCGCCCGACGCTGATGTTCCTCACCAAGGAGGCGACCCGGCTGGCGCTGGACGGCGTCGCCACCGGGATCGCCTGCGACGGCTGCCCGCCGCTGGCCGACCTGATGACCCGCTACGCCAAGGCGGGCGGGACGTTCCTGGTCTGCCCCCTCTGCTTCGACTCCCGCAAGCTCGACCAGCGGCAGTTGATCGGCGGCGCGGAGCTGGGCGGCACCGTGCCCATGTGGCAGTGGATCGGCGACGAGGGCGCCACCACCTTCAGCTACTAGCGCGATCGGGCGGCGGTCGTACGATCGGGGCATGCTGCATGGCCGGGAGCGGGAGTGCGCTCTCATCGCGCGGCTGCTCGACGGCGCCCGCGAACGGCGCAGCGCCGTCCTGGTCGTCAGGGGAGAGGCGGGCATCGGCAAGTCCGCCCTGCTCGGCTACGCCGCCGGGCGGGCGGACGGCATGCGGGTGCTGAGGGGCGGCGGGGTCGAGTCGGAGTCCGAGCTCCCGTACGCCGCCGCGCACCAGCTCCTGCACCCCGTGGCGGACCGGCTCGCCGCGATCCCCGCCGGTCAGGCCGCCGCGCTGCGGGCGGCGTTCGGGCTGGGGGACCCCGTCGAGGGGGATCGGTTCCTGGTGTCGGTGGCGGTGCTGAGCCTGCTGTCGGAGGTGGCCGAGGAACGGCCGCTGCTGTGCCTGGTGGACGACGCCCACTGGCTGGACGGCGCGTCCGCCGACGCGCTGGCGTTCGTGGCCAGGCGGCTGGAGGCGGAGGGGGTCGTGCTGCTGTTCGCGGCACGCGACGAGGAACCGGGCCCGCCCCCGCCCTCCGGCCCTCCCGGGCCGGTCTCCCGCACCGGCGCTTCAGGGCCGCTCACCGGCACCGGCGCTTCGGGCACGCTCTCCCGCACCGGTACAGGGCCGCCGTTCGCGGGCACGGGAGCCCCTCGCCCGCTGGCGGGGCTGCCCGAGCTGCGGTTACGCGGGCTGGACGCCGGCGCGGCCCAGGCCCTGCTGGCCGAGCGCACCTCCGTGGCGCTCGCGCCCGGCGTGGCCGCCCTGCTCGTGACCAGTACCGCGGGCAACCCCCTCGGCCTGCTCGAACTGCCCGGCTCCCTCTCGGCCGAGCAGCTCGCCGGCACGCGCCCGCTGCCCGAACGGCTGCCCGTCGGCGAGGTGGTCGAGCAGGTCTTCCTCTCGCGGGTCCGGCGCCTGACACCCCCCGCACAGACCCTGCTGCTGATCGCCGCCGCCGAGGAGCGCGGCGACGTCGGTCTCGTGCTCAGGGCCGCCCGATCGCTCGCCCTGGCCCCGGACGCGCTGGACGAGGCCGAGCACGCCGGTCTCGTACGCGCCGACGGCGGGGCCCTCACCTTCCGCCACCCCCTCGTCCGATCGGCCGTCTACCGGGGCGCGACGTTCCTGCAACGCCAGGCCGTGGAGCAGGCCCTGGCGGCCGTGCTGGCGGACGAGGACGCCGACCGCCGGGCCTGGCACCTGGCCGCCGCCGCGACCGGCCCCGACGAGACGGTCGCGGCCGAGCTGGAGGCGTCGGCCGAACGCGCCACCCGCCGCGGCGGACACGCCTCCGCCGCCACCGCCCTGCGCCGCGCCGCCGACCTCACGGCACGCCCCGAGACCCGCGCCCGCCGCCTCACCCTTGCCGCCGAGACGGCCTGGCTGGCCGGCCGCTCCGACCACGCCCGCGCCCTGCTGGACGAAGCCGCCTCCCGCACGGCCGACCCCCGGCTCCGCGCCAGGGGCGAGCACGTCCGCGGCGCGATCGAGGGCCTCTGCGGCCGGCCCGACCTCGCGTACGCGATCCTCCTGGCAGGCGCCGAACTGACCACCCCACCAACCCCGTCCGCCACCCCACCGACCCCGGCCGGCGCTGCGCCGGACCCGGGTGCCGACGAGGCGTCCGGCGTGGGTGTGGGCGGGGCGGGCGGGGCCGCGGGTGGCGTACCCGGCGATGCCCGGCCGGCGCGACCGGCCGGCGATGGGCACCGCCAGGTGGAACGTCGGGACGCGTCGGCCGAGGACGTGAGGGAGGCCGGGCAGGCCGCGCGCATGCTGGTCGAGGCGGGCAGGCTGGCCTTCACCGCCGGCGACCTGCCCAGGCTGGCCGAGGCCGGGCGGCGGCTGGCCGGGCTGCCGCCGGTCGAGGAGGCCGTCACCGCGGGCGGCAAGCTGATGATCGGGCTGGCCGCGCTGCTGGAGGGCGACGCCGGGCGGGCCGCGACGCTGCTGCGCGAGGGCCGCGCGCTGGCGCAGGACTCGGCCGACCCCCAGAGCCTCACCATGGCGGCGGGGGCGGCGATGTTCGTGGGCGAGGACACGACGGCACTCGACCTGTTCACCGCCGCGGCCGTACGGGCCAGGACGGCCGCCGCCGTCAGCGTGCTGCCGCTGGTGCTCGCGCCGCTCGGCGCGCTGCAGATGTGGACGGGCCGGTTCGCCGCCGCCCGCGCCACCGCGACGGAGGGGCTGAGGCTGGCGCTCGACACCGGGCAGGACAACACGGCCGCGCACCACCGCGCCGTGCTCGCCTGGATCGCCGCCGTCCAGGGCCGCCCCGAGGAGTGCCGGGCGGAGGCGGAGGCCGCCCTGGCCCGCGCCATCGGCCAACGCCTCGGCCCGCCCGCCGGCATCGCGGCCTGGGCGCTGGCCCTGCTGGACCTGGGCGAGGGGCGGACGGGGGAGGCGTTCGACCGGCTGACGGCGCTGGCGGACGCCGCTCCCGGCGAGGGGCATCCCGTCGTGAAGATCTTCGCCGCCGCCGATCTCGTCGAGGTCGCCGTACGCGCGGACCGTCCCGAACGCGCCGCGGCGGCCCTCGACCTGCTCCAGCGCTGGGCGGGCCCGGCCCGCTCCCCATGGGCGCACGCGCTGGTGTCCCGCTGCCGCGGCCTGGTCGAGAGCGCCGACGACCACTTCACCGAGGCGCTGTCGCTGCACGCGCGGGCCGGCCGGCCGTTCGACACGGCCAGGACGGCGCTGCTGTTCGGCGAGACGCTGCGCCGGCGCCGGAGGCGTGCCGAGGCGCGGCGTCACCTGCGGGCGGCGCGTGAGATCTTCGAACGGCTGGACGCCGCGCCCTGGGCGGGGCTCGCCCGCGTGGAGCTGCAGGCCACCGGCGAGACGGCCCGCAAACGTGACCCCAGCACGAGTGCCGACCTCACTCCCCAGGAGTCGCAGATCGCGCGCATGGTGAGCGCGGGCGGCACGAACAGGGAGATCGCCGCGCACCTGTTCCTGAGCCCGCGCACCGTCGACTACCACCTGCACAAGGTGTTCGTGAAGCTGGGCCTCTCGTCCAGGGCCGAGCTGGTGCGCCTCTCCCTGGAACGACCCGGCCTCCTCGGCGGCGACCACTGAGGAAAGGACAGGGCTCACGGGGCGGTCATCGGTCGCGGATCGCGCGTGGGGACAGGAAGGCGGCCAGTTCCTCCGCATCCCGGCCGGGCGCGTCGCCCAGCACGAGCACCGGGCAGGCGACTCCGTCCAGCCGCCTGCCAATGAGCCGGGTACGCGCCCCGCACACCGCCACCCGGCTGACCCGGTCCGGCAGGTCGAGCGCCGCCCGCAGCGCGATCCGGCCGCCCAAGGACCGCCCGGCGATCCCGGCCCGCTCGATGCCGCACGCGTCGAGGAACGCGCCGAGCCAGGCCGCGTACCCGGCGAGCGTCGGCACGGTCGCGCCCAGCGGCGTGCCGCCGAACCCCGGCAGGTCGGGCGCCGTCACCCGCGCCCGCCCGGCCAGCACCGTCCACACCGGCTCCCAGGCCCGCCGCGCGTCGTCCGGCCCGCCACCGTGCAGGAGCACCAGCTCCGCGCCCGCGCCCGCGCGATAGGCCCGGACCAGGAAGCCGCCCACCGGGAGCACCGTCTCGTCATGCCGCACCGGACGAGCCTGCGTCCGGTCCGGACGGCTCGCATCCGTGATTCCACCGGTCCACCGGTCCAGCGTGCGCCGCCACAGTGCCGCTCAGTGCCGCTCAGTGCCGCCACCGTGCCGCCCGCCGCCGCCACCGTGCCGTGCGCTGCCCGCGCGCCGCCGCCCACGGCCCTCCAGACCCTGCGGTGGCGGCCGGAGGGTCCCGCGCACCGGCCGTCCCGACTGTGCACTTCACCGATTCGACGGCCCGGACCCCCGGCGCATGGTGGTGAACATCCAGACCCGGAGGGAATGTGATCCCCGATGACCCAGACAGACGTGATCGTCGTAGGCGCCGGCCCCACCGGCCTGATGCTGGCGTGCGAGCTGGCCCAGGCAGGCGTCCGCTGCCGGCTCCTGGAGCGGCGCGCCGAGCAGCCCAACATCACCCGCGCGTTCGCCGTGCACGCCCGCACGCTGGAGCTCCTCGACGCCCGGGGCCTGGCCGACGACCTGCTGGCGCGCGGCGTCCCCGTGCGCCAGGTCGCGCCCGCCCCCGGCGCCACGCTCGACCTGCGCAAGCTCAGGACCAGGTACCCGATGGTGCTGATCGTCCCGCAGAGCGGCACGGAGCACCTGCTGGAGGCCCGCGCCCGCGAGCTCGGCGTCGAGATCGTGCGCGGCGCCGAGGTCGTGGGGCTGCGCCAGGACGATCGGCGGGTGGTCGTGGAGCTGGCCGGCGGGCGCACGGAGACGGCGAGCTACGCCGTCGGCTGCGACGGCGCCCACAGCACGGTGCGCGGCCTGGCCGGCATCGACTTCGCCGGCAAGCAGTACCAGACGCACATCCTGCTCGCCGACGTGCGCGTCACCGAGCCGCCGCAGGACGCGCTGTTCGCCGAGGCGAGCGACGAGGGAGTGGTCCTCATGGTCCCGTTCGGCGACGGCTGGTTCCGCGCGATCGCCTGGGACCGGCTGCGCGAGCAGGTGCCCCTGGACGTGCCGCTGCCCATGGAGGAGATGCGCGACGCCTTCGTGCGCATCGCGGGCACCGACTTCGGCATGCGCGAGCAGCGGTGGAGCTCGCGCTTCCTGAGCGAGCGCCGGCAGGCCGCGCGGTACAGGGCCGGGCGCGTGTTCCTCGCGGGGGACTCGGCGCACGTGCACTCGCCGCTGGGCGCCCAGGGCATGAACACGGGCATCGGCGACGCGATGAACCTCGGCTGGAAGCTGGCCGCCGTCCTGCGCGGCCGGGCGCCCGGCGGCCTCCTCGACAGTTACGAACGCGAGCGGCACCGCGTGGGCGCCCAGGTGCTCACCCTGACCGACGCCTTCAACCGCCTCGTGCTCGGCCGCTCGGCCATCCGCCGCGCGCTGCGGAACGTGACGCTCCGGCTGGCGCTGCGGTACGGCCGCTCCCGCTCGTTCCTGGCCGGGCGGCTGACCGGCCTGGGCATCCACTACCCGCCGGCGACGCGCCGCGCCCACCCGTGGACCGGCCGCCGCATGCCCGACCTGCGGTGCGCGGAGGGCCGGCTGTACGAGCTGCTCAGGGACGGCCGCCCCCTGCTGGTGGACGCGACACCGTCGGGCGAGGTGGCGCGGGCGGTGGGGGACACCGTCAAGGTCGCCCGTCATGAGGACCCCGGCGTGCCGGGCGCGGTCCTGGTCCGTCCGGACGGTTACGTCGCCTGGGCCGCCGACCGCGGAGACCTGCCCGGCGAGGCGATGGCGGCGGTGGCCCAGTGGTGCGGCGCCCCTGCGCACGCGCACCCGGCCCGCCCCTGAAGGTCACCTATTCGGTATCGGATCAAAGCCTCTTTAATCTATCTTTACCGTGACCATGCGTCACGAAGGAGATGTTCTGTGAAGAGGCTTCTCGAAGGAACCACCACGCGCAGCGGTGTCGTCGTGGCCGCGGTCGCGCTGGCGGGCGGGCTGCTGACCGCGTCCCCGGCCGGCGCCACCACCGTGACCGGGGGCAGCGCCGCCACGACGGTGACGTTCACGGCCGACTCGTCGGCGCTGGCCCGCCCGCGCAACGGCACGATCCTCTACGACCGCATCAGCGGCGGCCAGGGGAGGCTGAAGATCAAGAACGGCCTCTCCCGGGACGGCGTCGTCGCCCTGGTCAGAGGCAAGACCAAGGCGATCAGCATCTACGTGCGCGCCAAGTCCACGGCCACCATCACCGACGTCAGGGACGGCACGTACCGGATCTACTTCACCACCGGCACCAGCTTCAACAGGTCGAAGGGCAGGTTCACGCGGAACGCCGTCTACCAGCGCTTCAGCGAGAAGCTGACGTACCGCACCACCGCCACCCGGATCCCCGGCTGGTCGCTGACCCTCAACCCGGTCAGGGGCGGCAACGCCAGGACGACCTCGGTCAACCCGAAGGACTTCCCGGCCTGACCCGCTGAGGCCGTCCGCGGTCGCGGCCCCCGCCGGGGCCGCGACCCATGCCCGATGGCCGGTCCGGCTTGACGGACGATCTTAGATGCACCAGATTGATCGCGTCTTTCCGGACCGTTCCCAAGGAAACCAATGAAGCGAACCATCGTGGGTGTCGCCGTGGTCGCGGGCATGGTGCAGCTCACCGCCGTGCCGGCGCAGGCCGCATCCGCATCCGACCCGGTCAGGGCGCTCCAGGCCGAGTTAGCGCCCGGCAGGGCCGTCAACCTGCGGGCGACCGCCAAGATCACCTACCCGGGCGACCGGGTCGTCACCTCCGCCGTGGACGGCACGGTCGGGTTCGGCTCGCGCGGCCCGGTGGCCTCCGACCTGGGCCAGACCGTCCAGTACAGCGACAAGCTGCTGCGCGAGATGAAGAAGTCCAGCCCGAAGGAGACCGAGGGCCTGCAGGCGGGCCCCGTCCGGCTGATCTCCTCGGGCAGCGTGAGCTACGTCTCCGGCCCGGTGGTGGAGCAGGCGCTGACGATCGCGGACGCGAGCCACGTGCGCTACGGCGGCGTGAAGCAGCCGCCGAGCAACCTGCTCGTCGAGGTCCTCGACCCGGCCACGCTCAAGGCCCTCGTGGCCGCCCGTACCTCCTGGAAGGACGGGATCCTCAAGGGCGCCATCAAGCCCGCCAAGCTCGCCGCCGCCTCCGCCCCGTTCGCCTCCCGGTACGGCACGCGGTTCAAGAGCGGCAAGATCTCCTACACGCTGTACTTCGGCGAGAGGGGCCTGGTGCGGCGGGTCGCGGTCAAGGCGACCCTGCCCGTCTCCAAGACCACGGTCCAGGTCGAGTCGGACACCCGGTTCACCGACTGGGGCCGCGAGGTCAGCGTGAACCTGCCGCTGCGGGGCGACGTGATCGACCGCGCGGAGGTCGAGGACGAGGTGCCCGCCGGCGTGCCCGGTATCTGGAACTAGCCGCCCGGCGGCGATCCCGCGCCGGCCTGATAATCGGTGGCAGGCCGGCGCGACCCTTTCCTACACTGGGCCCATGTCCACGCCCCGGACCTCTTAGCCAGGACACCAGCTTCCACGCCACCCTTGTGTCCCTGAGCTGTTCCGGAGCGTATTGCCATGCTTACCTTCCGCGGTGTCGAGCTGCGTGCCGGCGCCCGTCTCCTGATGTCCGGCGTCACCGCCCACATCGCCCCCGGCGACCGCGTCGGCCTGGTCGGCCGTAACGGCGCCGGCAAGACCACCCTGATGAAGACCCTCGCCGGGCGGCTCCAGCCCGCCGCCGGCGACATCGTGCGCACCGGCCCCGTCGGCTACCTGCCGCAGGACCCGTCCGCCGCCGACCCCGCCCTCACGGTCCTCGACCGCGTCCTGTCCGCCCGCGGCCTGGACCGGGCGCTGCGCGACCTGCGGGCCGCGGAGACCGCGCTCGCCGAGTCGGGCGACGAGCGGTCGATGAGCCGCTACGCCAGGGCCGAGGCCGAGTTCCAGGCCCGCGGCGGATACGCGGCCGAGGCGGAGGCGGCCCGCGTCGCCGCCGGGCTCGGCCTGCCCGACCGGGCGCTCGGCCAGCCGCTCGGCACCCTGTCCGGCGGGCAGCGGCGGCGCGTCGAGCTGGCCAGGGTGTTGTTCGCCGAGCCGGGCGTCATGCTGCTCGACGAGCCGACCAACCACCTCGACGGCGACTCCGTCGCCTGGCTGCGCTCGTTCCTGCTCGGCTACTCCGGCGGGCTCGTCGTGATCAGCCACGACACGGAGCTGCTCGCCGACGTGATCAACCGCGTCTGGCACGTGGCGGACGGCACGCTGGAGACGCACAACACCGGCTGGCACACCTACCTGGCCGACCGCGAAACCGACGACCGGCGCAGGGCCCGGCTGCGGGCCGCCGCCGAGCGCAAGGCCGCCGCGCTGCACGCCCAGGCCGACCGCATGCGCTCCAGGTCCTCGACCGCCGTCCGGGCCCGCGACATGGCCCGCCGCGCCGACCGCATGCTCGCCGGGACCCGCCCGGCCCGCCGTACGGACAAGGTGGCCCGCATCCGGCTGCCCGAGCCCGCCCCCAGCGGGCGCACGCCGCTCGGCGCGATCAGCCTGACCAAGTCGTACGGCGGCCTGCCCGTGCTGACCGGCGTGGACCTGGCCATCGACCGGGGCAGCAGGCTCGTGGTGCTCGGGCTCAACGGCGCGGGCAAGACCACGCTGCTGCGGCTGCTGGCCGGGCACGAGCGGCCCGACTCGGGCCGGGTCGTGCGCGGGCACGGGCTGCGGCTGGGCTACTTCGCCCAGGAGCACGACACGCTCGACCCGGCCACCACCGTCGGCGGCCACCTGGCCGCCGCCGCCCCGCACCTCACCGACGGCGAGGCCAGGGCGGTGCTCGGGTCGTTCCTGTTCGGCGGCGACGACGTGGACAAACCGGTCAGCGTGCTGTCGGGCGGGGAGAAGACCAGGCTGGCGCTGGCCGGGCTGGTCAGCTCCCGGGCCAACGTGCTGCTGCTCGACGAGCCGACCAACAACCTCGACCCCGCCTCCAAGGCGGAGGTGCTGGCGGCCGTGGAGGCGTACCAGGGGGCGATGGTCATGGTCACGCACGACCAGGAGGCCGTGCGGGCCCTGCGGCCCGAACGGGTGCTGCTACTGCCCGACGGGGCCGAGGACCTGTGGCACGACGGCTACGCCGACCTGGTCACCCTGGCCTGAGGCGCGGCTATTTCACGGCGCCGCCGGTGATGCCGGAGATGATCCTGCGCTGCGCGACCGCGAAGACGATCAGCAGCGGCAGGCTCATCAGGATGATGTAGGCGAAGATCAGGTGCCAGTTGTTGAGGTAGAGCCCCGCGTTGGCCACCTGGAACAGGTTCAGCGGCAACGTGTCCAGTCGCCCGCCGACCACGAAGAACGCGTAGAAGACGTCGTTCCACACGTACAGGCAGATGAGGATGGTCGCGGTGGCCAGCACGGGGCGCAGCAGCGGCAGGATCACCGAGCAGAACACCCGCACGGGCCCGGCGCCGTCCATGCGGGCCGCCTCCTCCAGCGACAGCGGCACCGTACGCACGAAGCCCGTCACGAAGAAGATCACCGTGGACAGGTAGATGCCGACGTAGACCCCGATCATGCCGGCCGGGCTGCCGGCCAGGCCGAGCTGGCGCAGCAGGAGCACGATGGTGACCACGGCGGGCGGCAGCACGATGCCGCTGATGGCCAGCGCGTACAGCACGGCGTTCAGCCGCGAGGCGCGGCGGGCCAGGATCCACGACGCCATCGAGCCGAACGTGAGCACCAGCAGCACCGACGGCGCGACCACCAGCAGGCTGCCCAGGAACGCCAGGGGCACCTCGCCCTGCTGCCACACCTGCGCCAGGTTCTCCCACAGCCGCCACTCGGCGGGCGGCGACAGGTTCGGCGACAGGGCCTCGCCCTGCGACTTGGCGGCCGTGACGACGACCAGCCACAGCGGCACCCCCATGACGGGGACGACCAGCGCGACGACCGCGAACGGGCGCAGCCGGGCGGCGAGCCCCCGCGCCACCGGAGAGACGGCACGGCGGCGGGCGACGGAACCGAAGGCGGGGACCGTCACAGGATCTCCTCCCTTCTGCGCAGCACGCGGATGACGGGGAAGGCCAGCAGCGCGACCATGAGGAACAACACCAGGCTCATGGCCGTGGCCTGGGCGAACAGCCCCTGGCCGAAGGTGCGGTAAATGAAGATGTTCAGGATCTCGGTGCTGCGGGCCGGGCCGCCGCCGGTCAGCGCCTGCACGATGTCGAAGCCGTTCATCGAGCCGAGCAGCGCCGTGGCCACGTTGAAGGTGACGGCGGGGGCCAGCAGCGGGAAGCGGATCGCCCAGAACGCCTGCCACGGCGTGGCGCCGTCGATGCGGGCGGCCTCGGTGACGTCCTCGGGGATCGTCTTGAGCCCCGCCAGGTAGATGAGCATCGACAGGCCCATCCACTTCCAGGCGTGGATGACCGCGGCCAGCACCAGCGTCCACGTCGTGCTGCCCAGCCAGGCCACGTCCACCTGCCGGCCGGTCAGCGCCGAGAGCAGGTCGTTGAGACTGCCGTCCGGCTTGAGCAGGGCCTGGAAGACGTACCCGACGGCCAGCGCCGACATCAGCACCGGGACGAGGAAGGCCAGGCGGGCGGCACGGTTGAGCCAGGTGTCCTTCTCCAGCAGCACGGCCAGGCCGAAGCCGAACAGGTTCTGGAACAGCGCCACCAGCGCGGCGTAGATCACCGTGACGCGCAGCGCGCTGAAGAGCGTGCCGTCCGACAGCAGGTAGGCGAAGTTGTCGAGGCCCGCGGGACGGATCTCGCTCTTGAAGCTGGACCAGTCGGTGAAGGCGTAGACGAAGTTGAACAGGGTCGGCAGGAAGAAGAAGACGAACAGGATCGCGAACGCCGGCAGGAGGAACCACATGGGGTGCGTCCGGCCGCGCGCCACGGTGGGGGCCGGGGCCCGCCGGGCGGCTCTCGCGGGGCGGGCGAGCGTCTGCTGCACGGATGACTCCTCGGCCTCAGAAGCCGGTCGCGCCGGCGGCCTTGGCGAGCTGGGCGAACTGCTTCTGCGTGGCGGCCGCCACCTGCTCAGGGGTCAGGCTGCCGGTGATCATGTCGGCCAGGTTCAGGTACAGGTCGGGGTTGGCCACGGCCAGCGCCTGCATCGACCCGACCGACCGGCCGAGCGAGGCGTGCACGTCCTTCAGCGCCTGCGGCACGCCGTCAGGGGCCGGCACGTCCGTACGCAGCGACACGGTCTTGCGGTCGGCCACGAAGCCGGCGTAACCCGGCCCCATCCAGTACGCCAGGAGCTGCCGCGCGGCCTGCTCCCGCTTGGCGTCGCCGGTGCGGAAGGCCACCAGCGCGTTCGACTGGTCGGGGATGAACGTGCCCACGTTCCCCGACGGCGAGATCGGGAAGAAGCCGATCCTCTCGTCCAGCTCGGCGGTGCCGGCCTTGGCCTGGAGCTGGCCGAAGAACGAGTTCACCTGCATCACCATGGCCGCCTTGCCGGACAGCAGCGCCTCGCCCTGGTCCTCGAACGTCGCGGTCCTGATGTCGGCGTTGAACAGCCCCTCGTCGATCAGCGCCCGGTACTTCTTGATCGCGCCCAGGATCGTGCCGTCCTCGAACGTCTCCTTGCCCGTGTTGACCCGCTCCCACAGGCCGTCCTTCGCGGCGTCGGCGAGCTGGACCTGCACCCACCACTGGGTGGCCCACTTGTCGCCGGCCATCTCGAAGAACGGGGTGACCCCCTTGCCCTTGAGCGCGCGCGCCACCTCGACCAGCTCGTCGAAGCTCTTCGGCGGCTCCTTGACGTGCTGCTTGTTGTAGTAGACGCCCTGGACCGCCGGGCTCGTGATCAGCGCGGCGTAGCGGGTGCCGTCCAGCAGGCCCGTCATGTCGCGCAGCTCGGGGGAGAGCGACGACAGCCAGGGGGCGCCGTCGAGCGGCTGGAGGTTGGCGCGGGCGTTGAGCGCGGTGAGCATGGACGCCGTCGGCTGCCAGAACGCCAGGTCGGGCTTGTCGCCGGTGGCCACCTTGGTCTGCACGCCCTGCTCGTACGGGTCGGGGATGGTGACGACCTCCACCTTGGCCCCGGTCGCCTGCGTGAAGGCGTCGGTCACGGCCTTGGGCACGGTGTTGCTGTTCTGGGCGGCCCAGATGGTGAGCGTCACCCCGTCCAGGCGGGCGGCCGGGGAAGGCCAGGCGGCCGGCGAGCCGCCGGTGGCGGGGGCCGTGGCGGGCCCCGCGGAGGGGTCGCTGCAGGCCGTGACGGCCAGGACGAGGGCCGACGCGGCGGCGACACGCTGTGCGAGCTTCACGGTTCGGCTTCCTTCGGTTGAGAGGGGGGTGTTCAGAGGGGGCGGACGTGCAGGATGCGGGCGGTGGGCGCGGTGACGGCGGCGGTGACGGTGAGCTCGGCCGCCCGCGGGTCCCAGGAGCAGGCCCAGCCGTCCGCCGCCGGGTAGGCGAGGTCGGCGACGACGTCGCGTCCGGCCAGGTGGGGGAGACGGAGGACGGTGGTCTCCGTGGCTCCGGGACGACGCCAGACGCCCAGGTGGGTCACCTCGCCGGCGCGCAGGCCGAGGGCGAGCCAGGGATCGTCCCAGCCGGGCAGGCCGAGCGGCCAGCACGGGGCGGCGCGCAGCAGGTCGGCGCGCAGGCTCCGGTGCAGCCGCACGCCCCGCTCGACCAGCCGGAACTGCTCCGGCGTCATCCGGTGCAGGTTGCCTGAGAGGTAGAGGCGGCCGAGGATGCCGGTGACCATGGTGAACGCGATCTCCTCGTCGCTCATCCCGGGCTGGGGGTAGGCCCAGCTGGCGGCCTGCTCGGGCAGGATCGACAGCGGCGCGGCGACCGCGATCGGCGGGTAGCGCAGGAAGTCCTGCTGGTCGCTGGTGGACTGCAACTGCAGGCGCGAGAGCATCGCGTAGTCCATGCGCATCGCGCCCGAGCCGCAGTTCTCCAGCACCAGGTGGGGGTGGCGGTCCAGCACGCCCTCCAGCCAGGCCAGGTGGGCCCGGTTGTGGGCGAGCAGCCCCGCGCCGGCGCTGGTGGCGTCCCTGTCGGTGCCGGCGCCCGGGTCGATGTTGTAGTCCAGCTTGAAGTAGCCGACGCCCAGCTCCTCCACCAGGCGGTCCACCACCTGGTCCAGATGGGCGACCGCGGCGGGGTGACGCAGGTCCAGGTGGTGGCGGCCGTGCTCGGCCAGCCGTACGCCGCCGCGTTGCAGGAACGCCTGCGCGGGCAGCTTGTCGGCCATCGGGCTGCGCACGCCGATCACTTCGGGCTCCAGCCACAGGCCCGGCGTCATGCCGTGGCCGGCGATGCGGGCCAGGACCTCCTCCAGGCCGTGGGGGAAGCGGGTCTGCGAAGGCTGCCACTCGCCGACGCTGTCCCACCAGTCGCCGCCGTCGTCGTACCAGCCGGCGTCCACGCAGAACACCTGCGCTCCCGCCGCGGCGGCGGCGTCGATCAGGGGGAGGAGCTTGGCCGTCGTGGGGTCGCCCATCAGCGTGTTCATGTAGTCGTTGAACACGACCGGCAGCGCGGCCCGGTCGGGGTGGGGGCGCACCAGCGCGCGGCGGTAGGCCGTCATCGCCGCCGCCGCACCCTCCACGCCGTCGCCCACGCCGTCGCCCGCGACGCCGGCCGCACCCGTGAGGCCCGAACCGCAGGGCGCGACGCGGGGCGCGCGCATGGGAGCCTTCGCGTCCGCCTGAGGACCTCCGTCCGAGACGGCGATGGCGACCGGCACGGTGGTGAACGACTCGCCGGGGGCGAGCAACTCGTTCCACTGGTGGTCGAGGTCGGTGGGGCCGGACAGGGCGACGTACGCGCCGTCCAGCCGCTCGCCCGTCTCCCAGCGCCACGGGCCGTTGTGCTCGATCTGCCACAGCCACGTGCGGCCGGTGCCGCGGTCGGTCAGGCCGCCCATGGGCACGTGCCGCCCGCTGGACCAGGTGCCCTGGCTGGTCAGAGCGAACGTGCCCTTGCCGTGCTGGCCGTGCCCGGGCAGGCCGAGACCGGGGACGTGCTCGGTGAGCGGGCGGGTGGTCCAGCGGTTCTCGCCGAGCCACTCGCTGTCGGCGTACAGGAGGTCGAGGCCGCGCACCTCGCTCGCGGGGAAGAGCGCGGCGAACGAGGTGACCGCCAGCAGGGGCACCGGGTGCTCGCCGGTGTTGGTCACCCGGACCCGTACCTGCACGGCCGGCACGCCGTCGGGCGAACGCATGGTCAGCTCGGCGGCCAGGCCCGAGACCTCGTCCCGCATCCGGATCCGCAGCTCGTGCCAGCCGCCCTCGCTCGACTGCTCGGAGCCCGCGTACCGCAACCGGCAGCCCACCGCCGTCTCCGACAGCCGCTTGGACGCCCTGGCCCGGCCCTCGCCCGGCACCAGCACCTCCACCAGCGGCTGGGACACGCGGGCCGCCGGGGCGGCCGGTGCTCCGGCCGACAGCTCGCGCAGCGCGACCGGGCGATCCGAATGGATCTCCACGACGGCGGTGAGGCCGGTGTGCCCCCAGCGCACGGTCTCGACGACGTCAGCAGGCATGGATGAACTCACTTTCCCGAGGCATGTGACCGGTCACATGCTTGAGCCTCAGTGTGAGCGGTCACATGCCAACGGGGGAACCCTCTTTGCTGGATCGTTACCCGCACGTTTCAGGAGCTCGCGTACCTGTCCCGGCCCGGGGGGCAAGGTCGGCGCCTGGCGTTACACCGCGAAGGCGGAACCGCGAGTGGGCGGAGCCCGGCCTGGGCGGGGCCGGGGCGTGGGCGGGGCCGGGGCGTGGGCGCGGGGCCGGGTGTGGAGTGCTGCTACGGCGTCGTCAGGCTCTTCAGGGCGGAGGCCGGGTCCTCGGCGTAGAAGCGGATCGTGGTGACGTGCTCCCGGCGGCCGAGCGGCCTCGTCACGGCGACCGGCCGCGTCAGGCGGACGATCAGGTTGGTCTGCGCGTCCACTCCGACCATGAGGCCGCCGTCCCGCACGCTGATCACACCCCGGGCGTCGAAGCTGCGGCTCTCCTTGACGGAGGCGATGAGCTCGCGCGGGACGCGCAGGTCGAAGTACGCGGCGTACCGGATGCGCAGCTCGTCCGAGGTGACGACGTGCGGCCGGGTGACGCACGCCGCGCCCAGGGCCAGCACGAACAGCAGGCTGTAGACGTCGGCCGCCATGACGACCGCGCGCAGCCCGGCCGGCGCGTCCATGGCCGCCACCATCCATTCGAGCGCGACCGCCTGCACGATCACGGCGAACAGCAGCATCAGCAGGAGCGGCCGCTGCTGCTTCGCGTACGGCAGCGCCGTACCGTCCTGCGGCACCCCGTCCACCCGGCGCCTGGCCCACTGCCCGACGCCGGCCAGGTTCGCGCTCTCCGCCCGCACCAGCCTGCGCACCGGCAGCGGCACCAGAGCCTCGCCGATCGCCCTCAGCGCGTCCCGGGGTGTGGCGCCGGCCTCACGGGCGGATCTGTACAGCCGGTACGCGGTCACGTACCCCACGAGGGAGAACGGCGTCACGACCGCCGCGGCCACCACTCCCGCCGGCGTGACGGCCAGGATGCCCGAGACCACCACCAACGCCACGAGCAGGTCCGCGGCCGCCACCGTCATGAGGGCTCTGCGGGAAAGGGTGGGCACCATCGTCATTCCCTCCGTCGGCGCCGCTTGTCAAGATCGTAATATGCCCCCGCCCCGCCCGGGCGGCTGGGCCGGCGGCACCGGGGCAAGCGGTGGCGAGGTAGGCGGGGGCCGTGGTGGCGGGGTCAGTGGTGGCGGGGTGGTGGGGCGGTGGATTCGCGTAGCACGAGGGCCGGTGGGGTGAGTGCGGGTGCCGGCTGCGGCCCTCCGGTCAGCTCGGCCACCGCCGCGTGGAAGCAGGCCCGCCCCAGACCCGCGAAGTCCATGCGCACGGTGGTCAGCGCCGGCGTCCAGTACGCCGATCCCGGGATGTCGTCGAAGCCGACGATGCTGACGTCACCCGGCACGTCCTTGCCCGCGTCGTACAGCGCCCTGCGCACCCCCTGGGCGATGTCGTCGTTGCCGCACAGGATCGCGGTGACGTCCGGTGCGGCGGCCAGCCGCTGCCCGGCCGCGTACGCCGAGCGGATGTCCCACCCGCAGCCGATCGGCTCGGGGATCCCGGCCCCCGCCGCCCGCAGCGCGTCGCGCCATCCGGCCAGCCGCCCGCCGGGCACCGCGCCCTCCCCTTCGGACGGGATGGCGACGTGGTGGACGGTGCGGTGGCCGAGGCCCAGGAGGTGCCGGGTGGCGTCGGCGGCGGCGCGGCGCTCGTCGAGCGCGATGGCGACGCGGCCCCGGTCGGGCGCGGCCGGCTCGGCGGCGGCCACGGCCGGGACCTGCTCGGGCAGCGCCTCCAGGACGGCGACGCCGAGCGGGTCGAACGCGATCACCACCACCCCGCCCGCGCTGGCGTCGGCCACGTGGTCGACGGTCTGCTTCACCTCGGCGGGCTCGGCCGACTCCACGACCCTGATGCCCATGGCCATGCCGTCGGCCCTGGCGGCCTCCTCCAGGCCCTGCAGCGTGGCCGCGTAGCCGTACAGGATGGTGTTGGAGGTGACCACGGTGATGGCGCGGGCGCGGCCCAGGCTCAGGGCGCGCGCCGTGCGGCTGGGGCGGAAGCCGAGGCTCTCGATCGCCGCCAGCACCGCCGTGCGGGTCTCCGGGCGCACGCGCGGGGACTCGTTCAGCACGCGCGAGACGGTCTGGTACGACACTCCCGCGGCGGCGGCGACATCCCGGATGCTGGGTGCGGCTGCGCCGCGAGCGGCGGTGCGGGGCGCGCGTCGAGGAGTCGGAGTCACGATCACATCGTAGGACGGGCAACGGGCCGCGCCGCTCGCCGACGCCTCCTACGTGCGTCGGACCGACGCCGCACACGCATGCGCCGGCGGGGCCGCACACGCACGCGCCGGCGGGGCCGCGCGTGCACGGGCCGGCGACGCCGCGCACGCACGCGCTACCGGCCCGCCCGGGTGCGCAGCTCCGGTTTGCGGATCTTGCCGGAGCCGGTGCGCGGCAGATCGTCCACGACGTCGAAGTAGCGCGGGATCTTGTACTTGGCCAGCCGGTCGAGCAGGAAGCCGCGCAGCCCGTCCCCGGTGACGCTGGCGCCGGGCCGGGGGATGACGAAGGCGTGCCCGACCTCGCCCCAGGTCCCGTCCGGCACGCCGACCACGGCGGCCTCCGCCACGCCGGGATGCTCGGCCAGCACGCTCTCCACCTCGGCCGGGTACACGTTCTCGCCGCCGGAGATGAACATGTCCTTGGCCCGGTCCACGATGTGGAGGTGGCCGTCGGCGTCCCTGGTGGCGATGTCGCCGGAGCGGAACCAGCCGCCCTCGGCGAACGCGGCGCGGGTGGCGGCGGGGTTGTTCCAGTAGCCGGGGGTGACGTTCGGGCCCTGGACGAGGACCTCGCCCGGCTCGCCAGGAGCGGTGTCGGCGAGGTCGGGCCGGACCACGCGCACGTTCGCGAAGAAGACCGGCACCCCCGCCGAGCCGGCCTTGCGGGCGCTCTGGCTCGGCTCCAGGAACGTGGCGCCCGGAGCGGTCTCGGTGAGGCCGTACCCCTGGCAGAACACCAGCCCGCGCTCCTGGTAGGTGCGGATCAGCGCCGGCGGCACGGGCGCGCCCCCCGCCATCAGCGTGCGCACGGAGGACAGGTCGGCGCCGGCCCAGCGCGGCGAGCGGGCGAGCGCCGCGAACATCGTGGTCACGCCGAACATCCAGGTGACGCGGTGCCCGGCGATGAGGTCGTAGCAGCGGTCCACGTCCCACGACGGCATGATCACCGAGCGGCCGCCCTTGAGGAACGTCGGCAGCAGCGTCTGGTTCAGCGCGGCCACGTGGAAGAGCGGGGCGCTGACCAGCGTCACCTCGTCGCTGCGCAGGTCCACGCCGACGAGCATGTTGTAGCAGTTCCACACCAGGTTGCCGTGGGTGAGCACGGCCCCCTTGGGCCGCCCGGTGGTGCCGGAGGTGTAGAGGATCAGGGCGGGGTCGTCGAGGGTGACCGGCACGTCGATCGCCTCGCCCGGGTCGCCCTGCGCGAGCCAGTCCTCGTACGCGTGCTCGCCCGGCCCCGGATCGGCCAGCGCCACCACGGTGGCGGGGGCGTCCTGGAGCCCGCGGACGGCGGCGGCGCACTCGGGGGCGTGGACGAGCACGGTCGCGCCCGAGTCCGCCAGCATGTACGCGATCTCGGGCGTGGCCAGGCGGAAGTTGAGCGGCACGAACACGGCCCCGAGCACGTGCGCGGCGAACAGGGTCTCGGCGAACGCGACGTGGTTGGGCCCCAGGTAGGCCACCCGGTCCCCGGCCGCCACCCCGGCCCGCCGCAGCCGGGAGGCGAGCCGGGTCGTGCGCTCGTGCACGCCGGCGAAGGTGACACTGCGCTCGCCGAGGACGAACGCCGTGCGGTCCGGGGTCATCAGGGCGCGGCGGGCGGGCCAGCCGCCCAGTCCGGCGTTGCGCATGCGGATCGCTCCTAGCGGGAGACGCTGCTGTGATCGGCGGCGGGCCCCAGATCGGTACGGCTCGTCTCCCGCAGCGCCGCCGTGCACACCACGGTCAGCAGGCAGAACCCGGCGATGACGGCGGAGATCAGCCCGGTGCCGCCGCCTCCGGTCGAGGCCTGGATCTGGGCGAACAGCAGCGGGGCCAGGCCCGCGCCGAGCCCGGCGATCTGGTAGCCGAGCGAGGCGCCGGTGTAGCGGCTGCGGGTGGCGAACAGCTCGGCGTACAGCGCGGCGAGCGGCCCGTACGTCATCGGGTGGATGATCGACTGCCCGAGCACGAGCGCGAGCGTGAGCAGCCCGACGCTGCCGGAGCCGGCCAGCGGGAAGATCGCGAACGCGTACGCGGCGGCGGCCACCGCGCCGGCCAGCACGATCGGGCGGCGGCCCACCCGGTCCGACAGCGCGGACCAGCCGACGATGCCGAGGACCGCGAGCCCGGACGACAGGGTGAGCGCGTTGAGCACCTGCTGCCGCGCGAACCCGGCCTGCACCCCGTACGAGACGAGGAACGTGGTCAGCGTGCCCTGCAGCACGAACGGCGACAGGCCGACCCCGATGCCGAGCAGCAGCGCCCTGGGGTGGTGGCGCAGCACGTCCAGCAGGGGAGCCGGGCGCGGCGCCGGGCTCGACGACGCCTCGGAGGCGAAGACGGGCGTCTCCTCCACCCGGGCCCGCACGAACAGGCCGATCGCCAGCAGCACGATGCTCAGCAGGAACGGGATGCGCCAGCCCCAGCTCAGGAACGCCTGCTCGTCCATCATGGCGGCGCTGCCGTTGAGCGCCGCCGTGGACAGCAGCATGCCGAACGGCGCTCCGGCGTTGGTGAAGCTGGCCCACAGGCCGCGGCGGCCGGTCGCGTGCTCGGCCGACATGAGCACCGCGCCGCCCCACTCGCCGCCGACCGCGACGCCCTGCGCCACGCGCAGCAGCACGAGCGCGACGGGAGCGAGCGTCCCGATCTGCTCGTACGTCGGCAGCACGCCGATGAGGGTGCTGGCCACGCCCATGAGCGTCATGGTCAGCACCAGCATGCGCTTGCGGCCGAGCCGGTCGCCGAAGTGGCCGAAGATGACGCCGCCGAGCGGCCGCGCCAGGTAGCCGGTGGCGAACGTGCCGAGGCTGGCGACCGTGGCGGCCAGCGGGCTCAGGTCGGAGAAGAAGACCTTGCCGAACACCAGGGCGGAGGCGGTGGCGTAGAGGAGGAAGTCGTAGTACTCGATGACGCTGCCGAGGAAGCTGGAGGCCACGGCGCGGCGTAGCTGGGTGGGGTTGGACATGCGTGATCCCGTTCGTGGGGGGCGTGGCGGGGAGTCAGGCGTAGTGGCGGTAGATGGCGCGGGCGACGCAGGCGGGCTTGGCCTCGCCGTCGATCTCGACGGTGAAGTCCATGTGCAGCTGGACGCCGTCGCCGGGCACGTCCTGGACCTCGGCGACCCGGCCGGCCAGGCGGATCCTGGCGCCGACCCGGACCGGGGCGGGGAAGCGCACCTTGTCCAGGCCGTAGTTGATGCCCATCCTGATGCCCCTGATCTCGAGCAGCTCGGTGAAGAGCGGGATGACCAGGGCGAGCGTGAGGTAGCCGTGCGCGATCGTGCCGCCGAACGGGCCGGCCTTCGCCCTCTCCTGGTCGGTGTGGATCCACTGGTGGTCGTCGGTGGCGTCGGCGAAGGTGTCGACCCGGTCCTGGCCGATCTCCAGCCAGGCGGTGTGCCCGAGGTCCTTGCCGGCCAGGGCCTTGATCCCGGCCAGGCCGTCGGCGGTGGTGGTCATCTCTGCGTCTCCTTCGATGCGAGGCCGAGCAGGCGGGCGGCGTTGTCCTTGAGGATCATGGGGCGGACCTCGGGCTTGATGTCGAGTGCGGCGAAGTCCTTGAGCCAGCGGTCGGGGGTGATCACGGGGTAGTCGGAGCCGAACAGGACCTTGTCCTTGAGCAGGGTGTTGGCGTAGCGGACGAGCTGGGGCGGGAAGTACTTGGGCGACCAGCCGGACAGGTCGATGTGCACGCCCGGCTTGTGGGTGGCCACGGCCAGGGCCTCGTCCTGCCAGGGGAACGACGGATGGGCGAGGATGATCTTCAGGTGGGGGAAGTCCACGGCCACGTCGTCGACCAGCATCGGGTTGGAGTGCCTGAGCCGCACCCCGGCCCCGCCGGGCACGCCCGCGCCGATGCCGGTCTGGCCGGTGTGGAAGAGCGCGATCGCGCCCAGCTCCTCGATCACCTCGTACAGCGGGTACGCGAGCCGGTCGTTGGGGTCGAAGCCCTGGAGGCTGGGGTGGAACTTGAACCCGCGCACCCCGTGCTCCTCGACGAGCCGGCGGGCCTCGCGGGCGCCCGCCCGGCCCTTGTGCGGGTCGACGCTGCCGAACGGGATCAGCACGTCGGCGTGCGCGGCGCAGCTCTCGGCGATCTCCACGTTGGAGATGCGCGGGTGACCGGTGGCGTGCTCGGCGTCCACGGTGAACACCACCGCCGCCATGCGCCGCTCCCGGTAGTAGGCGGCCATCCGGTCGATGGTGGGGCGCTCGTGCGAGCCGAAGTACTCCGCGGAGGCGCCGAACAGCTCGGGGCTGAGCGAGGTGTGGCCGTCCCTGGAGATCTCGGCGTGGGTGTGCACGTCGATGGCGGTGAGCTCGTCGAGGTTCATGACGCCGGCACCTCGGGCGCGGGGATGCCGTACGTCTCGGGCTCGAAGCCGCCCCAGGCGTCGGCGATGGCGCCGGCGCTCCAGCCGCCGCCGGCGTAGGCCACCGCCTTCTCGGCCGGGTGCGACCAGAGGGAGAGCCTGTCGCCGCCGATCCCGATCGCCTGCCCCGTCACCTCCTTCGACGCGTCGGAGGCCAGGTAGACGATCAGCCCGGCCACGTCCTGGACGGTGCCCAGGCCCTCGTCCCTGCGCAGCCAGGCGGGCAGCGGCCCGCCGGTCCGCTCGGCCTCCTCCAGGTACGGGGCGAAGGCGGGGATGGTCCTGGTCATCTCGGTGGCGGCCACCGGCACCACCGCGTTGACCGTGATGTTCGCCCTGGCCAGCTCCATCGCCCAGGTGCGGGCCATGGCGACGATGCCGGCCTTGGCCGCGGCGTAGTTCGTCTGGCCGAAGTTGCCGCGCTGCCCGGCGGGGGAGGAGATGAGGATCAGCCGCCCGCCCTCGCCCTGCTCGCGCATCCGGACGGCCGCCGCCCTGGCGCAGGTGAACGTGCCGCGCAGGTGGACGTCGATGACGGTGTCGAAGTCGTCGTCGGACATCTTCCACAACACCCGGTCACGCAGCACGCCGGCGTTGGTCACCAGCACGTCCAGCCGGCCGAACTCCGCCACCGCCGTGGCCACCAGGCTCTCGGCCACCTCCGTGCCGCCGACCGCCCCGGGCGCGGCCACCGCCCGGCCGCCCGCCTCCTGGAGGGCCGCGGCCGCCTGGCCGGCGGTCGCGGCGTCCACGTCGTTGACCACCACGGCCGCGCCGGCCGCGGCCAGCGCCTCGGCGTACGCGCGGCCGAGACCGCGTCCGGCGCCGGTGACCACAGCCACTTTTCCTGACAAGTCCATACACGTCACCTCGGGTCTGAAACGTGGGGCAAAGTTGCGACCTGCGTCAAAGTTTTGCCCAATATCTTGGATCCGTCTACCCTCGGCTTGTGACTTCTCGCGAGGGAGACGACCTGCCTCACGCCCCGTCCACGCGCCCCCAGTCGCTGATGTTCAGCTTCCTCGGCGTCCACGTGCTGGGCCGCGACGTCGCTGTCTACTCCGGCAGCGTCATCGACGTGTTCGCCCGCCTCGGCGTGACCGAGGAGGCGGTGCGCTCGACGCTCACCCGCATGGTCAAGCGGGGGCTGCTGGCGCGGCACCGCAGCGGGCGCAAGACGTACTTCGGGCTCACCGCGCACGCCACGGCCGTCCTGGAGGACGGGCGGCGGCGCATGTGGGAGACCGGCGCGGTCAACCGCGACTGGGACGGCGCCTGGACCCTGGTCGGCTTCTCGATGCCCGACGACCGCCGCGCCACCCGCCACGACCTGCGCTCCCAGCTCATCTGGGCGGGCTTCGGGCTGCTGCAGAGCGGCATGTGGATCGCTCCCGGCGTCAAGGACGTCCGCGCCATCGTGACCGGCCTCGGCCTGCGCGACCACGTCACCGTGCTGACCGCCTCCGCCGCCGAGCCGACGGAGTCGGCCGACCTCGTGCGCAAGGCGTTCGACACCGAGCAGATCGCCGCCCGCTACCACGCCTTCCTCGACCGCTGGGACACCCCCGGGCCGCAGGCAGCGCTGCCCGACGACCTGGCGCGCCAGCTTCTGCTGCACACCGACTGGCTGCAGCTCGTCCGGCAGGACCCGCACCTGCCCGCCGAGCACCTGCCGCCCGACTGGCCCGCCATCCGGGCCGAGCAGGTCACCCGCACCCTCGCCCGCGCCTACGAGGAGCCCGCCCGCGAGCTGGCCGCCAAGGTCCTGGACGAGCTGCCGCTGCCGCCTTGATCGCGTACCGGTGGCGTGAGCTGCGCGAACGTGGGCAGGAGCGTCATGACCGCGCTTTCGAGCGATCCGCGACCTCACAGGACGCCGACATGACACCACCAACCGGCCCGCACCCGCCGGACGGGCCCTCCGGTCCGCGCCCCACGTACGGGCCCTCGGGCCCGCGCTCATCGGACGGTCCGCCGAGGCCGCGCACGCCGGACGGCGCCACGCGCCCGTCCGACGGGCTGGGTGGCGACGGCGGCCCGGAGCCGGCCGCCGAGTCGGCCGTGGAGGTCGAGATCGGGCGGGTCAAGGAGCCGGCCCGGCTGCTGCGCGTGAGCACCATGGCGCGGTCGCTGCTCGACGAGGCCCGCGGGCTGACCCTGGACGAGCACGCCCGCGACACGTTGCAGCACATCCACGCGCGGGTCGTCGAGGAGATCGGTGACTCGGTCGCGCCCGAGCTGCGCGAGGAGCTGCAGCGGCTGCTGCCCTCCTCCTCCGGGACGCTCACCCAGTCCGAGATCCGGATCGCGCAGAGCCAGCTCGTCGGGTGGCTGGAAGGCGTCTTCCAGGGCATCAGGGTCGGCCTCACCCTCCAGCAGGCCGCCCACCCCGACCTTCCCCGCCCGCCCGGCCCCGCGTCCGGCCCGGGCGCAGGCCCCTACCTCTGACCGGGCCCGCTCCGGAAGGTCAGGCGCAGGCGGCGCGGTGCGTGGCCTCGATGAGGGGCCTGACCCGGTCGTCACCGCCCTCGATGAGCTCGGTCATGCGGTTGGGCACGTAGGCGAAGCCGAGCTCGTGATCCGGGTCGGCGTAGGCGAAGACGCCCGTGACGCCCGGGTGGCCGAAGGCCGTGGGCGAGCAGTCGCCCGGCCACATCGGCCCGCCGGGGAGCAGGAAGCCCCGCCCGTACGAGGTGCGGCAGCGCAGCACCAGATCCATGCCGCACGCCTCGACGGTGCGGGCCCGGTCGGCGGTCTCCGGGCGCAGCAGGCGGATGCCGTCCACCTCACCGACCAGGGCGGCGTACATGCGGGCGAGCCCCGACGCGTTGCCCGCGCCGCCGCAGGACGGGATCTCGGCCTGGGGCACGCTCGCGGCGGCCAGGGGGTTGCCCGCCAGGGCGATGCTGCCGAACGTCGAGCGGTGGAACAGGGACGCGGGGTCGCAGATGGCCCGGTTCAGCCCGGCCAGCTCGGGGTTGGCGCGCCCCTGGAGGAGCTGCTCCTCGGTGGGCGGCACGAGGCAGGCCAGCAGCCGTTCCCGCGTGTCGGGCAGGCCGATGTGCAGGTCGAGTCCCAGCGGGCCGGCGATCTCCTGGGCGAAGAAGCGCTGCACCGACAGCCCCGTCACCCGCCGGATCACCTCGCCGACCAGCCATCCCATGGTCAGGCAGTGATACCCGTGCGCCCGGCCCGGCTCCCACGCCGGCACGGCGGCCGCCAGGGCCTGGCCCACCGCCGTGCCCCCTTCGATGTCCACCATGGTCAGCGGCGGATCGACGGTCACCACCCCCGACCGGTGCCCCAGCACCCACCGCAGCGGGATGTCCGCCTTGCCTCCCGCCGCGAACTCGGGCCAGTACTCCGCGATCGGCGCGTCGAGGTCGAGCAGGCCGCGATCGACCAGCAACATCGCGGCCGTGGCGACCAGCCCCTTGGTGGCCGAGGCCAGGAGCGTGATCGTGTCCTGCCGCCAGGCCGCGTCCCGGCCCGCCTGCCCGCCCCACAGGTCCACGACGGCCCGCCCGCGCCGGTAGACGGCCACCGAGGCGCCCAGCTCCCGCCCCTCGTCGAAGTTGCGCGCGAACGCCTCGCGCACCGCGTGGAACCTGGGCTCGCACACCCCGTGGATCTCGCTCAATGCCCCCTCCTCACGACCCTCGTCGGCTGCTCCGGGCGCAGGGGGTCGCCGAGGGGGTGTGGTGGCACGGGGCCGCCGGTGTGTGACGCCTCCCGACTACCCGGCTGACCAGCGGCGAAACAGGAGGCCGGGCTTCTGCCCGCTACGCGGCAGGGCGCCAGGGCAGGGCCCTGCCGTACCGGACGAGCTCGCCGTAGTGGGCCGGGTCGATCGGGTTCAGGGCCAGGTCGAGGAGGGGGACGGCGGCCTCGGCGGGGGTGGCGGCGCCGGAGACGTCCCACCACAGGCCCGAGGTCGGCGTGTTGATCATGCCGGGGCAGACCGCGGCGAGCAGGATGCCGCGCCGCAGGTCCTCCGCGCGGCGCTCCCCGGCGAGCGCCCGCACCGCGGCGACCTGGGCGATCTTGGACGGGATGTTGACGAAAGCCGGCCACGCGCCGGCGGCGGCGCTGCCGTCCTGGACCGCGTCGCGCCAGGCCGCCACCTGCTTGTCCACCTCGTCGAGCGAGGCCGCCCGGTCGAAGCGGCCGTGCAGCACGGGCGCCAGGTGGTGCAGCGTGCCCAGCGAGCTGGCCACCACCAGGAACCGCCCGCCGTCGCGCACCAGCGGCGCGAACGCGCGCATCAGCCGGGTGGTGCCGAAGTTGTTCACCTGGGTGTACTCGTCCATCACCGCACGCGGGTCGTCATCGGGCCCGACCCGCATCACGGCGTTGCCGAACACGACGTCCACGCCGCCGTGCCGCTCCGCGATCACATCGGCGAGGCGGGCGGCGGCGGCAGGGTCGGCGACGTCGAAGAGCTCGCCGCGTACGCGGGCGCCCGTCCGCGGCATGCCCGCCACGGCGTCGGCGACGCGTCCGGCGTCGCGGCCGGTCAGGTAGACCGTGTCGGCCGCGTCCAGCCGCCTGGCCAGGCCCTCCACCAGGGCGAGGCCGAGGCCCTGGGTCGCACCGGTCACCAGGGCCACGCGAGGGGTTCGGTTCGTCATGGGGACGAGGCTAGGAACGCCCGTGGCCATGCGTCCAACGAGACTTCTTCATCTGTGGTATGCGTAAACGTCATGGCCCTCACCGACGCCTCGCTCACCGCGCTCCGGGTCTTCCGCGAGGTGGCCGAGCGGGGCACGCTCACCGCCGCCGCCACCGCGCTCGGCTACACGCAGTCGGCCGTCTCCCGCCAGATCGCCGCCCTCGAACGCGCGGCCGGCGCCACCCTCCTGGAACGGCGGCACGACGGCGTCCGGCTCACCCCGGCGGGCCGGATCGTGCTGTGCCGTGCCGCCGCCGTCGTGGATCAGGTGGACGCGGGCGCGCGCGAGCTGGCCGGCCTGCCCGACGAGCCCGGCACGGTGCGGCTCGGCTGGTTCGCCAGCGCGGGCGCCGACCTGGTGCCCCGGGCGCTGGCCGCCCTGCGCGCCACGCACCCCGCCATCACCGTCAACACGCGAGAGGGCCCCACGCCGGTGCTGGTCCGCGCGTTGCGCGCCGGCACGCTGGAGCTCGCGCTGCTCGGCTCGGCCCCGCCGTTCCGGCCGCCCGACACCGAGACGCCGGCGCTGGAGGTGCGCACCCTCACCGAGCGCGGCCTGCGCGTGGCCGTGCCGGCCGGCCACCCGCTCGCCCGCGGCGACTACCTCGACCTCGCCGACCTGCACGGGCAGCGCTGGATCGCCGGCCCGGGCAGCGCCGCGGCCGGGGGAGCGGGCGACAGCACGGGCATGGGCGCCTGGCCCGGCCTGGACGAACGCCCCGAGATCGCGCACTCCGCCCGCGACTGGCTGGCCAAGCTCGCCCTGGTGGCGGCCGGCTGCGGCCTGACCACCGTGCCCGCCATGCTGGAGACCGTCGTGCCGCCGGGCGTGCGCGTCCTCCCGGTGCGCGGCGGCCCCCAGGAGCAGCGCCGCCTCCTGCTGGCCCGGATGCCGGGCCCGATGACCGAGGCCGCCGCCGGTCTGGCACGGGCGCTGCGCGAGGCGGCGCTCACTCCTGGGCAGCAGGGTCCGCCGGGCTGATCGCCGCGCCGGTCAGACCCCCTTGACCGCGTACGTGACCAGCGTGGTGAGCACGTCCTTCACCGACGCGCGCCGCCGCACGTCGCACAGCACGATCGGGATGTGCTCGCCCAGCCCGAGCGCCCGCCGCACCTTCTCCGGCTCGTAGCGCCGGGCCCCGTCGAAGCAGTTCACCCCCACCACGAACGGGATGCCGCGCTGCTCGAAGTAGTCCACCGCCGGGAAGCAGTCCTGCAGGCGCCGCGTGTCGGCCAGCACGACGGCCCCGAGCGCGCCCAGGGCGAGCTCGTCCCACATGAACCAGAACCGGTCCTGCCCGGGCGTGCCGAACAGGTACAGCCACAACCCGTCGCGGATCGTGATGCGGCCGAAGTCCAGCGCCACGGTCGTGGTGGTCTTGGACTCCACGCCCGAGGTGTCGTCCACCCCGATGCCGCGATCGCTCAGCAGCTCCTCGGTGTGCAGCGGCCGGATCTCGCTGATCGTGCCGACCATGGTCGTCTTGCCGACCCCGAAGCCGCCCGCGATGAGAATCTTGATGGCCAGGGCCGAGGGAGCCCTGGTCGTACCAGGGTCAGAGACTGCGTAGCCCATCCAGCACTTCCCTGTAGATGCGTTCGTCGATCGTCTGCGCGACGGGGCGCGGGCGCTCGATGCTGACCAGGCCGTCCCGCCGCAGATCGCCGAGGATCACGCGGGTGATGTTGATCGGCAGCCTGAGGTGGGCCGCGACGTCCGCCACGGGGGTCGGCCTGCGGCACAGCGACAGCACGGCACGATGCTCGGGGAGCAGGTCCCCGGACTGGGGGGAGTCGCCGGCCGTCACGACGATGGCCATGAGGTCGAACGACTCGCCCTGCGGACGCGCCCGGCCGCCCGTCAGTCCGTACAGCCGGATGAGAGGGCCTGGATCCTCCCCTGTCACGGTCTCGCGCCGTTCCAGGCAGGCGCCGGTGCCGCTCCCCTCGGATGCGCGGACAGGTGCTCGCCGACCCGCTTGACCATCAGCGCCATCTCGTACGTGACCATGCCCAGCTCGGCGTCCGCCGTGGCCAGCACGGCCAGCCGCGCCCCCTGCCCCGCGGCCGTGACGAAGAGGAAGCCCTCCTCCATCTCGATGATCGTCTGCCGTACGCCGCCCAGCCCGAAGTGCCGGCCCGCTCCCATGGCGAGGCTGTGGCTGCCGGCGGAGATGGCGGACAGGTGCTCGGCGTCCTCCCTGGTCAGGCCGCGGGAGCTGCCCATGGACAGCCCGTCGGCGGACAGCACGATGGCATGCCGGATGCCGGGCACGCGCTGGATGAGGTCGTCGAGCAGCCAGCTCAGTTCGCTTCTGGGGTCAGGCATCGGGTCGGTCGTCCTTTCGATTCCACATGTCGGGCTCCTGCTCGGCCTGCTGGCGACCTTCCTGCCAGCCGCGTTGCATGGACGACATGAGCTGTGCGAGCTCTTCGGGCGAGCGCCCGCTCGGCCCGCGCCGCTCCGGCCGCGCGTCGACGCGCAACTGGGGAGCGAGGCTGGCCTGCGGGATCCGCATCGGCAGCCCGTCGAGATCCTCGTCCGCCTCCTGGGGCGGCACGGTGACGCTCCAGCCCGCGGGCGGGCCGGAGGTCGTGGCGGGGCCGGGCGTGGCCCCGGCGGCGGAGCCGCTCCCGAACCCGATCAACGGCTCGAGATCCGGGTGGCCCCGCAACGGGTCGAGGTCCGGGTGACCGCTCAGGGGCGAAGCGGACCTCGGCACAGGCTCGCCTTCGGGCGGGAGCGCCTGCGTGGGCTCGGGCACGGAATCGGCCCTGTTCCGTGCGGGGTCGGGCTCGAACCAGGTGCCGCGTACGGGCCGGGTCGCGCGGCCGTTGACGGCGTCGTGCCCTGTTTCGGCGGCGTTCTGAGCGAAGTTCCCGGCGGCGTGGCCGGCGGCGTGCCCGGCGGTGGCCGGACCCGCGGTGAGGGCCAGCGGCTCGGCCTCGGCCAGCAGGCCGGCGGGCAGCAGCACGATCGCGGTGGTCCCGTCGTACGGCGACCGCCGCAGCACGATCTTGATTCCGTGCCGCGCCGCGAGCCGCGCCACCACGAACAGCCCCAGCCGGTCGCTGTCGGCCAGGTCGAACTCGGGCACGTCGGCCAGCCGTTCGTTGAGCTCGCGCAGGGTTGCGTCGTTCAGGCCCAGACCGCGGTCCTCGACCTCCAGCGCCATCCCGTTGGCCGCCGTCACGCCGCGCACCTGCACGGTCGTGTTGGGCGGGGAGAACACCGCGGCGTTCTCCACCAGCTCGGCGACCAGGTGGATCACGTCGGTGACCGCGGCGCCGACCAGCAGCGGGGAGTTCGGCATCGGCGCGACCGTCACGCGGGTGTAGTCCTCGACCTCCAGCACCGCCGCCCGCACCACGTCGAACAGCGGCACCGGGTCCCGCCAGCGGCGCGCGGGGGAGGAGCCGGACAGGATGATCAGGTTCTCGGCGTGCCGCCGCATACGGGTGGTCAGGTGGTCGAGCTTGAACAGGTCCTCCAGGACCTCGGGCTCGTCCGCGCGCCGCTCCATGGTGTCCAGCAGCGCGAGCTGGCGGTGCAGCAGCGCCTGGTTGCGCCGGGCCAGGTTGAGGAACACCTGGCCGACGCCCTTGCGCAGGACCGCCTGGCCGACCGCGGCCTCGACCGCGGTGCGGCGTACCGCGGACAGCGCGTGCACCACGCGGTCCACCTCGGCGGTCTCGGCCCGGTCGAGGGCGGGAGCCTCGGTGGCCGGGTCCACGTCGTCGCCGCGGCGCAGCCGCTCGACCAGCCGGGGCAGCCGCTGCTCGGCCAGCTCCACCGCCGAGCCCTGCAGCCGCCGCAGCTCGACGACCAGCGACCGGCCGAACCGGTACGACAGCCACACCGACAGGATCACCATGGCCAGGCCGAACAGCAGCACGCCGCCGATCCGCCAGTACGCCGCGCTCTTCTGCGCCTCGCCCGAGGCCGCCGCGCGGGCCAGCTCGGCCTGGGTGTCCCGGTTGATCTGGGCCAGCACGGCCTCGGCGTCGCCGCGCCACTCGGCCGCCGACACCGGAGGCGGCCCGCCGGTGTCGTAGACGAACAGCTCGTCCTCGATCGCCATCACCCGCTTGTAGGGGGCGCCGGCCACGAGCCGGTCGTAGGCCGCGCGCAGCTCCGGGCTCGCGTCACGCTCGGCGTTGGCCAGGACCAGCCGCCGGGCGGTCATGGCGGCGACGAACGCGGCGCGGTCGGTCGGGGTCATGCTGCGGTGCACCAGCGTGGTGGTGAGCACGGCGTGCTCGCGCCACAGGTACTCGGCCGAGGTGCTGTAGGCGGTCATGCCGCGCACCGACTGGTAGACCGACGCGTCGCTCATCGCGTCGCGGTCGGTGAACTGCTGGTTGGCCACGGCGATCAGGTTGTTGTACGCCTCGATGATGGTCAGCGTGGGCGCCAGCACGCCACCGTCGGCCGAGGCGCGCAGCGACTGCAGCCCGTCGAGGGCCTGCACCATCACCTGCACCTGGGCCGGCGTCTCTCCGGCCGCGCCGGAGCCGAGGGTCGCGATGACCTCCCGCAGCCGCTTGACCTGGTTGTCGGTGAGCCGCCGCTGCTCGGTCAGCGGCTTGTACGCCGCGGTGCCGTCCGGCGCCTCCGCCGAGAGCTGCCGCTCCTTCTGTAACTCCACGATGAGCTGGAGCACCGGCGCGCCGATGGACTCCCACCGGTTCTGGATCTGCGAGACCGTGGAGATCTCGTCCACGCTGGAGTAGGCGATGAACCCCCAGAGGGCCACCATGGAGACCAGCGGAAGCAGGAGGATCCTGAGCAGCTTGGTGCGAAGAGGCGGGGGCGAGCTCATCCGTCAATGTCCAATTCCGCGCGTGGGGTTGCGCCGGGCAGTCGTGACCTGGCTACCGCCCCCGAGGTTGCCCGCCACGACCGGGTGCGCCTGTGGTCCGTCCACTATGCCGATGGGGCAGATGGACTTCAAGGTACGGATGCGAAGAAACATCCCGAAAGTAATGTTGACTCTTTGTCAGCACACGGTTCGTGACCGTGATCGTGCGGAGCTCACAGTGGGTAGTCAGACAAAGGCGCTCATTCCGGTCACCGCCCGGCCGACGATGAGCGTGTTGATCTCCCGGGTGCCCTCGTAGGAGTAGATCGCCTCGGCGTCGGCGACGAACCGGGCGATGTCGTAGTCCAGGATGATCCCGTTCCCGGCGAGCAGCTCGCGGGCCCAGCCGACGACCTCCCGCATCCGGCTCGTGCAGTACGCCTTGGCCAGCGCCGAGTGCTCGTCGCGGAAGACGTCCTCGTCCTGCAGCTGCGCCAGGCGCACCACCATGCCCAGGCAGGCGGTGGCGTTGCCGAGCATCCTGACCAGGAGGTCCTGCACGAGCTGGAACTTGGCGATGGGCCGGCCGAACTGCTCGCGCTCCCTGGCGTAGCGCAGCGCGATCTCGTACGCGGCGAGCATGATGCCGACCGCCTGCCAGGCCACCCCGCTGCGGGTCCTGCGCAGGATCCTGGCCGTGTCGCGGAACGAGCCCGCGTTCCGCAGCCGGTTCTCCTCCGGCACGCGGCAGCCGGACAGGGTGATGTCGGCGTTCTGCACCGTGCGCAGCGCCATCTTGTTCTCGATCTTCGTCGCGGTGAAGCCGGGCGTGCCCTTCTCCACCACGAACCCCTTGACGTGCTCGTCCTCCACGTCCCTGGCCCAGACCACGATCAGGTCGGCGAACGTGCCGTTGCCGATCCAGCGCTTGGCCCCGTCCAGCACCCACGCGTTACCCTCGCGCCTGGCCGTGGTCCGCATGCCGCCCGACACGTCCGAGCCGCCGGTCGGCTCGGTGAGCGCGAACGCCCCGATCTGCTCCATCCTGCTCATCCCCGGCAACCACCGCTCCCGCTGCTCCGCCGAGCCGCAGGCGGCGATGCTGCCCATGGCCAGGCCGGTGTGCACGCCGAAGAACGTCGCCATCGACGGATCGGCGCGGGCCATCTCCAGTGCCAGGAAGCCGCTCAGCAGGCCGCTCGGCTTCGGCCCCGGGCACTCGGGGTAGGCCAGGCCGGCGATGCCCAGCTCGGCGTACTCCTTCACCAGGTCGACGGGGAACTCGGCGCGCACCCAGCACTCGTTCGCGATGGGCACCACCTTCTCCGCGAGGAACTCGCGCACGCGCAGCAACGTCGCGCGCTCCTCGCCGGCGAGCAGGCTCTCGAACGCGTACAGGTCTCCGGTCAGCAGCTCGGACATGGCGGGACAGCTACCCGTGGCGGGTGCGATGACACGAAAAGCGGCACGGGTCACACCGGTCACGGCAGACTTTCGCATCACATGTCGCCTCCGAGAAGGGCAGGGAAACGCCGATGCTCGACGCGTTCGACAGATGCCGCCTCCACGACGACTTCCGGCCCGTGACCGAGCTGGGCGCCTACCCGTACTACCGGCCGGTCGAGGAGCGGCTGGCCACCGGCGAGGTGGTCGTCGGCGGGCGCGTGCTGGTGGCGGCCGGCTCCAACGACTACCTCGGCCTGTCGGCCGACCCGCGGCTGAAGGACGCGGCCTGCCGGGCGATCCGGTCCTTGGGCACGGGCACCTCCGGATCGCGCCTGGTCAACGGGTCGCTCGCGCTGCACGAGACGCTGGAGGGCCGGCTCGCCGCGTTCCTCGGCCAGGAGGCGGCCATGGTGACGCCGACGGGCTTCCTGGCCAACCTCGCGCTCAGCGCCCTGGCCGGGCCGCGCGACACCGTGCTGGCCGACCAGCTCATCCACGCCTCCCTCATCGACGCGGTCCGCCTCTCCCGCGCCCGCCTGCGCCGCTACCGGCACAACGACCTGGATCACCTGGAGCGGCTGCTGGCCGGATCCGACCCCGCCGCGGCCGGGCTGATCGTCACCGAGGGCATGTTCTCCACGACCGGCACGCTCTGCGACCTGCCGGGCACCGCCGCCCTGGCCCGCCGCCACGGCGCCCGCCTGGTCCTCGACGGCGCCCACGACATCGGCCTGCTCGGGCCCGGCGGCCGCGGGGCCGCCGAGCACCACGGGCTGTTGCCGGCGGTGGACCTGCACACGATGGCCTTCTCCAAATGTCTCGGCACGACGGGTGGCGCCGTGGCCGGGCCCGAGCAGATCATGGTCTACCTGCGGCACCACGCCCGGTCGATGGTGTTCTCCGCGGCGCTGTCGCCGTCGAGCACCGCGGCGGCGCTGGCCGCCCTGGACATCGTCGAGACCGAGCCGGAGCGCCGCCACCGCGCGCTGGCCGCCGCCGCCCGGCTCCGCGCCGACCTGGCGGGGCTGGGGTTCGGCACGGGCGCCTCGCCGACCACGATCATCCCCGTGCACGTGGGGGACGTCGTGCTGTGCTGCCGCTTGTGGCGGGAGCTGTTCGAGGAGGGCGTCTTCGCCACCGCCATGGTGCCGCCCGGCGTGCCGGACGGGCAGTCGCTGATCCGCGTCAGCACCACGGCCCTGCACACCGACGCCCAGCTCGACCGCATCGCCTCCGCCTTCGCCGCCGCGGGCCGCCGGCTCGGCATGATCCCCTAGACGAGGAGGAACAGGGTCACGGCCACGAGGATCACCAGGACGGCCAGCATCGCGACGATGACCAGCCACTTGGGGTCGAGCCAGTACGGCCGCCGGGGCTGTTGGTGGGCGTCCGGGTCGAGCAGGCCGCGCAGGACCGGGTTGATCTGGCCCTCCGGCAGGCGCCGCTCCAGGACGGGGATCAGGCGGGGCAGGCGCGAGCGCACCTCGGCCGGTTGCCGCCTGGCCGCCCAGGCGCGCATCTCCTGGAGGATGGTGGTCGCCTCCTTGGCGGAGGTGGCCTTGAGCAGGTCGGTGCAGAGCATCTCGAACGCGTCCTGCTCCGCATACTGCCGCACACCCGCCGCATCCCCGGCACGCGCTTCCGCCGCCCGCACCTGGGCGGTGGGCGTGCCCTGAGCCTGCACCGCTTGGCCCGCCGCCCGTGGCCGCTGCAACTCGGCGGTCTGTCCCGCCTGCGCGGCCGCCTCCGGGGACGCCTGCGCGGACGCCTGCGTGGACGCCTGCGCGGACGCCGCCTGCGAGGGCTGCGGCGCGTGCGCGGGCGGGGCCGCAGGAGGGGCCGGGGCGGCCTGGTAAGGCGGCTGGCCCTGCGCGGCGCGTTGCGCGGCGGGCTGTGCGGTGGGCTGTGTGGCGGGCTGCGCGGCGGGCTGCGGGGCAGGTTGTGCGGTGGGCTGGGAGCGGGCGGGAGGCTGGGGCGACCAGACCAGCTCGTCCCCGCCCTGCTCCGCCACCGCGGGCCGGGCCACGAGCGCGGTCGGGTCGCGCGTGACGGACGCGAGCCGCCGCAACCGCTCCTCCAGCGGCGTCTTGTCGCTGATCCGCAGCCGCTTGACCAGCCCCACGAGCTGATCCCGCGCGTACGCCTCCACCAGCATCGCCGCGATCCCGGCACACCGATCCCCCTGATCGGGAGAGCGCGGATCCACCCGCGTCCGGTACGAGCTCTGCGACGACGGCCCCGGCCACTGCCGCAGGAAGATGATCTCGGCCCCCTGCTTGAGATCATCGCTCTCGTACGTGGAGAACGTCTCCGGATAGTGCCCCAGCGCCAGATCCAGGATGTCCACCAGCCCCCAGAGCTGCACGATCGGATTCCCGCCCGAGGCCACCGACAACGGCGCCCCCGGCCGCCGCAGGCACTCCGAGACGATCGGCGCGAGCGCCGGGGCCGCCGCCCGCGACTCCCGGTCGAGCGCGGCCCGCGCGCCGTCGTACGAGCTGATCAGCCTGCCCAGGTCGAGCGGCTCGTCCCCGTCGGGCAGCCGCGCGGCCCAGCCGGAGGCCAGGGCGAGGGTCTGGCGCACGTTCGGCATGGCCATCGGCTGGGAGGCGGAGCCGCCCAGGTACGCCTGCACCCGGATGGTGCGCCGGCTGTCGGCGCCGCCGGTCCGCGTCCTGGCGAGCACCACCACGCGCCCGTCCACCAGCAGCCGGCAGAGGCTGACCCCCGGCTCGGGGCCGGGATCGAGCCACGGCCCGAGCTGGTGGTACCAGCCGCCGGTCCGCTCCAGCGAGGTGCGCCCGGGGCCGAGCCCGGTGCGCTGCTCGTCCCATTCGAACTGGATCCAGTCGACGCTGGCGTACCGTCCCATCAGAGCCCCACCTCCGGGTAGCCGCGCAGGACGCCGGTCATGGCGAAGAGCGAGATCAGCGGTTCGAGCACGCGCCGGGGCCGCACGCCCCGCCGGTAGCGGCCCTCGGTGGCGGCGGCGCCCGTCGCCGAGACGAAGTGCAGGGTGCACTTGCGGCACTTGTCGTACGGGCTCAGCCACGCCTGCGCCCCCCGCCGGTGCAGGTAGGCGTAGACGTCGCGGCTCTCCCGCAGGACCGCCGCCGGGTCCAGCCCGTCGGGCTCGGCGTACAGCCACGTGTCGACGGGGGCCTGGAAGCGCACCGCGTCGCTCTTGGTGACCGCGATGGCGGCGGGGATGTCCAGCCGCCCGCCGGTCTTGGGCAGCCGGTCCAGCACGGCCCGGAACGACTCGTCGCCCATCCGGGCCGACCTGGTGGCGGCGTCGATCACGAACAGCAGCCCGCCGAGGGCCGGCACGAACCTGGTGGCCTCGTGGGTGGCGCTGCGCAGCAGCTCGCCGGCGATGTCGAAGAAGGCCACCGCGGTGGTGTGCCGGCCGTCGTTGACGAGCAGCGCGTCCACGGGCTCGGCGGTGGCCCGGTGCGTGGTGCGGTTCAGCGCGGCCCGCTCGACCAGCAGCGGTCGCACGTACGCGTTGACGTACTCGGCGTGCCGCTCGATGTCCACCGCGTCGGTGGTCAGCCCGTACGGCCGCAGCCCGCCCTGCTCGATGGCGCCGATCATGGCGGCCAGCAGGTGCGTCTTGCCCGTCTCCGGCCCGCCGACCAGGCCGATCACCAGGGGGCGGCCGTGGCGCACGTAGGTGTAGGGCAGGTGGTGTTCGAGGCCGGCGTCCGGCACGGAGGCGGGGCAGCGGACGTGCGCGGCCCGCAGCAGGTCCTCCCGCCGGGGCCCGGTCACGTGGTCCAGGGAGAGCGGCTGGTACTGGCCCGCCGGGGTGCGCTCGTAGAGCTCGTCCTCGCTCCAGGCGAACTCGTGCAGGCAGATGGGGCAGAGGATCACCGGGTCACCACCCAGAGGACGATCAGCAGGACGAGCAGGACGGCCAGCGGCAACCACCGGGCCCACCCGGGCAGCGCCCTGCCCTCCTCCTCTTCGGCAACGGGCTGGATCCGGGTGACGTGCTCCTCGGCGGCGGGCGCCGGGTCGCGCCTGGCCTCGCGGGCCCGGTCGAAGGCGGCGCGGCCCTCCTCCAGCCCGAGGTCCCGCTCGACGGCGAGGCTCTGCATCGGATCGGGCACGCGCAGCCTGGCCAGCACCTCCTGCGCCGACGGGGGCGAGCCGGAGAAGACGTCCTTGAGCGGTTGCAGGGCGGGGGTGGCCGACAGGTCGGGCACGTCGGCGATCTCGCGGCCGGTGACCGTACGGTAGATCACCATGCCGGCGCCCCAGAGGTCGTCGGCCGTGGAGGCCGGGCCCTTGCCGGAGCGCTGGGCGGGGGAGGCGTAGGGCGCCTCGCCGAGCGCCGGCCGGCGGGAGCCGATCAGCGTGGCGTGGCTGAGGTCGGTGAGCTGCACGGTGGCGCCGTCCCAGCGCACGGTGGAGGGCTCGATGCGCCGGTGCACGACGTCGCAGGCCGACAGGATGCGGATGGCGCGGAAGAGGCTCGCCTGCAGCGTGCGCTGCTCGCTGATCAGCAGCGCGCCGAAGTAGCGGCTGACGGGATCGCCCCGGTAGTCGTAGAGCAGCACGAACGGCTCCTCCTCGTCGAGGCTGTAGCCGATCAGCCGGGGCAGCTCGGGCGGGTAGGCGCGGCGCAGCCGGGTGAGCAGCCTGGCGCCGATGCGGGCCTCGTTCTCCAGCAGGTCGTAGAGGTACTCGCGGTCGCGGCCCTCCGCGCGGGGCACCCGCCGCTGCACGAGCTTGGTGCCGGAGGCGAGGTGGGTGACCCGGCGTTCGGACAGGTCCTGCCACGGCTCGGCCTCGACCTCCCAGCTCACCGGGTCGCCTTCGGGGGAGTCGAAGTCCAGGGGCTCAGGCTCCATCACCACTCCAGTTCTCCTCCACCGTCCCGGGTCGCAGCGGCACCAGGCGAAGGGTGCCGGCGTACTGGCCCGACCGGGTCCACACGACTCCGGGCGGGTTGCCCTGACCCCGTACGGCCCTGGGCGCGAACCGCACCGCGTGCGCCTGCCGCAGCAGCAGCGACAGGTCACGATCACCGCAGAGCTGCAACATCTGCCCGCCGGGCGGGGCCTGCAGGGCCCGCACGACCTGCTGCGACTGCCGCCACACCGCGTCCACCAGCTCCTGGCGGCCGGCGTCGGCGGTGCCGAACTCGGGCTTCTCCTGCACGCCCCGGTGCGCCAGGTGGTAGCGGTACTGCCGGAGCGTCTCGTCGACCCGCCGCTCCAGGCCGGTCTGCACGTCGCGGTAGTCGCCGTGCTCCAGCGCCGGCCAGCCGGGCTCCAGCCAGCCGGTCACCGCGTCGAGCAGGTCGCCGGTGATGACCTCGCGGAGCTGGCCGCCGCGGTCGCGCAGGCGCACGGTGACCTCCTCGTCCAGCGCCTCGCTCGCGGCGGCCTGCCCGGCCTCGGCCCTGCTCCAGTCGGACAGCGTGGCCGACACCTGCGTGCAGATCTCGGCCAGCGCCGCCGCGATCGTGCGGGCCGCGTCGGAGGTGTGCATGCGGGCCTGGCCGAGCGTCCACTCGCTGGCGGCGACCCGTTCGAGCAGCGAGCGCAGCTCGTCGAGCGCGGTCCTGGCCGGGCCGAGGGAGAGCTGCTCGCGCCACCGGTCGCGCGAGTGCCGCCAGAGCACGAAGCGGTTCACCAGCCCCTGGGGGAACTCGGCGGGCGCGTGCAGCTCGTTGAGCAGCTCGTCGGGGCACCTGCGCCGGCAGCCGGGGACGAAGGCGGCGCTGCCGATGGGCGCGCTCTGGTCGGCCAGCGCGCGCAGCCGCGAGACCAGCCGCATCAGGCTCCTGCGCTCGGCCAGGGCCGCCTCCACGTCGGCGCGCAGCTCGGCGACGATCTCCGCGTGCCCCATGCCGGCCGGGGTGGCGAACTTGACGCCGCCGGCGGCCAGCACGTCCGGAGCGTCCTCGTCGCCGTGGTCGACCTCGGCGAACAGCCGCGCGACCGCGTCGCGGAACTCGGCCAGCGCCCGTCCGGCGGCGATCACCTCGTCCGCGATCGCCGCCCTGACCGGGGCGGTGCTGAAGTAGCCGAGGTCGTCCAGGGCCCGGGCGGCGCGGTCGAGCCGGTCGCGGGCCTGCCGGTGGAGCCGGTCCATCCGGCCGTCGGGGACGAGCGCGTCGAGGAGGTCGGCGGGCAGGTCGGCGGTGCCGCTGAGCACCGGCAGCGCGCTGGCCAGCGGCGAGCCGAAGATCGCCGTGTCCTGCTGCACCGGCCCGGCGAAGCGGTCCGCCACGTCGGTGAAGGCCTGCGCGAGCACCTCGGGGTCGATCCGGCCCGCCACGATGCGCCAGCCGGGCGAGGCGGTGCCGTACGGGATCTCGCCCAGCTCGCCGACCACCTGGTCGAACACCTCGGGCTGGGACAGCAGGTCGATCAGGATGGCCTCCGAGCTGGCCTCCGGCCCGTGGGCCGCCTCGCCGGTGTCGGCGTTCCAGAGGATGCCGCAGGGGTCGCCCACCCACAGCACCCTGCGGCTCTCGCCGTTCAGCGCGGGAGGCAGACGCGGCTCGGGCCCCAGCGCCACCACCAGCACCGACCTGACCAGGCGCGAGCTGAACACCTCCTGCAGCACCTGCTGCCCGGCGGCCAGCCGATCGGTGTCGGTCACCACCAGGACCCGGGGGCCGAGCCTGGTCACCTCCTCCTTGCGGAGGTCGAGCACCACGACCATGCTCACTCCCCGGCGAGCGCGTCCAGGTCGCGCAGGTTGTAGGCGACGGCCTCGGCGACCCGTTCGAACGGCAGGTCCAGCGCGGCGGGCAGGGTGTTCGCCCAGAACGCGACGAGCTGGTCGGCCCGGTTGCGGGCGCCGGACGGCAGCTTCGGCATCATGATCTCCAGCAGGCCGAGCTGGTCGGCCGCCATGCCGGTGACCTGCCGGTAGAGCGGGTGGGGGACGCTGAGCGTGCCCGCCAGGCCGTTCGGCAGGGCGTCCATGAGCTGCTCGCTCACCAGCCCGCGGAACTCCTCGTCGCCGCCGATCACCCATTGCTCGTAGGCCCGCAGGATGCTCGGCCACGAGGACGCCTTGCCGTAGCCGGTCAGCGGCAGCGTCATGGAGCCGCCCTCGACGTCGATCCTGATCCGCGCCGGCGAGTGGGGCTCGCCCTCGGCCACGCTGACCCGTCCGTTCCAGAGCAGGCAGAGCAGCCGGTGCAGGATGCGGACCCGGTGCTCCTCGGTGGTGGCCAGGTAGCCGAAGTCGTAGCCGAGCCGCTGGCGCCACTTCAGGTGGTCCTGGGGCCGCTCGTGCTGCAGGGCGTCGGCCCAGCTGTGCAGCACCTCGCGCAGCTCGCGGACCTGGGTGACGCTCATCGAGGTGCGGACCTGCACGACCGTCACCGAGTCGGCGTCGATGTTGCGGAAGTCGGGCACGCCGGGCAGGTCGATCCGCTCCTTCAGGAACCGTTCGAGCTCGGGGTCCTTGGCCGGGGCGGGGTAGGAGACGAGCACCTTCAGGTCGCCGGTGCCGTCGGGGGTGAAGCCGCCCGGCACCAGGTCGGCCAGCTTGAGCCGGAACTGCCGCACGTGCGGGTCGTCGCCGCCGCCCTTCGCGGCCTGGGCGAGGATGTCGGCCAGGGAGGGCAGCAGCGGCTGCTCGCCCAGCACGGCGGCCTCGTCGCGATCCTTGAAGAGCTTCTTGACCTCCAGCTTGAGCCGCTCGCGCACCCAGGCCAGCGCGTCGGCCGGCTTGCCCGTGCGCCAGGCCACGTCGTAGGCGTGCCGCCAGCCCTCCGGCCCGATCAGCGCGTTGACCACGCCGGCCTCGCCGTCGGTCGGCCGCAGGAGCTGCCGGGCCACGAAGACGTCCACGAAGCGGCGCACGACCGCGTCGTAGAAGGACTCGGCGCCCGCGGGCGGCAGCAGGTGGTAGACGCCGACACGGGTCTCGTACAGCTCGCCGGCGCGGCGCGCGAACCGCTCGGGGTCGGCGTCGGCGTGCTCGGCGAACACCTCGGTGAAGTCGCGCACCTCGCGGATGAGCTGCTTGCGCAGCGGCTCCCAGCGCGGCATCTGGTCGGCCCAGGCCCGGTGCCACAGCGCCTGGCTGCGCCACAGGTACCAGGCGTCCTGGTCGTGCAGCGACGACTGCACCTCCGAGTCGCTCCACTGCACCTTGCGGAACAACCGGTCGCGCATCGGCCGCGGCTGCGGCGGCGCCTCCGTCATGCTCTCGTACGTCCTGCGCGGCTGCGCCCTGCGCTGGTCGAGCAGCCCGGCGAAGCCCAGCTTGTCGGCCTCGTGCACGTCGCCGGTCAGGCCCGTCACCACCCGCCGCAGCCGGAACGGATCGACGTGGCCGAGCCCCTCCATCGCGCCGCGCCGCACGTCCATGTCCTTGGCCATGGCCGGCACGACGCGGCTGAGCTGCCGCTCCAGCGAGGCCAGATTGTCCTCCATCGCGCGCATCCGGTTGGCCAGCGACTTCTGGATCTCCGCCGCGCCGGTCGCGGTGCGCGCCTCGGGCAGCGGCAGCGGCTCGCGGGTGTTGAGCGGCTCCAGGTTGGTGGTGGTGAACAGGCGCCGGATCTCCTCCACGTTGCTCTCGGCCGAGCCCGGCGGCGCGGCCGAGAGCCGCGTCACCGCGCGGGCCAGCAGCCGCGAGCTGACCAGGTCGGCCAGCTCCTCCACCGGCACGGTCATCGAGGAGACGAACGCCGTGGACACGCCCCGGTTGCCGATCCCGGAGGCGGCCGGGACCTCGCGCTCCACGGCCCGGTTGATGAAGTCGTCGGCGAAGGTGGACTCGCCGCGGTCCTCCATGCCGCCGGCGGCCTCACCACCGCCGCTCGGCCGGGTGCCGGCCAGGGAGACGATCAGCGAGGCGATCGAGCGGTGCAGGTCGTCGCGCTCGACGCCGGGCGGCATGGTGAACAGGAACGCGGTCTGCACCGTGCCGGTGGCCAGGCGCACCTCACCCCGGACCGGGTAACGCACGCCGAGCTCGCCGACGATGCCCTGCTCGTCCACCTGCGTGCCCGCGTGCGGCGCGTTCTGGTCGTCGACCAGCCGGAACAGGTCGAGCAGGCTCGCCCCGGCGTTCAGCCGCGCCCGCCGCCCGCCGCCCTTGCCCTCGGCGAACGCCGACGGCATGACGACCAGCGGGTGGATGCGGGCCCTGATGTGGTTGCGGGCGAAGGCGTCGCCGATCAGGTGCAGGTAGTCGTAGAAGATGCCGCTGCCGGTGCCGCCCGCCACCGAGTAGGCCACGAACACGTCGCAGGTGCGCCGCAGCCGGCCGCCCAGCGCGGCCAGCTCGCTGCCGGAGTTGCTGATCGCGCCGATGGCGTCCTCGACGCCCTGCACCACCGGCCCGGTGCCGTGGCGCATGCGCTCGAACAGTGCCGCCCGGGCCACGGTCGGGAGCTGCCCGGCGCCCCGCATCAGCGGCGCGACCAGAGGCTCCTGCTCGCGCGGCGGCAGCCAGTCCTTGACGTGGTCGCCCAGCGTGGCCCGCAGGCTGCGGGCCACCTCCGGGTAGGAGTCGAACTTGGGCACCACGTCGTGGATCAGGTGCGCCGTACGGCCCGCCGCGGGCAGCTCCCGCTCGGTCGGCACCACCCGTCGGCGGGTGCGGTTCAGCTCGTCCTCGTTGAGGTCCACGTAGACGAACTGCAGGCAGGAGGGCAGCTCGTAGGGCTGGTAGTTCTGCCAGCTGAAGCTCCTGATCAGATCCATGCCGTCAGGACCGCACAGCTCGTCACGCAGCCAGCGCTCCAGCTCCACCCCGACCCGGCAGCCGGTGCCGCCGAGCCCCACGAACATCATCGGATCGAAGATCCTCATGCATCCCTCACAACAGGTCGTCGCCTGGCATCGGTCGGTGGGTCCTGCTCCGGTAAGGCTCGGCGGAGCCGTAGGCGGGCTGCTCGGCGCCGCCGCCCCTGGCCCTGCCGTCGTCCACGCCGAGGTACATGCCGTTCGGCAGGGCGATCGGCTGACCGGGCAGGAGCGGGTCGAGCTCCCGGCCCGACGGGTCGCGGACCAGCACGGTGCGGCCCTGGCCCCGGCGTACGGCGTAGCCCGTCCCGTACGTGCGCACCAGCCGGCCGTCGCTGACCTCGAACATGAACTCGGGGCCCTCGCCCAGCGGCGCCTGGAGCCGGCTGATGTACGGCTCGCCCGGCCGGTCGAACAGGTGCAGGGTCAGCTCGCTCGGATCGGCCGCCCGGCGCCGCGCCCGCCGCCTGGCCAGCAGGAACGGCAGCGCCACCGCCAGGATCGCGAGGAGGATCAGCAGGGCCTGCAGCGCCCGCTGCCACAGCGGTGTCGGCGGCCGCACGTCCACGTCCACGAACTCCTCGGCCACGACCTGCCCGGCCGGGTCGAGCACCTGGAGCACGCCGCTCACCGTGCCCTCGCCGGCGTCGGCGCTGACGCGCAGCTCGAAGCCCTGCTCGGAGCTGCCCGTGGGCGCCTGCACCTGCTGGGCGGACAGGCCGACGGTGCCGGGCACGTCCACGAGCCGCAGGCCGAGCTGCACGGGCTCGGCCTCGTTGGTGACGCGGACGGTGCCGGCGAGCGTGCCGCCGGGCTCGACGGTGGCCGAGCCGAGCTCGACCTGGGCGCGCAGCCGGTCGGCCGGCCCGGCGATGCGGGTCGCGTACGGCCGCTCGTCGCCGGCCACGCCGGGCCCGCTCACCTTGCCGACGAACGACAGCGCGCCGGTGGCCGTGGCCGGGATGACGATCTGGCCGGAGTACTCGCCGTCGCTCCGAGCCCGGTCGGCCCCCTCGCCCGTGTCGCCGAGCTCGACGGGGACCTCCTGGAAGCCCTCGCCGGACATCCGCGCGCTGAAGCGCAGGCCCTCCAGCGCCGCCGGGTCGGTGATGGTGCCCGTCCTGGTCTGCAGGCGCAGCCGCACGTTCACCTGCTCGCCGGGGCGCGGCCGGGGGTTGCTCAGCGAGATCGAGGCGCGCAGCGCGCCCTGCCAGACGACGGTGGCGCTGACCTCCTGGCGGCTCACGCCGGGCGGCGACTCGAGCCGGATGCGCCACTGGCCGGGCAGCGGGTTGCGGATGCGTAGAGACTCCACCGGGCCGGCCTCGCCGGCGGCCTGGAAGGTGGACTCCTTCAGCTCGCCCTGCTTGGGCACCTGCGTGCCCTCGGGGTCGAAGTAGGTGACCTGGATGCGCTTGTCGCGCTTGACCACCACGATCGAGCCGTCGGTGGCGATGATCGGGATGTTGACGTTCAGGTCGACGGTGGCGCCCGCGTCGAGCGAGTCGGTCACGGACTTCTCGATGCCGGCGCACCTGGCGTAGGCGAACGCCTCCAGCAGCGAGCGCTCCACGTCGGCCGAGGTGGCCACGACGCGGGCCTTCGGGGTGGAGGTCTGCTGGTCGCCACAGGGCTGGACCCAGCCGCCCGCCGCGAAGGCGTCGAGCGCGGACTTGTCGGCGGCGCCGAAGCCGAGCGGCCAGATCTGCACCTGCCCCCGCTCGGCGTCGGCGAGGCTGCGGGTGATCTGCGCCTGGGCGTTGGCGTTGCGGGCCTGGGCGTCGGCGCCGTACTGGGGGCTGTTGCGCACGTCGAGCACGCCGTCGGTCAGCAGGAACACGATCTTGGCGCGCTGCTGGTCGTCGGGCCTGCCCATGATGTCCAGCGCCTGCTCCAGGGCGGCGGCGTGGTCGGTGTCGTTGCCCTCTTCCGCGGTGCGCAGGCGCAGCTTCTCCACGCACCGGCTCAGCGACTCGCGGTCCTGCGCGGTCTGCACCCCGGTCAGCGGGCACACGATGTCGACCGCGGACTGGCCGGGGCCGTTGGAGCTGCCGAAGCCCACCACGGCCACCTGCGACTGCTCCGAGAGCTCGCTCAGCGCGATGAGCTGGGCGGCGGCCCGCTCGCGCGTGACGTCCTGGTCCTTGAGGCTGCCCGACTCGTCGACCAGGATGACGACGCGGACGGGCTTGACGTCGGAAGGCGGTGCGGCCTGCGCTGCCGTCGGGTGGAGCGCCACGGCTGTGGTCACGGCTGTGGTCACGGTCAGCGCGAAAAGAAACCTGAGGGATGAAGTGACGAGCACATTTCCTCGCAGTTGCCGTTTTTCTTATCCGCAGAACGGAGAGAAGCCCCGAGAAGTTTCAGCCCCACTTTTGGTCACGACGTCTGTCGGATTGTGCATGTCCGTAATCGCCGATGTCTACCCCGCATACCGGAATTCTATGAGGAAGGTCACGAGCGTGGGGCTGGTGAGTCAAGAGTTCAGTAAATACGGTTTATGTGCATTTATCCGTCAATAATGGCATCCGCCCCGGTTTTGGGCCGGGGCGGAGGAAAAGGATCCGGCTAGAAGTCGGTGGCGGACAGCCGGCCGTAGACGATCATGAGGACGGCCACCAGCGACGTCCACCCCGTCTGGTGCGCCGCGCCCAGCCCCGCGCCGTCGTCGCCGTGGAAGTACTCGTGGAACTGGATCAGGTCCCGCCAGTGCGGGTCCTCCTGGAAGACGCGCTGCCCGCCGTACACCGGCCGCCGCCCGTCCCGGCCGCGCAGGAACGTGCGGACGAGCCGGTCCGAGATCTCCTTGCTCACCTCGAACAGCGTCATCCGGTGGCCCGAGCCCGTCGGGCACTCCACGGTGAAGTCGTCGCCGTAGAAGGCGTACAGGTGCAGCAGCGCCCGGATGAGCAGCACGTTGACCGGGAACCAGACCGGCCCCCGCCAGTTGGAGTTGCCGCCGAACATGCGGCTGTCGGACTCGGCCGGCAGGTACGCCACCTTGTACTCGCGCCCCTGCACGTGGAACGTGTACGGATGCTCGGCGTGGTGCCGCGACAACGACCGGATCCCGTACGGGCCGAGGAACTCGTCCTCGTCGAGCATGCGCGCCAGCAGCCGCCGCAGCTTCCGCTCGTCCAGCAGCGACAACATGCGGCGGCCCGCCACGCCGGGCCGATCGGCCGCCGACATGCCCTCCGCCAGGTCGGGATGCCGGCTCGCGAACTCCCTGACCCGGTTGAACAGCCGGGCCTGCGACTCATCGGCGCGCGGCGTGAAGACCGTGGTCGCGCAGAGCGGCAGCAGGCCGACCAGCGAGCGCACCTTGAGCCGGGTGGCCTCGCCGTACGGCAGCCGCAGCACGTCGTAGAAGAACCCGTCGGTCTCGTCCCACATCTCCTCCTTCAGGTCGCCGACCCGGTCGGTCGAGGCGGAGATGCGCAGGAAGGCCTGGGCGAAGCGCACGGCCAGATCCTCGTACGCGGGCGCCCGGTCCGACAGCTCCGCGGCCATCTGCACCATCGTCTGCGTGTAGAACGCCATCCACGCCGTGCCGTCGGCCTGGTCGAGCGTGCCGCCGGTCGGCAGCGCGGCGCTGCGGTCGAAGACGCCGATGTTGTCCAGGCCGAGGAAGCCGCCCTGGAAGACGTTGCGCCCGTCGGGGTCCTTGCGGTTGACCCACCAGGTGTGGTTCACCAGCAGCTTCTGGAAGACCCGCTCGACGAAGTCCAGGTCGCCGCCGCCGTGGAGCCGTCTGTCGAGGCTGTCGACGAAGCGCGCCGCCCACGCCTGCACGGGCGGGTTGACGTCGCCGAACGCCCACTCGTACGCGGGCACCTGGCCGTTGGCGTGCAGGTACCGCTCGCTCAGCAGCACCTCGATCTGGTGCTTGGCCAGGTCCAGGTCCACCACCGACAGCGCGACCGCGTGGAAGGCCAGGTCCCACGCGGCGAACCACGGGTACTCCCACGTGTCCGGCATGAGGAGCACGTCGTCGGCGGTCATGTCGAACCAGCCGTGGTTGCGCTGCCCGGTGCGGGTCCACGGGTCGGCGCCGTGCTCGGCCAGCCAGGTCTCCACGTCGAAGTAGTAGTACTGCTTGCTCCACAGCAGGCCCGACAGCGCCTGCCGGAGCACCAGCGTCCCGTCCCGGCCGAGGTCCGGCGGGGCGAGCGCGGCGTAGAAGTCGTCCGCCTCGGCCCTGCGCCGCCGCAGCACCTCGTCGAAACCGGGCCCGAGCGGGTCGGGGCCCACGTCGCCGGCGGCCAGCCGGACCCGGACGGTCACCTCGCCGCCCGCCGGCACGGTCAGCGTGTGGTGCGCGGCGGCCTTGGTGCCCGCCATCTCCGGGTTCACCGCCCCGCTCTCCCCGCGCACGACGTGGCGGCCGATGCCGTCCTTGACGTACGGGGAGGCGTTCCTGCCGCCGGACAGGCGCTCGTGGTTCGTCTCGTTCTCGGTGAACAGCAGCGGCACGTCCGCCGCGCAGTACAGCCGGTACGTCCCCAGCCCGGGATGCTCGGCCTCGATCACCCCCGGCTCCACGGCCCGCAGCGCCGGCCTGGCCGCGCCGGCGCCCCACGACCAGGTGTTGCGGAACCACAGCGTCGGCAGCACGTGCACGGTGGCCGCCTCGGGGCCCCGGTTGGCCACGGTGACGAGCATGAGCAGGTCGTCGGGAGCGGCCTTGGCGTACTCGGCGAACACGTCGAAGTACCGGCCGCCCTCGAAGACGCCCGTGTCGAGCAGCTCGTACTCGAAGGCGCGCGCGTCCCTGGCCGCGTTCGTGGTGACCAGGTCGTCGTAGGGGAAGGCGGCCTGCGGGTACTTGTAGAGGTAGCGCAGGTAGGAGTGGGTGGGCGTGCTGTCGAGGTAGAAGTAGTACTCCTTGACGTCCTCGCCGTGGTTGCCCTCGCCGTTCGTCAGCCCGAACGGCCGCTCCTTCAGGATCGGGTCCCTGCCGTTCCACAGCGCCATCGACAGGCAGAGCCGCTGCTTGTCGTCGCTGACGCCGCCGAGCCCGTCCTCGCCCCACCGGTAGGCGCGGGAGCGGGCGTGGTCGTGGGGGAAGTGGTTCCACGCGTCGCCGGTCGCGCTGTAGTCCTCGCGCACCGTGCCCCACTGCCGCTCGCTCAGGTACGGCCCCCACCGGCGCCACGGGGCGTCGGGAGCGGCCGAGCGCGCCAGTCGTTCTCGTTCGGCATCCATGGGCGCAGCATCCTCCGTCGCCCGCCCGCTGCCTCCTCCCCGGGAAGTGAGGTTTGTCAGCCGCGTACCCGCTTGGTCAGCACCCGCCTCATCCGGCGGGCCAGGACGGCGCGCACCCCGTCGTCCCCCCGCTGGGCCACGTGGAGCTGGCGGCGCAGCGTGCCGACCTCGCGCCGCAGCTCCACGGTGCTCCTACGCCAGCGGGCCGCCTCCTCCCGCCACTTCGCGACCTGGGCGCGCAGCCGCTCGGCCTCACCGGCCAGCCGGGCCGCCTGCGCCTCGGCCTGGATCCTGGCCCGGTACGCGGCGCGCCGCCCGGCGATCTCCTGCGGCTCGTCGCTGAACCCGTACTCCTCCCCGACGACCCACCGGACCCCCGACACGTCGTCCACGGCGTCGTCGAGCGGCTCGCCGGGGCGGGCGACGAGGCGGGCGCGGGCCAGGGCGGACGCGCGTTCGAGCCTGGCCGTGACCGTCCCGCCGGGCGCCTCCGCCAGCAGCACCTGGATCAGGCCCAGCCCCTCGGCGCGGGCCAGGGCCAGCAGCCTGGCCAGGCTGTCCTCGCCCGGCACCCAGCCCGCCGGCAGGCGCAGCACGAACGGGACGGACGGATGCACCTCCTCCTCGGTCGCCAGCAGCACCCGGCTCTCGTGCTCGTAGTGGCCGTGTACCAGCACCAGGTCCAGCTTCGGGTCCTGGAGCGGGGCGCGGCGGTCGCGGTCGAGGGTGTCCCAGGGGCCGACCAGCACGACGGACAGGTCCGTCACGGTCGAGGCGAGCAGCGCGTCCACGCCGGCGCGCACGGCCTCGTAGCCGGCGGTGCCGTCCAGGACGGCGGTCACGTTCGGCACCTTCCAGCGCCTGGCGGGATGGGTGCGCAGCCACTGGTAGGCGGGGATGCGGTCGGCGACGAAGGCGTGGCTGACCCGGTCGATGCGCTGCTGGTCGCGCATGCGCATGGTCGGGCCCAGGTGGTAGGCGCGGGCCCGCGGCTCGGGCACGAACACCGCCCCCGCCTGGTAGAGCCGGTATCCCAGCTCGGTGTCCTGTCCGACGATCAGGTCGTCGTCCATGGGGCCCGCGGCCTCGATCAGGCGGGCGCTGACGGAGGTGGCGCCGCCGACGTGCAGGCTGAACGGCCGCACCGGGTTGTTCGTGAGCCCGTCCGTACGCTCCACCAGGCCGGCCAGCCAGGCGTGCGGCTCGGCCGGCTCGAACGCCGCCTCCAGGTCGTCCGGCAGGACGGCGGGCAGCGGGGCGCGGGTGAAGCGGAGGTAGCCGGTGACGGACAGGTAGGGCGCGGTGTGGTGCCAGCGCATGTGCGCCTCGACGGCGCCGGGCGTGAGCACCACGTCGGAGTCCAGCCAGTGGATGACGTCGCCGGTCGCCTCGGCCAGCCCGGCGTTGCGGGCGGCGGCCCGTCCGGGCCGCTCGCACCGGACCAGCCGCGCGGCCGTGCCCTCCGGCAGCCGCAGCGGCGGCGAGCTGCCGTTGTCCACGACGATGATCTCGGTCAGCTCCGGCGGGTACGTCTGCCGCGCCAGCCCCTGCAACACCAGATCCAGCTTGTCCTGGGCCCCGTAGGCCGGGACGATCACGCTGACCCGCAGCTCGGGCGTGCGGCGCTCGGGCGGTCGCAGCACGCGGTAGTCGTTGCCGCGCACCCGCTCGACGGACATGCTGGCGCCTCCTGGAGATCGGCCGGATCGGTGAGGAGGCTCACCTTAGGCTCGCTACCTGGGAGAAAGCTGTGCCCTCACTCGGAAATCGACATTTCCGCAGCTCAGACTTGACAGCCGTCACCCAGGAAGGGGCCTGGTGGTGACGGGGGCCGGCCACAGGCCCGCCAGCGCGTCGACGAGGCCCGCGGCGGTGGCCTCCCAGCCCGTGCCCGCCCGCTCTCCCGCGTGCAGGGCCCGCTCGCGCTCGGCCAGCGTGTGCACCACCAGCAGGCGGCTCATGTCGCCGCGCTCCTCGCGCACCTCCTGCGGCAGGCCGGGCAGCAGCCGGAACATGCCTTCCAGGACGCGCCCCATCGACGGCGTCGCCACCGACTCCTCCACGACGATCCGGCGCAGGGCGGGCACGGTGTCGAACTGCGCCAGGCAGCGGGCCCGCCAGCTCGGCACGCCCAGGGCGTCGAGCTGGCGGGTGGCGGGGCGTACCAGGCAGGAGATCCACGCGCGCAGGTCGCCCGGCTCGGCGATCCGCGCGAGCATGCGCACGCGGAGCTCCTCCGTCACGGCGGTGTGGCGGCGCACGATCGCCCGCACCAGGTCGGCCTTGGTGCCGAAGTGGTAGCCGACGGCGAAGTTGTTCGCCTGACCGGCCGCCTGGCCGATCTGCCGGTTGGAGACCTCGCCCACCCCGCGCTCGGCGAAGAGCCGCTCGGCGGCGTCGAGGATCGCCTCACGGGTGTCGTGGGCCCGCCCGGCCCTGCCGGGCGTTCGCCGCTTCCCGGCCCTGCCGGACCCCGCGCGCACGGTTTCGGTGGACGACATGCTCACCACCGTACGGGGAGCCGCTCCGGCCCGCCCGCGATCAGGGCCTCGCGGCGAGGTGACGGCCGTGAGCGCGGGAGGCCGGCCGCGCTCACGGCCCGGGGCGGTCAGATGGAGATGCGGCCCGCACCGGCGCCCGCCGTCACGATCGACTTGACGCTGGAGGCGCTGTCGAGCGAGTACGAGTACGGGATCGACCGGACGCTGCCGCCGCTCTGGCCGCTGCCGGAGTTGACGAAGTGGTTGTTGCGGGCCACCAGGCTGCCGGCGGGGGAGCTGCCCTCGCCCAGGTGGAACGGGTCGTCGGTGTTCTCGAAGTAGTTGCCCTCGACGAGCACGCCGGCCTCCTGGGTGGAGGCGACGCCGTAGCTGCCGACGCTGCCGTAGTAGTTGTTGAAGACGTGCACCGGGTTGCCGAAGCGGACGCGCGGGTGACGCTGGTTGGTGCCGTCGAACCAGTTGTGGTGGTACGTCACGCGCAGGCGGCCCCGGTCCTCGGAGGCGTTGCTGTCGCTGTGGCCCAGCAGCATGGTCTTGTCGTGGTCGAAGAACCGGTTCCAGGACACCGTGATGTAGTCGCTGGAGCGCTTGATGTCCAGGGCGCCGTCGCCGCCGTTGCTGAAGGAGTTGTGGTCGATGTAGACGCGGGTCGAGTACTGGACGTTGATGCCGTCGTCGCCCCAGTTCCTGAAGTTGAGGTTGCGGATGATGACGTTCGACGCCTGCGACACGTTGAAGCCGCACCCGGAGATGGTCGCGCCCGAGTTGCCGATGACGGTCTTGTTCGAGGTGACGCGGAGCATGCCGGAGCAGGAGATCGTGCCGGAGACCCTGATCACGGCGGCGGAGCCGGACGACAGGGCACTCGTCAGGGCGGAGGCAGAGGAGACGGTCGTGGCCGGCACGCTGCCGCCGCCGGTGGTGCCGCCGCCCTGCGTGGCCCAGCCGACCAGCGGGGTGTCGGCCGCGGCCGGCGCCGAGGCCGCCGCCGTCAGTCCGGCGGCCGCGGCGGCCACGCTGGTGAGGAGGATCAGGACACGTCGTGATGTGCGCATGAGTGTGCTCCTACCTACTGCGGGTTGTCTGTAGGTGCTGTCTGTGCCTGCCGTCCACGTATGTGAATGGCAGGCATGGTAGTGAACGACAGTGACACTAGGAAAGCGCTTTCCGGTCGTCAATGAAGGGCCGGGGATCCTTTTGGGCGCGATCGGCGTCGTGGCCGGTCAGGGCATAACAAGCCGGATTGACGGTTGTGAAACTTTCATGTCGGGGCCTGGCTGTCACGTCCGGCGAGGATCGTCCAGGCCGATCCGAGGGACAGGACCGTCCACGCGGTGAGCAGGAGCAGCCCGCCGGTTCGGTCCGCGCCGCTCGCGCCCGCGCGGCCGGGCAGGGCCAGCGCCGCCTCGTGCGGAAGGGAATCCCACCAGGTCGGGCAGGGCGGGGGAGATCACCATCGGGGTGATGGCGAGGGTGGCGAGTGCACGCTCCCGGCTCGCCGGGCTCCACCGGCAGCACCCCGTGCTCTGTCGTGTCTCGGTTCATGAGATGTCCGGAGATCGATCCCAGGCGGCGGTCAGCGCGGGCGGCGGGTCCGGTGCACGCTGGCGATGGCCGCCACGTCCGGATGCGATGACAGGGGCGGCACCGCCTTCGCCAGCTCGGCGAGCTCGCGCTTGGCGCGGGAGGCGATGCCCGGGCCGAGCGCGTACCGGGTGGGAGAGACGGCCCTGCGGGCGCCCGCGACCAGCGCGAGCGCGCCCCTGCTGGTGACGCCCGTGTCGCGGAGGATCAGGTGGGCGAGGCGATGGGGGGTGGAGGACAGGAGGTTCGCGATGGCCGACGTGGCGGGTTCGTCGAGACGGTTGCCGGGCGCGCCGAGCGCTCCCGCGGCGCGTACCCGGCCGAGGTCGAGCAGGGTGACGCCGGCCGCCACGGCGGCGGCGACCAGCTCCACCAGCGGCTGCGGGCCGATGCCGTTGCCGGCCAGCGACAGGTGGGTGAGCCCGGGCGGCGCCGCGCGCAGCGCCCGCGCGAGGAGGCGGGCCCCGGCGTCGCCCAGGCCGGCCGCCGACACGTAGAGCTCGTCCACCGCCCCGGTACGGACGATGCGCGCCGCCTGCTCCGCGCCGAGGGGGTTGCCGCCGAGGTAGAGCCGGCCGATGCGGTCGCCGCGTGCCGCCGCCGACTCCACCCCGTCCGCCAGGGCCGCCGCCGCGTCGAGGCCGGTCTGCACCAGGTCGAGCGTGGCCAGGCCGGTGCCCTGGGACATCAGCCGGCCGGCCACCCGGCCGCCCTCCCCGCCGAGCGGGTTGCGCTTGAGCCACAGGCCCCGTACGACTCCGGGCGAGGCGATGAGCTGGTCGGCGATCCGGCAGGCGCCCGCCGCGCCGATGCCGTTGCAGCCCAGGTACACGGTCTCCACCCCGGCGCCGATGGCGCCCTCCGTGGCGTCGGCCGCGCCCGCGTCGCCGAGCCCGTCCGTGCCGAGCAGCAGGTGCCGGACGGGGCCGTGCGGGCGCAGGGCGGACACGACCGCCCGCGCGCCGTCCGGGCCCAGCGCCTGCTTGCACAGGTCGAGCCGGCCGTCAGGCATGGCCGTGCCCGAGGGGAAGTCGGTGCGCTCCCCGACCTGGCGGCCGGTGCGCAGCCACGCCAGCAGGGGCGCGAGCTCGTCCACGGGGCGCGGGACGACGGGACCGATGCCCGCCCATTCCGTCACCACGGCACCTCCCGGTAGTCCTTGAGCAGAACGCCGTGCACGGGATCGCCCGCCTCCCCTCGCACGATCGGGTCGTACACGCGGGCGGCACCGTCCACCACGTCGAGGGGCGTGCGCCAGCCCGTCCTCGCGTGCCGGTCGCGCTCCGGCAGCGGCTTCTCGTCGGTGATCCAGCCCGTGTCCACGCTGCACATGTAGACGTGCCGCGCCGCGAGCTCGCCGGCGCTGGTCCTGGTGAGCATGTTGAGCGCCGCCTTGGCCATGTTGGTGTGCGGGTGGCCGCCGGTCTTGTACGCGGCGGCGAACTGGCCCTCCACGGCGGAGACGTTGACGACGTAGCGGCGGGGGTGCGGGGAGGCGAGCATCAGCGGAAGGAGACGGTCGGCCAGCAGGAACGGGGCGACCGCGTTGACGAGCTGCGCCTCCAGCAGGTCCACCGGCTCCACCCCGCCCAGCCGGGCCGACCAGGAGTTGGCGGCGGAGGGGTCGGGGAGCAGCCCGGCCACGTCCGGGAACAGGCCGGCCTTGCCGGGGAGCAAGCCGGCCACGTCCGGGAGCAGCCCGGCCGTGTCGGGGAGGGGGCCGTCCGCGCCGGGAAGCTCCGTAGGGGCAAGGGTCCCGTGCGGGTCTGCGTGTTCCCGCGTTCGCGCATGCCCGTGCGGGGGCTCGTGGGCGTCCGCGCCGGGAGCGGTGTGCAGTGCCGAGCGGAGGACGCCGGTGCCGGGCGGGACGAACCCGGGCGCCCGCCAGACCGGCAGGGCGGCGTCGTGCGGCGACGCCTCGCCGGCGGCCAGCAACACGTACGAGAAGGCGGGCCGCAGCAGGGTCTGGGCGGCGTTGTTGACGAGGATGTCGAGGGAAGCCCCGTCCGCGAGCAGCCGGTCGGTGAGCGCCACCACCTGCCGCGGATCCCGCAGGTCGAGCGTGGCCACGCTGAGCCGTCCCCACCACCGCCCGGCGTCCGGCGCGGCCCCGAACCGGCGCGCGGCGTCGGCGGGGAAGCGGGTGGTCACCATGACCTCGGCGCCGTCCCGCAACATCATCAGCGCCAGCTCGTGCCCGATCTTGACCCGCCCGCCGGTCAGCAGCACCCTGCGCCCCGCCAGGTCCGTACGGGCCGCCCGCCGGGCGAGGTTGTCCACCGCGCAGTCCGGGCAGAGCCGGTGGTAGAAGTGGTGCACCCGGCTGAAGAGCCGCTGGCACACGTAGCAGTGGCGAGGCCGGCGCAGGCTGCCCGGCAGGAAGCCGGCAGCGGGGGCGTTCGTCCCCGGCCCGGCGGTGGGCACTGGGGCCGAGGCCGCGGCGGTGGGCGCGGGGGTCGAGGCCGCGGCGGTGGGCGCGGGTGTCGGGAGCGGGACGTCCATCCGGCGGTCGGCGGCGCCCATGGCGGTCGCCGCCAGCAGTTCGCCGTCCAGGCGTGTGGCCTGCGCGCGGGCGGCGGCGCGGCGCTCGTGCCGTCCGTCCCTGATCAGCCCGGTGGCCGCGTGCTCGATCCTGCGGCGGTCGGGATGGTCGGCCGGTAACCGCTTGGCCAGCCCGAGGAGCCGCAGGCACGACTCCACCTGCTCCGCCTCCATCGCCGCTCCTCACCCCCGCCCCGGCTGTGGACCCGACCGGACTCGAACCGGCATCCTCCAGCATTTGAGTTGCGGCGCATCACCACTGTGCTACGGGCCCGTCCGCGTGCGGCAGGCCTTCGTGACCTTGCCCGCGCCCAGCAGCATACGGGACGGAAATCGGTAAGATCGCGACATTTTCCGCTACGGCTGGACGGTGACGGGCGGCACCAGCCGCCGGTTGCGCACGAGCCAGATGGCGCGCTCCAGGTCGGGTGTCTGGTAGCGGTCGTCGCCGAGCGTCGAGACGTACCGCCTGACCTCCGCCAGCAGGCCTTTCGTAGTGGCGGCCAGCGGCAGCCCCGCCATCTTCCCGGCGATGAGGTCGATGCCCTGGGCCGCCATCAGGTACTGGACGGCCAGGACGATCTCCAGCCGGTCGAGGTTCTCGTGCAGGTGGCGGGCCGAGGCCATGGCCATCGTGTTGTGGTCCTCCTGCCCGTCCTTGATCGGGCGTGACAGGGTGCCCGCCGGGGTGGCCCTGGCCTGCATCTCGGGGATCAGCGCGGCGGCCACCGTCTGCACCTGCACCAGGCCGGAGTTGAGGCCGACCGGCGGGCCGGCCAGGTTCGCCGGCAGGCCGTAGCTCCACCTGGGGGACAGCAGCCGGCCCGACAGCTCCTGCGACAGCACGCCGACGTCGGTGATCTCCGCGTTCAGGGTGTCGGCGAGGTGTCCCATGAGGGAGCCGTCCCAGTTGCCGCCCATCACGAACTCGTACCCCCGGCCCTGCTCACGCTTGAAGACCAGCGGGTTGGAGGTGGAGGAGTTGGCCTCCCGCGTCAGCGTGCGGCGGGCGTCGGCGAGGGCGTGCCGCAGCCCGGCCAGGATGTGCGGCGCCGCCCGCACCGACACCGCGTCCTGGACGCGCGGCTCGGAGCTGAGGCGGCGGCGGCCCTCCTCCGTCATCCAGCGTGAGCCCGCCACCATCGCCCGCAGCCGCGCGGCGACCGCGCTCTGCTCGGGGAGGTGCCGCTCGGCGTGCGTACGGGCGTCCAGCGAGCTCCGCTCGGCCCTGGTCGCCTCCATGAACAGGGCGAACGCCCCCTCCGCCTGGTCGGCCAGCGCGGTGGCGCGGTGCACCGCGTGCACCAGGGTGGCGGCCACCACGGTGCTGCCGCTGACGATCGGCAGCGCCTCCCCGGCCTGGAGGGTGAAGTCCCTGGTCAGCCCGGCCTGCGGAAGCAGCTCGGAGGCGGGGCCCTCCTGCCCGCGGAAGCGCACCGGCGCGTCCTCGCCGATCGCCGCCAGGCCGGCCGCGGCCTGGGGCTGCAGGTCTCCGGTGCCCAGGGAGCCGATCTGCGGCATTCGTGGGACGACGCCAGCGTTCACCAGGTCCAGCAGCCGCTGGGCCACCTCGGGGCGGACGCCGGAGGGGCCTCGGGCGAGCTGGTTCGCCTTGAGGACCAGGGCCAGCCTGGCCACGTCGTCGGGCAGCGGGTCGCCGACGCCCGCGGCGTGGGAGCGCAGGATGTTGCGCTGGAACGCCACCTGCTGATCGAGCGAGAGCGGGCGGTCCTTCAGCGGCCCGAGCGCCTGGTTCCAGCCGTAGACCCGCTGGCCGTCCAGGGCGGCCAGCGCGCCCGCGCGGGTCCTGGCCATGGTGGCGCGGGCGGACGGCGCGAGCCTGGCGGAGACGGGACGGCCGTCGAGGATCGCGAACGCGTCCCTGAGCGAGAACGAGCCGCCGTCCAGCACCAGGCTCAGCGGTCGCGGCGCGGGAGGAGGCGCGGGCTCCGCGACCGCCTGCGCCGGCACGCACAGGGCGGCGACCAGGCCGAGGCCGGTGGCGATGCGTCGGGTCACGGAACCTCCTTCGGTGAAGATCGGTGCCGTTTCGTTCTAGCCAGGCGGCGGGGTGCGGGGATGACGACCCGGCTTCGGCGGGAAGAGTGCTGACCCGATCTCGACCGTTTCCATGACAACTTCCTGGGAAAGCTCCCGTCGAGGTAGGACGGCGGGCGAACGGGCCGATACGGTCGTCTGCCATGGAGATCTGGATCAACCCCGCGTGCTCGAAGTGCTCTTCCGCGCTGTCCGTCCTGGACGCCGAGTCCGCCCAGTACAAGGTGCGCCACTACCTGGAGGATCCGCCGAACGAGCCCGAGCTGCGCGAGGTGCTGGCCAGGCTGGGCCTGGAGCCGTGGGACATCGCGCGGACGGGGGAGGCGCGGGCGGCCGAGCTGGGGCTGGACGATTGGCCGCGGGACGCCTCCGCGCGTGACCGGTGGATCAGGGCCCTGGCGCAGAACCCGATCCTGATCCAGCGCCCGATCATCACGGCCGACGACGGGTCGGCGGTCATCGGCCGGTCCGAGGACGCGGTGCGGTCGGTGTTGTGATCCGCCCGAAGCCGCCCGAAAGCAGCCCGGGGCAGCCCGGAGCCGCCCGGAGCCGTTCCGAGCCGCCTCGCAGCCGCCTCGCAGCCGCCCGGAGCCGCCCGGACAGGAGGAAGGCCGCGTCCCCGCGGGCGATACGGGGAACGCGGCCTTCCTGCTCGGGGGTCACGCGCGGGTGACGGCCTCCTCCTTGGCCGGCGACGCCGGCAGGTCGAGGCTGTCGCGGAGCCTGGCGGGCTTGAGGAAGGCGGCGGCCACGAGGCCGACGGCGGCGATGGCCGTCGAGATGAGGAAGATGTGGCCGGTCGCGTCGCCGTAGGCGGACCTGACGATCTCCTTGATCGGGTCGGGCAGGGCGGCGATGTTCAGGCTGCCGCCGGCAGCGGCGGCGTCACCGCCGGCCGGGATCCCGGCCTTGGCGAGCCCCTCGGAGATGCCGGTCGCGACCCGGTTGGCGAGCACCGCGCCGAGCACCGACACGCCGACGGTGCCGCCGAGTGAGCGGAAGAACGTGACCGCGCCGCTGGCGGCGCCGATCTCGCTGAGCGGGACGGTGTTCTGGATGACCAGGACGAGGTTCTGCATGGACATGCCGACGCCGATGCCGACGGCGAGCATGTAGACGGAGATCAGCACGAGCGAGGTCTCGTGGTCGATGGTGGCCAGGCCGCCGAAGCCCGCCAGCAGGACGACCAGGCCGATGAGGATGTACGGCTTGGTCCGCCCGGTGTTGGAGACCATCCGCCCGCTGATCGTGGACGACAGCAGCACGCCCGCCATCATGGGGATGGTCAGCAGGCCCGCCTCGGTGGGGCTGAACCCGCGGCCGATCTGGAAGTACTGGCCGAGGAAGACCGAGCCGCCGAACATCGCCATGCCGACCGCGAGGCTGGCCAGGATGGCCAGCGCGGGGGTGCGCCGCCGGATGACGTGCAGCGGCACGACCGGCTCCCTGACGACCGACTCGACCCACGTGGCCAGGGCGAGCAGCACCACGCCGCCGCCGGCCAGCGCCGCGGTCTGCCAGGACAGCCAGTCGAAGTCGTTGCCGACGAAGGTGACCCAGATGAGCAGGATGCTGACGCCGGCGGCGATGAGGGTGGCGCCCCAGTAGTCGATGCTCACGTTCGCCCGCCGCACGGTCGGCAGGTGCAGGGTCTTGGCCAGCAGCGCGAAGGCGGCGATGGTGAACGGGACGGCGATGAAGAAGCACCAGCGCCAGCCGAGCCAGGAGGTGTCGGCGATGAGGCCGCCGAGCAGCGGGCCGCCGACCGTCGCCACGGCCATGACGGCGCCGAGGTAGCCGTTGTAGCGGCCGCGCTCCTTGGGCGAGATCATGGCGGCGATCACGACCTGCGCGAGGATCTGCAGCGCGCCCATGCCCAGGCCCTGCACCGCGCGGAAGGCGATGAGCTGGCCGGTGTTCTGCGCGAACCCGCAGGCCAGCGAGCTGATCGCGAAGATCACGATGGAGATCTGGAGCAGCAGCTTCTTGTTGAACAGGTCGGCGAGCTTGCCCCAGATGGGCGTGGAGGCGGTCGAGGCCAGCAGGGATGCCGTGACGACCCAGGTGTACTGCGACTGGTTGCCGTCCAGCGCGCCGATGATCTGGGGCAGCGCCACCGAGACGATGGTGCCGCTGATCATGGCGACGAACAGGACCAGCAGCAGGCCGCTGAGAGCTTCGAGGATTTGGCGGTGGGTCATCGGCTCCGCCGCGGACGGCGCTGCCGGCTGTGCACTCACGCGCAACCTCCGTTTTCTAGGAAGGAGAGATCAACCCGGACACCTTACATGCACATGGGGCAACTTTGCGCATTGGGCATTTATTCCCGTTGGGTAAGCTAAGGGCTATCATGGGCAGCACAGCAGGTTTGCGGGAGCGCAAGAAGGCCGAGACCCGGCAGGCGGTGCACGAGGCCGCGCTGCGGCTCACCGTCGAGCACGGCCTCGACAACGTCACCGTCGAAGCCATCGCCGACGCCGCCAACATCTCGCGGCGCACGTTCTCCAACTACTTCGACGGCAAGGAGGACGCGCTGCTGTACGGCGACGAGGCGCGCCTGGACAGCCTGGTGCAGCGCGTACGCGAGCAACCGGCAGGAGGGACCGCCTGGCAGGCGCTGCGCGGGGCGCTGCAGCTCCTCTACGCCGAGACCGGCGGGCCCGACCGCGAGTGGCACCTGCGGGCCCGCCTGGCCATGAGGCACCCGTCGCTGCTGGCCAGGCAGCTCGCGGGGCGGCTACGGCTGGAGCGCGAGCTGAGCCGGGCGGTGGCCGAGCGCGAGCGGCCGGGCGGCGTCGATCCGGAGGTGATCACGGTCGCCTTCCTGGCCGCGATGCGGATCGCCACGCAGTGGTGGTGCGCCGAGTCGGAGACGCGGTCGCTGCACGACCTGACGGCGCTGGCACTGGACGAGATCGCCCGGCCCTTCACCTGAACGCCGGGCCGCCGGAACGTCGGGAACGCCGGGCCGGGAAGGCCGAGGGCACCGGGAACGCGGCGGGCCGGGTGCCGCGACGGTCGCGGCACCCGGCCAGGGGCGATGGCCCCGGCGCGCGACCTGCGCGCCGAGGCCTTCGGCGAAGGGTGATCAGGCGCGTGCCCGCCACAGCAGGTAGACGAAGTACGGCGTGCCGATCAACGCCGTCACCAGCCCCGCCGGCACCTGCGCCGGCGCGATCACGGTCCGTCCCAGCGTGTCGGCGAGGCTGACCAGCAGCGCCCCGAGCAGCGCCGCGACCGGCAGCACCCGGGAGTGGTGGGCGCCGACCAGGGCGCGGGCGGCGTGCGGGGCGACCAGGCCGACGAAGGCGACGACCCCGACCGCCGCGACGGCCGTGGAGGTGAGCAGCACGGCCCCGGCGAGCGCGCCCAGCCGTACCGGCTCCAGGGGCACGCCCAGGATGCGCGGCGTGTCCTCGTCCAGGGCCAGCAGATCGAGGTCGCGGCGCAGCCAGACCAGCAGCGGGGTGACGATGGCGAGGGCGAGCACGACGGGGATGAGCTGCTCGGGGACCCGCCCGTACGTGGAGCCGGACAGCCAGGTGAGGGCCTTGGCGGTGTTCCACGGGTCGGACAGCACGATGATCAGCACGGTGATGGCGGTGCAGGCGTTCTGCATGGCCACGCCGATGAGGACCAGCCGGTCGGAGCTCAGCCCGCCGCGCCACGCCAGCCCGTACACCACGGTGAACGCGATCAGCGCGCCCGCGCCTGCCGCGGCGGACATCGACCAGATGCCGGCCATCGGCGCCAGCGTGAGCAGCGAGATGGCGCCGACGCCCGCGCCGGTGGTGACGCCGAGCACGCCGGGCTCGGCCAGCGGGTTGCGGCACACGGCCTGCACGGCCGCGCCCGCCACGGCCAGCGCCGCGCCGGCCAGCAGGGCGGCGGCCACCCGCGGCCAGCGCTGGTCGAGCACGAACGTCAGAGCGCGCCCGCTGTGGCCCTGCAGCCAGTTGAGCACGTCGCCGGTGAGCAGCCACCGGTCGCCGCCCAGCATGCCGAGCACGGCGGCGCCCGCCACCAGGACGGCGAAGAGGGCGACCAGGGCGAGGAAGGCGGTGCGCGAGCGCGCCCCGCCCGTGCGCACGGCGGGCGGCTTGCGGGTGGGGCCGGCGTCGCGGTAGCGGCGGGCCAGCCAGATCATCACCGCGGCGCCGATCACGGTGGTCACCACGCCGGGCGGCACCTCGACGCCGGCCTGCGCGCCCAGCACCGCACGCAGCACGATGTCGGAGCCCAGCATGACCAGCACGCCCGCGATCCCGGACAGGGGCAGCAGCATGCGGTGCCGGTGCAGCCCGGGGATGGACCTGGGCAGCAGCCGCACGACGACCGGCGCGCACAGCCCGACGAACCCGATCGGCCCGGCGATCGTCACCGCCGCCGCCGACAGCAGCACGGCCAGCAGGGTGACCCACAGGCGCAGCCGCCGCACGTTCACGCCGAGGACCGTGGCGGTGTCGTCGCCGAGTCCGAGGATGTCGAGCCGGGGGCCGGCCACCACCGCGGCGGCCAGCGCGATCGCGATGAGCGGGCCGAGCTGGGTGACGGCGTCCAGGTCGCTCTGCACGAGCGAGCCGCTGCCCCAGGCGAACAGCCCGGTGGTCTCCTGCTCGAACAGGATCATGACGAGGTTCGTCAGCGAGCTGAGCGCCAGCGAGGTGGCCGTGCCGGCGAGGATCAGCCGGGTGGTGCCGGTGCGCCCGCCCGCCGACAGCGCCAGCACCAGGGCGGCGGCGGCCAGGCCGCCGGCCAGCGCGAGCCCGCCGGACACGGACACGGGCAGCGCCAGCCCGAACGCGGCCGCGGCGGCGACCGCCAGGTACGCGCCGGAGCTGACGGCCAGCGTGTCCGGCGAGGCCATCGCGTTGCGGGCGACGGACTGCAGCAGCGCGCCCGCCACGCCCAGCGCCACGCCGACGCAGACGCCGGCCAGCAGCCGGGGCAGCCGCGAGGCCAGCAGCACGCGCCCGGCCTCCTCGGAGTTGCCGGAGCCGCCGAACGGCAGCGCCAGCAGGTCGAGCGCGCCGATCGACGAGGTGCCCTGTGTGACGTGCACGGCCGCCACCAGGACGGTGGCGGCCAGCGCGAGAAGGAAGACCCCGGCGGTGCCCAGCCGTCGAAGCGGCGTGGTGGGCGGCGCCGGGGTCAGGACGTCCGTGCTCAACCGGTGAACGCCTTCACCAGCGCGTCGGCGTACTGCTGCGAGGACAGGGGCCCGCCGAAGGTCCAGATGCCGTTCGGCATCTTGGTGACCTGCTGCTTCTCCACGAACGGCAGCGACTTCCAGATGGCGTTGTCCGCGAGCCCGTCGGCGAAGACGTCGTCACCGTCGGAGGCGTTGTAGAAGAAGCGGGTCTCCGGGTCCTTGAGCACGCTCAGGCCCTCGACGTCGGTGGTGCCCAGGCCCCACTGGTCGTCGACCTTGCCCGTCCAGGCGTTCTTGAGGCCGAGTTGCGTGCCCACCTCGGAGACCAGCGAGCCCTTGCCGAACAGGCGGACGGAGATCGTGCTGCCCTGCTTCCACCCGTCGGCCATGATGAACGGCTTGCCGGCGCCGCCCGCGGCGGCGATCTTCGCCTTGCCGTCGGCCAGCGCCGCGTCGAAGTCGGACAGCAGCTTGGTGGCGGCGTCGGTCTTGCCGACGGCCGTGGCGATCATGTTGAGGTCGTCGCGCATGCGCTTGAGGTTGTCCTTGGCGTCGCTGCCCTTGGCCACGATCACCGGCACGAACTTCTCGAGCTGCGCGGCCAGCTCCTCGTCGTCGGACTCCATGACGACCAGGTCGGGCGACAGGGCGCTGATGGAGTCGATGCTCGGCTCCTGCCGCATGCCGACGTCCTTGACCGAGGAGTCGAGCTTGGCGGCGGTGACCCAGGTGGCGTACCCCTTCACGTCGGCCGCGCCCACCGGCATGACGCCCAGGCTGGCCAGCATCTCGGTCTCGGCCCATTCCAGGCTGACGACCTTGGTCGCCGGGGCGTCGAGCTTGACCTCCTTGCCGCGGGCGTCGGTCACGGTGATGGGGCCGGCGGTGCTGGCCGAGGCCGTGGCGCCGGCCGCGGGGGACTGCTCGGTCACGGGGGCCTCGGTCGTGCCGCAGGCGGCGAGGGCGACGATGGCGGCGATGGCGGTCAGGGGGGCCGTCAGGGCACTGCGCATGGATGTTCCTGTCATGTGGTTGCTGGGACGGTTCTGCTGTGGCGGCCGATGGGCCTGGTGGTCACGGCGCCCGTCCTCGGGTCGTGGCTGACCTCGATGCGGATGCCGTACGTGGCGGTGAGCAGGTCCTCGGTGAGGACCTCGGCGGGCGGGCCGTCCGCGCGGATGCGGCCCTGGTGCAGGAGCACGACGTGGTCGGCGATCTCGGCGGCCTGGTTGAGGTCGTGCAGGACCACGCCGATCGCCACTCCGTGCTCGTCGGCCAGGTCGCGGACGAGGTCGAGCAGCTCCACCTGGTAACGCAGGTCGAGGAACGTGGTGGGCTCGTCCAGCAGCAGGACGCCGGTGTCCTGGGCCAGGCAGGTGGCCAGCCAGACGCGCTGCAGCTCGCCGCCGGACAGCTCGTCCACCGCCCGCTCGGCCATCCGCGTCACGCCGGTGAGCTCCATCGCCCGCTCGACGTGGGCGGGACCGTCGGGGTCCGCGGCCCGCCAGCGCCGCCGGTAGGGGTGGCGGCCGTAGCCGACGACGTCGCGTACGCACACGCCGCCCGGGGTGGGGCGGCTCTGGGCGAGCAGCGTCACCCGGCAGGCGAAGTCGCGCGCGGACAGGGCCAGGGCGTCGGCGCCGTCACCGAGCGTCACGGCACCCGTGTCGGGGCGGTGCAGCCTGGACAGCGCGCGCAGCAGCGTCGACTTGCCGCTGCCGTTGGGGCCCACCAGCGCGGTCACGTGGCCCGGCCGCAGGGTGATGCGACCGTCCTCGACCACGGGGGTGCCGTGGTAGCTGAGGCAAAGCTCCGCGCCGCGGAGAGAGATCTCCTCGGTCATGGGCCTAAGGTTAGGCTAACCTTGCCAAAGGTGCCATGCCGGGGTCCTTTACGGGCTGTGATCAGGCCCTGTACAGCAGCGACAGCGGCTCCGGCGAGGCCTGACCGGCGGCCAGCCGGGTCGCGGTCCGCCCGACGTAACGGGACAACGACCGCGCCAGGTGCGGCTGGTCGAAGTAGCCGAGCCCGTGGATCACCTCGTGCGCCGGCACGCCCTCCTGGATCAGCACCGCGGCCTGCCGGGCGCGGCCGATCTGCCGGACCGCGCCCTGGGTGAGCCCGGTCACCGCCAGGAAGCGCCGCTGCACCGTACGCTCCGACACGTCCGGCGGCCTGCCGCCGAGCACCGCGGCCACGACCGGGTCGAGGACCAGGATCTCCTCGCGCACGAGCCGCCGCACGAACCACTCGACGTCGTCGTAGCCGGGCAGCCGCCAGGAGGAGCCCTTCAGGTGGAACGACGTGCGCGTCGCGCCGGGGATCTCCAGGTTGCCGTCGACCAGCCGCTCCATCGGGACGTGCGGCATCGAGGCGCCGACCGCGAAGCTGATGCCGAAGAACGTGGCGTGCTCGGGGACCGGCGCCGGGCTCGCCTTCGTCTCCGGCCCCTGCACGGCCGCGCTGACCTGCCCGCGGTGCTCCCAGAAGACCAGGTCCCAGGTCGCCGCCGCGATCGACGTCATGCGGGCGACGTCGTCGCTGCGGCTGCGCCACACCCGCTCGACGTACGGCGAGTCGGACGGCCGGCTCTCGACCTCCAAGCCCATCGGACTCCCTCGCTGGAAGCCGGGATCACTGAACGTCCACAGGATCGCACAGTTGACGGGCCGCGCGGTCCCTTCGTACCGTGCCACGGCACCGGCCGACAGCGACGCTCACGGAGGAGCTCAGGCATGTCCGCACCGGTCCGAGCCCGGATGGCCGTCTCCCTGCTCCACGTGATCATGAGCATGCCGATCGGCGGGTGGGCCGCCAGGGTTCCCGAGATCCGCCGGCAGGTCGGCGCCGACGACGCCCTCTGGGGCCTGGCGAACACCGTGCCGAGCCTCGGCAACCTCGTCGGTGTCTGCGCGGTCGTGCTGCTGATGGGCCGGGTCCCCAGCCGGTTGCTCGGCGTCGCCGGAGCCGCGCTCGTCCTGCTCACCGTGCCCCTGCTCGCCGCGTCGGGCAGCTTCGCCGCGATCGTGCTCGGCCTGTCGACGTGGGCCCTGGTCTCCTTCGTCATGGCCGTCCCCATGGGGGCGCTGGCGCTGGATGTGCAGCGCCGCTACGGCAGGCCCCTCATGGGTGGCTTCGACGCCTGCTTCAGCGCGGGCACGCTGGCCGGCGGGCTGACCGGCACCCTGGCGGCGGCGCTGGACGTGCGGCCGTGGGCGCAGTTCGCGCTGACGAGCGCGCTGCTCGGGCTCTGCCTGGCGGTGACGGCCCGCTGGCTGCCGCACGAGGCGGGCGGGAGGGCGGGAGCGCCCCGCGGGCGCTTCACCCGCAGGGCGCTCCCGCTGGTCACCATGGCGTTCCTGTCCGGGTACGTCTCGGAGTCGGCCGTCCTCTGGAACGCCGTCTACGTCTCCGACACCATGGGCGCGGGCCCGGTCGCCGGCGGCGTCGCCTACACCGTCGCCACCACGGCCGGCACGGTGGCGCTGCTGGCCGTGGACCGGGTCACCGCCCGGCTGGGCATCGTCCGCATGGTGCGGTCGTGCGCCCTGTTCGCGGCGGGCGGCTTCGGCCTGTGCCTGCTGCTCGGCACCCCGGTGGCGGCGGTGGCGGGATTCGTCCTGCTCGCGGTCGGCATGGCGGGCGTCAACCCCGCCCTCTACACGATGGCGGGCCACCAGGAGGGGCTGTCGCCGAGCGAGGGCGTGTCGATGGTCGAGTTCGGGCAGCTCCCGGGCGCCTCGATCGTCGCGCCCGCCCTGATCGGCGCGCTGAGCGGGCTGGCCGGCCTCCGCCTGGCGCTGACGTCCGTCGTCGTCGCGGTGCTGCTGCTCGGCGTGCTGGCCACCCGTCTGCGCCCGGTGGGCGGCGCGACCTGGTGAGCACCCGGCGGGCGAGCCGGGCTACAGGCCGAAGGCGCCGCCCTCGGCGAGGATGACCAGGCCGAGCCCGATCAGCACCACCGGCAGCAGCACGTGCCCCCACCGGCTGAGCGCCCTGGCGATCACCGGCCGGGTGGCGAGGAAGCGCCCCGCGGCGCACCACACGGCCACCAGGGCGAGGAAGACGGCGGCGTACACCGCCGTCCCGCCGTGGCCGGAGGTGGCGAAGACGGGCACGTACACGCCGATGTTGTCGCCGCCGTTGGCGAAGGTCACCGCGGCGACCTCCAGCGCTCCCGGCCCGCCCGCGCCCGGGCCCGCCGGGTCCCGCTCGTCGTCGTGGCGGCTTCGCCACGCCTGCCACCCGGCCTTAACCCCCAGAGCGAGCGGGAGCAGCCCGAGGTACGGGACGACCGCGGCGGGCAGCAGGGCGGCGCCGACACCGGCGGCCACCGCCACGGCGAGGATGGCCAGGAACCCCAGGTACTGCCCGGCCACGACCCTGGCGGCGGCCCCGCGCCGACCGGCTCCCTGGGCGAAGAAGAGCGCCAGGACGAGCAGGTCGTCGATGTTGGTGACGGCGAACAGCCCCGCGGCCTGCCCGACGATGCCCAGGTTCACGTGGCCCGTGCTTCCTTCCGTCCGATCCGTCCCGGGGTGACCCTAGCCCATCAGGGAGACCCTTGACGGTCGGCGTGTTCGCGTTAACACTCGTGCACATCTCCACGTGCTCGGTCGTTACCGGTCTTTCGCCCGACCGGATGTTAACGCTAACAAAGGAGCTCGTCGTGAACCTCCGCCGAAGAGCACTCGCCCTCCTGGCCGCCTTGTGCGCGGTGCCGGCCGTCAACGCCTCTCCGGCCTCGGCCGCGAACACCGCGTACGTGTTCGCGTACTTCACCGAGTCGCCGAACATGAACGGCGCCGACTACGGCCTGCACCTGGCGGTCAGCCAGGACGGCCTGAACTGGACGCCGCTGAACCAGAACAACCCGGTCGTCACCCCCACCGCCGGCACCCTCGGCCTGCGTGACCCGTTCGTCCTGCGCAAGCAGGACGGCACGTTCGTCATCCTCGCCACCGACCTCAACGGCACCGACTTCAGCCAGCACAACCAGTACCTGCACGTCTGGGACTCCACGGACCTGAGGAGCTTCACCGGCTACCGCCGCATCCGGATGCACAACCTGGCCACCCACACGTGGGCGCCGACCGCGTTCTGGGACGCCTCCCGCGGCCAGTACGGCATCGTCTACTCGGCGCACAACGGCTCCACCGACGTGTTCATGGTCAACTACACCACGGACTTCCGCACGGTCAGCGCCAACCAGGTGTACTTCAGCCCCGGCTTCCCCGTGCTGGACGGCGACATCGTGGTGGACGGCTCGACGTACTACCTGTACTACAAGAACCTGTCGAACGGCCTGCTGTACGGCGCCCGCTCCTCCACCGGCGCCCCCGGCAGCTACACGACCTACACCAGCGGCCTGCGCCAGGGCAACGCCATGGAGGCGCCGCTGCTGATCAGGAACAACGCGGGCACCGGCTGGTGGCTCTGGGGCGACTCGTTCAGCCCGGTCAACAACGACTACTACGCCTGGTCGTCCGCCAACGTCGGCGGCAACTCCTGGACGGCGCTCGACCAGCGCGCCTTCACGCCCCCGCTCAACGCCAAGCACGGCTCCATAGCCGGGATCAGCGCCGCCGAGTACAACGGCCTGGTCTCCCGGTGGGGGCTGCCGGGCTGGACCCGGCTGAAGTCGTCCAACTTCCCCGACCGGTACGTGCGCCACGCCGGCTACCTCGGACGCCTGGACGCCTACCCGTTCGACCCCTACCAGGACCAGCTCTGGCGGATGGTGCCGGGCCTGGCCGACAGCGCGGGGGTGTCGTTCGAGTCGGTGAACTTCCCCGGCCGTTACCTGCGGCACTACAACTACGAGATCCGGCTGGACGCCGCCGACAACACCGCGGCCTTCCGCGCCGACGCCACCTTCCACCGGGTCGCCGGCCTGGCGGACTCCGCCTGGTCGTCGTTCCGCTCGCACAACGCGCCCGACCGCTACCTGCGGCACGGCAACTACCTCCTGCGCGTCGACCCGATCAGCACCGCGACCGACCGGGCCGACGCCACGTTCCGCGTCACCCCGTGACGCACCCTTGACACGGGCATGTGTATCGATAAAGTTGCCTCGCATTTATCGATACACATCCCGTGCGAGAAATGGTGCCCCCGATGAGTGACGACGTCGTGCCCGCTGTCATCAACCTCGACGTGCCCGGCCCGGTGATCAACCGGCACCTGTACGGCCACTTCGCCGAGCACCTGGGCCGGTGTATCTACGGCGGCTTCTACGTGGGCGAGGACAGCGACCTGCCGAACGAGGGCGGCATCCGCCTCGACGTGGTGGAGGCGCTCAAGGCGCTGAACATCCCCAACCTGCGCTGGCCGGGCGGCTGCTTCGCCGACGAGTACCACTGGATGGACGGCATCGGGCCCAAGCGGGAGCGCCCGTCGATGGTCAACACCCACTGGGGCAACGTCGAGGAGAACAACCACTTCGGCACGCACGAGTTCATGGCTCTGTGCGAGCTGCTCGGCGCAGAGCCGTACATTTCCGGAAATGTGGGCTCCGGTACGGTCAAGGAGATGAGCGACTGGGTCGAGTATCTGACCCGCGACGGCGACTCCCCGATGGTCCGCCTGCGCAAGGCCAACGGCCGCGAGGAGCCGTGGAAGATCCGCTTCTGGGGGCTCGGCAACGAGGCGTGGGGCTGTGGCGGCCACATGAGCGCCCAGCAGTACGCCGCCGAGGCCCGCCGGTTCGGCACCTACTGCCGCGACCACGGCGGCAACCGGCTCTACCGCATCGCCGCCGGCGCCAACTCGGGCGACTACGCCTGGACCGAGACGCTGATGAAGCAGCTCGGCGAGCTGGGCTGCGCCTACCGGCCCGCGCCCTTCATGCAGGCGCTGTCGTTCCACTACTACACGATCCCCGGCACCTGGCAGGACAAGGGCGACGCCACGGTCTTCGACACCGACGACTACTACCGCACGATGGTCAAGGCCGCCCACGTGGACGAGCTGATCACCGGCCACTCCAACGTCATGGACTGCTACGACCCCGGCAAGAACGTGGGCCTGGTGCTGGACGAGTGGGGCACCTGGTGGAACGTCGAGCCGGGCACCGACCCGGGCTTCCTCTACCAGCAGAACACGCTGCGCGACGCCCTGGTCGCGAGCCTGCACTTCGACGTCTTCCACCGGCACGCCGACCGCCTGGTCATGGCCAACATCGCCCAGACGGTCAACGTGCTGCAGGCCATGATCCTCACCGACCCCGACACCAAGGCCCTCGTGCTCACGCCCACGTACCACGTGTTCGAGATGAACAAGGGCCACCAGGACGCCGCCTCGCTGCGGGTCGACCTCAAGGGCGCGCTCCCGTCGCGCGAGGTCGGCGGCACGAGCCTGGCGACCGTCTCCGTCTCGGCCAGCCGCAAGGACGGCCGGGTGCTGATCTCGCTGTCCAACCTGGACGCCGACCAGCAGGCCGACGTCGAGCTGGACCTGCGCGGCGGTACGGTGACCGACGTGCGCGCCCGCATTCTCACCGCCGGGAGCCTCCAGGCCCACAACACCCCGGACGCGCCGGACACCATCGCCCCGCGCACCCACGACCAGGTCACGGCCACGGCGAGCGGGCTGCGCGTGCACCTGCCCGCCCACTCCTTCGTCACGGTCGAGGGCCGGCTGGGCTGACCGGGCGCGCGGGCGGGGCGCGATAAGCTCGACGAGGAGCGCGGGAAGAGCGGAGCGTGGGGCACGGCATGGTGGCGGCGCGGTGACGGCATGGTGACCATGGGAGACGTCGCCCGGCTGGCCGGGGTGTCGAAGATGACCGTCTCCAACGTGGTCAACAACCGCGCCGGGGTCAGCGACCCGGTCCGCAGGCGCGTGCTGGAGGCCATCCGCCAGTCGGGCTACCGCGTCAACGTCTCCGCCCGCACGCTCAAGTCCGGGCGGACCGGCGTCATCGGCCTCGCCGTGCCCGACATCGAGGCCGCCTACTTCGGCCATCTCGCCTCCCACGTGATCGGTGAGGCGCGGCGGCGCGGCTTCCACGTCGCGATCGAGGAGTCGGGCGCCGACGCCGGCGGCGAGGCCGACGCCGTGGCCCGCTCCCGCACCCTGCAGTTCGACGGGCTGATCCTCAGCGCCGTCGAGCTCGACCGGCTGGAGGAGCCCGCCGACGCCCACTATCCCGTCGTGATGCTGGGCGAGCAGGACTTCGGCGGACGCTTCGACCACGTCGCCATGCCCAACGAGCAGGGCGCCCACGCCGCCACCGCGCACCTGGCCGACCAGGGCTGCCGCCGGATCGCCATCGTCACCGGCGGTGGCCTCGACGGCGTGAACGTGGTGACGCGCCGCTACCGGGGCTACCGCGCCGCGCTCGCCGAGCGCGGCCTCGACGTGGACCCGCCGCTGCTGTTCGCCCTCGACGGCATGGACATGGAGGCGGGCCGGGCCGCGGCCCACCGCCTGGCCGACTCCGGCCGCGAGGTGGACGGCGTGGTGACGGTGACCGACACCGTCGCCCTGGGCGTCCTGCGCGGCCTGGCCGACCGCGGCCTGCGCGTCCCCGGCGACGTGCGGGTCGCCGGCTTCGACGACATCCCGGCGGCGGCGTACGCGGTGCCGTCGCTGACCACGGTGGCGCCCGACCATCGGTGGATGGCCGCCAAGGCCGTCGAGCTGGTGACGCAGCGCATCGCCGCGCCGCTGCGCCCGACCGGCCGGTACGTCGCCCCGTTCGAGCTCGTGACCAGGGAATCGAGCCGCTGAGCAACCGGGAGGAAACGGTGGATCTCGGGGAGCTCGGCGCGTTCCTCAAGTCGCGCAGGGACCGGCTCGCCCCGCGGGCCGTCGGCCTGCCGCCCGGCACCCGGCGGCGGGTGCCCGGCCTGCGCAGGGACGAGGTGGCGGAGCTGGCCAGCCTGTCCGCCGACTACTACACCGAGCTGGAGCAGGGCCGCGGCCAGTGCCCGTCGGAGCCGGTGCTGCACGCGCTGGCCCGCGCCCTGCGCCTCGACCCGGACGAGACGGCCCACCTGTTCCACCTGGCCGGCCATCCCACGCCGCTCGGCGCCGAGCCGGTGCGGATGCAGGAGGCGCTGCGCCGGCTCATGGACCGCCTCCAGGACACCCCCGCCATGGTGATCACCGACCTGCACGAGGTGGTGGTGCAGAACCACGCCGCCCAGGTGCTCGTCGATCACCTGATGGGCGCGAGCGCCGAGTTCGCCGGGCTGTGGCGGGCGCGCGAGGTCAAGGTGCGCCACGAGGAGTACAAGCGGGTGGTCAACCCGGCGCTCGGCGTCCTCAAGGTCACCTGCAACAGCATCGTCACCGCCGACGCGGCCCAGCGGCTGCTCTGGTTCGTTCCCGACGACGCCGACGCCGTGCCGAAGCTGCACGCCCTCGACGCCGCCGAGGTCTGGCACGACACCCCCGGCCCCGCGTTCGGGCTGTTCAGAAGCTGGGGTTGAGCACCCCAGGCTGTTTCGCCGCCGGTGGGGCACGCTGATGACAGCGGTACGGGGGCGTCACCCGGGCCGCGGGAGGAACCGTCATGCGAGCTGCACTCGCCACCGGGGTCGACACCCCGCTGTCCCTGATCGAACGCGAGACGCCGGAGCCGGGCCCGGGCGAGGTCCTGGTCAAGGTCACCGCCTGCGGCCTGTGCTTCACGGACCTCAACCTGCTGCGCGGGCACTACCCCTTCGCCCGCTTCCCCGTCGTCCCCGGCCACGAGATCACCGGTACGGTCGCCGCGCTCGGCAGCGGCGTCACCGGCCTGTCCGCGGGCGACGCGGTCGGCGGCCAGTTCCTGTACGACTCGTGCGGCCACTGCGGCTACTGCGTGTCCGGCGACCAGATCCTCTGCCCGGCCAAGCGCGTCACCGGCATCGTCGCCGACGGCGGCTACGCCGAGTACGCCCTGCTCAAGGCCGGATACGTGACCCCGCTCCCGGCCGGGCTCGACCCGGTGGCCGCGGCGCCGCTCATGTGCGCGGGCCTGACCGCGTTCAACGGCCTGCGGCGGGCCGGCGCCGGGCCAGGCTCCCGGGTGGCGGTGATCGGCAGCGGCGGCATCGGTGCCCTGGCCGTCAGGTACGCCGCCGCCATGGGCGCCAGGGTCGCCGTGATCGGCCGCTCGGCCGGCGGCGAGGCGACCGCCAGGGAACTCGGCGCGGAGCTGTACGTGGCCACCCGCGACACCGACCCCGCCGCCGCGCTCAGGGCGTGGGACGGCGGCGCGAACGTCATCCTGAACGCCGCCCCCTCCAACGAGGCGGCCTCCGCCGTCCTGACCGGGCTCGCCCCCGACGGCACGCTCGTGCTCTGCGGCTACGACAACACGCCGCTCACCCTGGCCGCCCAGCCGATGGTGCTCAACCGGCTGCACGTCATGGCCTCGCCGTCGGGCTCGCCGCACGACCTGCGCGACACGCTGGCCTTCTCCGCGCAGCACGACATCCTGCCCCAGGTCACGCCGATCACCCTCGACGAGGCCCCGGCGGCCCTGGAGGCGATGGGCGGCGGCTCCGGCGGCGGCCGTCGCGTCATCACGTTCTGACGAGGAGATCTTCCCCATGAGCAAGACCATCCTGATCACCGGCGCCGGCTCTGGCTTCGGCGCGCTGTCGGCCCGCGCGCTGGCGCGGGCCGGGCACACCGTGTACGCGGCCATGCGCGCCACCGCCGGCCGCAACGCCGCCCGCGTCGCCGAGGCCGCGCGGTACGCCGGCGAACACGGCGTGGACCTGCGCACCGTCGAGCTGGACGTGCTCTCGCAGGAGTCCGTGACCGCGGCGGTCGAGACCGTGCTGGGCGAGGCGGGCGCCATCGACGTGGTCGTGCACAACGCGGGTCACATGGTGCTCGGCCCCGCCGAGGCGTTCACGCCCGAGGAACTGGCCGCCGTCTACGACACCAACGTGCTGGGCAGCCAGCGGCTCAACCGGGCGGTCCTGCCGCACCTGCGCGAGCGCGGACAGGGCCTGCTGCTGTGGATCGGCTCCAGCTCCACCAGGGGCGGCACCCCGCCGTACCTGGCGCCCTACTTCGCCGCCAAGGCGGCGGCCGACGCGCTCGCGGTGTCGTACGCGGCCGAGGTGGCCCGCTTCGGCATCGAGACCACGCTCGTCATCCCCGGCGCGTTCACCTCGGGCACCGACCACTTCGCCAACGCCGGCCACCCGGCCGACCAGCGCGTCCTGCCGGCCTACGACGAGCGGTACGGCGGGCTGATGGAGCAGGTGGGGGAGCGGCTGGCCGCGCTGCAGCCGCCCGGCGCCGACGTGTCCCTGGTCGCCGGCGCCGTCGTCGAGGTCGTGGACACCCCGCACGGCAAGCGGCCGTTCCGGGTGCACGTCGATCCGATCGACGACGGGTCGGCGGAGGTGAGCGAGGTCGCCGACCGCATACGGGCCCGCTTCCTGACCCGCATCGGCCTGGAGGACCTGCTCACGCCCGCCCCCGCCGCGTAACGTACGGAGGTATGACCCACACTCACGATGAGGACCCGGCGTGTGAGGTGGCCCACAGCGACGCTCCCGCCGCGGAGGGCGGGCGGACGCTGGTCGCGGTGTTCGCCTCCCCGGTGGCCGACTGCCTGCTGAGGTTCGGGGCCGAGCTCGGCTTCCGCCCGGTCCTGTACGAGCCCGACCCCGAGCGGCGCCCGGCGGGATTCACGCACGCGGAGCGGCTGGCCGACCACCTCGACGGCTCGGCGGACGTGGTGCTCACCGACCACCACCGCGACGAGATCGGCCCGATCCTGCGCGACGTGCTCAAGTTCCCCGTCCGCTGGGTCGGGATCATGGGCAGCGCCCGGCACAGCGCCTCGCACGTGCGGGCGCTGGCCGAGCTGGGGGTGCCGCCGGAGGAGGTCGCCCGGGTGCACCGGCCGATCGGGCTCAACATCGGCTCGCGCACCCCGCCCGAGATCGCCGTCGCGACCCTGGCCGGCCTGATCGCCGACCGCAACGGCCGCCCGGGCGGGTTCCTGTTCTGACGGCGCGCGGCTCAGCTCTGGAGGAGCGGCAGCCGCCGCACGCCGGTCAGGGTCGGCGTCGGGATGAACTGCACCGGGTCCTCAGGATCCGTGCGGAGCCGGTCGAACCGGTCGAGCAGGATGTTCAGCGCGACCCGCCCCTCCAGCCGGGCCAGAGGAGCGCCCAGGCAGAAGTGGATGCCGCGCCCGAACGCCAGATGCGGGCTGGGGTCGCGATGCGGGTCGAAGGCGTCAGGGTCGGGGAACTGCCGGGGATCCCGGTTGGCCGCCCCCAGCCAGCACATGACCATCTGGTCGGCCGGGATGCTCACGCCGCCGAGCTCCACCTCGCGGGTGGTGGCGCGGCCGAGCGCGGCGAACGGCGTGAACAGCCGCAGCGACTCCTCGATGACGGCCGGGATCGAGGCCCGGTCGGCGCGCGCCCGGTCCTGCTGCTCGGGGTAGGCGTCCAGGCACAACACCGTGTTGCCGAGCAGCATCGTCGTGGTGATGTGCCCCGCGAGCAGCAGCACGATCGCGAAGTTGACCACCTGGTCGTCGGGCAGGCGCTCGCCGTCCACCTCGGCCTCGACCAGCCTGGTGAGCAGGTCGGCGCGCGGCTGCCTGCGGCGCTGCGCGGCGTGACCCGCGAGGTAGCCGGACATCTCCTTCCACGGCTTCATCACCGCCTTGAGCTCCTCCTCCCGCTCGTCCGCCGGCCGGCTGACCGAGACCTTGGCATCGCGCTGGAACAGCGCGTCGGCCCACTGCTTGAACAGGGCGCGGTCGCTGCCGGGGATCCCCAGCAACTCGGCGATGACGATCACGGGCAGGGGATAGGCCAGGTCCGTCACGAGCTCGAACCGCTCCCGATCTCGCGCCGCGTCGAGCAGCTCGTGGGTGAGCGCGGCGATCCTGGGCTCGAGGTCCGCGACGACCTTGCGGGTGAAGGCGCTGCTGACCAGCTTGCGCAGCTTGCCGTGCTCGGGCGGGTCGATCTGGGTGATGAAGCCGTCCAGGGAGAAGTCGTCCTTGGGCGGCAGCATGGACTCGGGAACCACCCGCATGGTGTCGGAGGAGAACGCCGCCGGGTCACCGAGCACCTCGTGCAGCTCCGGGTGACCGTAGACGTTCCACATTCCGGCGTCGGCCGCGAACTCGACCGCCGGGCCCGATCGGGGCCCGTGCAGCCAGAAGTGTTGTACGGGGATGTCGTACCGTTCGACGATGTCGGCCATCGCCTCTCCTTGTTGTAGATCCCTCGATGGAGATGTACGTCAGGATGACGTGTCGCGGTACTTCTGCCAGCGGTGGAGCATCTCGTCCCCGTCCTGCACGGTGAAGGCGAAGAAGTCCCGGGTCTCCTCCAGCCGGACCCGCTGGGCGGCCCGGTCCTCGTCGAGGATCGACAGGCCGTACTCCAGCGTCTCCAGGCTCTGCTTCACCAGGTCGAGCTGGACCCGCAGGATCTGCGCCCACCCGCCGCCCACCGCGCGGTAGCGGTGCTCGCGGGTGGCCGCGGGGACACGCTCGATGATCCCGCCCGCCTCCAGCTGCCTGGCGACCGTGCTGACGGCGGTCTTGCTCAGGCTGAGCTCCGCCGCCAGGTCGGTGAGCGAGGGGTCGGGAGGGTCGCAGATCATGAGCCATGCCCACAGGCGGCCCATGCTGCGCGTCGCGCCCAGGCGCTCCATGACGAGCCCCATGCGATCGACGAACTCGCTCTCCGAAGCCTTCACGGGCGTCAACTCCGCAACGAACGTCAAGTACGTACTTTACGAAGTGTACGTCGCAGGGCGCGGAGAGGGAAGAACAGAGGTCCGGCCGGAATCAGCCCGCCTGGCCCGCGACCTGATCGATGCGGACGAACGTGGCCCCCTGGACGGCGGCGCGGGCGCCGAGGACGTGCCCGTCGCACATCCGCGTGACCGTCCCCGCCCGGTCGATCACCTTCCACGTGGCCGGCTCCTCGCACGGCCGGCCGGGCCGGTCGTAGCTCCAGGTGCGGTGGCACACGCGGCACTCGGACAGGCCCGCCCGGGAGGAGAGCGTGTTGCCGTGCTCGGGGCACACGGCCCACGGCAGGCCGCACGGCTGCACCCGAAGCCGGGCCAGCTCGGCCGCCGCGCGCTGCAGGTCCTCGGCGGCCCTGGCCAGCCAGCCGGCGGCCTGACGCGCCTCCACGAGCGGGTCGGGCTCGGGCGAACCGCCTGGGTAGCCGCCTGGGGAGCCGCCGCACAGCTCCCAGACCTCGGCAGTGAGCGCCTCGGCGCGGATCGCGAGGGCACGCAACTGCTCGGGAGTGACGGTCATGCGGGCTTCCCTCTCGCGAGGGCCGTCGCCGGTACGGCCGGGGAACTGGTCGCTGGAACGGACCCTACGTCCTGACGGCCGCCGCCGCGTCTAGGGTGTGGCCACGGCCTGGAGAATGCTGTAGCGCCCCGAGGTCGGGGTGACCTCCGCCGGCTCCCACCCGCCCGCGCGCAGCAGGTCGCCGTACTGCGACCGGGTGCGCTCGCGGCCGCCCAGCAGCACCAGCATGGCCAGGTCCGACATGTGCACGGACGACGGCGCCCACGGCTCGGGCAGCAGCATCTCGACCAGCAGCAACCGGGCGCCCGGAGCGGCGGCGCGGCGGCAGGTCGCGAGGATGCGGACCGCGTGCTCGTCGTCCCAGTCGTGCAGGATCCACTTCAGCAGGTACAGGTCGCCCTTCGGGACCTCCTCCAGGAAGTCGCCGCCGACCAGGTCGATCCGGCCCGCGAGAGGGGAGCCCCGCAGCCGCTGCCGGGCCGCCTCGATCACCGGCGGCCGGTCGAGCAGCACGCCGGTCGCCGACGGGGCCTTGTCCAGCAGGGCGGTGAGCAGGACGCCGTAGGCGCCGCCGACGTCCACCAGGCGCTGGTGCGCCGACGGGTCCACGGCGGCCGCCACGTCCGCGGCGACCTGTGCCGACTGCTCCCCCATGCCCAGGGCGAAGTGCTCCGCCTCCTCGGGATGGGTGGCGAGGTGCTCCCAGAACGAGTGTCCGAGCACCGCGGGCGCGACCGGCCCGCCGGTGCGGACCGACTGCTCGAAGTCCCCGACGAGCCGCCACACCGTCGGGGAGCCGTAGGCGACGGCCAGCTCGCGGATGGCGGTGGGGGAGTCGGAGCGCAGGCACTCGCCCGCCTCCGTCAGCCGGTAGTGGTCCGGCTCGGTCTCGGCCATCAGGCCGACCGTGGCGGCGGCCCGCAGCAGGCGCAGCAGGGCGCCGGGGTGGGCGCCGACGGCCGCTGCCAGCTCCCGCGCCGGGCGCGGCCCCGCGGCCAGCTCGTCGGCCACGCGCAGCCGGGCCAGGACGAAGATGATCTGGGAGTGCCAGAAGCCGCTCAGCAGGTGCTGGACGTGCTCCGCGGGTGTCTCGCGATCGTGCTTGCCGGTGCCGGCGTACGACATGGCCTCACTATGACATCTGGGGCGAATGGTGTCATCGGGACGCGGACGAGGTCCTGGCGGCATCCGGGCTCCAGCGGTTCACTGGCTTACGTGCGCCGATTTCCGCTCGTTCTCGCGTGCTTCCTGCTGACCGCCTGCGCCTCGTCGTACGGCGCCGGTGACACGGAACCCCTGACGGGTCCCACGGCGATCGATCACGCGGCCGTGAACACGTGGCGGGACTTCCCGGCGGGCGGGAAACCCCGCCCGCTGGTCGTCACGTCCGACCTGCCGCTCCGTAGCGCGGAGGCGAAGGCGGACGGCCCGTTCGAGCCGGCCGCCGAGCTGCCCGCGGAGACGCCGCCCCCGTCGGAGTGGGAGCTCCCGGACGGCTCCGCCACGGTCACCGCCGTCTCCGCGGCGGCCGCGTACAGCGCGATGACGCGGCTCATGCGCCCGGGGCAGGCCCGCCGGCCGGCGAAGGTCACCGGAGCCGTCTGGAGCACGGGCACGTTCACGACCGATCGCGGTCCCGTGGAACTGCCGGCCTGGCGATTCTCGACGGATTCCGGCGGCAGCGTCACCTGGCCGGGACTGGCTCCGGAGCATTTCTGGCGGCTCGGGGAACTACGGGCCTCCGCCGTCCTGCACGGGGTCCGGCTCGGGCAGGACGGCCGCACCCTCGTCGTCTCCGCCGTGGCGCCCCGCGCCTGCCCGGGAGATCGTGCTCCGGTGCTGGGCGCGCACGCGGTCGAGTCCCCGTCCGGCGTGGTCGTGGGGATGAAGGTCACGGAACCGGGCGAGGGCGGCTCGGGGTGCGTGATGGCGGCGTACGCGTCGGCCGCGGAGTATCCGGTCACCCTGGCGGAGGAGCTCGGCGGCCGGGTCGTGCTCGACCGCACCGGCGCCCCCGTCCCGGTGTCGCCGGAAGGCTTCCCCCCGACGCCGTCGTGACAGGCGCCTGCGGCGATTGTCAAAACCCCGTGACGGGAGATACTGCCTTCCGGAAAGCTGATCTTCAGGATCGAGCACGACGGAGGACTGGTGGACTTCGCGATACTGGGCACCATCCGCCTCAACGGCGCCGCGGGCCGGGTCCGTCTCAGCCGCAAGCAGCGGGCGGTCATCGCGGCACTCCTGCTCCATCCGAACGCGACCGTCTCCACGGAGCGGCTGATCTCCGCCCTCTGGGACGATCCGCCGCGCTCGGCCGTGGCCAACGTCCAGACGTACGTCCACCAGCTCCGCCGCCTGCTGGAGGGCAGCGGGCTGGAGGTGCGCACCGAGGGCTCGGGGTACGTCTGCGAGGTGCCGCCGGGGCGGCTGGACCTTCAGGCGTTCGAGGAGGGGCTGCGCCGGGCGCGCGAGCAGCGGGCGGGCGGCGACCTGGCGGCGGCGGAGCGCGAGTACGCGGTGGCGATCGGGCTGTGGCGGGGCGCGCCCGCCGAGGACGTGCCGCTCAGCGGGGCGATGGCGCCGCGGATCACCGAGCTGGAGGAACGCCTCGCGGTGGCCAGGTCGGAGTGGATCGACGTACGGCTCGCGCTCGGCCGCGAGGACCTGGTCGCCGAGCTGCGCGCCCTCGTCGCCGCGCACCCGCTGCGCGAGCGCCTGTGGGAGCAACTGGTGGTCGCCCTGCACCGCGGCGGCCGGCGCGACGAGGCCCTGGACGCCTTCCGCCAGGCCCGCGAGCTCCTGGTCGCCGAGCTGGGCATCGAGCCGGGCCCGGAGCTGCGCCGCCTGCACACCGCCCTGCTGGCCGGCGACGACGACCTCGACGCCCGGCCCGAGCTGCGCCGCCTGCGCGCGGCCTTGACGGGCGCCGACGGGGATCTCGACGCGCGGCCGGAGCCGCGCCGCCCGCGTGCCGCTTCGACGGGCGCGGACGGCGATCTCGACGGGTGGCCCGCCCCCCGCCTGCGTGCGGCGGGGGGCGGTGATCCCGGCGCGCGGGCGGAACCGCGACGCCGGCGTGCCGTTCCGCCGGCCGATGACGGCGAGCCCGGCGCGCCGCCGGAGGCGCGCCGGGCGCCGGGCGAGGAGGCGGAGGCGGGGGTCCGGGGCGAGGTGCCCGTGGCGTTCCGGCGGTTGTGCCAGTTGCCCGCCGACACCGCGGACTTCGTCGGGCGCGAGGCGGAGATCGCCGAGCTGACGGCGTTGCTGCGGGCGGGGGAGGAGCGGCTCAGCCCGCCGATCGTGATCGTGTCCGGGCTGCCCGGCATCGGCAAGACGACGCTCGCCGTGCACCTGGCGCACCTGCTGCGCGCCGACTACCCCGACGGGCAGCTCTTCGTCCGCCTCGGCCAGGACGAACGCGGCCCCCGCGAGCCCGGCGAGCTGCTCGACGTGCTCCTGCGCTCGCTCGGCATCGACGGCGCCGCCATCCCCGCCTCGGCCGACGAACGCGCCCGCCTGCTGCGCCAGCGGCTGGCCGACCGGGCGGTGCTCGTCGTGCTGGACGAGGCGGTCGAGGAGGCGCAGCTGCGCCACCTGCTGCCCGGCACGCCGCGCGGCGCCGTCCTGGTGACCTCCCGCTCGCGGCTGCCCGCCCTGGAGGGCGCCGTACGCCTCACGCTCGACCTGCCCGGCGAGCAGGACGCCCGGAGGTTGCTGGAACGTGTGGCGGGCCCCGACCGCATCGGCATGGCGCCCGGCGCGGCCGAGCAGATCCTGCGCTCCTGCGGACGCCTGCCGCTGGCCATCCGGGTCGCGGGCGCCCGCCTGGCCACCCGCCCCGTCTGGCCGGTCAGCGAGCTCGCCACCCGCCTGGCCGGGCGCGGCCTGGACGAGCTGGTCGTGGGCGGGCTGGACGTGCGGGCCACGTTCGAGCCGAGCTACGCGGCGCTGCCTGAGCCGGCCCGCCACGCGTTCCGGCTGCTGGGGCTGGCGGGGCTGGACAGCGTGGCCGAGTGGTCGGTCGCGGCCCTGCTCGGCCCGCCCGGCCCGGATCCGGGCACGGCCCTCTCCGGGCCGCCCGGACCGGGGACAGGCGCGGTGCCGGGCCGGCCGCGCGGGTCGGGCGAGCCGGGAGCGGCGGCGCACGGACGCGGGGCGGATGTGGCGGCGTACGGGCTGGAGGCGGATGCGGCGCTGGAGACGCTGGTCGCGCGGGGGATGCTCACCTCCACCGAGGTGGACGGCGCCGGGCAGCCCCGCTACCGGCTGCACGACCTGCTCAGGGTGTACGCGCGGGAACGGGCCGAGGCGGAGGAGTCCCCGGCGCGCCGGCGCGAGGCGCTCACCCGGCACGTGCTGGAATGCCTGCGCCGCACCAGGGCCGCGACGCGCCGCATGCCGATCCCGCTGTCCCCGCCGTACCCGCGCGAGCCGGACCCGGATGCGGTCCCCGACGTGCGGGCGAGTGCGGCGTGGATGGCGGCCGAGCGGCGCACGCTGATGCTCGCCCTGACCACGGCGGCCGGGCTCGGCCTGGTCGCCGCCGCCGCGGAGCTGGCGCACCACCTCACCGGCTACCTGCTCATGGACCGCTTCCTGGACGACGCCGAGCAGGTGCAGCGGATCGTGATCGGGATGGGCGACGAGTGCGCCACGCTGCGGGCCCGGTTGCTGCTGGCCACGGTGCACATCGAGCGGGGCCGCTACGAGCGGGGCGAGGCGGAGTGCGCCGCGCTGCTGGCGGACCTCGGCCGCGCCGGCGACCTGCACGGCGCCGCGTACGCGCTGATCAGCCGGGCCGCCGCCCGCCACGGGATGGGCCGGCTGGACGAGGCCCTGGCCGACGCGTACGCCTCGCTCGACCTGCTGGCCGCCCACGACGACACCGCGGGGCTGGCGTACGCGTGGACCTGGCCCGTCTGGATCCACATCGAGCGGGGCGAGCACGGCCGTGCCGCGGAGATCGCCAGGGCGCGGGTGGAGGTGACCCGCGACGAGGACCACACCATTCGCGGCAACCTGCTGCGCGCCCTCGGCACCGCCCTCTACCAGCGGGGCGAGACGGCCGAGGCCGTCGACTGCTACCGGGAGAGCCTGCTGACCGCGCAGGCGGCCGGCGACCGGGGCGAGATGAGCAAGGTGTTGCGCCGCCTGGGGGAGGCGCTGGGCGCGCTGGGCCGCTTCGACGAGGCGGCCGAGACGCTGGCGGCGAGCCTGCGGCTGTTCGTGGAGTGCGGCGACGGGCTCGGGGAGGCGCTGGCGGGGCACGCCCTGGGCGTCGTCCGCCTGCGCCAGGGCGAGGCCGGCCAGGCGCTCGGGCACCTGCGGGCCGCCCTGGAACGGCTCGGCGGCGACGGCCCCCCGGTGTGGCGGGCCCGGACCCTCAGGGAGCTCGGCCGGGCCCACGCCCTGCTGGGCCGCCCCGAGGAGTCCGCGGCGGCGTGGCGCGGCTCGCTCGCCCTGTTCGGCGACGCGGCGGAGGCCGGGCAGGTGGCGAAGTACCTGGCCGAGTGACCCACCCCGCGAACGCCCGGCCGGGTGGTTCTGCCGGCGGTCACTCCTGGAGGCGCCAGACGACGGGCGGCCCCTGCGCCCCGGCCGGCCGCGCCCCCGCCGGGCCGGCCCCGGCGTGGCGCCCCCGGCCGACGGGCGGGCGGGGAATGCCGAAACGGCGCAGGTAGCCGACGGCGAGTGCCACGGTCAGGGCGACCAGCGCGTACAAGGGCCAGCACGTTCGGGATCATCACAGTCCTCGCTCGAAGCTGAGCTCCAGCAGGTCGGCGCGCGGCCGGCAGGGCGCGGGCAGGTCCTCGGCGGTCTCGGCCAGGACGATGCCGGTCAGGGGCAGCCCGTGCGCGCGCTCCTCCAGCCGCCCGAGCAGGCCGGGGTCGTGCTTGCCCGCGACCACGTGGAGCAGGTGGCCGTCCAGCGCGTACCGGGTGGGCGGCGGCAGCGCGTGCTCGGCCTGCAGCAGGTCGAGCACGTCCCGCGTGGTGAGCCCGCAGGGTGACACGCGGCCGAGCACGCGGAAGGTCGAGTACGGCGTCACCACGATCGTGCCGACCTGCCCGGGAGCGGCCGGGGCCAGCGTGACGGGATCGAGTATCTCGATCAGGCCCGGTCGGGCGGCAGGTGCAGGTGACCGCCGGAGCAGACGCGGCCGGGGACGGGCGCGATCTCGGTCATGGAGTACCCGTCGTGGACCTCCGCGCCGAACACCTGCCCGGCCCGCTGCGAACCAGGATGTGAGCGGTCGCCGGAGACTTCCTGCACAGCCGCTGCAAAGGGCAGAATCTCCTCAGTGATCGGGGCCTGGACGCGGGGGAGCTGTGGCGGGATGAGCGCTGGGTCGTGGACGCGCCGGGACCGGGCGCTGCTTGCGGTGCTGGTCGTGGTCCTGGGGGCGGCGGCGTACGGGTGGAAGCACGAGCACGACCGGGCCTCGGCGTTCGAACGCGCCGCCCTGGCCCACACGCTGGCGCTGCGCGGCGCCGAGCTGCGTGACTCCGACCTCGCCCAGGCCCTGGCGTTCGGTACGGCCGCGGTCGCCGTCCACGACGACGACCGGACGCGCGCCGGGCTGCTCGACTCCGTGCTCATGAACGAGCGCACGGTGCTGGCGGAGCCCGTTCCCGAGGGAGGCCAGGACGTGGCGGTGAGCGCCGACGGGCGGTTCGCGCTCGCCGAGGATGAGGACGGGGTGGCGGTGTGGGATCTGCGGGACCGGCTCGGTGAGGAGGAGTTCGAGCCCGACCGGCTCGCCCTGCTGAGGGGGCACCGGCGGGAGGTGAGCGCGGTGGCGCTGGCGGCCGACGGGCGCACGGCACTGACCGGCGACGAGGACGGCGTCGTCCTGGTGTGGAACCTGACCCGCCCGGAGCGTCCCGTGCGCGAGGCCACGCTGACACCCGGGAGGAAGGGCGGCGAGATCCGGGCGCTGGCCCTGTCCGGGGACGCCCGTCTCGCGGTCGCCGCCGATGACGACGGGCGGATGAAGATCTGGGACCTGTCCGACCGGTCGCGCCCGGCCCGCCTGTCGGACACCAGGGCCGGTGGCGTGGGCGTCGAGGAGCTGGCGCTGAGCGCGGACGGCAGGACGGCCGCCGTCGTCGTCGGCGAGCACGGAGGTTGGACGACCCTCTGGGACCTCGCCGATCCCGCCCGTCCCGCCAGGCTGCCCAGCCCCGCGTTCCCGCGCGGCTCGGTCGCGGACCTGGCGATGAGCGCCGACGGGCGCAGCGCGCTCATCGCGGAGGCGGAACGGCTCGAGACCTGGGAGATCGGTGACCGCCTGAGCCCCGGCCGGATCGCTGCCATGGACCTTCCGCGCGTCAGCGAGCTCGCCGTGACGTCGGACGGCGGCATGGCCTTGGCCGCCGGCGAAGACGGAGCCGCTGCCCTCCTGGACCTCTCCCAGCCGTCCCGTCCCGCCCGGACGGCCTCGTTGCGCGGCGACATGGAGTACGTCGAGGCCGTGGCCCTGAGCGGGGACGGTCAGGTCGCCCTGATGGCGAGCCGGTACAGGGGGGTCTTCCTGTGGAATCTCACCCACCTGGACGACCTCGTCGCCGATCCGCTGGCCACGTACTGCGACCTGCCGGGCGGAGATCGCGGCCTCACCTGGGCGGCCTGGAAGGAGGCCACCGGCGGCGTGGACTGGGCCCGCTTCGGCGGGTACGGGTCGCACAGCGTGTCCCCCTGCTCCCTGGGGTGATCGGCGTCGGACCTTGACCGGCAGCCGCGCCTCGCCGATATTCGCGGTATCGAGCCGGGATGAGGGGGGCGCATGAGGATCGTGGAGCTCGTGTCCGTGGACGGTTACGTCGCCTTCGACCTCGACTGCCCGACGAGCGCGGGCGGCACGCGGCTCGCCCCTGACGTCACCCCCGGAGAGGCGGGGCTGCTGGCGCGGGCGATGACGTACAAGCTGGCCGTGCTGGGGGAGCGGATCGGCGGCGCCAAGGCGGTGCTGCGGGCCACGGACGAGGAACGGGAGATCACCCTGGCCCGCTACTGCCAGGAGATCGCCCCGCTGATCGAGAAGGGCGAGTTCCTCACCGCCTCCGACCTGGGCACCCGCACCCAGGACTTCGCCTCGCTGCCCGACTACCGCGCCGACTCGCTGATGCACCAGGAGGCCGGCGGCGAGCTGGTGGACACCATGGTCACCGGCCTGGGCGTGGTGGTGGCGGCCGAGAGCGCGCTGGGCGGGCTGGCGGGGCGGACGCTGGCGGTGGAGGGCTTCGGCAAGGTGGGCGGCGCCGTCGTCCGCGAGGCCGCGCTGCGCGGCGGGCGCGTCGTCGCGCTGTCCACCCTGTACGGCTGCGTCGCCGACCCGGCGGGGCTCGACGTGGCCGCCCTGACGCGCCTGCGCGCCCGGCACGGCGACGCCTGCGTGAGCCGGCTCGGGCTGCCCGTGCTCCCGCCGGAGGCGCTGTACGAGGTGGCCGCCGACGTGCTCGTGCCCGGCGCGCGCACCGGGACGCTGACCGCCGCGCGGGCCGCCCTGGTGCGCGCCCTGGTGATCGCGCCGGCGGCGAACGTGCCGTACACCGAGGCGGGGCTGCGTACCCTGCGGGAGCGGGGCGTGGTCACGCTGGCGGACTTCGTGTGCAGCGCCGGCGCCACCATCGGTTACCTCGCCGACCGCACCGGCCGGGTCCGCGACGCCGACGCGGCGCGCGCCGTGGTGGAGGAGCGGATCGCCCGGCTCACCGCCGGGGCGCTGGAGCATCCGGACGGGCCGTTCGCCGGGTCGTGCGCGGTGGCCGAGCGGTTCCTGGCCACCTGGCGCGACCCCGGCGGCCTCCCCGCCGGCCCGCCCCTCGCCCCCGACCCGGAGCCGTAGCCCGCCGCGCGCGCCTTCACGGCCCCCGGGTGCCGACCGCGGCCACCAGCGCGAACGTGCCGACCCCGACGAGGGCCGCCGTCGCGCCCGCGGGCCCGAGGTCGAAGAGCTGCCCGGCCAGGATCTCGCACACGAAGGAGAACATGCCGGCGCAGAACGCCAGCACCCCGTAGTACGACCCGAACCGCTCGGGCGGCGCGTGCCGGGTGACACGCTGGAAGATCGACGGCTGGATCAGCCCGTTGGCCACGCCGTTCAGCACGGCCGCGATCATCAGCGGCGCCACCTCGGTGCCGTCCAGCGGCGCGAGCACGAAGAACGCACCCGCCGCGCACAGCAGCCCGGCCCGCAGCACCCAGGGCCGCTCGCCCCGCCGCCCGGCGGCGACGAACGGCTGGGCGGCGGCGGCGATCGCGGCCAGCACGCAGAAGCAGAGCGTGGCCGCGACGGGCGTGAAGCCGAGCAGCGGCACGGCCGTCATGATGTGGTTGGCCAGCAGCGTCGTGGGCGCGGTCATCAGCGCGAAGAGCAGGAAGGAACGGTCGCCGAGCACGGCCCGCACGCCGGGCAGCACCCCGCGGAAGGGCACCGGCCGGCGCGGGGTCCTCGGCAGCAGGAGGAACAGCCCGCCGGAGACCGCCCACATGGCGCCGGCCGCCCCGGTCAGCAACGCGAACCCGGGCTGCAGCGAGATCAGGGCCAGCCCCACGGGCGGCCCCGCGACGGTCGCGACGTGCTGCGCGGTGACGTAGGCGGCGAAGCCTCCGGCCTGATGGGGCCCGGCGCCGGCCAGCAGGCTCTGGGCCGCGGGGTTGTAGAGCGCGCCGCCCACGGCGATCACGACGGCCGCGCAGAGCAGCGCGCCGACGCTCTCGGCGGTCCCGAGCAGGGCGAAGCCCGCCGCGCGCACGACGCAGGCGATCACCCCGGTACGCCGCGCGCCGATCAGGTCGGTGAGCGCCCCCACCGGCAGCAGCAGCGCGAACTGCAGGCCGGTCCGCGCCCCGAGGATCAGCCCCGCCGTGCCCGCCATCAGGCCGAGGTCGTGCCGCAGGTGCGCGACCAGGTGCGCCATCACCGAGAAGAAGCCCAGGCAGCAGGAGAGCTGGATCGCGACCACGGTGACGACAATCCGGCGGCCGGCGGGGTCCACGGAGGACGGAGGGGAGACGGGAGCGGCGACAGTCACGGGAACCGAGCACATCAGAGCCAGGACCAGCCGGTCCAATATCGAGAGGCGGCCGGACCGATATCCGAATCCTTATCCCGGCCTCCTCCGCGTAAACCGCTTGCAGGCGATGATGGCGCACGCGCCGTACCCCGTCAAACCGTCTGGGCCAGGCATGACACAGATCTTGACTTCACTCCGAGTTCATGGTCCTATCCCGTCTATGTAAACGCTTCAACTCTCTTGGGTTTCGACCGGGTTACGCGACCGCACCGGACGCCCGCCCGGCACCCCCCTCGTGACCAAGGAGGTCATCATGCACGCCCCGCACCGGTTACGGGCCGCCGCCGCCACGGCGCTGCTCCTGCTCGGCGCCGCCCCGGTCGCCGCCCCGCCCCCCGCGTCCGCCGCGGCGGCAGTCGCCGCCCGCCCGATGGAGAACCTCGACCGCGGGGTCGTGGCCGTGCGCAGGAGCGCCACCGAGGTCCTGGTCACGTGGCGGCTGCTGGGCCTGGACCCGGACGGGATCGCCTTCAACGTCTACCGGTCGACCGCCGGCGGCGCCGCAGTCAAGCTCAACACCGACCCGCTGACCGGCGGCACCAACTTCGTGGACGCCACGGCCGACCTCACGCGGCGCAACAGTTACTACGTCCGGCCGGTCATCGACGGCGTCTGGCAGCCCGCGAGCAGGTCCTTCATGCTGGCCGCGAACCACGCCGTCGAGCCGGTGGTGCGCGTGCCGCTGCGGCCCGGCGGCCCGATCAAGTTCGCCTGGGTCGGCGACCTCGACGGCGACGGCGCCTACGACTACGTGGTGGACCGGCAGACCAGCCCCCAGACGATCGAGGCCTACCGCGGCGACGGCACCTTCCTGTGGTCGGCGAACATGGGGCCGAACAGCACCGACCAGGACAACATCGAGGGCGGCTCGTCGGTCATCGACGTGGGCCACTGGGACGGCGTGACCGTCTACGACCTCGACAGCGACGGCCGCGCCGAGGTCGCGGTGCGCGTGGCCAACGGGGTCACGTTCGGCGACGGCACCCGGTACACCGCCTCCGACGACACCCGGCAGGCCATCGCCATCCTCGACGGCCGGACCGGCGCGCCCCGCGCCACCGCCCCGGTGCCCGCGGACTACCTGGCGGACGGGCCCATGCCGGCCCGCTTCGGCGTCGGCTACCTCGACGGCGTCACGCCCAGCCTGGTGGCGTACATGAAGAACCGGGTCGGCGACGGCGGCTTCAACCTCATGTTCACCGCCTGGAGGTTCGACGGGACCAGGCTGACCAACCAGTGGAAGTGGCTGCGCGGCGGCGCCGGCCACGCCGACGGGCACAACACCCGGATCATCGACGTGGACGGCGACGGCAGGGACGAGGTCGCCGAGATCGGGTTCGTGCTCAACGGTGACGGCACCCTGCGGTACTCCCTGGCCGACGAGGGCGTCGTGCACGGCGACCGCTTCCACCTCGCGGACCTGGACCCGTCCCGGCCCGGCCTGGAGGGCTACGGCGTCCAGCAGGACAACCCCAGCGGCCTGCGCGAGTACTACTACGGCGCGCAGCAGGGCACGATGCTCTGGCGGCACGTCGAGGACGGCGTCGGCGACGTCGGGCGGGGCATGGCGGGCGACATCGACCCACGCTTCCCCGGCATGGAGGTCTGGTCCTTCTCCGGCGTCTACAACGCCCGCGGCAACACGCTCACCCAGGCGACGGGGCCGTGGCCGCACCTGGGCGTGTTCTGGGACGGCGATCTCGGCATGGAGCTGTTCAACGACGGCAAGATCGAGAAGTGGGACCCGGCCACCGGCGGCGTGTCGCGGCAGGTGACCACCTGGAACCACGGCGCGGTCAACGTCGGCACCCAGTACCCCGCGCTGATCGGCGACATCCTCGGCGACTGGCGCGAGGAGGTGGTGATGCCCTCCTCCGACCACGACGAGCTGGTCGTCTTCACCACGGACCGGCCGGCCGCCACCCGGCTCTACACGCCGGCCCACAACCCGGCCTACCGCAACGACCTGACCGTCAAGGGCTACCTCCAGGACCACCACGTGGACTACTACCTCGGCAACGGCATGACCAGGCCGCCCCGGCCGAACATCACCTACGCCGGTAGCTGACCCCCCTTCCTTCTCAGACACAGCCGGGCCCGGCCCGCGCAAGGAGACGACCTGTGGTTGACATCAGCCGACGCACCATGCTCTCCACGACCGCCGCGGGAGCCGCGGCGGCGCTGACCTTACGCGGCGCGAGCCCGGCCGCCGCGCAGGCCGCCCCGACGCCGGCCGAGGTGAACGGCCACGACCCGATCCCGCTGACGTGGCTGGAAGGCGGCGCCCCCGCCGAGGTGACAGGCGGCACGACGTGGGGCGTGCCGTGGCCGCGCGGCGCGTTCGCGCCCGGCCAGCAGTTCACGCTGACCACCGAGGCGGGCACGCAGGTGCCGGTGCAGTCGTGGCCGATCGGCTACTGGCCGGACGGTTCGGTCAAGTGGACCGCCCACGCGATCAGCGGGGCCGAGCCGCGGGCCGGGAGCTACCGGCTCGGCGCCGGCACCGCTGCCCGGCCCGCCGCGCCGGTGGTCGTGAAGACCGACGGCGGGCAGGTCACCGTCGACACCGGAGTGATCACCGTGGCGTTCGTGCGCTCCGGCGAGCACGTCGTCGAATCCATCACACGAGGCACGACGGTCATCGCCAAGGACGGCCGCCTGGTCGCCTCCCGCCAGGACAAGCCCGAGGAGCCGGGCAAGAGCGAGTCGTTCACCAGCCACGTCTCCTCGGTGCACGTCGAGCAGGCCGGCCCCGTGCGGGCGGTGGTCAGGGTGGAGGGCAGGCACAAGAAGGGGCGGCGCGAGTGGCTGCCGTTCACGGTGCGCTGCTACCTGTACGCGGGCTCGGACGCCGTCCGCGTCGTGCACACCTTCGTCTACGACGGCAACGAGAACAAGGACTTCATCAACGGCCTCGGCGTGCGGTTCGCCGTGCCGATGCGCGGCGAGCCGCACGACCGGCACGTCCGCTTCGCCGGCGAGGGCGACGGCGTGCTGTCCGAGGCCGTACGCGGCATCACCGGCCTGCGCCGCGACCCGGGCCAGGCCGTCCGGCAGGCCCAGTACCAGGGCAAGGCCACCCCCGACCCGGCCACCTGGGACCAGCGCGTCACCACCCGCCTGCAGTGGATCCCCTCCTGGGGCGACTACCGGCTGAGCCAGCTCACCGCGCACGGCTTCGAGATCCACAAGCGCACCGGGCCCGGGCACTCGTGGATCCGCGTGGACGGGGGCCGCCGCGCGTCCGGGCTGGCCTACGTCGGCGGCCCGACCGGCGGGCTGGCGTTCGGCATGCGGAACTTCTGGCAGCTCCACCCGACGGAGCTGGAGATCACCGGCGCCGCCACCGGCGAGGCGCAGGCCACGGTGTGGTTGTGGTCGCCCCGCGCCGGCGCCATGGACCTGCGCTTCTACCACGACGGCATGGGCCAGGACACCTACCCCGAGCAGCTCGACGCCCTGGAGATCACCTACGAGGACTACGAGCCCGGGTTCGGCACCCCGTACGGGGTGGCCCGCACCACGGAGCTGACGTTCTGGGCGCTGGCCGCCACCCCGGACGCGCGGCGCTTCGCCGCGCTCGCCGCCGCCAACGCCACCCCGCCCCTGCTGACCAGCCCGCCGCGGCACAACCACGCGGCCGGCGTGTTCGGCTCCTGGTCGCCCGCCGACCGCTCGGTCCCGGCCAAGGCCGCGCTGGAGGACAAGCTCGACCTGATGCACAAGTACCACCGCGAGCAGGTGGACCAGCGTTCCTGGTACGGCTTCTGGGACTACGGCGACATCATGCACAGCTACGACGGCGACCGGCACGTGTGGCGCTACGACGTGGGCGGCTACGCCTGGGACAACTCGGAGCTGTCCACGGACCTGTGGCTCTGGTACCACTACCTGCGCACGGGCGACGCCAAGGCGTTCCGCTTCGCCGAGGCGATGACCCGCCACACCAGCGAGGTGGACATGTACCACCTCGGCAGGTGGCGCGGCCTGGGCACCCGGCACGGCATCCTGCACTGGGCCGACAGCGCCAAGCAGGTGCGCATCAGCAACGCCGGCTACAAGCGCTTCTACTACTTCCTGACCGCCGACGAGCGCATCGGCGACGTCATGCACGACCTGGTCGACTCCGACCGCACCTTCCTCGTCCTCGATCCCGGCCGCAAGATCAACGGCGGCGAGCCGTTCGACCCCGACCCGAAGGCGCTCGGCGTCGGGCAGACCACCGACTGGGGCTCCCTGGCCATGGCCTGGCTGGCCGAGTGGGAGCGGGGCGGCGACCCGATCGCCCGCACCAAGCTGATCAACGGCGCCACCACGATCGCCGCGCTGCCCAACGGCTGGGTGCAGGCCGGCGTCACGTACAACCTCGCCGACGGCCGCTTCAACCCGATGACGGAGAAGTCGGTGAGCGTCGGCAGCCTCAGCTCGGTCTTCGGCCTCATCGAGGTCATGACGGAGCTGATCGGCCTGATCGACGACCAGGCCGTGAAGGCCAAGTGGCTGGAGTTCTGCCGCCTCTACAACGCTACCAAGGCCGAGCAGAAGGAGGTCACCGGGGCCGACTGGGGCAACCTCAACCTGCGCCAGGCCTACTCGCGGGCCACCGCCTACGCGGCCAGGCAACTGGGCGACCAGGCCCTGGCCGAGCGGGCCTGGCAGGAGCTGCGCACCGGCCACGCCGGCTACCCGGACAACCACCCGTTCGGCTCCAGGCGCGTCGAGGGGCCCGCCGTGCTGAACCCCGTCGACGAGGCGGACCTGAGCACGAACGCCAGCGCGCAGTTCGGCCTGGCCGCCTTCCAGTGCCTCGCGCTCGTCGGCGAGCACATCTGAAAGCGAGCACGTCTGAAAGCGAGCACGTCTGAAGGCGAGCACGTCTGAAGGCGAGCACGTCTGAAGGCGAGCACGTCTGAAGGCGAGCACACCGTCGCCGCGCCCGAATCGTGGCAACAAGATCCTCCGGGTGTCGAAGCTGCCGCTCGCCCCGAACAACCCGCTGCGGATCGGGGCCCGCCTGGAGGGCGCGGGCACGCCCGTGCGCACCAAGGTCAGCGGCGGCCCCGGCCCCTCGCTCATCGACCTGCCGCGCGCGGGGTGCCGGCGGCTGGACCTGAGCCGGAGCTCGCACACCGACTCGATCGACCTGGAGTACGTGGCGCAGGGTGCGGGCCTGGCGGCGGGTGTCGTTTCTGTACAAGACCGCGGCGGCCGCTCGCGCCTAGCCTCCCAGCCAGCGAACTGAGAGAGCAGGGGCGGCAATGGCTAAGATCGTTTCGAGTTTCTTCATCTCGCTGGACGGCGTGGTGGAGTCGCCGGACCAGTGGCACTTCCCGTACTGGAACGACGAGATGGGCGCCATGGTCCAGGCGGGCATGGAGAGCGCGGCGGGCTTCCTCATGGGCCGGAAGCTGTACGACGAGTGGTCGTCGTACTGGACGGCGACGGACGCCGACCCGGAGATCGCCGCGAGGTTCAACGAGGCCCCCAAGTACGTCGTGACGAGCTCGCTGGAGCGCGCGGACTGGGCCAACACCACGATCGTCTCCGGTGACGTCGCGGCCCGGCTGCGCGAGATCAAGGAGCGGGTCGAGGGCGACCTCCAGATCTCCGGCTCGGCGACGACCGTGCGCTGGCTGCTGGCCAACGGGCTGCTCGACGAGCTGAACCTGCTGGTCCACCCGATCGTCGTCGGCCGCGGGCAGCACCTGTTCGAGGACACCCCGTCGCACCCGCTGAAGCTGGTCAGGAACGAGACGTGGAAGACCGGCGTGCTCCACCTGACCTACGTCCCCGAGCCCTGAGGGCCGCCGGGGGTCAGGCCGTGTAGGGGAGCTGCTCGGGCAGCACCTGGCCGCGCAGGGGGTCGCCGGCCAGGAGCCGTTCGAGTTCGGTGACGGCGAACTCGCCGAGGCGGCGCAGCTCGCGGCCCTGCGCCCCGGCCAGGTGCGGCGTGATGAGCACGTTGGGCAGCGCGAAGAGCGGATGGCCGGGCGGCAGCGGCTCGGGGTCGGTGACGTCGAGCACGGCGGACAGGCGGCCGGAGGCGCACGCGTCGGTGAGCGCCTGCGTGTCCACCAGCGAGCCGCGCGCGGTGTTGACCAGCACGGCGCCGTCCGGCAGCAGGGCGAGCCTGCGCCGGTCGAGCAGGTGGTGGGTCTCCGGCAGCGCGGGCGCGTGCACCGTGACCAGGTCGCTGCGCCGGCACAGGTCGTCGAGGTCCACCTTCTCGGCGCCCAGCAGCGCCGCCTCGGCGGGGGTGACCGTGGGGTCCGACAGCAGGACGCGTACGTCGAAGTCGCGCAGCCGCTGCAGGACGAGGCGGCCGATGCGGGAGGCGCCGATCACCCCGACCGTGCAGTCGTACAGCCCGGTGCCGTCGCCCGGCTGCCACAGCGCCCTGTCCTGCCCGCCCGCGTAGTGGCGGGCGCGGCTGAAGGCCAGCTTGGCGCCCAGGACGAGCGCGGCGACGGTGTAGTCGGCGACGGGCACGGCGTTGGCCTGCGCCGCGGAGGACACGGTGATCCCGAGCTCGAAGACGGCGGGGTCCACCAGGGTCTTGACGCTGCCGGCCGCGTGCAGGACGGCCCGCAGCCGGGGCGCGGCGGCGGTGATGCGCGGATCGATGCGCGGGCAGCCCCAGCCGGTGAGCAGGATCTCCGCCCCGGCCAGCGCCTCGGCCGCGGCGGGACCGTCGAAGGAGGTGAGCCGCACCGCGTCGGTCACGTCCGCGGAGCGGCGCAGCCGGGCGATGACGTCGGGCGGGAAGACGCCGGGGAAGGCCCAGGGCGCGATTGCGAAGACCGCGACGGGTCGCCGTGGCACGGAGGGGTCTCCTTCTGGTTGACGCGGGAAGCGATGTAAACGCTTCCCCGCATTCTGCCATGCCGCGGAGCGAGGTATCAGGGGAGTATGCAGCGTTTATGTGAAGAGGCTCTTGGTGGGGGCGCAGCTCCTGGTCGATCGCATGTAACCGTTTTATGTTCCGGACCGCGCGATCGCCGCTGACCTGCACTATCGTGGAGGCCGAGTCCGGCACACTGATCCTGTGCCGGACTCGACCCTCCAGCGCGGTGCCGGTTAGCCCCTGCTCCAGACCGACGCGATGACGCCGTCCTCGGCGCTCAGGATCTGCGGCCGGTAGCCCATCGTCTTGAGCTGCGCCGCCTTGACCGTGTACGTCACCTTCGACAGGCTCAGGTACTCCTTGACGCCCGTCGTGGCGCCCTTGCCCCACACCGTGGAGTACGACTTGCCGGGCCCGACGGCCATGAGCACCGGGCGCAGGCCCTGCTTCGCCTTGGCCAGCAGCTCCTGGCCGCGCTGCTCCACGGTCTGGCCCAGCGTCACCTGCAGGGTGCCCGTGGCCGCGCCCGCCACCCAGACGGCGGCGTAGAGCGGCTTCTCCACCGTGCCGTACACGTCCAGCGAGGCGATGCTGAGGCCGGCGGCGCTCAGCTCGGCGTTGACCTTGAGCAGGGTCTCCTTCGTCAGCGCCAGCTCGGACTTGACGAGCTGCGCCGTCTTCTCGAAGACCACCGCGAAGACCGCGCTCGCGCCCGTGCCCGTGCCGGAGACCAGCTTGGGACGGAAGCCCAGCTTCGCCTGCTCGGCGATGCGCTGCGGCAGCTCCGTGGCGGACAGTCCCTGCAGCACGTTCACCTTGCGGGCGGTGTCCTTGACCCACAGGGACGTGTACTGCGGGCTGGCGGCGTTGGTCACGCTCAGGGCCTGGGGCACGTACCCCTTGCCCAGCAGCTCCTTGACCCGCTGCACCAGCTTCGAGCCGCTGAGCGCGTCGAGGGAGAGCCAGTCGAGCGCCTGGTTCTGGACGGTCCGCGTGGCCGTGCTCGCGGCCGTCGCGGGGGCGGCCACGCCCAGCAGGGGAGCGGCGGCGAGCGCCACGGCCGCGGACAGGGTGATGGCTCTGTTCTTGCCCCTCATGTTCCTCCTATGTAGGTAAAGGTCATCCCAATTGCGGACAAGAGGGGACCATAACAGAGCATGAGGGGAAGGCGACCTACCGTTACGGTGATCGTGACAAGGCTGTGTCAAAGCCCCTTACGAGTGAGCGTCACTCATGTTCCACGAGGTCGCGCAGCAGGGTCTCGTACGCCCAGCGTTCGAACCGCTCGGGCGCCCAGCCGCGCTCGCGGACGAACAGCAGGTAGAGATCCGGGCTCAGCACCCCGTAGAGCAGGTCGGCGGCCTCCTCCACCGGCACCTCCCGGCGCGCGCCCGGCTTGGCCATGAGGCTGCGCGCCGCGGCCGTCGCCACGACGTGCCGCGGGTCCTCCGTCTCCGGCCACATCTGCGGCACCTCGGGATCGGTGGCGGCGGCCACCTCCAGCACCTTGGTGATCGGCGCCACCCGCTCCAGCACGGCCCGCGTGCCCGCCACGTGGCGCAGCAGGTGCTCCCCGGCGGTGCCGGCGGCCAGGGCCTCCTGGAACCAGGGCCGGTCGAGGGTCGCCACCGGCGCGTCGTCGCCCGCGATCGTGACGTCCACCAGCTCCTTGAGCAGGCGGCGCTTGTTGCCGAACACGAAGTACACCGTCTGCACGGCCACGCCCGCCCTGTCGGCGACCTCCTGCAACGTGGTCGCGCCGTACCCCTGTGCCACGAACAGGTCTCCGGCGGCGCCCAGCACCCGCCGCCGGGTCTCCGCGGACTTCTGCGCCTTCTTGCCGGGTCTCTTGCCGTCGCTCACGCGGGAAAGAGTAGTGCAACTCTAGAGTGGGGCTTCGAGAGGAGACTCATGTCACGCATCCTGATCACCGGGTCCGCCGACGGGCTCGGCCTGATGGCCGCGCAACTGCTCATCGGCGAGGGGCACGAGGTGGTGCTGCACGCCAGGAACGCGCGGCGGGCTTCCGACGCCAACGCCGCCGCGCCCGGGGCCGCCGGCGTGCTCACCGGCGACCTGTCGAGCATCGAGGAGATGCGGTCGGTGGCGCGGCAGGCGAACGAGACGGGGCCGTTCGACGCGGTGATCCACAACGTGGCCGTCGGGTACCGCGAGCACCGCAAGATCACGACAGCCGACGGGCTCAGCCACGTGTTCGCGATCAACGTGCTGGCGCCGTACCTGCTGACCGCGCTGATCACGCCGCCGCGGCGGCTGGTGCACCTCAGCTCCGGCATGCATCGCAGCGGCGACCCCGACCTGTCCGACCTGCAGTGGGAGAAGCGGGCCTGGATCCCGGCGCAGGCGTACGCGGACTCCAAGCTGCACGACGTCCTGCTGGCCTTCGCCATCGCCCGGCACTGGCCGCAGGTGCTGTCCAACGCGGTGACGCCGGGCTGGGTCCCGACGAAGATGGGCGGTCCCGGCGCGCCCGACGACCTGAGCCAGGCGCACCTGACCCAGGCCTGGCTGGCCGTGAGCGGCGAGCCTGCCGCCACGGTGAGCGGCGCGTACTTCTACCACAAGGCGCAGGCCGACACGCATCCCGCCGCCCGTGACCCGGACCTCCAGGACGGCCTGCTCGCCGCGTGCGCCGAGCTGACCGGGACACCCCTGCCGGGCGCGAACCCGGCCCGGTGATCAGGTCAGGCGAGCTGCCCGGCCGCGGTGCGCGCCGCCATCCGCCGCTCGAACCACAACGAGGTGAACGGCGGCACCGCGCAGGCCAGCCCGAGCACCACGGCGCCCCGGCTCCAGCCCGCCTCCCTGGCCGAGAGCAGCACCCCGGCCGCGTACAGGACGAACAGCGCCCCGTGGATCGGCCCGAAGATCTTCACGCCGAGCTCGCCCGTCTCGGTCACGTACTTGAAGAACATCCCGACGAGCAGCCCCGCCCACGAGCACGCCTCGGCCACTGCCAGGACCCGGAACCAACGCAGCACGATCCACCCTTTCGCCCGATATCGCGCATACTCTACAAGCTGTAGAGGGCCGTGGTGTCTACCCCACGGCCGCGCCGAGGCGTCCGGTCGCCTGGCCGCGTTCGAGCCGCCCGACGGCCTCGTGGATCTCCTCGAAGCCGGCCGTGGCGGCGTGGAGGTCAGGTCCCCGCGCTCCATCAGCGCGAGCACGGCCGGGACGGAGCCGGGCATGCCGAGCCCGCCCAGGCCGACGATGCCCACCCGCTCGCCCACCCGGCGGCCCGTGAGCCGTCATGGTGATCCCCGCGGCTCACCCCTGTCCAGAGAAACGTGCACGACATGCATTGATGCGCGTCGTGCATGTTACGCGTGTAGGGTGGCGGCGACCCTGGCAGCGACGGGCGGTCGCGTGACGCCGCTCGAGAGGAGGATGTGGCTGATGTCGATCTCCGGCGAGGAGAGCGAGGGCCGGCGGGTGACGGAGTCCCCGACGGGCATCCGGCGGATGTTGCCGGCGGACATGGTGGACCGGGGCGGCTGCCCGTTCGATCCGCCGTCCGGCGTGCGGGAGCGGCGCGGTCAGGGGGCGATCCAGCCGCTGCGGCTCCTCAACGGCGCTCCCACCTGGATGGTCACCGGCCTCCAGGAGGCCCGCGCCGTCCTGGCGGACCCCCGCTTCAGCTCCGACCGGGTGCGTTACCCCGACGTCACCAAGCTGCAGCCGCACGAGGTCGAGCAGCTCGCCGCCGCCGAGAGCGGCGAATCGGGCGCCGCCGTCGCGCCGAAGGTGGACAGCCGCGCCGATGGGATGTTCGTCTTCATGGACCCGCCCGAGCACACCCGCCTGCGGCGGCTGCTGACCGGCCAGTTCACCGTCCGGCGGATGCGCGCGCTGGAGTCACGGCTGCGCGAGATCGCCGTGGAGCACATCGAGGCCATGCGGGCGGCCGGCACCGAGGCCGACCTCGTGCCCGCGTACGCGCTGCCGATCCCCTCGCTGGCGATCTGCGAGCTGCTCGGCGTCGACTACGCCGACCGGGCCGAGTTCCAGGAACGCACCGCCATCGCGCTGAACTCCGACACCCCCGACGACGAGCGGATGCAGGCCGGTCTCGAGCTGTACGGCTTCATCCAGGGCCTGGTGACGGCCAAGCGGGAGAGCCCGGGCGACGACATCCTGTCGGGGCTCGTCCACGACGCCGACCCGCCGCTGACCGACGCCCAGCTCACGGACATGGCCCTGGTGCTGCTCGGCGCCGGGCACGAGACCACCGCCAACATGCTCGGCCTGGGCACCTTCGCGCTGCTGGAGCACCCCGACCAGCTCGCCGCGCTGCGCGCCGACCCGGCGCTGATGGACAACGCGATCGAGGAGCTGCTGCGCTACCTGTCCATCATCCAGATGGGCGTCAGCCGGGTGGCCGTCGAGGACGTCACGATCGCCGGGGTGAAGATCCCGGCGGGCGCCACGGTGATCATCGCCACGCCCGAGGCCAACCGCGACCCCCGCCACTGGGACGACCCCGACCGCCTGGACGTGCACCGGCCCCGCACCTCGCACCTGGCCTTCGGCCACGGCATCCACCAGTGCCTGGGCCAGCAGCTCGCCCGGGCGGAAATGAAGGTGGGCCTGAGCGAGCTGATCACCCGGATGCCGGACCTGCGCCTCACCGTGCCCGCCGACCAGGTGCCGCTGCGCAACGAGATGCTCATCTTCGGGGTGCACTCCCTGCCAGTCACGTGGGCCTGAACGGGCCTGCCGCAGGCCGGCTTGCCGGCCTGCGGCAGGCGGGGCGGGAACGGATGCCGCGCCGGCGGAAGGAGGAGCACCATGGTCGGCCCTGAGAGCACCGCCACGGCGGCGGACGCCGTCCCCGGCGCCGTGACCGGGCGCCGGGAGCGCAAGAAGCAGGCGACCAGGGCCGCCCTGCGCGAGGCGGCCCTGCGCCTGGCGCTGCGCCACGGCGTGGAGCACGTCACCGTCGAGCAGATCGCCTCCGAGGCCGACATCGCGCTGCGCACCTTCTTCAACTACTTCTCCAGCAAGGAGGAGGCGGTGGTGGCGGCCGCCGCGGCCGGGGCGGAGGCGCTCATCGCCGAGTTCCGCGCCAGGCCCGCCACCGAGTCGGTGCTGCGGGCGCTGCGCGAGGCGGTGCTCACCGTCTTCGACCAGGACCACGCGGCCAGCCGCGACTACATCCTGGCGAGCCGGCTCATCCGCCGGACGCCGGCGCTGCTGCCCCAGGAGCTGGCCGTGCTGGCCGCCCAGGAGAAGGCGCTCGCCGGCGCCATCACCGAGCGCCTGCGGCCCGCGCCGACCGGGATCTATCCCGCGCTGTGCGCGGCGACGGCGCTGACGGCGCTGCGCGTGGTGCTGAGCCGGTGGCTGGAGCACGGCGGCGACTCCGACGAGACGCCGCCCATGGCCATCCTGCGCCAGGAGATCGACCAGGCCATCGCCGACCTGGCCGCCGGCCTGGACCGCCCGGGAAGGGCACCCGCCGACGATCCGGCGTGACCCCGAGCGCCCGGTTCCGGCCCCGCGCGAGCGCCCGGTCACGGCCCCGCGCGAGCGCCCGCAGCTTGCCGTCCTCGCCCAGGTGGTGCGGCCACGGCCCCGCGTGAGCGCCCGCCGGCGATCGCGCGTGAGCCCGGGCGCTCGGTCCTGATCCCGCGTCAGGCCAGGGAGCCGGCGCGGCGGCCGAAGACGGCTCCTGAGGTGAGGCCCGTGCCGCCCGGGTAGTTGCCGCTGAACAGGCCGCCGAGCATCTCGCCGCACACCAGCAGGCCGGGGACGGGGTCGCCGGCGCCGTCGAGGACCCGGCCGTGGGTGTCGGCGCGCAGCCCGCCGAAGGTGAACGTGATGCCGCACGTCACCGGGAACGCGTGGAACGGCGGGCGCTCCAGCGGGACGGCCCAGTTAGACTTCGGCGGCGTCGTGGCGGCGGCCCGGCCGTCCAGCACGGACAGGTCGAGCGGGACCGACCGGTCGATCGAGGCGTTGAACTCCTCGACCGTCGCGCGCAGCGCCGCCGCGTCCACGCCCATCCCCGCGGCCAGGTCCTCGATCGTGTCCGCCGTCACGACGGACGCGCCCGGCATGTCGTACTCCTCGGCCCGCAGGCTCGGCCGGGTGGTGGCGTCGAAGAGCTGGAAGGCCACGCCGCCCGGCTGGGCGAGGATGCGCGCGCCGTACTTGGCGTAGGTGAGGTTGCGGAAGTCCGCGCCCTCGTCGAGGAAGCGCCGCCCGTCGGCGTTGACCACGATGCCCAGCGGGTACCCGCCGCGCGTGAGCCGGTTGGTGAGCTCGCGGTTGCTCTCGTTCTCCGCGTGCCAGGCGTCCCAGGCGACGCTGTGGCAGGTGCTCCAGTCGCCGTGCGTCCCCGCCCCGGCGGCGATCGCCGCCGCCAGCATGTCTCCGGTGTTGTACGGCGTGCCCCGCACCTTCGCCCGCTGCCAGCCCTCCCCGAGATGCTCGCGGCGCATGCCCGCGTCGGCCTCGAAACCCCCGGCCGCGAGCACCACCGACTCCGCGCGCGCCACGCCGCCGCGGCCCCGCGCGTCCTGCCAGGTCACCCCGGTCACGCGGCCCCCGTCGAGCGTGAGCTCGCGGGCCCGCACGCCGTAGCGGAGCTCCACCCCGGCCTGCCGCGCCGCCCGCGTGTGCTGCTCGATCAGCCCCTTGCCGCCGCCGGTGCTGCCGACGGCCAGCCCGCCCCAGAAGACCTGCCGCCCGTCGCCGGCGGGGTAGGCCTGCCGCTCGTACATCAGGCGGAAGCGCAGCCCCTTGCCGTGCAGCCAGCGCAGCGTCCTGGCGCTCTCGGCGATCAGCACCTCGGTGAGCGCCTTGTCGTTGCGGCCGCCGGTGACCTTGGCCATGTCCGCCGCGAACTCCGCCGCGGGGTAGGCGGGCAGCACGGTGCCGGCATGCCGGTCGTCGGGGTCGAGCAGGCCGGCGAGATCGGCGAGCCCGTCGTGCACGATGCGGAACGCTCCGGCGGTGTAGAAGCTGTTGCCGCCCGCCCCCTCCTCGGGGCCCTTCTCCAGCAGGAGAACGCGGCGGCCGCGCTCCGCGGCGGCGTGCGCGGCGCTGAGACCGGCGTTGCCGCCGCCGACCACCACCACGTCGAAGTCGTCGGATTGCATCGTGTCCTCCAAAGCCTTGTTCTCAATTGCATGTGAGTGTATACAGTCGTACACCATAAATTCTGACAACGGGATCCGGGGAGCGGTGAAGAGCTTGATGACTGCGATCAGGCGGTGGGCCCCGCTCGCGGCCGCGCTGCTCGCGACCGGTGCGCTCATCGTCACGGCACCGGCGGACGATCGGCGGGCGGGCTCCGCGGTGGCCCGCGCGCTTGACGGCAGACAGCTGCGCATCATGGCGCCCGCGGCGCCCGGCGGCGGCTGGGACCAGACCTCGCGGGAGATGCAGGCGGCCCTGCGCGATCTGGCCGGCCGCAGTGAGGTCTACAACGTCGCCGGCGCGGGCGGCACGATCGGCCTCAGCCAGTTCGTCCGCCTGAACGGCGACCCCAGCCAGCTCATGACGACCGGCCTCATCATGATCGGCGCGGTGGAGACCAACGACTCGCCGCACTCGCTCGCCGAGACCGTCCCGCTGGCCCGGCTCACCACCGACTACCAGGTCGTCGTCGCCGCCGCGGACTCCCCGCTCGAGGACATGAAGGCGGCGGCCGGCGCCATGCGCGACGACCTGCCGGCCGTGTCGATCTCCGGCGGCTCGGCCGGCGGCGTCGAGCAGATCCTGGCCGGGCTGATGGCCAAGGCCGTCGGCGCCGACCCCGCGAAGGTGAGCTACGTCGCCCACTCCGGCGGCGGCGAGGCGCTCACCACCCTGCTCTCCGGCCGCTCGACCCTTGGCATCTCCGGGGTCTCCGAGGTCATGCCGCAGATCAAGGCCGGGCAGGTGCGGGCGCTCGCGGTGTCCAGCCCGGAGCGGCTGCCCGCGCTGCCCGGCGTGCCCACGCTGCGCGAGTCGGGCCTCGACGTGGAGCTGCAGAACTGGCGCGGCGTGGTCGCGCCGAAGGGCATCACCGCCGAGCAGGAGCGCGCGCTGGAGCAGATGGTGCTCGACATGACCCGTACGGACGGCTGGCGTCAGGCGCTCGCCGAGCGAGGCTGGGGCGACGCCACCCTGGCCGGGCCGGAGTTCGAGGAGTTCGTCCGGTCCGAGCAGCGCCGGGTGGCGCAGATTCTCAAGGAGATCGGATTGTGACCACGCAGACGAACGAGCCCGCCCCGGCGCCCGCCGAGCCCGAGCCCGATCTGTCCTGCGACAGGAGGACCGCGATCAGCTCGGCGATCTTCGGCGGGCTCATGGTCGTGGCCGGGCCGGTGATGATCGTGGACGCGCGGCGGCTGCCCGGCGACGCCGGCGCGATGGGCCCCGCCGTGATGCCGCTGGCGCTGGGCGTGCTGCTCGCGCTCACCGGGTTCTGGCTGATGCTGCGCTCCCTGCGCGACCTGCGCACGGCCGTCCGCGGGCACCCGCTGCGCAGCCACGCCGCGCTCCGGGTGGGGGCGCTGGCCGCCGCGCTCGCCGCCTTCGCCCTGCTGCTGCCCGTCCTCGGGTACGTGCTCGGCTCGGCCGCCCTCTTCGTCGTCACGGCCCTGCTGCTCGGCGCGCCGCACGGCTGGCGGCTCTACGCCGGCGGCTGGACGCTGGCGGCGCTGGCCTTCCTGACCTTCGACCGCCTCATCGGGCTCACCCTGCCCGCCGGACCCTGGGGGTTCTGACATGGAGCAGCTCGGGCTCCTCCTGGAGGGCTTCGCCGGCGCGCTGACCCCGATGCACCTGCTGTGGGCGCTGATCGGGGTGACCATCGGCACGGCGGTCGGCGTGCTGCCCGGCATCGGCCCCGCCCTCACCGTGGCGCTGCTGCTGCCGATCACGTTCAGGCTGGAGGCCTCCGCCGCGCTCATCCTCTTCGCCGGCATCTACTACGGCGGCATGTACGGCGGATCCACCACCTCGATCCTGCTCAACACCCCCGGCGAGAGCGCCTCGATCATCGCGGCCATCGAGGGAAACAAGATGGCGCGGGCCGGCCGTGCCGCCGCGGCGCTGGCCACGGCGGCGATCGGCAGCTTCGTGGCCGGCACGATCGGCACCGTCGCCCTGACCTTCCTGGCCCCCGCCGTCGCCGGCTTCGCCACCAGCTTCGGCCCGCCCGAGTACGTCGCCCTGATGGCGGTCGCCTTCACCACCGTCAGCGCCCTCCTGGGGCCGAACCTGCTCAAGGGCCTGGCCGGCCTCCTCGTCGGCATCACCGTCGGGCTGATCGGCATCGACTCCCAGACCGGGCAGCCCAGGCTGGTGTTCGGGGTGGAGTCCCTGCTCGACGGCATCGACGTGGTGATCGTGGTGGTCGCCCTGTTCGCGCTCGGCGAGACGTTCGCCCGCGTCATGGCCGGCATCGGCCGCTCCACCGTGCAGCCGCTGCGCGAGCGCGCCGCGCTCACCCGCTCCGACCTGCGCCGCTCCTGGCCCGCCTGGCTGCGCGGCACCGCGCTGGGCTTCCCGATCGGCAGCCTGCCCGCGGGCGGCGCCGAGATCCCGACGTTCCTCAGCTACACGGTGGAGAAGCGCCTGTCGCGGCACCGGCAGGAGTTCGGCCGGGGCGCGATCGAAGGCGTCGCCGGGCCCGAGGCGGCCAACAACGCCGCCGCGGCCGGCGTGCTCGTGCCGCTGCTGACGATCGGGCTGCCGACCTCGGCCACCGCCGCGGTGATCCTCACCGCGTTCCAGTCGTACGGGCTGCAGCCGGGGCCCGCGCTGTTCGAGGAGTCGGGGCCGCTGGTGTGGACCCTGATCGCCAGCCTGTACGTCGGCAACGTGATGCTGCTGCTGCTCAACCTCCCGCTGGCGAAGGTGTGGGCCAGGCTGCTCACCATCCCGCCCTGCCTGATCTACGCCGCGGTGCTCATGTTCTCCGCCCTGGGCGCGTACGCGGCCGGCGGCACCGCGACGGACCTGCTCGTCCTGTGCGCGCTCGGCCTGCTCGGGCTGCTCATGCGGGAGGCGGGCATCCCGCCGGCTCCCGCCGTGGTGGGCCTGATCCTCGGGCCGATCGCCGAGCAGCAGCTGCGCCGCGCGCTCATCCTGTCGGAGGGCGACCCGTCCATCCTGGTGTCCGGGCCGATCACGATCGTGCTCTGGATCGCGGCGGCCCTGGCACTGCTCGTCCCGGTGCTGCTGCCGGTCGTCCGCCGGCGACGCAGCACGCCGGCGCGCGCGGGCGAGGAGAACGAGTGACTGCATACAACGGTATGCTCAGCTCCGGTACGGCAGCGAGGTGAGGAGGACGCCCTGTCCGAGGTCTACGACCGGTTGAGAGCCGAGATCGTCGACGGCACGCTGACTCCGGGGGCATCCCTCGTGGAGATCACGCTCGCCGAACGCTACGGCACCAGCCGCACCCCCGTACGAGAGGCACTGCGCAGGCTCCAGCAGGACGGTCTGGTCGAGCGCGCGGACCGCGGCATGCGGGTGCGCACCCGCAGCCCCGAGGAGATCCTGGAGATCTACGAGGCGCGGATCGCCCTGGAGGCCACCGCCGCCGCCGGTGCCGCCCAGCGCCGCAGCGACTTCGACCTCGTCCGCCTCGCCCGCGCCCACAAAGCCATGATCGCCACGCCGGCCTCCGACGCGGCCGCGATGGCCGAGGCCAACCGGGCCCTGCACGAGGCGATCTGGTCGGCCAGCCACAACGGCACCATCGTCGACCTGCTCACCCGGCTCAACAACCACCTCACCCGCTATCCGCAGACCACCCTGTCGGCGCCTGGGCGGTGGGACGAGGCCATCGCCGAGCACGCCGAGATCATCGAGGCCATCGGGGAGCGGGATGCCGATCGGGCTTACGGGCTGGCGCGTGAGCACATGACGAAGGCGCGGGAGCTCCGGCTGCGCATCTACGCGGACGACACCGACACCTGAGCCACCGCCGCTTCCGCGACCTCCCCGCCCTCGCGCCGCGCCTGCGCGTCACGCGCCCTCGTTCCACGCGCCATTGCGTCACGCGCCGTTGCGCCACGTGGTCCTGCGCCCCGCGACGCGCGCTCGCGCCTCGTACCCCTGTGCACCCCGCCCCCGCGCGTCCCGACGCGGGTTGTGGTGGCTCGGGGCGGTGGGTGGGTGTAAGGGGATGTGTTCGGGTATATCCGGCTGACCTGGGCACTTCTCAATACCTCTTAAGCAGAGCTAATATTTCGGGATATGGGGACGGAAGACCTGTCCGATGCCTTTGCGGGCGTCATAGCCGGGCTCAACCGGCTGATCCGGCGCAGGGTGCGCCGGCAGATGGCCGTGCCGCCGCTGCGTGGCGCGCAGGCCGAGCTGCTGCGGCTGGTCGAGTCGAGCCCAGGCATCAGCGTCTCGGCCGCGGCCAAGGAGCTCTACCTGGCCGGCAACTCGGTGTCCACGCTGGTCAACCAGCTCACGGCCGCCGGCCTGCTGCGTCGTGAGACCCGCAGTGACGACCGCCGTTCGGCCCGGTTGCTGCCCACGCCCCAGGCCGAGGCGCGGCTGCGGGCGTGGCAGGAGCGGCGGGCGGCGATCGTCCGCGAGCACGTGGAACTGCTCGGTGAGGACGACAGGGCCGCGTTGGCCGCCGCGCTCCCGGTACTGCGGAGGCTGGCCGACAGCCTGAGAGAGGAGGTGACGGCGGAATGAGCCACGACGACGAGCCGCGCGAGGGCGCAGCGGACGGTGATCGGCCGCGCGAGGATGCGGTGCACGGTGAGCGGCCGTGTGCGGTGATCGGTGATCGGCCGCGTGAGGGGGCGGCGAAGGGCGACCGCGAGGGCGGGGTGGATGGTGGCAGGGCGCCGGAGGAGGCGGTCACGGTGACGGGTCTGCGCTACGCGTTCGGGCGGTCCACGGCCGTCGACGGGCTCGATCTCACGGTGACGGCCGGGGAGGTGTTCGGGCTGCTCGGCCCCAACGGCGCCGGCAAGACCACCGCCATCCGCTGCGTGACCACGCTGCTGCCCGTCCCGGCCGGCATGGTCAAGGTCTTCGGGCACGACGTGAGCACCGACCGGATGGCGGTGCGCAGGTTGCTCGGCTACGTGCCCCAGCAGTTGTCCGCCGACAGCAGCCTGACCGGCCGCGAGAACGTCTCGCTCTTCGCCCGGGTCTTCGACGTCCCCCGCCGCGAGCGTGCCGAGCGCGTCGCCCAGGCGCTGGAGGCGGTCGGGCTCGCCGAGGCCGCCGACCGGATGGCGGGCACGTACTCGGGCGGCATGGTGCGCCGCCTGGAGCTGGCGCAGGCGCTGGTGAGCGCGCCGCGCCTGCTGATACTCGACGAGCCCACGATCGGGCTCGACCCCATCGCCCGCACCGGCGTGTGGGACCACATCATGGCGGTGCGCGCCGCCAGCGGGATGACCGTCCTGGTGACCACGCACTACATGGACGAGGCCGACCAGTACTGCGACCGGGTGGCGCTCATGCACCAGGGGCGGGTACGCGCGCTCGGCACGCCGCGCAGCCTCACCGACGACCTGCGCGCCCGCCTCGGCGACGGCTCGTCCCCGACGCTGGAGGACGTCTTCCGCGACGTCGCCGGCGGCAGCCTGGACGACCTCGACAAGGGAGGGGAGTTCCGCGATGTCCGCCGCACCCGCAACACCGCAGCCCGCGTCGGCTAGCGGGCCGGCGCCCGGAGGGCTCGGGCTGCTGCTCGTCCCGCCGCGCTCCCGGCCCGCGTGGCGGGTGATCCCGGCCAGGGTGGCCGCGATGTGCGTGGTGGAGCTGCAGAAGCTGCGCCACGACCGTACGGAGCTGTACACCCGAGCCGTCCAGCCGGCGCTGTGGCTGCTGATCTTCGGTGAGACGTTCACCCGCATCAACGTGATCCCGACGGGCGGCATCCCGTACCGCGACTACCTGGCGCCGGGGATCATCGCCCAGTCCACGATGTTCATCGCGATCTTCTACGGCATCCACATCATCTGGGAGCGCGACTCGGGCGTGCTGACCAAGCTGCTGGTCACGCCGACCCCGCGCGCCGCGCTCGTGGCGGGCAAGGCGTTCGCGGCGGGGGTGAAGGCGATCGTGCAGGCCGTGGTGGTCGTGCTCATCGCCGCCCTGCTGGGCGTGGCACTCGACCTCAACCCGCTGCACCTGCTGGGGGTGCTGGTGGCGGTGCTGCTCGGCTCGGCGTTCTTCGCCTGCCTGTCGGTGACGATCGCCGGCATCGTACGCACCCGCGACCGCCTGATGGGCATCGGCCAGGCCATCACGATGCCGCTGTTCTTCGCCTCCAACGCGCTCTACCCGACGACGGCCATGCCGGGCTGGCTGCAGACCGTCAGCGCGATCAACCCGCTCACCTACGAGGTGAACGCGCTGCGCGGACTGCTGCTGGGCGTCCCCGCGAACCTGCCGCTCGACTTCGCGGTGCTCGTCGTGGCCGCGGCCCTCGGCATCACGGCGGCCTCGGCCCTGCTGGGCCGCCTGGCCCGCTGACGCGTTCCCGCGAGACTGGCCCGCTGACGCGCTCCCGCGACCAGCCAGGCCCCCGAGTACGCTGCTGCCGAAGCGTTCCGGCTCCCCGAGGAGGTCTGGCCCTCATGACCACGACGTTCGGCGCGATCGGCAGCGGGCGGCGGACCCGGTTCTTCCTGCGGCTGGCCGCGGCCATGCCCGACCGGCTGCGCGTCAGCGGCGTCGTCACCCGCGGCGAGGAGCGGGGCAGGCAGATCACCGACGAGTGGGGCGTGCCGGCCTTCCGCACGGTCGGCGAGCTGCTGCGGCACGAGCGGCCCGACTACGTCACCGCGGCGGTGCCGTGGCCCGCGATGCCGGACGCGATCCGCGCGGTGGCCGAGCACGGGACACCGGTCCTGGCCGAGACGCCGCCCGCCCATGACCTGGCGGCGCTGCGCGAGCTGTGGCGCGACGTGGGCGCCACCGGCCTGGTGCAGGTGGCCGAGCAGTACCTGCTGATGCCCGGGCACGCGGCCCGGCTGGCGCTCGTGCGCGAGGGCGTGATCGGCGAGCCGACCTCCGTCCAGGTCTCCTCGACCCACCTCTACCACGCGGTGTCGATGATCCGCGGCCTGCTGGGCGTCGGGTTCGAGGCCGCCGAGGTGCGTGCGGGCGCGTTCGAGGCGCCGCTGGCGAACCCGCTGGGCCCCGGCGGCTGGACGGGCGACGGCACCCCGCAACGGCTCACCACCACCATCGCCACCCTCGACTTCGGCGGCCGCATGGGCCTGTACGACTTCACCGACAACCAGTGGTGGAACCCGCTGCGCATGCGCCGCATCGTGGTGCGCGGCTCGATCGGCGAGCTGGTCGACGACCGGGTGGTCCGGCTGCTGGACCCGGCGACGCCGGTGGAGTCGCACCTGGTGCGGCGCGACACCGGCGTGGACCTCAGCCTGGAGTTCCGCGACCTGAAGCACATCAGCTTCGACGGCCGCGTGCTCTACCGAAACCCGTTCGACGGCGCCGGCCTGTCCGACGACGACATCGCGGTCGCCGACATCCTGGAGCGCACGGGCGCCTGGGCCCGGCAGGAGGGCCCGGCCCCGTACCCCCTCGCCGAGGCCTGCCAGGATCATCTGATCAGCCTCGCCATTGGTGAGTCGGTCAGGACCGGCGGTCCGGTCACCACCGGCAAGGAGGCGTGGGCGGCGTGAGCGAGCGGATCTTCGGAACGGCGGAGGAACAACCGGAGGCGGAGCGGTATCTCGGCCGGGCGGCGCAGCACGAGGCGGCGCGCGCGTCACGGGCCTCGGCGCCGGACCTGCCGGCGGTGGCGAGCGGGCGCTCGACGCCGGGGGCGGCGGCGGTGACGTACGAGGTCGGGACGTCTGCGGGCTGGAAGCCGACGGGCCCGGCGAGGCGCTGACCGGGCGCGTGCTGCCCGCGTTCCGGCTCAAGGTGGCCCAGCCGGCGGCCGGCCGCACGCTGCGGCGCCTGCTCGTACGGGCGGGGCTGGACGTGCGGGGCCCTACGGTTTCCGCCGGACGTCGGCGGCCGAGCTCGTCCTGCCGCCGTTCTGAAAGGCCGGTACGCTGCAACGGCTGTCGGCACCTGATCATGGAGGACACCGGTGAAGAGGCTGATCGCCCGGCTCTGGCGCGGCATGCGCGGGTCGACGCAATGGCGGCTGCTCTACCTGTCCCAGGCCAAGTTCATGGTCGGCGTCACGGGCGTCGTCCGCGACCGTGACGGCAACGTGCTGCTGCTGCGGCACCGTTTCTGGCCCGAGCACCGGCAGTGGGGGCTGCCGACGGGCGGGACCAAGCGGGGGGAGACCTTCGAGCAGACGGTGGTGCGCGAGGTGCGCGAGGAGACCGGCCTGGAGGTGAGCGTGGGGGAGCTGGTGCACCTCAGGAGCGGGTTCCGGCTCAGGATCGAGGTCGCGTACGCGGCCGAGTACGCCGGCGGCGGCACGATGCGGCTGAACTCGATGGAGATCCTGGAGGCCCGCTGGTGCGCCCCCGGCGACCTCCCGGACGGCCTGCTGGAGCCGCACCGCCTGCTGATCGAGTCGTCAGGTGGGCAGCGCGGCCGTGGTGGAGAAGGCCCCGTCGAGGTGCGCGGTGTCGTTGAAGCGGCGCAGGATCCACCGGACCTCGGTCAGCACCAGGTGTGACACCGACGCGTTGTCGGCGCCGAGGAAGGCGAACGGCCGCGACCCGGTGGCCGCGGCCAGCGCCTCGGCGATCACCCCGCCGTGGGTTACCACGACGATCCGCTGGTCGGGGTGCGCGGCGGCGAGCCTGCCGAGCGCCTTGCGCACCCGCTCGGCGAACGCCTCGGCGGGCTCGGCGCCCGGGATCACGTCCCAGCGCTCCTCGGCGGACATGCGCTTGGCGGTCGGATGCCCCTCGGCGACCATGCGCCGGAACAGCCCGCCCTCCCACTCGCCCAGATGCACCTCGCGCAGCTCGGGGTCCATCACCGGCGTCAGGCCCAGCCGGGCGGCGAGCGGCGCGGCCGTCTGGGACGTGCGCCGCAGCGAGCTCACGTAGATCGCGTCGATGCGCTCCGCGGCGAGCCGCAGGGCCACCCGCGCCGCCTGCTCGTGCCCCTCGGGCGCGAGCTCCGGGTCGCCCTGGCCGTCGACCAGCGGGAACGGCCGGTCGGGGCGTGCGGGCTCGGACTCGCCGTGCCTCACCAGCAGGATCTCGGTGGCCCCTGGCGGCGTACGGAACCGGCTCTGCCGGTACTCGACCGGCTCGCCGTTCTCAGCTCCCACAATTACCGAACATTACTCTACTGCTGGCGGGCCGCTCGCCCCCGGGCCCCGGCCGGTCAGCCGCGGCTCGCCTCGGCGGCGTAGTCCCAGAGACGGTCGGCGGCGGCCGGGTCCACCGACCACGCGGCGACGCCGGTCATCACGCCGGGGCCGCCCTGCACGACCTCGGCCTCCTGGTTGTCGTGCGAGAAGTAGCGGCCGGTCACCCCCTCCACCAGCGGGGATGCGGCGAGCAGCACCGCGGTGGCCGCGCCCTGCTCCTGGGTGGTGAAGTGGTCCGGGGTCAGCAGGTTCCCCTCGTCGTCCATGATGCCCAGCGCGCGCTTGGCGTCGTCGTCGATGTGGCGCTGCAGGTTGGTGTGCACGTAGCCGGGCTCGAAGGAGTTGGCGGCGATGCCGTCGGCGGCCCAGCGCCGGGCCAGGCCGACCGCGAGCAGCACGTCGGCCGTCTTCGACTGGGCGTAGGCGTCCCACGGGTCGTACGGGCGCCGCTCGAAGTGCGGGTCGTCGAAGTCGAACGGCGCGCGGAGCTGGGCGCCCGAGCTGACCGTGACCACCCGCGCGCCGCCGGCCTGCCGGAGGTTGTCGCGCAGCCCGGTGATCAGCGCGAAGTGCCCGAGGAAGTTCGTCGCCAGTTGCAGCTCCCAGCCGTTGGCGGCGACCTGGAGGGCAGGCAGCGCCATGATGCCGGCGTTCGCCACGAGCGCGTGCACCGGCCCGCTCCACCCGGCCACGAACGAGCGCACCGACGCCAGATCACTGAGGTCCAGCGCCCGCTCGCCGTCGCCGGGGTTGCGGGTGGCGACCGTGACCTCGGCCCCGGCGCCTCGCAGCGCCCGCACGGTCTCCAGGCCGATCCCGGAGGCGCCGCCGGTGACGATGATCCTGCGTCCGGTCAGATCGACGCCGGCGAGGATCTCCGCAGCGGTGGTCTTGGCGTTGAAAGGAGTGGTGATGAGCGTCATGAACACCACCGTATGGACCCCGATTTGGACTTGGAATACTCGTGAGTCCACCATAGTTGCGTGAACGTCCATGGAGTCGATCCGCTCGAAGACATCCTCACGCTCATCGGCACGACCAGCCGCCTGTCCGTCGGGCTGGTCGCCGGCGGGCGGTGGGCACTGTCGTTCGAGCCTCCCGCGGGGGTCAAGTTCAACGCGGTGCTCCGCGGCCACTGCGTGCTCACCGTGGACGGCCTGCCGGAGCCGATCCCGCTCGCCGAGGGCGACTGCTTCCTGCTCATCCAGCCGCGCGCCTTCACCCTGGCCAGCGAGCCGGGGGTGCGCCCGCTCCCGGCGGGCCCGGTCTTCGCCGCGGCCACCGGCGGCGTGGCCCGCGTGGGCGAGGGCGAGGACGTGATCTTCGCCGGCGGCCGGTTCGGCTTCGGCGAGCGCGCCCAGGAGCTGCTGCTGGACCTGCTGCCGCCGGTGATGCACGTGCCCGGCGGCACCGCCGAGGCCGCGACCGTGCGCTGGGCGCTCGACCTGATCGACGCCGAGCTGCGCGAGCGCCCGCTCGCCGCCACCCTGGTCACCGAGCACCTCGCCCTGGTCATGCTGATCCACCTGCTGCGCCTGCACCTGGCCACCGCCGGGCCGGGGGAGACGTCCGGCTGGCTGGCCGGAATCGCCGACCCGGTCGTGGCGCCGGCGCTGCGCGCCATGCACGCCCGGCCCGCCCACGCCTGGACGGTCTCCGAGCTGGCCGCGGTGGCGGCGGTGTCCCGCTCGACGCTGGCCGCCCGGTTCAAGCAGGTCGTCGGGCAGGGGCCGCTGGAGTACCTGACCGGCTGGCGGATCGAGCTGGCCGCCGACCGCCTGCGCAGCGGCGACGACACGGTGGCGGCCATCGCCGATCAGGTGGGTTACGGCTCGGTGAGCGCGCTGAGCAACGCGTTCAAGCGGGTCGCCGGCGTGTCCCCGCGCGACTACCGCCTCTGGAAGCGCGGGAACGGGGCCCTGTCCCCGGGACGGCCGTGACCTCCGGTTGTCCGATATGTTCTGTTCGGCGCTGTCTTTACTCGGTCTTGGGGGTCGATGCCGGTGCGCGGCTCGTTGCTGATCGCGGCCTGCGCCGTGAGCCTGGCCGGCTGCGGCGCGATCCCCGGGCCGCCCGGCTGGCCCGTCAGCGTGGCCGCCCCCTCGCCGAGCCCTTCGCGCAGCCCCTCGCCGGCGGTCACGTCACCGTCCCCTGCGCCGAGCGCCACGACGGCGACCCCCACGAGGGCGGCGCTGACCGCCCCCCAGGCCAGGCAGGCCATGCGGGAGTGGGTGAGCAGGTACAACGCGACGATCAAGAAGCGCAAGTGGTGGCGCAAGAACAGCACGCTCGACGCGCTGTTCGTGGAGGGGGCGCTGCACGAGGGCGTGCTCGAACGCAACCACGAGGGCTTCGGCTGGAAGCCCGGGCACAAGCCGATCAACCCGACCGGCACCGCGGCGTTCTACCTGCCCAGGCCGGAGCGGCAGCCGCGGATCGGCGACTGGTTCATCGCGCGGGCGACCTACAAGGACGCCAAGGGCCACGCCCGCCCCCACGTGCTCGCCTTCCTCCGCACGCCCGGTCAGCCCTTCAGGCTGGCCGTCGCGACCCCGATCCACTGGGGCCAGCGCCTGCCCGAGCCCCGGCTCGACGCCGACGGCTACATCACCGACACGGACGACGCCATGGCGCGCGCCGTGGCCAAGGAGTACCAGAACTTCTGGAACAACGAGAAGAAGGAGGGCGCCTCCGGCTACCGCCTGGCCAAGGACAGCTACAGCCGCAAGGCGTTCCCCGCGGTGTACAAGGGGCTGTACGTCTCGTTCGCCGGCCACGGCTCGATCTTCGGCTTCCGCACGGCGGACGGCGGCTCCTTCTTCCTGTTCGCCATGATCAACGACCCCAAGAGCGTCAACCAGGTGCTGAGCGAGGCGCTGCTGGTGCCCAAGGGGAGCAGGACCATCCAGGAGCTCGGCGCCAACTGGTTCTCCTAGCCCTCCGGCTCGGCGGCGTGGTCCGCGCGGGCCGGCAGGAGCAGGGCGGCGATCACCACGGCCACGGACAGCACCGCGCCGATGACGAAGGCCAGCCGCATGCCGCCGAGGCTGGCGAGCGCCTCGGTGACGCCCGACGACTTCAGGGCGTCGGCCCGCGCGCTCATCACGGTGACCACGAGCGCGGTGCCGAAGGCCGCCGACACCTGCTGCAACGTGCTCAGGATCGAGCTGCCGTGGGAGTAGAGCCGCGGCGGGACCGCTCCGAGCCCGAGGGTGAACACCGGGGTGAAGGTGGCGGCCAGGCTCACCATCAGCAGCGCGTGCATGCCGAGGAGCTGCCAGAACGGCGTCGTCATCGAGACCTGGGTGAAGCCGGCCAGGGCGAGCATGATGCCGACCGCGCCCGGGACGACCAGCACCCGCCCGCCGAACTTGTCGAACAGCCGCCCGACGGACGGGCCGAGCAGCCCCATCGCCAGGCCGCCCGGCATCACCAGCAGCCCGGTCTCCAGGGCGCTGAGCTGGCGCACGTTCTGCAGGTACAGCGGCAGCAGGATCATCGAGCCGAGCATCGACATGAACGCCACCGACATCAGGATCAGCGCGACCGTGTAGGTGCGGTGGCGCAGGGTGCGCAGGTCCAGCAGGGGCGCGCCGCGCTTCTGCAGCGACATCTGCCGCACCACGAAGACCGCGATGGTGACCAGGCCGGCCGCCACGATCGCCGCGGCCACCCGCACGTCGCCGCCCTCGAACCGGCTCAGGCCGTAGACCAGGCCGCCGAACCCGGCCGCCGCGGTCACCACGCTGAACCAGTCGATCGTGCCGGTCCGCGGCTCCCCGACGTTCCTGAGCCGCCGCAGGCCGCCCCAGGTGATCAGGGCGGCGATGGGCAGCACCACGGCGAACAGCAGGCGCCACGACCCGAACTGGAGGATCACCCCCGAGACCGTCGGCCCCATCGCGGGCGCGACCGAGATGGCCAGGGTGACGTTGCCCATCACCCGGCCCCGGTCCGACTCGGGCACCACCTGCATCAGCGTGGTCATCAGCAGCGGCATCATCACGGCCGTGCCCGACGCCTGGATGATGCGGGCGCCGAGCAGCACCTCGAACGAGGGCGCCACGATGGCCAGGGCCGTGCCGAGCAGGAACAGGCTCATGGCGGTGACGTACGCGCCGCGGGTGGAGACCCGCTGCAGGAACCAGCCGGTGATCGGGATGACCGCGGCCATGGTCAGCATGAAGGCGGTCGAGAGCCACTGCGCGGTCTGCTCGGTGATGTGCAGCGCGCTCATCAGCCGCGGGATCGCGTTGATCATGATCGTCTCGTTGAGGATGACCACGAACGTGGCCAGCACCAGCAGCCGGATCACGGCTGGGGTGCGTCCCGCGACGGCGGCCTCGGGGTCGGCGGTGGAGTCGAGCTGGGAGCGGGACACGGCACCTCGATCGGGGCTGTCGGACACTATGCGGTCACGGCCGGTCTCGCGGCCTTCGGTCTCACATGAAGTCGTGGTCATACACAAACTGACCGGCACCGCTGACGAAACTCATCGACGACTCCCAACATTGCGGCAAGTGCTGCGAATTGTCACCTCCTTTTCACCCATAGTGAAAGTCGATCTTCCGGGTGCTCAGGTGAGATCCGAGGGGAGGTGGCCGTTGCGGAGGAAGCGGGCCTGCCTTCCGGCCAGCTCGGCTTCTTCGGCGGTGAGCCAGCGACGCAGGATGTGGTCGAAGAGATCGATGTCGATGGAGCTCGGACGGTGCCCGCCCGGGTCGTCCACGCGCCGGTAGCACACCTGGGGAAGCGCTGAGCTGACGGTCTCGGCTATCCGGGTGACCAGGCAGCGTGCGGGCCGTTCGCCATGTTCGGGGTCCGACTCCCATTCAAGGGCGTGTTCGAACCACTTGCCTCTTTCGGGGGATGCAGTGCTCACCTCCTGAGTATCTGTGCCAGGGATGTATGACGCAGGGTGAATGTGTCATTGCTCGCGTAGGGTCTTCGTCCTGCGCGCCGCGACGCTCCTCCGAGGACGCCCAAGCCCCCGCCGACGGGCGCCGACGAGAAGGTCACGCCGACATCCTCCGCGAGCAGCTCGACGGCTCCACCGGCCGCTGACGGCGCGATCGGGTTTCAAGGGCGGACGGCGAGCGCTTGCCGGTAAGCCGGGAGAATCGGTCGAACGCGCAGCACGGGGTAGAAACCGCCCGCAGGAGGGTCTACGGTGACCGCGAAGGAGGCACCATGGCCACCCCCACCAGGCCGGCGACGACCGGCACCGCCAGACGAGCGCGAGACGACACCCGGCTGGCGCTCCTGTTCATCCTTCCCGCGCTGATCGGCTTCCTGGTCTTCCTGCTCTGGCCGACGCTGCGGGGCATCTACCTGAGCTTCACCAGGTTCAACCTGCTCACCCCCGCGCGCTGGACCGGGTTCGACAACTACGTGCGCATGCTCCAGGACCCGGTGTTCTGGAACGCGCTGGCCGTGACCGTGTACTACGTGGTCGTCAACATCGCCGTCCAGACGGCGCTGGCGCTGGTCATCGCGGTCATGATGCAGCGGCTGACGCGCAAGACGTGGCTGCGCGGCATGGTGCTGACGCCGTACCTGGTCTCGAACGTCGTCGCGGCGCTGGTCTTCCTGTGGATCCTCGACTACCAGCTCGGCATCGGCAACAAGGTGCTGGAGCTGATCGGGATGGACCGGATCGGCTTCCTGGCCGACTCCGCCTGGGTCATCCCGACGATGGCGCTGATCAACGTGTGGCGGCACGTCGGCTACACCGCACTGCTGATCTTCGCCGGCCTGCAGACGATCCCGGAGACCCTGTACGAGGCCGGCCGCATGGACGGCGCCGGCGAGCTGCGCATGTTCCGCAGCATCACGCTGCCGCTGCTGAGGCCCGTCATGGCGGTGGTGCTGATCATCAGCGTGGTGGGCTCGTTCCAGGTGTTCGACACCGTCGCGATCACGACCAGGGGAGGGCCGGTCGACTCCTCCAGGGTGCTGCAGTACTACATCTACGAGGTCGCCTTCAGCCGCTTCCAGTTCGGTTACGCCTCGGCGATGTCCGTCGCGCTGCTGGTCGTCCTGATGATCATCACGTTCGTGCAGTACCGGCTGACCCGGGCCGGCACCTCCGACCTGGCGGGAGGGTGACATGGCGACCGTGACCGCGCCCGCCGCGAGCGACGCCCGCAAACCGCCGCCGAAGCCGCCGTTCAGCCCGCGCCGCGCCCTCGCCTGGGCGTTCATGATCCTGGTGATGATCGCCAGCCTGTTCCCGTTCTACTGGATGCTGCGGACCGCGCTGTCCGACAACAACGCGCTCTACGCGGGCGGCGACAGCCTGCTGCCCGTGCAATTCTCGTGGGGCGGCTTCGAGCGCGTCTTCGGCCTCCAGACCGGGCAGGAGGCGATCGACGCGGGCGGCGCGGGGCAGCCGATCGCGTTCTGGCGCTACCTGCTCAACTCGGTGCTGGTGGCGACGCTGGTCACCGCCGGGCAGGTGTTCTTCTCCGCGATGGCCGCCTACGCCTTCGCCCGGCTGCGCTGGCGTCACCGCGAGAAGGTCTTCGCCGTCTTCCTGGCCGGCCTGATGATCCCCGCGATCTTCACCCTGCTGCCCAACTTCGTGCTCATCAAGGAGCTCGGCCTGATCGACACCGTGCTCGGCATCGCGCTGCCCAGCATGCTGATGACGCCGTTCGCGGTGTTCTTCCTGCGCCAGTTCTTCCTCGGCATCTCGCGCGAGGTCGAGGAGGCCGCGTTGGTCGAGGGCGCCTCCAAGACGCGGATCTTCTTCCGGCTCATCCTGCCGATCTCGGCGGCGCCGATCTCCACGCTGTCGATCCTCACCTACATCACCTCCTGGAACGAGTACTTCTGGCCGCTCATGGTCAGCTACACCGACAACTCGCGCGTGCTCACCGTGGCCCTCGGCGTGTTCAAGTCGCAGAAGCCGCAGGCGGGGCCCGACTGGGCGGGCCTGATGGCGGCCACCCTGGTGGCGGCGCTGCCCATGCTGCTGCTGTTCTTCGTCTTCGCGCGCCGCATCGTCAACTCCATCGGCTTCAGCGGGATCAAGTGATGCTCAGACGACTCCTCCTGACCGCGCTCCTGCTGACGACCGCCTGCGGTGGCGGCGGCAGCGGCGGCGCCGGTGGCACCATCGAATACTGGCTCTGGGACTCCGCCCAGCAGCCCGGCTACCAGAAGTGCGCGGACGCCTTCCAGCAGCAGAACCCCGGCCTGCGCATCCACATCTCCCAGTACGGCTGGGACGAGTACTGGTCCAAGCTGACCGCCAGCTTCATCGCCGACACCGCCCCCGACGTCTTCACCGACCAGCTCGCGAAGTTCCCCCAGTTCGTCGACCTCCAGGTGCTGCGCCCGCTCGACGACCTCGGCCCCACCAGCGACATCAAGGACTCCGACTACCAGGAGGGCCTGGCCGCGCTGTGGAAGGGCAAGGACGGCAAGCGGTACGGCGCCCCGAAGGACTGGGACACCATCGCGATCTTCTACGACGCCGCCGCGCTCAGGGCCGCCGGCATCGACCCGGCCACCCTGGACGAGCTGACCTGGAACCCGCGCGACGGCGGCACCTTCGAGAAGACGATCGCCCGCCTGACCATCGACAGGAACGGCGTGCGCGGCGACGAGCCCGGCTTCGACCGGACGAAGGTCAAGACGTACGGGCTGGCCGCGAACGGCAGCGGCGGCGACAACTGGGGGCAGACGCAGTGGTCGGCCTTCACCGGCAGCGCCGGCTGGCAGGCCACCGACCAGAACCCCTGGGGCACCCGCTTCAACCTGGACGACCCGGTCGTGCAGGACACCCTGGGCTGGTACTTCGGCCTGGTGAGCAAGGGCTACATGGCGAACTTCGCCGCGATCGGCGGCAACAACGCGATCACCGCCGACACGCAGATCCAGTCCGGCATCGCCGCGATGGGCCTGAGCGGCTCGTGGACGATCTCGTCGTTCACCAGGCTCACCGACGCGAGCGGCAAGAGGCTCGACATCGGCGTGGCGCCGACCCCGATCGGGCCGACGGGGAAGCGGGCCTCCATGTTCAACGGCCTGGCCGACTCCATCACGACGTTCTCCAGGCAGCCGGAGAACGCCGCGAAGTGGGTGAAGTTCCTGTCAGGGGAGCAGTGCCAGAACATCATCGGCCGGACCGGCGTGGTGTTCCCCGCCCGGCCGGCGGGCACCGAGCTGGCGATCGAGTACAACAGGAACGAGCGGAACCTGGACGTGTCGGCCTTCACCGACCACATCAGGGACGGCACCACGTTCCCCCTGCCGGTGACCTCGAACGCGGCCGACATCACCGCCCTGATGCGGCCCGCCCTGGACGCCCTCTTCCTCGGCGAGGCCCCCGCCTCCTCGCTCACCCCTCTCAACCAGCAGCTCAACGCGCTGTTCGAGGTGGCCGGATGAGCCGGTCGGCTAGGGGGAGGCCGGGCCGAGGGTCCAGGCGGTGATGTTGCCGTCGCGGTCGCCGGCGGCCAGCCACGACTCCCCGTCGTCCTCGGCGACCGTGACCGAGTAGACGCGGGCGCCCGGGACCTTCAGCGGGTCGCCGAGCTGCTCGCCGCTGCGCAGGTCCCAGACGCGGATCGTCCCGTCGAAGGCGCCGGAGGCGACCACCGCGCGGCCCTTCACCCTGCCCACCGCCAGGCAGGCGACCTCGGCGGTGTGGCCGGAGAACGAGGTGAGCTCCTTGCCGTCGCGCAGGTCCCAGACGCGGACCTTGTGGTCGGCCCCTCCGCTGATCCCGACGGGGCCGCCGTCCATCACGGCGGTCGCCACGGCGAAGACGTCGTTGCCGTGGCCTCGGAAGGTGGCGCCCATGGCGCCGGTCTCCAGGTCCCACACCCGCGCGGTGTCGTCGGCCGCCGCGACCACCGCGAACGGATGCCCGTCCATCGTGCCGGTCGCGACGCCGAACACCGGGTCGCCGCCCGCCGCCTCGGGCTGGGGCCCGAAGTCCTTGCCCGTCTTCGGGTCCCATACATGGATTTTTCCGGCTTCGTCGCCGCTGACGACCACCGTCCTGCCCGACACCTGCACGGGCGCGAGCGCGTAGACGATCCGCTGGTGGCCCTGGTAGGTGGGGCCGAGCGGCTCGTCGCCCTCCGCGCCGGAGACGACGACCCCGCCGTTCTGCAGCCGCCTGAACGTGGCCGCCTCCCCGTCCACCTCGCCGACGTCGATGGCGGCGCCCGTCTCCTCGCCGCCGGAGTTCTGCACCTTGGCCAGCTCGGCGGCGCGCGTGTCGAACTTCCACACCTTGGCCACCCCCTTGGTGCTGCCGGCCAGCACCACGCGCTGCCCGTCGTAGGTGCTCACCGCCACCGTGTTGACCTCGCCGCCGAGCGTGGCCCTGCCGAACCTCCTGCCGTACGGCCGGGCGGTGGCGCTGGGGGTCACCGACGGCGCGACGGCCGTCGTCCCGGCCGAGGGTCTGGACGCCGTCGGAGCGCCGCCTTCTCCCCACCGCAGGGCCACCACGATCACGCTCACGAGCACCGCCACGGAGGCCGCCGCGCCCACCACCACGAGCTTGGACCGCCTGCGGGGGGCGGCGGACGGCGCCTCACCCGTGGGCGGCGTTCCTGGAGCGGCGGGACCTGCATAAGGAGGACCGGCCGGCGTCACAGCGGTGGGGCTCCACCCATGTGCCGCTCCACCCGGCGAAGCTCCGGCCGGTGCGGCCGCCGCCGCCGGGCACGACCCCGCCGCGCCCGGCGGGATTGCGCCCGGTGGGGCCGCGTTCGGCGGGCTTGCGCCCGGTGAGGCAGCCCCCGGTGGGGCTGGGTTCGGTGGGGCTGGGTTCGGTGGGGCTGGGTTCGGTGGGGCTGGGTTCGGTGGGGCTGGGTTCGGTGGGGCTGGGTTCGGTGCGGCAGTGCCCGGGCGGGCGGCCGAGGGCCAGCCGATGGGCCTGGTCGAGGTCTGGTCATGGCCGAGCAGGAGGTGCAGGGCCTCCGCCGCCGTGGGGCGCTCCTGCGGGGCCTTGGCCAGGCAGCGGGCGAGCAGGGCACGCAGCGCCTCGGGAACGCCGTCCAGATCCGGAGAGGCGTTGAGGATGCGGTACATCACCGCCGGCACCGTGTCCCGGCCGAAGGACGGCCGCCCGGTCGCGGCGAAGCCCACGGTCACGGCCCAGCTGAACACGTCGGACGCGGGCTGCGCCGGCTCTCCGGCGATCACCTCGGGCGCCATGTACGTCGGGGTGCCCACCGAGCCGCCGGTGAGTGTCATGTCGATCGCGCGCGCGATGCCGAAGTCGATCACGCGGGGGCCGTCGGGGCCCAGCAGGACGTTGGACGGCTTGAGGTCACGGTGCACGACCCCGGCCCGGTGAATGGCCGCCAGCGCGGTGGCCGTGCTGACCGCGATGCGGTCGAGCGCCCCTCCCGACCTGGGCCCGTGCTCGCGGACGGCGTCCTCCAGCGACGGGCCGTCGATGAACTCGGAGACGATGTACGGCCTGTCGCCGTCGACCGCCACGTCCAGCACGCGGGCCGTGCAGAACGCCGCCACCCGCATGGCCGCGTCGACCTCGCGTAAGAACCGCTCCCGCGCCTCGGTGTCGCCCGCCAGCCTGGCATGCAGCACCTTGATCGCCACCCGCTCGCCGGAGGTGTCCTCGGCCAGGTAGACGACGCCCTGCCCGCCCTCACCGAGCCCCGCGATGATGCGGTGGTCACCCAGCCGGGTCGGCTCGCCGGCACGGAGGGGGCGGAACATGGTTCCCGACGATACACGCTCGGCGATTCCACGGCGATCCCGCACGTACCGGGCCTCCCGGGCCGGATTCCACGGCGATCCAGGCACGCACGGGGGCCGCCCGGACCCGGCCTTCCCGGCCGTCCCGGCACGTGCCGGGCTCGGCCTTCTCGGCCGTTGCGGCACGGGCGGGCACCGGGCTCCGCGGGCCCGTATCAGGAAAGGCGGGCGAACCAGCGGTCGTGGGCGGTCCAGCAGTCGGCCCCGGCGAAGCCGGCGTCCGGAGCGACGCGCCGGACGTCGTCCGCCGAGACGGTCGCCCAGCCGAACCACGGCCCGACCAGCGGCCCGCGGCGCAGCCGGAGCCGGTCGACCCGGCTCCGGGTCCCGGGCGGCGCGACCTCGGCCAGGACGGCGCCGCCCGGCCGCAGGAGGTGCCTGACCCGGTGCAGCAGCGCCGCGGGGTTGCCGCCGATGCCGATGTTGCCGTCGGCGAGCAGCGCGGTGGCCCACCGGCCGCTGTGCGGGACGTCCTCGAAGACGTTCCTGAGCAGGGCGAACCCTCCGGCGCGGCGGGTCAGGGCGACGGCGCGCGGGGTGATGTCGATGCCGAGCGAGCGGATCCCGCGCCGGGTCAGCGCCACCGTGAGCCGCCCGGGGCCGGAGCCGACGTCCAGCGTGGGGCTGGAGCAGCGGCTCAGCAGCTCCTCGTCGCCGTCGATCGGCTCGGACCAGCGCGCGGCCTCCAGCGGCACGCGGGAGCCGTCGACGTACTCGATCTCGGCGCTCTCGCCGGCGAGAGCGTCGGCGTAGAGATCGCCGATCACCGGTCCACCTCCCACGGCGCGGCGGTGAAGCGGGTGGCGGGGGCCACGGCGATGATGGCGTCGGTGAAGCGGATCGCGGGTGCCGTAGGTGCGGCGGAGTGGTCGGCGGGTGCCGCGGCGGCCACGGCGTCGGCGGTGCGGGTGGTGGGTGCCATGGAGGCCACGGCGGCGGCGAAGCGGGTGGCGGGCGCGGCGGCGGCGACGGCGGCGGCGTCCGCCGCGGTGTCGACGTCGGTCAGCACGGGCAGGCGGTGCACGTCCAGCCCGGCGCGTTCGAGCCGGTCGAGCTGGCGCCTGCCGGTCTCCGGATGCGACATGGGCACCCCCAGCAGCAGCGCCGGGTCCGGACGGCGCAGGCCGAGCAGCCAGAAGCCGCCGTCGGCCGCCGGGCCGAACACCGCGTCGTGCCGCTCCAGCGCCCGCCCCGCCTCGCCCAGCAGCGCGGGCGTGACCTGCGGGGTGTCCATGCCGATCAGCACGACGGGCTCCTGACACAGCCGGTGGGCGTCGGCGAAGGCCGCCGCCAGGCGCTCGTCCAGCCCCGCGCCGCGCTGCGGCACCACCACGAATCCCGGCGGCAGCCAGCGGCCGGGCAGCCCGTCCAGGGCGAGCACCCTCTGGGCCGCCGGCGTCGCGGCCACGGCGCGCACGGTGTCACGCAGCGCCGCCTCGGCCAGCGCCGCGGCCCCGGCCGGGCTGTACGGCGGGGTCAGCCGGGTCTTGACCCGCCCGGGCAGCGGTTCCTTGGCGATGATCACGATCTGGTGGCTCAGTGTGCTCAGTCCTCAGAGGATGGGGGTCGGCAGGTGATCGGACGGCCCAGCCGATCAGCACGGCCAGGGCGGCGGCCGCGTAGAAGAGCGTTCCGGGGCCGGCGCTGTAGGCGACCGCGCCCGCCAGGGCCGCGCCCAGCCACTCCCACCGCCCGTCCATGGCGACCAGCGCGACGACCAGCAGCGCGTACCAGGAGTAGCCGGGGGTGAAGAGCAGCAGCAGCGAGCCGCTGACGAGCAGCGCGCCCCGCCAGGGCCGGTCGGGGTCGCCGTGGCGCAGGACGAGGAGGGCGATCAGGCCGAGCGACGCGATCGCCGCGTACGGCGCCCACGAGTCCGGCAGGACCAGCCGCAGGACCGCGTACCGGTCGTCGCCGCCGCCGTCGTAGCGCTCCTCCTCCAGGTAGCCGGGCAGGTAGCCCACCACGGAGCCGCCCGAGGCCAGGACGTACGGCAGGTAGGACAGCGTCACCACGAGCGCGGCGGGCACGACGGTGACGGCGGCGCGCCGCCACGCGACGCCGCCGGCGAGCACCCCGGACAGGGCGCCGGGCAGCGCCGTCGCGGGCAGCAGCTTGGCCGCCACGGCCGCGCCGAGCAGCGCCCCGCGGGCGCGGCCGGCCCGGGCGGCGCAGAAGGCCAGCACGACCAGCAGCACGCCCAGCATGTCCACGTGCGCGTTGTTCACCGCCTCGACCGGCACCGCCGGGCACCACGCCCAGTACGCCGCCCGCCGGGCGCCCGCCAGCCGGCACAGCGCCACCAGCGCCAGCACGGCCATCACCCAGCCGCCGGCCTGCAGGGCCTTGTGCCGCACGCCCTCCGGCGACAGCCAGTGGACCAGCAGGAAGTAGCCCTGCGCCACCGGCGGGTAGATGGTCGGCTCCGTGGGCCGGTTGATCCGCGTGCAGCCGCCGTCCGGCAGGGGATAGCGGTCGGCGCAGCCGGCCGGGAAGAGCCAGCCGTCGCGCAGCCCCGCGAGCTCCGGCGCGGACGGCGGATGATCGTAGGGGGAGACGCCCGCGGCCTGCACCCGGCCGTCCCAGGCGTACCTGAAGGAGTCGGTGCTGCTGCTCGGCGGCCCCGCCAGCCCGGTCGCGGCCAGCACGGTCCCCCCGGCCATGACCAGCGCGCCGATCCGTTCCGCGGGAACCCGCCGCGCCAGCCACAGGGCGCACGCGAACAGCGCCCAGGCCGCCAGGTGCGGGCCCGGCCCGGAGTGCCCGGCGGCCATCCCGATCAGGACGATCGCCAGGGCCGCGAGAACCCCGCCGACGGCGAGCAGGTACCGGCTCACAGGCGGCAGCCTCGCACGCCGGAGCCCGGCCGGGACCGCCGTGGCCGCCGCCGTTCGAGGTCCGTAACAACCCTTACGGAACGCTGACGTCGCTTCAGGCCGCCCCCGGCGGAGGCTTAGCGTCGGCGGCGTGAGAGTGATGGTCACCGGCTCGGCCGGTTTCATCGGCGGGCACGTGAGCCAGACCCTGCGTGCCGCTGGGCTCGACGTCGTCGGCCTGGACCTGCGGCACGGCGCCGACGTGCGCGACGCGGCCCTGCTGGACACGCTGCTGCCGGGCGCCGGCGCCGTCGTGCACCAGGCCGCCAAGGTGGGGCTCGGCGTGCACGTCGCCGACCTGCCCGACTACGCCTCGGTCAACGTCTACGGCACCGCCGTCCTGCTGGCCGCCATGGCCAGGCACGGAATCGCACGCCTGGTCCTGGCCTCCTCGATGGTCGTCTACGGCGAGGGCCGCTACGCCTGCGCCATGCACGGCCAGGCCAGGCCGGGGCCCCGGGCCGTCCACGACCTGGAGCGGGGCCGCTTCGACCCCGCCTGCCCGCGGTGCGGCGAGCCCCTGCTCTGGACCGCGATCGAGGAGGACGCGCCCGCCGACCCGCGCAACGCCTACGCCTCCAGCAAGCTCGCGCAGGAGCACCTGGCCGCCAACTGGGCCAGGGAGACGGGCGGAAGGGTGGCGGCGCTGCGCTACCACAACGTGTACGGCCCCCGCATGCCCCGCGACACCCCCTACGCGGGAGTGGCCGCGATCTTCCGCTCCGAGCTGGAGGCGGGCAGGGCGCCGAAGGTGTTCGAGGACGGCCGGCAGCTGCGCGACTTCGTCCACGTGCGCGACGTGGCCAGGGCGAACCTCACCGCCCTGGCCGCGCCCGTCCCGCCCGGTGAGCTGCGGGCCTGGAACATCGCCTCCGGCACGCCCCGCACCGTGGGCGAGATGGCCCGCGCGCTGGCCGCGGAACGGGGCGGGCCAGGACCGCTGATCACCGGCGAGTACCGGCTGGGCGACGTCCGGCACATCGTGGCCTCGCCCGGACGGGCCGCGGCCGAGCTCGGCTTCCGCGCCGAGGTCGGTTTCGAGGCGGGCATGAAGGAGTTCGCCCGGTCATGACGATCGACGTGATCCTGCCCTGCCTGGACGAGGAGGCCGCGCTCGGCTGGGTGCTCGGCCGCATGCCCGGCGGCTACCGCCCCATCGTGGTCGACAACGGCTCCACCGACCGCTCCGCGCGGGTCGCGCGCGACCTCGGGGCCGAGGTGGTCCACGAGCCCAGGCGCGGCTTCGGCGCCGCCTGCCACGCCGGGCTGCTGGCCGCCTCGGCCGAAACGGTCTGCTTCATGGACGCCGACGCCTCGCTCGACCCCGCCCAGCTGCCCCGGGTGACCGCGGCGGTGCTCGGCGGGCGCGCCGACCTCGTGCTCGGCCGGCGCGTCCCGAAGGCCGCGGGCGCCTGGCCGCCGCACGCCCGGCTGGGCAACGCCGTCCTCGCCGCGCAGCTGCGCCGCCGTACGGGGGCTCCGCTGCACGACCTCGGCCCCATGCGGGCGGCCGGCCGCTCGGCGCTGCTGGCGCTGGAGCTGACCGACCGCCGCTTCGGCTACCCGCTGGAGATGGTGCTGCGCGCCGCCGCCGCCGGGTGGCGGATCGCCGAGGTCGAGGTGGACTACCTGGCCAGGACGGGACGCTCCAAGGTGACCGGCACCGTGCGCGGGACGCTGCGCGCCGTCGCCGACATGCGGCGCGTCATCGGCTCGTAAGATCCGGGCCCCCCGTCCGTGCCTATGCTCGCGGCATGATGAGGATTCGTGCGGTGGCCGCCATGGTCGCGGCGGGGTTGCTGACGGCCGCGTGCGGCGCGGCAGGGCAGACCGGCAGCGGCGGCGCTGCGTCGGCTCCGGCCGGCACGACATCGGCCACCTCCGACGCCCCGGCCACCTCCGACGCCCCGGCCACTTCTGAGCCCGCGGCCTCCCGGGGCAGGCGGACGTTCCGCAGGCGCTGCGGTTCACCGCCACCACCCTGGACGGCCAGCGGTTCGACGGCTCCAGCCTGGCGGGCAAGCCCGTGGTGTTCTGGTTCTGGGCGCCGTGGTGCCCGAAGTGCCAGTCGGAGGCCCCGGCCGTCAAGGCCGCCGCCGCCAAGTACGCCGACGTGGCCTTCGTCGGTGTCGCCGGGCTGGACGGCGAGGCCGCCATGAAGGACTTCGTGCAGCGCACCGGGACCGGCGGCTTCGTCCACCTCTCGGACGAGAAGGGCGCGGTGTGGACCCGGCTCGGCGTCAGCCGGCAGTCCACGTTCGTGTTCATGAAACCGGACGGATCCACCCAGAAGGCCTCGGGGCCGCTCGGCTCCGACGACCTCGATCGCCATGTCGCCGGCCTGCGCGCCGCGTAGCGCACGCCGCCGGGGGCGGGCATGACCGGTGAGCTGCCGCTGGCGCTGGCCCTGACGGCGGGGCTGGTGGCCGCGTTCAACCCGTGCGGGTTCGCGCTGCTGCCCGCGTACCTCACGATGCTGGTCGCCGACGACCCCCGGCCAGGCGCGGGCGGCGCCTTCGCGCGCGGGCCGGTGGCGCGGGCGCTGCTGCTCGGGGCGGCCATGACCGCGGGGTTCGTCACGGTGTTCGGGCTGTTCGGGCTGGTGGTGACGCCGCTGGCGGTGTCGGTCGGCCGGTACCTGCCGTGGGTGACGATCCTGATCGGCGCCGCCCTGTGCGGGCTGGGGGTGTGGTTGCTGGCCGGCCGCGAGCTGCTGGTCCGCACCCCCCGGCTGGCCACCGGGCGGCCCGTCGCCTCGCTCCCCTCCCTGTACGGGTACGGCCTCAGCTACGCGGTGGCCTCCCTGTCGTGCACCATCGGCCCGTTCCTCGCCGTCACCTCCGCCTCGCTGGCCGCCGGCGGGATCCTGGGCGGGCTGCTGGTCTTCGTCGCCTACGCGCTCGGCATGGGGCTGGTCGTGGCCGTGCTGTCGCTGGTGGTGGCGCTGGCCCGGTCGGCGGTGGTGGCCAGGGCGCGGGTCATGCTGCCGTACGTGTCGCGGATCAGCGGCGGGCTGCTGGTGCCCGCGGGCCTGTACGTCGCCTACTACGGCTGGTACGAGCTGCGCGTCTACGCGGGCGCCGCCACCGATGACCCGATCGTCGGCGCGGCGACCGCCGTGCAGGCCGTCGTCGCGGGATGGCTGGAGTCCCTCGGCCCCGGCCTGGTCGCCCTCGCGTTCGCCGTGCTCGTCGTGATCGTCCTGGTGGCCCGCCTCGCCCGCTCCCGTCCACGGACGCGCGCGGACCGGTGAGCCCGGCCGTCAGGAGCCGGTCAGCACCCCGCGCAGCTTGTTGCGCGAGTCCACGTCGAGCTTGGCGAACACCTTGCGCAGGTGCCACTCGACGGTGCGCGGGCTGATGAACAGCTCGGCGCCGATCTCGGAGTTCGTCTTCCCGCCGGCCGCCAGCCGCGCGATCTGCGCCTCCTGCGCCGTGAGGACCTGCCGTTCCTCGGCCGCGTGCCGGCGTACGGACTCGCCGAGCGCCACGAGCTCGCGGCGGGCGCGGTCGGCGAAGGCCCTGGCGCCGAAGCCCTGCAACATCTCGTGGGCGGTGTGCAGGTGCTCGCGCGCCTCGGCCCGCCGGTTCTCGCGGCGCAGCCACTCGCCGTACACCAGGTGCGTGCGCGCGAGGTGGACGGCGACCCGGCTGCGCCGCAGGTGCTCGATGGCCTCGCGGTACAGCAGGTCGGCGGCCCGGCCCTCGGACACCAGCGCTCTCGACCGGGCCAGCAGGCCGAGCGCCCAGCCCGTGCCGCTGGCCAGGGTCCGTTCCTCGAGGTGGCGCAGCGCGGTCGAGGCCGCCTCGGGGGCGTTGCCGCGGGCTCCGGCCTCGACCAGCTCGATGAGGGAGAATCCGAAGAGCCCCAGGTCGTCGTACTCGTACGCCTGCTCCGCGCCGGCCAGGGCGTCCTGGTAGCGGCCGAAACCGTTGTAGACGACCGCGCGCAGGTAGGGGCGCGCGCCTATCGCCCGCCCCTCGTTCCAGGTGCTCGCCCACTCGGCGCCGGCGTCCACCACGCCCACCGCCTCGGTGTTCGCGCCACGCCACGACAGGAGCAGGACCGAGGCGTAACCGAGGTGCGAGTTGCCCGTCACCTTCAGCAGCGCGTCGGACTCCTCGATCAGGGTGGAGGCCGCGTCGAACTCGCCGGCGTGCACGTGCACGGCGGCGCGGTAGGTCAGGGCCAGCGGCAGGAAGTTGAGCGCGCCGGCCTCGCGAGCCGTGCGGACCGCGTGCGTGGTCAGCTCGTGCCACGTCTCGTCGTCGTACATGTCGCCGGCGGCCGGCCAGGCCAGCCAGAGCCAGCGCATGACGTCCTCGCCGTTGCGCCCGGCGTCCTGCCTGAACGCCTCCAGCGCGCGCTTCAGCAGCGGCGCGCCCGCGACGTAGCCGTCGGCGAACCGCGTCGCCAGGCCGTCGAGCAGCGCGTCGGCCAGCCGTGGCGGTTCGGGCCCGCGCGGCGCGGCGCGGGCGGCCTCGGCGACCCGCCGCAGCCCGCCGGGCTCGCCGAGGCGGCCGGCGAACATCGCCGACCCGATCGCGTCGAGGTACGCCTCGCGCGCCTGACCCTCGTCGGCCCGTTCGAGCCGGCCGGCCGCGTCGAGCAGCAACGGCGCCGCCTCGCCGCCGCGCCTGCGGGCGAAGAGGATCTGGGCGCGCAGCCGGGCCAGCCGCCCGCGCCGGAGCTCGTCCAGCGGGCACATCTCCGCGGCCGAGAGCAGCTCCAGCGCCGCGTCAGGAGCCCCGGCCTCGAACGTGGCCTGCGCCGCGGCCACCGCCCGGGCTCCGCGCCTGGCCGGATCGGGCGTCAGCTCGGTCGCGCGCTTGAGGAACGCGGCCGCCGCCGCCATGCCGCCGCGCGCCTGGGCCCGGTCGGCGGAGCGCTCCAGCTCGCCGGCCACGGCCTCGTCGGGCTCGACCGCCGCGTGCGCGCGATGCCAGGCCCTGCGGTCCGGGTCGGACTCCGGATCGGTCGCCTCGGCCAGCGTACGGTGCACGTCCTGGCGTTCCTCCAGGTCCGCCGCCCGGTAGGCCGCCGAGCGCACCAGCGGATGGCGGAACCGCGTCCGCGTGCCGAACTCGATCAGCTCCGCCGCCTCGGCCGCCGCCGTGGCGTCCGCCCTGATGCCGAGCCGCTCGGCCACCCGTCTCAGCAGCGAGATGTCCCCCACCGGCTCGGCGGCCGCGACCAGCAGCAGCCGTTGCGTCGCGGCCGGCAGCTCCCCGATCCGCCGCACGAAGCTCTGCTCGATCTTGCTAGCCAGCGGGCGCGCGTCAGGGCGGCCGAACCCGCCGGCCAGCTCGGCCACCGTCAGCCCTCGCGGCAGCTCCAGCAGCGCCAGCGGGTTGCCGCGGGTCTCGGCGACGATCCGGTCCCTGACCCGCTCGTCCAGCCGGCCGGGCACCACCGAGTCCAGCAGCGCGCGGGCGTCGTCGTAGCCCAGCCCCCGGATCGTCAGCTCCGGCAGCCCCCGCAACCGGTCCTCGCCCTGACCGGCCTCCGAGGTGCGCACCGCGAACACCAGCACCACCTGCTCGGCGAGCAGCCGGCGGGCGACGAAGGCCAGCGTCTGAGCGGAGACCTGGTCGAGCCACTGGGCGTCGTCCACGACGCAGACGAGCGGCTGCTTCTCCGCCACCTCGGCCAGCAGGCTGAGCACCGCCAGCCCGACCAGGAAACGGTCGGGCACGCTGCCCGCGCTGAGGCCGAACGCGACGGACAGGGCCTCCCGCTGCGGGCCGGGCAGCCGATCGAGCTGCCCCATCATCGGCAGGCACAACTGGTGCAGCCCGGCGAACGCCAGCTCCATCTCGGACTCGACGCCGGCCACCCGCAACGTCTGGCATCCCGCCGCGTTGCCCACCAGGTGGTCCGCCAGCGCGGACTTGCCCACCCCGGCCTCGCCGCGCAGCACCAGCACCTGGCTCCGGCCCGCCTTGGCCTCGGCGAGCAGCCGATCCAGCGCCTCGCACTCGCTGCGCCTGCCACGCAGGCCGAGCCGAGGAGCGCCGCTCGACATTCACCACCCCGCGCAGGTCAGGTGAGCCAGACTCTGGATGATTCGGCTCGTCCCAATTATGCACCGGACGGGTACGGTTCGGATGATCCGGTCATGGGGCCGCGAGTCGCCGGCCCCCGCGGCGCCCGTCCCGGGCACGCTCCTTCGCCGTCAGGATGAGGAGGTTCACGATGAAGTTCGCACTGCTGCTCTTCGATCCGGAGAACTACTGGGAGTCGGTCTCGGAGGAGGAGATGGAGGCGGCGCTGGCCGAGCACGCGGCGTTCGGCAGTCATCTGCGGGAGCGCGGCATCGCGTTCTCGGGGGAGGCGCTGAAGCCCGCCGCGCAGGCCAGGTCGCTGCGCCCCTCGGACCAGGGGCCGGTCTCGACCGGCGGGCCGTTCGTGGCGCTGAGCCAGGACCTGGCGGGCTACTACCTCATCGACTGCGCGGACCTGGACGAGGCCGAGGAGATCGCACGCCACTGCCCCCTGGGCGCGGGCATCGAGATCCGCCCCGTCTGGGACGGGCCGTCCTGACCGGGCGGTGCGGCTAGCGCTCGTCGGCGGGGTAGTCGGCCGAGCGGCTCACGCCGGCCCACTTCTCGGTCTCCGCGGCGCGGATCCCGGCCGCCTGCTGGGCGGCGGCGACGGCGTCGCTGCCCAGCAGGAGCCGCCGCGGCGGGTCGTCGTGGCCGACGACGTCGATGATGATCCTCGCCGCGCGGGCCGGGTCGCCGGGCTGGGCGCCGTCGGTCTCGCGCCGGTAGCGGTGGATGGCCCCCACGGTCTCCTCGTAGTCGGGGCCGACGGGGTGGATCTCCATGGAGGAGCCCTGCCAGTCGGTACGGAACGCGCCCGGCTCGACGATGACGACCTTGACGCCGAAGGGCGCGACCTCCCTGGCCAGGACCTCGGAGAAGCCCTCCACGGCGAACTTCGCGCTCTGGTAGGCGCCCATGCCCGGCGTGCCGCCGACGCGCCCTCCGATGGAGGAGAACTGCACGAACACCCCTGAGCGCTGGGTGCGCAGGACGGGCAGGGCGGCCCGGGTGACGTTCACGACGCCGAAGAAGTTCGTCTCGATCTGGGCGCGGAAGTCGTCCTCGGCCATCTCCTCGATCGGCGCGCTGTTGCCGTAACCGGCGTTGTTGACGACCACGTCGAGGCGGCCGAAGGCGGTGGTGGCCTCCTCGACGGCCCGGGAGGCCGCGGCGGCGTCGGTGACGTCGAGCGCGACCGCCCGGATCCGGTCGCCGTGCCGGGCCACCAGGTCGTCGAGCTGCTTGGGGCTGCGTGCGGTGGCGACGACCCGGTCGCCCGCGTCGAGGACGGCCTCGGTGAGGCGACGTCCGAAGCCGCGCGACGCTCCGGTGATGAGCCATGTCCTGGCCATGAGGGTTCCTCCGTACTCACGAACAACTGCCTCATCAATGTAGCACTTAGACTATGAACATCCGGCCTATTGTGACAGGAATCTCTCCATGTGCTACAGCGCAGCGCGCTGATCCCGGTACGTCTCCAGCAGCCGCAACCACACCTCGCTGATCGTGGGAAAGGGCGGAACGGCGTGCCAGAGGCGTTCCAGGGGGATCTCACCGGCGATCGCGACGGTGGCGGAGTGCAGGAGCTCGGCCACGCCCGGCCCGGCGAAGTGGCAGCCGACGACGGTGCGGCGATCGGGGTCGATGAGCGCGCGCGCCCTGCCCCGGTAACCCGGGTCGTGCTGGAGGGCGCCGGCGACGTGGCCGAGGTCGTAGTCCACGACGTCCACGTGCCGCCCGGTGCGCCGCGCCTCTGCGGTGGTGAGGCCGACACTGGCGATCTCGGGATCGGTGAAGACCACCTGAGGCACCGCCGCGAGGTCGGCGGTGCCCGCGTGGGTGCCCCACGGCGCGGTGTCGAGCGGCGTCCCGGAGGCGCGGGCGGCGATGACGGCGCCGGCGATGCGGGCCTGGTACTTGCCCTGGTGGGTGAGCAGGGCCCGCCGGTTGACGTCGCCGGCGGCGTAGAGCCAGTCACCTTGGACGGCGGTGACGGTGAAGGTGTCGTCGGTGGTGAGCCAGTCGCCGGGGGCCAGGCCGACGGTCTCGAGGCCGAGGTCGCCGGTCCTGGGCGCGCGGCCGGTGGCGAAGAGGATCTCGTCCGCGGTGAGCCTGCCGCCGTCGGACAGCAGGACGCCGACCCCGCCGCCCATGCGGACGGCGCTGCTCACGGTCACGCCGAACCGCAGGTCGGCGCCCGCCTCGCGCAGCCGCTCGGCGACGAGCTCGCCGGCGAAGGGCTCGAGCTGCGGCAGCAGCCGGTTGCCGCGGGCCAGGAGCACGACCTGGCTGCCGAGGGCCTGCCAGGCGGTGGCCATCTCGGCGGCCACGACGCCCGCGCCGACGACGACGAGGCGGCCGGGCGGCTTCGTGGCGCTGGTGGCCTCGCGGCTGGTCCAGGGGCGCAGCCCGGCGAGCCCGGGCAGGGCGGGCAGGGCGGCCGTGCTGCCGGTGCACACGGCCACGGCGTGCCTGGCCAGCAGGTGGACGGTGCCGCCGCCGGGGGTGCTCACGGCCACGCGCCGTGGCCCGTCGAGGCGGCCGTGGCCGCGCTGGAGGTCGACGCCGGCCGTCCTGAGCCATTCGACCTGGCCGTCGTCGTCCCAGTGGGCGGCCATGCGGTCGCGGTGCGCCAGCACGGCGTCGACGTCCAGGGGCGCGCCGCCCGCCTGCACCCCCGGCACGCGGGCGACCTCGGCGCGCAGGAGCGCGGGCCGCAGCAGGGCCTTGCTCGGCTCGCACGCCCAGTACGAGCATTCGCCGCCCACGAGCTCGCTCTCCACGATGACGGTGCTCAGGCCGGCGGCGGTGGTCCGGTCGGCGACGTTCTCGCCGACCGGGCCGGCCCCGATCACGACCACGTCATAGCTGCGGGTGTCTTCGGCGGTCACTGGTCCTCCATGGTGTGGCCGGGTCTCGGGAACGTCGCCGGTCAGCGGCCGGGCAGCCGTACGGTGATCTCCTGCAGGAACCAGCGGTTGCCGTCGGGGTCGGCGAACGCGGCGAACGAGCCGTAGCTGGCGCGCTCCGGGTGCGCGCCCATGACGCGGCCGGTCTCGCCGGCCTGGTGGAAGGCGCCCGTGGCGTCGTGGAACGGGCCGGTGACCTCGACGCCGCGGCCCGCCAGCTCCTCGCAGGCCTGCTCGATGTCGGACACGATCAGGTGCAGCCCCTGCGCCGTGCCGGGTGCGGCGTCGGTGAGACCTTCGCCGAAGATGATCGAGCAGGCCGAGCCCGGGGGAGTGACCTGGATGATCCGGTAGCCGTCCTTGATCGGGAAGTCCGCGTCGAGGCGGAAACCGAGCCGCCGGGTGTAGAAGTCCTGGGCGCGGTCGGCGTCGGTCACGGGCAGGACGACGACTTCGAGCTTCATGTCCATGGTGGTGGTCTTCCTTTCGGGGGTTGCGGGTTCTGTCACGTGCCGCTCAGAGGCGGTCGGCGTCCACCACGGCCTGGGCGAAGGCCGTGGGCGCCTCCTGCGGCAGGTTGTGGCCGATGCCCTTGAGCGTGCGGTGGTCGTAGGCGCCGGTGAACATGTCCCGGTAGGCCGAGCCGTCGCCCGGCGGGGCGGTGAAGGGGTCGAGCTCCGCGTCGAGGGTGATCGTCGGCACGTTGATGCGCGGCCGGGCCTGCAGCCGCCGCTCGACGGCGTCGTAGCGGCGCTCGCCCTCGGCCAGGCTCAGCCGCCAGCGGTAGTTGTGGATCACGATGGCGGCGTAGTCGGGGTTGTCGAAGGCCGCGGCCGTGCGCTCGAAGGTGGCGTCGTCGAAGTCCCACGTCGGCGAGACGGTGTCCCAGACGAGCCGGCTGAGGTCGTGCCGCTTGCCCTTGTCCCGCATGGCCTGGCGGCCCCGCTCGGTGGCGAAGTAGTACTGGTACCACCAGGCGTACTCGGCCTTCGGAGCCAGCGGGGCGAGGTTGGCCTCGAGGTTGGTGATGAGGTAGCCGCTCACCGACACCAGGGCCTTGCAGCGCTCCGGCCACAGGGCCGCGATGATGTCGGCGGTCCTCGACCCCCAGTCGAAGCCGGCGAGCACGGCCTGGTCGATCCTGAGCGCGTTCATCAGCGCGATGATGTCCAGCGCGATCGCCGACTGCTGGGCGTTGCGGAACGTCTTGGCGGACAGGAACCGCGTCGTGCCGTGACCGCGCAGGTAGGGCACGATCACCCGGTAACCCTGCGCCGCCAGCAGCGGGGCGACGTCCACGAAGCTGTGGATGTCGTACGGCCAGCCGTGCAGGCAGATCACCACCGGCCCCCCGGCCGGGCCCGCCTCGGCGTAACCGATGTCCAGCAGCCCGGCCTTGACCTGCTTCAGCGAGGCGAAGGACGTGTGCGTGCCGGGCGTGACCGCGGGCAACGCCGGGGCCGCCCCCCGGGCGGCGGCCGAGGCCGCCGGGAACGCCTGCAGGCCCGCCAGCGAGGCGACGGTCGCGCCGGTGGCCAGACCGACGACCTTGCCGAAGGTTCGCCTATCCATCATGAGGGGTCCTCCGTGTCGTTTCACAGGTGATGCGGCGTTCTTACTGTTTCGGGCGGCGGGCTCCGGCACATCAGTCAGATGACGGTGAGACACGACGTACGGCGTCCCCGCCGCCCAGCCGGCCGCGCGGGGCGGCGTTGGGTCATTCGACTGTCCCGCGTCATAACCGCCTCAGTAGCACCGCTCTTATAGCTGCAAACGCCTCACATGGATGGCGGTAAATGGCGTCATCTGCTACGGAACGGAGTATCTTTGGGCAGGTGAGAGCAGACGCGACGCGCAATCTCGAACGGGTCCTGAGCACGGGTGCCCGCATGCTCGCCGACGATCCCTCGGCCAGCATCGCCGCCATCGCCGCCGCGGCGGGAGTCGACCGCCGCACCGTCTACCGCCGCTTCGCCTCCCGCGAAGACCTGATGGCCGCCGTCTACGGGGCACGTTACGACGCGGTCGAGGAGGCCGTCGAGGCCGCCCGGCTGCGCGAGGCGCCGGTCGCGGTCGCGCTGCACCGTTACGTCGAAGGCATCATCGCGGTCAACCGCAAGTGGCCCGTGGAGACCAGCCGCATGCTCCGCGAGGAGACGCTGCGCGAGCGGCGCCGCCGGCTGGTCGAGGAGGTGGACGCCTTCCTGCGCCGCGCCACCGGCGAGGGCCTGCTGCGCGACGACCTGCCGCCCGGCTGGGTGGCGACGGTCCTGCCGCCGCTGATGGAGCACGCCGCGGGCAACCTGCCGGAGCTGAGCGCCGCACAGGCCGCCGACGTCGTGGTCGACACCCTGCTGCGCGGCGTCGGCGCGCCGCAATCGCGCTGAGCCGCCGGCTGCGTCACCGGGCCGTGGCCGAGACGAAGGTTGTCACCGCCCGGGCGAAGGCGTCCGGCTCCTCGACGTGGCCGAGGTGACCGCTGTTCTCCAGCACGACCAGGTCGGCGCGGGGGATCCCGGCGGCCAGTTCCCCGGCCCAGCGCGGGCCGCAGATGACGTCGTGGCGGCCCGCGACGACCAGGGCGGGCGCCCTGATCGAGCCGAGCGCGTCCCGGTCGTCGACGAGATCCGGGGCGAGCCGGTCGTCCAGGCCGGAGATGTAGGTGCCGGTGATGGCGAACAGGGGCGCGTACCTCTCCTGGTGGTCCCAGTAGTCGGCGAGGTAGGCGGGCAGGATGCCGCGGGCGGCGCGGGTGGTGCCCTCGTCGTCCGCGAGCGCGCCCAGCGACTCCCACGTGGCCAGGACGCCATCCAGCCCCGGCCTGCCCGCGTTGCGCCGGGCGAACTCCTCCATGTTGCGGGCCGCCTCGGCGTAGTGCTCGGGGCCCGTCACCGGGGCGCTGTCGTAGAGGATGACGCCGGCGAGCCGGTCGGGACGGGTCAGGGCGTAGTGCTGGGCGACGAAGCCGCCGTGGGAGTGGCCGAGCAGGTGCACGCGGTCCGCGCCGAGGTGGTCGATCAGCCCGTCCAGGGCCTGCGCGTAACGTTCGCGGGTGTAGCCGTGCGGGTGCGCCGGCAGCCGGCCGGAGGCGCCCGTGCCGATCGGCTCGACGTACACCATGGTGACGTGGCTCTCGGCGGCCGGCATCCGCAGGTACTCCCACGACAGGCCGGGCCCGCCCGGGTGGGCGAGCACGACGGGCCCGCTTCCCGCGACGTGGTAGCGCTGGGCGACGTTCCCGAGGTCGACAGTGTGCGTGCCGGGCGACAGCGCCGTCTGGTGGTTCGACATGGCGCCCACGCTAGGCACCGCCCGCATGCACGACGTTGAGGACGCGTATACGCGGGCATGCGGCGCACTCCCCGCCGGTCACGTGCCCCGGCGGCTGCTAGGGTGAAGGCCGATCAAGAGGCAGGAGAAGACCGGGCATGGCAGGTGACGACGACATCTCCGGGTGATACCGGAGGTTGACCGGCCCCGGCGGGCGCACCTGAGCGCCGCCGACGCGGCCCCGGTCGTCGTTCCCTGAATCCCTGTCCTCCCACCGGGCGGCCCCGGCGCGCGCCCGTGCTCTCCCCTGAGGTCTTCCCGCATGTCCGAGACGTTGATCGTCTGTTGCCGTCCCTCTTTTCCCTGCCGCCCGCTGGAGACGGGAGGGCCCGCCGATGAGTGACGCGCTGCTCGCCCGCGAGCTCGTACGGACGCTGGGCGCGCGGCGCGTGCTCGACGGCGTCTCCCTCACCGCCGCGCCCGGTCACCGGATCGGGCTGATCGGTGAGAACGGAGCGGGCAAGTCCACCCTGCTACGCCTGCTGGCCGGGCTGGACGAGCCGGACTCCGGCACCGTCGTGCGGCCCGCCGACCTGGGCTTCCTGCACCAGGAAACGCCGTTCGCCGGCGACACCACGGTCGGCGGCGTGCTCGACGACGCGCTGAGGGAGGCCCGTACGGACCTGGCCGAGCTCGACCGGCTCACCCGGGCGCTCGCCGCGGCCCCGGACGACGCCGCGCTGCTCGAAGCGTACGGGGCCAGGCTCGACCGGGCGCAACAGCGCGACTCCTGGGACGCCGGCCGCCGCGCGGAGATCGTCCTCGACCGGCTCGGTCTGGGCGGCGTGCCGCACGGGCGCGCGCTCGCGTCGTTGTCCGGCGGGCAGCGCGGGCGGCTCGCCCTGGCGGCGCTCCTGATCAGGCAACCCGCCGCGCTGCTGCTGGACGAGCCCACCAACCACCTGGACGACGCCGCCGCGGCGTTCGTGGAGGAGCGGCTGCGCGCGATGGCGGGGGCGGTGGTCGTGGCCAGCCACGACCGGGCGTTCCTGGACGCTGTCTGCACGGACCTGATCGATCTCGACCCGGCGGTGGACGGGCCCGTCCGGTACGGAGGCGGCTACGGCGCGTACCTGGCCGGGAAGCACGCGGAACGCGAGCGCTGGGAGCGGCGCCACGCCGAGGAGCAGGAGGAGCTCGGCGAGCTGCGCCGCGCCGTCGCGGTGACGTCACGGCAGGTGGCGCCGGACGGGTTGCGGCGCGACAACGAGAAGATGGGGTACGGGCACCGCGCGGGACGGGTGCAGCAGCAGATCTCGCGGCGGGTGCGCAACGCCGCCCGCCGGCTCGCCGAGCTGGAGCGCGAGCAGATCCCCGCGCCGCCGCCCCCGCTCCGCTTCCGTCCGCGCACCCTCGTCACGGCCGCCGCCGGTGCGGGGGAGGCGACCGCCACCGCCGATGCCGGCGACGACGAGGCCGTGCTGCTGTCGCTGCGGGACGTGCGCGTTCCCGGACGGCTCTCGATCGACCGGCTCGACGTGGCGCCGGGGGAGCGGCTGCTGGTCACCGGGCCGAACGGCGCGGGCAAGTCCACCCTCCTGGCGGTGCTGGCCGGCCGGCTGGAGGCGGAGGGAGCGGTGCGGCGGCGGCGCGGGCTGACCGTCGGGCTGCTGGCTCAGGACTCCGTGTTCGAGCGGCCGGACCGCACGGTGCGGGAGACGTACGAGCGGGCACTCGGCCGGGAGCGCGCCGAGTCCGTACCGCTGCTCTCGCTGGGCCTGATCGGCCGGCGTGACCTGGACCAGCGCGTGGGGGAGCTGTCGGCCGGCCAGCGCCGCCGCCTGGCGCTGGCCCTGCTGGTGGCCGATCCCCCCGGGGTGCTGCTGCTCGACGAGCCCACCAACCACCTGTCACCCCGGCTCGCGGACGAGCTGGAGGAGGCCCTCGGCGCCGGCGGGCCCGGCGGGCCCGGCGGGATCGGCGGGATCGTGGTGGCGAGCCACGACCGGTGGCTGCGCTCCCGCTGGCAGGGCCGCCGCCTCCACCTGCCATGAGACCCGTTCAGGCGCAGTCGGCCACGTGGCTCGCGCTGATGGACAGCTCCGGCCAGAACTCCCGGTAGCGGCCGGAGTGGAAGACGAGCGGCTCCCCTTCGGCCCGCTGGTAGCGCTCCACCGCCCCGACGAAGATGTGGTGGTCGCCGCCGTCGTGGACGCGCTCCGTCCGGCAGACGAAGCTGGCCAGCGTCCCGGCCAGGATCGGCAGGGGAGCGCCGAGCAGCTCCACCCCGGCGAACTTGTCGGCCGACGGCGTGGCGAAGCGCCTGGACAGGTGGTCCTGGCCGGCGGCCAGGACGTTGACGGCGAACCGCCCGGCCCGCAGGAAGAGCGGCGCGCTGGGCGCCCGGCTCGACAGGCACCAGAGCAGCAGCGGCGGATCGAGCGAGACCGAGGTGAAGGAGTTGACGGTCACGCCGGCCCGCTCCCCGCCCGGGGTGGCCGTCGTGATCACCGCCACCCCGGTCGCGAACTGCCCGAAGGCGTCACGCAGCGCTCTCATGCCGCGACCCTGCTCAGGTAGGCCTCGGCCCGGCCGGCGTCCATGAACCAGTCGGCGTAGTCGGCCGGGTCGTCGAAGCCGTTGACGAACCGGGAGGCGATCTCCGGGCGTTGCCCGGCGGCGCCCAGGAGCGCCAGGTGGTGCGGCTCGGCCGGCGCCAGCAGGGCGTTGGTCCAGCTCGTGACGTGCTGGGCCTGCGCCCAGAAGAGGTCGAAGGTCCGCCGCATCCACTCGGCGTCGAACGGCTGCCCGCCCCGTTCCACGATGGCCCGCAGGTAGGTGGCCGCGCACTTGGCGGCGTTGTTGCTGCCCTGCCCGGTGATCGGGTCGTTGAGCACCACCACGTCGGCGACCCCGAGCACCGGCGCGCCGGAGGGCAGGACGGCGACGGGCCGGCGCACCGTGGGGGCGAAGCGGCCGGTCAGGACCGCGTTGGCGTCGGTGAGCTCGATCCCGGCGCAGCGCTCGGCCTCCCACGGGAAGAAGGTCTCCAGGATCTGCCGGCTGCGCGCCAGGTGCTCGGCGGGGCCGCGCACGTCGCCCCAGCAGTCCATGGGGCCGCCCGGCACGCCCTCGAACACCATGATCTCGCAGGGGCCGGTGTGCGTGAGCGCGGGGAAGACGAAGAACTCGCCCACGCCGGGAAGCAGGTTGAAGCAGACCGCCGAGTGGCCGGGGCGGGGGGCCAGCCCGTTGACGTAGGTGACCGCCAGAGCCCGCTGCGGGGCCGCGTACGGCGAGCGCGCGGGGTCCCGCTCGAAGAGCGAGGCGATCTGCCCCTTGCCCGCGGCGACCAGGACCAGGTCGTACCGGGCCGCGTAGCCTTCCAGGTCTTCGGGCGTGGCGTCGTGCAGGACGAGCTTGCCGCCGAGCCGCTCGAACTCCTCCATCCACGCGGGCATCTTCAGCCGCTGGTCGACCGAGCGGGCCGGGACGTGCAGCCGCGCCGCCCAGTCGAGGGCCTTGCCGCCCTCCGGGCTCGGAACGGTGAGCGCGATGCCGTCGATGGGCGGGCAGACGTCCGCCCACCGGTCCAGGCCGAGCTCGCGCTCGTGGGCCTGCGCGGTGCCGAACATGGCCTGGCCGGACATCACCCGGCCGTCGCGGATGGACTCGGGGGTGCGGTTGGAGACCACGGTGACGTCGTAGCCGTGCTGGAGCAGGCCGATCGCCAGGTGGAGGCCGGCCTGGCCGGCGCCGACGATGAGGATGTCGCGCATGGTGGAGGTGTCCCTTCGCAGTCTTGGACGGAGGTGGTGATCGGCGCCTGACAAGAACGGTACGGCCGGCGCTCGCGCCGGAGCCATCCGCTGAGCGCGGATCTCATCCACCTGACGCGGAGCCTCCGCGCAGCGTCTCCGACGGCGTGCGCCCGTACCTGTCGCGGTACTGGGCGGCGAAGCGTCCCTGATGCAGGAATCCCCATCGGGCGGCCACCGTGGTCACCGTGGCCCTGGCCGGATCGGCCGTCCTGAGCTCGTCGTGCACCCGCGCCAGCCGTACCTGCCTGAGGTGGGCCATGGGCGTCAGGCCGAGGTGCGCGCGGAAACCCTCCTGGAGGGAGCGGCTGCTGACCGCGACGGCGCCGGCGATGTCGGTGGTGGTGAGCGGGAGGTGCGCGTGCCCTTCGATGAACTCCATCGCCCGGCGCACGACCTTCGGCAGGGCGGCCGGCCGGGGCGCCGTCAGCCGTTCGCGGTAGTTGGAGGGCTGCATGGTCAGCAGCAGGGTGATCAGGGCGTTCTCCAGGTGCGCGATGGCCAGCGGATGGCCGGCCAGCCCGTCGTCGCGCTCGGCCTCCCTGACGAGCAGGTCGGCCATGTCCCGCCAGGACCGGGTCCAGCCCGCCGTCAGGTCCATGCCGAGGCCGAAGACGACCGGATGGTCGAGCCGCTCGCCGAGCATCTGCTCCACCGAGCGCTCGATCGAGGCGCGCTCGAACTTGACCAGCAACTGGGGGCAGCCGGCGGCCCAGCGCATGTCGAGGTGACGGGTGGGCGAGGGCAGCGAGGCCAGCGACGGGGTGGACACGATCTCCTCGCCGCCGGCGCGGATCAGGCTGCGGCCGGCGAGCGGGATCATGACCAGGAAGAACGTGTCGAGGTCGCCCGGCTCGATGTGCACGTCGGCCCCGTAGTCCAGGTAACTGACGCGGACCGAGCCGAGCTGGACGGAGTTGAACCGGGCCGACAGCAGGTCCGCGTCCCCGGCCAGGTCCAGCCGGTGCGGGCAGAACACCTTGGCGACCTCGCCGCGGACCTCGTCGAGGTCGGAGCTGGCGAAGACGGCGCGATTGCTGAGGAGCACACCAGATGATCGTGGTCGTCGCTCCAGGCGTTCCAGGTAAAAGGACGCACACCGTCCGGCGAAGAAAATGGTGGCGGACTCCTATTTGAGAGCGTACTCTCAATATCGCTCGCGGCTCGGCGACGGCGACGGAAGGTGGCTCGTGATGGGTGACGATGTCAACGGCCTGCATCATGTGGGGCACATCGTGCGGGATCTGGACCAGGCGATGGAGCGGTATCGGCGGCTCGGCTTCACGGTGCCGGCGCCCGCCTGTCCCGTGCTGCCCCGCGTGGCGGGCGGCCCCGCCGAGCCGTTCGGGGTGGCCAACACCCACGTGTACTTCCCCGGCAACTTCGTCGAGCTGGTCGCCGTGCTGCCCGAGACCGGCCCCGCGCCCGGCGCGGTCCGCCCGATCCCGTTGCGGGTCCCCGGCGACAGGTTGCCCGGGCTGGTGGCCGCCATCCGCGCCACCGCCGGGAACATCGCCTCGTTCCTGCGGCGCTTCGAGGGGCTGCACATCATGATCGCGGACACGCCGGACCTCGACCGGGTCGCGGCGCGGCTGACCGCCGCCGGTGTCCGCCACGGTGGCGTGCACACCGTTCAGCGGCCGGTCGAGACGAGCGCGGGGACCAGGATGGAGCCCGCCCGCTACCTGGAGATCTCCGATCCCGGGCTGCCCGAGGGGCGCGTGCCGGAAGGCAGGATCGGGTTCGCCGAGAACACCGCGGCCGGGCCGCACGACGACCCGCCACGCACCGGCCATCCCAACGGTGCGACCGGGCTGGTCGAATGCGTGCTGTGCGCCCCCGACGCGGCGACGCCCGAGCTGAGGCGGCGCTACGGCGCGTACTTCGGCCGGCCACGCGACGGCTGGGCGCATGAGGACCGGGCGCGGGACGGCCGGGCGCGGGACGGCCGGGCGCATGACGGCCGGGCGCATGACGGCCGGGCGCCGGGCGCGGCCCGCTTCGAGCGGGCGGGCGTCACCGTCGTCCCCGCCTCGGAGCTCGCCGAGCTGCTGCCCGGCGAGCGTCCGGCGGCACTGCCGGCGTTCGTCGCGTACGCGGTGTCGGTGGGCGACCTCGCCGCGACCGAGCGGTTCCTGCGCCGCAACGACGTCCCCATCACCCGCACCGGCCCCGGAGAGCTGTTCGTGCCCGCGGACGCCGCCCTGGGCGTCGCGATCATCTTCCGCCAGGAGGGCTGAGGCGCGCGAGCCCGACGACGGACGCATCGCCGGGGCGCTGAACCCCCGCCACGCCCCGAGTTCACCATGCCCTGCCACCACGGGGCGTCGAGAGCCCCGATCCGGGGAGCAGCCGGCGCCTCTGGCGGCGAGAGGGTGAGACTGACGAACGCCGCCTGACGTGCGGAAACAAGGGCCGAGGCTGGGTCCGGGCGGCCCCTGCGCATTCCGGAGAATCACCTCCGTCCCGAGGCCTGAGCAAGATCTTGACCGGCTGTGGATCGCCGTGAGATATTTCCGACGATCATTCTGGTGGTGCCCGGCAAGGCGCCCGGCACGCATGCACCCCCCTCGCAGCTCGACGCCCATGCGGACGCCATTCCGGCGTGCCGTTTTCCCCTCGTGGAAGGCAACACCATGCAAGTGCGTGCACCGAACGGACAGAGTCTCGTCGTCGACGGCAACTCCCAGCCCTTCATCGGCGGCTGGGCCTACCTCATCTGGGCACACGGCCCCACCGAGGGCATCCGGTTCCAGGTGACTCCGGCCGGGTCTGCTGAAATCGTTTCCAAGCAGATGGGCGACTGGTCGCGCTACACCGTGCGTGAGGCCCAGTGGAACGGCGGCCGGCTGCTGTCCCTGGAGGACCCGGAGAGCGGCACCAACATGGTGTGGGTGGGGCCGCACAACGAGATCTCCACCTTCTTCACCGGCACGGGCGTCCCCTTCGAGACCTTCATGGACATCCTCGCCAAGTTCGACATCCAGGACACCCCGGAAGGCCTGACCATGCTGCCGCGGGCGGGCTCGGGCCTGACGCTCGCCAACCTGCTGGCGGTCAACACCATCGACCAGGTCTGCAACGTCCAGGTCAAGCCGCTCGCGGACGCCTCCGACTCGGTCCCGCGCGCCAAGGGCAAGCGCGTGCGCGGCGGCTCGATGTGGCGCGTGGACGAGCGGGACGGCGCCGGCGCCGTGCAGACCCGCTCGGCCTTCATGGTCAACGACACCACCGCGACGACCGTGATCGCCGCCCGCCCGGACGACGTGCGCTTCATCGACGTCGTGGAGTCCATCTCGTGCAGGCTGAGCTAGCTCGATGAGGGCGTTCCTCGACTCGCTGGCGGTGCTGTCCTTCCTGGGGACGGTGCTGCTGCTGTTCGCCTTCGCCGCGCTGCTGAACATGGTGCGCGAGCTGCAGGGCAAGCTGCTCCAGGCGCAGGCGGCCGTTCCGGCGGCGCCCGCCGTCAGATCGGTGGACCGGTTCGGCTCCGACGACGGCCTGCCGACGTTCGTGCTGGTCGTCTCCGAGCACTGCCCCAACTGCCGGGAGCGGGCCCACCGCCTGGCCGCCGTGGCCGGGCCGGACCTGCCCGGGCACGCCGTGCTGCTGGCCGCCGCCGAGCGGTGCGGCGAGTGGGTGGCCGGCAGCCACGTCCTGTCCCTCATCGACGCCGCCCTGCTCGGCAAGGTCGCCGTCGGCGCGACCCCGACGCTGGTCAAGTACTCCGCCGACGGGACGGAGGAATGGCGCAGGGTCGTCGGCTCCGACGACGACCTCGACGCCTTCCTCGCCGTCAGCCACTCAGAGAGGTCAAGCGCATGACAGTCGATGTCGACCGTTACTGGGCCGACGTGCCCTCCGTGGACGACGAGCCCGACACCGGCGGGCGCAGCCGCCTGACCTGGTCGGCGCCCTCCCGCCGCACCGTCTTCAAGACCATGGGCGCGCTGGGCGGCGCCCTGGCCCTGAACGTGCTGTCCGCCCTGCCGGGCAGGAACAACAGCGCCCACGCGGCGGTGGGCACCGAGTACACCAGCTGCGCCAACTACGGAAGCTGGACCGGCTACAACAACAACACCAAGGTCTGCGTCGGCGGCACCTACTCCAGGAGCTACTGCGGCTCCGACGGCTGGTTCCTGCGCTCCTCGGGCACCTGCTACAACAGCTACGCGGTCAAGGCGTGCGGCACGGGCGGCCTGGCCGCCAGGAACGCCTGGCGGTGGACGCACAGCGGCAGGAGCTACCGCTGCGCCGACGGAAACGTCGCCACCTGCGGCGGCACCTACTTCTACATCTGCTCCTGGGCTCTGTAGTTCCAGGATGGGCAACACCTACGCCGCCACCCGGGTCGCGCTCGGCATCGCGCTGAGCGCGGCTCTGGTGGCGGCCGCCCACCAACTCTGGACCCCGTCGTTCACCCCGCTCGCCTGGGCGCTGCTGGGGGTGACGGCCGGGTTCTCGCTGTCCGGCTCCGTTTGAAGCCTCAACTCAGCGGACCTGCTGACCTCGTCGGTCTGGCGAGGCAAGTTGCCGGTGTTCAGCACCGGACTCATGCTCGGCGCGCTGCTGGCCGGGCTCGTCACCGGAGCGCTCGGCGGGCTGGCGTCGATCATTCCGGAAACGGCGCGGTTGTGGCTGCTCGCCCCGATCGTCGTCGTCATCATGCTCTTCGAGCTGGCCGGGCGGCCGCTGTCGCTGCCGCAGAACCGCCGGCTCGTGCCGCAGGACGTCATCCCGCGCGCCGACTTCTCCGGGCCGCTGCAGTTCGGCTTCGAGATGGGCACCGGCGTGCGCACCTTCACCCCGACGGCGCTGCCCCAGCTGCTCGTCCTGGTGATCGTGCTGGCCGGAGGGCTGGGGCCGGGCCTGCTGGCCGGGCTGGGCTTCGGCGTGGGCAGGGCGCTCATGCCGCTCTCCCGCGCGCTCAGCGGCGACCCGCGCCGGTGGGACACGAAGTTGCTGGCCTCGACGGCATGGGTGGGGCGCCTGTGCGCCACCGGCTTCCTGCTGTCACTCGCGCTCCTCTGGACGTAGATGACGATCCTCGACACGTTGGCTGCCTGCTTCGCCCTGGCGGGCGCCGTGCTGCTGGTCGTCGCGGCGGTGCGCCGCCGCGGCGACCTGACGCGGGTGATCAGGTCGCACGGCCTGCTCCCCTCCTTCCTGGTACGGCTCACGCCGCTCATCGGGCCCGCCGAGGGCCTGGCCGGCGCGGCCGTCCTGGCCGGGTGGGCGACCGGGGAGGCCCGGCTGTTGCGGCCCGCCGCCGCGGCCGTGGCACTGTGGTACGTGGCGCTGGCCGGCTACCTGGCCGTACTGCTGCGGCGCAGGGGCGGGGTGCCGTGCGGATGCCTGGACGGCACCAGCCCGGTGTCGGCCGCCAAGGTAGGCCGCGCCGCGCTGCTCGCTCTGGCGACGGCGCCGCTCGTGGCAGGATGGCCGCCGGTACCGGCCGAGCCGGGCGCGCGGCTGGTCGCCTGCGGGCTGGCCGGCTTCGCGGCGGCGTTCGTGATCGTGGCGGGAAAGGTCGCCGACCTGCACGGAACCTCCACGGCCCACGGGCGGTAATCACTGCGACGAACCCCCGGGAGGACCAGACAATGAACCGCACGATCGCGATCGTCATCGCGCTGCTCTGCACCGCCTGCGGCACGGCGACGGCGCAGAAGACCGGGCCCGCCCCGCTCCTCCTGGAACCGGGCCAGCTCGACGACGGCCGCACGTGGACGGTCACGGGCACCTCGGAGGGGACCTGGCAGGACCTGGACGCGGCCCTGGTGCCCTGCGGGAAACCGGGCATCGCGCCGGCGGAGGCGGTGACCCGGTGGCGATCCTTCAAGGCGACGGACGGTGCCACGGTGACGCAGATCGTGGTGAGCGGGGTGGACGCCATGGACGCGTTCAAGTCCTTCCACGCGGAATGCGGCGCCGCGGGCAGCGTCGACTCGGTGGTGGGCCCCAAGAACGTCGCCCGCCACGACGGCGAGGTGGAGGTGGCGGCGATGTCGAAGGACAGGTTCATCGTGCTCGGCGGCACCGTGCCGGACACGCGGCTCCAGCAGTTCGCGGAGACCGCGCGCACCCATCTGGACACCCTGCCGTCCTAGCCCGCCGGGACGGCGCCCTCTCCGGGCCCGCGCGGCGCCGTGGGCCTGGCGGGGCGCACCGTCGGCAGGCCGGCCTCCACCCAGGCGCCGAACCCGCCGACGACATCGGTGGCGTCGTGCAGGCCGAGCTCGCGCAGCGCCGCCGCGGCCAGCGAGGACGAGTACCCCTCGGCGCAGATCACGATCCACTGGACGTGGCGGGAGGCCGCCTCGGGAATGCGGGACTCGCACGTGGGGTCGAGCCGCCACTCCAGGTGGTTGCGTTCGACCACGACGGCTCCGGGGATCTCGCCCGCGGCCCTGCGCTGGTGCTCGGGCCGGGTGTCGACGATCTTCGCGCCGCGGCCCACGGCGGCCCAGGCCTCCGCGGGCGGCAGGCGCCGCAGGCCCGCGCGGGCCCGGGCCAGCAGCCGGTCGACCTCAGGCGCGCGGGCGGAGGGCGCGCCGGTCGTCGTCGACGCGATGGGTGATTCCGCGGGCATCGAGACACTCCAGGACAGGCAGGGCGACGCGGCGGCTGGTGGCCAGGGCCACCCGCGCGTCGCTGACGGTGAAGGGCGAGGGCAGCGCCGCGAGCGCGTCCGCGGCCCGGTCCAGCGCGTCGGGCAGGAGCACGACGTTCTTTCCGATCGACAACACCGCGCCCGCGCGGATCGCGGCCGCCAGCGTCCTGCCCGTGAGGCCGAGCTCGTCCAGGCGTTCGGCGGTGGGCGCGGCGAAGGGGCGCCCGGCGAGGTCGGCGGCCAGCTTCGCGACCGCCGTGGCGATCGCGGGAGGCAGCGACCTGCCGGCGGGCAGGACACGCCCGCCCTCGATCACCAGCGGCGGCGCGACGAGCGCCTCGGCGAGCCGCCGGTCGGGCAGCCCCAGCAGCCGGGCCGCGGCGTCCACGGTGATCCCCGGATCGTGCGCGGGCCGTCGCGCGACGTGCTCGGCGAGCCGGCGTGCCAGCGACGACCAGTGCTCCGGGTCGGCGTGCCAGTCGCCGGCCACCGGAGTCCCGCCAGGAGGACAGCCCATCGCCGTGAGCTCGCCGGCCGTCAGCAGGCCGTGCCAGCGCAGCAGCGCCGCGGCGTCGGGCAGGCGCACCTCGCCGAGCGCGGCGGCTCTGGCCGCCGCGGCGCCCCGGCGCCGTAACGCGGGCGGGCGGACGTCCAGCACGAGGAGCCCGGCGACGATCTCCCGCCTGCCGGGGTCGCGGAGCAGGCCCCGATCGCCGGTCCTGAGCGGCAGCGGGCGGCCGAGGGTGAGCCGGGCGGTGTCGGGGCCGAGCACGCGGATCCTGACGGGAACGGCGGCCGATCCGACGTGGAGCACCGCCTCCTCCCGCCTGCGGCTCATCGCGGGATCGAGCCGTACGTCGATGACCCGGGCCGGCAGCCACGCCCGTGGTGTCACCAGCGCCATGCCGCGGGACAGGTCGCCGCGGCCGACGCCCCGCAGGTTGACGGCGACGCGGGCGGTCGCGCGGACCCGCTCCGCCTTCTCGCCGAGCGTCTGGAGCCCCCGGATCGCGACCCGGGCCCCGCCCGCCTCCAGCTCGTCGCCGACGCGCAGCGTTCCCCCGGTCAGGGTGCCGGTGACGACGGTCCCCGCCCCGGTGACGGTGAACACCCGGTCGATCCACAACCGGACGGCGCCGCCGGTGTCCGGCTCGGGTAACGCGGCGGCGAGCCGGGCCAGGGCGGTCTCCAGCTCGCCGAGCCCCTGCCGGGTCCGCCCGCTGACGACGACGCTGCCGATCCCCGCCAGCCCGGTCCCGCGGAGGTGATCGTGGACCTGGCTCAGGGCGGGCCCGGGATCCGCGAGGTCGGCGCGGGTGACGACCGCGAGCCCGTGCCGCACGCCCAGGGCCTCCAGGGCGGCCAGGTGCTCGGCCGACTGGGCCTGCCAGCCCTGGTCGGCCGCCACGACGAGCATCACCGCGGGGCAGGGCCCGACCCCGGCCAGCATGTTGGTGACGAACCGCTCGTGCCCGGGAACGTCGACGAACGCGATCCGCTCACCCGAGCCGAGCGTGGTCCAGGCGAACCCGAGGTCGATCGTCATGCCGCGGCGGCGTTCCTCGGCCCAGCGGTCCGGCTCCATGCCGGTCAGCGCCCGGACCAGCGTCGACTTGCCGTGGTCCACGTGCCCGGCCGTCGCGATCACGTGCACGCGTGCTCCACCGCGCCGCGTCGGTCTGCTCGCAAACGATGCCTCGATTTTCCGGATCAGCGGAGGCGGACGGGAATCGAACCCGCCGCGCCGAGATGCTCGGCGCCACTGGTTTTGAAGACCAGGAGGGTCACCAGACTCCTGAACGCCTCCGAAGCTGATCATAGACCCGCGAACGACCGCATTTCCCGCCGTTCACGGGCGGACGATGACAGTGTGCCCGGTGTGCTCGATCAGCTCGCCGATCACGGGGGCGCCGGGGATCTCGCCGGCGACGAGCAGCCCTCCTGAGGTCTGCGCGTCGGCGAGGAGCAGCAGCGTCTCCTCCGGGACGCCGCGGTGGTCGAGGTGGGGGGTCACCCAGTCGAGGTTGCGCTGCGAGCCGCCGGGCACGAACCCCTCCCGTACGGCCTGCGCCGCGCCGTCCAGCACCGGAACGGCCGGGGCGTGGATCACGGCGGTCACACCGGAGGCCCGGGCGAGCTTGTGGAGGTGACCCAGCAGGCCGAAGCCGGTGACGTCCGTGGCGCACCGGATCCCGGCGGCCAGGGCCGCGCGGGAGGCCTCCGCGTTGAGCCGGGTCATGGTCTCCACGGCGTGCGGGAACACCTCGCCGGTGCGCTTGTGCCGGTTGTTGAGCACGCCCAGGCCGAGCGGCTTGGTCAGCGACAGCGGCAGGCCGGGGCGGCCGGTGCTGTTCTGGAGCAGCCGGTCGGGGTCGGCGGCGCCGGTGACGGCCAGGCCGTACTTGGGCTCGGCGTCGACGACGCTGTGCCCGCCGGCCAGGTGGCAGCCCGCCTGCGCGGCCACCTCCGCGCCGCCCCGCAGCACCTCGGAGGCCAGCTCGTAGGGTAAGCGGTCGGGGGGCCAGCACAGCAGGTTGAGCGCGACCAGCGGGCGCCCGCCCATGGCGTAGACGTCGGAGAGCGCGTTGGCCGCGGCGATGCGGCCCCAGTCGTAGGGGTCGTCGACCACCGGGGTGAAGAAGTCGGCCGTGCTGATGATCACGGTGCCGTCCTGGGTGCGGACCACGGCGGCGTCGTCGCCGGATTCCAGACCCACCAGGAGCTCCGCTTCCGGGTGCCGCGGGAACGGCAGGCGCGAACTGCTCAGCAGCAGCTCCAGGTCCGCCGCGGGGATCTTGCAGGCGCAGCCGCCGCCTTGGGCGTACTGTGTGAGCCTCGTCATGATCGTACTCTAGGGTGATGGCAGACCATCGTCGCTCCATCCCGCGGACGGACGCGCTGCTCGCCGACCCCCGGCTGGTCGAGGCGCGCAGGCGGCTCGGCCACGCCCAGGTCAAGGGCGCGATCGTCGCGGCGCAGCGGCGCGCCAGGGAGGGCGAGCTGGCGCCGGAGGAAGTGCTGGCCGCGGTGCTGGCGGCGCTGCCCGCCTCCGCCTCCGGCCTGCGGCCGGTGATCAACGCCACGGGCGTGCTGCTGCACACCAACCTGGGCCGCGCCCCGCTGTCGGCCGCCGCCCGGCAGGCGGTGGAGCTGGCCGCCGGGGTCACCGACGTCGAGCTCGACCTCGGCACCGGCGGCCGGGGCAGGCGGGGGCGCACCGCGCTGGCCGCGCTGGCCGCCGCCGTCCCCGCTGCCGAGGCGGTCCACGTGGTGAACAACAACGCCGCCGCGCTCGTGCTGGCGGCCACCGCGCTGGCGGCCGGAGGCGAGATCGTGATCAGCCGGGGCGAGCTGATCGAGATCGGCGACGGGTTCCGCCTGCCCGACCTGCTCGTCTCCACGGGGGCGCGGCTGCGGGAGGTCGGCATGACCAACCGCACCGCCGTCGAGGACTACGCCGGCGCGATCGGGCCGCTGACGGGCATGGTGCTGAAGGTGCACCCGTCCAACTACCGGATCGAGGGCTTCACGGCCGACGTGCCGGTGGAGCGGCTGTCGGCGCTGTGCCGCGAGCGCGGCGTCCCGCTCGTCGCGGACGCCGGCTCCGGGCTGCTGGCTCCCGAGCCGCTGCTGCCCCGCGAGCCCGACGTCACGAGCTGGCTGAACGAGGGCGCCGACCTCGTCACCACCAGCGGCGACAAGCTGCTCGGCGGCCCCCAGTGCGGGCTGCTGTTCGGCCGGGCCGACCTCGTGGAGCGGTTGCGCCGCCATCCTCTCGCCCGCGCGCTGCGGGTGGACAAGATCACGCTGGCGGCCATGGAGGCCACGGTCGCCGGCCCGCCGACCCCCACCCGGGAGAGCCTGCACGCCGATCAGGCCGCGCTGAGGTCGCGCGCCGAGAGCCTGGCGGCCCGGCTGCGTGACAAGGGCGTCGGCGCCGAGGCCGTCGACAGCCGCAGCGTGGTCGGCGGCGGCGGGGCGCCGGGGGTGTCCCTGCCGAGCGCCGCCGTCGCGCTGGACGGGCGGGTGGCCGCCGCGTTACGCCGGGCGCGGCCGCCCGTCCTGGCCCGCGTGGAGAACGGCCGGTGCCTGCTCGACCTGCGCGCGGTGCCGGCCGAGCACGACGACACGCTGCTGGCCGGGGTCCTGGCCGTGCTGGCGGGGGAGTGACGCGCAGGTCAGTTGGTACGCGTGAAGTGCAGCAACCAGGGGCCCTCGTGCCCGATGTCGGCCAGCGGGCGGACCTCCTTGCCGTTCAGGTCCACGACGCCGGCGTGGCCGTCGCGATAGACGAGCAGGTGGTCCTCGTTCCACCAGCCCCACAGCACGCTCTTGTCCGGCAGCGCCACGCGCGCCTGCCGCGCGCCGGTGCCGGCGTCCAGGACGCACGCCGCCGTGGCCTTGCCGGGGCACACGGTGATGAGCCGCCGGCCGGAGGGGCTGAACCACTGGTCGCTGCTGTCGTTGGCGATCACGTCCTGGTAGCTGCGCAGCACGCGGCCGCCGAGGTCGTAGGCCCGCACGCCGGTCCTGCCGGAGCGGCGGATGACGCCGGACCCGTCAGGCAGCCACACGTAGGCCGCGGTGCCGGTGCCGGGCGCCGCCACGCGGACCAGCCGGCTGCCGCGCGCGGCGAGGTCCACGACGACGAACCCGACGGCCTCGTCGGAGTCGTCCTCGTCGAGCACCGCGGTGAGGAGCAGCCGCCGCCCGTCCGGGGACCACTGCGGCGTGCGCACCACGAGGGGCAGGTCCACGGTCGGGATGGTGTGGCGGGCGCCGGTCGCGCGGTCGGTGACCTCCACGTCGTTGTTGTTCTCGGAGGCGAACTTCGGGGCGCTGTAGACGGAGGCGATCGTGGCGCCGTCGGGGGAGACGACGGGGTCGCGGTACTCGGTCAGCCTGTGGAAGGTGCCGGCCCCGGGATCCCGGACGTACGCCGGCCTGCTGACCTTCCCCTTCTCCTCGAAGTGGAAGGAGGTCAGCCGGTACGGGTCGGAGGGGTGCTCGCGAAAGACGGCGTTCAATCCCGGGACGGACACGGTGGAGGCCGGGACGGCGGGGGCGCCGCTGAGTCTCGGTGGCGCGGGCGTGGTGGCCGCGGGCCGCGGCCTGGCGGCGGGCTCGGCCGGCGCGTACACCCGGACGACCGTGACGGTCGCGGTCAGCGCGACGGCCAGCGCGCCGGCGCCCATCGCCGCCCGCCGCCAGGCCCGTGCCCGGGACGGCCCGGACGGCCGCGTGGGGGAGCGCGCCTGCGCAGGCGCCGAGTCCTCCCCGGCCTCGGCGGCGCCCTCGGCGAGCAGCCGGTCGGAGGGCGGCGCCCCGGCGCCCTCGGCGAGCAGCCGGTCGGAGGGCGGCGCCCCGGCGGCCGTGCCGGGCAGCCGGCCGGAGTGGGGCGGGCCGGCGGGCCGGCCGAGCAGCCGCAGCAGCACCTCGCTGGCGCGCGGCCGGCGGGACGGGTCCTTGTCCAGGCACTCGGTGACGAGGTCGCGCAGGTCGCCGTCCAGCGTGCCCACGTCGGGCTCCCCGCTGAGGACGCGGCGCACCACGGCGGCGACGGCGTCCGCGCCGAACGGCGGGTGGCCGTTGGCGGCGAAGGCCATGGTGGCGCCCCAGGAGAACAGATCGGCCGCGGGCCCGGCCACGACGTCGTCGAACTGCTCGGGCGCCATGTACGACGGCGTGCCGACCGGCCCGCCGCCCGTGGCCTCGCCGCCCACGGCCCTGGCGATGCCGAAGTCGATGACGCGGGGCCCGTCGGCACCGAGCAGGACGTTGCCCGGCTTGAAGTCGCGGTGCACCACCCCCGCGCGGTGGATCGCGGCCAGGGCGGTGATCGTGCCGATGGCGAGCCGGCGCAGCTCGCGCCCGCGCAGCGGCCCCCGCTCGCGCACCGCCTGCTGCAGCGAGGGCCCCTCGATGTACTCGCTGACGATGTACGGGCGCCCGCCCGCCGTCCCGGTCGTCAGCACCTGCGCCGTGCAGAAGGACGCCACCCGGGGCAGCACCTCGGCCTCGCGCCGGAACCGGGCCGCGTCCACCTCGTCGGGCGGGCCGTGCAGCGTCTTGACCGCGACGAGGTCGCCCGCTTCGGTCTCGGCCAGGTAAACGACTCCCTGCCCGCCCGCGCCGAGCCTGCCCACGATCCGGTGCCCGCCGATGGACTCCGGGTCGCCGTCGCGCGGCGGCATGGCGGAGGGCGGCATCGGGCGTCACCTCCCGGCGAACGTCAGGTTGATGACCCGCTGGTCGTGGCTCCTCATCTCGGCGAGCAGGCGGACCTCCTTGCCGGCGAAGTCGTGCACGGTGATGCGGAAGGTGTTCTTGCCCGCCCAGGTCGCGCGGATGAGGTGCCGGTCGTCGTACCAGCCGACGGCGTACGCGGTGCGGCCCGCCGGCAGCGTCGCCTGCCGGTCGCCGGTCGCCGTGTCCCAGACGCACGTCGTGTACTGGCCGCAGCCGGTCGTCGTGAACAGTTTCCCGGACGGGGAGAACCACTCCTCCCCGATCGGCCGGCCCACCCAGTGCATGGTGCGCGTCTCCCGGCCGGTCAGGTCGCGCAGGCGCGCGCCGAGGGTCCCCTCGGGAGTCGTGTAGACCGACATGACGCCCGTCCCGTCCGGGAGCCAGTGGTAGACGGGAGCCGACCCGTCGGCGTCGGGCGCGTCCAGCGCGTCCGTGGTGGGGACGAACGTGGAGGTCCTGGCGGTGATGTCGAGGATCACGTAGCCGGCGGTGAGGCGGCGCTGCTTGCCGTCCTCGCCGAGCAGGTCGCGGAAGACGGTGAGGAGGGCGCGGCGGCTGTCGCGTGACCAGGTGAGGAACTGCCCGACCTGCGGCGCGTCCGCGGTGGGCAGGGAGAACCGCGCGCCGGTGGCGCGCTCGGTGATCGTCACCTCCTGGCGCTCGGTCACCGCGACCGACAGCTCGTTGACCACCGCGAGCCAGCGCCCGTCAGGGGAGACCACGGCGTCGGTGTTGTCGCCGGCCACGCGCTGGAAGGTGTCGGCGCCGGGCGTGCGCGCGTAGCCGGCGGTCTGGTCGGGCGCCACGCCCGTACGGTAGGACGCCAGCCGCACCGGGTCGTCGGGGTGCTCGTACAGGGTGCCGCCGCTGGGCAGGGCGATGCGCTTCGTGGGCTGCGGCGGCGACGCAGGCGGGCTGGCGGCGGGGGTCGTCCTCCCGGTGGCGGCGGGCGTCGCGCTCGTCGCGGGCGCCGCGCTCGCCGTGGGCGCGGCGGCGGGCTCGCGATCGCCCGTCAGGACGTAGGTGAGGCCGCCGGACAGCAGCGCCACGGCCACGGCGGCGGCCGTCATGATCAGGAGCCGGGAGCGCCGGCGCGCGGGCGGGGGCGGCGGGGGCTCGGCAGCCGGCGGCGGGTCGGTGGGGATGGCGGTGTCCAGTGCGCCGGAGTAGCCGAGCAGGCGTAACAGCGCGTCCTCGGCGGCGGGCCGGTCGCCCGGCTCGGCGGCCAGGCAGTCGGCGGCCAGCGTACGCAGCTCGCCGTCCAGGGGCCCCAGGTCGGCCGCGCCGTGCAGCAGCCGGTTCACCGTGTCGGTCATCGTGCCCCCGCCGAACGCCGACCGGCCCGTCGCGGCGTAGACCATGGTGGCCGCCCAGGCGAACAGGTCGGAGGCGGGAGCCGGCGGCAGGCCGTCGACCTGCTCGGGGGTGCTCCAGGCCAGGGCGCCCGCCTCGACGGTCTCCTCGTCGGGGGCGGGCGCCTCGGGAACGGGGTGGCGCAGCCGCGCGCCCTGCGGGCCGAGCAGCACCGTGTCCGGGCGGACCGCCCCGTGCACGACGCCGGCGCGGTGCAGGGCCGCCAGGCCGGTCATGGTGGCGATGGCCAGGCGGTGCAGGGCGGCGCCGCCGAACGGGCCGTGTCCCTGGACCTCCTGCTCCAGCGTGGGCCAGTCGGCTTCCTGTCCGACGACGTATCCGAGCCCGGCCGGTTCCTCGGACATCGCGCTCACCTCTCGGCCAGCGTGACGTAGAAGTCGCCGAAGTCCTTGCCGGGCAGGGTGAGCACGATCCGGCGCTCCTGGCTGCGCAGGTCCATGGCGACCAGTCTGTCGGGTTCCTGGCTGGGGTTGTAGATCAGCAGGTGGTTCTCGTCGTACCAGCCCCAGAACTCGCTGCCCTCGAAGAAGATCGCGACACTGGCGCGGCGCACGCCCTCGGCGGTGTCCCAGACGCACACCGTGCCGCCGCTGGGACAGTGGGTGAGGAAGAGCTTCCCCGAGGGGGAGAACATCCGGATGCCGCCGGTGTACCCGACCCAGTTCATGGCGCGCGTCTCGCGCCCGGTCAGGTCGGAGATCCGCATGCCGTAGTCGTCGCCGGACCTGTAGGAGAGGGCGACGCCGGCGCCGTCGGGCAGCCAGGCGTAGGAGCCGCGCCCCTGGCGGGTCTCGGCGTCGGTGTCGACCGGGGTGACCGCCTTGGTGGCCACGTCGACGATGGCGAACCCGCCGGGCACCGGGGTGCCGTCCTCGTCCTTGCCGGTGCCCTTGGTGGTGGTCAGGAGCAGGCGCTTGGCGTCGCGGGACCAGGTGGGCCGCCGCGCCGGACCGACCTCGACCTCGAAGCGGTCGCCGCCCGTCCGGCTCACGAAGGTCAGCCTGCCGCCGGTGAGCAGGGCCAGCCAGGCGCCGTCGGGGGAGGCGGCGACCTCCTCCGACCTCTTCTCCTGGCTCTTGGTGAAGCGGGCGGTGCCGGGGGCGCGCACGTACAGGTCGTCGCCCGTCTGGTAGGCGACGACGCGGAGCCTGTCGGCCGGGTGCTCGTGCAGGGCCAGCCCCAGGCCGGGGGCCGCGATCCGGGCGAGGGGCGTGGGCGGCGGTGAGGGCGGGGCCTGGGCGGCCAGCGAGCTGATGGCGGTCGCGGACGGGGACGGCGTGGGCGTCGCGACGGCGGCCGGGGTGCCCGTCCTGGACTGGAGGGTGTAGACCGCGCCGGCGGAGGCGAGCGCGATGACCAGCCCGCCCGCCACGGCGAGCGCCGCGAACCGCCCGGTACGCCTCGGCGGCGCGGCGGCGGGCTCCGGCGGGCCGGCGGGCGGCGGCACGACGGCGGTGAGGTCGCCCGTGCGGGCGGTGAGCAGGGAGTGGCCGACCAGCTTGAGCAGCGCGTCGCCCGCCGTGGGCCGGGCCCGCGGGTCCTTGGCCAGGCAGTCGGCGATCACGCCGCGCAGGTGGTCGTCCAGGGCGGACAGGTCGGGCTCGTGGCGCAGGACGCGGTTCATGGTCGCCGAGGTGGAGCCGCCGTCGAAGGGGGCCTCGCCGGTCGCGGCGAACACCATCGTGGCAGCCCAGGCGAACACGTCCGCCGGCCCGCCGGCGGGTTCGCCGCCCTCCTCCCGCTGCGGGGCGTCGCCGCCGAAGTGTTCGGGGGCGGTGTAGGCGAGGCCGCCGACGCGCTGGGTCGCGGTCGCGGTGGTGGCCTCCAGAGCGGGGGCGACGCCGGCGTTGATCAGGCGGGGCCCGTCGGGGCCGAGCAGCACGTCGCCGGGGCCGAAGGAGCCGTGCACCGCGCCCGCCTGGTGCACGGCCACCAGGGCGGCCATCGTCGCGATGGCCAGCCGGTGCAGGGCGGAGCCCTGGAGCGGGCCCCGGGCGGCCACGGTCGCCTGCAGCGTCTCGCCGTCGACGTACTCGGTGACGAGGTAGGGCAGCCCGTCGCCGGTCTCGCCGGAGTCGAGGACCGCAGCGGTGTAGTACGCGTCCTGGGCGCGCACCGCCCGCATGGCCCGCAGGAAGCTTGTGGCGTCGGACGGGTACACCTTGATCACGACGGGGTCGCCCGAGTCGTCGCGCGCCAGGTAGACACCGCTGTCGGCCAGCACTCCCTCGACGGTGTAGCCCCCGAGCCGCCGCGGATCGTCCGCGGATAACGGTGAAATGTCGGGCATCGGCGAGACCTCCACTCGGCACCACGATAGATCATCAGCCCTCTCCCCGGAGGAGTCTCATCGCTAACGTCTTTCTGTTAGCAACCCTTGACGCTTAAGAACGCTAACGTGATACTGCTATCAAAGCTATCGCCAGCCTTGCGAGGAAAAGGGGCGAGATGTTCCATCACGGCAGCCGGTTCACCTTCAGGCCGGACACACCCCCGCGACAGCGGGCGGAGGCTCCCGAAGGCCCGCGCGACAAGGGCAGGGCCATCCCGCCGGTCAGATCGTTCTTCGCCGGCCGGGATCATGACGGCGACGTGCGCTTCACCGCATGGCGGCGGCACGGCTGCGCACCCGGCGGGCACACCCGCCGTACGGTGCTCAAGGCCATCGCGGTGACGGCGGCCGGCACGGCCGTGGCCGGAACGGGCCTCACGGCCGCTCCCGCTGCCGCTCAGACGTACGCCGTCGCCCCCGGCGCCTCCGTGGAGGTCGCCCTGACGGTCAACGGGCGGCTGCGCAAGGTCGTCCTGGAGCCGAGGGTGACGCTGCTGGACGCGTTGCGCGAGCGGCTCGGCCTGACCGGCACCAAGAAGGGCTGCGACCGGGGCGAGTGCGGGGCGTGCACGGTGCTGGCCGACGGCGAGCGGGTCAAGTCGTGCCTGACGCTGGCGGTGATGCGGCAGGGCGCCGAGATCACCACGGTGGAGGGCCTGGCGCGGGGCGAGGAGCTGCATCCGGTGCAGGAGGCGTTCATCCGGCACGACGCGTTCCAGTGCGGGGCGTGCACTCCCGGCCAGATCATGTCCGCCGTGGCCTGCATCGACGAGGGGCATGCGGGTTCGGAGGCCGAGATCCGCGAGTGGATGAGCGGGAACCTGTGCCGGTGCGCGGCGTACCAGAACATCGTCGCCGCCGTCGCCGACGCCGCGAAGGGGGTGCGGCGGTGAGAGCGTTCGGCTACACGGTCGCGGGCAGCCCGGCCGACGCGGTGCGGATCGCCGCGAGCACCCCCGGGTCGGCCTTCGTGGCGGGCGGCACCGACCTGCTGAACCTGATGCGCGACGGCGCGCAGGCCCACGACCACCTCATCGACGTCAACCACCTCGGCATCGGCGAGATCACCGCCGGCGCCGCCCGGCTGCGCGTCGGCGCGGCGGCCCGCATGCGGCAGGTCGCCGAGCACCCCGGGGTGCGGCGGGAGTTCCCCGTGCTGTCGCAGGCGCTGCTGGCCTCGGCCTCCCCGCAGGTCCGCAACATGGCCTCGATCGGCGGGAACCTGCTGCAGCGCACCAGATGCGGGTACTTCCGCGACCAGGCCTCGCCGTGCAACAAACGATCCCCAGGCAGCGGCTGCCCGGCGATCGGCGGGCACAACCGGGGGCACGCCGTCCTCGGCGGCAGCGACCACTGCCTCGCCACGCACCCCTCCGACCTGGCGGTGGCGCTCACCGCCCTGGACGCCACCGTGCACCTGCTCGGCCCCGGCGGCGAGCGCGCCGTCCCCGTCGCCGACTTCTACCTCCTGCCCGGGGCCACCCCGGACCGGGAGACCGCGATGCGCCCGGGCGAGCTGATCACCCGGGTGGAGGTGCCGCGCACGGCCCTGGCCGGGCGGTCGCGCTACCTGAAGCTGCGCGACAGGGCCACGTTCGAGTTCGCGGTGGTGTCGGTGGCGGCCGCGCTGCGGACAAGGGGCCGCGTGGTGCAGGACGTGCGGCTGGCGTTCGGCGGCGTGGGCACCCGCCCGTGGCGGGACCCCGGGGTCGAGGCCGCGCTGCGCGGCCGGCCGCTGACCGCGCAGGCGATCGCCGAGGCGGGCCGGCTCCTGCTCCGGGACGCGCGGCCGCGCGAGGGGAACACGTTCAAGGCCGAGCTCGTCCAGCGGGCGCTGGCGAGCATCCTCGGCGAGCTGGGAGGGCTTCGATGAGCGAGCTGGTGGGGCAGGGCGTGGCGCGGGTGGACGGCCGGGCGAAGGTCACCGGCGCGGCCCGCTACGCCGCCGACCAGGAGGTGCCCGGCGCGCTGCACGGTCACCTGGTGATGAGCACGATCGCCCGTGGCGAGGTCGTGGAGATCGACACCGGGGCGGCGCTGGCCCACCCCGGCGTCGTCGCGGTCTACACCCACGCCGACATGCCGGAGCTGGGGCTGAAGCTGCCGGACTTCCCGTACAACAGGCCGTACATCCCCATGCTCGACACGCGCGTGCACCACCACGGGCAGCCCGTGGCCTACGTCCTGGCCCAGACCCTGGAGCAGGCGCAGGAGGCCGCCGGCCTGGTGAAGGTGCGCTACCGGGAGGAGGAGCCCGTCGCGCGGCTGGCGGACGCGCTCGACGAGGCGTTCCTGCCGAAGAAGTTCCGCAACCGGGACAACGAGACCGTCCGCGGCGACGCCGCCGCCGCGTTCGAACAGGCCGAGGTGCGCGTCGACCGGACCTACGGCAGCCCCATGCAGCACCACAACCCGATCGAGCCGCACACCACCATCGCCGTCTGGAAGGGCGAAGAGCTGACCCTGTACGAGAGCGCCCAGGGCGTCATGTTCGCCCGGAGCGTCGTGGCGACGGCGTTCGGCAAGGCGCCGGAGCAGGTCAGGGTCATCTCGCCCTACCTGGGCGGCGGTTTCGGCGCCAAGGGCCCCACCTACCCGCACACGCTGCTCACCGCCGCGGCGGCACGCCTGTCCGGCCGGCCGGTGAAGCTGGTGCTGTCCCGAGCGCAGATGTACACCTCCAACGGGCACCGCGCCGAGTACCGCCACCACCTCCGGCTCGGAGCCACCCGGCAGGGCGTGCTGACCGCGATCGCCGGCACCTCGACGGCCCAGGTGACCCGCCTCGACGAGAACGTCTACAACGGCAGCGACTCCACACTCCACCTGTACGCCTGCCCGAACGTCCACGTGCGGCAGCTCGGCGTGCGGCTGGACCTGCCGACGTCGAGCTACATGCGCTCACCGGAGACGACCGCGCACTTCGGCCTGGAGACCGCCATGGACGAGCTGAGCCACGAACTCGGCATCGACCCGGTCGAGCTGCGGATCCGCAACCACAACCCGATCGACCCGCACACCGGCGCCCCCTACGCCGGCAAGCACCTGCTGGAGTGCTACCGGGCGGCGGCCGAGGCGTTCGGCTGGTCGCGGCGCAACCCCAGGCCGGGGACGACCAGGGACGGCGACGAGTACGTCGGCTGGGGCATGGCCACCGAGACCCACACCTACGGCTGGATCAGGTCCGAGGCCGGTCTCACCGTCGGGACGGACGGGCGGGCCACCCTGCGGGCCGCCACCCAGGAGATCGGCACCGGCACGTACACCGTGCTCAGCCAGATCGTCGCCGACGGGCTCGGCCTTCCGCTCGGCCACGTCACGACGCTCCTCGGCGACACCGACTATCCCACCGCGTCCGTGTCGGCGGGCTCGTCCACGATGCCCAGCGTGGTCGGCCCGGTGTCCGCGGCGGCGGGGAGCGCGCGCAAGGCCGTGATCGACATCGCCGTCGCCGACCCGCGCTCCCCGCTGCACGGCGTGCCCGCCGGGGACGTCGTGACCGAGGCCGGACGCCTGTTCGCCCGCGGCGAGCGCGGCCGCGTGGACACCTACCGCGACGTCATGGCCCGCCACGGCAGCGCCGTCGAGGTCGTCGGGCGCGGGGACAACGCGCCCGGGCACTCGTTCGGCGCGGTGTTCGTGGAGGTCAGGATCCAGCCGAGGCTGGGCAGGGTGCGCGTGACCCGGGTCGTGACCGCGCACGACCCGGGGCGGGTGCTCAACCGGCGGACCGCTCGCGGGCAGGTCATCGGCGGGGTGACGTGGGGGATCGGGTTCGCGCTGATGGAGCACACGATGGTGGATCCGAACACGGCGCGGGTCGTCAACCCGAACCTGTCCACCTATCTGGTCCCGGTCTGCGCGGACACGCCGTCGGTGGAGGCGCTGTTCGTGGACCGGCCGGACCCGGACAGGCGGGTCGCGCTCGGCGCTCGCGGTTTCGGCGAGACACCGGGGACGGGCGTGCCCGCGGCCATCGGCAACGCCGTCCACCACGCCATCGGCCGCCGCCTCCGCGACGTCCCCTTCACCCGGGACAAGCTGCTGTGACCCGCGTCCGAGCTGTTCTGACCCGTGGCGCGTGACCTCAGCGGGCCGGCGCGTGGTCCGCGGCGCGGTCCAGGAGCTCGCCGAGGAGGGCCCGCTCGCCCGGCGTGTACAGGCCCGGCGCCTCGTCGAGCACCGCCTTCAGGCCCACGGCCCGCTGGGCCAGGCCCGGGTCGCCGGCCGGGGCCGCCGTGGTGATCGCCCCGAGGACGGCCTCGCGCAGGCGGTCGGGGAGGGCCGCGTCGCGCTCCTCGGGAGGGGTGCCGATGAGGGTGAGCGTGAGGCCGACGCCCGCGGCGTGCACCATGGCGGCGGCCGCCTCGACCCCGACGGAGAGCCGGCCGGCGACGGCGATGCGTTCGATCAGCAGGTGAAGCCGCTCCATCGCCTGCTCGGTGACGCGCCTGCGGGTGCCGGGAGTGGGCCGGCCGTAGATGAGAAGGTAGTGCGCCGGGTTCTCCAGGCCGAAGCCGACATGAGTGTCCCAGCCGCGGCGCAGGTCGTCCACGGGGTCGTCGGAGAGCTCCTGGCTGTGCTTGCGCTCCAGGTAGCGCGCGAGCCCGTCGGCCGCCACCGCTTCCAGCAGCCCGTCCATGTCGGTGAACAGGCGGTAGAGCGTGGGGGCCTGGACGCCGGCCGCCGCGCCGACGGTGCGCGTCGTCACTCCTTCGCGGCCCTTGTCGTGAAGCAGCCTGGTCGTGGCGTCGATGATGCGCCGGCGGACCTCTTCCCGATCACTCATGAAGCAACGATAACGCAGTTCTGATAACGGCTGTCATGGCCGTGCGACGAGCGCCGCCAGCGTCTCGGACTCGGGCCGGGCCGCCGCCGTCCTGTTCCACGGCAGGACCGACAGGGCCCGGGCCATGGCGCACGTGTCGGTGAGCGCGGAGAAGGCCAGGCCCGCGCCGACCGCCCCCGCCACCCACTTGGCCGGCTTCCAGACGACGCTGCCGGCGACCCCGGCGAGCACGATGCCGCCTGCCGCCATGCGGACCTGGCGTTCCATCGCCCAGGTGCCACGGCCGCGATTCACCGGCGCGCCCTGGCTCTCCCAGGCGTTCAGGCCGCCGTCGAGCACGCTCACGGCCGCGAGGCCGGCCGCGGCGGCGATCCGATGAGCGTCGCGGGCGCGCACGCCGGACCGGCAGACGAGCACGACCTGATCGTCGTGCTCGGCGCGAAGCCGCGCGGAGTGCCTGCGGAGCAGGTCGAGGGGGACGTTGGCCGAGCCGGGGATGTGGCCGGCCGCGAACTCCCCGGGGCTGCGGACGTCGATCAGCCGGATGCCCGCGCCGCTGTCGAGCAGAGCGCGGACCTGGGTCGTGGTGAGGGTGTTCATGTGCGGGTCCTTCTGGTCGGTCGGGTGGCGGGGTCAGGTGGCGGGGTCAGGAGACCATGGCCAGGCCGGAGGAGGCGGCGTCGGCGAACGCGTCGTTCACCAGCACGACCTGCCGCCCGGCCCTGGCCAGCAGCGAGGCCGCCGCGGTGGCCCGGTAGCCGCTGCCGCAGTGCACCCAGACGGCCCCCGCGGGGACGTCGCCGGCGCGGGCGGCGAGCTCGGGCAGCGGCACGTGCACGGCGCCGTCGATGTGGGAGGCCTCCCACTCGTTGCCGAGCCTGACGTCGAGGATCACGTCGGGGGCGGGCAGCCCGGCCGGCACGTCACCGGCCAGCGCGGCGGCCAGCCCGGCGAACGTCGTCGTGGGCAGCGACCTCACCTGCGCCGGATCGGTGGCGAGCCCCCGCGGCGTGCCGGTCGCCGCGGCGGCGACGCGGTCGACGCCGATGCGCACGAGCTCGCGCTGCGCCGCCGCGACCTGCTCGGGTGTCTCGCCGATCAGCGTCAGCGGCGCGCCCCAGTCGATCAGCCAGCCGAGCCAGGTGGCCATCAGCCCGTCCAGGCCCAGGCTGACGGTGCCGGCCAGGTGGGCCTCGGCGTAGGCGGTGCGGTGCCGCAGGTCGACCACCCACTCCCCGGCCTCCAGCCGCCCGCGCAGCTCGTCCGGATCGATGAGGGCGGGCCGGCGCAGATCGACCGGCGCGGGGCCGCGCAGGTTGAGCACGCCCATGTGCGCGTAGTAGGCGGGGTAGGCGTCGAGCCCGGCCAGGGTCTGCGTGACGAACGCGTCGGCGGCCAGCCGCAGCGCCGGGTTGACCTGCCGCTCGCGCTCGATCGTCGACTCGTCGCCGGAGGCCTGGGTGGCCGAGCAGAAGCTGCCGAAGCCGTGGGTCGGCCAGATCGCGGCGCCGCCGGGCAGCAGATCGGCCAGCCTGCGCGCGGAGGCGTGCTGCTCGCGCGCCAGCGTGGTGGCGTGCTCGGCGCCCAGCAGGTCGGTACGGCCGGTCGTGCCGAACAGCAGCGAGCCGCCGGTGAAGACGCCCTCGACCGCCTCGCCGCTCTCCAGCGCGTACGACAGGTGGTGGAAGGTGTGGCCGGGTGTGGCCAGAGCGCGCAGCCGCAGCGCGGGGGAGACCTCGACGACGTCCCCGTCGGACAGCGGCAGGTGCTGGAACGGCGCCTGGTCGGCGGACGCGACGCCGTAGTGCGCCCCCGTCAGCCTGGCCAGCTCCAGCCCGCCCGAGACGTAGTCGTTGTGCAGGTGCGTCTCGACGACGTGCGTGACGCGGACGCCGAGCCGGCCGGCCAGGGAGAGCACGCGATCGACATCCCGCTGGGGATCGACCACGACGGCCACCTGCCCGTCGGTGGCCAGATAGCTGCGGTCACCGAGCGACGAGGTCTCGATGACATGGACGTCAACACTCATGATATCTCTTACACCCCCAGGGGTATCCGGAGGCGACGCTACGATTTCCGCTCTCTTCCTGGCGCGGCTTCAGGCCAGCGCCAGGAACAGCTTCTCGAGCTCCTGCTCGGTCATGGGCGGCTCGTCGCCGCGCTCGCGGGCCGCCTGGCAGTGCCGCATCCCGGTGGCCACGATCTTGAATCCGGCCCGGTCGAGAGCCCGGGAGACGGCGGCGAGCTGGGTGAGCACGGCGGCGCACTCCTCGCCGTCCTCGATCATCGAGATCACTCCTGCCAGCTGCCCGTGTGCCCGTCGCAACCGCGTCAACGCGTCGCCCACCAGGGCGGGGGTCATCTCCATGTCCCTGACTATACCCCCCGCCGTATAGCGAGCCGCCGGCACCTGGCCCGTAGTCACTCTGTTCCCTCCAGATTTCACCGGTTTCAGCGGTTTGCAAGCGGCACATGACAGACTTCCCTCACAGATCACGCCGCCGTCCGTCTGGACGGCGAGAAGGGGAGATCATGCAGCTAGGCAAGAAGCTCACCGCCATGGCCGCCTGCGTCTTAATGGCGAGCGGGGCGCTGGCCACGGCGGTTCCCACGGCGGCTGCCGCGGCCACATCGGCCACCACGGCGGCGAGCCAGCGTTACTACTACGGGGCCATCGCCGTGTCGCCGACCGGCCGTACCGGCAGGTCCTGGGACTACGGGACGTTGTCCGCCGCCAAGCGGCGGGCACTGAAGGAATGCGGCCGTTCGAGCTGCAAAGTCCTGGTCACCTTCGCCAACGGGTGCGGCGCTGTCGCCTACAACGCCAGGAGGAACGTCTACTGGGGCGGCAGGGGAAGCACACCCGCCAAGGCGAAGCGGAACGCCGTCAACAACGCGGGCGGTGGCCGCTGGATCGTCTACCAGTGCACCAGGCGATAACGCCGGTACGGCAGCCGCCATTCGCGGTTGAGCCGGATGGACGCGGTCGTCAGGCGGCCCCGGTGACGGGACCGGCGGGCGTGTGCTCGATGACGGCGTCGCCGGCGTGACCAGTGGGCGGGGTGTTCCAGGGAAGTGCATGGCCGGTGACGGCGCACAACAGTGCGCCTGCCGATGAGTGTGTTCGCCCGGATGACGGGCATACGAGCTACCGCGGTGACCGGAACACCCCTGCTCACCGCGTCGAGCTCAACCGGCGTACGAGTCCCAGCCCAGCTTGATCGCGATCGCCAGCCCGCAGGCGGCGGCGAGGTAACGCAGGCTGTGGCCGGGCAGGCGGCGGGCGATCTTGGGCCCGACCCATCCGCCGAGCAGGAAGCCGGCCGCCAGCGGGGCCACCGCGCTCCAGTCCACCGGCCCGAAAAGCGCGAAGCCGACCGCGGCCACCGCGTTGGCCAGGCCGGACAGCACGTTCTTCATCGCGTTCAGCTTGGCGGCCGGCTGGTCGATCATCGCGGTCAGGAGCGCGAACAGCAGGATCCCGCCCGCTGCGCCGAAGTAGCCGGTGTAGCAGGTGACGACGAACAACACGATCCGCCCCAGCGTCCCGTGCTCGCCCCGCCCGCCGCCGGACGGCGGGCGGACCAGCAGGAGCGAGGCCATCGCGATCAGCCAGGGCGCGATGAGCTCGAACGTCCTGGCCGGCGTCACCAGCAGCAGGAGCGCGCCCGCCGCGCCGCCCAGCGCGGCGATCGGGCCGAGCCGGAGCATCCGCCGGCCCTCCCCGGCCAGCTCGGGCCGGGACCCGGCGGCCGCGCCGACGCCGGTGAAGAGGAGGGCGACGGTGTTGGTGACGTTCGCGGTGAGCGGGGGCAGGCCGAAGGCGAGCAGGGCGGGGTAGGAGACGATCGAGGCGAGGCTCACCACCGTGCTCACCACGCCCGCCACGACGCCCACGCCGAGCAGGCCGAGGATGGTTCCGACCGTCACCCGCGGGTCTTCCTGCGGGCGTCCTCGGGACAGATCCTGCCGGCGCGCGAGCGCCACACGTCGATGCCGCACGCGCAGTACGGCGAGCCGTCATCGACCACGAGGTGGTACGTCCCCGTGCACCCGGCCCCCTCGCCGTTCATGGGCGGCTCGTCCTGCTCGATGACCGCACCGGCATCGTGCTCGAACAGGCCGCGCATGCAGCCGGCCGGCCCGGCCTGGCCGCGGCGGGCGCGGCCCGGAGCGCCTCCCGCGTGGCGCGCGACGCGGCCTCGGCGACCTCCGCGGGAGGGATCACGGTGGCGAGGTCGGACATGAGGTGATCCTAGAGCGATCCGGGTGGGAACCGCAGCGCGGGGGAAGCCGCCCGCGCGAACGACAGGGCCTTGCGCCGGCCTGCCGGTCCTGCACGACGGTGCCGCTGGCCTCTTCGCGCGCGAACTTCACCGCGAGCGGCTTGGCAGCGTCGGGGAGGATGTGCTCCGCGGGCGGCCGACGCCACGGTGTGCGTGCCCGGTCACCGGCATACCGCCGGCATACCGCCGCGCCCTAACGTCTGTTCCCCTCAGATCACTGAAGGGAACTACGGATGCGAGTGGGTTCCGTGGGATGTGTCCTGCTGATGGTGGCAGGGCTGATCTGCTCAGCCGGCTCGGCGTCCGCCGCCGCGTTGCCGGGCAACAGGGCGAACTACGTCGTCTCCTTCGGGTCACTGCAGGAGCAGTCCGGGAGCAACTGGGTCCGCCTGGGCACGTACGCGTTCTCCTCCACGGGCAAGGTGCGCAGCGACACCTGGGCGTGGAGCCAGGGCAAGCCCGCCGCCCGCGTCGGGACGGGCACCGTTCCCAGCGGAAACTGCTCCGGCACGAACACCACCGTGCGGCCCTGCGAGATCAAGACGGCCGGCGGCTTCCTTTCCCCCGCGCCGGAGGTCAGAACCGGATCCTTCTCCCTGCACGCCACCGCCGGACGTCAGTACGTCAACATCACGTGGGACCAGACCACGTGGCGCACCGAGGAGTGGTGGGTCGACACCGCGCCCGACAGCACGTACACCCGTCTGACCTTCAAGTACTCGCGCAGGCTCACACACGGGTACGGGTACGGGAGCAACGCCGGGCTCGCGGTGCGGCGGCCGATGGAGGCGGTACGCGCCCACGACGCGCCGCTGACCATGACGTACGACCGCGCCACCAAGGGCGCCGTCGACCACGTCGACCGGACCTGGGACATGAGCGCGTACATCCGGTGCACGGGAACCACGTGGTGCATGGCGTACAAGACGCAGACGACAACGAACTGCGACTGCCCGGCACCCTACGACAAGGATCACAGCCTGCAGACCTACCTCCAGCAGATCACCGGCAAGGACCGCCGCGACACCCACTGGCACTGGTGCACCTGCCTGGCCAAGGGCAGCCAGTGCCACAAGGGCAACTCCCACGTCTACCCGCTGCTCCAGGTCATCGACGACCAGGGCGGTTGGCGGGGCTGGGTCGGCGTCGAGGCGTCCTTCTACCCGTACACGGACGTGACCGATCCTCGGCGGAACGACATGCTCTCGGTCTTCCGGGTCGCCGAGTGGGTGTGAGGCCTCGGGCCGGGGCCGTGCCGCTGAGACGGCCGGCCCCGGCGCGATCCGGGTGAGGAGCACCACCGCGAAGACCGGGCCTGCTCCAGGCCGGGAACGCATGCATGAGCCGAGCGACTCGCCACCCGCCAGGACGTCTCGGCCATTTCGACAGAGAGGGCTTAACCTGCAGAAACAGATCAAGCGGAGATCAACTCCTGAGCCACTCCACCGGCGCATTTGGAACGCTCCAAATGCGGTGGGAGCGATGAAAGGGCCCCGACATGTCCAACCACTTCACCGGCCTCAGCCTCGGGCCACCCCTCGGCGACCAGCGCCTCGACCTGTGCGACCTGTACGCCTTCACCGCACCCGGCGATCCCAGCAGGACCGCCATCATCCTCAACGCCAATCCCAACGCCGATGCCCTGCACCCCGACGCCGTCTACCGGCTGAACATCGACAACGACGGCGACTACCTGACCGACGTCGCCTTCAGCTGGGTCTTCAGCCCACCGGAGGCCGACGGCTCGCAGACCTACAGCGTCTTCATGGCGACCGGCGCGGAGTCCCGCAAGCCCGAGGCGGCCGGCACCAAGATCGTGTCGGATGCCGCCGTCTCCTTCGGCCCCCAGGCCAACGTGGTCGGCAGCGGCGACTACCAGGTGGCCGCCGGCAGCCGCAGCGACGCCTTCTTCTTCGACTTCGACGGGATCAAGAGCCTGTTCGACACCAGCGGCAAGCGGAACTTCACCGCCCCGCACCTGGGCGGGAAGTCCCCGTGGACCGGCGTCGACTCCAACCTCACGGCCAACGTCTTCTCCATGGCCGTCGAAGTGCCGACCGCGGAGCTGGCGCCCCAGCCCGAGCTGCACATCTGGGGCCGCTGCAGCGTCCTGCGCGACGGCGAGCTCGTCCACGCCGACCGGGCCGGGCACCCGTCGATGAGCAGCTTCTTCAACACCGACGACACCAAGGAGGACTACAACGCCGGCGAGCCGGTCAACGACCGGGACAACTGGACGGACCAGTTCGTCCACCTGCTGGGCCACACCGGCGGCTACTCGCGCGAGGAGGCGATCACCGCGATCAACGAGCACGGCCTCCTGCCGGACGTGCTGCGCTTCGACCCGTCGAAGCCGGCCGTGTACCCGAACGGCCGGACCTTCACCGAAGACGTCATCAACATCCGCGTCGCGTTCCTCACCAAGAACGAGGCCCCGCCCACCGGTCTGCAGCCGCACACCGACACCCTGGACCGGTTCCCGTACCTCGGCGACCCGCACCAGGCAACCGCCTCCTGACCGATCCGGGGAAGCGCGCCCTCGGGCGGCTCCCACGGCCATCCCGACCTGGTCGAGCCCCGGCTCGCCTCTCACCGGCCAGGGTGACGATCAGGTCGCGAGCAGCCTTGGGGGCCTTGCGGCGGTTCCTGGGCACGGTGGTCAGGGACACTCATGCCCGCCACGGCAGACCTCTCGCGTCAACAGCGCGGAGCGACGGCCTGACGTCTGCGAGTATGCGGCAAGGAAGATTTCCCGTTCGAAGGCTCGCCCTGAGCCGCTCCACCAGCAGATGCCTCCGCCGCCCGCCGCCCGCCGCCCGCCGCCCCGCCGCGCCGCCAAGGGAGTTTCATGCCGTTGCTGTCCGTGCACCACCAGCACCACGTCGGCGCGACCGTGTTCACGCTGGCCGGAGAGATCGACCTCGCCGGCGCTCCAGGCCTGCACCACTTCATCGCTCAGGTCCGCCGCCGGCCCACCGACCACCTGATCTTCGACATGGCCGAGGTCACCTTCATGGACAGCATGGGCCTGCGCGTGCTGCTGGACGCCTTCGCCCTCGCCGAGCGGCACGGCGCCGCCGTCCATCTGACCGCCCTGCACGGCGCTCCCGCCCGCCTGCTCGCGATCACCGGGCTGGACCAGCGGTTCCGTCTGCACCCCAGCACCGGCATCGCCCTGGCGGCCGTGGCCGGCCCGACCACGGAGGCGCCGCACCTGCGCGCCCCCGAAGAGGACGGCGAGGGCCTGGAACCCGGCGACCTGCATCACGACGGCCCCGGCGGCTCCAGCGGCGGCCCGATCACGGTGTAGCGCTCCGACCCCGCAAGCCCTATTCTCACCCCTCGTGAAGCCCTCCAAGATCGCGGCACTCGCCTGCGCCCTCATCACCCCCCTGACCGTCACGGCGGCCGCGCACGCCTCGGCATATCCTGTGAAGAACCCCGTGCTCGTCAAGAACGCGTTATACCAGGCCGGGCCGCTGCCCACGACGACCTGCGACGACCTGCCGGCCGAGCCCCTGACGCCCGCCGAGGCCCGCACCTACATCAACGAGGCCCTGCGCTGCCTGGAGAACACGTGGGGACAGCACCTGAAGAAGGCCGGCCTATGAGCCGGTCAAGGTGCAGTACGTGACCAGCCTGCCCAAGAACTACTGCGGGTCCGAGGACGGCGAGACGATCCAGTCGTCCGAGGTGTGGTACTGCGACTGGGACCGCACGCTGTCCTTCAAGATCGGCAAGTACTGGCTTCTCGGGTCAATGACCGGCCTCGATCTCTTCAACACGACCGCCGTCATGTACGGTTACCACGTGCAGAAGCAGGCCGGGCTCTACGACGCGAGTGAGGACCTCAGGGCCGGCAGCAAGGCCGAGCACCTCGAGCAGGGGCGGCGCATGTACCAGCAGGTCGAATGCCTGGGCGCGGCCTTCATGAAGAGCGTCTGGCCGCTGCCGGACAAGACCGCGAGGGACTGGAAGAGGGTCGAGTCGTCCTTCTACCGCGACTCTCCCGAGTACGGCAAGGCCGCCAACATCAAGCGGTGGGTCAAGGCCGGTTTCCGCACCGCCGACCCGGCCTCCTGCAACACCTGGGCGGCCCCCTCGTCCCAGGTCTCCTGACACGACCGGCCGGCCCGCACCCTCGCACGGCTGAGCCGCAGGTGGGAGAGCCCGCTCGGGCGCAGGATCGTCCAGTCGAGATCGCTCGCGCGGACCAGTGCCTCCATCCACCGCATGTGCGTCGTACATCGTCTTGCCCACCACCTGCGTCACATACGGCATCACCGACCCGGACGAAGCGGAGTACGGGGGCGGATCGACCCCGCTCGAACTCACCATCGCGAGCCGGCGCAGCCCGTGGCGCGCCCTGCGCGTGTTCTTCGGCACCTCCAGCAGATCTACGCCGACCGGCTCAAGACCTGGGCCGACTCGCACGGCCTCCCGGTGGAGGCCCAGGGGCCCAAGCCGGAGGAACGCCTCCGGCCAGGGTTCGCCCCGAACGCTCAACGGGACATGTCAGCCCTGGCGGGGGAGCGCCGTACACCACCTCCGTGGACGCAACCCGTTCGGCCCGCAAGGTCGCTACGGACGTGAATCCCTGCTGCTCCAGACCATCGTGTACCTGGAGGAGGCCGTGCCATGGAACCCGGTGGTGACAGGCTGTTCGAGGGAACCGGCCCCTCCGGGGCGCATGCTCGTTGGGGTGTTACAGCAGCCGTTCGCTTCGGAGAGCTGCTTCTTGCCGGACCGTGGTGAGGAAGGCCTGGTGGAGCTGGTCCTGCCGGGTGGCCTCGACGCCTGCGGGATGGGGGCACCGGCGGTTGTCGTGACGCTGGTAGAGGCGCCAGCAGGTGTGGATGCCGTACAGCAGGGTGTCGAGCAGGTCCGGGGCGGGCCGGGTGGGGTTGAGCGAGGTGAGCGGCAGGTGGATGGACTCGGGGCCGGGGCCGGGGCTGGGCCGGCTTCGGGCCGGGTGGCTTGGATGGACTCCTGGGCGGCGGTGATGCGATGGTGAACGTCGAGGATGCCGCGCAGGTGGCCGTCGGCGACGTGCAGGGCGTTGCGGATGAGGGGCATGACCACGTGCCGGGCGTGCGTGCCGGCGTCGATGGCGGCCGGGGTGGGATCGACCTCGGTGAAGAGGGCCTGACCGCCGAACGGATTGTCGTGCAGCAGGCGATCGGCTCGGGAGATCTGCAGGGGTGAGGCATCCTCGCGGCTGAGGGTGACGGCTTGCTGGGCGCGGTCGGACAGGTCGCCACGTTCGGCTTGTTCGATGGCGGCCAGTTCGGCGGCCACCTCGGTGATGACGTACGTGGTGAGCTGGGAGGCGTCGAGCAGGCGCAGGTACGGGCGAGGGCGTGGGTGGCTTGCTCGACCTTGGTGCCGATCGGCTGGTCGATGGGTCGTGGGGTGGAGCTCAGCGTAGCGAGGATCTTTCCGAAGGCGTCGCGTTCGTGCTGCCGGTACCGGCCGAGGCTGTGCGGGCCGTGCCGCTCGGCGGTGGTGGCGGGGTGCGTGTAGGAGCGCCAGCAGAGGTGCGACAGGCGGGTCAGCTCCGCGGCGAGCCGGCGGGTGTTCTGGTGGAGCTGGTCGTGGGTCAGCCGCGCCACGATGGTGGCGCTGGCCATGCCAGAATGCTGGATCGATCGCTCGCATGACGCCTCTTTGAGGTTGTCACGCGCCTCTGAACAGCGCTTTTGCGGGGATATGCGGCCCTAATTCCTTCCCCTGTGCCGGAGGGAGAGGACCGTCAGCTCTGTGCGACGGAGTCTCACCATGGGTGACGCGTCAAATACAGTACGGTCATGGGAAGTCGTGCACCCTGCGTCACTCTGCGGGGCGGCACTGTCGGGCTCCACTACTCGCGATCGGGCGCCCACCACCTCGAACTCGCCTGCGAAGGCGCATGCCTGATCGACCACGACGAACGGCGGCTGCGGCTGTTCTGTCACGGCGGCGGCGATCGGAGTCACCGGCTCGCCGCCCCGGCCCACGCTCGCCCGGACGTGGCCGGGATGGCGGATGCAGTGGGCCCATGACGGCCTTCAGCAGATCCAGGGTGGCAGCCGGCACGCCGCCGACATCACCGCACCATCCCCTCAAGCTCTATAGGCGTGCGAAGCACGGTGCGACGTGCTGGTCACCATGATCTGTCAAGGCCGGACCCCGGCCTGCCTCGTTGATTCGGCCGAATCGGTCGTCGCCGGTGTCCACCTCGACCTCGATGACCGTACCGCCGGCCTCTGGACCACTTCCGTGTTGCGCGGCGTCCTGCGGAACGTTGGACGGGAAGCCGACGTTCCTGATCCGCGACCGGGGCGGCCGGGGCCGGCACGGCAATGCCGGCCGCGCACGAACACCAGGACCGCAAGATCATGCCTAGCCGGCGCCGGCGGCGCTGACCGGAGCCGGCTGGGCGGCGACCGCGTTGGGCAGGAACAGCGCCCCGAGCGTCAGCCCGATCAGCCCCGCGATGATCGGCGCGCCGGTCCACAACTCGGGCACGGCAGGCAGCCCGCCTCCCACGGCCGAGGCGACCCCGAGGTAGAGCGTCCAGGTGGCGAACGCCGACAGCCCCGCGAACGCCCAGTACGCCCCACGCCGCTCACCCGACGGCCGAAGCCCGCGGATCAGCAGATCGCTCACCACCCCGGCGACCACGAACGCCAGCAGGATCGGCGCATCGCGGAAACCCGTCTGGGCCCCCGGCATCAGCGCGATGACGGCGTACATCACGGTGACCGACCCGAACGGCAGCATCCAGCGGCGCAGCAGGAACAGCACCGGGCTGAGCGTGACGACGTTGGTGACGACCATCGAAACGGCCACCCGATCGGCGCCCAACGCCACCGGCCTGGGGCCGGCGCCCGGCGGCGCAGCGGCCGGGCCTTCCCCCATGGACAACGCCTGGACGACGGCCTGGGGGCGGAGCTGCAACGCGCCGCCGTAGGACAGGAACAGTGACACCAGCGTGACGGCGAACGCGAGCCCGAGCAGCGCGGGCAGCAGCCGGCCGAGTCGCGGCGCGGCACCGATGTGGGGCGCGCTCCAGGCCGATCGCAGAGGTGTGGTGATGATGAGCAGCATCGTCACGACGAGGCCGAGGTGGGACGGGCTGAAGAAGATGTCGAGGCTCGTCTCGATGCCCAGGACGGTGTGCCACATCATGTCGGCGAGCCCGAAGGCCGCGAACGCGGGGATCGCCACCAGCCCGGCGAGATAACCGGTCGGCACCGCCGCCAGCCCCTGCCTCCCGGCGCGCACGTTCCGCCATACCTGCCAGCTGATCCAGCCGGAGACCACGACGAACCCGGAGTAGAACACCGCGTGCCACGGAGTGAAGAACGTCTCCAGCTCTGCCAGATTGGCATGCGCCCAGGCGTCGACCATCAGCCCGACCCCGAACCAGATGCCGAGCAGCGCCGTCACGAGATCCGCCCCGGGGGACACCCATCGGCGGGGCTCCGCCGTGTTCGCCATGAAACGCCAGGTGCCGGCGGGGTGCGATGCCACGTCGTGCTTCCTCTCTGTCGGTCAAGCCGATCCATGCGGGCGACCGAAGAGAGGACGCCGGGCAACCTGGCCACCCTCTAACGGTTAGCCAATAGATAGCGGTTAGCTGTAGGAAGTGTCAAAGGCGGTACCGGCCGGCGCCGACGACGATCTCTCGAACCGGCACCTTGGCTCCTGCATGACGTGTGACGCCGTTCGGAGGGGGACGGCGCCACCCCCACCACCCCGATGAAGAAGGACCACCGACATGTCCCGACGTTTGAAGACCACGTTCGCCGCCGCCCTGATGATCGCGTTGGCGGGGCTCACCACACAACCCGCGAGTGCGACGACCACTGGCCGCGGCACCAAACCCCACCATCGTCCTCGTGCACGGCGCCTGGGCCGACGCCTCCGGCTGGAACGGGGTCATCGCCCGGCTCAAGAGTGACGGCTACCCCGTGCTCGCCCCGGCGGTATCACCGGCCCGATCGTCCTGGTGGGCCACTCGTACGGCGGCGCGGTCGTGACCAACGCCGCGGCGGACCCGGACGTCAAGGCCCTGGTCTACGTCTCCGCCTTCATCCCCGACCAGAGCGAGACCGTCTTCGGCCTGGCCACCGAGAACGAAGGCAGCAAGATCAGCCCCGACACGATCAAGACGGTCCCCCTGCCCTCCGGCGACGCCGACGTCTACCTCAGGCCCGAGAACTTCACCGACATCTTCTCGGCCGACCTGCCCCGCTCCACCAGCGCACTGCTCGCCGTCACCCAGCGGCCGGTCACCTACAGCGCGCTGAACGAGCCCTCCGGCACACCGGCCTGGAAGACCGTCCCGTCCTGGGCGCTGGTCTCCCGCGACGACCACGCCATCCCGCTGCAGACGCAGCGCTTCATGACCGCCCGCGCCAAGTCCCGCACCGTCGAGGTCACCGGCTCGCACGCCGCGCTGATCTCCAAGCCCGGCACGGTCGCCTCGCTCGTCGAAACCGCGGCCCGCGCCACCGACTGACCGGGCTCACCCTGGCCGGCCCCTCGTACGGGGGCCGGCCTTTTCGCTGTCATCGGGCGAGCCAGGCCAGGCTGCAGTGGCGGCCCAGGCTGGTCGTCATCGACCCGGCCACGGAAGGGGCCAAGGATGAGCACATCAGCCCGCGGCGGGGAGGGAGTCCTTGCGGTGAGGGGTATTGACAGGGTCCCCCAGCCTGCCGATCGGGTGCCTAACCTGGGCTTATGGACAACCGGGACGAAGTCCGCGCGTTCTTGAAGTCGCGCCGGGACAAGATCACGCCCGAGCAGGCGGGCCTGCCCGCCTACGGGCAGCGGCGGGTGTCCGGGCTGCGCCGCAACGAGGTCGCGATGCTCGCAGGCGTGAGCGTCGAGTACTACACGCGGCTGGAGCGCGGCAATCTCGGCGGGGTCTCCGACAGCGTCCTGGACGCCCTAGCCCAGGCCCTGCGCCTGGACGACACCGAACGCGGCCACCTGTACGCCCTGGCCCGCGCGGCCAACGCCCGCCCTGCGCGGGTGCCACGCCGCCCGGCCAGGACCGCCGTGCGGCCCGGCGTGCTGCGCATCATCGAGGGCCTGCACGACCAGCCGGCGTACGTGCGCAACAACCGCATGGACATCCTGGCGGCCAACCCGCTGGCCCGCGCCCTGCACTTCGAGTGCTTCGAGCAGGAGCCGGCCAACACCTGCCGGTTCGTCTTCCTCGACCCGCGCGCCACGAGGCTGTATCCCGACTGGGAACGCGTGGCCCGTGACGGCGTGGGCGTGCTGCGCGTCGAGGCTGCCAGGAACCCCTACGATCGCGAGCTGTCGAACCTGATCGGAGAGCTGTCCACCCGCAGTGACGCCTTCCGCACCCTGTGGGGCGCGCACGACGTGCACGTCTATACAGGCGGGACCAAGCGGTTCCACCATCCGGTGGTGGGTGAGATGGAGCTGACGCACGAGTCGCTGGACCTGCCCGGCGACGACGGGCTGTCCATCACCGTCTACAGCGCCGATCCCGGCACCCCGGCCGCCGACGCACTGAAGCTGCTCGCCAGCTGGGCGGCCACCCAGCGCCAGGACGCGGCCACCGCACGCGCCGACACCGAACGCTGACCCTGGCGTCGGACGCGAGGGGGGCCCTGCCGTCACCCCTCATGAGCGTGACTGTTCCCGGGCAACCGGCGGTTGGTTTCCTGGATGACGGCGGGCTGAACGACTCCCGCCTGCACGTCTTCGCGGCGCTGCCTGTGCGCGTGCTGTCGCCTTCGGGGCGACCCGGGCGCGCCGCATTCGGAAAGGACCCCTTGTCGTGACTTCCTCTGCTTCCGTTTCGACCACTCAGCCTGGCGCGCCGGTCGCACCGGCCGGCGGTGACGGCGGCGTGGGAGGGCCTGCCGGGAAGGCCCAGCTGCCGCCGGTGGTGTGGCTGCGCCGCGGCGAGGTCGCCTCCGCCATCACCGGCGCCTCCCGGCCCGAGCAGGTGCACGCCAACGCCGCCGCCTCCGGCGTGAAGCTCTCCGACGACCTGCTGTCGGCCGTCGACCAGGCGCTCGGCGACGTCCCCGTCACGGAGCCCACCCTCGCCCCGGCGCCCTGCCCGGCCTCAAGCACCGCTGAACCTGCACCGCGCCGTCGTCCGATGCGGTGACACCAGGCGCCCACGGCCGTCCACGCACCTATGAGCAACCAACAACCAGCAAGGAGAGCTCACCCATGACCGCTCAGATTCCCCAGGTCACCCTGAACAACGGGGTGCGGATGCCGCTGCTCGGTTTCGGCGTCTTCCAGATCCCCGCCGAGCAGACCGAGCGGGCCGTCACCGACGCGCTGGCCGCCGGCTACCGTCTCTTCGACACCGCCACCGCCTACGAGAACGAGGCGGCCGTCGGCCGTGCACTCGCCGCCAGCGGCATCGCCCGCGAGGAACTGTTCATCACCACCAAGCTGTGGATTCAGGACTACGGCCAGGACAGCGCCATGCGCGCCTTCGATCGCTCCCTCGACCGGCTCGGTCTCGACCACCTCGACCTCTATCTGCTCCACCAGCCCTTCGGCGACTACTACGGTGCCTGGCGGGCGCTGGAGGAGCTCAACCGGGCCAGCCGTATCCGGGCGATCGGCGTCAGCAACTTCTACCCCGACCGGCTCGCCGATCTCATCACGCACAACGAGATCGTCCCCGCGGTCAATCAGATCGAGACGCACGTGTTCTTCCAGCGCCCCGACGACCACAAGCTGATGCGCGAGTACGGTGTCCAGCACGAGTCCTGGGGGCCGCTCGCCGAAGGCGGCCAGGGATTCTTCGACAACCCCGCACTCGTCGACATCGCCCGCGCCCACGACAAGTCCGTCGCCCAGATCGCCCTTCGCTGGCTCGTCCAGCGTGAGATCGTCGCGATCCCGAAGTCGGTACGCCCCGAACGCATGGCAGAAAACCTGGACGTGTTCGACTTCCAGCTCACCACCGACGACATGGCACGCATCGCCGCCCTGGACACGGGTCGCAGCCACATCTTCGACCACCACGACCCCGAGAAGGTCACGTGGCTCGGCGGGGTGCGGTTCGACACCTGATGCCGCGCCGCGTCAGTTGACACTCGCACTCTCCCGGCCAGCAGGGGCCGGCCGAGGAGCACGCCGTCGTCCTCGTAAGCGGGGCGCTGACAGCTCCGTCTTGGCGCAGCATTCTGGTCAGAGCCCGTATGCCGGAAGAACCCGCCGATGCTTCCGGCTGATGCGGGGAAGGGCCGGCCCTCGGACGTGGGGAACCCGTTTCGCCCGCACCTGCTCACGATGAACTTCGGCCACGAGGCCTCTGAGCAGGACGCCTTCGCGCAACTCGATGCCTCCCTGGCTGCGGGCGGCAACATGATCGAACCGTCAGCGTGTACAACGGCGGCACGTCGGAGACGATCACGGCCGGCGGCCGGCCGATCGCCCCGTTCGAGGTGACCGACCGCGTGGTGACCATCACCAAGGGGCGGGCCGGGGCCGTCAACGACATGGGGGCGTACCGGCGGCATCCGGACCGGGCGCTCACCAGGTCGCTGCGCCGGCTAGCTCAGCCGACGCGGCGGCACCACCTCGGGCTCGCCCTCGACACCTGTCCATCCCCGTCAGGCTTCGTGGCTGGTTTCGCGATCGCCATCCCTTCCTTCGTGGTGTCCGACGTGGTCACCGAGGTTACGCTCCGGTGGACGAGACGATCAGCAGGTACGTCAAGCTGCCCTACGGCTACCGTCATGCCCGAACTCGCCGCCGCGCGGCCCGGCCGGGGCCGTGGAGAAGCCGCGTCACCCACGTGAGGCCCGGTCGAGGGCGGCCCACACCAGGGACACGCAGGAGGTCTCGCCGAAGCGGCCGATCACCTTGATCCGGCGGCGGGTCTCGCCGAAGGTCTACTCGAGAAGCGCGCAGGTAGGTGGTCAGGCTGTGGCGGTCGGTCAGCAGGCAGCCCTCGCTCGTGATGGCCGCCACCAACATTCCGACCGCGACGCCAGACACGCCGCCGAACAGGCCCACCCCCATGAACAGCGCCCCACCCACCTTGTGTGGCCTGCAACGCTTCGCCGAAGCTCATCGACTTCACCTCGCCTCCACCGTGGGAGGAGACGCTCCGATCGCCCATCGGCGCTTACGACAGCTCCAAGGCCTTGACTGCCCGCCTTGGGGAAGCCCCCGCATCGGGCGTATCGAGCCGTAAGGTCGAAGCATGCGGTGGTACGGATACGTGCTGGCGGCGCTGGCCCCGCTTGCCGTCCCTGCGGTCATATTCGGCCTGGCCACACTGCAGGGGGACGCATCCTGGGACCTGCTCGGTAATCTCGCCCTGACCGGCCTGGCCATCTACACCTTGGCAGGGCTCGCTTGGTTGATCTTCCGGCGTGCACGAGGCGGTGATGAGTCGGGCGGTTCCTCGGGAGCCGACATCGGCGGCGGAAACGGTGGCTGGTAACCCTAGGTGAGGGGGCACACCGGTATGCGGTAGCTCAGCGTGGACGCCGCGGAGAAGGCCAAGCTGGTCGGGTCGCGTACGGGCTGCCCGAACGCGCCCTTGGCCCAGCCTTCCCTGAACCGGGCCGCCGGGCCCGCACCGCCTTCCACGCCGAAGCGCCGGTGTACGAGGCCGTCCAGGCCGTACACGCAGCACGACGGCCGGCGGCGCGCCGCCCAGCGGCCCGTGACCGGCTGAACCGCCTGCACGGGGGCCGACCGGTCAGGCTGGCCGGCGCACGATGTCTTCGTCTTGCAAGGGGCCGATGTCGGCGGGTGGCACGACCGGAGACCGTACGCTCAAACGCATACCCGACAAAGGCGGTAGCGAGAATGTCGGGTGATCCGGGCCGGTGTCGTCTCACGATGGGGGCATGGATGACACGACCTTGAAATCCCGTTTCCTCCGCGACGGCTTCGTGAAGTTGGAGGGTGCCGTCGCGCCGCGCGTGGCCGCGGACTGTGCGCGGCTGCTGTGGCGGGAGACGGGCTGCGACCCGGACGACCCGTCGACGTGGACGCAGCCCGTGCACTGGGTGGCCGGGATGGCGCAGGGACCGTTCGCGGCCGCACCCAATTCCCCGGCCCTGCACCATGCATACGACCTGCTCGTCGGCGCGGGACGCTGGGAGCCGCGCTACTCACTGGGCACGTTCCCGCTGCGCTTCCCCCACGAGGAGGAACCGAACGACGCGGGCTGGCACATCGAGGGGAGCTATCTGCCGGAGGGCGAGAGCTGGTACTTCACGAATCTGCGCTCCCAGGGGCGGGCGCTGCTGATGTTGTTCCTGTTCAGCGAAGTCGGTGAGGAGGACGCCCCGACCCGGATCCGGGTCGGCTCACACCTCGACGTGCCGAAGGTGCTGGAGAAGTACGGGGAGGACGGGGCGAGCGGGCTGACCCTCGCACCCGATCTGGTGGCGGCGTCCGACCACCGGCCGCTCGCCCTCGCCACCGGGTCCCCGGGCGACGTTTTCCTGTGCCATCCGTTCCTGGTGCACGCTGCGCAACCGCACCACGGGGTGCGGCCGCGCTTCATGGCCCAGCCGCCGCTCCTGCCGGCCGCGCCGTACGAACTGGATCGGGCCGACGGCGCGTACTCACTGGTGGAGATCGCGATCCGCCAGGGGCTGGGACGGGACGGGGGCGGCGCTGGATAGAGGTGCTTGCCGACTATCGTCGGCAAGGCGGCCGTGAAGGGGCTGCGGAAGGAGGGCATGCATGCTGGAGCGGCTGAACCAGGCCATGGAGCACATCGAGGGCCATCTCGACCAGGCCGTCGACGTGGAGGAGCTGGCGCGCATCGCGGCCACCTCGGAGCAGCACCTGCGCCGGATGTTCTCCGCGCTGGCGGGCATGCCGCTCGCGGAGTACGTCCGGCGCCGCCGGCTCACCCTGGCGGGCGCCGAAGTCCTCGCGGGGCGTGCAACGCTGCTGGATATCGCGGTGCGCTACGGCTACGGCTCCGGTGAGGCGTTCGCGCGGGCGTTTCGTGCCATGCACGGCATCGGACCAGGCGAGGCCCGGCGTACCGGCGCCGCGCTCACCTCCCAGCCCCGAATGGCCTTCCGCCTCACCATCGAAGGAAGCAGCAGCATGCGGTACCGCGTCGTGGACAAGGCGGACTTCACCGTCGTCGGGTTCAAGGCCCGGGTGCCGCTGGTGCACGCGGGCCCGAACCAGGCAATCATCGACTTTGTCCGTAAGATCGATCCACAGGCCCTGGACCGCCTGGAGAAGCTGTCGGACCAGGAACCGTACGGCGTCGTCGGGGTATGCGACGACGTGGATCCCAGCCGCGCCGAGGGTGATGAGCTCGACTACCACCACGGCGTGATCACCTCCGCGGCCGCTCCGGAAGGCGCGACCACGCTGGCCGTCCCAGCCGGCACCTGGGCGGTCTTCACCACCTCGGGGCCCGCGCCACGGGCCATCCAGGAGCTGTGGCGGGACGTGTTCACCGAGTGGTTCCCGTCGAACCCGTACCGCACCCGCACCGGCCCCGAGATCCTCCGTGTCCGGCTGTCGCCAGAGAAGACCGTGGCCGACGCCGAATTGTGGCTCCCGGTGGAGTCCGAGCACCGCTGAACACAGCGACCTGCCCCGGGGGGTAGACGCCGGCGGTTGACCCTTCACACCAACCGCAGCACTACGTCACACGAGACGAGGCCCCGGCCTTGTCGAGTTCGGGCCGGGTGGTGGCGCGGGTGGAGATCTTCTCGGAGAAGACGCGGGTGACGCCGGCGGCCTGGAGGGCGTCAAGCTGGGTGTCGGCCCGGAACTCCTTGGCTCCGGCGAGCCGCCACTCAGTTGATCGGTGGGTACGGCGGCGCGGTGCCAGGACCTCGGTGACCTTGGCGGCTTCGGCGCCGGGTTTGACGTAGCGCATGGCGGTGCGCGGATTCTTGTGCCGGGTCTTGCCCATGACGAGCTGCAGCGGCACGTTAGCGTCGCCGAGGTGGGTGGCGGCGCTGTGGCGCAGCTGGTGCAGGTCGAGTCCGGCGTAGGTGTCCAGCAGGACGCGGGCGCGGTCGTCGCCGAGGCGTGATCGAACCGGTGGCCGTCCTCCTGCAGGACCTGTCCGAGCAGGACCGGCAAGCCCTCGCCGACCTGATCCACCACTTCTCGCAGCAGGAAACCGACCCTGAGCGGCAGCTCACGGCCTGGGAGGCGCCCGAAACCCTGGGACTTCTGACCTGAGCGCTTCCTGCGCACCAAGGCCCGGCCGGGCACGATGGATGCTCTTGACCTCAAGTAAACTTAAGGTTCTATCGTTCATTGGCATGAGCACAACGAACCTTGCTGACCAGGCGAGCCAGACCGACATTGAAGCGATCAAGCAGGTGGTGGCCGCGGTTGAGCACTCCCAGAGCAACGAACTCCCTGACGAGTTCGTTGCTCTGTTCCGAGCTGACGCGATCTGGACAACGGGCCACGGCAAGCGCCTCTTCGGCCGTGATGCGATCTCGACGTTCACGCACCAGGTGCTTCCCGGAGCGATGCAGGACACCACGGTCATGTTCGAGGTCGAACACGTGCTGTTCATCCGTCCCGACGTCGCGGCCGTGAAGGTGCGCCAGGTCTATCGCAACCCGGACGGGACGGAGGAGGTGGGCACGCCACTGTTCGTCATGGCAAAGGAAGACGGGCAGTGGCGCCTGACCGCCTGCCAGAACACCAGCGTGCTCAGCAGCGACTGACCGCATTCGACCGCGACACGCCTTCAGCAACAAGACGCACCCAAGCCGCCAACCCGCAGATCAAGACCCAAGCACGTCCGGCGGGGTCTTTTCACGCGGCTGATGGACCAGTGGCTCTTCTTTGAGCTCGGGTCGAGACCAGGCCCGCATGGGCCTCGACCTGCGGTCAGCTTGCCCTACGTGAAAGAAGAGATCATCGGCCTCTGACCTGCTGGAAGGGTCCTGCAACCCTAGATGACTGATGCGGCGAGCGTGACGTGCCCACCGCGAAGGGCGGTGATCTTTGGTGCGGCAGTCATGCCGGCCGCCGGGCGGCGGCCACTGTGCCAACCTGGGTGATGTACCGGATGACGTGCCGGAGTCGCGCAGCGTCCCGGCGAGGGGTTCTCCTGGTCGACGTGCCGCCGTGATCGCTCATGTACGGGATATGGACCGTTATCACGTACCTGGTGTGCGGGCTCTCTTCAGCAGTATCGGCCCACAGCTCACCGCGAGTCTCGAAGTGCGTCGTCCTTCTGGTGACCGATCAGGCCGGGACGAGGCGCCGACATGAGGTCAGGCTGCCCAGCCGCGCAGCGCGGCGGGGATCGCCGAGCGGAAGGTGGCCTCGGCCGCGCCGGTGTCGAGGGCACCGGCCAGTTCGAGCGTCACCAGACCGTGCAGGGTCACCCACAGGGAGAGCGCGATCGAGGTCGCGTCACCCGAGAGCGCGGCGGCCGATCGAGCGCGGTCTATCGCCTCGATGAGCGGCCTGACGGGATCTGCGGCGCCCACTTCGCCGGACGGGTCGAAGCTCTGCACGCCGCCGAACAACACGGTGTAGAGGTGGCGGTGCTCGCGCCCCCATCGCCGGTACGCGACCGCCAGCGCATAGAGGTCGGCGAGGGGATCATCGGAGGTCGGCACCGCCGACAGCTCCCGGGACAGCCCGGCGACCGCCCTGTTGCGCACTTCGGCGATCAGCCCGTCCTTGCCGTCGAACAGCGAGTAGACCGCGGCGGTCGCGGTGCCGGCTGCGGCGGCCAGGGCGCGGATGGTGATCGACTCCCGTGGGCGGGTGGCGAACATCTCGGTCGCGGACTCGATGAGGCGGTCCCTCACGCTGTCGTCGTTGGTTCTCGGCCTTCCCACGACGACCAGCCTAGCCGAGCTGGTAGCGTTTCCAAACGTCGTTTCAAAACAGCGTTTGGAAACTCATATGTCTCTCCCCGCCGTCATCCGCCTCCTCGGCCGTCTGCTCCTGGCCCTGCTCGCCGTCGTGGGGCTGGCCGGGCTGTTCCTCGCCCTCGTCGTAGCGACGGACGGCGCGCGCTCCGGGCTCGCCGCCTGGCTGACCGCCCTCGCAGTCGGCATCATCGCCGCACTGTGGCGAGGCCGGGGCCGTACCTGGCCGGGCCGGCTGTGGCCCTTCGTCCCAGTGGTCGCCGCCGCCGCGCTCACCGCGTCAGTCTGCGTCCCCACCGTTCCCACGACCCGGCAGTACCCGCCCGGCCTGCCCTTCGTCGCGACGAAACACTGGAGCCTGAGCACGGGAAGCCGGGTCGCCGTCTACCACTATCCCCCCGAAGCCGGCGCCCCCCGCCGTGCCAAGCCGCTCGTCTACCTCCACGGCGGGCCCGTCCGCTCCATCTCCGTGCTCGACCACCGCTTCCTGCGGCTCCTGGCCGGACAGGGCTACGACGTGTACGCCTACGAGCACCCCGGCGGCGGGCGAAGCGACCTGCTGCCCATGCAGCAGTACACGATCTCCAGATCCGTACGCGACCTCGCCGCCTTCATCGACCGCCTGGACAAGGGCCCGGCCGACGTCCTCGGATTCTCCGCGGGCGCGATCGTGCTCACCCGGGCCCTGGCCACCCCGGACACCGCCGCCCGCGTGCACCGGGCGATCATCGCCGAACCCGGCCCCATGGACGGCCCCACCGCACAGATCAGCGGGCAACAAGGGCGGCCGTCCGCGCGTGGCCTCGCCCCGGCCCCGACCGGAGCGCGGGCGACGCACGTCCCCCGGTACGCCGTCGCACTCGGCCTCGTCCAACTCGGGCTCCTGCCGCCCGACACCGGCCTGATCACGCAGGCCGAAGGCGTCAACGCCTTCAAAGCCGCCGACCTCGGCAGCGACACCGCCTCCGCCTACTGCGCGCGCGACGCCGGCCGCATCCCCACCGAGGACACCGCGGAGAACTTCTCCTTCAATGCCGCCGCGAGCCTCCGCATCATGCAGACGATCAAAGACTCACCCTCCATCGCCCCCGGGCTGAGCCGCTCCCGAACCCCCGCGATGCTGATGATCGCCGAATGCTCCTCACAGACACGCCAATGGCAGACCAGCATCCTCGCCGCCGACCCCGCCATCGAGCGAACCCAATACATGCCCGGCGTCGGACACCGCATGTGGAACGGCCTCGACGACAACAACGAGCGCGCCGCCGCCGTCATCACAGCGTTCCTCCAGGGCGAGCCCTCGCCCCTGCCCGATTACCCAACCCGCACCGGCATCTCCGCCTTCCTCCACGACCACAGGTGAGGCCCGCAGCGGGCCGATGCGGTCAGCAGCAGCATGTCGCGGTTGAGCAGGTGCAGCAGTCGGGAGGCGTGGACGGTCTCGTGGGCATCGGGTGGGCCGAAGGTCGCTCCCAGCATGCCCCGAGTGCCGGTCTCCATCAGCGCCATCAGCGTCAGCGTGGGGTAGCCGGCCGGGCCCATTTTGTTACGGAGCTTGCCGAGCCGGCCGCGGTTACGTGCGTGGTCAGGGACTTTCAACGAGCTGCACCCGTCCATGGCGACGGTCCGCCATCGCCGGTATCGAGTCCCCGGTGTCAACGGATTCGCCAGCGGGACCGCGCCGGACCGGCCAGGCCACAGATCAGCTTCTGCCAAACCAAGCGGGCGCCTACCTGTCTGAACTTCGCGGCATCGGGTGGTCGCCTACGAAACGGCTAGAGACATCACCTCATGCACCGCGCCGTTGCGGGAATGGCCGATCCCGCAACGGCTGGACGGCTGGCGATCAGCTGGATGCCGGGCTGAGAATCGCGGTGGCTGTGCGGTGTGCGATCTTCCATCGACCATTCTCGGCCTGGTAGTGGTCGGTCAGTTCGACGATGTGCCCGGCGTTCTCGGCCGGATAGTGAGCGGGGCCCTCGCCGGTAGGGGCCGGGCCGGCATAGGCGATCACGCAGATGGTGGCCTGGGCGGTGGTGTCGGTGATGGTGTGGAAGTGCTGGCTGGTCACCAGGTGGCGGATGGTCAGCTCGGGTCCGGATCGGGCGTTGAGCACGTCGCGGATCTCGGCGTGGCCGCGCAGGCTCCGTCCGTGCACTTCGTACCGGGCGTCGGGGGTGAACAGGTCGAGCAGCGCGTCGTAGGCGTGGCGGTCGTAGTGGTGGAAGAAGGCGTGGTTCAGCCGGGCCAGCGACCAGGCTGTGGCGTCGGCGGGAGTCATGCCGCTTCCTTCGGGGCGGCGGTGTCGGGGCTGGTGCGGGTCTTGAGGATGAAGTCGAACTCGGCCGTCCGGTAGGGGCTCTGGAAGCCGTGCGCGGCGATGTCGGTGGGGTCCTCGTGCAGGACGGTGTCGGCCTGCAGGGCGGGGTGGGCCAGCTTGGGGCCGACGAAGTCGACGGGGATCACCGGGTCTCCGCGGAAGTAGATCTCGCCTCGCCAGGAGGTGACCAGATCGGGGTGGTGGAGTTCGTAGTGGATGTGAGCCGGGCGGTACAGGCTGCGTCCGACGGCCGCGGCGGCTTCGGCGACCCCGTCGACCGCTGCGACGTGGGGCTCGGCGTAGGCGACGGGGCTGATGGTGGTGAAGCGGTAGCGGCCGTCGGCGTCGGTGAGCAGGTGCCCGCGCAGGTTGTAGGTGGGCACGCTGTCGTCGAACACTCCGGAGTAGTTGCCGTTGTTGGCCGCGTGGTAGATGTCCAGCTTGGCGCCGGCGAGCGGCTGGCCGTTGCCGTCGAGGACGCGGCCGGAGGCGATCAGCGGGGTGCCGGGTTCGTCCGGTCGCATCGGCAGGGTGCCGGGGTTGTCGATGCGCGGGGAGCCGGGAACGAAGGTGGGGCTGTCGACGTCGTCGGAGGGCGTGTAGCCGTCCTGGCCACCTTGGAAGAGCTCGCTGTACAGCGGCATGGCCAGGAGTGCCAGCGGGGCACCGGTGGCCGCCTGCATCTGCTGCAGGAGACCGGCGACCGTGTTGAGGTCGTCGAAGGTCAGCCCCTCCTCATCGCGCAGGCGGGCCAGGGCGTCCTTGAACGCCTTGAGAAGACGCACAGCGCGGGGGTTGATCCGAGCCGGGTCGACGTAGGACGGATCGGTGATGGTGGTCATGGCGGTCTGCTCCTCGAAAAGTGGATCACCGGTGGAAGGCTTCAGCCGGCTGCGGCTGCCACCGTGGGAGTGGCTGTGGGGATGGGGCGCCGGTGGCTCCGGTCAGGCCGGTCCTGGCGGCAGGCCGAGTTCCTTGCGGATGGCGGGCGCGACCTCGGTGGCCAGCAGTTCGAGGGAGTCGCCCACCATGGGCGCCGGCATGCCGCCGAAGTCGACTTGTCCCATGAAGCGGTCGATGCCGAACAGTTCGCGTTCGGTGAGGATCTTGGCGATGACTTCCTGGGGGCTGCCGGTCATCAGCGCGCCGAAAGGGCCGGAGAGGGCCTGGTACTGCTCGGCACTGACCAGCCAACCGCGGCCGCCGGGGGTCTTGGGGCGCAGGTATTCGCGGTAGAAGGGGAACAGGTCGGCGCGGGCGTCCCGGGAGGCCTTTCCGCCGAGCCACAGCGGCAGCCGTGCCTGCTGGGGGCGGGACGGGACGGGCAGGTGGTTCAGGGCGGGGCGATGGCGGCCGGACCAGGTGACGTACTCGCTGTCGCGGATGGCGAGCAGCAGGTCGAGTTTCTCGGCGAACACCTCGTCGTAGTCGGCGGGGTCGATGCCGAACAGGGTGAAGGCGTCCAGTCCGGCCTGGTCGGCGGCGATGGCGTAGGAGACGATCTCGCGGGTGCGCCGGGCGGGGTCGTGGAGCGTGCCGGCGGCGGGGTCGGTCTTGCAGATCGGACAGGGACAGGATGCCGAGTTCCACGGGGGCTGGCTCCTTGCGGGCAGGGAGGGCGCCGGTCGGTGAGGACCGGCGCACGCGGTCAGTTGCTGATGGCGGGCATGGCCCGCCGGTAGCGGGTGTCGGCGAGCTGCGAGACGAGGAAGGCGGCGATGTCCGCGCGGCTCATCGCGGAGCCGACCTTGTCGTGGCCGAGGAAACCGGCGCGAATGCGGCCGGTGGCCGGCTTGTCGGTGGGGTTGGTGATGCGGGCGACGGTGTAGTCGAGGCCGGAGCCGGTGACGGCTGCGGTCATGCCGGTCAGGTCGGCCAGCGCGTTGGGGAAGGCCAGCCGGGCCATGACGGGCAGGACCTTGTGCTTCCAGTGCGGCTTGTCACGCGGGTCGGCCAGCGACGGGGTGGCCAGGCCGATGAAGCGGGCCACCTGTTCGGCTCGCATGGCGCCGACGATGGTGCGAGTGCCGTCGGTCAGCGGGGTGCCGGTGGCCGAGCGTTTCAGGGACGGACCGAGCGCGCTGATCACCGCGTCCGCGCCCTGGACGGCCTGCCGGACGGCGGCCGCATCGGAGAGCTGCCCGGCGATGACGATCAGGTCCGGGTGGGTGAGGGTGAGCTTGGCCGGGGTGCGGACCAGCGCGGTGACCTGGTGGCGCTCGTCCAGGAGTTGCTGGAGGAGCAGGCGGCCGATGCCGCCGGTCGCGCCGAAGACGGTGACACGCATGAGGTGAGTGGCTCCTTGCGGCAGAGGCCAGGGCAGAGGGAGAGCCAGGGCGGGGTCAGGGGTGGGGCCGCAGGGGTCAGAAGCTGTAGGGGCCGAAGCGGCCCCAGGCGACGAACGCGGCCAGCAGGAACAGGACCGCGTTGAAGGCGATCGCGGAGGGTTCCTTGCGGCGGAGGTGGGTGAGCGCGGCCAGCACCATCACCACGGCCAGGCCGGTGGCGGCCGGCGGGGTCAGGATGGGCGCGATGCCGGTGAGGGCGGGCAGGATCAGTCCGAGCGCGCCGGCCAGCTCGGCGACGCCGATCAGGCGGACGGTGCCCGCGGAGAAGTCCTCCACCCATGGCAGCTTGGCGGCGAGTTTGTCCTTGGGCTGGGTGGACTTCATCACTCCGGCGATGCCGAACATGACGGCCAGGACGGCCTGCACGATCCACAGGACGATGTTCATCGGAAGATCTCCTTGACGGTAGGGGGTGGGGCGGGAGTCCGGCTTGGTGCTCCCGCCTGGCAGGGCGCGCCTGCTCAGCCGTTGAAGACGAGCTCGGGCTGGTCGCGGTGCTCGTACAACTCCCAGTACAGGGGGGCGATCTGCTCGGGCGTGGCGCTCGGGATGCCCTCGGGGCCGCCTTCGCCGATCCACGCGGTGATCGCCACGTGCGCGGCGTGCACGCCGCTGCCGGCCAGCTCGTTGTGCAGGTTGAGCACCCAGTTGCGCAGCGCCGCGGCGGCGGCGTTGACGTTGCCGAGCATGGGGACGGGGTGCACCGAGCCGCCGCCGGTGGTGAACAGCAGCGTCCCGGCGCCGGCCTGCCGCATCGCGGGCAGCACCGCGGCGGCGGCGGCCAGCGCGCCGTAGACGTTGTACTCGATCTGCGGCTGCAGGTTGTCCACCGTGACCTCGCTGGGGACGGCCATGGACAGGCCGGGCACCGGCGAGTGCGGCGCGGGGGAGTACTCCAGCACGTCGATACCGCCGAAGCGGTCGGCCGCCGCTTCAAGAGCGGTGGTCAGGGAGGGGCGGTCCAGCACGTCGGCGGGGAACGCCTCAGCGGTGATGCCTTCCTTGCCGAGCTGGGCGACCAGCGTTTCCAGCTTGTCCTTGGTACGGGCGATCAGGGCGACGTCGAAGCCGCGGCTGCCGAAGGTGCGGGCGATGGCCAGGCCCAGGCCGGGACCGGCGCCGACGATGGCGATGGTGGGCACAATCAGATCTCTTTCGTCGTGGTGGACGGGGGTTCGGGCCGGGTCAGGAGCAGGTGACGGCGAGCTTGCCGAGCGCGCCCGCGCCGAAGGCGGCGAACGCCTGCGGTGCCTGCTCCAGCGGGTAGGTGGCGGTGACCGGGACCCGCAGCGCGCCCGAGGCGGCCTGGGCGGCCAGGGCGGTCAGGGTCCGCGCATTGGTGTCGGCCATGATCGAATGGACGGTGACGCCGGAACCCTCGACGGCATCGGCGGTCAGGCCGATGGTGGAGGCGAGCCGGCCGCCCGGACGCAGCAGGCTCGCGAGCCCGGCGCCGTCACCCGCCAGGTGCAGCACGGCGTCCACCCCTTCCGGGGCGAGCGCGCGGACCTGGGCCGGCAGGTCGCCGCTGAAGTCCACGACGTGAATCGCGGCGTCGGTGAGGCCGGTGACGAAGTCGGCCTCGGCGCCGGGCCGGGCGGTGGCGATGACGCGGGCGCCGCGGGCGGCGGCCAGTTGCACGGCCAGCGCGCCGACCCCGCCGGTGGCGCCGGAGATCAACACCGTCTCACCCCGCACGAGGGCGACGGCGTTGAGGCTGTCCAGCGCCGCGGTGCCGGCCAGGCCCAGCGCGCCCGCCTCCTCCACAGTGAGCCCATCGGGGATGGGGGCGATGCCGTAGCCGGCGGACACGGTGACGTACTGGGCCAGCGACCCGGTGCCCAGGAACGGCTTCATCACCACGCCGAAGACCGCCTGCCCGACCGTGAAGCCCTCGACACCCTCGCCGAGCGCCTCGACGGTGCCGGCGAAGTCCTTGCCCACCACCAGCGGGAAGCGGTGCTCCATCGCCCCTTGCAGGTAGCCGGCCGCGGTGGCGGCGTCGAAGCCGTTGATCGAGGAGACGGCCACCTTGACCAGCACCTCCCCGGCCTCAGGCTGCGGGGTGGGGACGTCGGCCACGGACGGGGTCTGCGGGACGGAGTTCAGCGTTACGGCACGCATGAGCTGCACCTTTCAAGAAGTGGAACGGCCTGCCCGATTCCATGATGCAGCTTAACAACGAAACTGGGCAGGTCGTTCCACTTGGGTAGGGTGACAATCATGACCTCCACCGCGGAGCCCGACTCGCCCGCCGACCGGCAGCCCGAACCGGGACTGCGTGCCGACGCCGAACGCAACCGCGAACGCATCCTGGCCGCCGCCCGCCGCCTGTACGCCGGCCACGGCCTCGGCGTGTCCATGGCCTGCATCGCCCGCGAAGCCGGTGTCGGCAAGGCCACCCTGTCGCGCCGGTTCACCACCCGCGAAGAGCTCATCAGCGCCGTCTTCGCCGACCGGATGGACGCCTACGCCGCGGCCGTCGCCGTCGCTCTGGCCGATCCCCACCCCTGGCACGGCTTCGTCGGCTACGTCGAGGCGGTCTGCGCCATGCAGTCCGCCGACCGCGGCTTCGCCGAGGTGCTGGCCATGACCTTCCCCGCCGCCAAAGCCCTGGAGGCCCGCCGCATCGAGGCCTACAGCGGTTTCCTCGAACTCATCGCCCGGGCCAAGGCCGGCGGTCACCTGCGCGCGACTTCACCGACCAGGACATGGTCGTCCTGCTGATGGCCAACGCCGGCGTCGTGGCCGCCACCGCCGACGCCGCGCCCAAGACCTGGCGGCGCCTGGTCGGCCAGATGCTGCGCGCCTGGGCCACCCCCGGCGCCGCGCTGCCCCCGATGGAGCCGGCGCCCGCCCCCACCGCGCTGTTTCGGGCCATGGTCCGCCTCACCCGTCGCTCCGCTGCCGACGGCAAGGACACCGGACAGGCAACCGGCCAGCCGACGGAGCCGCCGGCGGAGCGCTGAACAGAGCGGGCGGGCGGCGTTCACGCCGGGGCCTCGCGGAGACTGGTCCGGTTCTGGCGTTCGGAGGACCCCGGCAGGAACGCCGTCAGCGCGGCATGCGGCGCCGCCGGTGCGGCACGCCCCGGCGCAGCGGGGCCGGTCGCGCCGGCCTCACGACGTCGCCGCCCGCCATTGCCGAACATGCCGGAACCCGGCAGCCGCCACGCCGGCCGCGGGATCTGGCCCGCCGCTGGTGCCGCGCGACCATCACGTCCCCTCACCGTTCGTCTCGGGCGGCCTCCCCGCAGGGGCAGCGGTGTGGGCTGCAACCCAGGCGAGCAGGGCTTCGAACACCGGCCGAAGAGAGCGGGCCTTGTCGGTGAGGGTGTATTCCACGCGGGGCGGGACCTCGGCGTAGACCTTGCGCGTGATCAGGCCGTCGTCTTCGAGTTCCCGCAGCTGTTTGGTCAGCATGTGCTGGGTCACCTGGGGGATCTCGCGGCGTAGCTCGCCGAAGCGGTGCATCCGCTCATCCAGGAGCCAGAGGATCTCCAGCTTCCACTTACCGCTGATCATCGCCAGGAGCCGGCGCGTCTCGCGCCGTGTATCCATCGCCTCAGCCACGACACCCTCCATAGTATGGAAAACCATACTAACTGTCTCAAAAACATCGTACTTCAACCGATTCATGCAACCTCGTAAACTGATATCGGTCGCTACGGCAACAGGAGAACGACGATGAACACAGAGACGATCGTGCACCCGCGGCTGCACCACCTCGGGATCACCACCAGCAACATCGACGCCATGGTGAACTGGTACCGACTCGTGGTCGGGATGGACCTGGTCCACCGCACCGACTCGGCGACAGCCGGCACCGACGAGGCCGCGGTGATGAAGTCCGCGTGGGTGACCAATGACGAGGCCAACCACCGGCTGGCCTTCGTGCAGGTGCCCGGCCTGAGCGAGGATCCGGACAAGGCCCGGCACCACCGCGTGCAGCATTTCGCCTTCGCCTACAACACACTCGACGAGCTGCTCGGGAAGCCCATCGGCCACTTCGTCGACCCCGAGCAGCTGCTGCAGGCCCGGCAGGCCGGGGCGTCCCCCCTCGGAGCTGAGCAAGCGCGCCTGGCGCGACGAGTTCGCACCGGCCCAGCCGTATGACCCCAGGGTCCTTCTCTGACCCTGGCCTGCCTCAATGGCGGAGAACGTGCTGGAGTGCTGGTGAACAGTCCCGGCGCCCTGCGCGTGGCTCCCGCCCCGATGCGAAGCATCGCATGGCTCGTCGGGATCGGGCCATGACAGACGACGCGCCCGCGCCCGCCGCCGGGCCGGCCGGAACATCCGCTGATGCGTCGCGCACCGGTGTGCCCAGCGTGCGCCGGACCGGGGCGGGCACGGGGTGCCGACTCTTCCATCCCTTCTGATGACACCGACCGGCTGGCGTGATCTCCCTGAGCGTAAGGAGCGACAACGTGCCCACAGTGGCCGCCATCGGTGGCGGCTACGGCGGCATCACGCTGGCCAAGGCCCTCGACGAGCATCTCGACGTGGTGCTCATCGAGCCCAGGACGCCTTCGTGCACTCGGTCGCAGCGCTGCGCGGCCTGGTTGACCAGGAGTGGAGCGGCCGCTCCTTCTTCGACCACGCGAGCCTGCTCACCCGCGGCCGCGTGCCCCGCGACCGGGCCGTCAAGGCCGACGCCACCGGCGTGAGCACCGCGGCCGGCGGCCGGATCGACGCCGACCACATCGTCCTGGCCACCGGCTCGACCTAACCCCTACCCGGCCAAGTACGACCTCGACGACAGCGCCGCCGTGCTGGCCAAGCTCACCACCACCCGTCAAGCCCCGCACGAGGCCGGGCACGTGCTGCGGCTCGGGGCGGAACCGGTACGGCGTCGGCGTAGGGGAGGGGCCGGCGCAGACCGGAAGCGTCGTGGTGGACGGACAGGTCACCGGCTGCTTGATACATGGGGCTCTGCCCCGAGCTCTTGGCCTGCAGTTGTACGTTCCTCGCCTGGTCACCGGTGGCAGAGATGCCGGTGTTGTCGCCCGCGCTCGACATGCATCCAGCATGCTCCCCAACCGCATGCATCCGGACTGATAGTGACGAACGCGTGACCTGCCTGCGGCCCCACCTCCGTCACGTCCCACGCCGCGTACGCTCGGCTCTCTTCGAGGCCCGGGCCGGCTGGCCGCCGAGCTGTGGGTCGCATTCGGCCTCGTGGTCACGCCTCCAGAGGTAGGTGTCGCGCTCGGTGGAACGAGCATGGTGAACCAGCCGTCGTTGCTGTTTTCGCGGCAGGGTCGCAGGCAGTGTGGTGAAGGTTTCTGGAAGTACGGCGAGCGTGCTGCTGACCTGTTCGCCGTCGAACATCTGTAGCAGTCCCGTGCACTGCCACCAGCCGATCTTGCCGCCGCGACCGTCTGAGTTGCCTGGTCGAGGCCGGGCCGGGCCCGGTTGGTGCCGGTGAGTCCCTTGTCGAGACAGATCCGGTCGTCGCCGACGCCGAGTTCCAGGAGGATCTCGCGTTGGGCGGTGAGGTCTTGCAGGACGGTCGAGCATCGGGCGTAGCCGATGAGTTCCCCCGCCCGCCGACTGTATCGTTTAGCCTCCGGTCACCGGACACTTTCGCGGACTACCTCTCTGAGACGGCGTCGCCGCAGGTCGAGATCTCGCCTGAGGGTCGATCGTGGTTGTCCGGTGAGCGCTCCCCTAACGGGCACTGTGCGACTGTGATCGTTCCCAGCGATGACCCTGTTCCTGGCTTCCTCAACCCCGATACCCTGATCGCCCCTTTGGGAAGGAATCGGCATGGCTGACCATGGGGCCGTCTTCGAAGGCCCCTTCGACAGTGACGAGGCCGCCGATGCCATTGCGGAACTGGAAGAACGCGATGACATCGCGGCGGCGATGACTGAGGTACTCGACGAGTTCGTCCGCGACAACAAGGACTACGCCGAGGAGGGGCAAGTGGATGCCGCCCTGGCGGTCGCCTGCCTGGTCGCGGCCCGCATCTCAGGAATCGCTCCCGATGAGGACGCTCATCACTGGCTGGACCGCAACCCCTTCACCGTCTTTGATGACCTGCGTCGGCTGGCCGCCGTCGCGTTCGATCTGGCCACCCGTTTCGACGACAATTACCTCAGCGAGGTCCGGGCTGCGGACTGGCCGGTGTTCCTGGAACATCTGGAGCCCTACCGCAAGGCCCTGCACGGTGAACCGCAGGAGCCAGCGTCCCCGTTCGTTGCGGACCTCTCCCACTCCGGGAGGTGCTGGCTCCAGGTGTTCTGGAGCATCACCGACCAGAGTCTGCCGGATGACAGCGCCTACGCCGATGTCGCGGAACGCCTTGTCCGGGCCGTCAACATGGCCCCGGACTGGCTCGCTTGGTGGCGTCCGGCCGGCCTGCAGGAGCTGCTCGTCTTCGGAGAACTCGTGCCGGGCGCCTGCAGCGAGCGGATCTCTCGTGGTCGCACCACAGCCGAGGCTTGGATCGGCTTCGGCCACTCCCCTGAAGTCTCCGAGGCCTCCGCCGCCCAGCAGGTCGCCGACGATGTTCGTACGGCCCTGATCGCGGCGGGCCGCTATCTCGGCCTTGCCCCTGTTCCCCCGCTTCCCGCCCTTGACTAAGACGCCCCGAAACCATCGGCTCGGCAAGCGGAGCGACCAACCATGTCCCGTCGTGGACCTTTTTGGACAGCAGAACGTCCCCCGCAGGAGGAGGAACGAGGCGGAGCATCAACCGCACAGAGTTGCCGAACCGCGCTGATAATTTCTTCACCTACCTGGGGGTCGTCCCCAAACCCATCCCCTAACGGTGTCCCGCTCGAAAACACGGTTTCATGCTGTGAGCTGGGGTTTTGCTGCGTGATCAGAGCGACGGCTGCGACCATCGCAAGGTGTTGTTGTCGCTTGTCTACCGGTTGGTGAGGTGCTTGTTCGGCCTGCTGGCGGTGCTGGTCCGCTCCGATCTATCCAAGGACGTTGAGCTGCTGGTGCTCCGTCATGAGAATCAGGTGCTGCGTCGTCAGCTCGGTGACCGGCCGCGGTGGGGACACGTCGACCGGCTCTGGCTCACAGCGTTGTCGAGGCTGGTTCGCCGCCGCCGGTGGGCGGAGACGTACCCGGTCACGCCGGCGACGATCTTACGCTGGCATCGCAACCTGGTAGCGCGTAAGTGGACCTTCACCGACAGGCGGCGCCCTGGACGGCCATGCACCCGCCGACCAGTCAAGGCACTGATTGTGCGGATGGCGCGGGAGAACCCGACCTGGGGGCACAGGAGGATCCCAGGCGAGTTGGCTCGCCTGGGTTACCCGATCGCAGCCTCCACGGTGTGGGAGATCCTGCACACGGCCGGTATCGACCCGGTGCCCCGCCGGGCGGGGCCGAGCTGGCGGCAGTTCCTGGCCGCCCAGGCCCACGCGATCATCGCGTGTGACTTCCTGGTGGTCGAGACCATGCTGCTCAAACGGTTGTACGTGCTGGTCTTCATCGAGCACGGCACCCGGAGACTGCACCTTGCCGGAGTGACCGCGCACCCAACCGGGGCATGGACGGTGCAGCAGGCTCGCAATCTCGTGATGGACCTGGGCGATCGCATATCCGGGCTGCGGTTCGTGATCCACGACCGGGATCCTCTCTTCACCTCCGCCTTCCGGGAGGTCTTCACCGCCGAAGGGCTGCGGGACATCACCACCCTGCCGCGGACGCCGAGGATGAACGCCATCTGCGAGCGCGTCATCGGCACCCTACGCCGCGAACTCCTGGACCGCATCCTGATCCTCAACGAACGTCACCTGGTACTCGTGCTCGGCGAATATCTGATCCACTACAACGGGCACCGGCCGCACCAGTCACGGCAACAGCGTCCCCCGGACATCGCATCGCAGCCCGCCCGCGACCTGACCGACCTACGATCCATCCGCCGAAAACCCGTCGCCACAGGCACGATCAACGAATACCACCACGCCGCTTAACCGCAGCTCAGACCACGTAACTCAATATTCGAGCGGCACACGATCGGCGCGCCGCCGACCCGGCCGTTCCGGGTTGTGGACGGCCTTGGCCTCGGGAACGGTGACTTCCAGGTCGGCAGCACCATCGGGCTGCGGCCGGGCGTCCTCGTGCCCGGTGACCGCACGACCTGGAACATCACCGGACGACTCCGCAAGCTCGCCTTTCACGTGGCCTGGACTCTCCTCTTGATGAACTGAGTGGCGGCGATGACGGCTTCGGCTCTGAAATTCCCGCTGAAGGTAATCAATTAGTGATCATCTGCGCTTAAGATACCGCTTCTTGTCACGGTCCAAAACTTTCGGGAAGAGGGATCGCGTGTACGGTCAGCAGCCTCCCAGCTATCCCCCGCACTCGGGGCCTTACCATCATGAAGCCCCTTCTTATCAACCGTACGCGCCACCGCCCAGACGCGGGGTCAACGGGCCGGCGGTCGCGTCGCTCGTGCTCGGCCTGTTATGGATTTACGGCCTCGGCAGCCTGCTGGCCGTCGTGTTCGGCCACATAGGGCTGTCGGCCAGCCGCAGAACGCACGCCGCAGGAACCGGGCTGGCCATCGCAGGACTGATCCTTGGATATGCGGGCCTGGCGGTGGCCGTCGTGCTGCTCGGCCTCGGACTGCTCGCCGGACTGGTCGCATCGACGGAACCGCCGGCGAGCAGCGGTTCGACGGCAGCGCAGGTGGAACAGACACCCGAGCCGACCAAGAGTGCTTTTCGAGCCGCCGACTACCGGCCGCTCACCACGCGAGGTTTCGACAAACTGGTGAAGGATCCCGACGCCTACGCCGACCGTCAATACGTCATTTACGGCGAGGTCCGCCAGTTCGACGCGGCTACCGGGAATGACAGGTTCCTCGCGAACACCGGCCCGGTCAAACTGCAGGCGTCCTCCGGCTACACCGATTTCGAGCAGAACACGGAGCTGCGCGGCACGAAGTCACGCCTGGCGGATGTGGTGGAGGGTGATTTGTTCCAGGCTTATGTGACGGTCATCGGCAGTTTCAGCTATGAGACTCAGATGGGCGGAAGCACGACCGTGCCGGCGTTCACCATCGACCGCATCAAGGTGTACGGAAGCGTCAAATAGGAGCCGAGCGTCCGGCTCCGCTGCCTTGATACGGTCGGATGGAACCACTGCATCCCACGCCATCGCTGACTCACGGAAGGGTCCGCCATGAGTCTGCAGCGGATCGGGCGCCTGGGTTACTTGCCGAGCAAGTCGAGGGCGATGTCGACGATCATGTCTTCCTGACCGCCGACGAGCCGGCGGCGGCCGACTTCGAGCAGGATGGTGCGCACGTCGATGCCGTACTGGCGGGAGGCGGCCTCGGCGTGGCGCAGGAAGCTGGAGTAGGCGCCGGCGTAGCCGAGCGTGAGGGTCTCGCGGTCCACCTGGACGGGGCGGTCCTGGAGGGGGCGGACAATGTCGTCGGCGGCGTCCTGCAGGGCGAACAGGTCGCAGCCGTGCTTCCACTCGTTGAGGTTGGCGACGGCGATGAACGGCTCGATGGGGCAGTTGCCGGCGCCCGCGCCGTGCCCGGCCAGGGAGGCGTCCACGCGGGTGACGCCTTCCTCGACGGCGACGACGCTGTTGGCGACGGCCAGAGACAGGTTCTGGTGGGCGTGGATGCCGAGCTGGGTGTCCGGGTTCAGGACGTCGCGGTAGGCGCGGATGCGGTCGCGGACGCCGTCCATGGTGAGGCGGCCGCCGGAGTCGGTGACGTAGACGCAGTGGGCGCCGTAGGACTCCATCAGCTTGGCCTGCTTGGCCAGTTCGGCGGGGGGTGCCATGTGGCTGAGCATGAGGAAGCCGGCCACGTCCATGCCTATCTCGCGGGCGGTGGTGATGTGCTGGGCGGCGACGTCGGCCTCGGTGCAGTGGGTGGCGATGCGGATGGAGCGCACGCCGAGGGAGTAGGCGTGCTTGAGCTCGGCGATGGTGCCGATGCCGGGCAGCAGGAGAGTGGTGAGCGTGGCCCGGTTGAGGTTTTCGGCGGCGGCTTCGATCCATTCCCAGTCGGTGTTGCTGCCGGGGCCGTAGTTGATCGAGGCGCCGGCGAGGCCGTCGCCGTGGGCGACCTCGATGGCGTCCACGCCGGCGGTGTCGAGGGCGGCGACGATGCGGCCGACGTCGCGCGGGGTGATGCGGTGGCGGACGGCGTGCATGCCGTCCCTGAGGGTGACGTCCTGGATGTAGAGGCTCATGCGGTGGCTCCAGCGATGGCGATGCGTTCGGCGACGCGCAGCGCGGCCGAGGTCATGATGTCGAGGTTGCCGGCGTAGGCGGGCAGGTAGTGGGCGGCGCCCTCCACCTCCAGGAACACCGACACGCGGGTGGTGACCGGCTCGGGGGTGAGCGTGGTGACCGGCTCGTCGACCGGCGTGAACTGCACGTCCTGCTTGAGGCGGTAGCCGGGGACGTACTTCGCCACTTCGGCGACCATCTCTTCGATGGAGGCGCGGACGGCGTCGTGGTCGGCGTCGCCGGTCAGGCAGAAGACGGTGTCGCGCATGATGAGCGGTGGGTCGGCGGGGTTGAGCACGATGATCGCCTTGCCGCGGCCGGCGCCGCCGACGCTTTGGATGGCGGCCGAGGTGGTCTCGGTGAACTCGTCGATGTTGGCCCGGGTGCCGGGGCCGGCCGACTTGGAGGCGATGGAGGCGACGATCTCGGCGTAGGCGACGGGGGTGACGCGGGAGACGGCGTGCACGATGGGGATGGTGGCCTGGCCGCCGCAGGTGACCATGTTGAGGTTGGGCGCGCCGAGGTGGGCGTCCAGGTTGACCGGGGGGACGACGAACGGGCCGATCGCGGCGGGGGTCAGGTCGATGAGGGTCTTGCCGTACGGCTCCAGCTTGGCGGCGTTGGCGACGTGGGCCTTGGCGGAGGTGGCGTCGAAGACGATGCCGATGTCGGCGAAGCCGTCCATGGCGATCAGGCCGTCCACGCCCTCGTGGGTGGTGGGCACCTTGAGGCGGCGGGCGCGGGCCAGCCCGTCCGAGGAAGGGTCGATGCCGACCATGGCGCCCATCTCCAGAGTGCCGGAGAGGCGCAGTACCTTGATCATCAAGTCGGTGCCGATGTTGCCGGAGCCGATCACGGCCACTTTGGTCTTGTTCATGCCTTGTCCTCGAAGGTCACGGCCACCGTGCCGAGTCCTGAAATGTCGGCCTTTACGGTGGTGCCGGGGGAGATGGGGACCATCGGTCCCAGGGCACCGGACAGGATCACCTGGCCGGCGCGTAGCGGGTCGCCGTGGTCGGAGGCGGTGCGGGCCAGCCACAGCAGCGCGTTGAGCGGGTCGCCGAGGCAGGCGGTCCCGGTGCCCTCGGAGACGAGCCGGTCGTCGGCGTACATTCGCATGGTGGCTTCGACCGGCTCGAACGCGGTCAGCGGGAGCTGGTCGGTGCCCAGGACGTACAGGCCGCTGGAGGCGTTGTCGGCGACGGTGTCGATGATGGTGATGTCCCAGTCGGCGATGCGGCTGTCGACGATCTCCATGGCGGGGACGGCGTAGGCGACCGCCGCCCGCACCGCCGCCAGGTCGAGGTCGCCGGACAGGTCGGCGGCGAGTACGAAGGCGATCTCGGCCTCGATCTTGGGCTGCATCAGGAGGTCCGCACGCGTGGAACCGGTGACCTCCATGTCGGCGAAGAGCACGCCGAAGTCGGGCTGGTCCACGCCAAGCTGCTGCTGAACGGCGGGCGAGGTGAGGCCGATCTTCCGGCCGGTCACTGGGGCGGTGTGGCGGCGGGCGTTCAGCAGGCGCTGCACCTGGTAGGCGTCCGCGAGGTCAGTGATGAGGTCGCGGACCGGCCGGCACGGCTTGCCGGTAAGAGCCGCATCTGCCAGCCGGTCCACGGCCTCGTCCATGGCGGTCATCGCGTGGCCTCCTGTGTGGCGGTGGCGACGGCGAAGCCCGCGATCCATTCGGGGATGGCTCGGTAGAAGCGGGAGGTCATCCGGTATTTGCCGGTGGCGGCCAGGGAGGCGAACGCCGCGATCCACGTCCGCACCTCATGCGCGGAGCCGCCGCCCTCGGCGCCCATCCACTCCACGCTCCAGCCGTCCACGTCCTCCAGGCGTCCGCCGGCGAGGGTGTCGAGGACCAGGTTGTCCCACTCGGGGTTGATGGGGATCATCGCCGTCGAGCCTGCGGCGTAGTCGCGGCCGGCCTGGATCACCCGCTGCTCGCCACGCAGCCGCTGCTCGGGGGTGGGTGGGTGGCCCTCGATGAGGGCGTCGGCGACGCGGGGCGGCGCGCCGTCCAGCACGGGCACGGGCGGGTCGTGCGAGAGCCCGCCGGAGCCGAGGAACAGCACCCGCCGGTCCAACTCGGCGGCGGCCTCGCCGATGGCGGTGCCGAGCGCGCGGATGCGGCTGACCGGCCCGAGCGGGGTGGCGACGCCGTTGACGAAGACCGGGACGACGGGGACGCGGTCGATGCCGCCGAACAGCACCTCCAACGGCTGGACGAACCCGTGGTCCACGGTCATCCGGGCCGAGATCGTCAGATCGACGCCGTGATCGAGCACATCGCGGGCGATGGCGCGGGCGGCCTCGGTGTCCACTGACAGCGGCCCGGCCGCCGAGCCGAAGTCGCCGACCGCGTTCGCCTCGGTGGCGAGGCAGAACGGCGGCATCTCCTTGTAGAAGAAGCCGTTGTAGTGGTCGGGCGCGTACAGCACGACCAGCTCGGGATCGAAGGCACGTACGAAGGCGCGGGCCTCGTCCACCGCGGCGTCCACGGCCGCGAGCACGTCCGGGGCCGGATCGTTCTTGCCGATCAAGGGGGAGTGGGACAGGCCGACTGCTGCGGTGATCATGAGGTGATCTCCTTAATGACGAGCTTGCCGGTGAGCCGCCCGTCGAGCATGAGCTGGAAACCCTTGTGAATCTCGTCCAGCGGCAGCGTGCGGTCGATCACCGGGCGCAGGCCCGTCGCGTCCATCAGGTTGAGCAGCGCGACCAGCTCGCTGCGGGTGCAGCCGGTCGAGCCGAGGATGCGTTGTTGCAGATAGAAGATGCGGCCGAGGTCGGCGGGCGGGTTGGTGCCGCTGGTCGCGCCGGCGATGACGATCGTGCCGCCGGGGCGCAGCGCCTTCAGCGAGTGCGTCCAGGTGGCCTCGCCGACCGTCTCGATCACCACGTCGACGCGCTCGGGGAGCCGCTCCCCGGTCGGGACGGCGGCGCGAGCGCCCCAGGACAGGGCCTGGGCGAGCTTGTCCGCGCTGCGGCTGGTGGCGTACACGACGGCCCCGGCGGCGACGGCCAGCTTGATCGCGGCCGAGGCGACGCCGCCGCCCGCGCCCTGCACGAGCACCCGATCCCCGGCCCTGACCTGCGCCTGGGTGAATAGCATCCGGTACGCGGTCGTCCAGGCGACTGGGAGGCAGGCGGCCTCGTCGAACGACAGCCACGACGGCTTGGGGATCAGGTTGCGGGTCGGCACGGTCAGGTACTCGGCGAACGCGCCGTCGTGCTGCTCCGACAGCAGCGCCCGGTTCGGGTCCAGGGTCTCGTCGCCGCGCCCGGCGTCCGGGTCGGCGATGACCGGGTGCACGATGACCTCGTTGCCGTCCTCGTCGTAGCCGGCGGCGTCGCAGCCGAGGATGATCGGCAGCCGCTCGGGCGGGTGGCCGACACCGCGCAGCGTCCACAGGTCGTGCATGTTCAGCGAGGACGAGACGACCCGGACGATCGACCAGCCAGGCCGGGGTTCGGGCTTGGGGACGTCGCCCAGGACCAGCCCGGACAGCGGGTCGGTCGCGCTCTGGGAGACGGCGGTGGCGGCAAGCATGCTGCAACGTTGTCTGACCAGCACCGATCTCCGACAGCTTGTGTGCCGTTGTACGGAACGAGCGTTGGAAGAGCGAGCCCGGCGCCCTGTTGTCTTACGCCCATGACCATCGAACTCCCGCACGGGGCTCTGCGGCGCCCGGCCGAGCTGGCCCCGGCCATCGACGTCTCCGGGCTGGTGGACGCCGAGGGCGGGCTGGTGGATCGCGCCATCTTCACCGATCAGCAGATCTACCGGCAGGAGCTGCGCCGCGTGTTCGCGCCGAGCTGGCTGTTCCTGGCGCACGCCGACCAGTTCCACAAGCCCGGCGACTTCTTCACCACCTACATGGGCGAGGACCCGGTCATCGTCACCCTCGACCGCAACCGCCGCGTCCGCGCGTACCTGAACTCCTGCCGCCACCGCGGCGCCCGCGTGTGCCGCGCCGACTACGGCGCCACCCGCAACTTCACCTGCACCTACCACGGCTGGGCCTACGACCTGGACGGCAAGCTGGTCAGCGTGCCGAACAAGGCCGGCTACCCAGAGTCGTTCGACACGGGGGAATGGGGCCTGGTGGAGGTGCCGCACGTCGACAGCTACCGCGGCCTGATCTTCGGCACCTGGAACCCCGAACCGGTGCCGCTGCGCGAGTCGCTGGGCGACATGGCCTGGTACATGGACGCCATGCTCGACCACGACGAGCAGGGCACGGTCGTGGTCGGCGGCGTGCACAAATGGGTGCTGGAGGGCAACTGGAAGCTGGCCGCCGAACAGTTCGCCACCGACTGGTACCACGTCAACATGAGCCACGCCTCCGCGCTCATGGTCCTCTCGCCCACCGGCAAGGGCCCCAAGGACGAGATCGTGCACCGCACCGGCCGCCAGTACGCCGGCCCGAACGGTCACGGCGCCGGCTTCCCGGTGCACCCGAAGAACCGCTTCGACGCGAAAACCGTGCACCAGTGGACGGACTACCAAGCACTGCGTGAGCGCCTCGGTGACGCCCGGGTCGAGGGGCCGCTCACGAACGGCCACGCCACCGTCTTCCCGAACTTCTCCTACCTGCCGGTCAACGGCTCCATCCGCGTCTGGCACCCCAAGGGCCCGGACCGGATGGAGGTGTGGGCCTGGACGATCGTCGACAAGTCCATGCCGCCCGAGGTCCGAGAGGCCCAGCGGCTGTACAACCTGCGTACGTTCGGCCCCAGCGGCATCTTCGAGCAGGACGACGGCGAGAACTGGAGCGAGGTGCAGGCCGTCGCGCACGGGTTCATCACCAACAGCGTGCCGCTCAACTACCAGATGGGCCTCGGCTCCGAACGCGACGACGGCCGTCACCCCGGCACCACCAGTGAGCTGTACAGCGACGCCGCCGGCCGGGCCTTCTATGCGCGCTGGCGCGAGCTGATGACCACCCCCGCCTGGCACGAGGAGGACGGCAGATGAGCGAGGGCATCCGCGTCGCGGCGCTGGACGACATCCCCGAGGGCGAGGGCATCGCCATCGACAAGTCGATCATCGGCACCGACGACAACGTGGCGCTGCTGCGCGACACCGATGGCAGCCTGTGGGCGCTGGACGACACCTGCACCCACGAGGACGCCTCCCTGGCCGACGGCTGGGTCGAGGACGGCTACGTCGAGTGCCCCCTGCACTCCAGCAAGTTCTGCCTGAAGAACGGCGAGGTCCAGGGCCTGCCCGCCACTCGCAGCACCTGCCCGCACCGGGTCGAGGTCCGTGACGGCGAGGTCTACCTCTTTCCCAACCAGGCGCCATGAAGGTCGTCATCGTCGGCGGCGGCATCGCCGGCGTCAGCACCGCCGCCGCGTTGCGCGCGGGCGGCTTCGACGGCGACCTCACCCTGGTCGACGCGGGTGAGTTCCCCTACGACCGGCCGCCGCTGTCGAAGGAGTACCTGGCCGGATCGAAGGATTCCAAGCAGATCGCCCTGCAGCCGCCGCACTGGTACGACGAGCAGCGCGTCCGCCTCCTCAGCCGCACCAAGGTGACCGCCCTGCGTACCCGGGACGGCGGCGTAGAGCTGGCCGACGGCACCCTGGTGCCCGCCGACCGGGTGGTCCTGGCGACCGGTGGGGGAGCGGCTCGCCCGCCCATTCCTGGTGCCGGAAGTGACCGGGTGCACGTGTTGCGCACGGTCCGGGACGCCGACCGGCTGCGGGCCGCGCTCACCCCCGGGGCCCGCGTGCTCGTGGTCGGCGCCGGGCTGATCGGCGCGGAGGTGGCTTCCACCTGCGTGGATTTCGGGTGCGAGGTCGTCCTGGTGGATCCGGCGGCCACGCCGCTCACCGCCGCCCTCGGCGCGGAACTCGCCGCCTGGGTGCACGCCCTGCACGACGCCCGAGGCGTCACCGTCAAACGGACAGGTGTCGCGGCCTTCGCCGACGCCCCTCGCGGGATCAAGGCGACCTTCCTGACAAGCCTGGAGCCGCAGGAGTTCGACCTGGCCGTGCTCGGGGTGGGCATGCTGCCCAGCACCTCGCTGGCCGCGACGGCCGGGCTGGAAGTGGACCGCGGCATCGTCGTGGACGCTCATCAGGTGACCAGCAACCCCGCGGTGCTCGCCGTCGGCGACCCGGCCAGGATGCGCAGGAAAGGGCTGCTCCTGCCCCGCGCGGAGCACTGGGAGGCGGCCCAGCACGATGGCGCCCGCGCCGCGGCCACCATCCTCGGCATCCGGCCGCCCGCACCGACGGCACCGTGGTTCTGGACCGACCGGCACGGCTGCCACATCGAGGCCGTCGGACACATGGAGGCCGCCGAACAGATCGTCGTGCGCGGCTCGTTCGACCACCCGGCGTTCTCTGTCTTCGGACTGCGCGACGGCTGGGTCGTCGCGGCCGCCGCCGTGGACGACTCCATCGCCGTGCGAGCGGCCCGCCGCATGATCGACCGCCGGATTCCGGCCGATCCGGACCGGCTGTCCGACCCGTCCGTGAACCTGCGCACGCTGCTGCGCGCCTGAAGGGGAATCGATGACCACCGTGAGCACCGCCGGGGTGCGCGCAGACCGCGACACCCACTTCGAGGTGGAGCAGTTCTACTACGAGGAGGCCGAACTGCTCGACGCCGGCCGCTACGCCGACTGGCTCGACCTGCTCGCCGACGACCTCGACTACTGGATGCCTACCCGCACCAACCGGCTGCGCCGACAGCAGGCCCTGTCGGTGGCGGCGCGGGGCGAGGCCGCCTTCTACGACGAGAGCAAGGAGAGCCTGGCCTGGCGCATCCGCCGCTTCGACTCCGGCATGGCCTGGGCCGAGGACCCGCCCTCGCGCACCCGCCACCTGATCAGCAACGTGATGGCCCGCCACGTCGACCCCGGCGAGCATCCCGGCTTCACAGAAGACGACGTGCTGGTACGCAGCGCGTTCCTGGTCTACCGCAACCGTCTGGAACGCGAGGAGAACGTCTTCGCCGGCAGCCGCACCGACATCCTGCGCCGCGTCAGCGGCAGCTTCCAGGTCGCCCGCCGCACCATCCTGCTCGACCAGAACATCCTGCTGGCCAAGAACATCTCCACCTTCTTCTAAAGGACCTCCCGTGAAACAGCACGTAGTGACCACCACACTCGGCGACATCGCCGTCGCCGAGACCGGCGAGGGCCCCGTCCTGGTGATGCTGCACGGGGGCGGCCCCGGCGCCTCCGGCGTCAGCAACTACCACCAGAACCTGCCCGAGCTGTCGCGCCACTTCCGCGTCGTCCTGCCCGACCAGCCCGGCTTCGGCGGCAGCTACCGCCCGACCGAAGAGGACCTGGACAAGCGCTCCATCACCGAGATCACCGTCGATGCCCTTTTCCAGGCGCTCGACGCCCTCGGCATCGACACCTTCCACCTGCTGGGCAACAGCCTCGGAGGCGCCGCCGCCATCGCCATGGCCCAGCAACGCCCCGATCGGGTCGCCAAGCTGGTGCTGATGGCGCCCGGCGGCGGCTGGCTGCCGTTCGGCCCCACCCCGACCGAGGGGCAGAAGGAGATGTTCCGCTACTACAACGGCGGCGGGCCCAGCGAGAAGAAGATGGCCGCGTTCATCCGCACCATGGTCTTCGACCACAAGCAGTTCGGCGAGGACGTCGTCAAGGCCCGCTACGAGGCCTCTCTCGACGACAGCCACATCGCCTTCTACCACCGCTACAACGCCGCCTTCGCCAAGCGCGGCGGCATGGACCCGCTCTGGCGCGACCTGCACAAGATCAAGGCTCCGACGCTGCTCCTGTGGGGCCGCGACGACCGCACCATCACCCTCGACGGCGCCCAGCTCATGCTCAAGCAGATCCGAGACGTGCAACTGCACGTCTTCGGCCGCTGCGGGCACTGGGTACAGCTCGAACGGCAGCAAGAGTTCGAGAACCTCGTGACGGGCTTCCTGACGTGAGCGGCTGGCTGCAGGGCTACGTCGCCCTGATCACCGGCGGCGGCTCCGGCATCGGCCGCGCCGTCGCCGAACGGTTCCTGGCCGAGGGCGCGTCGGTGACCGTCCTCGGCCGCGACGCCGCCCAGCTCGACCAGGTCACCGGAGACAGGGTGCACCGGGTCACCGCCGACGTGCGCGACTCCGATGCGCTGCACGCGGCCGTCGCCGAAACCGTCGAATGCTTCGGCAAGCTCGACACCCTGGTCGCCAACGCCGGCGTGTGGGACTACCAGCGCCAGCTCACTCGCCTGTCCGGCAAGGACATCGACGCCGCCTTCGACGAGATCTTCTCCATCAACGTCAAGGGCTACCTGCTGGCCGCTGAGGCCGCCTGGCCGGAGCTGGTCAAGACACGCGGCAGCATCGTCATGACGCTGTCCAACTCCTCCTTCTACGTCAACGGCGGCGGCCCCCTCTACACCGCCAGCAAGCACGCCTGCCTCGGGCTGATGCGCGAACTGGCTTATGAGCTGGCGCCCAAGGTCCGGGTGAACGGCGTCGCGTGCGGCGGGATGAACACCGACCTGCGCGGCCCCGAGACCCTGGCGCTAGGAGACCGCTCGATTGCGGCCTCCTTCGCCAAGCAGCAGGGCACCCCGCCGATCCCGCTGCACGACTCCAGCACCGACCCGCGCGACTTCACCGCGCCCTACGTCCTGCTCGCCGCCCGCGAGCAGAGCGGCACCATCACCGGACACGCCATCTCGGCCGACGGCGGCATCGGCGTTCGGGGGTTCGCCCGCGCCGCCGGCGGCGACCACCTCTGAGGAGCCCCCGATGATCGACGTCAACCCCGCCTCCGCCGTGGCGCGTAACGCCCGCTACTTCCCCGACGTCACCGCCGTCCGCTACCCCGGCGGCGACCTCACCTACGCCCAGCTCGACGACAAGGCGGCCCGGTTGGCGACCGTCCTGGCCGAGGACGGTGTCGGCACCGGCGACCGGGTCGCCTACGCCGGCCTCAACAGCGCCGCGTTCCTGGTCACCATGCTGGCCACCTTCCGGCTGGGCGCGATCTTCGTCCCGGTCAACTTCCGGCTCGCCGAACCGGAGCTGCAGCGGGTGCTCGACAGGAGCGGCGCCCGTACCGTCATCTGCGAGGAAGGCCATCGCGGGCAGGTCGACAACGTGCGCGAGGCGACCGCGCTGACACGCTTCCTCCTGGTGGACGACGACGGCGAGGTGTCCGCCGCCACCGGATGGGAGCCCTGGGCGGGCCTGGTCTCCGCGGCCACTCCGGCGCCGTCCGTGGTGGCCAGGACGTTCGACGACCCGGCGATCCTCATGTTCACCTCCGGCACCACCGGCCTGCCCAAGGGCGTCATCCTCACCCACGGCAACGCGTGGTGGAACGCCGTCAACGTGGACACCATGCTGGACACCCGCCGTGGCGACGTCACCTACGCGGGCGCGCCGCTGTTCCACATCGGGGCGCTCAACAGCTTCGCGTTGCGGGCGCTCGTACGCGGCGGCACGGTGCTGGTCCGCAGGAGCTTCGACCCGGCGGGGTTCCTCGACGACCTGGCCACGTACCGGTTCAACTCGATGTTCGGCGTGGCAGCGATGTTCGCGGCGCTCGCCCGGGTGCCGGGCGTGTTCGAGCACGACTTCAACTCGTTGCGCTCCATCGTGGTGGCTGGCGCTCCGGTGCCGCCCGCGCTGATCGAGCAGTTCGCCGCGCACGGCGTGCTGCTGCAGCAGGCGTGGGGGCTGACCGAGACCGCGCCGTTCGCCACGCACCTGCCCGCCGAGCGCACGCTGACGAAGGTGGGCTCCGCGGGCATCCCGATGCCGTACACCGAGGTACGCGTCGTGGACGCCAACACCAACCAGCCGCTCAAGCCGGGCGAGGCCGGTGAGCTCGTCGTCCGCGGCCCCAACGTGACCCCCGGCTACTGGGAGAACCCCGAGGCCACCGCCGCCGCGTTCGACGAGGAGGGCTGGTTCCACTCCGGTGACATCGGTTACCTGGACGAGGACGGCTGCCTGTACATCGTGGACCGGCTCAAGGACATGATCATCAGTGGTGGCGAGAACGTCTATCCGGCCGAGGTCGAGCGGGTGTTGTCCGCAATGCCGGGCGTCGTGGACGTCGCGGTCGTCGGTGCGGTCGACGAGCAGTGGGGCGAGACCGTCGTCGCGGTGGTGTCCACGGCCGAAGGCGTGACGCTCACGCTGGAGGACGTCCGAGAGTACGCTGCGGCGCACTTGGCCCGGTACAAGCTGCCCCGGGTGCTCAGGATCGTGGCGAAGGTGCCGCGCAACGCCTCCGGCAAGCTGGAGAAGCTCGTCATCCGCCGCATGATCGAGGAGAATGCATGATCACCGTACCGTTCGATGGCCGGGTGCGCCTGGAGCGCTGCGCCGCCGGGCGGCTGCGCGACGCCTATCCCGTGGCCGCCCACGACCTCGAAGTGCAGGCGCCCGAAGCCGACGCCGGGCTCCTGCGTGCGGTGGTGGACGCCGTGGCGCAGGCAGACCCGCACTGCCGCCGTGTCGTCTACGCCGTCCCGGAGGGCGACCTGAACCGGATGGCCGTGGCCGAGTCCGCCGGGTTCCGCTACGTGGTGGACGTGGACCTGGCCGACGCCCAGCTCAGCCTCCTGGTGGCCGAGCCGGAGTGGGTGACCAGGACCGACATGGACCTCGACCACGTGCCGGGCAGTTAGCCGCGGTTCCGGCGTCCCAGCAGGGCGAGCTGCTGGGACGCCGCCGCGCCCACCCGCCGCAGCGAGCCGGCCTGGGCCCGGGTGTCGAAACGTCCGGTCGGGCCCGACACCGACATGGCCGCCACCACCTTGCCGCGCACGCCGAAGATCGGCACCGCGACGCAGCTCAGCCCGGGTGCGGCCTCCTGATCGTCGAACGCCACGCCCTCGTCGCGTACCCGGGCGATCTCCGCGGCCAGCCCGGCGGGGTCGGTGATGGTGCTCGCCGTGTACCGTCGAAGCTCGGTGCGGAGCACCCGGTCGAGGGCGTCGTGATCGTAGGCGAGCAGCACCTTGCCCACGGCCGTGCAGTGCGCGGGCGCCCGGCCGCCGACACGTGACGGCGAGGGGACGGGACGATGGCCGTGCAGCTTGGACAGGTAGACGACCTCGACGCCGTGCAGCACGGCCAGGTGCACCGTGCCGCGCGTCAGCTCGTACAGATCCATGGTGAACGGCAGGAGCACGTCGCGGACTTGCTCGTGGCCGGGCGCCAGCACCTGCCGCCCCAGCTCCTGCAGCCGCTCGCCCAGCCGGTACTTCTGGCCGACCTTCTCCACGACGCCGTTGCGTTCGAGCACGCCGAGCAGCCGGAACGCGGTGGACTTGCTCAGTTCCGCGCGCCGCGCCAGCTCGCTCACCCCAATGCCGGTGCTGCCCTGGCTGCCGAAGGACTCTAGGAGGTTCACCGCCTTCTCCACGGCGGCTCGGTCGTCCCTGGCTGACGATGGCCTCTCGACGACGATCTCGCTCATGCGCTGCTCCGCTGACTACCGATGTTGCGCAGGTCAACAGGGGGGTACTTATATATGACAGAATGTCCGTTAAAGTGGACGGACGTCAAGATAGACGACTAGTCACTTATAAGTGACGGAGGTGGCAGTGGACCACAACGAGCTCGTGGCGCGCAACGTGCGCAGGCTCCGGCGCGAGCAGGGCATCTCCATCGGCGAGCTGGCCCGCCGATCCGGGCTGTCCAAGCAGACCCTGTCCAAGGCGGAACAGGGCGTGGGCAACCCCACCGTGGACACTCTGGCCGCGCTGGGCAAGGCGCTCGACGTCGCGCCTCGGCAGCTCCTGACCGAGTGGGGCAGCACCGTCTACGTGCAACGCCAGGGTGATGCCGCATGGGAGGAGCGAAACGGCTGGTCCGAGCGCATGCTGGACCAGACCTACGGCTCTGGCTATGTGCACACGCTCGTTCTCAGGCTCGAACGCGGCAAGGCCGGCGGCCCCGTGCCCGGTCACACGCTCGGCGCGCTGCACCATGTCTACGTGATCAGCGGCAGGCTCCGTACCGGGCCTGTCGAGGACCAGGTCGAACTGGCGGCCGGAGACTTCGCCCGATTTCCCGGGGACGTCCCGCACCAGCACACCTGCCTCACCGACCGCGTCGTCCTGCATGTCACCACGACCATCCCGCAAGCCCGCCAGTTCGGGGCCCCGCGACCTTGAAATGCGAATGCATATTCCTGTTCGCTAGAGTGTGCGTCGAAGGGGGAGGCCTGTCAAGCTCCGGTGCGGGGCCGGGGCGGCAGGCCTATAACATGACGATCGTGAGCACCGAACCGGTCCGGGTGGAGGGTTTCCGGCAGCCCCAGCAGGCGCGGAGCCGGGAAGCTCTGCAGCGCATCCTCACTGCGGCTGAGGAGGTGTTGCACGCCGGTGGGTTCGACGACTTCACGATGGCGGCCGTGGCGGAGCGGGCCGGCGTGTCGATTGGCGCCATCTACCGGCGTTTCGACGGCCGGGAGCAACTGCTCGCGGCCCTGAAGGACCGGCTGCTGAGCGGCATGGAGAGGCGGGTGGGCGAGGGACTGGCCGGCGCTGACCCCAGCCTGGGCGGGGTGATGGACGCTTACGTGCACGCTCTCGCCGATGCCCTCAGCCTTGGCGGCAGGACGCTGGCCGACCTGCTGCGGGTGCAGAACATAGAGCTCGCAGACCGGGGTGTGCAGGCGCACACGGAGATGCGGCGGCTGGTCCGAGAGGCGGCGGCGCCGTACATGACCGAGGTCAGGCGCGCGGATCCCGCGGCGGCGGTCGACACCGCCGTCCGGACGGTCACCGCGTCGTGCATCTTCACGGCCGTGCAGGCCGACGGCTCCGAGGAGAATGTCATCTGGGCAGACCACGCGGACCAGTTGAGCGACATGGCGGTGGCCTATCTCCTGACCCCCGACCGGCGGAAGCGCGCGGACAAGTCCGCGCGCTGAGAGCCCGAAGCGGCACGATCAGTCGAGCTCGGGCCGTATGGCGAGGTCCGGCGTTCTGTCCGCGACCGGCCGTGCCTCAGGCTCGGGCGCCTCGATGTCAGGCAGATCACCGCCTGACCGGCGCCCGAGCCCCGGCTCCTTGCCCAGGAAGCCGCCGAGCAGCAGGGTCAGCGTAACGCCGAACGCGATGGCCACGTAGAACGTCCAGGTCAGCCCATAGGCGCCGACGAGCACGCCGACCAGCGGGCCCGCGCCGAAGCCGGCGAGGTAACGGACAGTCTGCGCGACGGAAACACCGGGCGCGGGCGTGGCCTGGGTGTCGGCGGCGGCGCTGATGCCCGCCGGGTAGACGAAGGCGATGCCGCCGCCGAGGGCGAAGAATCCCACAAGCGCGAACCAGGGATTTCCGGCAGCCAGCGCGCCCGCCATCACGGCGCCACCCACGACGACCGAGACGCGGGTGATCCTGGCGGCGCTGTACCGCCGCCGGAACCAGTCGCCGCTGAGCTGGACGACCGTCGTGCCCAGCGAATGAGCGGTCACGGCGAACGCGGCAAAGGCGGCAGTCGTTCCGAGGTCACGGGTCATGTAGAGGGTCGCCCAGGTGAGCGTGGCACCCTCGATCACCGAGACCAGGATGACCGCGCCGATGGCGGCGAGTCTCCAGGACGGTGTGGGCAGGTGGCGCACCTTGGCGCCGATCGTCCTGTCCGCCTTGCCGGCCAGCAGCCGCGGACAGGCGTAGAGTCCAGCGGCGAGGATGACGACGCCGATGGCGGACATGTGCGTCAGCGTCGATAGCCCGAGCGCGATCGAGCCGGCTCCGACGAGAGTACCCAGCACCATGCCCGCGCCCATCGAGCCGATGAACGACGACATCATGGGTTTGCGATAGGCGTGCTCCAGCCGTGAGCCGGAGGTGCTGGCAGCGATCTCGACGGCGGCCGAGCCGGCCCCGCCGAGAAGGAGGCCGAGGAAGAAGACGGGGAAGCCTGTGGCGAAGCCCAGCGTCGGCATCGCCAGGCCGTAGAAGGTGACAGCCAGCGTCGCGGCGGCTCTGGTTCCGTAGCGGGACAGCAGGAAGCCCGTCAGCACGATGAAGACGACGGAGCCGATGCCGACCGCGCTGGTCGCCAGTCCGATCTGGGCGTCGGACGAGCGGGTCTGCTGGGCGAGGTCCGGCAGGTGGACGACCCAGCTGGTCGTGGCCAGGCCGTTGACGAAGAGCAGCGTGTAGGTGGCCTTGCGGGCCGCGTGTACGGCATGGGGGATGGATGGAGCAGACACAGTGGCCCTCTCAGAGAGGTGAGAACGTGAAGGGGTAGGGCCGGAAAGTGAAGATTATGAGAACGCGTACTCGCGTTCCGGTTATCGTGTGGCCTGGCTCACCGCGTGTCAAGAGGTAACAAACCGCGCACATCACCCTGACCGGGCCTGTTAGGCCCACCCTCTTGACATGTGCACGAAATCGGACGGACACTCTGTGAACCGGAATATGCATTCGCATTTGGTCTCATGGAGAGGCTTCGATATGACGATGACCGAACCGCTCGCCTCCGCCACAGCTCTCGTTGCGGAGATCCGGGCCAGGCGGGCCGACCTCGCTGAAGGTGGTTTCCGCAGTGACCGCGACAACGCCGATCCCGCCGACAACTTCGTCGTCCTCTCCGAGGTCGGCGCCGCCCGGCTGTTCGTTCCCGCCGAGTACGGCGGCCTGTGGGACGGCACGGTCACCGGCGGCTGGGGCGACCTCATCCGCGCCATGGCGGAAGTCGGCGCGGGGGACGGTCCCACCTGCCAGAATTGGGGCACCACGGCGCTGGTCGCGCGGGAGGTGTTCGACTCGCACGCCGGCCTGCCCGAGGAGACCCGCCGCGAACTGGCGCGCCGACTTCTCGACGAAGGGCTCCGCCTGGTGGCCTCCAACGCCGAGACGGGCGTGAACGGCAAGGTCACGGCCCGGCCGGCGGAGGGCGGTGTGATCCTCAGTGGCACCAAGTCCTTCAACACCAACAGCGGCGGTCTCGGCATCGCCAACGTCGGTTGCGTCCTTGAAGGCACGCCCGGCCGTCACCACGTCCTGGTGGAGCTGAAGCATCCAGGCGTTGAGCTGCACGACGACTGGGACAACATGGGCCAGCGCGGCACCCGCAGCCAGACGATCACCTACCACGACGTCTTCGTGCCCGACGGCTGGCACTACGCCGCCTCGATGCCGTCCCCGCTGTTCTTCGGGGCCGCGCTGCTCCTGCACGCGTCCCTGATGCAGGGCATCGGCGATGGCGCCCTGGACGCGATGGTCGGGTACGTGCGCACGATGAAGCGCGGCATGCTTCCCCAGTTCGCGACGCCGGCAGAAGACCCGCTGATGATGCGGCGGGTGGGAGCGCAGTCGAGCCGTTTGGCCGCCTCCCGAGCGCTGCTGTTCGCCGCGGCCGACCGGATCGAGACGGCCGCCGAGTCAGAGGTCGCTGGCACCGTGGTGGAGTGCTTCCGCGCCAAGGTGGCCTGCGTCGACGCCTCCCTGGAGGCCGCTGGCGAGATCCATGAGCTGGCCGGGGCGCGCAGCACCTCGAACACGTACCGGCTCGACCGGTACTGGCGCAGCGCTCGCACGTTCGCCTCGCACGACCCCACCGACACCAAGAATGTGTACATCGGCATGTACGAGGTCACCGGTGAGCTGCCGTCGCCAGCCTCCATCATCCGCATCTGATGACCACGGCGACCGTCACCCCGCCGGTGCGCACCCGGGGGCCGGTGCTCAACTCCACGCTGATCGTGGTGTGTCAGAGCATGCAGGCCCTCGCCTTCGGTGGCATCGCCCTGTTCCTGCCGATCATCCGGCAGGACGTTGCCATCACCACCTCCCAGGCGGGCCTACTGGCCGCCATCGGCACGGCCACGTACGCGCTCATGCAGATCCCGTCCGGCTATCTGTCGGACCGGTTCGACCCCAAGCGCCTGTTCGTGTTCGGGCTGCTCGGCACCAACCTGCTTTCGCTCACATTCGCCCTGCTGGACTCCTACGGCTGGCTCCTGGCCAACCAAGCGGTCTCCGGGATCTTCCGGTCGCTCGTGTTCGCCCCCGGGCTGCTACTGATCAGTCGCCAGTTCCGGGAGGACCGTCGCGCCACCGCCATGGGCCTGTACGTGGCTGGCGGCTTCTCCTCCAACATCCTGCTCAACGCGCTCGGCCCGGTGTTGGTCGGCCCCCTGGGCTGGCGCTGGCTGATGATCCTCTTCTCCGTCAGCGGCGTCCTGGTGCTGCTGGCCTTCGCCAAACTGGGCGACTCGGCGCCGCACAAGGCGGACGCCAAGCCGCCCACCTGGGCCGATGCCAGGGAAATCCTGGCGCACCGCGCCGTGTGGCTGAGCGGGTTCGTGCAGTTCGTCCGGCTCGCGGTGGTCACCGGCATGGCGTTCTGGCTGCCCAGCCTCCTCGTCGAGGACAAAGGCTTCTCGCTCGGCATGGCCGGCGCTGTCGTGGCCATCGGCGCCACCGTCACAGCCCCGTCGAACTTCCTCGGCGGGTGGGTGGCCGACCGCCTCGGCCGGCCGCTGGCCGTCGTCGGGATCTCCCTGGCCATGCTGGCCGTCACGATCTTCCTCATCCCCTTCGTCGACGCCCTCCCCGCCCTCATCGCGGTGATCGCCGTCAACTCGATTTTCCTCCAGCTCTACTTCGGGCCGCTGTTCGCCGTGCCGCTGCGCTACGTCGGCACCGCGAACACCGGCCTGGTATCGGGGTTCGGCAATTTCTGCGCCAACCTCGGGGGAGTGGCCTTCTCCTACGGGCTGGGCGCCTTCAAGGACGCCACCGGCTCTTTTGACGCCGGCCTGTGGACGCTGGCCGGCTTGTGCGTCGCCGGTCTGGTGGCCACCTGGCTCATCTCCCGCCTGCCGACCGACGACCTTCCTGCGGAAAGGACACGCCAATGAGCGCCGCCCTCAGCTTGCCGCCGGACATGGACACCCGCCCGATGGCTCTGCCCGAGCTCGTCCAGGTCCCGCCGGTGACCCTCCTCAAGGGGGTGCGCAGCCACCTCAACCTCCAGTACGCCGCGCCCCCCGGCTTCCGCCCCCTCGTCCTCGACCTGCACATACCCGACGACGGCGACGGCAGCCCACGCCCCGCCGTTGTCTATGCGCACGGCGGCGGATTCTTCACCGGCACCAAATCCATGGGCCCCTGGAGGTTCCTGCTGGACGCCGGCTACGCCGTCGCCTCTATCGACTACCGGCTCAGCGGCGAATGCCGCTTCCCCGGTCCCGTCCATGATGCCGCGGCCGCCGTCCGCTGGGTGCGCGCCAACGCCGCCGCCTACGGGCTCGACCCCGGCCGGATCGCCGGCTTCGGATCGAGCGCGGGCGGCTACCTGCTTAACGCCGTGGCCCTGGCCTCCGGCGATGCAGGGCTGGTCGGCGCCCTCGGGCCTACGCCCGAAGTGTCATGCGCGTTGGCCGCAGTCGTGGACCACTACGCGCCCACCGACTTCCTGCACATCGACGAGGATGCGCCGGACGACGTCATCGAGCTGTCCAACGCTCCCGGCACCTCCGCATCCCGCCTTTTCGGCTTCATCCCCGCCGAACACCCGGAGCAGGCCGAGGTCTCCACCTTGTCCCGCTACACGAGCCCGGGCAGTCCGCCGTTCCTGATCGCGCACGGCGACGCCGATCGCCGTGTGGGCATCGGTCAGAGCCGCCGCCTGCACACCGCCCTGACGGAGGCTGGCGCCGACGCCGAGCTCATCGTCGTACCGGGTGCGGATCACGGCGGTCCTGAGTTCGATGAACGACCACTGCACGACGCTACGCTCGCCTTCCTGCGGCGGGTTTTGGGGGGATCATGAGACTGCATGCCAGCCCGGAATCTCTGCAGGACGCCTTCCGCGCCGCGATGGCCGCGGTGTGCACGCCGGTGTCCGTGGTGACGACCATGGAGGACGGGCTTCCGTACGGCACTACCGTCAGCGCGTTCGCGTCCCTGTCACTTGATCCGCCGATGATCCTGGTCTCGCTGGACCGCAGCTCGGACCTCCTGGAGATGATCAGGAGAACTGGCCGGTTTGGCCTCAACGTGCTCGCCCACTCGCAGTCTGAGCTCGCGTTGAACTTCGCCCGTAAGGGCGGGACTGCAAAATTCACAGGGGTGCGGTGGACGGAGGCCGCCGGGGTGCCGGCGCTGCCTGGCGCGGCGGGTTTTCTGGCGTGCGAGGTCGAGCGAGAAGTAGACGGCGGTGATCACGTCGTCCTCCTTGGCAACGTGACGCACACCGAGGTGGCCGACGGACGGCCGCTGACCTACCACGCTCGCGCTTTCGGCACGCACACTGCACTGGCTGGATAGCGGTGTCGGCGAGCGTGCGCGAACGCTCGCCGGCACCGGTCAGTCGTTGACGGCGGCCAGCGCCAGATCGTTGATGCGCTGCAGGCGGATCAGGTGGCTGAGCCCTTCGTTGAATCCCGCGGACAGAAAGATGACGGTCACATCCCGCCGAGGGTCGATCATCCATCCGGTCGAGGCGCCGCCGACGGCGGTGATGGCATCCGGGGAGGCGGTCTGTCCGGCGGTGGTCAGCATGTGCCCGGTTCCGCGAACGTAGCCGCCTAGGAGCGTGTAGTTGGCGCGCATGGGTTCGAGGCCTCTGGCCTCGGTCTCGAAGGTCACAGCCTCGTTGACGAGGTCGCCGGTGTGATTCTGGTGCGAGTAGTCGTACAGCGCCGGAGAGATCAGGCGATGACCGTTGGCGGTGCCCCGGCCACGCAAGGCCTCGGTGAATCGGAAGACGTCGTCGACGGTGGAGTAGGCGTTGCCCGAAGGGACCTCGGCGTCCGCGTCGAAAACCTGGTTGAACATGTGCAGTATCGCCGGTGTGGTCGGGCGGGTGTTCTGTGGCGTGAACGAGACCGGCACCCGCCGGGGATCATTCAATGGCGCGCCGAAGCTGCTGTCGCTCATGCCCAGAGGGACGAAGAGGTCGTCGTGCACGATCTGCCGGAAGCCGCGGCCTTGAGAGTCGGTGTTGACCAGGATCTGGCCTAGGAGGTCGAACCCGAGTCCCGAAGTGTAGATGCAACGCGTGCCAGGTGTGTAGACGGCGGGAAGGGCGTTGATCGCGGCGACCTTGCCGGGAAGGTCGCCGACCTGGTCGAACGTCAGCGGCGGAGGCACCAGACCGAAGGGCAGACCGGCGGTGTGGTTCAGCAACTGCCGGACGGTGGCGCGTGCCTTGCCCGCGACCTCGAATCCGGGGACGAGTTCGGTGACCCGCGTGTCCAGCCCGAACCGCCCGTGGTCGATCGCACGTAGGACAAGTGCTGCCGTGTAGGCCTTCGACATGGACATGAGCAGATACCGGTCGTCGTCGGCGGCGGGTCGCCCGGCGGCGACGGACCCGAGAACCTGCCGGTAGACGATGTTCCCGCCGCGGGCGATGAGAATCGAGGCGCCGTAGTGGCGGCCCGCGCCGATGTCCTCCTGTACCGCCGCGCCCACCCGGGCCAGGGCCGCTTCGTCCATGCCTGCCGAGGACGGCGTGACGACGGTTTTCATGAGACCTCCACTTATAGATACGATTCGTTTCTAAAATTTAGAGTACTCTCAAGAGTCTTAGAAACGCAACGTATTCATAGGGGTGTGATGGGGATGACAGCCCGCCGCAGGCAAGTGGAGGTCGATCAAGCGATCCTCGAGGCGGCCTACGGTGAGCTGCTGGATCGCGGCTATGCAGGGGTGACCTACGACGGCGTGGCCCGACGGGCCGAGACGAGTAAGCCCGTCCTGTATCGGCGCTACCCCACACGAGCCTCCCTCATCTTCGCCTCCCTCCGGCGCCGCCTCGGGGCGGTGCAGCCGCCGCCGGCCACCGGCAACCTCCGAGGCGACCTCATTGCCTGGCTGGATGCCGCCCAGGCCCGTGCCGCCGAGATCGGCGGAAGGACCTATCGAGCCCTGCTGGGCGAGGCCGACGATGACCTCCTCGATGCCATCGGCGCGCTGATAGGGATGGCAAGCGGCGACCTCGAGCGCCACGTCATCGAGCCCGCGCGGGCTCGGGGCGAACTGGGGCCGGAACCCCTGGTGGCTGAGATCGCCGCGATGCCGGTCATCCTGCTGCGCGACCGCATCGTCTTCGGTACGGCGACAGCAACGGACGTGGCCGAGATCGTCGATCGCATCTGCCTGCCCCTCTTTCGTGGTTGTGACGACGGCCGTCCGGCTTCCGCCCCGGCGGAATCAGCCACTCAAGAGGCGCAGTGAGGAGGGGCATCCCGGACGAGTCGGTGTGCCGCCCTTACCTACCACGCCAACCGCGCGGACAGTGAGGTCGCCCATCTGCTGGCAGCCCTGGCCGCGGTGACGTTTTCGCAGGCATGGAAGACCTCCGCTCCAGACGCCACTCTCACCTCAGTACGTGACGACTCAGATTTCACCCTGTCCATGGCCCTCGCCGACGGGAAGCAAAGGACGGTGGACTCGGACCGGTGCCCCGGCTCTTCTGGGTGACGGACACGCGCCCGAAGGAGATCCCAAGCCCACTCCGCAAGCGGCGAGAAAATCACCTGCAAGAAGCAGCGGATCTTTTATCTGCTGGTCACCAGCGGCCTGGTTGGCAGGACGAGCCGACTTGGACAAGGCTTGACCGTGCATGAGACGCCGTTGACCAGGGGTGCTGGGCAGACCTTCCGGCTTGATCTTCGGGTGGTGATCTCTGGGGTCTGGACTGACGGTGGCGACCTAAATGATCTACCGCGTCACACGGTTCGTACACGCGAGCAACCACCGAGCAACCAACCATGATCAACATCAAGATCCGAGGCCGGCGAAAACCGAGAAACCCCAGGTCGAACGCGGTATTGGTGAGTAGGGCGGGTGGGACTTGAACCCACGACCCACGGATTATGAGAATCCTCGGTGAGTATCACCAGGTGTCATCAGATGTTGTTTTGTAGTGCTGTGGTCGGGATCGTCCACGCCGGACGTTTCCGCCAGTGTCATCCCATGCCTAGTTGTAGGGCGTACGCGCGAGCAACCAGCGAGCAACCATTCATTCTTGACCATCGGCATTATGCGTAAATTTGTCGTTGCTGAGTAGGGCGGGTCCGCGGGATGAACTCGCATTTCACGGCAGAGCGATCGGCGTACGAGCAACCACTGAGCAGCCTTTCGCGGAAGTGGTGAACGGGCTTGACCGGGTCACAGGTGTGGCGCCATGAGCAGCTGACGGACTCGACCTCGTCGAGGTCTCGCGCGATTCCATCAGGCCGACGTCATCGCACACCCAAACCGGGTGCTATTCGAAGTGCACAACTTGAGCGCATCGCCAGACGGATGTGTCGGCGGACACGGCCACGCATCACATGAGGACCTCGGTCCTCACCCGGCACTCGCTTGTCGCCCATCGGATGATGCGTGTGGATAGACGATCAACCTCGCCCAGCGCGGTTGGTCGACCTCGGTGGCCAGGCGGGAGAACTCGGCAAGGAGCATCGTCAGTCCTGACAGGTCCAGCGGCACGTCAAGGTCCAGCACGCACCCCGTCACAGAGCCCTGCGGTCGCGGCGACAGCAGCCGGGTGAGCGCGCTTGGCCTGGGCGCGCCGACGAAACTCCATGGGTGTTCGCGACCTTCCCAAAGACCGGCCGGCTCGACCAGCCCGGCCTGGGCCATGGTGCGCAGGTGATAGGAGGCGTTGGAGGAGGACGTGCCGACCAGCACGGCCAGTTCGGACGATGTCATGGCGCCCCTCGCGCGCAGCAGTTGGGCCATCGCGACACGCAGGGGATGAGCCAGAGCCCGGACGGCGGCGTAGGCGTCGCGGTCCACTACCGGTGTCCCGGTACGGCCTCGATGAGGCTGCGGGTGTACGGGTGCTGCGGCGAGTCCAGGATCGTGGCGGTGGGGCCGCCTTCGGCGACCTCGCCGTGGCGCAGGACGATGGCTCGATCGGTCATCTGGCGCACCACCGACAGGTCGTGGGTGATGAACAGCATGCTGGTGCCGTGAGCGCGGCGCACCTCTCGCAGCAGCTCCAGGATCTGCGCCTGTACGGACACGTCCAGCGCGGCCACCGGCTCGTCGCAGATGAGCAGCTTGGGCCGGACGGCGATGGCGCGGGTGATGGCCACCCGCTGTCGTTCGCCGCCGGACAGGGCGCTCGGTCTGCGGCGGGCGTAGGAGGTGGGGAGCCCGACTTGTTCCAGCAGTTCGGCGGCGTTCTGGTGGTGGCCGCCGGCGGTGACCGCCTCTTCCAGCGCGGCGCCGATCGTGATCATGGGGTTGAGCGAGGCGTACGGGTCCTGGAAGACGACCTGGACCAGGCGGGCGGCCTGCCGGCGCTGCTTGGCGCTGAGCCGCCGGTGGTCGGAGACGTCGAGGTCGCCGAGGCGGATGGTGCCGCCGGTGGGGGTGGCGAGGCCGAGGATGCAGCGGGCGATGGTGGTCTTGCCCGAGCCGGTCTCGCCGACGAGGCCGAGCGCCTCGCCTTCGGAGATGGCGAAGGAGACGTTCCGCACGGCCTGCTTCTGCTTGGCGCGGGCGATCATGGAGGTGGTCCGGTACGTCATGCTGAGGCCGGACACGGTGAGGATGGGGGCGCCGTTCACCGGGGGCGGCTCGGTGGCGGGTGCGGCGGCCTGTTCCTTGCGCAGCAGCAGGTCAGCGCGGATTTCCGTACGACGGACGCAGGCGGAGGCGCGGTCCTGCCCGGCGGGCGCGAGTGGCGGACGGGCGGAGACGCATTCCGGGGCGTGCCAGTCGCAGCGGGCGGCGAACGCGCACTGGCCGGCCACGTCGTCGGCGCGCGGCACGCTGCCGGGGATGGCGGTGAGGGTCTCCACGACGTGGGTGACCGGAGGTTCGGCGAGCAGCAGCCCCAGCGAGTACGGATGCTCGGGCCTGTCCATGAGCGCGTGCGCGGGGGCGTCCTCCAGGACGGATCCGGCGTACATGACCAGGACGCGGTCGCAGACGGAGAAGGCCACCCGCAGGTCGTGGGTGATGAGCACGAGGGCCATGCCGCGGTCGTGCTGCAGTTTCTGCAGCAGGCGCAGCACGTCCGCCTGGGTGGTGGCGTCGAGGGCGGTGGTGGGCTCGTCGGCCACCAGGAGGTCGGGGTCCGCGGCGAGGGCGGCGGCGATGGCGACACGCTGGCGCATGCCGCCGGACAGCTGGAAGGGGTACTTGCCGGCCACCTCGCCCGCGTCCAGGCCCACTTCGGCCAGCCGCCGGGCGATTTCTGCGCGGTCGCGGCGGACCGGGCGGGGGAGGGACTCGCGCAGGTGCTCGGTGATGGTCTGCAAGGGGTTGAGCGCGGTGAACGGGTCCTGCATCACCATGCTCATGCGGGTGCCACGCAGGGGCCGCAACTCGCGTTCGCGCCGGCCGATCAGCGGGATCCCGCCGAAGGTGATCTCGCCGGAGGCGGTCACGCCCGGGGGCAGGGCGGCCAGGACGGCGCGGGCGGTCATCGTCTTGCCGCTGCCGGACTCGCCGACGATGCCCAGGGTCTGGCCGGGGCCGAGGGTGAAGCCGACGTCTCGTACCAGGGTCCTGGGGCCGGCGTTCACGTGCAGGCCGGCGACGGTGAGGAGAGGGGTCATCGCTGGTCACCGTCCGTGGAGTAGCGGTCGTAGATCCAGTCTCCGAGGAGCGTGAAGCTGGTCGCGGTGAGCGCGATCATGGCGCCGGGGGCCAGGGAGATCCAGGGGTTGTCGGCCAGCAGGTTCTGGCCGCTCTGCAGCAGGGTGCCCCAGTCCGGGGTGCCGGGAGGGGCGCCGAGACCGAGGTAGGACAGGCCGGACAGGCCGATCAGCGCGGTGACGAAGTCGAGCAGGAACGTCGCGATCACTGTCGGCATGATGTTGGGCAGGACGTGCCTGGCCATGATGCGGGCGGGGGGAAGCCCGAGCGTGCGGGCGGCGTCGATGTAGGGCAGGCGGGCCTGGGCGAGGGTCGCGCTGCGGCACAGCCGGATCTCGCTGGGCAGCGACAGCACGGTGAGCACGAGGACGGCGAACCAGTAGCCGCCGCCCAGGACTCCGATCAATACGATGATCACCAGCAGGCCGGGCAGCGCATACATGAGGTCGGCCAGCCGGTTGAGCAGCGTGTCGATCCAGCCACCGCGGTATCCGGCCAGCATGCCGAGCGCCGCGCCGACGATGACCGTGCCGAGCGCGACGACCAGCGGCCCGGCCAGAGCGGTACGGGCGCCGACGATGACCTGGGACAGCACGTCGGCGCCGAGCTGGTCGGTGCCCAGCCAGTGGGCACCGCTCGGGCCGGAGACGCTGAGCAGCAGGTCCTGGACGGTGGGGTCGTAGGGGGCCAGCCAGGGCCCGGCCAGCGCGAGGACGGCGACGAGCAGCAGAAAACCTGTGGCCAGCCGCACCATGAGCGGTGCTCTGCGCAAGATGGTGATCGCCGCCATCAGGCACCTGCCTTCGAGGTCGTACGGGTCCGCGGGTCGAGGGCCAGCCCGAGCAGGTCCACCACCAGGTTGACGAGCACCACCATCGCGCCCAGCAGGACGGCGAGTCCCTGCACCACCGGGATGTCCTTGTCGATCACCGCCTGGAGCAGCAGGGTGCCGATCCCTGGCAGGGAGAACACCTGCTCGACGAAGAGCGCTGCCGACAGCGAGGCGATGAGCAGCAGCCCGGCGCTGGTCACCACGGGCAGCGCGGAGTTGCGCAGCGCGTAGCGGATCAGGACGCGCGCCGGGCTGAGGCCGCGGATGCGCGCGAACGTGACGAAGTCCTGCTGCATCACGGTGAGGGTGGCCGCCCTGGTCTGCCGGATGACCACGGCCGACAGGAAGCCGGCCAACGCCACCGCGGGCATGGTCAGATGGACGATCCGCTCGCCGAGCCCCTCGCCGACGCCGTAGACGGGGAACCAGCCGAGCGCCACGCCGAACACGTACAGCAGCGCGATGGACAGCACGAACGGCGGCGCGCTGATGCAGAACGTGGACACGAACGACACCGCCCGGTCGGTGCGCCGGCCGCGCCGGATGCCTGCCGCCATGCCCAGCGGGATGCCGAAGCCGAGCACGAGAACCATCGCGTACAGCCCGAGCTGGAGGGTGATCGCGATCCGGTCGCCGATCAGGGCCAGCACGTCGCGGTCGGTCTGGATGGAGATCGACCGGCCGAGGTCCAGGTGCAGCGCGTCGGCGAGCCAGTACCCGTACTGGAGGAGGAAGGGCTCGTCCAGGTGGTACTTCGCCTGCAACGCCGCGAGCAGCTCCGGCGTGGGCGGCTTGGAGCCGATCAGGGTCTGCAGTGGCGAGCCGGGGCTGGCCGCCAGCAGGCCGAACACCAGGAAGCTCAGCACCAGCAGGAGCAGGAGCATGGCTCCCAGGCGCCGGGCGAGGAAGCGCAGGATCGTCATTTGGTCGAGCGCACCAGATCGATCCAGGTGCCGCCGATGAGGTCGTAGAACGTCGGGGGCCTGGTGTAGGTCAGCCCGTCCGACAAGGCGTACACGGTCTTCTGGGTGAAGATCGGCACGTACGGCACCTGCTCGGCGACCTCGGTGAGGATGGTCTTGACCCCGTCCCAGCGTTCCTGCTTGCCGTGCTCACCGGCGGTCTCGGGCGCGATGAGCGGGTAGTTCTGCTCGATCGTGGCGGTGGTGAAGTTGGCCGCGTTGGGGAAGTTGGGCTTCATGTTGGCCTTGCCGACGAAGCCGAACATCAACCCCGAGGGATCGGGGAGTGAGGTGGTGAACCCGGTGATGACCTGGATGCCGGAGGTCTGGTGGCTGAAGAAGGTCTGGAACCACTGGCCGGGCGGCACGGGCTTGGGGGTGACGGTCACGCCGAGGGGCTTCATGTTCTGCTGCAGGTTGAGCAGCAGCAGCCGTCCCCAGGTGCTGGAGTTGATGTAGGGGACCGTCACCTCGAAGCCGCCGGTGTGCGCCGACTGCGCGAGCTCGGCCTTGGCCTTGGCCAGGTCGAAGTCGTAGGACGGCAGGCCGTCGAGGAAGGCATGCAGCTCCGCCTCCGAGGGGGCGACGCCGGACAGTTGCCCGGCGGGCACGAGCGTCTTGAGCGGCTCGGCGTAGGTGCCGAAGGCCGCGGCCATCACGCCCTTGCGGTCGATGGCGTGGGCGACGGCCCGGCGCACGTGGATGTCGTCGAAGGGCGGCTTGCTCGTGTCCATCGAGACGAGATTGGTGTTGAAGTCGTCGGCCACGTGCAGGGTGGCGCCACTGCCCGTCCACTGGGACGTGGTCTTGAGGTCGGCCACTTCGGTGGCCTGAAGTGATCCGGAGCGCATCGCCAGTTGCGCGGCTGAGGGGTCGCTGATCACGGTGAACTTCACCGAGTCCGGCTTGGGGGCGGGGCCCCGGAAGGCGGGATTGCGGGCCAGAGTGATGTCCTGTGAGGTCTGCGCCTGGTAGGCGTAAGGGCCCGTGCCGATCGGCAGCGCGGCGGACGTGCCGAGCTCCTTGGCATGGGCCTTGGCGAAGGCGGCCTGCTGGATCTGGACCTGGGCGAGGCCGATGCGCAGGGCGACGGCCGGGTACTTCCAGGTCACCGTCACCTCGTCCGGTCCGGTGACCTCGGCGTTCTCGAATCCCTGCATGTTGCCGGCGGTCTCCGCGGTGGGCGCGGCGGCGGCGGAGATGCTCCAGGCGACGTCCTCGGCGGTGAGCGGCTTGCCGTCGGAGAACTTCATGCCCTGGCGCAGCTTGTAGACCACGGTGTCCGGTTCGGGCTCGGTGGCGGAGGCCGCCAGGTTCGGAGCGACCTTGGCCTGGCCCTGCTCGAACGACACCCGCTCCAGCGGCTCGGTGACCAGGCCGGTGATCATCTGCGTGTCCACCTTCGTGGACATGCTGTTCAGTGAGGTCGGCATCTGACCGATGCCGTAGGTGAACGAGGTGATCGTCCGCTCCGTCGCCGGACGAGCGCTCTGTCCGCCCTGCCCGCCTGCCGAACCGCAGGCGCTCGTCAGGACGAGGCCGGTCGCGGCTGCCAGGCCTGTCAGGGCACGCCGTCGGGTGTCCTTGTGCATAGCTGCTTCCCTTCACCAAGGTGACGGGAACTATACGGCTTGTTGCAAGGCTCTACAATGGTGAGAAGTTTCCGTCAGGTAACACCTCGTTCGGGTCGGCCACATCTGGACGTTTCATCGACATGCTGTTGATATCGATTCCCGGAGGACAGGGGTAGCCATGGCAGTCGCGCCCGAGGACGGCGAGCTGACGTTCACCACAGGAGAGCGGGCGCACGCCGCGCTGGTCGTGGACCTGCTGGGGCCGGTCGTCCCGGTGCTGGCCCAGGCGCTGGCGCCCAAGACCGAGGTCGTGCTGCACAACCTGACCACGATGCCCAACACGATCGCCGCCATCGGCGGCACGCTGACCGGCAGGGACATCGGCGGCCCGCCCACCGACCTGGGGTTGCGCACGTTCAAGGCCGGTTGGACCGACCATCTCGTCGGCTACCGCTCGGAGACCGCCGACGGGCTGGTCATGCGTTCGTCGAGCATCTTCTTCCACGCGCCCTCGGGCAAGTCCGTGGTGTGCCTGTGTATCAACACCGACATCGGCGACCTGCTGCGGGCCGAGGCGATCCTGCGCGCGCTGACCACCACGAACGAGGGTGCGGGGCCGCTGCTGGACGCGCGCCCGGGCCATCCGGCCGAGACCTTCCCGGTGTCGCTGGAAAGCCTGGGAGAAGGCGTCCTGGACGACGCGGTGAACGCCGCCGGCGTGCCGGTCGAGCTGATGAAGAAGCCGCACAAGATCGCGGTGGTCCAGGACCTGAACCGCCGGGGCTTCTTCACCCTGCGCGGCGCGGTCGAGCTGGCGGCCCAGCGGCTCAACGTCAGCCGCTTCACGATCTACAACTACCTCAACGAACTGCAAACCGAGCCTATTGACTAAAGGTTGAAATCCTCTACTGTGTGTTGAACTCGTTGCGCAGTGGAGGTTGCATGGAGCCGGCCGGATATCTCGACACCGCGTCCATCGGGCTGGTGCCCGACGGCGTGCGGCGCGCGGTTGACGACTGCTACACGGCGATGGCGCAGGGCACGCGCGGCTCCCGGCTGTGGCGGCCGGTGGTGGAGCGGGCGCATCAGGCGTACGCGGCCGAGTTCGGCGTGGCCGAGGACGAGATCGGCTTCATGGCCAGCACCGGCGAGGCGATCAACGCGATCGCCCGCGCCGTGCCGTGGAAACCCGGCGACGAGGTGCTCGTCCTGCACGACGACTTCCCGACGGTCATCCTGCCCTGGAAGGAGCTGGGCGGCGAGGTTCGCGTCGTGGAGATCGAGGCGCTGCCCGGCGAGGACCGGCTCGGCGCGCTACTGGCGGGCATCGGACCGCACACCCGCGTCGTGGCCGTCTCCCACGTCAGCTCCTTCACCGGCACCCTGGTGGACCTGGACGTGCTCGGCAGGGCCTGCTCCGCCGCCGGCGCGCTGCTGGTCGTGGACGGCGCCCAGGCGGCCGGCGCCGTCCCGGTCGATCTCGATCACGTCGGCTTCTACATCGCGACCGGCTACAAGTGGCTGCTGGCGGGGTTCGGCATCGCCGTGGTCGCGGGCAGGCGAACCGCTCTCGACACGCTGCGGCCCTCGCTGCTCGGGCACGGCAACCCCCCGCCCAGCCCGCGCCTGACCTACGGACATCTGAACCTGCCCGGCGTGTACGCGCTGGAGGCCGCGGCGGCCCACCGGCGCTCGATCGGGCTCCCGGAGATCCACACCCGCGTCGCTGCTCTGGCGCGGCGCATCCACCAGGAGACGGCGGCACTCGGCCTCGCCCCGGTGGCCCGGCCGGAGCGCATGGGGGGCATCGTCAGCCTCTCCGGAGTGCGCGACGTCCCCGAGGCGGTGGCCCACCTGGCGAAGGGCGGCCTGTCCGTGGCCGCCCGTGGGGGCTACCTGCGGATATCCCCGCACTTCTACACCACCGACACCGATATTGATCATTTGTTCGCTGAGCTGAAGTACCTGTGATGGGAGAGTCGATGCCGAAGAAGGTCGTCAACACCGGGTCCGCCCTCGGCCCTTACTCGTCGGCGGTCGTCGCCGGCGACACCTGCTACGTGGCCGGGACCGGCGGGTTCATCCCGGGGACGGCCCAGATCGTCGAGGGCGGCATCGAGGCCGAGATCCGGCAGACGATGAAGAACCTGGAGAGCACGATCACGCAGGCCGGATTCCGGTTGCAGGACGTCGTCTCGGCCACCTGCTACCTGCGCGACATCGCGCACTGGCCGCTGCTGAACGAGATCTACAGCGGCTACTTCGGCCAGGAGCCGCCCGCCCGGGCCGCCGTGGTGGTGCAGGACATGCCCGCCCAGTCGAACATCGAGATCACCTGCGTGGCCTGGCGCGGCAAGGATGACTGAGCGTTTCGCCGTTCTCGCGAGCGGCGAGGTGACCGGCCGCATTGCCGTCGAGCACGCGGACGGGGAACTGCTGGTCGACTACGCGGTCGACAACAACGGCCGCGGCGCCAAGCTCCGCGAGCGGATCCGGCTGAACCAGGATGGTGTGCCCGCCCTCTGGGAGATCGACGGCACCTCGCTCATGGGCGGCGCGGTACGGGAGAGGTACCACGACGGCCGCTGGGAGAGCCAGGCCGACTCGGGGCAGTCCGCCCCCGGCCGGCTGTACGTCGCCAACGACACCAGCCCGTACGCCTCCGGCATCTACGCCGGAGCGGCCCTGGCCCGCGGCGGCGCCGTGGACGCGCTGCCCGGCGGCCGGCTGACCGTCGAGTTCCTGCGGCAGGTGCAGCTGGCCGGGCTCACGCTGGACGCGTACGTGCTCGGCGGGGTCGGCCTGTTGCCCGAGTTCGTGCTGCTGGACAGCGAGCGGCGCCTGGTCGCCAGACTGGGCGGCAACCTCATGCTCCGCGACATCGTGGTCCGGGAAGATCTGACCGCGCTCGGTGGCGAGCTGGCGGCGCTGGACACGAAGTTGTCCATCGAACACCTGGCGCGGGTGGGCGGCCGCGTCCGCCACACCTTCGACGAGCCCGTCCGGATCCGGGACGTACGCGTCTTCGACCCCGCCACCCTCCAGCTCACCGATCGGCGATCAGTCGTGTTCTTCCGCGGCCTGATCACCGCCGTCGAACCGGACGCCCCCGGCGAGGGGATCGAGATCGACGGCAAGGACGGCACCCTGCTCGCCGGGCTGCACGACATGCACGCCCACAACTCCCCGGCCAGCGGCCTGTTCTACCTGGCCGCCGGCGTCACCACCACCCGCGACATGGGCAACGACAACGCCATGCTGCTCGGTCTGACCTCGCGGATCGACTCCGGCGAGCTGCCCGGGCCGTCCGTCGTCGCCTCGGGCCTCATCAAGGGGCGCAGCCCGTACTCGGCCCGGCTCGGCGTCATCGCCGAAGACCTTGACGAGGCGCTGAAGGCGGTGCGCTGGTATGCCGAGCGCGGCTACCACCAGATCAAGATCTACAACTCGGTGGACCCGGCCTGGGTCACCCCTCTGGCCGCCGAGGCGCACCGGCTCGGCCTGCGCGTGACCGGGCACGTCCCGGCCTTCGCCACCCCCGACGAGATGATCGAGGCCGGGTACGACGAGGTCACCCACATCAACCAGCTCATGCTCGGCTGGCTGCTCGACCCCGGCGAGGACACCAGGACACCGCTGCGCCTCACCGCGATGACCCGCGCCAAGGACCTGGACCTCTCCTCTCCGCAGGTCCGCCGCACCCTCGCTCTGATGCGCGAGCGCGGCATCGGGCTCGACACGACGACCGTCATCCTCGAACGGCTCATGCTCAGCCGCGCCGGCCAGGTGCAGGAGGGCGACCGGCCCTACCTCGACCACCTGCCGATCGGCTACCAGCGCTACCGCAGGCGCACCTTCGTCCCCGGCGACCTGGCCGACCACGAGGCGGCCTTCCCCAAACTGCTGGAGACGATGGCGCTGCTGCACGCCGAAGGCGTCCCGCTGTGGCCGGGCACCGACGACGGCAGCGGCTTCACCCTGCACCGCGAGCTGGAGCTGTACGCCGCGGCCGGCATCCCTCCCGCCGAGGTCCTACGCATCGCCACCCTCGACTGCGCCCGCCACCTCGGCCGCGAGCACCTCAGCGGCAGCGTGACGCGCGGCAAGCGAGCGGACCTCGTCCTGGTGGACGGCGACCCCACCCGCGACATCACCGCCATCCGCCGGGTCCGCATGACGGTCAAGAGTGGCGACGTCTACTTCCCCGCGGAGCTGTACCGCGAGCTGTCGATCACCCCGTTCTCGACGCCGCCCCAGGTGAACGGAGCTTCCACATGACGCACACCGGCGTGTTCGGCGGCCGGACGATGACCTACACCGCGCAAGCGCGGCAGACCACCATCCCCGGCGCCCGCATCGTCTCGTTCGACTACCTCGCCGAAGGGCCGGATCGGCCCGTCCTGTTCCTGTGCAACGGCGGCCCGATCGTGCCGTCGGCGTTCCTGCACATGGGCGCCTTCGGCCCGCGCCGGGTCGCCTTCCCCTACGACATCCACGCCCCCACGACCGGCGTCGTGGGCAACGAGCACTGCCTCCTCGACGCCGCCGACCTGGTCTTCTACGACCCGCCCGGAACCGGCTACAGCCGGGGCGACACCGAACTGGCCGGCGTGGACGAGGACGTCGATCGTATGGTCACCTGGGTGCGGCAGTGGCTGCACGACCACGACCGCGCCAACGCCCCCGTCCACCTGCTCGGCGAGAGCTACGGCACCATCCGCGTCGCACTCGCCGCCCGCGAGCTGGCCGAGGCGGGCGTACGGGTGGACGGCGTGTCGCTGCTCGGCCAGGCCACCAACATCATCGAAACCGCCGGCCGCACCGCCAACATCCTCAGCTACGTCTCCTCGCTGCCCACCCTCACCGCCGTCGCGCACTACCACGGCAAGGTCGAAGGGCCGCTGGAGCAGGCCGTGGACGAGGTCTTCGCGTTCGCCGCCACCGACTACGTCACTGCTCTGCTGCGCGGTCCCGCCCTGCCCGCGCAGGACCGCGACCGCCTGGCCCACCGCCTCGCCCGGCTCACCGGCGTCCCCGCCGCGGTCTGGATCGAGCGCAACCTGCGCCTGACCAAGCACGAGTTCCGTGCCGAACTGCTCCGCGAGGACGGCCTGGTGCTGGCGATGCACGACGGCCGCTACGCCGGCCCACCCGCAGGCTCCCCGTCCCCGGGCTCCATCGAAGCCCGCATGGTCGGCCCCCGCGCAAGCGGCACCGACACCGTCCCCCAGGCGATCGACGCCGCCATCGAGCCGCACCTGCGCGACTTCCTCAAGACCGACCTCGGCGAGGAGTACCGCAGGACGGGCGGCGACCTCGAACAGTGGCGCTGGGGACCGAGCACCTCACCCTTCGCCGACTGGCCCTACGGCCACGCGCTCACCGAGGCCATGACCCTGCTGCCCGGACTGCGGGTGTTCGTCGGCACCGGCATGTACGACCTGTCCACCACGATCGGCGCCGCCGAGCACGCCGCCGCCCAATGCGGCTGGCCCCCGGAGCGCGTACGCCTGCACCGGTACGAAGGCGGCCACCTCATGTACTCCGTCGAATCCACCCTCCGCCGGCTTGCCGCCGACCTGCGCGCCTTCATCGGAGGGCAGGCATGAGGCATACCATGACCATCGAAGACCGGTGCGTCGAGTACGAGGCACGGTGGGAGTCGCTCACGCTGACCGAAGCCGACGGCGAACCCGACGCGTCCATCTCCGGGACCGGCTATGTCGCCACCGATGGCGAAGCCGCACATCGTCCGGTGATGTTCCTGTTCAACGGCGGCCCAGGAGCATCGTCGTCACCGCTGCACATGTCGGCGTTCGGCCCACGGCGTTTCACCGGCCCCAGAACCAGCTTCGTGGCCTCGGGGCGGAGCATCACCCCCAACCCCTTCTCCCTCCTGGACGAGACCGACCTCGTCTTCGTCGACCCGGTCGGCACCGGCTTCAGCCGGGTGCTGCGCGACGGCGGCGCCGCCCCGTACCTGTCCGTCCACGGCGATGCGACGGCCACCGAACGGTTCATCCGCTGGTGGCTGGACCGGCACGACCGGCAGACCTCACCCGTCTACCTGGTGGGCGAGAGCTACGGCGGCCACCGGCTGGCCACGCTGTGCGCCCGCATCGGCGACCTCAACGTGGCCGGACTCGTGTTCATCTCGCCGATGCTGGACGCCTCAGCCGTCACGAACGCGCCCGGCAACGACCTGCCGCACGTGTTCGAGCTGCCGGCCATGGCCGTCGCCGCCTGGGCACACGGCCGCGCCTCGGCCGAAGCCGCCGACGCCGCCACCGTGTTCGAGCGGGCCCAGGCCTTCGCACAATCCGACTACCTCACAGCTCTGCACCTGGGCTCCGTACTGGACGACCAGAACCGGACCGCCCTGGCCGCACGCATCGCCGACCTGACCGGCCTGCCCGCCGACCAGGTCCTCGCGGCAGATCTGCGGGTCAGCAGCGAGGACTTCCTGCGCACCGTGCTCGCCGACCGAGACCTGCTGGTCGGACGGCTCGACACCAGGATCACCGGCCCGATGCCGCCGCCCGCCGAGGACGACAGACCCCCGGCAGCCGACGACCCCGCCCTCGGACTGGGCCGATCGAACGTCCGCCACAACGACGCCCTCGCCGACTATCTCAGACGCGAGGCTGACGCCACCGACGACGGACCGTACGTCACCCTCTCCCTGGAGCTCAACTTCGCCTTCGACTGGCGCAGCGAACACCCCAAACCTGACTTCTACCGCAACCCCACGGCCAACATCGCCGCATTGATGCGTGAACGTCCGCAGGTCCGCACACTCGTGCTCGGTGGCTATTTCGACCTGGCCACTCCACTGGCGGCAAGCCTCTTCGCCATCCGGCACGCCGGGGTCCCGGCGTCGCGCACCGAGGTCCTGCCGCTCGTGGCCGGCCACTCGCTGGACGACGAGGACACCCTGGCGACCGCGGCCTCGGCTCTGCGCGTTCTCATCCGTACCACGTCCCAAGGGCAGGCAGCGTGACTCTCCCCACCCTCTCCCTCACCTTGTCACCCGACGCCACGGGCATCGGCGTCGAGTACGTCCTGCAGGCACCGTCGATCCCGGCGGGCCAGGCCGTCTGCCGCCTGCCGATCGTCATCGCCGGCATCCCCGGCGCACCGCTGCGCACGACCGACCTCCACGTTGTCGACGACCTCGGCGACCTGCCCCTGCACGAGGAGGACGAACCCGCCACACCGTCGTTCACCTACCGCCGCTGGTGCGCCACCCGCGACACCGTCGGCGACGTCACCGTCTCCTACTTCGCGCCCGTACGCGTCGTGGACGCCGCCACCAGAAACGGCCCCCTGTTCGACCTGCGCGCCGAGAGCGGCGGCGTCAGCGGGGCAGGTGTCACCTTTCTCGCTCTGCCCGACACCACCCACGACTACGCCATCACCCTGCGCTGGACTGACCGGCCTGGCGTGACCAGCCATGGCGAAGGCGACCTCGAACTCACCGGCACGGCCGAAACCCTCGCGTACTGCTACTACATGGCCGGCCCGATGCACAGGCATCCGGCCGAGTCGACGGGGCCGTTCGCCATGTACTGGCTCACCGAGCCGGCCTTCGACGTGCTCGCCGTGGCCACCCGCATCGAGCGCATCTACCGCGCGATGTGCGACTTCTTCCGCGAACCCGAGCCCGGGCACCGCGTCTTCATCCGCAAGCACCCCTATCCCGGCAACGGCGGCACCGCGCTGCCGCGCTCGTTCATGTTCGGCTGGAGCGCCGCACAGACCCCCGCCCCCGACGACCTCGCCGACCTGCTCGCCCACGAAACCGCGCACAACTGGCCACGCCTGGACGGCGAGCACGCCGCAACCGCCTGGTACACCGAGGGCACCGCCGAGTACTACTCCATCGTCCTGTCCCACCGCGCCGGGCTCATCGACGACGACGCCTTCCTCAAGCTGATCAACGAGCGGGCCCGCGCCTACTACGCCAACCCCCTGCAGACCCTCACCAACGCCGAGGCGGGCGAGCTGTTCTGGAAGGACCAGCGCGCTCAGCGCGTGCCGTACGGTCGCGGCCTGTTCTACCTCATCGACCTCAACGCCAAGATCAGTTCCGCCAGCGGTGGCGGCCGCTCGCTCGACGACCTGGTCCTCGCGGTCCTCGACCGGCAGCGCGACGGGGAGAAGGTGGGCGTTCCCGAGTGGCTGGACCTGGTGGCGGCAGAGTTGGGAGAGACCGGTCGTGACGACTTCGCCGCCATGGAAGCCGGCCGGTGGATGATCCCGGCCCCGGACGCGCTCGGCCCGCGCTTCACCCGTGAACAGACCCAGGAGTACGTCACCGAACTGGGCTTCGACCTGTCCAGCCTCGAAACCCGCACGGTCACCGGGTTGATCCCCGGTTCAGCCGCGGAAGAGGCGGGCATCCGGGAGGGCGACGTGATACTTGAGGCGCCCGCCGGATCTCAGGTCGCCAAGAGTGCAGGAGAGGAAATCACTCTCACCCTTCAACGTGAAGACACGACCTTCCCGGTGAGCTATGCGCCTTGTGGCGATGCCGTGCCCTCCTTCCGCTGGAAACGCGTTTAGCGACGTTGCTCGTCTGGTCACGGCCAATGCGCGGCGAGTACCCTCGGCTGACTGCAAGGGCGCGGGGGAGAGCTTTATTTCGACGGGACTGCGAAGCCGTCGGCCTGGGCCGGAGGCACGGTGATCGGCGCTGCTGCACCCAGCTGCTCATCATGGACGGCACCTCGCCCGGCGAAGCTTGCCTGGGCCCGATCGAGCGATCTTGGCGTGCTGACGCGGCTCGTGGTGTCTGAACTGCATGGTCACCGGCTGGTCACCTCAGGCACTCCGCTGGCCTGGCACCGCGGGCCGGCTTGGCACCGATGGGCGTACCGAACCGGTCCGGCACCTTCGCGTTGCGTAGCGCCCCCGTCCACGGGAGAGCTTCTCAGGTGTGGATCACAGGTGGTCGGGCGGTGATGGCCTGGTGGAGTGCGTTCGCCACGGCGTGGACGAGCGTGACCTGAGAGGCGTCCCAGACGAGATTGAGGCCACTGTGGCTGCGGAGGGTGAGTCTGCCGTACAGCAGGATGGGCAGGCGGGCGTTGTTCTTGAAGCGGCGGTCGGGGCCGCCTTTGACGTTGACGTAGCGCCAGGTGGAGTCTGAACCGCCCCGGCTTTGATGGAGACGGCCTCCATCAAACCCGGCGCGGTTAATCGTGATCGTCGTCATGTCCCCTGCGCTGACGGTCGGATCGTGTCCCGCTCGGAAATACGGTTACATGCTGTGAGCTGCGGTTTTGCTGCGTGATCAGGGCGGCGGCTGCGACCATCTTGAGGTGTTGTTATCGCTTGTCTACCGGTTGGTGAGGGGCTTGTTCGGCCTGCTGACCGTGCTGATCCACTCTGATCTGTCCAAGGATGTTGAACTGCTGGTGCTCCGTCAGGAGAACCAGGTGCTCCGCCGTCAGCTTGGTGGTCAGCCGCGGTGGGGTCATGTCGACCGGCTCTGGCTTACAGCGTTGTCCCGGCTGATCCGCCGCTGCAGGTGGGCGGAGGTGTTCCCGGTCACTCCAGCGACGATCCTGCGTTGGCATCGCACCCTGGTGAGTCGTAAGTGGACCTTCACCGACAAGAGAAGCCCGGGACGCCCTTGCACTCGCCGACCGGTCAAGGCATTGATCGTGCGGATGGCGCAGCAAGATCCGACCTGGGGACACCGGAGAATCCAGGGCGAGCTGGCGCGCCTGGGCTACTCGATAGCGGCCTCCACGGTGTGGGAGATCCTGCACGCCGCCGGCATTAATCCCGCGCCCCCTGGTCCGACCTGGCGACAGTTCCTGACCGCCCAGGCCCACGCGATCATCGCCTGCGACTTCCTGGTGGTCGAGACGGTGCTGCTCAAACGGCTGTATGTGCTGGTCTTCATCGAGCACAGCACCCGGCGGCTGCACCTGGCCGGAGTAACCGCGCACCCGACCGGAGCATGGACCGTGCAGCAGGCCCGCAACTTGGCGATGGACCTGGGCGATCGCATCGCTGAGCTGCGGTTCTTGATCCACGATCGCGTCCGCTCTTCACTGCTGCCTGCAACGCGGTCTTCACAGCTGAAGGACTGCGGGTCATCACCACGCTGCCGCGGACACCGCGGATGAACGCCATCTGCGAGCGCATCATCGGCACCCTGCGCCGTGAGCTTCTGGACCGGATCCTGGTCCTCAACGAACGCCACCTGACCTTCGTGCTCCGCGAGTACCTGATCCACTACAACGGGCACCGGCCGCACTAGTCCCGGCAACAACGTCCCCCGGACATCGCCACGCAGCCTGCTTGCGACGTGACCGATCTCGACGACCTACGATCTATCCACCGAAAACCCGTTGTCACAGGCGTGATCAACGAATACCGCCACGCCGCATAACCGCAGCTCAAGCCACGTAACTCAATATTCGAGCGGCACACCCTGATCGAGGCAGGGTCGGCGCCCGGCTCTCCCACCGCCAGAGTGCGCCCGGCGACGGCGACCAGCGGAGGCTGCGTCGTGCCCGACTCGACCGGCACGAGGACGGGTGTCGGCCTCCACGTCTCGAGGGCGACGACGCCTCCTTCCCCCGCCTGGCCGCACCCGTACCCGACCCACACCCGCTCGTACGCCTGCGCCAGCGTGGACGGGCACGGGTAGGCGCTGAGGTCGATCCGCCTGGTGATGGCGAGCGTCGTGATGTCGATCTCGATCACTTCATGCGAATCGCGCAGCGCCGCGTACACATGCCTGCCGTTGTCCGCCACGGACAGGGCCACGGCGCTGGACAGGCCGCCGATCGTGTCGATGAGCGTGCCGTCGCTCTTGGTGACCACGATCCGATCGCCGGCGGCGACGAAGATCTTGCCGCTCTGCCCACCACGTCGCCGCCCCTGCCGGCGGCGATGCCGAGGTCGATGACGGTGTCGGCGGCCGAGGCGGCGGGCGCCTGAGCGACCAGCAGGACCGCTGCCAGGAACAGGGACCCTGCCAGGGCGACTAATCGGTGGGAAAGAGGAGCACGGCCGGAGCTTGAGGGGCGCACATGCACTCCATTCTGAAGGACGATTGTCGAACGTATGTCCGCCATGGGGTCATGTCGTCCAGGACGGCCTCGGAGAAGGTGGTCCCATCGCCCGCCGTCCGAGGTGGGCGTCGCCGATGGGATCCTGATCACGATGGGCATGGTGTGGGTGCGCCCTGAGAGGTGCGTCCACCGTCTTCTCGGCCGCCCGTCCAACGAGGTGCCACCCGAGATCCACCGTTATCGTCGGCGTGGTGTCGCCTCCGGAGCACTTGCCTGCAAGGCCGGCCACCATGCCTTACGTGCCTACTTTGGCCTGCTGGGCGGCCCGGCGCAGGCGTCCGAAGTCCTGGCGGCGCCTTGCTGCGGTGCCCGCCCGGGCCACCAGCTCGTCCCCGTCGGAGGTGACACGCCGGACGGTAATGCCCGACTCGCCGTAGCGCCCACAGCCGCTGGAGTAATGGTTCCACCGGACCAGGTCCGCGTACTCGATCTTCGAACCTCAGAACGGGTCGCTCTTCGCGGGCAGCGGGGACTGGACGTAGCTGCTGCCAGCGGACATCACCGCCGTTGGACCTGCCGACCAGGAGGCGGTCGAGGTTGAAGCTGGACCAGCTGTCGGGGTAGGTCGAGTCGGTGAGGAAGGTGTACATCGGCTCGCCGCCGTACGGCGCGTTCACCCCGTCGGGGCAGTACGTGCTGGACGGCGCGTCGATCTCGCACTCGTACCGGTCGTCATCGATGACGGCCATGGTCACCGGGTACGTCGACGCCGAGTCCGCGAGGAACGCCGGGTCCCGGGTTGTACACCAGGTTCGAGCCATCGAGGGCGACGGCCGCTGCGCCGACCTTGGCGGCCTCCAGGTCGCCGCTGGGGTCCGCCGTTCTCCGGCCTCTGGGGCCGGGACTTCGCCATCGGCGGCAACAGCGAGGCGCCCGGGTCGCCGAGATGGGCCATGGCGGTGCGGCTCAGCCACGCGCCGGCGTTCCCGACCGGCTGGGCCCCCGGTCTCAGAGGCGGGGGTACGGCACGCCGATGGTGGCGAAGAGGTGCTCGGCCCTTCTCAGATGCCGCTGCGCGTCCGGCCCTCTCAGAGCGCGGCCGAGGGTCAGGAGCGCGCGGGCGTACTCCAGGCGCTGCCCGGACCGGTGCGCGAGGTCCAGCGCGCGGGTGCAGGCCTCGGCGGCGCGCTGGTCGTCGCCCGTGGCCAGGTGGATGCCGGCGAGCAGGGTGTGCAGCCGTGGCAGGTTCAGCGGGTTGGAGGCCACGGCGAGTTCCAGCGACCGGTTCGCCTCGGACAGCGCCTCGGCGTGCCGTCCCTGACGGTGGTACGCCTCGGCGCTGCGCAGCAGCACTTCGTCCAGATCGGTGCCGGTGTGCTGGGCGAGCTCCAGCGCGGCGCCGAGACGGGTGAGGGCGTCGTCCGTACGGCCGAGCTCCAGCTCCGCGCTCGCCATGCCGGTGAGCGCGGCGATCCGGGAGCGCCGGTTGCCGACATCCTCCGCGATCTTCAGGCTCCGGGCGAAGGCGCCGATCGCCTCCGCGTGGCATCCGGCATCGAGGTGCGTCCAGCCGAATGTCTCGTACGTGACCGCTTCCGCGTACCGCAGACCGGCGCTCTCGGCCTCGGTCAGCGCCTCGGTGAGGGACTCCAGGGCTTCGCCGAAGCGGGCCTGCTTCTGGCGTACGAGCGCCAGATTGACCAGGGTCAGCGCCAGCAGATGGCGGTCACCCGTCTCCCTGGTCAGGGGGAGGCCGGCGAGCAGGCACCGCTCGGCCTGCCGGAGCTGGGCGAGCAGGATGTGCGCCGAGGCCAGGTTGTTCAGGCCGCGCGCCTCACCTCGCTGGTCGCCCAGCGTGCGGTGGATCAGTATGGCGCGCCGGTAGCGGGGGATGGCCCGGTCCGGTTCGCCGAGCTGCTTGAGCACGACACCGCAGCCCTGCAGCGCCATCGCCTCACCGTGCGGCCACAGCGCCCGGCGGGCGAGTACGAGAGCACTCTCGAAGTGGCTCATCGCGCCCTTGAGGTCGGTGGAGCGCCAGCGGTACTGCCCGACCAACTGGCACATGGCGGACTGCCCGCCCAGGTCGCCGTCCCGCTCGGCGGCGGCCAGCGCGATCTCCGCGAGCCGCAGCCCCTCGCTGGGCGCCCGCAGATGGTGCATGACGTCCGCCAACGCCGCCACGAGGAGCCAGGCGTACGCGTGCGGCCCCTCCGCGGCCGCGTGGGAGACCGTTGCGGCCAGGTTGTCCCATTCGGTGCCGAGCCAGTCGAGTGCATCGGCCGCGTCGCGGAAGGCCACCGTGGTCACCTCGGGGAGGGCCTGGTCGTGCGGCGGGTCCGCAGCAGGGAACCCGGCGGCCGCGGCGGCGGCGCGGGCCGTGCGCAGGTAGTGGGCGCGTAACCGCTCGACGGCGGCCCGGCGCTCCTCGGGGGAGTCCTCCGCGAGGCCGCGCTGCGTGGCGTACTCCAGCACCAGGTCGTGGGCGGCGTAGCGACGTAGGGCGGTCTCCTTGATCAGGTGGATCCGCGCCGCCGCGCCGAGCAGTCGCTCCGCGTCCTCGCTGCTCGTGCCCGTCAGGGCGGCGGTCGCCGCGACGGAGATGCTGCCGGCCGGTGCCAGGCCGAGCAGCCGGAACAGGCGCCTGGCCGCCGGCTGCAGCGCCCGGTACGACAGGTCGAGCGCCGCCTGCACGGCCACGTTGTCGTCACCCTCGACGCGCAGCCGCGCCAGCCCGCCATGGTCGGCGAGTTCGCGTACGTAATGGCCGATCTCCCGGTGCTCGTGGTCCCCGATCCAGGTCACCGCGATGCACAGGGCCAGCGGCAGGCCGCCGCAGAACGTCACGAGCCGCGCCGCCGCCTCGGGCTCGCGGCGCAGGCGATCCGCACCGACCCGCCGGGCGATCAGCTGCCGCGCCTCCTCGCCGTTCAGCACGTCCAGCGTGAGGCGTTCGACCCCGTCCAGCGCGACGAGGCCGTGCAGGCGGTCCCGGCTGGTGATGAGGACGCGGCAGCCGGGCGTTCCGGGCAGCAGGGCGCGTACCTGCTCCGGCTCGGCGACGTCATCCAGGACCACGAGCAGGCGCCGATCGGCCAGCAACGATCGGTACAGCGCGATCTGGGCGTCCAGTTCGACGGGGATGTCCTTCACCGCCTGACCGAGCCCTTGCAGCAGCAGCGGCAGCGCCTCGGCTGCTCGCATCGGCTCCCTCTGGTCGAAGCCGCGCATGTCGAGGAAGAGCTGCCCGTCGGGGAACCGCCCGCTCTCCTGGAAGGCCCAGTGGAGCACCAGGGCGGTCTTCCCGACTCCGGCGGGCCCCGTCACGACCAGCGCCTGGCCCTCGGCCATGCGCGTCAGCTCCGCCGCGCGGCCGACGAAGTGGCCGGTTACGGGCGGCAACTGGCGCGGGACGAGGGCCGATGCCGGCTCCTGCGACTCGCCCTGGAGCATTAGCTGGTGCAGCCGCTGCAGCTCCGCGCTCGGTTCCACTCCGAGCTCCCGTACGAGTCGCGCCCGTAACCCCCGGTAGACCTCCAGGCTCTCCGAGATCCGCCCGCCGTCGTGCAGCGCACGCATGAGCAGGCCGTGCGGGCGCTCGCGCAGCGGCTGCTCGGCGGTGAGCCGCATCAGGCCGGCACCGGCCTCCCGGCCGCGCCCCAGCTCCAGCAGTGCCGCGGCCCTGCCCTCGATCGCCTCGCACCGCAGCTCCTCGAGCCGGTAGCGCTCCGCCTGGACGACGGAGCCGCTCAGCTCCTGGAACGGTTCGCCGCGCCACAACGCCAGAGCCCGGTTATAGCGGGCGACGGCGTCATCTCCGCGCTCCTCGCGTGCTCGCTCTACCAGCGTGGCGAACTCCTCGGCGTCCACCCGGGCGGCCCCGGCCGGTATGAGGTAGCCGGGGCTGCGGGTGACGACGACGTCCACGCCGAGCGCCCGGCGCAACTCCGTGACCAGCCCGCGCACCCTGGCCGGGGCGCTGGGCGGGAAGTCCTCGCCCCAGAGGTGCTCGGCCAGGCGCTCGACGGACGCGACGTGGCCGAGATCCAGCAGCAGCGCCGCGAGCAGCGTGCGCTGCCTGCCCGTCAGGCGGACGGCCCGGCCCTCCACCGCGCTCTCCATGGGGCCGAGGAGGAGGAATCGGATGTCGGGGGAGGGCACGCGTCAGACGCTAGCCGAAGCCTTTCGCGCACCTCAAACTCCGCCCATGCGAGATCCACGCGGAAACCATGCCCGACACTGCCATAGTTTGCGCCATTCCTTCCCAGAGATTGGCGGATGCGGCGATGAGGCCACAACTCAAGAACACGGCCTGGGAGCGGGTCGGGGACGAGCTGCGGCTGGTGAACGACCCACGCGACCAGTTGATCGTCACCGACCCCGACGGGACCGTTGAGAAGCTGCTGCACCTGCTCAGCGAGGGCGGCAGGACCACCGTCGAGCTCGCCGGCGAGCTGGCGCTCGACGAGGCCGACGTACGGGCCGCCGTCGAGGCGTTCGACGCCCAGCGGCTGCTGGAGGACGGCGACCGGCTCGGCGGGCTGGAACCGGCCGACGCCGAGCGGTATTTCAGCAACCTGGCCTTCTTCGAGTCGTTCGGCACGCTGGAACGCAGCCGCGAGGATCTGCAGGAACGCCTGCGGCACGCGCACGTGCTCGTACTCGGCACCGGTGGGCTCAACTCCAACACGATCCCGCATCTGGCCGGGCTGGGCGTCGGTACGATGACCGTCCTCGATCGGGACACCGTGGAGGCGCGCAACTTCGCCCGCCAGTACCTCTACCGCTGGGCCGACATCGGCGCGCGCAAGGCCGAGCGGGCCGCGGAGTGGATCAGGGCGTTCGACCCGGGCATCGCGGTCGAGGCGATCGACGCGGACATCGAGGGGCCCGAGCAGGTCGCGGAGCTGATCCGCCGTACCGGCCCGGACGTGGTCGCCTCGGGCGTGGACCGGCCGAACCGGATCGACCTGTGGGTGAACGAGGCCTGCGTACGCGCCGGCGTGCCCTTCGTCCGCGGCGGCATGGCCGTCACCACCGGAACGGTGTGGTCGGTGCATCCGGGGGTGAGCGCCTGCCGCGCCTGCGTACCGGCCGACCCGTCGAACCCGGCAGACTTCGCCGATCCCGACGACCCGGCCATAGCGAGCGCCATCGCGGCGAACCGGTTGTTCGGCCGCCTGCCGCGGCCCAACCGCGGCATCGGTCCCGTGGCCGGGCTGCTGGGCGCGTTCGGCGCCTTCGAGGTTCTCCGCTACCTGACCGGTTTCGAGCCGCCGGCGTACGCCGGCCGGCCGCTCACCGTGGACTTCGCGCGCGGCTGCGCGACGAGCCAGAGCGAGTGGCCACGCGACCCCGACTGTGCCGTATGCGGAGGGAGGTGATCCTTGTGAAGATCGAGATCAAGCGGGTCGAGAACACCCGACTGACCCAGCTCATCCACCCGGATTCCTGACCCGGGCAAGGGCCGCGCTCCGGTGTCGCCGGAGCGCGGCCCCTTCCATGCCGGTGCCGTCATCGGCCGGTAGCACGCGATGGCCGCCTCTAGGGACGTTGGAGACAGACAATGGCCACCTCTACGGATGAGGACCTCCGGGCCCGGGCGGCCCGCCTGACGATCGCCCATGACGGCGAGACGTGGATCCTTGGGCGCCCGGAGCTGGGCGTATTCGTCGCGGTGCCGGAGCCGGGCGCCGTCTTCGTCACCACGCTCCAGGACACGGGCTCGCTCGAGCAGGCGATGGCGCGGGCCGGCGACGTCGCCGGGGAGCCGGTGGACGGCGCGGACTTCCTCGAAGGGCTCACCGCCGCGGGTCTCCTCGACCCGCCGGGCGAAGCACCCGACACGCGGGGCCGCGTCAAGTGGATCGAAGGGGTGAGCCCGCGGACCGCGGCCCGGCTGTTCGGGCGGGTCGCCTGGTCCTGTTATGGGGCGGCGGCGGTACTCGCCGTCGGGCTGCTCCTGTTCCGGCCTGATCTGCGCCCGTCGTGGGAGGACGCCTGGTTCCTGCCCAGCCCCGGGCTCTCCCTGCTCATCTGGCTGCTGCTCGCCATGGCGTGCGGCGCGCTGCACGAGGCCTGGCACTGGCTGGCGGGCCGGGCCATCGGCGTGCCGGCCGCGTTCCGGGTGAGCTATCGCGGCCTGTACGTGGTCTACGAGACCGACCTCACCCAGATCGTGACGGTGCCGCGCGACCGGCGCCACGGCGTCTACCTCGCCGGGATGGCCATCGACGTCGTCGTGCTGGCGGCGGCGCTGGGGGCGCGCCTCCTCGGCGTGGGCGGGGTCCTCGGCGATCTCCTCGCCGCCGTGTCGCTCCTCCTGGTCGTCAACCTGGTCTGGCAGTGGGCCGCGCTGCCGCTGCGCAGCGACGCGTACGCGCTGCTGGCCAACGCGCTGCGCTGTCACAACCTGTACCGGGCCACTTGGCTGATGGCCAAGTCCCGGCTCTTCCGGCTCACCGCGCCCGAAGCGGCCGAGCTGTCGGGGACATCAGAGCGCGACCAGAGCGTGGCACGCTGGTTCGTGATCCCCTACGTCGCCGGGATCGCCGTCATGGTCTGGATGTTCGCCACGATCGTGCTGCCACTGGCCGTCTCCCTGGGGGAGTGGGGGCTGGCGCAGCTCACGAGCGGCACGGTCACCTCGGCCGGCTTCTTGGAGGCGCTGGCCGTGGCGGTCTACCTCGCCGTACAGCTCTGCCTCCCACCCGCGCTCGCCCTGCGCGAACGCCGGCTCCGCCGCTCCGGTCGGCTCCTCTAGCCTGCGCGTCCCGACCGCCAGCGGCTGTCCGCAGGTTCCTCAACCCCGGTGTCGCTGGTCAGCTGGTTCGGTGCGGCGGTCCGTAGAGGTCGTCGAAGCGCAGCGGTGGTGCGGGCCGGGGCAAGGGTGGCGCGCCGTCTCTGGTCCGGCAGGGCTGGAGGAAGTAGGCGAGCAGACGGCGGGAGACGGTCAGGGACGTCTCCGGGGACTGCCGCACGACGCCGCTGTTCACCAGGAGCAGGAGGGTGACGTCGCTGGGATCGAAGTCCTTGCGCAACTGCCCTGTGTTCTTCGCTCGTTGGACCCGCTGGGCGAGTCCTGCCTTGGCACGGGCGCGCTCGCGACGGAGGTCGGGATCGTCGGGCGAGCCCACGAGGAACGCGGCGCTGAACCCGCGGTCTTCGGCCTGCATCCTACACACTTTGGCGAGGACGGAGCAGAGACCGCACCCGGGATCGTCGTCCCGTAGGGCCTCGTTCAAGGCTGCGACACACTTGGCGAGCTGCTCGGAGAACGCTGCGGCGATCAGCGAGCCCGGGTCGGGAAGTGCCGATGGAGGGTGACGGCGCCAACGCCGTGTACCGCGTCAAAAGTGCAGCCACGACGGCTCTGACCTGTGGTTTGACGAGCTTCGTACCTGCGGACAAGATCGCTTCTTGTGCTTTTCCGCCTGCTCTATCTGCTCGCGCTTCGGGTGTTCGGCTGGCTGATGTTGCTGGGCCGCGGCCAGGCGTCGAAGGACGTTGAGATCATGGTGTTGCGTCATGAGGTGGCGGTGCTGCGGCGCCAGGTCGGGCGCCCGAAGCCGGACTGGGCCGATCGGGCCGTTCTCGCGGCGCTGGCCCGATGGTTACCGGCGGTGCTGCGCGCTCATCGTCTGGTCACCCCGGCGACGTTGCTGGCGTGGCATCGTCGCCTCGCGCGACGGGCCTGGACCTACCCGCATTGGCCTGGGCGTCCAGAACGACTCCGGAGCTTCGGAACCTGATCGTGCGCCTGGCGCGGGAGAACCCCGGATGGGGCCATCGACGGGTGCACGGGGAGTTGGTGCGGCTTGGGTTCCAGGTCAGCGAGGCGACCGTGCGGCGCATCCTACGCGCGCACCATTTCGGTCCGGCACCCCGGCAGCTCGACACGTCCTGGCTCTCCTTCTTGCACTCCCAAGCCGAAGGGCTCCTGGCCTGCGATTTTTCCATGTTGACACGATCTTCTGAAGCGCTTGTACGTGTTGTTCGTGATGGAGGTCCGCACGCGACAGGTGCACATTCTGGGCGTGACCAGCCACCCGACCGGTGCATGGACCGCTCAGCAGGCTCGCAACCTCCTGATCGGCCTTGGCCAGCGAGCGGGGGCGTTTCGTTTCCTTATCCGCGATCGGGACGCCAAGTTCACCGCCGTCTTCGATGAGGTGTTCGCCGCCGTGGGTATCACGGTGTTGAAGACACCGCCGCGGACACCACGGGCGAACTGCTACGCCGAGCGCTGGATCCGGACGGTACGCGGCGAATGTACCGACCGAATGCTGATCTACGGCGAACGTCACCTGCGCGTGGTTCTGAACGAGTATCTCGATCACTACAACGCGCATCGGCCGCATCAGGGCCGTGGACAGCGACCACCCGCTCACGATGAGCATGTAGTGGTGCCGATGGAAGGCCGGATCGAACGCCACGCGATACTCGGGGGAGTGATCAACGAGTATCACCGAGCTGCGTAACTCGGTCGGAGAAACCCCAGCTCAAACCATGCACGAGGGTTTTGACGCCCTACAGGTTGCTGGAATGCATGACAAGGAGCCGGAAACGGCCACTGAACTCCCTCATGCGCGAGAGGAGCCTGGCATCACTGAACCCCTGGGGAGGGATGCCTTCGAAGCTCGCGTTCATCTATGGCACCTTGCTCTGCTTGACGAGCCGCGTCGCCGCGCTCGGCTTGACGAGCTGCGTCGCCGCTCCAACCACCGTGGTGATCAACAGCACGATCACCTCGGTCGCGATGCCCAGCGTGTGCGCCACGCTGGCGAAGATGAGCAGGATGATGACGAGAATCAGCCGCCACGCCGGAGAGTCGCCGGGGAGGGGAAGCGGGAAGCAGGGCCGTGCGCGCATGGCGCACCACCGCCTTTCATGCGCTGTTGCCTGGGCAGGCAGGGGGAATTGGTCGACAGCACGACCAAGGGGCTGCAACCCCACCAGGCCGTGCATGTAGGTCATCATGACGCACAAGCAGGGTTAAGCGCGCGATGATGCAGGACCCCAAAGCGGAAATACGTTCGAACGGGAAGCGTCGCGAATCCCGGACCGTCCGACGGCGCTCGCCGCCGTCCCGTCACCTCCGGACGCGTTCGATTCTGTTCAGGTCCGCTCCAAGGTGCCCGGCCTTCCGGGGAGCGCGTACTTGGACCCCCACAATGACTTAAGAGGCGAGGTCAATGAGGGAGAACGTGCCGGCAAAAGGGACTTTCCCGTCTATGTGCCTTACTCTTAGGAAAAGACCTTTAATGTCGCTTTTGTCTGGGCAGGCAGGGGATGTTGGAGGCATGGGGGTCTGCTGCTGCAACAGCGGGCCCCCCTTCTCATGCCCCGCTGTCGATGAGCCGGGTGGACCAGGTGCCCTGCGCTCCGTCAGCAGCGGCACGCGGCAGGCCCCTCGGCGGGCGTGGGGGCGTCCTTGGCTAGGCACGTCAGGTAGGTACGCCCCCCGGCAGGTCACGCGTTCGTCACTATCAGTCCGGCTGCATGCGGTTGGGGAGCATTCTGGATGCATGTCGAGCGCGGGCGACAACACCGGCATCTCCTCCACCGGTGACCAGGCGAGGAACGTACAGCTGCAGGCCAGGACCTCAGAGCAGGGCTCGGTGTTTCAAGCAGCCGGTGACCTGTCCGTCCACCACGACTCTTCCGGTCTGCGCCGGCCCCTTCCCCACGCCGAGCGCGTGCCGGTTCCGCCAGGGTTGAACGGTCTGCCGCGCCGTCCGGCCGCGGCCTTCGTCGGCCGCGACGCGGCCCTGACCGCCCTCCGCCAGGCCCTGGAGGACAAGCCGGGAGCTGGTGTGATCAGTCAGGCCGTGCTCGGGCTGGGCGGCGTCGGCAAGAGCGAGCTCGCGCTGCAGTACGCCCACCGCCACCGCCAGGACTACGAGCTGGTGTGGTGGATCGACGCCGACAGCCCCGATCGCATCCGCACCGGGCTGGCCGCCCTGGCCCAGGCCTTGACGTGCGGAATCGACTCGGTGGCCGCCGAGCAGGCGACCGTGGAAGAGGCCGCCGGCTGGGCGGTGAGCTGGCTGGCCGCGCACCCGGGCTGGCTGGTCATCTTCGACAACGTCGAGGAGGTCGCCGATGTCGAGCCATATCTGGCCGGTCTGGCGCATGGTCATGTGCTGATCACCACCCGACGTGACGTCGGCTGGCAGCACCTGGACATCGCCCCCGTCCGGCTGGAGCTGCTGTCCCGCCCGGCCGCGATCGCCCTGCTGGCCGGGCTGATCGGCCCTCCGGATTCGGCCAACGCCGGCGCGCTGGAGGACCTGGCCGAGCAGCTGGGGGATCTGCCGCTGGCCCTGACCCAGGCCGGCGCCTACATCGCCCGCACCCCCCGCATGACGCTGACCCGGTATCTGGACCTGCTGAAAAACGTTCCGGCCCGCGTGTACGCCACCGCCACCCCCGCCGGCGGCGACGCCGAACGCGTGGTGGCCAAGGTGCTCACCCTCAGCCACACCCGCATCCAGGCCATCAATCCGCTGGCCATCCGCGTGCTCAACCTGCTGGCCTGCTACGCCCCCGACAACCTGCCCTGCTCCGTCCTGGACACCCTGCCCGAGACCGACCCGATCCAGGCCGGCGAGGCACTGGCGCTGCTGGCCTCCTACAGCCTGATCACCCTCACCCCCAGCCCCGCCGATCTCCAGCACGGCGAGCCGGAGGATTTGGTCAGCGTGCACCGGCTCATCCAGGCCGTCACCCTGCACCAGCTCACCCCCGACCAGCGCGACCACAACCACCAGGTCGCTGCGGAGCTGATCCTGGACGCCCTCCCCGACGATCCGGACACGATCGATGACTGGCCCGCCTATCGAGCGCTTCTCCCGCACGCCCTCAGCGTGCTCCCGCCCGGCTCTCCCGGCCTACGCCGGCTGGCTGCCTACCTCGGTGCCAGCGGTGACTACAGCACTGCCGTCCAGCTCCAGCAGGACCTCTGCACCCACGCAGTGGCAACGCTGGGCGCCGAACACCCCGACACCCTGACCGCCCGGCACAACCTCGCGGTCTGGATGGGGGAGGCGGGGGACGCGGCCACCGCCCGCGACCAGCTCGCCGCCCTGCTCCCCATCCGCGAGAGCGTCCAAGGCGCCGAGCACCCGGGTACCTTGGCCGTCAGGCACCAACTCGCCTACTGGACAGGAAGAGCGGGGGACGCGGCCGCCGCCCGTGACCAACTCGCTGCCCTGCTCCCCATCCGCGAGAGCGTCCAAGGCGCCGAGCACCCGGGTACCTTGGCCGTCAGGCACCAACTCGCCTACTGGACAGGAAGAGCGGGGGACGCGGCCGCCGCCCGTGACCAATTCGCTGCCCTGCTCCCTCATCCGCGAGCGAGTCCTGGGCGTCGAACACGCCGAGACCCTGAGGGCCCGGGCCAACCTCATCTACTGGACGGGTGTGGCGGGGGACGCGACCGCCGCCCGCGACCAGTACGCCGCCCTGCTCCCCATCCAAGAGCGCGTGCTCGGCGTCGAACATCTCAACACTTTGATCACCCGGCACAACCTCGCCCGCTGGACGGAGAAGGCGGAGGGGAGGGAGCCGGCTGGTGAGTGATGGTTCTTCTTTCAACGATCGTTTCTGAAAGACCTGCCCCACCTGGCCCCGCGACTGCTCTGGGGCCCCGCTCGGGGCGCCCGCCGAAGCACACGTTCTCAAAGCTCTCGATACCGACGCCATCTGCGCCACGAAGAGGCCGGCAGGACAACCGTGCAAACGACTTCGGGACATGCTTCGAGAAGCGTTCATGCGGAAATGCTGGCGTCCGATTTGAGGCCGGAAGTGGACAGGTAACGCGTTCGTCACTATGGATCTCGCCCGTACCGGTTCTGGAGCACTCTGGAGGCATGTCGAAGACGTCTGGAGACAAGCGAGCGGCAAGTGCACGGCTGTGGCGGGTCGTGGCGATCGTCGCGCTCGTTGTGCTGACGGTCTGTCTGGTGGCCGTGCTGGTGTGGTTCTTCGCCGATCCGCTGCACCTGCCCGACAAGGTGTTGCAGGTGCTGGATCAGCGGGCCAGCGTGGCCGGCATGTTCACCGGCATGGCGCTGGGGGCGGCCGCCCTGGTGGTTGCGGTGGTGGCCTTGCGGGCGCAGCTGCGTGCCGAACCCGTCCCGGCACAGGCTGTCCAGGACACGCCGCCGGCGGTCTCCGCCTCCGGCGACAGGGCGGTCGCCCTCGGCGGCGGCAACTCCGGCATCATCTCGACCGGTGAAGGCGCGCGCCATGTGCGGATGGAGGGCACCGCCTCCGGACAGGGACGGGTGTATCAGGCCGGCGGCGACCAGACCATCAACGAACGATGACCACGCCTCCAGCGGCTGATTCCCCACAGCGGCAGCCGCCCGTCCAGATGGACGCCACCGCCTCAGGGCAGGGACACGTGTATCAGGCGGCCGGTGACCAGACCATCAACCACCACTACCCGCCCCGGCCGGAACCGGGCCAGATCGTCGAGGGCGACATCCCGCAACGCCCGCCAGGCTTCCAGCCGCGCCCGCAGCTGCGCCAGCGGCTGATCGACCTGCTGGGCGGGCTAGAGCCGGACGGGCAGGAAAGCGCTGACGGCGGAGCGGCGGTAATCTGCGCGCTGGCCGGCACTCCCGGGGTAGGCAAGACCCTTCTGGCCGCCTCCTACGCCTGGGCCTGCCAGGCCGCCCGCTGGCCGGTGATCGCCTGGATCGCCGCAGAGAGCACCGACCAGATCGTGACCGGGCTGGCCGCCTTGGCCGAGCGGCTCGGCGAACGCCGGCCCGACGACGACGCCGCCACAGCCGCGGCCCGGGCCAGATCCTGGCTGGCCGCCACCACCTGGCCCGCACTGCTGGTCTTCGACAACGCCATCGACGTCGCCGTGGTGCGCCGCTGGTGCCCGGCGACCGGCGCCACCCGCGTGCTCATCACCACCCGCAACCGCGCCTTCCTGCGCTCCTACCAGCCCCTGGAGGTCGGCGTGTTCACCCCCGACCAGGCGCAGGCTTTCCTGCACCGGCGCACCGGCCTGGACGACTCCGGCGGCGCCGCCGAACTCGCCACGGAGCTGGGATACCTGCCGCTGGCGCTGGCCCAGGCCGCCGCCGCGATCGCCCGCCTGCATCTGGACTACCCCGGCTACCTCGATCTGCTGCACGCCTTCCCCATGGGCGACTACCTGCCCGCCCACGACGGCGACGCCTACCCGGCCGGCATCGCTCAGGCCATCATGCTGTCGATCACCCAGGCGGAGGCGGCCCTGCCCTCGGCCCCGCACCTGCTGGCAATGCTCTCGGTGCTGTCGCCGGCGGGCATCCCCCTGACGGTGCTGTCGGCCGGGAGCAAGGCCGGGAGCCACCCGGTGCACCTGCGGGAAACGCTCGCCGCCCTGGCCGATACCTGCTTGATCTCCTTCAGCGAGGACGGCGCCACCGTCCTGATGCACCGCCTGGTGCAACGCGTGCTGCGCGAACGCGCCACCCACCACGGCCACCTGTCAGCCGTCCTCGCCCAGGCCATCGGCCTGCTCCATGCCTTCAACGCCACCCTGCCCTCTGGTGCCGGCAGCTGGGCGGCCCGCGCCCAGGTCGAGACGCTGATCGACCAGACCAACACCGTCTATCACAGGGCCCTCACCGGTGGCGACCTGCCCACCGAGCTGCTGACTCTGCGCGGCTGGTGCGGCCGGTATCTATACGACCTGGCCGACCTCACCCGCGCTATCGCCTTGTTCGAGGTGACGCTGGCCGACTGCGAGCGGGTGCTGGGCGCCGACCACCCCTCCACCCTGGCCACCCGCAACAACCTCGCCGGCACCTACCGGACGGCGGGGGACCTGGGCCGGGCCATCCCGCTGTTCGAGGCAGCCGTGGCCGACTGCGAGCGGATGCTGGGCACCGACCACCCCTCCACGCTGACCTCCCGAGGCAACCTCGCCGGCGCCTACCAGGCGGCGGGGAGTCTGGGCCGGGCCATCCCGCTGTACGAGGCCACCCTCGCCGATCGGGAGCGGGTGCTGGGCGCCGACCACCCCTCCACGCTGACCTGCCGTAACGACCTCGCCGGCGCCTACCGCGCGGCGGGGGGCCTGGGCCAGGCCATCCCCATGTACGAGCGGGCGCTGGCCGACTGCGAGCGGGTGCTGGGCGCCGACCACCCCTCCACCCTGGCCACCCGCAACAACCTCGCCCACGCCTACCAGGCGGCGGGGAGTCTGGGCCGGGCCATCCCGCTGTACGAAAGCACGCTGGCCGACTACGAGCGGGTGCTGGGCGCCGACCACCCCAACACTCTTGCCTCCCGCAGCAACCTCGCCCACGCCTACCGGACGGCGGGGGACCTGGGCCGGGCCATCCCGCTGTTCGAGGCAGCCCTGGCTGACTGCGAGCGGGTGCTGGGCGCCGACCATCCCTCCACCCTGTCCTTGCGCAACCACCTCGCCGGCGCCTACCAGGCGGCCGGGGACCTGGAGCGAGCGATCCCGCTGTTCGAGGCGACGCTGGCCGCCCGGGAGCGGGTGCTGGACGCCGACCACCCCGACACCCTGACCTCCCGCCACAACCTCGCCAGCGCCTACCAGGCAGCGGGGGACCTGGGCCGGGCCATCCCCATGTACGAGCGGGCGCTGGCCGACTGCGAACGGGTGCTGGACGCCGACCACCCCGACACCCTGACCTCCCGCAACAGCCTCGCCCACGCCTACCACGCGGCGGGCGATCTAGGCCGGGCCATCCCGCTGTACGAAAGCACGCTGGCCGACTGCCAGCGGGTCCTGGGCGCCAGCCACCCTTCCACGCTGACCTCCCGCAACAACCTCGCAGGCGCCTATGAGTCGGCGGGGGACCTGGGCAGGGCGATCCCGCTGTACGAGGCCACGCTGGCCGACTGCGAGCGGGTGCTCAGTGTCGACCATCCCGTTACTCGTACCGTACGGAGAAATCTTCAGGCGGCTGCCGCAGCCACACCGTGGCGTTGAAGGGCCGAGGCGAGTATTCCCGAGGCGGGGGAAGTACCCCTCATCGTGAAGTGGAAGGAAGGTCGGCTTCATTGAACGATCGTTAAATGAAGGCCGCTGGCTGGTCTCCTGCAAGACCAGTGAGCGGTTCGTCATCGCTGACGAAACAGCCGCCGCCATCCACGGGCTCGCTGAGGAACGGTCTCGGAGACGGCGGCCTCTAGATTCCCTCTGACAATACGCGCCATGGGAGTGGCCACTGCCCAGCACCCGCTCGCAGCGGCCAGCGTCGCCTCAAACAGCGGGACGGCCCGCCCCAGATCCCCCACCGACCGGTAGACGCAGGCGAGATTGTCGCGCGAGGCCAAGGTGTCGGGGTGATCGCCGCCCAGCATCCGCTCCCGATCGGCAACCTTCTCCGAGGAGGTGTTAGTGCGGGGCGGGATGGCTGGGCTGCAGGTCCTGTTCGGCGGCCCAGCCATCGAGGCGCTGGAGGGCGGTGTGATCGGGGCCGCCGGGTGGCGTGGTCATGAGCACGATGGCCTGTTCCTGGTCGTCCACGCTGGTCAGGACCTGCCAGTCCAGGCTGAAGCGGCCGGCGGCGGGATGGTGGACGGTGTTGTGGCCGAACGGGTTCAGGGTGACCAGGTGCCGGCTCCACCAGGTGCGGAAGTCGGTGTCGCGGACGGACAGTTCGCCGACGAGTTCTTGCAGGCGGGGCTGGTCGGGGTAGGCGCCGGCGGCCATGCGCAGGCTGGAGACGGCTTCGCGGGCGCGGGCGGGCCAGTCGGTTTGCAGGGCGCGGACGTGGTCGTCGAGGAAGATCATGCGGACATAGTTCCGGTGCTTGGGTGGCATGGCGGCCAGGTCGCCGAGCAGGGCGGCGGCGAGCCGGTTCCAGGCCAGGATGTCGAGGTAGCGGCCGAACACCAGGGCAGGGGTGTCGATGAGGTTGGCCAGCAACCGGGCTGTTGGCGTGGTGATGCGCTGCCGGCTCTCGCCGGACTGCTCGCCGGCGCAGGGGCGGGCGAGCTGGAACAGGTGCCGCTGCTGGTCGTCGTTCAGCAGCAGGGCGCGGGCGATGGCGGCCAGGACCGTGCGGGAGGCGGTCCGGACACGGCCCTGTTCCAGACGGCTGTAGTAGTCGGTGCTGATGCCGGCCAGCTGGGCCACTTCCTCACGCCGCAGCCCGGCGACCCGGCGGGGATAGCCCGGTTCGGGCAGGCCATGGTCGGCCGCGGTGACCACCGTGCGCCGGGCGGTCAGGAAATCGGCCAACGGCCCGCGCGGGGAGGAGATCACACCGCCGTCCATGTCCGCCCATGATGGCACTCGCGCGGCCAAAGTTCCCGGGAAAGCTGTTCCCTGGAACGCCAGATCCTTCCAGGTCACCGCCTTCTCAGCAAAGGTGAACGCAGGGGAGAGCCGGCCCCGCAGACACTGGAGGGGGGCTGCGGGGACGGCTTCCTCCGCCATTGAATCCGGCCCGGCGGCGCCACCGCCTGAGTTTCGAAACTTCTGCCAAGACCCCGCGCTGGCAGGGTCCACTGCCGCGCAACAGCCGCCGGCGGCGGTCGAGCGGCGCGGGCCCCATGCGCGAGAACGGCGAGGCCACCGACGCCGGGCCAGCGCTCATCAAGGCAGCGGCCGTGCGCGGGAGGCAGCCCAGGAGGCGCACAGCCTCCACGCGATGGGCGATGTGACCTGCAACGTACCTTGACCGGGAATCTGCAACATTATTTGGCCGGTACGTCACGATCCGTAAGGCTGCGCAGCCCAAGGACAACCCGGCCGATCTGATCAACGTGGCGTTGGAGGAGTTGGTTCGCGCCCGGTGCGAGTTGCCGGGCTACACCACGCTGGACGCGATGGCCTCGTCGATCCGCGCGGCGGTGAGCACGGGGTTCTTCCAGGTGGTGGCCGGGCGGCTGGACGCGTCCTGCGGGCGCCCAGGCCGCCGGCTTCGAGATCCCCGCCAACCTGGTCATCGAGTGGTACCCGTTCGACGACATCGCCGAGTACATGCGCGCCAAGCGCCGCTTGGCCTGGCGTCGGTTCGACCAAGCTGTACCGATACCACATCGCCATGGTGGTGGCGCGCTCCGCGCCGGCTGCTGATCCAACTCGACCGCCACCAGATCTCGGCCCGCCGGGGCGCGATCATCTGACGCGGCCACCATCGCCAGCGCCGTTGCGTTGCTTTCTGGACTTCCCGGTGGCGCCTGCGACCCCGTAGCCGATACTCGGGTTCGACGGTTCAGGAGTCGCGGCGGGTATTCCTTCGCGGCGCGATGAAGACGGCCCAGGCGGTTATGCCCAGGGCCGGACCGAAGGACGAACCTAGCGCGACACCGTAAGCGAGGTTGTCGAAAAAGCCTCCGACGACGACGCCGACGAGGAGGCCGAAGGCAGCGCCGAAGGCGATCCAGATCCCGAGATTTTCCCAGATCCCGAGACCTGGGGCGGGCGGGGGCGTGTTGTTGCTCGTCATTGCATCTCTCCTGAGGACGTGGGCGGACAGGGCTGACAATCTGGCGGCCCATCACGGCGGATGTTGGTGTTCGCGTTGTCCGGTGTCCGGAGCGGCCGAGTGCCCGCCGCGCCTACGCCGTGGCACGGCGGATGAGCCTGTACCCGCCGACCGCGAACGCGGCGGCCACCAGGACCGGCCAGCCGGCGAGCAGTGCCGTGGGGGACTGGTCGAGCAACCAGCGGCCGATCGCGTGCCATCGCCGGGTCCACGTGATCAGCGCGGCGGCCAGCCCGAGCGCTGTGAAGGCCAGGGTGAGGCTGGCGAGGACGCCGGTGGTGCCCCAGCGCAGGTGCACCGTGCCGAGCAGGATCCCGAGGTGGGTCACGACCAGCATGGGTACCGCGTACCCGAGCAGGAGCAGCACCGGGTGGGCGTCATCCATGAACGGCAGGCCGAAGAAGCGCATCCCCCACCCCCAGTAGCCGGTGGCCTGTTCCACGGCGCCCAGCAGGCAGAGCACCAGCGCGTAGAGCACCGACTGGACGACCGCGAGCAGCGACCAGGCCAGGTAGAACTCCCGGCGGGTCACGCTCATGCCCAGCGCGTACGGGAAGATCTGGGTGACCGAGACGGTGGCCATCCCGATCGCGACGCCGCACAGGCTGACCAGGCCACCGGTGTTCGTCACGCCGTCGCCCGGGTCGTGGTTCGCCATGACGCTCAACAGGTTGATGCCGAACGCGACGGCCGTCATGCCCCAGGTCCAGCCCAGGATCTGCGGCCAGGCCGGCATCTGGAGACGAGCCACCTGACGGATGCGGTTCATCGGGCGGCCTCCCGGTCCGCCGGCCCCGTTGTCGTCGGCGGCACGGTCAGGCGGACCACGAGTTGCTGCAACGACAGCGGCTCCAGCTCGACGTTCAGCGCCTGCGCGAGCGCCTTCGCGTGCGGTCCGAGCCCATCGAGGATGGTCGACCGGACCAGGCCGCTCAACCGCTCGCGGTGCAACTCGGTGCGTCCGGCGGCGAACCCGTCCACGGCCTCCGCCGGTCCGGTGGCCGCCACGGCCCGCCCGCGCAGGTCGTCGGCGTCCTCATCGAGCAGCAGCCGGCCACGGTCGATGAGCAGCACCCGCTCGACCAGATCGCTCACCTCGTCGATGAGATGGGTGGACAGCACCACGGTGCGGGGATGCCCGGCGTAGTCGGCGAGCAGGCGGTCGTAGAAAAGCTGCCGGGCGGCCGCGTCGAGCCCGAGGTACGGCTCGTCGAAGAACGTCAGGGGCGCCCGCGCGGCCAGCCCGACGGTCACGCCGAGGGCCGACAGCATGCCCCGCGAGAGCCTGCGGACCAGCCGCCCGGCCGGTAGCTGGAAGTCCGCGGCGAGGCCGTGCGCGAACGTGTCGTCCCAGTTCGCAAACAGCCGGCGTGCGGTGCGAAAGACGTGGCGCACGGTGTAGACGTGGGGGTAGCGCTGGCTCTCCCGGACGAAACAGACCTTCGACAGGACGGCCGGGTTCTCCACCGGTGGCGCGTCGAAGACCGACACGTTCCCCGACGACGCGAACGCCTGCCCGGTGAGGATCTGCATCAGGGTGGTCTTGCCCGCCCCGTTGCGCCCGAGCAGGCCGTAGATCGTGTGCTCGGCCAGCGCGAAGGTCACGTCGTCGAGCGCCGTGACGTCACCAAAGCGCTTGGTCACCCCGTGTGCGGTTACCACCGCCGTCATCCCAGGTCCCTCCCGACAACCGCACCGAATGAATCGATCATCTTCATCAGCTCGTCGTGGCCGATGCCGAGCTTGCGCGCCTCGGCGAGCAGGGGTTCCACGTACTGTTCGGCGAACCGTTCCCGTCGCCGCTCGCGCAGCCTGGCCCGGGCGCCACCGGCGACGAACATGCCGATGCCGCGTCGCTTGTAGAGCGTTCCCTCCGACACGAGTTGGTTGACGCCCTTGGCCGCGGTGGCCGGGTTGATCCGGTGAAAGGCGGCAAGCTCGTTGGTGGACGGGACCTGGGCCTCCTCTGCCAGCGACCCGTCGATGATCGAGTTCTCGATCAGCTCGGCGATCTGAAGGTAGATCGGTCGGTCGTCGTCCATCGTTGGCTTAGCCGCCCAACTGGTTAGCTACAGGTGTAGCTAACCATGCAACCTTGCGTCGCGGCTGTCAATGTTTTTCTCTGCCCGGCCAGCCGCGCGGCCGTGGAAAGATCGAGCGACTGTTCGCCACCGTGCACCAGATGTGCCTGTCCCGCTCGAAAACACGGTTTCATGCTGTGAGCTGGGGTTTTGCTGCGTGATCAGAGCGACGGCTGCGACCATCGCAAGGTGTTGTTGTCGCTTGTCTACCGGTTGGTGAGGTGCTTGTTCGGCCTGCTGGCGGTGCTGGTCCGCTCCGATCTATCCAAGGACGTTGAGCTGCTGGTGCTCCGTCATGAGAATCAGGTGCTGCGTCGTCAGCTCGGTGACCGGCCGCGGTGGGGACACGTCGACCGGCTCTGGCTCACAGCGTTGTCGAGGCTGGTTCGCCGCCGCCGGTGGGCGGAGACGTACCCGGTCACGCCGGCGACGATCTTACGCTGGCATCGCAACCTGGTAGCGCGTAAGTGGACCTTCACCGACAGGCGGCGCCCTGGACGGCCATGCACCCGCCGACCAGTCAAGGCACTGATTGTGCGGATGGCGCGGGAGAACCCGACCTGGGGGCACAGGAGGATCCCAGGCGAGTTGGCTCGCCTGGGTTACCCGATCGCAGCCTCCACGGTGTGGGAGATCCTGCACACGGCCGGTATCGACCCGGTGCCCCGCCGGGCGGGGCCGAGCTGGCGGCAGTTCCTGGCCGCCCAGGCCCACGCGATCATCGCGTGTGACTTCCTGGTGGTCGAGACCATGCTGCTCAAACGGTTGTACGTGCTGGTCTTCATCGAGCACGGCACCCGGAGACTGCACCTTGCCGGAGTGACCGCGCACCCAACCGGGGCATGGACGGTGCAGCAGGCTCGCAATCTCGTGATGGACCTGGGCGATCGCATATCCGGGCTGCGGTTCGTGATCCACGACCGGGATCCTCTCTTCACCTCCGCCTTCCGGGAGGTCTTCACCGCCGAAGGGCTGCGGGACATCACCACCCTGCCGCGGACGCCGAGGATGAACGCCATCTGCGAGCGCGTCATCGGCACCCTACGCCGCGAACTCCTGGACCGCATCCTGATCCTCAACGAACGTCACCTGGTACTCGTGCTCGGCGAATATCTGATCCACTACAACGGGCACCGGCCGCACCAGTCACGGCAACAGCGTCCCCCGGACATCGCATCGCAGCCCGCCCGCGACCTGACCGACCTACGATCCATCCGCCGAAAACCCGTCGCCACAGGCACGATCAACGAATACCACCACGCCGCTTAACCGCAGCTCAGACCACGTAACTCAATATTCGAGCGGCACAGCCTGCGGACTCCCGCGACGTTCACCTACGATCACATCTCCCTCGAAGCCTGTGAGCAGAAGCGCGATGAACGCACCGGAACCGGGATCAAAGTACGTGCCTGGGATCAGGCCACGCCATACAGTGCATGCTGGAGCCGCCACTCCTACTTCATGATGTACGACTGGAAAGTGACGACCACCAAGGGCCAGAACGGGACGACGCAAAAGAAGACCGCGTCGCCAACGGTGGACGGTCAGTTGCACTTCGACGCCACGGTCGTGATCCACACCTACCTCGGCAACCGCAGTGGTACCGGGATCATCGGTGGGGGCCAGCATCCGCGCGACATCAAGGTTTTCACGAAGATCGACGATCTCGATGGCGGCGCCGATGATGGGGCGCTCGGCTGGTTCGAGTGCCTGCTGACTGGGTGCGATGGCAAGTTCGACGACGACGACCTGGACCGGGTGCTGAGCCTGCAGGTGGACGTACAGGGCGGCACGAACGCCTGCACGCTCACTTCCGGGTCGGGCTACAACAACTCGCTGAAGCGGAGCAATAGCATCTCCCAGTGGGTAGCCGACGGGCGGGACGAGTTCCTCCTCCGGTCGCAGGCTGCGAGGGTGAGCAGTTGCACCGTTCGTCCATGGATCACGTTCGACGACCCCACCCCTCATACGGGTAAAAAGCAATCGGTCGCCTTGTGGGGGCCGCCTGGTGCGGTGTCGGGCGCCACTTCGGAATCCATGGCCAAACGGGCGAATTCGCCCGTCATGATGTGCGACAGTCTGCCCATGTGGGAGAACACCGGCGCGTGCATCATCAAGGGCACGAGCCGCATCTACAAGATGTACACCCACGATCCCGATATCGGGGCGGTACCTCAGCATATCCACCAGGCATGGACGAACCCGGCCAGCACCGTGCCGCTCAAGGCGGGCAAAATCGTTCCAGGGCAGTGGGGTTATGCGGCCAACGGCCAACCGCGGGAGACGCCGGCACGCGAGGCGTTGCACCGCATCACGACCGAGGTCAACGGCAGACCGACCGAGACGTACGCAGCCAACCTCGCCGCGAAGAATGCCGTGTGCGACGAGTTCTTCGACGACAGGCCGCGGCCGAAGAACGGCGTAACGGACGAGGACAAGGTCGAGGACTGCGATGAGTTCCCGTTCGCGTCTTCCAAGGAAGGAGGAGCCTATGTTCATGAGAACAACGGCTGGGGCAACTTCTCTGTCAAGGCGATCAATGCCAAGCAGAATCAGCTGGCGGGCTCGGAACTCAACATCTTCTTCTCGCGGTACCGTGTCCGGTCCGGCGACCCTTATTGGCTTCTGATCAACTAGCGAAAGCTGGCCGCCGGGCCTCCAGCCCGGCGGCCTCCGTATGAAAGGCGCGACATGCGACGGTCAGAGTATCTGTGGCACCGGTTGCACAGTTACGCACTCGCCACGGAATTCAGCGCGGTTTGGGTCGATAGGCTGGAACTCGACGAACTGGCGCAGCGCGTGGGTGCCGACTTCCGGCAGGCGCGCCGTTGCGACAGAAACGAACTGGCGGACGAGGTGTTCAACGTCCACGACGCAACGGTGATCTGGGCCGATCGGCTTACCGACGACTGGCTGCAGATCATCGAGTTCCGGGGATACGGGTGCAGCGGCGCCCTGAGCGAACTGTCGGCTCATGGAGGACGAGCGGTCAGTATGGGATGGGGGCTGAATGGCTTACGTGATCTGAGGTACGTGTCGGATGGGTACTACACCACCCTGTTCAGCGTCACCGTTCCCGGCGAGCGGTACGGAAACGCCCCGGACGCCCTCGACTCGCTGACCGAGGGCCTGATGTTCGATATCGACGACACGAGCTGGATGACGGATCCAGAGCTTTCGCCGGAATGGCTGGCCTTCGGGGAATGGTCAGCCTGGATGGAGGAGAATGGATACTCGGTGGGGGATGGCGAAGGTGAGCAACCGGTGCCGGAGGCGTTCGGCGATTTTTACGAGTTGTCCCTGAACGGATACTACCCGTCCTTGGCCACCTGCGTCACCTCGGCCTTGACCCTGGCCGGGCGGCTCACCGGCAGGGAGATCGACGAGGCGTGGCTTAGAGCGCCTAACGCAATGAAGTGAGGCGCCGCCAGCAGATAAGTGCGCAGGCCAGCTTGAGGAAGGCTTCGTGGATGTCGGCGCGGACTTCCCAGCGGATGCGCAGGCGGCGGAAGGCGTGCAGCAGGGCGAAGGTCTGCTCGACGACCCATCGCTGTTTGCCCAGGCCGGAGCCGTGTTCGGTGCCGCGTCGGGCGATCAGCGGGCGGATCTGCAGCTCGCGCACCAGGGCGCGGTACTTGTCGTGGTCGTAGCCGCGGTCGGCGAGCACCACGTCGGGACGCTGGCGAGGCCGGCCGCGCTTGCCGCGCACCTTCGGGATGGCCTCCAGCAGCGGGCGCAGTTGGGTGACGTCGTTGCGGTTGGCGCCGGTCAAGATGACGGCCAACGGGATGCCGGTGGCGTCGGTGATCAGGTGGTGCTTGCTGCCGGCCCGCCCTCGATCGACCGGGGATGGGCCGGTCTGCGCCCCCCTTTTAACGCTCTGATCTGCGAGGAGTCCACCGCGGCGCGGGAGAAGTCGAGCACGTCGGCGGCCCGCAGCCGATCGAGCAGTATCTCGTGCAGCCGCTGCCACACGCCGGAGGCGTTCCACTCGGCCAGCCGCCGCCAGCACGTCATGCCCGAGCCGTAGCCGAGTTCCTGCGGCAGGTGCTCCCAAGCGATCCCGGTGTGCAGCACGAACAAGATGCCCTGCAGCGCCAGCCGGTCATCCAGCCGCTTGCGTCCCGGATGCCGGAACCGCCGCTGACGCTGCGGCAACAACGGCTCGATCACCGCCCACAGCTCGTCGCTGACCTCCCACGGCTTCAGCCTGGCCACCCGCTCTCCTCCCGCTCGGCTACAGCGAGAGATCAAAGCACAACAAAGATCATTCTGTTAGGCGCTCTAAGCGGGTCGCATCCGCGGCTCACCATCCCCCATCGGTTGTGATGGTCGGCGCCGAACCGGTTTGGATGATGCCCAGGCCGGGCCTGGCGCCGAGACCGACGATGACGGCCTGGTAGATGCCGTACAAGACGAGGTGGCGCCCGATGGCAGGCGGTTGAGCTCGTCATCGGTGTCGAAGGGATCGCCCGGCCGGTCGGCACGTCCGATCCTGGACGCGGACGATGTCGTGCTTGTTGATGACGACGGTGTTCATCGTGATCGATATGGCTGCGTTCCCCGTAGACGCTGGAGACGCAGCCAGCGATGCGGCGCAGGTCGGGGGATGGGCCCTCCATCAAATGTCGATCGTCATCTCCGCTCCCGGGCTCGGCAGGGTGCGAGAGTGAACAGGCCTCGGTCATAGTCATTGGACTTGGCCGGGCCGATGCCGCGAAGGAGTCGTTTGGTGAACGCGGCTGCGTCGATGATGCCCAGCCGGCTCTCCAAGGTGGCGGTGTGCAGGACGACCGGCTTGCCACCGGCCTTCTCACCGTAGAAACGGCGTACGGGCAGTGATGCGTACCCCCGAGTCGAGGCGACTGTGCGTCGTCGGAGAGGCCAGGCCGGAATAGGCGGGTCGGTTCGCGCGGGCGGGACGTCGAACCCCATTCCGCACGGTGCGACAGGAACCAGCCGAAGTGCTGGTCCGCGATGGGACAGTGCTAAATGATTGCAGCACCCACGTGCGCAGGGTGCCCCGGCTTACGCCCAGGTCGGCGGCGATGCCTATGTAGGTCGCGCCGGGGGTGGACTCGTTCAAGGCCACGGCATCGGCCTTGAACTCATCCGAGTAGTCCTTCATGCCATCGGCGGTCTTCTCGCTTCCTCCGGATCAAGCAAGATCCAGTATCAGCGTGTCCACCAACCAGGGGGAAGTGCCGACTGTTGGACTGGACCGGTCAGGGCGTTGGGAGGTCGAACAGCGCGCTGGCTGCGGTGATGATGGATTGGACGGCGTTGAGGATGAGGGTGCGTTGGGCTGGGGTGTGGTGGCTGGAGTAGGTGGCGGTGGTTTGGTAGGAGGCGTGGCCGGCGATGAGTTGCATGATGCCGGGGGCGACGCCGCCGTCGCGGAGCATGGTGATCATGGTGTGGCGGAGGGCGTGTGGGGTGATGTGTTTGGCCAGGCCGCGTTCGCGGGCGAGGGTGAGTGTCGGTTTGAGGATGCGGTTGCGCTGGTTGTTGTAGTCGATGTAGCTGCCGGTACGACTCCGGAAGAGCGGCTGGTCGGCGTGGCAACCTTCTGTGCGCCGGGTAAGTAGGGCTGCGAGGGTCGGGCTGATAGGGACGCTGCGCTGTTTCTTGCCCTTGGGGTAGGGCTTGATCTGCCATCGGCGGCGGCCGGTGGTCTCATCGAGCAGGTAGGCGTAGGTCTGGACGATGTGGAGTTGGCGGCCTGCGGGGTCGAGGTGGGTGACGTGGAGGCCGGCGGTTTCGCCCCAGCGGAGGCCGGTGGCCATTTCGGTGATGATGAACAGGGCGGTGTCGGGGTCGATGTCGTGGACGGCCTTGAGGTAGAGGGCGACTTCGGGGCCGTAGAGGACGGCTCGGGCGGTGACCGCTGCGGTCGGTAGGCGGAAGGCGGTGCAGGGGGAGGAGGCGAGGAGCGGAGGTTCGCCGTCTTCGCCCTGATGGAGGGCTGCTTGAAAGACGGGTTTGATCGCTCCCCGGTACATCTTCGCCACCGTGGCGGCCGACAGCGTCCCTGCGTCCGGCGGTGCAGGCCGGGGTGAACCTGCTTCTTCCCACTGCCGCAGCATCTCGGGGGAGATACGGCCGGTCGCTTTGACCGCGATGTTGTTGGCTCGTGCCCACCGTCGTGCGGCTTGTTCGTCGGACAGGGCGGCGCGGGGTTGGTGTTGGTTGCCGGCGGAGGGTTTGGTGAGCATCCATTCGACCCATTCCCGCAGTACGCGGCGGGTGACCTGGTCGAGTGGCAGGTGGCCGAAGTGGGGGAAGATGTGGCGTTCGGCTTCGGCGAGGTAGGTGGCCCGTTGGGTGGGGGAGGCGCCGAGGCGGGTGGCGTAGTTGTGGCGGGCGTACTGCTCGAAGCTCGGCATCTCAAGGTCCTGCATAGGGTCGTAGTTCGGGTCTTCGATGCCGTGGCAGCCCTTGGGGTAGCCGTGCGGCCGATTCTCGCCGCTGAGTGTGACCAGCGAGGCGAAGTCATCGGCGACCTGGCGGTCATAGCAGGTCTCGAAGTCTTCCTTGCTGTTCCTGCCCCCGCCGATGCGCCATTTGACCAGCCAGGACTTCGCGCCGTTCTTGGCCGTGCGTTCGATGACTCTGGCCACCCGTGCCCCCCGTTGACGTACTGGTGGCATGGTGACGGACGCCGGGACTGGTGGGCGGCGGGGACGCGCGGAGATGATCGAACGCCGACTGCAGCATGGCGAGATGCGGGAACATCGGGGGAACATGATCTTGAAGTGATCATTAACGACCCACGAGCATCGACCAAACAGGCCCTCTGACCTGCGGTGATGTCGGTAGGGCGGGTGGGACTTGAACCCACGACCCACGGATTATGAGTCCGATGCTCTGACCGGCTGAGCTACCGCCCCTGGATGAAGTTGTCCAACGCACGGCAGACACCGAGCGGATCATGCCGAGCCCCGCGCAAGCTAAGGCTAGAGCATCGAACCCGATCGTGGCGCCCGGCCGGACGGGAGACAGGTCTCCGCCGACATCATTCCATGCTTGCAGGCGCTGTAGGAGTCCAAGCCGATCATATTCGCCCACGGAAGAAACAGGGGGGCGGCGAGTGCGGGTGCTCGGGCAGGGGTCCGCACTCGCCGCCGGGGACAGGGCCGGGGACAGGGCCGGGGACAGGGCCGGGGACAGGGCCGGGGACAGGGCTGGGGATGGGGGTGGGCTACGGTCGGTTGAGGCCGAGCGTGTACGAGCCCGCCCCGCTGTACGCGTGCACGCGGTACCGGTAATACCCCGCCGCGCCGTTGTAGGTGATGCTCTCGTCAGGGTTGGGGCTGTCGCCGCGGGCCACCACGGCCCAGGACGAGCCGTTCCACCGCTGCAGGTAGACGTCGAAGTCAACCCCGCTGGGCCCGTCGAGGCAGGCCGCGTGGGTGCCGGAGACGGTCGTCTGGTAGTAGGAGCCGTTCGGCTGGTAGACACTCTGGTTCGAGGTCAGCGATCCGCTGTACGTCTCCTCGTACCCCTGGCAGCCCGTCGGCGGCGGGTCGGTGCCGCCGGACGTGACGAGGGTGAGGCCGCCTGCGGAGAGGATCTCGCCGAGGGGCTGGAAGTACGTGGTGCCGCCCACCGAGCAGTTGCCGGAGCCGCCGGAGGTCATGCCCTGGGCCTGGTCGCCGGAGATGAACGAGCCGCCCGAGTCCCCGCCTTCGGCGCACACGTTGGTGCGTGTCAGGCCCGAGACCGTGCCCTCCGGGTAGTTGACGGTGGAGTTCAGGGCCTGGACGGTGCCGCAGTGCCACTGGGTGGTGGAGCCGGAGCGGCAGATGGAGCCCTGGGGCTGGGTGACGGCCGCGCCGCGGACGGGCAGGATGCCGGCGCTGTAGCCGTTGACGACGCCGGGGGCGGTCCAGTTGGTGTTCGTGGCGACCCAGGCGTAGTCGTTGCCGGGGAACGACGAGATCTGGAACGTGCCCTGCGCCACCCGGTTGTAGCCGGTCGTGGTGACGCCGGTGCCGCCGCAGTGGCCGGCGGTGGTGAAGCCGAGCTGGGTGCCGCGCCTGGTGGCGAAGCCGATCGAGCAGCGGTAGCCCTCGGAGGTGTAGTACGCGTCGCCGCCGCGGATGTCGTAGAAGAGGCGCGGGCGCTCGGCCGAGGCCTCGAAGGTCACGGCGGCGGGGTCGGAGATGCCGCTGGTGGCGACCCAGGCGCGGGCGGCCTGCTCGTCGCTGGTCAGGACGACGACGGAGTTGCTCTGCGGGGAGACGGCCCAGCTGTGCACGGAGGCCGGTGGCGCCGCCCGGTCGAGGCCCTCCTTGAGGGTGACGAGCTGGGCGAGGGAGCGCGGGACGACCCGGGCCCTAACGCCGGCGCGGGTGATGCCGGCCGTGTCGGCGGCGGAGGTGGTGGCCACGACGAGCGCGCTTTCCGCGCCTTCGTACCAGATTCCGGCAAAGCGGTCGCCGAGCTTCTTGCTCAGGCCGGGTGCGGCGGCGTTGCCGCGGGCCTCGTTGGCCAGGCGGTTGATCGCCTGGTCCTTGGTGATGCCGAGGTCGCGCTGCAGGGCGTCGACCACGCCCGAAGGCGGTTTCGCGGTGGCGGCGGCCGGGGTCGTCGTCACCAGTAACGCGCCGATCGCGATCCCGATCAGCGCCGGGGTTCGGAGCATGGGTGTCTCCTCGCTGCTGGGGGTGCCGTCACGGTAACGGCGGTCCCCGGCGCGGAGGAGTATTACTTTGCCCCTATCGCCGTGTTATGGAGCGGTGCCGTAACCCGGGTTTCGTACCAGCCAGTCGTAGTAGACCGGGCTCCGGCGTACGGCGTCCATGTGGGCCTGCTTCGCCTGCCCGACCACCCAGGCGGCCTCGGGCGCGGTGGGGTGGCGGCCGAGGAGCTGCCGCCAGCGCAGCGGCGCGCGGGCCAGCGGCACCATGATCAGCCCCTGGGCGGCCTGGTGGGTGGCCTGGCAGAGCACGACGGCCCGCCCGACCTGCGCGAGGTGGGCGCAGGTGGGCACGTCGGTCTCGTAGATCGTGCCCGGCGTGAACCCGGCCCGCGCGCACGCCATCGCGAAGCAGTCCGCGAAGCAGCCGTCGCCCGGCGTCACCGCCCACTGCTCGGCGGCGAGGTCGGCCAGCTCCACCTCCTTCTCCTTGGCGACGGGATGGCCCTCTCCGACCAGGCAGAAGACGGGGTCGAGGCTGATCGTCTCCCAGATGAGCGTGCCGGTGGGGGTGCCGGAGTCGCCGCAGGCTCCGGTCAGCACGTAGTCGAGGCGGCCGAGCTCGACCATGCTGTTCAGCTCGTGCGTCGACCAGGAGGTGTACGTGCTGACCTTGCGCTCCGCGGCGAGCCGGTCGACCAGGCCGCCGAGTATCGGCCCGTTCGTGGCGCCGATGCGGAAGCCGGGGGAGGGGGTGTGAGCGAAACGTACGGCTTCGTCCTGCAGTTCTTTGGCTGCGGGGAGAAGGACGCGTGCTCTGGCGAGCACGAGTTCGCCGAGGCGGGTGGGCCTGGCGCCGTGGCGGTCACGCTCGAAGAGGGCGCCGCCGAGCACCCTCTCGATGCGCTTGAGCTGTGCGGTCAGGGCCGGTTGTGCCAGCCCGAGCAGGGACGCGGCCTTGCTCACACTTCCCGCGTCCGCGACCGCGCGGACGATCCTGAGGTGCCTGAGCTCGAGGTCCATAACGGGAAGGTAAGGCGGCGATCTCTTACAAACAATGCCTCTATGTCAGGAATTGTGACAGATATTGTTCGGGGGTTCCTGGGGTAGGGGGAGCGCATGACGACGATGGGAATAGATCCGGCCCAGCTCAGCGACGATGACCTGGTACGCGAGCTGCGGCAGTTGCACACGACCCGGAGCGATACTTTTTTCCACGGGTCCGACGACGCGCTCGAGCACCACACCTCCCGCACGAACGAGCTGGAGGCCGAGTACCTCCGCCGCTGCCCCGACCGCGAGGTCGACCCGGCGCGGCTGAGGGAGGGAGCGAGGCAGCGGTCATGACGGAAGGTCACGACGTCCAGGCCCTGTCGGACCGGGACATTCACGTGTACGAGACCGTCGCCTCCCAGGCCGTCGAGTGGGCCGGCGGCGGCGCCGGGTTCGGCGGGATCGTGCGGGCATCGGGGCTGGCGGAGGAGGAGGTGCGCGAGAGCCTGGAGAAGCTGGTCGAGCAGGGGTACGTGGTGCCGTCCGGCGACCGGTACGGGCTCGGGCCGCACACGTTCGAAGTCGAGTACTGAACGTCCTAGGACGAGAGCGCACGAAGGACGGCCGCCTGCTCCGCCGTCACGCCCGACGCGCGCTGGCCGGCCGCCTCCTCGGGCGTGAGCCCGGCCGCGCACCAGGCCGCCACCTCCTCCAGCGGTACGGCGCCCCACCAGGAGGCCATGACCTCCACCGCGGGGAGCCCGGCCCTGGCCGCCTCGGCCGCCGTGAAACCGAGTGCCCTGAACACCCGCGCGTCCCCCTGGTCCACCCGCCGCCGCGCCCATTCCTCGGCCGCCGCCCCGTCCCAGCCCGCGTCGGCGTACGCGCGGGCCACGTCGGCCGGCACGCCCGCGCGCAACAGCCGTCGCAGCGTCCGAACGACCTCGGAGGCGGGCGCGGCGGGCTCGGGCGCAGCCAGCCGGGCGAACCAGGGCACCCGGCGCGGGCGCTCGCCGGCCAGGTGCCTGCGGGCGGCGTCGTGCGGGGCGATGCCCAGCTCGTGCCAGCGCACCGCGTCCTGGGGCGTCATGCCGGCGCGCTGCCAGGTGACGACCGTGCGGGGGGTGGCGGCGGCGGTGCTCCACAGGCGGGCGTCGGCGGGGACGGTCACGCCCGCCTCCCGCCACGCCACGGCCTCCCCGGGACCGAACCCGGCCCCTCTCCATCGGCGTACCTCACCCTGCGTGAGGTCTGTCCACTCCGTCACCCGGGGCTCCCCTCCTGGGCCACGCGTACCGTGCTCGACCAGGCCGGAGCCGCGTGGCGGGCGCCGAACAGGCAGGTCACGACGTACGGGCGGGGACGCCGCTCCGGCCACGGGGTGTCACCGTCGGTGAGCACGACGAGCACGTCGGCCCGCGGCGCAGCCGCCTCGAAGCCCGGCCGCAGGTCCGTGCCACCGCCGCCCACCAGCTCCACCTGGGCCGCGGCCCGGACCCGCTGGGCCGGATGCGCCTCGGTGTCGCAGCAGATCACGTCGAGCCGCCGGTGCCCGATGGCGCGCAACACCCCGTCCAGCTCGGCGAGGGCCTGTTCGAGTGCGGTACGGGGGACGCTGCCCGAGGTGTCGACCAGGACGGCGACGCGGGGGAGCGGGCGGATCAGGGCGGGCAGCACGATCGACGGCGCGGCGCCGGCACGCCTGGACGGGCGGCGGTAGCTGTAGTCCACCCGGCCCGCCGCCTGGGCCAGGCCCCTGCGGACCAGGCGGGCCAGCAGGATCCGCCAGTCCACCTCGGGGCGGAGCGTCGCCTCCGCCCAGCGCCGCCAGCCGCCCGGGGCCGTTCCTCTGGCCTCGATCTCGGCGGCCACGGCCCTGGCCAGGAGCTCGCGTTCCAGCGCCGTCGTCGCCTCCGGGCCGGTGAACGGCGGCTCGGCGCAGGGGAGCAGGCGGGGTGGGAGGTCGAGGAGATCGAGCAGCTCGGCGTACCGCTCGGCGAGCAGGCCGTCCGGCAGGCCGAGGGTCTCGGGGGAGATCGTGCCTGCGGGGGCGCCGGGCAGGTCGTCGTTGACCTCGGCGTCGGCGGCGCGGGCCCAGCGCAGCGGGTCGTCCTGGTGGGGCCGGGCGCGGGCGTGGTGGTCCCTGAGAAGGTGCCCCACCTGGTGGAGCAACCACCAGCCGAGCTCGGGCACGGGGATGGCGGGGGTGGTGGCCGGGTCGAGGTGCAGGTTCCAGTGCTCGTCGGCGGCGGGGCGGGGCGGAGCGGTCCCGTGAAGGAGCGGGGTGAGGGCGAACAGGGCCGAGGCGAGGTACGGCGCCTGCGCGGCCGCCCACAACCGGGCACTGGCGAAGCGATCGAGCGCCGCCCGCTCGTTCACGGCATCAGCTCCGCGCAGGGGAGAGTGCTCGTTCACAGCGTCTGCTCCGCGCAGGGGAGAGTGCTCGTTCACAGCGTCTGCTCCGCGCAGGGGAGAGTGCTCGTTCACGGCATCAGCCCCGCGGACCGCAGGATCGGGGCCAGCTCCAGCACCGTCCGCGGCAGGACCGCGCCGTGCGGGCGGCGGGCGGCGAGGGAGCGGGCCGCGGTGGCCGCCACGTCGGGGGTGCGCCGGGCCACCCGGCCGATCACCTGCCACGCCCGCTGCCAGGCGTCCGCGCTCCCGTCGGCGGCCACGTGCGCCACCACCGAGCCGAGCACGGCGTGCACCCGGTCCACCCGGTCGGGCAGCGGGGCGGTGGGGTCGGCGAGCAGGGCCGCGGGATCGGGCAGGTCCAGGTCGCGCAGCCAGGACAGCAGCTCGAACCCCGCGGCCTCCCCGACGGCCCCGGTCACCAGCTCGGCCTGCACCCGCCGCGGCCCGCCGTGGCCGGCGCCGCCGGTGAAGGCCAGGGCCGTGGCCGCCAGCTCCCACGTCCGCGGGCTCGGCCACGCCCGCGCCGGCCCGCCGGGCACCGCCAGCACCAGCTCCGGCCGTACCCGCAGGAACGCCCCCACCAGCGCCCGGGCCCGCCCCACCGACGCGCTGTCCACCTCCTCGTGAGCACCCGCCGGCGCGGGGAAGCCGCCGATGAACCCCTCCGCCACCGACTCGGCGCTGACCGTCCAGTCCAGGTGGACGAGCCGGTTGGCGAGCGGCGCCGACAGGTCCCAGCCGTCGGCGGCCTGCTCGGGCGGGTTCGCGGCGGCCACGATCCGCACCGCCGGGGGCAGTGCCAGGTCCCCGACCGCCCGCTCCAGCACCACCCGCAACATCGCGGCCTGTACGGCGGGCGGCGCCGTGGTGAGCTCGTCGAGGAACAGGATTCCTCTCCCTGCCGAGGCGAGCCGGGAGGCCCACCGAGGCGGCGCGAACCAGGTCTCCCCGTCACGCAGCACCGGCAGCCCGGCGAAGTCGCTCGGCTCCCTGATCGAGCCGACCACGACCTCCACCGGCAGCCCCAGCCGCTCCCCGAGGGCCAGCACGGCCGAGGTCTTGCCGGTCCCGGGCGACCCCCACAGCAGGACCGGCAGGTTCGCCGCCACCGCGACGGACAACGCGTCCACGAACAACATCCTCCTCGCGTCAACTTTGATTGACCTTCCTGTGGTCAACGTAGGTTGACGCGGGGCCGGATGTCAAATCTCCAGCACGAGCTTGCCGACGAAGTCTCCGCTCTCCATCAGCGCGTGCGCCTTGGCGGCCTCGGCCAGCGGGAAGACGCGGTCCACGTGCACGTTCAGCGAGCCCTCCGCCGCCAGCGCGGCCACCGCGGCCAGCCCCTCGTGGTCGGGCTCCACGACGAACAGCCCGTGCCGCAGCCCCGCCGCCGTGTACGCCTCGACGTCCCCGGGCGTCAGCCCGGCGACCGCGATGAGCGCGCCACCCGGCCGGATCACGGGGAGCGACCTGGCCGGATAGTCCCCGCCCACGATGTCGACCACGAGATCGACGTCGGACACGGCCGAGGCGAAGTCCGTGCCGGTGTAGTCGATCACCTCGTCGGCCCCCAGCCCCCGCACGAAGGAGTGCTTGGAGCCGCGCGCCGTGGCGATCACGTACGCCCCGCGCAGCTTGGCGACCTGCACCGCCAGGTGCCCGACCCCGCCCGCGGCGGCGTGGACCAGCACCCGCTGCCCCGGCGAGACGTCCACGATGTCGCCGAAGCCCTGCCACACCGTCAGCGCCGACATGGGCAGCGCCGCCGCCTGCACGTGCGTGATCCCGGCGGGCTTGAGCGCGAACTGCCGTGGCCTGGCCACCACGTACTCCGCGTACGCCCCGGCGTAGCGCGGGAAGTTCAGCATGCCGAACACCTCGTCGCCGGGCTTGAACCGGCCGACGTACTCGCCGACCTCCTCGACGACGCCCGACACGTCCCAGCCGGGGATCAGCGGCGGCTCGGTGTAGTCCGGCGGGTACGGGACGCGCCGCAGCTTCCAGTCCGGCGGGTTGACGCCGGCGGCCACGACCCGTACGAGCACCTCGTGCGCCTGCGGCTCGGGCCGGGCGACGTCGGCGAGCTCCAGCACCTCGGGCTCGCCGAAAGAGCGATAGACGATCGCACGCATGTTCTCAGTCACAAGGGACATGCTGGTCAGGCAAGGTACCCCTTGTGAAGAAGGCACCTGGTTGATATCCAGGTACCTGATGGATACCACCTTTCCCGATCTGCGCCGCTACGGCGGCGCCGAGGCGTTCCTGCGGGCGTGCAAGCCCAACACCGTGCTCGGCATCTTCACCGGCAAGTGGGCCGGCCTCGTCATGGGCGCCCTGCTCGACGGCCCGCGGCGCTTCAACGAGCTGCGCAGGATCCTCGACGGCCTCACCCAGAAGATGTTGTCGCAGACGCTGCGCGGCCTGGAGCGCGACGGCCTGGTCAGCCGCACCGTCTACCCGACGATCCCGCCCAGGGTCGACTACGAGCTCACCGACCTGGGCCGCAGCGCGATCGGCGTGCTGCAGGCCATCGGCGAGTGGGCGGGCGAGCACGCCGACGAGGTGATCGCCGCCAGGAACGCCTACGACGAGCGGGCCAAGGAGCCGGTCACACCCGTCTGATCCGCGCCCACACCAGGAACGCGCCGCCGAACACGGCCATGGCCAGCCCGGTCCACAGGTTGATCGCGCTGCCCACCACCCCGGCGACGATGAGGATCACGCCGTACAGCAGGAACAGCCCGCCGATCACCATTCTGATGTCACTCACAGGATCACTCCGTACGCCAGGACCGCCAGGACGAGCGCGCCGGTGCCGAGCAGGACGGGCGAGCGGTACCACCGCGCGTCCCCGGCCAGCGCGTCGTCCTCCAGGTTCACGTCGCTGAGCCCGTACACGAGCCCGCGCAGCTCCTCCTCCGGCTTCCGCGTGGTGACCAGCGTGACCACCACGGACACCGCGATGTCCACGGCGAACGCCAGCCCCGCGCCCCAGAAGCTGGCGTTCAGCTCGGTGCCGAAGTCCACCAGCCCCGCCTTGTACGCGATGTACGACGCGAAGGCCGCCAGCGTGCCCGAGAGCAGCCCCCAGAACCCGGCCCACGGCGTCATCCGCCGCCAGAACAGCCCGAGGATGAACGTCGCGAACAGCGGCGCGTTGAAGAAGGAGAAGAGCGTCTGCAGATAGTTCATGATGTTGGAGTAACCGGCCGCGATGAACGCCGTGCCGACCCCCATCGCCACGCCGGCCACGGTCGCCACCCGCCCCACCAGCAGGTAGTGCCGGTCCTCGCGCCCCGGCCGCAGGTGCGCCTGCCAGATGTCGTTGGTGAAGACCGTGTTGAACCCGCTGATGTTGGCCGCCATCCCCGCCATGAACGAGGCCAGCAGCCCGGTCACCGCGATCCCCAGCACGCCGTTCGGCAGCAGGTCCCGCATGAGCAGCGGGATCGCGTTGTTGTAGTCCTGCCCCTCGCCCCACCCGCTGAACAGCACGAGCGCGATCAGCCCCGGCAGCACGGTCACCAGCGGGATGAAGATCTTCGGGTACGCGGCGATGATCGGCGTCAGCCTGGCCGCGTTGGTGTTCCTGGCCGACAGGGCCCGCTGCACCTCGGCGAAGTTCGTGGTCCAGTAGCCGAACGACAGCACGAACCCCAGCCCGAACACGATCCCGATCCAGTGCGCCTGCATCGGGTTGTCGCCGGCCGTGTCGGCCCAGGTGTGCAGGCCCGCCTCGCCGAGCGGGCTCTGCCGTACCTTCTCGAACAGCCCGGAGATCCCGCCCACCTTGATCAGCCCGAGCACGGTGAGGGGGATCAGGCCGGCCAGGATCACGAAGAACTGCAGCACCTCGTTGTAGATCGCCGAGGAGAGCCCGCCGAGCGTGATGTAGGCCAGCACGATCACCGCCGACACCACCACCGAGACGGTCAGCGGCCAGCCCAGCAGCGCCTCGATGACCAGGGCCAGCGCGTACAGGTTGACCCCGGCGATGAGCACCTGCGCGACCGCGAACGTGATCGCGTTGAGTAACTGCGTGGCGGGGTTGAAGCGCCTGCGCAGGAACTCCGGCACGCTGCGCACCTTCGACCGGTAGTAGAACGGCATCATCACCAGGCCGAGGAACACCATGGCGGGGACGGCGCCGATCCAGTAGTAGTGCAGCGTCATGGCGCCGTACTGGACGCCCTGGGCCGCCATGCCGAGGATCTCGATCGCGCCGAGGTTCGCCGAGACGAACGCCAGCCCCGTGATCCAGGCGGGCAGCCCGCGCCCGGCCAGGAAGAAGTCGAGGCTGGAGCTGATCCGGCGGCGTGCGGCGAATCCGATGGCGAGCACGGTCACGAAGTAGATCGCGATGAGCGCATAGTCGAGGAGGTTCACATCGAGACGCACGGCGATCCGGCTACCCGTAGTGGACCTTCGTATGCGGCGCTCCTACAGTCGAGAGGTGGATGTCGCCGATCTGAGCCCCGCGCAGGCGCGGGAGCGCTTCCGCACCGGCGCGCGGATCCCCACCGCCGGCTGGTGCCAGGGCTGGACGCAGGCCAATCTCATCGCCGTGCCCAAGCGGCTGCGGTACGAGCTGCTGCTGTTCGCCCACCGAAACCCCCAGGCGTGCCCGGTGCTCGACGTCGGGGAGCCCGGATCGTGGTCCACCGAGCTGTTCGCCGGTGACCTGCGCACGGACCTGCCGGGCTATCGGCTCTACCGCGACGGCCGGGCGGTCGCCGACCTCGACGAGGTGGTGAGCGAGTGGCGCGACGACCTGGTGCCGTTCCTGATCGGCTGCAGCTTCACCTTCGAGCGGGCGCTGCTGGCCGCCGGGGTGCCGGTGCGGCACCTGGAGAGCGGGACGAACGTGCCGATGTACGTCACGAGCGTGCCCTGCCAGTCGAGCGGCAGCCTGTCGGGGCCGCTGGTGGTGTCGATGCGGCCGGTCCCCGGAGAGCTGGTGCACACCGCCATCCGGGTGAGCGGCCACTACCCGATGGTGCACGGGGCGCCCGTGCACGTCGGCGATCCGGCCGCGATCGGGATCGGCGACCTGGCCCGGCCCGACTACGGCGATCCAGTGGAGGTGCGGGCCGGGGACGTGCCGCTGTTCTGGGCGTGCGGGGTGACGCCGCAGGCGGCGGTGCTGGCCAGCGGCGTCGACTTCGCGATCGGCCACCTGCCGGGGCACATGGCGATCATGGACGTCCGTGACGACGACTATCTAGTGACATGACGAGATATTTCGCCGTATGGGTGGACGCGCTGGTCAGCTCGGCCGGGGTGCCCTCGAACACCACCCTGCCGCCGTGCTGCCCCGCCTCCGGGCCCAGGTCGATCACCCAGTCGGCCTGTTTCACCACGTCCAGGTCGTGCTCGATGACGATCACGCTGTTGCCCTCGTCCACCAGCCGGTCGAGCAGCGCCAGCAGCGTGTCCACGTCCGCCATGTGCAGGCCGGTCGTCGGCTCGTCGAACACGTACACCCGGCCCCGCTCGCGCAGCCGGTGCGCCAGCTTGAGCCGCTGCCGCTCCCCGCCCGACAGCGTGCTCAGCGGCTGCCCCAGCGTCAGGTAGCCGAGCCCCAGCTCGCCCAGCCCGGCCACGCCCGGCAGGTCGAACACCGCCGCCGCCTCGTCCGCCGTCATGGCCAGCACGTCCGCGATCGTCCGCCCCGCCACCTCGTACGACAGCGCCTGCTCGCCGTACCTGCTGCCACCGCACGCCTCGCACACCCGCGTCACCGGGTCCATGAACGCCAGGTCCGTCTTGATCTCGCCGCGCCCCTTGCACACCGGGCACGCCCCGGCCGAGTTGAAGCTGAACATCCCCGGCGCCACCCCGTGCGCCTCGGCGAACATCCTGCGCAGCGGGTCCATCGCGTTCAGGTACGTGGCGGGCGTGGAGCGCGGTGAGGCGGCGATGGCCGACTGGTCGATCAGGATCGTCTCCGGATGCCGCGCCACCAGCTCCCGCCGCATCAGGGTGCTCTTGCCCGATCCGGCCACCCCGGTGACGGCCGTCAGCACGCCGAGCGGCACGCGTACGGTGACGTCCTTGAGGTTGTGGGCGCTCGCGCCCGCGACGGTCAGCCAGCCCGACGGCTCGCGCACCCGCTCCTTGAGCCGTGTCACCCGGCGCAGCATGCGGCCGGTCAGCGTGCCGCCCGCGACCAGCCCGGCCACCGTGCCCTCGAACACCACGCGCCCGCCCTCCGTGCCCGCGCCCGGCCCCAGGTCCACGACGTGGTCGGCGAGCTCGATCAGATCACGGCTGTGCTCGACCACCAGCACCGTGTTGCCCTTGTCGCGCAGCTCCACCAGCAGGTCGCCGAGGCGGTGCACGTCACGCGGGTGCAGCCCGACGCTGGGCTCGTCGAAGATGTAGGTCATGCCGGTCAGGCTGCTGCCCAGGTTGCGCACGGTCTTCAGGCGCTGCGCCTCGCCGCCCGACAGCGTCGGCGTCTCGCGGCCGAGGCTGAGGTAGCCGAGCCCGATGGCCTCGATCCTGCGCAGCGACTCCACGGCCGACTCCGCCACCGGGTCGTCGAGGCGCTCGAGCACCTCGATGAGGTCGCTGACCTCCATCGCGCAGTAGCCGGCGAGGTTGTGCCCGCCGATCCTGGACGCCAGCGCGGCGGCGTTGAGCCGGGCGCCGCCGCACCTCCCGCAGGTGTGCTCGCGCACGTACGGGCGGGCCTCCTCGTCCACGTGCTCGCGGGCCCGCCGCAGGTAGAGCCGGTTGAAGCGGATCACCACCCCCTCGTACGTGTTCAGGTACCTGCCCCGCTTGACCTTGAACCCGCTCCCGTGCAGCAGTAGCTCCCGCTCCTGCCCGGTGAACTCGCCCAGCGGCTTGTCCGGGTCGAACAAGCCCGACTGCGCGTAGATCTGCCACGGCGCCGTGCCCACCGGGTGCAGGGCCAGCCCGCCCTGGTTGAGCGACAGGGCCGGGTCGATCAGCTGGTCCAGATCGACCTCGACGGTGCGCCCGAGCCCGTCGCAGCCGGGGCACATGCCCTGCGGGTCGTTGAAGCTGTAGGCGGAGGCGGGGCCCGCCGACGGCTCGCCACGCCGGGAGAACAGCACCCGCAGCAGCGCGTGGACCTCGGTCATCGTGCCCACGGTCGAGCGGGCCCCGCCGCCGACCGGCTTCTGGTCCACCACGACCGCCGCCGTCAGGTGCGACATGCGCTCGGCCCTGGGCCGCTCGTGCTTGGGCAGCCGGTTCCTGACGAACGCGCTGAACGTCTCGTTGAGCTGCCGCTGCGACTCCACCGCGATCGTGCCGAACACGATCGACGACTTGCCGGAGCCCGACACGCCCGTGAACACCGTCAGCCGCTCCTTGGGCAGGCGCAGCGAGACGTCCTTGAGGTTGTTCTGCCGCAGCCCGATCAGCTCGATGTCACGCGACACGCTGAAGCACCCCCAATAGCTAGAGCTACTACTGTTAGCCTAAGCTATCCGGCATGGCTGACATTCCCGACCGCAGAGCTCGCCGCAGGGCCGAGACGCAGGCCGAGATCCTCGGCATCGCGCTCGACGTCATGGCGGAGGAGGGAGTGGCGGGGCTGAGCATGGCGACCGTGGCCAGGCGGCTGGGCATCAGGCCGCCCTCGCTCTACAAGTACTTCCCGTCGCGGCACGCGGTCTACGACGCGCTGTTCGAGCGGGGGCAGGAGGGCTACCTCGCCGCCGTGCGCGGGCCCGGGCAGCCGGGGTTGCGCGGGATGGGGGCCTCGCTGGAGGCCGGCGCCCGCTGGATCATGGACAACCAGGTGCTGGCGCAGCTCCTGTTCTGGCGGCCGGTGCCCGGATTCTCCCCTTCGCCGGAGTCGTACGCGCCCGCCCTCGCCATCCACGAGCACTTCGCCGCCCTGATCAGGGACGCCGTCTCGCGCGGCGAGCTGCATCCGGACGCCGCGAGCGAGGACGGCCTCGCCCTGGCCGCGAGCCTCATCGCCGGCCCGATCTCCCAGCAGCTCGCCAACGAGCCGGACGCCACCTACGAGGAGGGCCGCTTCACCCGGCTCGTTCCCCGGCTTCCGGCCGTGTTCGCGGCGGTATACCCGCCGCCGTGAGCTGCGCCCCGATCGCCGGCGCGCCCCGCCGGTTGTCGATCTCCAGATGCGGCACGGCCGGCGGCTCGTCCACCCGGATGGCACGCAGGTAGTCGCCGAACGCCGCCAGCTTGCCCGTGTCCCTGCCGAGCCCCCTGGCCGTCAGCCGCTCGCGCAGGGTCGGCCCGTCGGAGCGCACCCACAGCAGCCGGACCGGCGGCCCGCCCAGCTCCGCCACCCACTGCGCCCACCCGGCCGCGTCGTGCACCTGCGTGGTGAACGGCCCGTCGAGCAGGACGGGGCAGCCGTGCCCGCGCACCTGCCTCGCGATCCTGGTCAGCCCACGGTACTCGTGCCGCTTGATGTGCTCGTCGTACCAGGGGCCCTCGCGCTCGCCGTCGGGGCGGCCGTGGGCGCGCAGCACCTCCGCGGCGAAGTCGCCGTACACGGTGTCCTTGTCGAGCAGCGCGGGCACGGGGGACAGGCGGGCGAGCAGCTCGGCCGCCACCGTGGACTTGCCCGCGCCGGGCGGCCCGCTGATCACCCACAGCGTGCTCACGCCGATCACCGTATACGCGGATCCGCGTACGCGGGTGCCTCGCCTCGGCGGACGACCGCGACGCGCGCGGCGAGCAGACTCGTTGCCCATGCTGACCGTCTTGACCAGGGTCTTCCGGGCGCCGGACCTGCGAGGCAAGGTGCTGTTCACGCTCGGGATCATCGTGCTGTTCCGGCTCGGGCAGCTCATGCCCGCCCCGGGCGTGGACATCGTGGTGGTGCGCCAGTGCCTCGGGTCCGCCAGCGGCGGCGTGTTCGACATGGTGCAGATGCTCAGCGGGGGCGCCATGTTGCAGCTCTCGGTGTTCGCGCTGGGCGTGATGCCGTACATCACGGCCAGCATCGTCATGCAGCTGCTCGCCGTGGTGATCCCCAGGCTGGACGCGCTCAGGAAGGAGGGCCAGAACGGCCAGGCCAAGATCACCCAGTACACCCGTTACGCCACCGTCGGCCTCGCCGTCCTGAACGCCGGCACCGTCGTCGCCCTGGCCCGCACCGGTCAGCTCCTGCCCGGCTGCCCCCGGCCGCTGCTGCGCGACGACGGGCTGCTCACCGTGTCGGTGATCGTGCTGACCATGGTGGCGGGAACCTGCGCGGTCATGTGGATGGGCGAGCTGGTCACCGAGCGCGGTGTGGGGAACGGCATGTCCCTGCTGATCTTCACGCAGGTCGTGGCCGTGTTCCCTGCCTACCTGTCGAGGATCTTCGTGATCAGCCCTGTCAGTTTCGTGGTGATGATCGTCTCGGGGCTGTTCCTGGTGGCCGCCGTGGTGTTCGTGGAGCAGGCGCAGCGGCGGGTGCCGGTGTCGTACGCCAAGCAGCTCATCGGCAAGCGCATGTACGGCGGACGCAACACCTACATCCCCATGAAGGTGAACCAGGCGGGCATCGTGCCGGTCATCTTCACCTCCTCCCTGCTCTACCTGCCGTCGCTGGCCGCGCCCCTGCTGGGGCCGGAGGCGCGGGCGTGGGTGGAGCTCAACCTCACCTCCGGGACGCATCCGCTCTACATGACGGCCTACGTGCTGCTCATCGCCGGGTTCGCCTACTTCTACGTGTCCATCACCTTCAACCCCGAGGAGGTGGCGGACGGCATCCGCAAGTACGGCGGCTTCGTGCCGGGGATCCGGCCGGGGCGGCCGACGGCGCAGTACCTGGCGTACGTGCTTAGCCGGCTCACCGCGCCGGGGGCGCTGTACCTGGCGGTGCTGGCGCTGCTGCCGCTGGTGGCGTTCGCGATCCTGCGGGATCCGGGGACGCAGCAGAACTTCCCGTTCGGCGGGGCCAGCATCCTGATCATGGTGGGGGTCGGGCTGGACACCGTGAAGCAGATCGAGGCCCAGCTCCAGCAGCGCAACTACGAGGGGTTCCTGAAGTAGGGGGCATCAGGCGGCGGCGTCGGCTCGGCGGCGGGCCCGGCTCGGCTGGGCAGGCGGCGGGCTCGGCCCTGCGGCGGGGTCAGCTCGGCAGGGCCAGGCCGGCTCGCAGGGCGAACACCACGAGCTGCGCCCGGTCCCTGGCGTGCAGCTTGACCATGGCGCGGCTGACGTGGGTGCGCACGGTGTCGGGGCTGATCGTCAGCTCCCCGGCGATCTCGTCGTTCGACCGGCCGGTGGCCACCCACGCCACCAGCTCCCGCTCCCGGGGCGTGAGCGTCTCGATGCCCTCGACCGGGCGGGCGTCGCCGTGCCTGCCGAACAGGCCGATGACCTTCCTGGTGATGGCGGGCGAGAGCAGCGCCTCGCCGGCGGCCACCACGCGCACGGCGTTGACCAGCTCATCGGGGGCGCTGTCCTTGAGCAGGAAGCCGCTGGCGCCGGCCTGGAGGGCGGCGAAGACGTACTCGTCCATGGCGAACGTCGTCACCACGACGATGCGGGTGCCGCGCAGCTCCGGGTCGCCGGCGATGGCGCGCAGGGTGGCCAGGCCGTCCATGCCGGGCATGCGGATGTCGAGGAGCAGGACGTCGGGGCGGGTGCGGCGGATCAGCTCCAGCGCCGCCCGCCCGTCGCCGGCCTCGCCTACGCACTCCATGCCTGGCTCCCGCTCCAGCAGCGCCCGCAGGCCCATCCGCACGACGGCCTGGTCGTCGGCGACGGCGACCCTGATCACGCCCTCCGGCCCGGCAACGCCCTCCGCGCCGACCGGGCCGTCCACGCCGGTCGGGCCTTCCGCGCCGGTTGCACTTGCCGCGCCGGTCATGCCGTCCGCGCCGGTCATGCCGTCCGCGCCGGTCATGCCGTCCGCGCCGGTCATGCCGTCCGCGCCGGTCATGCCGTCCGCGCCGGTCATGCCGTCCGCGCCGGTCATGTCGTCCGGGCTCGTCACGCCGAGGCCTGCGGGAAGCGTGCCTCCACGCGGAAACCGCCGCCCTCGCGCGGCCCGGCCGTGAAGTGGCCGCCCGCCTCGGTCACCCTGGCGCGCATCCCGGCCAGCCCTCGCCCCTCATCCGCGCCCGCCGGCCCGATGCCGCGGTCGGCGACCTCCACCACGAACTCGTGCGGATCGCCGGACGCGCGCACCAGCGCTCTGGTGGGGCCGGCGTGCCGCAGCACGTTGGTGAGCGACTCCCGCACCACCCGGTAGACGGGGCTGTGGAGGTGGGCGGGCACGGCGAGAACCGCGGGCTCGACGTCCACGGGCAGCCCCGCCGCCCGGACGCCGTCGATGAGCGCGGCCAGCTCGCCGGCCGGCGGGTCGATCCCGTCGAGCGCGGCCCGCAGGTGGGCGAGCGCGGTCGTGCTGGTCTCCTTGATCGCACGCAACGAGGCCCGCGCCTGCTCGGGATCGTCGTCGAGGGTGACGAGCGCGAGCCCGGCCTGCATGGCGATGGCCGCCAGCCCATGACCGGCCGCGTCATGCACCTCCCCGGCGATCCTGGCCCGCTCCCGGGCCAGCACCTCCACGCCGGAGTCGAGGCCACTCGCACCGGGAAACGCCGAATCCGCCCCGGCGCCGAGGCCGTTCGCTCCGGGGAGCGCCGTGTCCGTGTCGCCGACCAGCGTGCCCGCGCCGTCCAGGCCGGTCGAGACACGCGCCGTGTCCAGGCCGGTCGCGACACGCGCCGGGCTGACCCGCGCGATGCCGCCCGCGCCGGATGGCGCCTCGTCCGCATCACCGGCCGGAGCGCCCCTGCCGGAGGACTCCGTCTGCGCGCCGCCGTCCTGGCAGGGCCGCACCGTCGTGAGCGGCGCGGTGCGGGCCGCGGGGATGCCCCATGCCGCCGTGACGGCGGGCGGAGCGGCCTGCGTCGTGACGGCGGGCGGAGCGGTCTGGGACTGGGCGGGCGTCTGGAGCGCGGGTGTCTCGGCGTCGGCGGCGGCAGCGGCGGCCGCCGCGCGGGCCTGGGCGAGGCCGCTGAACGACCACGGGACGGCCAGCCACCCGGCCCACGCCAGCATGACGACGACCGGCACGTCACCCAGCCGGCTCAGGCGCGACAGCGCGGCGAGCGGCCTGCGCAGACGCCCCGTCCTCCGCGTGTCGTCGGTAGCCATCCCCCACCCGCTCAGGCTCGTGTAGCCCCGATCCTAGCGAGCTTTCACACCGTGCGGCTCGACCGCGACCCGTCCAGGCCCCAGGAAATGATCTTGCTGGGCGCGAGCCGGATGACCTCGCGGGAGAAGAACGGCACGGGCGGCTCGGCGTCCGTCAGCGCCACCGCCGTGCCGCGGATCTCGATCCCCCGCGCCACCCACGGGTCGACCGAGGCCAGGTCGTCCACGACGAAGGAGATCGTGCTGCCCCGCTGGATGTTCTTGAACTTCTTGGACACGCCCAGCGCGTGCCCGCCGATCACGATCGTGCCGTCCTGCACGAAGAAGCCGACGGGGTTGTTCTGCACCTGCCCGTCGGGTGCGACCGTGGCCAGACGGCCGAGCCGCTGGCCGGAGAGGTAGTCGAGTTCCGCTGATGTGAAGATCATGCCGCCAGTCTGCAACCTTGACATAGGTTGAGGTCAAGCGGGGATCAGGCGGCCAGCCCTTCGGTGAGCCAGCGCAGCGGGTTGTCGTGGGTGATGAGGCGGATGACGTCCTCGCCCGTGCCCGCCTCGCGCAGGCGCGGCAGCAGCACGCGGAACAGGTGGCCGTAACCGGGGCCGTCGTAGCGGCGCACCTGTGCCACCCGGCTCAGCCCCGTGCTGAGCAGCAGGCGCTCGGCGTGGCCGTCCTCGATGAGGGCGAGCGCGATCCTGGCCGCCTGCTCGGCGCCCAGGCCCAGCGCGCCCAGGCTGACGTACGCGCCCGACTCGGCGATCTTCCTGGCGGCGCCCAGGTCGGCGCCGGCGTACCCGACGGCGATCCGCGAGCCGGGCAGGTTCTGGCCGAGCAGGATCTCCAGCAGCGCCAGGGCGCTCCTGCCGTGCGTGGCCACCGGCAGGCGCGAGCGCAGGGAGGCGCGGGCGGCGGCGACCAGGCAGCGCTCCTCGCGCGCCGTGGGCTCGGCGCCCCAGCAGCCGACCTCGCCGATCACGCCGGGGAACACGCCCGTCCCGTCCACGCCGCTGACGATCTCCTCCATCAGGCGGGCGGTGAGCGTGTCCACGTCCTCGTCGCCGACGTTCGTGAACGGCTCGGCGAACAGGCCGGTGGAGGCGATCACCGGCACCCTGCTGCCCGCGGCGACGCGGGCCAGGGCGGCGGCGTCGCGGCCCATGCCGATGCAGGTCAGGTCGACCACCAGGCCGAGCTGCTCGGACTGGCGCAGCTCGCGCAGCTCCGCGGTGACCGTGGTCTCCTCGTCGAGCCAGCGGTGCGGGTCGGAGTCGATGCCGACCGCCCAGCGCATGTCGGTGCGCAGGTGCTCGTGGGGGAGGACGGTGCCGTCGATGGCGGCCACGCGTACAGGGCCGGTGACGGTGCGGAGTAGAACCTCGGGCATAACAGACATTAACCGATGTTTGCTGGACAAAAGCTGATCAGGCAGGAAATTTTACCGTCTATGGGGTTTGGTGGTTTGCTAGTCGTCTGCAAGTGGCCATGGGGGGCCGGGCCGTATCCTGGGTGGCACACTGACAGCCGGGGGGACTTGTGCCGATTCCGAACTCCGACACGGGCGAAGCCGACGTGATCAAGAATGAGGCCGCCGATCATTCCAGCATGCCCGAGCGCCGCTCGGGCTTCCGGGGCTGGCTGGACGGCGTGCGCTCCACCCGCGCGGGAGCGCTCACCCTGAAGATCGTGGTGGGCGTGATCGGCACTCTCATGGTCGTGGGCGGGCTGATCATGGTGCCGTTCCCCGGGCCGGGCTGGCTCGTGGTGTTCGCGGGCCTGGCGGTGCTGGCAACGGAGTTCCACTGGGCGCACAAGGTCCTGGAGTTCGGCAAGCAGACGCTGCACGCCTGGACGGAGTGGTACAAGCGGCAGGGCTGGACGGTGCGCATCATCGTGCTCATCGTCACGGTGGCCGCCGCCGCGGTGATCGTCTACTTCGGCCTGCTCACGCTCGGCATCGACGTCATCGAGATCGCCCAGCGCTTCATCTAGCCCGGCCCGCATCCAGACCCGGTGGTTATCGCCGCCGGGAATCCCCGGATCCGCTGTCTATTCTGCGGGCGTGATCGCTCATCTCGCCATGGCGCTGTCCTTGACGCTCCCCGCCACGGCCACGGCCACTGCCACTGCCGCGCCCGCGCAGGTGGACTTGCCGCTGCCTGGCACCAATGGCGTGAAATATCGCGAAAAGGCGGGCGATCCGATACGTCTGGCCGCCTACGGGCTCGGCACCAGGCGCACCTACCTCAGATCGGCCACCGGCAACGCCTTCACCTGGGAGAAGTCGTTGTCGGAAGTGTCCGTCTCGCCGGGCAACCGCTGGGCGGCCGGCGTGCCCGCCGCGTACCGCTCCGGCTACGACCACCTCGTCGTCACCGACCGCACCACCGGGCGGGCCTCCAGCATCCGCACCGTCAAGAAGCCGATGACCGCCTCCTACGTCTCCTGGTCGCGCGACGCCAGGCGCGTCGCGCTCACGGTCGAGCGCAAGGTGAGCGGCAAGTGGCGGGTGCTCGGCTTCACGGTCGTGGACGTGGTCTCCAAGACCGCCCGCACCGTGCGGATCTCCGGCCTGAGCGCGGAGGCCGGCTTCTGGTGGAGCCCCGACGGCAACCTCGTCTCCCGGCACGGCGGCGGCCTGCGCGTCCACCGGGTCTCCGACGGGGCGGTCCTGCGCACGTACGCGGGCGCCGGGCTGCCGACGGGGCCGGAGGACTCGTTCTCGCCCTCGGGCAAGCGGCTGGTCACCTGGTGCCCGTCGCGCTTCAAGGAGCATCTGTGCCTGGTCGACCCGGCCACCGGCAGGATCGCCCGGCGGGTGGCCGCGCGGCCGGAGGCGGTGTTCGGCTGGTGGGACGAGAGCCATCTCGTCGCCGTCATGGCGCACCGCGGCGCCTACCGCCTGGCGGTGCTCGACCTCGGCGGCAGGGTCACGCGCGTGCTCGCCGGCCTGCCCGCCCGGACGTGGGCCGCCGACCTGTGGGTCTCCTTCACCCGGACGCCGGGCTCATAGATACAGGCCCGTGCCGTGGTCGGTCTCCTCGGTGGCCACGGCGTGCAGGTCGCGCTCGCGCATCACCAGGTAGACCTTGGCGTGCACCTCCACCTCGAACTGGTCCTCCGGGTTGAACAGCACCTTGTCGCCGACCTTGACCGAGCGCACGTTCGTGCCGACGCCGCACACCTCACCCCAGGCCAGGCGGTTGGCCATCTTGACCGTCGCGGGGATGACGATCCCGGAGCCGCTGCGCCGCTCCTCGGCCTCCTGCTCCAACCTGATCATGACTCGGTCGTGCAGCATCTGAATCTCGAACTTGGGCTCTTCCACAGGCTCAAGTTTACGAGCAGGCGGACGCGTGGTCTCCCAGGATGCTCAACCCGCCACCTACCGTGACCGGAGCGATCATGGCAGGATACCGCCATGATCATGGCCTTCGGTGAGACCGGCTGGCAGTGGCAGAACGCCCCCAAGCAGTGGACCGTGGACGACGGCCTGAGCCTCTTCTGCGACCCGGGCACGGACCTGTGGCGCACCACCCACTACGGCTACGTCAACGACAACGCCCACCTGTTCGGCCGCACCCAGTCCGGTGACCTGCGGCTCACGGTCACCTTCTCCGGCGAGTACGCCGAGCAGTACGACCAGGCCGGCGCGGTGCTGCGGATCGACGAGCACCACTGGATCAAGGCGGGCGTCGAGTACGTCGACGGTGGCTTCCACCTCAGCACGGTCGTGACCAGGCAGTTCTCCGACTGGTCGGTGCTGCCGCTGGGGCGGGCGGCGAGCGCGGTGACGTTCGACCTGGAGCGGGCGGGCGACGCGGTCACCGTGCGCTACGGCCTGGACGGCGCCGCGCCGCGGACCATGCTCCGCCTGGCCTACTTCCCTCCGGGCGAGGCCGCCCTGGCCGGCGCCATGGCCGCCGCCCCCGCGGGCAAGGGTTTCCCCGTCCGCTTCACTGAGATCCGCCTCACGGCGACCCCGCCGCGCCCCTGACGCCGCCGGTCACGGCAGTCTGAGCTCGGCGAACACCGGCCGGTGGTCGGTGCCGTCGAGCTTCAGCACCTGGAAGCCGCGCACCGCCATCCGCGAGTCGGCCAGCACGTGATCGATGGTCACCCCGGGCGACTGCAGCCACGACCCGAACTGCGGCCAGGTCGCCACGAACCCCAGCCCCATCACGTCGGCGGCGTCCCGGTAGCCGGAGTCCAGCAGGTCACGCACCGGCAGGTGGTCGAGCGTGGCGTTGAAGTCGCCCGCCAGCACCCGCAGCGCGTCCCCGCCGCCCCGGGGCAGCGCCTCCAGCCCCGCCTGCCAGCACGGCTGCCGCCCGATGCGCTTGGGCGCGCACGGATGCACGGAGACGACCTCGATCCGCTCCTCGCCGGGCAGCGTCAGCCACGCCCTGGCCTGGCCGAAAGGGCCCTCCTTGATGAACCCGCCGTCCTCGACCGGATGCCGGGCGTACACGGCGGACCCGCCCACGCCCGTCAGCGGCCTGGTCACGGCGTGCCGCAGCGTACGGCGCAGCCCCGCCTCCTCCAGCCGCCGCATGGAGTCCGGGGTGAACTCCTGCAACGCCAGCACGTCCGGCTTCAGCCGCTCGACCAGGGCCATCAGCTCCGCCGGGTCCGCCTGGCCGACCATCAGGTTGGCCGCCAGCACCCGCAGCGCCGGCCCCTCGGCGTCGGGGTTGCCGTCCGTGAGAGCGCGCGGCAGCACCGCGGGCACCAGCGCCAGCACCGACACGAGCGCGACCGTGCCGGCCGCCCAGCGCCGCAGCACGCAGGCCAGCGCCAGGCCGAGCACGGCCGCGCACACCGCGTACGGCGTGTACGCCACCGCCGGCACCCACGGCCAGTCCGGCTCGAACCCGCTCAACCGCACCACCGCCCACAGGGCGAAGGGCACGACCACGATCCAACTCGTCCATGTACGCACGTCCTGTATCGCCATAAGTCCGGATCTGGGTTCATGAGAAGGTGTGCCCATGCACGACGCAGAAGCCCGGGTCCTGAACGCCCTCGACGAGGCCGAGACCGTGAACCTGCTGGCCGAGACCGTCAGGGTCCCCAGCGTGACCGGCACCGACGCCGAGTCCGACCTGCAGCACCGCATGGCCCGCCTGCTCACCGAGGCAGGCATGGACGTGGACGTCTGGAAACTCGACCTGACCGACCTGACCACCCGCCCCGGCTTCCCCGGCACCGAGGCCCCGAGGTCGGAGGGGTACGGCGTCGTGGCCGTCACCCCGGGCGGAGAAGGGCCGCCCGCGCTGGCGCTGCAGGGCCACGTGGACGTCGTGCCGACCGGCGACCTGGCCAAGTGGGAGGGCAGCGACCCGTTCGCCGCCCGGATCACCGGTGACGTGCTGCACGGCAGGGGCGCCTGCGACATGAAGGCCGGCCTCGTCGCCAACCTCGCCGTGGCCCGCGCCATCGAGCGGGCCGGGATCGAGCTGGCCAGGCCGCTGGCCGTGCACTGCGTGATCAGCGAGGAGGACGGCGGGCTCGGCGCGTTCGCCACCCTGGCCAGGGGGCACACGGCCGAGGCGGCGGTCATCAGCGAGCCCACCAGCGGCGCCGTCATCACCGCCAACGCGGGCGCGCTGACGTTCCGGCTGGAGATCGCCGGGCGGGCCGCGCACGGCGCCACCCGGTACGAGGGGGTCAACGCGATCGAGGCGTTCTGGCCGGTGTTCCAGGCGATCCGGCGGCTGGAGGCCGAGCGCAACAGGGACGTGCCCGAGCTGTTCGCCGGCAACGCGATGCCGTACCCGATCGAGGTCGGCACGGTGCGGGCCGGCGACTGGGCCAGCACCGTGCCCGACCTGCTGGTCGCCGAGGGGCGGCTCGGGGTGCGGCTGGAGGAGGACCCGGCCGCGGCGCGGGCGGCGTTCGAGCAGGTGCTGGCCGAGGTCGACGACCCGTGGCTGCGGGCCAACCCGCCGGTCGTGACGTGGCCGGGCGGGCAGTTCGCCAGCGGCCGGCTGCCGGCGGGCCACGAGCTGCTCGGCCAGGTGAACCGGGCCGTGGAGGAGACGACCGGCGCCCGGCCCGCGCAGACGGCGGCGCCGTACGGGAGCGACCTGCGGCTCTACACGGCGGGCGGCATCCCTACGCTGCACTACGGCCCCGGGGACGTGCGGTTCGCGCACGCCCCCAGGGAGCAGGTCGAGCTGAGGGAGCTGCGCGAGGTCACGCGGGCACTGGCACTGCTCGCTGTGCGCCGCTGCGCAGCACTCTGAGCAGCGCGGGAGGGCTCATCAGCGACTGCGGCGGGTCGTAGAGGTTCGTCACCCGCAGGAAGCGCCGCGTCAGCTCGGGATCGTGCGCGGCGGCGGCGTGGAAGCGGTCGAGGTAGGCGCCGATGAGCCGCATCTTCGGCGTCGGCCGGCCGTCCGTGGTGGCGATCCGCAGGTCGGCGCCGACCGTGATCTCCCAGGGGAGGTCCACGATCGCGGCGAGGCGCCGGAAGTACGCCGCCGGGCTCAGGCCGGGGTCGAGCAGCGCCTTGGCCTCCAGGGCGGCGACCGTCATGCCCTGGCCGTAGAGGGGGTTGAACGAGCAGACCGCGTCCCCGGTGACCAGCAGGCCGTCGGGGAAGGAGGCCAGCCGCTCGTAGCGGCGCCTGACCGCGGTGGGCGTGTGGTACGTGCGCGGCTCCCCGAGCGGCTCCGCGGTCGTGACCAGGTGGTGCAGGTCGGGAGCGGCGAGGGTGGCGGCGAAGGCGGCGAAGTCCCCGTGGCCGCGTGGCGGCCCCATGCCGTACCCGGCCAGGGTGACGACCCAGCGCTCGTCCTCCAGCGCCAGCGCCACCCCGGCCCGCGGCGTCCCGGGCGTGGGGCCGACGACGGCGATCACGTCCCCGGCGAGGTGGTCGTCGCGGCGGCGGAACTCGCGCGAGCTGTACCGCAGGTCGATCGTCACGCGCTCCTCCCGCGGCGGCCGGAAGCCCAGGTCGCCGAGCCAGAACGGGGTGCGCGAGCCGCGGCCCGCGGCGTCCACGACGAGGTCGGCCGGGATCAGCTCGCCCTCGGCGAGCCGCACCCCCGTGACCCGGCCCTGCCTGGCCAGCAGCCCGGTGACGGTCCGCTCGGCCAGCACCCGCACGCCGGGCAGCGCCCCGACCCTGCGCCGCACCTGGCCTTCGAGCAGCGGACGGCTGACGAGCAGCCCCGTGAGCCCGCTGGAACCGCGGGCCAGCCGCCGGCCCGCGTGGACGTGGCGCGCCCGGTCCTGCATGTCTCCCCTGATCGCGCCCTGCGCGACGAGCTCGGCCGAGAGGCCGGGCAGCAACTCGTCCATGACCTCGCTGCCCCTGGCGAGCAGGCCGTGCGCGTGGCGGCTCTGGCCGGCGCCCCGGCGGTGGGCGTCGACGGCCGGCAACGTGTCCCGATCGAGCACTGTGACCTGGGCGAACCGGCGGTGCAGGGCCGCCGCGGACAGCAGGCCCGCGATGCTCGCCCCGATGACGACGGCGTGATCCATCTGGATTCCCCCTGTGAAGTCGTTCTGAGCATTCGGCAGAGAGTCGCCCGTGGATGTCGTTGTTTCCACGTCTTTCGGCGCGTTCCGGCGCCGGTGAATTGGACTAGAGTCCGGATGGTGCGGGAAACGTCGCTGGAGCTGCTGATGAGCCGGCCCGTCCAGGAGCGGGCGGACGCGGCGCGAAACCGGGAGAAGGTGCTGGCCGCGGCGGCGCGGCTGTTCGCCGAGAAGGGCGTGGACGCGGTCTCGATGGACGCCGTGGCGGCGGAGGCCGGGGTCGGCAAGGGCACGCTGTTCCGGCGTTTCGGTGACAAGTCGGGGCTGGCGGTGGCGCTGCTCGACGCCCGCGAGCGCGACCTCCAGCAGCGCATCCTGTCGGGGCCGCCGCCGCTCGGGCCGGGCGCGCCCGCCCGCGAGCGGCTGGTCGCGTTCGCGCGGGCCTACCTCGACTACCTCTTCGCCCACCTCGACCTGGTACGCATGTCGGAGACGGCCAGCCCGGGGGCGCGTTACCGGATCGGGGCGTACCGGTTCTGGCACCGCCACGTGGCGATCCTGCTGGCCGAGGCCAGGGGCGGCGACGCCGACGCCCTGGCGCACGCGCTGCTGGCGTCCATGCAGGCGGAGCTGGCGCAGGTGCTCCAGGACGAGTACGGCCGCGACCGCGCCGTCAGTGCCGTCACCACCCTGGCTACGGCACTGACCTAGGAGGAGGCGGTCACGCGCCGGCGGGCCTCGGGGACGATGAGCGGGGTGCCCGACTGCGGGTCCTGGATGATCTCGCAGCGCAGGTCGAACACCTCGTGCACCAGCTCGGACGTGACGATCTCCGTAGGATCGCCCTCGGCCACGATCTGGCCGCCCCGCATCACGATGAGGTGCGTGGCGTACCGGCACGCCTGGTTCAGGTCGTGCAGCACCGCCACCATGGTCCGCCCCTGCTCGTGCAGCTCCGCGCAGAGGTCCAGCACCTCGATCTGGTGGGAGATGTCGAGGAAGGTGGTGGGCTCGTCGAGCAGCAGGATCGGCGTCTCCTGGGCCAGCGCCATGGCCAGCCACACCCGCTGCCGCTGCCCGCCCGACAGCTCGTCCACGATCCGGTCCGCCAGCTCGGCCACGTCGGTGGCGCGCATGGCCTCCGACACGGCCGCCTCGTCGGCCTTCGACCACTGCCGCATCAGCTTCTGGTGCGGGTAGCGGCCGCGGGCCACCAGGTCGGCCACGGTGATCCCGTCGGGCACGATCGAGCTCTGCGGGAGCAGGCCGAGCCGCCGTGCCACCTCCTTCGACGGCAACGAGGTGATCACGCTGCCGTCCAGGTGGACGGCGCCGGTCCTGGGCTTGAGCATCCTGGCCAGGGCCCGCAGCAGGGTGGACTTGCCGCAGGCGTTCGGGCCGATGATCACGGTGAACGACTCGTCGGGGATCGTCACGCTCAGGTCCGTGGCCACCACGCGCTGGTCGTAGGCGAGGGTCAGCCCGGTGCCGGTCAGACGGGAGGTGGTGGCCATCAGTGGCGGTCCTTTCGGAGGAGCAGGACGAGATAGGTGCCGCCGATGGCGGCGGTCAGCACACCGACGGGGAGCTGGGTGGGGGCGAGCACGCGCTGCGCCGCCAGGTCGGCGGCGGTCAGCAGCACGGCGCCCATGAGGGCGGAGGAGGCCAGCGTCACGCCGGGGGAGCGGGTCAGCCGCCGGGCGAGCTGCGGCGCGGCCAGCGCGACGAAGATGACGGGCCCGGCGGCGGCCGTGGCGACCCCGGACAGCAGCACGCCGGCCGCGACGGCCGCCACGCGGACGACCTCGACCTTGATGCCCATGGCCTTGGCCGCGTCGTCGCCCATCTCGATCATCCGCATCGGCCGCGCGATGTACAGGCACAGCGGCAGCAGCACCAGCAGCGCCAGCGCCACGGGCCAGGCGTGGTCCCAGCCGCGCCCGCCGAGGCTGCCGGTGAGCCAGGCGCCCGCGCTGGCCGCGTCGTTGATGTTGGCGCGGGTCAGGATGTAGGAGTTGACGGCCACCAGCAGCGCGTTCGCCCCGATGCCGACCAGGACCAGCCGGTACCCCTGGACGCCGCCCCGGTAGGCCAGCAGGTACACCAGCACGGCCGTCACCAGGCATCCGGCCAGCGCGCCGCCGGCGATCGTCATGGCGGAGCCGCCCGCGACCACGGCGAGGATGCCGCCCGTGGACGCGCCGGCGGTGAAGCCGATGAAGTCGGGGCTGCCCAGCGGGTTCCTGGTCAGGCTCTGGAAGATGGCCCCGCTCAGGCCGAACGCGGCCCCGACCAGCAGCCCGGTGACCACGCGCGGGGCGCGCAGCTTGCCGACGATCAGCTCGGCGACGGGCGTGCCCTGCCCGAAGATGGCCGAGATGATGTCGGGCACGGGCACGGTGAACTCGCCCGTGGACAGCGCCGCCACGGTGACCAGGAAGCCGGCCACGACGAGGACGACGCTGACGAGCAGGGCGCGGGGTGCGAGCCGTACGGACCAGGAGCCGACGCGGACGTTCACAGCGCGGCCACCCGCTTCCGCCTGGCGAGCATGATGAAGATCGGCGCGCCGATCACCGCCCAGACGATGCCCACCTGCACCTCTCCCGGCCGGGCGATGAGCCGTCCGATCACGTCGGCGCCCAGCAGCAGGATGGGCGCGGCCAGCGCCGAGTACGGCAGCACCCACCGCTGGTCGGGCCCCACCAGGGCGCGCACGGCGTGCGGCACGATCAGCCCGACGAACACCAGCGGCCCGGCGGCGGCGGTGGCGGCGCCGCACAGCAGGGTGACGGCCACGCCGGTGAGGATCCGGGTCCTGTTCACGTTCACGCCGAGCGCCTTGCCCGCGTCCTCGCCGAGCGCCAGCATGTTGAGCGGCCTGGCCAGCAGCAGCCCGAGCACCAGCCCGGCGGCCATGAACGGCGCGAGCCGCACGAGCGTGTCGGCCGTCTGCCCGGCCAGCGAGCCGGTCAGCCAGAACCGCATCCGGTCGAAGGTCTGGGAGTCCGTGCGGAGGATGGCCGAGGAGATCGCCGTGCAGACCATGCCGAACGCGACTCCGGCCAGGGCCAGGCGTACCGGGCTGGAGCCGGCGCGGCCCGAGGAGGCCAGCGAGTAGACCGCGACGGAGGCCAGCGCGGCCCCGCCGAAGGCGAACCACACGTACACGACGGGGTCGGTGAGCCCGAAGATGCCGAGCGCCAGCGTGACGCCGAGCGCGGCGCCCTGGTCGATGCCCAGCAGGCCGGGGTCGGCCAGCGGGTTGCGGGTCAGGCTCTGCATGAGCGCGCCGGCCAGCCCGAGCGTGGCGCCCACGCCGAGGCCGAGCAGCGTGCGCGGGACGCGCAGCTCGCGGATGACCGTGTGGTCGTTGGAGCCGTCCGGCGCCAGGAACGCGTCGATCACCGTGCTGAACGACACCGAGCGGGCGCCCAGCGCCACGCTCGCCATGGCGACCAGCGCCAACAAGGCCACCGTGACGACCAGCCCGGCGACGAGCACCGAGGGGCGGCCCCTGGCCTGGCGTCCGCCGTCTTCCTGGCCCGCTCCGGCCGCGACCGTTACCTCAGCCGGGCGCACCCGACCCCCTCTCGTAGCAAGTCAAACTTAGGCAAGGCTAATCTAATGGCCTTGCAAGAAGGCAAGCCTAACCTTAGGAGTTGGAGATGTCGGGACCGGTACTTGCTCGCAGGGGTTTCCTGTCGGGCGCGGCAGGACTCGCGGCGGCCCTGGCACTGGCGGCCTGCGGTGACGGCGGGGCGGCCACGCAGGCGACCCCCGCGGCGCCGGCCTCCTCCGGCGCTCCCGCCCAGGGATCCTGGTCGTTCACCGACGACCGCGGCAAGAAGCTGGAGCAGCCCAAGGTCCCCACCAGAGTCGTCGCCCAGGTGGGCGCCGCGGCCGCCCTGTGGGACTTCGGCGTGCGCCCGATCGCCGTGTTCGGCCCGCACAAGCTGAAGGACGGCAGCAAGGACCCGCAGGTCGGCAACGTCGACATCACCAAGGTCACGGGCCTGGGCAACGTCTGGGACGAGTTCAACGTCGAGCAGTACATCGCGCTGCAGCCCGACCTCCTGGTCAGCAGCATGTACATCAACGGCACCCTCTGGTACGTGCCCGAGAAGTCCAAGGACACCATCGAGCAGGTCGCCCCCACCGCCGGCGTCATGCTCACCGGCAAGAGCGCCACCGAGGTGATCGGCACGTACGAGGAGCTGGCCAAGTCGCTCGGCGCGAGCATGGAGGGCGTGCCCGAGGCCAAGGCCCGCATGGAGGCGGCCACCAAGGAGCTCGCCCGGTTCAAGGACCTCAAGATCCTCCTGGCCTCGGGCGGCGCGGACGCGTTCTGGGTGGTCAACCCGCCGGAGTACCCGGACATCGTGCACATGGTGAACGCGGGCCTGAACGTCGTCACGCCCGCGAAGGTGGACGAGGGCGGCTTCTTCCAGACGCTGAGCTGGGAGAACGCCGACGAGTACGACGCCGATGTGATCCTCTACGACACGCGCACGCAGGCGCTCAAGCCCGAGGAGATGATGAAGAAGCCCACCTTCGCCAAGCTCCCCGCGGTCAAGGCCGGCCAGCTCTACCCGTGGTCGGCCGAGGCCCCCTTCAGCTACCAGGGATACGCCACCTTCCTGGAGGAGCTGGTGGCGAACCTGAAGAAGGCCCAGCCGCTCAAGTAGGGCCGCTCAAGCAGGACCGCTTCAATAGGCGCCCCGGACCTCGACGATCTCGGCGAGGGGGAACTCCAGGTAGTCGCCCGCCTCCTCGCACCAGGCGTCCAGCGCGCCGCCCTTGAGCTCGCCATGGCTGATCGTGGCGGTCAGCCCGTCGGTCAGCGTGATGCCGGCGCGCACGCCCCGGTCGACGACGAAGCCGAGCAGCGACTGCTGCGCCGTCGGCAGCCTGGTCGCCATCCTGCCGATGATCGCCCAGGTGCGCCCGTTCTTCTCGCCGTCCGCCCGGCCGGCGGCGACGAGGCGGCGGGCGTGCTCGTACGGGTCGGGCGGGGGCTCCAGCAGCATGTGGGGCGGTGCCTCGAACTCCGCCAGGCCGGGGAAGTCCGACAGCTCGGCCACCTGCCCGCCGGGCAGCAGGACGAGCTTGCCGGGTGCGCTCTCCTCGGCCCTGGCCCGGTGGATGGTGATCTCGCCGGTGTCGGCGACGGGCACGGGGGAGTAGCCGACCTCGCGCAGCGCCGCCAGCGTGCGATCGGCCGGCGCCGCGCTGACCAGCACCGTGGGGGCCAGCAGCCGCAGCCCCAGCCGGCCCAGCCGCCGGTGGGCGGCGATCTCGGCCAGCAGCGTCGGGTCGGTGGCCTGCACCACGCACCCGACCGTGCTCACCGTCACCTCGCCGTGCCTGCGGGCGGTGTCGCGGACCAGGTATTCGAGCGGCTGCGGGATGGTGCCCACCGCGGCCAGCTCGTCGAGCAGGTCGTCGGCCTCGTACCCCTGGTCGAGCGCCCGGCGCACGCTCGGCGTGTTGAAGCGCCACACCGAGGCCGCGCCGCGCGACTCGCGGTCGGCGCAGCGGTCGAGCAGCGCCGCCAGCTCCGCCGACGGCGGCCCCGTGACCACCGCGGTCAGGTCGGGCCCGAACAGCGCGCTCCTGCGCACGCTGGCCAGCGCCCTGGTGGCGGCCTCCGCCAGCATCGGGTCGTGCTCGACCATCGGGACGGCGTCGTCGTTCTCGTCTCCCGGCTTGGCCGTCAGCCCGGCCAGGGCGCGGCCGAGGTCGGTCAGCGTGTTGTTGGCCAGCAGGCCGAGCAGCCTGGCCTCGTCGAGCACGGCGGGCGCGCACTCGCGCAGCAGCGCCCGGTCGATCAGCGGCGCGTGCCAGTGGACGTTGCCGATCAGGCTGTCGCGGTCGGCGAAGGCCGTGCCCGAGGGCAGGTGGGCGAGCACCGACAGCACGGCCCTGCGCACCTGGGCGATCACGGGGCCGGCGGGGTCGTCGCCGAGCACGGTGCCGTACTTGCCGTCGATCTTGCGCAGCGACGAGCGCTCCATCCGCCACCAGGCCGCCAGCAGCACCCGCAGCCGGGCCGAGCCCTCGTCGAGCCGCCACCGGTCGAACCGCTCGGTGGGGATCATGCCGCCGGACGGCTCGTCCCAGGCCATCAGCCTGGCCACCGCGCAGATCTCGAGCAGCAGCCGCGTCTCGTCCTCGTCGCAGCCGGTCTCCTTGGCCATCCTGCGGACCTCGCGCACGCCCACGCCGCCGGTCTTGAGCAGCGGCAGCGGCGTCTTGGAGGTGTTGTCGAGCAGGGCCGCGCACCGTTCGACCACGTGCGGCGCGGCCAGCGTCATCAGGTGGTCGACCTCCTCGGGGTCGACCGGGATGGTGGCCAGCTCGGGCGCGTCGGGCAGGTAGGCCGGGTGGTAGCCGGAGCCGCGCAGGCAGATCGCCACCTCGCGGGGGATCTCGGCCTTGTGCCAGCTCGGCCGGAAGAGCAGGCCGTGGTCGGCGCACCACCGCTCGGGCGTGCCGGGGGTGACGAACCGGGCGCCGTCGACGGTGAGCGCGGGGCCGTCCCAGGCGAAGCCGTCGAGCAGCGGCACGGTGCCCTCGGGGGCGTGGCGCATCAGCGCCCTGACCCGGTCGGTGTCGCTGAGCGCCTCGATGACCCGGGTGATCATGCGGCGCTTGTTGCCCTGGACGGGCAGGCCGAGGTTGCGGGCGAGGGCGTGCAGCGCGTCGTTGCTGATGGACCAGGCGTTCAGGTAGTGGTCGAGGGGCTCGCCGAGGCTGAGCGGCGCTGTCCACCAGCGCGAGACGCCTTCGGCGAGGTGGATGACGCCGTCGTCGCCCGGCCAGGCCAGCGCGTGGTCGTAGAGGTGCTCCAGCCAGGGCGTCACCTCCTCCTCGGGGCTGCTGAGGAAGCGGGCGAGCGTGTCGGCGGTGGGGCGGGTCATGGCCAGGGCGGTCTCGGCGACCTGGAGGCAGGGCAACGGCAGGCGGCGCAGGGTCTCGATCACGGCGACGGCATTGCCGAGCCGCTGGGCCAGGGTGTCGAGGCGCCTGGGCCAGGGCGCGGCGATGGCGTCGGGCCTGTTGGCCAGGATGCGGCCAAGCCGGTCCTCGTCCAGTGTTCGCAGCCAGCCGAGCAGGTGATCTTCCATCTGTCAGCACTCTCATGGGGTCGCGCGCGGGACTCACCGTGAGCCATGACCATCCACGGTAATGCAGATCACCCCCGGTCAGGAGAGGACTGCCCAGACGATCTTTCCGTGAGGCGCGAGTGCGGACCAGCCCCAGCGGAGGCTGAGCGATTCGACGATGTGGAGTCCGAGGCCGCCGGTGTCAAGGGGCCCAGGGTATCGCAGCACCGGCACCGAGGAGCCTGGATCGGTGAAGGCGCTGGTCACCAGCGGCCCCCGGCGGACGAGGGACATCTGGACGGCGCGCTGGCGGCCCGGGCCGTCCAGGCACAGGCCGTGCCGCAGCGCGTTGGTGGCCAGCTCGGAGACCACCAGCTCCATGTTGTCGGCCAGCTCGCCGAGGCCCCAGCCGGTCAGCGCGCCCACGGTGAAGCTGCGGGCGGAATGGACCGAGGAGGCGGTGGGCGGGAGCACGAACGTGGCACTCGTGGACGGGCCGGGGACCAGCAGATCGCGGGCGGCCTCCGGCCACCAGCCGACGGGGGGCCACCAATCGAACGTGGTCCACTGGCCGGGTGCCGTGGTGGATTGCACGTGATCATTCTGCTGCAAACTCTCGTGCAGGTGCAAGAGCGAATGCACGTGCAGACAACTCGTGCAAGCGCTACGGTTTCCCTCAAATGGTCAATATGGGGGAAAGGGGATCTTGTCCGCGGCCCATGATCTTTCGGCCGTGAAGTGACAGACTGTAGGTGCATACTCCGCTACCCTGCGGTCGCCCGTACAAATGGGGCGTATCGCGGGTGCAACTTCGCTACGTGCGGTGGCGCCGCCGAGAACGGTGCGGCCCGCCGTGTTGCAAGGAAACGACCAAGGAGCAGCACGTGTCGATTGATCCGCCCGGGACCGGTTCAACCGTTCGGCGCATCATGCTGGGGGCGAGTCTCAGGCGCCTCCGTGAGGCCAGCGGGCTTGACCGGGCACAGGCCGGATTCCACATCCGGGCGTCCGAGTCCAAGATCAGCCGCATGGAGCTCGGCCGCGTCGGCTTCAAGACACGTGACGTGGAAGACCTGCTCACCCTGTACGGCGTCGTCGACGATGCCGAACGCCGTGCCCTGCTGGAGATGGTGCGCGAGGCCAACACCCCGGGGTGGTGGCACAAGTACTCGGCCGAACTGCCGTCGTGGTTCACGACGTACATCGGTTTGGAGGAGGCGGCCAGCGTGATCCGCACCTATGAGGTGCAGTTCGTGCCCGGCCTGCTGCAGACGGCCTCGTATGCGCGTTCGGTCTTCCAGCTTGGCAACCCCGATGCGAGTTCCGACAGAATCGAACGGCGCGTGCACCTGCGCATGCAGCGCCAGGAGCGCTTCACCCAGAAGGACGGACCCCGGCTGTGGGCCGTCATCGACGAGGCGGCGCTCAAGCGGACCATCGGCGGGCGGGAGGTCATGTCCGAGCAGCTCCAGCATCTGCTGGAAGTCGCTGCCCTTCCCAACATCACCCTCCAGGTGATGCCCTTCAGATTCGGCAAGCATGCCGCTGAGGGGGGCGCGTTCAGCATCTTGCGGTTTCCCGAGTCCGACTTGTCGGACGTTGTCTACGTCGAGCAGCTCTGGGGTGCCCTGTACCTGGACAAGCGTGAGGACATCGATCCGTATCTCACGGCCATGGAGCAGTTGTGCGTGGAGAGCACCACGCCAGGGGGCACCGTCGAGCTCATCGGCGGTCTTCTCAGAAAGATGTAGATGAACCAGACCTACAACGGCATGCCGGCGGCGGACCTGACCCAGGTCGCCTGGCGCAAGAGCCGCTACAGCAACTCGCAGGGCAACTGCGTCGAGCTCGCGGAGCTTCCCGACGGGGGCATCGCGGTGCGCAACTCGCGCTTCCCCGACGGCCCTGCCCTCATCTATACCCGCGACGAGATCCGGGCCCTGGTGCTCGGGGTGAAGGACGGAGAGTTCGACGGCCTGCTCGTGTAACAACATGTTCACACCGGCGCGCCCCGCGTAACGAGGGCGCGCCGGAGGTGTAACCGCCCTGCCTCGTCCTCCGGCGAGGATTCGGGTCATGCTCGACCAGATGACTCTGTATCCGATCGCCGACGACGTGCTGTTCGCGCCGGGCGGCAAGGTCGTGATCCGCACCTATGGCGTGGCGCCCGCCACCACTGGCGCCTCCGTCTCCTACCGCACCTGGGTGACCGGCATCCGGGACCAGCCCCGGTACTGGCACTGGGGCCACTTCGAGGACGCCGCGTCCGGGCACCGCAGGGTCCTGGAGTGGCTCACGGGACGGGGGCCCCAGCCTTCCCAAGTGCCCGCCTGATCGCTATCCTCTGAGCCAAGCAATCGCTTGGTAGTCAGAGGAGGCGTGGTGCGGCGCGCGATCCACCTGATCGAGGAGGTCGACTTCCGGCCGATGAACTCCAGGCGCCCGCTGGAGTACCTCACCTGGCTGACCCGCTACAAGCGCGAGGACGAGGAACGCGCCGCCCCGGAGCTCACCTCCGGCATGTCCATCAGATCGCGCGAGATCGACCTCGTCGGCGCCTTCTACGCGGTCGGCATCACCGGTCACCCCCAGTTCAAGGCCGTCACGCTGTGGGACTGCCACGGCGGCTGGGACGGCGGCTGGCGGCAGATGATGGAGATCTACCAGGGCGTGGACCAGCGGCTCTTCCTGTCCGACATCGACGACCTGCGCTTCTCGGCCTTCTCCCGGCCGCTCGGGGCCGCGCCCGGCTGCCCGCCGCTCGCCGAGGCGCCCGCCGCCGAGCTCTACCTCTTCGAGAGCGCCCGCGTACGCCCCGGGGCCGCGCTCGACTACCTGCACGCCGTCCGCACCGAACGCGCCCCGCTGCTCGCCGAGCACGGCCACACCCTCGTCGGCCTGTACGAGGTGCTCTTCTGCGACACCGAGGCGGTCACCGTCTGGGCCGTCTCCCTCGACGACCACCTGGCCACCCAGCGCGCCCGCGACGCGGCCCTCGGCCTCGACGACGAGGTCGAGCCGGATTCTCGGCTGTTGGACTGGGGAAAACGCGCCCGCGACTACCTTGAGGGCCGCTGGCGTGAGACGCTTCTGGCACCGTTCCCCGGCTGCCGCCTGGCACCTGGGAGCCCGCCGGGTTAGCGTCGGCTGCGGAGGTGGCCATGACGGACTCCTACCTGTACAACGGGCAGAGCCCAGACGACCACGTCGCCTCGTGCCCCGACTGCAGCGCCGCCATCGCGCTGCTCGACGAGCCGGAGACGGCCGTCGCGCCGCCCCCGTCGCTGCGCGAGGCCGTGATGTCCATGGCACGCCGGCGCCGCAGCCCGGCCCTGGTGCCCGTGGCGACGATCGCGGGCCCGTACGCCGAGCAGGTCGCGCTCATGGACGACCTGCTGACCGAGCTGAGCGCGCCCGACTGGGAGGCCCCGATCGCCCGGCACGGCACGGTCAGAGGCGTCGTCGAGCACCTGGCCGCCAACGACGCGACCGTGGCCAGGCTCATGGGCGTGGCCGGCACGGGCGTGACGACCATCGCCGCGCCGATCCACCGGCGCTGGCGCGAGCAGGCCGGATCCCTGCTCCAGCGCGTGTCGGGCAGCACCGAGGTGCTGCTGGACGTGGAGGTGGCCCTGGCCGGCACCAGCCCGACGCCGGCCCGCGCGCCGCTGCGCCAGGCCATGGTCCAGCGCACGTTCGAGACGTGGACGCACGCCGACGACATCCGGGCCGCCACCGACCGCTCCAGGGCCGCGCCCCGGCCCGAGCACGTGCGCATGATCGCCGAATTCGGCCTGGTCATGCTGCCGCACGCGATGAAGGGGCCGCGCCGCGACGTCTCCGCCACCGTCGTGCTGACCGGCCCCGGCGGCGGCACCTGGACGATCCCGCTCTCTCCCGCCTCCGACCACGTCGGCGTGCTCGTCTCGGCCGACGCCGTGGACTTCTGCCGCCTGCTGGCCAACCGGTGGCCGACCGACTGCTTCCCCTACGCCGCCGAGGGCGACCCCGTGCTCGCCCGCGACCTGATCCGCGCCGCCGCGACGCTGGGATGCGACTGATGAGCGACATGGACCTGTGCGCACGACTGACGGCCGGAGACCTCGACGCGCTGGCCGACGCCTACGACCAGCACGGCGCGTACGTGTACGGCGTCGCCGTCAAGGTCACCGGCAGCCAGGCGTACGCGGAGGAGGTCACCCAGGACGTGTTCACCGCGCTCTGGGAGCGGCCCCTGTCGTACGACCCCAGCCTGGGGTCGTTACGCGGCTGGCTGGTGAGCAGGGCCCTGCACGAGTCGGCCCTGCGCACGAAGGTCTAGCCTCTACACCTGGTTGACGGGGGCGTTCCAGGCCATGAGCACCGGCTCGGCGTGCTCGAAGCCGAGCCGCGAGTAGGTGCCCGTGTCCAGCTTCAGCAGCCTGCCGTCCTCGGGCGCCAGGCCCAGCCAGCGGGCGGCCAGCACGCGCAGGAAGTGCCCGTGCGCCACCAGCGCCACCCGCCCCCCGGCGCCCCTGGCCCGCTCGATCACCCGGTCGGCACGCGCGGCCACCTGGGCCGCGCTCTCGCCGGGATGCTCCGCGTCGCCGGGGATCACGCCGTCACGCCACAGGTACCACCCGGCCCTGGTCTCACGGATCTGCGGCGTGGTGATGCCCTCATAGCCGCCGTAGTCCCACTCCCACAGGTCTGCGTCCACCTCGTAACCGGTCAGCCCGGCCAGCTCCGCCGTGCGGCGGGCGCGCTGGGCGGGGGAGACCAGCACCAGGTCGAACGGCTCCTTGACCAGGGGCGCCAGGGCCCTGGCCTGCTCCTCGCCGTGCTCCGTCAAAGGCAGGTCGGTACGGCCGGTGTGTCTGCCCGCCTTGCTCCATTCGGTCTCACCGTGCCGGAGCAGCAGCATCTCGTTCATGTGTCCCATCATCGGGCACGGCCGGACCCGGCCTGAGGCCAGGTGGCCGCGCCCGGGCCGGCCCGGGCCCCGGACCCGGCGCGGGCCCTGGCCGGAGCCGGGGCGGGCGAGGGGCGGGCGAGGCGCGAGTCGGGGCGGGCAGGTCAGGGCGGGCAGGTCAGGTGGCCAGTTCCTCGACGACCGGCACGAAGGCGTCCAGGTCCCGCTCGTGGTGCAGCACGAAATACGAAATATCGTGCTCATCCCGCCAATAGCGGAGCTTGTCAACGATGTCGTGTCGCGTGCCCAGCAGCACCTGCGGCGTCTCGTCCAGCGCGGCGCTGTCGGCCGCGCTCCACGCCTCCTCCGCCTTCCGCTCGCCCGTCTGGATCACGCTGGTGCCCAGTTCGAGCCCCGCGTACCGCTCCCCGGCGGCCTCGCGCACGGCGGCGAGCTTGCCGAGCAGCGCCCGCACTCCTCCGTCCCGCAGGTCGGGCCCGCTCCCGTCGGGTCTGACCCGCATCCCGATGTTCACCACGTCGGCCTCCTCGGCCGCCAGCCGCAACATCCGGGCCCCGCCCGCGCCGATCACCAGCGGCGGCCGGGGCCGCTGGAGCGGCTTCGGCTGCTGGTCGAGCCCGGAGATCCGGTAGTGCCGCCCCTCGAAGCGGAACGGCCCCTCACCCCAGAGCCCCTTGAGCACGGCCAGGGCCTCCCGCAGCCGCTCGACCCGCACCCCCGGCGGCTCCAGCGCCAGCCCCGCGCCCGCGTAGTCGCCGGCCATCCACCCGGTCCCGATCCCGACCTCCAGCCGCCCGCCGGACAGCAGGTCGAGCGTGGCCGTCTCCTTGGCCAGCACGGCCGGGTGCCGGAAGTCGTTGGCGAACACCAGCGTGCCCACGCGCAGCCTGGTGGTGGCGCAGGCCGCGGCCGTGAGCGCGGCGATGGGCGCGAACCTCGGGCCGACGAGATGGTCGGGGACGAGCAGCACGTCGAACCCGGCCCCTTCCAGCCTCCTCGCCTTCTCCGCCCAGGCCTTCCCCGACCCGGCCTCCCGGACCACCGCCCCGAACCTGAACCGCCGCACGATCGCCTCCCACCAAGTGCTTGCTCGGGATCATAACCGCGCGGCACGGTCCTGCCGAAGGGGTGGGGCCGGGCGGGCGCGCACGAGTGGGGGGTGCCCGGGCCGCGGGTCTTACCAAGCGCTTGCTTTAGGTGCGAGACTGGGCGCATGGAGATCCCGGTGCGTCAGGCGACCGACGACGAGGCGGCCTTCTTCGCCGAGCACGGCTGGGTGCGGCTCGGGCGGCTGGTCCCGCCCGGTGCGGCCGCCGAGCTGCGCGAGCGGGCCACGGGTTACCTGGAGGCGCGCTCCAGGCGCCACGAGACGCTCGTCGACCAGGCGTTCGGCCAGTCCAGGGACATCGCGGCGGGCGACGAGGCGTTCGCCGCGCTGACGCTGAGCCCCGCGATGGGCCGCACCGCCGTCCGGCTGCTGCGCGGCGTGCGCGCGGTGCGGGTGCAGGTCACCAACCTGCTCGTCAAGGAGCCGGGCGAGCACGGCGCCACCGAGTTCCACCAGGACTTCCCGTGGATGCCGATGGACCGCTCCGCCATGCTCACCGTCTGGCTGGCGCTGTGTGACGTGCCGGCCGACATGGGGTCGCTGCGCTTCTACGACGGCTCGCACCGGTACGGCCTGCTCGGCCGCAGCTTCACCCGCCCCGGCGACGACCAGCTCACCCAGCACCCCTGGCTCAAGGAGCTGGAGGTGTCGCCGCCGCTCGACCTCAAGGCCGGCGACGCGACCGTGCACCACGCCCTGACCGTGCACGGCGCCCCCGCCAACCGCCGCGACACCCCGCGCCTGTCCTTCACCGCCACCTACTTCGACGCCGACGCCCTCTACACCGGCCTGCCGTACAAGCAGACCGACGGGCTCGGCCTGCAGGTGAACCGGCCGTTCGAGCACGAGAGGTTCCCGTGCCTGAAACCGTGAGAGGCCCGGTCGCCGACCTCGGGGCGACGCTCATGCACGAGCACGTCTTCGGGCTGAGCCCGGAGATCCTGTGGAACTGGCCGGACATCCCGGAGGGCTGGGACCTGGAGGCGCGGGCGCGCGAGGCGGCGGGCAAGCTCGACGCGCTCAAGGCGGCGGGCATCGACACCATCGTGGACCTCACCGTGGTGGGCCTGGGCAGGTACGTCCCGGCCGTCCAGCGGGTGGCCGAGCTGACCTCCGTGAACATCGTGGCCGCCACCGGCCTCTACACCTACGACGCGCTGCCGCCGTACTTCGCCAACCGGGGCCCCGGATCGTTGTTCGGCGGGCCGGACCGGCTGGCCGAGTTCTTCGTACGGGACCTCACCGAGGGCATCGGCCGCACCGGGGTCAAGGCGGCCGTCCTCAAGTGCGCCTCCGACCACCTCGGCCTGACCAAGGGCTGCGAGCGGGTGTTCAGGGCCGTCGCCGAGGCGCACCTGGAGACCGGGGCGCCGATCACGACCCACTCCCACAGCGCGTCCAGGGGCGGGCTCGACCAGCAGAAGCTCCTCGCCTCGCTGGGCGTGGACCTGGGGCGGGTGGTCATCGGGCACGCCGGTGACTCGACGGACGTGGCGTACCTGGAGGAGCTGGTCGCGAACGGCTCGTACCTGGGCATGGACCGGTTCGGCATCGAGACGATCAGCCCGTTCGAGGACCGGGTGGCGATCGTGGCGGAGCTGTGCGAGCGCGGGCACGCCGGGCGGATGGTGCTGAGTCACGACTCGTACTGCTTCAACGACCGCTTCGACGTCGCCGTCGTACGCGAGCGGCATCCCCGCTACCACCTGCTGCACATCTCCCGCGACGTGCTGCCCGCGCTGCGCGGCCGGGGCGTCACGGACGACCAGATCCACCAGATGCTCGTCGTCAACCCGCGGAGGATCTTCGCCCCATGACCGAGGACAGCATGACCGGGGACAGCACGACCCGGGACAGCACGACCCGGGACAGCACGACCGGCGACACCCTGGCCGAGGACTTCGACGTCGGCGCGGACTGGCACGTGGCCGCCCCCTACCCGTTCCTGGCCAGGCTGCGCGAGCAGGCGCCGGTGTTCAAGAGCGAGCATCTGGGCGCGTACGTGCTGACCCGCCACGCCGACGTGCGGGCCGCGTACGGCGACCCCCGCCGCTTCTCCTCCAAGGGCTCGCTGACGATCTCGCGCAGCCTCACCCGCGAGACGCGGGAGAAGCTGGGCGAGCACGGCTCGTTCCTGTCCAGCTTCGTGGCGAACGTGGACCCGCCCGACCACACGCGCCTGCGCCGGTCGGTGTCCAGGGCGTTCACGCCGCGCGCGGTGTCGGCCATGGAGCAGGAGTTCAGGCGGCTGAACGAGGAGCTGCTGGACCGGCTCTCGCCGAAGGGGCACGCGGACTTCGTCGGCGAGATCGGCCACGAGCCGTCGATCAAGCTGACCGCCCGCTTCATCGGCGTGCCGGAGGCGGACGAGGCGTTCGTGCAGGCGCGCGTCAAGGACTGGTTCCAGCTCTTCCTGTCCCCGCAGCCGCCGGCCCGGCAGCTGGAGCTGGCCGATGGCTTCCTGACCTACCTCGACTACGTGGACCGCCTGGTCGCCGCGCGGGCCAAGGACTCCCGCGACGACTTCACGTCCCTGATGACCTCGCTCATCGGCGAGGAGCTGACGCACCGCGAGGTGGTGGAGCTGATCTCCACGATCCTGCTCGGCGGCAACGACACCGTGCCCAACCAGCTCGGCAACACCGTCCTGCGGCTGCTGCGCGAGGGCGCCTGGCCGGTGCCGCCCGAGCTGGTCGCGAACGCCTCCGAGGAGTGCATGCGCATCGACGGGGCGTCCCTGGGCTCCTTCCGGTACGCGGCCGAGGACGTCGCCCTGCACGGCGTGACGATCCCGCGCGGAGCCCTCGTGCTGCTGTCCACCGACTCGGCCGCCCACGATGGGACGGTCTTCCCCGGCCCGGACCGGTTCGTGATCGACCGGCCGAACGCCGCCGAGCACCTGGTCTTCGGCTACGGCATCCACTTCTGCGTGGGCGCCGCGCTGGGCCGGCTGCAACTGCGCACGGCGCTGGAGGTGCTCGGCCGGCGGCTCCCGGGGCTGCGGCTCGCGCCCGGCCACGACGTCTCCTACCGCAGGTCGATCGTGGGCCGCGGCCTGACGTCCCTGATGGTGGAATGGTGAGCGGGCGCTTCGACGGCAAGGTGGCGCTCGTGACGGGCGCCGGCTCGGGCATCGGCGCCGCCTGCGCCGCCCGCCTGGCCGCCGAGGGGGCCTGCGTCGGGGCGCTCGACGTGCGCACGGCCGGCGCGCGGGCCACCGCCTCCGCCATCCGCGCCCGCGGCGGCACCGGGATGGCGCTGACCTGCGACGTCTCCGACGAGAAGCAGGTGGAGGAGGCGGTGGCGACGCTGGTGGCCTCCTTCGGCCGGGTGGACGTCCTGCACTCCAACGCCGCGGTGCTCGACCACGGCGTGTACGGGAGGGACCGCGAGCTGGAGACGCTCGACGTGGCCGTCTGGGACCGCACCATGGAGGTCAACCTGCGCGGCGCCATGCTCATGGTCAAGCACGCGGTGCCCGCCATGCCCGACGGGGGCGCCGTCGTCATCACGTCGTCGGTGTCCGCCCTGGTGGGGGACACGGTGCACGCGGCGTACGGAGCCTCCAAGGCGGCGCTGATCGGCTTCACCCGGTACGTGGCGACCATGTACGGCTCGCGCGGGATCCGCTGCAACGCGATCGCGCCCGCCCTCGTGCTCACCCCGGCCGCCGAGCGGGCCATGACGCCCGCGCAGCTCGCCGACAAGCAGGCCGAGCGGCTGCTGCCGTGGGCGTGCTCGATGGAGGACGTCGCCAACCTGGTGACGTTCCTGTGCTGCGACGAGTCCCGCTGCCTGACCGGCCAGACCCTGGTGATCGACTCGGGCACCCTCGCGCACCGGCCGCAGCACGCGGTTGAGCAGTGGCGCTCGCGGCCATAGGTTGCACCGGTGGACAATCGACGTGAGCCGGTGGCGGTGGGACTGATCGGGGCGGGGCCGTGGGCGCGGATGGCGCACGCGCCGATGCTGGCCAAGGGGCCGCACACGCGGCTGGCCGGGGTGTGGGCGCGCAGGCCGGAGGCCGCCGCCGAGCTGGGGGCGCCCGTGTTCGCGACGGTCGAGGAGTTGTTCGAGCACTGCGAGGCCGTGGCGTTCTGCGTGCCGCCCGCCGTACAGGCCGAGTACGCCGTGCGCGCCGCCCGCGCCGGCAAGGCGCTGCTGCTGGAGAAGCCGCTCGCCGACACCCTGGAGAACGCCGAGCGGGTGGCCGGGGCCGTCGCCGAGGCGGGCGTGGCGTCCCAGCTCGTGCTCACCCTCCGGTACGCCCCGCAGACGCGCGCGTTCCTCGAACGCTGCGCCGGGATCGACCCCGTCGGCGGCCACGCCGCGAACATCTCCGGCCTCCTCCTCGCCGACCACCCCTTCGCCACCCCCTGGCGGCACGCGCACGGCCCGCTCCTGGACGTCGGCCCGCACGTGATCGACCTCCTGGACGCCGCCCTGGGCCGTGTCACCGGCGTCCGCGCGCACGGCGACCCGCTCGGCTGGACGGGCCTGCTGCTCGACCACGAGGGCGGCGCCGTCAGCGAGGTGTCCCTGTGCATGACCGCCGCCGGCGACCCGCCCCCGCCCTCCTTCGCCGTGTACGGCCGCGCGGGCAGCGCCGTCCTGCCGCACTTCGACGACGACCCCCTGGAGACGGTCGCCGAGGAGTTCGCCAGGACCGTGCGCGACGGCGGCGGGCACCCTCTCGACGCCGCCCACGGCCTGCGGCTGCAGCGGATCATCGCCGCGGCGCAGGCTCAACTCGCCCCTTGACGCGGGCGGCATCTGGGGCATTGATAACGTTTGTCCGATGCGCAGAGCGCAGCGAAGTCCGGTGTGAGTCCGGCGCTGTCCCGCAACTGTCATAGCCAGGTCGCCTGCCTCCGCGCTGACGTCATCAACCCTCGTGGAAAAGGGTGATCCGTCGCTCTACGCGGGTCTCTCGGTTCCGAACAGTGTGAAAGGACTTCTCGTGAGGCCCGTACGCACGGCCTTCGCGGGCGCGCTGCTGGGAACGCTTCTCCTGGCCGGATGCGGCCAGGGCGGCGGCACCACCACAGCGTCCGCCCCCACCCCGGCTCCCGCCTCCCCCTCCGCCGCCGCAGGCTTCCCCGTCACCATCGAGGCGGGCAACGGCAAGGTCACCATCCCCAAGAAGCCCGAGCGGATCGTCTCGCTGTCGGCCACCCACACCGAGACGCTGTTCGCCATCGGTGCGGGCCCCCAGGTCGTCGCGGTCGACGACCAGTCCAACTTCCCGCCCGAGGCCCCCAAGACCGACCTGTCCGGCTTCAAGCCGAACGTCGAGGCCATCGTCGCCCAGAAGCCCGACCTCGTCATCGTCTCCGACGACCTCGACAAGGTCGTGGCCGAGCTGGGCAAGGTGAACGTGCCCGTCCTGCTCCAGCCGGCCGCCACGAAGCTCGACGAGGCGTACGAGGAGATCACCGAGCTCGGCGCCGCCACCGGCAACCAGGCCAAGGCCGACGAGGTCGTCTCCGGCATGAAGGCGGCCATCGACGAGCTGGCCGCGAAGGCGCCCAAGGACAAGCAGCTCACGTACTACCACGAGCTCGACACCACGCCGTACGCCGCCACGTCCAAGACCTTCCTCGGCCAGATCTACGGCCTGTTCGGCCTGACCAACATCGCCGACAAGGCGCCCGACGCGGCCGGCGGCTACCCCAAGCTGTCCGCCGAGTTCGTCGCCCAGGCCGACCCCGACCTGATCTTCCTGGCCGACGTCAAGTGCTGCCGGCAGAGCAAGGACACCCTGGCCGAGCGGCCCGGATGGCAGAACCTGTCCGCGATCAAGAACGACCAGGTGGTCCAGCTCGACGACGACATCGCCTCCCGGTGGGGGCCGCGGGTGGTCGACCTGGCCGAGGCCATCGGCGCCGCGGTCTCGAAGGCGGGCACGAGCTGACGTGGTGACACAGGCGGGCCCGTCCAGGGCCCGGCCCCTGTGGGTGGTGTGCGCGCTGGGCGTGCTGGCGGTCTCCATGATCGCCGCCCTGCTCGACGGGGCGGCCGACATCTCGCCCTGGCAGGTCGTGCTGCAGGTCGTGGACTGGCTGCCGTTCACCCACGTGGACTCGGGGCTGGCGCCCGTCGAGCAGGGGCTGCTGTTCGAGCTGCGGCTGCCGCGGGTGCTCGTCGCCGCCGTGGTCGGCGGGCTGCTGGCCATGGCCGGCGCCGGGTACCAGGGCGTCTTCCGCAACCCGCTCGCCGACCCGTACCTGCTGGGCGCCGCCGCCGGGGCCGGGCTCGCGGCGACCGCGGCCATCGTGCTGCTGCCGTCGGTGGCAGGGAGCATTCCGGTGGCGGCCTTCCTGGGGGCCGTGGGCGGGGTGTTCCTGGCGTACACGCTGGGCAACACCGCCGGGCGGGCCGGCGGCACCGCCACGCTGGTGCTGGCCGGGGTGGCGGTCACCTCGTTCCTGACCGCGATCCAGACGTTCGTCCAGCAGTTCAAGGTCGAGGAGCTGCAGCGCATCTACTCGTGGATCCTCGGCGACGTCGGCGGAGGGTGGGACCAGCTCTGGCTCGTCCTGCCGTACGCCGCCGTCTCCGCCGTGCTGCTCCTGCTGCACGGGCGCATGCTGGACGTGTTGTCCGTCGGCGACGAGGAGGCCACCAGCCTGGGCCTGCGGGCCGCCCGCGTGCGGCTCATGGTGCTGCTGGCCGCGTCGCTGGCCACCGCGGCGGCCGTGGCGGTGAGCGGGCTGATCGGGTTCGTCGGGATCGTGGTGCCGCACGTCGTGCGGCGCATCGCGGGCGGCTCGTACCGGATCGTGCTGCCGCTCTCGCTGATCGGCGGGGCGGCGTTCCTCGTGCTGGCCGACCTCGTGGCGCGCACCGTCATCGCGCCGGCCGAGCTGCCGATCGGCGTCGTGACCATGTTCGTGGGCGCGCCGTTCTTCGTGGCGGTCCTGCGCATGACCCGGCGGGCCGCCACATGATCAGCGCTCGCGGCCTGTCCGTGCGGCTCGGCGAGCGCGACGTGCTCGACGGCGTGGACCTCGAAGTGCGGCGCGGCGAGTGGGTGGGCGTCATCGGGCCCAACGGAGCCGGCAAGTCCACCCTGCTCAAGGCCCTCATGGGGCTGGTGGCGCACCGGGGCGGCGTCCTGCTCGACTCCCGCCCGTCCGGCGGGCTCAAGCCGCGCGAGCGGGCCAGGCTGCTGGCGTACGCGCCGCAGACGCCCGCCCTGCCGCCGGAGATGACGGTCTTCGACTACGCGCTGCTGGGGCGCACGCCGTACATCCCCTACCTGGGGCGCGAGAGCCGGCACGACCGCGAGGTGACGGAGTCCGTGATCGAGCGGCTGGACCTGACGGCGCTGGCCGGCCGCCACGTCGGCGAGCTGTCCGGCGGCGAGCGGCAGCGCGTCGTGCTCGCCAGGGCGCTCGCCCAGCAGGCCCCCGCGCTGCTGCTGGACGAGCCCACCACCGCCCTCGACCTCGGGCACCAGCAGCAGGTGCTGGAGCTGGTGGACCGGCTGCGGCGCACCGACGGGCTGACCGTCGTCACCACCCTGCACGACCTCACCGTCGCCGGCCTCTACGCCGACTCCCTGCTGCTCCTGACCGGCGGCCGGGCCGTCGCCTCCGGGGAGCCCGCCCAGGTGCTGACCGAGGAACTCGTGGGACGGCACTTCGACGCGCATGTGAAGATCGAGCCAGGGCCCGACGGGCGGCCCGTCGTGCACCTGGTGCGGGGAGGGTCGTGAAGCTCAGCTATCGCGTGGAGGAGGGGGCCCGGCTCGGGGCGTTGCTCTGGGAGTTCGGGCCCGGATGGCGGATGATCTCCTCGGCCATGCTCGGGGGCGGGATCGGGCCCCGGGAGTGGGTGCTGAACGCGCAGGTCGTGGCCGGGTACGCACGGATGGACCCGGTCGATCACCTGGTGTCCCTGGGGCCCCGGGAGGGGGCCGGGGTCGGGATGATGACGGCGGCCTCCGTGGATCGTTACGTGCGGGCCGCCGATGGGGGTGTTGAGGCGTACGCGACCGTGGGGCTGCGAGTGCCCACCTGGGCCGCCGCGCCCGAGGGACACGTGGATCCCGAGCTGGCGCCGATGCGGGTGGGGACGATCAACATCGTGGTCGTGCTGCCCGTGGCGATGACGGACGCGGCGCTGGTTAACGCGGTGATGACGGTCACGGAGGCCAAGACGCAGGCGCTCGTCGAGACGGGCTTCGCGGGCACGGGGACGGCTTCCGACGCTGTGTGCGTGGCCGTGCCCGTCGCGGGGGAGGAGGAGGTGTTCGGGGGGCCCCGGTCGGAGTGGGGGGCTCGGGCGGCGCGGGCTGTGCACGCGGCGGTCCGGCGCGGAGCCGAGTCGTGGCGGCCCCGTCACTTGAAGTGAGGCTGTTCGAGCAACCGGACGATGGGCACGGCTATGAGCTCGGCGACGGAAGTCTGATCGTCAGCCCTGCCCCCAGCCCGTCGCACCAGGAGGCGAAGCTCACGTTCGAGCCCGACGACGTGCTGCTCGCCGTGGAGGTGGTCAGCCCGGCGAGCAAGACCTTCGACAGAGCGCTCAAACCCCTGGTCCATGGCGCGGCGCGCATCCCGTCCTACTGGCGCGTCGAAATCGACGAAGGCCCGGCGCTCTATGTCCATGACCTCGACGGCGATTCCTGTCGAGGGCCACAGGTGCACGCGGCGGGGGTCACGCTCACCTTGAGCGTGCCCTTTCCCGTCGCCTTCGACCCGGCCGACCTCATCTGAGCCCGTAGTCCTCGGCCGCGCCCCGTGCCGAGACGCGTCCTGCGTCCAGGTCCGCCAGCACCGCCTCCCGATTCCGCTCAGCCGCGGGCCCCAGCCCGCCCCCGCCCGTCGTCTCCACGATGAACGCCTCCCCGGCCGCGAACCGCACGTTGTTCACCTTGGACGCCAGCCGCTCCACCGTCCCGTCCAGCCGCCGCCGGTAGAACCCGCCCAGCCGCCCCGGCAGCCCGCCCTCCCGGCCGGGAGGGGCCAGCCGGAGCCGGTCGCCGCGCGTCGTGACGTGGCAGTCCGCCAGGAAGCGGTACACCGTCCGCGACCCCAGCCCGCCCCGGTACCGGCCGGGGCCGCCCGAGTCGGGGATCGTCTCGATCGACTCCACGATCAGCGGGCAGCGGCTCTCCACCGGCTCCGCCTGCGGCACCGAGTTCCGCCCGACGCCGAAGTGCACGCCCGTCGCGTCCGGCCCGTCCAGGCCGCGGCGCGCGCCCACGCCGCCGAAGTCGTACGACAGGTGGATCCAGTACGGCGCCCCCACCGCCGAGATCGAGAACGGCTGCAGGATCCCGCTGGCCGCGATGGCGCGCTCGGGCACCGCGTCCGACAGCGCCTGGAAGACGGCCTCCATGGCGGCGTAGATGGGCACGTACCGGCCGCCGCAGGGGTGCGGGGAGCGGGCGTTGAGCAGCGAGCCCTCCGGGAGGTGCACGTCGATGGCGCGCAGGCAGCCGTCGTTCATGGGGATCGCCGGGTCGAGGAAGCACCGGATCGCGAACACGGCGGCGGCCAGCGACTGCGACGCCGAGGCGTTGATCGCGGCCGGCACCTGCGGGTCCGTGCCGGCGAAGTCCAGCGCCGCCGTGCCGTGGCCGAGCGTGACGGCCACGCGGACGTGGTGGCGGCGGTCCGGGTCGATCCCGTCGTCGTCGATCGGGTACGACGCCTCGAACCGGCCTTCGGGCAGCTCCGCCAGCGCCGCCCTGGTCCCGGCCTCCGTGTGGTCGAGGTAGCCGGCCACGCCCGCGGCCAGCCCGTGCTCGCCGTACTCGGCGATCAGGGACTCCATGCGGGCGGCCGCCACCGCCGTGCCGGCCACGAGGGCGCGCACGTCGCCCATGACCTTGTCCGGGGTGCGGCTGTTGGCCCTCAGGATCGCCTCGACCGCCGGTTCCAGGCCGGCGGCGGTGGCCAGGCGCACCGGGGGGAGCTGGAGGCCCTCCAGGAAGATGTCCGTGGCCAGCGGGGCCATCCCGCCTGCCGAGAGGCCGCCCAAGTCGGAGACGTGGATCATGGTGGCGGTGAAGTAGGCGGGAGAGCCCCGGACGAAGACGGGGCGGTAGACCAGCAGGTCGTTGGTGTGCACGCCGCCGCGGTAGGCGTCGTTGAGCGCGTACACCTCGCCGGGGCGCATGGTCTCCGGGGGGATGTCCTTGAGCAGTTCGGGGAGGGCGAGCTTGAGCGCCATGCTGTTCATCAGCGTGGTGGCCATGGAGTGGGCGATCAGGCGGCCACGGGCGTCCAGGACGGCCGCGGAGGCGTCGGAGCCCTCGACGATGAACGTCGAGTACGCCGAGCGCACCACCACGATGCCGGCCTCCTCAGCGGCCACGACCAGGGCGTTCCTGAGCACCTCGGCGGTCAGGGGGTCCGTGGTCATGGGGCGCTGCTCCTGGTGAGGTGGACGGCGTGGGCGGGGGTCAGGGCGGCGGTCCAGGCGGGCGGGACGACGGTCGTGGACTCGGGGTCCTCGATGACGGCAGGGCCGGGTGCGGCGCCGCCTGCCCGGGCGAGGCTCGCCCTGGTGTGGACGGGGACGTCGGTGTAGCCGCCGCACTCCGGGAAGTACGCCCTGCGCGTGCCGGGCTCGCCGGAAGGGGGAAGGGGCGGGCCGCTGCCGGGCGGGGCGCCGTCCGGTGGGGTGGTGACGCGGACGCGGTAGCTGACCAGCTCGATCTCGCCCCGCTGCGTGATCCCGTACACCTGCGCGTACCTGGTGAAGAAGCGCGACTCCAGGGTGGCGCGGTCGGCGGACCAGTCCACCGTCAGGTCGTGGGACTGGCCCTTGAAGCGGACGTCCACCGAGCGCAGCACCCGCACCCCCGGCGAGGTGAGCGGGACGCCGAGGTCGGCGGCGGCCTCCTCGGCGAGGGAGGTGAAGAGGGCCTCGGGGTCGGGGGCGTCGAGGCGCGACAGGACGCGTGAGGTGGACAGGGCTCCCGACAGCAGGCCCGCCGCCGAGGCCACCCCGCAGTGGGCGGGCACCACGACGGTCGCGATGCCGAAGCGTTCGGCGATCCGGGCCGCGTGCATGGGCCCCGCGCCGCCGAACGCCACGAGGGCGAAACCGCGGGGGTCGATGCCGCGCTGCACCGTGACCACGTGCACCGCCGCCGCCATCGAGGCGCTGACGATCTCGTGCACGGCGTACGCGGCCGCCTCCCGCGACACCCCCAGCGGCGAGGCCAGCCGGTCCAGCGCCTTGTCCGCCAGCGGCGGCGACAGCGGGATGGACGCGGAGGACAGGTAGCCGAGCACGAGGTTGGCGTCCGTGACGGTGGGCTCGGAGCCGCCGAGGCCGTAACAGGCGGGCCCTGGGGACGAGCCGGCCGAGCGCGGGCCGACGCGCAGCGCGCCCGCCTGGTCCAGCCAGGCGACGCTGCCCCCGCCCGCCCCCACCTCCGCCAGGTCGATGGCCGGGGTCTTGATGGGCACGCCGGTGCCGGCCCGCCGCCCGCCGAAGCTGCCCTTGCCGCCCACGTGGAACTCGTGCGTGATCTCCGGCCGGCCGCCGCGCACCACGCACGTCTTGGCGGTGGTGCCTCCCATGTCGAACGAGATCGCGTCCGGGAACCCGGCCCCCGCCGCCGCCAGCACCCCCGCCGCCGGGCCCGACTCGATCGTGGCCACGGCCCGTCTGGCGGCGAGCTCGGCCGAGATCACCCCGCCGCTGGACTCCATCACGTGGACGGGCGCGCGGATGCCGATCTCCGCCAGCCGCTCACCCAGCCGCGAGAGGTACGACGCCATCAGGGGGCCGATGTAGGCGGACATGATGGTGGTGGTGGCCCGCTCGTACTCCCGGATCTCGGGCCACACCTCGGAGGAGGTGACGACGGCGGGGATCGTCTCGCGCAGGATCCGCGCCACCTGGCGCTCGTGCGACGGGTTCGCGTACGCGTGCAGCAGGCACACCGCCGCCGACTCGATCCCGCGGTCGGCGATCGCGGCGGCCGCGCGGCGTACCGAAGCGGTGTCGAGGGGGGTCAGCACGGCGCCGCGGGCCGAGACGCGCTCGACCACCTCGAAGCAGTCGCCCGGCGCGACCGGGGGAGGCGGCGGGGTGAAGCGCAGGTCGTAGCGGTCCTCCTCGACGCGGGCGTACCGGCCGAGCGGGATGGTGGCGCGAAAGCCCTGGGTCGTGACGAAGGCGACCCGGGCGCCCTTGCGTTCGAGCACGGCGTTGGTCGCCAGAGTGGTCGCGTGCACCACCCGCGTGACCTGCGCCGGGTCCCGGCCGCCGAGCACGCGCGTAACGCCGGAGACGATGCCCGCGATGGGGTCGTAGTGGGTGCTCAGACATTTGGCCACGGAGATCGCTCCGGACGGGCCGCTCAGGACCACGTCGGTGAAGGTGCCGCCGACATCGACGCCGATCGCGTATCCCATTCAGGCACGTTATGTCCCCGAGCAAGCGCTTGTCTATCTGGTGGTCTATTGACTTACGCCAGGTGATTGGGAACCTGGTCCTATTCCAGTGTTTGGAGCGGAGATGGCGCGCCTCACAGCTCTTGCCGGTGGCGCCGCGGTGGCACTGGTGCTCATCGCGACGCCGGTCGTGGCCCACGAGCACCCGAGCGGGATCACCGACCTGGTGAGCCCGGCCGTGGTGCGGCTGGAAGCCGTGTCCCAGGTGAAGATCACCCTGCTCGACCACGTCGGCGAGCTGAAACATGTGGACCGTTCCTACACCCTGCCGTTCGCCGCCGGCACGGGCACGGTCGTCAACCCCGACGGCACCATCGTGGCGCTCAGGCGCCTGGCGGTGAACCCGAACGACGTCGCCGTCTACGCCGCCAACAAGATCTTCGCCGAGCACCACAAGGTGAAGATCCCGGCCGACTACGACAAGCACAAGCTCTCCGACGACGTGCTCGACCGTCACCTGCAGCAGTGCTACGCCCCCGACAGCGACACCGCGACCTGCATCGTCAGCGTCACCACCGAGATCACCGCCTTCCCCAACGTCTCGCCCGCCAGCCCCGACGGCTACAAGGTCAAGTGCATCAAGGCCGGCCCCAACCCCGACGACCCGGCCGTGCTGGTGCCGCTGACCCCCGCCGCCGGCGGCGTCGGCATGCCGACCGCGCCGCTGGCCGACAAGGTGCCCGACCAGGAGGGCTCGCCCACGAACGTGGCCGGCTTCCTGGGCAGGCCGGGCCCGAACGTGGCACACACCGTCGAGATCGCCCACCTGGGCAAGGGCGGCGTGCAGGGCGGCGCCGGCCGGCCGTTCGCCGACCCCGAGAAGAAGGTCGACGAGCCGGTCAAGCTGGGCGGCCTCGCCGACAAGGGTCTCGTCGGCGCCCCGGTGATCGGCGACAAGGACGGCCACGTCATCGGCCTGCTGGTCGGAGGCGGCAAGGACGGCAAGATGATCGGCGTCAAGGAGGTCACCGCCATCCTGACCGCCGCCAAGATCGTGCCGCGCAGGGGCGCGATCGACACCGCCTTCGAGGCGGCCCTGACCCGCTATCACACGAAGTACTACACCGAGGCCGCGCCGGGCTTCCAGCGCGTGCTGGAGCTCTACCCCGGCAACGTGGTGGCCGCCGCGCTGCTGAAGACCTCGCTGGCCAAGCGGGGCGGCCCCGAGGACCAGGGCACGAAGAAGGCCGCGGCCGAGCCCGAGACGTCCACGCCGCTGTGGCCGTTCATCGCGGCGGCGGGAATTCTCTTCATAGCCGCCGGGGGCGGAGCGTATCTGCTGTGGCGCCGCCGCACTCCTGAAAGACAGACAGAACTGCCACAGCCGCTGGCGGCCAGTCCACCGTTCGACGACGGCGCCAACCAGACCGTGGTCGTGCGGCGGTCCCAGTCGTTCCAAGTGGTCCCGCAGCAGCAGCAGGTGATGACCGCGCCCGACCCGGCGATCAAGTACTGCACCTCGTGCGGCATGAGGCTCGGACCGGCGCACCGCTTCTGCGGCTACTGCGGCCACCCCATCGAGACGTGATGCCATTGAACGAAAGATCGCTCATCGGCCAGGAGGTGGCCGGGTACTACATCGAGGACATCGTCGGCAAGGGCGGCATGGCCGTCGTCTACCTGGCACTCGACCCGAGGTTGAGCCGCCGGGTGGCGCTGAAGATCCTCAACCCGGTGCTCAGCGTCGACGACAGGTTCAGGCAGCGGTTCATCCTGGAGTCCAGGACGGTCGCCAGCATCGAGCACCCCAACATCATCCCGATCTACGAGGCGAACGCCGACGTCGACGGCGTCCTGTACATCGCCATGCGGTACGTGGACGGCCTCGACCTGCGCCGCCTCATCTACGACCGCGGGCCGCTGCCCCTCGGCCAGGCCAACCAGATCTTCGCGCAGGTGGCCGCCGCGCTCGACGCCGCCCACGCGCACGACCTGATCCACCGCGACGTCAAGCCGGCCAACATCCTGCTGGCCGGCGACCACGTCTACCTGACCGACTTCGGCATCACCAAGCACCGCTCGTCGATCTCGGGGCTGACGCAGACCGACCAGTTCATCGGCACGCCGCGCTACATGTCGCCCGAGCAGATCAACAAGGAGCACATCGACGGCCGCTGCGACCAGTACGCGCTGGCCTGCGTGGTCTACGAGGCGCTGTCGGCGCGGCTGCCGTTCCAGCGCGAGAACGACATCGCGCTGCTCTGGGCCCACCTGGCCGAGCAGCCGGCGCCGCTGTCGCAGCTACGGCCCGAGCTGCCCGCGCAGGTCGACAGCGTGATCATGCGCGCGCTGGCCAAGTCACCCGAGCAGCGGTACGCGACCTGCACCGAGTTCGTGACCGCGCTGCGCGACGCCATCAGCGGGCACCAGTACGACCCCTTCGCCGATCCCTTCGGCGCGCTCGGCTCCCCGCTGGGGCCGGGGCAACATCTCGTGCCGCCGCCGGGACAGAGCCCGCACTCCGGGCCCTACCCCGTGCAGCGCCCGGGAGGAGCGCACGCCGCGCCCCCGTCCGGGCCGCACCACGCCATGCCGCAACCGGGCCGGGGCTCGGGAGCGCACGCGGCGCCGGGCTCCGGGCCAGGTACCGGGCCGGGCTCAGGGCCGCACTCCCTGCCGGGCTCAGGCCCGGGCTCAGGGCCGCACTCCCTGCCGGGTTCCGGGCCGCATTCCGGGCCGCATTCCGGGCCGGGGTCCGTGCCGCCGTTCGCCGCCCCGTTCACGCACCCGCGGGGAACGGCCGGGCAGCCCACCCAGGAGGCGCGGCCGGTCGCGAGCAGGCGGCCGGGACGGATCCCGATCGTGGCCGCCACGCTGGTGGCCGCCGTGGCCGCGCTCGCGCTGGTCGCGTTCGTGATCATGAACAATCGCGGCGACACCTGGATGAACTACAAGACCAGCGCCGCCGCGCCGCTCACGTTCGACTATCCGGGCGACTGGACGGTGCGCACCCACCAGGACCTGTTCGCCGTGGCGTCCTCGCACGCCTCGGAGTTCGAGGACCTGTTCGTGGCCGGCCCCGGCGCCGACTGGTCCAAGGTCAAGGAGATCGTCAACAACGACCCCGAAGGCGTCGCCGGCGTGTACGTCCAGGTCTCCGACACCCTCGACGCCAGCGGCACCGCCGAGATGATGAAACCCAAGATGGAGGCCCTGCTCCCCGGCCAGGTCGACCTCGACAAGCCCGTGCAGGACCAGGCGGGCAGCAGCCCCGCCACTCGCTTCGACGGCTCCCTGCACGACCCGGCCAGCGGCGCCAGGGTGGCCTTCGTGAGCTACGTGATCGACCGCGAGCCCAAGACCATGCTGATCATGTACTTCTGCGGCAAGACCACCTGCGACGACGCCACCCAGACGAGGATCAGGCAGAGCGTGCGGCTGTCCTGACTTGGAACTCACTTGCGTACGGCTTGGCGCGGGTGTTCTCCCGGTGTTCAAGGAGGCACCCGGCGTCTAACCTCCGCGTGTGGGCATTCGCATAGTCATCGCCGACGATCAGGCGATGGTCAGGGCCGGGCTGCGCATGGTCGTCGAGAGCGACCCCGGCATGGAAGTCGTCGGGGAGGCCGCCGACGGGCGTGAGGCCGTCGTCGTGGCCAGGCGCACACGGCCGGACATCGTCCTCATGGACATCTCGATGCCCCGGCTCGACGGGCTGGCGGCGGCCAGGGAACTGCTCGACACCCCCTCGCCGCCCAAGGTGATCACGCTGACCACGTTCGACACCGACGAGAACCTCTACGCCGCGCTGCGCGCCGGCACCAGCGGCTTCCTGCTGAAGGTCTCGCCGCCGGAGCAGCTCCTGGAGGCGATCAGGGTGGTGTACTCCGGTGACGCGCTGCTCGACCCGGCCGTGACCAGCCGGGTGATCGCCACGTTCGCGGGCCGCGCCGAGCCCGTTCCGTCGCCCGCGCTGGCCGAGCTGACGCCGCGCGAGCTGGAGGTGCTGCGGCTGCTGGCGCGCGGCCTCACCAACGCGGAGATCGCCAGGGACCTGTACGTCGGCGAGGCCACGGTCAAGACGCACGTGGCGCGGGTGCTGATGAAGCTGTCGCTGCGGGACCGGGCGCAGGCCGTGGTGTTCGCGTACGAGACGGGCGTGGTACGGCCTGGGGCCGCCTAGCCGGGAGGGACTAGCGAGCAATGGCGTAAATATGTGTATATTTTCCTGTATCAGGCGGCAGATGCAGGAGATATTTCATGGGATCGTTCCCCAGGGTGCTGTTCGACGAGGCTCACAGCGAGTCGTGGACCATCAGGCGCGAGCTGGCCGAGTCCGTCAACCCGGCCCATCCCGACGACACCAGCTACGCCCGCGCGGCCGGGCTGCTGCGGCATCTGGGGCACACGGTCACCGCGCACACGACGGGCCCGCTCGGTCCCGGCGCGCTGGCGGACCAGGACGTCCTCGTGATCGCGCACCCGTCGAACGACCGGTGGGAGCGCACGACGGGCCAGGGCAGCCCCGTCCTCGCCGATGCCGAGCTGGACGCCGTCGAGGCGTTCGTGGCGGGCGGCGGCGGGCTGGTCGTGCTGGCCGAGGAGGAGCAGGACAAGTACGGCAACAACGTGCGCGAGCTGCTGGCCCGGTTCGGCGTGGACGTCCGGCACACCACCGTGCGCGACCCCCGGCACGCCTACCGGGACGTGGCCACGTGGGTGCTGGGGGAACGTTCCAGCGGCTCCGGGCTGCTGGCCGGCGTGCGGACGGCCTGCTTCTACCGCGCGGGCACGCTGGCGGCGGAGGGGGCGGAGGTGCTCTTCGCCACCTCGGCGCAGGCGGACCCGGCGGGCGAGCCGCTGGCCGTGGCGCTGCGGCACGGGCGCGGGCGGGTCGTGGTGTTCGCCGACTCCGACCTGTTCGGTGACGACTCCATCGACGACCACGACCACCGCGCGCTCTGGCAGAACGTGATCACCTGGGCCGCCAGGCTCCCCGGTGACGAACGCTCGGGCGCGGCCCGCCACGAGGCCGCCGTCGAGGCGCGCGGCGAGGCCGCTGACGGGGTGGCCGCCGAGGCGCGTGGTGAGGCCGCCGGGCGGGCGGGCGCCGAGACCAAGGCCGCGCTGTTCGCCCGGCTCAAGGAGGCCGTGGAGGAGCTGCGGCCGCTCCAGGTCAAGGACGGCTCCGTGCCGGCGGAGGACAAGGAGCGGGCCAAGGCCCTGGTGGAGCGGGTCAAGGAGCGCGTAGGCGAAATCTCGGGATATTTCCCCCATGACGCCGCCTACCTCCAGGCCGTGCAGGACGACCTCGGCAAGTGGGCCGCGCAGGACCTCGGCGTGCCCGACTTCCTCGACTCGCTCGACCTCTTCCACCCCGACACCCAGCGCGAGGACGGCCTGGAGCACGTCGTGGTGTTCCCCATGTACACGCAGAACGGCAACCCGCTGCGCAACCTCGAAGCCGTCTGGATCCGTACGATCTGGCCCGGCTGGCTGGCCGAGCTGGAGGCGGGCGGCTACGACAACCCGATGTTCGTGCCGATCGCGTTCGAGGACTTCACCTCCGGCTACGACACGCACTCGGCCGTGCTGTTCCCGGAGACGGTCGCGGTGCGGCAGGCGCCCGCGCGGTTCACCTGGGGTGGGATCTTCGCCGACCGCGAGGCCGCCAGGTTCAGGCGGGTCTCCAGCGCCGCCGTCGAGACGCTGAAGCTGGACCTGCCGCCGGACGCCGAGCGGCTGCTGGCCTCGCAGCGGCTGGCGCAGGACACGTTCGTGCTCTGGGACCTGGTGCACGACCGCACGCACAGCCACGGCGACCTGCCGTTCGACCCGTTCATGATCAAGCAGCGGATGCCGTACTGGCTGTACGCGCTGGAGGAGCTGCGCTGCGACCTGACCGCGTTCGGGGAGGCCGTCGAGCTGGAGCGGCGGGGAGTCCCGTACGCCCGCTACGTGCAGACGGCGATCCTGTTCGACCGGCTGTTCCGGTTCCCCGTCACCGGGGAGCGGGTGCGCAACTACGACGGGCTCGGCGGGCAGCTCCTGTTCGCCTACCTGCACCGCAACGACGTCGTGCGGTGGACCGACAACCGGCTCACGGTCGACTGGGAGCGGGTCGCGGACGGGGTGGCCGACCTGCGCGGCGAGGTCGAGAAGCTGTATCGCGACAGCATCGACCGGTCCAAGCTGGCGCACTGGCTGGCGGCCTACGAGCTGGTGAGCGCGTACGTGGCCCCGCACCCCGGCTCCACCTGGGCCAAGGGCGTCGAGGCGCTGCCGGAGGAGCAGAAGGCCAAGGTGGACGCGGTGCTGCCGGACGAGTTCCCGCTCAGCATGTTCTACGAGGCGCTGCGCCGTAAGCTGACAGACGTGGTCGAATCGACTAGGGGACTCCGAGCATGATCATTGTGGTTACCGGGGCCGGCGGGCCCACAGGTGACGCCGTATCCCGATACTTCCGCAAGCACGGTCACACCGTCATCGGGGTGGGCAAGAAGGACGTGGACCTGCTCGACCGCGCCGCCGTCCAGGCCCTGGCCGGCCGCGTCGAGCGCGAGCACGGCCACGTGGACGGCGTGGTGCACCTGGTGGGCGGCTGGCGCGGCGGCAGGTCGTTCGCCGAGACCAGCCTCGACGACTGGGACGTCCTGCACGACCTGCTGATCCGCACCCTCCAGCACGTCTCGCTGGCCTTCGAGCCGCTGCTGCGCCGCAGCGAGAACGGCCGCTTCGTGATCGTCTCCGCCAAGGCGGCGCAGCGGCCGGGCGCCGGCGGCGCCGTCTACGCGGCGGCCAAGGCGGCGGCGGAGGCCTGGACGCTCTCCCTGGCCGACGCGCTCAAGGGCACCTCCAGCGCCGCGACGGTCCTCGTCGTCAAGGCCCTGGTGAACGACGCCATGCGCGCACAGGACCCCGAAGGCGGATTTCCCGGCTTCACCGACGTCAACGACCTGGCGGCGGCCATCGGCGGCCTCTACGACCGGCCCGCCGCCGAGATCAACGGCACACGATTGGACCTCACTTCTTGAACCCCCGGCACGACCCCCGGCTCAAGGCCTTCGCCAGCGACAACTACGCCGGGGTGCACCCCGAGATCCTCCAGGCCATCGTCGCCGCCAACGGCGGTCACCAGACCTCCTACGGCGACGACGTCTACACCGAGGCCACCCAGGAGGTCTTCCAGCGGCACTTCGGCGAGCGGGCGCAGGCCTGGCCGGTGTTCAACGGCACCGCCGCCAACGTCGTCTCGCTGCGCGCCATGACCGCGCAGTGGGAGGCGGTCATCTGCGCCGAGAGCGCCCACATCAACACCGACGAGGGCGGCGCGCCCGAGGTGGCGGGGGGCATCAAGCTGCTCACCGTGCCCACGCCCGACGGCAAGCTCACCCCCGGGCTGATCGACCGGCAGGCGTGGGGCTTCGGCGACGTGCACCGGGCCCAGCCGAAGGTGGTCTCGATCTCGAACACCACCGAGCTCGGCACCGTCTACACCGCCGACGAGATCGCCGCGATCTGCGCGCACGCCCACGACCTTGGCCTGCTCGTGCACCTCGACGGCTCCCGGCTGACCAACGCCGCCGCCGCGCTCGGCGTCCCGATGCGGGCCCTGACCACCGACGCGGGCGTGGACGTGCTCTCCTTCGGCGGCACGAAGATCGGCCTGATGTACGGCGAGGCCGTCGTCGTCCTCAACCCGGACGCGGCCACCGGCGTCGACTACCTGCGCAAGACGTTCATGCAGCTCTCGTCGAAGATGCGGTTCGTGTCGGCGCAGTTCGAGGCGCTGCTGTCGGGCGACCTGTGGCTGCGCAACGCCCGCCGGGCCAACGAGATGGCGCGGCGGCTGGCCGAGGCGGTCGGGCGGGTGCCCGGGGTGCGGGTGGCCAGGGCGGTCGAGGCCAACGCCGTGTTCGCGGTGCTGCCGGAGGACGTGGCCGAGCGGTTGCGCAAGCGGTACAAGTTCTACGACTGGACGGACGGGGAGGTGCGGTGGATGTGCGCGTTCGACACGACGGAGGAGGACGTGGACGCCTTCGCGGCCGCCCTCGCCGAGGAGATGGCCGACACGCGCCGCTGAGCCTCGGCCGGTACGCACGGGCCGGCCGGGACGCGGGGCGCCGCACGTGAACCGGCCGGGGGTAGGCGCGGCTCAGTGACCGCGCAGGGCCAGGCGGGCGGCCTGCCAGCCGCCCATCCCGTGCACGCTCGGCCCCGGCGGCGTCGAGGACGAGCAGAGGAACACCCCCGGCAGCGGCGTGCGCCACGGGGCGGGCGACCAGACGGGCCGGCGGACGAACTGCGTCAGGCTGGCCAGCCCGCCCCCGAGGTCCCCGCCCACCAGGTTGGGATTGTCGGCCTCCAGCGCCGCCGGCCCCATGGCGTGCCGGGCCAGCACCCGGTCGCGGAACCCCGGCGCGTACCGCTCGATCTGCGTCTCGATGGCGTCCGTCATGTCGGCCCGGGAGCCGTGGGGGACATGGCAGTAGGCGTACAGCGTGTGCCCGCCCCGCGTCGGATCGGCCGCGTACGGCTGGACGAGCAGCACGTACGGCCGGGGGGAGACCCGCCCGGCCGCCGTCTCGGCCTCGCTGAGCGCGATCTCCTCCAGGGTCCCGCCCAGGTGCACCGTGCCCGCCGACGCCACCGCCGGATCCCGCCACGGCACCGGCCCGTCCAGCGCCCAGTCCAGCTTGAACACGCCGGGCCCGTACCGGAAGCGCTCCAGCCGCCGCCGGTACGCGGCGGGCAGGTCGGCCATCGCGAGCAGCTGCCTGGGCGTCACGTCGAGCACGACGACCGGCGCGTCCAGCTCCGCCAGGCGCCGCACCCGATGCCCGCTCACCGCCTGCCCGCCGAGCGATCTGAGCTCGGCCACGAGCGCGTCGGCCAGCACCTGCGACCCGCCCCGCACCACCGGCCAGCCCACCAGGTGGGCCAGGACCGCCAGCAACAACCCGTAACCGGCCGAGATGGGCGAGCGCAGGTCCAGCATGGAGTGCGCGGACATGCCCGCGAGCAGCGCCCGCGCCTCCACGGTGCGCAACGCCCCGCCGGCGAACGTCGTGGCGGGCAGCGCCGCCGCCAGCCCGAACCTGACGGCCTGCGCGAACACCCGCGGCGAGGCCGGCCACGGCCCCAGCGGCTTGAGCAGCAGCTCCACCAGCGGCAGCCCGGCCCGCACCGCCGCTCCCACGGTGGCCGTCCAGGCGGCCCGGTCGGGCCCCAGCCCGGCGGCGGTGCGCCGCACGTCGCGGTGCACCAGCACGGCGGGCCGCCCGTCGAGCGGATGGGCGGCGGCCACCGGCGGATGGGCGAACTCGACGCCCTTGAGATCGAGCGCGCGGAACGCGGGGGAGGCCAGCGCCATCGCCATCACGGTCGCGCCCAGGTCGTGCACGCGCCCCGGCAGCGTCAGCTCCCCGGAGCGCAGGCCGCCGCCGAACCGGTCGGCGGCCTCCAGCAGCAGCACCTCGCGGCCGGCGCGGGCCAGCATGATCGCGGCCATCAGCCCGTTGGGGCCCGACCCCACGACGACCGCGTCGGCGCCCACCGCTACTGGCTCTTCAGCATCGACGGGTAAGGCTGCGCCCCGCGCTGCGCCAGCAGCTCCGTCATGAGCTTGATCTCCCCGCTCTGCCCGTCGACGATCTTCTGCGCCATGCTGACCACCTCGCTGCGCGTGGACAGCCTCAGCAGCCCCTCGGCCATCTGCACGCCGCCTTCATGGTGGCGGATCATGAGCTGCAGGAACAGCACCTCGGCCTGCGTGCCCTGCGCCGCCTTGAGCCTGCTCAGCTCCTCGGCCGAGGCCATGCCCGGCATCACCCCCGGCGTGGCGCCGGCGGAGGGCGTGCCGCCGTGCCCGTGGCCGCTCATCCAGGCCATCGGCCGCTGGTCGGTCGCCTGGCTGAGCCCCCACTGCTGGAGCCAGCCCTGGAACATGCCGCGCTGGTTGGCCTGAGTGTTGATGATGTCGAAGGCCAGGCTCCTGATCTCCCTGGCGGGGCCCTTGTCCCGGATGACGAACGCCATGTCGACGGCCTGGGCGTGGTGCGTGGCCATGTCGCGCGCGAACCCCGCCTCCGGCGAGGTGTCGGCGGGCGTGCCGTCACGGCCGAACAGCAGGAACGCGGCCGCGGCGAGCACCAGCACGCCGCAGACGATCAGGACGGGTCTTCTCACCGGCTTTTCCATGGCCGTTCCAGCGTACCCACCTGCGGGAGGGGGCTGTGATCGTACCCTTATGCCGCGCTTATTCTCCGCATACGCCGGGAGGGCATAGGGTGACCCGGAGTTGGTACGCCGATGGAGGAACGATGACGAAGGAGAAGGCGCAGGCGAGGCGCGAGCACCTGCAGAAGATGCGGGCCGAGCAGAAGCGCAAACAACGCCGCGCCGCACTGCTGATGTGGGGCACGGGCGGGCTCATCATCGTGGTGCTCGTCGGCGTGGTCGGCTTCTACCTGGTCAACCAGGCCAGGCAGACCTCGCTGGACGCCGTGACGAGCGTCAAGTACGACGCCGGCCAGCACGTCTGGAACACGGTCGCGTACAAGGAGACGCCGCCGGTGGGCGGTGAGCACAACAACTACTGGCAGCAGTGCGCGATCTATGACAAGCCCATTCACAGCGAGCACGCGGTGCACTCGCTGGAGCACGGCGCGGTCTGGATCACCTACCGGCCCGACCTGCCCAAGGCGCAGGTGGACAAGCTGAAGGAGGTCGCGTCCTCCACGGGGCAGCAGGACTACATGCTCATGAGCCCGTTCACCAACCTGCCGTCGCCGATCGTGGTCTCCTCCTGGGGGCACCAGCTCAAGCTGACCGACCCGGCCGACCCGAAGCTCGGGGCGTTCATCAAGCGCTACCAGAACGGGCCTGACACGCCCGAGCCGGGCGCCACCTGCGGCGGCCAGGACGCGATCACCACCACGGCCGACCAGGCGCCGCTGCCGCCCCAGCCCACGGGCCAGCAGCAGACGCCGATGGAGACGCTCGCCCCGTCGGCCAGCCCCTCCCAGCAGCAGTAGCGGCACCGCAGACACGCCAGGGCCCGGCCCCCGCCGGGCCCTGACGCATGTCCGGGCCCAGCCGGGCTCAGGCCTCGCCGACGAGCAGGCCGCGGCGGGCGCGGGCGAACTCCTCGAAGGAGATCCGCCCGTCGCCGTCGGCGTCGGCCCTGTCGAAGGCGGCGCTGAGGTCGGTGCCCGGATGGGTCCACAACGCGCGGAACTCCTCGGCGCTGATCCGGCCGTCGCCGTCGCGGTCGGCCACGGTGAAGGTGGCCCTGGAGATCGGCGTCAGCACTGCCTCCAGCGTGCCGGTGCGCACCAGCATCTCGAAGGAACGGACGTACTCCTCCTTGCTGATCTCCCCGTCGCTGTCGGTGTCCAGGGCACGGGCGTGGGTGTCCCAGGCGTTGAGGAACGCCTCCACCACCGCTTCGCCGTCGGGTGAGTCGGGCCGGACGCCGGTCTGCTGCAGGCGCCGCTGGGCGAGCGCCAGGTAGTCGTGCCGGGTCAGGAGGCCGTCGCCGTCGGCGTCCAGGTCAGTGAAGTTGCGCTCCGCGCTCGCGCGGAAGCTCGGCTGGGACATCACCACTCCGATCATCACGGTGAGTAGCTGATCGCAACTTAGCGTAACTCTTGGGGTGCGATCTGCCCAGAGGCAACGGGGAATCCGCTCAGCCGAGCACCTCCTGCGGAGGCGTCCACTCCAGCCCGTGCGCCTCGGCCACGGGGCGGCTGGTCACGCGGCCCTCGTGCGTGTTCAGGCCGAGCGCCAGGGCGGGGTCCGCGCGCATCGCGCGCTGCCAGCCCAGGTCGGCGATGGCCTGCGCGTACGGGAGCGTCACGTTCGTCAGCGCGAACGTCGAGGTGTGCGGCACCGCGCCCGGCATGTTGGCCACGCAGTAGAAGACCGAATCGTGCACCCGGTACGTGGGCTCCTCGTGCGTGGTCGGCCGCGAGTCCTCGAAGCAGCCGCCCTGGTCGATCGAGATGTCCACCAGCACCGAGCCCGGCTTCATCCGGCTGACCAGGTCGTTGCCGATCAGCGTCGGGGCCTTGGCGCCCGGCACGAGGACCGCGCCGATGACCAGGTCGGCCTCCAGCACCGCGCGCTCGATCTCCAGCGTGTTGGAGGCGACCGTCTGGCAGTGACCCTGGTAGATCAGGTCGGCCTGGCGCAGCTTGTCGATGTTCATGTCGAGCAGCACCACCTCGGCCTGCATGCCGAGGGCGATCGCGGCGGCGTTCATGCCGGAGACCCCGGCCCCGATCACCACCACGTGCGCCGCGCGCACCCCGGACACCCCGCCCATGAGCACGCCCCTGCCGCCCGCCGAGCGCATCAGGTGGTAGGCGCCCACCTGCGGCGCCAGCCGCCCCGCGACCTCCGACATGGGCGCCAGCAGCGGCAGCGCGCCGCCGGCCGTCTGGACCGTCTCGTAGGCGACCGCGGTGCAGCCCGACTCCAGCAGCGCCCGCGTGCACGCCCGCGACGCGGCCAGATGCAGGTACGTGAACAGCACCAGCCCCTTGCGCAGCCGGTGGTACTCCTCCGCCTCCGGCTCCTTGACCTTCATGACCAGGTCGGCCGCGCCCCACAGCTCGTCGGCGCCGGGCACCAGGACGGCGCCCGCGGCGGCGAAGTCGGCGTCGGGGATCGCGGAGCCGGCGCCCGCGTCGCGCTCGACCAGGACCTGATGACCGTGGCGGACCAGCTCGTGCACCCCCGCGGGGGTCAGCGCCACCCGGTACTCGCTGTTCTTGACCTCTCGCGGCACACCGACCTTCATGCCGTCACTCTTCCCGGCGATCCGGTGATTCCTCCTCCGATCTTCCTCCGGTCTCACAGTTGCATGAGGATTATCCGGCGGATTACCCCGCTGTGCCTTCTCCTCGATAGGCTCACCGGCAGCCCGAACGTCAGGATGGGATCGTCATCGATGGACAAGCCGGAAGAGCCGCCACCCGCGGACCCGGGGGAGCCGACCGCCAGCAGACTCACCACCATCGTGCTGATCGTCTCGCTGGTGCTCGTCGTGCTCATCGCAGGCGTGCTCGGCACGGTCGCCGTCCTGATGACCAAGAGCCCCGACATGCCGCTGTTAGGGGGCGCCGCCCCGCGCTACCTGTCGGTGCCCATCCACTTCGCGCCGGTCAGGGAGACCAAGCCCGCGCCCTGCCCCGGTGACCCCGCCGTGCTCGACGAGGCGCAGAGCACCTGCTACCTGCTGGAGGACGGCGTCACGGTCGGCGCCGTGCAGCGGATCGAGCCGCTGCGCGAGGACGACGGCCTGTACTCCGTGCGCATCGCGGTCGCGCCGGCGTTCAAGGAGAAGCTGGTGCGGCTCATCGACGAGCTGGCGCCCGCGCAGGAGCCGGTCGCGATCGTGCTGGCGCCCTCGCAGGCCGACCAGCCCAAGACGGTCCTGGCCGCGCCCATCGTGACCCAGCCGATGGACGGCGACAGCGTCAGCATCGCCGGCTTCACCAAGCAGGCCGCCGAGGCGCTGGTGACCCGGCTGCTGGGCAGCACGCCGGCCCCGGGCACGGGCACCACGCCCGCTCCCACCGGCCAGTCCACGCCCCCCACCGGCCAGCCGGCCACGCCGCCCACCACCGGCACGGGCCCCACCCCCGGCGGGCAGCCGACCGGCCCCGCCACGACGGGCCAGCCGACCGCCGGCACCGGCACCACGGGCTCCACCACGGGCTCCACCACGGGCTCCACCACGGGCACCACCGGCACGTCCCGGCCCGGCGGCACGGCGCCCGCCACGAGCGGCCGGGGCGGCACCGACAAGCGCTACACGAGCTGCAAGGAGGCCGTGGCGGCCGGCGACGGGCCCTACTACAAGGGCACGCACGAGGAGTACGCCTGGTACACCGACGCCGACAACAACGGCGTCGCCTGCAACAGCGGCGACATCCGCTAGGCGAACAGCTCCTCCAGCCAGTCGATGCCGAAGTAGGCCAGGAAGATCAGCGAGACCACCCAGAGCAGCCAGGGGATCTCCGAGAACCGCCCCCTGACCGCCTTGATCAGCGTGTAGACGATCACGCCCGCGCCCACGCCGTTCGTGATCGAGTACGTGAACGGCATCAGCGCGATCGTCAGGAACGCCGGCACGGCCAGATCCAGGTCGTCCCACGGCACGTTCCTGCTCTGCATCATCATCAGCGCCCCCACCAGCACCAGCGCGGGCGCCGCCGCGGCGGCTGGCACCACCATCGCCAGCGGCGTGAACAGCAGCGTCAGCCCCAGCAGCGCGCCCGTGACCACGCTGGCCAGGCCGGTGCGCGCGCCCTCCCCGACACCGGCGGCCGACTCCACGAAGACCGTGTTGGCCGAGGCGCTCGCCACGCCGCCCACCATGCCGCCGACGCCGTCCACGGTCAGGATGCGGCCCAGCCGCGGCACCCGGCCCTGCTCGTCCACGAGCCCGGCCTCGTCGCTGACGCCGATGATCGTCCCCATGGCGTCGAAGAAGCCCGACAACACGAGCGTGAACAGCACCACGGTGGCCGTCAGCGCCCCCGCCGTGACGAACCCGCCGAACAGGTCGAACTGCCCCACCAGCCCGAAGTCGGGCGCCGAGACCAGTGCCTCCGGCATGCGCGGCGCCACCACGCCCCACGACGCCGGGTCGATGGTGTTGAGCGAGTTGACCAGGATGGCCAGCGCCGCGGTCACGGCGATGCTGATGAGGATGGCGGCAGGGACGCGGCGCACGTACAGGAGGATCATCAGGAGCAGGCCGAAGCAGAAGACCGCGACCGGCCAGCCCGTCAGGTGCCCGGTGGCGCCGAGCTGCACGGGCGTGCCCGTGCCCGCCGCGACGAAGCCCGCGTCCACCAGGCCGATCAGCGCGATGAACAGGCCGATGCCCACGCTGATCGCGTGCTTGAGCGCCAGCGGGATCGCGTTCATGATCAGGGTGCGCAGGCCGGTCACGGCCAGCACGATGATGACGAAGCCCTCCAGCACGACCAGGCCCATGGCCTGCGCCCAGGTCATGTGCGGGGCGGCCTGGTAGGCGACGACCGCGTTCAGGCCGAGCCCGGCGGCCAGCCCGAACGGCGCGTTGCCGACGAACGCCATGAGCAGCGTGGTGATCGCCGCGGCCAGCGCGGTGGAGGTGGTCAGCTCGCCGATCGTCAGGCGGGCGCCCGTAACGTCCCTGGCCCCGGCCAGGATGATCGGGTTGAGCAGGATGATGTAGGCCATGGCCATGAACGTGGTGAGCCCGCCACGCACCTCGCGGCCTACGGTGGTGCCCCGCCCCGTGAGCTCGAAGAATCTGTCGAGCACCGCCATTCCCCCCTTGTGATCAGGGGGAATGCCGGGTTGCCTACCCTGCTGGAGCTGGCTTCACGCCTTCTCGTGGCGGCCGCCGCCCACCAGGGCGACGAACTCCTCCAGCTTGATCGTGCCGTCGCCGTCGCTGTCGGCCGAGGTGATGAACGCCTCGATCTCGCTCTCCGACGCGCCCTGCCCGCCGAGCGCCTGGTTGGCCTGCCTGATCTCGTCGGCGGTCAGCAGGCCGTCGCCGTCGGTGTCGAAACGGTTGAACTCCGCCTCCGCCGCCTCGCGTGCGGTTGCCATCGCGGTGCCCCCTTGTCTAGCCCTTGTCGAACAAGGCGATATCTTCCGGCCTAATCGGAACGCGAGTCAACCGAAGTCCGGTGGCCGCTCTGACGGCCGCGGCGATGGCGGGGGTGGAGGAGAGCGTCGGGGGCTCGCCGGCGCCGCGCAGCCCGTACGGGGCCGCCGGATCCGGGTTCTCCAGGATCTTCAGCGTCATGGGAGGCATGTCGAGGATCGTGGGGATGAGGTAGTCGGTGAACGACGGGTTCAGCACCTGGCCGTCGCGCACCTGGACCTCCTCCATCAGCGCCAGCCCGAGCCCCTGCGCGGAGCCGCCGTGGATCTGGCCCTCCAGCGCCTGCGGGTTCAGCATCCGCCCCACGTCCTGCACCGCCGTCAGCTCGACCACCTTGACCAGGCCCAGCTCCACGTCCACGTCCACCACCGCCCGGTGCACGCACAGCGCGAGCTGCGTGTGCGAGTCGCCCTGCCCGGTGAGCGGATCCATCGGGTACGTCGGCCGGTGCCGGTACTCCCGCGTCTCCTCGATCGGCCCGTACCGCTCCAGCGCCTCCTTCGGCGCCAGCCCCTCGAAGCGCTTGCGCACCGCCTCGCAGGCGGCCTTGACGGCGCCGCCCGTGACGTACGACTGCCGCGACGCCGACGACGAGCCCGCCGAGCCGACGGAGGTGTCGGCGGTGGCCACGGTGACGTTCGGGATGCCCAGCTCGGTGCGGGCGATCTGGGCCTGCACGGTCACCAGGCCCTGCCCCACCTCGGCGGCGGCCGTGTGCACGGTGACGTGCGGCTCGCCGCCGACCAGCTCGGCCCGCACCCGGGCCGTGGAGTAGTCGTCGAAGCCCTCGGAGAAGCAGATGTTCTTGATGCCGACGCCGTAGCCGACGCCGCGGCGCACGGACTCGCCGTGGGTGGTCTGGGAGACGCCGCCGGGCAGCCCCCGCAGGTCCCGGTCCGTCCTCTCCGGCGGCAGCGGCATCTCCTCCAGGTCGCGCAGCATGTCCGCGAGCGGGGCCGGCGAGTCGATCACCTGCCCGGTGATCAGGCGGGAGCCCTGGGAGACGGCGTTGCGCACCCGGATCTCGATCGGCGACAGGCCGCACGCCTCGGCCAGCCGGTCCATCTGCGACTCGTAGGCGTAACACGCCTGCACCGCGCCGAAGCCGCGCATCGCGCCGCACGGCGGGTTGTTGGTGAAGACGCCGGTGGCGTCCACGCGCACGTTCGGCACCTCGTACGGGCCCACGCCCAGCGACGCCGCGTTGCCCACCACGGCGGGGGAGGAGGAGCAGTACGCGCCGCCGTCGAGCAGGATGTCGGCCTTGACGTAGACGAGCCTGCCGTCGCGGGTGGCGCCGTGCTCGTACCGCATGCGGGCCGGATGGCGGTGCACGTGGCCGAAGAACGACTCCTCGCGGCCGTACACGATCTTGACGGGGCGGTTCAGGCGCAGGGCCAGCATGCAGGCGTGGATCTGCATCGACAGGTCCTCGCGGGCGCCGAACGCGCCGCCGACGCCCGACAGCGTCAGGCGCACCTTGTCCTCGGGCAGGCCCAGGCAGGGGGCGAGCTGGTCGCGGTCCACGTGCAGCCACTGGGTGGCGATGTACAGGTCCACGCCGCCGTCCTCGGCGGGCACCGCCAGGCCGGACTCCGGGCCGAGGAAGGCCTGGTCCTGCATGCCGACCTCGTACTCGCCGGTCACGACGACCTCGGCCTCGAACGTGTCGCCGCGGCGCACCGGCTGGTGGCGCACGAAGTGCTGCGACTGCCGGGGGTCGGTGATGGCCGGGCGGGGCTCGTACTCCACGACGATGGCCGCCGCCGCCCTGCGGGCCGTCTCCGGATGGTCGGCCGCCACCAGCGCGACCGGCTCGCCCTGGTAACGCACCTGGTCGATGGCCAGCACCGGCTGGTCCTTGTGCTCCAGGCCGTAGTACTTCGCCCCCGGCACGTCCTCGTGCGTCAGCACCGCCCGCACCCCTGGGATGCGCAGCGCCGGGCCCACGTCGATCGAGCGCAGCCACGCCGACGGATGCGGGCTGCGCAGCGTCGCGCCCCACACCATGCCGTCGAGCCACAGGTCGGAGGCGTAGGCGAACTCGCCGGCCACCTTCAGCGCCGCGTCGGGCCGCCGGGCGCTCTCCCCGACGCCGAGCCCGAGGCCGGCGCCGGCCTCGGGCCGGATCACGTCAGACGTCTGCGTCATCCTCCGAGTAGAGCACCGCGCCCGTGTCGGACAAATATGCCCGACGTCAAAATGCGGTCATCGGATGAAACCTACGGCTTGTACATTCCTACAGATGCGTATCTCCGACCTGCTGGCCATCGACGACCTGCGCCTGCGGCTGCTCACCGGCGACCCGGCCCGCGAGTTCGGCACCGTGCACATCACGGACCTGCCCGAGCCCGGCCGTTACCTGAGCGGCGGTGAGCTGGTGCTGACCGGGCTGATGTGGTGGCACGCGCCGGAGGACTCCGCCCGGTTCGTGGCCGCGCTGGCCGAATCCGGGGTCGCCGCGCTCGGCGCCGGGCAGGCGTGGCTGGGCCACGTGCCGGACGACCTGGTGGCCGCCTGCGCACACGCCGGGCTGCCGCTGGTGGAGGTGCCGGTGGAGGTGTCCTTCCGCACGCTGGCCGAGACGGTCGTGCCCCGGCTGGCCGGCGACATGCGCGACGCGCTCGGCCGCCACCGGCGGCTGGTCGCGGCCATCGCCGAGGGGGCCGACCTGCGCGAGTTGTTCGAGCTGACCGCCGCCGAGCTGGGCGTCACCGGGGCGGTGGTGTCCGCCTCCGGCGAGGTGATCGTCGGCGCGGCGGACGACCCGGTAGGCCTGGCCAAGGCGTACCTGACGGCGCCGCGCCTGCCGGTCAGGGTCGGCGGGCACACGATCTTCGCGGTCGGGCGCGGACACCGCGCAGCCGGCTGGGTGCTCGCCTGCGACGGCGACCTGATGGACCGGGCCGACCTCGGCTACGAGCTGGCCGCCTGCGTGGGCCTCGAACGCAGCCGGGTGGAGGAGGGCCGCAGGGTCGAGCGCCGGCTGACCGAGCAGCTCATCGTGGCCGCGCTGGGCGAGGCCGGGGTGGCGGAGCTGGACGCCAGGCTTCGGACGTGCGGCGTGGACGCGGCGGAGCCGTACGCGATCGTGAACGTCACCGCGCCCAGACCCGGAGCCACCCGCGGGCCCGACCCCGCCACGCTCGGCGGCCAGGCCGTCGAGGAGCTGCTCGGCCGCCAGGTCGTGGCGGCGGCCGGCGCGGACGGCGCCGTCGCCGTGGTGCCGCTGCGCGCGTGCACCCCCGCCGAGCTGGCCGACCGGCTGCGCGCCGGAGCCGCCGTGCTGGCCGCGCTGCCCGGCACCCGCCTGTGCGTGGGGCTCAGCGGCGCGCTGACGGGCGCCGCCGCCGTCAAGGGCGGCGTGGAGGAGGCCGGGCACGCCCGGCGGCTGGCCGAGACCCGGGGGGGAGGGGTGGTGACCAGTGACGAGATCTACACGCACGCGCTGCTGCTGGCCACGGTGCCGGGCGACGTTCGCCGCTCGTTCGCCGCCCGGCTGCTGTCGCCGCTGCTCGACTACGACCGCAGGCACCAGTCGGAGCTGGTGCGCACGCTCGGGATCTACCTCGACTGCGCCGGCTCGTGGAACGCCTGCGCCGAGCAGCTCCACGTGCACGTCAACACCGTGCGCTACCGCGTGCGCAGGATCGAGGAGCTGACCGGCAGGGACCTGTCCACGATGGCCGACCGGGTCGACTTCTTCCTGGCGCTCAGGGACACGGCGCCGCCGCGCTGACCGGCGGGCCGCCGCTCACGCGTGCACCGACGGCTGCGACCGCGCGGCCTCGTCACGCTCCTTGATCGCCCTCTCCAGCCAGTGGTCGCTGCCCGTCTGCTCGGCGAGCATGACCGCTTCCGCGCTGTGCCGGATGGCCGCGGCACTCTGGCCGAGGAGACGGTGGGCCCGCGCCAGATAGACCAGGCAGCCCATCTCCGTCGTCTTGGCGGTGGCGCGCGACGGCTCCAGCGCCTCGGTGAGCACGGTGCGGGCCGTCTCGAGCTCGCCGAGCTCGATCAGCGCCCTTCCGCGCGACACCGCGAACTCCACCTGCCCGTGCAGGTCGCCCGCGAGAGCGGCCATCGCGGCCCCCTCCTCCAGCAGGGCCGCCGCGTCCTCGAAGCGCCGGAGGTGGATGTGCGCCCGCGCCGCCACCAGCAGGGCGTAGCGCTCCCCCACCTGGGACCCCGCCTCACGGGCGATCACCCGCTGGGCCAGCGCGTGCTCCAGGGCGTCGGTGTAGCGATCCCACTTCAGCAGCGTGTTGGCCAGGTTGCCGTGCGCCCGCTGCTCGTTGAAACGATCGCCCAGTTGCCGGGCCAGGCGCAGATGCCGCCCGTGGTGATCGAGGCAGACCGGGTCGCCCCTGAAGTACAGGCCCGTCGCGAGGTGGGCGTGCGCCTCCATCCTGATGATCGGGTCGTCGAGGCGCTCGCCCGTCGCGAGCAGGCGCTCGCCCAGCGAGATGAGCCCGCGCACCCGGTACGCCTTCTGCTGGTACCACCACAGCGCGAACCCGATCGCCGCGCCGGCCCGCGCCACGTCGTCGTCCGGGTCGGCCATCGCCTGGAAGGCGGCGGCGAGCAGCGTGGCCTCCTCCCTCCTGAGCCAGGCGCGCGCCTCCTCGGCGCTGGGGAAGGCCCGGCCCCCGGCGTCGATCCTCGGGTGCAGGCAGTGGACCCGGTGCGGGTCGCTGGTCCGCGCCGCGGCCCGCGCGGACTCGGCGTAGTAGCCGATCGCGCGCTTGAGCGGCGCCATCCGCTCGCCGGCGGGCAGCAGGTCCGCGGCGAAGAGCCGGACGAGGTCGTGGGGGTGGTAGCGTCCCGGCTCCCCCGCGTCGAGCAGATGGGCGTCGCACAGCCGCTCCAGCGCCCGCTCGACGCCCGCCTGCGGGGAGTCGGCCAGCGCCGTGGCCGCCTCCACGGTGACGTCGGGCACGTGCAGCAGGCCGAGCAGGGCCAGCAGGCGCGCCGCCTCGGCGTCGATCTCCCGGGCGCTGCCGCTGAGCGCGCCCCAGCTCGCCGCCAGGCTCGATCGTACGGCCAGCTCCCCGGCCTCCAGCTCCGCCAGCCTGCGCCGCTCGTCGCTGAGCCGCGCCGTCAGCGCCCCGACGCTCCAGTCGGGGCGGTCGAGCAACCGCGCGCAGGCGATGCGCAGCGCGAGCGGGAACCCGTCGCAGAGGCGGACCAGCCGGGCGGTCTGGTCGAGGTCGGCGGAGACCCGGTCGGCTCCGACGAGCCTCGACAGCATGGCGGTGGCCTCCGCGTCGGACAGCGGGCCCAGCCGGAGCTGGACGCAGTCGTCGCCCGCCGCCAGGGATTCCCGGCTCGTCACCAGGACGGCGGTGCCGAGCGGCCCCGAGACGAACGGCCTGACCTGGGCGAGATCGGCGGCGTTGTCCAGGAGCACCAGCACCCGCCTGCCCTGGAGCCTGCTCCGCCACAGGGCCGCGGCCTCGTCCTCGTCCGGGGGGACGGCGTCGTCCTGCGTGCCGATGCCGCGCAGCAGCCGGCTGAAGATCTCGTGCGAGGACAACCGGGAGACGTTCGGCGTGCCCCCGCGCAGATTGACGTAGAGCTGACCGTCGGGGAACCGCTCCCGCACCGCGTGGGCGACGCGGACGGCCAGCGTCGACTTGCCGACCCCCGGCGCCCCGCAGATCACCACGAACGGGTGCGGCGGACCGTCTCCCCACGGGTCCAGCAGGGACTTCAGGCGGACCGCCTCCCGTGCGCGGCCGACGAACACCATCAGGTCGCGGGGGAGCTGGCGCGGGACGACGGGATCAGGGGCCGCCCGCTCGGCGGAGCCGGCCAGGACGAGGTGGTGCGCGCGGCGCAGGCCCTCGCCGGGATCCACGCCGAGCTCCTCGGACAGGGCGCGGCGGGCCTCCTCGAAGGCCGTCAGCGCCTCGGCCTGGCGCCCGCAGCCGTGCAGGGCCAGCATGAGCAGCTCGCGGGGGCGCTCACGAAGGGGATGGCGGTGGGTCAGGTCGTGGAGCTCGGCCAGCGCCTCCTCCGGGCGGCCGAGCCGGGTCAGGGCGTCGGCCCTGGCCTCCACGGCCGTCAGGCGCAGCTCCTCGAGCCGGGCCCGCTCACCCTCAGCGAACGGCCCCGGTACGCCGCTCAGCGCCGGGCCACGCCACAGCGCGAGAGCCTCCTCGATGACGGGCAGCGCGCCGGCCAGGTCACCGGCCTTCTTCGCCTGCGCGGCCGCGTCCAGCCGCGCCGCGAAGGCGTGCGCGTCGACCTGGAGCGGATCGAGCCGTAACAGGTAGCCGCCCGCGGCGCGGGCCACCATGCTCGGGGGCTGGCGCCTGCCGCGGCCCGGCTCGAAGGCGCGCCTCAAGCCCGCGATATAGGTGTAGACGCTCTGCGTGGCGCTGGGGGGAGGGGCGTCGCCCCATAAACCCTCGATCAACTGGCCGAGCGTGACCACGCGGCCCGGGCACATCGCCAGCATCGCCGCGATGGCCTGCTGCAACGGTGGCCCCAGGTCGACTTCGCTGTCGCCGAGCACACCGGTAACCGGGCCCAGCAGAGCTATGGTCGTTCCGGCCGCCGGAGGACGCCGGTGATCGCGAGTCGGATACACGTAGGGAGCTTAGTCGCGATGGCCGTGGCGTAAAGGGGCCTGAATCGTATCTAGAAGGAATGTAGATCCGGCCGCTAGGTTGTGGAGCACCCGTGGCCGATGTGCGGTCGGTCACGAGGGCTCCGGCTGATCAGCGGCTCAGGGGAAGTCGCGTCTCATCAACCTCGCTCGTTGCTCGCCTACCGCTCGCAGCTCAGCAGCAGCTCGGCTCTGCTGACCAAGAAGATAGGGAAGACGAGTCGGCACTTGCGGCCGTAACATTACCTGCAATGGTCACCGCGGAGATCGCGGCCACCAGGACGGACAGGGCAATGCGCATGCGCATGGGGTTCTCCCTCGCCTATGTGGGTTGCTCGGATTTCATCTTCTCAGGGAGCGGCTGCTGTGACCACATCTGACCTAGTCGGACTCCGCATCAAGACGGTTCGGCGGCAACGCGGTCTGTCACAGGCGCAGCTGGCGCATCCCGAGCTTTCGGACAGCTACGTCTCGTTGATCGAGAGTGGTAAGCGTACTCCCACCCCCGCGGTCTTGGAGCTGCTGGCGAACAAGCTGGACTGCTCGCTGTCCTATCTGATCAACGGTGTGACCGCCGAGCAGATGGAGGACATCGAGCTCGCGCTCGGCTACGCGCGGCTGGCACTCGAGAACGGCGAGGTCGCCGAGGCCCGCACACGCTTCGCGGAGCTGCTTGGGAACAGTAACCTTGCAGGCTTGACAGCCCTTCGTCAAGAAGCGGAATTCGGCCTGGCGCTCGCGCTGGAGGCCGGAGGCGATCTCGACCAGGCGATCTCCATCATGCTCAGGCTCCGCGAGGAGGAGCTTCCCGCCGAGCGCAACATCGAGGTGGCCGTCGCGCTCTGCCGCGCCTACCGCGAGAGCGAGCAGCTCGGCCAGGCCGTCGAGGTGGGCGAGCAGCTCCTGAGCGGCATCGCCCGGCAGCCCTGGACCGACCTGCTGGTCGAGCTGGGCGCCACGCTGCTGGCGGCCTACTACGAGCGCGGCGACATGCTGCGCGCCAGGCAGTTCGCCGCCGAGCTGCTCAACGCGGCCGACGCGCTGGGCACGCCGCGCTCCATCGTGGCGGCCAACTGGAACGCCTCCATCACCGCCCGCGTCACCGGCCACAACGACGAGGCCGTGGCCTTCGCCGAGCGGGCCCTGGCCGTCCAGATGGAGCACGGCCAGCCGCGCAACACCGCCAGGATGCGCTTCGCCTACATCAGGACACGGCTGCGGACCGGCTCGGTGGACGCCGCCACCGCGCGCGAGATGCTGCTCGCCTCCATCAAGGAGTACGAGCAGACCTCCACCAGCACGATCGACCAGGCCATGGTCTACAACGAGCTGGCCTGCGCCGAATACATGACGCAGGACCTCGACCAGGCCGCCGAGCACGCCGTGACCGCCAGGGACCTGCTCCCCAAGTACGGCCACGTGCTCGGCGCCGACGCCAACCTGCTGCTCGGCAGGATCTACGGCGCGGCCGGCCGCGCCGAGGAGGGGCGCGCGCACACCGCCGGCGTCAAGGAATGGCTCGACCCGCTGCCCAACTCCCGCCGCTCGGCCTCCACCTGGTACGCCACGGCCGAGACCATGGAGCAGCTCGGCGACGCCGACGGAGCGGTCGCGGCCTACCAGCGCGCGCTGGCCTGCGCGGGATTGTAGAGCCCGGATCGCAGCGCGACGTCCGGACCGGGCGGTGGCGTCGGTAGCCTTGGGGGTGCCATGAAGAGATCCCCGCTCGCGGCCCTCACCGCGATTCTCGCCTCCGCCCTGCTCGCGTCCGGGCTCGCCGTGTTCGGCTCCGCCGCGCCGGCGCTGGCGCACGACGTGCTCAAGAGCAGCTCTCCGGCCAAGAATGCCGAGGTCAAGTCCCTCGACGAGGTCAAGCTCGAGTTCAGCGCCAAGGTGCGCATGCCGTTCGTCATCGTGCGGGGCGATGGAGACGCCCAGCACCAGAGCGGCAAGCCCGAGCTCGACGGCGCCGTGGTGACGCAGGCGGTCAAGGGGCCGCTGCCCGACGGGAAGTACACGATCGCCTTCCGCGTCGTGTCCTCCGACGGGCATCCCATCGAGGGGGAGATCCCGTTCCGGGTCAAGGGCGCCGAGACGCCGTCCCCCAGCCCGTCCCCGTCGGACGAGCAGGCCGCCGCCCCCGCCACGAGCGCCCCGGCCGCGAGCGCGCCCGCCGCGAGCGCCCCGGCTCCCGCGCCGGCCGAGGTGGCCGCCACCGACCAGGCGGTGGCCGAGCAGGGCGCGACGTTCCCCGTCTGGCTGATCATCGTCATCGGCGCGCTCGTCGGCATCGGCATCGGGTTCCTGCTGAGCGCGCGGAAGAAGAAGCCATGACCCGGGCGGCGCGCCTCGCGCTCGTGACCACGGCGGCCGCGATCGCCGCCCTGGTGATCGGCATGATCGCCGGAGGCAGGGCGTTCCCCAGGATCATTCCGGGGCTGCCCGACGCCGGCGCCGTCGTACGGTGGGGCCTGCCGCTGTCCAAGCTGCTCATGGACGCCGCCGGCGTGATCACCGTGGGCCTGCTGCTGATGGCCGCCGCGCTGCTGCCCAACGACAAGGGCGTGCTCGGCAAGAGCGCCGTCGAGTACGTCAAGGCCGCCTCGTGGACCGCCCTCGCGTGGGCCGGAGCCGCGTTCCTGTCCATCGTGTTCGGCGTGGCCGACTCCATGGGCAGGAGCGTGCCGCAGATTCTCGACCGCGCCTTCCTGACCAGCTACGCCACGCAGACCACGCAGGGTGTCGCGCTGACGCTCGTCGTGCTGTTCGGGGTGGCCATCGCGCTGTTCTCGCGCGGCGCCATCACCGCAGGGGCGGCAGCCGGGCTGCTGGTGTTCGCGATGGTGACGCTGCTGCCTGCGCCGCTGACCGGGCACACCTCCTCCTCGCCCAACCACGACCTGGCCACGTCGTCGGTGTCGCTGCACCTGCTCTCGCTCGCGCTGTGGACGGGCGGGCTCGGCGTGCTGGCCCTGCACGCGCTGCGCAAGCAGCCGCAGCTCGACGTGGCCGCGGCACGGTTCTCCCGGATGGCGCTGTGGTGCTACGCGGGAGTGGGCCTGTCGGGCGTCTTCGCGCTGGTCGCCCGGCTGGGCGCGGTCTCCGACCTGTGGACCACCGAGTACGGCCTCCTCGCCCTGGCCAAGATCGTGGCCTTCGTGCTGCTCGGCTACATCGGCTACTGGCACCGCCAGCGCACGCTGGCCGACCTGGAGGCTCGCAAGCCCCGCGCGTTCACCCGGCTGGCCGGCGGCGAGATGGTGCTGATGTTCGCCACCATCGGCATCGCCGTGGCGCTGTCGCGCACCCCGCCGCCCGAGTACAGCGTGCCCGCCGACCGGGCGTTCGACCTGCTCGGCTTCCCCCTCCCGCCGCCTCTCAGCCTCGGCAACATCTTCTCGCTGTGGTGGCTCGACCTGTTCTTCGCCGTGGTGGCGGCCGTGCTGGCCGGGCTCTACGGGGCCGGCCTGGTGCGCCTGCGCCGGCGCGGCGACCGGTGGTCGTGGGGCCGCACCGCCTCCTGGTACATCGGCGTCGCGCTGCTGGTGTTCTGCACGCAGAGCGGCCTGGCCCGGTACGCCAAGGTCATGTTCGACGTCCACATGATCGAGCACATGACGCTGTCCATGGTGGTGCCGATCTTCCTCGTCCTCGGCGGGCCCGTCACGCTGGCCCTGCGGGCGCTCAAGCCCGCCGCCAGGAGGGGCGACAGGGGGCCGCGGGAGTGGATCACCACGATCCTGCACAGCCGCTTCACCAAGGTCGTCACGCATCCCGTGGTCGCCACCGCCATCTTCGTGGCCTCGACGTACGCCTTGTACTTCACGCCGCTGTTCGAGTCGGCGATGAACGAGCACCTCGGCCACATCTGGATGACGCTGCACTTCCTGATCAGCGGCTGCCTGTTCTTCTGGGTGATCATCGGTGTCGACCCCGGGCCCAACCGGCTCCCGTACGTCGGGCGGCTGCTGATGCTCTTCGTCACCATGCCGTTCCACGCCTTCTTCGGGATCGCGCTGATGATGATGGGCTCCGTGATCGCCTCGGGCTGGTACGAGCAGCTCGGGCGCACCTGGGGTGACACGCTCCTGCAGACGCAGCGCGACGGCGGCGCCATCGCGTGGGGCTTCGGCGAGATCCCCACGCTCATCGTCTTGCTGGCCATCGCCGTGCAGTGGTACAAGGACGACGACAGGCAGGCGCGGCGGGCCGACCGAAGGGCCGATCGCACCGGTGGCGGCGACCCCGAGCTCGACTCCTACAACGCCTACCTCAGCCGTCTCAACCGCGCCGACAAGGGCGAGTAGCCGTTCGGACATGGCCTTCTACCTTCCGACTACATGTCTCTGGACCGGCAGGTAGCCTTTCTTTCTGGGGAGACGGGCATAACCTCGATAGCTAGAGTGCGCATGCCTTGAGGGGGGAGACGCACCGCAGCTCTTGGGAGCGCCGGAGTGGGGACCGGCGTTGCGCCCGGGTGCCAAGGAAGGCGAGAACCATTGTCGGAAGAGACGCGGATGCGCGGGGGGCAGAGCCTGGCCGAGGCGCTCGAAAGCTACCTGGCCGAATGGTCGGAGCGCACCGGGATCACGGTCGAGACGTGGGCGCTGCCCGCCACCGACGTGCCGTCCCGCGTGTCGAGCGGCGTCATGGCCACCATGCGTGAAGCTCTGTCCAACGTCGAGCTGCACAGCAGGGCCCGGACCGTGTCCATCGCCGTGACGGTCGGCAGGAGCGGGCTGCGGATGACCGTCAGCGACAACGGCCAGGGGTTTCCCGCGGCGGGGGCCGGGCGGGGGATCGCCAGGATGCGGGCGGCCTTCGCCGAGATGGGCGGGACCTTGTCGGTGAACAGCGTGCACGGTGAGGGCACCACGGTGACGGGGGTGGTGCCGAGGCGGCGCTGACGGCGGCCACGGGCCCGACGGGGCGCGCCGGAGCCCGGAGCCGGTGACCGGGCGCCCCAGGGGTCAGGGCTGGGTGAGGATCTCGCTGCCCGTGTCGGTGACGACGATCGTGTGCTCGAACTGGGCCGTGCGCTTGCGGTCCTTCGTCACGGCCGTCCACTTGTCGGGCCAGATCTCGTACTCGATCGTGCCCAGCGTCAGCATCGGCTCGATCGTGAACGTCATCCCCGGCACCAGCTCCACCCGCAGCGACGGATCGTCGTAGTGCGGCACCATCAGCCCGGAGTGGAAGCTCGTGCCGATCCCGTGGCCGGTGAAGTCGCGCACCACGCCGTAGCCGAAGCGCTTGGCGTACGCCTCGATGACCCGGCCCACCACGTTGAGCTGCCGGCCGGGGGCGACCGCCCTGATGGCGCGCATCATCGCCTCGCGGGTGCGCTCCACCAGCAGCCGCGACTCCTCGTCGACGTCGCCCACCAGGAACGTCGCGTCGGTGTCGCCGTGGACGCCGCCGATGTAGGCGGTGATGTCGACGTTGACGATGTCGCCGTCGCGCAGCACGGTGTCGTCGGGGATGCCGTGGCAGATGACCTCGTTGATCGAGGTGCACAGGGACTTCGGATAGCCCTTGTAGCCGAGCGTGCTGGGGTAGGCGTTGTGGTCGAGAAGGAACTCGTGGCCGATCCTGTCGAGCTCGTCGGTGGTGACGCCCGGCCGGACGTGCTTGCCGACCTCCTCCAGAGCCTGGCCGGCGATCCTGCCCGCCACGCGCATCCGCTCGATGATCTCGGGGGTCTTCACGTCGGACTCGCCGGTCCTGGGGCGCTTCTTGCCGACGTACTCCGGCCGCTCGATGTGGGCGGGAACCTTTCGCATGGGCGAAACTCGCCCGGGCTGGAGCAGTGTCGTCATGAAACACGAGTCTACGGGGCAGAATTGACCTCGTGAGCGAAGGCCAGTGGTGGTTCTGTCTCAAGCACATGCGGGTCGAGCCCGACCAGGGCTGCCCCAACAAGGACCGGATGGGTCCGTACGCGTCCGAGCAGGAGGCGGCCGGGGCACTGCAACGCGCCGCCGACCGCAACAAGGCGTGGGACGAGGCGGACCAGGACGACGACTGATCAGCGTGCCCCAGTAGGCTGAGCCGCGTGGAGATCGATCCTCGGCGGCTGCGCATCCTGTACGAGGTCGCCCGCCGCGGCGGCGTCCTGCGTGCCGCCGAGGCGCTGCACCTGACCTCCTCCGCCGTCTCCCAGCAGCTCGCCCAGCTCGAACGCGAGGTCGGGCTGCCCCTCATCGACCGCTCCCAGCGCAGCGTCTCGCTCACCCCGGCGGGGCGCGTGCTGGCCGGGTACGCCGAGCGGGTGGAGGAGGAGCTGGCCGAGGCGAAGCGGGAGCTGACCCGGCTCACCGAGCGGCTGGCGGGGCCGGTGCGCATCGCGGCCTTCGCCACGGTGATCAAGCACATCCTGGTGCCGGCCATCAAGGAGCTGGCCGTACGCCATCCCAGGATCACGCCGGTCATCCACGAGATCTTCGGGCAGCCGGCGCTGCAGGAGTTACGCCTGGGGTCGGTGGACGTGCTCATCACCGAGCAGGACATGGCGCTGCCCGCCCTGCCGCAGCCGTCGCTGAGCAGGCGGCTGCTGCACGTGGACGAGTACCGCATCGTCGTGCCTCCCGGCTGGCCGGAGCCGCCGGCCACGGTGGCCGACCTCATGCGGTGCCCGTGGGTGGCCAGCGCGCCGCCGCACGCGTGCGGGCAGGCGCTGGAGCGGCTGGCGGGGCTGCACGGGTTCGAGCCGCGCAAGGTGCACCTGGTCGACGAGTTCGAGCCGGCGCTGGCGCTGGTGGCGGCCGGGCACGGGGTGGCGATCGTGCCGACGCTGGCGCTGCTGGACGTGCCTGAGGGAGAGGTGCTGGTGAGCGACATCCGCGACGTGGGAGCGCGCAGGGTGGACGTCGTCACCAGGGCCGGTCGTACGCGGTCGGGGGAGCCCGATCCGGTGCACGCCGTGGTGATCGGGGTGATCGAGGAGGCCACGGCGGCGCTGGAGTCGTCGCTGCGCGGGCGCCTCGGTGAGGCGGACCCGGTCGCCGGAGCCTGAGCCGCGGGTTCGCGTCAGTCGGCGACCTGAGGGCCGCTGACCTTCTCCAGGAGGCGGGCCAGGCGCTCGCGCAGGCCCGGGCGCTGTTCCAGCTCGCCCGCCGCCGCGCTCACCAGGTGCTGCGCCCCGTCGAACGTCACCAGCCCGTCACGCGGCACCGCGATCGCGTCGTGCGCCAGCCCGGCCAGCTCCCGGTCGCCGCCCTCGATCGCCAGGATGGTCGCCCCCGTGCGCCGCGCGTCGTCCACGCGTTCCAGCAGCGGGACAGGCGCCTGCTGCTCCGACAGCACGAACAGCGTCTCCCCGCGGGCCGCCCGCTCCAGCCGGTCGAGCCCGACGCTCAGGTGGGCGGGCGCGCCGGGCGGCGGCTCCCAGCGCACCAGGGTGGGCGTGAGCTGGGACAGGCCGGACAGCCGGGCCTCGTCGGCGAGGTGCGCGGTCAGGTGCCAGGGCTCGTCGTCAGGAGTGCCCACCAGCAGCAGGCCGCCCGGCGAGCGCGTGGCCCGCAGGGCCAGGCCCAGCTCGCGGGTGCGCTCCAGCCAGCCTGTCTCGGCGAGGAGCTCGCGCAGGAAGGCCACCGATCCTGAGTCCATGTCCCCATGGTGCCCCACTGGGGGCGAAGGGGGAGGTTGATTCGGGAGTGATGTGTTGACACGAGGTGTGTTTCCCCGTCATTTCAGGCCTTGACATGGAGTTACCCTCGGGTAACGATCGGCTCGCGGCGCCGCCGTCCCAAGTGGTGATCCTCACGGAGAGGGGCGGCACATGACCTTACGTGTGCGCGTCAGCATGTCCATGATCCTGTTATCGATCATGTCGCTTCTCACCGCGGCCCCCGCCCGCGCCGCGGCACCGGGAGACGTCGTCTCCGCCCAGCCGACCACGGTCTACCTCCTGCCGGGCCGTCTCCTGGAGGTCCCGGTCAACGCCTGGCACCTGCGCTACAACTCCACCTCCGCCACCGGAGCCGTCAACACCGTCTCCGGCACCCTGCTCGTGCCCAGGGCCGGCTACCCGCTCGGCACGCGCCCGATCATCGGGTACGCGTTCGGCACCCACGGGCTCGGCGACCAGTGCGCGCCCTCCGTCAGCATGAGCCAGGGCAGGGAGGCCGAGCTCGCGCTGGTCAGCCTGTTCCTGCTCAAGGGGTACGCGGTCGCGATGACCGACTACGAGGGGCTCGGCACGCCCGGGACGCACACGTACATGGCGGGGGTCTCGCAGGGGCACGCCGTGCTCGACGCGATCAGGGCCGCCACCCGCGTGTCCGGCGCGGGGCTGTCGGCCGGCGCGCCCGTCGGCATCATGGGCTACTCCCAGGGCGGCGCCTCCGCCGCGTGGGCCGCCCAGCTCCACCCCTCGTACGCGCCCGAGCTGCGGCTGCGCGGCGTGGCGGCCGGCGGGGTGCCCGCCGACCTGCACGCCGTCGCCCAGCACCTGGACGGCAAGGCCGACTTCGGCCTGGCGGCGGCCGCCGGGGTCGGGCTCGACGCCGCCTACCCCGAGCTCGACCTCGAGGCCGACCTCAACGACCGCGGCCGCGCGCTGCTCGCCGACGCCGCCGACGACTGCGTGGGCGACCTGAGCAGGCTGGCCGGGCTCCGCTTCGCCGACCTGAGCCCGATCGACCTGCTCAACCAGCCCAAGTGGCTGGCCCGCCTGGCGGAGAACCGGCTCGGCGCGATCCCGCCGCGGGTGCCGATGTTCCTGTACCACGCGCGCGGCGACCAGATCATCCCGCCGGCGATCGGCTCCACGCTGCGCACCGAGTACTGCAGGGCCGGGGTGCGTACGCGGTGGGTCTCGCTGCCCGCGCCCGACCACGTCACGGGCGCCATCGAGGGCGGCCCGCTCGCCATCGAATGGCTGGCCCTGCGGATCCTGGGCCTGCCCGCCTCCGGCAACTGCTGAGACACGCGACGGACCCACCCGGCCCTCGTGCCGGGTGGGCCTGGCATGATCTGGATATGACAGACGTGAACGGACTTTCCATCGCCATCCTCGGCGGCACCGGTGACCAGGGGAAGGGGCTGGCGCGGCGGTTCGCGCTGGCGGGGCATCAGGTGCTGATCGGCTCGCGCAGCGCGCAGCGGGCCCAGGAGGCCGCCGAGTCCATCGGGGCCGGCGCGATCGGTGACGAGAACGCGGTCGTGGCCGCGCGGGCCGACATCGTGATCGTGGCGGTGCCGTACGAGGGGCACAGGGCCCTGCTGGAGTCCCTGCGGGGCGAGCTGGCCGGCAAGATCGTGGTCGACTGCGTCAACCCGCTCGGCTTCGACAAGCAGGGCGCGTACGCGTTGCGGGTCGAGGAGGGCAGCGCCGCCCAGCAGGCGGCGGCCGTGCTGCCCGACAGCCGGGTGGTGGCCGCCTTCCACCATGTCTCCGCCGTGGTGCTGATGGATCCGGCCGTGGACAAGGTGGACCTCGACGTGCTGGTGCTGGGCGACGACCGCGAGGCCACCGACACCGTGCAGGCGCTGGCCGAGGTGATCGCGGGCGTGCGCGGCGTGTACGGCGGGCGGCTGCGCAACGCTCACCAGATCGAGGCGCTCACCGCCAACATCATCTCGGTGAACCGCCGCTACAAGGCCCACGCCGGGCTGCGCATCACCGACATCTGACCGCCCCTCCTGCGGACGCCGGGTGTCACAGCCAGCCGGCGTCCTCGGCGATCCGGATGGCGTCGATCTTGTTGCGCGCGCCCGTCTTCGTGATCGCCCCGGTCAGGTAGTTGCGCACGGTGCCGGGGGAGAGATGGAGGCGGGAGGCGATCTCCTCGGCCGAGGCGCCCCTGGCGGCCTCCTTGAGCACGGTCGACTCCCTGGGCGTCAGGGGGCTCTCGCCGTACTCCATGGCCGAGGACACCAGCTCCGCGTCCAGCACGCGCAGCCCGGCGGCGGTGCGCCTGATCGAGTCGGCCAGCCGGTCGCCGGGGGCGTCCTTGACCAGGAACGCCTCGATGCCCACGGCCAGCGCCCTGCGTACGTGGCCGGGCTGGCCCATCGCCGTGAGCACCAGGACGCGGCAGGACGGCAGGCGCTCCCGGAGCGTGGCGGCGGCGGTGATGCCGTCCACGACCGGCAGGTCGATGTCCAGGACCGCGACGTCGGGCCGGACGCGCAGCGCCTCGGGGACGATCTCGTCGCCCCGGGTGACCTCCGCGACCACCTCGATGTCGGGCTCCAGGCGGAGCAGGGCGGTGAGGGCGGCCCGGATCATGTGCATGTCCTCGGCGAGCAGCACCCTGATCACGGAGCGGCTCCCGTCACGTCGCGACCTCGACGGCCAGGAGGAAGCCGCCCTCGCCTGTGGGGGTGGTCGTGCAGGAGCCGCCCGCGTGCGCCGCCCGCTCGGCCAGCCCGGTCAGACCGCCGCCCGCCCGAATCGGCCGATCGGCCGATCCCGTGCCGCCGCTCGCCCGCGCGGCCCGGTCGCCCGGTCCCGTGTCGCCGCTCGCCCGCGCGGCCCCGTCGCCCGGCCCTGAGGGGGCGCCGTCCACGTCGCCGGGGAGTGCGCCGTCGTTGGCGACCTCCAGCCGCACCGCGCCGCCGTGCAGCGACGTGGTGATGGTGCAGGTCGTGGCCCTGCTGTGGCGCAGGACGTTGGTGACGCCCTCGCGTACGGCCCACGCCAGCGCCTCCTCCGAACGCCTGGGCAGCCGCACGTCCGCCAGGTTCGCCTGCACGCCCACCCCCGACGACTCCAGCAGCGCCACCGCCCGGTCCACCTCGCCCGCCAGCGACAGCTCCCGGTAGCCCCTGGCGACGTGCCGCACGTCGTGGGCCGCCTCCCTGGCCACCTGCACCAGCTCGCCCACCTCCGTACGCGCCGCGCCGGGGTCGCGCTCGATGAGCCGGCCGGCCAGGTCGCCCTTGAGCGCGATCGCGGTGAGGCTGCGGCCCAGGCCGTCGTGCAGGTCGCGGGAGATCCGCAGCCGCTCCTTGAGCACCGCCGCCTCCGCCAGCTCGGCCCTGGCCTGCTCCAGCTCCACCGTCACCCGGACGAACCGCACCAGCGCGTAGATCATGGCGCCCGTCGTCGCGATCGTGGCCACGTAGAAGAACGTGACGTGCGCCGCCGCCAGGCCCCACCACATCCGGGTGCCCTCGCTGAGCATCATCAGCCCGACCAGCGCGCCGCCCCAGTGCAGGGGCAGGAGCACCAGCACCGACCCGGCGAGCATCGGCGCGGTCAGCGCCGACATGCCGCCGGGCAGCAGGAGGTCGGGCAGGTAGGTGGCCACCGCCTGCAGCACCAGCGTCGCGGGGAACAGGGACGGCCGCACCCCGCGCAGGCCGGCCCGCATGTTCACGTGATGGGTGGCGACGACGGCCGCCATGGACAGGACGGCCAGCACGCCGTAGTAGACGCCCTGCAGGAAGTAGACGAGCGTGATCGCCGTGTACGCGCACGAGACGGCCGTGATGAGCACGCTCGCCAGCCGGCGGGCAGCGGAGGAGGAGACCACGGTCACGATTATGACCGGCGCGGTTCCCAGCGGAACCACAGCCGCAGCGCCGCGAAGCCCACGACGGCCCAGCCCGCCAGCACGAGGAACGGCGTCACGACCTCGCCGGTCCTGACCGCGTCCACCACCACCGTGGTGGGCAGCAGGTCCAGGACGGGCCGCAGCCAGGAGGGCACCGGGATGGGCCCCATCGCGCCCGCCGACACGGCGGCCACGAGGAAGACCGGCATCGTGTAGGCGGCGGCCAGCTCGGCCCGCGGGATCGCCGCCGTGTACGCCGCCCCGAGCAGGGCCATCACCACGGAGCCCGCGATCGTGACGGCGGCGAAGGCCACCGGGTCGGAGGGGAGCGGGACCCCCGCGGCGAGCCGCACGGCCAGCGCGCACACCACGATCAGGACCACGGTCTGCGTGGCCGTGCTGGCGATCTGGCCAAGCAGGAGCTGGCCGTCCGTCAGCCGGGTGGAGCGCAGCCGCTTGAGCACGAGCTGGTCGCGGCGGGCGGTCAGGGCCACGGTGATGTTCATGAACGCGGTGATCACCAGCAGGATCGAGATCGAGCTCTGGGCGAGCGCCGTGGCGCCGGCGACGCCCTGCGAGGTGACGTGCCGCATCAGCGTGGGCAGGCCCACGGCCAGGCCGACCGGCGTGACGACCGAGGCGAACAACATGGCCCTGTCCCGCCAGAACAGGCGGGTGCCGAGACGGTAGGTGGCGGTCAGGCTCATCGGGCGCTCATCTCCATGAACAGGTCCTCCAGCGTGGCGGCGCGGACCTCCAGGCCCGCCAGGCGCAGCCCGCGCTCGGCCGCCCAGGTCAGCAGCGTCTGCGCGGCCAGGTCGGGGTCCTCGGCGCGGCACACGGCCAGGCCCCGCTCGACCGTGACCGGCAGCGGCAGGGCGCCGGGCTCCACGTGCGCGGGCAGCCGGAACGCCACCCGCCCGGCGCGGGCGGCGAGCGTCTCGGCCATGCCGCCGGAGGCCACGACGCGGCCCTCGTCCATGATCGCCATCGAGGCGGCCAGGCGCTGCGCCTCCTCCAGGTAGTGCGTGGTCAGCAGGATCGTGGTGCCCTGACCGGCCAGGTCGCGGATGACCTGCCAGGTGGCGGCGCGCGCCTCCGGGTCCATGCCGGCGGTCGGCTCGTCGAGGAAGAGCAGCTCGGGGCGGCCCAGCAGGGCCAGCGCCAGGTCCAGCCTGCGCTTCTCGCCGCCCGAGAGCTGCCGCACCTTGGTGCCCGACCTGGCCCGCAGCCCGGCCAGCTCCAGCGCCTCGTCGCGGGGCCGGGGCGCGGCGGTGAAGTCGCGCCAGGTGTCGACGGTCCGCGCGACCGTCAGGTCAGGGAAGAACCCGGCCTCCTGCAGCATGACGCCGGTGCGCCCGCGTACGGCGGCGCGGTCGGCGTGCGGGTCGAGGCCCAGCACCCGCACCGTGCCGCCGTCGGCCCGCTGGAAGCCGGCCAGCACCTCGATCGTGGTGGTCTTGCCCGCGCCGTTCCTGCCGAGCAGCGCGAAGATCTCTCCCTCGGCCACCTCGAACGAGATGCCCCGCACCGCCTCGAAACCCTGATGGCTCTTGCGGAGCCCGCTCACGTCGATCGCTGTCATGCGTCCCACTGTCGCGGGGGGCGCAGCCGGGCGACAGTGAAGAATTCACGACTTCCTGGAGAGCTTGAGCAGCGCGTCGGTGACGCCTTCCGGGTCGACGATCTGGTGCAGGTGCATGCCGGGCACCCTGGTCACCGGCCAGCCCCTGCGGGCCGCCTCCTCGGCGACCGCGTCGTACGGCGGGCCGAACCAGAGCAACGAGCACCTGACGGTGTCCCACCCGGCGGGCACGGGGATCGGCTGGGTGTAGTAGGCGAGCGGCAGCCGCGGCTGCTCGGCCGCCACCCGGATCCGGACGGCGGGGTCGGGCAGCATGGCCACCACGTCCTCCTCGTCCCACCAGTCGGTCCAGCGCGGCAGCACGCCGTCGGGGCCCGCCAGGTCATGCAGGAACGGCAGGAACGCCTCCTCGGCGGTCCTGACCAGCCCTTCCCCGGGCGGGATGTGCGCGTCGGCGAACACGCACGCCACCACCCGCTCGCCCAGCCCCTCCTTGATCACCGGCAGGAAGAAGCCGGCGTTGCTGTGCACGACCAGCACGAGGGGCCCGTCGGCGGGGACGGCGGCGCGCACCGCGGCCACCACCCTCGGCCAGTAGGGCGGCCCGCCCGCCGACACGCCGGTCAGGTCGGGCACCACGGCGGCATGCCCGCGGCGCTCCAGCGACTCGGCCACCGGAGCCCACGTCGAGGGCCCCACGGAGGGGCTGTGCACCAGTACGAACGTCGTCTGCATGCATCCACCCTTTCAGACGACGAGGGGGTGGCGGGAGACCGTGCGACCGGCTCCGTCGTACGAGGCCCAGGCCGCGGCCAGGTTGTTCACCGCCCGCGAAAGCTCGTCCTCGGGGAAGAGGAAGTGCAGCCGCATGTGGTCGGCGAAGGCGCCCAGCGGGTCGAAGGAGCGGCCGGGCGGCACCGCGACGCCGTGCCTGAGCGCCACCTGGGAGAAGGAGTCGGCGTCGCCGTGCGGGAGGCGTACCCAGATGGTCTGGCCGCCGAGCGCGGGCTCGAACGTCCAGGACGGCAGCCGCGCCCGCAGCTCGGCGCACAGGTGGTCGTGGCGGCGGCGCAGCGTCGCGAGCTGGGCGGCGCGCACCTCGTCCAGGCGGCGCAGCAGCGCGGCGGCGGCGAGCTGGCTGACCACCTCGCCGCCGAGGTCGTGCACGGCCCGCAGCCTGGCCAGCCGCGAGACCAGCGGCGCCGCCGCGCGGATCCAGCCGACCCGCAGCCCGCCCCAGACGAGCTTGCTCAGCGAGCCGATCGTGATGATCTGCTCGCCCCGGTGGAACCCGGCCAGCGGCGCCGGCGTCTCGCCCGAGAAGCACAGCTCGGCGCGGACCTCGTCGTCGATCAGCGGCACGTCGTGCTCGGCGGCCAGGCCGGCCAGCCGCCTGCGGGACGGGTTGTCCATGATCGCGCCGTCCGGGTTGCGGACCGAGGGGACGAAGTAGGCCAGCGCCGGGCGCTCACGCAGGTCCTCGACGCCGGTGGCGGGCCGCACGACCGCCGCCGCGTGCCTGAACGCCTCCAGCGCGCCCGGATAGGTCGGCGTCTCGGCCAGCACCGTGTCGCCCGGCGCCACCAGCAGGCCGGTGAGCAGGGTGAGCGCCTGCTGGGCGCCCGTCGTCACGATGATCTCGTCGGGCGTCGTGCGCAGGCCGCGCCCCGTGTAGTACGCGGCCAGCGCCGCCCGCAGCTCCCGGTTGCCCGCCGGGTCGTAGCCCATCTCGTGCAGCCCGGCCAGGCGGTGGGCGGCCTCGGCGTACGCCTCGGACAGCGCGGGCGGCGGGTCGTGCGGGGCGGCGCACGTCAGGAGCTGCACGTTGTCCGGCGGGTGCAGGATGTGCTGCAGCAGCGGGTTGGCGACCACGCCGTCGGCCGCGCGCGTGGCGGGCAGGTCGATCGCGGCCACCCTGGTGCCGCTGCCCTGCCTGCGCAGCAGCCGGCCCTCCTGCTGGAGCAGGTCGTACGCGGCCACCACCGTGCCCCGGCCCACCGCCAGCCGCCTGGCCAGCACCCGGTCGGGAGGCAGCGGCTCGTCCGGTGCGAGCACTCCGTCGTCGATCAGCGCCCGCAGCCGGGCGGCGAGCAGCAGGTACAGCGGCCCGCGCCCGGACGCCCACCGGCCGAGCAGATCAATGAGATCATCGAGATTGGTCCCATTCATGGACCAATTCTGCCGTATTGGCTCTCACATCGGATCTGCCGCCGATGGATCCTTGGGTCATGAACGATTACCGCCCCGAGACGAGAGCCGTGCACGTCCCGCAGCCGCCCATCGAGGGCAGCCGCCCGATCAGCATGCCGATCTACCAGACCTCCGGCTTCACCTTCGACGACCCCGCCGTCATGGCCGAGTCGATGGGGCGCCCCGACGGGGCGTTCGTGTACGGGCGCTACAGCAACCCCACCGTGCGCTCGCTGGAGCTCGCCGTGGCGGGGCTGGAGGGCGGCGAGCACGCCATCGCGACGGGCTCGGGCATGGGCGCGATCAACGTGGTCCTGCTCGGCCTGCTCAAGCCCGGCGACCACTTCGTGGCCCAGAGCTCGCTGTACGGGGGCACCGCCGCCATGATCAACGAGCTGGTCGCCCGGTTCGGCATCACCGTCACGTACGTGCCGGAGAACGACCCGGCCGCCCTGCGCGCCGCCGTCCGGCCCGGGACCCGGCTGGTCTACCTGGAGACGATCAGCAACCCGATGACGCTGGTGGCCGACCTGCCCGGGATGTGCGAGGCGGCCCGCGACCTGGGGATCCTGTCCGTGGTGGACAACACGTTCGCCACGCCCCTGCTGTGCCGCCCGTTCGAGCACGGGGCGGACATCGTCGTGCACTCCACCACCAAGTACCTGTCCGGGCACACCGACGTGGTGGGCGGGATCGCCGTCTTCGCCGACCGCCGCCTCTACGACGAGCTGTGGCACTTCGCGATCGAGCTGGGGGCCTCGCCCGACCCGTTCGCGAGCTGGCTGACCGTGCGCGGGCTGCAGACGCTCGCGCTGCGCATGGAGCGCCACTGCGCCAACGCCGAGTACCTGGCCACCCGGCTGGCCGAGCACCCCGCCGTCACGGCGGTGCACTGGCCGGGGCTGGTCACGCACCCCTCGTACGAGCTGGCGGGCAAGCTGCTGCCCGGGTTCGGCGGGGTGTTCGCCTTCGATCTGGCCGGCGGGCGGGCGGCGGGGGAGCGGTTCATGAGCTCCGTACGGCTGGCGCTGCTCGCCCCCTCGCTCGGCGGCGTCGAGACGCTCGTCCTGCACCCCGCCACCACCTCCCACCGCGCGCTCAGCCCGGAGGAGCTGCGACGCTGCGGCATCGGCGAGGGCACTGTGCGCATCGCGGCCGGCATCGAGCACCCCGAGGACCTGTGGGCCGACGTGTCCCGGGCCCTGGCATAGCCTTGGACACCGTGACGACTGTTGACCATGAGCACGTGCGGGCGGCCGCGCGCCGGATCGCCGGGCACGTGCTCCGCACGCCCGTGATCGAGGTCTCGCCCGGGTTGTGGCTGAAGCTGGAGCTGCTGCAGCACACGGGCTCCTTCAAGGTGCGCGGGGCGTTCAACCGCATGGTGTCCGCCGGTGAGCTGCCCGCGAGCGGCGTGATCGCCGCCAGCGGGGGCAACCACGGGCTGGCGGTGGCGTTCGCCGCGCGGGCGCTGGGCGTGCGGGCGGAGATCTTCGTGCCCGAGGTGACCAGCCCGGTCAAGGTGGCGGGGCTGCGGGCGCTGGGCGCGCACATCACCCAGACCGGGGCCATCTACTCCGAGGCCGCCGACGCCGCCGCCAAGCGGGCCGCGGAGACCGGGGCGCTGGCGGTGCACGCCTACGACCAGGCCGAGGTGGTGGCGGGGCAGGGGACCACGGGGCTGGAGCTCGTGGAGCAGACCGGCGGGGTGGACACCGTGCTGGTGGCGGTCGGCGGCGGCGGCTTCGCGGCCGGCATCACGCTCGGCACGGCCACCGCGATCCCGGCCACCGCGATCCCGGCCGGCTCGGGTCCGGCGGGCGCCGCGGCTTCGGCCGGTTCGGGTCCGGCGGGCGCCGCGGCTTCGGCCGGTTCGGGTCCGGCGGGCGCCGCGGCTCCGGGCGGTTCCGGCCCGGTGGGCGGGCCGAGGATCGTCTGTGTCGAGCCCGAGCGGATCCCGACCCTGCACGCGGCACTCGACGCGGGCGAGCCGGTGCGGGTCGAGGTCGGCGGTGTGGCGGCCGACGCGCTGGGGGCCAGCAGGATCGGCGGGCTGGCGTTCGAGGTGCTGTCCGGGCCCCGGGTGGAGAGCGTGCTGGTGACGGACGAGGCGATCGTGTCGGCGCGGCGTACGCTCTGGGAGCGGCACCGGCTGGCGGCCGAGCACGCGGGCGCGGCCGCCTACGCGGCCCTGCTGTCGGGCGTCTACCGGCCGGCTCCCGGGGAGCGGGTGGCCGTGGTGGTGTGCGGTTCGAACACCGACCCCGCCACCCTGACCACCGGCTGACCCGGCACGCCGGACCCCGGCGGCCACCCACGTGGGGCGGACGCCGGGGGTGGGTGCCCGATCAGCTGTAGGTGTGCTCCGCCGCCGGGAACGCCCCGGACGCCACGTCGTCGGCGAAGGCGCGTACGGCGCGGTCCATCTCGCCGGCGAGATCGGAGTACCGCTTGACGAACCTGGCCGGCCGCGGCGTGAGCCCCATGAGGTCCTGCCACACCAGCACCTGGGCGTCCGTCGCCGCCCCCGCCCCGATGCCGATGGTCGGGATCGCCAGCGACGTCGTCACCCGGTGCGCCAGGTCGGCCGGCACGCACTCCAGCACCACCGAGAACGCCCCGGCCCGCTCCAGGTCCTTGGCGTCCGACATGAGCTCGTCACCCGACTGGCCCCGCCCCTGTACGCGGTAACCGCCCATGACGTTGACCGACTGCGGGGTCAGCCCCAGATGCGCCATGACCGGCACGCCGGCCGAGACCAGCGCTTCGACCTGCGGCAGGACCCGCCGCCCGCCTTCCAGCTTGACCGCGTGCGCCCCGGCCTCCTTCATGAACCTCGCGGCCGACTCCAGCGCCTGCTGGGGCGAGGCCTGGTACGAGCCGAACGGCAGGTCGGCGACCACCAGGGCGCGCGCGGAGCCGCGCACGACGGCGGCCGTGAGCGGCAGGAGGTCGTCGACCGTGACCGGGAGCGTGGAGTCGTAGCCGTAGACGACCATGGCCGCCGAGTCGCCCACGAGCAGGACGGGGATGCCCGCCGTGTCGAACACCCGCGCCGTCATCGCGTCGTAGGCGGTGACCATCGGCCACCGCTCTCCGCGCTCCTTGGCGGCGGTAAGGTCGCGGACGGTGACGCGGCGCCCGGACACGCCGCCGTACAGCGTGGTTGAAGAGGACATGTGTGAACCCTCCAGGAAAGCGTCTCGAGGCGCCCCAGTGGCGTCCCCGGACTTCACTCCGATGATGTCACGCGCTGTCATACGGGGAAAACCTGTGGCAAAACTGTCGGTGCCTCTTGACACAATCTACGTCGGAGGTAACGAACACCATGGCTTTCGACCCTTACCGGCGCCTGCTCAAGATCCCGGGCGTCCCCACGCTGCTCCTGGTGGGGCTGCTGGCCCGCGTGCCCGCCACGGCCGTGAGCATGGCCCTGACCCTGCACGTGGCCGAGGTGATGGGGCTCGACTACGGTCCCGCCGGGCTGATCTCCATGGCCAGCACGATCGGCATGGCCGTCGGCTCGCCGCTGGCGGGCAGGTTCGTCGACAGGCACGGGCTGCGTCCGGTGCTCGCGGTCACCACCGTGGCGCAGGCGGCGTTCTGGGCGAGCGCGTGGGCGATGCCGTTCCCCGTCCTGCTCGCGGCGGCGGCGGTGGCGGGGCTGCTGGCGTTGCCGGTGTTCAGCGTGACCAGGCAGTGCCTGGCGGCGATGGTGCCGGTCGAGCAGCGGCGCAGCGGGTTCGCGCTCGACTCGATGCTGGTCGAGATGTCGTACATGGTGGGGCCCGCGCTCGCGGTGGCGGGCATCACGACGCTGGGCAGCGGCGTGACGCTGACCGCCATCGGGGCCGGCCTGACGGCGGCGGGGCTGGGGCTGATCCTGCTCAACCCGCCGGTCCGCTCGGTCGCCGAGCTCGAGGCGGAGGTCGTGAAGGTGCCGAGGCGGCAGTGGCTCACGCCGGCGTTCGTGGCGCTGCTCGGCACGGCCGCGGCGGCCACGTTCGTGCTCACCGCGACCGAGCTCTCCCTGGTCGCCACCATGAACGAGGCGGGCCAGACCGTGTGGGTGGGGCTGGCGGTGGCCATCTGGTGCGTGTTCTCGCTCGTCGGCGGGTTCGTGTACGGCGGGCTGTCGCGGGGCTTCTCGCCCCTGGCCCTGATCGCCGCCATGGGCGTGCTGACCATCCCGGTGGGGCTGGTGGGGGGCGGCTGGCACTGGCTGGTGCTGGCGCTGCTGCCCGCCGGGCTGCTGTGCGCGCCGGCGCTGTCGTCCACCGTCGACTCGCTCAGCCAGTGGGTGCCCAGCGCGGCGCGGGGTGAGGCGATGGGCTTCCACGGCACCGCCCTGCTGCTCGGTGGCGCCGCCTCGGCGCCCATCGCGGGCGCCGTCATCGACGGGGCCGGGCCGGAGTGGGCGTTCGTGCTGGCCGGGGTGGTCGGGGTGGCCATGGTGGTGGCCGCCCTGCCGTTCTGGCGGCGCCGCCCGTCCGGCGGCGGCTCGGGGACGCCGCTGGGGCAGGGGGCCGCCGAGCCCGCCGAAGCCGCCGCCGTCCCGTCCTGACGCGGGGGTGAGGGGGCCCGGGAGCGAGCGGGGGCTGCTCCCGGGCCCGTCGCGTCTCGTGGCGCAACCGGGAGTTCACGCAAGATTTACGAAACGGGACCGTTGCGTATCGGAATGCCTTGCGATACGGTGACGTTGCGAAACTCAGACGTATCGAAATTAAGGATGTTTCCCATGGATCCGAACACAGGACATCCGCGCCGCTGGGGGATCCTCGGCGTGCTGGTGTTCAGCCTGCTGGCCGTGGTGCTCGACAACACGATCCTGAACGTGGCGATGAAGACCATCGCCGACGAGACGGCCGGCTTGGGCGCCACCCAGAGCGAGCTGGAGTGGGCGATCAACTCCTACACGCTCGTGTTCGCCGGCTTGTTGTTCACCTTCGGCGTGATCGGCGACCGGACAGGGCGCAAGCGCATGTTGTTCATCGGCATGTTGCTGTTCGGCCTGGCCTCGCTGGCCAGCGCCTACTCGCAGGATCCGATGCAGCTGATCCTGGCCAGGGCGGCGATGGGCATCGGCGGCGCGGCCATCATGCCGGCCACGCTGGCGATCATCTCCAACGTGTTCCCGCCGGCCGAGCGGGGCAAGGCGATCGGCGTGTGGGCCGGCGGGGTGGGCCTCGCGGTGGCGATCGGCCCCATCACGGGCGGCCTGCTCATCGAGCACTTCTGGTGGGGCTCGGTCTTCCTGATCAACGTGCCGATCGTGATCGTCAGCATGATCCTCATCGCGGCCGTCGTGCCCGAGTCGCGTGACCCGAAGCCGTCCAGGCTGGACCCGGTCGGCGTGGTGCTGTCCATCATCGGCCTGGTGGCCCTGGTGTACGGCATCATCCGCGGCGGCGAGCTGGGCACCGTGGCGAGCGCGGAGGTGCTGATCCCGACGCTGGCCGGGGTGGCGGTGCTCGGCCTGTTCGTGTGGTGGGAGCGGCGCATCGACCACCCGGTGTTCGACGTGCGCAGCTTCGGCAACGTGCGCTTCAGCTCGGCCATCGGCATGATGGGCATCGTCTTCTTCGCGATGATGGGCGGGATGTTCTTCCTCACGTTCTACCTGCAGATCGTGCTGGGGTTCACGCCGATCCAGGCGGGCGCGCTGATGATCCCGTTCGCCGCCGCGCAGCTCATCTTCGCGCCGCTCAGCCAGCGCATCAACGAACGCTTCGGCGCCAAGCTGTCGGCCACCGTCAGCATGATCGTGGTCACGCTGGCCCTGGGCAGCTACGCGCTCATGGACCAGAACACGCCGATCCTGCTCATCGAGGTCATCTTCTTCGTCCAGGGCGCCGCGATGGCGAACATCATGCCGCCCGCGACCACGGCCATCATGGAGTCGCTGCCCAGGGAGAAGGCCGGTGTCGGCTCGGCCATGAGCAACACCGTCCGCCAGGTGTCCGGCGCGCTCGGCGTGGCCGTGCTCGGCTCGGTGCTGTCGTCCAGCTACCGCGGCCAGATGGAGCCCGCGCTGGCCGCCCTGCCCGAGGGCGTGCGGCACGCGGCCGGTGAGTCGATCATGGCGACCATGGCCGTCGTGCAGGAGCTCGGCGACCAGGGGCGGGCGCTGGTGCAGCCGGCGTTCACCGCGTTCGTGGACGGCATGCACGTCACGGCGCTGGTGTCGGCCGTGATCGGGCTGCTCGGCATCGCGGTGGTGGCCCGGTGGATGCCCGGCAAGGCCCGCTCCGCCGAGCACGCGGAGCAGAACGAGCCGGTGCTGACGTCCTCCCGCGGGTGAGGGGCGGGCCGGCCGATGGAGCGATCAGCGGGCGGGGGCGCGTACCGGCGGCCATGCCGTCCTGAGCGATCGGTGGGCGGCGGCGCGTGCGTGATCGGCCGCCCTGAGGACCGGCGCGCCCGCGCCGGCGAGGTATGGTGAGGCCGCGATGACGATCCAGGAAACCGGGACAGCCCGCCCCGCGGGCCGCCCCCGCAGCGAGAAGGCCGAGAAGTCGATCATCGAGGCGACCCTCGACCTGATCGGCGAGGGCATGGGCGTGTCCGAGCTGACCATCGAGGCGATCGCCTCACGGGCGGGCGTCGGCAAGACGACGATCTACCGGCGCTGGTCCAACAAGGAGGACCTGGTCGTCGACGCGCTGTCCACGCTCAAGGCGCCGCTGCCGCCGCTGGCCGGCACGTCGGTTCGCGACGACCTGATCGCCCTGGTCGACGCCATGCGCAGGGAGCACGGCCAGGCCCGCAGCCGCTGCGTGATGAACATCGCGATGAGCGAGGCCGACCGCTACCCGCAACTGTTCGAGCGCTTCCTGAAGCGGGCCGTCGAGCCCCGCAGGGAGGCGATGCGCCAGGTGATCGAGCGCGGCATCGCCTCCGGCGAGCTCCGCGCCGACCTCGACGTGGACATGGCCCAGGCCATGATCTCCGGCACCATGTTGTGGCACACCAAGTGGGGCCCCGCCGGCGACCTCTCGCTCGACCTCGCCGAGCGGGTCGTCGACGCGGCCCTGGCCGGCATGGCGCCGTGAAGCGTGCAGAAGAAATGTAGGCGGGCTCGCTAGCGTCCTGGTCTGCCCCACGGAGTTGCACGGATGGCCGACTTCGCGGGGCACCATTATTTCCGGATCTTTCGGCCTAGGCAGAACGTGAGCCTTGTTCTAATCTCCGGCCATGGGCCACATGCGGAAGCTCGCGTCCATCGTCGCACTCACGTCGGTCCTGCTGGTGGCCGGTGGCGGCGCGGCCCTGGCCCACGAGGAGCGCGAGGTCTCGTTCCCCGACGGTACGGGGTCGGTGCCGGTGCTGCGGCAGGGCGAGCCCGACCTGCTCGTCTGCAAGACGGATAAGGCAGATTTCGAACGCCGAATCGCCAATTTTCCGGCTGACCTTAAAAGCCGCAACCTCGACTTATTCGCGAAATGTCAGGAAAAAGGGGTGCGGCACGTCCAGGAGGCCGTCGACCGGGTGAACCGTCCCGGAATGACCATCGCCATCCTGCCCGGCCTCTACCGCGAAGAGCCCAGCCTGCCCGCACCCGCCGGCGCCTGCGCCCGCCTGCCCGCCCGCTGGTCCGACTGGGGCTACCAGATCCTCAGCTACGAGCAGCAGGTCCAGTGCCCGCACAACCAGAACCTCGTCGCCATCCTCGGCAAGCAGAACCTCCAGATCGAGGGCACCGGCGCCGGCCCGCTGGACGTCGTCATCGACGCCGAGTACCGCAAGCTGAACGCCGTCCGCGCCGACCGCGCCGACGGCGTCTACTTCAGGAACCTCACCGCGCAGCGCACCACGTTCAACTCCCTGTACGTGCTCGAGACCGACGGCTTCGTCATCGACCGCGTCCTGACCCGCTGGAACGACGAGTACGGCTTCCTCACCTTCGCCAGCGACCACGGCCTCTACACCGACTGCGAGTCGTACGGCAACGGCGACGGCGGCCTCTACCCGGGCAGCGCCTCCAACCTGAACGAGGGCCGCGGCCACGACGTCCCCCGCTACGCCATCGAGATCCGCCGCTGCAAGAGCCACGACAACGCGCTCGGCTACTCGGGCACCGCGGGCGACTCGCTCTGGGTGCACGACAACGAGTTCTACGACAACATGGTCGGCGCCACGATGGACAGCCTCTGGCCCTCCCACCCCGGCCTGCCGCAGAACCACGCCAGGTTCGAGAACAACAAGATCTACGACAACAACCGCGACTACTACCACCACACCCGCGACGGCACCTGCGCCAAGCCGCCCGCCGAACGCGGTTACGAGCGGGGCGTCGTGTGCTCGCAGGTGGGCGTGCCGCCGGGCACGGGCGTGATCGTGGCGGGCGGCAACTACAACGTCTTCAGGAACAACCAGGTCTGGGGGCACCGGCGGGCGGGGTTCCAGCTCTTCGGCGTGCCCGCGTTCATCAGGGGCGAGAACGACCTGGCCAAGCAGGCCGACACCTCCGACTTCAACCGGTACGAGGGCAACGTGTTCGGCGTCAGCCCGACGGGGGAGCGGCGGCCGAACGGGCTGGACGTCTGGTGGGACGGCCAGGGCGCCGGCAACTGCTGGCAGGGGGACGCGGGCGCGTCCTCGCCCGTGGTGCTGCCCGTCTGCGCCGCGACGGCGCCCGAGCTGACCGGCGGGACGCGGCGGCTGCTGGCCGAGCCGGTCAAGCTCGTCAAGCTGTACCTGTGCGCCGACTTCAGCGCCGCCGAGGCGAGGCTGCCCGCCGGGTGCGACTGGTTCGGGGCGTCGGGGCTGGGCAAGGTGGAGGCCCAGCTCGCGCTGGGCGGCTCCTTGGTGCTGGGGCTGGTGGCGGGGCTGTTCTGGTGGCGGTCGCGGGGGAGGGCTGCTCAGAGGCACGACGGTGACGGGGCGGCGGGAAGCGGGGACGCCCCCGCTCCGGTGGCGGGAAGCGGGGACGCCCCCGCTCTGGCGACTGGCAACGGGGTCCTCCCCGGATCGGTGGCGATCACCCGGCGCGGGCGTCGTCTGGTGGTGGCCGGGACCGTCGCGGGGGCGCTCGGGCTGGTGCTCGACGTCGTGGCCGCGGCCGTCGGCAGCTCGGCGCAGGCCGGGGCGGCGCTGCTGCTCATGGGGGCGTGGTGGTTGTGCCTGGGGTCGGCGCTGCGGGCGGGACGGCCGGTGTTCGGCTGGTTCACGATCGTGGTGGGAGTGCTGGCCTGCGCGGACGCCTTCGACCGGCTGGTGTACCTGATCCCGGTCATCCCGCTGGGGCCCGGATGGATCCGGGGGCCGGTCACCGGGCTCTGGGTGTTGTGCGCGGTCGTCGTGCTGGCGCCCCGGCGGCGGCGCGCGGCGGCCGAGCGGCCCGCCGAGGCCGAGGTGACCACATGAGGCGTGCCGAGGTCGAGGTGCGCGTGAAGCCTGTTCAGGTCGAGGTGCTCACGTGAGACGCGCGTTCCTGCCGGCGATCGGCGTGTGTTGCGCCGTCCTGGCAGGGATGCTCGCCGCCGGGTGCGGGCCGTTGTCGAGAACCCACCGCGATCCCGGCAACAGCCACGAGGTGGCGACCGGCGCGCCGAGTGGGCGGGCCGACGCCGAGATCACGATCGCGGGCGGGCGGGTCCATCCGCCCCCCGGCTGGCTGGAGGTGCCCAAGGGGCGGCAGGTCAGCCTCACGGTCACCAGCGACGTGGCCGACGAGCTGCACGTGCACGGCTACGACCTGGTGGCAGAGCTGCGCCCCGGGGTGCCCGTGACCATCCGGTTCACGGCGGACCTGACCGGGGTGTTCCAGGTGGAGACGCACGGCGGCAAGCTGGTCCTGATCCAGCTCGCGGTCAGGTGACGGGCATGGTCGTGGCCGATGTGCTGGCGCACGGGGTCGGGGAGCGGGCCGACCTGCCGATCCCGCTCTTCTACGCCTACGCGGGCGCGTTCGCCGCGCTCGTCGTCTCGTTCCTGGCGCTCGGCCTGCTCTGGGCCGACTCCCGCTTCCGCGGCGACCTGGCCGGCCGCCCGATCACGCTGCGTCCTCCCGCCCGTCCGGCCCTGGCACGCGTGGCGGTGCGCGTCCTGACCCTCCTGGCCGCCGTCTACACCATCGGCTGGCTGGTCCTCGGCCCCGCGGACGAGAACGCGGGCCCGTACCTGGTGTACGTGCTGTTCTGGGTCGGCCTGGTGCCGGCGTCGCTGCTGTTCGGCCCGGTGTGGCGGGCGCTGAGCCCGTTCCGGCTGCTGCCCGACCGGCCGCGCCGCCCGTACCCGGCCGGGCTCGGACTCTGGCCGGCCGCGGCGGGGCTGCTGGCGTTCACCTGGATGGAGCTGGTCGCCCCCGAGCCCGCCGCACCCGCCACGCTGCTGATCTTCCTCACCCTGTACGCCGCCGCCCAGCTCGCCGGCACCCTCCTGTACGGCCACGCCTGGCTGGAACGCGGCGACCCGTTCGAGGTGTACTCGACCCTGATCGGCCACCTGTCCCCGCTCGGCCGGCGCGCGGACGGCACGCGCGTGCTGCGCAGCCCGTTCGACGGCCTGGACGCCGTCGCCCCGGCCCCCGGCCTGGTCGCCACGGTCTGCGTGCTGCTCGGCAGCACCGCCTACGACGGCCTGTCCACCAGCCCCGGCTGGGTGAACGCCCTGCAGTCCGCCCCGTTCGGCGGTCGCGCGGGCCTGGGCACGCTCGGCCTGCTGGCGGCCGTCGCCGGGGTGGCCGCGCTGTACGCCGCGTGCCTCGGCGCGGCCGGCCTGATCGGCGGCACGAGGGGGCTGACCGGCCGCTTCGCCCATTCGCTGCTGCCGATCGCCGTCGGCTACCTGATCGCGCACTACTTCTCGCTGCTGGTCATCGAGGGCCGGCACACGATCGTCCTGGCGCTGGGCCTGGAGGCCGGGGCGGACCAGAACGCCCTCGCCCCCGGCACGATCGCGACCGTGCAGGTGCTGGCCATCGTGCTCGGCCACGTCGCGGGCGTGGTGGCCGCCCACGACCGCTCGGTCAGGCTGCTGCCGCCCGCCAGGGCGGTGGCGGGCCAGATCCCGCTGTTCGTGCTGATGGTCTGCTACACCACCGGTGGGCTGACGCTCCTGCTAGCGTGAGGCGGTCCTGCGGCGGAACAGCACCGCCGCCACCGGCACGCAGAGCACCACCAGGCCCGCCAGCCACGCCGTGGCCACGGCTCCGGACGACCCCATGGGCAGGCCCAGCAGCAGCGACCGCATGGTCTCGATGATCGGCGTCAGCGGCTGGTTGTAGGCGAAGTCGCGCAGCACGCCCGGCATGGTCTGGGCCGGGACGATGCCGTCCGACACGTACGGCAGGAAGAGCACGACGAAGCTGAACGCCCCGGCCGCCTGGGGCGAGCTGACCAGCAGCCCCCAGACCGCCGCCAGCGCGGACATCGCCAGCACGTACCCCGTCACCAGGGCCAGCACCAGCACCCAGTCGGCGAGCGAGGCGTCGGGGCGGAAGCCGAGCAGGAGCGCGGCGGCCAGGGCGATGGCCGAGGACGCCACGTTGCGGATCACCGAGGCCACGACGTGCCCGGTGGGCACGACCCAGCCGCTGATCGGCAGGGTGCGGAAACGGTCGATCATGCCGCCGGTCATGTCCTCGGCGATGGTGACCGCGGTGAGTGCGGCGCCGTAGCCGCCGGACATGAGCAGGACGGCGGGCACGACGAAGTCGATGTAGTCCAGCCCGCTGGAGCCGGTGGTGATCGCGCCGCCGAACACGTACACGAACAGCACCATGATCATCACGGGCAGGGCCGTGTTGACGATGAGGCCGTCCAGGATGCGCATGTCGCGCCGCAGGTCGCGGACGACCAGGCGGCGCAGGTCGCCGGCCGCGGTGAGGGAGGCGCTCATGCCAGGGCTCCTGTCGCGGTCGCCGTGAGCTCGAAGAAGACGTCGTCCATGGTGGGGGTGCGCAGCTCCACCCGCTCGACCGGGATGCCCGCGCCGTCCAGCACGTTCAGCGCGTGACGCAGGTGGTCGGGGCCCTGGAGGGCCAGCGTCAGCTCCCCGGCCTCGGGGTCGACGTGGGCGCCCTGCAGGGTGGCGCCGGCCCGGGGCAGGTCCGCGGGCCGCGCCGGGCGCAGAGCCAGGCGTTCCCTGCCGACCTGGCGCTTGAGCGCGGCGGGGGAGTCGTCGGCGACGACGCGGCCCCCGTTGATCACCACGACGCGGTCGGCGAGCTGGTCGGCCTCCTCCAGGTACTGCGTGGTCAGCAGGATGGTGGTGCCGGTGGCCAGCAGCTCGCGGATCACCGACCACAGCTCGGCCCTGCTACGCGGGTCGAGGCCGGTCGTGGGCTCGTCCAGGAACAGGATCGGCGGCGCCGACACCATGCTGGCCGCCAGGTCCAGGCGCCTGCGCATGCCGCCCGAGTACGTGCCGGCCCTGCGGCCGGCGGCGCCGGTCAGGTCGAAGCGTTCCAGCAGTTCCTCCGCCCGCCGCCTGGCCGGCCGGCGGCCCAGGTGGTAGAGGCCGGCGAACAGCTCCAGGTTCTCCCGCCCGGTCAGCAACGCGTCCACCGTGGCCTGCTGGGAGGTCAGCCCGATGGCGCGGCGCACCTGCCGGCCCTCGCGCGTCACGTCGTGCCCGGCCACCGTGGCGGTGCCACCGTCCGGGGCCAGGAGCGTGGTCAGGATCCGTACGGTCGTCGTCTTCCCCGAGCCGTTGGGCCCGAGCAGCGCCAGCAGCGACCCGGTGGGCACGGTCAGGTCGATCCCGGTCAGCACTCTCGTCCCGCCGAACGACTTGGTGAGCCCCCGGGCCACGACGGCATCTGTGAATGTCTTACTGTGTATGACGTTCATAGTTTTAAGATAATGCAGAATCCTAGGAGCGAGTCAAGGAGGATTTCGATGGCGCACGACCGGTTGCCCCCCATGCTGCAGCGGTTGTGGGGGCGTGAGCCGGTGTCGCGCAGAGGGCCGCGGCCACGGCTCGACCTGCCCACGATCACCGCCGCCGCCATCGAGCTCGCCGACGCCGAAGGGCTGGCCGGGGTCTCGATGAACAGCGTGGCCACGAAGGTCGGGGTGGCGGCCACGGCGCTGTACCGGTACATCGGCAGCAAGGACGACCTGCTCACCATGATGTCCGACGCCATCGCCCCCGAGCCGCCGGACCCGTCGGGCCGGCCCTGGCGCGACTACCTCGCCCTGTGGACCAAGCTCCAGCGTGACCTCGTGCTGCAGCACGGCTGGGTGCTGGAGATCACCAAGTTCGCCCCGCCGCTCGGCCCGCGCCGGCTGCTCTGGCTGGACCGGGCGCTGGCCGCGCTCGACGGCACGGGTCTCGACGACGGGGAGAAGATCAACGTGGCCAGCGCCCTGACGGGGTACGCGCTGACCGACGCCGCGATCGTCGCGACGGCCGGCACCGGCGTCCAGGAGTTCGAGGACGCCGGGATCGAGAGCGCGGCCGACTACGGCGAGCTGCTGGTGGAGCTGCTCGACCCCGAGCGCTACCCCGCCGCGTCGGCCGCCGTGCGCGGCGGCGCCTTCCGCGGCGCCGAGGGCTGGGTCCACGACGACGACTTCCGCTTCGGCCTCGACCTGCTGCTCGACGGCGTGGAGCAGCTCATCGCGCGGCGCGCGTCAGGAGGTCAGGTCGGCGGGCAGTAGCTGCTCGGTCAGCAGCCGGCGCACCCGCTCGGGGCCGGTAGCCCAGCCCCGCACCAGCTCCCATCCGTGGAAATATCCGAAGATGTACGGGCTCATCGGCGAAGGCCTGAGCAGCCCGAGCGCCGCCGCCACCTCCTCCTCACCGTAGAGCGACCACCGCCGCAGGTACGCGGCCGGCTCGGCCTCGTCGCGCCCCTCGCCGGCCAGGAACGCCGCGTTGCCCCACACGCCCCACAACACGTTCCTGGCCCGGTGCACGGCCGCGAAGTCGCTGCCGTCCGGCCGGATGCCCAGCTCGGGCAGGACGTTCGCGTTCAGCCACACCTGCGCCTCGTCCCCTGGGAACACCAGCTCCTCGGCCACCAGCCCCAGCCCCTCGCTGAGCACGAACGACGGCGACAACATGAACCGCACCCGCTGCCCCTCCCCGAGACGCCGCTCCTTGAGCATCGACTCGGCGATGTGCCCGGGATGCCCCTCGTGCGCCACCAGATACAGCAGGTCGGCGACGTTGAACGGGATCGCCCGGTTGATGTGGATGGTGGACTTCAGCCCGCCCTCGTAGTCACCCGCCGCGTGGAACCCCACGCCCTCGACCAGCCGGCACTCCACCACCTCCCCGGCCGGCAGCGGGACGATCGTGCCCGTCCGCGCCCGCGTCTCCACGACCGCCCGGTCCACCAGCCCGGGCAGCCGCTCGATGTCCCGCAGCGTGTGTGCCTCCTGCCACGCCCTGAGCCGGTCGGCCGGCGTGCCGGAGGTCCTCGGCAGGGCCGCGTCCAGGTCGGCGTGCGCCTGCTCGAACACCTCCTCCGGCACCCAGCGCGGCTCCAGCCCCAGGCACTCCCGCCCGTACTCGGCCAGCGGCAGCCGCTCGCCGTCCAGGTGGCGGGCCATGGCGCGGACGGCGCGCACGTGGGCGGCGAGGTAGGCGGTCGGCGCGCACTCCATCAGCCGCTCAGCCTCCTCAGCCAGCGCCCCCGCCACGGCCGGCGGCTCCGCCTCCACCGCCGCGGCCCACTCGGCCGGGCCCCGGTAAATCAGCGCGGTGCCGCTCGCGCCGCCCGTCGCCAGCCGGTTGATCCGCAACGCCAGCATTGCGTGATCCCGGTGCCACTGCTCCATCTCGTCCTCCATGGGTCGTCGGGGGCGCCTAAGCTAGCCGTACGGATTTCCGTACAGTGCACGGAAGGCTGGAGGATGCCGGAGAGCATCTGGTTCCGCGAGGACGCCCGCCCGCGCAGGCCCCGGCTGTCGCGCGAGCGCATCGTCGAGGCCGCCGTCGCGCTCCTCGACGCCGAGGGCGTGGCCGGGTTCTCCATGCGGGCGCTCGCCGCGCGGCTGAACGCCGGGACGATGTCGCTGTACGAGTACGTCCAGAGCAAGGAGGACGTGCTCGACCTGGCCCTGGACGAGGTGATCGGCGAGATCGAGGCACCCGGGCGGCCGGGGCCGTGGCGCGGCTTCCTCATCGCGCAGCTCACCCAGAGCCGCGCCGTCATGCGCCGCCATCCCTGGGTGCCCGCGCTCACCGCCACCCGCCCGCTGCTGGGGCCCCAGGCCGTGGCCCGTTCCCGGCTGTTCTACGAGGCGCTGGCGGGGGCGGGGCTGGAGGGGCCCGTGCTCACCGCCGCCGTGGGGACGCTGTCGTCCTACGTGAACGGGTTCGTCGCCGCGGAGAACATCTGGTGGCAGAAGGTCCGCACGCCTGCCGCCGACGCCGAGATCCGCGCCAGGGTGGCCGGGCATCTGGACGCTGAGCTCGCCCGCCTCAGCCAGGTCGAGGACGCCGACTTCGACGGGCAGTTCCTGCTCGGTCTGGGGCTCATCCTGGACGGGATCGAGGCCCGGCTGGCAGGAGCAGGGCGGTGATGTTGTCCTGACCGCCCGCCGCCAGAGCGTGATCGACCAGAGCGCGCGCGGCGCCCGGGGCGCCGGAGCCGGCTCGCCCGGGCAGGTCGTCGCCAGGGGCTCGGCCGCTGCCGGCAGGGGCTCGGCCGCGCAGGGCGCCGGCACGGGCCTGGTCGCGCAGGGCGCTCGCGTCGGGGAAGTGGCGCCACAGGCCGTCCGTGCACAGGAGCAGGAGGCCCGGGGTGCTGGGGCGGTAGCTGCGGATGCGCGGCTCGGGGCGGCCCGCGTCGGCGCCCAGCCAGGCGGACAGGGCCTCGTGCTCGCCCGTGTCGTCCTCCGTCATGGCCGTCGCGACGCCCTCGCCCGGCAGCCAGTACGCGCGGCTGTCGCCGACCCAGCAGGCCCACACGCCATCCCGGGCCGCGACGCCGGCGACGTACGTGCAGGCGGGAGCGTCCTGCGCCGGCGCATCCCGGGGGCGGCCGGGCCCGGAGCCTTGGAGTGACCCGGCGAGGGCCGTGACCGCACGGCCCGCCCGGATCGCGCCCTCCGCCAGCGCCGTCTCGGGCAGCGCGCCCGCACGCAGCAGCGCGATCGTCGTGGCCGCGCCCGCGTCGGCGGCCACCTGGGCGGCGCGCTCGGAACGGGGTGACATGGACACGCCATCGCACACCACGCCCACCGTCCACGCGCCCGCCCGCGACAGGGCCATCGCGTCGGCGTTCACGGCCCGCCGCAGGCCCCGGTCGCTGACCCCGGCGGCGCCGGCGTCCGTCGTGAGCTCGACGTGGGAGCGGAAGGCGGGTTGCGCGGTTCCGCAGTCCCAGCAGTGGCCGTCGGGGGCCACGGTGCCGCCGCCGCACGCGACACAGCGCGATATTTCCGTCATGGCCTCACGATCGTCGCAGATGCCGGCGGCTTGTAGCTTGGCACGCGACACGAGTGAGGTGACCGTCCGATGACGCCGACCTGGAGCGCGGAGCCCGGCGGCGCGGCGGAGGAGCCGCCGCCCTCGTCACGAGGCAGCGCGGGCGAACCGCCGGCCGCGGCCAGGGGTGGGGCGGGCGGGCGTTCGGGACGAGCTTCGGGCACACTGCTACCGGCTGCTGGGCTCGGTGCACGATGCCGAGGACGCGGTGCAGGAGACCCTGGACCGGGCGTGGCGGAGCCTGGCACGGTACGAGGACCGCGGGTCGATCAGGCCGTGGCTGTACAACTGCCGTGCCGTCGCAGACCCGAGCAGCCCCGGCACGGCGGAGTGCACCGCCGCCACCACCGCCGCCGCCGCCCGCCGATGTTGCCCCTCGTGAGCTGAGCTCCTGCTCGGGTGGGGCCGGTCGACGGGGTTGCCGCTTGGGGGTGGGAGGCCGGTCAGCGGGGTTGCTGATGGACGGTCGCGAGCATGGTGTCGAGTGCCCGCTGGGACGTCTGGAGCCGTTCGATGTTCTCGGCGATGCGGCGGCGCTCGCGCTGGAGGTTGGCGACCATGCCGGGGCAGGCGGTCGGCACCATGCGGTCGCCGTCGTCGTGGACGCAGTCCAGCAGCCGGGCGATGACGGCCGTGGGCAGGCCGGCGGCGAGCATCGTGCGGATGTGGCGCACGGCGGCCACGTCCGCGTCGCCGTACTCGCGGTAGCCGTTCGCCAGCCGCCGGGGCCGCAGCAGGCCCTGCTCCTCGTAGTAGCGCAGCAGCCGCCTGCTGACCCCGGTCTCGCGGGCCAGGTCACCGATCCTCATGAGCTCCCTTGACCTTCACATCGATGTGACGCCCTACCGTCGCGAGCGTCATGAAAGCCAGAACAACGTGAAGGAGCGGATCCATGCCTGGAGCGGTGATCGTCGGGTCGGGGCCGGGGATCGGGCGGGCGGTGGCCCAGCGGTTCGCCAGGGAGGGGCTGGCGGTGGGGCTCGTCTCGCGTAGCGGTGGCTCGCTCGGCCTGGACGGCGTGCTGACGTACCGGGCGGACTGCGGGGACGAGGGCGAGCTGCGTGCGGCGCTCGACGCGGCGACGGGCGCGTTCGGCACGCCGGACGTCGTGGTGTACAACGCCGCGGTCGTCCGCCCCGACTCGCTCGCCGAGGCGAACGCGCGGGCGCAGCTCGACGCGTGGGCGGTGAACGTGGTGGGCGCGCTCATCACGGCGGCGCAGGTGGTGCCCGCGATGGCGCGGCGCGGCAGCGGCACGTTCGTCGTCACCGGCGGGATGCCCGAGCCCAAGCCCTCGTACGTCAGCCTGTCCCTGGGCAAGGCCGGCGTGCGGACGCTGGTGGCGATGCTGGACGAGGAGTACGGGCCGTCGGGGGTGCACGCGGCCAGCGTCACGGTCGCGGGGGCGGTCGCGCCTGGCACGGCCTTCGATCCGGACGACATCGCCGAGCACTACTGGCGGCTGCACACCCAGCCGCGCGAGGCCTGGGAACGGGAGGTCCTCCACGCGGGCACCACCGGGTGAATCCGGCCGAGGACCTGTAGAGGCCGTCCGGCGCGGGAGGGGTGTCAGGCGGTGAGGTGCCAGAACCAGCCGAGCGGGCGCAGGCGCAGGCGCTGGGCCACGCGCTGCGAGGAGTGGTTGTCCGCGCTCGTGCTGTAGAACAGGTGAACCCCGGGCAACTGGTCGGCCCAGGCGGACGTGGTGGCGGCGGCGTAACCTCGGCCGCGGTGTGCCGGGGACGTCCAGGTGCCGGCCTCGGCGCCGAGCGGGGTGAGGCGGGCGCTGTGGCAGATCGAGACCACCTGACCGTCCTCGGCGACCATCGCCCAGGGCGATCCCGCGGTGCCGCTGGTGAGCTCGGCCCACTCGTCGGGCTCCCAGGAGGCGGGCCGCGGTAAGGAGCGTACGAGGCGGACGTGCTCGGCGGACCCGGATCTGAGGACGTCCACCGCGACGTCCGCCCGGACGGGCGGGCTCACGAGGTAGCTGGGGCCTCCCGACACCGTCACCTGATCGCCGCCCAGCAGGGCCCGGCAGGCCGTCAGAACGTCCGGTGGCATGCTGAGGGCCGGTGGGGCGGGGGTGTCGGGGGTGATGAGGGAGAGCAGGCGCGAGGCCAGGTCGTCGGGCACGCCGGCGGCGACGGCCGCGGTCAGGCCGCCGGCCGCCACGCCGATCACCATGTCCTCAGGCCCCGGCAGACGCCCGCGCCCGTCCAGGCGCCAGATGACGCCCAGCTCGATCCGGAGCAGGTCGATGTCGCGCACCTCGCCCGTCACAGGGCCCCTCCCGGCCGGCGCCTCACGAGATCGATGTCGTCTCCGCCCCGGTCAGCGTGAACGGGACGGTCGCGGCCACCCTACCGTTGACGATCACATCGAGCTCCCGCGGCCCGGGCGGCTCGTCGCGCGTGGTGACCGGGCGGAAGGAGTGACTCTTGCGCACGGCGAACGTCTCGCCGGCCCCGCCCGCCTCCCGCTGCCCGAGGTGGAACACGCGGCGCGAGCCCGCCCGCCGCACGGCGTACTTCAGCAGCACCGGCCCCGCGGCCTCCGCCCTCACGGTGACCGTGAAGGCCAGCCTGCCGCCTACGGCGACGGTGGGGGAGCCGAGGGTCAGCTCCTCCACCGTGCCGCTGCCCGGCGTGGCGCCCAGCAGGGCGAGGGCCTCAGGGTGGCCGGCCCGCAGCAGCCCGCGGACCGCGTGGCGCAGCACCCGCTCCACGTGGGAACCGCCGCCCGCGCGCCACCCCGCCAGCAGCTCCAGCGCCACCTGCGGATGGTCCTTGGCCAGGTCGTTGACGTGGTTGGCGACCGAGCGGCGGACGTACTCGCTCGGGTCGTCGCGCAGCCGGTCGAGCAGGGGGAGTGTCGGGCCCGGCGTCATCAGCCAGCCGACCCGGCCCGCCCACGGCAGGCGCGGGCGGGAGCCCTCCGAGGCCAGCCGGCGCAGGTGCTCGTCAGGCGACTCCGCCCAGCCATACATGATCTTGATGGCGTCGTCGCGGTAGCGGTCCAGGTAGGGGCGGACGGCGAACTCGCCCGTCGCGTACGGCGTGAGCGCGGCCAGCGTCTCCATCGCGGGCTCCAGGTGGTCGAGCCCCTGGAGGGCGGTGTGCTCGGTGGCGGGCCAGCCGCTCCACATGTCGAGCGTGGCGGCGCACTCCCGCACGAGCGCGGCGGCACGCGGATAGGGCAGGGGCAGCGCGTCGTGCAGGGCCGCGGCGACGTGCGCCACGCGGGCCTTGAGCTCCAGGCCGTCGAGGCCGGTCAGGGCCCGCGCGGTGAAGCCGGCCCGGGGGAACGCCGGCCAGGCGGCGGCCAGCCCGTCGGCCAGCACCGACACCGACCGGGCGTTGATCAGGTCTTTCAGGGGTTGAGCCACGGGGCAACTGTGCCAGGAGCCACCGACATTCTCAGGGCCGCCGCCCGTCCACGGGTGTCAGCGGGGCGAGGCGGTGAGCCCGTTGTAGTAGGCCTGCATCGACGGGTGGTACGCGTCGAAGCCGGGCGCGGGCGAGCCGTCGCGCGAGGCGACGAGCAGGTCCAGGTAGTACTCCCAGCCGGGCCCGATGTCCCCGACGCCGTCCTCCGTCTCCAGGTGCTGGACGAACCGCAGCTCCGTCACCCCGTCGGACTCGGCCAGCAGCAGCTCGATGTGCCAGGCCCCGTGCTCGTCCAGGGAGGAGACGGCCAGGCGGCGCGGCGGCTCGCAGGCGTCGATGCGCAGGTCGTACCAGGGCTGCTGCTCCTCGAAGAGGAGCTGCACCTTGACCGTGCGGCCGGGCGCCGCGTCGCCCTCCCACGGCCCGAACCAGCGCGCCGTGCGCTCGGGCTCGGTGACGCTGGCCCACACGTCGCCCGCGGGCGCGCGGAAGGTGCGGGTGAGAACGAGGTCGGTGCCGGCGCCGGTGCTGAACAGCCGGCCTGTGGGGATGGGGCTCATGCGGTGCTCTCCTCTCCTGGGACGCCTGGCGGGGCGCCCGTCGTGGTACGGCGTTCGCGGCGCGTGCGGTACACCTCGGTCTCCAGCGCGTCGAAGCGGTGCTCCCACCCGGAGGGCCGCACGAACGGCCCGAGCCACGCGACCAGCTCCCCGAACGGCCCCGGGTCGAGCGTGTAGAGGCGCTGCCTGCCGGCCAGCTCGGCGCGGACCAGCCCGCTGCGCCTGAGCACCCGCAGGTGGCGGCTGACGGCGGGCCGGCTGATCGCGAAGCGCTCGGCGACCTCGCCGGCCGGCAGCGGCCCCTCCCGCAGCAGCACGAGGATCCGCCGCCGCACGGGATCCGCGACAGCTCCCGCCACCTCGTCCAGGCGGGCCTCCAGGGCGTCGTCCGCCCAAGCGCCCGCCGCCTCGTCCGGGCGCTCCGCAACAGCGTCGTCCGCACGCGCCTTCGCCGCTTCCGTCACACCGAAAAGCGTAACCTACTGGTTACGTGTACTCAAGGCAGCACCGCACGAAGTCCCCACGACGGGGTTCGCGTCGTCCGCGGGCGCCCAGGCGACGGCGACCCGGCTGGCGCTCCCCCGGTGAGCGGCCGGTACGTGACCCCGGGCCGCGCGTAGTAGCGAGCCGCCGACTCGGGCGCCGGCGCGACGCCGTACCCGTCGGCGATCGCGCCAGCGCGATCCAGCGCGGCTCGCTGAAGAGCACCTCCGCCAGCCGGGCCGCGCCTCCAGTTGCCTGATCTGCTTGGCCGGCGCGGGCTGCGAGACGTACGGCTTCGCGGCGGCACGGGTGAGGCCGCCAGCCCGCGCCCGCGTGTTCCACAACTTCGGCCATCCGGCGGGCTTCCTGGCCCTGGCAGCGGGGTCGCTAGCGCTGGGAGCGGCGGCGGCCTAGCTCGTGCTCTCCCGCCAGCGGTTGGTGATGGGCAGGCGGCGGTCACGCCCGAAGTTCTTGGGCGTGATCTTCGGGCCGGGCGGGTACTGGCGCCGCTTGTACTCCGCCAGGTCCACCAGCCGGATCACCCGCGTCACCAGCGCGGGGTCGTGCCCGGCCGCGATGAGCTCCTGCGAGCCCATGTCCTTCTCGACGTAGTCGTCCAGCAGCCGGTCCAGCACCTCGTACGGCGGCAGCGAGTCGGTGTCGCGCTGGTCGGGACGCAGCTCGGCGCTCGGCTCCTTGGTGATCGAGTTCTCCGGGATCGGCCGCTCGGCCTGGAGCAGGAAGCCGGGCCCCGAGTTGGCGTTGCGCCACCTGGACAGCTCCCACACCATCGTCTTCGGCACGTCCTTGATCGGCGCGAAGCCGCCGGCCGAGTCGCCGTAGAGAGTGGAGTAGCCGGTGGCCAGCTCGCTCTTGTTGCCGGTGGTCAGCACCAGGTGGCCGTGCTCGTTCGACAGGCCCATGAGGATCATGCCGCGCACCCGCGCCTGGAGGTTCTCGGCGGCCAGGCCCGACAGCTCGATCTCCTTCTCGAACGCGTTGACGATGTCGGCGATCGGCACCACCTGCGCGTTGACGCCCTGCCTGCGCACCAGCTCCTCGGCGTCGGCCAGCGAGTGGTCGGAGGAGTAGCGGGAGGGCATGAGCACCACGTTGACGCGCGAGGGGCCGATGGCGTCGGCGGCGATCGTGGCGGTCAGCGCGGAGTCGATGCCGCCGGACAGGCCCAGGATGACCGACTGGAAGCCGTTCTTGGCCACGTAGTCGCGCACGGCCAGGACCAGCGCCGAGTAGACCTCGGCGTGCACGTCCAGCCGCTCGGGGACGGCGCAGGGGTCGGCGGCGTACGCCGCGACGGGCTCGTCGGACAGCACCAGCCGCTCGACCGTGATCGTGGAGCCGTCACCCGCGTCGTACGGGTAGGTGCCGGGCTCGGCGTCGGAGACCGGCAGGCCGTCGAGGTCCACGACCAGCAGCTCCTCCTCGAACTGGCGGCCCCGCGCCACCGGTTCGCCCGACGCGTCCACCACGATGGAGTCGCCGTCGAAGACCAGCTCGTCCTGCCCGCCGACCTGGTTGACGTAGACGAGCCCGCACCCGGCCTCGCGGGCCCGGCGCGCGCACAGCTCCAGCCGTACGTCGTCCTTGTCCTTCTCGTACGGCGAGGCGTTCGGCGCCACCAGCAGCCCGGCCCCCGCCTGCCCCACGACGGACACGGGGCCGCCCTCCTGCCACAGGTCCTCGCACACCGCGATCGCCACGTCCACCCCGTGCAGCCGGAAGATCGGCAGCCGGTCGCCGCGCACGAAGTAGCGGTACTCGTCGAAGACCCCGTAGTTCGGCAGATGGTGCTTGGCCGTCCGGGTGACCACCTCGCCCTTGTGCAGCAGCGCGGCGGCGTCGAGCGGGGCGCCCTTCGGCTGCCCCACCCGGGGGGCGAGGCCCGCGCGGTCGACGTAGCCGACGACCACCGGCAGGTCGCCGAGGCCCTCGCGCGCGAGCCTGCGTGCCACCTCCTCCAGCGTGCGGATGCTGGCGTCCACGAAGGAGGTGCGCAGCACGAGGTCCTCCACGGGGTAACCGGTGAGGAACATCTCGGTGAAGACCACGAGGTGGGCCTCGCGCTCCGCCGCGTCGCGGGTCCACGCGATCAGTTTGTCGGCGTTGGCGCTCAGGTCGCCGACGGTCGGGTTCGTCTGGGCCAGGGCAATGCGCAGTTGTGCCACGTGAACAGCCTAGTACGCACCGATTTTTATCGTCAAAGCGACGAAAAGTAGGTCATTTCGCTCCAGGGGTGACCAGGCCCGACTCGTAGGCGGCCATCACGAGCTGCGCCCGGTCGAACAGCCCGAGGTGCTCCAGCAGCGACTTCACCACCAGGCCCACCTCCTCCTCGGGCAGCGCGAGCGTCTGCCCGATCTGCCGGTTGGTCAGGCCGCGGGCGACGAGCTTGAGCACGTCCAGCCGGTCGTCGGGGAGCCCGGCCAGCGCCGGAGGCGAGGCCGGGTCGGTGCGCCCGGTGAACGCCGAGATCAGCCGCGTGGTCACGGCCGGGTCGATGAGCGCGTCGCCGGCCGCCGCGGCCCTGATCGCGGCCAGGATCTGCTCCGGCGGCGAGGTCTTCAGCAGGAACCCGCTCACCCCGGCCCGCAGCGCGGCGTACAGGTTCTCGTCGCTGCCGAACGTGGTCATCATGACGACCTTCGGCGGACGCTCCCCGGCCAGGATCCTGCGGGCGGCGGCCAGGCCGTCCAGGCGCGGCATCTGGATGTCGAGCAGCACCACGTCCGGACGCGTCTCGCGGACGGCCGCGATCGCCTCCTCGCCGTTGGCCGCCTCGCCCGCCGGCGCGAACCCGGGCTCGCTGTCCAGCATGGCCCTCAGCCCGGTGCGCACCAGCGCCTGGTCATCGGCCACCAGCACGCGCAGCACCCCGCCGTCCGCGCCGGGCTCGGGCACGGGATCGGCCGGCGGCTCCTCCAGGCGCTGGGCCAGCATGTCGGCCTCCAGCCGCTTCAGCCCGGCCGACAGGTCCAGCCCCAGCTCGTCCCGCCACACGGCGCGCGCCCTGCGCAGCGCCGCCAGCGCGTCGCCCTGGCGCCCCATCCGGTAGAGCGCCACGGCCAGCAGCCGCCACGCCTCCTCCCGCAGCGGGTACGCCGAGGCGTGCGCCTCCAGGTCCGCCACCAGCGACGTCGCCCGGCCCAGCGCCAGCCCGGCGTCCGCCCGCCGCTCCACGGCGATCAGCCGCAGCTCCTCCAGCCGCCCCGCCTCGGTCGCGGCCCAGCTCAGCTCCGCGAACTCGGCCAGCGCCGGCCCCCGCCACAGCTCCAGCGCGGTGTCCATGGCCGCCCACACCTGCGCGGGCGAGCCGTCGGACTTGACCAGGCTCTCGAAGTGCCAGGCGTCGACCTGGTCGGTACGGGCGCGCAACGCGTACCCGGGCGGCGCGGACACCAGCACCCCGGCCTCCTCGCGGGGCGCGCGGCCGGGCTCCAGGGCGCGGCGCAGCCGCGAGACGTAGCCCTGGATCGTGGACAGGGCCTGGGCGGGCGGGTCGCCGGGCCAGAGCTCGTCGATGAGGGTGTGCACGGGCACGGCGCGGCCACCGGCGACGAGCAGGCGCGCGAGCACCGCTCGCTGCCGCTGGCCGCCGAGGTCGAGGGGGGCGCCGTCGGCCCAGGCCTGGAACGGTCCGAGAGCGGTGAAGGTCAGCATGTCAGGCGTAACTGTAGAGGCAGAATGGGTCTGGGTATATGGGGAATTGTCAGACAGGCAGCTCGGCCTCGACAACGGTGCCCCCTCCCTCCGCCTCCCGTACGACGCAGGTGCCCCCGAGCTCGGCGGCCCGCTCGCGCATCGAGCCCAGCCCGACGCCCGCCCGCGCGTCCGGCTGGATCCCGCTCCCGTCGTCGGTGACGGTGATCCGCAACGTCTCCGCGCGCCGCAGCGCGATCGCGATCGTGGTGGCGCCGGAGTGCTTGCGGGCGTTGGTGAGCGCCTCCTGCACGATCCGGTACGCGGCCACCTCCACGGCCGCCGGCAGCCCGTCGAAGCCGCCGGAGACCTCGACCGGCGTGCCGGCCAGCTCCGCCACGGCCCCCGCCAGGCCCAGCTCGTCGAGCGCGGGCGGGCGCAGGCCGTACACGAGCTGCCTGATGTCGCCGCTCACCGCGTCCATGCCGGCGCGCAGCTCGGCCAGCAGCAGGTCCGCGCGCTCGGGCGAGCTGCGCACGGTCAGGCGGGCGGCGTTGATCGACATCGCCATGCCGGTGAGTGACTGCCCGAGCCCGTCGTGCAGGTCGCGGCGCAGCCGCCGCCGCTCCTCCTCGCGCGCGGTCAGGATGCGCTCGCGCGAGCGCTGCAACGCGGCCGTCAGCCGCACCGCGTGCGCCGCGTCGGCGATGTACGGCGTGAGCGTGGCGAGCACCCGCTCGTCGTGCGCCGCGGGGAACCTGCGCCGGTCGGTCGGCCCGACCAGCAGCAGCCCGACCGGCTCGGCGTGCCACACCAGGGGGATCACCCGCGCGGGCGCGCCGAGCGAGCCCGAGGTGGTGGTCGTGCCGTCCAGTTCGACCGCCACGCCCGTCACCGACAGGCCCTCGCGCAGCGTGTCCAGCGTCTCCAGCAGGCCGTGCACCGGGTCGGCGTGCTGCAGCCGGTGCCGCAGCCGCCTGGCCAGCGTGCCCGGCACGCCGGTGCTGCCGTACAGCAGCCGGTCCACGCCGCGCTGCATGCCGCGGCGCATCGGCTGGAAGGCCGCTCCGGCGAACACCGCCGCCGCGATCCCGGCCACCTGGTCGACCTCGGCGAGGAACAGGCTGCTCGCGGCGCTGACGGCCACGTACACGCCGGTGATCACGATGATCAGCCCGGTGCCGATGAGCGCCCGCGTGATCAGCGTGTCGATGCCGAACAGCCGGTAACGCAGCACCGCCACCGCGATGGCCGCCGGGATCAGCGGGATGAACAGCGTCGCCAGCCACCAGAACGGATCGCCCAGCATCCACGGCACCAGCAGCCCGGGCAGCGCCACCACCAGCCACAGGAGCTGGCGCCGCTCGGCCGCGTCGCCGCGCCTGAACCGCACCACCAGCGAGACGAACGCCAGCGCCATGGCCGCCGACACCGTCCAGTGCGCGGGCTCGCGAAAGGCCTTCTGCCCGCTCAGCGCGCCGGCCCAGTCGAGCGCCACGCCCATCACGGCCAGGACGACCACCCAGCGCCAGCGCCTCGACAACAGGCCGCCGGCCGGGTAGAGCAGGGGGAGCAGCACGCCCAGCGTGAGCTGCAGCACGTGCCAGGTGAGGTTGATCAGCGGCCAGCCCACGGCCGCGTGGCCGAACACCAGGTGGAACGTGTTCGCCGACAGGATGTTGGCCGCGGCGCTCAGCCCGCCCACGCACAGCAGCCAGCCGATCACCAGCCGCGGCCTGCTGTGCACGAGGATCGCGCCGAAGACGGAGAACGCCGTGCCCGCCATGTCCTCGGGGGCGAGCGGCAGCGGCGTCCAGGAGGGCTGCGGCAGCTGCGCCGTCACCCAGATGTCGGCGAGCTCGAACACCACGGCGAGCGTGGCCATGCCGATCGCCACGCTGCGCGCCAGACCTGCGCGGCGCATCCCACCCGCCCTTCCCACCCATGATCGGGGTGAAAATTACCGGTGGGCTGCCAACGTCCGATCAAAATTTTCTCAACGCGCTCCGCACCTGGCCGGAGCAACGATAGCGGCTGGTGCCGGTAGGGTCAGCGGCTCCGGACCGCGGGGCCGAGCAGCAGCATGCCGGCCGCGGACGCCAGGCCGACCCCGCCGATCGTGAACCACAACGCCCCCGAGCCCAGCTCCAGCAGCGGCCCGCCGAGCAGCGGGGCCAGCACCGCCGCCAGCGACCACGAGAACCCGAACAGCCCCGAGTACCGCCCGCGCAGCTCGGCCGGCGCCAGCGCGGCCACGATGGCTCCGGCGATCCCGGCCGTGACGATCTCCCCGGCCGTCCAGATCGCGATCGTCACCGCCAGCCCGAGCACGTCGGTCACGTACGCCGTCATCGCGAACCCGACGCCCATCACCGCCAGCCCCAGCGCGAACGTGCGCGCCGGGTCCCTGCGCCCCAGCCATCCCGACACCAGCGGCTGCACGACCACGATCAGGATCCCGTTCAGCGCCATGGCCAGCCCGAACTCCTGCGGCGACAGCTTCACCACGCCCGTCATCGCCACCGGCAGCATGGTCATCGTCTGCGAGTAGACCAGCGCGTTGCCCAGCGCGACCAGCGTGAACCCGACCATCACCCGGTCGCGCAGCACCACGCCGAACCCGCCCGCCGCCTGCCTGGCCGCCGGCCTGGTCTCGGGCACCGCCCGCCACACCAGCACGGCGAAGACCACGCTCGACACCGCGTCGATCCAGAACAGCCAGACGAACCCGAGCCCGGCCAGCCATCCGCCGGCCGTCATGCCCACCGAGTAACCCAGGTTGATCGCCCAGAACAGCAGCCCGTACGCCCGCGGCCGCTCCTCGGCCGAGACGAGGTCGGCGACCAGCGCGTTGGAGGCCGGCCGGTAGACGTCGATCACCAGCCCGAGCGCGAACATCGAGGCCAGGATCGCGGGCAGCGAGGTGCTGTAGCCCAGGGCCAGCATGAACACGGCCGTGGCCACCATGCCGCCCGACAGCGTGGCCCGGCGCCCGATCCGGTCCGCCAGCACGCCCGCGACGAGCTGCGACAGCAGCGAGCCCGCGCCGAACACGCCCATGACCAGGCCCGCCGCCGCCACGGACAGGCCGCGGCTCTGGGTCAGGTAGACGCCGGTGAAGGGCATCACCATGGTGCCCAGGCGGTTCACCAGCGTGCCGCCCCACAGGGCCCAGAACGGGCGGGGCAGCCCGCCGATCTGGGCCTTGAGGAAGGAGGGTCTCTCGACAGTTGCGCTTGACACGCCTCAAAGGGTGAGATTTCCGGTTTCGCGGCGCCAACGATTTAGCGCACACTAAAAGCATGTCCATCACCTGGGCGCTGAGGCCGGAGGACGTCGCCCGCATCCGGTTCGCCTTCTCCCCGATGTGGGAGCTGGTGGCCAGCCTGCGCACCCTCCAGCAGCCCGCCAGGCAGTCGATCCACCTGCCCTGGCTCAAGGCCGTGAGGCCCCGGCTGGCCGGGCTCGACCTGTCCGAGCTGTTCGCGCTCGTGCCGCCGAGCGGGTATCTGGCCGACTTCATCACCCCGCCGCCCGACACGCCGATGCCCGACTTCGCGGCCGAGCTGGACCGGGTCAGGCGGACCGATCCCGCGCTGGCCCGCGAGGAGGCGCTGAAGGTGCGGGGCACGGACCCGGCCGTGATCGCACGGTTCGCCGCCGACCCCGAGGCCGGGGTTTCGAGGGTCGCGGACGCGCTGGAAGCGTACTGGGAGGAGTGCTTCGCCGAGTTCTGGCCCCGCGTCTACGCGCTGCTGGAGCGGGACGTGCTGCGGCGGTCGCGGCAGCTCGCCCAGGGCGGGGCGCGCGAGCTGTTCGCGGCGCTCGACCCGGCCGTGGTGTGGACGGGGGAGCTGCTGCTCGTCGACCGGCCCTGGTGCGCCTCCGGCGGGCTGCACGGCGACGGGCTGGTGCTGGTGCCCAGCGCGTTCTACTGGCCGGCCGTGGCCGTGATGACGGCGCCGTACCAGTCGATGCTCGTCTACCCCGTGCAGGGCGTCGGCACGCTGTGGGAGCAGGGGCCGCCGCCCGCGCCGGGCGCGCTGGCCGCGCTGATCGGCCGCAGCAGGGCCGCCATCCTGCTCGCGCTCGCCGAGCCCGCCACCACCTCGGCGCTGGCCGTCCGCATGGCGCTCACGCCCGGCGCGGTCAGCCAGCACCTCGGCGTGCTCAGCGGCGGCGGGCTGGCGGTGGGCATGCGGATCGGCAAGCAGGTCGTCTACCGCCGCACCCTGGCCGGCGACATGCTCGCCGCCGGCCCCAAGGCACACGCCTGACGCCGGCGCCCGCCGAAGCCGGCCGGGGCTCACGCGTAGCGCTGGGACTCCAGGAGCCAGTCCAGGTGCGCGCGCGGCGCGGCCAGGTAGGCGCAGGCGACCTTGCTGACGTCCCTGGCCGCCTTCGGCGCCAGGTCGTCCAGCGGCAGCCGCCTGGCCGCCTTGCGCATGTCCTGGCAGCGCGCCGTGATCCGGTCCAGCACCCAGGCCGTCGCCTCCCGCTCGCCCAGGCCGAGCTGCCGCATCGCCAGCACCACGAAGTTGTGCACGTCGCCGCGCTCCTTCGGCCGCGAGGCCACGTCGTTGCACCAGGCCGTGACGTCGCTGCAGGCGCTCACGAGCTGCTGCCACGGGTCCGACTCGTGCACCCAGACCGGCACCTCCACCCGCAGGCACGGCTCCACCAGGTCGTACAGGTACGGGCCGACCGTGCCCCTGCGCAGCTCCGGATACTCCTCCAGCGTCGGCATCCGCCCCGCCGCGCGGTTCTCCGCCTCGGCGCGGCAGGCGTCGTACTGGCGCTGCAGCCCCACCGCGAACCTGGCCCGCCACTGGTCGCTCATCCGCACGCTCGTCACCCGCCACAGGTCGGCGAAGGCCGCCTCCAGCGGATGGCAGGAGGTGCCCTTGAGCATGCCGTGGAAGATCTCCAGCGGGCCCGAGCGCTCGTCCAGCTCGTCGTCCAGGTGGAACAGCCAGGTCAGCCACTGCGCGAACAGCGCCGCCGCGGCCGCGTCGAACTCGGCGAACGCCCGGCCCGCCATCCGGTGGTAGCCGACGCCGGGATCGGCGCGCAGGCCGGTGCGCCTGGCCCAGTCGATGACCGCGGCCTCGATCGCGTACACGGCCGGGTGCATCCGGCACGGCGCCGCCATCGCCGGCACCCGCTCGGTGAGCGGCAGCAGCGCCAGCGCGGCCGAGCCGCCCCTGCGCGGCAGCGGCAGCAGTGACGACAGGGCCGAGCGCAGGGCGGTGCGCGCGGTGGTGAACACCGTGGCGAACACGGTGCTCGTCGAGGCGGGGCCGCTCACGGCGTCCTTCACGGAGTCCTTCACGGAGTCCTTCGCGGTGTCCTTCGCGGTGTCCTTCGCGGCGCTCTTCACTGGAGTGTTCTTCACCGTGCTGTTCACAGGGGTCCGAAAAGCCAGTTGCCGGCGGCGTTGGGGTCGTCGCCGCGGTAGTAGTCGGCGGCGGCCAGGACCAGCTCGTCCACGGTGAGCGTGCCCCTGCCCGCCCGGTCCAGCCGGTCGAACGCCTCGTCCACGTCGTCGTAGGCCACCCCGAACGCGCACAACATCGTGCGGAACTCGGCCGGCCCGATCTCCCCGTCGCCGTCGCCGTCGCACAGCTCCGCCACCGCGACCGTGGCCGGCCTGAACACCGGGTCGTACAGGTCGCCCGTGACGAACGCCGCCGTCATCCCCCGCCGGAAGTCCGGGCGCGCGATGCCGGAGTCGCCGTCGCGCTCCAGCGTCTTCGACAGGGTGGACCAGATGCGGTCGAAGCCGTCCACGAGACTCGCCCCGGCGACCGAGGTGGGGGACTCACCGAAGCCCACCAGGATACGGGCGCCCAGCCCCAGCAGGTCCTCGCGCTCGACGACGCCGTTGCCGCTCGCGTCGATGTGGTCGAACGCCCGATCGAGCTTGTGATTGAGCAGGTCGATGGCCACCAATGCCTCCCCCGAGACTGACTGCGTGATCACAGTAAGTCTGGGCGGGCCCTTTGTCAGCGAGGCTCGCACCGGCACCCCCCGTAACGTGTGCGAAACACGGACACGGCATGCTGGTGTGTACGCCTGTACTGTCCGTACGAACGAGGGGATGCCGTGGACCGCCAGCAGGAGTTCGTGCTCCGCACGCTCGAGGAACGCGACATCCGGTTCATCCGGCTGTGGTTCACTGACGTGCTCGGCTTCCTCAAGTCCGTCGCGATCGCGCCCGCCGAGCTGGAGGGCGCCTTCGCCGAGGGCATCGGCTTCGACGGCTCGGCCATCGAGGGCTTCGCCCGCGTCTACGAGTCCGACATGCTCGCCAAGCCCGATCCGTCCACGTTCCAGATCCTGCCGTGGCGCAGCGAGACGCCGGGCGCGGCCCGCATCTTCTGCGACATCCTCATGCCCGACGGCACGCCGTCGCACGCCGACCCGCGCTGGGTGCTCAAGCGCACCCTCGCCAAGTGCGCCGACATGGGCTTCACCTTCTACACCCACCCGGAGATCGAGTTCTTCCTGCTGAAGAACCGTCCCGAGCCGGGCGTGCGGCCCGAGCCGATCGACTCCGGCGGCTACTTCGACCACACGCCCCACAGCTCCGGCCACGACTTCCGCCGGCAGGCGATCATGATGCTGGAGTCGATGGGCATCTCCGTCGAGTTCAGCCACCACGAGGGCGCGCCCGGCCAGCAGGAGATCGACCTGCGCTACGCCGACGCGCTCACCACGGCCGACAACATCATGACCTTCCGCCTGGTCATGAAGGAGGTCGCGCTGGAGCAGGGCATCTGGGCCTCGTTCATGCCCAAGCCGTTCACCGAGCACCCCGGCTCCGGCATGCACACGCACATGTCGCTGTTCGAGGGCGACCGCAACGCCTTCTACGAGGCCGGCTCCGACTACCGGCTGTCCAAGATCGGGCGCTCGTTCATCGCGGGCCTGCTGCGGCACGCCGCCGAGATCACCGCCATCACCAACCAGTGGGTCAACTCCTACAAGCGGCTGTGGGGCGGCGCCGAGGCCATCGCCGGGCAGGGCGGCGAGGCCCCCTCCTACGTGTGCTGGGGCCACAACAACCGCTCGGCCCTGGTCCGGGTGCCGATGTACAAGCCGCACAAGGGCGGCTCCACCCGCATCGAGTTCCGCTCGCTCGACTCGGCCTGCAACCCCTACCTGGCCTTCGCGCTGATCCTGGCCGCCGGGCTGAAGGGCATCGAGGAGAGCTACGAGCTGCCGGCCGCCGCCGAGGACAACGTCTGGACGCTGACCAGCGCCGAGCGGCGCGCCCTCGGCATCCAGCCGCTGCCCGGCTCGCTCAACGACGCGATCGAGGTCATGGAGCGCAGCGAGCTGGTCGCCGAGACGCTGGGCGAGCACGTCTTCGACTTCTTCCTGCGCAACAAGCGCAGCGAGTGGCGCGAGTACCGCCGCCACGTCACCGAGTTCGAGCTCGGCCGCTACCTGCCCGTCCTCTGACCCGCGCGAGGCCCCGCCGACGGCGGCGGGGCCTCGGCTTCGTGCTCAGCCCCAGAACTCCCGGACCTCGATCGGGAGCGTGCTCGCCGCGGCCAGCCTGCGGCCCCAGGCGAGCGCCGCGTCGCGGCCGGGCGCCTGGATCACGGTGAAACCGCCGATGTGCTCCTTGCCCTCGGTGTACGGGCCGTCCATCGTGAAGACCTCACCGCCGCGCGGGCGCAGCACCGCCGCCTCCGCGGGCGGCCGCAGCCCGCCGGAGAAGAGCCAGGCGCCGGCGGCCTTCATCTCCTCCTCCAGCGCGCCGAGGTCGCGCACGATCGGTTCGAGGATCTCGGGGCCGGGCGGCTCGCCGTCGGGCTGGTAGATGGTGAGCACGTATCGCTGCATGATTCGCTCCTTCCGCTCAGCCCTTGTACGAACGGCTCGGCCGCGGATCGACATCCGGCGCCGGATCGAACACGATCGCCTCCAGCAGCCCCGCCTCCGCCCGGTTCACGATGTACGCCCCCGCCGCCGGCGCCGGGTCACCGCCCTTGACCCGCGCGAGCAGGCTGTCCCACCTGCGCTGGTGCCGGGCGAACGTCCTGGGCGCCACCACCCGGCCCCGCTCCCGCTGCCCCGCCAGCGCCTCGCCGGGCGGCGCGTCCAGCAGGAGCAGGTGGAAGCCGGCGCCGTGCCGGCGCGCCAGCCAGGCGAAGCCGCGCAGCACGTACGGGCCGCAGCCCCGGTTGTGCGCCACCACCGGGTGGCCCTGGGTCAGCGCCTGCCGGATGCGGGCCAGGTGGGTGACGAACACCACGGCGCGGCGCACCGGGTAGGGGGCCCAGGCGATCCTGCCGTCCCAGTGCCGCCTGGACTGCGCTGAGTCGATCACCACGACCGGGCCGGAGGTGACGGGCAGGCTCTCGGCGCCGTGCATGCCGTACAGGCGCCGCAGCAGCGTGGTCTTGCCCGCCCCCGGCAGCCCCGTCAGGATGACCAGGGCCCCTGGCGGATACCGCAGCCTCGCCCCGTCCACGCGCAACACCCTCCCCGCCCGGTCCGCCCTACGCTACCTCTGCCGCGCCAGCATAGGGCGTGTGGTCCCAGCCTCTCCGAGGATGGGGTGAGACGCGCACGACACTCCTTGATCGAGGAGAATCGGCCGTTTGGTCGCGGCAGGCGGGAAACCTCGTTAAGGTACTGCCGACGCCTTGATCGGCCTCACTCCCGGAGCGGTTCGGAGTGAGGCCGATTTTCGTTGCTTCTGACCCCCGAGTCACATCCGAGCGATGTGCGGCGCCTAGCGTCTCGTTACCCGGTGGAGGGAAGTTTCGGGCCCCTTCAAGGCGTTATGGAGACGTACCGAGCGGCCACAGGACCCCCGCATCCTAGGTAAACCGGGGGTCCAGTAAAATCGGCCTGCTCTTTATGATATTTCCGGACTTTTCGCCTGGCGTGGCGATATAGGAGGGTGTGGCATGACGACGGCTGCCCTGCAGACCGTGTTGACCGTTCCCGAGCGCTTCCGTGGTCCCGTGGGCGTCGCCAACGGCGGCTGGATCGCCGGCACCATGGCCGAGGCGCTGAACGGTGGCCGATCAGCCGTCGAGGTCACGCTGCACGCCCCCACGCCGCTGGAGACGGAGCTGCGGCTGGAGCACGTCGCCAACACGGTCTCCCTCTCGCACGGCGACAAGCCGCTGGTCGAGGCGATCCCCGTGGCCGAGGAGCTGCAGGGCCCGGGGTTCGTGCCGTTCAACGACGCCGCCCGCGCCGAGGCCGGGTTCGCGGGGCTCAAGGCGCACCCGTTCGCGGAGTGCTTCGCCTGCGGCCTGCGCGAGCCGGGCGACGGCCTGCGCATCTTCCCCGGCCCGGTGGAGGGCACCGACCTCGTGGCGGCCGGCTGGCGGGTGCCGTTCACCGTGAGCGGCGAGGACGGCGTGCCGGCCTCGATCGTGGGCGCGGTGCTCGACTGCATCACCGGCTGGGCGCACTTCGGCCCTGGTGAGAGCGCCCTGCTCGGCCGCCTGGCGGTGCAGATCCACCGCCCGGTGCTGCCCGGCGGCCGCTACTCGGTGGTGGCCCGCCCGACCGGGCGCGACGGCCGCAAGATGTACGGCCAGAGCGCCATCTACGAGGCCGACGGCACGCTGGTCGCCGCCGCCCGCGCCACGTGGATCGCTCCACGCTGACCCGCTCTCCACGAAGGCCCCCGAGTCGCTTCCCGGGGGCCTTCGCCATTCCCGGAGACCGGCTCAGGCCCGTGTCGGCTCAGGCCCGTGTCGGCTCAGGCCCGTGTCGGCTCAGGGAGGTGCGGAGGTCCGTGACAGTGGCCGGGGTGTCAGCGTGGCGAGGTGAGGCGGTCCACCACCGTGGCCACGCAGCGCTCGTCGAACAGGATCGTGTAGTGGTTGCAGCCGGGCACCACCTCGTCCCGCAGCCCGGGCAGCCGGTCCGCCCACGGCCGCGCCAGGTCGTCGGGCAGCATCCCCGTCGGCTGGTCGAGCAGCCCGCGCGGAGCCCTGAGGAGGCGCAGCGGCGCGGTGATCGCCTGCAGGGCCGCCGCGACGGCCTCCCGTTCCAGGAGCAGCCACCGCCCGTCCTCCAGCACCGCCTCGCCCGCCACCCGCGACCGCAGCGCCCCCTCGGGCCCGGTGAGGTCGTAGCGCACGTACGCCTCCACGTCGGCGTTCCAGCGGCCGGCGAAGGCGGGATGCGCCTTGAAGAAGTCCACGTACGCCTCCGCCGAGGGGAACGTCTGCCGCAGCCGCGCCAGCGCCGGCCCCAGCGTGGCCTCCAGCGCCGCGCCGGGGTCCATGCCCTCGGGGATCGGCGGCAGCGGGATGCCTCCGTCCACCAGCACCACCCCGGCGAACTCGCGCCGCGCCCCGGCCAGCGCCGCCACGTACGCGCCCATGGAGTGCCCCGTCAGCACGGCGTCCGGTCCGGCTCCGACGTGATCGGCCACGCGCAGCACGTCCTCGGCGTGCCTGGGCAGCCCGTACGGGCCGGGCAGGGACGCGCTGTGCCCGCGCCCGCGCAGGTCCATGGCCACCAGTGACCAGCCGTCCGGCAGCCGTCGTCCCACCGCGGCCCACGCCATCAGGGACGCCGTGATGCCGTGGACGGCGATGATCGTGCGCGGGCCCGTGCCGAAGGTGGCGATCCGCAGCCCGTCGACCTCATCAATCCTCATAAACACCACATAATTACGCATATGCGAATCACCGTCATCGAACACGAGGCCGAGGCCGGGCTCGGCTACCTCGCGCAGTGGCTCGGGCTGGACTGCGAGGTCGTGCGGCCGTACCTGGGGCAGGAGGTCCCCGCGCGGGCGCGGGACGGGCTCGTCGTGCTCGGTGGCGCGGCCGCCGCCTGGGAGGACGAGCGCAGCCCCTGGCAGCCCGCCACCCGCGACCTGCTCCGCCGGGCCGTCGATGACGCCACCCCCACCCTGGCCGTCTGCCTGGGCGCGCAACTGCTCACCCTGGCCTGCGGCGGCGTCGTCGAGCGCGGCGCGAACGGGCTGGAGGTGGGCGCCCGCGAGGTGGTCGCGCTGCCCGCCGCCGGCTCCGACCGGCTGCTGTCAGGCGTCTCCGGCACGGTCGTGGCCGTGCAGTACCACCAGGACGCCATGACCAGGCTGCCCGACGGGGCGGTGCCGCTGATGACCGGCTCCCAGTACCCGAACCAGGCCTACCGGCTCGGCGAGGCGGCCTGGGCGGTGCAGTTCCACCCCGAGGCCACGCCGGAGATCTTCGCCTCGTGGACCGCGGACTCGGACCTGGACGCGGCCGAGGACCTCAACGCCGAGGTCAAGGCCGCCGAGAGCGCGCTGGTGGCGACCTGGCGCCCGGTGGCGCGGGCGTTCGCCGACGTGGTCAGGAACGGTCCCGCCTGAGGCGGGGGCCGTGCGGCCGGGCCGGCCTCGCCCGGCGTGCGGTCAGGGCGTGCGCGAGCGCGTGCACGCCCGCCAGGACCAGCGGGAACGCCGCCACGGCCGCCCCGGGCCCGCGCGCGGGCACCCCGGCCCGCCGCAGCCGCCGCCACGCCCACACCGAGTACGGGATCACCACGACAGGCGCGGTCACCACTCCCGGCGTGTACCCGCGGAACAGCGCCGCCTGCGCCAGATGCACCACCCCGTGCACGCCGAACCCGGCCAGCGCCGCCTGGAACACCGCGCTGCGCCCGCCCGTACGCGCCCCCAGCCCCGAGGCCACGGCCAGCACCCCGCCCATCAGCCCGATGGCCACGCTCGCGTGCGCCTGCGACAGCTCCATCCGCTGCCACGGCATCTGAGGCAGGCGCTCCTCCAGCCGGGGCCGCGCCGTCCGCGTCCACCGCGCCATGGTGGCCAGTTCCTCGGCGTCGTGCACCGCCCAGGCGGCCAGCAACCCCCACGCCACCCCCGCGGGAACCCGTCCCATCGCAAGCCTCCTCACCATCCGCGAAACGCAACGCAACGTTGCGTTCGCATGTTACGGCGAAACGCGCGATTGCTGTCAAGATGGAGGCGTGCCCAGGATCGAATCCACCGCCGCGCGGCTCGCGAAGCTCGGCTTCGCCGACGGAGCCAGGGCGGCGCAGCTCGTCCGCCAGTCGGAGGCCGACCTGGACGACATCCTGGAGTCCCTGGTCACCGTGGCCGACCCCGACCAGGCCCTGGTCTCGCTGACCCGCCTGATCGAGCGCGAGCCGGCCGTGCTCGGCGCCCTGCGCGCCGACGAAGGGCTCAAGGACCGGCTCCTGGCCGTGCTCGGAGTCAGCGCCGCGCTCGGCGAGCACCTCGTCCGCCATCCCGGGCAGGTGGCCCGCCTGGCCGAGCCCGCCCTCGGCGAGGCCAGGGCCGAGCTGCTGCGGGCGGTCGGCGCCGAGCCCGGCGAGAGCGAGCCCCGCGCGGCCGAGGGTGGCAACGGCGCGCTGGCGGCGCTGCGCGTGGCCTACCGGGGCCGCCTGGCGCACCTGGCCGCCCGCGACCTGACCGGCCAGGCGACGCTCAGCGAGGTCACCGCCGAGCTGTCCGACCTGGCGGGCGCCGCGCTGGAGGCCGCGCTGGCCGTCGCCCGCACCGAGGTCGAGGCCGAAGAGGTCCGCTTCGCGGTCATCGGCATGGGCAAGTGCGGCGCCAGGGAGCTCAACTACATCAGCGACGTCGACGTGATCTTCGTGGCGGAGCCGAGGGAGGGCGCCGACGAGGCCAAGGCGCTGCGCGCCGCCACCCGGCTGGCCCAGGCCATGATGCGGGCCTGCTCCGCCACCACGCCCGAGGGCTCGCTGTGGGAGGTGGACGCCGGGCTGCGCCCCGAGGGCCGCTCGGGGCCGCTGGTCCGCACGCTCGCCAGCCACCTCGCCTACTACCGCCGCTGGGCCAAGACGTGGGAGTTCCAGGCGCTGCTCAAGGCCAGGCCCGTGGCGGGCGACCTGGAGCTGGGCGCCGCCTACGTCGAGGCCGTCAACGAGCTGGTCTGGACGGCCGCCACCCGCGAGCACTTCGTCGAGGACGTGCAGGCCATGCGCCGCCGCGTCGAGGCCCACGTGCGGGCCGAGGGCGAGCGGCAGCTCAAGCTCGGGCCCGGCGGGCTGCGCGACATCGAGTTCGCGGTGCAGCTCCTGCAGCTCGTGCACGGCAGGCTCGACCCGCTGCTGCGCCGCAGGGGCACGCTCCCGGCGCTGGCGGCGCTCTCGCGGGGCGGCTACGTCGCCCGCGACGACTCGCGCGGGCTGGCGGAGGCGTACTCGTTCCTGCGGCAGGTCGAGCACCTGCTGCAGCTCCACCGGCTGCGGCGCACCCACATCGTGCCCACCGGCGAGGCAGACCTGCGCAGGCTGGGCCGGGCGCTGGGCATGCAGGCCGATCCGGTGGGGGAGTTCACGGCGCGGTGGCGGCGGCACGCGATGGAGGCGCGGCGGCTGCACGAGAAGCTGTTCTACCGGCCGCTGCTGCAGGCCGTGGCGCGGCTGCCGGAGTCGGAGGCGCGGCTGTCCACCGCCGCCGCGGCGGCCCGGCTGGAGGCGCTCGGCTACGTCGATCCCAGGGGCGCGCTGCGCCACATCGCCAACCTGTCCACCGGCGTGTCCAGGCGGGCCGCCATCCAGCGCACGCTGCTGCCGGTCATGCTCGGCTGGTTCGCCGACACGCCCGACCCCGACGCGGCGCTGCTCGGGTTCCGGCAGGTCAGCGACAAGCTGGGCAGCACACCCTGGTACCTGCGGCTGCTGCGCGACGAGACCGCCGTGGCCGCCAGGATGGCCCGGGTGCTCGGCACCAGCCGCTACGCCACCACCCTGCTCATGCACGCCCCCGACGCGGTGGCCATGCTGGGCTCCGACGAGGAGCTGGCCGTGCGCCCGCCGGAGTCGCTGCTCGGCGAGGCGTCGGCCGCGGTCACCCGGTACGCCGGCGACCCCGAGACCGCCGTCACGGCGGTGCGGGCGCTGCGGCGCAAGGAGCTGTTCCGCACGGCCGTGGCCGACCTCTCCGGCCTGATCGACATCGAGACCGTCGGCACCGCGCTGTCCCGGCTCAACGACGTGACCCTGCAGGCCGCGCTCGACGCCGCACTCAGCAAGGCCGCGAACGTCACCTCCTTCGCGGTCATCGCCATGGGCCGGCTGGGCGGCCTGGAGTGCTCCTACGCCAGCGACGCCGACGTCATGTTCGTGCACTCGCCGCTGCCCGGCGTGGCCGAGCGCGAGGCCACCGACGCCGCCTTCGCCGTGGCCAACGAGCTGCGCAGGCTCCTGTCCCTGCCCGCCCCCGACCCGCCCCTGATCATCGACCCCGACCTGCGCCCCGAGGGCCGCCAGGGGCCGCTGGTGCGCACGCTGGCCTCGTACCGGGCCTACTACTCCCGCTGGTCGTCGCCGTGGGAGTCGCAGGCCCTGCTGCGGGCCCGCTTCTCGGCAGGGGACGCCGAGCTGGGCGCCGCGTTCACCGCCATGATCGACGAGCTGCGTTACCCGCAGGGCGGTCTCCAGGACGACGCGGTCAGGGAGATCCGGCGGCTCAAGGCCCGCATGGAGGCCGAACGGCTGCCGCGCGGCGCCGACCCCGCCCTGCACACCAAGCTCGGGCCCGGCGGGCTGTCGGACGTGGAGTGGGTGGCCCAGCTCCTGCAGCTCCGGTACGCCGGCACACGCCCGTCGCTGCGCACCACCCGCACGCTGGAGGCGCTGCGGGCCGCCGTGGCGGAGGAGCTGCTGGCTCCGGCCGACGAGGCGGTGCTGGCGGAGGCCTGGCGGTTCGCCTCGCGGGTGCGCGACGCGATCATGCTGGTCAAGGGGCGGCCGGGAGACAGCGTGCCGCGCGACGCGGGGGAGCGCAGGATGCTCGCCCAGACGCTCGGCTACCCGCCGGACGGCTCGGAGGACTTCCTCGACGACTACCGGCGCGTCACGCGGCGGGCCCGCAAGGTGGTCGACCGGGTCTTCTACGGCGCCTGATCCTCCCCATCTGTCAATGCCGTGCGTCATTGCGGTGATACAGGGCGTGGGTGTATCAAGGGCGCCGTGTTATCCGTATACGTGGATCTGGCCTTGGGCCTGGTGGTCGCATTCCTGCTGCTGTCGCTGCTGGTGAGCGGCCTCAACGAGGCGTTCGTACGGCTGCTCTCCATCCGCAGCAAGTTCCTGTGGGCCTACCTCAGGGACACCCTGGACGGCGTCGGCGAGAAATCGCCGTCGTGGCTGCCCGCCAGCGTCCGGGACGTGCTGCTGGCGCTGCCGTTCGGGCGCGACCCCCGGCCCAGGCACAGCGACAAGCCCGCGCCCGCCCAGCTCGGCGAGATGCCCGCGGCCAAGACCGGCGACTCCATGATGAACCTGCTCTACGAGCGGGTGCGGGAGATCGACCACGCCAAGCGGGGCAGGACGAGCATCGCCAACATCCCGCCCGAGCGGTTCTCGGTGGCCGTGATGGAGCTGGCCGCGATGGAGAACGGCGACATCCCCGAGTTCCTGAAGAAGCTGCAGCGCATCGACAGCCCGCTCTACGGCCATCTCAAGGGCCTGTGGGAGAGCGCGCAGGGCGACCTCGACCGGTTCAGGAAGGGGGTGGAGAGCTGGTTCGACGGGGAGATGCAGCGGCTGTCCATGCTCTACAGGCGCTACGTCAAGTGGGTGCTGGCCGTGCTGGGCCTGGTGGTGACGCTGCTGTTCTCGATGGACGGGTTCGAGTACGCCAAGACGCTGCTGCGCGACAACGCCTTCCGCGCCTCGGTGACGGCCGTGACCGAGGCGGGGCCCGACGCGTACGACGAGCTGAGGCGGCAGTGCACGGGCGGCGACCCGGTGCCGTGCGTGACCGAGCTGCTCAGCGAGCCCGCCCTGGTCAAGGTGATGGGGCAGGCGATGGTCAGCGTGTCGATCCCGGCGCAGGGCGAGCCGAGCGTGCAGGGGAACCTCCCGGTGTGGTGGGATCGCATCACCACGCCGAGCCACTGGCCGGGTTTCCTGCTGACGTACGTGGCGCTGCTGTTCGGGGCGCCGTTCTGGTGGGACGTCTTCCGGCGCATCACCGGGATCAGGTCGCGGCGCTGAGCCGCGTACGCTGGGCCGGATGGAGACAGAACGGCTCATCATGCGCAGATGGCGCGAGGAGGACAGAGAGCCCTTCGCGGCCATGAACGCCGATCCCGAGGTGATGGAGCACTTTCCCGCGCGGCTCACGCGCGCGGAGAGCGACGGGCTGGTGGACAGGATCGAGGCGCAGTTCGACCGGCTGGGCTACTCGCTGTGGGCGCTGGAGGTGCGGGGGAGCGGGGAGTTCATCGGCTTCACGGGGCTCGCGCTGCAGACGTTCGAGGCACCCTTCCTGCCCGCGGTGGAGATCGGCTGGCGGCTGGCGCGCCCGGCCTGGGGGCACGGGTACGCGATCGAGGCCGCCAGGCGGGCCACCCGGTACGCCTTCGAGGAGGCGGGGCTCGACGGCATCATCTCGATGACCGCCGTGCCGAACCTGCGCTCCCAGGCCGTGATGCGGCGGCTGGGCATGACCAGGGACCCGGCCGAGGACTTCGACCATCCGCGCGTGCCGAAGGACAGCCCGCTGCGGCGCCACGTGCTCTACCGCCTCAGCCGCCCCTAACCGGGCCGGCGGCGCCGGCGGAGGGGAAGCGCGCCCGGGGGTCACGCGGCGCTCAGGGCGTACAGGACGTCGCGCAGGGACGGCTCGCGCTCGCGCATCCAGACCAGCCGCAACGCGAGCGCGGGCGCCTGGAGGTCCAGCTCGACCAGCGCCCCCGAGCCGAGAGCCGTGCCGAGCGCGAAGTCCGGCAGCAGCGCCGCTCCCAGCCCCTGCCTGGACCACTCGCGCGCGGTGGTGATGCTGGTCAGCTCCCGGCGCGGCACCTCCCTGCCGAACACCTGGTCGGCCGCCAGCCGGATCGAGCAGCCGGGCGGGCTGACCAGCAGCGGCTCCCGATCGCCGCCCGGCGCCGCGACCAGCGACAGCCGGACCTCGCCCAGGTCCAGGTGGTCCATCCCGGCCGGCCGGGCGAAGCCCAGCCCGCCGACCCGCTCGCCCAGGTCCAGCAGCAGCGCCGCGTCGAGCCTGCCGCCCGCCACCGCCTCCAGCAGCGGCTGCCTGGTGAGGGACTCGACGCTCACGTCCAGGTCGGGGCGGCGCTGGGCCAGGCGGCGGATCACGGCGGGGAGCTTGGCGGCGGCCAGCATCTCCAGCGCGCCGATCCGCACGCGGCGGCGCGCGCCCGTCACGGCGCGCCGCACCTCGTCGGCGTGGTCCAGCAGGCCCTGCGCCCGTTCCAGCAGCGCCGTGCCCGGCCCGGTCAGGCGCATGCCCCGCGCTGTCCGCTCGAAGAGCGCGACGCCGAGGCCGGCCTCCAGCCTGCGCACCTGCTCCGACACCGTGGCGGGGGCCAGGCCCAGGCTGTTGGCGGCCGCCGTGACGGAGCCGGACGCGGCCACGGCCACGAACCCCCTCAACTGCCGCAACTCCACATCCGCCAGCATACGGCTTTCCCGGACGCTCCCTGCGGCTGCGCCTGTTGAGCCGCGTGGCCGCGTTTCAGCAGGCTGAGGGGCATGTTCGGTTTCTCCCTCGGCTACTTCCTGGTGATCCTCGACACCACCGTCCTGACGATCGCGCTGCCCGACCTGCGGGCCTCGCTCGGCGGCTCGCTGGCCGGCCAGCAGTGGGCCGTCAACGCGTACACGGTGGCCTTCGCCGCCTGCCTGCTCACCGGTGGGGCGGTCGCCGACAGGTACGGCGCGGCGCGGACCTTCAAGCTCGGCGTGGCGGCGTTCGGCGTGCTCTCGCTGCTCAGCGCCGCCGCCCCGGACCTGGGCGTGCTGATCGGCCTGCGCGCCCTGCTCGGGGTGGCGGGCGCGCTGTGCACGGGCGGCTCGCTCGGCCTGCTCGCCGAGATGTTCCCGGAGCGCGCCGCCCGGGCCCGCGCCACCGGCCTGTGGGCGGCCATCACCGGCAGCGCGCTGGCGGCCGGCCCGCTGCTCGGCGGCCTCCTCGTGGACCTGTACGGCTGGCGCGCCGTCTTCCTGCTCAACCCGCCCATCGCCCTGATCAGCCTGCTGGCCGTGCGCGGGCTCGCCTCGCCGCGCGGCGGACGCGCCATCGACTGGTGGGTCCAGGTGCTGGCCTGCGCGTTCCTCGGGCTGGTCGCCGAGGCCCTGATCGACTCCGTGGCCGTGGCGGCGCTGCTGTCCGTGGCCGTCCTGGCCGTCCTGGTGCTCGCCGAGCGGCGCAGCCACGCGCCCGCGCTGCCCGGCGGCCTGCTCGCCGCCACCTGGCCGGAGCTGCTGGCGGGCACGGTGGCCAACTTCGCCTTCTCCGGCGCACTGTTCGTGCTGACGCTGCTGCTGCAGGACACCCGCCACCTCAGCCCGACGGCCACCGGGCTGGCCCTCCTCCCGCTCACGCTGCCCATGACGGTGAACCCGCTGCTCACCGGCCGCCTGGTGGCCCGCTACGGCCCGCGCCCGCCGATCCTCGGCGGCCTGGCCCTCATCGCGGCGGGCCTGGCCGGGACCGCGCTCACCGGCGTGCTGACGCCCTGGCTCGTGGTGCTGGGCTTCGGCCTGTCGTTCGTGCTGCCCGCCCTGATGGCCGGGATGGTCAGCAGCGCCCCGCCGGGCACGGCCGGCGCCGCGGGCGGCGTGCTCAACGCCTTCCGCCAGGTCGGCGCCACCCTCGGGGTGGCGGTCATGGGCGTCATCGGGCGGCCCCTGCTGGCGGCGGCCGTCCTGGCGGCGCTGACCTGCGCGGGCTACGCCCTGGCCGCGCGCCGCGCCCGCTCGGCCGCCACCGCCTGACGGGGCGACCGGAGTATCGTGAGTGGCCCGGCGACAGCGGCCACGACGATGGGGTGCACGTGTTCTTCCAGCATTCGAGCGACATCTGGCGCGACTTCCCCGAGCTCGTCCCGGGAGCCCTCTACGCCGAGGGCATCACCCCGGACGCCGTCCCCGACGCCCGCATCGCCGCGCACTCGGAGCGGGCCGCCGCCCGGCTGGCGGGCGCATCCGAGGGCGAGCTGCCGGAGATCCAGGCGTGGCGGCGCACCTTCACCCGGATGGGGCTCAAGCCGACGCAGTACAGATGCGCCTCGGAGGCCCTGCTGCGCCGCTTCAGGAAGGAGGGCTCGCTGCCGCGCCTGCACCCCCTGATCGACCTGTGCAACGCGGTGTCGGTCGGTTACGCGATCCCCGTCGCCGTCTTCGACGTCTCCCGGATCACCTCGTACGTGGAGGTGCGGCACGCCGCGGGCGACGAGACGTACCTGACCTTCGGCGGCGAGACGGAGCACCCGCCGGCCGGCGAAGTGATCTTCGCCGACGCGGAGGGCAGGGCGCACGCCCGCCGCTGGACCAACCGCCAGAGCGGCCACTCGGCCGTGCGCGACACGACGGCGAACGTGCTGATCGTTGCCGAGGCCCTGCACGACACGGCGGCCAGGGACGTCGAGTCGCTCCTGGCCACGCTCACCGAGGAGCTCAACGGCCTGTGGCCCGTCACCCCCAAGTCGGCGATCCTGACACCCGCCGCTCCCCGGTTCGAGTTCCCCGGCCAGTGAGGCGGCCTGCTCAGATCAGCTCGGTCTTGTAGAAGATGCTCGCCAGCCGCGGCCCCGGCTCGGAGGCCAGGCCGAGGCACAGCCGCGGCGCCCCTGAGACGATCTGGATGCCCATGCCCTCCGGCTCCCGGTAGTTCAGCGACTTGCCGGCCACGCTCCTGGCCCGCTGCACCTGGTTCCCGGTGCGCAGGTCCAGGCAGGTGAGGTAGGTGTTGCCGGGAGGCGGGCTGATGTCGTAGGAGTTGCCGGTCAGGACGTAGACGAAGTTCCCGTAGGCCGCGTACCCCTGGAAGGTGCCCAGGCCGCCCGGCTGGGCGATGTCGTACAGCTTCTGGGGCGAGCCCGCCTTGACCGACGCCAGCGTGAACACCGCGAACCGGAACGAGCCTCCGGCCCAGTACCGCATCACCAGGCGGCCGGTGGACGGGTCGATCGTGCACGTGGTGTTGGTGGCGCCCGCGACCGGCGCGTACTTGGTGAGCGCGGAGGACGAGGTGGTCAGCGTCCGCCCGTTGACGAAGGTGAAGCGGCACAGCCTGCTGCCACGGGAGCTGCCGTCGCTGGAGACTCCGTCGGTCTCCGTCCACAGGTGGGCGGCCGACCCGGACGGCTCCACGCCGATCTGCACGCCGTGGCCGAAGCCCATGAGGTACATGTGGCCGAGGATCGTGCCCGACAGGCTCAGCTTCGTCAGGCACAGGTGGCCGGCCGCGTCCGAGCCCGCGCCGTTCTTGACCTGGACGGTGTAGATGTGGCCGTGGGCGTTGTCGATGGCGAACGACTGCATGACCGTCTCGTCGTACAGGGCCTTGCGCCAGATCAGCGACGTGGAAGGGGCGGTCAGCTCGAAGCGGCCGTCCGCGGCGGAGGCGGCCCGGGCGGGGGTCAGCGCGGTGGTGGCGGTGACCGCGGCGCCGAGCTTGAGCAGGCCTCTGCGGGTGACCGGAAGCGGGGAGATCGTCATGCGGCGTCCGTTCGGCTCGGGTCGGTTGCGTGATCAGCACACCCTAGCGGCGGGCGCGCGAAGCGGCCCTCCCGTCCCGGGGGAGGGACGGGAGGGCCGCCGATCAGCTCTCGCAGTTGACCTCGGTCTCGGCCGTGCACGAGTCGACCCCGTCGCCGCCCTGGGCGCTGTCCACGCCGGCGTTGCCGGACAGGAAGTCGTTGCCGGGGCCGCCGTCGAGGAAGTCCCTGTCGGACCCGCCGGAGAGCCTGTCGGTCCCGGCGTTGCCGATCAGGGTCGTGTCGATGGTGGAGGAGGTGACGCGCACGACGTCGTCGCCCGAGCCCATCCTGGCCTGCACCGACAGCTGCGTGGCCGGGCACGACACGACGGCCCCCAGCTGGACGCAGGGGGCGCCGCCGGAGGTGACCGAGTGCAGGACCGAGCTGATCCGCACGCTGTTGCCCGACTGGACGACGTCGATGCTGTCGTTGCCGGTCGTGCCCTGGATGATCACGATCCCGCCGACGACCCGGGCCGTGGCCCCGGCCGCGTGTGCGGGCGCCGCCAGGGCGGCCGTGGCGCCGAGGGCGGCGGTGGTCAGCGCGAGCGCGGCGAACTGCCGACGAACACGGAACATGGTTTTCTCCTGGATCTTGTTCACGGAATCTCGTACGCCGTGAAGTGAAGCAGGAGCTGTCGCGCGGCTCCGTGTCCTAATCCATGCAACAGGTGTGCTCTGCGGTATCGCGGGGCCAGTCGCCTGCCTCGTAGGGGATGATCTTGGACAGGCGGCGGGGGAGCAGCCTGCTGTGGCCGCTGGTGGTCAACACCGATCCGGAGAGCTCATCGCCACGGTGCGGGGCTACGCCTCACCTGAACGGTCCAGCCCCGGGCGGAGGCCGGCCGGCGGGAGGCTCTCGGCGGCCGGAGGGCCAGGCAGCCTGCCCAGAAAGGTGTTGAGCTGCCAGTCGTAGGTGCCGGACGCGCCTGTCTCCCTCATGCCGATCTCACGCTTGACGACTCTGTAGAACTCCCCGCGGGCACGGCTCGTCGCCTTGATCGCGGAATCCCAGGACAGGTCCGCCTCCTGCCCGGTGGCGATCAGCTCCAAGCGGAAGACGGCCTCGTGCCACCTTCTTCCGGCCGCGATCGCTTCGTCGCTGCCGAAGAGCAGCACGGCTTCCCAGCTCACCGTCCGGCCTTCCTCCGCCGCGGCCAGGTCCGCATCGGAATACTCCGGGGCCAGGAAGTTCAGCTCGGCGCCCACGCCCCGCTGGGAGGCCAGTTTGACGCAGATCGAGATGGTCTTCTTGATGGCATGCGCGTAGTCCATGTAAGCGACCACGCGCCGCTCGTCCCACCTGGTGGCGAGCTGCCGTTTCCACCTCTTGTGCTCGGTGAGCGCGGTGACGCTGTACGTCCCGACCGCGCCCAGCAGGACGCCGATCAGTGCGGGAAGCTGGTCCACGAAATTCTGCAACTCGCACGACCTTCCTCGGGACGCCAAGGACGCATCACTGTCTTGGAATATAGTGCGCGGCGCCGGTCCGGGCGCGGGATCGGCTGCTCGAAGCCCGGTCGTGCATGCGCAAACGGCCCGGCATCGCGAGCCGATGCCGGGCCGTTGCGTTCCGGTTCTGTACGAGAACCAGCCGTCACACGTCGTAGGTGTGATCTACAGGCTGTACTGACCTGCTGATCCCTTGATCGTTAAGGGTGCTGTTCCGGCTCTGTTCCGGTCTCCGGGACTTCATGGCGGAACGCCGTGTCGATGACGTTCGCCGCCCGGCCTTCGGTGCCAGCGATCAGGTGCGTGTACACCCGGAGCGTGTACCCAGGGTCCATGTGCCCCAGGTACTCGGCCAAGGCCTTGACGGACACGCCGGCGTCGAGCAGCAAGCTGGCGTACATGTGCCGCAGGGCGTGCATGCCGTGCTTGCGGTTCCTCTGGTTCCGACGCCCTGGCACCCGCGCGTCGAGATCCGCCTGAGTGACCACGCCTGCCCGCACAAGAGCGGGCTTCCAGACGTAGGTGTTGATGTAGTTGCGGTTCAACGCCTTGGACTCCCGGCTGGTGATGATCAGCCGCAAGGTGATCAACTCCCCGTCCAGTTCCTCCCAGGGCAGAGCGACCTCCCGGGCCGGAAACCGCCCCAGGTACTCCCGTAGGACCTGGGCAACCGACTCGGGCAGAGGAATCGTCCGCTCGCGATCATGCTTCGGCAGCCCGAACAGCAGCTTGGAGTCGAGCATCTTCAGTTGCTGCCGGATGTGGACGATGCCCTTGTCAAAGTCCACGTCGTCCACGGCCAGACCGAAGATCTCGCCCTGGCGAAGCCCGAGACCCGCGCCCAAGGTCGCGAGGATCCGGTACCGCTCTGCAAGCGCCTCGGTCACCGCCTGCAGACGCTGCATCGACCACGGCACTACCTTCCGTGCCTCGGCCTTGGGCTTCTTGACGACCTTCGACGCGCACGGATTCTTGGCGATCAGGTCATCATCCACGGCGCTCTGCAGGAGCTGATCGAGAAAGGCCAGCACGCGGTTGGCCGTGCTCTTCGCCAGCCGCTTCTCGAGCTGCTTGACCCAAGCACGGATCTCACTCGGCCGGAGTGAGCCGATCTCCCGCTGCCCGAACTTCGGCTTGATGTGCACCCGCCAGTAGATCTCGTAGATCTGCCGGGTGGACGGGTCGGCAGTGAGGGACGCCAGCCAGCCCTCCTCGCCCTCGACGAGGGCAGCCAGGCGCGTCTTGCCGCCGTTCGGGTCGATGTAGTTCCCCCGCATCTTGTCGGCCTCCATCATCGAGCCGTGCTTCTCGGCCTCCGTCTTCTTGATGAACGCCTTCGTCTGCTCGCGGCCTTCGAGGTTCGTCCAGATCGCTAACCAGCGCTTTCCTTTCCCGTGCCGGGCGGTCTGTTCGCGCTTCTGTGCGCCGTTCGGGTCCGTCACGGTCTTGAACCACAGGTCCTTGACGCGGGCCATCGTGCTTCTCCTTGAGGGGTGGGGGTCGGCGCGCGGCGAGGCTGCTCCGGTCTGACGGTTTCGCCTGGTCGCGGGCCTGAGGCCGCGTGAACCCGTCATCAGCGGGGTCGTCCCGTCGCGCTTGGTGATCTCTGCGCGCACGTCTCGTATAGACGCAGAGAGCGCGCTATGGTGTGTCTGACACGTCAGACGCGTCGAGTTGTATTATTTGTATCACACGAGACCGCCGGAACACGGCGAGAGCCCTCCAGGTCGCCACCCCTCAGGAGCCGCCCCAGGCCAGAGAACGAAAAAGGCGCCCCCCGCCGAAGCGGAGAGCGCCTTCACATCACCAGTGACACCGCACCCCTGACCGGCCCACAGGTTGGTCGCCCAGGCCGATCGGGAGGTGCCCCAGATGCTAGGAGCCGAAGATATCACCTCGCCCAGCGTTCCCCTCGGCGCGCCCGCACCACCGGCGCCCATCACGGCCGAACGCCTCACAATCCTCGTCCAGCCCATCCCGCGCGGCGGTCCTGTCGGCTGTCCCCGAGGGCATGCGGCGCACTCCCTCCCAGCAGGCGTTCCTTCGCGCCGTCAAGGAGTACCCTGACGCGCTCGCGCTGAAGTGCCACGCCTACCGCAACCTGACAGAGGTAGCGGGCAAGCTCGCCGACTGGGCCGACTGGACCACGCTGACGACCCGCCCGACCGAGCAGCGCATCGCTGATGACCTCGACCTGGCGCTGTCCACCGTGAAGCGCTGGATCCGGTGGCTCCGCGAGCGCGGCTTCCTCGGCGTCGTCGAGGAGGGCACCACGAACCGCTACCGCAGAGGCAACCAGTTCGGGCTCACCGAAGACGGCCTGGGGAACCGGGCGGCCGTCTGGGTGCTCTGCACGCCTGCCCCCGAGCTGGACGAAGGCGACGCGCGCACCGACAAAACGACAACTGAACCCCCTTCCTTGACTCTCCCTAAGAGAGTCAAGGAAGGTCCTACGCACGCGCGCGAGGAAAGATCATCTCCGCGCCGCCGAAACCGAATCTCGACGACGACCGAGACCGCCGCCACGCCGGGGACTCGCAAGCACGCGCTCCAGGTCGCCCAGAAGATCCACGACGCCAGCACCACCCTGCGGCGGCTGTCCCCGTGGTACATCCGGCACCTGACCAGGGTCTTCGTCGCTGCTGGTTGGACCGCCGCCGACGTGCTGCACGCCCTCGACCACCAGCCGGACGGGGCGGCCTGGACGTACACCTGGACCAGCCGCGACCAGATCCGCAACGTCCCGGGCTGGGTGCGGTTCCGGCTGTCGGCGTGGCTGAACGAGCACGGCCGGCCTCTGCCCGGCAAGTCGCAGCGGCTCGCTGTGGCTGCCGCCCAGCTCCGCGCTGAGCAGGCCGTCATGCACGAGCGGCTGCAGGCGATGCACGCTGGACGCGTCGGTGGGCCGGTCGAGCCTGCTCCGAGGCTGAGCAGAGCGGAAGCCCTCGCGGGCCCCCCTGCGGCAGAGCTGGGCTCCTCGTCTGGCCCGGGTGAGACCTACCGGGCGGCGCGCGCAGCGTTGGACGCGAAGCGGCTGCAGCGGGAGGCCGAGCGCCTTCGGTGGCTGGCGTCGTGAGCGACGAGTACGCCGAGCGGGCGCAGCGAGCACGCGATCTGCTGGCGCGATCGTCACCGGCTGCTGCTCGGGCGATACGTGCCCGTGAACAGGAGGCGGCGCGTCCGCGCCGGGTGGTGGAGGAGGGGCGGTGGGCCTGGATCGACGCGAAGGTGCAGCAGTCGATCGAGGGGCAATCCCGGCTCGTCGAGACCTCGCCGCCGGAAGTCGAGCCGAAGGTGGAGGACGAAGAGGCGGAGCGGCGCCGGGTGTCGTTGGCGCGGGCGCGGATGCGGGCCCGCGCGTACCGACAAAACGACAAATCCTGATCTACGCGGTAAAGGCGAGAGCCGGGGAGCGTAAACCCTCTGGACCCGTGCTGTACGCGCGTCAGATCAACGGAGACGAGCATTCGGTGTGCGTCTGATACATATAACGCGTCAGATGCTTTGAATCGCTTAGAGCGCGTCTGACGCGTTAATCGGATCGTTATGGAGTAGCTTGATCACCGCACCCCTTAATATCTACTCCACCCCCTCGCATGTGTTAGCGTCGGAGACGAAACACCACGAAACACCGCTTCTGAACAGCCGAAACGCCAGACAGAACGCCTCCACCGGCACCACCGCCCGGCTGGACATGCCCGACAAGATGTGCTGATAGCGGCACCGCAATCAACCAACAGGCTCCGGCCCCGCGACCGCCACGGTCGCGGGGTCGCGGCATGTCACAAGGGAAACGACATGACCACGATGATCGCCCGAACCCACACCGAACTGCTCATCACAGTCAAGGCACTCCGCTACGCGGGCGGCACCACCAGCCAGATGCTCGCAACCATCGCCCGGCTCCTGACCGACCCGGCCACCCCCGACCAGTACGAGGACAACCTGCACACCGTCACCCAGACCGCCGCCCACCACTTCGCCTACGAGAAGGACACCGGCCTCACGTCGTACCCGGAGGACGCCACGTACGACGACCTCACCCCCGAAGGTCAGATGACCGTCCTCCGGCACGTCGTCTTCGACCTCGGCGAGCGCAACAAGCCGGCCGAGACGTCCCCCGTCACGACCAAGGCGACCGACGCGGCCACCCGCTACCTGGCCAGGGCAATCGACGAGCCCGACACCTTCGCCCTGGGCCTCGACGGCGCGTCCCTACCGCCGCACCACCTGGTGGCCATCGCCGAGGCCGAAGCGGACACCGAAGACGGCGAGACGACGCTGTTCCCCCTGCCGAAGATCGTCGCCATCCTGGACACCGGCGTCCCCCTCGGCAACGAGGCACTCGCGCTGGACGGTCTGCTCGACCGTAACGGCTGGAAGCTGACGGGCGAGAGCGACAGTCACCCCGACAACGACGCCCACGAGGTCGCCCCGACCGACCCGCAGAAGACGCCGCCCGCCGTCGAATACCACGACGGCCGCCCCATGCCGTACTACATCGCTGGCCGGAAGAAGCTCGACGAGCGCGGCTCGCTGATGGACGCGCTCCTCGTGGCCACGTTCACCGCCGCCCAGGCCACCGACCCCGCTAAGTGGGGCCTCGACCACACGGGCGTCGAGCTGCTGCTGACCAGCGCCACCCGCGCCGCCGTGGACGACCGGCTCGACTACGAGCAGGTCGTCCGGGGCAACGCCGGTCTCGACTGCAAGCGGCGCCTGTTCGCCGCAGCGTGCGCGGCGATCGACACCGCGCTCGACGTGATCAGCGAGCGCGCCACCTGCCGCACCTGCGACGGTCCCGCCCTCTCCCGCACGACGCACGGCAAGCCCGTCTGCGCCAACACCGGCCACTGACCGCACGAAAGGACCAACGAACATGCTGAGTGACCTGATCGACCTGCCCGAGGGCTGGGAGTGGAGCGTCTACGGCGACACCCCGATCTGCCCGGACGGCTACGAGATCGAGGTGGACGGCTCCTGCCCGGACGGCCACGTCTCGCCCCTGCTCGCCATGGGTCTCATCTGACCCCGTCACCCGAACGGAACATCATGGACACCACCACCCGTGGCATCGCCGAAGACCTGCTGCTCGTCCTGCGCCGCCTCAACCAGGCCGATAACCAGAAGCTCGCCCGCGACCCCGGCCCGTACGGGCACGCCCGGCGAGCTCTCGTCGCCATCATGGAGACCGCAGACTGGGGCCCAGTCCACGCCGACGAGGCGATCCGGCACGCGATGCAGGAAGGCTCCACGCTGTTCGACGCCATGCTGGCGACTCGCACCGGCGAAATCGGTACCGCAATCAACACGATTACCTCGACGAACGCCATCATCACCGAGATCAGTGACGAGCTGGCACAGCAGATCGCCGACGCGATCGGCGAGCACTTCCACGGCGACCGCAACTATTGGCCGCAGGTCATGGACGCCGACTGGGACGACGGCAGCGGTCGCGTCATCGTCTGGGATCACGGCCTGGACGACTGGACGTTCCTGGCCAGCCACGGCGGCCGGCTGGACTGCTCGCCGGTGGAGTACGAGCCGGTTCCGCTGCCTGAAGGCGTGTGGGTCGAGCCGGTCAACCCGGCGGCGCTGCGCGTCATGGCCCTCGCGTAGGCGCGGGAACGCCGATGGCCGGGCCTGCCACAGGCCCGGCCATCCCAACACCACAAAGTCTTCATCGCCACGAAGACCCAGTGCCGTCCAGCGTAACGCACGTATCCGGCCGAGAGAGACCGCCCGAAAGGGGAGCATTCGTGAACAGTCCAGCCGCCGATCGGGACCGTCACGTCACCGAACAGGAGCCGGAAACCATCACCAGCGTGTTCCCCGTCGAGATCCACGACCAGTGCGGCGACTGCTGGGCGCGCGCCGACGCGCCCCCGAAGGAACACCACGTCGCCTGCTCCATCAACTGGAACTAGCCGATCACACCTTGCCCTGCCCCAGGGGCGGCGGCCCGGGGCGGCTCGGCGCTGCCCACGAGAGGACCAGCACCATGCCTATGCAGCCCAACCGCAGCGCGTCCGGAATCATCAACCGGCTCCGCGCTGACGGGTTCACCGTGAACATTCCCAATGAGCCGTACCGCCGCATCTACCAGCTCCGGCTCAGCCGCGGCCTGTACTTCGGCACCCTCGACGTCTCCGCCGCCAAGGGCCGCGCCCTGCGGATCTCCCTCACCTGGCAGACCAACCTCAGCACCCGCAAGCGCGACGGCGCGACCCAGATCATCGGCCTCCTCAACTGCCTGCCCGAGCAGGGCTGGAACAACTGAAAGGCAATCCCATGCCCCTCCTGTACGTGCCGGGCGTCGCCCGCGTCTTCTACGACAGCATCCAGAACAGCCGCCACACCCAGGCCGACTACGTGGCCGTCCTCGACGGCTCCTGGGCGCTGGCCGTCGCGGTGTGTGACGGCGCGGGCGACGACTCCGACGCGGCCGACGCCGCCCAGATCAGCGCGCAGATCGCCGCGGCGGTCACCGGCTCCACCAACAGCGGTGTCCAGGGCCTGCACGCGGCCCGCACCTACCTGCAGCAGCGCAACGAGGACGCCCCTCCCGGTCAGGAAGGCATCACCACGGCGGTCGTCGCCGCGATCACCCCAGGGCTGCTCGACATGGCCTGGGCCGGCGACTCACCCGCCTGGGCCGTGCTCCAGGACGGCAAGGTCATCCCGCTGACCGTGCCCTCCTGCCACCCGTGCGGGACTCCGTGCAACGTCGAGGAGAAGCACGAGGGCGAAGGCACCTGGCCGCACCGGCTGCTCATCTACACCGACGACTACGCCCGCATCATCCTCGCCTCGGACGGTCTGACCGCGCACCTGCCGCTCGCTGGGCGGGCCGACCACATGAACGCGATGCTCGACGACCTGGCGCGCATGGCCGCGCCGGACCTGTCCGGCGAGTACGTCGCGGCGTCGCTGCTCGACATGGCCAGGCAGGGCCGTGGCCGCGACAACACGACAGTCGCCGTCATCGACCTCATCCCGCGCGAGGGAGAGCCCGAGTGACGAGCACTCTGATCGGGCTGCTGCTCGCCGCGAGCCCGGCCTGGATCACGCGCGTGCAACTCCGGACGGCCGACGAAGGCGACCGCTTCGACCCGCGGCACCTGACGGCCGCGCTGACCCTCGGCGACGGCGACAACGACACCGAGATCTCCGAGGTCGAGGAGTACCCCGCCGCCCGCCTGATCGTCGGCCGGCTGTCGCACCCCGGCGACCGGCCACGCAACGAGCTCGCTGCAGTGCTGCTCAGCCACTACTTCCCGCCCGCCGCCAACCGGTGGTGGCTCGACATACGCGGCGGCGTCATCATCACCGGCCTGTGCCAGTGCGGCGCCCCCGCGGACCTCCCCAACCCTGTCTACGACACGGCACGCGTCGTGTCCGCACTGAGAGGCACCCGATGAGCAGGAGAATCAGGCCCGCCACCAACCCGAACACCAGCCACAGCGTGATCACCACGAGGGCGCGGGTGTGCGGGTGGGCCATCGAGCCCGGCGCGACCGACGACGGCACGACGGAGCTGATCCTGACTCGCGACGACTGGAAGATCGTCGTGGCATTCCAGGGCAGCACCGCGCTGGCGGCCGCCCTTCAATACCCCGGCCGGTCGAAGCCCTCGGAGCTGATCGGCAGCGAGCAGTTGGCCAGCTTCCTGCGCGGCAACCGGGAGCAGATGCAGGCGTTCCGCATCGACCAGCGGGTCATCGTCGGCGACCAGGCCGGGACGGTGAAGGACATCAGGCCTGACGACGAGACGAAGGTCCGGCTCATCGTCCGCTACGACAGCGGCACCACGGGCAGCCCGCTGACCACGCACGTCCGAGCCGAGGGCGAGGTGGCGGTGTAGTGTCCCGCGACCCCGATGAGCCCGAAGTCCTCATCGAGGACGGCAAGCTCGTCTGCCCCTGGCCCAATTGCCGCGCCGTCAACAACATCGTCGAACTGGACGTGGCCAGCCGAGAGAACGTCCTGTCCCTCTCGGAGAACGGCGTGATAACCGCGCACCTCGGCGACAGCAGCTTCGAGAGCGACGGCTACGAGTGCCTGGCGTGCAACCGCGCCGTGTCCATCCCGGACAGCCACGAGATCACTCACTCCTAAGCGCTAAAAGCGCTACCGCAATCGCCAACTGAAAAGGGAGAAGGCCGCAATGGTGACCGCCAAGAAGCGCAAGCGCCGCCCAGTCACCCAGGCGCAGAAGGACCGCAGCGCCGCCAGCCGCACCGGAGCACGCGAGGCGCTGCACGCCTACGCCGTGCTGTGCCTGACCAACCCAGCCGAGCTGGAGCACTTCCGCGACATCGCGGCGAGCATCGGCTGGAAGCTCGACCCCGCCAGCGACGAGCCCGGCTACTCGCTGCAGAACGCGTTGCTCCTCGCGGCGCAGCGCCGCCCCCTCACCCACTGCGGCGGCTTCGACTACTGGCTCAGCCAGGGCCGCGCCGTGGCCGAAGGAGAGAAGTCGCTCGGCACGTGGCGCCACGTCGGCCGGAAGAAGACCGACGAGGAGAAGGCCAAGGAGAAGGAGCAGGCCGAGGACGGCTGGCAGTCCTCCAAGCGCGGGCCGCGCTACTACGTGAAGAAGGGCACGTTCGACGTCGCCCAGACCGTGCCGCGCGCCCGGTGCCCGTACTGCGGCACCGCCCCGGCCGGCGAGGACGACCGCACCACGCAGTGCCCGCCGGACTGCGCCGTGTTCGCGCCCCGGGCCGGCTCCAAGCCTCCCCGCGTGATCGTCGTCGAGCTCATGCAGGCCCAGCTCCTGGAGTCGGACGAGGACGGCGAGGAGTGAACCTCGACCCGGCGACGAAGGGTGGCCGCCGCCAACTCGCCCGCAACGCCCGCGGCTACGGCTACTACGACATCCCGGCCAGCCCGGGCCAGGGGCGGCACTACCAAGTCGTCTGCCTGCTGTGTCGCGAGCGGGTCAGTGCCGCGTGGGAGAGCGACAAGACCCGAATCGCGCTGCTCGACGGCGCGATGGACGACCACCTGCTCCACGACTGCGAGCACGGCCCCCAGCAGTAATCCACCCCCGCGCAGGGCGGCGGGTGGCTGCTGCCCTGCGCCTCACCTGATGAGGCACTTTGATCACGATCAAGCACAACCACGAAGACGGCACCCTCGTCTATGGCACCCGCAAGGGCGACGGCGTGTTCGACATCATCCGCAAGTGGGAGAACGGCAACTTCAGGTTCTTCCCCTCCCTCCGCATGATCGGGCTGCGGAACTCGCGTGACCGGGTCGCCGACCGTTGGGCGATCAACGCCGCGGCGAAGGCCTTGCGCGAAGCGGGGTTCGAGGTCACCGTCGAGATCGACGACGAGCACCGCGACCACGCCCAGGTTCTGGAGGACAAGGCCGAACGGCTCGAAGACCGCCGCGACGCGCTGGAGGCGAAGGCCGGGCGGCACGCTGGCGCGGCGGCCGCCGCGCACGAGCGGGCGCACCAGATCAGTGAGCGGTTCGCCGCGGGTCAGCCCATCCTGGTCGGTCACCACTCCGAGCGGGGTGCCCGGCGCGACCGGAAGCGGATGGACCAGGCGATGCGTAAGAGCATCGACAAGGACAACCAGGCGCAGAGCGCCGCTGAGCGCGCCAACGCGGTCGGCAACCAGATGCGGCGCTCCGCGACTCCGACCGTGACCGCGCGCCGAATCAAGACGACTGAGGCCGAGCTGCGCAAGATCGAGCGGTCGTTGGAGGGCTACACCCGCAGGCACCTCGACCACCAGGGGAAGCCGATCTACATCGATCCTCACGAGGCCGCCACCGGCGACCACCGGGAGATGCTGCTCGCCCGCAAGGCCCAGCTCGAGAACCAGCTTGAGTACGACCGGGCGCAGCTCGCCGCGGCGGTCTCAGCGGGCGAGTACATCGAGTGGGGCAAGCACAACGTGCACATCGGCGACACCGTGCACTACTGGGGGATCCGGGCACGCACCGTGGTGAAGGTCAACAAGGTCACGGTCGCCGTCGAGTCTGGCTACTCCTGGCCCGACAAGGTGAAGTACACCGACATCCGCCGAGTCGAGTGCCCGCACGGCGAGGACGGTCCGGCCGTCCTCGCGCCAAATCAGCCCGCGAAGAAGGCCCTGGGCAGGCCGAAGGTCGATGTGCCGAAGCTCGACACCGAGAAGCTTCGGGCGACCGCGACTATGGCCAACAACATGACGGTGGGCCGGGACCGGGAGGCGTTCGTGTCCCCACCCGCCGTAGTCGCCAAGCTGCTGGACCTGGCCGACGTCCAGCCCGGCATGATGGTGCTCGAACCCTCAGCGGGCACCGGCAACATCGCGGCGGCGGTCGTCGAACTGGGTGCCGTCGTGTCCTGCATCGAGCTTGACCAGGGCCTCGGTCGCGTTCTCTCCGAGCGTGTCCCCGGCGCGAACAGCATCCACATCCGGGACTTCTTCGACATGGAGCCGGGCGAGGAGCTGTTTGACCGCGTGGTGATGAACCCGCCGTTCTCCGGCGGCAAGGACATCGCGCACGTCACCCACGCCCTCCGCTTCCTCAAGCCCGGAGGCAGGCTCGTCGCTGTCATGGCCGCCGGGGTGATCTTCCAGCAGTTCAAGGCGGCTGAGAAGTTCCGCGCCCTAGTTGAGGAGCGCGACGGCGAGTTCGAGCCTCTGCCTCCCGAGTCGTTCGCTCCGGCCACGGCCATCAACACGGTCGTCGTGGTCATCCCCGCCGAGCAGTAGCCGCCGACCGAACGCGCCCCCGCCCCGAGCGAGAGGCGGGGGCCTCTCCGGAGACCCCGTGAAGATCATCTTCTCATACGGGCTCGGCCTGGACTCGACGGCGATCCTGCTGCGTTGGCTCACCGAGCCAGCGTCGCGCTGGTTCGACCTGCGAGACCTCGTGATCGTGACGGCGCAGACCGGAGACGAATGGGTGGAAACCGCCTACCTCGTCGAACAGCACATCTACCCGCTGCTCGCCCGCCACGGCGTCCGCACCATCCAGGTCGCCCGAGCTGGCCGCCGCCAGGCGGACGGCATCGTGATCCTCGACGACACCACCCACCCGATCCTGTGCCTGACGTCAGCGCCAGGCGCCTACCGGCTCAGCGAGGAACTGCTGTCGGTAGCGACCGTGCCTCAGTCCGGCGGCATCAGGAAGTGCAGCCTGAAGTTCAAGGGCTGGGTCCTTGACCAGATCATCGCCCAGATCGTCGGCAACGAGGAGTTCGTCCACGTCATCGGCTTCGAGGCGGGCGAAGCCAAGCGGATGATGCGTGACATGCCGCTCGGCCCCGGCACGCGGATCCCGTCCTACCCGCTGATCGAGTGGGGCTGGTACCGCGACGACTGCGAGCAGTACGTCCTCGACCGGCTCGGCGTGCGATGGCCGAAGTCAGCGTGCGTCCAGTGCCCTTACGCATTTTCCCTGGCAGAAGGCCGGGACCGGACCATCCCGCGCTACCTGGCCAACCCCTATGAAGCGCTGCTCGGCCTCACGATGGAGCACCTGGCCGTCGCGGTGAACCCGCGCCAAGGGCTCCTCGCCGGCCAGCAGTTGTACGACCTGATCGCCTCGAACCCCGACAGCGGGCCGCTCCTGGACCTGTTCGAGCGGCACCTTGACCGGATGCCGTGGGCGATCTACGACGTGCGCCGCGCCATGGCGGCCAAGCCCGGCGACGCGATGGCCCGCGGCCAGACCCACCGGTCGCTGGAACTCCTCGTCGAGGGCACCCGCGCCGACATGCTCGCCCACCTCGACCGGGCCGCGTACCTGCTCGGCCGCGAGGTCGAGACGGACGGCCGCCACCACCGGGTGTGGCTGCGCACCCGGAACCTCTACTACCCGTGCGTCGAGCACATCCTGACCGCCGCGCCCGCGCTGGCGAACGACAAGACCTATCGCTCCTTCGAGACGGCATGGCTGGCCGGGCTCAACGGGCCCGCCCAGCTCTCGCTCTCGTTCTAACCCCTCGCTATTCGCGAAAGGCAACACCACAGATGAACCGCCACTCCGCAGTACCCCCTGCCCAAAATCACTCCGCGATGGCGCTTGTCAAGGCGAGCCGAGCCTTGCGGGCCGTGTCCGTGTTCTGGTCATTCCCTGGCCGCTACGAGGCGGTCGTCACGGCCACCGGCCGCATCATCTACCGCCAGCTCCCGGAGATGATCCGCGTCCCGTTCCCCACGGAGGGCGAGCTGGCGAAGGCCGTCGCGCAGACCCGCGCCGCGCGGTCCGCCGCCGAGGAGTCGTCCCGCAGGGAGTCCGGGTGCTGAACCGGCTTTTCCCCGACGACATCGACGTTGTCGAGATGTTCGCGGGCGGCGGCGGCTCTGGAACCGGGATCGCCGCCGTCCCTGGCACCAAGATTAGGTTCGCTGCCAATCACGCCAAGCCCGCGAAGTGGACGTACGTCGAGAACCACCCCGACGTGAACTTCTGGCTCGGCGACGTCCAGCAGGCCGATGCCATCGAGAAGTTTCCGTACGCCAGCTTTTTCTGGGCCTCGCCGGCCTGTCCAGCGTTCTCCACGGCCTCGGGCGAGACGCGGTACTTCGACAAGGAAAACCAGATGGCCCTCTGGGCCGACGACCTGGACAACCTGACCGAGCACCAGAAGACCCGCATCCGGTCGAGGGCTCTGATGGAGGAGGTCGTCACTTACCTGCGCCACTGCCAGGAGAAACACGGCAAGCCGGTGCTCGGGTTCGGCGTCGAGAACGTGGTCCAGGCGAGGTTGTGGGCGCACTGGGACCGGTGGATCCGGGAACTGCGGAAGCTCGGCTACATCATCCAGATCCACGCCGTAAACGCCGCGCACGTGCAGGGACGCACCACGCTGCCGACCCCGCAGTCCCGCGACCGGATGCTTATTTCCGGCATCCACGAGAGCGTCGGGCGCACGCCGAACTACCGCAAGTGGTTCGACCCGTACGCCTTCTGCCCCCGCCACGGCGGATGGGTGCAGGCCGTCCGCGCGTGGAAGAAGCGCGGCGTGGACGTGGGTGTCTACGGCATCAAGAACGGCCAATACGTGTGGGTGTGCCCCGAGGCCGCGTGCCAAGGCCAGCTCATCGAACCGCCCCGTCTCCCGGCTGCGTACACGATCGACTGGACCGACCTCGGCACCCCGATCGGCTCCAGGAAGAAGACGAAGAAGAAGCCCGAGGGCCTGGCGCCCAAGACGATCGCCCGCATCCGCGCCGGGGTCGAGGAACACTGGATCAAACCGTTCATCACGCCCGCGGGCGGCACCTGGAACGACGGGCCCAGGGGAGTGGACGAGCCGATCCCCGCGCTCACTACGCGGGAGGCGAACGCGCTCGTCGTGCCGTGCGAAGGCCGCGACGGGAAGGTGGCACGGCCGGTCAGCATGCCGAAGCGGACCAGCACCACCCGGAACGAGGATGGCATCGCCTTCCCCCCGGACGCGCAGCCAGGCGTGTTCCCCTCGTTCCTGTCGCTCATGCGCTCGGGCCGACCGCGCAACACAGACCCGACCACGGACCCGCTGGCCACCCTCGTCTCGGACGGCTCCAACCACGGGCTGGCTACTGACCCAGCCTTCAAGGACGGCATGTTGCCGCTGATGTTCCCGTTCCGGGGCGGTGGCGACGAGTTCAAATCCCGGCCCGCGTTCGAGGACCCCGCGCACGCGGTCACGGCCGGCGGCTTCCACCACGGGCTCGGCGTCCCTCCCGGCTGGCAGCCGCCGCCAGCGCTGCTCATGCGCAACAACGGCAGCCGGGGCGACGGGCGCGAGCACGTCACCCCGACGAGCGAGCACATGCGGACGGTCACCACGACCGGGCACCAGTCGCTCGTCACCGCGCCGCCTGGCCTGCCCCTGCCGGAGACGCTGCTCATGGCGTACTACGGCAACGGGCGCACGCAGAGCGTGGACGAGCCCCTGGGGACGATCCCAACCCGGGACCGGTGGGCGCTGCTCACCCCGGACGGCCAGATCGACGTGTCGTCCATCCTGTTCCGGATGCTCCGGATCCCGGAGCTCCAGCGGGCCCAGTCGTTCCCGGACCGCTACGTGTTCGTCGCCGACAGTGCCCGAGACAAGGTGAAGCTCATCGGCAACGCGGTCCCGCCGCCCATGGCCGAGATTCTGACCTGCGCCCTGATCGAGGCGTTCCTGGGGATCGAGCTGTCTCGTTTCGAGTACGACAACGCAGCTTGAGCCGCTGATTGCGGTCCCGCTTCCGGCCCCGCCCGTACGGCGGGGCCCTTCTCTTCAGCGAAGGAGATCGTCATGGCCACCCGCCATGTCGTGCAGATGAGCGGCGGCATCGGCTCGTTTCACGCCGCCCGGCGAGTCAAGGCCCGGTACGGCACGGACAACCTCGTGCTGCTGTTCGCCGACACCCTCACCGAGGACGAAGACCTCTACCGGTTCATGGACGACGCCAGCGCCCACCTGGGCGTCGCACCGACCATCGTCGCGGACGGCAGAACGCCGTTCGAGGTGTTTTTCGACGTCAAGTGGCTCGGCAACTCGCGGCTCGCGCCCTGCAGCAAGCACCTCAAGCAGGTGCCGTGCCGGAAATGGATGACCGAGCACTGCGACCCCGACCACACCATCGCCTACGTCGGATTCGACCACGCAGAGACTCGACGCCTGCCGGGCACCGTGGCCGGCTGGTCGCCGTGGCAAGTCGAGTTCCCCATGTGCGACGAGCCGCACTGGGGCAAGGACCGCATGCTCGACGAGTGCAGGGCGCTCGGCATCGCGGTGCCTCGTCTGTACGAGCTGGGCTACGAACACAACAACTGCGGCGGCCTGTGCGTCCGAGCCGGGCGCGAGCAATGGCTGCTCACGCTGGAGAAGTTCCCGGAGCGGTACGCCTACGCCGAGGAACTGGAGGAGAAGTTCCGCGTCACGCACGACAAGGACGTGGCGATCCTCACCGAGACTGTCGCCGGGGTCAAATACCCGCTGACGCTCGCGGAGCTGCGCCGCCGGTATGAGGCCGGGCTGGTCCGTCGTCGCAAGAAGGTCCGGCAGCCGAGTCTGTTCGACACCGCGGCGGCTTGCTACTGATGTACGCGCCGCTGTATCTGGCGCCGCCGTCCACCGCGCGGATCCGGGAGCACGTCCACGCGCGCCGGCTCGGCGCCATCCTCACCCCCTCCTCGGGCAACCGCGTCCCCGAGGAGGGCTGGTGGGCCGCCGACTCTGGCATCTTCGGCAGCACGTACGTCGGCGACGAGGCGTACATGGAGTGGCTGGAGGAACGCGCGCCGTTCGCCGACCGGTGCTTGTTCGCGACCGCGCCCGACCTCCCCTTCAACGCGTTCGCCACCGTGAACCGCTCATACCCGTACCTCGACCGCATCCGGCGAATGGGATACCCGGTCGCGATGGTCGCCCAGGACTACCTCGAATTCTGCGACTGGTGGGCCTGGGAGGACTTCGACTGCCTGTTCATCGGCGGATCAACGTCCTGGAAGCTCAGCCCCGCAGCCGCCGTGCTCGCGCGCGCCGCGTGCGCTGCCGGGCTGTGGGTCCACGTCGGGCGGGTCAACTCGTTCAAGCGGATGCGGTACGCCGCGGCGGCGATGGACGCCGACTCCGCTGACGGGACACTCCTCGCCAACGGCCCAGACAAGCACCTGCCGTCCGTTCTGCGCTGGACGTGGCAACTGCTGCTTGAGAAAGCGCCGTCGCTGATCGACGCGTGCGAGCTGGTCCACGACCCGTACGACGGCCGCTACGACCTCGCCTCCACACGCCCGGTCACGGCTCCACCGCGCACCCCCGCCCACGCGCCCGAACCCGTACAACTCACCCTGATCTGAAAGGGGCCCTCTGATGTCCGTTATGTGCTTCCACTGCCGTGAACCGCTCGACCAGTGCAGGCGCGCCCTGCTGCAGGACGCTACCGACAAGGCGGTCAAGGAGATCGGCTTCGCCGCGCTCGCCGCCGAATCCGACGACCAGGCCGTGCAGACTGTGTCCGCGTGGGACGCCGCCCGCGCGGTCAACGACTTGGTGGACCTCATCGTCGCCCAGAACTACAGCATCACCGTGGACGAAGCGTACGAGCAGGCCCGCGCGCTCATCGACGGCCACATATGGGCTCATTAAAGGAAGTCGCACGCGGCTAAACGCTCTGTCCATGCCGCATCGATCAAAACGTGGAGGCTTTTTCAGTATTTGCCCCTCCGAGGCCGATGGCCGACATGAGCCGGTCCCACCAAAAGGGAGCCCCGAACATAAGGGCTACGATTGTCGCAATAAAGCCTAACCAGTGAGGAGGAGTGATAAGTCGCTCCATCCACTCTACGCCGTTCCAGTGTGCAGTTGGCGGGCCAGTAGAGAACGACATGCTGATCGGTGCATTGCCGAATACCTGGATGATCGGTGGTTGGCTGAGGCAGTAGGATCCGCCCTCTTCTAGGCGGCACCTTGCGGCAAGCGGTTCGGCGATTGTGTCGTTAGCAGATAGCAGGCTTCGGAGGGCGTTATCGTCGATAATTGCTTGGACGTATTCAAATGAGTCTATTGTAAAGAAAATTGTCAGTAGTGTACTGAGCACCATCAACGGGCCCCGGGTGTGGCGGCGATAAAGCCTGTTCAACTGCTGCATCTCGGCCACGAACCACTCTTCTACTCCTCGCTGGAACCGATCGTAGTCGCCTTGCGAGCCTGCCCAGAGTGCACTTAACGGCGCATGCGCTGGACTGTGCCTGGCTTTCATAGAATCGAGCATCTGTTCCACGCTACTGAAAGCCTCAGAAATTTCGCTGATCGCTAAGGCGAAGCGCTTAGCTGGAATGTGACTAATGCTGGTACGCCTGCCTCTAGCATGGTCCATTTCGCGAATGCGCTCGTATAGTAGCTCGGTGAACGTGCAGTTGGGGAGTTTGGACGCATCAGGCAAAGGCGGCGGAGGCTCGTCTGAATACGCTGGGCGCGGATCCCTGGTGAAGCGCAAGATGCGAACGGTGCTGGCCGTGGAGACTGGTAGCCAGCCTTCGCCGGTAGCAATTCCGCCATCTAGAGTGTCGCGTAAGTATGCCCACAGAAATTTGGGGCGTGTGGAGAACGCTGCGAATATTGCCTCGCTGATTCCGTACACCACCAGCGAAAGGATCACAAAGGCTGCGACGAGGCTAACGGCGAGATCTAAAACAACGCTTCCCATCTTGGCCACCACCTTGCTAGGAAAACTGGCCACTTTGTGTGTCGCGGCCAGGCGTCACATCGTTACGACTGTCGACGAGTCGATGGAGTGATACGCAACGGCCTGTTGCTGGTCGATACGCCCGGTGGCGTCAGCCTGTGTGGTGGGATGCCGCATCATCGCGCAGAAGAGGTTCTGGCCTGACTAGGGCCAACTCTCTCGCCCGCAGTAGGCAGATCGGCAGCAATGGGAACCCGTGCCCTGTGGAGCCGGTAGAGCGCTCACGGTTGCGCAACTGGCGCGAATGATGTGTCATATGCGTCTGGCGCGTACTCTACGGTCTCGTGTCAATCCATCGTCACTCTCGGGGGAGTGCAGCGTGAACAAGGCAGACATCATCGAGGAGTTCCGCCAGCGGACCAACGCGCCGTCCCGCGCCGCCGCGGCGCGGGGCGTCCAGGCGTTCATCGACATCATCGTCGGCACCGTCGCCGCCGGTGGTGAGGCCCGCGTCGGCGGGCTCGGCGTGTTCGACCGCAGCTATCACAAGGCCACGGCCCGCCGGAACCCGAACACCAACGAGGTGGTCGAGGTGCCCGGCAAGTGGGTCATGCGGTTCAAGGCGGCCACGAAGGTCAAGGCCGCCGTCAACAAGTAACACCAGCTCGTCGGCGGTCCGCTGCGGGGGCGCGGACCGCCGACGTTTCCATTTGCGAAGGACACCACGTGAAGCGATCTGACATGGACGCCGCCCTCGACGAGCTGTACGCCGCGGTGCCGCAGCCAGGCTGCAAGGGCTTGTGCGTCGATAGCTGCGGCCCGGTCGGGATGAACCCGCGCGAGCACCAGCGAATCCGGGAGCGAGGCGTGAAGATTCCGCACCACCGGGACGCGCTGGCCCAGCTCATCGAGACCGGCGACTACACCTGTCCTGCGCTGAAGGACGGGCAGTGCAGCGTGTACGACGTCCGGCCGATGTCCTGTCACCTCTGGGGCGCGGTCGAGTCGATGCCGTGCCCGTACGGCTGCCGGCCCGAGGAAGGGCTGCTGCCGGACGCAGAGGGGCACGCGCTGCTCGCGCAGTCCCTCGACGTCGGCAAGCCGGACCCGCTCGACGCCGAGCAGCTCGGACGTCTCAAGCAGCGGTTCGACGACCCGAACTTCCGGCGCACCCTGAAGGAGTACGTGCAGGAGAACCGGCCCGCCGCGAACCCGGAGAAGACCCTTGAACGCTGGCGCAGCAAGGCCGCCGACTACGGCTTCAGCATGCCCGCGGGGACGGCCGGAGAGCGACAGCGCCGCTGGCGTGGATGAGGCAGCGGCTCAGTTACTCGGAGTCGTCCTCGTCCACATTGACCAGGTCGCGCTCGTCGAGGTATGCCTCCATGGCGTCGTTGAGGACGGCCATTCCGCCCATCGCTTCCTGTCTGCACGCGGCGGCGAGCCTGGCCCTCGTGTTCCGCTTGAGCCGGACCGTGGCAAGGGGCGCGACGGGGTATGCGCGAGGTGTGCCGGGCATCTGGCTGGGGTCGCGCGGCAGCGCGAGGTCGGCCTTCTTGATCGGTTCAGGAAACTCGGTCTTGATGGGCGGCTGCAGCGCGTCGCAGTACGCGTTGATCGCCAGCTCCCAAGCTTCTTGCGGACCCCGACCGTCTTCTTCAAGAGCCGTGGTGAGGCGGTCGTCGAGGTGCTGGTACAGGTAGATGCTAGTGGGGGCGAGGCCGGTCCATCGGACTGCTCGAACCCGCCGTGACCCAGATCGGCGTGTTGATTGCGGCCCCGCTTCTTGCTGCTGCTCGGTGGTGAGGTCATCGAACAGGGCGAGGTGCGAGTCCTGCGACGGCTCCGGGGTGTGCGACATGTGTGGCTTCCTGTGGCTGTGCTGTGGCGTTTGATCTCACCGTACGGGGTCCGTGTCGCGCGTGTCGCGTGTAGCGTCCCCTGCTGCTCATTTCCCAAGCTCACAAGTGCAACCCTCCTAGTTATCCATATCGCCCTACTTAATGTAATATAAGAGTGATCGCAATGCGCATGATCATTTTCTTACGCAACCTGGTGGCACGCCGCTACCGGCACCAACACTGCAACCCGAAGGGCGTTCGCATGGAAACCCGGCTCTACACCCGCACCAACCCCAACAACGGCCAGATCGAAATCAAGCACTACGAGATCATCCCCAACGCCCGGCCCGACGAGATCGGCCCCGTCTTCCAGACCCACTTCTGGGGGACAGAGGCTCCGGCCGACTTCTTCGCCAACCACGACTACTACGACGACGTGGACGTGCTGTGCCTCGCGGACATCTACTCGGACACGTTGGACGGACCGCTGCCCGACTTCCTCGAAACCACCTGGAAGGAGCACGACGCCGAAGGCTGGGTCCTCCTGCCCACGCCCGAACCGCACGAGTACACCTGCGCAGGCTCGCCCGTCGCAGTCCTCCGTGCGGACGGCAGCAACATCATCGAGATCGCCGCCCTGCCCGGCAGTCGCACCGTCGAGGGCAGTCTCGAAAGGATCACCCTCGAAGAGGCTCTGGGGCTCATCAACAGCCTCACCGACGCCATCGAGGAAGAGAAGTGGGCGTGACCGGGCAGCAACGTGTGCGAGAGACGTTCCGCCTCGGCTTCTACGCATGGAACGTCACCGCCGCCATGCGCATCGTCGAGGGCCGCGAGCCCGACTGCATCCAGGTAGAAAGGGCCGCCGCGCTGCTGTGGCTGGTCTACGTCAATAAGGCCCACGCCGCCACCGTGGACCTGACCCGTCCCCTGATCCTCGTCCCCTTCGAGGGTACCGGGAACATCCCCATCGACGGCTGGCACCGCATCTGGAAGGCCAGGCGCGAGGGGATCGAAACGCTTCCCGCGCTCGCCCTCACGTCCGAGGAAGAGTTCCGAGTTCGCATGCACGGCGGCGACAAAGGCCCTGGTTATCTCCGCTAAAAGCGCTAACACAATCAGCTTCCTCGCCCGCCCGGGCGGGGAAGCTCCCCCCTCACACGGGAGAAGCACGTGAAGAAACTCGCCTTCCTCGACCTTGAAACGACCTCCCTCGACGAACGCCACGGCGACCTTTGGGAGATCGGCCTCATCATGCGTGACCTGCGCCAGCCGATCAGGACCGACATCGAACACTGGTGGCAGGTCCGCCCGGACCTGACGCTCGCCGACCCCAACGCCCTGAAGGTCGGCCGGTACTACGAGCGGTGCCGCGTCAGGCGCTCGCCCATCGGCGCTGGCCGGAAGCTCTCGCCCGCCATCAACCTCGGCAGTCCGTGGATCCACGAGTACACCGGCGAGCCCCCGGCAGAGGGCGACTGGTACATGCAGGCCAGCGCCGGAAGCATCGCCGCCACGATCGCCCGAGAGCTGGACGGTGCCACCATCGTCGCCAACAACCCGACCCACGACCGGAAGTTCGTGGACAAGTTCCTGCGGGCCAACGGGCAGCTCCTCACCGCCCACCACCGCATGATCGACATCCGCGCCCTGCTGATCGGCTACGTAGACGGCCGACTGTCCGCCTACGACGGCAAGGTGGACGAGGCGTTCGGAGCCGAGGCCGTGCCGTACGTTGAGGACTGGCTGGGCGGCTACATGGACAGCCCGTCCTGGGAGATCGTTGGCGTCGCCCAGGACGCGGGCACCAAGCACACCGCGCTCGGGGACGCCCGCCTCGACCGCGATGTGTACGACGCGATCCGGTGCAGCCGATGACCAGCATCTCTGGCTACATCACTCGCGACGAGATCGCCCAGGTGGCCGGACTGCTGTGCGCCAAGCCCGGCGAGTCGGCCGAAACCGCATCCGTCCAGGCCACCGCCGTCGAGGGGCAGTACGAGAACGCCCTCACCCTCACCCGAGCCTGGGTCGAGGTGCAGGAAGTCCGAGATGAAGCCCGGAGGGACGCCGACCACTACGGCGGCACCTGGGAACTCCACATGCCCAACCGGCCCGAGCTGTTCGACCTCGAATACGACGACGAGGACCAGCCGATCTACAGCCACCCTGAGGACTACGACGAGGCCGAAGACCGGCGCGTGGCCATCGAGATCGTCCGCACGCTCAGTACCCGGTACGGGCTGACGCCATACGAGATGCGGCCGCAGTGATCTCCTCGTGGGACGTCTTGTCCCTGATCTGGGCGGTCGGCGTCGCCCACACCGCGCCGCGCATCCTCAAGCGGTGGTCCCTCATCACCACCTGCGACCCGATCGACCTGTGCCAGGGCTGCCGCGACGAGCGCAGGCACGTCAAGCAGGACGCCATGGTCTACGACGTCATGGGCCCCGTCGGCGGCGCGCTGCAGGTCCTGATCGAGGCGTCCATCTGGTACCTCCAGCCGTTTATCCCCGCACTGCGCAAGCTCGCAGGGCGGGAGCCGCTGCCCACCTGCTCCAAGGGTTCATGCCTGGCCTACACCCGGAGGCAGGCGTGAGCGCGCACGACAATCTCTCCATCCCCACCTCCACCGAAAGGAACCCCCTCATGAAGCCCACCATCCGCGTCGTCGTCTGCCTCGTCGCGCTGCTGCTCATGCTGGCGATGTGGCTCACCTTCGCCTATCTGATGAAGGACACCGGCCTGATCACGTGGATCCTCGGTCTGGGCCTGGTCGCGATGCTCGTCATGGGCAACTGGGTCACCGAGCTGGCCGCCGACCAGCCGGCCGGGCGCGAGCCCGCGCAGGGCAGTGAAAAGTGATGGCCGTTGACTTCAGCCACCTTGGCGTCACCGACGATCAGGCGCGCGACCTCTTCAAGCTCGGCGCGGCGGTCTGTGCCGCCGCCGACCTCAAGTTCAACACGTTGTGGTGGGCCCTTGACCACTTCGAGAACGAGGACGATCTGGTCGAGACCGGCGCCAAGGTGTGGAAGCAGATCGAACAGGACGGGTCTGCCTGACGGTAGGCGATGCTGACGGGCGGCCCGGCGTAAGCTGGTCGCGCGTATCTGCACAAATACGCGGGGAGCCCCGGTGCCGTTTGGCGCCGGGGCTCCCCAGTCTTCGGCTCGTCGCCTTCCCGCCCGATCGGCAGACCCCTAATGTCTATAAAGGTTCCCGGTATGTATACTTCGGCCATGACGAAGCGAGGCCCACGGGGTCCAGTGCCGATCTACCAGGTGATCGTCAACGCCATCAAGGACGACATCGCCGCCGGCAAACTTAAGCCCGGCCAGGCACTCCTCACGGAAGCCGAAATGTGCGCGACCCACCAGGCGTCACGGCTGACAGTGCGCAGAGCCCTGGAGGTGCTGCGCGAGGCAGACGTCATCTACACCATCCGTGCCGATGGCTCCTACGTCGGACCGCGCGACGCTCCGCAGATCCGCGAGCCGCGTGAGTTCGAGAAGATCGCCGCCGACCTCGCAGAGGGCATCAAGCGGGGTGACTACGGGCCGGATCAGGTGCTGCCCTCGCAGTTGGAGTTGATCGAGCAGTACGGCGTGGCCAAGAAGACCGCCAGTGCCGCCGTGGCTTTGCTCCGTGAGCAGGGATGGGTATACACCGTGCCCGCGATCGGAACGTTCGTCACAAGCCGCGATAAATGGCCGAATATCCGTTGACCTGCGGGGTTGTGTCCGCGTTTGCGATTACGGGCATGGAGCCGGGCAGATTGTGACCTGTCCGGCTCCATGTGTTTCTCAACGCTCGACGCGCTCGTATCCGCCATCCATCGCGTAAACATCGACGATTGACGCTGCGGGGCGCCGGCGCACAGCCGCCAGCGCGCTGACAGCGACGATTAGCCCGGCCGCCACCATGAAGGCCACGTCTAGGCCCTCGACTTCACGGGACCCGACGGCATGGACGAGAAACACCGCAAACGTCACCGTGCCCACGACAAAGACCAGCGCGATTGCTGCCATCGCTCGTGTCATGATCTAGTCCCATTACCTCTCGTTGCGCCTCCGCAGTGCGTCGGCATCAAGAATCGTTAATGGTATGACGATCTTGTACTGGCTATGGTTGACGTCGGACGCCGATTTAACGTCTCACAGCAAAATTACGAGCGTCGCCCAGGTGGCCGCCGCCCCGGTCGCGGTACGCGCGAGCACCTGAGCAGGCGTGTGGTCGCGGATCTCCGTGCGAGCCCATCCGATCAACGCCACCACGACGGCGCCGACAGCGAGCACTCGCAGTGGTGCTGGCAGGATCAAGCAGGGGACGTTCCGGCCTACAGCAGATGTGCGGTTACGAAAAGCTTCGTCAAGACGCGAGCTGTGCGGCTCTCTCGGCGCTGATCTTCTTGAACTGTGCCGAGACCTGACGCAGCCATGCCGCCTCCCTGCTCACCTTGTCCGTGCTGTCTTCTTCGCCAGTGAGATCCGGACCAGGGATCCGTCCAGTCGGCACCCCCGACTCTTGACCGGCGCGGGCGGCTTTCAATGCCTCGGCAACCCACTGGGCCACCTCGGCGGGATCGCCGTTCGCAGGCGGTTCGTGGACCGAAGTGAGGTTCAGCATCCCGTCCTGGATCTCCACCATTCGGCGCACGAGACGGGTCTGCAGTGAGCCCTTCATACCGAGCGACACGGTTGGGTACTGGCGGACGATCGCCTCCCACAGGGGCTGCAGTTCCCGCAGTTCGGCCCGTTGCCGCAGGCGGGTGGTCGCTGCGCGCCAGGCTGGAATTGACGTGCCCGCCGTGATGAACACGATGCAGATGAGGAACGACGTCTTGTGCAGCACCAGGATTTCCCGCCAGGTGGTGGCCGGGTTGATCAGGTGCGCCACGTTCACCACCATGACGTGGCCACGGTTGACCACGCCGGCGAGGTTCCCGATGGTGGACAAGATCAGCCCGAACCGCAGGAGCGGCGGTGCAAGCCGCGCATGCTGGGCGAACATCCAAGCCGCGGCGCATCCGCACGTCATCAGCCACGCGTCGAACGCAACCAGGTAGATGCGGCCCTGAATGGCGGTTTCCCCGGGTCCGGTCGCGCCGTCCGCCCAGTAGATGCGGCCCCCGCGCGAAAGAAACATCACGAACAGCAAGACAATGACGGCCAGCGCGGTCGGCCAGACCCAGCGAGCCCGGGACGGCCGATCCCGGCGGGTGATCGCCTCTACATACGCCAGCAAACACGCCGCTGAGGCTAGGCCGGTGACGTGGCGGAGCAGAGTAGCCAACTCGGTGCCAGTGGTGGTGTCCATCCATTCGACAACGGGTGCCGCTGAGAACACCCTGGATAAAGCGAGGGCAGTAAACGCGGCCCACAGCATTCGCTGCTCGAATGAATGCCGGGCGGACCGTATGCGGGAGATCGACGCCCCCCACAGCAGCACGAGGGCAATCCAGTCCACAACGCTCACGCGTCGTCGCCTCCAAGGTCGTATCCGAATGTTTTGCCGATCTTGCGCAGGCCCTCGTCGCCGCCTTCGGGCGGGGTGTGGGCGCGCGTCAGGATGAGCGTGGCGAGCTTCTCGGCGTCGCGCTCCTCGACGGTCTCGTATCGGCTGCGTGCTGCCATTCCCGTCACCGAGAGCCCGAGGAGTCGGCGCATGGCCTCCTCGACATCACCGCCGACCTTGCCGTGGCCGAGAAGCATGTGGGAGACCTCATGCAAGACGATGTTGACACGCAGCAGCCCGGCGGCACCGGGAGCGACGAAGATGTGGTCGGCCTTCGTCGTCGCGACCCATATCCCGGATACGGCGCTGGCGGCCTCGGCGGGCAGGTCGAGCATGTGCAGGGGGCGCTTCCGTACGGCCCGGATTCGAGCGATGAAAGCATCCAGGGTGAACGGCTGCGGGAGCGGCGCCGTTGATAGGGCAGCCAGTAGCGTGGGGGACGGCAATATCACAACCTTTCGGTCAGGCCTGCGACAGGCTACCCGCGCCCGTGATCGGATCGCCTACTGCACGTCTGTGTTGCCGTGGAGTTGCTCGGCTTGGCGCATCGCCTCGACCATCTTCTCGATGGCCTCCAGCGAAAGCGGGGACAGGCCGACCATGCGCTCGGCGATGTTCTGCACGCCGAGTTCGGCCAGGCCCTCGCGGACCGTTTGGTGTCGTTGCTGGTCCTCTGCGCTGAGCTGCGGTGGGGGCGGGTCCTCACCGAGAAGCCAACTGACCGACACGTCAAACAACTGCGCTAGCGCGATTACGACCTCGGTTGAAGGGTTGGTGCGCTTGCCCCTCCGCAGACCGCTGATGTAGGCGTGGGTGATGGCCAGATCCGGATGGGTGCGCTTCATTTCGCGCTGGGCTTGACGGGCGGACCAGCCCTTGTCCTTCAACGCTTCTTCTAGCCGCTCGGCGAAGGTCGCCACAGCCACCCCATTCCTCACGCCCGGCTTGCCCTATTCGGACGCCGTTCGCCTACATTAAGCCTGATTGCCAACGGTACACGACCGGCAGGAATGGTAGCCGTCAGTTGACAATATTCATCTCTGCGGGAAAGATCGTTTGCTCTGGCAGTAAGCCAGCCGACAAGCTTGCCAGCCTCCGTCGCCGGTCTTTTCTCCTGCTGAGTCGGAGCCCGATGCGGGGGTACTAAGAGGTGTTCGGACTGGATCCGTCCGTGCACATCGGCGGTATGTGACGTCGGCGGCGGAGAGGACGGGGACCAACTTCATGATCAGTTACGAGGCGCGCGTGTGGCTGCTCAGCATGGCGACTATGTCGGTCGTGAGCTGGGTGGCGACGGCGTCTTGCCTTCTCATCCTGATCGACATGGACAAACTGACCGGCCAGGCGGCGGTGCTGCTGCTGGCGTGGATCATGGCTGTATCTGCACCAGTAACGTTCCACGCCATCTCGGGCTGGCGGCGCGTGCGCACCGTTCGCCGAGTGCTCGCGCTCGGCCAGAAACAACGCACGGCCGTTCGAGGCTTTGCTGAGGAGATCACTAGCCTGCGGTGAGAATGGTTGTCAAGCCGCTGGGGAAGACGTTGGCGTGCGGGGTCTCCGCGTAGTTCCAGCTTGGTGCCTAGGCGTTGCGCCACTGGATGAACGACCGCTACTTGCGTCGGAAGATGCGCAATTGGGCGCCGTACGCCTTCAGCGTTGACTCAACGTTCGACAGCAGGATCTTCTCCATCTCGGCCTTCTCGGCGGCTGTAACGCCACGTAGCGCGCGGATTTCGCCAAGCATCTTCTGAAGTATCTGCTGCAGGGAGTCGGGAGCGAGCTTCGGGTCGATGTCCGCAAGCGCTGGGTCGGCCGCAGTGCGCTCACGGATCCACTCGCGGAACAGTTCGGCCGCCATTGGCCGGCTCCGCTCGTACAAGTCGTCTGGCGTGACGAGAGGCTCGCCCGCCAGGTCGTTGATCGCGGCTGCCATGAGCACGAGTTCCCGGTCTTCCGGGATCCTCTCGCCCGATTCGATGCGTCGCCAGGTGGGTTCGGACATCGCTTCGCGGGCCAGTTCCTTTGCGCGTGCGGCGGCGGCGCGGGTGGGGATGCCTCGCTTGAGCCCTCCGGGATTCTTGCGACGATCAATGAGGTACTGAACTACTTCTGAGGGCTGATTGAGGTCGGCCACGGCGAGTTGGGTGTCCCTTCAGGGTGTTTGATGCGTCATACGAGTCTGGCGCAACGGTATCAACTGACGCGTCAACGCGTGATATGTCATCGCGAAGTTGCTGATTACATAGCGTGACATACGCGAGGTAGCTGCGATGACGCATAAGACGCGTCAGACGTTGCGTGGTGCGTCAGGACGCGATAGTGTCGGTTATGTCGGTGTGATCGTGTGCGACCGAAACGGGAACGCACAGATGAACACCCGGCAAACCAAACCCCCAAGCCACGGAGCGTCATATCGCCATGCCCAACGGCATCCTTCGCTGGGAAGACCCGGCGCCTGTCAAAACCCCCACCAACAAGGAGTACGAGCCGATCGCCGCCGAACTCCAGAAGAACCCCAACCGATGGGCTGTCGTCGCAGAAACTCCCGACACCCCTGAAGGCAGGCGTGACGCCAACCGCCTGTACAACGCAGTCAAGAACGGCTACCGCGGCTTCCGCAACGACGACAGCGGAACGTTCCAAGCCGTTACCCGCACCATCACCAAGGACGGAGGCGGCAAGGCTGTCCTCGTCCACGTCCAGTACGTCCCCCGCTAACAGCGGTGCCGCATTCAGCATGACCAACATCACGCAAGCGCCGCCTCCCGACGACCTGGCGCAGCTCATCGCCACAAGAGCTGCCGAGCACTGGAACTCCGACGCCAAGTCCGCGCTCACCCGTCTGCTCGCCGACGTCCTCGGCGACTACGACGCCGCCTATCAGCTCGTCGAGGAGACCGGCCGAAAGCTTCTGGCCGCCGAATACGAAGAGGACCCCCAGTGACCCCACCGAGCCCTGCGCTCCCCACCGAAGCGGAGCTGACCGCCTACCTCGGCGCTCTCAATACCGACGACCCCCAGCTCACGCCAAGCCGACCGAGCTACCGCGGCGGGCCCGCCCTCGACCCGATGACCGAGGACGAATACCGGTTCGGCTGGTTCGGCCAGGCCGACTATGACGGGCACCTCGGCGGTGGTGCGTGAGCATCACCATCCGCGAGGACGAGCGCGACGAGTACGACCCGAGCCACGCCGTCCCCACCAGCGCAGGCCGCTACTACTGCGACCCGATGCTTGCCCCGGACGACCCCAACCGGATGAAGATCTCCGTCACCAACGCCATCGACCAGCACATGATCGAGGCCCTGGCCCCCGCCGCCGCGAGGGACACCGCGATCTGGCTGATGGACAACCTCCCCGCCGCGAACCGCGCGGCCGCCGACCCCGACGACATGGAAGCGTTCATCAAGCTGGCCAAGGCGCAGTACCGAGTCCAGTGGGACAAGAAGGCTGACCTCGGCTCTCGCGTCCACGCCATCGGCGAAGCGATCAATCTCGGCAAGGCGTACATCCCTGACGAGGAAGCCGAACCGTTCGTCGAGTCCTACCGCCAGTTCCTCGCCGACTTCGGGGTGGACCTGCGTCGCGACATCATGACGGCCGAGTGCACGGTGCTCAACCGCACGATCCCGTACGGCGGTACGAGCGACATCTGGGCCCGCTTGCGGTTCCCCGGCCCGACGTCGCCGATTGCGCCGAAGTTCAAGCCGCGCGCGGTCCCAGCAGACCCGATCCCGACCCCGTCCGGGCTGTGGCTCATCGATATGAAGACCTCGCTGACCAAGCCAGCCAGCGCCGTCTATGACGACTACCTCCTGCAACTCGCAGCGCTGCGGAACGCAGAGGTTGCCCTGGTGTGCCCGCCGTCGTGCAGGTACGGCGAGACCGACGACCACGACGCCAGCCACGAGTTCCCCGTTCCGGAGTTTGCGGGCGCAGCGATTCTCAACCTCCGTACGAACGGCTACGGCTTCGTGCCGCTCCCGGCCGACCGTGACGCGTTCGACGCGTTCTGCGGGCTGCTGCCGCTCGCGCACTACGTCCACGGGCTCGAAATGCGCGGCCACAAGCCCATTCAGCCCCCGAGCAAGACCACCAGGAAGGACGCCGCCTGATGCCCATCGACCCCTCCGTACTGCAGCGCCGCCACTGGCAGGACGGCCGGATCCGCCTCGGCATCAAGAAGATCAGCCGGAACGGCAAGGAGTATCCCAGCAAGATCGACACGTTCCGGTTCACGTCGCCGTCCGAGGACATGATCCGGGGCGTCGCCGAGAAGTACGGCGGCGAGGTCAAGCCATGGAAGTCGCCGCAGGGACCGCAGTTCGAGGTCATCACCAACGCGCAGCGCATCCCCGTCATCGTCCCGCCCAACGGCCTGAGCCAGAACATGGAGCTCTGGGACGGCAAGCTGTGCATCCGCCGCTGCACTGGCGTCGCGATGCAGGCTCCGTTCGTCGGCCCGTGCCTGTGCGGGGCGGACGTCGAACTCAAGAGGCGGCCGTGCAAGCCCCACACCCGACTCGGTGTCTTCCTCAAGGAAGTGCCCAGCCTGGGCCTGTGGCGGCTGGACAGCAAGGGCGGCAACGCCGCAGCCGAGCTGCCCAACGCCGCCGAGTTCCTGGCCCACGCGGGGACGTACGTGGACGCCTGGCTGTACGTGGCCGAGCGCACCGGCTCGTTCCTCGACCCGAAGGACAACGTGGTCAAGGCGACCACGTACATGGTGCCCGGCCTGACGATCGAGGGTATCGGCTTCGACGAGCTGATGTCGGGCGAGGTCGCGCGCCGCGCCGAGCTGGGCCGCGGTGGTGGCGGTCAGCGGGCGATCGAGGCCGCGCCCGCGACCGACTACCTTGCGATGATCGAGGCCGCCACTGACCGAGATGCGGTCGTGGCCGTCTGGAGGACCTCCAAGCTCGACCCCGCCTGGCAGGGACGAGGAGAGGAAGTCGAGGCCGCGGCCAAGGCCCGCGTCGCCACCTTCCCCCCGCCGCCGGACAAGAACGCCCCACAGGGACAACCCGCCTCGGCCGCTGCACAGCCGGACGAGCGCAATGCTCCGCGCGAGGACCCTCCGCACAGCCCGGCGCCAGCCTCGGACGCGCCGCCGGCGGCGAGTGACCCCGAAGCGGACCGGATCCGCCAGCACATCATGACCGCGTGGGCGGGAACGACGAGCCAGCTCCACACCGCGTTCCGCGACCGCACCGGCACCACCATGAAGAACGCGACCCTGCAGCAGCTCCAGCAGTTCGCCGACCAGCTCGGCCAGCCCGCCGCAGGTCCGATCGCGGACGAACCCCGCAAGGCGTCCGAACGCGCCGAAGCGCTCCTCGAGGCCGCCCGCGCGCAGAACACCGCGGCGCCGGCCGACGACGGCGACGACATCGTGGACGCGGTGGTCGTCGAGGACGAGGAGCAGCCGAAGCCCACCGCCAAGGCGCTGCGCGACCTCGGCGTGTGGTTCGGCGAGGCAGGAGTTACGGGCCACACCGGCAAGGGGTCGGCCGCGAAGAACGACGAAGCTCGATTCGCCTGGATCACCGAGCACATGGGCGTCACCGTCACCTCGACGAAGGAGCTCAACGCCGCCCAGGTGAACGACGGGGTCAAGCTGCTCATGCAGCAGGCCGCCGCCCGCCGCAAGGACCTGCAGCAGCGCATCGCCGCCGTGTGGTCCGACCTCGGCGGCACCAACCAGCAGTTGCCCGCCGCGTTCGAGCAGGCCATAGAGACGCCAGTTGGTGGGGCATCAAACGCTGACTTCGCTGCCTTCCTTCAGAAGCTCAGCGACGGAGAAGTCACCCCGGACGGCGGCCAGTGATGCGCCTGACCAACGACCAGCGTGCGGCACTCCGCGCTGACCGACTCACCCGAGACAAGCGCGAGCGTGAGCGGCGTGCCACCACTTTCGCCGAGATCGCGCACCACGCAGGAACGTGCCAAGACCGCCGCAACTGCCTGCTCTGCAAAGCGTTCCGGCTGCTCGTCGAGTACATACCCGAACCTACCGTTCGCGAGGACTACGCCAACATCCGTCACCAGCTCGACGAGCAGCGGGAGCGCCTGGAGCGGATCCGCGACGTGCACCAGAACCTGTCCGAAGCCGCTCGTCTCGGAACGCCGCTGGCCCGCACTGTCCACGACGCCGCGTGGGTCGTCCTCGTCCGCCTCGCCAACGCCTGGCACGGCGAGGAGGTCGAGGACCCGTACACCCCGCTCAAGCCCGACTACTTCATCTGATCAACCTCGGCCCGGCGTTGCACTGCCGACGACGGGTCCGCCCCTCAAGGAGTCCCCATGAAGTCCATCACCGTCGAGTACGACGACGTCACCCCCGCCACGGTCGAACATCGGCTGACCGACCAGGAAACCGTCCTCGCGATGGGGAACCGCCGCTACCCCGCGGCGCTAAATGACCGGGCCGCCCTCCTGGAGGCCCTGCAGATCGCCGACAAGCTGTCCGGCGCCGTCGTCGGCTGGCGCGGCGACATCGTGGCCTCGCTGCAGAAGCTCGACAACGAGCGGTACGCCCGCGAAAACGCCGCCATCTGACCTCAGCATCGTGACCGGCCCGCGCCGACACCGACCACTAAGGAAGTCATGAGCCGCTACACCATCCCCAACCCGCCCGACTCACCCGAAGACCGCGTCATCACGGTCGGCTGGGATGCACCTCTCAACACTTACTGGGCCACGGCGTTCGACCCTCCCGCCTCCATCGACGGGGAGGACGTCGAGGTCTTCTGGATCGGATACACCCCATGCGAGCTGCCCGACGTCGAATCCCTCGCCACCGCGCTCCGCAAGCACGGCGTCGAGATCCCTCCCTTCACCGTGGAAGCGCTACGCGTGGACAAACCGGGCGAAGGGGAGAGCTTCGCGGGCCGGCCCGCGACCAAGCTCATCGCCGAGATGACGAGGCCGTACGTCCCCGCCGACCAGCAGGCGCGCATCGACGTCGCTCTCCAGGGCGGTGGCCGATGAGGCGCCACGACGTCGAGGTCATCGGCGGGCTCATCTTCTTCGCGCTCATCCTCGCGATCATCATCGGCGTCGCGGTGGCGAAGACCGGCACCGGCCGCATCGAGACCGCCACCGTGGAGTCGAAGGAGCGGGTCTGCGACAGCAGCCGCTCGTGCAGGTACCTCATCTTCACGGATCGGGGCGTGTATGAGAACACGGACGCCTGGCTGAGCTTGAAGTTCGACAGCTCCGACATCTACGGCGCGATCAAGCCCGGCCGCACCTACCGGCTCAAGGTCAACGGGTGGCGCGTCGAAGTCACCTCGTCCTACCCCAACATCCTCAGTATCGAGGGCGAGGTCACGAAGTGAAGACCAGGTTCGAGATCGCCGTCGCGAAGGTTGAGCCGTACCAGAAGTACTTCGTGCTCGGCGTGTTCGTCGCGTTCTTCGGCGGCCTGGTCGTCTTCGGCGGTGTGTGGGCGCTGGTCATCGCGACCGTCTGCATGTTTGTCGGCATCCTCCTTGGGCTGATCGTCGGCGCCGAGATGATGCGACGCGACATCGAGACCGAGATGATCGGGCTCCGAGCCCAGTACGAAGCCGCGTCCGAGCTGGCTTACAAGCTGAACGAGGAGCTGAGCGGGCAGGTGCAGCGGGCCGAATCGGCCGAGCGTGACCTGCTCGCCACCGCCGCAGAGAAGACCGCGCTGCGCGCCAAGCTCGACGCCCGCGAGGGCGGCACCACGTGAAAGACGTCCTGGCGGCGATCGGCGCGCTCACCGTGCTGGCCGCCGCCGGGATCGTCGTCCTCTCACTCCTCGCCCATCGCGCTGAGCGGCGACGCTCCCGCAGCAACCGCGACCAGCGGGCCGCCCGGCCGGCCGAGCAAGTCGCCGCCAACCCCGCATTGTGGTCCGACTTCTTCCTTGACCACGACCTACACAAGGTCCTCAGAACCCCGAAGGAATGGAAACCGTGATCCCCTTCCACGTCGTCGGCCTCGACCTCTCCCTCACCGCCACCGGCATGGCCAACGGCCTCGGCTGGTGCGAAAAGGTCGGCCGAGACGGCATCACCAACATGCCCCTGCTCACCAAGTACCGGACGCTCAACGACCTGGCCAGTCGCATCATCGTGCTCACCAGGGCCGAGCACGCCCACCTCGTCCTCGTCGAGAAGCTGGTGTTCAACCGGCAGGACGGTGGCCGCGGCGGCGCCGGTGAACGCTCGTACCTCTACTACCGGACGATGGGCATCATCGCGGAGGCCGGGGTGCCCGTCGTCGAGGTGCCGCAGGCCACGCTGAAGACGTACGCGCTCGGAAAAGGCAGCGGCAGCAAGGGCGAGATCGTCGATTCGATCGCCCGCCGTCTGCCGATGTTCGTCACCGGGGGCGACCACAACATGGCCGACGCCGCGACGCTGGCCGCGCTGGGTTCCGACCACCTCGGGCACCCGCTCGCGGACATGCCGAAGGCGCACCGCGCCGCGCTGGACAAGCTGACGTGGCCGGAGATGACCCAGTGAGCCGGGACGCGGTCGCCGAAGCACGCCGCCGCTATGGGCAGGAACGCGACAAGAAAGTGAAGGCGGGCACCTGGCGGGGCCTTGTCGATGCTCAGCAGGCACGCCAGCACGTGTTGCAACTGCACAGGACCTGGCTCATCAGCTATGAGGCCATCGGCCAACTAGCCGGGCTGACCCACACGGCTGTTCGCCACATCATCGAGGGAAGCGCATACCGGAAGCTCCCTCCACCAGCTCGGATCTCGGCGCGGACGTCCGACGCAATCCTCACGGTCACTGTGGACGACCTGCCGGACCACCACCTGATCAACGCGGTGGGATCGATGAGACGCCTGCGCGCGCTCTCCGTCGCAGGCTGGCCCGTGCGCCACGTGGCCGACCACATGGGAGCCAGTTGGGACAGCCAGAAGCAGCTCCGACGCGGTGAGAGAACAACGGTCCTCCTCCGGACCGCGCGCCAACTGCGGGAGACGTATGAGGAGCTGGTTGGTCTCGACCCGTACGAGCACTGCCGCCCTGCTGTTGTGACCAGCACCAGCACTCAGGCAGCCGCGAGCGGCTGGTATCCAGCGGCAGCGTGGGCCGACGTCATCGACGACCCCGAGGCCAAACCGTGGCAAGTCGTTCGCTGCTCCTACCCGACCTGCATCAACGGGTCGAAGGACGAACGCCTGCTGTGCGACACCCACCTCAAGCTGCTCCAGAAGAGAGGCACCCTCGACGGGGCCCGCCTCATGCGTAACACCCAGGCCCTCCTCGAGGACGCCCGGTTCATCCTCGCCACCGACCCGCCGATCAACCCGAACACGCAGCAGATCGACGGAGAACGACTCGCTGAACGGCTCGGCACCACCTGGGCAGCCCTGGAACGCCTCCTGATCCGGGCGGAGCTCAACCTCGGCAAGCTGCGCCAGACAGCATGAGCCGACAGCGGTACCGCAATCAAGCGGATGAGCAGGAGAAAGGCCCATGAGTAACACGGCGACCGAGGTCATCACCGACGCCCTCACGTCCGCCGCCCCCAACGCCACCGACATCCTCGACGCGCTCGGCAACGCGGGATACCGAGTCATCCGGCCCGAATCCGCGCCGGCCTGGATCCCCGTCACGCCGAGGAGCCTCGCCAAAGCGCAACGCGTCGCAGAGCTGATCAACACCGGCAAGACGCTGCAGCAGATCGCCGCTGAGACGCGGATGTCGCTACGCCAGGTCGAACGGTACAGCGCCGCCGCGCGCGAAATGGGGCTCACCGAGCGGAGGCGTTGATGTCCGCCCACAAGGGGTGGCGGAACAGCGCCGCCTGCCGGGGCCAGAACCTCGCCCTGTTCTTCGGCCCAGGCGAAGGCGAACCCCGCGAGACCCCCAAGCAGAAGGAAGCCCGCATCGAGCGGGCCAAGCAGTTCTGCCGCACCTGCCCCGTCCTGACCGAATGTCTGGACTTCCATCTGCAGGCCAGCGCAGCGCAATACGGCGTCGCCGGAGGCCTCGACGAAGACGAGCGCAGCGCCTACCGGCGCCGCCTGCAGCGCAAAGCAGCACGAGAAAGGAGAACCCCATGCTGACCAAGGCAGCCGAGAGGGCGATGGAAGCGCTCACACAGCGCATCTACGACCGTGACCGCACCGATCCCGAGGAACGGGACAGCACTACGGATTTCGCGTTCGAGTTCATCGTCTGGCTCCGCGCCAACGGATGGGACCACATCCCTCCAGCCGTCAAGCCCGCGCCCCCCGCACCTCCGAGCGGGCTCCACGGTCCAGCCATCGCCCGCCAAGCCCTGGCCCAGATCGGCAGGGGAGACGGCGATGGCCGATGACCTCGACGACGACAAGGCGTTGGTGCCGTTCGACGAGTTCGGCAACCTCCTGCGCGCCGCATGGACCCCGGAAGGCGAGATCGTGTGGCGCGCTCCGGAGCCGTTCACCGCACGACTCCAGCTCGGCCAGTTCGCGCGCGGCCGCGCCGCCGGCTACGTCGTGTGGCTCGACGACGAGAGCCGCATGTTCCCCATGTCCATGACGGAATTCGTCGAGACCGTCCGCACGGTCGGCGTCGAACCCGGCGGCCACGTCGAAGCCGAGTGGATCGCCCACCGCCGCGGCGGCGCGTACGGCATTCAGCTGTACATGTCGCGGCGGGAACGACGTCAGGTGCGGCGCGGCCATGACTGAGCGGGTGCTGGCGCAGCCGTCCGGATGCCGCTGGTGCGGGCTGGCGCAATACGACCACTTCCAGCGGTGGTCCCGAGAAGTCGGCTTCCATCGCTACGCCCCGCCGACGCAAGACCAGATCAAGCAGCGCATGAAGGCGCGCCGGACCATGCAGGGCCAGCGCGCCTCTCACGTGATCATCGACGAGGCCACGAAGTGGCCCGCCCCCGAAAGGACCGACATGCCCGTCACTGAAGCCCCCTACGACGAGCGGGGCAACCTCATGCACTACCCGAAGCGCAACGCCGAGTGGCGACCCAATGAGCCGTTCACCGCCACGCTGCGCATCACCGGGTGGGAGCGCGGCCGGTCGGCAGCACGGTTCTTCCTAGCCGACCAGGACGACCACGAGTTCCCCATGTTCCTCAAGGACCTCTGCACGATGCTCAACGCCACCACCGTCAGCCGGGGCACGGTTACCGGCCGCTGGCACGTGGTGAAGCGAGGCGAGAACTACGGGCTGAGCTACCTCGGGCCGGCCGACGACGATCAGGCGCCGACCACCGGACGGGAGGTGCAGGTCTGATGGCCATCGGAGTGGATCGCGAATCCCTGGCCTGGGCAGCGGGCTTCTTCGACGGTGAGGGCCATGTCCACTACGGAGTGACCCGCCGAACCGAGGGCGGCACGCCGTACCGGCGGATCGGAATTTCCATCGCTCAGTCCGACCGCGAACGTCTCGACAGGTTCGCTGCCGTGATTGGCGTCGGCAAGGTGAACGGCCCCTACAACAGCCGGAACGAGCGAGCCAAGCCGTTCCACCAGTGGGCCGTGAACACCTTCGAGTACGTGCAGCACACGGGCGTCGTCATGTGGACGTGGCTCGGGCCGGCGAAGCGCCAGCAGTTCGATCGCGCACTGACCTCGTGGCTCTCGTACGTGCCAGAGGCAGTGCCCTGCCAGCACGGGGACGACCGTGCGCGATGCCGCGAGTGCCGCTCCGAGGCGACACGGCGCGGTTGGGAGACCCGAAGGAGAAAGGCGTCATGACCAGCGAGCAGGCCGAAGCGCGCACCCTGACCGACTGGCGGGGCAACCCGTACACGGTCGGCACCACCGTCTTCTACCCGCGCATGTCCGACCGGTCGTGCGAGATCCAAGAGGGCGTCGTCATCGACATCTGGGACGCCGTATACGAGTACGGCAAGTGGCGATGGGTCCGGTTCGACCCGGCCAACCCCAAGCACCAGGCCGAAGCCGCCAAGCCGGACGGCCGCATTGTCACCAAGGTCAAGGTCCAGCCGACCGGGCTGGGCTCCCGCAACTTCGGCCGAGCCGACAGCACTCTCGTCCAGGACGAGCAGGGCCGCCTCGTTCACGACGAGCTGGGCAGGCCGGTCTACGAGGTCGGCGAGCTCAAGCCTGCGGTCATCGAGATCATCCAGAACATCACCGTCGCCACCTGCACCCACAGGGACGGCTGATGCTCGACCACTTGACGCCGAGCGAGCGCGCCGTCCTGCTCGTCATGCTCAAACGCAGCCTCGACGACCAGCTCGTCCCGCCCGAAGCCGCCGACCACGTCCGGCAGCACTTCCGGACCCAGCTCGAAACCCTCGTCAGCCTGCGCCCCGCCACCCTGGTCTACACCGGGTGGCGGGGCGCCGCCCGTCACAGAGTCCGAGCCGACCTCGAGTCCACGCTGGCGCGAGCCGGCGGACGCCTCCACGTGATCGTCGGCTACAACCCCGACACCGACGACCCACCCGGCGGCGACCGGTGGACGTACGAATGGGCCAACTACACGCCCGGCGTCACCGTCGAGACGCACCCCGCGCCCTGGCACATCCCCGAGCTGGCCAAATCCGCCGGACCGTACCGCAACGGGTTCATGCTCGGGCTCGCCGCCGGCCGCGGGGGCGCCTTCGAGGTCCTGGCCCACCTGCACCCCGCCAGCAAGGGGGCAGCGGGGACCGCCGCGTACGCCGACCACCTCGGGCTGCGCATCCGGAAGGAGCCCGCCAGATGACCAACAAGTCCGACGTCAAGAAGCTCGTCGAGGCCGAGACGGAACGCCTCGGCTTCACGATGCAGCTCGCCAACGGCAAGTTCCTGATCACCAACCCGGAGAACGGCCGCACCGGCGAGATCCCGCTGCAGGCCATGGGCCGCGGCCTCGACAACTACAAAACCAAGATCCGATCCCTGCTGAACGACCACCCCACGAAACCCTCACCCATGGTCGCCGCCACCGACCCCGCCACTCAGAAAGCCGACACCATGCCCCGTGACACCTGGTGGAGCGTTGACGAACTCGTCGGCGCAGCCCTCGCGAACGGCATCAAGCCGTACGTGTCAGGAGGACTCCTCCACACCCCCGGCCCCGTCGAGTCCAAGTCGTACGCGGACATGCTGCACGCCCGCGAGGCCGAGGTAATCGCCTACCTCACCAAGAACACCACCACCGCCACCACCGAAGGAGACACCACCGTGCCGAAGATCGGCGACACCGCCACCGTCGTCAGGACCAAGCCCCGCGACATCTTCGCCGACGCCGAAGCCCTCTGGGGACTCCTCCGCGACGCGGCCCGCGAGCAGGGAGACGAGCGGCTGACCAACGGCGGTGTCGTCGGCGTGCAATGGCAGGGAGCCCTCTCCCAGATCATCAAGACCGCCTGCCCCGACTGGGACACCATGCACGAGCAGGAAGTCCGGCAGTACCTCAACCGGACCGAGCACACCCGCTGCCACCGGCCCCGCGCCAACCCGCCCGTCTGGTGGATCGCGCTGGATTGGAACGACGGCGGACTCACCATCACCAAGACCACGCCGAAGCCCGATCCCCGCACCGTCGCGGCTGCGGCCGGAGTGAAGACACCCGAGCGGAAGACCAGCGGAAAGACTGCCGCGCTCGCCCCGGCCGTTGGGATCACGCCGCCGGCCACCGCAGGCCCCGCGCTGCGGGCACTCCTCGGATTCGAGCAGGCCATCCAGCGGACCGAGGCCGAGCGGGACCAGGCCATCCGCGAACGCGACGAGGCCCGCACCCAGCGCGACGAGGCCCGCGCCGCCCACGCCGACCTCCTCGTCGAGCTGGACGAGATGAAGGCCGACCGCGACCAGGTGAAGACGGAGCTCGACGCCATCAACGCCGTGTTCGCCCGGTACAACGGAGGTACCGCGTGATCGAACTGTCCGATCGGGACACGGAGGGGCAGGATGCTGTCTCCTTCTGACCTCAAGCCGTGCCAGGGCAGCAAGACCACGATGCCCTGCGGCAAGAAGGTTCGGTGGACTCGCGCAGCGAGCGGTGCCCAGCTCGCTGTGGACCCCGCCCCGCACCCGGACGGCAACACCGCCGTGTGGAGGGACGTCCACAGGGTGCTCCGGTCACGGCGCATCACCGAGGACGAGCCGATCGCCCCGTGGGAGAAGCGGATGATGCCACACGCCGCCACCTGCGCCGGACGACCGCGCGCCCAGACCCCGCCGCCACCGCGGCCCCCGCGCAGACACGCCCCGGCCGGGCGGCTGTATGACCTGCTCGGCGTCGCCAGCACGGCGACCCCGGACGACATCAAGAAGGCGTACCGCAGGCTGGCCCGCCAACTCCACCCCGACGTCAACCCCGACCCGGAGGTGGCCGGGCGGTTCCAGGAAATCGGGGACGCGTATCACGTCCTGTCCGACCCACGCCTGCGGCAGACGTACGACCTGACGGGGCGGCCACCACGAGCCGGATGACAGCTAAAAGCGGTACCGCTATCGTTGCGGGACGCCTCTTCCCTCGGTGGCTCCCTTGGAAAACCAGCACGTAAGGGGCCTGATGGGTTACAAGTTGGCCGACGAGGTGGCGATCAACGCGCCGAAAGCGACCCCGCCGAGGGATCTGCTCGCGCTGATCGCCATCGCCCGGCGGATCAACGACGCGACTCGTACCGGCTGGCTGACCCGTGAGGAGATCGCCCACTGGGCGAGGATCGACGTGCGGTCGGTCAAGGCGATGCGGGAGCGGCTGGTCGAGGCTGGGCTGCTCGTCGTGCTCGAAACCGGGGGCGGCCGCCGGAAGGCGACCGTGTTCTACATCCCTCCGATGCCCGGGTACTTGCCGGGGCAGCCGCCGCGTCCCCTCGATCTGGAGCTCGAAGCGGGACCTTCGGACTTCCCCGTATCGGTGCCGCGCGACCCGAAACGGGGAAGTCCAGACTTCCCCGTTTCTCCTGTGGATGACGCTGTGGACGACCGGGAGGCCGGTGGAAAAGGGGGAAGTCCAGGCTTCCCCGTTTCCGGGACTGAAAGGGGGAAGTCTGGACCGCAAAAGGGGAAGTTTGGAGGCAAAAGGGGGAAGTCTGGACTTCCCCCCAATCCTCTCTCCACTCCTCAACTTCAATCCTCTTCATCTCCGTACGGGGTCGAGGAGGAACCGACCCGACCGGCCGCCGACCACCACCCAGAAGACGACGAAAAGATCAACAAGGAGGACGACAACCCCAACACCCCCAGCCGCGCCGCCAGAGTGATCACCAAACGCATCGGATGCCCCCTGGACGAAGCCGAGCGGATCGCCCAGACGATCGCCCGCGACAACCACGTCCGCAAAGCCCTGCACCTGTACGTCGCAGGCATCCCCGCAGCAGACCTCCGAGGCTGGCGCGAGACCACGCGAAACCAGGAAGCGCAGGAGCAGACCAAGGCCGCGCGGACCACCCGCCCGGCCGGCCGATGCCACATCCACTTCCAGACGCTGCCCTGCATCGGGTGCGCAGCCGACGCCAAGGCCAGGAAGGACCACACGTGATCCACCACCTGGACCAGCACACCCAATGCTGGGACGAGATCCACCACTGGACCGGTGAACAACTCGCCGCGCACATGGCCACACTCGAAGCCCTCACCCGCGTTGGCACACCACACAACCCTGTGACCAGCGCAAATGCCGAAAACAACCACGAGCCGCAGGCCTGAAACCACGCGAAAACAACCCCCAGAGCAGCCAAAACGAGCCGGAAACCCATCAGCACGAGCCGAGCACACCTCCTCGTCGCTGATGGGTTTTCGCATGTCCCTGGAGACGCCTTTGACGCATCTGACGCACCGCAGAAGATGAGACGCATCCTGTGCGTCTCTGAGAGCGACGCTGAGCGACGATCACCGCGTGTCCGGTACATGGAGTGCCCCCTTGGAAGTGAAGCGCTCTGCGTAGATCTGAGAGCGTTCTAGCGATATCAAGATCGCGAAATGCGAGCCGGGGGTGGGCTATGCGTCGCTAGTCGGCGAACCTGGCGAATAGGTGCCAATGCAGACGATCAGCCTCGCTGACGATCAGTCGAACGTGTATTCGATTTGCCTCCAGGCCGCCCCGTTTTGTGACATAATCGTTATAAATCCGCCGGAAAACTGTTACCAAAATCCACCCCCTTAAAGGTCATTATCGCCCTACTCTTTGTCATGTGCAGATACGAACAAGCGAACGGCTCGCGTGGCTCACCGCAGTAGCGGCGCTCGCGTTCCTGGTAGCGAACACGCAGGCAGGAGGGGATGTGGCCACGGCAACGCTGGTAGCGGACGAACCAACCGCAACCGTCACCGTCAGCGGTCCGCCCGGACCGCCCGGACCGCAGGGCCCGCAAGGCGACCCCGGACCGGTCGGACCAAAGGGAGACCAGGGCGACCCCGGAGTCACCGGACCTCCCGGACCGCAGGGCGACCCCGGGCCGATGGGAACCCCCGGACCTTCCGGCCCGCCCGGACCCCAGGGCAACCCCGGCCCAACGGCGACCGTCACCGCCGTACCGGTCCCCGGACCCAAGGGTGACAAGGGCGACACCGGACCCCAGGGCGAGCAGGGCGGCACCGGCCCCAAGGGCGACCCCGGACCGACCGGACCGCAGGGCGACCCCGGCCCCACCGGGAGCGCCGGACCCACCGGACCGACCGGCCCCGCTGGTACCGGTGAGCCCGGACCGACCGGAGCCGCAGGGCCCGCCGGGCGCGACGGAACCGCCGGACCGTCCGGCAAGCCAGGATCGCCCGGACCCAAGGGCGACCAGGGCGACCCCAGCACGGCCGACACAGGCGATCCCGGCAAGCTCAACGCGGCGAACACCGCCACCGGCGACCCCGTAACTGTGTGGTCCGCATGGGCCGCCGCCCTACTGGCAGTCGGAGCCGCAACGCTCGGACTGCTGATCAGATGGCGACGCCGCAAGCGCAGGCATACCAGCGAAACCGCTGCTCAGCCTGCTGAAAGCGGTACCGCTATCGACGGCACGCAGCAGCTCTAACGAACCGCCCGCCCGGACTGTCCGGGCGGGCACCCAACACCACGAAAGGCACCACCAATGAAGATCAGCACCAACCCCGCCGAGATCTACGACGCCATCGAGCGCGTGACCATCGCCCACAAGGCCACGTTCTCCCGGCAGGGCATCTCCCGCCCGACCGGCTTCGCCGTGATCGGTCTCGCCGCAACCGGCCGCCTTGACGAACTGGCCGCCGCCAGCGCTGAGGGCAGCGTGGCCGACCGGATCATGACCGGGGATGAGCTGAAGGACCTTCCCGCCGAGTGCATCGCCACGCGCGGCACCGGCAAGAGCGCGGTCAAGTTCACCACCTATGCCCTGATCGGCATGCACGCAGCCGCTCAGGTTGGGTTCGGTCAGGCGACTCTCACCGAGCTAGGCAAGGTCCCCGGTACCAGCGCCACCAAGGTCCAGAACTTCCTGTCTGAGCTTCCCGAGATGGCCGAGTACCGCAAGGAAATCGAGGCCCGGAAGAAGGCCGCCGCGAAGACCGCCGCCGACACGGCCGCCGTCCGCCTCGTGTGGAAGTTCGCCGAGAAGTTCAAGGCCCCGCACAACGAAGAGACGTACGCGGAGGTCATGGAAGATCGTGGCCTGTCGTTCGACCAGGTCAAGGCGACCATTGCGCTTCTGAAGGCTGACTCCGAGGTCAAGGCCGCCGAGAGCGCCGACGCCTAGCAGCACCGGGCGCGCCCGTGTCGCCACCACGGGCGCGCTCCCCACCCCTCACCAACCAACACCGCAGCGCCGCAGGGAGCCCCCATGTTCACCGTCACCCGAGACCAGGCCGAGAACGCCCGCGACCACGCCATGAACGCGCACCGTAGCGCGACCGATCACCAGGCCACATGCCGGAAGTGCCAGACGGAAGGCGTTCCGTGCGAGCTTGGCGGCATGTTGCAGAGCGGCGCAGTCAAGATCGGCAAGGAAGCTGCGGATGCCCTGGCCGCTTACCTCCCGGTCGGCAGCACCGTGATCTACACCGGGCATGTCGCCCGCTACCGGGACCGCGTGTGGCTGGTCGCCGGGCTCGCCTCACGCGCCCCCTGGTCGGGATACACGCTCGCCACGAACGGCCTTGCCCGGATCACGGCCAGTCTCCCCAGCATCGCACTAAGCAGCGTCGAAGCGCAGCGACGCGAGCACATGCGAGCCGTGAAGCGTGCCGTTGAGCCGTGCGCCGAAGTGCTCGCGCACTACGTCGTGCACCTTGACCCAACCGTGAGCATGAGCGACGCCGGGAAGATCTACTTGTCGTGGACCTCATCGGACTACGCCCGTGCCGAGCGTCGAGCGGTTAACCAGGGCGGCGACGCATCCGGCCAGTACATTGGCGCGGCGCTCTGGCTCTTGCAGACGATCCGGTCTCACGTGCAGCGCAAGGCGTGGCACGAGATTGAGCACGACACAGACCGCGCTCGCAAGCTGCGCGATCACGTGAAGGCGAACGCGTAGCGCGCACCGCGCCGACCAGCGCCGGACCGCATCGCGCGGTTCGGCGCTTTCGCATGCCCCTGGGGGTACCCCGGATCGGGGCCGGCCAGTGCTGCATTCGGCTTGGTGCCTGCGAAAAGAATTTGATCTTGTAGCCTGGTGGGCGTTTTCGTCTCGGGGTCGGGGGTGCCGTGTCTGGTCTTGCTTCTGGGGTGTCGATGGTTCGGGGCGCGTGTATGGGCCCGTGTAATGGGCGTCAGCGTCGGGCGTGGGCTGCTTTCGAGCGGGCGCGCGATGAGCATGCGGACCTGGTGGACGAGTGGGTGAGGAAGGGCGAGGCCGGTGAGCCGCCTGCCGAGCCGGAGGTTCCGGAGTTGCGTTGGCGGCCGGGGGCTCCGCTGGTGTGCGGTCGGTGTACGGCGTCGGTTCGGGCAGCGCTGTTGGAGGTGGATGGGTTCGCTGCGCAGCTCGCTCGGGAGGCGGATGGGTTCCGGCCGCCGTCGAAGTGGTCGAGGGTGTCGGGGTCGAGGCCGAAGCCTGCGGTGTCGCCGGTGGGGGAACTGCTGGAGAAGCTGACGGGCGGGCTGCTCGACTTCGAGGATCGGGCGCGGGTGTGGCTGCGGGCGGGGCCGCGTCCGAGCGGGGTCCGGTCGGCGGTTGCTCGGTCGCGGGCGGTGGGTTGGCTGTCGGAGTCGGGTCGGCTGGAGAGCGTCCTCGTTCGTGAGGACCTGGTGGGCCTGGTGGACTTCGTCTTGTCGTGGCGGCTGGTGCTCGAACGGATGGTGGGGGATGAGCCGCCTGCGTGGACGCCGGCGCGGTGCCGGTGTGGCGAGCGGTCGTTCCGCTGGGACGTGAAGGCAGGCTTCTACGTGTGCGCGTCGTGTGGGACGCACGTTTCGGAGCGGGAGGTGTCGGGGCGGGTTGAGGAGGAGGCAGGTAGCGGGAGTGTGCGTGTTGGCGGTGCGCGCTGAACCTCGGGGGCTAGTGTTGTCCATGTCCTTTGAGGACCAGGTTGGAAGAGGGCTCCCTGTTGCAGCGGGGGGCCCTCGCAATCCTCGCTGATTGCGGTTCCGCTGTCGGCTTGCGCCTGGTGATGCGGCTGTGTAACACTTCCAAGCGACGGAGAGACTTGTGCCCTCGGACCGATCATGGTTCGGGGGCTTTCCGCTGTTCGGGGGGTGTTGGTGTCCCCTGCGACGGCGAAGACCGCTGCTGTCCGGCTGGGCCGGGAGGCGGTGACGATCCGGCAGTGGGCGCGCAGGTATGGCGTCCGGGTGCTGGGCCGGGTTGGCCGCGAGGTCGTGTACGACTTCGCCGACTTGGCGACGATCGAGGGCTGCATCTGGCGGGGCGACGAAGTGCCCGAGACGCCGGAGGGCCGGGATGCGTTGCGGGTTCGGCTGGCGGCGGCTGCGTGAGAGCAATCAGACAGGGGTGGCTGTGATGGTTCGGAAGTATCAGCGGGTGTCCGGTGCCGAGCGCGAGACGCTGAAGGCGGAGCTGAAGCGCCGGTACCTGGACGGGGAGTCGATCCGGGGGCTGTCGCTCTCGACGGGCCGCTCGTACGGGTTCGTTCACCGGCTGCTGGAGGAGGCGGGGGCGCCGCTGCGGCCGCGGGGCGGTAAGCAGAGGCTGGCCCGCGCGCTTGCGGCGGTCAGCGAGTGATCTAGCTAATCGGGGCAGTCGGCCGCCCTTACCGAAAGTCCCGGAAGAAGTACCAACTGGCCGCAGCAATGCACAGCCCGAAGAGGGCGATCGGCCCCCACAGCATGAATTGCAGCTCGACGACCCCCAACGTCCGGCTGAAGAAGGTAACCGGGTTGACCCAAAGACCCAGCGTGGCAGCAGGGATGGCGAGCACGAGCTTTACTGCCCGGGTGCGTCTCGACTTGGGCAGAGGGCGTACCCATCTCAGCTCCGAGACCACTTTCCCGCCGGACAGCCAGCCCAACACCGCATACAACAGGGCAGACCACCAGAGTGCATGCTGCAGTTGCAGTTCGGCCGTGGCCGCTCCCAACCCGATGACCGCCCCTAGGTGGAGGACGCCGAACTGCCAGGTGCTCATTCCTGCAGCGCCACGCCAACTCCGGGTATGCCCAAACCAAAAGACCATGCGCCTATCTTCGTGGCTCCTGGCGGGACGGGTCCCGGCTTCGGTGAGATCGCATTACGGTCTGACGGTGCGGCCAAGATCGCTGAGATGGGAACATAATTCACGTTATGTTCCGCTCTGCGTGGTACCGTCACGAGTGATCCACATCCCTCGTGAAAGGTGCTCTCATGAGCAACCCCAGCAGTGACCGGCTCCACCCGGCCGCCGCGTTCGACACCCTGATCGCTCGTGTCCGGTTCCGCTGGCCCGACGCGACCGGCGAAGGAGTCGCCGCCGCCCTGCAGTCCCGCGACCCGCTCCTCCCCGAGCTGTACGCGCACGCTCGTCCCGAGCTGGAAGCGCTCGCCGTCGGCAACCCAACTCTGCGGGCGCTCCTCGACGAACTCTCGCATGGCGGTACTCGGTGAGCATCGACTACTCCGACCTCTTCCGCCAGGACGAGCCCGAGCACGCCCGCCGCGAGCACACCTCCGAGCGGCTGAGCGACATCATCGCCCAGTACGAGGGCATCGACCTGCGCTCGGCGTCCATCACCGCGGCTGTCCTCAGCGCGGTGATCCGCCAGGCCCGCGAGCATCCCGAGTACACGGCGGACGACCTCGACGCGATCCTGTCGCTGGTATGCGCCAAGCTGTCGATCCGCGCGAGCGTCGAAGAGGCGTGCGAGCACTTCGGCGGTGAGGGATGACCGGCGAGCTGGTCCAGGCGCCGCGCGGCGACCTCGCGCTCCCGCTCGACCTCCCGCCGATCATCCTCGACCTGACCCGGGCGTGGCTGTGGTCGTATGACTCGCCGCACACCCGCGAAGCGTACGAGCGGAACATCCGGCGCTGGTTCCAGTTCTGCGCGGAGACCGGCCTCGACCCGCTGGAGGCACGCAAGCCGCACGGCGACGTGTTCTCCCGCTGGTACCAGGAGACGGCCCGCCGGCCGCCAAAGCCGAAGACGGTCGCTCAGGTGCTGTCGTCGGTGTCGTCCTGGTACGAGTACCTGCACGAGACCGAAGCCCTCGACGCCAACCGGTTCAAGAAGACGCGGCGGCCGAAGATCCCGCGCAAGCACTCCGAGACGGTCGCGCTCACCAAGGGAGAGGCGCAGGATTTCCTCCGGGCGGCCGACGCCGACCACGGCCGGGAACGGCTGCGCACCGCGGCGCTGATCCGGCTGCTGCTGCAGACCGGGATCCGCATCTCCGAGGCAATCAACGCGCAGATCGACGACCTCGGGTTCGCCCGCGGGTACCGGACGCTGCGCATCACGGTGAAGGGCGGCGACACGATCACCCGACGTCTGCCGGTGGAGACGACGCACACGCTGGACATCTACCTCGCTGAGCGGGCGCGCCGCGAAGGGATCGAGCTGCAGGACCTGACGGGTCCGCTGTTCGCGACCTCGACCGGCCAGAGCTGGAGCAGGTCGAAGGCGTTCGAGCTGGTGCGGCGCATCGCCATGCAGGCGGGCATCACGTCGAAGGTGGGGCCGCACTCGTGCAGGCACACCTATGCGTCGCTGGCGCAGGAGGCCGGCGTGGCGATGCGGCAGATCCAGCTCGACCTCAACCACGCCGACGTGTCCACGACGGAGATATATCTGCACAGCCGGGATCGGCTGGAGAAGGACGCCTCTCAGGTGGTGGCGTCGCTACTGGAGTAGGAGGGTCACGTGCCCAGGTCGAGAACGAGCGCACTGGACAAGACGGCGTGGCTGCACCACTGCGGCGCGGTCAACCTGGGCACGTGGACCGACCGTGCGCTGTGCGGCGGCTGCCGGTACTCGGTGGGGCACGCCGAGGACGTGGAACAGTACCGGCTGACGCGCGTCTGGTGATGGGTCCGTTACGACCGCCAACTGTAGGACTCCAGGCCGGTCTTCCACGTGCCCGGCGCGAGGGTGGCGTCCAGCGCGCCGCATTGGGTGTCCCGGTAGAAAGCCCACGGCCTGTTGGTGTTGTTGTAGATCGTGCGGGCTGGCTGGGTGGGAGTGACGTCGCACCAGTCGGAGACGGGCTGGTAGAAGAACACCTCTCCCTGGAAGCCGTCTCCGGTCCAGAAGCAGACGTAGCCCTGAGCGCATCGATGGCTGGGCACTGCAGCGGCGGCGGGCTGCGCGACTCCCGCAGCAAAGGTGAGGGCTGCGGCGCTGGTCAGGCTGGCCAGAACGCGGCGAGTAAGGGACATGATGACCTCCATGGGTCCTCGGGAAGGCGTACTGCCTCGGATGGCGGAGGAGGATGGGGCCCGATCGCCGGATGGCTGACAGCTCCTCCGGTGGCGGGGGTTGTGATGCCGAGATGGCAAGCGATCAAGGGGTGGGCTGTTCGTCCAGGGGTACATTGGGGCAGCCGCGGGCGATTGCCTCCAGGGTCTCCTTCTCCCGGTCGTCCACAGTGAGCTGCCAGCGGCGTTTGATCGCGGTCCATTCGGCCACGTACCGGCAGCGCACCGGCTCGTCCGGGGGTAGCCACTCGGCGGGGTCCCGGTCGGCCTTCTGCCGGTTGCTGCGCTGGGTGACGGCCACCAGGTGGTGTTCGGCGTTTAGGTCATTGGCGTAGGCGACGCGCCGTTCGACGGTCCACGCCGAGGCGCCGGAGTCCCAGGCTTCGGCCAGCGGGACGACGTGGTCGATGTCGAGTTTGTCGGCGCTGTCCACGGTGATGCCGTCGTAGTAGGAGCGCCAGATGCCGCCGGTGAGCGTGCATTTCTGGCCGATCTCGGGTGCGGTGACGGCCTCGGCGATGAGGACCTCGCGGCGGGTATCGCAGCCATCGTGATCGAGGTCGATCCATAGGCGCGCCGATGGGGTCTTGTGGAAGCTGGTGCGTTTGTAGCCGTCGCGGCTCTCGGTTGCTGCTGGCAGTTCAGTGACCGCGTCCCACAGGAGCAGGGGTGGCGGTGCCTGTTCGGCGGCTGGCTTGGCGAGGGCGGGAGACGTGTAGACGGGCGTGGAAGTTATCGCGCTCATGATTGCGGCGGTGATGAGAAGTGAGGGCCGACGCAGGAAACCCATGATCCTCCGGCTAGCAGCGAAGTGTATTCAAATGACTCCACTACGTAATCATGTCTGGTAGAAGGCGCGTTACCGCCTGTGAGGTAACAGAACACTGTCCTGGCCCGCTGCTTCCGGCGGGGACCGGGTTTCCCCCTCTCACCCCTCGGAGGTCACTGGCGTGCGCTGGCACAGCGTCAACTACAAGGCAGAGGACGACAGCCAATCACTCGTCGATCGCGGGTGGTGGCTGTCGGACCTGCCCCGCCTCATGCTCATCTGCCGCCTGCGCGGCCACCGGCCGGTCGTGGACGGCTATGGCCCGTGCGAGCCCGGCCTGCACGCGGCCCGCTGGATCGTCTGCGACCGGTGCGGAGTCCGGCCCAGCCCGCAAGGGTCGCTCGACCCCGCGAAGTACCAGGTGGGCGACCCGTACAGCGGGCCGTGGATCCCGCTCACACGGGTACTGGCGGCCGACGCGTGGATGGCGATGCTCGGACTACGCACCGCGCCCGTCCACGATGCCGACAAGGGCAAGCCCGGCCCGTATCCGGAAAGCCCGCGGGGCGCCATCGGTGGACAGGTCGTCGTCGGCAGTCGAGCTCTTCCCGGCTTCTCGATCGGGTTCGAGGTCGGCAACGCAGGCAGCGATCACATGCTGGACGCACACCTGCGGCTCGGCCGACTGCTGGCCATCTACGTGCACACCGAGGGATACGGCAGGTGGGTGCAGCGCCGACTCAACCCGACCGGATATGAGTCGCGCGAGGTCCGCCTGGCCATCGGCGAGTGGCAGTACCGGTGGGCTCTCTGGGGCCGCAGCGGATACTGGGACAGCGCCGCCCCGTGGTGGCAGCAGGGTTACGCCAGCTTCGACCTGATGGAGCGCCTGTTTGGGCCCAAGCGGTACAGCTACGAGCCGGTCGGCGACGAGCAGGTGGGCGTCGTGCGGATGCCCGAGGGCGATCAACACGAGGTGCGTCTGCAGCTTCAGCGGGAACGACTCGGCCGGCCGCGGCTGCGGTGGCGCGACCGCCTGTCCTGGTCGGTGCAGTGGACGGCCACCCCCGGCATCCCGTACCGGGAGGGCCGCTCGATCGACTCGTGGTCCGTCGAGGTCGATGACGAGGTGGTTGAGAAGGGCACGTGGCAGGTCGCCGCGCTGATCGCGCTTGGCGCGAAGATGTCGCAGATGCGGACCCGGAACGGCTACCGGCCTCGGGCCGAGGAAGGCGGGTGAGCGCGTCCATGCCCGCCATCGTTTCCCAGACCTACCGCATGGTGCCGGTCGCCGATCTCGAACCGCACCCGGACAACCCGCACCAGGGCGACGTGGACGTGATCGCCAAGTCGATCGAGAAGAACGGCTTCTACGGCACGATCCTGGTCCAGAAGTCCCGGATGCGGATCATCGCCGGTGAGCACCGCTGGCGGGGCGCGAAGGCCAAGGGTCTGGGCCAGGTGCCCGCGCTGATCCTCGACGTGGACGACGCCGCCGCGCTGCGCATCCTCCTCGCCGACAACCGCACCGCCGAGATCGGCGGGTACGACGACCAGGCCCTTGCCGAGCTGCTGCGCAGCCTCGACGACCTCGACGGCACCGGCTGGACGGAGCAGGATCTCGACGACCTGGCCGACGCCATCGCCGCCGACAACGCGGTGGCGCTTTCCCCCGACCGCGCTCCGGCTCCGGGCGGTGGCCGCGCCGACCAGGCTGGCACCGACGACGAGGAGGAGTTGCCCGAACCGGGCGACGCCGAGACCCATACGCGGCCCGTCGTCTGGGGCGTGGTGGTCACCTGCGACAGCGAAGCGCAGCAGGTGCAGCTCCTCAACCAGCTCGCCGGTCAGGGCTGGAGCGCCCGCGCCCTGATGTAACCCCGCCGCCCGCTACCCCTTGGAAGGTCGTGCTGTGCGAGCCGAGATCACCGTGTCGGCACCGGTCCACCGGACCGCCCGCGTCCTCCAGATCCAGGGCCTGTTCGACGTGCCCGTGGAGGAGCGGCTGAGCAATTCCTGGGCGATGGACCTGCCGATCGAGGAACGGCCGTGGAGCGTCGGCCTGATCGTCGGCCCCTCGGGAGCCGGGAAGACCAGTATCGCGCGGCATCTGTGGCCCGACCACATCGTCAGCCCGCACACCTGGTCCGATGACCGGTCGCTGGTGGACGACTTCCCGGCGGACATGTCCATCAAGGACATCGTGGCGCTCCTCGGCGCGGTCGGCCTGTCCTCCCCGCCGGCGTGGCTCCGGCCGTACCGGACCCTGTCCAACGGGGAAGCGTTCCGGGCAACGATCGCTCGGGCCCTGGCCGAGTCGGGAGAACTGGTCGTCATCGACGAGTTCACGAGCGTCGTGGACCGCCAGGTCGCGCGGGTCGCTAGCCACACGATCCAGAAGACCGTACGGCGCAGCGACCGCCAGTTCGTTGCGGTGACATGCCATTACGACGTGCTGGAGTGGCTGCAGCCGGATTGGGTGCTGGACGTCTCGACGGGCTCGTTCGAGTGGAGGTCGGTTCAACCCCGGCCCGTGCTCCGGCTCGAAATCCGGCCGGTCGATGGGCAGCTCTGGCCCGTCTTCGCACGCCATCACTATCTGAGCACGGAGCTTCACCGCTCCAGCAAGAAGTTCGCCGGGTTCATCGACGGCGAGCCGGTCGCGTTCCTGGCTTACCGCCACTTCCAGCACCCCGCGACGCGGAACCTGAAGATGGAGCACCGGTTGGTGGTCTTGCCGGACTATCAGGGGCTCGGTATCGGCGTCCGATTCTCCGAGTGGATGGGGCAGCGGCTGTACGAGCAGGGATTCCGCTACCGATCGGTGTCCAGCCATCCGGCGCTGATCGCCTACCGGAGCGGATCGCCGCGGTGGCGGATGATCCAGGGCCAGAAGAAGCTCGGCACCCGCTCCAAGCACCAGTGGATGCACGCGCAGACGCTCGACCCGCGCCGTCTCGGCGTCGTGTCGTTCGAGTACGTGGCGCCGCGCTAGGCCGCGAAAGCCTTCGTCCAACCGGCCGGAGCCGGCCGTAGCCCGAGCGCGCCGACAGCGGCCATCGGCGTGACCGCTGGTCGCGCGTCAGTGACCAGCCAGTGATTCTCTCCCGGGCGGGCCCATGGCGAGGTGCTGTCCTGGCGGATCTCGACGAGGTTCACCGACCCGACGATCGCGCCGCGCAGCAGCGGCCCGTCGAGGGCGACGCCCAGCTCCTCCATCAGCTCGAAGCCTTCCGCGTCGGTCTTGAGGCCCGCATGGATCAGGAGCCTGCCCCGATACGGCGTGACCCAGCTCCGGTTCTCCACGTCCTTGATGCCCGTGACGAGCAACGCCGCCCATGGCTGCCGGACGGTCAGCATCCGCATCCGCACCCGAGAAGCGTAGTAGATCAGGAGCTGCCCTCATGGTCGTCAGCAAGGCCCGTCAGGTCGAGATCTCCCAGCGGCGCTACCAGGCCGTGCAGATGCGGATCGCTGGGGTGTCTCCCACGGTCATCGCTGATCGGCTGGGCTACTCGGGCGCGGCCTCGGTGTCGAAGGACATCGACCGGGCGCTGCAGAAGGCGGCCAAGCAGGAGCAGATGGCCAGCGAGCAGCTTCTCAAGCTGGAGATCGACCGGCTCGACCGCATCATGGCGTCGCTGTGGCCGAAGGTAGTCAAGGGCGAGGTTCAGGCCTGCGAGACGGCGCTGAAGTGCATCAACCGGCGATCGACTCTGCTGGGCCTGGACCTGATCAACCGCAACGGCATCGCGGATGGCGACATGGCGTCGCTGCTGGGCAACCTGCTGATCCAGATCCAGCAGAAGCACGCCATCCCCGACCCCGACACGGACAGCATCGTCGAGGCCGAGGTGATCGGCGAGATCGAGTCGGGGGACGGCCTGTGAGCACGCCGGCGCCGACGCCGCTGAACCTTTCCCCTAAGCAGTTGAGGTCGATCGGCGAGTCCACGGCGCGCTTGAACATCTGGAGCGGGGCGATCCGGTCGGGCAAGACGATCGCCTCGCTGCTGCGGTGGGTTATGTACGTCGCCAACGCGCCGCGCGGGGGCTCGTTGGTGATCGTGGGCAAGACGAGCGACACCATCGCCCGTAACGTCTTTGACGTGCTGCAGGACCCGGCGATCACCGGCCCGATCGCGCGGCGGATCATCTACACCCGGGGTGCTCCCACGGCGAACATCCTCGGGCGGCGTATCGAGATCATCTCGTCGAACGACGCCCGGTCGGAGAACCGGCTGCGGGGTATGACCTGCGCTGGGGCGTACGTCGATGAGATCACGCTGATCGAGCGGGAGTTCTGGGACCAGCTCTTGGCCCGGCTCAGCGTCACGGGCGCCAAACTCTTTGGGACGACAAATCCCGATGCTCCGAACCACTGGTTGAAGCGGCAGTTTCTCGACCGGAAGTATGAGCTTGACCTGCGGCATTGGCACTTCCGGTTGGACGACAACACGGCGTTGGATCCGGCGTACGTCAAGGCGCTCAAGGCCGAGTACACCGGGCTTTGGTACAAGCGGTTCATTGAGGGCCGCTGGGTCATGGCCGAGGGCGCGATCTACGACATGTTCGACCCGGACCGGCACGTCGTCGCCGAGTTGCCGCCCATGGAGCGGTGGCTGGCCTTGGGCGTTGACTATGGCACCGTCAATCCGTTCGACGCCATCCTCATCGGCGTGTCCACCCCCGACGACCAGGGGCAGCGGCGCATCTACCTCGCCAGCGAGTTCCGCTGGGACTCCCGCGCCGAGCGGAAGCAACTCACCGACGCCGAGTACAGCCAGAAGCTCGGCGCGTGGCTGGACAACATCCCCGACACCTATGGCCCTGGCACCCGCGGGGTACGGCCGCAGTGGGTGGTGGTGGACCCGTCCGCCGCGTCGTTCATCACGCAGCTCCAGCGCGACGGCTTCACCCCGACGATGGGGGACAACTCCGTCAACGACGGTATCCGCACCGTGTCCAACCTGCTCGGCGCTGACCACCTGCGGGTGCATAGCTCGGTGTCGGGGTTCCTCGACGAGGTCGGCTCGTACGCGTGGGACGACAAGAAGGCTGAGAAGGGCGATGACGTCCCGGTGAAATTGGACGATCACGCGCTGGACGCTGCCAGGTATGGCCTGCACACCACGCAAGCGGCCTGGCTGCCGCTGCTGCAGCCGGTCTACTGACCTCATGATCGTGCACCCCCGTTCTGTGGCGGGCTGAGGGGTGCGCTGCTCCGCACGTCCACCCGCGTGCGTCGAGCACCAGGTGCGGTCCCGGCCCTGTAGTTGAGGGGCTACCAGGCCGGGGCCGCGCCTACGCCACGCTGTGCATTTCACAACGTCAGGGCCATCCGCGGCGGGTGGCCCTTCTGCATGTCCGGGAGGGCACTATGCGGGAGACCGCGCGACTGACCGAGGGAAGCCACCTGGCGGCCGGTGTGGGCCGCCGCGACACCGCGCGGTGGCGCTGCACCTGGCGCCTGGAGAAGTTCCACGGTGACGACACCGGCCCGCACGCCGTCCCGTTCGAGGTGATCGAGCGTGAGGGCAACGCCCTGATGTACGGCGGGGTGTCCGCGCTGTGGCACCGCCTCACCGGCGGCACTGCCGTGACCGCGTTCGACGCGACCAACGCGAGGGTCGGCGTCGGCGACGGCACCGCCGCGGTGGATCCGCTGCAGACCGACCTTCAGGGGACCAACAAGGTCCGCAAGGGCATGGACGCCGGATACCCGCAGCACACCGACAGCACCGGCGCCGCCGCCAACACAGTCACCTTCAGGGCGACGTTCTCGACCAGCGAGGCCAACTTCGCCTGGGCCGAATGGGCGATCTTCAACGGCGCGTCCGGCGGGCGGATGCTCAACCGCAAGGTAGAGGGCCTTGGCACCAAGACCAGCGCCGCGAGCTGGGTGTTCACGGTGCAGCTTTCCCTGACCTGAGCCACGCGACTGCCTGACGGGGAGGGGACGCGGTGGCGACCATCCTGGAGGACTTCGAGGACGCAACCCTCAACCTCACCATCACCGGAGACTGGGCGAGGACTCAGGACTCGGCGGCTTCGGGCTCTTGGTCGCTGAAGAGTCTCGACATCGACCATCTCGGCACCACGGAGGCCAAGGTTGCCGTCCCAGCCCAGGCGACGAGTCTCACCTTCTATTACCGAGTCTCCACTGAGCCTGATTGGGACGACTTCTACGTCCTGATCGACGGGGTTCAGGCGTTCGAGCCCCTGTCGGGCAACATCCCGTGGGCCCAGGCCACGATCAACGTGACCGGCGCGTCCGAGGTGGTCTTCCAGTTCACCAAGGACGACTCGGTCAACGACCCACTTGGCTTCGACGCGGTCTGGATCGACAACCTGTCGTTCACCGTCCCCGACACGGGCACGCCCAAGAGTTCCACCGACAGCGCAGCGCTCGCCGAGGCGGCCAGCGTCGCCCACGTGCCAGAGGTGGCCAAGACCAACAGCGACAGCGGGCGTCTGGTCGAGGCGCGTTGGACGGGCGAGCCGCAGGCGGCGGGCACACCACCGTCAGTCCGCTCGACATCAACGGGGACGTCCGGCTCGTCGAGCTACAACGTCACCGCTCCCGCCGGTGTGGTCGCGAATGATGTGCTGCTTGCGGTCCAGGCGGCGGATCGCGGGACCACCACGAACATGACGACCCCGAGCGGGGGTAGCGCCTGGCAACCGCTGGATGCGCTGGACGGCACCAGTGGGCTGGGCGTCATCCAGGCGGTCCGGGTGTGGTGGAAGCGTGCCGGGTCGTCCGAACCGACCTCGTTTGTGTTCGCGCAGGGTAGCGGCTCGGACGGCGCCTGCTTGATCGTGGCCATCAAGGACGCGTCGCTGACGGCGGTCCCGAAGATCATGCGCTCGACAGACGGTACCGGCCTGAACGTCACGACACCAGGGATAACCCCGGACTCGGGAAGCGACCTGGAGGTCCGGCTGGTCGCGGCCTACGCGCTCGGCGCCACCATGACCTTCATCTCACCGGCCGGGCTCACCCCGTTGACGAGGGTCCAGTCGCGCACCTACACCGTTCTGGCAGCGGCGGCGCGTGCTCTGCAGTCCAACGCGGCTACCGCCTCGGCCAACTTCGTGGCTTCGGTTGATGAGGTGGAGTGGCGGGCCGGCTACACCTTAGCCATCGCCCCGGCTGTCACTGGGCCTCCGCAGGAGACCAAGTCGGCATCCGACACGGGGGCCGTGGTGGAGGCGTCTGCGGTCACCGTCCTGCCGGACGGAATCCCGAAGGCGGCCAGCGACACCGGAACCCTGAGCGCAACGGCCGCGGCCACGGCCGACATCTCCTCGTTGGACGCGGCGGCGCTGGCGGAAGCTGCGGTCATCGCCAGCGAGCAGCCCAGCGCCGATCAAGCGTCGTTGATCGAGACGTCGATGCTGACGGTCGGCTGGTCGGGTGCTGACCAAGCGGTCTTCGCCGAAACCGCCCAGGTGGGCGTCCAGGTGACCACCGGCGACAGCGGCACACTGGCCGAATCGGTGGCCATCGCCGAAACGATCGGCCCGATCTCCAGCGACCACGCGCTGCTGAGCGAATTCGCGGCGCTGGCGGTGGCGACGGCGACCGGAGACCTCGGCGCGCTGACAGAAGTCGCCGAGGTGGCCGTCCTCAAGCAGGCCAGCGACTCCGCCCAGATCGTCGAGTTGGTCGCGCTGAGCCTGGCGTCGGCCGACAGCGCAACGCTCGTCGAGACGGTCCAGGGCGAGGCCGCGATCACGGCTGGCGACATCGCCTTCATCGACGACCAGGCCGTAATCGAGGCTCCCCGGTCCGCGACGGACGCGGCGGTCCTGGTCGAGACGGCCACCGTGACAAGCCTGGGCCGGGACGTCACCGGGCTTGGCCCGATCTACCGCCGCTGGTCGGCGGGTTCCCCATACCGCAGGTACTCCGCTGGTGAACCGCGCCGCGACTGGGGCGCAGGCTCACCGCGAACGTAGGGAGGACTACCCCATGGAACCGATTTTCTCCCTTAGCCGGGAGTTCCTGTACATCCCCGTCAAGGGCCCGTCCGGTGGTGAAGGCGTGCAAGTCGCTTTCACAAACGAGGACGGCGAGCCGATCGAGACGGACTGGCACGCCGCAACGTGGGACAACCACAGCGCCGCCGGGGCTGACGCGAAGATCCTCGTTGGCCCTGGCGGTGACGGCGCGGTGGCGCTGGCCGAAGGCACCTACCGGGCGTGGGTCCGGGTGTCCGCTCTCGTCGAGAAGCCCGTCCTTCCCGGCGGGCTTGTCCCTGTCATCTGAGGAGACTTCATGCTTCGCATCCCAGCCACCGGCGATATCGTCCGTTATCGCGGTCGGCAGGGCCTGCACGCCGTGCGCGCCGCGATCGTTACGGCGGACACGACGACGCTCGACCCCGAGGGCGTCAAGATCGGCGCAGTGCCCCCGCTGGACGACGAGTCGCACGTCCACCTGTGGGTGTTCACGCCTGGCCAGCTCGGCGGGTTCCACGAGTACAACGTCGCGCTCGGCGCAGAGCCCGGCACGTGGCACTGGCCGGTGAAGGCCGGATGACCCAACAGGCGATCACCTGGCGACAAGCCGCCGCTCACGCCGCTGCCGTCCTGGAGCGCGCCGACTGCGAGCCCAACCCGGACATGGTCGAGGTCAAGGTCTCCATAGCCGACGGCTGGACGCAACTGGCCGTCGCCCTGTCGGAGATCGAGAAGACATGAGGAGGGTGGCCGATGCCGCTTCCCGAGCGTAATCAGGAGTGGCCGCCGCCAGCGATCCGACAGGAGATGCGGCTCTACGACACTCACGGCGCTTGGTACGGCGGTGACCCGGACAAGCTGGCGCAGGTGTATGAAGGCAACCGGGCAGCGCCGATGGTGGGGATGGACCCGAAGGGCTGGGACCGGCCAATCGGTCGCCTCGGCGGCTACCTCGGGCGGGCGGTCCGCTACTTCTGGGGGACGCCCACCCCGGCGGCGCAGTCGCGGGCGACGAAGCTTCACATCCCGCTGGCCGCCGACATCGCCGCCACCAGCGCCGACCTGCTGTTCAGCGAGCCCCCGACGCTGAAGCTGAAGGGCAAGAAGGGGCAGCAGCGGCTCGACTCGGTGCTGCACGAGGCCGGCGTGTACGGCAGCCTGCTGGAGGCCGCCGAGTTGGCCGCCGCGTACGGGGGCGTCTACCTGCGGGTGGGCTGGGACACGACGATGGCTGACCATCCGGTCGTGGACGCGCTGCCGCCGGACGCCGCTGTGCCCGAGTTCCACAACGGTCGGCTCAAGGCGGTGACGTTCTGGCGGGTCGTGTACGAGGACGACCGGTCGGGCGAGGTGTGGCGGCACCTGGAGAAGCACGAACAGGGCCGCATCTTCCACGGCCTGTACTTGGGCGACGAGGATCATCTGGGCCGACAGATGCCGCTGGAGGATCACCCGGCGACCGCCGAGTTTGCCGAGCTGGTGGACGAGGACGGCGGGTTCGACAGCGGGTTCGAGCGTGGCCTGCTGGTCGAGTACATCCCGAACATGAGGCCGCACCGTTCGATCCGGGGCACGGCGATCGGCCGCTCGGACTATGCGGGCGTCGAACCGCTGCTCGATGCGTTGGATGAGACGTGGACGAGTTGGATGCGGGACCTGCGGCTCGGCAAGGCGCGAATCATCGTCCCGGAGATCTACTTGACGACGGCCGGGCGCGGGCAGGCAGCGTCGTGGGATCCGGACCGGGAGATCTACAGCCCGCTGGGCGGCATGCTGCCGTCGCCGCAGAACCCCGGCGGCATGATTACGCTCAGCCAGTTCAAGATCCGCGTGCAGGAGCATGCGGACACGTCGAAGAACCTGGTGGAGCAGATCGTTCGCGGCGCCGGGTATGCGCTGCAGTCGTTCGCAGAGGGGAGCGGTGGCCAGGCCAAGACGGCGACCGAGATCCACATGGAGAAGCACCGGTCCTACTCGACACGTGGCCGGAAGATCGGTTACTGGACACCGCGGCTCGCGTGGCTGTCGGAGGCGATGCTGGCCGTCGATCACGCCGTGTTCGGGACGAAGGTCGTGGCCGAGCGGGCGACCGTGGAGTGGCCGGACGGTGTCATGCCGGACCCGGAGTCGATGGGCCGCACCCTGGACATGCTGAACCGGGCGCAAGCCGTGTCCCTGGACACGAAGGTCCGGTGGGTGCATCCCGACTGGGACGACGTGCAGATCCAGGCCGAGAAGGAGCGGCTTCGCGATGAGCTTGGGCTCAACGTGCCGGACCCGGCCACGCTGGGCGAGACGTGGATCCCTGACGCGACCGGCGAGGACTGATGTCGATCACTCCAGCCGCCGCTATCGAGGAGGGCCTGGAGCAAGCGCGGAAGGTTGCCGCCATGTACGCCGACGCGGAGATGGCGCTGCTGGAACGCATCGCGGCGCGAGTCGGCAAGGACCTCGACAACGACGACGGCGACGACTGGGCGGACAAGCGGCTCGCCGAGGTGACCCAGCTCCGCAAGGAAGCCGAAGCGATCGTCCGCCGTCTGCAGGCCGCTTCGAGGGCAGCCGCACAGGCCGCGGTGCTGGACACGTGGGCCGCAGGCATGGATGCCGCGGTGCGCGGTGCCGTGCTGCAGGTCCATGACCGGAAGGTGCGGAAGCGGCTGGCCAAGGTGCTGGAGGACGCGAAGAACCTTGGCGCGAGCCGGGGCATCAACGCCGGCCAGGGCGTTGCGGAGTTGGCCGCGCAGACCGTCCGCATGGTCACGTCGGTGCATGAGGGCGCGCTGCGTGCGGTGGACGACCTCTACCGCAACGTCATCGCTGAGGCGGCCAGCCGAGCGTTGATCGGCGCGGAGACTCGGCGGGAGGCGGCGCAGCGGGCACTCGACCGGTTCACGGCCGAAGGCATCAAGGGCTTCACCGACTTGTCCAACCCGCCCAGGACATGGAGCATGGCCAGCTACGCCGAGATGGCCATGCGGACGGCGACCGCGCGGGCGGCGGTGGACGGGCATCTGGCGACGCTGCGCGAGGCCGGGATCAACCTGGTGAGCGTGTCGCGGCTGCCGTACACGTGCGACCGGTGCGCCCGCTGGGAGGGCGAGGTGCTGGCCCTGTCCGGGGCGGCCGGGATGCGCGTGGAGGAGAACCCGGCGACGGGCGTGCAGGTGTTCGTCCATGTCGCTGGGACGGTCGCGGAAGCGCGGCTGGCGGGTCTGCTGCACCCGAACTGTGGGCACAGCCTGAACGCCTACCTCCCTGGTGTGTCGAGGCCAGCGCCTGTCGTGCAGTCGAAGGCCAACTACAGGGAGTCGCAGCGGCAGCGCTACCTGGAGCGGAAGGTCCGGGAGACCAAGCGGCGCGCGGCGGTTGCGCTCGACGACGATGCCCGCGCGAAAGCGGACGCCAAGACGGCCGACTATCAGCGGCAGCTCAAGGAACTGGCGAAGGCAACAGGGCTGCGGCGCAAGACCGGGCGGGAGAAGGACAACGCGCCGCCCGCAGACCTGGATGAGCTGACCGACAAGCAGCTCACTGACCTGGCCAGCAAGTTCGGCCACGACGAGCAGGCGTTGGCCCGACTGGAGCAGGAGATGAACCGCCGCGACGAGGCCGCAGCCAAGCAGGAAACCCGCTCGAGCGCATAGACGCGCATTCTCGGGCTCGCCAGGCGCGGGCCTTTCCCATGTTCCGACGACACGCTCCAGGAGGGCGATCTCGTCATGCCTGAAAACACTGTGCCGACCACCGATGGAAGCGGCGAAGGCCAGCCGCAGCAGGAGCAGAACCCTCCGGCTGGGGCCGAGGTCACGCCGCCCGAGCAGTCGGCGACCGACGATACGGCGGTCAACCCCGACGCGAAGCGGGTGGACCAGCTTCCGCCGTGGGCGCAGAAGCTCATCAAGGACACCCGCTCGGAGGCGGCCGACTGGCGGTCCAAGCTGAAGGACGCGCAGAAGACGGCCGACGAGGCGACCGCCCAGCAAGGGCCGTCGCAGGAGGAGATCACCCAGCAGGTCAAGACGGACTTCGCTCAGCAGATTGCCAAGGCCCTGGGCCTGGCGGCTGAGGAAGAGAAGCCGATCGACCCGCAGAAGGTGATCGAGACGCTGACGGCCGAGCGGGACACCACGGCCAAGGAACGCGACTCGGAGAGGGAGCGGCACCGCCGCGCCCTGATCGAGCTCGCGGTCCACCGTGCCAGCCAGAAGGCCGGCGCGGATCCGGACGCCCTGCTCGACAGCAGGAGCTTTTTGAAGGCGGTCCGGGACATGGATCCGGACGCTGACGACTTCTCCACTTCACTCACCGAGATCATCACGACCTCGGTGGAGAACAACCCGAAGTTCAAGGCGGCCACCCAGGCGGGGCCGCCAGCCAGGAGCGGAGGCGAGTTCACCGGCGGGCCTGGTGAGCGAGCGTCGAGTTCCGAGCCCTCCATCGACGAGTTCCGCGCCAGGCGTAAGAAGCGCGCCTCGTCCTAATCACTAGAAGCGGCACCGCTTTTAGCTTCCTGAAGAGGTGAAAGGCCCGAATGGCTAACACTTTCCTGACCCCGAGCATCATCGCCAAGGCGGCGCTCGCCACGCTCTATGAGACGTGTGTGATGGCTCAGCTCGTCCACCGTGACTATGAGCAGGAGTTCGTATCTCGTGTGGGTGACACGATCTCCGTGCGGAAGCCCGCTGTGTTCCAGGCGAACGAGTTCAACAGGGCGCAGGGCATCCAGATTCAGAACGCGTCCGAGGGCAGCGTGCCGATCACGCTGAACCACTTCAGCGACGTCTCCTTCGCGGTCACCGCCGAAGAGTTGACCTTGGAGATCGAGGACTTCGGTACGCAGCTCCTCAACCCGGCGATGGAGGCGATCTCGCAGAAGATCGACCGGGACATCCTGAGCCTGCGGAACGACATCGTGCAGCGGGTGGGCGTCCCGGGGACGACGCCTGCGGGCGTCACCGGCGAGGTGATCCACCCGTACGACGACCCGAAGACGGCGATCGACGCGCGCAGGGTCCTCAACCAGAGGAACGTGCCTGCGGCGGATCGTCATCTGGTGATCGGCCCGGAGATCGAGGCGCTCTGGCTGTCGGATCCGCTGTTTCATCAGGCCGACGTCAGGGGGGACACGGACGGTCTCCGCGAGGCTTCGTTGGGTAGGCGGGTTTTCGGTCACGATGCCTTCCAGACGCAGAACATCGACGCGCCGACCGGTACGCCGTCCGCTGGCCAGCCGAACACCGAGGTCGGAGTGGCTTTTCACAGGACGGCGTTCGCGTTGGTGACGAGGCCCTTGGTGCTTCCGCAGGGTGCGGCCAACGCTGCGGTGGAGAGCTACAAGGGGTTTGGGGTCAGGGTGGTGATGGATTACGACATCTCCAAAAAGCAGGACATCGTGTCGGTGGACTGCCTCTACGGCGTCAAGACCCTCGACGCCAACAGGGCCGTGCTGATCCACGGGGTCGCGGCGTGACCTACGTCTACCGCAACGCCAACACCGGGCAGGTGGTTCCGCTCGAACAGCGAGACCCCTGCCTGGACATGTTGGACAACTGGCGGATCATCGGCGGGCCTGAGCCCGCCGACGCGTCCGGTCCGGCTTCGGCCGGGCCGGCCCGCCCATCTGAGCACGACAACAAGGCCGCGTGGGTCGAGTACGCGGTCTCGCGCGGCATGCCCGAGAGCGACGCCAAGGCGTTGTCGAAGGCCGCGCTGATCGAGGAATTCGGGGAGGCCCCAGATGGCGAGGACTGATCTGGTCGTCCGGCCCATGCCGCGTACCGGCGTAGCGCTCGGCGCTGGCCTGGTCGCGGCCAACGCGGATGGCAACGCCTTCGACCACACCGCGCGGCGCATGCTGCTGCTCAAGAACAGCAACGGCGCGCCCGCAGCGGTGACCGTGCAGATCCCTGCGACGGTCGAAGGTCAGGACGTGGTGGACCTGCCGGTCGCCGTCCCGGCGAACGATTCCCTGCTGCTGCCGCCGTTCAGTGCCGTCTACCGGCAGGCCAACGGCAAGGTGTACATCGACTATGCGGCCCCGGCAGGGCTGACGGTCGGTGTGATCGAGCAGCCGGCGTAGCCCATGGCATACGCGACGGCTGCCGACTTCACGGCATACAGCGGCAAGGCCGCGCCTGACGACATCGACCGGCGGCTGGAGCGCGCGAGCGAGCGGATCGACGAGATGCTGTTCGCCTCGATCTACCCGACCGACGACGCGGGCATGCCCACAAGGCCGGAGGACATCGAGGCGATCAAGCGGGCGACGTGCGCGCAGGTCGCGTGGACGGTCGCCGTGGGCGATGAGTTCGGCGTTGCCGCCGCCTTCGGCCGGGTCGCGATCGGATCGGTCCGGCTGGAGCGTGGCGGCTCCGGGGACGCGCCGCCTCCTCGGTACTCGCCGGACGCCTCGTCGATCCTGCAGCGGGCGGGGCTGCTACCCGGCTACATCCTCGACGGGAGCGTGTGGTGATGCTGCCCGAGTGGCTGCTGCGCCACAAGGCGATCATCGAGCCGTTCCAGGGAGACGGGGCCTACGGGCCGGTGTACGGGGAGCCGTTCGAGTCCCGCTGCCTCGTGGACGACGAGCGGCGCCTGGTGCGGGACGCACAGGGAGCCGAGGTCGTCAGCGATACGACCGTGTTCTTCCCTCCAGGCACGACCTGCCCGGAGGGGAGCAGGGTCACCGTCAACGGGCGGCAGACCACAGTCATCACGAGTTTTGCCCGCGACGGCGGCGGATTGCCGACGCCGGACCACGTTGAGGTGGTGTGCCGCTGATGGCCAGAGCCAGATTCAACGCCAAGGTCAACGCGGAGGAGATCACGGCTGAGATCCGGCGCGCGGCCGGGCGCGGCCTCCGTCATGCCACCGAGCATGTTCTGTCGGTGTCCAATCAGCGTGTCCCGCATGACGAGGGCACGCTGGAGCGGTCGGGTGCGGCCGTTGTCGATGAGAATGAACTGCGTAGCGTCGTCTCCTACGACGGCTCGTATGCGGTGCCGCAGCACGAAAACCTCGACTACAAGCACAAGCCCGGCCGGACCGCGAAGTTCTTGGAACTCGCGGTGCGTGAGGAGCGCGAGGTGGTCAGGTTGCTGATCGCCAAGCAGATCCGGCAGGTGCTCAAGTGACCTGGACTCGTGATCTGCTGACCGGGTTTGCCGTCCTGCTAGGCGAGGCCGGTGTGGCGACGTGGAATCCCAACGGGATCTACACGGCCAACCAGACGGCGCTCACGATCGGTGGTCTCCCGGCATCCCCGGACACGGCCATCGCGCTCGCGGTGTACGGCGTGGGCCAGATGGGCGACGACGTTGAGCAGCCGGACTCGGCCGTGCAGATGCAGGCCCGGTTCCGGGCGAAGACGGACCCGCGGGTTGTGGACGACCTGGCGGACGGCGTGTTCGACGCGATCCACGGCCTGGCCAACGTGATGCTCTCGACCGGCGTTCAGGTGCTGCTCGCGCGGCGGACGCTGGTCGCGCCGCTCGGCCGCGACAGCTCGGGCCGGTGGGAACGGGCCGACTCTTTCGACCTGATGTGCCACCGGCCGTCGCCGCACCGCGACGCCTGACCTCTCCCCTTTCCCTGCTGAAAGCGGTCCCGCTTTCAGTGTTCCAGCATGCCCTTTCAAGGAGTGATCATGGGCCTGCGTTCCCTGCTCGCGAAGGACTGGAAGCTCGACGTCAATACAGGGCCCGACTTCGAGAACCCCATCTGGACGTCGGTCAAGGGCTTGACGTCCTTCCAAGAGACCACCGACGACAACACGGAGGACGACGGCGACTTCGACGACGAGGAAGGCTGGGGCAGCTCCGTCGTGACCGGCCGGACCTGGCAGATCGAGGCCGAGGGACGGAGGAAGCGGACCGACGCCGCAGTGTTCACACCCGACCCGGGGCAGGAGGCCATCCGGAAGGCGGCCCGCAAGGTTGGCTTCGGCGCGAACATCAAGGTCAGGTGGTACCGCAGGGACGGCGCTCCCGACGCCTACGAAGGCGTCTGCACCGTCTCCGAGTTCGTCAAGGGCGGCAGCGTGACCGACCTGGAGCCGTTCTCGTTCACTCTGCTGGGCCAGGGCGAGCCGGTCGAGATCGAGAACCCGGTGGTCACCCCGTGACCCAGTTCCAGGACCTCGACGAGTTCTTTGACGACACCTTGCCGCTCCCGGTGGGCGGGAAGTGGTACGTCGTCCCGCCTCCCGACGCTGAGGTCGGTCTGCTGTGCCAGCGGCTCATGAACGCCAGCCTGGCCGCTGAGCAGGGCGACACGGTGGATGACCCCAAGCTCAACGAGCTGGTTGAAGTCGTGCTCAACGACGACGAGGAGCGCGACCTGTACCAGCGCATCCTCGGGCCGGTGTGGGACGAGCTGCACGCCGACAAGGTGAAGTGGCCTCGCATCCAGCACGTCGGCGCGACCGCGCTGGTGTGGGTCGCCGCCGGTAAGGACGCCGCCGCGAAGATCTGGGCCTCGGGCGGCTCGGGGGAAGCCCAGGCCCCGAATCGGGCGACGCGCCGGGCGACGGCAGCGGCGGCGACATCGACCCGGTCTCGGGGATCCGTGACTACTACGAAGACGACGGCTTCTCGGTCTCGAAAGGCCGCACCGTCTCGTGGCAAGACATCCTGACGCGCTGGGCGCTCGTCGAGCCCGACCTGCATGAGGTGTACGGCATCGACCTCGGCGAGCCCGGCGTGCTGCGCACCCGCTCGTGGCGGTGGCTGCGGACGCGGCTGCACGGGCTGCTGACGTGTGACTCGCGTTTGGCCTGCGCCCTCGACCCGGGCGAGGGGCGGCAGTGAGGCGGGCCTTCGACATGTGTTTTCCCGCCGCGGCTTCACCCGCCCGAGACTCCAGGAGGTGAATCCCGGTGGCGCTGAATGTCGGCGAACTGTTCGCTGAGATCAACGTGAAGGACCGGGGCGCGACCGTTGTCCGCCGGTTCATGACCTTCATGCGCGACGCCGCGAAGAAGATCGACATCGACGTGGGCGCGGTCGCCAAGCGCGCCGGGTCGATGGGCGTCGAGTTCACCGGCGCGGCGCTGAAGGCGGCCACCCTGGCGGCGTCGATGGCTGCGGCGGCGCAGAGCGCGGTCGGTCTGGTCGCAGCGCTGGCCCCGGCAGGCGGCATTGTCGCTGCCCTTCCGGGCATGATCGCGCTCGGTGTCGGCGCGATGGCTGTCCTCAAGGTGGCTTTGGCCGACGTGGGCGACGCCTTCGGCGCAGCCCTTGGCGATGATCCGAAAAAGTTCGAGGAGAGCCTGGCAGGGCTCTCACCTGCGGCGCAGGCAGCCGCCCGCGAGCTGCACTCGGTCAAGCCCGCGATCGACGGTCTCAAGAGCGCCGTCCAAGACGCCTTCTTCCGGCCGCTCGCGGGCCAGATCCGGGCGGTGGCAGACGCGATGGTCGGGCCGCTGCGGACCGGCATGCAGGGCGTGGCCAGAGAGTTCGGTCTCGCCGGCGCAGAGGTGGCGCGGTTCGCCTCGTCGTCGGCGACGGTGGCAGCGATCTCGTCGATCTTCAGTTCGCTGCGATCGGCGGTCGCCTCGATCCAGCCCGCGATCCAACCACTCCTGGCTGGGTTTCGCGACATCGCCGTGGTCGGTGCGTCTTGGTCGTCGGGACTGGTTCCCGGTATCGCGGCTGCGGCTCAGCGGTTCGGAGAGTTCCTGTCCAACGCCGCTAAAAGCGGTACCGCACTTAGTTGGATGCAGGGTGCGCTGGACGTGTTCAAGCAGCTCGGGCAGGTCGGCGGCGACCTGGTCGGCATCGTCAAGTCGGTCTTTTCGGCGATGTCCGCTGGCGGGTCGAACGCTCTCGGAGTGCTCGGGCAGCTTCTTGATCAACTGAACCAGTTCCTGGCGAGCGCGGAGGGCCAGAAAGCGCTCGTCGCGATCTTCGGGGCGTTGTCGCAGGTCGGCTCAGCCCTGATGCCCATCTTCAAGGCACTGGGCGGCGCGTTGGCGTTGGTCGCGCCGCATATCGCGTCCATCGCGACGGCGCTGGGTCCTGGGCTCGCCGCTGCGGTCTCGGCGCTCGGGCCGGCTCTGGCCGCTCTGGGGCCTGGGTTGACCGTGGTCGCCCAGATGCTCGCACAAGCGTTCGCGAGCCCTGAGCTGCAGTCCGGGCTGCTCATGCTCGGTCAGGGGCTCTCTGCAGCTCTCGTTGCAGTCGCTCCGCTGCTACCAGCGGTAGCGCAATTAGCGGGCATTCTGGGCCAGGTCCTTGGCATTGCGCTGAGTAACATCTCGGCTGCGCTCGGTCCGCTGATCAGCGCTTTTTCGAGCGCCCTGCAGCCTGCCTTGGCGTCCATTTCGTCCGCTTTTGCCCTGCTCGGACCTGCAATGCAGCCCGTTTATGCAGCTTTTGGGCAAATTGCGGGCGCAATTGTGCAATCCGTGCTGCCGCCGATCCTGCAGCTCGCCCCGTCGCTGCTAAATGGGCTAGTTCCTGCCTTTATTGAACTGATTAATGCCGTCAAACCGCTTATTCCGCTTTTGGCCGATTTGCTTGTAATGGCGATCAAGGACATCCTGCCTGCGGTCGTCCCGGTCATCCCGATCGTGACTCAGCTCGGAGTCGCCTTCGTGCAGATGGGCGCCAAGGTGGCCCAGATCGTCGCGCAGATCAAACCTGCCATCGAGGCCGGAGTCGCGATCTTCCGCTGGATGTACAACATCCTCGTCGGCAATTCGATCATCCCCGACATGGTCACCGCCATCGGCACGTGGATCGGCACGAAGCTCATCGGCTGGTTCTCGGCGCTCCCAGGCAAGATCAAAAACGCGGTGTCCTCCATAGGTCCGACCATGGCGGGCATCGCCCAGGACGTCGTTTCCGGCTTCTGGAACAAACTCCAGTCGCTGGCCAGCGGCCTGTACAACAACGTCCGCAACTTCTTCGCCAACATCGTCAAGAGCGCCAAGGACGCCCTCGGCATCAAGTCGCCGTCGAAGGTGTTCGCCCAGATCGGAGCCTTCATGATGCAAGGCATGTCGATCGGCGTGGACAAGGGCCGCGGGCTCGTCGTGTCCTCGCTGAAGAAGGTCGCCGGGCTCGCGACGAGGACGGCGATGCCGGACCTGTCGGTGCCGGGCGTGACCGTCCCGGACGGTCTCGGCGGTGGGCGCGCCTTGTCGCGGACGGTGGTGAACGTGACGAATCACTACCCGCAGGCCGAACCCACGTCGGTGACGGTGAACCGCAGCCTGCAGTACGTGGGCGCGATGGGGGTGATCTGAGGTGCCGAGCTACTCACTCGACGGGGTGCCGCTCGACCACCCGGCCGGCTGCTGGCGACTCAAGAAGGGGACGCAGCGCAGGCCGTTGCCCGGCGCGCGGGCCGTCAAAGTCAGCGTGCCGGGCCGGCACGGTGACATCCCGGTCGTCGGCCTTGACCTGGAGGCCACCACGTTTGGCCTGACGTTCAAGGTCACCTCGGCCACCCCTTCGGGGGCTGATGGCGGCTATGAGCAGATGGAGCGCAACCTGGAGGCGCTGTCGGCGCTTCTCGGCACCCGGCATCGGCTGATGAAGTTGCGCTACCAGGCGGGCAACCTCGTCCGCGTCGCCGACGTGACGATCAACGCAGCCAGCGAACCGGAGGTCAACACCGGGGCCGCGACCGCCCGCATCACGGCCGTGGTCGAGGTGCCGGGCGCGCTGTGGCGGGACGACTCCGAGTCCACCTGGGCGGGCGCGCCCGATCAGCTCGCCCAGGCGGTGACCACGCTGGCGGGGGCGACCGGGCCCATCGTGGACGCGCTGCTACGGTTCACCGGCCCGGCCGTGCAACTGTCCATCGGGGACGTCGCCACGGGCGGCTGGGTGTTGCGTCCAGGTGGCCTGCTGGCGGGGCAGCGGCTGCTGATCGACTGTGGCCGGATGCGGGCCGCGGTCGTCACCTCGGACACGTGGGACCTGGCCGCCGGGGATGACGTGACGGGGGAGATCGACGCGATCGGCCCTGGCTCGCAGTTCCGGTGGCTGCACCTGACGTCGTCCGTCGCGGTGGCCGATCCGTTCAGCCGCGCCGTACTGGTTTCGACCTCGGCGACGAGCACCGACGCCCCGTCCAAGGTGGAGATCAGGGCGCGTCGCGCCTACCTCTGACCGGTCTGTGCCCGGCTCTGCTTGGCGGCGGCGATCAGCCGTTGCACCAGGAGCTCGATGTCATCGGCGTCGAGCTCCGGCGGCCACACGGCCGGGAGCATGATGATGCGGCCACGCGGAGTCACTTGGACGTCGATCGGGGGCCGTGAGGTGAAAGCGATCACAATGCTCCACATTCTTCCGTAGGAGGAGGTCGCGCGTGACCTTCGATCTACGGCTCGTGGCCTATGCGCCTTTCGGCGACCGCCTTGGCGTGCTCCCGCATCCGCTGTCGGTCGAGACCGGCTGGCCGCTCAACGACGTGCCGAGCTTGAAGATCGCCTACACCACCACAGCGACCGGCGCGGCTATGCTCGACCAACCGTGCGAGATCGCCACCGAGTGGAGCACGGACGGCACCGTGTGGACCGAAGCGTCGGACTCGCGGTTCCTGCGCATCAAGCGCCGCGGCGACGCCTCCGATACGACTGGGCTGGCCAGGTTCGAGCTGCCGGGCCTCGTGTGGATGCTCCGCAAGATCGTGCTCCATCCCGGTGCGGCGCCGCTGGTGGACGGCAAGAGGGCGTTCCTCAGCGCGACCGCAGGGGAGATCTTGCAGACGTTTATCGGGGAGGCCAAGGGCCGGGGCGCGGTGCCGCTCCTGCAATGGGACTTCACCCCGGACGAGGACAGCGCGGGTCAGGAGTGGGACAAGGTCATCACGATCTACTACCAGCCGGGCATGGACGCGCTCACGGCGCTGCAGAACCTCGCCGAGCAGGGCGTGTGCGACTTCCGCACGTCCGGCCGCACCGTCCAGGTGTTCAACGCCGACACCGCGATGAGCCGCGACCTGGCGTCCGGGCCCAGCCCGGTGGACCTGCGGTACGGGCGCGACGTCGCCGAAGCGCCCGACGAGGGCACGCTGGAGGACACGGCGTCGTCGGTCCTCATCGTCGGGGACAACGGGCTCGTCAAGACGTTCACCAACCCCGCCGCCGTCCAACCGTGGGGCCCCTGGGAGCAGTACGTGGGCGCGGGCGGCGTCTCCGACGAGGGCACTGCGACGATCCTCGCGCAGTCCGCGCTCGAGCGCGCCGGAGGCGAGCGGGTGCAGCGCACGCGCGGCGTCGTTTTGTACGGGGCGCGCTGGCTGCCGCTGAAGGACTACCGGCCTGGTGACCGGGTGCTCGCGCCGGGGGACGGTGGGGCGCTGGAGTCGTTGCGGGTCCGGCAGGTGACGTTGGCGCGCAGCTCGACGGGCGTGCTCGGCGGGTCGCTGGTGCTGCATGACCGGTTCCTGGAGCGGGACATTCGGCTGGCCAGGCGGACAGCCGGTATCGTCGGTGGTTCGACCGCTGACGGAGGGTCCGGCGCGCGACCGGCCCCGGAAGCGCCGGAGCCGCGCACGCCGGCGGCCCCGGCCGGGCTGGTCGTGAACCCGCTCCCGTACATCGACGAGCACGGCCTGCCGCACGGGCAGGTGACGGTCTCGTGGGGCGCGGTCACCTCCGACGTCGGCGGGGTCGCGTTGAACGTGGGCGGCTACGAGCTGTTCATGCGGATCAACGAGACCGGCGCACCGTGGTTCCTCGTCACCTCGACCGAGGCGGGCGACACCACGGCGACGTACTCTCCGCTCGTCATCGGCGAGGCGTACGCCTTCAAGGTGAGGGCGGTGAACCTCGGCAAGGTCGGGGCTTTCTCCGAACCGGTGGCGGTGACGATCCCTGACGACGACGAAGCGCCGCCGGTGCCCACCGCTCCGCAGCTCTCCGCGCGGCTCGGCGTGGTCCGGGCCACATGGGACGGGCTCGGCGTCGGTGCGGTGCCGATGCCGCCGGACTTCCTGCACGTCCGCGTGTGGATGCAAGATCCGCTCGCGCCCGGCTGGTCGGAAATCGGCGTGCTGGGCGAGGCTGGGGCGATCCTCGTCCCGGGCCTGCCGTACGGCGCGGACCGGCAGTTCCGGTTCACGTCCATCGACAGGTCCGGCAACGAGTCGGCCCCGTCCGCGTCGGCGACGATCGCCGCGGTGCAGCTTGTCCGGGGTGACGCCGCGAACGAGAGCATCACGACGGGCGCGTTGGCCGCGAACGCGGTCACCGCCGACAAGCTGGCCGCCGGGACGGTCGAGGCCGAGCACATCACGGCCGGCGCGGTGGTGGCCGACAAGCTCGCCGCGGTGCTGACGTTGTCCACGCGGGTCGTCGCGGGCAGCGCGTCCGGTGCGCGGGTCGAGCTCAACAGCTCGGGCCTGGTGGCGTTCAACGGCTCCGGCCAGCAGACCGCCAGCATCTCGGCGGCCACGGGCGCGGTGTCCATCGTGGGTCAGCTCGCGTCCGGGGTGACCGGCGCGCGGATCGTGGTCAACCCTGCGGGCGCGGCAGCTCCGGAGATCCGGTTCATCCCCGGCAGCGGGATCAATCAGTCGCGCATCTACAGCGACGGCTCCCGTTTTGCCGGGGAGGCGACGCTGGTCATGGAGTCGGGCACCAACCAGGCGAGCACCGCGATGTGCCGTCTGGTCCACGCGGCTGGCTTCTGGCAGGCGGCCATCTTGAACCCGTCGAACGGTGAGCAGCGCGGCGGCGCGGTGTCGGCGGTCGAGGGGCAGGCGTCGATCGGGTGGATGCACCCGAGCCAGCAGGACCAGCTCCTCGTGTTCGACCAGTCCGGGACGTTCCACCGGGGGACGTGGCTGTACGCCAACGACTCCGGCTTGATCATGCTGTCGGTCTCGGTGTCCAGGGGCGCCACCTACTACCAGGTGGCGCTCGGCTTCTCCTTTCCGAGCGTGCCGAAGGTCACGTTCACGGCTGAGCAGACCACGACCATGCAACTCTTCAGCCGCACCAACAGCGACCTGTTCTTCTTCGATCCGTCCGCCGGGACCTCGCCGTCGGCGCGGACGTTCCACATTTGGGCCTGGAGGTGACGCGGTGCCGGACGAATGGCAGGTCACGGAGGTGACCGACACGGCCGACGAGTCGGGGCGGGTCGAGGCGTGGGAGATCACGCTGACCCGCGCCACCGATGGGGTCACGGTCGGGCTGTTCCTGCCGAAGGTGGCGATCGAGTCCACCGCCGTGGCGTGCGCGCTGGCCTCGACGGACGAGGCGATCGACGTGCTGATGCACCGCGCGGTCCACCCGATCTACGAGCCGAACCTGCCCGAAACGAACCCGTGGCAGCTCAGCGGCGAGCAGGCCCGCGCCGCCGTGCTGGAGCGGGTCGAGCGGTGCAAGCGCGACCACGCGACCGTCACGACAGCCGTGCTGAAGGCTCGTACGGCGGCCGCGCGGAAGGCGGCTGACGTGCTCGCGCCGCTGCGAGGGGTGAGGATCGACCCGGTGAAGGCTGCGGCCACGCGACTGGAGCAGCAGCGGGCGCTCCTGTTGGCGGGGACGTGATGGAGGACCTGGTGGTCGAGCCGGGCCGGATTATCGCCGTGCTGCGCCGCCGTATCGAGGAGCTGACGTACGAGAACGCCGTGCTGTCGGCGGCGGTCGATCAGCAGCGCGACGAGATCAACGACTTGAGAGGGACCAGCAGTGCAGGTGATCATCTCGGGTGAACCCGTGGAGTTCGCGCTACGGCTGGCGGCGTACGCGCCGAACGGTGGTCGGCTGGGTGTGCTGCCGCAGCACAGCGGGTTCGAGCTGGGCGACCCACTGAACGACGTGCCCAGCCTCAAGGTGACCTACCCGGACGGCGGGTTGAACGCGGACCTCATCGCGGGGCATTGCGAAGTCGCGGTGGAGTACGCAGCCAACGGCGGCTCGTGGGTTGAGCCGCCTAACGCGAGGTTCCTGCGGATCAAGAGGAGCGGCGACAGCACGGATCGTACCGGTTCCCGGTCGTACGATCTGCCGGGCTGGGCGTGGATGTTGCGAAAGGTCGTGCTGTACCCGAACAGCGCGATGGTGGACGGCAAGCGCCAGTTCAACGCGGTGTCGTCGGGCGAGATCCTGGCGACGTTCATCCAGGAGGGGAAGGCGCGCGGCGCGCTGACTCACCTGGAATTCAACTTCTCTCTGTCGCAGGACAGCGATGGGAAGGCGTGGGCGAAGGCGCTGACGCTGGCGATCGAGCCGGGCAAGGACCTGCTCAGCGTCCTGATCAACTTGGGCGAGCAGGGCGTGCTCGACTGGCGGATGCAGGGCCGCGAGCTGCAGGTGTTCAACCCGGACACGGTGCTCGGCAAGGACCGCGCGTCCGGCCCAGCACCGGTTGACCTGCGGCTTGGCCGTGACGTCACCGAAGCTCCGGACACGGGGACGCTGGAAGACGCCGTGTCAGCTATCTTGATTGGCGGCGAGGCTGGCCTGTCGGTCGAGGTGACCAACGAGGCCGCCGTCGCACCGTGGGGTCGCTGGGAGACCTACCAGTCGCAGAGCGGCGTCTCGGATGTGGGCACGGCGAGGCTGCTGGGCGAGAACGCCCTGGAGCGGGTCGCCCGCGAACGGGTGCAGGTCACCCGCGGCCTGATGTTCGACCGCGCGCGGTGGCTGCCGTTCGAGCACTACCAGCCGGGGGACTATGTGCTCGCGCCGGGCGACGGCGGGGCGATGGAGTCCCTTCGGCTGAGGCAGATCACTCTGTCGGTGGACACGGACGGTCAGGCCGGTGGCAACGTCGTCTTGAACGATCGTTTCCTGGAGCGCGAGATCAGGTTGGCCAGGCAAGCCGCCGGGATTCTCGACGGCGGGGTGGGGTCGGGCGGTTCTGGTGGTGAGCCGGCTCCGGAGACGAACAACCGGACCCCGGCCGCGCCGCAGGGTCTCGTCGTTGATCCGGTCGCCTACCTGGACGAGAACGGGTTCGCCCGAGGCCAGGTGACGGCGAGCTGGGCGGCGGTCAACTCCGACGTCGCGGGCGTCGCGTTGTCCATCGACGGCTACGAGCTGTACGCCCGGGTCAACACCGCTGGGTCGCTGTGGATGCAGATCGCCGTGACCGACGAGACGACGGCGACGTTCTCCCCGCTCGTGGTGGGCACCGAGTACGCCTTCAAGGTGCGGGCGACGTCGGCCGGGATGAAGGGCGACTTCTCCGGCCAGGTGGTGCGGCTCATCCCGGACGACGCGATACCGCCGCCGGTCCCGACGCAGCCGCAGCTCACGACACGCCTCGGAGTGATCCACGTGGGCTGGGACGGCCGGGGCGTCGGCGATGTCCCGATGCCGTCCGACTTCTCGGTGATGCGGGTCTGGATGCAGGACCCGCTCGCGCCCGGGGCAGCCGTGGTCGGGCACTTGGACGCGGCCGGGTCGGTGGTGGTGCCCGGCCAGCCGTACGGGGCGGACCGAGAGTTCTGGTTCACCGCGCTGGACCGGAGCGGCAACGAGTCGGCCGAGTCTGAGCACGCCGTGATCGCGACACAGCCGCTGGTGGACACCGACTTGATCGGCGCGATCATCGACGGTGCCGAGCACATCATCGACGGCACGATCCCCGGCGACGCGAAGATAACAGCCAACACCATCACCGGCCGGCTGATTCAGGCATCCGCGATCCAGGCCGGGCACATCCAGGCCAACGCCGTCGAGGCCGACAAGATCGCAGCGGGAGCTATCCAGGCCGGGCATATTGCGGCCAACGCGGTGACAGCGGGCACCGTTGCCGCTGGGGCGATCACGGCGAACAAGTTGGCGGCCACGGCCATCGACGGTAAGACCATCACGGGCTCGAACATCAGGACCTCAGCGACCGGCCGCCGCATCGACTTGCAGCCTCCTGGCGCGTCGGTGCCGGAGATGCGGTTCTACCCGAGTAGCGGCACGAATTACACGAGCCTGGCAACCTACGACGATTGGTTTCCGGGCGAGGCGACGTTCGAGATCACCTCCGGCACGAACCAAGGCCGGACCGCGGCGTCGTCCACGGTGGTCGCCGCCGGGTTCTTGTCGATGCAGGTGAAGGACTCCTCGCTGTCCTCACCGAACGGCGGCCTGATGGAGATCGCCGAGGGGTACGCCCGCTACGGCTACTTCAAGGACGCCGCCCGAGAGCAGTACTTCTGGTTCGACAACAGCGGCAGGACCAGGCACGTCGGGAAGTGGTGGGACTACACCCAGCAGGGCAACACCGCGGGCGTCTTCGCCGGCTCGGTGACGTTCGGGTCCGGCCAGTTCGCGGCGTTCACCTACGGCGCCACGATGGCCTCCAACATGGGGCCGGTTTGCACCATGCGCGACGGGGCCGCTGGTAACAGCGGCAGCTCGTCGTTCAACCCGAACGCCTACTGGTGCGTGATCGCGTCGTCCGACACCGGATTCACGGCCAAGAGCAGCACCACCACGAGCAAGGCGTACTACTTCTGGAGCCATCGACACTGAACAGGGGACACAGTGCCGCAGATCATGACCACGTGGGATGCCGAACTCGCGTACAGCCACACCTACATGCGCCCAGGCGCGGAGGCCGCGGACGGGAGCCCTGACGGGGCAGCGGAACCCTTGTGGGGCATCTACCTGGTCAACGCCGCTGGCGAGGACGGTGTACAGGCTTTTCCACACTCCGCGTTCGAGTGGCGGGCCGCCGAGAACGGGCTTGATCCGGACGACGTGGCCACGCTGCTGGACGTGATCCTGCACGAAGGGGCTGTGCCCAGCCGCAATGACGCCCTGGTGCACGACGACCCGGCGGCGCTGGCCGTGCTGCAGGAGACCTACGGCCTGCCGGGCGTGTTTACGCCGGGGGTCGCCGATGAGACCCGCCGCCAGGCGTGCCTCGCGCGCATCGCTGCTGTGAAGCGGCACAGACTTCTCATTACCGCCGCTCCGCAGACGGACCGGCAGGGGGCGCTGGAGTACGTTGGCTCCTCCCGTATCGCGCCCGTGGATCCGCTGGCCCCGATCAAGGAGCTGACGCGGATCGACCCGGTCCGTGTGGCGGGCAAGCGCGCGTTCCTCGACTGGGTTCGGGCGACGTCGGAGGACCCGGCTCGGCCCTCGTTCTTCGTTAAGCCTCCGGCCACGTTCGTGGGCATGAAGCCCAACGAGGTGGTGACGTGAGCGACGAGTCGCCGAACCTGGCACTCGCGCTGGAGACGCTGCGCCGCCTGGTCGAGGTGGGATTCGAGCGTACGAACGGCAGCACCGCGCTGATCCTTCAGCGCTTGGACCAGGTGGACGACCGGCATGCCGAGTTGGCGCGACAGGTTGAGCAGGACCGCGCTGCGGCTGAGCTTCGGTACGCCGCGTTGGAGGCCCGTCTGGACACGGTGGAGCGGGAGGCCGTGACACGGTCCCAGCTCGCGGACCGAACCAGGCAGATCATCGCCGTCGTAACTGTGCTGGTTGCCGTGGCGGGCGCGGTGATCGCGCTCATCCAGCTCACTCGCGGCTGACCAGCCGCAACCAACCAAGGAGAACGCCATGCCATGGCTGACGCAGCTCGCGGAGGTCGCGCAGAAGACCGGCTTCCCGGTGACGGAGGTCGGCGGGTGGAAGACCCGTGGCCACGGGCCGCAGGGCTCCGTAGAGGGAGTCGTGTGCCACCACACCGCCGGGTTCAATGATCGGCACGTCGTGGTGAACGGCAGGCCGGGCCTGGACGGGCCGCTCAGCCACATCTGGCTGCAGCACACCGGCCGGATCTGGGTCGTCGCCGCCGGGCGGTGCTGGCACAATGCGCCGTCCACCAGCTCCCACCACATGAACTCCACGAGCATCGGCATCGAGGCCGAGAACGACGGCCGCATGCCGTGGCCGCAGGTGCAGCTCGACGCCTATCACGCGCTGTGCGCCGAGCTGTGCCGCGAGTTCGGCCTGTCGGCGGACAGGATCAAGGGCCACAAGGAGGTCAACACCGGCAAGGTGGACCCCCACTCGATCAACATGAACTCGTTCCGGTCGCAGGTGACTGCGCTGATCAAGAACCCCGGAACGCCCATCAAGCAGGAGGAAGACGTGCCCGAGGTGATCTCTCTGGGGGCCGGTGAGGACCAGGACGTCCCGGCCAGCGGCGAGCTGGCGGTGCGCTGGCACACGGAGTACGCGGACGATCCGCCCGGCCACAACGCGGACGGAGTCGCGGTCCTGGCCAAGGCGTCTCGCTGGTGCATCGTGGACGGCCTGGTCAAGGTCCGCGGCCTGAAGCCGGGCACGGAGATCGACGTGGCCTGGTCGCGCTACTCGCGGGACGGCAAGACGTTCGACGACGACGCCTGGCGGCTGTCGTTCCGCGCCGACGCCAACGGCCGGGTGGAGCAGTCCGTGGGCGGTCAGTTCGCGCTCAACACCAAGCACCAGCTCCGGCTGCGGATCATCAACCCGACCGACGCCGCGGCGGTGGTCGAGAAGGTGACCATGGCCAAGATCGCTATGTTCCAACGCTAAAAGCGATTCCGCTTCTGACAGGAGGCATTTCCATGTCCACGCCTACTGAGACCGCGCCGACGATCGGCCGGATCGTTCACTACAAGCTGTCCGGCCATGACGTCTCCATGATCAACCTGGAGTCGATGCAGTCGTTCGGCGGCCAGAGCGTCATCCGCTCTCCCGCCAAGCTCGGCGACGTCCTCCCGGCGATCATCACTCGCACCTACGAGGGCAGCGGGTCCGCCGTCAACCTCCAGGTGTTCCTCGACGGCAACCACAGCTACTGGGCCACGTCGCGCTCCCAGGGCACCGACCACGGCCAGTGGTCGTGGCCGACCCGCGCTTGATCTTCCCGTTGAAGCTTCTCGCCCAGGTGGCGGGCTGTCCCGAAGGAGGGGCTATGCACGCAGATCCCCAGATCACCTACTCCAAGCCGCCCGTCGAGGCCAAGGTTAAGGCCATGGGCCTGACGGCCTACCTCGCTGGTGTCGCCGGTATGGCGGTGCTGCAGGCGGTCGCCGACGACCCGTCCATGATCGCGTTCCTTCCCGACTGGATCGAGGCGATCGCGCTCCCGCTGGTCCCGACCGCTCTGGCGGCCGTGGCCGGCTTCAAGGCCCAGCACACTCCGCGGCCTGACATCCCGGCCGACCAGCGATAGGTCTTGCCGTTGACGAATGCGCCCCGCTCCTCCCAGATGGGAGGAGCGGGGCGCCTTTTCGCTTTTCACCCTGTAGCAGGTGCATCGTTCATGGCATGACGATTTCCATTTCACCCACGACGGGGCGATGGTCAGACAGCGGCTCGTCCTCCTGGACGACGTGGTGGCTGATGAGCGCTTCCCGCGGCAGGTTGGTGTGGATGCGGTCACACCTGTAAGGGAGGGGACGGCTGACGGTCGGGACGATATCGCCCAGCAGTGCACCCATGTCGCGGAGGCCCGCTTCCTCCAACTCGACCGCTGGACTCCGGTCGAGCTTCTTGCGCACCTTCAAGGGCTGTGAATTGCAGCTTGGCGGAAGCGTGTCCGTGATGGAGAAGGCGTTCATGTCCCCGCACAAGATCGTTGGACGCCCGCGTTGGGAGAGCAGACTGCACGCCTCGGCCTCTCCCCGCCGCTCGTCTGGTGAGGATGGCGCGAAGTGGACGTTACCCAGGACAGCTTCCGTACCTGCGACCTCCACCAGTAGACCGCAGAGAGCGTGCCACCAGGTTCCCGCCTGGTCATGGCGTTCCTCGATGACCCTGATGGGGTCCCGGACGAGCCAGGCCAGGTGACAGCCGTGGTGGGCACTAGACACGGCCCAGGCCCGCATGCCCAGGGCCTGTTCGATTTGCCAGAGCCGCCGCCACCCGTTCATGTGAAAGTTCTTGAGTTCCTGGAGCGCCAGGGCGTGAAGATCGAGGCCGGCCAGCATCTCAACCTGCCGCCGGAGCCGGGAGTCATCGCGGCCGTCGTCGTCGAGGCCGCCCTCTTTCAGGTTGTAGGTGCCTACCCGAATCATGGTCGCAGCGGCCACGGTGACCTCCTCAGAAGGTCGGCAAGCTCATCAATGTGCGTGATCATCACGGCGCCCGCCGGCAGGACTTCGCCCGTACGTAGAGCGCCGTCGTGGCGTATCAGTACAGCGCCCCCAAACCCGTACTGGAGCGCCCCCACGACGTCGTTGGTGAGGTTGTTGCCGACCGACATCACCTGGTCTGGTGGCACGCCAAACGTGGCGATCACCCTGCGATAGAACTCCCGAGCAGGTTTGCCGACTCCGACCTCCTCCGACGTCACCACCGCATCGAACATGTCCTCGATCCCGGCTTGCCGTAGCGCAAGCGAGCGATCCTGGCCCGGCCTATTGTTGCTGGACAAGGCCAGGGCATAGTCAAGATCGTGCAGCTCGCGCACCGCGATAATCGCGCGGGGGTCCACGGGCCTTTGCCCGAGCACGGGATCGACGTGTGTGTTCGGGGCAGAGAGTGTGCCGCCGTAGTCCACAGAGATGCATCTCATGGTTTTCCTCTTGAGCGTCTGAGAAGCCAGACGACGACGTTGGCTCGGCTGGGCCTGCGCAGAAGCCGCACCACCCGCTTCCAGTGATCGCGTAACTCGGCGTTCTCAATGCCGGGCGGCCAGCCGTAATAGCCGCCATCAGGAGTGGGGAGGGGAACCAAGGTTAGGTCCTTCGCTGGTGGTGCTTCTGTCGGGAGACTCGGAAGCATCGCGGCCGTGGGACGACGGTCAGCGTCCTCGTCCCACGGCCGCGTCGCCCCGGACCGGGCCGAAACCGGGGCGGCTGCCGTGGCTGATCTGCGGGGGTTCGCAACCACGGTGGGGTGGCCTATTCCGGGACGCCGCTGTTGACAGTGCTAAAGGTTGGCGGAGCCTGCTGCGGGATGCTGTCGCTTCGCAGCCGGTGTGCCCCTGTGGGTAAGCCGAGGCTTCGCTCGATCGCGATCTCACTCATCTCCACGGCTGCGAGGAGGTCGGCCAACACGGGGACTGGGATCGTGCCGAGTCCAAGCCCGGCAGCCTGCACGGCCGAGGTGAGCGCCTGCTTCTCAGCTCCGATGAGCATCGCTCTGCACCGGTCATGCGCGAGTATCTCTCGCGCGACATACCCGTCTGCTGACGTGAGGGCGTCGTTGATGAGGCGTGCGTAGGCTGGGCCGATCTTTCCGACAGCCGCGAGGGACGTGAGATCGACGACCGCCAGGCCCAGGCGGGCTTGAAAGACGGCGTGTCCCGGCGCTGACCTGCTGGCGAGATACCGTCCGATCATCAGATCGGCCTCGTGCTCCGCAGGCCGGTTGCCAGCGAGATGGCACATCACCGTCAGGCACGCCGCGACCTGCTCCTCCCACGGCTCGGTGAGTGTGCTGTTGTTCAGCACTGCGAGCGCGGTTTCCGTGTCGCCAGCAAGGCAGGTGGCCACGATCTTGACCTGGCGGCCGTCCATCAGGTGCAGGCCGATTCCCTTGTTGCGCTCGATGTGGGCGAGGGCGTCTCGCCAGCGGCCGAGGCGTACGAGGGCGCGGGCGCCTTCAGACAGGTAGACGCGATATGCCCAGACACGTAACTCTTGGTACTCTTCTGGGCTGCCGGTCAGGTCCCGAGTCGGCAGAGTTCGGCCCTCGATTATGGCCTCCGTGTTGGTGGCGATGGCGTGGTGGAGGGTGTCGAGCAGGGCCCATGCCGTTGCCGCGTCGCCTGCGCGCAGGCGCAGGCGAGCAAGGTTGATGGCTGGTTCGAGCATGTGTCTGGCCTGGCGGATGGTGAGGTGACCAACCCGGTGGTATGGGGCGATCTGACGCCAGCACAGTTCTTGCGCGAGGTCCGGCAGGTCGCAGTCGCTGGCGATGAGCGCGGCGGTGTTGAGTGCCTGGGCGGCGGCAAGTAGAGGCTCGGCCGCGTGCTTCGTACTGCGGGCGAGGCTGCCGACCTCGGCGATCCGCTCGGTGAGGGGCGAGTAGGGAGGGCGGGGCCGGTTGACCAGCGGCCACCACCGGGTGAGCTGGGCAACGTCGGGTGTCGTCATGGCCGGCTCCCGGCGGGTAGGAGTGCTTCGCACGCTGCACGGCTGAGGACGCCCTGTGTGGTTGCGGGCAGGCCGAGCCTGTTCCAGTGGAAGATCACGTGGTGGCCGAAGATGTGGCGGATGCCGCGGGTGAGGTGCCCGGCGGTGGCGGCCTCGTACAGGGATTGCCCGGCGTGGCGGAAGTTGTCGGCCCACGGTGCGGCGAAGGCGAGCGGCCCGGCGGGGGTGATGGGGCCGAGAGGGGAGGCGACCAGAGGGCGGATCTTGTCGGCCAGCGCCTCCAGTTGGCCGGGAGGTGGGGTTTCGGGCAGGGGGCGGAGTTCGGCGACGCGGTGCCAGACGTCGCCGCGCTCGAAGCGGTCCAGGGACGTGCTCAACATGGTGCCGAGGAGCAGCATCGACACCTCTCTGCGGCCTACATTCGCCGCCGGGCGCCGCAGATAGGTGACGATGTGTCGGCTGTCGGCGCAGAACAGGTCGTGGGCGATGTCCATGCCGGTTCCGCTGCCGAACGCGGCGGTTTCCGGCTCGTAGATCGCCGTACCCCAGCGTGAGATCGCCCCAGAGCTGGCGAGGTCGTTCAGCGCGGCGTTGACCGCTGTTCTCGTGTCGGTGGTGGCGGCGCGCAGGCGTAGCCGCAGTTTCAGGCCGGGCTTCTTGCGGATGAACCACCAGGCGTCGACCAGGTCGTGAAGGCTGTCCAGGTGCTGGCCGAGGGCGGTAACTGCGGCGTCGGCGCTGCCGGGGAACTTCACGTTGATCTGGTACCAGTCGTGCCCGGCGGCGTGTGTTTCGAGCGCCTCGCGGCCGGCGTTCTGGTAGAGCTCGACCATCGCGGTGAGGTTCTCCGGAGGTGTGTTGATGGCGGATGCGGCCACCTTGATGGGCGTGTCGGATAGGACCGCGAGTACGGCCTTGGTCAGGTCAGCAGGTGCGGTGGTGGTCAGGTGATCAGTAGACATGTGTCCCATCCCGAGTGCGGGGGTAGGTTGCGGGCGGCCGTGTTCAACGCAAGAGCCAGACCCGCGGACCCGGTGAGCAGGCTGCCGTCGGCGTGCGCGTCGGCTTGGTCGAGCATCGCCGCCAAGGCGGGCAGACAGGTGGCGATGTCGGGGGTGAGGGCGTCGCGGGCAGCTCGCCACGCGGTCTGGTAGACGCCGGCGACGCCGTGGCAGAGCCCGGGGTCGGTGAGATACGCGAGCTGGGTGGGGTCGGCTAGGCAGGCGGCGAGGGCATGCTCGGCGAGGTGTTGCCGGGTGGTGTCGCCGAGGGCGATGGCGGCCATCTGCTGAGCGCGGGCGATGCCCACGGTGCCGTAGCACCAGGAAGGGCGGCCAGGCCCAAGCAGCCGTGTTCGGCCGCACTCCAGGTCTGCGCGGGTGATCCACTGCGGCCACCACGGTCCGGTCTCTCCGTCCTGCTGCCATGCGTCGAGGAAGGCGCAGATTCGCCGGATGGCGTCGGTTTGGCCGTCCACGGCGATGCCGTCGCGGAGCGCGATGGCGAGCAGAGCCAGGACGCCCGTGATGCCGTGTGCGATCCCGAGGTTGGCGTGCCCGCCTGGGGTGGGGACGGTGGAGGCAGGATCATGGGCGACCCACCAGCCTGGGAGTTTGTCCAAGGTCGGGCAGGTCAGCCGTACCAGGTGGCTCAGGATCGGTTCGAGGATCCCGGAGTCGGGCAGGTGGCGCAGCAGCAGGACGGCGATCCCGGTCAGGCCGTGGAACAGGTCGTGGTCCGCGAACCTCGCCGCCTCTCCATCTGCGGTCCGGGCGGTCACGCCGGCCAGGCGGCGTTCGGCGAGTCGGATGACGTGCGCGTCGATGGCGGCGGTGGCACGGTCGTAGCGGCCCGTCCGGGTGGCGTGCAGGGTGAAGCTGATGGCCGGGGCACCGAAGTAGAGCCCGGCCTGGTCTGCAGCACTGATCTCGTTGCTGGTGGCGGCCGTGATCCACGCGTGCGCGGTGTGCCATGGTTGCACCCCGGTGTGGGCGCGTTCGATGTGGAGCAGCGCGGTTCCGGCTGCGCCTGAGGCCAGCGACTGCGCCATGGGCTCGTTGGCAGGAGCGGTCATCGTTGGTCCTGTTCGGCGCGGGCCAGGACGCGCAGGGCGGCGGCGCGGGCCAGCCGGTTGGTGACGCTCTCAACGTCGGGATCGACGCCGAGGGCGCGCACGTGGTGGTCGTGCAGCAGGGACCGCAGCACGGTAATGGGCGCGTGGCGATGGCGGGAGAGCTGGGCGCTGTAAACGTTGAGCGTGGCCCGCCGTACAGTCCACGCGCGGGCCACCTCTTCCCCGCCCGCGTGTTCTCGGAGAGCCCGGTAGCCGTTGGCGGGCTCGGCCAGGAGCCGGCTCGTGTCACGTAGCGTCCGGTCGAGCTCCCCATACTCTCGCGGAAGCTGGTTGACCAGCCATCCGTACCCGTCGCCCGAGGAAGAGGCGAGCCCGGCGGCAAGATCGGCCATCGACGCCGCGGCGATCGCCTGATCGGGCAGGCCGGAGCGGGAGGCCATGGTGATCTGGGCCAGTGCCGCAGCCGAGTCAGCGGCGGCGACCCGATGCGAGGTGGCCAGCGCCGTGCCGGGACCGTAGCGGCCGGTCTGCGGCTGGTAGGCGGCCAGGCGCAGACGGGCGAGGAGCCCCTGCGTTTGCAGGCGGGCGGCGAAGTCGGCCAGGCGGGCAGCCGCAGCGGCGTACTGGTCAGGGCCGGACAATTGCAGGTAGAGCCAGAGCTGCTGGAGACTATCGGGCCGAAGGGTGTCGCGGTGACGGCGGAACCACCAGCGCTCCAGATCGAGGGCTTGCAGGAGCCGAGGCAGATGGCTGGTCAGGATCTCGTCGTAGCGGGCGGGGTGACCGGACAACTGCGCGTGAACCACGTCGCCGGCGCCGGGCATCAGCATCGCGGTGGGCCGCTCCATGACAGCAGGTGGGGCAGGGCCGCTGTGGGCAGACGGGGCGGCGGTCAGCGTGGCAAGGAACTCGCAGGCCCGGCCAGCCCAGTCTTCACGGGGATGTTCGCGGAGTTCGACCTGTCCGGCGCGTTCGAGACGGGTCCGCAGCAGGCTCCGGTCTAGACGAGCGTCGAGGTCGAGCGGAAGCCGGGCCTCCTCCTGGTACAGCACCACCCAGGAGGGGACGCGCCATCGGTCACGCCACGCGGCGAGGTGCTTGTCCCACCTCTGCGTAGAGTCGCGCCGCGTGCCCAGGTCGGAAGCGGTGAGGATCCAGCGGGCCGGGGCCAGCACCGTCCGGCCGTAGCGCAGGCGCGGCAGGTGCGGCAGCTTGCGGGCCGCGCCCCAGTCGAACAGCCCGTAGACAGCGTGGCGAGCGCACGGCACTCCAGCAAGGAACCGGGCCAGCGGCGGAGTGTGTGCCGACGCCTCCAGCGCGTGCAACGCCCAGGGCACAATGCGGCGGCGGGTCGAGATCTGGACCAGATACATCTGGGTCGCGTCAGCGGTCACCGCGAGGTCGTCCACGTTGATCGGGACCGTACCGGTAGTGGGATGCTCGGCGAGGTGGATCACTGCGGGCAGGAGTCGCGGGACTCGGACGACGTTCTCGTTGTGTCTGCGGCGGGGCGGGAAGGACAACTGCGCCGCCACCGCCTCACCGTCAGGTGCAAAGGAGGCAGCCAGTAGTTCCCGCTCCTGTGGGGGCAGCAGGTGGGCGAACCGGCCGGCCATGCTGCTGCTGGTCCTCGGCGCACCGGTCACCCACAAGACGAACGCGCCCCGTGTGACCGCGTCCGCCGATGCCGCCTCCAGATGGAAAGGCAGCTCGGCGCGCTGTGGGACGACCATCTCTCCGGGGTTGCCGACCGTCAGGTCCTGAATCAGCGGCTCAGTCAGCGTGATCTCCGCGCGGCCGTCCACCATGGCCTGCTGGATGAGCGCCAGCAGGACGCTGTCGCGGCCACTCAGAGGTCGCACAGGCCGGCCACGCGCCGCGCCGATGAAGTCAGCGGGAAACCCGAGTCCTGAGTCTGCGATCAGTTCCCGTACCGGTACGAGGGCGCCCGGCCCGTATAGTGCCCGGAACGCGAGGTGATAGTCCCGCCAGACTTCCGGCCCGAACGGGCGAGTGGTCAGGCGCAACAGCACCGACGCGGCCGCGGCTGCCTCGTCGAAGACGGTGCGCGGCAGGCTGATCCGCCCGTCCACTGCGGTGTCGGCGGCCAGCACGGTATCGGTGCCGCCGCAAGCGGAGATCATCCGATCTGCGACGGTGGCCATGTCGGCGTGCGCCAGCGGATCGCCCGCAGGAGGGCGGGTCAGTTGATGTTGAATGTCTTCGAGGTCCTGCAGAAGGTCCGCGATATCGGCAAGGTCGTTGCCGGCGGCGTGCAGATGGCTGATCACGTGTGGCAGGCCGTCCACAACGGTTGAGGGCGGACGCAACGCGGTGAGCAGGAACCCTTGCGCGACGAGACTCGCCAGCATGTCAGTGATCGTGGCGCGTGTGGAGGCAGGAAACGCCGCGTGGAGCTGCTCGGCGAGGCAGCCGAACGTGACCGAAGCGCTTGCCGCCTTCAGGGCGAGCTGTACGGGCCGGGTGTGGCGGATCGAGACCTCGGTCAGTGGGCCCGGCCGCCCGGCGCTGGGCCGGTCGGTGATGGCAACCCTGTCGCCACGTACGAAGCACGAGTTGTTGACCACCACTGGCAGGCGGGCCAAGAGTTCGGGATGACTCTCCAGCCGGTCAACGAGCGCGGCGAGCCATTGTCCATCGGCGCGTATCGCCACCCGGTGATCGGGGCCGAAGCGGAGCGCTGCGGCAGGCCCAATGTTTGCTGGTGTGATCCCGGCGAACAGCCCGAACGGGGTCGGGCGGCGATGCCAGCGCACCAGATAGGACGCCACTGCCCGCGTGAGCCGCCGTAGCTGCTCGGCGCTCGCCGTCTCGCAGGTGACGATGTCGAGCCGTCCGGCCAGTGACGGGCTGGCCAGGCGCAGAGCTGCCCGTACGTCGGGACGCGCCCAGATCTGGGTCAACCATCGCCGATCGGTCTCTGCCTGGGCGGCGGGATCGTCGTGGTGGTCGGGCACGTCTAACCCGTCCGGATAGGTGCTCACCCGGGCCAGCATTGGGCCGGAGGGCGAGAAGAACAGCGCTGATCTCATGATCCTCCGCCTCAGGGGTGGGGCTGTCGGCGCCGCCAAGGGCACGGCACCGACAGCGGGGTTACGTCGTCGTCAGAACGGGTCGGCGACGGCGGTGGCGCAGGAGCTGTTGCACGAGGGGTTGCAGTTGTCGTCGGTGTTGCACGCCAGTACGGGCAGCGGCACGCTCGCCTCGATCACGCGCATGTCGAGCTCGAACTCGTCAGGGATCTCCTCGGCAGCCAACCCCTGGGGTGCCTCGACGATGTTGATGGACACTGTTTCCTCCTTCACTGGGTGGGTGGGGCTACCTGGCTCCGAGCAGCTACGTCGGGCCAGGAGATCGTGATCTTCGTGTGGCGCTTGTCGATGACCATCGCGCGCTCGGGCAGCGCCTCGGCGGGGGTGTCGATCGGCCAGACGGCGAAGTCCGGACTGGGGCCGTTGCGGTAGTCGCGGTCCCACACCCGCACCTGTTCCATGATCGCCGTAGCGATCCGGGATCCGTGAGGGCCGTAACCGTGCGCTCCCATCTCGACGATGCCTTCTCCGGCCGGTCGGACCGACAGGTAGGCGAAGGAGTCGCCGTCGTCGTCGAGCGCGGCGAACGGGAACTGGCGTCCACCCGGCTCGACCGCGACTCCTGGACCACCGTCGCTGGTGTCCACGGCCAGGTGGCAGAAGCCTGGGAGCGCGGTCGCCATCCACAGCGCCAGGTCCGGGAACGGTTCCGACCTCTGGACGGTCACTCCAGACCAGGCCGCGGCGGGCTCACCGGCCAGCACGCCATCGAGAGCGCTGGGCCGATGCAGGTTCCCGTCGTCGAAGCGCAGCCCGACCTTTGTCCCCTTCAGTAGCCACAGGTGACCGTCGTTGGCGCCGGCGCCCTGCATCCAGACGAACCCGGAGACCGCCTGCGAAACAGCGACGAGGTGATCGTTCGTAGGCTCAAGGGCGAGTGACCGGCTGATTCCCTTCATCCGCAACGGGACGACGATTCGGCCTCCAGGGGCGAGCTGCTCGCGCCAGGCCGGCGGGATATCCGGCGCTCCGACCGTGACCACGATCCGGTCGTAAGGGGCGTTGTCTTTCAGGCCGTACTCGGCGTCGCCGATGGCCACCCGCACCCGCTCGTATCCGGCTGTGTCCAGGCAGGCGCGGGCCTGGCTGATCACGTCGGCGTCGATGTCCATCGTCGTCACTTGGCCGGTCGGTCCGACCACCTCGGCGAGCAGCGACGCGAAGTAGCCGCCTGAGCCGATCTCCAGTACGCGCATCCCCGGCCTGATGTCGGCCTGCACGAGCTGCACGGCCTGGGTGGCGGGCGCGGACATGGTGGAGATCAGTACGCCGTGCTCGCTGCGCTTGACCTCGACGATGTCCTGCGCATACGCCTTATCCAGTGCCACCCCCGGGGCGAAAAGGTGCCGGGGAACCGTACGGAACGCGGCCTCGACCGGCACGGGGAGCGAAAAGCCCCATTCCGTGCAGAGAGCCGCCACGTCGGCGGTCATGGCGTCACGCAGGGCGGCGGCGTCCTGGACGCCGTTGTCGGTGATCACGGGTACATCCCTCTTCTTGGTTGTGATGGGCAACTGGTCGATGGTGGCTGTTGGCAAGCCGCTCCGGGGTTAGCCGCGCCGGGACCTGCCTCTGGAGGAGGTTGCCGGGCTCAGGCCAACCCGGTCATGACGCCACTTTGGCCGCGTGCTGGTGGCCTGAGGACAGCTCGATCCACGCCTTGGCGGCGCGAGCGTAGGGGCCTCTGGCGGTCTGCTCGTGGCCGCCGTTGGCCGCGCGGCGTCGGACGAAGAACTGAGAATCCTCGGAGCAGAGGATGAACTCCTCGCAGCACGACGACTCGACGACGCACAGGAGGGAGCCTCTTGGGATATGCGGTTCCCAGCGGTACATGGGGATCACTTCCGGATGGCGCGGCGGCACGCCCTGCGGGTGTGAGCCGGGGCCGCCGCGCCTGGTGCTGGTTCCGGAGGTGCAGGGGTCGCGCCTCCGGTCTCGGATCGGTTGGAACCCCCACCCTCTGCTCGCCACGACACCAGTCAACCGGCAGGTCGTGAGGGTGAGGATGGTGGGCGCGACGACGTGACGCCCATGGGGTGTCCCGGCGTTGTGCGCCCAGGGAAGGTGAGGGAGGCGAGCAGACGGCCGCCTAGATTCGCCTCCCTCGGCCCCAGCCGACAGTTCGACGGCGCCTCGTGAGGCGATGTCGAGGGGAAGAGATGATGGCCGGGGGTTGGGGCTCGCAGCCCACGGCGGCCAGGGGCTCCACCGTGGGACTGCGAGTTGTAGGCGGCGCGAGCCTGCACAACGGTGCTGAATTCTGGACAAGGCCCGCGCCGGAGTGCGCGGCCGGCCATTGATGAGCCGTCCTCGACCGGTCGCGCCAAGACGCGGCGTAGCAACGCTCGCTGCTCGCGGTGCCGCCTGCCTGACCGCGTCTCGCTGGATCACCCGAACACCTCCTGAAGGAATCCGGGGGGTACGTGGACGGCCACGGGCGGGTGCGCCGGGATGGCTGCCGCCACCTCGTTCAGCAGTACCTGGTCGATGTCGAGGACGTTGCGCCACAGCTCGCGCAGGTTGGTACCCACGACGGGGGTGTTGACGTCCATGGCGTAGGCGGGGAACGCGCGGAATTTGCGGCCCCAAGGTTCCCACATCACCTGCCAGCGGCCTCCCCAGGACTCCTGCAACTGCGCAGCCAGGAACTGGGCCTTGTCGTCACTCAGTACCTCCGTGGCGTTGCGGGCCATGGATTCGTCATCGGATGAGGGGCTGGTAGGTACGTCGATCGTCATTAGAAGGCCTCAAGGCGGATATCAGGGGAGTGGAAGCTGACCAGGGACTTCACCGTCGCTGCGGAGCGACACGATGGGGGGTGCGGCCGACGGGCATTCCTGACCCTCGCGGGCGGGCCACGCAAGGACCTGCCAGACGACGTTCAGGGCGTGGTCTTCGGTAGCCATGCTCATGGCGGTCATGAGGAAGAGGCGCGCAGCCGTGTCGCACTGGGCGGTGGGCAGGTTCAACGTGCCACTCGGCCGCCAGGTCTGGCCCCGGTCGAACGACACGAGGAGGGCCACCCACGCCGAGTCGCCTGGTAACACCGGGACGCCGGCAGGGCGGGCGCGGGCGAGATGGTGGTCCTCGCCAAGAGCCTGCATCGTGTGCTGCTCCTCACGTGCGGTGAAGGGTCCCTTCCACCTTGGAGTCACGTCGGGCGCTTGGGAACGCCATCGAGTGGGGCAGTCAAGGGGCAGATTGGGGGCAGATTCGCGGGCCTGCCGACGCCGTGCTGTGCGACGATGCCCGCGGGAGGTGCGCCATGTCGGAGCCGAATCTGCTGCTGCAGCGGGCGCGCGAGCGGCTGCCGTCACCGACCGCGCCCGGGGAGCCAGCGTCGCGGCAGGACCTTGCTGACCTGGTCAACGCATGGATGCTGCACCACAAGAAGCAGACGGGGTCGTGGACGGCCAACTATGTCGGCAAGTTGGAACGCGGCATTGTGCGCTGGCCCAACGCCGCCTATCGGGAAGCGCTGCGCTCCGTCTGTGGGGTAGATGAGGACAAGGATCTCGGACTTGCCCGCCCACAGCGGCGCAAACAGGCCGTTACCGTTGCAGATGTGGACCGTAAGCAGTTCATCCGTACTGCGATGGGGGCGGCCGCGTCAGCCTCCCTATCCGGTCTGGCCATGCCTGGCCAGACCATCAGCCCGCCTGCAGTCGTCAAGCCCTCCGACGTCACCGAACTACGAACCATCGCCCACACCTTCACCACCTGGGATCACACCTACGGTGGCTGCCTGGTCCGCGAGGCTGTCAACGGGCAACTGCGGTTCGCCGTAGGACTGCTCAAGCAGTCCCGCTGCCCGGCCAAGCTGCATGATGCCCTGTACTCGGCAGTCGGCTGGCTGGCGCACGCGGCCGCATTCATGGCCTTCGACGCCTACGCCCACGACGACGCTCGGCAGATGTTTGCCCTCGCGCTCACCTGCGCTGAGGAGGCCCAGGACTGGCACCTGCGCGCCAAGGTGCTCTCCAGCATGGCACGGCAAGCCATCTGGGTCGGGGATGCCGACGACGGGCTCACGCTGGTGGAGTTCGCTCTCGTACGCTCCGACCGGCTCACCGCCGGTGAGCGCGCCATGCTGCGGTCCGCTCAGGCGCGGGCGTTCGCGAAGCTCGGCCGCGTGGCCGAGACGTGGCAGGCCGTCCAGGAGGCCGACAAGGAGTTCAATCGCATCCATCCCGGCGAGGAGAAGCCGTGGATGCGGTACTACGACGCCGCCCAGCACCAGGGCGACACTGGCCATGCTGTGTTCGACTTGGCGATCGCCGACCGATCCGTCAGCAAGGTGATCGACGGGAAGGTTATCAGCGAGGCGGTCAACGCCCAGTACGTGGCCGAAGCGTCGGCCCGGCTCTCCGGTGCGGTCGCCGGGCATACCGCCGCCTACGTTCGGTCCCGGGCGATCAGCGGCATCAAGCTCGCCTCCCTGACGATGGCGGCCGGGGAAGTTGAGGAGGCCGCTGCGATCGGCACGCGTGCGCTTACGGACGCGGGCACCGTGCGTTCACGCCGCGCACAGGACGACATGCGGGAGCTGTCGCGGTTCGCCCACCCACACGAGCGGCAGCACCCGGTAGCCGTGTTGCGGCACCGCATCCGTGAGGCGGTCCAGGTATGACCGACACCACGAGTACCGAAGTGGCCGCCCGGGACGCGCTCGATGTGGCCGGCCGTCACGCTGGGCTCGATCCGGTAGGCGCTGAGCTTATCCGGCTGGGCGAGAATGCCTTGTTCAGGCTCCAGTCCGGGGTTATCGCTCGTGTCACTCGCACTGGCCAGTTCGCTGCGGCGGCACGTGAGGTGGCTTTGGCCAGGTGGCTGGAAGCGAACGACGTGTCAGCCGTGCGAGCGTGGCCCGACGTTGAGCAGCCTGTTGAGGTGGACGGCCGCGCGGTCACCTGGTGGTGGGAGCTGCCGCCGCACAAGGAGGGGACGGCGCTGCAGGTGGCGGTCGCGCTTCGGCGCCTGCACGACCTGCCGTTGCCGTCGTTCGACGTCGGCCGTCTGGATCCGTTCGTGCGGCTTGCCGATCGGATCGAGCGGGCCACGACCCTTGAGGACGAGGATCGGCTGTGGATGCGCCGCCATCTGGCCGTGCTGGAAGCCCGGTACGCCAACCTGCCTGACGGGCTGCCTGAGTGCGTCGTGCACGGCGACGCCTGGATCGGGAACGTTGTTTCCACGGGTGACGGTGAGGTGGTGTTGCTCGATCTGGAGCGCTGCTCGGTTGGGCCTCCGGAGTGGGACCTGACGTCCACGGCGGTGAGGGCGTTCACGATGGGCCGGATTACGGCCGAGGAGTATGACCGGTTCGCGCGGGCTTACGGATATGACGTGACGGCGTGGGCCGGGTTCGAGGTGCTGCGGGATATCCGCGAGTTCCGGATGACGTGCATGGCCGCCCAGGTCGCGGCTGAGAACCCCGCGCGGCAGGATGAGATCATGCTGCGGCTGGCGTGTCTGCGTGGCGAGCGCGGACCCCGGCCCTGGAGTTGGACGCCGGTGCCTTAATGGGATCTCTCCTGCTCAGGATGAGGAGAGCGGCACTCCCCGGTCTCGAATGTGAAAACGTAGCGGGTTCGCGACGCGGCGGAGCAGTTCGTATATGCGGCCTTCCTCATCATGGGTGGTCCGGGTGATGTCGTAGACGGGGCTGCCTTCGCTCATCTTCAGTTCCTTCGCCTCCTTGTCCGTGCAGGGCCGAACCCTCGTGGTGAGGTCGGCGTTGCTGGTGTTCGGGTTGATCCGGGACAGCGCGACGTCGAACGCTTCGGGGGTGAGGGCGTTGGACGGTACGTCGCCGAAGATCGATTTCGGGTACCAGACGCGGTCACGGAAGACGGCTGTCCGCTCGCCGATGACGGCTATGCGCGACCACCACACGATGGGATCGCCCTCGTTCAGGTCGAACAGCCGCGCCAGAAGATCGTTGGCGGCACCGGCGCGAATCCGCGAGTCTTCTTGGAAGCGGCCGGTAACGCGGGCGCGATGGCAGGCTTCTCCCCAGTTCTGGTGCTCATAGTGCGGTGCGATCGCTACCGGCACGCCCACGCAGACCGGCGGCTGAAGCACCATCATGCCTCTGTTGGCGACGCGCCAGATCAGCCCCTCGGCCTTCAACCCCTGCATTGCTCGCGTGATCACGGCCGCACTGACGCCGTAGGACTCTTTGAGCTGTTCAGTGTGCGGAAGAAATTCATCGACCGGGTAGCTGCCGTCGAGGATTTTGGCCCGAAGGTCGTCCAGGACCTCGGTGAACCTCTCGACGGGCACGGGCGAATCCTCTCCACGTTGCTGTTCAAGCTGGCGTTGATCGTATTACGAGCGGCGAGAGAGCGCGCGTCTCACCTGGGGGCTTGACAGTGATCGTCGAGTCATGCAGCATGACTCTCTACAAAGTTGTTTACTAGCAAACACAGACTAGCAGGGCATGAAAAAAGCGGCCTCCGCTCCACCGGAAAGCCGCTCGCCACAAGCCCCCTGCGGGCCCACGCCCGGAACTCCACTTCCAGGCGGGGCCCTTAACACCAGGTCTCTCCCCTCGTGAAAGGAACTGGGACCCGATGTCCAGCCACATCGTGGCATCACGCCGCCACACTGTCACATCCGACCCCGAGCGCCAGGCCGCTGCCCGCCTGCGCGAGCTCGACGAACTTCTCCTCACCCCCGCGGCGGTGTGCCGCAAGCCGGGCGCTGACCCCGACGACTGGTTCCCCATCGCGGAGACCGCCGACGCCTACGACGAGGCGAAGAAGCGTTGCTCTGGCTGCCCCTTCACCGGGCTGGCCGGCCCGTGTGTCGAGCGTGCGCGGCTCCTGCCGTACGACCCGGTGGGCGTCATCGGCGGCACCGACCCCGAGCTGCGCCGACAGCTCGGCATCGGCACGTACGTCGAGGGCTACGACGGGGTGGCAGCATGACCACGCCCCGCACGCTCACGCAGGCCGAGCACAACGCCATCAACGCCGTTACCATCGCGGTCGGCGTCCTCGGCGTGATCGGTTTCGTCAACTCCTTCAAGAAGGTCATGGACGCCGCGGCGCCCACCTTCGGCGGGCTCGCGTTCACCGTCCCGCTCGGGATCGACCTCGGCATCCTCGCGTTCTCCGCGCTGGACATCGTGCTGGCCCGCATGGAGATGCGGATCATGTGGCTGCGGCTCATCCCGTGGGCGCTGACCGGCGCGACGGTTTACCTGAACATCGCCAGCGAGGAGACCCTGTTCGGTGTCGTGGCCCACGCCACGCTGCCGCTGCTGTGGGTCATCGCGGTCGAGGTCGGCGCGCACGTCGTCCGCAAGCGGGCGAAGCTGTCGAACCCGACCCGCATGGACAAGATCCGCATCTCTCGCTGGATCCTCGCGCCGCTGCGGACGTTCGGCCTGTGGCGGCGGATGGTGCTGTGGGAGATTCGCTCCTACTCCGATGCCCTGGGCCGCGAGCGTGACCGGGTGCTGGCCAAGACGGACCTGCAAGACCAGCACGGCCGTCTGTGGCGGTGGAAGGCGACGCGTCGGGAGCGGGCGCTGTACCGGCTCGGCGAGCTCGCTCCGGTGACGCAGCCGCGCGCGATCGAGGCTGGCACGGGTGTCACTTCCCCGGCTCCCGTGCCAGCCGAGGTGAGCGACGCGGCCAGTGGCACGACGGCTGGCACGGTTGGTGTCACGGCCAGTGGCACGACGGATGGCACGACGGGCGCGCGCTGGCGTGACGTGCGTGTCACAGGCGATGGCACGAAGAACGGCGCCGTGTCACGCGGCAACGGCGTGACACCGACCGTGTCACCGACGCCCGTGTCACCCCCCATCAAGCCTGCGGCACGCCGCCCGAATGGCACGCGTCAGGGCACGGCCGCGCCACCCACTGACAGAGAGCTTGAGCAGCGCATTACGTGGCTGCACAACCTCGCTAAGGGGAAGCCCGGCATGACCGTGGCAGAGCTACGTGACGCGGTGCTCGACGAGTACAAGGTGAGCCCCCGCACGGCTTACCGCTACATCGAGAAGGCCGGACTTGGCGACCGTGACGCGGCTGATGGCACAAGCGGTGGCACGGCTGGTGACACGGGTGACACACCCGATGACACGGGTGACACGGCCGATGGTGTGACCCTTGACACGACTGACAACGACGTGGCACACGCCGCTGACACACCAACTGACGACGGCGAGGGAGCGAACTGATGACGACCAGCCAGACGAACCAGGCGACCGAGTGGTCCTGCTACGTGCCGATGTGGGACGACGCCAACGACGAGTTCCACAACGGGTGGCTGTCCTACCGGACCGACGATCCGTACTTCGTCCACTTGGAGATCGAGGACTGGCACGCCCCGGTGGTCGCGCCCCGCGATGTCCTGCTGGACGGCCTGAACGAGCGGGCCGAGTGCCTGTCGAAGCCGGACCGCACCGCACTGAGGATCGAGCCGGCCTCGGACGGCAGACACGTGCTGCTCGGGATCACGCAGGGAGACCTCCTGCTGGGCGTGTTCCGCGCCCCCGCCGACATCCTCACCCGGCACGCGCTCGGCTTCTACAAGCTGGTGCCGACCAGAGAGGCGCGGATCGACTGGGACGCCGTGATCGCCAACCTCATGCGGACGTGACCGACCGTGACCAGCCGTCAGGCGGTGTTCGCCACCGACCAGAGCCGGAGCCCGCCACTGCGCGGCGACCCAACGCGCGCAGGTGTACGTGCGCGCACGTGCGCGAGAGCATACCACGGCCCCGCCAGCCGTAACCGTCCGTGACGATCGGGAGGAGTCACGTGCCCACCAAGCCGACCCGCCGCCAGAGCCGCAAGATGCGCTTCCACGCCCGCATCAAGGGCGCGGAGAGTCCGAAGGCCGCGTTCCACGAGGCCGTTCGCTACCTCGCGGCCGAACTCGCCGACAAGCACAACGCGGACGAGACCGAGGGCGATCGGCTCTACACGCACTACGCCGCCGAACTCCGGAGCAGCGGCGACGACGTCAACCGTCAGAGGAGGTGACCATGCGCAGCATCCGCTCCCCGTACCCCACCGAGTCGCAGCCGAAGGACGAGCAGCCCGACCAGGCCGCCGAGCAGCCCCAGATTGCCGAGGAGGCCGAGCAGGTCGCCCCCGTCGTGCCCCTGCGCGACGACCAGCCCCAGACGCCCGCGAAGCCCGCCGCGCCGCGACTGGACCAGCTCGTCGAGTTCGTCCAGGGCCCGCTGTCGGACTGGATCGCCCGCGAGCGGCCCTCCTATCTGGCCTCGCCCATCACGTTCATCCGGGAACGGTGGTCGCCATCGTGGCTGCCGGGCGACGTCGGCGCGCTGGTGTGGGCCTGGCGGGTGCTGCTGCTGGCCCGCGCGCTCCTCTACACGGCGTTCTACATCCCCGCTATGACGATCTTCCTGCCCGAGCTGACCACGGCCGCGCTCGTCGCCTACCTCATCCTCCACTTTTTTGCCTGAAAGGACCCCTCACCGTGGACAACCTGCTCGTTGGGCTCGGCGCCTCGACTGCCCTGCTGCTGGCGGTCGGCATCGTGCTCATCTGGAAGAAGGTCGCGCCCAAGTTCACCGCCTGGTGGATGCTCGCGGCCGGCTTCGGCCTGATCGGCACGTTCTTCGAGACCATCGTCCGCACCGCCACCGGACGGCTGCACCCCATCGTCCCGGCGGTCGCGCTCGGCATCTGCGGCACCATCTGGGTCGCGGACGTGTGGGGCAAGTCGAACAAGGTCGGCCGCGCCACCGCGCTCGTCGCTGCGCTCATCCCCACGCTGCTGGTCGTCAGCGCCATCAGCATCTTCGGCGTCAACACGGCCGACCTTGGGCGCGACGTCAAGAAGGCGTGGCAGGAGACCGTGACGGCCGATGTCAAGGAGGGCCAGAAGTGATCACCGTCTTCCTGGTGCTGGCCCTGTCCGGGGCCATCACCGTCGCGCTGGTCAAGCGCCCCGATGCTCGCGCCGCCACCATGGGCGGCCTCCGGGCCGGTACGGCGGCGGCTGACGTTGAGTTCCGCGAGGGGTTCACTGCCGCCCGCACCCACTACGACCAGGTCCAGAAGTACCTCACCCGCCCCACCGCGTCCGGCGCCCCGCCGGGGCCGCGCAACCTCCGCTGGTGGACATCGCTCGTCTTCGGAGTCGTCGGCGGCACCACCGCGGCGGTCGCGGGCGGAACGTACGGGCTCCTCAAGGTCCTCGGCGGTGCCGTCCGGATCGGCCGCCAGGCCACCGAGGGTGCCCGTCAGGCATACCGCGACTACCAGTCCACCCGCGAGATCGAGGAAGCCGAGGTGGTCGAGGACACCGAGGAGGAAGCCCCACAGACCGAGGAGGAAGCCCCCGAGGAGACGCCCGAACTGTCGGCCGCCGCCGACACCCGCGACCAGAAGCCCGTCACCGACCTGACCAAGTACGACACCACCGAAGGGACCATCGTGAACGCCGAATTCGTCTCGTTCCCCCAGCTCAAGCACGACCACGATACCGCCAACACCGACATGATGCAGGTCGCCGCCGCCATCGACGGTCAGGTGGCCGGCCTGGCTGCGAAGCGCATGGGCCGCGGCGCGCTCATCGCGGCGCTGATGGCCGCGCACGAGACCGCGACCCTGCTTGCCGCCCAGCACGCGGAGATCGCCGCCCTGGCCGCCGCGCAGTCCACGGTGGCCGAGGCTCACGCGGCGGTCGGCGGCGTGGACAACGTGGCCGACAAGGAGGCGTACGCGGGCGGCTGACGCTCGGCCGTACGTCCAACATCATCCAGGTGAAAGGAGCCGTCGTTGTCCAAGGTCAGCAAGCAGAAGCCGACCGATGAGGTCGCCCGTACTGTGAAGCGGGTCGCGTTTCGTCAGCGGTACCGCATGGTGATGGCGGCTCCGTTCGCCTGGTTGATGGCGCTACCGCTTTCAGCGGGAATCTACCTGCTGCCGGTGCACCCGGCCGTGGCCGTCCTCATCGCGGCGGCCACGGTCGTGGTCCCGATCCGCAAGGCAGTCCAGGCCCGCCAGAACGTCGCCGCCGCGGCGTTCGGCGCGGCCTGGCTCATGGCCACCGCGCCCATCGGCCCCACGGGGCTGGTGGCCCAGGTCGGGGTGGCCGGCTGGCTGGCGTTCGCGCTGCTGCACTGGCGACGTCACCGACGCTTGCCCCTGCCCGGCCGTACGGACGACTTCGACGAGAAGCTGCACATCACCGTCGAACAGGTCGAGATCGACCCCGAGGTGGCACGGATCATCAAGCGGTTCAACGAGCGCCTGGCCGCCAAGGGCAAGGCGCTGGACGGCATGACGCTGACGACGCCCAAGCGGATCGACGCCGGGTACCGCACGGAGATCCAGGCCGTGCCGGGCGAGAAGGAGACGAAGGACATCATCGCGGTCGCCGGGAAGGTGGCGTCGGCCTTCCAGACCTCGATGCAGCTCGCCGTGCTGGAGCCGTCGCCCTCGGGCGACAACTCCCGCGCCCTGTTCACCCTCCTCCAGGAGGACACGCTGGCCGAGGTGCGCCGGTTCGAGGACATCCAGCCCCGCATCGGCAAGGACGGCCGCGCGCACGTCGGGTTCTTCTACGACCTGCAGCCCGCGCACTGGGCGTTCTTCACGAAGTCGGGCGGCATGCGGCACGGCATCATCGTCGGCGACTCCGAGGCAGGCAAGTCCCGGTCGGTGGAGACGCTGCTCGGCCTGGCCCACCTGTCCGACAAGCTCGCGACGGTGCTGATCGACCCGCAGGGCGGCTCCGTGCCGGACTGGAACGGGCGCACCCACCGCTGCGCCCTGGGCGAGGACGCCTCCATGGGCGAGCTGGAGATGTGGCACTGGGTGATGCGCCGCCGCGTGCACCACCTCGCGCAGATCCCATGGGTGGACGAGGACGGCGACGAGCGGTGCGGCAAGACCCACCTCGTGCCGGGCGATCCCGACGCGGACGGCATGACCGGCATCTTCTTCGTCCTGGAGGAGGCGCCGGAGCTGCTGCTGAACGACGTGCACGGCAAGAAGGCCGTGGCCCTGCTCGCGTCCGGCGCGAAGACCTGGCGCAAGGGCGGCTGCGGCCTCCTGCTCGTCGCGCAGGACCCGAACATGACCGAGCTGGGCGGGTCGGTGACGCTGCGGGCGCAGCTCCGCAAGAACGCCTGCGCGCTGCGGACGCAGACGCCCGGCGCGGCCTACCAGATGGGGCTCCCGCAGGACCCGTCGCTGCTCCCGGCGACGTTCAAGGACGGGACGCTGACGCAGGGCCTGGCGTACCTGTCCGGGATCGACCGGCGGGCCGCGCTCATGCGGTGGCTGTACACGCAGAAGCCGAAGCTCATCGCCCGACAGCCCGCCGCCGGCCGGATCGACGACCTGACGATGGGCTGGATCGAGGAGTACGCCAGCGCGAAGAAGGACGGGCGCGAGCCGCGCGCGGGCAAGCCCGCGACCTCGGAGCCGCGTTCGACGCCTGGTGACGTGAAGGCCGCGATCATCGACGTGCTCGCCGACGCGGAGGGCCTGGCGCTGGAGCTCGGGGAGCTGCTGCACCTGGTGCTCAAGCGGCGGGTGACGGCGCCGCCGAGCGAGATCCACACGCAGCTCAAGAGGCTCGTAAAGGACGGGCGGGTGTGGCTGGTTGGCAAGGACGGGGGAGAGGCGTACGCGCTTCCTGAGGAGATTCTGGAGCGTCTGGAGGTCCGATGAGGGCGTTGGCTCGGGTCGAGATGGTGGCGGCGTGGCTGGCGGTGGTCTGGGCGGCCGCGCCGCTGGCGCAGGTGTCCACTGCGGGCCTGGCGATGGCAGTGCCGCTCATCGTCGTGCTGGGCGGTGCGGCGCTCGAGAAGTTGGAGCGGCACGGGGCGGGGGCGGTCGGTATCTCGCTGACTGCGGTCGCGCTGTGGTGGCTGGCGGCGACCACGTGGGGCGTGACGGGGGGCAGCGCGCTGGTGCTGTCGGCGGCCGCGGTTCTGATATCCGATGGGGCTCTGGAGGCCGACTAGCAGTGATGACGCATATGACACGTCATGTGCGACAATGGCGACTAGGGCACGGTAACGACAAAGAACGACAAGTGCCCGAAGGGCGGCGCGCTCGTGAAGGGAGATCGGTGGCAGCGAAGCATCTCACTCCGGAGGATCTTGCGGAGCGAATGGGAGTGCCCGTCATGACCGTCTATGCCTGGAACTCTCGCGGCGGCGGCCCGAGGTACATGAAGATCGGCAAGCATGTCCGGTACAAGCTGGCCGACGTGGAGGCGTGGGAGAACCGGCACTACGTGGAGCAGGTAGCCGTCTGCTAAATGCGTTACCGCTGTTAGCGTCTTGATCAGCGCCAGAGGGGCCCGGCACCGTTTGCGGTGCCGGGCCCCTCTGTTCCGGTTCTGTTCCGGCTGACGTTGCTCAGCAACGACAAACAACGACAACTAACGACAAGGTTTCCGCAGCTCAGCGGCCATTCAGAGACCGATCGCCGAGGCCGGGAAACCTTGCCGTCACACGTCGTAGTAGAGCTCGAACTCGTGCGGGTGCGGGCGCAGCCGGATCGGGTCGACCTCGTTCTCCCGCTTGTAGGCGATCCACGTCTCGATCAGGTCGGGCGTGAACACGCCGCCCTCGAGCAGGTAGTCGTGGTCGGCCTCCAGCGCGCTGAGCACGTCGGTGAGCGAGCCGGGCACCTGCGGGATGTTGCGGGCCTCCTCCGGCGGCAGCTCGTAGAGGTCCTTGTCGACCGGCTCCGGCGGCTCGATCTTGTTGCGGATGCCGTCGATGCCCGCCATCAGCATCGCCGAGAAGGCGAAGTACGGGTTGCACGACGGGTCCGGCACGCGGAACTCGATGCGCTTGGCCTTCGGGTTGGAGCCCGTGATCGGGATGCGCACGCAGGCCGAGCGGTTGCGCTGCGAGTAGACCAGGTTGACCGGGGCCTCGTAGCCGGGAACCAGACGGTGGTAGGAGTTGACCGTCGGGTTGGTGAAGGCCAGCAGCGACGGCGCGTGCTTGAGCAGGCCGCCGATGTAGTAGCGGGCGGTGTCGGACAGGCCCGCGTAGCCGACCTCGTCGTAGAAGAGCGGCGAGCCGTCCTTCCACAGCGACTGGTGGCAGTGCATGCCGGAGCCGTTGTCCCCGAAGATCGGCTTGGGCATGAACGTGACCGTGTGGCCGTACTCGAGGGCCGTGCTCTTGATCACGTACTTGTAGAGCATGAGGTTGTCGGCGGTCTTGAGCAGCGTGCCGAACTTGAAGTCGATCTCCGCCTGACCGGCCGTGCCGACCTCGTGGTGCTGCATCTCGACCTCGATGCCGGCCTCGATGAGGTTGCGCACCATCTCCGAGCGCAGGTCGGTGAAGTGGTCCATCGGCGGGACGGGGAAGTAGCCGCCCTTGTAGCGCGGCTTGTAGCCCAGGTTGCCGCCCTCGGTCGCCTTGCCGGTGTTCCAGGCGCCCTCGATGGAGTCGATGTAGTAGTAGCCGGCGTTCTGCTTCGTCTCGAAGCGCACGTCGTCGAAGATGTAGAACTCGGCCTCGGGGCCGAAGTACACCGTGTCGGCGATGCCCGTGCCCTTGAGGTACTCCTCGGCCTTGCGGGCGACGTTGCGCGGGTCGCGGCTGTAGGCCTCGCCGGTCAGCGGGTCGTGCACGAAGAAGTTGAGGTTGAGCGTCTTGTGCTGGCGGAACGGGTCGACCACGGCGCTGGACGGGTCGGGCAGCAGGAGCATGTCGGACTCGTGGATCTGCTGGAAGCCGCGGATCGACGAGCCGTCGAACATGAGACCGTCGGTGAAGACGCTCGCGCCGAAGTTCTCTGCCGGGAAGGTGAAATGGTGCGTCGTCCCCGGCAGGTCGGTGAACCTGACATCGACGAACTGCACCCCTTCGTCGCTGATGAACTTCAGGACGTCGTCGGCGGAGTTGAACACTCTCGAACCTCCCTGGGGACTGGCCATCATTGCGACGCTAGGGCGCGGCCGTTTCCGTATGGTGTCTCGATTGTTTCGCACGTGTTACGCAGGGTCAGGGGCCGGCAAAGGTGGTTCACGTGCCCGTGGAGGCCTGGCAGTTGTACCTGGGCTGAGGTCCGTCCAGCTCGTACGGGTCCACGGGATCGCCGGCCGGATTCTTCGTGCTGGGAGCAGAGCCGTCGTAGGAGGGGTGGATGAAGCCGCCGTCCACGTCGCAGCGGGCAGGCGTCGCGTACCCGCCCGACTTCCGCACCCACACGACGAGCTCGCCCGCCTCGCGGTACACCAGGAACGTCCCGCGCTGTCGCGTGAGGAGCCGGATCGTCGTGTCCGGCTGCCCCGGCCGCCGGACGGCGTGCACGATGATGTAGTCGGTCTCCAGCTCGGCGCCCTCGCGCCCGTCCAGCTCGAACGACGTCAGCTTCGTCCTGCCGCGTACCTTGATCACGTCGCCGACCTGCTCGGCGGTCCCGGGCGCGAAGCTCGTCACCCACCAGCGGGTGTCCCCGGGGCCCTCGCGGTCGAGGCGCTCGCCGAACCAGGACCGCTCCTCGGGGTGGAGCAGCTTCATGAACGCCTTCGGCTCACCGCCCATGAGCGTCTCGCGGTCGAGGTGGGCCGCGGCCAGCAGCTCGCGGATCCGCGCCATCCCCTCAGCCACGTCCTTCTTCGACAGCCCGCCGATCGCCTTGGCCTCCGGCATGACGAAACCGGCGGCGCCCTCCGCCCAGTCCTCCGCCTCGGACCCGGCGAACGGTCCCTCGGAAGTGGCCTCCGGGCCCGCCTCGGCGACGGCCGGTGACGCCGGGGGAGCCGCCACCGGCATCGTCTGCCCGGCCACTGCGCCCGTGGGGGCGAGCAGGTCGGGGCGGAGCGTGATGACGACGCCCGCCGCCGCGATCACCGCCGTGATCCCGGCGACCGCCGGCCAGACACGCCTGGCCCTGCGCCGGGGCTCATGCGGGCGCGGCGTGGCGTCCCACACGGTGCTGTCCCAGGCGGGCCTGTCCCATCCGGCGCGTTCCGCGTTCCGGCGTAAGCGCCCGGCGTCCTCGCTCCTGGCCCGCCGTGACGCCCTGGCCTCCTTCTTCGCCGCCTCGCGCATCTTGCGCTGCTGCTCGGCGTCTATCTGCGCGACCAGCTCGTTGAACCGCTGGTCAAGGTCATCCCCGTGTGGCATGGCGTACATGATGGCCGGTCCGTGACGCGGTTGGGTCACAATCAGGACCGGCCCACCGGGCGGCTACCGTGGAGGGTATGAGCAGCAACGAGCCTCGGTGGACGCAGACCTGGCTGGGCGGGGTCAGGGCCGCCGGCGTCGATCTCGGATATCCCGGGCAGCGCCTGGGCCTGCCCGAGGAGGGCAGCGGATCGATCGCGGGCTGGGGGCGCCGGATCGGCGCGCTCGTCATCGACTGGATGATCTGCACCTGGGTGGTGGTGCAGCTGCTGCTCCGGATGAACCCCGCCGAGTCGCCGTGGGCGCCCGTGCTGGTCTTCGCGCTGCAGTACCTGGTGCTGGTCGGGTGGATGGGCCAGACGTTCGGGCACCGGCTGATGGGCGTCAGGGTCGCCGCGATGGACGGCGGCAACCCGCGGCTGCTGCCCGTCGCGGTGCGTACGGTGCTGCTCGCGCTGGTCGTGCCGGCCGTGATCTGGGATCGCGACCACCGCGGGATCCACGACCGCGCCTCCAACACGATGGTCGTGCGCATGTAGCCGAGGTTACCGACGAAAAACCGTACCGGGTTTAAATTTATACCCGGTACGGTTTATGCTGTCCGCATGATGGCGGGGCTCAGGGAGCGCAAGAAGGAGGAGACCCGGCGGCGGATCTCCGAGGTGGCGCTGCGGCTGTTCGACGAGCGCGGGTACGACGCGGTGACGGTCAACGAGGTCGCCGAGGCGGCCGGGGTCGCCAAGGTCACCCTGTTCAACTACTTCCCGAGCAAGGACTGCCTCGTCCTCGACGCGGTCAGGGACGACACGGCCGCGGTCGTGAAGGGGCGGGCCGAGGGGCAGCCGCCGCTCGCCGCCCTGCGCGCGCACTACCGCGGCATGGCCGGGCTGGGCACCGGCGAGATGGACGTCGAGGGGCTGCTGACCAGGATCCGGGTGATCTCCTCCAGCCCGGCGCTGCTGGCCGGGGTCTACCAGACGAACATGGCGCAACGCTACGAGCTGGCCACCGCCCTCGCCGAGGCGGGGGCCGGCCGCGCGGCGACGCTCATGGCCGGGCAGGTCACGGCCGCCGTCACCACGTTGCAGGAGGCGTTCTTCCACCGGCTCTCCACGGGGGTGCCGCTGGAGGAGGCGGGGCGGCTCCTGGAGGAGGAGGTCGAGCTGGCGTTCGACCTCCTGGAACACGGCTTCTCATCCATCGAGGGGGATGAATCTTGAAAAAGGGCATCAACTACGACACCGGGTTCCTGCCGGGTGACGGGATCTCGCGCAGGGCGTTCGACGCCGGCACCGTCGCCCGCGAGATGCGGGTCATCGCCGGCGAACTGCACTGCCAGGTCGTCCGCGTCTCCGGGCGCGACCCCGTCCGGCTGGGCGTGGCCGCCGAGCAGGCCGCGGCGGCGGGCCTGGAGGTCTGGTTCGCGCCGTTCCCCGTGGACCTCCCGGAGCGGGACGTCCTGGAGCTGTACGCCGACTGCGCCGCGCGGGCCGAGTCCGTACGGCGCGGCGGCGCCGAGGTCGTCTTCGTCGCCGGCTGCGAGACCAGCGCCTTCTGCCCCGGCTACATCCCCGGCGACGCCTACCTGGACCGCCTGACGTGGATGGCCACGGCAGGCATCGAGGAGTGGACCGCGCTGGGCACCGGCATGGACGTCTTCAACGCCTTCCTCGCCGAGGCCGCGCGGACCGTCAGAGCGCGCTTCGGCGGCCGGATCACCTACGCCGCCGGGCCGTGGGAGCTCATCGACTGGAGCCCGTTCGACCTGGTCGGCACCGACGCGTACCGGGCGGCCTACAACAGGGACACCTTCGCCGACGAGCTGCGCGCCCACTTCGAGCACGGCAAGCCGGTCGCGGTCACCGAGTTCGGCACCTGCGCCTACCAGGGGGCGGGGGAGCTGGGCGGCATGGCCTGGTCGGTGCCCGCGGGCGCGGTGCGCGACGAGGGGGAGCAGGTCCGCTACTTCACCGAGCTGCTCGACCTCTTCGAGCGGGAGGGCGTCGAGACCGCCCTCTGGTTCACCTTCGCCGGATACACGCGGTTCGGGGAGGACGACCTCGGCTCCTACGGCGTGGTCAGGATGCTGGACGAGACGCGCTGGGAGCCCAAGCAGCTCTTCCACGCCATGGCGGCTAGGTATTCGCGCAGCTGAAGATGGCCGTGCCGGGCAGGTGACGGCCGCGCAGGGGGCTCCAGCCGCCCCACACCTCTTCGTGCCCCTCGGGCCACTCCGGCTCCAGCAGCCCGGTGATCGTCAGGCCGGAGGCCGCCAGCAGGTTCACCCAGTCGGCCATCGTGCGGTGGTGCTCGACGTAGGTGAGCGCGCCGTGCTCGTCGCGCTCCTCGTACGGGGCCCGGTCGAAGTACGACCGGTCGGACGTGAGCCCCCGCGGCCCCGGATCGTCCGGGAAGGCCCACCGCACCGGATGACTCACCGAGAACACGAACCGCCCGCCCGGCCGCAGCACCCTGCGCACCTCGCGCAGGACGGCCGCGGGATCGGCCACGAACGGCAGCGCGCCGTACGCGGAGCAGGCCACGTCGAAGGAGCCGCCGGCGAACGGCAGCGCCTCCGCGTCGGCCTGCACCACCGGGACGCGGACCCCCGTGTCGAGGTCGATGCGCCGGGAGTGGCGGAGCTGGCGGTGCGAGAGGTCGAACGCCGCCACCCGCGCGCCCTGCCCCGCCAGCCACCGGGCGCACTGGGCGGCGCCGCAGCCGATCTCCAGCACCCGCCGCCCGCGCACCTCGCCGAGCAGCCGCGCGTCGGCCTCGTCGAGGCCCTCAGGGCCCCACACGAAGCCGTCGTCGCGCAGGAACGAGCCGTGCTCGACCTGGTACTCGTCGGCGTTGCCGTCCCACCAGCCGCGGTTGGCCCGCGACGAAGGAGAGAGCACTAGCGCATCTTGGGGCCGCGCGGCATGCGGGCGCCCTTGGGCATCGGGCCCTTGGGCATCGGCATGTTGCGCGGCAGCGAGCGCAGGCGGTCCTTCACCTCGTTGACCGACGGCTTCTTCAGGTTGCGCGGCAGCTTCATCAGGTGCCGCTGCAGCTTGCCGAGCGGCACCTGCCCCTCGCCGTCACCGCACTGGACGTCGTAGATCTCGACGCCCAGCACCACCCGAGAGATGCGCTGCTTCTCGGCCTTGAGCATCTTCGCCACCCGGTTGCCCGGCCCCTCCGACACCAGCACGACGCCCGGGTAGCCGACCACCAGGTGCACGATGTCCTGGTCGCGGTTGACCGCGATGGCCGGGGTGACCTGCCAGTTGCCGCGCATGCCCTGCAGCACGGCCGCCGCGGCGCCGGTCTGGCCGTGCAGGATCGAGTACTGGGCCCTCTGGGCGAGCTGGCCGAACACCACCAGGCCGACGGTGAGCGCGGCCAGGATGCCGATGAACACCGCGTACCACACGTAGCCCGTGACCAGACCGATCACGACGACCACAGCCAGCGTGCCCACCGCCGAGAGGAAGACGATCGGCATTCCCTTGGGATTGGCCTGCTTGATGATCTGCGCGATCATGCGGAGCTGCTTGATGCGCCCCGGCTTCTCTGAGTCCTCGGACTTTGCCATGCTCAGAAGGATACAAACCAACTGGTGCAGGAGGGAAAACGCGCCCCCGGCCGTTCTCCGGCTGTGACTAGATCTTCACCGTAGCCGACAGCCTGAGGTCGGCCGAGCTGCGGCCGGCCTCCACCGTCTGCTCGCCCGACACCGTGCGCCAGCCGTCCTCCCACACCTGGAAGGCCCGTTCCGGCAGGAACAGGGTCGTGACCACCGTCTGGCCCGGCTCCGCCTCCACCACGTCGAAGGCGGCCAGCCGCCTGCGCGGCCCGGCGTAGACCTGCACGACCTCGCGTCCGGGCCGCGTGCCGGTGTTCGTGACGGCCACGCTGACGCTGGTGCCCTCGGCCGCGATCGAGTCGTACGACCAGGTCGTGTAGCCCAGGCCGTGACCGAACCAGAACGCCGGCGGCCGCTCGGCGCGCCGCCACGCCGGATACCCGGTGAAGACGCCCTCGTCGTAGAACACCTTCCCGTCCACCGGCGTCACCGCCGCCACCGGCGCGTCCGCCAGCCGCTCCGGCCACGTCGTCGGCAGCCGCCCGCCCGGCTCGGCGTCCCCGAACAGCACGTCGGCCAGCGCCTCCCCCGCCTCCTGCCCCGGGAACCAGGTCAGCAGCACCGCCGCCACCTCCGCCAGCCACGGCATCTCCACCGGCGAGCCCGCGTTCACCACGACCACCGTGCGCGGGTTGGCGGCGGCCACCGCGCTGATCAGCTCGTCCTGGCGGCCCGGCAGGCGCAGGTCCGGCCGGTCGAAGCCCTCGCTCTCCACCTCCGGCGTCGTCCCGGCCACCACCACCGCCACGTCGCACGCGCGCGCCACGCGCACGGCCTCGGCCATGAGCTCGTCGTCGCCGGGCGTCGGCTCCGCGTGGCCGAGCGTGAACGACACGATCGCCATGCCGCCGAACAGCCCCGGCGGATGGGCCAGGGTCAGCTCGTACGTCTCGCCCGCCGTCATCGGCACCCCGACCCGTTTCTCGGGCGGCGACAGGAAGGCCACCGCCGGGTCGCCGGCGTCCAGGCCGATGCTCTCGTCGAGGACGGCCTCGCCGTTCACGGTGAGCGTGAACGCGCCCACGCCGGCCACCGACAGCTCGTGCTCGCCGCTCTCCCTGGCCGTGTACGCCGCGCGCAGCCGGACCGTCCTGAGCCTGGTGGCGTCCACGCCGGGCGGCAACTGGCCGAGCCAGCGCGCCTCGCCGGTGGCCAGCGGCTGCTCGCTCAGCACGGCGCCCGAGCCGTCCAGGAACTGAGCCGTGACGGGGCCGGGGAGGGGGGACAGGCGGATGCGGGGGTCGGTGCCCAGGGCGTACCGGACCTCGGTGCGCCCGGACAGGCCCTGCAGCGGCGAGACGATCCGGTCGGGGAAGACCTGGGCGCTGCCGCCGCCCATCACCCGCGCCTCCCGGGCCGCCACGCCGATGAGGGCCAGCGCCGGGGCGCCCTGGAGGGGGAGGACGCCGTCGTTGGTGAGCAGGGTGAAGGCGCGGGCGGCGATCTCCCGGGCGAGCGCCACACCGTCGACGACCTCAGGACCGGCGGCGCCCGGCGTGCCGGTGGCGCCGGCCGGGCCGTTCGCCTCGTCCGCGCCGGCGGTGCTGCCGGCGCCGGCACGGCTGCCCGCGCCGGCCGGGTGGAGGGCGCCGACGCGTTGGGCCAGGCGCAGGATGCGGCGGACGCGGTCGTCCACGGCCGATTCCGGCACCCGCCCCTCACGGACGGCCGCCTCCAGCCGTGGGCCCCAGGGCCCGCGCGGCCCCGGCATGGCCACGTCGGTGCCGCCGAGCGCGGCGGCCTCGGTCGAGCGCACCGCCGTCCAGTCCGACACCACGAAGCCGTCGAACCCCCACTCGTCCTTGAGCACCCCGTGCACCAGCTCGGCGTGCTCGGTCATGGTGGTCCCGTTCACCGAGTTGTAGGCCGTCATCATCCCCCACGCCCCGGCCCGCACCACCCGCTCGAACGGCCGCAGGTACAGCTCGCGCAGCGCCTGCTCCCCGGCCACCACGTCCACGGTGAACCGGTCGGTCTCGAAGTCGTTGGCGACGAAGTGCTTGGGCGTGGTGGCGACCCCGCCCTCCTGCACGCCCTCGACGTACGCCGCGCCGATCTCACCCGTCAGGTACGCGTCCTCGGAGAAGCACTCGAAGTGCCGCCCGCCGAGAGGTGAGCGGTGCAGGTTGAGCGTGGGCGCGAGCAGCACGTGCACGCCCTTGCGCCGCGCCTCCTGGGCCAGCAGCGCGCCGGCCCGCCTGACCAGCTCCACGTCCCAGGTCGCGGCCAGCGCCGTCGGGCTCGGCAGGGCGATCGAGGGGTCGGCGGCGCTCCACTGCTCGCCGCGTACGCCGATGGGCCCGTCGCTCATCACGAGCCGGTCGAGCCCGATCTCGGGCAGCGGGGGCAGCGACCACATGTCGGCCCCGGTCAGCAGGCGGATCTTGGTGGGCAGGTCGAGGCGGGAGATCAGTTCATCCAGGTCCACGAGCACAGTGTTCACCAGAAAACCGAGCGCCCGATAGGTTTGTGACCTTTGCGTAACGCAAAGCCCGTCGGGCCGCCGGTGCGAGGACCGGCGGCCGTCAGGCCGTCACGAAGAACTCCAGCAGCTCGGGCACCAGCGCCTCCGGCGCCACGTTGTGCGCCTGGTCGTCCAGCACCCGCCGTACCGCGCCGGGCACCGCCGCCGCCACCGCCAGCCCCGCGTTCGCCATCCACGCCGCGCTGTCGGCCCCGTTGAGCACCAGCGTCGGCTGCGTGATGCGGGCCAGCCGCCCGGCGGGCAGGGCGTTGCCCGGGCCCAGCACCGCCGCCTCGTAGGCCAGCGTGTGCGCCACGGCCTCCATCTCCGCCCACGCGGGGTGCGCCCGCATCCCGGCGACGGCCTCGCGCGGCAGCTCGGCCGCCTCGACCATGAACCGCTCCACCGCCTCGCCCCGCCGGCCCATCGTGACCAGGTCGGCGAGATGCTCGGCGAAGTCGAGGGGGAGGGCGGGCGCGCTGTCGTCCACGTGGTACGGCGGCTCCCACACGGCCAGCTTCGTGATCGACGGGTTGACGACCGCAGCCTCCAGAGCCAGCGCCGCGCCCGACGAGCCGCCGAACACCATGGCCGACCCGCCCGCCGCCTCGACGACCGCGGCCAGATCCTCGATCTCCCGCTCCACCGCGTACGGCTGGACGTCACCGCTGCCGCCGCGCCCGCGGCGGTCGTAGTTGCAGACCGTGAACCACCGCGCCAGGCCGTCGGCGATGGCGGTCATCAGCGGATGCCGCCGATCCGAGAACGCGCCCTGGACCAGGACGACCGCGGGGCCCGCACCTCGCCGGTCGTAGGCGATGAGGGTCCCGTCGGCCGACTTCACCGCATCGGACATGACCGTCTCCGACTTCACTCGGTCGGCGGCACCAGGCACAGCACCTCCCAGTGGTGTCCGTCGAGGTCGGCGAAGCCGCGCTGGTAGCGGGGGCCGCCCTGCTGCGGGACGCCCGCGGGGGTGGCGCCGGCGGCCAGCGCCTTGTCCACCAGCTCGTCGACCTTGGCCGGGTTCTCCACGCCGAGGCACAGGATCGCCTCGGTGCTCCTGCCGGAGTCGGCGATCTCCTTGGTGATGAACGAGCCGAACACCGGCTCCTCCAGCAGCATCACCTGCGTCTGCTCGCTGATGATGACCGACGCCATGCCCTGGGCCATGCCGAACAGGTTGAAGCCGAGCTCGGTGAAGAACTTCGACGACCGGTCCAGATCCTTGACCGCCATGTTGACGAAGAGCTGCATCTCCAGATCCCTTTCTCGTCTGCGTGTGCCCTCAGTCTGCTCGGACAGGGCCCCGCCGGTCTTGGATCTGGACGCCAGGAGGATTGACGATCAGCGCACGGTGTGGGCCCGGCGGTACTCGGCCGGCGGCATCCCGTACGCCTGCCGGAACAACCTGGAGAAATGCGCCGCGTCAGGCAGCCCCCACCGGGCGCCGACCGCGCTGACGGACTGGCCGCCGCCCGAGATGAGCTCAGCGCGGCACCGTTCGAGGCGGCGCTGCCGGATCCAGGCGGCCACCGTCGTGTGCTCCGACTCGAACAGGCGGTGCAGGTAGCGCACGGAGATGTGGTGCGCCGCCGCGACGGTCGCCGGGTCGAGGTCGATCTCGCCCAGCCGCCGCTCGATGAACGCGTGCACCTCCATCAGCAACGTACGCTGCCGGGCGTCGGCGGGCAGCGACCGCGCCTGGTCGAGGCGCTCGGCCACGGCGGCGCTGACCAGGTCCGTCACCACGCTCGACAGCCGCGCGGCGCTGCCCGGCCGGTAGGTCTCGTGATCCAGCGCCACCCGCCGCAGCAGCGGCACGGCCAGCGCGGCGGCACCCGACTCCGCCCCGATGGGCAGCGCGGCCAGCTCCGCCACCGCGTCCACGGGCACGGCGAGCTGCTCGCGCGGGAGGCTGAACACCGCCAGCCGCACCGCCGAGTCGTAGGCCAGCTCGTACGGCCGGGAGAAGTCGTAGATCGCGAACTCGCCCCTGCTGAGCTGCGTGTTACGCCCGTCCTGGGACAGGCGAGGGCTGCCCGACAGCGTGAGCACCACGCGGTACAGCTCGGGGTTGTCGCGGTGGATCATGCCGGGGGTGCGGTGGACGCTGTGCGGCGTGGAGGTCCGGATCCGGCCGACGCCCACGGCCCCGAGCTTGCCGAACTCGATCTCGCCACGTAACGGCGCGTCGGGATCGATGCGCAGGTCGAGCGGCCCAAGAGTGTCGCAGACGATGCTGCGCCAGGCGTCGTGCCGGCGCGCCGCGGGCAGGTCACTGGTGCGGATCAGCACGGCCATGCGAGTCGCCCCTCCGTCGGCTGCGGTGCCATGCTAACCGTTTTGCGATCGCCCGAACGGAACGCCGCATTTCCGGACGGCCTCCGGACATGAAGGAGCCCCGGGATGAGGCTCCCGGGGCTCGGACGCCGTGATCAGGCGCTCTGGCGGGCCTCGATGGCCTGCTTGTAGAGCCGGCCGGCCCGGTACGACGAGCGCACCAGCGGCCCGGACAGGACCCCGGCGAACCCGATCGCCTCGGCCTCGGCCTGCAGCTCCACGAACTCCTCCGGCTTGACCCACCGCTCCACCGGGTGGTGGCGCGGCGTCGGCCGCAGGTACTGGGTGATCGTGAGCAGGTCGGTGCCGGCCTCGTGCAGGTCGCGCATGGCCTCGACGATCTCCTCGCGCGTCTCGCCCATGCCCAGGATCAGGTTGGACTTGGTGACCAGGCCGGCCTCGCGGGCCGTCGTGATCACGCCGAGCGAGCGCTCGTAGCGGAAGGCCGGGCGGATGCGCTTGAAGATCCGCGGCACCGTCTCGACGTTGTGCGCGAACACCTCGGGCTTGCTGGAGAAGACCTCCTCCAGCTGCTCGCGGTTGCCGTTGAAGTCGGGCACCAGCAGCTCGACGCCGCAGTCGGGCAGCAGCGCGTGGATCTGGCGCGCGGTCTCCGCGTAGAGCCAGGCGCCGCCGTCGGGCAGGTCGTCGCGGGCCACGCCGGTCACGGTCGCGTACTTCAGGCCCATCTGCTGGACGGACTCGGCCACCCTGCGCGGCTCGTCGCGGTCGTATTCCTTCGGCTTGCCCGTGTCGATCTGGCAGAAGTCGCAGCGGCGGGTGCACTGGTCGCCGCCGATGAGGAAGGTCGCCTCGCGATCCTCCCAGCACTCGTAGATGTTCGGACAGCCCGCCTCTTCACAGACCGTGTGCAGGCCCTCCCGGCGCACGAGCGATTTCAGCTCGGTGTATTCGGGGCCCGTCCTCAGCTTGGTCTTGATCCACGGGGGCTTGCGCTCGATAGGGGTTTCGGCGTTACGCACCTCCAGGCGGAGGAGCTTTCGGCCTTCAGGAGCAACGGTCACGTTCTCAGCTTACGTCCGCCGCGGCAGCGACCCGGTCCAGGGTCAGGAGATGAGCCCGAAGCCCCGGATCGCGCGGGCGTAGTGGGCGGCCAGCTCCTCGTCGATCCGCGCGGAGCGGGCGCTGTCGAGCAGCTCGGAGTGCGGGTCGGCGGCCAGCACGCCGTCCCTGGTGAGCCGGAACCTGGCCAGCGCGCCGTTCCTGATCGCCGCCACGCTTTCGCCGCGCAGCGCCGCCGCCTGCATCGGCGCCAGGTAGCCGCCTCCGCCGGCCAGCTCGGCCAGCTCGGTCAGGTCCTCCTCCGAGGAGACCCGCAGGGCCAGGGTCCGGTGCCTGGTCAGGGCTCGGCGCTCGCCGGAGCGGGCCAGCCGCGTCAGCGCGTACCGCGCGAGCAGGACCGGCCCGCCCAGCACCCGCCCCACGATCCTGCCGAGCAGACCCGCCACCTGGTACGTGGTGTCCGGCGGGCTCAGCGCCCCCAGCGAGGCCGTGATCTTGTCCTGGGCGTCCTCCCTGGCCTTCAGCGGCGTGGCTCCCACCAGGGCGTCCCGCCACGACTCCAGCGTGTCCAGCGCCTCGCGCACCACCCGCTCGTCGCCGGTGGGCAGCGCCGCGTACGCGGTGGCCAGCAGCGTCACCCGCTGCTTGGGCGGCAGCGCCAGCCACAGGGGCAGGCCGACCACCAGCACGGGGGTGCGCGCCACGCCGACGCGGTCGTAACCGGTCAGCGTGGTCAGGTCCCTGACCGCGACCTTCCTGGGCCGCCTGACCCCGATCCGGTCGGCCACACGGTCGGCGAGCTCGTACAGCTCCTCGGCGGAGGAGCGGTCGAGCACCTCGGCGTCGGCGGGCAGCCTGCCCAGGCTGGGCCGCAGCGCCCAGCCGATGGCCAGGCTCGCGCCGCCGAAGATCCACGAAAGAACAGATCCCGGGTCACGCAGGATGATCCACCCGCCCAGCGCGACGAACGCCACCGTCAGCAAGTGCACCATGAGCGCGAGCACGAGAGCGCAAAGACGCGTCACACAGGCGATGGTAAGCCGGGAACGCGCGCCTACCAGATGCCGATTCGGTCAACGACCCCGGCCGGCTGCTCCGCCGCGGCCCCCCGTCAGGGGCCGCCAGTGGCTTCTCAGCGGCTTCTCAGCGGCTTCTCAGCGGCGGAGCAGGTCCTCTTCGTGCAGGTCGAACGGCTCCTTGCCGAGCGCCTCCGCCAGCCGCTTCTCCGCGATCGGCATGACCTCCTCGACCACGATCCGGCGGCCCGTCTCGGCCGACAGGGAGGTGACGCCCACGTCGGGGATGCCGCACGGCGTGATGCGGTTGAACCAGCGCGGGTCGTTGGCGCAGTTGAGCGCGAAGCCGTGCATGGTCACGCCGCGCGCCAGCCGCAGGCCGACCGCGCCGAGCTGGCGGTCGGGCAGGCCGAGGGCGGCGTCGCCGACGGCCCAGACCCCCGCCCGGCCGGCCACCCGCCTCGCCGTGACCCCGAAGTCGGCGCACACCTGGATCATCGCGTCCTCCAGGCGGCAGGCGAACGCCACCACGTCGGTGATCGCCACGATCGGGTAGGCCACGAGCTGCCCAGGACCGTGCCAGGTCAGGCGCCCGCCGCGATCGACGTCGACGACGGGGGTGCCGTCGGAGGGACGCTCGTGCGCGGCGGTGCGCTTGCCCGCCGTGTAGACGGGCGCGTGCTCAAGGATCAGGACGGTGTCGGTGAGCTCTCCGGCGACCCGCTTGCCGTGCACCCAGCGCTGCAACGACCAGGCCTGCTCGTAGGGGACGTCGACGCCGAGTCGGACGATGGCGAGTGCGTGGGGATCGTCCCCGGGGATGGGGCGCATGAGCCTATTGTGCCGTTCCCTCACCATTGAAGGGTAATCAGGGGGTCAGCAAGCGTGGCTCGATCCTGAACTCCTTTACCTTCCCCGCACCGTCGGGCTCCACCTTGTACGCGTAGTTACCCGGCTCCGCGCTCACGGCCTGGATGAACTCCGTGCCCACGTAGTGCAGGCCCACGTTCTCGTCGGCGGCGTACCCGCCGGGCAGCTCGCCCTCCGCCACCGACCGCTGCAGCAGCGGCCGGCGCTGCGGCTCGGAGTTGTAGTGCACCCCGCACGAGTACGGCAGCAGCGCCAGGCCCTCGGCCCACACGTGCAGGTCGGGGCCGAAGGAGTCGGTGTTGCCGCCGACGTGCCAGCACAACGCGCCCGCGCTCTGCCCCGACAGCACCACCCCGGCCCGCCACGCCTCCTCGAAGGCCTCGTCGAGCCCGTGCAACCGCCACAACGCCATCAGGTTCGCCACGCTGCCACCGCTGACATAGATCATGTCCTGCTCCAGGAGCCACGCCCGCGGATCCGGCACGTTCGGCATCGGGAACACCGTCAGGTGGCTCACCTCGACGTCCCAGCCGGCGAAGGCGCCGTACATCTTCAGCACCCAGTCGGCCGAGTCGCCCATCGCCGTGGCCACCAGGCCGAGCTTCGGACGGTCCTGGCCGGTCAGGTCGAGGCCGTAACGCAGCAAGGCACTGGCCTCGATCTGGCCGTGGCGCCTGCTGGGGCGGAACGACCCGCCCCCGATGGCGAGGATGTGCGACTGTCCTGACCGGGTCATGTCAGATTTCTCCCAGGTGCTAGAAGGATGGGACGGCCTTCTACAGTACGGCGCGCAGCGCCTCGTCGAGACGCGTATGCGCGAAGCGGTAGCCGCCGGCCGTCAGCTTGGCCGGCTTCAGCCTATGGCTGACCAGCAGTCCTTCGCGGGCGAACTCGCCCAGCCCCGCTGCCAGCGCGAACGCCGGCACCGGGATCGGCATCGTGCCCCGGCGCAGGGCCTTGCCGAGGGTCCTGGTGAACTCGGCGTTCGTGACGGGCGAGGGGGCCGTGAAGTTCACCGGGCCCTCGACGTCCCCGGTCGCGAGGACGTGCAGCGCCGCACCCACCCAGTCGTCCACGCTGATCCACGACCAGTACTGCCGGCCCGTGCCGAGCGGCGCGCCCAGCCCCATCCTGAAGATCGGCAGGATCCGGCCGAGCGCCCCGCCGTGCCCGCTCAGCACCAGCGACGAGCGCGCCAGCACCGTCCTGATCCCCGCCTCGCCGGCCCGCAGCGCCTCGGCCTCCCACCGCTCGCACAGGTCGGACAGGAATCCGCGGCCCTTGCCCTGCTCCTCGTCGATCAGCCGGTCGCCGGTGTCGCCGTAGAAGTCCATGCCGGAGGCCGACAGGAGCACCCCGGGCGGCGCTGAGAGCTCGCGCAGCGCGTCCACCAGCACCCTGGTGCCCTGGGTGCGGCTGGTGACCAGCTCGCGCTTGTACGCGGGCGTCCACCGCCTGCCGGCGATCGACGCGCCCGCCAGGTGCACGACGGCCTGCGACCCTTCGAGGGCGGCCAGGTCCACGACCTGCTCCGCCGGGTCCCAGAACGCCTCGTCGTCCCTCTGCGGCGGTCTGCGCACCAGGCGGACCACCTCGCGCCCCTCGGCCCGCAGCGCCTCGACCAGCGCCGTCCCGAGCAACCCCGACGCGCCCGTCACGATGATCGCCATGACCCCACAGTACGCCGGGCCTGCCTCCGGACACCTTTCACCGTGCCGTGGACCCTCCCGCCGTACTCCGGCCGGTGTCCTCGGAGCAAGGCATGGGCCATGCCGGCCGGGCCCCGAGCTCGATGGAGACGCCCGGAGGGAAGCCGCCGCAGGGCGTGGGCGGCGGAACCCCGGCTCCGCCACCCGGTCACGGCCGAGCCGAGCGCGCGGACGCGCCTGGCGTGGCGCAGGCATCGGCGTGCGGAAGGCGAGCGCGGCCGGAAGCGAAAGGCCGGGCGGCCCCGTGGGAGCCGCCCGGCCGATCAGAGACCCGGAGGTGCCGCGTTACGCGAGCCCGAGCTGAGCCTCGAAGCGCCCCTCCTCGAGACGACGCTTGATCGTCGTCAGGAAGCGGGCCGCGTCGGCGCCGTCCACCAGGCGGTGGTCGTAGGTCAGCGCCAGGTAGACCATCGACCGCACCGCGATGACCTCGCCCTCGGGCGTGTCGATCACCACGGGCCGCTTCACGACGGCGCCCGTGCCGAGCATGCCGACCTGCGGCTGGTTGAGGATCGGCGTGTCGAACAGCGCGCCACGGCTGCCGGTGTTGGTCAGCGTGAACGTGCCGCCGGTGATCTCGTCGGGCGTCACCTGGTTGTTGCGGGTGCGCTCGGCGAGGTCGGTGATCTTGCGGGCGATGCCGGCGAGGTTGAGGTCACCGGCGTTCTTGACGACGGCCGCGAGCAGCCCGCGCTCGGTGTCGACCGCCATGCCGAGGTTCTCCACGTCGAAGTACGTGACCTCGTTGGTCTCGTTGTTGATCGTGGCGTTCAGCTTGGGGTGCTGCTTGAGCGCCTCGACCGTGGCCATCGCGAAGAACGGGGTGAAGGTCAGCTTCACGCCCTCGCGGCGGAAGAAGTCGTCCTTCGCCTTCGCCCGGAGCTGCGCGATCTTCGTCACGTCGACCTCGACGACCGACGTGAGCTGCGCCGCCGTCTGCAGCGACTCGACCATGCGCTTGGCGATGGTCTGACGCAGGCGCGACATCTTCTCCGTACGGCCACGCAGCGTGGTGTCGACCTCCACCGGCTCGGGCGCCGCGGCCACGGGGGCGGCCTGGGCGGCGGGAGCCTGAGCGGCGGCGGGGGCGGCCGCGGGGGCCGGGGCGGCCGGCTGGGCGGCGGCGGCCTTGTCGCGCTGCGCCTTGGCGGCCTCCAGGACGTCCTGCTTGCGGATCCGGCCGCCCACGCCGGTGCCGTCGATGGCGTCGAGGTCGACGCCGTGCTCGTTGGCCAGCTTGCGCACCAGCGGCGTCACGTACGGGCTGTCACCCGAGGGTGCGGCCGGAGCGGGGGCGGCGGGCTGGGCCGGGGGAGCGGCCTGCGGCGCGGGCGCCGGGGCCGGGGCGGGGGCCGGGGCGGGGGCGGGCGCGGGCGCGGGAGCCGGGGCGGCCTGGGCCGGAGCCGGCTGCGGGATGGAGGAGGCCTGCGGGGCGGGAGCGGGCTCGGGCTGCGGGGCCGGAGCGGGCTCGGGCTCCGGAGCCGGGGCGGGGGCCGCCTCCGGCGCCGGGGCGGCGGCGCCCGGCTGGCCGTTCTCGTCGATGATGGCCAGCTCGGCGCCGACCTCGACCGTCTCGTCCTCAGCCACGACGATCTTGGTGAGCACGCCGGCGGACGGCGACGGGATCTCGGTGTCGACCTTGTCGGTCGAGACTTCGAGGAGCGGCTCGTCGGCCTCGACGCGCTCGCCCTCCTTCTTCAGCCAACGGGTTACCGTGCCCTCGGTAACGCTCTCGCCGAGCTGGGGCATCTGTACGGAGACCGGCATCGTTATTCTTCTCTCGCGTTCTGATCTCGAGGGCTGGATTAGTTGTGTACGTGCAGCGGCTTGCCGGCCAGGGCCAGCATCGCCTCACCCATGGCCTCGGACTGGGTCGGGTGTGCGTGGATGAGCTGGGCGACCTCTGCGGGCAGAGCCTCCCAGTTGTAGATGAGCTGGCCTTCCGTGACGAGCTCGCCGATGCGCCGGCCCACCATGTGGACGCCGACGACGCGCCCGCCCTTCTCGGCGATGACCTTCACGGCGCCCGCGGTGCCGAGGATCTGGCTCTTGGGGTTGCCCGCCAGGTCGTAGACCTGCTCGACGGTCTCGATGCCGCGCTCGGCCGCCTGTGCCGAGGTCAGGCCGACCGAGGCCACTTCGGGGTCGGAGTAGGTGATGCGCGGGACGCCGGCGTAGTCGATGGGCGGCGGGTTGAGGCCGGCGATGTGCTCGGCCACCATGATGCCCTCGGCGAAGCCGGCGTGCGCGAGCTGCAGGGTCGGGATCAGGTCGCCGATGGCGTAGACCCCGGGCACGGAGGTCTGGCAGTGCTCGTCGACCACGACCGCGCCGCGCTCGATGGCGATGCCCTGCTCCTCGAAGCCCATGCCCGCCGACACCGCGCCGCGGCCGACCGCGACGAGCAGCAGCTCGGCGTCGAGGGTCTTGCCGTTGGCCAGGGTCACGACCACGCCCGTCTCGGTGGTCTTGGCGCTGTCGAAGAAGACGCCCAGCTCGTACTTGATGCCGCGGCGGCGGAAGGCCCGCTCCAGCAGCTTGGAGCTGGACTCCTCCTCGGTCGGCAGCAGGTGCGGCAGCGCCTCGACGATCGTCACCTCGGCCCCGAAGGAGCGGTAGACGCTGGCCAGCTCGACGCCGATGACGCCGCCGCCCAGCACGATCACCGACGTGGGCACGCGGTCCATCTTCAGCGTGTGCTCGCTGGTGATGACGCGCTCGCCGTCGATCTCCAGGCCCGGCAGCGACTTGGGGGCGGAGCCCGTGGCCAGGACGACGTTGCGGCCCTCGTAGACCTCGGAGCCGACCTGGACCCGGCCGGCGCCGACGAGGCGGCCCTCGCCTTCGACGATCGTCACGCCCGCGGCCTTCAGCAGGCCCTGCACGCCCTTCCAGGCCCGAGTGACGATCTTGTCCTTGAAGGCGTGGACGCCCTGGACGTCGATGCCCTCGAAACGTGCCTTGACGCCGTACGACTCGCTCTCGCGGGTCTCGTCGGCGACCTCGGCGGAGTGCAGCAGGGCCTTCGTGGGGATGCATCCCCTGTGGAGGCAGGTGCCGCCGATCTTGTCCTTTTCGATCAGGGCGACCGACTTGCCCAGCTCAGCCGCCCTCAGGGCACAGGCGTAACCGCCGCTGCCGCCCCCTAGGACGACGATGTCATAGGCCACGGGAAGGCTCCTTGTCGGGGTGTTCGTGATGCCGTCATCTTTTCATTTGTTTCAGATGCTCGCGTGCCGCTCTGCGAGTCCGATGAGGGTGCGGGTGATGGCGCCCGTGCCGCCCTTCGGGGTGTAACCGTACGGCTCGCCCTTGTTGAAGGCGGGACCGGCCATGTCGATGTGCGCCCAGCGAACCCCGTCGGGCACGAACTCCCGCAGGAAGATGCCGGCCGTCAGCATGCCGCCCCACCGCTCCGGGTGGAGGTTGGCCAGGTCGGCGATCGGCGAGTCGAGGCCCTTGCGCAGCTCCTCGGGCAGCGGCATGCCCCACGCGCCCTCGCCCGCGGCGCCGGCGGCCTCGACCACCAGCTCCCTGATGGCGTCGTCGTTGGACATGACGCCCGCGGTACGCCAGCCGAGCGAGACGATCTGGGCGCCGGTGAGGGTGGCCACGTCGACGATCAGGTCGGGGGAGTCCTCGGCGGCGCGCGCGATGCCGTCCATGAGCACCAGGCGGCCCTCGGCGTCGGTGTCGAGCACCTCGACGGTCTTGCCGCTGTAGCTGTGGATGACGTCGGAGGGGCGCTGCGCGGTGCCGCTCGGCAGGTTCTCCGCCAGGCAGAGGTAGCCGACGGCGTTGACCGGCAGGCCGAGGCGCGCGATGCCGATCACCGCGCCGAGCACGGCCGCGGCGCCGCCCATGTCGGACTTCATCCAGTCCATGGCGGCGGACGGCTTCAGCGACAGGCCGCCCGAGTCGAACGTGATGCCCTTGCCCACGAAGGCGAGCGTCTTGCCGGCCTCGGGGTGGCGGTAGGAGAGGCGGACCAGGCGCGGCGGGTTGGCCGAGCCCTGGCCGACGCCGACGAGGCCGCCGTAGCCGCCGTCCCTGAGCTGCTGCTCGTCCAGCACCTCGACGGTGAGGCCCGCCTTGCCGCCGACCTCCTCGGCGAGCTCGGCGAACCTGGCCGGCCACAGGTCGGACGGCGGGGTGTTGACCAGGTCGCGCACGAGGGAGACCGACTCGGCCAGCACGCCGGCGCGCTCGGCCGCGTCGCCGGCCTGCCCCGACAGGACCGTGAGCTCGGCCACGGGGGCCTTCTGCTCGCCGTCGGTGCGGTAGCGGGCGAAGGCGTAGGCGCCGAGCAGCGCGCCCAGCGCGACCGCCTCGGCCTCCTGCGCGGTGCCGGCGGGCAGCGCGAGCGCGGCGCGGGCGGTGCCGGCCAGGGAGCGGGTGGCGGCGCCGGCGGCGCGGCGCAGATCCTCGGGGCCGGGGGCGTCGCCCAGGCCGACGGCGACCAGCAGCGGGGCGGTGACGGCGCCGAACGTCGGCAGCTTGACCAGCTCACCCGCCTTGCCGGAGAACGCCACCGCGCCGAGCGACGGGGCGAGCCTGCCGCCGAAAGCGGCCTCCAAGGACTCGGCGCCCACGGCGGGGACGGGGCCCTCCTGGCCCGGCAGGAAACCGACGATCAACGCGTCGGTGTCGACGGAGACTGGATCTGCTGAGTTCAGCCGCACAGTGGTCACGTAAACCGATGCTATCCACGGTTTCTGCGTACTCACAAACAGGGGTTCATCCTACAAATCGTTGGTCAGCGTCATCTGAGTAATAGTGCTAGTGTCATTAGCACCATGTTGCTGACGCTCGACCTCAATGACGCGCGCCCCCTCCACGAGCAGGTGGCGGGCGCCATCCGCCGTGCCATCGGCGAGGGCTCCTACCGGCCGGGCGACCGCCTGCCGCCGGCCCGTGACCTGGCCGCCGTGCTGGGCATCAACCCCAACACCGTGCTGCGCGCGCTGCGCGACCTGCGCGACGAGGGGCTGCTGGAGTTCAGAAGAGGCCGCGGAGTCAGCGTGGCCGGCCGCGCGGACGGGCGCGCCCTGCTCGTCCAGCGCGCCCGCGAGCTGCTCGACGAGGCCAAGAAGTACGGCTACAGCCGAGAAGACCTCATCACCATCGTGGAGGAACTGACGTGAGAGCCCGTGTCGCCGCCGTCGCGTGGTGGCTCGCCGTGGCCACCGCACTGCTCCTGGCGCCCCTGGCGCTGCGCGACCGGCTGCCCGAGCCCCTGGCCACCCACTGGGGGTCGTCGGGCAGCGTGCCGGACGGGTCGAGCTCGTTCACGGGTCACCTGATCACGACCCAGGTCCTCTGGGCCGCGCTGTGGCTGCTGTTCTTCCTGCTCGGCCGGGCACGCGACCGGCGCGCGGCCCGGATGACCTCCACCGCGTGCCTGGTGGGGATGGGCGTGCTCCTGCTCGGCGTGGACGCCTCGACGCTGGCCGTCAACCTCGGCGCCGCCACGTGGCGGGAGGCCCTGCTGCCCGGCTGGCACATCCCGGCGGTGATCGGGGCCATGGTCGCGGCAGGGGCGCTGGCCGCGTACCTGAGCAGGGGCGCCCCCGACGAGGAGCCGGAGGGCAGCGGCGCGCGGCCCGTGCTCAGGCTCGGGCCGGGCCAGCGGGCCGTCTGGGTCAGCCGCGTCGTCAACCCGTGGCTCGCCGCCGCCACGCTCCTGGCGCTGGCCTTCACCGCCGTGATGGGCGTGCTGACCCTCTCCGGCGCGGCGCCCGGCGGCTTCGTGGCCGGGCTGCTGCCCGCCCTCGTCATCATCCTCGTCGTCGGGCTCGCGACCGTGGCCGTCTCCGTCAGGGTCGGCGACGACCTGATCACGATCGGCTTCGGCCCGCTGGGCTGGCCGGCGCGCAGGATCCCCCTGTCCAAGGTGGAGTCCGCCTGGTCGCAGATCCGCCGGCCGGGCGAGGTCGGCGGCTGGGGCTTCCGCGGGCTGCCCGGAAGCGCCACCATCATGCTGCGCGGCGGCGAATGCCTGGTCCTCCGCTACCGTTCCGGCGGTCAGCTCACCATCAGCATCGACGACGCCGAGCGCGGCGCATCCCTCATCAACGCCCTCATCGCGGAGCGTGTCCAGCCATGAAAAGACCCCTGCTCGTCTTCACCGTCCTGGCCTTCGGGCTGTCCTGGGCCGTGGCGCTGCCCCTGTGGTTCGGCGGCGGGCTCGGCTCGCCGCTGATGCTGGTGCTCGGCGCGCTGATGATGTTCACCCCCAGCGTGGGCGTGCTCGGCGTGTGGGCCGTCTCGCGCACGCCGTTCCGCGAGTTCGCCAGGCAGACCGGCCTCACGCTCGGGGAGCGCAAGGGCCGCACCGCCGTGCTCGTGCTGACGGCCTGGCTGGGGGTGCCGCTGCTGGCGTTCCTGGCCATGGGGATCAGCGCCGCCCTGGGGCTGGTCGCGCTGGACCTCGACCGGCTCAGCATGTTCGGCGCGGCCTACCGGGCGGCCGGCTCGGCGGCGCCCGCCGACCTGACCACGCTGGCCATCGTGCAGATCCTGATCGCCGTCGTGGCCGGGCCCGTCCTGAACGCCATCCCCGCGCTGGGGGAGGAGTGGGGCTGGCGCGGCTGGCTGGTGCCGCGGCTCGTGTCCGCCAACGGCATGCTCGCCGGGCTGCTGCTGTCCGGCTTCGTCTGGGGGCTCTGGCACGCCCCGCTCACGCTGCTCGGCTACAACTACCCGAGGCTGGGCTCCTGGGCGGCGCTGGTGTTCATCGGCTTCTGCGTGCTGGCCGGGGTGGTGATGGGGTGGCTGCGGCTGCGTACGGGCAGCGTGTGGCCCGCGGTCGTGGCGCACGGCTCGCTGAACGCCATCGCCGGGGTCGCGCTGCTGCTGGGCGACGCCGCGGACCCGCCGAACGAGCTGCTGGCCGGCATCACCGGCGTGGTGGGCTGGGCGCTGCTCGCGCTGCTCGGCGCGGCCCTGCTCCGCTTCTATCCGGTACGCCCCGCGCGTCCGGCCGAAGCCGCCGATCCCGCGGCGCCGACCGAGAGCGCCGAGCCCGCCGAACGCGCCGAGCCCGCCGAACGCGCCGAGCCCGCCGAACGGGACGAGCGCGCCGAACCGGTCACCTGAGCCGCCCGGCCCTGGCCTCGCGGCGGCTCAGCCGAGGATCGCGCAGACCACCAGGGTCGCGGCCGTGGCCGTCTCGACGAGGGCGCCGAGCACGTCGCCGGTGATGCCGCCGAGGCGCCGCCTGGCGTGCGCGAGCAGCAGCAGGGCGGCGCCGAGCCCGGCGAGCAGCGCCACCGGCGCCACCACGAGCCCGGAGAGGCCCTGCCCGGCGCCGCTCCCGCCGGACACCGCCACCATGCGGACGTCCTGCGGCTCCTCCTCCCGCAGGACGAAGGCACCGTTGGACCGCGGGCCGGGCGGCGGCGACTGCGCGCACCAGGAGCTGCCGGCGTCATCGGGCGAGCAGGCCGACCTGGCGTAGTACTTCTCCTCGAAGAGCACCGTGCCGGGGTCGGGTCCGGGGCCGCCGCTCCACGCCCACAGGCCCGTGCCCGGCGCGGAGAGCAGGCCGATCACGGCCGCGGCGAGCAGCGCGGCCACGGTGGCGAGCCAGACGGCCGGGCCCCGTACGGTGCCGGCGACCATCGCGCCGAGCCCGTCGGGGCGGGCGGCGGGCACGCCGGAGCGGCAGGCCCAGGTCAGCGCCAGCCGGCCGGCCACGCACGCCGTCACCAGGGCCCAGAGCCCGGTGTCGGCGAGTGCCACGACCTGCACGAGCAGCGTCAGCACCAGCGTCATCACGCCGAACGGCCCGATGTCCGACTTTTTCATGATGTCGAGGGCCTGGCCGGCCGGCTTGCCGCTGCCCAGCCCGTCGGCCAGGTCGGCCAGCCCGTCGAGATGCAGGCCGCGGGTGAGCAGCGCCAGCAGCCCGAGCGCCAGCGCGGCGCCGAGCAGCGGCGGCGCCGGCGGCAGCAGCGCCAGACCGGCGATCAGCCCGAGCAGCAGCCCGACCGCCGGGGCCAGCGTCATCGCCTGCCCCGCCACCTGCCGGTCCACCCGCTCGACCCGCACGGGCAGGACGCTCAACGTGCCCACGGCGAACCTCAGCCCGTCCATCAGCCGCATAACGCAGGATCCTAGGGCCCACTAGTGTGGCGGGATGCACGTGGTTGAACTGGAAGGCGTAGGTGTCCGGGTCGTCGGCAAATCGCTACTGGACGGCGTCGATTGGCAGGTGGACTACGGCGATCACTGGGTGATCCTCGGCCCCAACGGCGCGGGCAAGACGACGCTGCTGTCGCTGGCGGCGGCCGTGCGGCATCCCAGCGAGGGCACAGTCAGGGTGCTCGGGCACCGGCTCGGCCGGGTCGACGTGCGCGAGCTGCGCCGTCACCTCGGCCTCGTCGCGGAGAGCCAGCGGCTGATCGACGAGGAGCTGATGGAGGAGGAGGGCGCCACCGCGCACACCGTGGTGCTCACCGGCCACACCGGGACGAGCGTTCCGCTGTGGGACAAGTACGGCGACGCCGAGCGCGAGCGCGCCCACCGGTTGCTGGCCGACCTCGGCTGCAAGGACCTGGCCGACCGGAAGTTCCGCGTCTGCTCGCAGGGGGAGCGGGCCAGGATCAGGGTCGCCAGGGCCCTCATGGGCGACCCCGCCGTGCTGCTGCTCGACGAGCCGTTCGCGGGGCTCGACCTGCCCGCCCGCGAGGACCTCATCTCCGCCGTGGAGGACCTGGCCACCACCAGGCCCGTGCTGACCACCGTCACGGTGACGCACCACCTGGAGGAGGTGCCCGCGACGACCACGCACGCCATGCTCATGCGCGACGCCCGGGTGCTGGCCGCGGGGCCGGTGGCCGACGTGCTCACCTCCGCCGGCCTCAGCGACTGCTTCGGCCGTCCCCTTCACGTGGATCGCCTGGACGGCCGCTGGTACGCCCGCGCCGCCCGCTCCTGACCATCCCCCCGGCGGGCCGGAGCGGCGACGAGACGGCCGGTGGTGGCGGTTCAGAGCTCGATGAGGCGGCCGGCGACCACCAGGGCCACGTACTCCGACTCGGCCGCCAGGCGCTCGTTGAGCCGTCCCAGGGCGTCCCTGAACGCCCGCCCGCTCGACGTGGCCGGCACCACGCCCATCCCCACCTCGTCCGACACCGCCACGATCGGCTCGGGCGCCTGGCGCCACGCAGCCACGAGGTCGTCGCAGCGGGCGGCGACCGGGGCACGATCGCCCTCCCAGGCGCCGTGCTCGTCGAACACCGCCGCCACCCACGTCCCCAGCCCGTCGATCAGCAGCGGCCCGGTGGCCGTGCGGATCGCGGTGACCAGGTCGGTGGTCTCGGCGGTGCTCCAGTGCGCGGGCCGCCGCTCCCGATGCGCCCGCACCCGCGCCGCCCACTCACCGTCGCCCGCGCCGCCCGGCCCGGTGGCCACGTACGTCACGTACGGCTCGGCCGCCAGCCGCAGCTCCGCCTCGGCCGACTTCCCCGACCTCGACCCGCCCAGCAGCAGCGCCCGCCCGGCCGTCCGGCGCGCCGGCCCGGCTCCCCGCCCCGGCGCCACGTCCAGCCCGGTCCCGTCGGGGACGGCCCGCGCACCCCACAGCCGCAGCCGCCTGGCCAGCTCCTCCTCCGACCGGACCCGGTGATCGAGCCCGACGGCCACCACCGTGGTCCCGTCGTCCACCACGCCCGCCCGCCGCAGCTCCCCGAGGCGCTCCGGGCGGTCGAGGAGGTCGATGAGCACCGCGTCGTACCTGGCGGACCCGCCGGAGGGAACGGGGTGTCCCTGGGGCAGGCAGAGCAGCCGTGAGCCGTCGGGCCCCGTCAGCCCCAGACCGTCGGCGCAGGGCCGGTATCCGGCGGGCGGATCGGTGAACGGGAACGGGATCGCGCCGTCCACGACCAGCCCGAAGGGGCGGCGGTGGCCGGGGGGCAGGGCCGAGCAGGAGGCGCAGCGGCATCCGGGCTCCGGCCAGCCCGCGCTCCCCGCCGTACCGGTGAGAAGGACTTCCACCGCGCCGAGCGTACAAAGCCGCCGTCACCCCGCCCCCACCGGGCCGCCACAGCCGGGGTACCGCCGGGCCACCGCCGGGGCACCGCCGGGCCACAGCCGGGCCACCGCCGGGCCACCGCCGGGCGCAGAACGCGGCCGGGGCGCGGGGCGGTCGGTGGCGCGAGCGGGTCGCCTAGCGGCCGGAGCGGGTCCTTGAGCGGCGGCGGGTGGCGACGGCGGTGCCGGACGCCAGCAGGGCCAGAGCGCCCGCGCCGGCCACGATCAGCAGGGCCGGCGGCCCGGCCGCGGCGGTCGTGGGCAGGGCGGCGGTGAGGGCGGTGCCGTCCTGCGCGGGGGAGCCCGGGTAGCCGTCCACGGACGTCACGCCGCCCGCGCCGTCCACGCGGACCTGGGCGGCCGCGGCGAGGAGCTGGGCCGTGGTGGCGTTCTCGGCGCCCGCCACGCACGCCGGCGCCGCCTGCGCGGGCGGTCGCTCGCCGGGGTGGGCGTCGGCCTCCGCGTCGCCGAAGTCCAGCGCCAGCACCACGCGCTTGTGGCCCGAGCCGGCCGTGTCCCTGCCGCACACCGCCTCGAACGAGGGCAGGTCCCCGCCGGGAGGCTCCCAGGCGGCCCCGTCCGGCGCCACCGAGAAGCGCCAGCCGACCACCGAGCCGTCCGGCGGCGAGTCCTCCGGCGCGGCGGCCAGCCACGCGGTCCCGTCGCTCAGCCAGACGCTCCACGCCCGCGTCGCGCCCCCGGGAGAGGGTGAGGCGAGGGCGGAGGAGGGGAGGGAGAGGAAGGCGGTCACCCCGAGGGCGACCCCCGCCACAACACGATACGCGCGCAGCATCGATTGACCTCCAAGCTCGGGAGTAGGGTTCCAGTGCCTGCGGAGGGTGCGCCGGCGAACCCGCGGAAAAGGAGCGTATGGCATGACATGGCGATGGCGTTATGAAAATGCAAATGGTGGTGAGGTAACCGATCGCCCTTTGCCGCGAGAGGTTTTTCCGAGCCAGGCCGACGCGGAGTCCTGGCTCGGCGAGAACTGGCGTGAGCTGCTGGATTCGGGAGTTGAGCAGGTCGCGTTGCTCGATGAGGACCGCGTCGAGTACGCGGGTTTGTCATTGCGTCCGGAGTGATTCCCGGACAACGAAAAACCCCTTGAGCGCAATTGTGGCTCAAGGGGTTTTTGTTTCGGAGGGGGTTACGGGCGCGAAGCCGGGCTCTGCGTCTTGGCGGGGTCGCGCTCCACGACCGAGCCGAGCACGTCGTCGATGCGCTTGAGCACGTCGGCCTCCAGCTTGACGCCGGCGGCCTTGACGTTGTCACGCACCTGCTCGGGCCGGCTGGCGCCGATGATGGCGCTGGAGACGTTCGGGTTCTGCAGGACCCACGCGACCGCCAGCTGGGCCATGGACAGGCCCAGGTCGGCGGCGATCGGCTTGAGCTCCTGCACGCGCGTGAGCACGTCGTCGTTCATGAACCGCGAGATCATGGCGCTGCCGCTCTTGTCGGTGGCCCGCGAGCCCTCGGGCGGCTGCTGGCCCGGCAGGTACTTGCCGGTCAGCACGCCCTGGCCGATCGGCGACCAGACGATCTGGCCCAGGCCCTCCTGCTCGCACAGGGGGACGATCTCCGACTCGATGACCCGCCACAGCATGGAGTACTGCGGCTGGTTCGACACGAGCCGGTCGAAGCCCATCTCGTCGGCGATCTTCAGAGCGCGGGCGATCTGGTCGGCGTTCCACTCGCTCACGCCGACGTAGAGGACCTTGCCCTGGCGGACGAGGTCGTCGAACGTCTTGAGCGTCTCCTCCAGCGGAGTCTCGGAGTCGAACCGGTGCGCCTGGTACAGGTCGACGTAGTCGGTCTGCAGCCGGCGCAGCGAGCCGTGGATCGACTCGGTGATGTGCTTGCGGGACAGGCCCCGGTCGTTCTTGCCGGGCCCGGTCGGCCAGTAGACCTTCGTGAAGATCTCCAGCGACTCCCTGCGGACGCCCTTGAGCGCGCGGCCGAGCACCTCCTCGGCCTTCGTGCCCGCGTAGACGTCTGCGGTGTCGAACGTGGTGATGCCCTCGTCGAGCGCCGCCTGCACGCACTGCTTGGCGGCGTCCTCCTCGACCTGGGAGCCGTGGGTGAGCCAGTTGCCGTAGCTGATCTCGCTGACCATGAGACCACTGCGACCAAGGTGACGGAATTCCATGGGTCCGACCTTAATCCCGGCACATGGGATGATCCGATTCGGGATAGGGTGCGCGACGTGCTGAAGCTCGTTCGGCTGGCGCTCACCGCGGCCATCCTGACCGCGATCGCGGTACGGCTGCGCCGCCGCGCCCGCATGCCGGAAAGGCGGATCGTCACCAGGGCCCGTTCCGCGGCGGCTCCCCGCACGCGGATGGGATGGGTTTGGGTCGGCATCGCCGCGACCGTCGTGGTGACCCTGACGGTCGCGCTGGTCCCGGGGAGCGGGCGGACGGCCACGACGGCGCCTGGCGCCTGGATCCTGCACGTGACGGAGAGTGAGGCGGAGGTGCCGCCCCAGTCCGCGCGCGAGCGGCTGAGCGCCCAGCCGTCCACGCCTGCGACGCCGGCCGAGATCCCCGACCCCTACTGCTCGCCCGCGCCCCGCCCGATCACCGTGCGGCCCATCGACCCGCGGGTCAAGCGGGCCGTGGACCGGCAGTGGCGGCGGATCGAACGGTGGCTGAAGGCGAACGCGCCGCGCACGTACCGCACGCTCGGCGCACCCGGCAGGGCCCGCACGATCGCGATCGCCGAGGCGCAGATGGGCGTGGACTTCCCGGACGACCTGCGCGCCTCCCTGCTGCGCCACAACGGCTCGCGAGGGGCGGACGGGTTCGGATTCGGAGCCTGGTTCTCCGGCGCGTCGAACCTCGGCATCCGCGACATCAGGGACACCTGGCGCCACATGTGCCGCCTCGACCCCACCGACCGCGGCGTCGAGCCCTGGGAGGAGCTCTGGAGCGGCCGGTTGATCCCGTTCCTCTCCTTCTCCGGGCGGGAGGACGGCTCAGCGGTGTGGGCCGTGGCCGACTCGGCCGACGGCGCGGTCGGCTGGGACGACACGATCGCCGGCCTGACGCGGAGAGCGCCGTCCTACTACGCGCTCATGCGGGCCGTGGCCGACGCCCTGGAGAAGGGAACGGAGTTCGACGGCCGGCGGCCCGCGGTCAAGCGAGGCGTGCTGCGCTGGGAGAACGTGGAGTACGGCAACCCATAGCGGCTAGCGCTTCGGCGGCACCGGCTTGCCGCCGGGCAGCACCTGGGGCGGCGGGAAGCGCAGCTTGCGGATCTGCAGCGCCCGCATGGCCGCGTAGAAGCCCACGCCCTTGACGCTCTCGCCGGGCAGCTTCTCGGCCACCAGCTTCTTCACCTTCCACGACACGAAGACGGAGGTGAAGAGCACGCCGATCATCATGATCGGCCAGCCGATCGTGACGACGTAGCCGAGCACCTGCGCGCGGATCGCCATCGGCCACGGGATCCAGGTGGCCAGCAGGATGACTAGCGAGAACGGCAGGAAATACTGGCTCGGCAACCGCCGCGAGTCGACCCAGTCGCGCGCGAACTTGCGCGCTGGGCCCTTGTCACGAACGGGAAGATACCGTTCGTCACCTGCGAGCATGCCCTGACGGGCGCGCTCGCGCTCGGCGGACTGCTTGGCCCGCATCTGCCGATATGCCTCTTTGCGGTCCTTCGGCGCGGAGACATATTGGCGCCGCTTGCCCTCGGCTTCCCGGCGCTTGGGTGTGGGACGACCTTTACCCTGGGGCTTAGGATCGTCAACGGGGACGGGGGTGTCGTCCACGGAGGTTTGGGAACGGCGTCGCAACACACGTCAACCCTACCTGGACTGCAACTTAGTGACGCCCCCGTGCGTTATGCGTAGGGTAATCCCAAGGCGGCTGCGCTGCATTGGGATTGACACCAGCACGACCTAGAAGGGGACGGCCGACGCGCATGAGCGTGATGAAGAGACTTTCGATGATCTTCAAGTCCAAGGCCAACAAGGCCCTGGACAAGATGGAGGATCCGCGCGAGACCCTTGACTACTCCTATCAGCGGCAGCTCGAGCTGCTGCAGAAGGTGCGGCGGGGGGTGGCCGACGTCGCCACCTCGCGCAAGAGGGTGGAGCTCCAGATCACCGGCATTGAGAAGCAGGCCCAGCGGCTGGAGGAGCAGGGCCGCAAGGCGCTGTCCGTCGGCCGGGAGGATCTTGCCCGTGAGGCGCTGCAGCGCCGGTCCAGCCTGCAGACGCAGATGGCGGACCTGAAGGTGCAGCACGACAACCTGCAGGCCGAGGAGGAGAAGCTGACCACGGCTTCCCAGCGGCTGCAGGCCAAGGTCGACTCCTTCCGCACGAAGAAGGAGACGATCAAGGCGACCTACACCGCCGCCGAGGCGCAGACGCGCATCAACGAGGCGTTCTCCGGCATCTCCGAGGAGATGGGCGACGTCGGCCTGGCGATCCAGCGCGCCGAGGACAAGACGGCGCAGATGCAGGCCCGTGCCGGCGCCATCGACGAGCTGCTGGCCAGCGGCGCGCTCGACGACTTCAGCGGCACCCGCGGCGACGACATCCAGGCCGAGCTCGACCGCATGGGCGGCGGCATGGACGTCGAGCTGGAGCTGGCCAGGATGAAGGCCGAGCTGGGCCAGGGCCCGGCGCCGAAGTCGGCGATCGAGCAGGGCCAGCCGCAGCAGCAGGGCCAGCCCCAGCAGCAGGCGCAGCCCCAGCAGCAGGGCGGCCAGACCCAGCAGTACCGCCAGCCTGGGGAGGGCGCATGATTGTCAGGATCATGGGCGAGGGTCAGGTGGAGATCTCCGCCGACGACATCTCGGTCCTCAACGAGCTGGACAGCGAGCTCGAAGCGGCCATCGAGGCCAGCGACGAGAAGGCCTTCAGGGTCAAGCTGCACGCGTTGCTCGACAAGGTGCGCCACGTGGGCAAGGCGCTCCCCGACGACAGCCTTGAGCCGTCAGAGCTGATCCTTCCCCCCGCGGACGCCTCGATCGAGGAGGTCCGGGAGATGCTGGGCGACCAAGGCCTCATCCCGGGCTGAGCCCGTGCGTACGCGGTTCGCGTCCGACCGCGGCCTGACCAGCCGCATGGTCGTGACGATGTTCCTGCTCGGGCTGCTCTACGTCGTGTTCGTCGGCGTCCTGATCGCCCTCGGCGTACGGGCGCTGACCGTCCTGGTGCTGGCGGGCGGCCTGCTGCTGGTGCAGTACTTCCTGTCCGACCGCATCGCGCTGTTCGCGATGCACGGTCGGGAGGTCTCGCCGCAGGAGGCCCCTGAGCTGCACGGCCTGATCGACCGGCTGTGCGCCCTGGCCGACATGCCCAAGCCGCGGGTGGCGATCGCGGATTCCGACGTCCCCAACGCGTTCGCCACCGGCCGCAACCAGAAGAAGGCGGTCGTCTGCGTGACGACCGGCATCCTGCGCCGCCTGGAGCCGCAGGAGCTCGAGGGCGTGATCGCCCACGAGCTGTCCCACGTCGCCCACCGCGACGTGGCCGTCATGACGATCGCCTCGTTCCTCGGGATCGTGGCGGGCCTGATGACCAGGTTCGCGCTCTACACCGGGCTCGGTGGCCGCCGCAACGGCGGCCAGGGAGGGCTGCCCGTCGGCGCGATCATCCTGCTGGTCTCCGTCATCGTGTACGCCGTCAGCTTCCTGCTCACCCGCGCCCTGTCGCGCTACCGGGAGCTGGCAGCCGACCGGGCGGGCGCCCTGCTCACGCAGCGGCCGTCGGCCCTGGCCAGCGCGCTGACCAAGGTGACCGGCGACATGGCCAGGATCCCGACCAGGGACCTGCGCGAGGCGGAGCCGTTCAACGCCTTCTACTTCGCCCCGGCGCTGGCCAAGGGCCAGAGCGTGGCGAACCTGTTCGCCACGCACCCGCCGCTGGAGCGCCGGCTCGAACAACTCGCCGACATCTCCCGGCAACTAGGAAGGGGCTGAACACCGCATGGGCTGGCTCGACGCGCTGCTCGGCCGGTCGAAGCCGGTCAAACCCAACCTCGACGCGCTGTTCGCGCTGCCGTCGGCGGCCGTGACGCTGCAGGCGGCGACCGGGCTGGTGCCCACCGGTCTCGGCTCCGTGGCGTTCAGGGCCGCGGAGGGCGGCGCGTTCGCCACGGCGGAGAGCGACGCCAAGGCGCTGCTGGGGGAGCGCGTCGAGGAGTCCGACGACGGCTACGGCTACACCTGGCTGCTCGCGCGCCGCCCGGCGGAGGCGCTCGGCGACCTGGTCACCGAGTTGCACGCGGTCAACTCCACGTTGGAGGGGGCCGGGTTCGGGCCCTCGCTGCTGTGCTCGCTGGTGTCGTTCGCCGGTGAGGGCGGCCGGCGGCTGGCCGTGGTCTACCTGTACAAACGCGGAACCTTCTACCCGTTCGCCCCGGTACCGGGGCAGAAGCGCGACAATCCGCTCGAATTGCAGGCCAGGGGAGCTCTGGAGGGCGAGCTGCCGCTGGAGAAGGATCTCAGCCGATGGTTCCCTGTCTGGGGCGCTCCGGGGCTCTGACCGGGGCGCTCATGGGCACGGGTAGCCCGGAGTGATCTAATTGTTACGTGGAGCGAAGGTTGTTCGTGCTCGCCGCGTCCGCGTTCATCGTGGCGGCGGTGCTCGGCAGCGCCTGGGTGACCGGCCAGTTCACCACGCCCGCCGTGGACAGGACCGAGGGGTACGTCAGCGAGCTGGCGGCCGGCGACCAGCCGTGGACCAGGCTGTTCCGGGTCAGCGACGTGCTGTCGGGGCTGGCCTGCCTGGCGGGGGTGGCGCTGGTGCCGAGGGTGGCGCGCGAGTGGCCGGGCTGGCTGGCGCTGGCCGCGTTCGGGCTCCTCACCCTCGTGGCCGGGCTGTTCCCGCTCGACTGCGCCGCGCTCAGCGATCCGCTGTGCGGGCGGCGGGAGACGTCCTTCTCGCACGTGGCGCACGCGCTGGCGCGGGTGCTGGGCACGGTCGCCGTGCTGGCGGCCATGGCGCTGCTCAGCGCGCGGTGGGCGTCGCGGGCGTCGTGGCTGTTCACGTGGCTGACCTTGGGCACCACCCTGCTCACCGCGATCGCGCAGGTCGCGGGGCACGGCGTGGGGCTCGCGCACCGCGCCCAGCTCACGACGATCGCGGTGTGGCTGGTGTACGTCGCGTTGCGCCTGCTCGTGGCCGACGACCCCGAGGAGGCGGGGCCGAGGATCGCGCCCGGCCGCATGGGAGGGGTGGGCGGAGCCCGCGTCCGCATGGACGACGCCCCGGCCTGGAGCGGCACGGGCAACGGCGCGGATCCCGCGCGGGACCGGTGCGCGGGCGCGGATCCCACGGGGGGCGGGCGGCCGCATGTCGTCGTGCAGGGGGCCGGGCCCGCGGTGCTGATCACGGCGGGGCTCGCGGGCGCCTGGTTCCACTGGGACGCGGTGGCGGCGCGGCTCGCGAGCGGTCACCAGGTCATCCGGTTCGACCGGCCCGGCCTCGGGCTCAGCCCGTGTGCCCCTGGCCCGCCCACCCTGTACGGCGAGGTCGCCCGGCTGGCCGCGCTGTCGCCGGCGCATCCCCAGCAGGTGACGCTCGTCGCCGACGGGACGGCGTGCTGGCACGCGGAGGCGTTCGCCAGGCTGCACCCGCTGTGCCTGGCCAGGCTGGTGCTGGTGGAGCCCGCCTGCGCGGGTGAGCGCCGGCCGCTGCCGTTCGCCGGGACCGCGGGCAGATGGCTGCCCGCGCTGGGCCGCACCTGGGCCGCGACCGCCCTGGCCCGCCTGGCGGGGCCGCCGGCGCACCGGCTGCTCACCGGGACGGCCGACCCGTCGGGCGTCTACGGCACGGGCAGGGTGCTCGCCGCGGCGGCGGGGGAGTGGCTGGCCCGCCGCCGCATGGCCGCCGACCTGCGCCGGTTGCGGGCCGAGAAGCCGTTCCCCGAGGTGCCCGTCACCGTGATCAGCTCCGGCGACGCCGACGGCTGCGCCGGCCACCTGGCGGGCGAGCTCGCGGCCGAGCACGTACGCCTGCCGGGGGCCGGCCACCTGCTCCAGCTCCGCGCCCCCCAGGCCGTCGCCGACGCCGTCACCTGAGCCGGAACCCCGCGCCTTCCCCGAACACATGACGGAACCCGGGGCGAACCACCAGAATGGCGGAAAAGACGCCACATAGGGGGAGTCGCCAATGCCGGACCTCGCGGCCCTGAGACCAGGGGACCCCGCGACGGTGGGCGAGTACCGCCTGGCCGGGCGGCTCGGCGAGGGCGGGCAGGGCATCGTCTACCTCGCCACGAACCCCGCCGGCACGAAGGTGGCGCTCAAGCTCCTGCGCTCCGACCTGGCCGGCGACGCCGAGGCGTCGGAGCGGTTCGTCCGCGAGGTGGCGCTGGCCAGGCGGGTGGCGCCGTTCTGCACGGCCCAGGTCGTCGAGACCGGCCTGTTCGGCGGGCGGCCGTACATCGTCAGCGAGTACATCGACGGCCCCACCCTGACCGACGTCGTACGCGAGCAGGGCCCGCGCTCCGGCACCTCGCTGCACCGGCTGGCCATCGGCACCGTCACCGCCCTGGTCGCCATCCACCAGGCCGGCATCGTGCACCGCGACTTCAAGCCGTCGAACGTGGTGCTCGCCTCCGACGGGCCGCGAGTGATCGACTTCGGCATCGCCAAGGCGCTCGACCTGACCTCGACGCTCACCGGCGCGGTGATCGGCACGCCGTCGTACATGGCGCCCGAGCAGCTCACCGAGACCGGCCCCGGGCCGAAGTCGGACCTGTTCGCGTGGGCGTGCACGCTGCTGTTCGCCGCGTCGGGGCAGCCGCCGTTCGGGCAGGACAGCGTGCCGGCGGTGGTCAACCGGATCCTGCACAACGAGGCCGACACCGGCTCGCTGACCGATCCCGCGCTGCGCGCGCTGGTCACGGACTGCCTGGCCAAGGATCCCGCCCGGCGGCCCTCGTCGAGCGAGGCCCTCATGCGCCTCCTGGGCCACGCCCCCGGCGGTCCCTCCGGCCGTGTCCCGCCCGCCGATCCCCGCGCTCACGCGGCGCCCGCCCCGTCGCCCGGGCTGCTCCAGCAGGGCACGGCGGCGGCCGCGCCAGGGGGCGCCGGGAGTGGCGCCGCGGGTGGCCCGCCAGGCGGGGCCTCAGGCGGCGCGCCGGGCAGGCCGCCCGCGGTGCCCGGCGCGTACCAGCCGCCGGGGCCGTACCTCCAGGGGCCGGCCACCAGGCCCGCGGGGCGCCGGCGTACCGGATGGGTGGTCGCGGGCGGTGTCGCGGGCGCGCTCGTGCTCGCCGCCGCCAGCGCGTTCGTCGCCGTGCGCCTGTCGGGGATCCCGGAGCGCACCACCTCACCGACGCCGAGCACCGCGGCGATCACCACCTCGGCCCCGCCCGGCACGACGGCGCCGCCCGCCACCCGCCCGCTCAGCCTCCCCGGCACGTCGGTGAAGCTGGAGGAGCGCGACGGCGACCCCATCAGGCTCGCCTCCTACACCGTGGACGGCGGCAAGCGCCTCTACGTCAGGAAACACGCCACCGGCCGCTTCGCCTCCGACCCCCGCTACTTCGAGTACGCCCTCGACCCCGCCACGAACCGGGCCCTGGGCACCGACGTGGACTACAGCACCGACCTGTACGCCACCGTCTCCATCATCGACCACGTCAGCGACGCCAGACGCGTCGTCGAGCTCAGCCCCAAGCCGGTCTTCCCCACCACGCCCCGCTGGTCGCCCGACGGCAGGTACGGCCTGGTCACCCTCTACAAGGGCGCCGACGGCAACGCCGTCGAGCACGGCTTCGGCATCATCGACGTGGCCGCGGAGAAGGGCCGGGTGTTCGAGATCAAGGACGAGGGCGCGGGGGAGTGGCGCTTCTTCTGGGACGCGGACGGCCGCGCCGTGGGCACGTGGACCGGCGGCCGGATGAGGTTCTACGACCTGAACGGCAAGGTGGTGCGCACGCTGACCGGCGTGGGCACGCCCGTGTGGGTGGAGGGCGACGACATCTCCCCGTCGGGCACCCGGTTCCTGGCCCACTGCACCTCGGCGGGCACCTCGCTGTGCGCCCGCCCCACCTCGGGCGGCGACGCAGAACCGATCACGATCCCGTTCGCCAGCAACCGGCTCATCGGCTGGTGGGACGACGACCACCTCGCGGTGTGGCGGGCCAGGGGCGGCGGGTACGAGGCCGTGGTGATCGACCTGGCGGGGAAGGTCTCCCGGGTGCTGGCGACGGCGGGCAAGAAGGCCGAGTTCGACAAGATGGGCTTCCGCTTCAGCCGGGTCTCCCCGTAGCTCCGCCCGCCGTTCTAGGATCAAGGCTGGACCCGCCCGGAGGGAGCTGGGGCTCGTGGACATCACCGTGACCGGCGAGGGCTCCGTCATGGTCGCGCCCGACATGCTGCGGCTGCACGCGGGCGTCGAGGTCCGCAGGGCCTCGGCAGGGGAGGCGTTCGCCGCCGTGCGGGCCGCCGCGGCCCGGCTGGGGGAGGCGCTCAGGCAGGCGGGCGTCGCGCCGGAGGACCTGTCCACGGCGGAGCTGTTCCTCGGCCCCGAGTACGAGTCCTACCCGAAGGTGTCGGCGTACCGGGCGGCGCAGGGGCTCGAGGTCGTGGTGCGCGACGTGAGCAGGGGCGACCACGTCATCGACACCGTGGTGGGGGTGGGCGAGGAGGCCAGGCTGCACGGCGTGGCCTTCGAGGTGGCCGAGCCGGCCGCCGCGCTGGCGGAGGCCAGGGTCAGGGCGTTCAGGCAGGCCGCGGCCAAGGCCGCCCAGTACGCCGAGCTGGCCGGCCGCCCGCTGGGGCGGGTGGTGGAGGTCTCGGAGCTCAGGGACGCGCCGCCGATGCCGATGCGGCGGATGGGCGCGCAGACCCTGGCGGCCGAGAGCGACGCCTCCATCAGCCCCGGCCGCCAGAGCCTCACGGTGCACGTGACGCTCGGCTACGACTTCGCCTGACGCCTACGGCAGGGCGAGCATGCGGTCGAGGGCCACCTTGGCCCAGTGGGTGGTGTCCGCGTCCACCGTGATCTGGTTGACGACGTCGCCGAGCACCAGCGACTCCAGCGCCCACACCAGGTGCGGCAGGTCGATCCTGTTCATGGTCGAGCAGTAGCAGACCGTGCGGTCGAGGAACGAGATGTTCTTGTCGGGGAAGGTCTGGGCCAGCCGCTTGACCAGGTTCAGCTCCGTGCCGATGGCCCAGCTCGATCCCGCCGGCGCCGCCTCCAGCGTCTTGATGATGTGCTCGGTGGAGCCCACGTGGTCGGCCTTGAGCACGACCTCGTGGCGGCACTCGGGGTGCACGAGCACGTTCACGCCGGGGATGCGCTCGCGCACGTCGTCCACGGACTCGGCCGTGAAGCGGCCGTGCACCGAGCAGTGCCCGCGCCACAGGATCATCCTGGCGCGCTCCAGCTGCTCGCGGCTCAGCCCGCCGTCGGGGCGGTGGGGGTTCCACACCACGCAGTCGTCCAGCGACATGCCCATCTCCAGCACCGCCGTGTTGCGGCCCAGGTGCTGGTCGGGCAGGAACAGCACCTTCCGCCCCTGCTCGAAGGCCCAGTCGAGGGCGCGGCGGGCGTTGGAGGAGGTGCAGACCGCGCCGCCGTTCCTGCCGCAGAAGGCCTTGATGTCGGCGCTGGAGTTCATGTACGTGACAGGGATCACCTGATCGGCCAGCCCGGCGTCCTCCAGGGCCTCCCAGCACTCCTCCACCTGGTCGAACGTGGCCATGTCCGCCATCGAACAGCCGGCCGCCAGGTCGGGCAGGACCACCTTCTGGGCGTCGGTCGTCAGGATGTCGGCCGACTCGGCCATGAAGTGCACGCCGCAGAAGACGATGAACTCGGCCCCGGGCCGCGCGGCGGCCTGCTGGGCGAGCTTGAAGGAGTCACCCGTCACGTCGGCGAACTGGATGACCTCGTCACGCTGGTAGTGATGGCCGAGCACGAAAAGGCGGTCGCCGAGCGCCTCCTTCGCCTTGCGCGCACGCTCCACCAGCTCGGGGTCGGAGGCGGGCGGCAGCTCGCCGGGGCAGTCGACCCCCTTCTCGCTGTGCGGATCGGCGTCCCGGCCGAGGACGTAGAGCGGCAGTCCGGTCTGGGCAGCCATGGCCATACCCCCTTATCGTCGTTTTGACGATACTCATGATGACACACGGCTTCCCGTGGTTATTCCGGGGGAGCCCACCCCGGGAATGTGTGGCATCGCCCAGGTGTTGGTAGCGTCATTAGTAGGACGTCAGAAACAGACAGCCGGGTTAGGGAGTCAGCAGATGACGGTTGAGAGCAGCGAGACCACGGCACAGGGCCTGATCCTGACTGAGGCCGCCGCCGCCAAGGTCAAGAGCCTGCTCGAGCAGCAGGGCGAGGAAGGTCTGCAGCTGCGGGTCGCCGTGCAGCCGGGAGGTTGCTCCGGCCTGCGCTATCAGCTCTTCTTCGACGACCGTTCGATGGACGGTGACGTCGTGTCGGACTTCGGCGGTGTCAGCGTGGTCACCGACCGGATGAGCGCCCCCTACCTGATGGGCGCCTCCATCGACTTCGTCGACACGATCGAGAAGCAGGGCTTCACGATCGACAACCCCAACGCCACGGGCTCGTGCGCTTGTGGAGACTCGTTCAACTAGCGCTCGACCGGCGCTCGAGGGAGGTCCCGCCCGCCTTTGTGCGTGCGGGACCTTCGCGTATTCTCGTGGGGCCCATTGGCCTGCTGACAACGAGGAAGAAGAATCCCGTGCGCATTGCCGTGACCGGCTCAATCGCGACAGACCACCTGATGACGTTCCCTGGCAGCTTCGGCGACCAGCTCATCGCCGAGCAGCTCGACAGGGTGTCACTCTCCTTCCTGGTCGATGATCTCCAGATCCGGCGCGGTGGCTGCGCCGCGAACATCGCCTTCGGAATGGCCTGCCTCGGTCTCAACCCGATCCTGGTGGGCGCCGTCGGCAACGACTTCGCCGACTACCGCTCCTGGCTGGAGCGCCACGGCGTGGACTGCGGCTCCGTGCACGTCTCCGAGACGCAGCACACCGCCCGCTTCCTGTGCACCACCGACGAGAACCACAACCAGATCGCCTCGTTCTACACCGGCGCCATGGCCGAGGCGCGGCTCATCGAGCTGCAGCCCGTCGCGGACCGGGTGAAGGGGCTCGACCTGGTGCTGATCAGCCCCAACGACCCCGACGCGATGCTGCGTCACACCGACGAGTGCCGCCAGCGCGGCATCCCGTTCGCCGCCGACATCTCCCAGCAGCTCGCGCGCATGGCGGACGAGCAGATCCGCCAGCTCGTCGACGGGGCCGCCTACCTGTTCTCCAACGACTACGAGAAGGGGCTCATCGAGCAGAAGACCGGCTGGTCCGACGAGGAGATCCTCGGCCGGGTCGGCGTCCGTGTCACCACGCTCGGCCCCAAGGGCGCCGTCATCGACCGCGAGGGCGAGCCGTCCATCCAGGTCGCCCCCGCCCCCGAGCGCGGCAAGGCCGACCCCACGGGTGTCGGCGACGCCTTCCGCGCCGGCTTCATGTCCGGGCTGGCCTGGGGCCTGTCGCTGGAGCGGTGCGGCCAGATCGGCAACCTCACCGCCACGCACGTGCTGGAGCGCGTGGGCGGGCAGGAGTACGAGCTGGGCCAGGAGGTCTTCCTGGAGCGGTTCGGCGCCGCGTACGGGGCCGAGGCCGCCGCCGAGATCGCCGAGCACGTCCGCTGCTACCACCCCTGAGCCCCGGGAAACGGTGAAGGCCGCCCCGGCTCGCGGGACGGCCTTCACGTGTGCGGCCAGCGCAGCGCGTATGCGGTCAGCGCAGCGCGTAGACCCGGTGCACGAACTCGGCGAGCTGGTCGTCGGGCAGGTGCCTGGCCAGGTCGGCCTCGCTGATCATGCCGACGATGCGGCCTCCGTCCATCACCGGCAGCCGCTTGATCTGGTGCTCCTCCATGCGTGCCAGCGCTTCCTCCACGGTCGCCTCCGGCGGCACCCAGACCAGGCCGGTGGCCAGCTCTCCCGCCGTCACCTGCGCCGGATCGTGACCCGCCGCGACACATTTGACGACGATGTCGCGGTCGGTGATGATGCCCGTCACGCGGTCGTCGGGACCGCACACGGGCAGGGCCCCCACGTCGTTGTTGCGCATCATCTGCGACGCCCGGTCGAGGGTCTCGTGCGCGCCGATGCACTCCGCCCCCGCGCTCATGACGTCGCGGGCGGTCTCGTTCGGTTGTCCGCTGATCATGGCTTCCCCTGCATGTCGATGGACTCGTACGGGAGGCCCCTACCCACCGTGCGGAGCTGAATCAGGCATTTGGGGACGGCCGGAAATCAGTAGTTGCGCATGACGTGGATCGCCCAGCCGCCCTCGGGCAGCTCGTACGACCCGACGTGGCGGTGCGACTTCAGCCTGCACCACGCCGGCACGTCCGTGTACGCGGCCGGATCGTCGGCCAGCACGGCCACCACGGCGTTCAGCGGGACGTAGTTGATCTGTTCGGCCAGCATGATGATCGGGATCGGGCACTTCTTGCCCAGCGCGTCGATCGTCAAAGCCGGCTGTGTCACCTCGGTCATGCGACTCCCGCGTCCTGGCGGATGCGGCGCACCAGCTCTGGCAGCGCGGCGAGGAACCTGTCGACCTCGTCCGCGGCAGCGCCCCTGGGCAGCGACACCCGGACATTCCCATGCGTCAGCACGCCCATCGCTTCGAGGACGTGCGATGGACGAAGCGTACTAGCGGTGCACGAACTTCCGGACGATACGGCGAATCCGGCCTTGTCCAGCTCCGTCAGCAGCGCCTCCCCGTCAACGTACAGGCACGAAAAGGTCACGATGTGCGGCGCCCGGTCAACGGGGTCGCCGATGACCTCCACGTCCGGCACGATCTCCGGGACGGTCTGCCTGATCCTGTCGACGAGCGCGGAAAGTCTCGCCTGCTCGTGCCCGGCCTCGGCGGCCGTCGCGCGCAGGGCCGCCGCCGCGGCGACGACGGCCGGCACGTTCTCGAAGCCCGGCACCCGCCGCCGCTCCCGCTCGTCCTCCGGCAGGTAGGAGCGGAACCGCGTGCCCTTGCGCACCACCAGCACGCCCACCCCCGCGGGGCCGCCCCACTTGTGCGCGCTGGCCGCCAGCACCGACCAGCCCCGCGGCAGCGGCATCCGGCCGGCCGTCTGCGCCGCGTCCACCAGCAGCGGCACCCCGTGCTCGCGGCACGCATCCGCCGCCTCCGCCACCGGCTGCAGCGTGCCCACCTCGTGGTTGGCCGTCTGCAGGCAGGCCAGCGCCGTGCCCGGCCGCGCGACCGCCTCGGCGAACCGGCCGGGATCCACCCGCCCGCTCAGCGCCACCCCCACCGTCTCGACCGTGCCGCCCTCGCGCTCGTGCACCTGACCGGCGTGCAGCACGCTGGAATGCTCGACCGCGCTCGTCACCAGATGGCGCCCGGCCCTGCGCCTTCCGTGTAGGGTGCCGAGGACGCCGAGATGCACGGCCTGCGTGCCGGACGTGGTGAACGAAACCTCGTCGGGGCGCGCGCCGAACACCTCGGCCACCTCCGTGCGGGCCTGCTCCAGCAGCAGGTGCGCGCGGCGGGCCTGGCCATAGAGTCTCGCGGGGTCGGCCCAGCCGGCGTCGATCGCCGTCAGCAGCGCCTCGCGCGCCTGAGGGTGGAGCGGTTCGCTCGAAGCCGCGTCGAAGTAAGCCACGAGACTCATCGTCCCACTTGCGGCACCACCGAGGGGTCGCGCGGTAGGGCGAGGCCCCTGCACGCTAATGTGTCTGCTTGTCAGTCTGTGCTTGATGCAGAAAGAGCAATACGAGCGCCCAAGGGAAAGACTCTTGGGCTTCATCTGTGGGGTAGGCGATCCGTGAGTCCGACTCGCCGTACGACGCGGCGTTCGTTGGCCCGGCGCAGGGTGCCGCGCGCCGCCGCTTTGGCGTTGCTGCTGGCCACTGCTACGGCGTGTGCTAATGACGTCCCCGAGGCCGACTGGTCTCGCGGCCTTCTTCCCGACCACGTCACCCAGCAGGGCGAGATCGTCCAGACGCTGTGGAACGGGGCCTGGATCGCCGCACTCGCCACGGGTGCCGTCGTCATCGGTCTGATCATCTGGGCGTGCATCTTCCACCGCAAGCGCCGGGCCAAGGCCGAGCTTCCGCCGCAGGTGCGTTACAACCTGCCGATCGAGATGCTCTACACCTTGATCCCGCTGGTGATGGTGTCGGTGTTCTTCTTCTTCACCGCCCGCGACAGCGAGGCGCTCGCCAAGGTCGACGGCGACGCGCCGGTCAAGGTCAAGGTCGAGGCCTTCCAGTGGAGCTGGCGCTTCACCACCACCGTGAGCGGCAAGGGCACCAAGCCCGTCGCCGGTGTGCCGGTGAGCGATTACAAGCAGGGCCCGCAGCTCGTTCTGCCGGTGAACACGAAGATCGAGTTCGATCTTCAGACGGACGACGTCATCCACTCCTTCTGGGTGCCGGAGTTCCTGTTCAAGCGGGACGTCATCCCCGGCATCCCCGAGGGCGACCCGGGCCGGAAGTTCCAGATCACGACGCTGAACAAGCCTGGTGTCTACGCCGGCCGCTGTGCCGAGCTGTGCGGTGTCGACCACAGCCGGATGTTGTTCTCCGTGAAGCTCGTTCCGCAGGCTGAGTTCGACCAGTACGTCGCGACCAACCAGGCTGGGAGTGCCCAGTGACCGCCATTCACGAACCCCTGACGACCGCGCCGGTCCGGCCTACGGGAAGCCCCAAGGGTCAGATCATCGCCAAGTGGCTGTCCTCGACTGATCACAAGATCATCGGGCACATGTACTTGATCACGTCGTTCGCCTTCTTCCTCATCGGCGGCGTGATGGCCCTCGTCATGCGGGCCGAGCTGGCGCAGCCGGGGCTGCAGTTCACCAGCAACGAGCAGTTCAACCAGCTGTTCACCATGCACGGCACGATCATGCTGCTGATGTTCGCGACGCCGCTGTTCGCCGGCTTCGCCAACGAGCTGATGCCGCTGCAGATCGGCGCCCCCGACGTGGCTTTCCCGCGTCTGAACATGGTCAGCTACTGGCTCTACCTGTTCGGCAGCATCATCGCCGTCTCCGGCTTCTTCACGCCGGGCGGCGCCGCCTCGTTCGGCTGGTTCGCGTACACGCCGCTGTCCAACGCGATCAACTCGCCCGGCATCGGCGGCGACCTGTGGATCATGGGTCTGGCCCTGTCCGGTCTGGGCACGATTCTCGGCGCGGTCAACTTCATCACCACGATCATCTGCATGCGCGCGCCCGGCATGACCATGTTCCGCATGCCGATGTTCGTCTGGAACGTGCTGCTGACCAGCATGCTCGTGCTGATGGCCTTCCCCGTGCTGGCCGCCGCGCTGCTGGCGCTGGAGTCCGACCGCAAGCTCGGCACCCACATCTTCGACTCCGAGAACGGCGGCGCGCTGCTCTGGCAGCACCTGTTCTGGTTCTTCGGACACCCCGAGGTGTACATCATCGCGCTGCCGTTCTTCGGCATCGTGACCGAGATCATCCCGGTCTTCAGCCGCAAGCCCATCTTCGGCTACATCAGCCTCGTGGGCGCGACGATCTCGATCGCCGGTCTGTCCATCACGGTCTGGGCGCACCACATGTTCCCGACCGGGCAGGTGCTGCTGCCGTTCTTCTCGTTCATGACGTTCCTCATCGCCGTACCGACCGGTGTGAAGTTCTTCAACTGGATCGGCACGATGTGGCGCGGCCACCTGAGCTTCGAGTCGCCGATGCTGTTCTCGGTCGGCTTCCTCATCACCTTCCTCCTGGGCGGCCTGACGGGCGTCATCCTGGCCTCGCCGCCGCTCGACTTCCACATCAGCGACACCTACTTCGTCGTCGCCCACTTCCACTACGTGGTCTTCGGCACCGTGGTGTTCGCGATGTTCGCCGGGTTCTACTTCTGGTGGCCCAAGTTCACCGGCAAGATGCTCGACGACAAGCTGGGCAAGCTGCACTTCTGGCTGCTGTTCGTCGGCTTCCACACGACGTTCCTCGTCCAGCACTGGCTGGGCATGGCCGGCTTCCCGCGCCGTTACGCCGACTACAGCGCGGCCGACGGCTTCACCGACCTCAACATGCTCTCGTCGGTGGGCGCGTTCGTGCTCGGCGCCTCGACGCTGCCGTTCTTCTACAACGTCTGGAAGACCTGGCGCAGCGCGCCCAAGGTCACCGTGGACGACCCGTGGGGCTACGGCAACTCGCTGGAGTGGGCCACGAGCTGCCCGCCGCCGCGGCACAACTTCACCTCGCTGCCGCGCATCCGGTCGGAGCGTCCCGCCTTCGACAAGCGGTTCCCGCACGCTTCCGCCAAGTCCGACCACCCGGAGGTTGAGTCCTGATGAAGGTGCAGGGATGGTTGTTCCTGCTGTGCGGCGTGTTCTTCGCCGGCGTGGACATCGCCTACTGGTTCTGGACCAAGGCCGCGACGGGCAAGGGTGAGCCGGTCGGCACCACCGCCATGGCCATCTCGGTCGGCTTCGCGTTCATGGTCGGCTACTACCTGATGTTCACCGCGCGCCGCATCGGCGCGCAGCCGGAGGACAACAAGCAGGCCGAGATCAGCGACGGCGCGGGCGAGCTGGGCTTCTTCAGCCCGAGCAGCTGGTGGCCGCTGTTCCTGTGCCTGGCGGCGGCCTTCGCCTTCGCCGGGTTCGTGATCGGCTTCTGGATGTTCCTGATCGGGGTCTTCCTGGTGATCATGGCCATGATCGGGTTCGTGTTCCAGTACTACCGGGGTCACTTCTCGCACTGAGCGGATTTACCTGGAGCGGGCGTTCTCCCTTGCGGGAGGACGCCCGCTTTTTGGTGTTCTTTACCAGTGCACGGATGTGGTGATTCGATCACTCAGGGTAATAAAGGAGGCAGAAGTGGGTTGATGGTGGACGAGGGAGTACTCGTGGGGCGCGGAGCGTATGGAACGGCCGGCCTGCTGGCCCTGGCCCTGCTGACGGCGTGCTCGGCGAGCCCCGCCGCCAAGCCACAAGGGGTCGCCATGGCGGGAGGGGCGCGTGGCGCCCCTGTAGGGGTCTCTCCGGCGGACAAGAGCGCCAACGTGCCCACTGACCAGCCCGTGGTGGTGTCGGTCCATGGAGGCAGGCTGAAGAGCGTACGGGTGGAAGGCGGCAAGGCCGGGTCGCTGAAGGGCGTCCTGAGCTCCGACGGCACCCGCTGGCGCAGCGTCGGCAACGCCAGGCCCGGAACCTCCTACACGGTCACGGCGGTCTCCGTGGACGCCTCGGGGCGGGCGAGCGAGACCCGGAGCGCGTTCACCACGGTCAAGGGGAACAAGGTCTTCGACATCGAGAACATCACCCCGAACAAGGACGACACCGGTCTGACCGTGGGCGTCGGCATGCCCGTCATGATCGCCTTCGACCAGCCCATCACCGACCGGGTGGCCATCGAGCGCAACCTGACCGTGCACAGCTCCAAGCCGGTCGAGGGGGCCTGGCACTGGTTCGACAGCCAGCACGTGGACTTCCGGCCGGAGAAGTACTGGCCCGCGCACACCAGGGTGCGGGTGGAGGCCAAGCTGGCGGGGGTGCGCGGCGGGCCCGGCATGTACGGCAAGCGGGACGTACGGCTCGACTTCAAGATCGGCCGGTCGCAGATCACCAAGGGCAGCACCGACGAGCACGTGCTCATCGTCCGGCGGAACGGCAAGAAGATCCGCGCCATGCCGATGAGCGCCGGGCAGGGCGGGCAGTGGAAGTACTACACGACCTCCGGCATCCACCTGGCGATGTCGCGCGAGCCCGTCACCGTGATGACCTCGCCGGGGATCGGGCCCGGGTCGCCGGGCTACTACCGGCTCACCGTCTACAACACCGTGCGGATCTCCAACAGCGGTGAGTACGTGCACAGCGCGCCGTGGTCGGTGGGGTCGCAGGGGAACTCGAACGTCAGCCACGGGTGCGTGAACATCAGCCCGGCCAATGCCGTGTGGTTCCTCAAGAACACGCTGATCGGGGATCCGATCATCATCACCGGCTCGCCTCGGAAGCTGGAACCGACCAACGGGTGGGGGCACTGGCAGGAGAACTGGAAGCAGTGGCTCAAGTGGAGCTCGCTCAAGGCGGGGCCCACCCTGGCGCTGCGCTGAGTCGCTCCCGGCGGCCCGCCACGTGACGGCCTCGGCGCCCGGCCCGCTCGCTCCTGTCGCCACCTGAGCGGGCTGGCCGCCTCGCGCCCGCCGAACGCTCCCGCAGGCCGCCTGCCGCGGCGCCGCTTTCGGCGCTCGCCGTCTGACGTGCTCGCGCGTGCGCGGTGCTTGCGCGCGGTGCGGTGGCTGCGTGCAACGCGGCGCCTACGTGCGCCACGGTGGCTGCATGCGGCGTGGTGCCTGCGCGCGGTGCCTGCGTGCAGCGATGCCTACGGGTCTCGTGGCGCGGTGCCGCGCGGCGTGGCGTCTGCACGGTGCGATCGCACACGCAGCGGGGCTCAGGGGCGCATGCGCGGCGCGCTCTGCGCGCCTACGCGGCCCGGAGACGGCGACGGCGTCAGGTGCCGGTCCTGGGGCGCCTGCGAGATCGTCGTGCCGCCGAGCGCCGAGCGCCGAGCGCCGAGCGCCGAGCGCCGAGCGCCGGGCGCCGAGCGCCGGGCGCCGGGCGACGGGCGACGGGCGCCCGGACCGCCGGGCTCCGCAGGGAGCGGTGGGGAGCCCGGGGAGGGGGTGTCAGGAGGCGGGGCGGAAGGAGCCGCTGGCCTCGATCCAGCGGTCGAGGGTGGCCGCCGCGGCCCCGGAGTCCACCGCCTGGACCGCGCGGGCGTACCCGTCGATCATGGCCGAGTCGAGGTCGTCGCCCGGCCCGTCGAGCGCCACCAGGGCGGCCGCCGTGTTCAGCAGGACGGCGTCGCGCACCGGGCCCGTCTTGCCGCGGACGAGGTCGTGCACGGCCTGGGCGTTGAACGCCACGTCGCCGCCGCGCAGCGCGCCGACGTCGGCGCGCGGGATGCCGAGCACCGCCGGGTCGAACGTGGTCTGCGTCGCGGTGCCGTCCTTGACCACCCAGACCGTCGAGGTGGCGGCGATGGTGAGCTCGTCGAGGCCGTCGTCGCCGCGGAACACCAGGGCGGAGACCCCGCGTTCGGCGAAGACGCCCGCGAGCACCGGCAGCATGCCGGGGTCGTAGACGCCGATGGCCTGGGCCGACGGGCGGGCGGGGTTGGTGAGCGGCCCCAGGAAGTTGAAGATCGTGGGCACGCCGATCTCCTTGCGCGTCGGGCCGGCGAAGCGCAGCGCGGGGTGGTAGACGGGGGCGAAGCAGAACGCGATGCCCGCGTCGCGCGCCACCTGCGCCGTCTGCTCGGGCGTGAGGTCGAGCCTGATGCCCAGGTGCTCCAGCACGTCGGCGGCGCCGCAGGAGGACGAGGCGGCGCGGTTGCCGTGCTTGACGACCCTGGCCCCCGCCGCGGCGGCCACGATGGCGGCCATGGTGGAGACGTTGACGGTGTGCGCCCGGTCGCCGCCGGTGCCGACGATGTCGACGACCGGCCCCTCGACGCTCAGCGGCGTGGCCAGATCGAGCATGGTGCGGGCGAGCCCGACCACCTCGGCCACGGTCTCGCCCTTGGCGCGCAGCGCGATCACGAAGCCGGCGATCTGGGACGGCGTCGCGGCGCCGGACATGATCTCCCGCATCGCCCAGGCCGACTCGTCAGAGGTGAGGTGCTCTCCCGACAGGAGAGCGGAAAGCAGGGTGGGCCAGGTCGTCCGGGAGTCCATGGGCACCTACTTAGCGTTGAGACGGGTGGAGTTACGGCGGCGCATCAGATCGGCCACGGTTTCGGCCAGGACCATGGGCTCCAGGGGCTGCGACACCACCGCGTCGGCCTTGGACCAGTCGGCCAGCCAGCGGTCGTCGCGCCTGGCGATGATCAGGCAGATGGGCGGGCAGTCGTAGACCTCGTCCTTGGCCTGGCGGGCGACCCCCATGCCGCCCGCGGGCTGCGTCTCGCCGTCGAGGATCGCCACGTCGATCTCACCCGAGCCCAGCCACTGGTGGACCTTGGGCTCGGTGGCGCACTCCACGATCTCCACGAAGGGTACGTCGGCCGCGGGGCGCCTGCCGATGGCCTGGCTCACCTCGGCCCTGGTGGCGGCGTCGTCGCTGTAGACGAGGACTTTCATCTTCTCGTCGGTGCTCCCAGTGGACATCGGTCGCGCTCACTATCAGTCGAAGAGGTATGGTCACCTGGGATCGTACCGGTGTGCCGGGATGCAAACCCAGGGCACCATGCCTGGTGGGTGTTATGTGGCAATTATCCCAGGTTGGCTCCCGGTTTGTACCTGCTAACGGGGGGTCGTGCGCCGGACCGACCACCGGAGCCGCAATAATGCTGCCCGTGGCGACAGCATCCGCAATAACTTCGACGACGACAGCACAGTCGTACCGCAGACCGAATCTGGTCAGTGTGGGTACGATCGTCTGGCTGTCCTCTGAGCTCATGTTCTTCGCGGCGCTGTTCGCGATGTACTTCACCATCCGGTCGGTGAGCGAGGGCAAGGGCCTCGAGTGGGGCCCGGCACTCCTTCCTGCAGGCGCAGAGGCCGCAGAGGGAGTCGCTCACCTGAACATCCCGTTCGCGACGGCCAACACGATCATCCTGGTTCTGTCGAGTGTGACGTGCCAGCTGGGCGTGTGGGCCGCAGAGAAGGGGCAGGTCGGAAAGCTCCGCTTCTGGTACATCGTCAGCTTCCTCATGGGCGCCGTCTTCGTCGCCGGGCAGCTGTACGAGTACATGGAGCTGGCGTCAGAGGGCGCGACCTTGTCCGCTAACGCCTACACCTCGGTGTTCTACCTGACGACGGGCTTCCACGGCCTGCACGTGACCGGTGGCCTGATCGCGTTCCTGTTCATGCTGGGACGCACGTACGCCGCGAAGCGCTTCACGCATGAGCAGGCCACCAGCGCGATCGTCGTGTCCTACTACTGGCACTTCGTAGACGTCGTCTGGATCGGTCTTTTCGCGACCATCTACATCATTCGTTAAGGAACGGGATCTCTGTGACTAGGATCACCGCTTGGCGGCGGCATCCCCTCGCGAGATACGCCGTCCTGATTTTGGCCTTGGCGCTGGTCGGGATGGTATACGCCGCCTTTGTCCAGGCGGGTAAGCCTGCCGACGCGGCACTGGCGACAGGCAAGGTCGATGACGTGGCCGAGGGCAGGAGCCTGTTCGAAGCGCACTGCATGAGCTGCCACGGCACCAACGCGCAGGGCACCACGACGGCGCCCACGCTCATCGGCGTCGGCGCCGCGGCCGTCGACTTCCAGATGAGCACCGGCCGCATGCCGGCCGGCGCGCCCGGCCCCCAGGCGCCGCGCAAGCCGCTGGCCGAGTGGGTCGACGAGACGAAGATCCGCCAGATCTCGGCCTACGTGCAGTCGCTCGGCGGCGGCCCGCAGGTGCCCGGCGCCGAGCAGGTCGACCCGAAGCTCGGTGACGCCGGCAAGGGCGGCGAGCTCTTCCGCGCCAACTGCATCCAGTGCCACAACTGGGTCGGCGCCGGTGGTGCGCTGACGCAGGGCAAGTACGCGCCCAACCTCAATGAGTCGACGCCGACGCAGATCTACGAGGCGATGATCACTGGCCCGCAGGCCATGCCGGTCTTCAACGACACGACGATCACGCCCGAAGAGAAGCGCAGCATGATCGCCTACATCACCCAGGTTCGTGAGCAGAGAGACCCGGGCGGTTTCGCCCTCGGACGTATTGGCCCGGTCACCGAAGGTCTCGTAGCGTTTGTGGTGGGCATCGCCGCCCTCGCACTCGCCGCCATCTGGATCACCGCGAAGAAGCGACAGAAGTCATGACAGACAACGAGCACGAGATCGAGCAGCCGGATGAGCGCGTGCCCAAGCGCGTCATCGGCACCCCCGCGCCGGGCACCTCGATGCTCGGCACGGCGGAAACGGCAGAGGCCGACCAGGACGTCCCCGGCGTGACGCTGCAGGACCCGGTCAAGGCCCGCAAGGCCGAGAAGATCGTGGCGCTGTGCTTCACGATCACGTTCCTCGCGGCCATCGCGTTCATCATCTCCTACGTGTACTTCCAGGTCGGCAGCCCTGAGGCGACGGGCAACTCCAACCTGGCGCTGGGCAGCACGCTCACGATCGCGATCCTGGGTCTGGCGGTCGGCATCGTGATCTGGGTCCGCCAGATCATGCCGAAGTACGCGCTGATCCAGGAGCGCCACACGATGGCCTCCGAGGAGGAGGACCGCGACGTCGTCGCGGACACCTTCCTGCGGGGCGCCAACGAGAGCGGCTTCGTCAAGCACAAGCTGCTGCGCCGCACCCTGCTGCTGGCGGCCGCGCCGCTCGGCCTGGTGCCGCTGGTGCTGCTGCGCGACCTCGACAACAACCGGATGCCGGGCTCGAAGTTCAACGAGCAGCTGCGGCACACGGTGTGGGGCGAGAAGAACAAGGAGGGCAAGCCGCTCAGGCTCGTCGTCGAGGGCACCGGCCAGCCCATCAGGGCGGCCGACTTCAACTCGCCCGGCGGCATCCTGTCGGTCGTCCCCGAGGGGTACGAGCACGACCTGACCGCTCTGGCCAAGGCCACGCTGATCCTGATCAAGTTCCGTCCGGAGGAGATCAAGGGCGGCACCAGGCTCAACTGGACGCACGACGGCATCGTCGCCTACTCCAAGATCTGCACCCACGTGGGCTGCCCCGCCGCCCTCTACGAGCAGAACACCCATCACATCCTCTGCCCGTGCCACCAGTCGACGTTCGACGCCGCCGACGGCGCCAAGGTCATCTTCGGTCCGGCCGCGCGGCCGCTGCCGCAGCTGCCGATCGCCGTGGACGCCGAGGGCTACCTCGTCGCGCAGGGCGACTTCGACGTGCCCGTCGGTCCCAGCTACTGGGAGCGCGGTGACGCGGAGGCCGCGGTCAGGGAGAAGGGAGGCCAGGCATGAGTGATCTGAAGGCCGTGCCCAAGGCCATCGCCGGCCCGTCGAACTTCCTCGACGAGCGGCTCGGCGGTGCCAACGCCCTCAAGCGCAACCTGCGCAAGGTCTTTCCCGACCACTGGTCGTTCCTGCTGGGTGAGATCGCGCTCTACTCCTTCATCATCCTGCTGCTGACCGGTACGTTCCTGACGTTCTGGTTCAAGCCCAGCATGATGGAGGTCGCCTACGACGGCTCGTACGCGCCGCTCAAGGGCGTCATGATGTCGGAGGCCTACGCGTCGGCGCTGGACATCAGCTTCGACGTCCGGGGTGGTCTGCTCATGCGGCAGATGCACCACTGGGCGGCCCTGCTCTTCGTGGCCGGCATGATGGTGCACGCGCTGCGCGTGTTCTTCACCGGCGCCTACCGCAAGCCGCGCGAGATCAACTGGATCATCGGCGTGCTGCTGCTGACGCTGGCGCTGGCCGAGGGCCTGACCGGTTACTCCCTCCCCGACGACCTGCTCTCCGGCGCCGGTCTGCGGATCACCGAGGGTGTGGCGATCTCGCTGCCGCTGGTGGGCACGTACATCACGTTCTTCCTGTTCGGTGGTGAGTATCCCGGCGAGGCGGTCATCTCCCGGTTCTACTCGCTGCACATCCTGCTCATCCCGGGCATCATCCTGGCGCTGGTCACGGCGCACATGGTGCTCATGTGGGTGCAGAAGCACACGCAGATGCCGGGCAAGGGCCGCGGCAACCAGAACGTGGTCGGCGCGCCGTTCTACCCGGCCTTCATGGCCAAGGCGGGCGCGTACTTCCTGTTCACGCTGGGCGTGATCAGCGGTCTGGCGACGTTCACCCAGATCAACCCGATCTGGCTGTTCGGGCCGTACACACCGGCGGACGTGTCGGCGGGCTCGCAGCCCGACTTCTACATGGGCTTCCTCGAAGGCGCGCTGCGCATCATGCCGGCATGGGAGATCAACCTCTTCGGCACGTCCCACGCGGGCACGCTGCCACTGAGCGTGATCATCCCGGCGCTGGTGCCGATGGGCATCATCATGACGGGCCTGGCGCTGTATCCGTTCCTGGAACGGTGGGTCACGGGCGACAACCGCGAGCACCACGTGGCCGACCGCCCGCGCAACAACCCGCACCGCACCTCGATCGGCATGGCCGCCATCACGTTCTACGGCGTGCTGTGGCTGCTCGGCGCGAACGACGAGATCGCGGCGAACTTCCACGTGAGCCTCAACCACACGACCTACGCGGGCCGTGTGCTGATCTTCGTCGGGCCGGCCCTGGCCTACCTGATCACCTACCGCATCTGCCTCGGCCTGCAGCGCTCCGACCAGGCGATCATCTCGCACGGTGTGGAGTCCGGCGTGATCAAGCGGCTGCCGCACGGTGAGTTCATCGAGGTCCACACGCCTCCGTCGGAGGACATCGAGGCTCACATGCGCGGCAAGGAGCCGGTGCCGATGCTGCCGGTCGACGAGGACAGCTCGGGCATCCCGCCGAAGGGCATGCGCGGGCCCGTCGGCAAGCTGCGCGGGCGCATGTCCAAGGCGTACGGCGGGGAGAAGATCCCGATCGACGACGGGCATGGGCACGAGCACGAGGACGAGCACGCCGCCATCGGCAGCGGTGGTGACGAGCGCAGCATCACCCACTGAGTCCTGACGCCACAACCGCACGGGCCCGGAACGAGAGCAGTTTCTCGTTCCGGGCCCGTCGGCGTTCGGCGGGGGTTCCGGCGCGCGCGCACGTGCGCCTGGGATGCGGCTGACGGGGCGCGCACGCGCACGCGCACCCGGGCACAGGCGCGCTGGACTCGCGTGGCGTACGGGCGGACGCGCTGGACTCGCGTGGCATTCGGGCGGACGCGCTGGACTCGCGTGGCATTCGGGCGGACGCGCTGGGATCGGCGCGGCGGGCCGGACACGGCCCGCTCCCCAAGGAGGCTCGGGCAGGCGCGGGTGGACGTGGTGCGCAGGTGTGATGCGGGGCGGTGGGGGCGCGGCGTCGCTCGGCGCGAGCGATGCCCGGACGTGCGGGCACGCAGGCGTGGGGCGTGGGGAGGACCGGGCGAACTCCTGGTCCGCCCGTGACGGGCGGGCACGCGGGCTTCGGGGACGTGGCGTCGCGCGGGCGGCAGTCGCGTCGTCCGTTCAGCCCGGGGCGGGGGCGCGCGTCAAGGCGGGGCCGGACGGCCCCGTGGGTGGGTCAGTCGGCCTCGGGGAAGCCGATCGAGAAGGCGGCGTCCAGGTCGTGCTTGGAGTAGGCGCGGAAGGCGATGTGCGTCTCCGTGTGCAGCACCCCGGCGACCTTGTTGATCCGCCCCGGCACGACCTCGGCGATCTCCTCGTACGCCGCCACCCTGACCATGGCCAGCAGGTCGTACTCGCCGGTGATGGAGTAGACCTCGCTGACCCCCTCGATCTCGGCGATCGTCTGGGCGACCTCCGGGATCCGGTCTACCTCTGCGTTGATGTGGACGATAGCCGTGACCATGTATCAACTCTATCGTTTCACCTCAAAGGTCGCCCCTCCCGAGGGCGACGTTGGTCGAGATGCCGGTAAGCGAGGTCAATGCGGGCCTTGTGCCGCCCCGCGCCGAAGGCGGGCAGGCTCCACTCGCCCTCCACCTCCACCAGCCGCACCCCTGGCGACTCCAGCCAGCGCAGGATGCACTCCGTCTCCTCCGCGCTGGCCGCGTGCACGGGCCCCGGACCCGGGATCACGACCTCGGCGGTGGCCTTCAGCGAGGCGACGAAAGGGGTCGGATGGGCGCCCTTCGGCATGACCCCGGCGGCGGCGAGCCGGCCGTAGCGGACCACGTGGATGTCCCACCCGCCGCCGAAGGCCGGGCTGGCGGCCACGAGCTGCGGGATGCGGGTGATGGCGCTGAGCCGCTGCATGCGGGCCGCCGTGCGGACGAACGCGGCCAGCCGGTCGCGATCGACCGACGCCTCCTCGTAACGCTGCTCGACCGACAGCCGCTCCATGCGGGCCGAAACCGCGCTGAAGACGGGCGAGGCGTCGAGGGTCATGGCGCGGCGGGCGCTCTCGACGTGCAGGGCGTACTCCTCGGGGCTCTGCCTGCCCTCGCAGGGCGCGCCGCAGCGGCCCATCTCGTGCAGCACGCACGCCGCCCGCCGGGTGCGCAAGGTGACCGGCTGGGTGCACTGGCGCAGCGGGATGGCCTCGTGCAGGGCGATGCGGGCGTCGTCGGCCAGGCGGGTGCTGGTGAACGGCCCCAGGTAGGTGGCGCCGTCGTCCTTGAGATCGCGGACGATCGACAGCCGCGGGAAGACGTCGGCGGTGAGCTTGAGCCACACCACCTTCTCCGGGAAGCGGGAGCGGCGGTTGTAGCGGGGCTTGGCGCCGCCGATCAGCCGCAGCTCGCGCACCTCCGCCTCCAGCCCGGTCGAGCAGACGATGTGCCGCACCCGCTCGGCGATGCCGATCATCTCGCGGATGCGGGGACGGGTCTCGCCGGCGGTGAAGTAGGAGCGCACGCGGTTGCGCAGGTTGGTGCTCTTGCCGATGTAGAGGACCTCGCCGCGCTCGTCCTCGAACAGGTAGACGCCGGGCGCGTGCGGCACCGACTCGGCCAGATGGCGCTTGCGCTGCTGCTCGGGCGTGGGGGCGCGGACGAACGACTTGAGCTCCTCCAGCGTGTGCACCTGGAAGGAGCCGGCCCGCTCGATCAGCCCGTGCAGCACGTCCACGGTCGCCCTGGCGTCCTGAAGGGCGCGGTGGCACGGCTCGACGGGGCTGCGGAAGAACCGCGCGAGCGTCGCCAGCTTGGCGTTGGGCGTCTCGTCGCGGGTCAGCACCCGCCTGGCCAGGTCGACGGTGTCGACGACCGGATTGGCCGGCGGGGGATAGCCGAGCGCGGCGCAGGCGGCCTTGACGAAGCGGGTGTCGAACCCCGCGTTGTGCGCCACCAGCGTGGACCCGCGGATGAACTCCAGGAAGCTCGGCAGCACCGACTCGATCTTCGGCGCGGCCATCACCATGGCGTCGGTGATGCCGGTCAGCACGGAGATGAACGGCGGTATCGGCCCTCCAGGATCGACCAGCGTCGAGAACTCGCCGAGCACCTCGCCCGCCCGCACCTTGACCGCCCCGATCTCGGTGATGGAGTCCTCGGCGGGCGAGCCGCCGGTCGTCTCGAGGTCGAACACGACGAACGTGACTTCGCTCAGCGGCGTGCCGAGCTCGTCGAGAGTGACTTGAACCGGATCCACGAACCAAGACCATAGAGAGCGGGACCGACAGGAACGAGTAAGCACCCCTCTTGATCCTTAGTTACCCTTCCCTTTATGTCCGCGGGAAGACTTGCCGGCCGTTACTCCCTGGTGCGCCCGCTGGGCGCGGGCGGCATGGGGAAAGTGTGGCTGGCCAGGGACGAGATGCTTGATCGCGAGGTGGCGGTCAAGGAGCTCACGCTGCCCGAGGGCATGTCCGACAAGGAGCGCCACGACCTCGTGACCAGGGCGGTGCGCGAGGCGCAGGCCATGGCGCGGCTGCGCCACCCCGGCATCGTGGCGCTGCACGACGTCGTCGTCGAGCAGGAGCGGCCGTGGCTGGTCATGGAGCTGCTGCGGGGCCGCACGCTGGCCGAGACGGTGCGCGAGTTCGGGCCCATGCCGCCCGCGCACGCCGCCAGGGTGGGCGCCGACGTGCTCGAGGCGCTGATGGCCGCGCACGCGCAGGGCATGCAGCACCGTGACGTCAAGCCGGGCAACGTGTTCCTGACCGAGAGCGGCCGGGTGGTGCTCACCGACTTCGGCATCGCCAGGCAGGAGGGGCAGGCCACGCTCACCGAGCAGGGGCTGATGATCGGCTCGCCCGGGTTCATCGCGCCGGAGCGGCTGGAGGGGCAGCCCGGCGGGCCGGCCGCCGACCTGTGGTCGCTCGGGGCGACGCTGCACGTCGCGCTGACGGGCGCGCCCGCCTACGAGGGCTCGGCCGCCCAGCGCATCCGGGCGACGCTGACGCAGCCGGTGCCGGCCATGCGGGGCCCGCTGGGCCCGCTGGTGGCCGCCGTGATGGCCTACCAGCCGGCCGCCCGGCCCGATCCGCGCTGGGTCGTGCACGCGCTGCGGCAGGTGGCGGCGGGCGGCGCGCTGCCGCAGATCCCCGCCGGCGCCGAGGTGACGGCGCCGCGCGCGGCGGGGCGGCGCGGCCGGGCGCGGCTGTGGATCGCCGCGGCGGCGGCGGTGGTGGTGCTCGCGGCGGCGGGGGCCACCGGGTTCGTGCTGATGAACCGCGACGGGGGCGCAGCCGGCGCGTTCACCGTCCCGATGGACGTCTGCACGCTCATGGGCGGGCAGGAGGTGGGCAGGCTGCTGCTCACGCAGAGCCCGCCCAAGGGCGTGCCCGACTCCGACGAGATCGGCCCCAAGTGCGGCTGGCCGCTGGCCGGCACCGGGGTGGGCCTGCAGGTGCAGAAGGACTCCGACACCGTCGACCCCTGGTCCATGACGGAGGACTCGGCGCGCAGGCTCTTCCAGAACCAGCACCGCTACTGGACCAAGTACGACTCCGTCGACTGGAGCTGGCCGGAGATCGGCGTGAAGCAGCCCATGCGGGCGGTCCGCACGCCGGTGCGCCAGGTGACCGGCATCGGCGAGGAGGCGTTCGGCTTCGAGCTGAAGGGACCCACGGGCCGCATGATCTCGGCCCTCGTCTACTACCGGCTGGCCAACCTGGTGGTGAGCGTCGAGTACACCACTCTCAGCGACAAGCCGACCGACGAGAACATCAAGCAGGCGGCCCTGAAAGCCGCGCAGGCGAGCGAGCGGGCGTTGCGCGATGCCGGGTGACCTCTACTTGCTCGCGGGCCGTTACCGGCTGATCGAGCGGCTCGGGCAGGGCGGCGCCGGCACGGTGTGGCGGGCGATCGACGAGATGCTCGACCGGCAGGTCGCGGTCAAGCAGGTGCGCGTTCCCGAGGGGCTGGGGCCGCGGGAGCGGGCGGAGTTCGCCGACCGGGCCATGCACGAGGCCAGGTCGGCGGGGCGGCTGCGCGACCCGGCCATCGTGCTGGTGCACGACGTGGTCCTCGAGGGCGACCAGCCCTGGATCATCATGGACCTGACCACCGGCCGCTCGCTCGACAAGGTGATCAAGGAGCGGGGGCCGCTGCCGCCGGACTTCGTGGCCGCGGTCGGGCTGCGCGTGCTGTCGGCGCTGGAGGTGGCGCACCGGCACGGCCTGCTGCACCAGGACGTCAAGCCCGCCAACATCCTGCTCGACGCCGACGGCACGGCGATGCTCACCGACTTCGGCATCGCCGCGCCGATGGGCGGCAGGGGCGACATGTTCGGCAGCGCCGGCTCGCCCGGCTACATGGCTCCCGAGCGGCTGAACGAGCAGCCGTCCGGCCCGTCCGCCGACCTGTGGTCGCTGGGCGCGAGCCTCTACACGGCGGTGGAGGGCCGGGCGCCGTTCGAGCGGGCGCTGCCCGCGGCCGTCGCGGCGGCGGTGCTGCTGCACGAGCCGCCGTTCCCGGCCAGGGCCGGGCACGAGCTGGGCGGCCTGCTCATGTCCATGCTGGCCAAGGACCCCGCGGTCCGTCCCACGGCGGCCCAGATCCGCCAGGCGCTGAGCCGGCTGACGGGCCCCGCCACGGCCCCGCGCCACCGGCGGGAGCGTTCCCGCAGGTGGTGGCCGGTGCCGGCCGCGCTCGCCGCCGTCGTGGCGCTGGGCGCGGGCGGCTGGTACGCCGCCGCCGCGCTCACCGGGCAGGAGACCGGCAGGTACGCCACGGCGCCCGACCCGTGCACCCTGCTCACCGACGCCGAGGTCGCCCGGCTGGTGAAGGGCGCCCCGAAACGCAGCCTCACCAGGCCGGGCGAGTGCCAGTGGCTCATCCGCGAGGGCACGGTCCCCGCGCGCAGCCTCATCGTGCGCGTCTGGGCCGAGCAGCCCACCGGCGGCCTCGGCGGCCCCGAGGTGGCGCAGCGCCGCTTCGCCAGCGAGAAGAGCACCCGCGCCGCCGCCGAGGGCATGGGCCAGCGGCAGGCGTACGGCGGGGTCACCGACGTCACCGGCGTGGGTGAGGCGGCGATCGCCCAGAACGGCTTCAGGTTCTACATCACCTCCAACGAGAGCGGCACCGCCGGCAGCACCCTGCTCTTCCGCACGAGCAACCTGCTGGGCGAGGTGGTCTGGCGGCGCGAGGACGTGCCGGCCGACGTCTCGCCGGGCAAGGAGGCGGCCGACAAGATGGCGGACCCGGAGACGGCCATCGCCGCCGCCCGGCTCATCACGGCGGCGCTCGCCAAATGAGACATAGCAAGCACACATGGTGCAAGCGCCTTGCAAGGTGCGTGACTACTATGTCTCCCCGCAAGTCAGGGCAACCCCAGGAGTCCCCGTGAATCCCGGCAGCGAGTTCCAGCCGCCCGGCACCCCTCATCAGGGGCCGGGCGGGCAGTTCCAGCCACCGGGCCCGCCGCCCCCGCCGCCGGGCTGGCCGCCCATGCAGCCACCCATGCAGCCACCTTCGCAGCAGGGCATGCCGCCCATGCCCCAGCCGCCCCAGCCGCCCCAGCCGCCGCGGCGCCCGGCCTGGCTCCTGCCCACCCTCGCCGCCGCGCTCGTCGTGCTGGTCGCGGCGGGCGGTGTGGGGGCCTACTTCCTGTACGGCAAGGTCTCCGGCGGCACGCCCTCCGGCACCGGCTCCTCATCGCCCGCCAAGCGGCCCGCGGCCGCCGCGACGGCTCCCGACGTGTGCGCCATGCTGCCCGAGGAGGAGGCCGAGCGGCTGGTGCCCGGCGCGACCGTGGGCAAGTCGTCCCGCGACAGCGACTACACGGTGAACTTCAGCTGCAACTGGACCAACCAGCGCATCTCGTTCGGCGAGTTCTGGCGCAACCGGGAGATCGACGTCAAGATCGCGCAGCACAAGGGCGAGGGCGCCAAGACGGGCCGGGCGATGGCACAGAACTCGTACGAGGTGGAGTACCGCGGCGGCAAGTACGGCGAGACCGCCAAGCCGTCGCTCGAGCCCGACGAGAAGCAGTACGTCTCCCCGGTCAAGGACATCGCGGGCGTCGGCGACGCCGCGTTCGCCCAGTACATCTGGCGCCGCGACGGCAAGCTGCACTGGTACGCCTACGGCACCGCGCACGCCCGCGTCGGCGACATGACGATCCAGGTCAGGTTCCAGGCGGGCCAGCAGCGCAAGGACGCGCAGATCCTGAGCAACGACAGCACGCAGGCGATCACGGAGGAGAACGCCGTCCGCGAGGTGAGCGGGCTGGTCGGGCACTTCGCCAAGGGCGTGGCGGCCTGGCAGGCGCAGCACCCCGGGATGCTGGCCAAGGCCGAGCCGTCGGCGGCGGCCACCGTCACGCCGACCGTGGCCCCGACGCCCTCGCCCACCGTGCTGGCCTCCTTCCCCGCCGACTGCGAGGCCGTGACGGAGACGGCCACCCGGCTCGTGCCCGAGCCGACGACCCGCGCGCGCGGCACCGTGGTCGGCGACGACAACCAGACCGAGTGCCGGTGGCTCAACCGGGAGCTGTCCGGAGGGCCTGGCATCGCGAAGATCCGTAGCGCGCTGATCACCGTGCACCGGTTCACGAACCGGGCGGGGGCGGCCGACGAGCCCGCGGCCAAGGCGTTCTACGCCGGCCAGTACGGCCGGGCCAAGACCACCGGCGAGTCCTCGATGGGGGCCATCACCTGGGGCGAGCTGAGCGAGGTCAAGGGGCTGGGCGACCAGGCGTGGAAGCAGTTCGTGCAGAGCAGGAGCGGGGAGGTCTCCGCCTCCAGCGGCTCGGTGATGATCCGCCAGGGCCCGGTGGTGGTCACCGTCGACTACTCGGGCCACCAGCGGCCCGAGGGCGAGGCGACCAACTCGCCCGAGGTGACGTTCATGCCCGAGAAGGAGGCGATGGCCGGCGCGCTCACCCTGGCCAGGGCCTACCTGAAGAGCGGCTGAACGGGGCGCGCCCCCGGCTTTCGTGACCCTGACTCGTGATCTGTGGCAACGGTTAATGCGGCTGCAACCCGGTTGCAAGCGGGACAAATACGGTTATGTCTGCAAGCACCTGAGCCGCGCGATCACGTTTGTCCAGTACAGGGGCATGGGCAAACCGTGGGGGATCTCGCGGCTCATTGCTTTTCCCGGGTCAGGAAGGGCTCCAGCAGCCCGGGGACGGCCTGAGCGGCCAGATCGAGGCCGTCGCCGCGGCCCACGTCCACCACGTCGTAGCGACCACGGCCCGCCGCCGTCGTCGCCGAGACCGTCAGCAGGCCGGAGCGCCGCTGGAAGTACGACTCGGTGAAGGTCCAGCCCGCGATGCCCCCGCGGTCGAGCGCGACCGTGCGCCGCACCACGGCGCCCCTCCTGGCGACCAGGTGCCGGGGGCCCAGCGCGTGGCCGAGGCTCGCGGCGCCCGCCAGGGCGTGCCACAGCCCGTACAGCAGCACCGCCATCGGCCCGAGCCACACCCAGCCGCCCAGCCGGGCGTTCACCCAGCCGCTCACCCCGGGCACCCAGCCGCTCACGTCGGACGCCCAGCCGCTCACCCCGGGCCATGGCGCCGCCCCACCCGTGCCGGTGACCAGCGCCGTGACCAGGCCGGCGATCAGAGCCGCCGTGGCCGCCCGGACCAGCCGCCTGCGCCTGGCCGCGGCGGGGTGCGCCACCAGCGCGGGCAGGCCGGCGCCGGTGATCGCGGCGGCGACCCGCATCGCCAGGGCGCGCGGCATCGGCGGGGTGAGCGCGGCGGCGTCCTCGCTGTCGGTGTCGGCGCTCCTGCCCAGCCCGGTGGCGACGGACCTGAGCCGGGCGGCCCCGGCCAGCCGCAGCAGCAGCGGCTCGCCGATCTCCACCCCGCGCAGCCTGCGCTCCTCCAGCGTCAGCGACCGGCTGGTCAGCAGGCCCCTGCGCATCCTGAGCCTGCCCGGCTCCCGCTCCAGCCGGTAACGCCCCCACGACTCGGCGAACAGCAGCACCGCGCCCAGCACGCCCACCACCACGTTCGCCGCGACCACCAGCGGGACGGTCAGCAGCGGCTGCGCCGCCAGCCACTCCCACAGCTCCGTCGCCAGGCGGGTGGTGAACCTCTTGAGCCCGAACGAGTCGAGCGCCTTGTACAGCGCCCCGAGCACCACGGCCGCGCCCGTGAACGTCCACACCGACAGCGGCGCGTACCTGATCCACGACCACCTCAGCTCCGCCAGCGGTCCGTCTCCAGCCTCGGCCTCCTGGGACTGGCGCAGCAGGGTGCGGCGCAGGGCCTCGGCGTCGTGCCTGCTCAGCGGGTCGAGCTTGAGCTCCGAGCCGTCCTGCGCGTGCTCTCCCGTGCCCACCTTGACCACGGTCAGGCCGAACATCCGGTTCACCGGGTCGGCGCGCAGGTCGACGCTGCGCACCCGGTCCCGCGGGATCGAGCGGTGCTGGCGGGTCGTGATGCCGGAGCGCAGCTCCAGCCGCTCGGGGGTGAGCCGCCAGCGGGTGGTGCGCAGCCTGAGCACGTCGTACGCGACCACGCCGGCGACGATCAGCACCGCCGCGCCCGCGCAGACGGCCACGATCCCGCCCACCGGCCAGTCGCGGCCCGCCAGCAGGCGCACCAGCCCCGCCGTGGCGCCGGCCACGATCGCCAGCGACTTGACCGCCGACGCCCACAGGCTCCGCCGCGCCGGCGCCTGCCACCCGCCGTCGCCGGGAGCGCCTTCCGCGCGCAGTTCCGCCGCGGGCGGGGTGCCGTAGGCGTTCACGTCGCGTCGCCCGGAGTGGCCTGGGTGATGGCGGTCAGGCGTTCGGCCAGCTCGGCCGCCACCTCGTGGTCCAGGGCCTCGATCTTGACGGCCCCGGCCGACGAGGCGGTGGTCACCGTGACGTCCGCCAGCCCGAACAGCCGCTGCACCGGCCCCCGCGCGGTGTCGACCCGCTGGATCCGCGACATCGGCGCCACCCGCCAGGTGTGCGTCAGCCACCCCTTGCGCGTGTAGACCGCCTGGTCGGTGACCTCCCACCGCTCCACCCGGTACGAGGCCCGCGGCGCCACCACCGCCAGCGCCAGGCAGCCCGCCGCGAACACTCCCGCGACCGCGCCCAGCCACACCGGCCGCTCCGTGAACAGCCAGTACGCCGCCACGGCCGCCCCCGCCACCGGCACCATGAGGATCAGCCACTGCACCGTCCACCACGCCACCGCCCGCGGATCGGCCCGGTGGCGCGGCGGCCGCAGCATGGTCGTGCTCATTCGGCGTCCTCCACCCTGTCCATGGACTCGGCGACGGCCAGCAGCGCGAAGCCGAGCACCCCCATCACGATCGCCGCGAACACCTCGTATCCCTCCAGCAACGGCAGCACGTTGACCACGAGCAGGTCGTGGGCCCACCGCCACCATCCGAGCAGGCCGTTCACCAGGCCGCCCACCCCTTGCAGGATCAGCAGCCAGCCGAACACCTTCAACACCGCTTGCATGCCGTCAAGCCTCGCCGGCGCACCCGCTCGCCCGCGTCGGCCGTTGGTCTGGGCAGGCACCGACTTTGGTCGCTGTCGCGCTGCCCTCGGTAGGGCCTAACCTCGATGAACGTGACGGAACTGCGGGGAGACGGCGCCGCCACCTCCGAATACCGGTGGGCGCTGCCGTCGGTGCTGCTCGGCGACGGCAGCGCGGGCGGGCGCGTGCGGCGCTCGACGCGCGACTGGATCGTCGACATCCTCATGTTCCTGTTCGCGTGCGGCCTGACCTTCCTGTCCCTGGTCGAGCTGGACGCGCAGCGCACGCCCGAGCTGCTGATGCTGATCGAGCAGGTCGCGGGGGCGCTGGCGTGCGTGGCGGTGTGGCTGCGGCGCAGGTGGCCGGTCGCGCTCGCGATCGTCACCGGCCTGCTCTCGTCCTACCTGGAGATGATCGGCGGGGCCTCGGTGGTCGCGCTGTTCACGGTGGCGGTGCACCGCCCGTTCAAGATCTCGGGGCCGGTGACGCTGCTGAACCTCCTCACGCTCGCCCCCTACGTCATCCTGCGGCCGCAGAGCGATCTCGACCGCTCGTGGGCGGCGGCGCTGGGCGTGGCGATCGTGCTGACCGTGTTCGCGTGGGGCATCGTGATCAGGGCCAGGCGGCAGCTCGTCTGGTCGCTCAGGCAGCGCGCCGACAGCGCCGCCGAGGAGGCCAAGCGGCTCGAACGCGAGCGCATCGCCAGGGAGATGCACGACGTGCTGGCCCATCGCATCTCGATGCTGAGCCTGCACGCGGGCGCCCTGGAGTTCCGGCCCGACGCGCCGCCCGGCGAGATCGCCAGGGCCGCCGGGGCGATCAGGGCCAATGCCCACCTGGCGCTGCAGGACCTGCGCGAGGTGATCGGCGTGCTGCGCCACTCCACCTCCGAGGGCGAGGGCGAGGGCACGGTGCCGGAACGGCCCCAGCCCACCCTCGCCGACCTGCCCGCGCTGGTCGAGGAGTGCCGCCACGCGGGCATGGACGTACGGCTCGGCCTGCGGGCCGACGGCGCGCCCGAGGGGCTGGGCCGCAACCTCTACCGCATCGTCCAGGAGGCGCTCACCAACGCGCGCAAGCACGCGGGCGGCGCGCCGGTGACCGTCACCGTCGAGGGCACACCCGGCGGGCGCCTGTCGGTGGAGGTGCGCAACCCGCTGGGCCCGCGGCACGGCGGGCGCCTGCCCGGGGCGGGCACGCGCATCCCGGGGGCCGGCGCCGGGCTCATCGGGCTGACCGAGCGGGCGGAGCTGGCCGGCGGCAGGCTGGAGCACGGCGCGACGCCGCAGGGGGAGTTCCTGGTACGCGCCTGGCTGCCGTGGCCGGTGGAGACGACTCGGGAGGACGACGCATGACCGCTGACAGGCCGATCAGGCTGCTCATCGTGGACGACGACGCGATGGTGCGGGCCGGGCTGTCGATGATCCTCGGCGGCGTGGCCGACATCGAGATCGTCGCGCAGGCCGGTGACGGCTCCGAGGTGCCGCCGCTGGTGGGCGAGCACCGGCCCGACGTCGTGCTGATGGACATCAGGATGCCCGGCATCGACGGGCTGACCGCCACCGAGACGCTGCGCCGCGCGCCGGAGCCGCCCGAGGTGGTGGTGCTGACCACCTTCCACGCCGACGCGCAGGTGCTGCGGGCGCTGCGCGCCGGGGCGGCCGGGTTCCTGCTGAAGGACATCGCGCCCGGTGACCTGGTGCAGGCGATCAGGAAGGTGGCCGCGGGCGAGCCGATCCTGTCGCCCGCGGTGACGCGGCAGCTCATCACCCACGTCTCCGACGGCGGCGGGGCGGGGGAGCGCGGCGAGCGCGCCAGGCGGCTGCTCGGCCGGCTCAGCGAGCGGGAGCGCGAGGTGGCCACGGCCGTCGGGCAGGGCAAGTCCAACGCCGACATCGGGCGCGAGCTCTACATGAGCGTGCCCACGGTCAAGGCGCACGTCTCGCGGATCCTCACCAAGCTGGGCCTCAACAACCGGGTCCAGGTGGCGCTGCTGGTCTACGACGCCGCGTCGTAGTCGCCCAGCAGCTCCTCGATGGTGGCCCGGTGCAGCACCAGATCGTCGGGGTCGTCCGGCATGGGCAGCTCGCCGAAGTGGACCCTGCGGTGCCAGATCCTGGCCATGATGACGCCGTGCCGCAGCGCCGCGTACATCTCGTAGAAGTCCAGGTCGCGCGGCTCGTAGCCGGTGAGCTCGCGGTAGGTCGCGCAGACGTCCTCGCGGCGCATGAACCCCGGCATGCCGGGCAGGCCCGCGCTGACCGTGATGTCCTGGAAGAACCGGTGCAGGAAGATCATCCAGGACAGGTCCAGCTCGCGCGGCCCGATGGCGGCCATCTCCCAGTCCAGCACCGCGACCGGGTCACAGCCCTGGTACATCACGTTGCCGATCCTGGCGTCGCCCCACGTCAGCACGTCGGGGCCGGGGTCGTCCGGCCAGTGGGCCTCCAGCCAGCCGAACGCCCGCTCCAGCAGCGGGACCCGGTGCTCGCCGTGCGCCCACTCGTAGTAGGCGCGCTGCGCCTCGACGTGCGCGCGCAGCCCGGCGGCGCCGAACGGGGCCAGCTCCCCGGGCGTGAACTCGGTCTGGTGCAGCGCCGCCAGGATGCCCACGCTGGCGTCCTGGAGCCGGCGCTGGTCCTCGGGGGAGGCGTCGTACAGCCAGCCGCCGAACGTGTACGGCATCACGTCGGGCGGCACCTCGCCCTCGGCCCGCTCCATGACGAAGAACGGGGTGCCGAGCGGGCCTGGGTCCGGTTCGAACCACAGGGGCCTGGGCGCTGGGATCCCAGCTTTTTCCCTGGCCAGGCGCATCATCTCGAACTGGGCGCGCAGATCGTAGGAGGGAAAAACCGGAACGGCTTCCACCGCAGGTGCGAGCCTGGCTACGCAGCGCGTGCTCCGCCCGCCCCAGGTGGCGGTGAAGAACAGGGTCTCGCTTGACAGGCCGTTCTCCGACGGTCTGGACATCTCGGACACCGTGGCGTTCGCACCGACTCGGGCGCTCAGCCAGACGGTGGCACGTTTCCGCAGTTCTTCGAGGTCACGGGTGGAAGTGCGCAACTGTTCCGTCACAGGGGGCCTCCCGGTTGGACATGTGCCCTTCGACAGTCGTATACCCCCTAGCAAGCGCTTGTCCATACAGGAGTGGCCGTTACGGTCAGGTACGCAACAGCCGTACCCTTGTCTGAAAGGGCATGTCGCGAAGGGACAAGTGGGATGAGTTCAGCGGGTGAAGGCCTGTCTCGCCCGCTTCCCGAGCAGGTGCGGCTCAACGTCGTGGATCTGGCTTCCCAGGTCCTCGGTTCGATGCCCGCTGCCACCATCCCGGCCCCCCTGCGTGGCATCGCCAAGTTCGACCCCCGCAAACGGGCCAAGCTGGGCGGCGCGCCCATCGCCGCGCAGCTGGAGAACGACAAGAAGTTCCGCGAGCTGGTCGCCGAGTCGGTGGCCGCCGGGTGGCCCGAGCTGGTCGCCTCGCTCGCCGAGGGCAACGTGCCACCGGCCGCCGACCCCGTGCTCGTGGCCGCGGCCGCGTACCTGACCCGGCCGCCTGGCTGGGCGGAGATGATCGACGCCGCCCGCGCCGACCTGGAGCAGTCGGCGGTGGCCGCCGAGGACCAGGAGCGCGAGGAGACGGTCACCCGGCTGCGCGAGCAGCTCGCCGGGCAGAAGAGCGCCGCCAAGGAGGAGGCCGACCGGCTGCGCGAGCAGATCAAGGCGGCCCGTGTGGAGAACTCCGACCTGCGCCGCAAGCTGCACGACGCCCGGGAGAGGGCCAAGGCCGCCGCGCGGCGGGCCGAGGAGATGGAGCGGGCGGCGGAGGAGGCCAGATCGGCCGCCACGGCCGCGGGCAGCGCCGGCGAGTCCGAGCTGCGGCGGCTGCGCGAGCGGGTGGCCGACGTGGAGAAACAGCTCGAGGCCTCGCGCCGGGCGGCCCGCGAGGGCAGGAGCATCGAGGACGCCCGCATCCGGGTGCTGCTCGACGCGCTTCAGGACGCCTCGGCGGGGCTCCGCCGCGAGCTGGCCCTGCCCACCACGATCAGCCGGCCCGCCGACTCGGTCGCGGCCGTCACCGGCGAGCGCCCCGGCGTGCGCGGCGTGCCCGCCCGGGCCCTGGCCGACGACGACCCGCAGCTCCTCGACCAGCTCCTCGCGCTGCCGCAGGTGCACCTGATCATCGACGGCTACAACGTCACCAAGACCGGCTACGGCACCCTCACCCTCGCCGACCAGCGCACCCGGCTGATGACCTCGCTGGGCGGGCTGGTGGCGCAGACCAGGGTCGAGGTGACGGTCGTGTTCGACGGCGCGGAGCTCAACGCGCCCGTGCAGGTGGTGGCGCCGCGCGGGGTGCGGGTGCTGTTCAGCGCGCCGGGGGAGATCGCCGACGACCTCATCCGGCAGCTCGTCCGCGCCGAGCCGTCCGGGCGGGCCATCGCCGTGGTCTCGTCCGACCGGGAGGTGGCCGAGTCCGTCAGGCGGATGGGCGCCAGACCCGTTCCGTCTGGTTTGCTACTGCGCAGGCTGGGCCGCGCATAAATTACGAATTGGTAGGTTTGGCGATACCCCGCCTGCCACTTCTGTACTATTTCGCCCCAGGTGTAATCCCTGGGAGGCGATACAGTGAGGTTTGGCCGGGTACCGGTGGCCGCGGGTCTCGCGTTCGGACTGGTGCTGACCCCGCTGGGAGCTGCCCTCGCCGATCCTCGCCCGACCTTGGCGCAGGCCAAGGCGAAGCTGGAGAAGCTCAACGACAAGGCCGACAAGGTCGTCGAGCAGTTCAACCAGGCGAACGAGCGCTACAAGTCGGCCAAGAGCACCTACACGAAGCTGAACGACAGCTACAAGCGCAAGCTGCAGACGGTCGCGGACCTGCGCGCGCAGGTGATCGGGATGGCCGTCGAGAGCTACAAGCTCGGTGAGGACGTCACCTCCTGGCCCGGCATGTTCGGGGCCGACAACCCGCGGGCGATGCTCTCGGGCTGGGCCGTGGCCGGGCAGCTCTCCCAGGAACGAGCCGAGAAGCTGGCCGCCTTCGACCGCGAGAACAAGGGGCTGAAGGCCGAGCGCGACAAGGCCGAGGTGGCGCTGGACGACGCCGAGAAGGAGCGCGACTCCGTCGAGAAGGAGCGCGCCGAGATCCGCAAGCTGATCGCCGAGCAGAAGAAGCTGCTGGACCGGCTGGGGGCGTACAACCCCGGCAATCCCAACAGCACGGGCATCAAGTACACGGGTCCCGCTTCGGGCAGCGCGGCGGCGGCGCTGCGGTTCGCGTACGCGCAGGTGGGCAAGCCGTACATCTACGGCGGCACGGGGCCGCGTGGCTTCGACTGCTCCGGGCTCACCCAGGCGGCCTGGGCGGCGGCCGGCGTGTCGCTGCCTCGTACGACGTGGCAGCAGTGGTCGTGGGGAGCGAGCCGGAAGGTGTCGCTCGACGCGCTGCAGCCCGGGGACCTGATCTTCAGTGAAGGGCTCGGGCACGTCAGCATGTACGCGGGCAACGGGCAGATCGTCCACGCGCCCCAGACGGGCGACGTCGTCAAGGTCGTCAAGCTTTCGGCGTACGGCCGTTCCCTGGTCGGAGCGGTCCGCCCGTAACCGTCCCCGGTCGCTGGTTCCCGGGTCTCCGACGCCATTGCACTACGATCGAGCGTCGTAGAGCGCTGCCCGTGTTGGGAGCGCGCCCAGTGGCGTTGCTCACGTTCAGAGCGCGACAAGTGTGACGTAAGTTACAAATAAGACCTGACAATCATGGCGTTCCCGAAGTGTGAGCAGGGTCACATTTCAGTAACGGAACCTGGTGTTCCAGCAGGGGTTTCCGACTTGACTCCACCCTCTGTCTGATCTTTACAACCTGACTCACCCTTTGCCGTTCCTTGACCTTTCGGCGTAGCTTCTGGCGTCGTCGCGGTGAACAAGCCATGTCCCCGCGGTCCCCGCATCGGTCCCTCCCGATGTGAGACAGATAAAAAAATCCGCCGGTCGCACCCCGAGCATCCCCGCATCGCATTCGGATCGGGGCACGCGGCCTGCCGAATCCGTGCAGCCAGGAGGCACGGAGCCGGGGACCCACGCGATCCCACCTCCCCAAGGGATCAGGGGTGAATCGGCGCGCCATCGCGCCGTAGGGCGACTTCCACGCCCGAATCCGTCAGCTAACCCGGTAGGCGTTCGTGGAAGATTCAAGGAGAAATCCTGTCTAATCCCCTGCAGAACCCCCGCCTGTCCCGCCTTGCCCTGAGTGGCGTAGCACTCACGATGACCGTGACGGCCGGAGGTGCGATCCTCCATGCCCCAACGGCTCAGGCGGCGACGACGAGCGATGTGACCGCTCTGACGACGGTGAAGGCGGAAACCACCGCCAGGACGTCGCAGAAGGCCACGGCGGCCCAGCGAAGGGCGGCCAAGCTCGCTCGGCAGAAGGCTAAGGCCCTCAAGGCCCTCGCCGTGGCCAAGAACCAGATCGGTGACCCGTACCGGTACGGAGGCACAGGGCCTGGTTCGTTTGACTGCTCCGGTCTCGTCCAGTTCGCCTGGAAGAAGGCCGGCGTCAAGCTCCCGCGTGTGGCGAGCAGCCAGTTCGCCCGCACCAGGCACAAGGTCTCCTGGCGCAATCTCAAGCCCGGCGACCTGATGTTCTTCAGCGGGCTCGGCCACGTCGGCATGTACGTCGGCAAGGGCAGAATGATCCACTCACCGCGGACAGGTGAACGGGTACGCATCGACAAGCTGAGCGGATGGCGCCGATCGTCCTTCGTAGGCGCGGTTCGTCCCGGCATGTGAAGAAGCCCCGTCCGGATTCTTGGAGGATTTCCTGGATTCGGACGGGGCTCTCGCACGTCCGGAGCTCTCAGCAGGCAGGGAGCACTACGATCGGGCATCGTGTCCGAGCAGGTGAGCCGGCGAGCGGTGGTGACGGGCCTCCTGCTCCTCGTCCCCGCGGCGGCCGCCCCGCTGCCCGATTCCCCCGTCCTTCCCCCCGAGCTGCGCGACCTGTGGCCGGGACGGCCCCCGGTCGTCAGGCGGGGAGCCCGGTCCACCGTCGCGGGCCCCGGCACGGTCCCGCCCGGGCGGCTCGACGAGCTGGCGCGCAGGGCCGACAGCGCGGGCGCGCGGGTCTCGGCCGTGCTCGGCAGGCCCGTACGCCCCCTCGTCGTGCTGCCGGAGTCGGGCCGCGACGCCGCCCGCCTGGCCCGCGCGGGGCGGCTCGACGGGCTGGCCGCCGTGGCCGACGGCCGGCGCGTGATCGTCGTGCCCGAGGCGTTCGCCACCCTCACCCCCACCGGCAGGGACGTGGTCCTCACCCACGAGCTGACCCACGTCGTGGCCGGCACCGACGGCCTGCCCGTCTGGCTGTACGAGGGTTTCGCCGACTACGTCGGCTACCGCGACGCCGGGCTGCCGGTGGCCACGGCCGCCGCCGAACTGGCGGCCGAGGTGCGGGCCGGGCGGCTGCCGAGCGCTTTGCCCGGCCCTGAGGCTTTCGTGGCCGACGGGCGTGACCCCGGCCGGCTCGCGCGGGCGTACCAGGAGGCCTGGCTGGCGTGTCGCTTCCTCGCTGACCGGTTCGGTGAGGGGACCCTGGTGAGGCTCTACCGTGAAGCCCGGGCGGCAGGCGTCGATCGGGCGCTCGCCTCGCTGGGGCTCTCCGTCGCCACGCTGACGGCACGGTGGCGCGCATACGTGCGGGATCGGCTCGTGTGAAGGGGAGGCAGATGGACGATCGCAGAGACGCTGGAGACGTGACACGGGAAGAGGAGGTGACAGGCGGCGCGATGGCCGCCGTCGGCGCCGCCGGCCATCCGGGCGAGGACCCGGCCCGCGGCGAGCGCGCCGGCACCGGTGAGGGCGCGCCGAGCGGGCCGGGCACGGGTGAGGGCGCGTCGAGCGGGCCCGGCACCGCGGGAGAGGGCCCGTACGGGAGGGAGGCGGCGGATTCGGAGGACGCCGCCCGGCCCGGGCGAGCCCGCCCCGGCGACACGGAGGCCCCCGTGACAGGAGAGGACGGCGAGGACGGCGGGACCCGCCCCGCGGCCATCGCGCTCGTGCTGCTGGGCCTGGTGATCCTGGCCGTGGCCGCCTTCAGCACCCCCTGGCGGGTGCTCACCGGCGGCCCGCCCGACCCGGCCCGCGACTTCAGCGCCGCCCAGATCGCCCGGTCGCAGGCGTTCGACGCGGCCACCACCCTGCCGAGCTACCTCTCGCTGGCTCTGACGGTCATCATCGCGGGCATCCTGGTGGCCACCCCGTTCAGCGCCAGGGTGCTGGGCAGGCTGCAGGGCCCGTGGTGGGTGCGGGTCGTCCTGGGCGCACTGGTGATCACCGTGCTCGCCGAAGTGATCAGGTGGCCTCTCGGCATCTGGGTCGAGACGATCCTGCGGGACTACGGCCTGTCCATCCAGGACTGGGCCGGCTGGGCGGGCGACCGGCTGAAGAACCTGGGCGTGGAGGTGGTCCTGCTCTGCGTCATGCTGCTGGCCCTGGTCGCGCTGGCGCGCAGGGTCAGGCGCTGGTGGATCCCCGCGGCGGTGGGCGCGTTCGCGCTGACGGTGGTGACGTCGTTCGTGTACCCGGTGGTGTTCGAGCCGCTGTTCAACGACTTCAGCTCCATGCGGCAGGGCCCGCTGCGCACGAACCTGCTGGAGATGGCCGAGCGTGACGGCGTGCCGGTCGAGGACGTGCTGGTCGCCGACGCCTCCCGTCGCACGACGGCGCTCAACGCGTACGTGTCCGGCTTCGGCGCCACGCGCCGCATCGTCGTCTACGACACGCTGCTCCAGGCCCCGCAGCGCGAGGTCGAGCTGGTCGTGGCGCACGAGCTGGGCCACGCCAAGTACGACGACGTGCTGTACGGCACGGTCATCGGCGCCCTGGGCGCCGGCTTCGGCGCGATCGCGCTGTTCCTGGTCCTCAAGCCGCTACGGCGGCGCACCGGCGTCACCTCGATCACCGATCCCCGGGCGGTCGGCGTGGTCATGGGCCTCATGACGGTCGGCTCGCTGATCATGGGCCCCGCGCAGAACGTGATCAGCCGGCACATCGAGGCCAGGGCCGACGAGCACGCGCTGGACCTGACCAGGGATCCGGCCACGTTCATCGCCATGCAGAAACGGCTCTCCCTAACCAATATTTCCGACTTGTCGCCGGATGCGGTGGAATATGTGCTCTATGCCTCCCATCCTTCCGGCCCTGAGCGCATCGCGGCGGCCCGCGCGTGGGCCGAGCTGAACGGCGTCCCCGCGCCGTGACCCACCCCGGCGGCCCGGCCGGCGACACCGGCGGCAGCGTGCTCATCGTGACGAACGACTTCCCGCCCAGGCCGGGCGGCATCCAGTCGTTCGTGCACGGGCTCGCGCTGCGCACCCCGGGCGTCGTGGTCTACGCCCCCGCCTGGCCCGGCGCCGCCGAGTTCGACCGGCGCCAGCCGTACCGGATCGTGCGGCACCCGACGCGGCTCATGCTGCCCACTCCGGCCGTCGCGCGCACGGCGGCCGGGCTGGTGGCCGAGCACGGCGTGCGGACCGTGGTGTTCGGCGCGGCGGCGCCGCTGGGCCTGCTCGCCCCGCGCCTGCGGCGGGCGGGCGCGCGGCGGGTGGTGATGCTCACCCACGGTCACGAGGCGTCGTGGGCGAGCGCGCCGGGCTTCCGCTCGGTGCTGCGCAGGATCGGCGGGCACGCCGACGTGGTGACCTACCTGGGCGAGTACACGCGCCGGCGGCTGGCCGCCGCCATCCCGGCGGGCAAGCTCGTCCGGCTCGCGCCCGGCGTGGACGTCGGGCAGTTCCACCCCGGCGCCGTTAGGGCCGAACCGGGTCTGGCGGGGCGGCCCGTCGTGCTGTGCGTCTCGCGGCTGGTGCCGCGCAAGGGCCAGGACCAGCTCATCAGGGCCTGGCCCCAGGTGCTGCGCGCGGTGCCGGAGGCGGTGCTGCTGCTGGTGGGCGGCGGGCCGTACCGCGGGAAGCTGGAGCGGCTGGCGGCGGGGCAGGAGTCGGTCAGGTTCACCGGCACGGTGCCGGCGGCCGCGCTGCCGGGGTACTACGCGGCGGCCGACGTGTTCGCGATGCCGTGCCGGACCAGGCTCAAGGGGGTGGACGTGGAGGGGCTCGGGATCGTGTTCCTGGAGGCGTCCGCGACCGGGCTGCCGGTGGTGGCGGGCGCGTCCGGCGGCGCGCCCGACGCGGTCAGGGCCGGCGAGACCGGGCTGGTCGTGAACGGGGAGGATGCGGGCGAGGTGGCGCACGCCGTCGTCGAGCTGCTGACCGACCCCGACAAGGCACGCAAGATGGGCGCGGCCGGCCGCGACTGGATCACCCGCGAGTGGGCGTGGGACCAGGTGGCCGCCCGCTTCCACCAGTTGCTCTAGCCTTTCGTGGAGCCGAGCGTGAGCCCGGCCACGAACTGCTTGTGCAGGAGCTGGAAGACGACCAGCGTCGGCAGCGCCACCAGCATCGAGCCGGCGGCCAGCAGGTTGTAGTCGGTGAAGAACTGGCCCCGCAGGTTGTTCAGCGCCGAGGTGACGGGCAGCTTGTCGCCCGACGACATCAGCACCAGCGCCCACAGGAAGTCGTTGTACATCCAGGTGAACTGCAGCGTGGACAGCGCCGCCAGCACCGGACGGCACAGCGGCAGCGTCAGCCGCCAGTACCGCTTCCACACCCCCGCCCCGTCCACCAGCGCCGCCTCGGTGATCTCCTCGGGGATCGTGCGCATGAAGTTGGCCAGCACGAAGACGCAGAAGCCGAACTGGAACGCCACGTGGACGAGGATCAGCCCGAGATAGGAGTCGTAGAGCGACTGCGAGTCCGACAGCCACACCGGCAGCGGGACAAGCGTGTAGAGCGTGTAGAGCGGGGTGATGAGGACCTGCGGCGGCAGCAGGTTGCCCGCGGTGAAGACGATCAGCAGCGTCTTGCGGCCCGGGATGCGCAGCCGTGCGATCGCGAAGGCCGTGAACGAGGCCAGCAGCAGCGTCACCACCACCGCGGGCACCACGATGATGAACGTGTTGAGGTAGTAGCGGGGCAGCCCGGCCTGCGTCCACGCCTGCGTGTAGTAGCCGAGGGTGAGCTGCTCGGGCAGCGAGACGTACCCCAGGCGGGCCGTCTCCTCGTACGGCCGCAGCGAGGCGTACACGGCCAGCACCAGCGGCAGCAGCCACCCCAGCGCCACCAGCCCGAGGAAGGCGTGCAGCAGGACCCGCAGCGGCCGGACCGGCCGCCTCGCCGGTGGGCGCCCGGCCTGGGCCGGGGGAGCGGAGGCGGGTGCGGTGAGAGTCATCGCTCCTCCCTGAAGAGCTGCGACAGGTACGCCACGATGAACCCCATCGAGATCACCAGCAGGATCACCGCGATCGCCGAGCCGAACCCGATCCTGCTGGCCTCGCCCACGATGTTCTCGGTGACCAGCACCGACAGCAGCTCCAGCCCGTTCCTGCCCTTGTTGACGGCGTAGACGATGTCGAACGCCCGCAGCGCCTCGATCACGGTGATGACCAGCACGATCACGTTGACCGGCCGCAGCGTCGGGAACACCACCCGGAAGAACGCCTGACGCTCGTTCGCCCCGTCGATGGCCGCGGCCTCCTTCAGCGCCGGATCGACCGCCTTGAGCCCCGCCAGATAGATGATCATGACGTAGCCGACGTGCCGCCAGCCCGCCGCGACCATGACGACCCAGATGTTGATGGAGCTGTCGCCCAGCCAGTCCACGCCCAGCCCGGTCACCGCGTTCAGCACGCCGTAGTCGGAGGAGTAGACGAGCTGCGCGATGAAGCCCACCACCGCCAGCGACAGCACGACCGGCATGTACAGGGCGCCCTGGTAGAAGCGCGACAACCGCAGCCGCCGGTCCAGCAGCACCGCGCAGAACAGCCCGAACGGCGTCGCGACCAGCCCGAGGAAGCCCAGCCACAACACGTTGTTGCGGACCGCCGACCAGAACGGCGGGTACTCGGCCGACAGGTCGTGGTAGTTCTGGCCCCCGATCCACTCGATGGGCCCGATCCCGTTCCAGCCGGTGCCCGACAGCCCGATGGAGGCCAGCGTGGGCCCCCAGATGACGCTCACGTTGACGGCGATGGCCACCCCCAGCCCGATGACCAGGACGGTCACGTCGCGGGCGGAGTAGCGACGGGTCTTGACGGCCATCAGCGGAAGATGTTCGCCTTCTGCTTCTCGATGCTCGCCAGCAGGGAGTCGATCTCGGCCGGCTCGCTGACGAACGACTGCAGCGACGGGATCATCACGGTGGAGGCGAAGTCGGGCCGCGTGTCACGGTCGAGGAACTGGGCGATGTGCGTGGCCTTCGACACCAGCTCCGCGCCGCGCTTCTGCAGCGCGCTGTAGCCGGAGGTGTCGGCCTTCGAGCTCGCGGCCAGCGTGCCGGGGTCCAGCTTCGTGGCGACGTCCTGCGAGGACGGCTGGGCGAAGTGCTTGAGCAGGGCCTTGGCTCCCTCGACGTTCCTGGCCTTGGCGGAGATCATGTAGCCGTCGATGGGGGCGTCGATCGAGTCCGTCCCGTGCGCGGGGTCGATCTCGGGGAAGGTGAAGAAGTCGAGGTCGTCGCGGTCGGCCTCGGGGAACTGCTGGGCGACGAACATGCCGAGCAGGTACATCCCGGTCTTCTTCTGCGCCAGCGACTGCCCGGCCTCCTGCCACGTACGGCCCAGCGCCGCCGGCTGGTGGTGCTCCATCAGCCCCCGCCACGTCTCGAACACCTGCTTGACCCGCGGATCGGTCCACGACTCCTTGCCCGCCATGAGCGAGATGTGGAAGTCGTAGCCGTTCGTGCGCAGGTTGAGGATGTCGAACGTGCCCATCGCCGGCCAGCCGTCCTTGTCGGCGAACGCGATCGGGACCAGCCCGTCGGCCTTCATCCTCCTGGCCAGCGCGGTGAGCTCGTCCAGCGTGGCCGGCGGCTCGTACCCCTTCTCCTGCCACACGCTCTTGCGGTAGAAGACCGCCCACGGATAGTAGGTGAACGGGATGAAGTACTGCTTGCCGTCCACGCCGGTCGACTGGTCCTTGAACGCCTGCGTGTAGTTGCCGCCGATCTCCTGCCACACGTCGGAGATGTCGACGGCCAGCCCCTGCTCGGCGAAGAACTGCATGCGGTAGCCCGCGAACCAGGTGAACACGTCGTCGGGCGTGCCCCTGAGGTAGCGGTTGATGTTCTCCTGGAACGTGTTGTGATCGACCGTGTTGATCCGCGTCGTGGCCTGGGTGAAGGCCTTGACCACGGTGTCGAGGGACTTCTTCGGGATCTCGTCGGAGGCGTTCGAGCCGATCGTCACCGTGCCGAGGTCGCCGCCGGACCCGCCGGGCGCGGGGGCCGGGCTGCCGGAGCCGCACCCGGCCAGGACCGCGGGGACGCCGAACGCGGCGGCGGTGCCCAGCAGGAGATTGCGGCGTGAGATCGGCGGCCGTTGGTTCATGGGGGTGCCTCCTTGCCGGACCCGTCAGAATCCCCCGAGTTCGCTCACCTTTCCTCATCGAAAAGCCAGCATTTCTGACTGTCAACGGACAGAATCGGACCGCTGTGCGGTGGCGTCCCTACCGAGACCGTCGCGTGACCGGCTAGACCGCGCGGGAGAGGCGGTCGTACTGGTCGTCCGTCAGCTTGACGGACAACGCGGCCACGTTCTCCTCCAGATGGGCGATCGAGGAGGTCCCGGGGATCGGGATCACCGTCGGGGAGCGGCGCAGCAGCCAGGCCAGCGACGCCTGCGCCGCCGTGACCCCGATCTCGGCCGCCACCTCCGCCAGCGGGCTCCCCGGCCCCGCGTGCGAGCCGGCCGCGAACGGGAACCACGGCAGGAACGCGATCCCGCGCTCGGCCGCGTAGTCCACCACGGGGTCGTGGTCGCGGGTGCTCAGGTTGTACAGGTTCTGGACGCTCGCGATGGGCGTGATCTCCGCGGCCCGGCGCAGCTCGTCCACGCCCACCTCCGACAGGCCGATGTGGCGCACCTTGCCCTCGTCCCTGAGCTGCTTGAGCGCGCCGATCTGGTCCGCCAGCGGGTACTCGGGGTCGATGCGGTGCAGCTGGAGGAGGTCGATGCGCTCCACGCGCAGCCGGCGCAGCGCCAGCTCCGCCTGCTGCCGCAGGTAGGCCGGGTGGCCGTGGGTGACCCACTCGGTGGGCGACGGGCGCAGCACGCCGATCTTGGTGGCGATCGTCACGCTTCCCGCGTACGGGTGCAGCGCCTCGGCGATCAGCTCCTCATTGGCGCCCAGGGCGTAGGCGTCGGCCGTGTCGAACAGGTCCACCCCCAGCTCGGCGGCTCTGCGCAGGAGCGCGATCGCGCCGGCGCGGCCGGCCGGGGGACGCCAGATGTGTGCCTCGGCGGCGGACGGCGCGGGCTCCGGGCCGTCGGCCAGCCGCATCGCGCCGTAGCCGATCCGGCTCACCTGAAGGTCGCCGCCGATGGAGAAGATCTCACGTGCAGGAATTTCGCTCATGACCGTCACGCTAGGACTTCACATAGATGTGAGATTCAAGCCGGAACGCTGTGAGGAGCGTCACATGAGGATCGGGGCGTTGTCGCGCGAGACCGGGGTCAGCCCGAGGCTGCTTCGCTACTACGAGGAGCAGGGATTGCTGGCCTCCCACCGCGGGGAGGGCGGTCACCGGCGCTACGACGCGGACGCGCCCGTCGTCGTCCGCCGGATCCGCACGCTGCTCGCCGCCGGGCTGCCGACCAAGGTCATCAGGGACGTGCTGCCGTGCGCGTCCGGCTCGGGCGAGGTGCTCGACGCCTGCACGCTGGGGCACCTGCGCGACCGCCTCGCGGGCCTGGAGGTGCAGCTCGCCGAGATCCAGGCGACGCGCGACAGCCTGGCCGCGCTCGTGGCGGACACGGAGCGGGCGAGCGGCCCGGCCGCATCCCTGGCGGGCGCGGCCTGACCACGACGACCCCGGAGCCCTTCCCCGGGGGAGGGCTCAGTGGCCGCTGTAGAGGTCGTCGACGTCCTTGGCGAAGTCGCGCATCACGAGGCTGCGCTTGACCTTGAGCGTGGGCGTGAGGTGCCCGCTCTCCTCCGTGATGTCCGCGTCGAGGATGGTGAACTTCTTGATCTGCTCGGCCTTGGACACCGTCAGGTTCGCCCGGTCCACCGCGCCCTGGATCTCCGCCTGCACCTTCGGGTCGCCCCGCAGCTCGGAGATCTTCGTGCCGGCGGGGACGGCCTCGGGGTCGAGCGTGATGAGGGCGGCCACGAACGGCCGGCCGTCGCCGACGATCATGGCCTGGGAGATCAGGGGGTGCGCCCGCAGCGCGTCCTCCAGCGGCCCGGGGGCGACGTTCTTGCCCGCCGCCGTGACCAGGATCTCCTTCTTGCGCCCGGTGATCCGCAGGTAGCCGTCGGCGTCGAGCTCGCCGATGTCGCCGGTGTGGAACCAGCCGTCCGCGTCGATCACGTCACCGGTCGCCGAGTCGTTCTTCCAGTAGCCGTCGAAGACGTTGCGGCCCCTGGCCAGGATCTCGCCGTCGCCGTCGATGCGCAGCGTGACGCCGGGCAGCGGCTTGCCGACAGTGCCGATCTTGTTGGCGCCGGGCATGTTGACCGAGACCGGGGCCGAGGTCTCGGTCAGGCCGTAGCCCTCGAAGACCTCGATGCCGACGCCCCTGAAGAAGTGGCCGAGCCGGTCGCCCAGGGCCGAGCCGCCGCACACCGCGGCCGACAGCCGGCCGCCGGTGGCCGCGCGCAGCTTGGAGTACACCAGCTTGTCGAACACCGCCCGCTGCAACCGCAGCCCGAGCGGGGCGCCGCCGGAGCTCTCGGCCTTGCTCCAGGCCACCGCCACGTCCACGGCGCGGGCGAAGATCTTGCCCTTGCCGCCCGAGATGGCCTTCTGCTCGGCGCCGTTGTAGACCTTCTCGAACACCCGGGGCACGCCCAGCAGGAACGTCGGCTGGAAGTCCTGGAGGTCGGGCGCGACGTTCTTCATGTTGGGGGTGTGCGCCATGACGGCGCCCGCCTCGAACAGCACGACCTGGATCATCCGCGCGAAGATGTGCGCCAGCGGCAGGAACAGCAGCGCGGCCGGGTCCTTGCGGGCGAACAGCGGCTCCAGCGGCCCGCGCAGCACGTTGAGCGCGGTGAACAGCAGGTTGTCGTGGGTGATCCGGCAGCCCTTGGGCCGGCCCGTGGTGCCCGAGGTGTAGACGACCGTGGCCAGGTCGGCGGAGGAGACGAGCTTCCTGCGCTCGTCCACGTCGGCGGCGGTGACCTCGCCGGTCTCCAGCGTGCCGTCCACCCGCCAGAGCGACTTCAGCTCGGGCGCCGCCTCCCTGACGGACTCCTCGTGCCCGTCGAGCTCGACGAACGCGGCCTTGGCCTCGCTGTCGTGCAGGATCCACCTGACCTGCTCGACGGAGGACGTCTCGTAGATCGGCACGGTCACCCCGCCGACGGCCCAGATGGCGTAGTCGACCAGCGTCCACTCGTAGCGGGTGCGCGACATGAGCGCGACCCGGTCGCCGTGCTCGACGCCCGCCGCGATCAGCCCCTTGGCCACCTCGACCACCTGGTCGCGGAACTCGGCCGCGGTGACGACGGGCCAGCCCGCGCCGGCCTTGCGGCGCATCACCACCGCGCCGGGCTCCTGCTCCGCGCGCCGGAAGACGGTGTCGGCCAGGCCCGCGGAAGCAGGCACGTCGACCAGGACGGGGACGCTGTACTCGCGCACGAACTCAACTCCTCTTCGGGGACCGCCTGGACGTTACCGCCTTAAGTTACGCGCCGGTAGCTCCGTCATAGAGGCGTTATGAAGGGCGTTTCCCACGCTAGCAGCCACTACCGGTCCGTACGCGCACCGGAAACGCCGATCGGGACGGGCTTAGGATCTCCTCATGAAGGTGCATGTCGTCAGTGACGTCCACGGCAGGGCCGACGCCCTGGCCGGCGCGGCCGACGGCGCGGACGCGCTGATCTGCCTCGGCGACCTGATCCTGTTCGTCGACTACGACGACCACGCCCAGGGCATCTTCGCCGACCTGTTCGGCGCGGAGAACGCCAGGCGGTTCATCGAGCTGCGCACGGCCAAGCGGTTCGACGAGGCCAGGGCCATGTCGGCGCGGCTGTGGGCCACGCTCGACGGCGATCCGCGCGAGCACATCGAGCGCAACGTGCGCGCCCAGTACGACGCCCTCTTCGCCGCCATGCCCACCCCCGCCTTCCTCACCTACGGCAACGTCGACCTGCCGCGCCTGTGGGCCGACTACCTCAGGCCCGGCCACCAGGTGCTCGACGGGCAGGTGGCGGAGATCGGCGGGCTGCGGTTCGGCTTCGTCGGCGGCGGGCTCAAGACCCCCTACCGCACCCCGCACGAGATCACCGACGAGGAGTACGCCGCCAAGGTCGAGGCCGTCGGCGAGGTGGACGTGCTGTGCTGCCACATCCCGCCCGCGCTGCCCGAGCTGCTGTACGACGTGGTGGCCCGGCGGTTCGAGCGCGGCAGCGAGGCGACGCTGGAGGCGATCAGGCGCACCCAGCCGCGCTACGCCCTGTTCGGCCACGTGCACAACCCCCTGCGCGCGCGTGCCCGCGTGGGGCGCACCGAATGCGTGAACGTGGGGCATTTCCGGGGGAAGGGCGTGCCGTACGTCCTCGAATGGTGATCTGACCGGCACCGTGCAGCGGTCCGCCGCGGTCGGCGGTTTGTGCACTACGGTGGTCGCATGTCTGATCGCACCACTTCGAGCATCACCATCGGCGCCCCGCAGGCCGACGTGATGGCGGTCATCGCCGACTTCCCCTCCTACCCGGAATGGGCCGGGCAGGTCAAGAGCGCCGAGGTCCTCAGCACCGACCCCGACGGCAGGCCGCGGACGGTGCGGTTCGCCCTGGACGCCGGCCCGATCAGCGACACCTACGCCCTGGCCTACACCTGGGAGGGCGACGGCGTGCGCTGGCAGGTGGCCGAGCCGGGGAAGATGGTCTCCGACCTCCGGGGGAGTTACCGGCTCGCCGGCGCGGGCAGTGGCACCGAGGTGACGTACGAGCTGACGGTCGATCTCAGCGTGCCCATGATCGGCCTGATCAAGCGCAAGGCGGAGAAGGTGATCGTGGACACCGCGCTGAAGGGCCTCAAGAAGCGCGTCGAAGGCCGCTGAGTTGAGCCCGCGGGTCCTGCTCTTCACCGGCAAGGGAGGCGTCGGCAAGACGACGGCCGCCGCGGCCACCGCCACGCTCGCCGCCGGCCGCGGCCTCAAGACGCTCATCATCTCCACCGACACCGCGCACTCGCTGTCCGACGCGCTGGCCGCGGGGCCCGGGGAGATCACACCCGGCCTGCACCTGCACCAGGTCGACACGCAGAAGACGCTGGAGCGCCACTGGGGCGAGCTGCAGGACTACGCCAGGGGAGTACTGGTCGAGCTGGGCCTCGACCAGATCACCTCCGAGGAGATCACCGTCCTTCCGGGCGCCGAGGAGATCATCGCCCTGCTGGAGCTGCGCGAGCACGCCCGCGCGGGCCGCTGGGACGTGATCGTGGTCGACTGCGCGCCCACCGCCGAGACGCTGCGGCTGCTGGCCCTGCCCGAGGCGCTCGACTGGCACGTCAACCGGCTCATGCCGGTCGGGCGCAAGCTGGTGCGGCTCGCCGCGCCCTTCGTGCGCAGCGTGGCCCGCGTGAGCGCGCCCGGCGAGGACGTGATGAGCGCGGGCGAGCGCTTCCACCGCGGCCTCATGGAGGTCCGCGAGCTGCTCACCGGCGACCACGCCTCCGTCCGGCTCGTGCTCACCCCCGAGTCCGTGGTCCTCGCCGAGGCCAGGCGCACCCTGACCTCGCTCAGCCTGTACGGCTACCGCGTCGACGCCGTCATCGCCAACCGGGTCTTCCCCGGCGAGGGCGCCGACGAGTGGCGCGCCCGGTGGGTGGCGGCGCAGTCGCGGCTGCTGGCCGAGGCGGAGCAGTCGTTCGCGCCGCTGCCCGTCCACGTCGTGCCGTACCTGCCCGCCGAGCCCGTCGGCAAGGACGCCCTGGCCGGCCTGGGCGCGGCGATGTACGGGGAGTCCGACCCGTTCGCCCCCCACGCCGTCGAGCCGCCGCTGCGGATGAGCGCCGACGAGCTGACGCTGGCCCTGCCGGGCGCCGACCGCGGCGACGTCGACCTGGCCCGCAAGGGTGACGAGCTGATCGTCACCGCGGGGCCGTACCGGAGGATCCTGGCGCTGCCCGCGGCGCTGGCCCGCAGGAAGATCGGCGGGGCGGAGCTGCGCGACGGCGTGCTGCGCGTGCGCTGGGCCACCGGCGGGAGCCCGCCCGGGAGCGCGGGGTCTGCACTACCGTTCAGCTCGGGGAGCGAATCCGCCACCTGAAGAGTTGAACATGGAGGAGCGACCCCAAAACGCCAGGGAGGGCCAAGATGAGCGAGAGCCAGGACAGAGACCCCATCGGGACGGTAGCCGACGAGGCCCGCAAGCTGTTCGACTCGATCCAGGGGCGGGCCACCCGCCAGGTGGGCAGGAGCGTGTTCAACTCCTTCACCGGCGGCGGCGGCAGCCGCAGGGAGCGGGACGTGTGGGAGGAGGCGGTCTCCGAGCCGCACGACGAGTACATCTGCCGCGCCTGCCCCGTCTGCCGGGCGATCGCGGCGCAGCGCGAGTCGGGCGGCGACGTGACCGGGCACCTGATGGCCGCGGGCGGCGAGCTGTTCGCCGCCTTCAGGGGCGCGCTCGACGCGCTGAGCAGGCCCGCGCCGCGCACCAGCGGGCCGCGCGACGACCGGCCGGATGACGACCGGCGCGACGGCGACCGGCGCGACGACGTGGAACACATAGATCTGAACTAGGGAGACACGGGGCATGCTCACGATCGGTGTCGACATCGGCGGGACCAAGGTGGCCGCCGGTGTGGTCGACGACAATGGCGAGATCGTCGAACACACGCTCAGGCCCACCGCCGCCGACCGCCCCGACGTGGTCGCCGAGACGGTGGCCGACGTCGTACGCGAGCTGTCCAGGGACAGGACGATCGAGGCCGTCGGCGTCGGCGCGGCGGGCTTCGTGGACGAGACCAGGTCTGTCGTGCGCTTCGCGCCCAACCTCGCCTGGCGCGAGGAGCCGCTGCAGAAGAAGATCAGCGGCCTGGTCGGCCTGCCGGTCGTCGTGGAGAACGACGCCAACGCCATGGCCTGGGGCGAGACCCGGTTCGGCGCGGGAAGGGGCCAGTCGCACGTGGTCTGCCTGACGCTCGGCACCGGCATCGGCGGCGGCATCGTCATCGACGGCGCGCTCTACCGGGGCCGCTGGGGCATGGGCGCCGAGCTGGGCCACATGCAGGTCCTGCCCGGCGGGCGGCAGTGCGGGTGCGGCAACATCGGCTGCTGGGAGCAGTACGCCAGCGGCCAGGCCCTGGTCAAGGAGGCCAGGGAGCTCGCCGAGGCGCATCCCGAGCAGGCCGCCACGCTGCTGGGGCTGGCCGGCGGCAAGATCGAGGGCGAGGAGGTGACCGAGGCCGCGCGGCAGGGCGACGAGGCCTCGCTGGCCGCCTTCCGCAACCTGGCCGACTGGCTCGGGCAGGGCATGGCCGACCTGGCCGCCGTGCTCGACCCCGGCTGCTTCATCGTGGGCGGCGGCGTCTCGCGCGCGGCCGACCTGTTCATCGACCGGGCCAGGCAGGCCTTCGCCGAGCGGCTCACCGGCCGCGGGCACCGGCCGCTCGCCGAGATCAGGCTGGCCGAGCTGGGCGCTTCCGCGGGCGTCGTGGGAGCCGCCGATCTGGCCAGGCAGCGCTGAGCGGCGCACCTGACGATCCGCACGTGACGGTCAGGGTCGGGACGTACAACCTGCACGGGCTGCGCGACAGCCTGCCCGCGCTCACCAGGGTCATGGCCGCGGCGCGCGCCGACGTGCTGTGCGTGCAGGAGGCGCCCAGGTTCGGCCGCTGGCGGGCCAGGCGGGCGGCGCTGGCCGCCGCGGCGGGCCTGGCCGTGGCGACGCCGGACAGGGCGGGGGGAGTGGCCGTCCTGGTCGGGCGGCGCGCCCGCGTGCTGCACGCCGAGAGCCACCGGCTGCGCGCGTTCCTCGGCCTGGAACGGCGCGCGCTGGCCGTCGCCGTGGTGCAGGCCGAGGGGGCCCGGCTGGCCGTCGGCTCGCTCCACCTCGACCTCAGCGACCCCGCCAGGATGCATCACGCCGCCGAGGCCGTGGCGCTGATGGAGGGCGTGGCCGCCAGGCACGGCGCCGTCGTCCTGCTCGCCGGCGACGTCAACGAGCACCCCCACCGGCCCGCCTGGCGTTACCTGGCCGGGCGGCTGGCCGACTGCCACGCGGCGGCGCCCGAGGGCGACGGGCTGACGTTCCCCGCCGCGAGGCCGTCCGCGCGCATCGACGGGGTCTTCGCCGCGCGCGGGACGCACGTCGTGTCGTGCGGGGGAGTGGACGCCTCGATCGCCGATCTGACCGGGGCAAGCGACCATCTCCCGGTCGTCGCGGAGTTGCGAGTTGGGCACTAGCGGGCATGTCAGGCTCTCCAGCCCGTAGCATTTCCTTCATGACCCGTCGCTCTCAGCGGCGTGCGCTCTCCTTGATCCTGGCGACGTTCGTGGCCTGGTCGCAGGTCACGCCCGCCGCGCATGCCGATCCCCGCCCCGCGCAGATCGAGGCGTGGCAGCAGTCGACCAGCGTGCGCCTGCAGGCCGACGGCTCACTCTCCGACGTGCTGGCGATCTCACCGGGCGACGTGTGGGCGGTGGGCCAGCAGGAGATCTGGGACGTCTGGAAGAACCGCGGCACCATCCGCCACTGGAACGGCAGCAGGTGGGCCGAGATCGGCATCCGCGACAACACGGCCGCGGGCAACCTGCGCGGCCTGGCCGCCGTCTCCTCCTCCGACGTGTGGGCGGTCGGAGACGGGCACGACGGGCTGCCGTTCCTCGCGCACGGCGACCAGGCGGGCTTCGACCGGGTCAGGCCGCTCTGCGACCCGCCGGGGTCCGACCGGGTCAGGCCGCCGTGCCTGCGGGCCGGCGACTGGCTGGGCGGCATCGACGCCAAGTCGGGCAAGGTCGTGGCGGTCGGCAGCCGCGAGAAGAACGGGCTGATCCTCACCGGCCAGGGCAACAACTGGACCGTGCAGGCGACCAAGGAGCAAGGCGCCCTGTACGCGGTGTCGGGCGGCTTCGCCGTCGGCGACACCGGCACCGAGCCGCTGATCGTGCACTACTCGGGCGGCTCGTGGAAGTCCATGCCCTTGCCCTCCATCCCCGGCGGCTACCTGCGCGACGTGCAGGTCGACAACTCCAAGCGGGCGCTGGCCGTCGGCGGGGTCTACCGCGGCCCCGGCGACATCTCGCCGCTCGCCCTGACCTGGAACGGCAAGCGGTGGCGCGAGCTGCGCCTGCCGCGCTCCGAGGCCAGGCTGTACGGCGTGACCGGCGACGGCAAGGGGCGCTACTGGATGACCGGCTACGACCCGGCGCGGGCCGCGGAGCCGTTCATGCTGCGCTGCGAGAAGGGCGATTGCGAGACGATCAGGGGCGGCGCCCAGCAGGGCAGGAGCAGCGTGCGGCTGCAGGCGGTGGCGTACCTGGCGGGCAAGAGCACGGTCTGGGCGGTCGGCCACGCCGTCGACACCAAGGACCGCTACACCGACGTGGTGGAGTCGTTCGCGCCCAGGACCACCACGTCGAAGTCGTAGGCCCTCAGAGGTCGTAGCCCCCCTAGAGGACGGCGCCGTCGTCCCAGCCGGAGTCGTTGGGCGGCCCGTCGCCCATGCGGACCACCAGCGCCACGAACCCTCCGATGAACGCCGCCACCGCGGTGAACAGCGCCCACCCCTCCATGTGCCAGCTCGCCATGGCGGCGACCAGCAGGTAGGCGGGGCCGCCGAACAGCGCCACCCACGCCAGCTTGGTCGCCAGGTCGAGCTTGGGCAGCGGAGGGGGCGGCGGAGGCTCGAAGTGGCCCTCGTCCTCCTCCTCGCCGTCGTCGCCGCGCTCCGGCGGGGCGTCGTCGAGGACGGTGCCTGTCGCGGGCTCCTGCTCCTCCTCCGGCGGTTTGACCACCCGGCGGGTCGGCTCGGCAGGAACGTTCTCGCTGTCCGGCCATGGCTGGTCGGCCGAGTCGTGCTCGGCGGTGTCGTTGAAGGACGCGACGATCTGCCGCCAGACCTCGTCCTCGTCACTCTGGGGCGTCACCTAGATGGGCCTCTCCGCAGCGATCGCGACTTCCCCCTGGGTGCGATCAGTCCCTCTGCAAGGGTACCGAGGCATGTGTCCGGATGAAGTCGAGGCTCCCGGCAAAGATCCTGTCGGCATCGTTGTCAAGCGTCGCAACATGGTAGCTATCGGTAAGCTCCTCGATCGTGGCCTGCGGGACCTTCGCGCGTATGATCGCGACACTCGTCGGCTTCACCACGTGGTCCTCCGTGCTGTGGAAGACCAGCAGCGGCTGCGTCAGCTTCTTCAGGTCGGCCTGCACCAGCGACCACAGCCCGGGCAGCGAGGCCGCCGCCTTGACCGGGGTGCGGGTGTAGGCCAGCTCGCGCACGCCGGGCTTCTTGACGTCGTTGGCGACGCCGGGCACCGACGGCACGAACCATTTGAGCAGCGGAGCCAGCTTCAGTAACGGCACGTCGTTGGCGATCGACGGGTTGACCACCATGATCCCCGAGATCGCCGGCCCGTGCACCTCGGCCAGCCGCAACGCCAGGCAGCCGCCCAGCGACAGCCCCGCCACGAACACCTCCGCGCACCGGCCCTGGAGGTCGGCGAACGCCTTCTCCACCTCGGCGTACCAGTCCTCCCAGCGCGTCCTGTTCATCTCCTGCCACCTGGTGCCGTGCCCGGGCTGGCGGGGGAGCGAGACGCTGACCCCGTGCCGGGCAAGGTATTCACCCCACGGCCGCAGGGACTGCGGCGTGCCGGTGAACCCGTGACACAGCAGCACGCCGATCTGGCCTGCTTCGTGGTGGTAGGGCTCTGCGCCTGGCATGAGCGGCATAACAGCTCCTCTGTGCCGTTTCATTCCGGCAATTTCCGCCGGAACGGCCCGATCGTCGCATGTTCCGGGGTATTTGTGCGAGAGCTGATGTAGGAGCATGGCCGTCGAGATGGGAAGATGACTCTGCCCGCAGCTGACGATGCCCGCCGACGAGAAGTGCGCAGGAAGAGGTGCCAGGGTGTTCTACTGGGTGGTCAAGGCCATCTTGGGGCCGTTCCTCCACCTCATCTTCAGGCCGTGGACCGAAGGTGCGGAGAACGTGCCGAAGCAGGGGCCCGCGATCCTGGCCGGCAACCACCTGTCCTTCGCCGACCACTTCTTCGGCCCGCTGCAGATCCGGCGCAAGGTCATCTCCCTGGGCAAGGCCGACTACTTCACCGGGCGCGGGATCAAGGGCTTCTTCACCCGGCTGTTCTTCAGCGGCGTCGGCACCGTGCCGATCGACCGCTCGGGCGGCAAGGCCAGCGAGGCCGCCCTGCGCACCGGGCTGCGCGTGCTGCGCGAGGGTAACATCCTGGGCATCTACCCCGAGGGCACCCGCACCCCCGACGGCCGCCTCTACAAGGGCAAGACCGGCGTGGCCAGGCTCGCCCTGGAGTCGCGGGTGCCGGTGATCCCGTGGGCGATGATCAACACGTACGAGATGATGCCGCCGGGGCGGCTGCTGCCCAAGCTGGGCATCAAGCCGGGCGTGCGGTTCGGCAAGCCCCTCGACTTCTCCCGCTACTACGGCATGGAGGACGACCGGCTGGTGCTGCGCGCGGTGACCGACGAGATCATGTACGCGCTGATGGAGCTGTCGGGCCAGGAGTACGTCGACAAGTACGCCGCCAGCGCCCGCGTCGAGATGGAACGCGCCGCGCGGGCCGCCGCCTCGGGCGGCAAGAGCGAGTGATCGCGGGAGCGGTCAGGCCGAGGACCGTAAGGCCTCTTCCGTCCTGCGCATGGCGCTCGTCATCGTGCGCAGCTCCTCCCGGCTGAGCCGGTCGATCAGGAAGGCGCGCACGACCTCCAGGTGACCGGGAGCCACCTGCTCCAGGCAGCGCGCGCCCTTCTCCGTCAGCACCGCGAGCACGCCGCGCTCGTCGGACGGGCATGTCGCCCGCTCGACCAGCCCCGCCTTCTCCAGCTGGGTGATCTGGTACGTCAGCGCGCTCTTCGACACCACGACGTCCCTCGCCAGCTCCGTCATGCGCATCTGGCGGCCGGGGGACTCCGACAGGACCACCAGGATCTCGTACTGCGGGTGCGTCAGGCCGGCGGCGGCCTTGAGCTGCTCCTCGATGCGCCGCTCGAGCAGGTGGGAGGTCGACACGAAGGCGCGCCATGCCGCCATCTCGGTCGCGTCCAGCCATCGGGTGTCCGTCACCGATTCAGTGTACTGTCGTTCGAATTTGAACAAATCACTGCTAGAGTCGTTGTTCAAATCTGAACAACCATCGAGGAGTCCGCATGGTGGATCAGGCGCGTCCCTTCGTCCTGTTGCTGGCGAGGGTCGCCATCGGGGTGATCTTCCTGGTGCACGGCTATCAGAAGTTCGCGACGATGGGGATCGCGGGCACGACCAAGTTCTTCGAGTCCGTCGGCATCCCGCTGGCCGGCCTGGCCGCCCCGGCGGTGGCCGTGCTGGAGGTCGCCGGCGGCCTGGCGCTGATCGTGGGCGTCGCGCTGCCGATCGTCGGCACGCTGCTCGCCCTGGACATGCTGGGGGCGATCGCCTTCGTGCACGGGGCCAACGGGCTGGCCGGCGACGGTGGCTACGAGTTCGTGCTGGCGCTGGCGGCGGCCAGCCTGGCCGTCGGGTTCACCGGAGGCGGCGCGCTGGCGCTCGACCGCGTCCTGCTCCGCCGCCGCAGCCCCGCCACCGCGACCGCCTGACGGCTCTCGCCGTCCGGGCTCAGGCCAGCCGGGTGCGGATCTGCCTGATGTGCTCCGGTGTCGTGCGGCAGCAGCCGCCGATCAGCGACGCCCCCGCCCGCTGCCACTCCTGGGCGGCCCTGCCGTACTCGACCGGGTCGGCCAGGCCCGTCCAGCGGCGGGCGGCGGCGTCCCAGGCTTCGCCCGAGTTGGGGTAGACCACCACGGGCAGGCCGCCCGCCAGGCACCCGATGAGGCCGGGGATGTGGCGCGGCGCGGTGCAGTTCGCGCCGACGGCCAGCACCTGCGGGTTTCCCGTGAAAAGGGCCGCAGCCTCACGGATCGGGGTGCCGTCGTTGAGCCGCTCGCCGTCGCGGCACGAGAAGCTCACCCACGCCTTCACCCCCGGCGTGCGGGCCAGCAGCGCGGCCAGCGCCCGCGCCTCGACCAGGGACGGGATCGTCTCGCAGGCCAGCAGATCGGCCCCCGCCGCCGCCAGGATCTCCCAGCGCGGCAGGTGCCAGGCGTACAGGCCGTCCTCGTCGAGATCGTAGTCGCCGGTGTACTCGGCGCCGTTGGCCAGGTAGGCGCCGTACGGGCCGACCGAGGCCGCCACCAGGCCGCGCCCGGCCTCGTCGCGCGCCTGGGCGGCCAGCTCCACCGACAGCCGGATCAGCCGCTCGGCCTCGACCACGTCCAGCCCGCGCCGCGCGAACCCCGGCAGCGTCGCCTGATAGCTGGCCGTGGTCGCCACGTCGGCCCCCGCCGCGAAGTAGTCGGCGTGCGCGCGCCGGATCAGCGCCGGCTCCTCCAGCAGCAGCCGCGCCGACCACAGCGCGTCGCTCAGATCCGCGCCGAGCTCCTCCAGCCGCGTGGCCAGCCCGCCGTCCAGGACAAGTGTCGTCACTTATCCAGCGTACGGGGCCGCCGGAAATGCGCGGATGACGTGGTCGAGCATGGCCGGGGTGTCCTCCGGCGCGTCGATTGTGAAGTCCGCCCGGCGCGCCAGCTCGTCACCCGTCTCCCTGTTGGCCACCGCGACCCTGACGCCCAGGAACGCCGGATCCCGCGCCTCCCGCCCCCGCAGCGCGTCGAACGCCCGGCCGTCGGACAGGTCGTCGCCGAAGTACCAGGCCCGGGCGAGCGTCTCGGTCTCGCGCTCGACGATGGTGCCCTTGTCGCTCTCGATCGGAGGTCTGAGCTCGACGACCATGCGCCCGTACTGCTCCCGCAGGCCCAGCTCGGCGGCCTTCGCCGAGGCCCACCGCTCCACCGCGCCGCGCAACGACGGCGCCGCGCGGTAGTGCAGCGCCACCAGCAGCGCCTTGTCCTCCACCAGCACCTCGCCGGGCAGCTCGCGGGCGGCGTCGGCGGCCACCCGGCCGATCACCGGGGCCCAGGCGCCCGCTCCGGCCTCCGTGCGCACCCGGCCGTCCACGACGGTCTGCATGCCGTACAGGCCGAACAGGCTCAGCCGGGGCACGGCCGCGAACCGCTCGCACAGGAACGCCGCCGGGCGGGCCGAGACGATGGCGACCCTGCCGACCAGCCCCGACAGCAACCGCAGCCGCTCCACCGCGCCGGCCACCGGGAACACGGCGGCGGGATCTCGCATGATGGGGGCGATCGTGCCGTCGAAGTCGAAGAAGAACCCTGACTTCGTGCTCTCCGAGACCGTGGCGTGCACCGCTTCGGTGAAGCGGAGGGGGGCGCGAGAGGTCGCCATGCTCAGTGACTGTAGAACAGCCCGACCGGTTCGGACAGACGCCTGTTCGCGATGCGTCCGGGGCCTCGTGGGAGTGCGGCCGGCTGGTGCCGGCGGGTCACGTGGTGGGCGTGGGGAGGGCGGCGGCGCAGCGGCGTACCAGCCAGGTGGCCACCCGCGACGGCACGTCCCGCACCGACGCGTCGAGGAGCCGCTCGTCGAGGTCGCGCACGGTCGTGGCGAGCGTGCGCAGCAGCCGCGCCGCCACGGACGGCTCCGCGCCGACGAGCTCCAGCACGGCGGCGCGTGGAAGGTACGCCACCTCCACCGCCGTCAGCGCCGTACGGGTGGCGCGATGGGGCCCGTCAACCAGCAGGGCCGTCTTGTCGAAGGCCACCGGCGCCTCCTCCACGGCCAGCACCACCTCCCGGCCCTCCGCGCTCACCCGCGCCGCCCTGACTCTCCCGGCCAGCAGCACGATCAGGTGGTCGGCCGGATCCCCCTCCGTGCACAGCACCTGCCCGGCCGCATACCGCCGCCGGCGGGCCCGCACCGCCAGCCCGCGCAGCCGCTCCTCACCGAGCTCCCCGAACATGGGCAGGTCGGCCAGCGTGTGCGTCATGTATCCCGTGATACACCACGCCGGTGCCCCGCGATGCTGAGCGCGAGGGCGGCCGGGGCCTGACGTGCGGGGGCATGGCGAGATACGTGGTGCAACTGGCCTTCGAGGGCGGCCCCCGGCGGCTCGCGGCCCGGCCCGCGCACCGGGAGCACCTGCGGCGGCTCAAGGAACGGGGGCGGCTGGTGACCGCGGGGCCGTGGGCCGACGACAGCGGGGCGTTGCACGTCTACGAGGTGGCGGACGAGGCCGAGCTGCGGGCGATCCTCCAGGAGGACCCGTACACGGCGGTGGACGGCTACGAGATCGTGCTGCTGAGGGAGTGGACTCCGATCATGTGACGCCCACGGCCACCCGGCCTGTGCGGGGCCGCCGCCACCGCGCCGTGACGGTGGCGGCGCGCCCCGCGGGCCGGTCAGGCGCGCTTCCAGAAGGGGCCGCGCCGCTCGCCGCCGGCAGGTCCGGGCGCCGGGGACGGGGAGCCGCCACCGGTGAGCGCGGTCAGCACCTCGACGGCGCGATCGTGCAGCGCCTGCGCGTCCGCGCCCGGCCGCTCGGCTCCCTCCAGCTCGCGGGCCAGCGTCTCCAGGTTCTCGTTCCCGCCGAGGAAGGCCGCCAGGGCCGCGAGCCGGGTCCCCAGGTCCGCCAGGTACAGCAGGTCGGGGGCCGGGAGAGCCTTGAGCCGGTCGAGCTCGGCGGAGAGCTGCGGCCGTACCGCGTCCAGGCGGTGCGCGGGCCGCGCGCCCGGCCTGCCCCAGCGGCCGCCTCCGGGAGCGGCCGGAGCGGGCATCGGCGGCCCGCCGGACGCGGCCGGCCGCGGCGCCCCGCCATGAGCCGGGCCTCCAACACCGGGACCGCCAGGACCGCCACCGGGACCACCGCCAGGACGCCCGCCGGGACCGCCACCGGGAGCGCCGGCGGGGCCGCCGAACACCGGGCCGCCCTCCTGCGCGCCACCGCCCACGAACCCCTGGTCCAGGTCGGCCTGGCTGAGCCCGGGCGCGGGCATCCGCATCCGGGGCGCCGCCATGGGGGCGGCGGCCAGCATCATGCCGGACGCGAACGCGCCCGCCGCCGGCGCCGCGCTCGGCAGCTCCCAGCCGCTCGGCGGCTCGACCGGCTGGATGACGCGGTGCTCGGGCCCCTCGCCGGCGACCTGCCTGGTGTCGACGGCCACGTACGCGGTGAACCGGCAGAGCACGCCGTACTCCAGCGACGTGCGCACGATGCGCTGCTCCAGGTCGTGCTCGCCCATGGCGTAGCGGTCCTCCAGCTCGCGCAGGTGCGCCCGCGCCCACACCGCGCGGATGGCCGGACTGTCCGTGCTCACACCCGGCACCCGCTGCTCCCAGGGCGCGCCCGACGCCGTCCCGCGCACGGTGACCGAGGAGCCCTCGCGGTAACGCCCGTACGCGCGCAGCGGCACGCCGGGGAAGATCGAGCCCAGGTGGGTGACCGTGTCGGGTTCGACGTCGAGGTCCTTGAGCGACAGGCCGGTCACCAGGGGAGCGCCGATCCTGCGGTGGATGGCGTCCATGGCGGCGTCGAGCCGGTCCTCCGACTCGACCAGCTCGCACCGCCCGGCGCCGAGCCCGGCCAGCCGGCCGAGGAACCCGGCGTTCACGGCGCGGTCGATGCCGACCGTGTGCACGCGCATGGCCGACAGCGCGCCGCCCGCCTGCTCCAGGATCTGGTCCTCGTTGCCCACCTGGCCGTCGGTGACCAGCACCACCACGCGTTCGCGTCCGCTCTCGGCGCCGCCCAGCAGGGTGGTGGCCTGGCGCAGCGGTTCGAGCAGCTCGGTGCCGCCGCGGGCGTCCACCCTGGCCAGGTGCTCGACCGCGCGGTACCGGTTGCGGTCGGACGCCTCCACCAGCCCCTCGAACGCCTGCTCCACCACCGAGTCGAAGGTCAGCACCGCGAACCTGTCCTGCTGGGTCAGCGTGTCGACGATGCGCGCGGCGGCCCGGCGGGCGCAGACCATCTTCCAGCCGCCCATGCTGCCCGAGCGGTCGAGCAGCAGCACCAGGTCGCGCGGCGTCCGGGTGGCCTGCAACGGCGGCGGCAGCACGGTGAGCGCGAACGTTCCCCGGTCGTCGAGCTGCAACGACGTGGAGGCGTCGAACGACAGCCGCAGCACGAAGTCCCGGTCGAGCCGCTCGCCCGGGCGCAGCCGTACGGTGTGGCCCTCCTCCTCGACCACGTGCAGGCTGGAGGCCAGCTCGCGCAGCTCCAGCCCGGCCGCGTCCACGGTGGCGGTCAGCGACAGCCGTACGGGGTCGGGGAAGCCCGGCAGCAGGACCGGCGGGCTGATCCTCGACGCGTCGGGCACGGCGTCGGTGTCGGGGGCCGTGCCGTCACCGGCCGGCGGGCCGTCGATCGGGCTGCCCGGGATGTAGCGCGGGGCCACGACCAGCGGGAACCTGAACGTCGCCGCGCCGTCCTCGTACGGCAGGGGCTGGCTCATCGTGAGCTTCACCGAGACGCGCTCGCCGGGCAGGATGTTGCCCACCCTGATCGTGAACACGTCCGGCCGGTCCTCCTCGGCGATCGCAGCCCGCCTGCCCTCGCGCAGCGCCCTGTCGTAGTCCGCCCTGGCCTGGCCGCGCTCCTTCAGCACGCCCTCGATCACCCGGTCGTCGGCCTCCATCCGGAAGCCGGTGACGGCCGCCCTGTCGGGCAGCGGGAAGACGTACGTGGCCTCCAGCGTGACGTCGAACGGGTTCCTGAAGCCCTGCGTGACCTCCACGCCGGCGATCAGGCCCGAGATGTCCGCGGAGACGTCCACGCTCTCCAGCGGCAGGTTGCCGCGCTCGGTCAGCAGCGCGCCGAACCCGGCGTCCGGCACCGGCAGGCACCGTGCGGGCTCCAGCGAAGTGATCCTCATATCAGCTCCCTCTCTTCGAGCACCGCGAGCAGCGGCCGCGCGGCCGCCAGCACCGCCTGAACGTCCTCCTCGGACGGCGCCCGGCCCGCGTCCAGCACGAGCCGCACCCCGTCTCCCAGCCTGACCCCCGTCACCACCTCACCACGTGCCCCGCCTCCGGCCGCCCTGACACGCTCCTGACCTTCGCCGGTCCGCGCCGCCGTGCGGGCAGAGCCTGCTCCGCGGGAGCGCTCGCGGCGCGGCGCGCGCGCGTCGTGGGACGGGCGTGCGCTCCTTGGTGCCCCGGACTCGGGCGCCGGTGAGCCATGCTCGGGCGCCGGTGAGCCATGCTCGGGTGCGGGTGCGGGTGCGGGTGCGGGTGCGGGTGCGGGTGCGGAGGGCTCGGGCGCCGGTGCGCCGGGCGGCGCTTCGTGAGCGGGCGCCGCGCCGCTGCCCGGCCGCTCGGCCCAGAACCGGTCGCGCACGGGCTCGCCGCCACCCGCCGCTCCGGCTCGCGCCCCGTCGGCCGCCGCCGCGGGCACGTGGCCGGCCACGTCCGAAGGCCCGCTCGCCGACGGCCCGCCCAGGCCGTGCGCCGCGGGCAGGTCGTCGGGGCGGTGGGTCGCCGGAAGACCGTCCGGGGCGTGCGGCGGGGCCTCCAGGCGGGCCGCCGCCTCCAGCATCCGGTCCGTGGCTCCCGCCAGGGCCGCCTGGATCTCCGCGATCGACCGCCCGGCCGCCTGCAGCCGCTTCACGGCGACGAGCTGCAGCAGGTGCCGCCGCCCGTACCGGGCCACCCGGCCGCGCCGCGTGAGCGGCGGGTCCACCAGGCCGATCGTCGTGTACCACCTGATCAGCCGCTCGCCCGGCACGTCGCGGACCCGCCCGTTGGGCGGTGACGGCGCGCCGGCGCGCAGGGCGCGGGCCGCGTGCTCGGCCAGCTCGCCGATCGTCCAGGTGTCACTCATGGACCCACAATGACACTGTCACTATTACACTGTCAATGACGTCGGGAAGCGGAAGATCTGAGGCTCCAATCTCGTTCTCAAATGTGTAAATTCCGACCTCTGGGGAGGAAGTAGACATGGCTACCATCACCGGCCCGCTCTCGGGCGACGCCAAGAACACCGTCGCGGAGGCCCTCCAGGGTGCTCTGGTCGACCTCATCGACCTGTCGCTGGTCGCCAAGCAGGCGCACTGGAACCTCATCGGCACCCACTTCCGCTCTATCCACCTCCAGCTCGACGAGGTCGTCGCGCTGGCCAGAACGCATATGGACACCATCGCCGAGCGTGCCGTCGCCCTCGGGGTCAACCCGGACGGCCGCGCCGCCACGATCTCCCGCTCCAGCAGGCTCCAGCAGCCGGAGAGCGGCTGGATCGAGGACGGGAAGGTGCTGGCGACGATCACCGACGTCCTCGACGGCATCAGCAAGCGCATGTACGAGCGCATCCGGGCCACCGAGGAGGCCGACCCCGTCACCCAGGACCTGCTGATCGCCGTGGCGCAGGAGATCGACAAGCAGCACTGGATGTTCCAGGCTCAGCGCTGACCCGTCGCGAAGAGAGCCCGGGCCCCGAGCCCGGGCTTTCGCATGCGTCAGCCTCGCGCCCGCCCGCTACCGGCGGGCGGCAGGCGGCGTGTCCGTCCCCGCCACGGTGATGTCACCGGCGCCCGGTCCCGGCGCGAGGGCGGCGTCCTCTGCGGGCGGTCCGCCGTCACCGACCGTCACGACGCGGCAGGCCGGCGGTTCGCGTACCTCCCCTAGCTGCCCCTAGCTGTACGGAACGTCACCGCGCACGGACCACCCGGCGAACCGAAGCCGGGGTTTGCGCAGAGTTTGATGTCGCGAGTCCCTGCCATTCATGTCGGTGCGGTCGACTAGCGTGGCACCTAGAGGGAGGCCCCACGATGTCGCGCAAGACTCTCCTCCGCACGGGCCCGCTCGTGACGGGCGGCGTCAGCCCGTACGGTCCGCTCGGCCTGGCAGGCACGGGCGGCCTGGCGCTGCCCCCAGGGTTCGCCGGCCGGATCGTGGCCCGCTCGGGGCAGAAGGTCGCCGGCCTGACCTGGCACGCCGCCCCCGACGGCGGCGCCTGCTTCCCCGACGGCGACGGCTGGATCTACGTGAGCAACTCCGAGCTGCCCCTGCTCGGCGGCGCGTCGGCGCTGCGGTTCCGGGCCGACGGCAGCGTCGGCGACGCCTACCGCATCCTGTCGGGCACCGATCTCAACTGCGCCGGCGGCGCCACGCCGTGGCACACCTGGCTGTCGTGCGAGCTCGGCCACCGGGGCCGCGTCTTCGAGTGCGACCCCTACGGCGCCCGCGCCGCCCGGCCCAGGCTGGCCATGGGGCGCTTCAAGCACGAGGCCGCCGCCTGCGACCCCGAGCGGCACGTCATCTACATGACGGAGGACGAGCCCGACGGCTGCTTCTACCGCTTCCGGCCGAGCGACTGGGGCGACCTGACGGAGGGCACGCTGGAGGTGCTGTGCGCCTCGGGCCACTGGCAGGCCGTGCCGTCGCCGGCCGCCCTGCTCAAGGAGGCCCGGCACCAGGTGGAGGGCGCCCGCCACTTCGACGGCGGCGACGGCTGCCACTACGCCGGAGGGGTGTGCTACTTCACCACGAAGGGCGACACCGGCCTGTGGGCGTACGACGCCCAGAGCTCGACCCTCGACCGGCTCTGCGAGGGTGTGCGCGCCATCACCGCAGCCCCCTCCGGCGACCTGTACGTGGCCAGGGAGCGCGCCGAGATCGACGTCATCGCGCCCGACCGGGCCGTGACGCCGTTCCTCAGGCTGGAGGGGCACGACGGGGCCGAGCTGACCGGGCTGGCTTTCTCGCCCGGCGGCGAGCGGCTCTACTTCTCGGCCAGGCGCGGCCGCACCGAGGGGCACACGTTCGAGGTGAGCGGCCCCTTCCGCCCCTGACCCCGGTCATTCCAGGTAGCGCACGAGCATGAGCTTGAGCTCGCCGACGAGCTCGGCCGACCGCTCGGGCGCCGACGAGGTGATCATCGGCATCACCGCCTTCACCGTGGCCAGCGCCATGGTCCCGGTCAGCAGCGCGCGTTCCTCGGGCAGCGAGGGGGAGCGGCGGCGCAGCATGGCCGCGATGTGCCGGGCGATGTCCTCGTGCAGCCGTTGCGACGCCGCCGCGAGCTGGTCGCCGGTGGCCGAGCCGTACAGCAGCGACCAGTACGCGGGCGAGGCGCTCTTGAACCGCACGCTCTCGTCCACGAGCTGCCCCACCAGCGCCTCCAGGGGCACCTCCGGCGTGACGGCGGCCAGCCGGCCGGCCCAGAACTCCTGCCGGTCGACCGTGTAGCGGGCCACCAGCCCGTCGAGGATCTCCTCCTTGTTCCTGAAGAACTGGTACAGCGACCCCGGCGACACCCCCGCCCGCGCGGCGACCTGGTTCGTGGTCAGCTCCGGGTAGCCGACCTCGGCGATCACCAGCTCGGCGGCGTCGAGGATCTCGGCCATGCGCTTGAGACCGCGCGCCTGCCGGCGGACCGTGCGTTCAGCCATGGGTCTCCTCGTTGACAAATGCGAGCATTTACTTGTATTTCTGGGTCCGGAAGTGAAACACGAGCAGTTTACCGAGTTTTCGGGGAGACCTCATGGTGACCACCCGCGCCCGCCCTGCCCGCCGAGCGACGGCGGGCCCGCCGCTGCGCAGGCTGGGCTTCCTGCTCGTCCGCCACCGCCGGCTGGTGCTCGCGCTGGCCCTGGCCCTGCTGATCGGCGCCGGCGTGCTGGCGGCGGGCGCGGCGTCGGGGCTGTCGCTGGCCAGGTTCGAGGCGCCGGGATCGGAGTCGGACCGGGCGCAGGCCGAGCTGGAGAAGCGGTTCGGCACCGGCAGTCCCGACATGATCTTCCTGGTGACGGCGCGCGGCGGCACCGTGGACGACCCCGCCGTCGCGGCCGCGGGCAGGGAGCTGACCGAGCGCGTCGGCCGCCACGAGGGCGTGGCCGAGTCCGCCTCGTACTGGACCCGCGGCAGGCCCGCCACGCTGCGCAGCGAGGACGGCAGGCACGCGCTGGTCGTCGTGCGCATCCCGGGGGACGCCGACCACGTGCGCGCCGAGGTCCTGCCCGGGCTCGTGCCCGGGATCACCAAGGGCACGGATCTGCTGCAGGTGCGGGCCGGGGGCGGGGAGGAGGTCTTCCGGGAGACCGTGCCGCTGGCCAGGCAGGACTTCGTCCGGGCCGAGCTGGTCATCTTCCCGCTGGCGTTCGTGCTGCTCTGGCTCTACCAGCGGCGCGCCATGGCGGCCCTGGTGCCGATCCTGGCCGGCGTGTACGCCATGGTGCTCGGCCTGGCGCTGCTCAGCGGCGTCCTGCTGTTCACCGAGATCTCCACCTTCGCCCTGAACCTGACCCTGGCCATGGGCCTGGGCCTGGGCATCGACTACTGCCTGTTCGTCATCCAGCGTTTCCGCGAGGAGACGCGGCGCGGCGCCGGCCGGGCCGCCGCGGTCGCCGGGGCGGTGGAGCACGCGGGCAGGACGGTGCTGTTCAGCGGCCTGACCGTGGCCTCGTCGCTGGCCGTGCTGTTCGCGCTGCCGTTCGACTTCCTGCGCTCCTTCGCCTACGCCGGGATCGCGGTCGTCCTGGGCGGCCTGGTGGCGGCGGTGATCGTGCTGCCCGCCGTGCTGGCCACGATCGGCGGCACGATGCTGCCCAGGCGGGACCGCCCCGAGCGGGCGGACGGCTTCTGGCACGGCCTGGCCACCCGGGTGATGCGCCGTCCGCTGGTGACCGGCGGGCTGGCCACGGTGCTGCTGCTCGTGCTCGCCTCGCCGTTCCTGGGGCTGCGTTTCGGCGTGGCCGACGACCGCATCCTGCCGCCGGAGGCCTCCTCCCGCCAGACCCAGGAGGTCATCCGCCAGTCCTTCCCCGCCGAGGAGACCGACGCCATCCAGCTCGTCTCCAGGGACGCCCGGGCGGGGGACGTCTCCGGCTACGCCGCGAGCCTGTCCAGACTGCCCGGGGTGGCTCAGGTGGACTCGGCGGCGGGCTCGTACGCGGGCGGCACGCGCGTGGGCGACGGCGACCCGGCCAGGTTCCGTGGGCAGGGGCAGGGCACGTGGCTGTCCGTGGTCCCGTCCGCGGCGGCGCTGGCCGACGACCCCGTACGCCTGGTCGAGGCCGTACGCACGGTGCGGCCGCCCTTCGAGGTGCTGGTCGGCGGCTACCCCGCCGAGTTGTCCGACTACCGCTCCTCCGTGGTGGACCGGCTCCCGCTGCTGCTGGCGCTCATGCTGGGCGTGACGTTCGCCGTCCTGTTCCTCATGACCAGGAGCGTGATCATCCCGCTCAAGGCGACCCTGTTGAACGTCCTCAGCCTCGGCGTGATGTTCGGCGCCCTCGTCTGGATCTTCCAGGACGGCAACCTGTCGGGCCTGCTCGGCTTCACCCCGACGGGCACGCTCGACCCGAGCATCCCGATCCTGATGCTCTGCGTGGCCTACGGGCTGTCGATGGACTACGAGGTCTTCCTGCTCTCCCGGATCAAGGAGGAGTACGACAGGACGGGCGACACGGAGTCGGCCGTGGCCACGGGCCTGCAGGAGGGGGCGCCGCTGATCACGGCGGCCGGCGGCATCCTGGCGCTGACGTTCGCCGCCTACGCCACGGCGTCGGTGACGTTCGTGCAGATGCTGGGCGTCGGCATGGCGGTGGCCGTGCTGGTGGACGCCACCGTGATCAGAGCGGTGCTGGTGCCGAGCCTGATGCGCCTGGCGGGCCCGCTGAACTGGTGGCCGGACCGGCCTAGAGCTCGCGCGACCACATCTGCTCGGTGACCTCGACGCCGTTCTCCATCCCCTTCTCCTGCGAGTCCAGCTCGAACCCGGCCGCCTGGTAGATGCGCCGCGCGCTGGTCAGGGAGTCGCGGGTCCACAACTCGATCCGCTTGAACCCCTCGGCCCGCGCGTGCCGCAGGCACTCGTCCACGAGCCGCCGCCCGATGCCCAGCCCGCGGGCGGACGGCTCGACGAGCAGCATCCGCAGCTTGGCCGTCGTGTCGTCCTGCCGCACGCAGAACACGCATCCGGCCCGCTCCCCGTCCACCTCGGCGATCCATCCGGCGTCGCGCGAGAAGTCGAGGTCGCTCACGATCCTGGCGACGAGCTGCTCGAACTCGGTGCCCCAGCCGTACTCGGCGCTGTAGAGCGCGCCGTGCCGGTAGACGACCCAGCCCAGGTCGCCGGTGCGCGGCGGCCTGATCACGTACGGCGCGCCCGCCTTCCCACCGCCCAGCAGCCGCCTGATCGCGGCCATGCCGGCGACCAGCCGCTCCTGGTCAGCCTCCGGCAGGCCGCCCAGCAGCGCCGCGATCTCCTCCGACGAGCGCCGGTCGAGCGCCGCGAACACGTCGGCCCCCGCCGGGGTGAGCCCGACGAGCTGCTTGCGCGCGTCGGCCGCCGAGCGCTCGCGGGTGACCAGTCCGTCGCCCTCGAAGCGGGCCAGGATCCGGCTGAGGTAGCCCGCGTCCAGGCCGAGCAGCCCGCGCAGCTCGCCGGTCTCCATGCGCTCGGCGTGCGCGAGCTCGAACAGCACCCTGACCTCGGTCAGCGAGTACGGCGAGTCGAGCATCCCCGCCTGGAGCGCGCCGATCACCTTCGTATAGAACCGGTTGAAGGCTCTGACCTCAGAGACTCTTGCTTCTGTCAACGAACTCATTGCCATAGTCAACCATAGGAGGATCCCCGCTGTGAAGCACGTGCGCATAGGCGGATACGGCCCCGGCATCGTCACCATCGGGGGGGACCTCACCAGGGTGACGTCCCCCTCGTTCCTGGCCGCCCACCCCTCGCTGCCGGTGCTGTACGCCGTGGGCGAGCTCGAACGCGGCTGGCTCACCGCGTACCAGGCCCAGGGAGCGGAGCTCGCCCCGCTGGACGAGCGCCCCAGCGAGGGCCACAGCCCCTGCCACGTCGCCGTCGATCCCGAGGGCGGCCTGCTCGCGGCGGCCAACTACGGCGACGGCACCGCCACCCTCTACCGGCTGGACGAGCGGGGCGCGTTCGCGGGGGAGCCGATCGTGCTGCGCCACACGGGCTCGGGCCCGGACGCCCGGCGCCAGGAGGGCCCGCACGCCCACCAGGCCGTCTTCCACGACGGCCTGCTGCACGTCTCCGACCTCGGCACCGACGAGATCCGCCGCTACCGCCACGACGGCACCCCGCTGGAGCCGATCACCCTGGCCCCAGGCACCGGCCCGCGGCACTTCGCCTTCGCGGGCTCGCGCCTGTACGTGGCGGGGGAGCTCGACGGCACCGTCACCCTGATCGAGGGCGAGCACCGCACGGTCGTCCGCGCCTCCCGCCACGAGGGCGGGAACGCCCCCTCCCACCTGCAGCTCCACGGAGACCTGGTCTACGTCGGCAACCGCGGCCCGAACACGATCTCCGTGCTGCTCGCCGCCGACCTGTCACCGGTGGCGGAGGTGCCCTCCGGCGGCGACTGGCCCAGGCACTTCGCCATCGACGGCGAGCGCATGTACGTGGCGAACCAGTACTCCGACACGGTCACCTCCTTCCGCCTCGAGGACGGCGTGCCGGTGCCGGACGGGGAGTCGTACGAGGTGCAAAGCCCGGCCTGCGTGCTGATCATGTAAGGAGTTCGCCAAGTCGGGTCCCGCCGGGGCGTCCGGTCCCGACCATGGGCACGTGCGCAAGATCCTGCTCGCCCTCGCCCTGCTGGCCGCCGGCTGCGGCGAGGCGCCCGCCGTCAAGCCGCCCGCCGGGCCATCGGCCGATCCGCCCGTCACGCGGGAGGTCGCCAAGCCCTCCGTCGCCGACGTGCAGGAGTCGTGGCGGATCACCCGGCAGGGCGCCGAGCACGAGATCGAGGGCTACGCCGACGAGGTGAGCGTGCTGCCGGGAGAGCGCTTCCGGCTGCACGTCTCCACGACCGCGCCGCGCTTCTCCGCCCGCGCCTTCCGCATGGGCGCCAACCCGTCGAAGGTGTGGGAGTCGGCGGCGGTGCGGGGGAGGCGGCAGGGGGCGGCGCGGGTCGTGGACGGCACGGTGACCGCCGCCCACTGGGCCCCGTCGCTGACCGTGGACACCACCGGCTGGCCCGAGGGCGCCTACCTCGTCAGGCTCGACGCCTCCACCGGCGCCCAGCGCTACGTCCCGATCACCGTGCGCTCGGCCTCCACCGCCGGTCGCGTGGTGATCGTGAACGCGGTCACCACCTGGCAGGCGTACAACCTGTGGGGCGGGCGCAGCCTCTACACGGGCCCCGGCGGGTACGGGTACCGCTCCCGGGCGGTCACCTTCGACCGCCCCTACGACGGCACCGGCGCCCGGCTCTTCCTGGACTTCGAGGAGGAGGCGCTGGCCGTGGCCGAGCAGAGCGGGGTGCCGCTTGCGTACCTGACGAACCTGGACCTCGTGCCGGGCGCGCTGGACGGCGCCCGCGCGGTGATCTCGCTCGGCCACGACGAGTACTGGTCGCCCGGCATGCGCAGGGCCGTGACCGGCGCCAGGGACCGCGGCACGAACCTCGCCTTCCTCGGCGCCAACGCCGTCTACTGGCGCATCGCCATGCGCGGCAGGCAGGTCGTGTGCGACAAGGAGCGGGTCTGCGAGCTGTGGCGGGAGTCGGAGCCGGAGAGCTCGCTGATCGGGCAGATGTACGACTGCTTCCCGGCCGAGGGGGTCTACCGGGTCAGCAGGCCGGGGCACTGGATCTTCGCGGGGACGCGGGGGCGGCGCTTCCCCGGGATGGTCGGCGTGGAGACCGACAAGGTGTCGCGGGGGTCGCCGCCCGGTGTCCAGGTGCTGGCCGAGTCGCCGTTCTCGTGCGGCGGGCGGGCCAGCGTCACGCACAGCACGTACTACACGGCGCCGAGCGGGGCCGGGGTGTTCGCCTCCGGGACCATGCGCTGGGTGTGCGCGCTGCGCGGGCGGCGGTGCGGCCACGGCGTCACCGACTCCGCCGCCGCCTTCACCCGCCGGGCCACGCTCAACCTCCTCACCCGCTTCGCCAAGGGCCCGGCGGGCCACGCCGAGCCGGGCGCGCAGCCACCGCGCCCGGCCGCCCGGGTGCCGTGACGCCGAGCTCAGGGGCCCCGTGAAGGCGGCGGTCAAGAGGTCCGCGACGCCGAGGGGTCAGGGGCCGGGACGCCGGGCGTTCAGGAGTCCTGAGCGCCCGCCGTCGCGAGCCGGACGGCCGCCCGCCACCGCTCGTAGGCGGCGTCGTCGCGCTCGCCCGGCTCGAAGCGCCGGTCCAGGTGCCAGGTCTTGCGCAGCTCGCTCAGCGACCCCCACACGCCCGCCCCCAGCCCGGCCAGGAACGCCGCCCCGAGCGCCGTCGTCTCCTGGATCGCCGGCCGCTCCACCGCCGCGCCGAGCTGGTCGGCCTGGAGCTGCATGAGCAGGTCGTTGGCGCTCGCCCCGCCGTCGGCCTTCAGCACCGGGACCGACCCGCCGGTCATCGACTCGACCACGTCCCGCACCTCGAACGCGATCGCCTCCAGCGTGGCCCTGACCAGGTGCGCCCGCGTCGTGCCGCGGGTGATGCCGGTGATCAGCCCGCGCGCCTGCGGATCCCAGTGCGGCGCCCCCAGGCCGGTCAGCGCGGGCACGAACACCACCCCGCCGCTGTCGGGCACCGTGCGCGCCACGGCCTCCGACTCCGGAGCCGTCCCGATCACCCCGAGCCCGTCGCGCAGCCACTGCACCGCCGCCCCGGTCACGAAGATCGACCCCTCCAGCGCGTACGTGCGCTCGCCCGACGGCGTCTGCCAGGCCACCGTGGTCAGCAGCCCCGACTCCGAGCGCACGATCTCCCCGCCGAGGTTGGTCAGCACGAACGAGCCCGTGCCGTAGGTGCACTTCACGTCGCCCACGTCGAAGCAGGTCTGCCCGAACAGCGCCGCCTGCTGGTCGCCCGCGACCCCGCTGATCGGCACGTCCAGCCCGAGGAAGGCCGACGGCTCCGTGCGCCCGATCGGCCCGTGGTTCGGCACGATCCGCGGCAGGGCCGCCTCCGGCACCCCGAACAGCTCACAGAGCTCCGGCTCCCAGGCGCCGGACTCCAGCCCGTACAGCAGGGTGCGGGAGGCGTTGGACGGGTCGGTGACGTGCCGCGCGCCCGCCGTCAGCCTGGCGATCAGGTACGAGTCCACAGTCCCTATGGCCACATTTCCGGATTCGACCCCTTCCCAGACGCGGGGGTCGTTCTCGGCCAGCCAGGTGAGCTTGGTGGCGGTGAAATAGGGGTCGAGGCGCAGCCCGGTCAGCTCCGACACGCGCGGCTCGTGCCCCGCCTCGCGCAGCCGCCCGCACAGCCCGGCCGTGCGGCGGTCCTGCCACACGATCGCCCGCCGCGGCGCCGCCAGCGTGCGGCGATCCCACAACACGGCGGTCTCGCGCTGGTTGGTGATGCCCACGCAGGACGGCGTTTGGGTGGTTGCGCGCAGGGCGGTGGCGCAGGCCGACAGGGTGGCCTGCCAGATGTCCTCGGGGTTGTGCTCGACCCGGCCGGGCTCGGGGAAGTGCTGCGCGAACTCCTCGTACCCCTTGGCGATGATCTGCCCGTTCTCCGTGACGAGCAGCGCCGTCACCCCGGTCGTACCGGCATCGATCGCGAGCACAGTCATGAAAATTCCTCCGGGGTGAGGGTTTAGTTTTTCGGGCTGGCGTTTGGTCTAGACCACTGCGTGTGATGCCGGGCACAATGCGAGTCTGACATCAAGGTCTGGTTCGTGACCCCTATCTGGGAGGAACCCGCCATGCGTATCGGAGTGCTCACCGGAGGCGGCGACTGCCCCGGGCTCAACGCCGTGATCAGGGCAGTGGTGCGTAAGGGGGTGAGCGTTTACGGCCATGAGTTCGTCGGCTTCCGTGACGGCTGGCGCGGCCCTCTCGAAGGCGACACGATGCCACTGGACATCCAGGCCGTCCGCGGCATCCTGCCACGCGGCGGCACCATTCTGGGCTCCTCCAGGACGAACCCGATGAAGATCGAGAACGGGGTCGGCCGGATCAAGGAGAATCTGGCCGCCACCGGCGTGGACGCCCTGATCGCCATCGGCGGGGAGGACACGCTCGGCGTCGCCAAGCAGCTCTACGACCGCGAGGTCAACGTCGTGGGCGTGCCCAAGACCATCGACAACGACCTGTCGGGCACCGACTACACCTTCGGCTTCGACACCGCGGTGAACATCGCGATGGAGGCCATCGACCGGCTGCACACCACCGCGGAGTCCCACCACCGGGCGCTGATCTGCGAGGTCATGGGGCGGCACGCGGGCTGGATCGCGCTGCACGCGGGCATGGCCGGCGGCGCGAACGTCATCCTCATCCCGGAGAAGCCGTTCGACATCGACCGGGTCTGCGAGTACGTCGAGTCCCGCTTCCGCACCCGTTACTCGCCGATCATCGTGGTCGCCGAGGGCGCGCACCCCATCGAGGGGCAGATGGAGCTGCAGACGGGCACCCTCGACGCGTTCGGCCACGTGCGCCTGGGCGGCGTCGGCGAGGTGCTGGCCAAGGAGATCGAGAAGCGCACCGGCAAGGAGGCCCGCACCACGGTGCTCGGCCACATCCAGCGCGGCGGCACCCCCACCGCCTACGACCGGGTGCTGGCGACCAGGTTCGGGCTGCAGGCGATCGACGCGGCCCACGAGGGCGACTACGGCAAGATGGTCGCGCTACGCGGCACCGACATCGTGCGGGTCGGCCTCGACGAGGCCACGGCCGAGCTGAAGACCGTGCCGGTGGAGCGCTACTCCGAGGCCGAGGTGTTCTTCGGATGACCGGCTGAAAGCGGCTTGCAAGCGGGCGGCCGTACCTTCGAGTCAGCGGGGTTGCCGCTACAACCCCCTCGAGGTACGGCTTGCGCCGCGGAAAGTCGGCGGCCCACCACCCGCGTCGCAAGCCGTACCCGGCACATGGCTCAACTGCGGGGCGTGCCGAAGAGATCGACTTCCGGCGCGCCCTCGTCGCGTCCGCGCAGCCGCTCCCTGTACTCCGCCTCGCTGCGCAGCTCCTTCTCCGAGGGCGACAGGATGACGGTGAGCAGCAGCCCCACCGTGATCACGCTGATGCCCACGATGAGCGGCAGCAGGAAGTCGATGGCCCGCGCGCCGGGCACGGCCGTCATCTCCGCGTGCGACGAGACCGACATCGAGGACATGCCGGTGTAGTGCATGCCCGAGACGGCCACGCCCATGAGCAGCGCCGCCCCGCCGATCCTGAGCGCCCCGCTGACCCGCAGCGTGAACCAGAGCGCCACCGTGGCCGCCGCCACCGCGATGAGCACCGACAGCGTGACGACCACCGGGTCGTAGCTGACGTGGGCGGACATGTTCATGGCCGCCATGCCCAGGTAGTGCATGCCGGCCACGCCGAGCCCGGTCAGGACGCCGCCGCCGACCAGGAAGCCCAGCCGCTCGCCGCCGTGGGCGGCCATGAACAGCCCCATGCCCACGACCACGACGGCGAGGAAGGCGGACGCGGCGGTGAGCGGCACGTCGTACCTGATCGCCAGGCCGCTCACGGAGAAGCCGAGCATGGCGATGAAGTGCATCGTCCAGATGCCGGTGCCGCCGATCGCGAAGGCCGCGCCCACGAGCCACCACCTGGCCTCACGCCCGCCGATCAGCCTCGCACGCGAGGTGAGCAGCAGGCCGAGCATGGAGCCCACGCTGGACATGACGTACGCGAGCACAGGCGTCAAGAGCCCGTGGGAAAAATGATCGATCGGCGACATTACCCCACCCATCCCCTACGCACCGATAAGGGAGTATGAGCAGGGAGTGGCCGCGTGCGCAACTACCTTCGCCGAGCCTGCATCGGCTGTTGGCGCGGCATTGGCGTGGGGTACGTGAGTTGTTGCTGATGAGCGGTGCGACGGCGCAGCTCCAGCTTCGCGATGAGCTCCGCGTCCTCGTGCAGTTCCTCCTCCGAGGGCGACAGGATGACCATGAGGAGCATGGTCAGGGTGATGAGGCTGATCACGGTCATGAGGGGCACGAGGAAGTCGAGCGCGTCGGCGCCGGCCACGACACCGGGCTCACCGTCGACCGAGACGTGCATGGCGTACATGCCGGTGTAGTGCATGCCCGCGACGGCCACGCCCATGACGAGGGCGGCGCCGGTGATCCAGATGGGCTTCTTGACCCGCAGCGTGAACCACAGGGCCACGGTCGCGGCCACCACCGCGATGCCCACGGAGGCGGCCACGGTGAGGCGGTCGTAGGAGACGTGGGCGGACATGTTCATCGCGTACATGCCGAGGTAGTGCATGGAGGCCACGCCGAGGCCGGTCAGCAGGCCGCCGCCGAGCAGCGCGAGGATCCGGCCGCCGCCGTAGGAGACCAGGAACAGGCCGGTGCCGACGACCACGATGGCCACCACCGCCGAGGCCACGGTGAGCAGCACGTCGTACTTGATCTGCGTGCCCTCCACCTCGAAGCCCATCATGGCGATGAAGTGCATGACCCAGATGCCGGTGCCGCCGATGGAGACGGCCGCGCCCAGCAGCCAGCGCACGCGGGCGCCGCCGCGCGAGGCGTGGGCCTGCGCGGTGAGCCGCAGTCCGAGCATCGAGCCGATGCAGGACATGACGTAGGCGAGCAACGGCGTGATCAGTCCGTAGGTGAAATGATTCACAGCGGTCATCTATCGGTTCCTTGCATTAGGGGTTCCCGGATTGTGCCATCCCGGATGTCCCTTTCGCTTGGATATCCGAACTATCTGTCAACTGCCGTGTCGGAAACATGAGAAAGGCTCATGGCTATCGAGGGGCCCTTCTGGCGGGCGATCGCGGTCTTCCGCCTCGCCTCGCTGGTGTACGCCGCCGTGCTGATGGCCCAGCACCGCGGCTACGAGCAGCCGCTGATCGGCTGGCTGGTCATCGGCGTGATGGCGCTGTGGACCGCCGCGGCGACGTTCGCCTACTCGGCCGAGCCGCTGCGCCGGTGGCCGCTGCTGACCATCGACCTGATGGTGACGATGGCGTGCCTGCTCACCACCCCGTACGTGCAGGGCGCCCAGCAGGTGTCGATGGGCGCCATGCCCGTGCCCGCGACCTGGATCGCCGCGCCCGTGCTCGCCTGGGCCGTACGCCACGGCAGGCGCGCGGGCACCCTCTCGGCGGCCGTGGTCGCGGCGGGCGAGCTGTGGTCACGGTCGCGGGTCGAGGAGGCGGCCGTCCTGATCAACGAGACGGTGCTCCTGCTCATGGCGGGCTGGCTGGTCGGCCACATGGTCCGGCTGGCCAAGCGGGCGGAGGAACGCATGCAGCGGGCCGCCGAGATGGAGGCCGCCCAGCGCGAGCGGGAGCGGCTGGCCCGCGACATCCACGACTCGGTCCTCCAGGTCCTCGCCCTGGTGCAGCGGCGCGGCCGGGAGCTCGGCGGGGAGGCGGCCGAGCTGGGCCGCCTGGCGGGGGAGCAGGAGGCCGCGCTGCGCGAGCTCGTCTCGGTCGGGCCGCCGCCTCCCCTCGGCACGATCGACCTGCGCTCCCTCCTCGCCCGGCACGGCTCGCCCTCGGTGACGGTCTCGACGCCGGCCACGCCGCTGCTCCTGCCCGCCGAGGCCGCCGCGTCCGTCGCGGCCGCCGTCGGCGCGGCCCTGGACAACGTCCGCGCGCACTGCGGTCATCAGGCCCGCGCCTGGGTGCTGGCCGAATTCCTGGACGGCACGGTCACGGTCACGGTCAGGGACGAGGGCCCCGGCATCCCGGAGGGCCGGCTGGAGCAGGCCGCCGCGGACGGGCGCATGGGGGTGGCCAGGTCGATCCGTGGGCGGATGGCCGAGCTGGGCGGGAAGGTGTCGATCGTGAGCGTTCCCGGGCAGGGCACCGAGGTGGAGATCACCCTGTCCGCCTGACGAACGCTTACAGTTGCGCCATGGTGCGGGTCATGGTGGTGGACGATCATCCCATGTGGCGCGACGGCGTCGCCAGGGATCTCACGGAGGCCGGTTACGAGGTCGTGGCCGCCGTGGGGGAGGGGCGGCAGGCGGTCAGGGTGGCCGCCGCGGTGCTGCCCGAGGTCGTCGTGCTCGACCTTCGGCTGCCCGACCTGTCCGGCCCCGAGGTGGCGGCCCGCCTGGCGCAGGTGGACCCGCCCCCCAGGGTGCTCGTGCTGTCGGCCAGCGCCGAGCAGGAGGACGTGCTGGAGGCCGTCAAGGCCGGCGCCTGCGGATACCTCGTGAAGTCGGCCGGGCGCGAGGAGTTCCTCGACGCCGTGCGCCGCACCGCCGACGGCGACGCCGTGTTCACCCCGGGGCTGGCCGGGCTGGTGCTGGGGGAGTACAGGCGGCTGGCCGTCGCGCTGGAGCCCACCGAGGGGCCGCGGCTGACCGAGCGGGAGACCGAGGTGCTCAGGCTGGTGGCCAAGGGGCTGTCGTACAAGCAGATCGCCGAACGGCTCGTGCTGTCGCACCGCACCGTGCAGAACCACGTGCAGAACACCCTCGGCAAGCTCCACCTGCACAACCGGGTCGAGCTGGTGCGATATGCGATCGAGCGGGGGCTCGACGCGGACTAAACTCGGATGGTCGCGGCGTTCCCTTCAGCAAGCGCCGCGCTCATCCCCATTCTCCCGGAGGTTCCACCATGACGATGTCCGCCCTGGGCGAGCCGTGCGTTCTGCTCAAGCTGGGCGAGATCGTCCTCAAGGGCAAGAACCGCGAGCTGTTCGAACGCCGCCTGATCGCCAACATCCGCGATGCCCTGCAGACGGTCGGCGTCCAGGTCGACGTGCGCAAGCGGCACGGCGTGATCGCGATCTTCCTGCCCGAGGGCGCCGCCGCCGAGCAGGCCGAGGCCGTGGCGCAGCGGGTCGCCGACGTGCCCGGGCTGGTCTGGATCCACCAGGCCTGGCGGGTCGCCAAGGACCCCGACGCCGTGCTCAAGGCCGGCCTGGAGCTGGTCGGCGAGAGCGAGGAGGCCAAGCGGGGCGCCCGCTTCGCGGTCCGCTCCCGCCGCCGCGACAAGCGCTTCCCCCTGCGCTCCAACGAGCTCGACCGGCTCGTGGGCGGCGCCATCAACGACGAGTACGGCCTGCCCGTCGACCTGAAGAACCCCGAGCTGACGGTCTCCATCGAGGTCGACAGGGACGAGGTGTTCGTCTTCACCGGCGGCATCCCCGGCCAGGGCGGCCTGCCCGTCGGCAGCAGCGGCCGGGCCCTGGTGCTCATGTCGGGCGGCATCGACTCGCCCGTGGCGGCGTACCGGATGATGCGGCGCGGCCTGCACGTCGACTTCCTGCACTTCTCCGGCATCCCGTTCACCACGTCGGAGTCGATCTACAAGGCGTACGCGCTGGTCAGGAAGCTCGACCGGTTCCAGGGCAAGTCGCGCCTGTGGGTGGTCCCGTTCGGCAAGGCCCAGCAGTCCATCCGCACCTCCGGCCAGGACCGGCTGGCGGTGATCGCGCAGCGGCGGCTGATGCTCAAGACGGCCGAGGAGGTCGCCCACCGCATCCGCGCCGCCGCCCTGATCACCGGCGACGCGCTCGGGCAGGTCTCCTCCCAGACGCTGGCCAACATCACCGCCCAGGACAACGCGGTGGAGCTGCCGATCCTGCGGCCGCTGGTCGGCTGGGACAAGACCGAGATCATGGCCGAGGCCCGGCGCATCGGCACGCTGGAGATCTCGGAGCTGCCCGACGAGGACTGCTGCTCGCTGCTGGCTCCCAAGCGCGCCGAGACGCGGGCCAAGATCGAGGACCTCAAGCAGATCGAGAAGCGGCTCGACGCGGAGGAGCTGTGCGTGCAGCTCGCCGACTCGATCCAGGAGTACACCCTGTAGCCGGGCATCGGGGTAGCCGGGCTTCGTGGCTACGCGTCGACCTTGAACGGGTCGTGCTCGGCCAGGAGCTTGTCCAGCCGGGCCTGGTCGACGCGGTTGCTGACCTCCGACAGCTCCTGCCGGTCCCGTACGACCTTGCACAGGGTGACCGTGGAGGTGACGACGTACAGGAGGCCGAGCCCGAGGAACGCCCTGATCCAGCCCTCGACGGGCAGGTAGACCAGGGCGATCACCACGGAGGTCAGCGAGACGGCGAACGACAGGACCGCCTGGACGTAGAACGCGGTGGTCTGCGTGGGCTGAATGGGCTTCGTCATGTGGCCATGGTGCGGCCCGGGCGAAGCCCGGCGCATGAGGACAAGTACTCAAGTTACCCATGAGTACAACCGGCGGGCGGCTCGTGGCCGGCCGGTCGTGCCCGGGCCGATCAGGCGGCCGTCTTGCCGAGCAGCGGCGGGAAGTCGGTCATCACCTGCGCCAGCTCGCCCAGGTCGGTGTCCACCAGGGCCTGCGGCCCGTCGCAGAGCGCCTGCTCGGGCTGCGGGTGCACGTCGATGATGACACCGTCGGCGCCGACCGCGATGGCCGCGCGGGTCAGCGGCAGCACCAGGTCGCGCCGCCCGCCCGAGTGCGACGGGTCGATGATCACCGGCAGGTGCGACAGCCGCTGCGCCACCGGCACGGCCGAGACGTCGAGGGTGTTGCGGGTGGCCGTCTCGTAGGTCCGCACGCCCCGCTCGCACAGCACGATGTCGAGGTTGCCGCGCTGGGCGATGTACTCGGCCGCCATCAGCCACTCCTCGATCGTGGCCGTCATGCCGCGCTTGAGCATCACCGGCCTGCCGGCCGCGCCCACCTCCTGCAGCAGCGCGAAGTTCTGCATGTTGCGGGTGCCGACCTGCAGCATGTCCGCGTACGAGGCCACCATCTCCACGTCACGGGCGTCCACGACCTCCGTCACGATCGGCAGGCCCGTCTCCTCGCGCACGTCCGCCAGGATGCGCAGCCCCTTCTCGCCCAGCCCCTGGAAGGCGTACGGGGACGTGCGCGGCTTGAAGGCCCCGCCACGCAGCAGCACCGCCCCGGCCGTCTGCGCCATCCTGGCCGCGGCGAGCGTCTGCTCCGGCGTCTCCACCGCGCACGGCCCCGCGATCAGCGTCACGGTGTCGGGGCCGATCGGCACGCCGCCCACGTGGACCGTGGAACGTTCCGGATGGTTCTCCCTGCTGACCAGCTTGTACGGCGTGGACACGCGCATCACGTCGCGCACCCCCGCCATGCCGCGCAGGCTCGCCGCGTCGAGCTGCGTCACGTCGCCGACCAGGCCGACGATCGTGCGCCGCACCCCCTTGCTGACGAACGCCTCCACCCCGGCCGCCTCGACGACGGACACGATCGCCTCGATGTCGGCGGCGGTGGCCTCGGGCCCCATCACGATCACCATGTGCTTGCTCCTTGCTGAAGGGAAACTGCCGGGAAAAACAAGAAGGCCCCGGGTCCGATCGGACCCGGGGCCTTCGTTCGCCTGTCTGCTAGCGCAGCACCAGATGGCGAACGGACTCGGGTCCGCCGCCATAGGAAAACAGGAACGCTGCGTGCATAGTCCGCAAGCTTACCGCACCGCACCCGCTCGCGAACCACTCACGACCCGATGGCAGGATGGCCCAAGACGCGAGACCGGGTTGAGGGGAGTGATCGTGGAGGAGTCGCGCCTGCCTCCAGGCCAGTACGTCCCGCGCGGCCGACCCGTGATCCACTACGGCAGGGTGCCGGCGTTCAAGCCGGACTCCTGGGACTTCCGGGTGTTCGGGGCCACGGCGTCGGGCGAGGAGCACCGCTTCGACTGGGGCGAGTTCGAGCAGTTGCCACGCGCCACGCGCATCGCCGACTTCCACTGCGTCACCAAGTTCTCCCTGATGGCCAACGAGTGGCGCGGCGTCACCCCGGCCACGATCATCGAGGCCGCCCCGCCCGACCCCGGCGTGCGCCACGTGATGATCTGGGCCGAGTACGGCTACAGCGCCAACCTGCGGATGTCCGACTTCACCGCGCCCGGCACGCTGTTCGCCATGGAGCTGGACGAGAAGCCGCTCAGCCCCGAGCGCGGCTTTCCCCTGCGCATCGTCGTGCCCCACCTGTACGCGTGGAAGAGCGTGAAATGGGTGCGCGGCATCGAGTACCTCCTGGAGGACCGCAGGGGCTTCTGGGAGGAGCGCGGCTACCACAACGTGGCCGACCCGTGGGGCGAGCAGCGCTACTCCTACCAGGAAGAACCCGGAGAGGGCCCACCCTGACACAACTCCCGGTTTTCCCCCGGGCACGCTCCGTTATTGGTTACGGTTTCCAGCATGCTGACCACCGTGTGCGTGGCGCTGTGCTCTCTGACCTTCCTCCTGGGCTTCGGGCTCGCCCGCGCGCCATGGCGCGGCCGGGCGGTGCCGGCAGAGGCTCACAGGGCGGACGACGCGACGTACACCACGCTGCACCTCGCCGCGATGGCGGCCCCCGCCCTGCGGGCGGGGCTCGACCGTGACTCCGCCCGCAAGGCGGTGCGGCACCTGCGCACCCTGCTCGGCACCTCCGCCGTCGCGATCACCTCCACGGAGGCCGCGCTGGCGTGGGACGGGCCGTGCACCGACGACGTGCTCACCTACGCCCGCGCCACGCTGGCCGCCGGGCGGGCCCAGGTGTTCCCCGGGCAGCCGCAGGGGCCGGAGCTGGGGGCGGTGGCGGTGCCGCTGACGGTGGACGGCACCGTGGTGGGCGTGCTGGCCGCCTTCGACGGCGAGGTGAGCGCCGCGCTGGTGCGTACCGTGAGCGAGGTCGGCCGCTGGATCTCCGGCCAGCTGGAGCTGGCCGAGCTCGACGCCTCCAGGCGGCGCGCGCTGGAGGCGGAGATGCGCGCCCTGCGCGCGCAGATCTCGCCGCACTTCGTCTACAACGCGCTCACCACGATCGCCTCGTTCGTCCGCACCAACCCCAAGCGCGCCCGCGAGCTGCTGCTCGACTTCGCCGACTTCTCCCGCTACGCGCTGCGCAGGGCGCACGACTTCACCACCCTGGCCGACGAGCTGACCTGCGTGGACCGCTACCTGCTGCTGGAGCGCGCCCGCTTCGGCGACAAGCTGCGCTTCAGCATGCAGGTGGCCCCGGAGGTGCTGCCGGTGCCGGTGCCGTTCCTGTGCCTGCAGCCGCTGGTCGAGAACGCCATCAAGCACGGCATGGCCGGGCGCGGCGGCCCAGGCGAGGTGCGGGTCGTGGTGCGCGACGCGGGCCCCGAGGCGCACATCACGGTCGAGGACGACGGCGCCGGCATGGACCCCGAGTGCGCGCGGCGCATGCTGGACGAGGACCCGGCGCGCGAGGGCAGCGGCATCGGCCTGGCCAACGTGGACCTGCGCATGCGCCAGATCTACGGCGACGGCTACGGCCTCGTCGTGGAGACGGCGCTGGGCGCGGGCACGAAGGTGCGGCTGCGCGTGCCCAAGACGCAGCTTAGCTCTTTGTAGTCAAAGTCTTACTCAATGCTAGCGTGGCGCTGGTAACCTCTGCTTTCATACGACAGCGTGGTGGACATGCTGAGAGTGCTGGCCGTTGACGACGAAGTGCCTGCTCTGGAGGAGCTGGCCTACCTGCTGCGCCAGGACGACCGGATCGAACACGTCACGACCGCGGCCGACGGCGTCACGGCGCTGCAGGACATGGTCCAGATGATCGGCGGCGGGGAGCGGCTCGACGGGGTGTTCCTCGACATCCGCATGCCCGGTCTCGACGGGCTCGACCTGGCCAGGCTGGTCGGCGGCTTCCCCAGCCCGCCCAGGCTGGTGTTCGTCACGGCGCACGAGGAGTGCGCGGTGCAGGCGTTCGAGCTGGAGGCGGTCGACTACCTGCTCAAACCCGTCAGGGCCGAGCGCCTGTCGGAGGCGGTGCGCAGGCTGGAGGCCGCCGCCAACCCGGTGCCGGACCCGGGCCAGGACGAGGTGATCCCGGTCGAGCTGGGCGGGCGCACCAGGTTCGTGCCGCAGCAGGCCGTCTGGTTCGCCGAGGCCAAGGGCGACTACGTGCGCCTGCACACGGTCGACGGCAGCTACCTGGTGCGCATGTCGCTGGCCGCGCTGGAGCGGCGCTGGTCGGATGCCGGGTTCATCCGCATCCACCGCAGCACGCTCGTCTCCGGCCGGCACGTCAGCGAGCTCAGGTTCGAGGGCGGGCGGGTGACGCTCACCGTCGGCACCGAGACGCTGCAGGTAAGCAGGAGGCACAGCCGTCAGGTGCGCGAGCAGCTCGTGCGCCAGCACCGAGGAGTCATCTCGTGACCGGCGGGCGCCGCGTCGTGGTGTCGCGGCGGCCTCCCCCGCTCGCCGCCCGCGGCGCGCCGCGCCCGTCAGGTGACGCGTCCGGTGACGCGCCCGGTGACGCGCCCGGCGTGCCCGCCATCGTCGGCCTGCAGTTACGGCGGGCGCTGCGCACCGTGGCCGCCGTGGCCGGGCTGCTGGTGGGCGTGCCGGTCCTCGCCGCGTGGGTGCCCGGTCCCTGGGGCTGGGCGGCGATGTCGGTGGCGGTCCAGTGCGCCTGGGTGGGCCTGTCCCTGCTGCAGCTCAGGTGGGCGGAGCGGCTGGAGAGATGACCGTCGCGGTGCTGACCGGGATCGCCTACGTGCTGGTTCTGGGCGTCGTGGTGGGCGCCGCGCGACCGCGCCGCTCCAGCGGCGCCTCCGACTTCTACGTGGCGGCCAGGGCGGTTCCCCCCTGGTGGAACGGCGCCGCGATCACTTCCGAGTTCACCTCGGCCGCCGCGTGCCTGGGCGCGGCCGGGCTCATCGCCACGCACGGCTCGCCGATGTTGTGGTACCCGGCGGGGGCCGCCGCCGGGTTCGTCGTCATCCTGGCCCTGGTGGTCGCGCCGCTGCGGCGGTCGGGGACGTACACGCTGCCGGACTTCGCCGAATGGCGGCTGCGCTCGGCGCCGCTGCGCCGCTTCACGACCTGTTTCGTGCTCGTCGTCGGGCTGGCGTTCCTGGTCGCCCAGCTCCACGCCGCCGGGGTGGTGGTGCGGCTGCTGACCGGGCTGCCGCCGTGGCTGGGCTGGGCGGCCGTCGCGGCGGCGGCGCTGACCGTGGCGTTCGCCGGCGGGATGGGGAGCGTGACCAGCGTGCAGGCCGCGCAGTTCTGGCTGAAGCTGGCGGTGTTCCTCGGGGTCGGGGCGGTGTGCTGGGGGATGGCCGGCACGTCGCTGGTCACCGGGCCCATCACCGAGCCCGTCACCGGGCCCGTCTCGTGGCTGGAGGGCGCCTACCGGGCCGGCGGCGGAGGGCTGGCGGGGGCCGGCGACCCGTCGCTGCCCGGCGTGCTGGCGGTGCTGGTGGCCTGCGCGCTGGGCACGATGGGGCTGCCGCACGTGATCGTGCGCGTCTACACCAGCAGGGACGGGCGCGGCGCCCGGCGCTCGATCCTGGCCACGCAGGTCCTGCTGGCGCTGTTCGGCGTCGTGCCGCCGCTGTACGGCATTCTGGGGAGCGTTCACGTGCGCGGTGCCGAGGCGGACGAGATCGTGCTCCTGCTGCCCGCCACGCTGCTCTCCGGGGCCGTGGGGGACGTGCTGACGGGCCTGCTGGCGGCCGGGGCGTTCGCGGCCTTCCTGGCCACCTCGGGCGGCGTGCTGGTGGCCGTCGGGGGCGCGCTGTCGGCGTGCCTGTCGCCGCCGGGGGTGCGCTCGTTCCGCGCGGCCGTGCTCGTGGTCATGCTGGCCGGGCTGGCCCTGACGGCGGTCACCGGCCCCGGCGTGTCGATGGCGCTGGTGCTGCTGGGCTTCTGCCTCTCCGCCGCCACGTTCTGCCCGATGCTGGTGCTGGGCATCTGGTGGCGGCGGCTGACGGACGCGGGCGTCGCGGCCGGGTTCCTGGCCGGCGGGGGCGTGACGGCGGCGCTGGTGCTCGCGGAGCAGGCAGGCGTGAAGATGGGCGCGCTGACTTCCTGCCCCGCACCGGTCGCGGTGCCGGTCTCCTTTGCCGCCATGGTGGTGATATCCCTGGTCACACCGGGTCGAGTGCCGCGGGTGGCGGGCCGGATGTTGGCCAGGATGCATGTGCCCGAGCATCTCGCGGGCCCCCTGACCTACCGCTCGTCGCATGGCGACGACCGCTGGTCGTGACACCACTCTCCGTACATCGACGACTACGGACCGTTCGACGAGCTGACCGTAAACAGGGTTTCGCCCGCAAGATCGCAACCGTAGTGTTTCGGCATCGGAAGCCATCCCGGCGCACCGGGGGGACGGGCCGCAAGGCTCATCGAGAAGCCCGGTGCGCGGGGTTCACCGGCGACGCGCAGGTCGCCGCGGCTGTCGGGCCCCTTACCGGGGGGTGGGGCCCGCCACGCCGGACGTGAAGGGGCGCCCGCTGAGGCCGCTGGCGCGGCCCCGCGATCCGGCCTTCGGGGGCGGTCGGATCGCGTGAGCGGGCGCCCCTATCACGGTTGCCGCTCCGGTGGGGGTTTTATCCCCGGCGCTTCAGGCGCCCGGGCTCCGACGGGCTTCGTCCCGCTCAGCCGTCCCTGAGCTTCTTCAGCAGCGCGATGTCCTCGGCGTGCTTGGGCGCCTTGCCCGGCGTCTCGATGCAGATCGGCACGCCGGCCACCGCCGGGTGCCGCATCATGTCGGCGAACGGCCGGGCGCCGATGTGCCCCGCCCCGATGTTCTCGTGGCGGTCCTTCTTGGCGCCGCACACGTCCTTGGAGTCGTTGGCGTGGATCAGCCTGAGCCGCCCCGGCGCGATCGTGTGCAGCGCGTCGAACGTCTCCCGCACCCCGCCCTCGGCGGCCAGGTCGTGACCGGCGGCGAAGGCGTGGCAGGTGTCGAGGCAGACGCAGGCCCGCGGATGCCAGTCGAGGGCGGCCAGGTAGGGCTCCAGATCCTGGACGGTGGCGCAGAGCATGGCGCCCTGGCCCGCCATCGGCTCCAGCAGCAGGTCGGGCCCGCCCTCGGGGATCTCGTCGAGCAGCGGCAGCAGGTTGTCGTGCACCTGCCGCAGCGCGTCGTCGCGCGGCTGCGTCACCGCCGAGCCGGTGTGCACCACGACCCCCCTGGCGCCGGTCTCCACCCCGCGGCGCAGAGCGTGGCGCACGACCGCGATGGAGTTGGCCAGCGTCTCCGGGCTGGGCGAGCCGAAGTTGACGAGGTACGGCACGTGGATGAACGCGGCCACCCCCGACTCGGCCAGCCTGGCGTCCTCGTCGGGCCTGCCGTCGTTGAGCGCCCAGCCTCGCGGGTTGGTGACGAAGACCTGGATCATCTCGGCGCCGATCTCGGCCATGTACTTGAGGCCGCCCGTCGCCAGGCCGCCCGTCACGGACACGTGTCCGCCGATCAGGGAAGTTGGGGTCATGATGGCTCACAGTGTAGGCGCAGCCGCTGACCGTTTCCGTCGCGGCGACACGCGCCCGCCGGCCCCGATTGGAGCATGACACGAAAAGTGTCCGGCATCCGGACCGGGAGTTGGGAGTTCTGGCGGATGGACCGGGCACGAAGCGCGTGTGTGTACTTCTGACATGCTCACCGACTTCAACGCCAGGTCCCCGGCCGAGGCGGAGGCGGACCTGCTGGCCTGCTGCGCCTCCCGCGCGTTCGCCGGGAAGGTGGCCGCGCTGCGGCCGTACGCCGACCAGGAGCGGCTGTTCGACGCCGCCGGGGCGGCGGTGCAGGAGCTGGCCTGGGACGACGTCCTGGAGGCGCTGAGCGCCCATCCCAGGATCGGCGAGCGCCCGGGCGGCGACGGCAGGGAGGCGTCGTGGTCCCGGCAGGAGCAGTCGGGCGTGGAGGACGGGCTGCGCGCGGCGCTCGCCGAGGGCAACCGGGCCTACGAGGAGCGGTTCGGGCACGTCTACCTCGTCTGCGCCACCGGGCTCACCGGCGCCCAGATGCTGGCCAGGCTGCGCGAGCGGCTGGGCAACGACGAGGAGCGCGAGCGCGCGGTCGTGCGGGCCGAGCTGGCCGCCATCACCCGGCTGCGGCTGGGCAGGCTGGTGGGGGAGGGGCCATGAGCTTCTCCACCCACGTGCTCGACGCGGTCACCGGCCTGCCCGCCGCCGGCCTGCGCGTACGCCTGGAGCACGACGGCGAGGTCGTGGCCGAGGGCCGCACCGACGACGACGGCCGCATCAAGGGCTGGAACCCGGGCGCCGGCGTGCACCGGGTCGTCTTCGACACCGGCGGCTACCTGGAGGACACCTTCTACCCGGAGGTCGTCGTGACCTTCACGATCACCGACCCCGACCGGCACCACCACGTGCCGCTGCTGCTCAGCCCGTACGCCTACTCCACCTACCGAGGGAGCTGAATGATCGTCAAGCTCGGCGCCAACCGCTACGGCAAGGCGGAGACCAGGCTCGTGCACGTGCGCAGGGACGGCCCCGTGCACCACGTCAAGGACGTCAACGTCAGCACCTCCCTGTCAGGCGACATGGAGGCCGCGCACCTGACCGGCGACAACTCGGCCGTGCTGCCGACCGACACGCAGAAGAACACCGTGTACGCCTTCGCCAGGCGGTACGGCGTCGGCCAGATCGAGGAGTTCGCCCTCCGCCTGGCCAGGCACTTCGTCACCACGCAGCCCTCGATCCGGCACGCCAGGGTGACGATCGAGGAGTACGGCTGGAACCGCGCCGGCCCCCACTCCTTCGTGCGCCACGGCGGCGAGGTGCGCACCTGCGTGGTCCACCACGACGAGGACGGCCGCACCACCGTGCTGTCCGGACTGCGCGACCTGGTGGTGCTGAACTCGACGGGCTCGGAGTTCCACGGCTACATCACCGACGAGTACACCACGCTCCAGCCGACCACCGACCGCGTCCTGGCCACCGCCGTCACCGCCCGGTGGCGGCACGCCGCGACCGGGTCCTCCTCCTACGCGAAGTCGTTCGAGGAGGCCAGGCGGTGCCTGATCGACGCGTTCGCCGGCACCCACAGCCTCTCGCTCCAGCAGACCCTGTACGCCATGGGCGAGCGGGTCCTGACCACCTGCCCCGAGATCTGCGAGGTCAGGCTGTCCATGCCGAACAAGCACCACTTCGCCGTGGACCTGTCGCCGTTCGGCCTGGACAACGACAACGAGGTGTTCCACGCCGCCGACCGGCCGTACGGGCTCATCGAGGGCGGCGTGCTGCGCGAGGACGCCCCCGACGCCGGATTCGCCTGGGAGTAGGGGAGATGGACTTTCTGCGCCCCACGACGTGGGAGGAGGCGCTGGCCGCCAAGGCGGACCAGCCGGAGTCGGTGCCCATCCAGGGCGGCACCGACGTGATGGTGGAGATCAACTTCGACGTGCGCAGGCCGCCCGCGCTGCTCGACCTCAACCGGGTGGCCGAGCTGCGTGAATGGTCGATGACCGGCGGGCTGTGCCGGGTGGGGGCCGGGGTGCCGTACGCGGCGGTCGTCGGCGAGCTCGGCGGCCCGCTGCCGGGGCTCGCGCAGGCGTCGCGCACGGTCGGCTCGCCGCAGATCCGCAACCGCGGCACCGTCGGCGGCAACCTGGGCGCGGCCTCGCCCGCGGGCGACAGCCATCCGCCGCTGCTGGCCGCCGGGGCGGTGGTCGAGGTGGAGTCGCGCGACCGGGGGGTCAGGATGATCCCGGCGGCCGAGTTCTACCGCGGGGTCAAGCGCAGCGCGCTGGAGCCGGACGAGCTGATCAGGGCCGTGCACGTGCCGCCCGCCACGGGGCCGCAGTACTTCTCGAAGGTCGGCACGCGCAACGCGATGGTGATCGCGGTGTGCTCGTTCGCGATCGCGCTGCACCCGCGCGAGCGGCGGGTCGGCACCGGCCTCGGCTCGGCCGCGCCCACGCCGCGCCGCGCCCTGGAGGCCGAGGAACTGCTGGCCGCCGAGCTCGACTGGGACGCGCCGCTGGCGCCCGCGCTGGTCAGGCGGTTCGGCGAGCTGTGCGCGCGGGCGGCGGCGCCGATCGACGACGTGCGCGGCACCGCCGCCTACCGCGTGCACGCCATCGGCGTGCTGGCCCGCCGCACGCTCACCTGGGCCTGGAACGACCACCTGGAGAAGAGGGCCGCCTGATGCCGGCGCGTCACCTGGGAAGGAGGGCCGCCTGATGCGCGTGAGCTTCACCGTCAACGGCCGCGAGGAGAGCGCCGACGGCGTCTGGGAGGGCGAGAGCCTGCTGTACGTGCTGCGCGAGCGCCTGGGCCTGCCCGGCTCCAAGAACGCCTGCGAGCAGGGCGAGTGCGGCTCCTGCACGGTCTACCTGGACGGCGTGCCGGTCTGCGCCTGCCTGGTCGCCGCCGGGCAGGCGGAGGGGCGGCGGGTGCGTACCGTCGAGGGGCTGGCCGACGGCGACCGGCTCGACCCGGTGCAGGAGGCGTTCGTGGAGTGCGGGGCCGTGCAGTGCGGCTTCTGCACGCCCGGGCTGGTCGTGCAGGCGCACGACCTGCTCGAACGCTGCCCGCGCCCGTCGGACGCGGAGATCAGGGAGGCGCTGGCGGGCAACCTGTGCCGGTGCACCGGCTACGAGAAGATCCTTGACGCCGTACGCCTGGCCGCCTCCCGCAAGGAGCCCCGATGATCATCGAGAACGTGCACGTGGCCCCCGTCGCCGGCCCCGAACTCGAATCCGGATACATCCGCATCGATGGTGACCGGATCGCCGAAGTGGCGGCGGGCCCCGCGCCCGAGGCCCCGGGCGTCCCCCGGATCGACGGCACCGGCTGCCTGGCCACCCCCGGCCTGGTCAACACCCACCACCACCTCTACCAGTGGGCCTCGCAGGGCCTGGCCCAGGACGCCACGCTGTTCGAATGGCTGGTGGCGCTCTACGACGTGTGGGCCGCCATGGACGCCGAGGTGGTCGAGGGCGCGGCCACCGCCGGGCTGAGCTGGCTGGCGCTGTCGGGCTGCACCACCACCAGCGACCACCACTACGTCTTCCCCAAGGGCAGGGGCGACCTGCTGGCCGCCGAGATCGAGGCCGCCCGCGCCGTCGGGCTGCGCTTCCACCCGGCGCGCGGCTCCATGGACCGGGGGCGGTCCAAGGGCGGCCTGCCGCCGGACGAGGTGGTCGAGGAGCTGGACGACATCCTGAGCGCCACCGCCGAGGCCGTGGACGCCTACCACGACCCGTCGTTCTCCTCGATGCTGCGCGTGGCGGTCGCGCCGTGCTCGCCGTTCTCCGCCAGCGCCGACCTGATGACCGAGTCGGCCGTCCTGGCCAGGCAGAAGGGCGTACGGCTGCACACGCACCTGGCCGAGACCCTCGACGAGGAGGAGCACTGCCGCGAGCAGTTCGGGCTGCGTCCCGTCGACTACATGACGAAGCTGGGCTGGCTCGGCCCCGACGTGTGGTTCGCGCACGCCGTGCACCTCAGCGACGACGACATCGGCAGGCTGGCCGCCACCGGCACCGGCTCCGCGCACTGCCCCTCCTCCAACGGGCGGCTCGGCGCGGGCATCGCCCGGGTGTCGGAGATGCTGCGGCGCGGCGCGAACGTGGGCCTCGGCGTCGACGGCAACGCCTCCTCCGAGCTGACGCCGCTGGCCGGAGAGATGCGGCAGGCCCTGCTGTTCCAGCGCGCCAGGTACGGGCCGCGCGCGCTCACCGCCCGGCAGGCGCTGGAGCTGGCCACCCTGGGCGGCGCGCGCAACCTGGGACGTCAGGACGAGCTCGGCTCACTGGAGCCAGGCAAGCTGGCCGACATCGCCCTGTGGCGGGTGGACGGCCCCCACGCCGCCGCCGTCCCCGACCCGGTCTGCGCGCTCGTCTTCGGGCCCGTGCCGCCGCTGGCCAGGGTGCTGGTGGGCGGGCGCACGGTGGTGGCCGACGGCGAGCTGCGCACGCTCGCCCACGACGAGGCGGGGCGCGCCGGGGTGCGGGCGCGGCGGCGACTGGCGCGGCTGGCGGAGGAACGCGGCTTCACCGCCGCCGAGCAGATCCACTGAGAACGGGCTCGCAGGAGGCGCCCGGCCTCATGAGTCCATGAGGCCGGGCCCACTAGGGTGGGATTGTCCTGAAACGAGTAGGAAAGGCGGTCCCGTGTCGGCGGAACTCCCAGACGAGCGGCTGGCGGAGCTCAAGATTGCGTTCGCCTCGATCGACACCGACGGCGACGGCTACATCAGCGAGGCCGAGCTGAAGCGGCACTTCCCCGACCTCCCGGCGGAGGCGCTCGGCGCGATGAGCCAGGAGGCCGACTCCGACCAGGACGGCCGCTACTCCTTCGAGGAGTTCGTCCGCACGGTCTCCTAGGAGGCTGCCTCCTAGGAGGCTGCGCCAGCCTCCCGGGTTCCTCAGGGACGCGACAGCGCCCGCTCCAGCGGGGTGCGGAAGCGGGGAGTCACCCTGACCTCGCCGAGCCAGGCGGCCAGCCCGGCCGCCTCGGCCTCGATCGCGGCCACGGCCTGCCCGCCGGCGTCCTCCAGCAGCCGCCAGACGATCTCGCCGTCCGGCCGCTGCGCCCAGCCGCCCACGACCCGGCCGTCCCACCACACCGTCGGCCCCACGTTGCCGTTGCGGTCGAACAGCTCTGCCCGGTGCTCCTGCGGCAGGTACCAGTCGCGCGCCTGCCAGCCCATCGGCGTCGGGTCGAGCGCGGGCAGCAGCGCCGCCCAGGGCTCGGGCGCGGCGACCCTCCTCCCGTCTGCCAGCGTCACGTGACCCGCGATCTCCTCCTCGTCGCCGGGCAGCACGTAGCCGGCGCCCTCGTCCAGCTCGACGGTCACCGCGCCGACGGCCGCCAGCGCCCGGCGCACGTCCTTGAGCGTCCAGCCGGTCCACCACTTCAGGTCCGCCTCCGTGCCGGGCCCGAACGCCGCCAGCCACCGGGCCACCAGCTCCGCCTGCGCCTCGTGCACGGCCAGCTCGGCCATCTCCGGCGCCAGGCCCCAGTAGTGGGTGCCGCTGACCCAGGTGCCGGCCGCGCGGGCCCGCCGTACCAGCAGGCCGTCCATCGCCATCAGGGCCAGCAGCCGCGAGCCGATGCTCACCACGCCCTCGTACGGCTTGCCCACGGCCACCCTGACCTGCTCGCGCAATCGCGGCTCCAGCCTGCCCAGCCCGGCCGCCGTGGCGTCGCCGGACTCCGCCAGCAGCCGCAGCACGGACGCCTCCACGTCCTTCAGCCGCGCCTCGTCCCAGCCGCCCTCGCCGAACGTCTTCAGCACCGACGCGCGCTCCTTGCGGGCGATGGCCAGCGTCGAGGAGTGGTGCACCACCGGCACCAGCTCCGCCGGCACCACGAACACCGTGCGCCGCATGCCGGTCATCCGCACCAGCGTGCGGTCGGCGTACAGGGCCCGCTCGACGGGCTCGGGGCCCGGCGCGGCCAGGCGCGCGCCCGCCGACAGGAACACCGTCGCCGGGTCCGTGCCGTGCAGCGCCACCACGGCCGCCGCGGCCTCCTCCGGGGTGGCCGCCTTGCCCGCCACCCGGTGCCGCACCGCGAGGCGGGCCCGCCGCTGTACCTGAGAAATCCGCACAAACGCCCCCTTTCTGGTGGTGAGCCTAGTTGGAGGATCACACATCTGGAGCCGGGTTCGAGGGGCGCCGGTTGATGGACCCGTGCATAGGTTCGCGCGCACGGTGCCGGTTTCACTGGAGATCACCCCCCGAACCTGGAGTTGACCCATGAAGAGTGAGGTGCATCCGGTCGACGCCCGCCTGCCGGCCGCGCAACTCGGCGCGCTCGGGCTGCAGCACGTGCTGGCGATGTACGCGGGAGCCGTGGCGGTGCCGCTCATCGTGGGCGGCGCGCTGAAGCTGCCACCCGACCAGCTCGCCTACCTGATCAACGCCGACCTGCTGATCAGCGGCATCGCCACGCTCATCCAGTGCGTCGGCGTGTGGCGATTCGGCGTCCGGCTGCCCATCATGCAGGGCTGCACGTTCGCCGCCGTCACCCCGATGGTGCTGATCGGCACCACCCAGGGCGGGCTGCCCGCCATCTACGGCGCCGTCATCGTGTCAGGGTTGCTCGTGGTGGCAGTCGCGCCCTACTTCGCCAGGATCGTGAGGTTCTTCCCGCCCCTGGTCACCGGAACCATCATCACGATCATCGGGATCTCGCTGCTGCCCGTCGCCGCCCGCTGGGCCGCCGGAGGCGCGGGCAGCCCCACGTACGGGGAGCCGCGCAACATCGCCATGGCCGCCGCCGTGCTGCTGTTCATCCTGGCGATCCACCGGCTGTCCAAGGGCTTCCTGGGCCGGGTCGCGGTGCTGGCCGGCATCGCCGCCGGCACGCTGGTCGCGATCCCGCTCGGCTTCACGGACTTCTCGAACGTGGGCTCGGCCGACCTGTTCGGGATCAGCACGCCGTTCGCGTTCGGGCTGCCGACCTTCCACGTCACCGCGATCATCTCGATGTGCGTGGTCATGCTCGTCTCCATGACCGAGACGACCGGCGACTTCGTGGCGGTGTCGGAGATGACCGGCTCCGAGCTCACCCCCAGGCGGCTGGCCGACGGGCTGCGCGCCGACGGGTTCTCCACCGCGCTCGGCGGCGTGTTCAACACCTTCCCCTACACCGCCTTCGCGCAGAACGTCGGGCTCGTCGGGCTGACCGGCGTACGCAGCCGCTGGGTCGTGGCGACCGCCGGCGGCATCCTCGTGGTGCTCGGCCTCATCCCCGTGCTCGGCGCGGTGATCGCGGCCATCCCGCAGCCGGTGCTGGGCGGCGCGGGCATCGCCATGTTCGGCACCGTGGCCGCCTCCGGCATCCGCACGCTGTCGAAGGTGAGCTTCGAGGGCAACCACAACCTGGTCATCGTGGCCGTCTCCATCGGCGTGGCCGCCATCCCGGTCGGCGCCCCGGACTTCTACGACCGGTTCCCCCACTGGGCCCAGACCATCCTGGACAGCGGCATCAGCACCGGCAGCCTGCTGGTGATCATCCTGAACCTGGTCTTCAACCACCTGCGGTCTGCCCCGGCCGAGCGCGGGATGTGATGATGAGTCACGCCTTCCTGCCCGCTCGCACCGGGCAGGAAGGCGTGTCTGGACATTGTTCATCATCAGGTGGGAGTTCGTAGTGGTTCAGCATGTTCTGGTCGCCCCGGACAAGTTCAAGGGGTCGCTGACCGCCGCCGAAGTGGCCGCCCGGGTGTCGGCCGGGCTGGGTGTGCCCACGGTGGAGCTCCCGGTCGCCGACGGCGGCGACGGCACCGTGGACGCGGCCGTGGCCTGCGGCTTCGACCGGATCACGATCGAGGTGACCGGGCCGACGGGCGAGCGCGTCCCCGCCTCGTACGCCTGGCAGCCCGCCGGCACTGCCGTGGTCGAGTTGGCGGAGGCGTCCGGCCTGCGCCGCCTGCCCGGCGACCGCGAGCCCCTGACCGCCACCAGCTACGGCACCGGCGAGCTGATCGCCGACGCCGTGCGCCGCGGCGCCAAGCGCGTGGTGCTCGGGCTGGGCGGCAGCGCCTGCACCGACGGGGGAGCGGGCATGGCCCAGGCGCTCGGCGCCCGCCTGCTCGACGCCGCCGGCGACGACCTGCCCAGGGGCGGGGCGGCGCTGAAGGAGCTGGACCGCATCGACCTGTCGGGCTTCATGAACGTCTCGGGCGTGGAGTTCGTGGTGGCCAGCGACGTGGACAACCCGTTGCTCGGCCCGCACGGCGCCGCCGCCGTCTACGGCCCCCAGAAGGGCGCCACGCCCGGCGACGTGCGGACGCTGGAGGCGGCGCTGGCCCGCCTGGCCGCCGTCGCCACCGCCACGCACGGGCTGATGGGCGCCGTCGAGCACGACGACGTCGTGCGCGCCATGGGCGTGGCGGGGGCGCCGGGAGCGGGCGCGGCCGGCGGGGTCGGCTTCGCGGCGCTGGCGTTCCTGCACGCCGAGATCAGGCCCGGCATCGACTACCTGCTCGACCTGCTCGGGTTCGGCGAGCTGGTCCAGGACGCCCGCCTGGTGATCACCGGCGAGGGGTCGCTGGACGAGCAGTCGCTGCGCGGCAAGGCCCCCGTCGGCGTCGCGCAGGCCGCGGCCAGGGCCGGCGTGCCCGTCGTGGCCGTCTGCGGGCGCCGCACGCTCACCGACGCCGAGCTCAAGTCGGCGGGCATCGAGGCCGCCTACGCCCTGACCGACCTGGAGCCCGACCCGGCCCGCTGCATGGCGGAGGCCGGCCCCCTGCTCGAACGTCTCGCCACCCGGCTCGCCGCCGACCGCCACCTGGAGGGCAATGGATGACCCCGTTCGATCTCGTCGTCAGGTCCCGCAGAACCGTCACGCCCGAGGGGGAGCGCGCGGCCGCCGTCGCCGTACGGGGTGAGAAGGTCGCCGCCCTGTACGACTACGCCGCGCCCCTGCCCGCGGCCGAGGAGGTGGACCTGCGCGACCTGGCGCTGCTGCCCGGCCTGGTCGACACGCACGTCCACGTCAACGAGCCCGGCCGCACCCACTGGGAGGGCTTCGCCAGCGCGACCAGGGCCGCGGCGGCCGGAGGCGTCACCACGATCGTCGACATGCCGCTCAACTCCCTGCCTCCCACCGTCTCCTGCGAGGCGCTGGACGCCAAGCTGAGGGCCGCCGAGGGGCAGTGCCACGTGGACGTCGGGTTCTGGGGCGGGGCCGTGCCGGGGAACGCCAAGGAGCTCGCGGCGCTGCACGGGCGCGGGGTCTACGGGTTCAAGTGCTTCATGTCGCCGTCGGGCGTGGCGGAGTTCCCGCCGCTCGGGCCCGCCGAGCTGCGGCCCGCGCTGGAGGAGATCGCCTCCTTCGGCGGGCTGATGATCGTGCACGCCGAGGATCCCGAGCTGCTGGCCGAGCCGGGCGGGCCGGGTTACCGCGAGTTCCTGGACTCGCGGCCGGGGGCGGCGGAGCGCAGCGCCGTCGCGCGGGTCGTGCGGCTGGCGGAGGAGACCGGCTGCCGGGTGCACGTCCTGCACGTCTCCAGTGCCGAGTGCCTGGAGGTGCTGGAGACGGCCCGGGCCCGCGGCGTGCCGGTCTCCGCCGAGACGTGCCCCCACTACCTGACGCTGGCGGCCGAGCAGGTGCCCGAGGGGGAGACCGCCTACAAGTGCTGCCCGCCGATCCGCTCGCAGGCCAACCGGGACCTGCTGTGGGAGGGGCTGGCGCGGGGCGTGCTGAGCTGCGTCGTGTCCGACCACTCGCCCTCGACGGCCGAGCTCAAGGTGCCCGACTTCGCCGCCGCGTGGGGCGGCATCGCCTCGCTCCAGCTCGGGCTGACGGCGGTCTGGACCGAGGCCGCGCGCCGCGGGCACGGGCTGGCGGACGTGGTCCGCTGGATGTCGGCCGGCCCGGCCGCCCTGGCCGGCATCGCCGGGAAAGGCGGGATAGAGGCCGGCAACGACGCCGATCTCGTGGCCTTCGACCCCGCCGCCGACACCCTCGTCGACGCCGCCCGCCTGCACCACAAGAACCCCGTCACCCCCTACCACGGCCGCACCCTCAAGGGCGCCGTCCTGACCACGTGGCTGCGCGGCCGGCCGGTGGACGGCCGGCCGCACGGACGACTGCTCCTGGAGAGGCGATGATGAGCTCCTTCACCACGCTGCCCGACCTGGCCCTGCGCACCTGCGGCGGCTCGGTGGTGGCCGCCAGCGACGAGTCGTTCGCCGAGAAGGAGAGCCTGATCAGGCCCGGCAGGCCCGGCTTCCGGCCCGAGACGTTCGGCGGCAAGGGGCAGGTGTACGACGGCTGGGAGACCCGGCGCAGGCGCGAGCCCGGGCACGACTGGGCCCTGGTGCGGCTGGGGATGCCGGGCGTGATCCGCGGGGTGGTGATCGACACGGCCTGGTTCAGGGGCAACTATCCCACCCACGCCTCCGTGGAGGCCGCGGCCGTCGGCGGGCACCCGTCACCGGCCGAGGTGCTGGCGGCGCCGTGGACGCAGATCGTGCCGCTGTCGAAGCTCGGAGGCGACGCCGAGCACGCCTTCGAGGTGCTCGACGAGGGCCGCTACACCCACGTCCGGCTCAACATCCACCCCGACGGTGGCGTCGCCCGGCTGCGCGTGCACGGGGAGGCCCGCCCCGACCTGACGGTCCACGACGGGCTCGGGCTCGACCTGGCCGCGCTCGCCAACGGCGGGCTCGTCACCGCCTGCTCCGACGAGTTCTACTCCGCGCCCGACAATGTCATCGCGCCCGGCCTGGCCAGGCACCAGGCGGAGGGCTGGGAGACCGCCCGGCGGCGCGACGGGGGCAACGACTGGCTCGTCATCCGGCTGGCCGGGCGCGGCGTCGTCAGGCTGGCCGAGATCGACACCACCAACCTGCTGTTCAACGCGCCCGCCGCGGTGGCGCTGACCGGGCTCGACGGGGAGCGCGAGGTCGAGCTCCTGCCCAGGACCCGCCTCCAGCCCGACACGCCGCACCGCTTCCGCCTCACGTCCGTGGAGCCGGTCACGCACGTGCGCGTGGACATCTACCCGGACGGCGGGCTGGCCAGGGTCCGCCTGCACGGCCACCTGGCCTGACCCCCGGCCGCGCGCCGGGCGGATCACTGCCAGAGGTAGACGGTGCTGCCGGCCGGGCGCTCGCTGTTCGGGAGCGGCCGCTGGTACTGCACCACGCCGCCACCGCCCAGCCGCTGCACCTGCACGCGGAAGCCCAGCGCCTCCAGCTCGGCCTTGGCGTCGTTGACGTTCTTGCCGATCACCCCGGGCACCAGGGCGAACTGGTCGCCGTCCCTGGCCTCGCCGTGCCTGCGGAAGAAGTCCCAGATGTCGGTCTGGCAGCGCGCCACCGTCACCATGACCTGCGCGCCCTTGTCGACCTCGGCCTTGGCCTTGGGCGCCTGGGCGATGACCGTGCACGGCTCCGCGTCGTCGTCGACCTCGTTGACCTGCACCTGGAAGCCCTGGCGGCCGAGGAACTCGGCGGCCTGGTCCTTCGGCATCCCGCCCACGTCGGGCATGGTGAGCCCGGCGCTGACGTAGATGTTGACCTTGGCGCCCTCCTTGAGCCTCTCACCCGACTGCGGCGAGGTGCGGATCACCCTGTCGCGCTCGACCTCCGGGTTGGCCAGGCGCTTGACGACGCCGACGGTCAGCCCGGCCCCGGCGATCTCGGCACGGGCCTCGTTGGGGGTCTTGCCCTCGACGTTGGGCACCACGATGCGCTTGGGCCCGAGCGAGAGCACCAGCGTGATCGTGGAGCCCTTCTCCAGCTCGGCGTCGGCCGCCGGGTCGGTGCTGAGGACCAGGCCCTCCGCCACCTTCTCGTCGTGGCGGCCCTCGGCCTTGCGCATCAGCAGCCCGGCGCCCGCGAGGTTCTTCTCCGCCGAGGTGAGGTCCTTGCCGACCAGGTTGGGGACGATGACGTACTCGGGCTGGGAGAAGTACCACCCCGTGAGCCCGACCGCCACCACCATCACGGCGGCGAGGACGACCAGGAACCAGTTGGGCCGGAACCCGCGCCGCCGCTCCGGCGCCTCGGCCCGCGGCTGGATCAGCGTGTGGGCCGGCGGCGGCTGCGGCATCGACGGCGCGCCGAACGGCGCCGAGGCCATGCCCGGGGACGCGGCGAGCGGCTGGGAGTGCGACATGACCGGGCCGGTGCCCGGCGGGACGGTCGTGCGCGGCAGCATGCGGTGCGCGTCGACCGCGGCCACGAGCATCGCGGTCGCGTCGGCGGGCCGGTGCTCCGGCTCGCGGGCGGTCGCGCCCGCCACCAGCGTGTCGATCAGCGGCGGCACCTCCGGCACCAGCGACGACGGCGCCGGGACCGTGTCGTGGACGTGCCGGTAGGCCACCGACATCGGGGTCTCCCCGTCGTACGGCTGCTGCCCCGTCACCAGCTCGAACAGCATGATGCCCGCGGCGTAGACGTCGCTGCGCACGTCGGCGGCGCCGGTGATGACCTGCTCGGGCGCCATGTAGCCGACCGTGCCGATCATCACGCCGGTACGGGTCTGGTTGGTCGCCTCGATCGCCTTGGCCAGGCCGAAGTCGACGACCTTGACCCGGCCGTCGTCGGTCATCAGGACGTTCTCGGGCTTGACGTCACGGTGGACCATCCCGGCCTGGTGGGCCGCGCCGAGCGCGGCGAGCACCGGGATCATGATCTCGAGCGCCTCACGGGCCGGCACCCTGCCGCGCTCGCGCAGGATGTCGCGCAGGGTCTTGCCCGGGACGTACTCCATCGACAGGTAGACGACGTCGTTGTCGGTGCCCTGGTCGAAGACGTGCACCACGTTGGGGTGCGAGAGGCTGGCAACCGATTTGGCCTCGCCGATGAACCTTCTGACGAACGCCGGGTCCTCGGCGAGCGAGCGGTGCATGACCTTCAGCGCCACCGTCCGGTCGAGCCGGATGTCCAGCGCGAGGTAGACGGTCGCCATACCGCCCCGGGCGATCCGGCTCTCGATGCGGTAGCGCCCATCGAGGAGCCGCCCGACCAGGGGGTCCGCAGTCGTCGTATCCACCCCGCTGAGTTTACGGGCGTTTTGCCACCGGCATGGCCTCGGCGCCCGAAACCGATGCGGAGACGTTCCCGTCGGAACGCCCCCGCTGCGGCTTCACCGGCACATCGGCCCCTGCGGTCACGGCCGCATCGGCGGTGACCCGGACGGGGGTCCTACGGTGTCGTCGGGGACGAGGCCTCGGCGTAGCGGCGGCGCGGGATGCGGCCCGCCTGCCGCGCCAGCCGCCCGGACACCACGGCCGCCTTCATGGCCGCCGCCATGAGGTCGGGCCGCTGCGCCCTGGTGACGGCCGTGGCCAGCAGCACGGCGTCGCAGCCCAGCTCCATCGCCAGCGCGGCGTCACTGGCCGTGCCGATGCCGGCGTCGAGGATGACCGGCACGGAGGCGGCCTCCACGATGAGCTCGATGTTGTGCGGGTTGCGGATGCCCAGGCCCGAGCCGATCGGCGCGCCCAGGGGCATCACGGCCGCGCAGCCGGCCTGCTCCAGCCGCCGCGCCAGCGCCGGGTCGTCGCCGATGTACGGCAGCACCACGAACCCGTCGGCCACCAGCCGCTCGGCCGCGTCGAACGTCTCGATCGGGTCGGGCAGCAGCGTGCGCTCGTCGGCGATGACCTCGAGCTTGACCCAGTTCGTGCCCAGGGCGTCCCTGGCCAGCCGGGCGGTCAGCACGGCCTCGCCCGCGGTGAAGCACCCCGCGGTGTTGGGCAGCACCTTGATGTCGCGCTCGCGCAGCACGTCCAGCACGGAGCCGCGGGCGCCCGGATCGAGCCTGCGCATCGCCACCGTGGTCAGCTCGGTGCCGGACGCAGCCAGCGCCTGGTCGAGCACTTCCAGCGAGGGCGCGCCGCCCGTCCCCATGATGAGCCGGGAGGAGAACTTCTCCCCGGCTATGATCAGATCATCCACCTTGCACCGCCGTCAGAACCTCCACGCGGTCACGGTCGCGCAGCGCCGTCGTCTCCCAGGTGCTGCGCGTGACCACCTCGTCGTTCACGGCCACGGCCACTCCGGTGGTGGCCGAGGTCAGGGTATGCACGGCTTGCGCCACGGTCATGCCGTCGGCCACCTCGTGGGTGGAGCCGTTGATCACAACAATCATGAAATTTCCCGAAATCTCCCCGGCGCGCACAGCGCCGCCAGTTCGCTCTCCTCGCCCAGCAGGATCGCGGTCGTGAGCGGGGCGAGCAGCACGCCGCCCCGGTGGTGCCCGGTCGCGTACGCCAGCCCGGGCGTCCTGCCGGGGCCGATCAGCGGCAGGTTGTCCGGGGTCCCCGGACGCAGCCCCGCCACCACGTCGGCGACCTCCAGCTCGGTGACGCCCGGCACCAGCTCCCTGGCGTCCCGCAGCAGCTCGTAGAGCCCGCCGGCCGTCACCCTGGTGTCGAACCCCATCTCCTCCTGCGTGGCCCCCACCACGAGCTCGCCGTCGCCCCGGGGGACCAGGTAGACGGACGAGCCGTGCACGGAGCCGCGTACGCACCGGCTGAGCAGCGGCTGCGGCGAGCGCAACCGCATGATCTGGCCCTTGACCGGCCGCACCGGCACCTCGGCCAGCTCGGAGCTCCACGCCCCGGCCGCCAGCACGACCCGCTCACCCCGCACCTCGTGGGGGAGGACCTCCCGCGCGGCGGCGTCAGGACCGGCGGCGTCCGGGCCGGTGGTGTCCGGGCCGGTGGCCCTCCGGAGGTCCGGGCCGTCCTCGGAGGCCGGCGGCGCGAGGCGGACCCCCGCGACCCGGCCGCCCTCGTACAGGAGCCCGGTCGCCCGGGCCCGCACCACGGGGACGTCCAGCCGTTCCAGCGCGGCCAGCAGGGCCGCTGTCACGCGGCGCGGGTCCACCCACGCGTCGCCGGGCGCCAGCAGGCCGCCGCGCACGGAGGGGGCCAGCATGGGCTCCAGGCGGCGGCACTCGCGCCCGGTGAGCCGCTCGACCGGCAGCCCAAGCTTCTCCATGTACGCGGCCAGCTCGTCCAGCGCCGCCAGGTCGTCGGCCCCGAACGCCACGTCCAGCGTCCCGTCGGCCCGCAGGTCCAGCCCGCGCACCTCGGCGAACCCCGGCCCGGCGCCCGATTCGACGCTCGATGCCGGCCCTTTGCCCGCGGCCGGGCCTGTGCCCGCGGGCAGGCCCGCGTCGGCGGCCAGTTCGGCGGCGAAGGCGGGCCAGCGCCGCAGCGAGGCCACCCCCAGCCGCAGCAGCGGCGCCTCGGTGTAGGTCACCTCACTGACCGGGGCCAGCATCCCCGCCGCCGCGTACGAGGCCCCCCTGCCGGGGGCCGGGTCCACCACGGTGACGGCCCGCCCCGCGCGTGCCGTTCGCCAGGCCACGGAGAGCCCGACGACCCCGCCACCCACGATCACATCCACCTGCGCTCCCTTCGCCGGCATGATCCGGATCAGGTGTCTTGCGGTCGAAGGCCCGGTAAAGCCTTCCTCTCAGCCCGGTTACGGCCGGACTCCCGCGCGTCTTACAACGGACAGCCTACGGCCTCGGTGCGCTGTCCGAGCACGCCCCCCGTTATGGTCATCAACGTGAACCATGTCGTGGTGGTGGGAGCGGGCCTGGCCGGAGTGCGTACGGTGGAGGCCCTGCGAGGGCGCGGCTTCACCGGCCGGATCACGCTGATCGGGCAGGAGCGGCACCGGCCCTACGACCGCCCGCCGCTGTCCAAGGCCGTGCTGAAGGGCGAGGCCGACACCAGCTTCGTCGACACCGACCTGGAGACGCTCGGCGTCGAGTTCTGGCCGGGCGTCGGCGCCAAGTCGCTGCGCGCGGGCGTCGTGGAGACCACCGAGGGCGAGGTCGCCTACGACGGCCTGGTCATCGCCACCGGAGCCGACCCGATCCGGCTGCCCGGCGACGGCCCCCAGCACGTCCTGCGCACCCTCGACGACGCGCACGAGCTGCGCGCCATGCTCGTCCCAGGAGCCCGGGTCGCGATCATCGGCGCCGGCTGGATCGGCGCCGAGGTCGCCACCGCGGCCCGCCGCGCCGGCTGCGAGGTGACGGTCGTCGAGTCCGCCTCCGCCCCGCTCTCGACCGCCGTCGGCGCCGAGCTCGGCGGGCGCACGCTGTCCTGGTACGACGGCATCGACCTGCGGCTGGGCACCATGGTCGACTCGGTGGACGAGGGCGGTGTGCGGCTGGTGGGCGGCGAGTTCGTCGAGGCCCACGTGGTCGTCACCGGCATCGGCGTGCGCCCGGCCGTCGAATGGCTCGCCGACGCAGACATCGACCTGCACAACGGCGTCGTCACCGACGAGCACCTGCGCACGTCGCTGCCCGGAGTCGTCGCGGTCGGCGACTGCGCCGCCTGGTGGTCGCGCCGCTGGCGGACCCGGCTGCGGGTCGAGCACTGGGACACCGCGCTCAACGCCCCCGAGGTCGCCGCCGCGACGCTCCTGGGGGAGGAGGCGGTGTACGACCCGGTGCCCTACTTCTGGTCGGAGCAGTTCGGGCACATGCTCCAGTACGCCGGCCATCATCCCGCGGGTGACCGGCTCGTTCACCGCGGCGAACCCGAGGGCAAGTGGTCGGCCGTGTGGCTCGCCGGAGACGGCACCCTGGCCGCCGTACTGGCCGTCGACCGGCCCCGCGACCTCGTACAGGGGCGCCGGATCATCGACGCGGGCTCGCGCCTCGACCCGGAACGCCTGGTAGATCCACAAGTACCCCTACGAGATTGTGTTGTTTGAGCAAGCACGGCATGTGGTAGTTGTGGTTTCGTGACGCTTTCTGTTGCACAGATCGACCGGGAGACCGACCAGCTCGTTGACGAGTGGCTCACCCTCCCCGAAGTGGCCTCGCGCCTCGACCTTCCGATCGGGCGGGCCAAGCAACTCCTCCGGGACCACAAGCTCCTCGGCGTGCGCCGGGGCAGCGGCGGGCCACAAGTGCCCGCGGTGTTCCTCGATGGAAAGGACGTGATGAAGGGCCTGCCCGGCACGCTGACCGTGTTGCAGGACGCCGGCTACGACGATGTCGAGTCGCTGCGCTGGCTCTTCACCCCAGACGAGTCCCTGCCAGGGTCGCCCATCGAGGCGATCAAGGCCGGCCGTCACACAGAGGTCAAGCGGCGTGCCCAAGCCCTCGCTTTCTGAGGCCCGCCTCTATCTCTGCACAGACGGCCGCCGCGACCGCGGCGATCTGGCAGAGTTCCTCGATTCGGTGCTGGCCGGAGGCGTGGACATCATCCAGCTGCGGGAGAAGGGCCTGGAGGCCCGCGAAGAACTCGCGCTCCTCGAAGTCTTCCGCGACGCCTGCGACCGGCACGGCAAGCTGCTGGCCGTCAACGACCGGGCGGACATCGCCTACGCCGCCCGGCCCGACGTGCTCCATCTGGGGCAGGACGACCTTCCTGTGACGGTCGCGCGAGAGATACTCGGCGACGACATCGTCATCGGACGGTCCACCCACTCCGCTGCCGAGGCTTCCGCCGCGGCCGTGGAGGAGGGCGTCGACTACTTCTGCTGCGGCCCCGTCTGGCCCACCCCGACCAAGCCCGGCCGCCCGGCTCCCGGCCCGTCGCTGCTGCGGCACGCGGCGTCGCTGGAGACGTCGCGGCCGTGGTTCGGGATCGGCGGCATCGACCTCGGGAATCTGGACGAGGTGATGGCGTTCGGGGTGCGGCGCGTGGTGGTGGTGCGGGCGATCACCGACGCCGACGACCCCGGGGCGGCGGCGGCGGAGTTCGCCAAGCGGCTGTCGGCCGGCTGAGCACAGGGGCGCCCGCTTCTCGCCGCGGGCGCCTCCACGCCGGGCGGCTGCCTGGCGTGCGCGGGCTTGTGCCGTGCGGTGCTTCCGCGCTGCGGCGTTCGGCGCCGCCTGCGTCAACGGCCCGCAAGCGGCAGCGCTCGCACGCCCGCGTCGCCTCGCGAGAGCCGCGTCGCCCCCGCCAGGCGCGTCGTACCCTCGCGCCCCGATGGCGGCGCGAGGGTGACGGTCACGTCCTGCGGGAGGTGGCCGCGATGGCGAGGTCGGTGAGCGCCGCCCGGGACTCGGAGGTGACCGGCGCCGTGTCGAGGGCCGCCAGCGCCTGCCCCAGGTAGTCGCCGATCAGGTCCTCGCACTCCTGCAGCGCTCCCGTGCCGTCGATGATCCCGCGCAGCGTGGCGACCCCGTCCTCGTCCAGCTCGGGATCCCCGAGGAGCCGCCGCACGGTCCGCGCGTCGGAGGGGGTGGCGGCGGCCAGGGTGCGGGCCACGAGCATGGTGCGCTTGCCCTCCCGCAGGTCGTCGCCGGCGGGCTTGCCCGTCTGCGCCGGATCGCCGAAGACCCCGAGGATGTCGTCACGGAGCTGGAAGGCGATCCCGACCCGCCGCCCGTACCCGGTGCACAGGTCGTCCACCCACGGCGCGAGCTCGCGGGCGGCGAGCGCCAGGCCGAGCCTGAGCGGCTGCTCCACCGAGTACTTGCCGCTCTTGAACAGCGCCACCCGCAGCGCCGACTCGAACGTGTTCTCCCCGTTGGCCTGCTCCAGCAGGTCGAGGTACTGCCCGCACATCAGCTCGCTGCGCATGTGGTCGTGGACGGGCTGGGCCACTTCGAGGGACTCGCGCGGCAGCCCGCTGGAGCGCCACATCTCGCCCGACCAGATGAGCAGCAGGTTGCCGAGCAGGATCGCCGCGCCCTCGCCGAACTGCTCGGCCGAGCCGTACCAGCCGGACTTCTCGTGCATCGCCTGGAAGCGGCGGTGCGCGGACGGCATGCCGCGGCGCAGGTCGCTCTTGTCCATCACGTCGTCGTGCACCAGCGCGCTGGCCTGCAGCAGCTCCAGCGAGGCCGCGGCGGTGAAGATGCCGGGCACGTCGGTGCCGCCGGCGCCGCGCCAGCCCCAGTAGCAGAACGCGGGGCGCAGCCGCTTGCCGCCGGACAGCAGCTCGTCGGCCGCCGTGCGCAGCGGAGCGAACTCGGGGTCGTCGGCGGAGGGCAGCTTCCGCTCGACGAAGTCGGCGAGGGCACGCTCCACCTGGGCGCGCAGGGTCTCCATGCCGGCGGCGTCAGTGGTCATGCCCCTGAGACTAGTGGCCCCGGGGACAGGTCCGGATCTCCAGGTGGCTCCTCTCACCCGCCGGCTCGAGGATGTGACGGTAACCTTGCCTCATGGCGCTTGGTCGACCCTCCATACGGCCCGATCGTGTTCCCACCGTCCGCGAGATGCTCGCCTCCGGTGGCCGGTCGTTCTCGTTCGAGTTCTTCCCCCCGAAGACCGACGAGGGCGAGCGGCAGCTGTGGCGGGCGATCAGAGAGCTGGAGTCGCTGCGGCCGACCTTCGTGTCGGTGACGTACGGCGCCGGCGGCTCCACCCGCGACCGCACGGTCGACATCGTCGAGCGGATCGCCCACGACACCACGCTCACCCCTGTCGCGCACTTCACCGCGGTCGACCACTCGATCCGCGAGCTGCGGCACCTCGTGGGGCGCTTCGCCGACGCCGGGGTGCGCAACATCCTGGCCGTGCGCGGCGACCCGCCCGGCGACCCGATGGGCGAGTGGGTGCAGCACCCCGAGGGCGTGCTCTACGCCGAGGAGCTGGTGCGGCTGATCCGGCAGGCGGGCGACTTCTGCGTCGGCGTGGCGGCCTTCCCGTTCAAGCACCCGCGCTCGCCGTCCGTCGAGTCCGACACCGACTACTTCGTCGCCAAGTGCCGGGCCGGGGCCGACTACGCGATCACGCAGATGTTCTTCCAGGCCGACGACTACCTCCGGCTGCGTGACCGGGTGGCGGCCAAGGGCTGTGACACGCCGATCATCCCGTGCGTCATGCCGGTCACGCAGATGAGCACGATCGCCAGGTCGGAGCAGCTTTCCGGGGCGCCGTTCCCGCCCGACGTGGCGGCCAGGTTCGAGGCGGTCAAGGACGATCCGGCGGCGGTGCGGCGGCTGGGCATCGAGCACGGCGCCGAGCTGTGCCAGCGGCTGCTCGACGAGGGCGCGCCGGGCATCCACTTCATCACGTTCAACCGGTCGAGCGCGTCGCGCGAGGTGTTCCAGCGGCTGGAGCGGCTGCCCGCCTCCGCGTGAGTGAGCGCCCGCCACCCGCCCGCAGGGGGATCGGGCGGGTGACGGGCAGGGGAAGATGGGCGGCGGGTAAAGGGTCGGCTACTTTCCGTCATTGATCGTGCCCCGCGTCATGGCACGGCAAACCCTCAGGTCATGGCTTTACCAGTTCAGGTCAAGGGCAGCGGGCGGCCCGCGATGGCGTACTCCTCCGAGCCGCCGGGGAAGACGAACCTCGTCAGCAGGTCGCCGAAGCCCATGCTGGCGTAGAGGTGGCGGGCGGCCGTGGGCTGGTCGTGGGTGGACAGCACGGCCGAGCGCTCGCGGCGGCCGGCGCACAGCGTCGTGATCATGGCGCGGCCGACGCCCTTGCCCTGGTAGTCGGGGTGCACGTGGATCTCGGCCAGCTCGAACGCGTGCCCCATCCAGGCGTGCGCCGCCTCCTCGCCCAGGCGGTCGGCCAGGCCCCGCAGGACGACGTCGTGCCACCACTGCCCGGGCGCGCCCCGGAATCCGTACGCGAAGCCGACGGTCACGGGTTCCGGAGCGGGCATATCTGGGGATGAATCACGCAATTCCGCGAAATAGCACTGAAAATTGGGATATGTCGCGTGATTTCGCATGATGGTCTTGCGGCCGTTGATCTGCTCCTCCGGCGGGTTCATGGCCGCCGTGTAAATATCGATCACCGTCTCCAGCCGCTCGGTGAACTCGGCCGGCCCGGCCCCGCGAAACTCGATCACTCGTCGCACACTACTCGACGTCCACCGGCGTGCCTGCGGTGATCCGCACGAGCTCGTCGAACGTCGTCGGGAACACCGTGTGCGGATGCCCGCCCGCGGCCCACACCACCTCGTGCTTGCCCAGCCAGTTGTCCACCAGCGTGCGCACGGGCGCGGGATGCCCCACCGGGGCCACGCCGCCGATGGGCTGCCCGGTGGCCTCCCTGACGAACTCCGGCGTCGCCCGGCGTACCCGCTCGACCCCCGCCGTACGGGCGATCAGGTCGACGTCCACCCGGTGCGCGCCGCTGGTCAGCACGAGCAGCGGCGCGCCGTCGGCGTCGAAGATCAGGCTGTTGGCGATCGCGCCCACCTCGCACCCGAGCTGCGCCGCCGCGGTCGCGGCCGTGGGCGCCTTCTCGGGCAGGACCACGATCTCGCCGTTCGCGCCCAGTGCGCGCAGAGCGGATTCCACGATGACGGCGTTCGCAGGCAACTTCTCAGACATGGGGACACTCTAAACATATTGACGCCCCTATTACCCATTCCTGGTAAGTGGTGTAGGGTCCCCTGATCCGTTCTTTAGGAGAGGTGGTACGGGTGCGGGTTCGACGGCTGCCCGGGGTGGCTGCTCTTCTGACGGCCGGAGCGGTCGCCGTCTCCGGTTGCGGCACGCAGCACGCGGAACGGCGGGCAGAGGCTCCGCCGCCCGCCTCCCCTCCCGCGGCCGCCGCCCAGCAGGGCCCGTCCGCCGTCACTCCCGAGCCCGTGATCGCGCCGCGCAAGACGCTCCGGCTCGGCGCCAAGGGCAAGTCCGTCACCTGGATGCAGAAGCGGCTCAAGGAGCTCGGCTACCGCCCCGGCAGGATCGACGGCCAGTACGGCGGCACCACGCTGGCCGCAGTCTGGGCGTTCCAGAAGGTCAACGGCATCAAGCCGACCAGCACCATCGCCAAGCGCACGTGGCAGGCGCTGGAGACGCCCAGGGCGCCCAAGGTCCTGGTCCCGAACGGCAAGGCGACCCGCGCCGAGGTCAACCTCAGCAAGCAGGTCATGGTCCTGTACGTGCGCGGCCAGGTGAAGCTGATCACCCACATCTCCTCCGGCAGCGGCGTCCCGTACTGCGAGACCACCACCTGGCAGGGCAAGGAGCAGCGCTTCTGCGGCTCGGCCCGCACGCCGACGGGCGACTACCGCACGACGTGGCGGGTGGGCGGCTGGCACAAGTCGTACCTGGGCGAGCTGTACAACCCGATCTTCTTCAACGGCGGCATCGCCTTCCACGGCGCGCTGTCGGTGCCGCTCTACCCGGCCTCGCACGGGTGCGTGCGCATGCCCATGAACGTGGCCGAGGAGCTGCCCGGGCTGCTGGGCAAGGGTGTCCCGGTGCACGTCAAGGGCGCGTACAAGCGTGCCTGAAGCCGGATAACGCCCGCATAACCGAAATCGGTGACAGGCCGGTTATCCGTGGTCTGGTGAGCTTCCCCCGAACTTCTGGGGGATCTCATGACTACGGCTTTCATGCTGAGAACGCCCGCTCCGCCCGTACCCCGGAGCGGGGCGGCGCCGCGGGTGCGGTGGCTGCTCGCCGCCGGATGGGTCGCGCAGGTGGCGCTGCGGCTGTGGCTGAACCGCTACCACGGCGCGCCCGTGGCGAACCCGGACGAGACCGGCTACCTCCTGGCCGCCCGATGGCTGGCCGGCGGCGCGGGGGCCGATCTGTCCGGCTCGACCTTCTACCAGGCCGGGTACGCGCTGCTGCTCGTGCCGATCTTCTGGCTGACCTCCGATCCCGGGCTCGCGTACCGGCTGGCCGTCGGGGTGGGGGCGGTGGCGGCGGCGAGCGCGTACCCGGTGGCGTACGTGCTGCTGCGGCGGCTGCGCGTCGGCAGGCGGGCGGCGCTGGCGCTGGCGTTCACGGCGGGATCGTCGCCCTCGCTGCTGGTGTTCTCCGGGTTCGCGCTGGCCGACGCGGTCCTGCCGGTGGTCGTGCTGGGGTGGCTGGTCGCGCTGCACGACCTGGTCGCGGGCGGGCCCCTGCGGCGGCGCGTGGCGGCCGGGGCCGCCGCCGGCGGGCTGGCGGCGTACGCGATGGCGGTGCACCTGCGGGGGACCGTGATCGTGGCGGTGTGCCTGCTCGTGCTGGTCGCGCTGTGGCGCAGGCTGCCGCGCGCGGCCCTGATCGCGACGCTGGTGAGCGCGGTCGCGGGCGCCGTGGCCGGGGACGCGCTCAACGGGGCGCTGCGGGCCGCGCTCTACCCCGGCGGGCCCCGTGACCTGTCGGGGCTGCTGGTCGAGCGCCTCACGAGCCTGGAGGGGCAGGCGTGGGCGCTGTCGGGGGCCGCCGGGCAGCTCTGGTACCTCGTAGCCGGCACGTGGGGCCTGGCGGGCGTGGGGCTGGCGGGCGCGGCGGCCCTGCTGACGCGGCGATCGGCGCCGTTCGTGCCGCGCGTCCTGGCGGGGGCGCTGCTGACGCTGACCCTGGGCATCGCGTACGCCTCCTCGGCCGCCCTGCCGGACGAGCACCGGGTCGGCAACTTCGCCTACGGCCGCTACCTGGCGTGCGTGGCGGTGGCGTGGACGCTCGTGGGCATGCTGGTCCTCCTGCGCGCGAGACGCCTGCCGGCCGCGCGGGCTTCCGCGGCGGGTCACGCGCAGGCGGGGGCCGGGCGGGCTTCCGCGGCGGGACGCGCGCAGGCCGGGGCCGGGCGGGCTTCCGTGGCGGGACGCGGACTGTCCGGGGCCGGGTGGCTCTCGGTGGTGCGGCACGTGGTGGCCGCTGCCGGGTTACTCGCCGTGACCGGCGGCGTGGTCGCCTGGTACGCGGGGGACCGGCTGCACCGGCACGCCTTCATCGCCTTCGACTTCCCTGAAGTGATCTTTCTCACGCAGCGGCCCGGCTCGCTCGACCTGGTCGCCGCCTCCCTGTCCGCCCTGGCGCTGCTCGCCTGCCTGGCGGGCGCGGCCCTGGCCCGGAGGCCCGCGGTGCTCGCCACGGCCGTCCTGGGCCTGATCCAGATGGCGTTCGTCGTGCACCTGGCACCCGCCCCGCCGGCGCCGGGCCCCGACTGGCTGCCCGCGCCGTCTCCGCCCGGCCGGGTGGCGGTGGAGGCGGGGGTGAAGTGGAACGTCTGGGTGCCGCTGTCGTACCGCGTGTGGTGGACCGGGATCGAGCGCTTCCGCGGCACGCCTCCCGAGGGCGTCTGCACCGCCGTCGTCCCGCAGGAGGCCGGGCCGCCGCCGGCGGGCTGGACCGTCACCGGCGCCCGCCACGGCTGGGTCACCTGGTCGCGCTGCTAGCCCTCGCCGGGATGCCCGGCGTCCCAGCGGGTGCGGGCGTCCTCCATGGCGTCCTTGTGCTCGCGCGACCAGTCGGCCAGCCGCTGCACGGCCTCGGCGAGGCTGCGGCCCATCGGCGTCAGCCGGTACTCCACCTGCGGCGGGATCGTCGCGAACGCCGTGCGCTCGACGAGCCCGTCGCGGCACAGCCGCCGCGTCGTCAGCGTCAGCATCCGCTGCGAGATGCCCGGCACCGCCCGGTGCAGCTCCCTGAACCGGCGCACCCCCTTGGCCAGCTCCACCATCACCAGCACCGTCCACTTGTCGCCGATGCGGTCGAGCACGTCCCTGATGCCGCAGTCGTCGTCCCCGCACGGGCCCGCGGCCTGGTGGGTTACCTCCGTGTGCGCGACTGACATGAGAGTGCCTCCTTACGGCGAGCGCGGGGCCTCGCCCATGCTGGGGTTCGTTTCACCTGGCAGATCCACATTAGGGGGACCCATGATTGTCGTGACGGGCGTGTCCGGGGCACTGGGCGGAGCGATCCTCGGCGGGCTGCGGGCCGCCGGCGGGCCGCAGGCCGCGGGGGCCAGCAGCTCGGGCGGCGGAGCCGGGGTGCGGCTCGCCGACTTCGACCGGCCCGCGACGCTGGAGCGGGCGTTCGAAGGGGCGCGGGTGCTGGTGTTCGTGTCCGCCGGGTACGCCGAGGACGACGTCGTGCTCGCCCGGCACGGCGCGGTCGTACGGGCCGCGGCCGCCGCGGGCGTCGAGCACGTGATCTACACCAGCCTGGCGGGGTCGGGGGAGCGGCTCACGATCGCCCTGGCCCACCGGTGGACCGAGGCGCGGCTGGCCGAGGCGCCCTTCGACGTCACGGTGCTGCGCAACGCCCTGTACGCCGAGATCCCCGCCGGGCTGGCGCTGGCCGGCGTCCACGCGGCGGCGGACAGCGGGGTGTTCGCGGCTCCTCTCGGCGAGGGGCGGGTGTCGGTGGCGGCCAGGCAGGACCTGGCCGCCGTGGCCGTGCGCGTGGCGGCCGAGGCCTGGCAGGACGTCGTGTCGGGCGGGGCGCGGCGGCACGCGGGCAGGACGTACGAGCTGGAGGGCGTGAGCGCGGTCGGCGGGCACGACCTGGCCGAGGTGCTCTCCGAGGTGCTGGGGCGGCCCGTCGCCTACCGTCCGGTGCCGCTGGGGGACGCCAGGGCGGGGCTGGCCGGGCTGGAGGCGTACCAGGCGGGCCACACGATCTCGACCTTCTCCAACATCGGGGCCGGCCTGCTGGAGGCCGGGCGGAGCGACCTGCCCGCGTTCCTGGACGCGCCCCGGCCGGCCCGCGACCTGATCGCGGCGACCGTGCGGGCGGGCGTCAGCCCTGCCCGTTGACCTCCGCGGCCTCCGGAGGCGGCTGCGGGGCCGCGCGCCTGCCGTGCGCGGCGGCCATGACCATCCCCACGGCCTGCGCCAGCCCGCCGGCCAGCAGCAGCCAGGCCGTGTACGGCTGCCACCAGGGCAGGCCCGCGAGGAAGTCGGGGGAGTCGTACAGGCCGGCCAGCCCTCTGACGGGATTGAACAGCGCGACCGCGAACCCCAGCGCGTAGGGGACGATGAGCACGCCCGACACCACGAGGATCAGCGCCCGGCCGCGCCGCTCCCGCAGCAGCAACACCCCGAAGACCAGGTAGGCCACCGCCGCCAGGCCCACCACCATGGCGGTCCACCAGGTCAGCCGCCACGTGTCCACGCCCAGCGAGGTCAGCCCCGACCCGTCGATCCTGCCGCCCTCCCACTCGGGGCCGGTGGTCTGCGCGCGCACCGCCGCGCGGACGGCCAGATGGCCCGCGCCCGCGTACGCCGCCGCCAGCACCGGCCCCAGGGCCAGCAGCACGAGCCCCGCCGGGCGACCGCTTCCCGCCATCCGCTCTCCCCTCCCGCGGCGGTTTCCGTGAGACAGCTTCTCAGAAGGAGCCGGGCGCTCTGCACGCGCGATCGCGCGGAGCGGACGGGCGCTACCCGAGGGCGCGCAGGCCGGAGATGGCGACCTCGGCCGCGCGGCGCGCGGTGCCCAGGATGTCCGCCAGCGTCTGCTCGTCCTCCAGGGTGGCCATGACGCCCAGCTTGACGGCCCCGATCAGCGCGCCCACCGCCGCGGCGGCGTCCACCCGCGTCAGCTCGGGGAACGCCTCGTGCAGCCCCTCGGCCAGCTTGAGCTGGGTGTCGAACAGCAGGAGCAGCGCCCGCGCCTGCAACGCGGGCTCCGTGAGGATCAGCCGCACCCGCAGCGCCGCGTCCTCGCTCGTCAGGTCCTGGTACGAGACCGCCTGCTCGAAGCTCTCCTCGACGATCCTCATCAGCACGCCGGTCACGCTCTCGTCGGGGCGCCTGCCCTCCAGCACCCCGAGCGCCAGGTCCAGCCGGGCCGCGGTGTCGTAGAAGACCACGTCCTCCTTGCCGGCGAAGTAGCTGAAGAACGTGCGGGTGGACACGTCGGCCTGCTCCGCGATCTCCGCGAGCGTGGTCTCCTCGAAGCCCTTCTCCAGGAACAGCCGCAGCGCCGCCTCGATCAGTGCCTGACGCGTGCGCTGCTTCTTGCGCTCCCGGAGCCCTTCCACCATGCCGGAACTATACTGCACGTCCTAATTGTTTTCATCCATTGAAATTTTGCATTCAATGAGGTTTTCTGGGAGGGAGAGCTCGGAAAGGAGCGGAACATGTCAGAACTGACCCTGCCCACCGCCCGCCAGCGCCCCCTCGACCCGCCCGACGAACTCACGGCGCTGCGACAACAGGGCGCGATCCACCGCATGACGTACGCCGACGGCCACCAGGGCTGGCTCGTGACCGGCCATGCCGCCGCCCGCGCGGTGCTGGCCAGCCCGCACTTCAGCAACCGGCCCGAGCACATGCACCCGCCGATCCCGTCCGCCCGGATGGAGCTGGCGACCAGGCCGGAGCAACTGCGCGTGCCGCCCGGGTTCTTCCTGCGCATGGACGCGCCCGAACACACGCGCTTCCGCAGGCTGCTGACCGGGCAGTTCACGGTGCGCCGGATGAAGACGCTGGAGCCCCGCATCGAGGAGATCACCGACGCCTGCCTCGACGCCATGGAGGCCGCCGGCCCGCCCGTGGACCTCGTCCAGGAGTTCGCGCTGCCGATCCCCTCGCTGGTGATCTGCGAGCTGCTCGGGGTGCCGTACGAGGAACGCGCGCAGTTCCAGGCCGACACCAAGGTCCTGGCCAGCCTGGAGGCCAAGGCGGACGACGCGATCGCGGCGCTCGGCGGCATCTCGGCCTACCTCCACGGGCTCGTCCGGCGCAAGCGCAAGGAGCCCGGCGACGACCTGCTCAGCGGGCTCGTCGAAGGCGGGGAGCTGAGCGACGAGGAGCTGACCGGGGTCGGGGTGCTGCTGCTCATCGCCGGGCACGGGACGACCGCCAACATGCTGGGGCTGGGGACGTACGCGCTGCTCACGAACCCCGGCCAGCTCGCCGCCCTGCGCGACGACCCCTCCCTGGCGGACAACGGTGTCGAGGAGCTGCTGCGCCACCTCACGATCATCCATCTGGGCCCGATCCGCTCGGCGCTGGAGGACGTCGAGATCGAGGGCGTCACGATCAGGGCCGGTGAGACCGTCACCATCCACCTGCCCACCGCCAACCGCGACTCCGCCCGCTTCCCCGACGGCGAGCGGCTCGACGTCACCCGGCCGGCCGGCGGGCACCTGACGTTCGGCCACGGCATCCACCAGTGCCTCGGCCAGCAGCTCGCCCGCGCGGAGATGCGCATCGCCTACCCTGCGCTGCTGCGCCGCTTCCCTGGCCTACGCTTGGCGGTAACACCCGAGGAGGTGCCGATGCGCTCGGACATGAGTATTTACGGAGTGCACCGCCTCCCTGTCACTTGGTAGGTCGCGATGGAAATCAAGGCAGATACGACGGTGTGCATCGGTGCGGGCATGTGCGCGCTGACGGTGCCGAAGGTGTTCGACCAGAGCGAGGACGAGGGCACGGTCCTCCTCCTGCAGGACGAGCCGCCGCAGGAGCTGGAGGAGGCCGTTCGCCGCGCCGTGACCCTCTGCCCGTCGGGGGCGATCTCGGTCTCCTGACGCGGGCCGCGTCTTGACACCGCCCTGACAGCACCCGTTCGCCGTCGCCGCATCCCTGACCGCGGCGGCGGCTCTTTCGTCTGCGCCGTCGCCGACCGGGCCGTCTCCGTCGCGTGTCGATCCTTTCACTTCATGGTCATCGAACCTATGTTCGTGGATCGGTTGACAACGGGGCGTGATCGAAATTATGTTCGACCTAGTGACGGTGGGGCTCGCGGCTCAACGTCACCAGGACCTGGTCGCGGGCCGTTCGCTTCTCCAAGCGATTCCCGCGGCCAGGTTCCCGGGCGAAGGGTGCGTCCTCGTCGTCGGCGGAGACGAGTGGGCGTGTCCTGGCCGGACGGGGAGAGGGGAAGCTCCTCGTCCGGCCTGCCCGGCGGAAATGTCGGTGGCGTCTGCGATTGTTGGCTCCATCGGCGCAGAAGCCGGACGCCGCCCACGACTCCAGAGGAGGCGCGCAAGATGGCACCACGGCCTAGAGACACGCCCGGGCCCCGGCTGTCGCCTGCGGTTCGGGCACACCTGACCGATTCACGTTCCTGCCTGGCGGAGGCGACCGGCGCTCGCACCCCGGCATCCCGATATGTGGCCGCCCACCTGGCGGCTCTGCGAGCGGCAGCGGCGATCCTCGCCGCCCACCCCCGTCCCACCGAGGGCCGTCGTCGCCGGCTGCGCAGCGCCTGGGAGCTGCTGCCCGAGGCGGAGCCCGACCTGGCCCAGTGGGCCTCCTACTTCGCGGACACCGCCGCCAAGCGCGCGGCCGCGGAGGCGGGGATGGTCCGCCGGATCAGCGCGGCGGACGCGGACGAGATCCTGGCGGAGGCGGAGACGTTCGTCTCGACCGTCGAGGGCATCCTCGGGGTCCCTAGCCAGCCGCAACTTCCGGTGGACGTGCCGCTGGCGGGCTGAGCCCCGGAGGCATGATTCCGCGGCCGTGAAGGGGCTGCGGAGGCGCGATTTCGCGCCGCCACGACGGCTCGGTGCTGCGCGGCCAGGAAGGCTTGGCCTTGCGCCGTCCCCGAGTTCGGCGCTGCACTGCCCCACGCCGGCTTGCCCGAGCCCTGCGGCCCTCGCCGCCGCCTCACGCCCTCCAGCCGACGGGACGGACCACGACGCGCCGGCCGGGCGTTCGGGCACTGCGCGGGCGGCCACTGCGGGGGCAGCCACCGCGCGGGCGGGATTCGCGTGGTGAGAACCGAGGCGGTCGCACGTGTCGCGGGTCAGGTGCTGAGCCGGCCGGATGCTGAGCCGGCCGGGCGTGGCGAGGGTGAGGCCGCGCCGGGAGCGTGCGCGTGCCGGGGCGTGCGCGTGCCGGGAGCGTATGTGCCGCGATGACGCCGGACATGCCGATGGGCTCGCCGGAGTGCGGCGAGCCCATCGGTCGGAGCGGGCGACCTGCAAAAACCACGGGTCTCGAAGCGGCCTCACGAAGCCGGAACGAGCTGCTGACGGGACCGTCTCGCGACCCGGAAACGGACTCGGGACCACAAGAGCCCCGAGACCCGGACGAACTCAGGACGTCAGAACGACTCCACGGCCCGGCGGGCCTCGGCGTCGAGGACGCCCCAGCTGATGAGCTCCTCGGTCAGCTCGCTCGGCGACTTGTCGTAGATCACGGCCAGGGAGCGCAGGTCCTCCTGGCGGATCGACAGCACCTTGCCGTTGTAGTCGCCACGCTGGCTCTGGATGGTGGCGGCGTACCGGGCCAGGGCTCCGGCCTTCTCCTTCGGCAGCGTCGCGAGCCGCTCCAGGTCGATCACAAGCTTGGGCGTCGGCCCGAGCGGGCTGGGGGCGGCTCCGCCCGGCAGCAGCTCGGAGACGGGCACCCCGTAGAAGTCGGCAAGCTCGGCAAGCTTCTGCACGGTCACCGCTCGGTCGCCACGCTCATAGGAGCCCACGACTACGGCTTTCCACCTGCCACGCGACTTCTCTTCGACTCCATGCAGGGACAGGCCCTGCTGGGTGCGGATGGCGCGGAGTCGTGCACCCAGCGACTTTGCGTACTCAGACGGCATCGTGTGGCCCCCCGGCTCTCGTATGTATCGCTCTCAGTAGATTGTGCTCCCTTGCGGCGTATGCCCGGGCCACCGGGGGGTCTGGTGCCTGGGTCGGCACCATCGGTAGCCATGGCTCTGGGTTTACCCCAGAACGCCGCGCGGTGTGGTTACGCACAGTGACGGTAAAGGGGTGGACGCCTAAGGTCAAGCTGATTGGAAAAAAGATGCCGAATCCGGTCCGGTACGGATCGCCACAATCGCCCCTCATGTCCCAGTGGCAACGATGACTTCGTCAGGTTTTGACGAGAAATTCCCGCGGTCAGGGCTCACGAGTGAGAATCATGACAGGGCAGGTCGAGGCCCGGACGATCTTCAGCGAGGTGTCCCCGAGGAAGACCCGCCTGAGTGGCCCGGTGTCGCTGGAAGCGCATATGATCATCTCGCCGGGCAGCCACGAGGTCGTCCCGAGTGCCTGGGCCACGTTGCGGCCCTCCAGCACCTCGACCTCCACGGGCAGCCCCGCGGGCTGCCCTCCGGGTCGTCGTCCCGACGGCCGCTGGCCTCGCGCCGCCGCGTGGAGGTCGGCCGCCGCCTGGTCGCGCAGGCGTACGAGCATCTCTTCCTCGATCCTCGCCCGCCTGCCACTGCTGATCACCAGGGTGACGAGCCGCAGCGGCACGCCGAGCGCCGCGGCCGTCCGCGCCGCGTCCGTGACCGCCGCGTCGCAGCCGGGGCCGCGCCGGTAGGCGACGGTGAGGCGGTCGATGGCGGCCGGCGGCCGGTCGCCGTAGCCGCGCGGGGCGAGCAGGACGGGAACGGAGGAGGAGTGCAGGAGCTGGTCAGCGGTGCTGCCCACCGAGATGCGCCCCCTGCCGCCGCCAGGGGCCGAGCCGATCACCACGACGCCGGCGCCGCGCCTGCGCGCCAGCTCCACCAGCCCGCGCCCGCTGCCCCGGTGAGTGTGCGCGACGAACTCGACGCCGCCGCCCTCAAGCCCGCCGCCTCCGGCCCCGGCGCCCCGGCCCGCCCGTCCGGCGAGTTCGGCCACCAGCTCGCGGGCCTGGGCGAGCGTCGCCTCGGCCTGCTCGCGCAGGTAGGCGCGCCAGGCGCTCTCCTCGGCCCTGGCGGGCCCCGGCGTGGAGCGGGCCGGCGGCTGCACGGTCGCCACCGTCAGGCGGGCGTGCGCCTGCCCGGCCAGCAGTACGGCCAGCGCCAGCCCGTCGCGCCCCCGCGATCCGGGGCCATAGCCGGCCAGCACCTCGTCGAGCTTCATCTCAGCGCACCTCGGCATTCAGCCGCGAATGGCCATAGCCGTACAGGAAGTAGCAGATCAGCCCCGCGAGCATCCACAGCCCGAACGCCAGCCAGGTCACCCCGGCCAGCCCCGCCATGACCACGACGCACATGATCGCGCCCAGCACGGGGGTGACGGGGAACAGCGGCGTGCGGAAGCTGCGCGGCAGCTCGGGGCTGCGGTACCGCAGCACGAGCACGCCGACGTTGACGATGGCGAAGGCGAACAGCGTGCCGATGCTGGTCGCCTCGGCGAGCTGCCCGAGCGGCACCAGCCCGGCCAGCACGGAGATGAACGCGGCCACGATGAGGGTGTTGGCGATCGGCACCTGCCGCCGGGGGTTGACCTTCTGGAAGATCCGGGGGATGAGCCCGTCGCGGGACATCGCGAACAGGATGCGCGTCTGCCCGTAGATGACGGTGAGCACGACGCTGGCGATGGCGATGACCGCGCCGAAGGAGACGATCAGGCCGGGCCAGGTGGCGCCCACGGCCAGGTCGGCGATGTACGACAGGCTCGCCTCGGTGTTGTCGGGGTCGAAGTCGGTCCACGGCATCGCGCCGACGGCGGCCAGCGCCACGAGCACGTAGACGGCCGTCACGATGGCCAGGGACAGGATGATCGCCAGCGGCAGGTCGCGCCTGGGGTTCCTGGCCTCCTCACCGGCGGTGGAGGCGGCGTCGAAGCCGATGTAGGAGAAGAAGACCTGCGAGGCCGCCGCGGTGATGCCGGCCACGCCCATGGGGGCGAACGGCGCGAGGTTCCCCGACTGGAAGGCCGTGAAGGTCACCACGCAGAAGAACAGCAGCACCGCGATCTTGATGAGCACGAAGAAGGCGTTCGCCCGGGCGCTCTCGGACGCCCCGTACAGCAGCAGCCACGTGGCCAGCAGCACGATGACGATCGCGGTGACGTTCACCACGCCGCCGTCCTGGCCGGGGGAGCGGGTGATCGCCTCGGGCAGCTCGAAGCCGAACAGCGCGCGCAGGAACGAGTTCAGGTACTCGCCCCAGCCTACGGCCACGGCCGCCACGGAGACGGCGTACTCCAGCATCAGGCACCAGCCGCAGATCCAGGCCACGAGCTCGCCCAGCGTCGCGTACGCGTAGGAGTAGGACGAGCCGGACACCGGGATCGTGCCGGCCAGCTCGGCGTACGACAGCGCGGAGAACAGCGCCGTGACCGCCGCCAGCACGAACGCCAGCACCACCGCCGGCCCCGCCTTGGGCACCGCCTGCCCGAGGATCACGAAGATCCCGGTGCCCAGCGTCGCGCCGACGCTGAAGAGCGTGAGCTGCCACAGCGACATGGTGCGCCGCAGCTCGCCGCCCTCGCCGTGACCGCCCTCGGCCACGATGCGCTCCGTGGGCTTGGTACGCAGGAGCCGCCGGGCCAGTGTCATCGGACACCCCCTACAACGTGCTCGTCAGCGGCCACCGGCCGTTGGGTGTGACGATGGTGCCCGCTGAGCCGCCGAGTATGCTCCCGGCGTCCTCCAGCCTGCCGATGGCGGCCATGTCGCCGGTCGTCTCCACGAACCGGCACACCGCCTCCACCTTCGGCCCCATCGACCCGGCGGGGAAGTCGAGCGCGCGCAGCTCGTGCGGGGTGGTGTGGCCGATCTCGCTCTGGTGCGGCGTGCCGAAGCCCCGCATGACGCGCGGCACGTCGGTCAGGCTGAGGAACGCGTCGCACTCCAGCGCCTCGGCCAGCATCGCGGTGGTGAGGTCCTTGTCGACCACGCCCTCCACGCCGGTCAGCCGGCCGCGCTCGTCGCGCACGACGGGCACCCCGCCGCCGCCCGCGCACACCACGATCACGCCCTCGCCCACCATCCGCCGGATCAGCCGCGTCTCGACGACGCGCTGCGGGGCCGGGGACGGGACGACGCGCCGCCAGTGCGGGCCGTCCTGCCGCACCGTCCAGCCGTGCTCGGCGGCCAGCTTCTCGGCCTCCTCCTGCTCGTAGACCTGGCCGACGAACTTGGACGGCTCGGCGAAGGCCGGATCGACCGCCGACACCAGCGTCTGCGTCACCATGGCCAGCACCTGCCTGCCGGGCAGCGCGTTCTGCAGGGCCTGCTGCATCCAGTAGCCGATCAGGCCCTGCGTCTGCGCGCCGAGCGCGTCGAACGGGTACGGCGCGTTCAGCCCGGGGTCGGCGGCGCTCTGCATGGCCAGCAGGCCCACCTGAGGGCCGTTGCCATGGGTGATGACCAGCTCGTGCTCGGCCGCCAGCGCGGCGAGCGCCCTGGCGGCCGCCCGTACGTTGGCGAGCTGTACGTCCGCGTCGGGCCGCTGCCCGCGCCGCAGCACCGCGTTGCCGCCCAGCGCCACGATGACCCGCATGTCAGCCTCCCAGCGTCGCGACCATGACGGCCTTGATGGTGTGCAGCCGGTTCTCGGCCTGGTCGAAGACGATCGAGCGCGGCGACTCGAAGACGCTCTCGGTCACCTCCAGCGCGTCGAGCCCGGTCTTGTCGTACAGGTCGCGCCCGGCCCGCGTCCGCGTGTTGTGCAGGGCGGGCAGGCAGTGCATGAACCGCACCGACGGGTTGCCGGTGGCCCGCACCACCACGTCGTTGACCTGGTACGGCAGCAGCAGCTTGATCCGCTCCTGCCACAGGTCGGCCGGCTCGCCCATCGACACCCACACGTCGGTGTAGAGGAAGTCCACGCCCCTGACGCCCCTGCCCAGGTCGTCGGTGACGGTGATCCTGGCCCCGGTGCCGGCGGCCAGCTTCTCGGCGGGCCCCGCCGCCGGCTCCGGATCGGGCCACAGGGCCCTCGGCGCGACCAGGCGTACGTCCATGCCCAGCATCGCCCCCGTGACCAGCAGCGAGTTCCCCATGGTGGTGCGCGCGTCGCCCAGGTAGGCGAACGACACCTCGCGCAGCGGCCGGTCGCTGTGCTCCCGCATGGTGAGCATGTCGGCCAGCGTCTGCGTGGGATGCCACTCGTCGGTCAGCCCGTTCCACACCGGCACCCCCGACAGCGCCGCCAGCTCCTCGGCGTGCTCCTGCCTGGAGCCGCGGTACTCGATGCCGTCGAACATCCGGCCCAGCACCCGCGCGGTGTCGCCGACCGGTTCCTCGTGCCCGAGCCGGGCGCCGGACGGGTCCAGGCACGTGGCGTGCGCGCCCTGGTCGCGGGCGGCCACCTCGAACGCGCAGCGCGTCCGCGTGGAGCTCTTCTCGAAGATCAGCGCGAGGTTCCTGCCGCGCAGCCGCTGCCGCTCGGCCCCGGCGCGCCTGGCGGCCTTGAGCTCCGCCGACAGCCGCAGCAGGAAGCCGAACTCCTCCTGGGTGAAGTCCAGCTCCTTGAGAAAGCTGCGGCCCCGCAGGTCCACCGCCATGTGTCGTCCCCCTAGACGGCGTCGCGCTCCAGCGGGCAGCTCATGCACCGCGGCCCCCCGCGCCCCCTGCCGAGCTCGCTGCCCCTGATCGTGATCACCTCGATGCCGTTGTCGCGCAGGTGGTTGTTGGTGGTGGTGTTGCGCTCGTAGGCCACGACCACGCCGGGCTCCAGCGCCAGCCCGTTGCAGCCGTCGTCCCACTGCTCCCGCTCGGCGGCGTAGACGTCCTGGGTGGGAGTCAGGACCTTTATGTCGGGCAGGTCGAGGGCGTGCGCGATGGCCCTGTGCATGTCCTCGGGCGGATGGTCGGTGACCTTGAGCTCCTTGGACGTCTCGCCCGGCTCGATCGTGTACGCCGGCAGCATGCCCAGGCCGGCGTACTTGGTGAACACGCCCACGTCGAGCATCGTCATCACCGTGTCCAGATGCATGAACGCCCGCGCCTTCGGCATGTCGAGCGCCACGATCCGCCGCGCGGACCCGGCGCTGAACAGCCGCTGCGCCAGCATCTCGACGGCCTGCGGCTGGGTGCGCTCGCTCATCCCGACCAGCACCGCGCCCCGCCCGATGACCAGCACGTCGCCGCCCTCCATGGTGGCGGGGGCGACAGGCTGGCCGGGCATCCAGCAGTGGTAGCCGCCCTGCCCGGGCCGGTCGAAGCCGCCGGCGAACGTCGGGTGGTACATGTAGACGGCCTCCATGTTGACCGTCTCCCGCATGCGGGCCTTCTTCTTCATCGCGTTGATGGACACGCCGTCGTAGATCCAGCACGAGGTGTCCCGCGTGAACAGGTGGTTCGGCAGCGGCGGCAGGATGAAGTCGTCCTCGCCCGTGGCGTGGAAGGTCACCGACTTGGGGTCGCAGCCCATCGCGACCAGCTCGCGCTTGGTGATGCCGCCGGTCAGGTAGACCTGCAGCGTGGCGGAGTCCATCCCGTCGAGCGTGTTGCGGACGTCGTCGATGGCGCCGGGGCCGAGCCAGCGCTCGTCGATGACCGCGTCGAGGATGTGCTTGCGGGCCTCGGGGATCTCGACGGTCTCCCTGAGCAGGTCGGCCAGCAGGTGGACACGGATGCCGCGGCCCGTCAGCACCTGCTGGAACTCCTCGTGCTCCTCGATCGCGCGCTGCACCCACAGCACGTCGTCGAAGAGGAACGCGTCCTTGCTGGTGGGGGTCAGCCGCTTCAGCGCGAGGTCGGGCCCGTGCAGCAGGACCTGCCGCAGGTGCCCGACCTCGGAATCGACATGGAACGTCATCTGTCCTGTATCCCCCTCCAGGAAGCGGAAGTCACGCCCGACCCCCGCCCCGCGCGCCGGGTAGACGTGCCCCGCGCGGGCCGCCCCGACACGGCGCGGTGCGGGAAATTACCTGATCCAGGACATCGCCCTGATCCGCGACCGTGCCGTCGCTCCCCGTACGGACGCCGGGGGAGGGTGCCCGCGTTGTACCTGGTAGCCCCTGGTACTGTGTGTCCCGACCAACACCCTTTTAAGACCCGTCCCGTGAGGCGGGAAAGGTGGTGAGCTTCGCCATGTCCGCACCCTCGGGCGATTCCAGGGCCGTCCTGGAAGCCCCGGACATCCACCGGGCGCTGACCCGGATCGCGCACGAGATCCTCGAGCGCACCAAGGGCGCCGGCGACGTCGTCCTCCTCGGCATCCCGACCCGCGGCGCCACGCTGGCCCGCCGGCTCGGCGACCGCATCGAGCAGTTCGAAGGCGTCAAGATCCCCGTCGGCTCGATCGACATCACGATGTACCGCGACGACCTGCGGCGCGGGCCCGTGCGCCCGCTCGGCCCCACCGAGCTGCCGCCCGACGGCATCGACGGCAAGGTCGTGGTGCTCGTCGACGACGTCCTCTACTCCGGCCGCACCGTGCGCGCCGCGCTCGACGCGCTCAACGACCTCGGCCGGCCCACCGCCGTGCAGCTCGCCACGCTGGTCGACCGCGGCCACCGCGAGCTGCCCATCCGCGCCGACTACGTCGGCAAGAACCTGCCGACCGCCAAGAGCGAGAAGGTCAAGGTCTACCTGCAGGAGATCGACGGCCGCGACGCCGTCCTGCTCATGAAGGAGGGCGCCAGGTGAATCGGCACCTGATCTCCGCCGGAGACCTGACCCGGGACGACGCGCTGCTCATCCTCGACACCGCCGAGGAGCTGGCGAGGGTCTCGGAACGTTCCATCAAGAAGCTGCCCACGCTGCGCGGGCGCACGGTGGTCAACCTGTTCTTCGAGGACTCCACGCGCACGCGGATCTCGTTCGAGGCGGCGGCCAAGCGGCTGTCCGCCGACGTGATCAACTTCTCCGCCAAGGGGTCGAGCGTGTCCAAGGGCGAGTCGCTCAAGGACACCGCGCTCACCCTGGAGGCGATGGGCGCCGACGCGGTCGTCATCCGCCACAGCGCCTCCGGCGCGCCGCACCGCCTGGCCAACTGGGTGCGCGGCAGCGTCGTCAACGCCGGCGACGGCACCCACGAGCACCCCACGCAGGCGCTGCTCGACGCCTTCTCCATGCGCCGCCGCCTGGGCAGCCTGGAGGGCCGCAGGGTCACCATCGTCGGCGACGTGCTGCACAGCCGGGTCGCCCGCTCCAACGTGCTGCTGCTGCACACGCTCGGCGCCGAGGTCACCCTGGTCGCGCCGCCCACGCTGCTGCCGGTCTCCATCGGCACCTGGCCGTGCGAGGTGTCCTACGACCTCGACGCGGTGCTGCCGAAGTCCGACGCGGTGATGATGCTGCGGGTGCAGAAGGAGCGGATGAACGCCGCCTACTTCCCCAGCGAGCGCGAGTACTCCCGCCGCTACGGCCTCGACAGGGACCGCTTCGCCAAGATGCCCGACGAGGCGATCGTCATGCACCCGGGGCCGATGAACCGCGGCATGGAGATCGCCGCCGAGGTGGCCGACTCGGCTCGCTCCACCATCGTCGAACAGGTCGCCAACGGCGTGACCATCCGCATGGCCGTCCTGTACCTGCTGCTCGGGGGAGAGATCGCATGATCATTCGCAACGTGAGGATCCTGGGCGCGGAGCCCGCCGACATCCGGGTCGAGGACGGCGCGATCGCCGAGATCGGGCCCGGCCTGGCGGGCGACGACACGCTCGACGGCGCGGGCGCGATCGCGCTGCCCGGCCTCGTGGACCTGCACACGCACCTGCGCGAGCCCGGCCGCGAGGACGCCGAGACCGTGCAGACCGGCACCCAGTCGGCCGCGCGCGGCGGCTACACCGCCGTGCACGCCATGGCCAACACCTCGCCCGTCGCCGACACCGCCGGCGTGGTCGAGCAGGTCTGGCGGCTGGGCCGCGAGTTCGCCCACTGCGACGTGCACCCGGTCGGCGCCGTCACCGTCGGCCTGGAGGGCAGGCAGCTCGCCGAATTGGGCGCGATGGCCGACTCGGCCGCCCGCGTGCGGGTCTTCTCCGACGACGGCAGGTGCGTGGACGACGCGGTGCTGATGCGCCGCGCCCTGGAGTACGTCAAGGCGTTCGACGGCGTCATCGCCCAGCACGCCCAGGAGCCCAGGCTCACCGCCGGCGCCCAGATGAACGAGGGCGTCATCAGCGGCAGGCTCGGCCTGACCGGCTGGCCCGCGGTCGCCGAGGAGGCGATCATCGCCCGCGACTGCCTCCTGGCCGCCCACGTCGGCTCCCGGCTGCACGTCTGCCACGTCTCCACGGCCGGCTCGGTCGAGATCCTCCGCTGGGCCAAGTCCAAGGGCTGGAACGTCACCGCCGAGGTGACCCCCCACCACCTGCTCCTCACCGACGACCTCGTGGAGGAGTCGCCGGTGGGCGCCTACAACCCGATCTACAAGGTCAACCCGCCGCTGCGCACCCGCGCGGACGTCGAGGCGCTGCGCGCCGCCCTGGCCGACGGCACGATCGACATCGTGGCCACCGACCACGCGCCCCACCCGGTCGAGGACAAGGAGACCGAGTGGTCGGCCGCGGCCATGGGCATGGTCGGCCTGGAGACCGCGCTCAGCGTGGTCCAGGAGGCCATGGTCGAGACCGGGCTGCTCGACTGGGCGGGCGTCGCCCAGCGCATGTCCGTCGTGCCCGCCCGCATCGGGCGCCTGGCCGGTCAGGGGCAGCCGCTCGAGGTGGGCGCCCCGGCCAACATCACGCTGTACGACCCGTCCGTGCGGACGAAGGTGGACCCGTCCGCCTTCGCCTCCAAGAGCCGGAACACCCCGTACGAGGGGATGACGCTGCCCGGCCGGGTAGTGGCCACGTTCCTGCGCGGCAGGCCGACCGTTCTCGAAGGGAAGCTGGTTTGAACACTGCGGTGCTCGTCCTGGAAGACGGCCGCGTCTTCCATGGCACTCCATACGGCGCCGAAGGCGAGACGTTCGGCGAAATGGTCTTCAACACCGGCATGACCGGCTACCAGGAGACCCTCACGGACCCGTCCTACCACCGGCAGATCGTCGCCATGACGGCGCCGCACATCGGCAACACCGGCGTCAACGACGAGGACCCGGAGTCCCGGCGCGTCTGGGTGGCCGGTTACGTCGTGCGCGAGCCGTCCAGGGTGGTCTCCAACTGGCGGGCCAACCGCTCGCTCGACGACTACCTCAAGGAGCAGGGCGTCGTCGGGATCGCCATCTCCGGCACCCGCGCGCTCACCCGCCACCTGCGCGAGCGCGGGGCCATGCGCGCCGGCATCTTCAGCGCGCCCGGGGCGCCGGTCGAGGAGCTCGTCGAGCGCGTGCGGCAGTCGCCCCGGATGGAGGGCGCGGACCTGGCGCGCGAGGTGGCCACGGGGGAGACGTACGTCGTGCCCGCCGTCGGCGACAAGCGCTTCACGGTCGCGGCCGTGGACCTGGGCATCAAGGGCATGACCCCGCACCGGATGGCCGAGCGCGGCTGCGAGGTGCACGTGCTGCCCGCCGGCGCCACCTACGAGCAGATCATGGCGGTCGAGCCCGACGGCGTGTTCTTCTCCAACGGGCCGGGCGACCCCGCCACCGCCGACGTGTCGGCGCTGCGAGGGGTGCTGGAGGCCAGGGTGCCGTTCTTCGGCATCTGCTTCGGCAACCAGCTCTTCGGGCGGGCCCTCGGGCTGTCCACGTACAAGCTGCGCTACGGCCACCGGGGCGTCAACCAGCCGGTGCAGGACGTGCGCACCGGGAAGGTGGAGATCTCCGCGCACAACCACGGGTTCGCGGTGGAGGCGCCGCTCGACGGGCCGTTCGAGACCCCGTACGGGCAGGCCGAGGTGAGCCACGTCAACCTCAACGACCGCTGCGTCGAAGGGCTGCGCCTGCTCGACGGCCGCGCCTTCAGCGTCCAGTACCACCCCGAGGCCGCCGCCGGCCCGCACGACGCCGCCTATCTTTTCGACGAGTTCTGCGAGGTCATGACCCGTGCCAAAGCGTGAGGACATCCAGTCGGTCCTGGTGATCGGCTCGGGGCCGATCGTGATCGGCCAGGCGTGCGAGTTCGACTACTCGGGCACCCAGGCGTGCCGCGTGCTGCGGGCCGAGGGCTTCCGCGTGATCCTGGTCAACAGCAACCCGGCGACGATCATGACGGACCCGGAGTTCGCCGACGCCACGTACGTCGAGCCGATCACCCCGGAGTTCGTCGAGAAGATCATCGCCAAGGAGCGGCCCGACGCGCTGCTGCCCACGCTGGGCGGCCAGACGGCGCTCAACACCGCCGTGGCGCTGCACGAGTCGGGCGTGCTGGACAAGTACGAGGTCGAGCTGATCGGCGCCGACTTCGACGCGATCCAGGCGGGCGAGAACCGCGAGAAGTTCAAGGACATCGTCGCCAAGGTCGCCCGCGAGCACGGCCTGAACGCCGAGTCCGCCAGGTCGGCCATCTGCCACACCATGGACGAGTGCCTGGCCGCCGCGAACGAGCTGGGCTACCCGGTCGTCGTGCGGCCCTCGTTCACCATGGGCGGCGCCGGCTCCGGCTTCGCGTACACGGAGGAGGACCTGCGCCGCATCGCCGGCGCCGGGCTCGACGCCTCCCCGACCACCGAGGTGCTCCTGGAGGAGTCGATCCTCGGCTGGAAGGAGTACGAGCTGGAGGTCATGCGCGACAAGGCCGACAACGTCGTCATCGTCTGCTCCATCGAGAACATCGACCCGATGGGCGTGCACACCGGCGACAGCGTCACCGTGGCGCCCGCGCTGACCCTGACCGACCGCGAGTACCAGAACATGCGCGACGTCGCCATCGCGGTCATCCGCGAGGTCGGCGTCGACACCGGCGGCTGCAACATCCAGTTCGCGGTGGACCCGCGCACCGGGCGCATGATCGTCATCGAGATGAACCCGCGCGTGTCGCGCTCGTCGGCGCTGGCCTCCAAGGCCACCGGCTTCCCGATCGCCAAGATCGCCGCCAAGCTGGCCATCGGCTACACCCTCGACGAGATCCCCAACGACATCACCAAGGAGACCCCGGCCTCCTTCGAGCCGACGCTCGACTACATCGTGGTGAAGGTGCCGCGCTTCGCGTTCGAGAAGTTCAGGGGCGCCGACCAGACCCTCACCACGCACATGAAGTCGGTGGGCGAGGCCATGGCCATCGGCCGCTCCTTCCCCGAGGCGCTGCAGAAGGCGCTGCGCTCGATGGAGAAGAAGGGCTCCTCCTTCACCTGGGCCGGCGACGTCGCGCCCAAGGACGAGCTGCTGACGGCCTGCCGCACCCCGCACGACGGCCGGCTGCGCACGATGCAGCAGGCCATCAGGGCCGGCGCCACGCCCGAGGAGCTGTTCGAGGCCACCAGCGTGGACCCGTGGTTCATCGACCAGCTCTTCCTGCTGCACGAGGAGGCCCAGGCGGTCGCCGCGGCCGACGACCTGACCGCCGAGGTGCTCGAGCGGGCCAAGCACCTCGGGTTCAGCGACGTGCAGATCGGCGAGATCCGCGGCATCGACGAGGCCAGGGTCCGCGACCTGCGGCACGCGCTGGGGCTGCGGCCGGTCTACAACACGGTCGACACCTGCGCCGCCGAGTTCGCCGCCAGGACGCCCTACCTCTACTCGACCTACGACGAGGAGAGCGAGGTCCCCTCCGGGGAGCGGCAGAAGGTCATCATCCTCGGCTCCGGGCCCAACCGCATCGGGCAGGGCATCGAGTTCGACTACGCGTGCGTGCACGCCTCGTTCGAGCTGTCGCGGGCCGGGTTCGAGACCGTCATGGTCAACTGCAACCCCGAGACCGTCTCCACCGACTACGACACCTCCGACCGGCTCTACTTCGAGCCGCTCACGCTGGAGGACGTCCTGGAGGTCGTGCACGCCGAGCAGCAGACGGGCCCGGTCGCGGGCGTGATCGTGCAGCTCGGCGGCCAGACGCCGCTCGGGCTCGCGCAGGCGCTCAAGGACGCGGGCGTGCCCGTGGTCGGCACCTCGCCCGAGTCCATCCACCTGGCCGAGGAGCGCGGCGCGTTCGGGCGGGTGCTGGCCGAGGCGGGGCTGCCCGCGCCCAAGCACGGCACCGCGCTGACCGTGGCCGAGGCGCTGGAGATCGCCGAGGAGATCGGCTACCCCGTGCTCGTGCGGCCCTCGTACGTGCTCGGCGGGGCCGGCATGGCCATCGTCTACGACGAGCAGACGCTCACCACGTACATGGCGGCCCAGGAGGGCGGCCACCCGGTGCTGGTGGACAAGTTCCTCGACGAGGCCATCGAGATCGACGTGGACGCCCTCTACGACGGCGAGGAGCTGTTCCTGGGCGGCGTCATGGAGCACATCGAGGAGGCCGGCATCCACTCCGGCGACTCGGCGTGCGCACTGCCGCCGATCACGCTCGGCGGCGCCGACATCAAGGCCATCCGCGCCGCCACCGAGGGCATCGCCGCCGGGGTGGGCGTGCGCGGCCTGCTGAACGTCCAGTACGCCATGCACGCCGGCATCCTGTACGTCCTGGAGGCCAACCCGCGCGCCAGCCGCACGGTGCCGTTCGTGTCCAAGGCCACCGGCACGCCGCTGGCCAAGGCGGCGGCCAGGGTGATGCTCGGCGCGTCGATCGCCTCGCTGCGCGAGGAGGGCATGCTGCCCGCCGAGGGCGACGGCGGCACGCTGCCGCTCGACGCCTCGATCGCGGTCAAGGAGGCGGTGCTGCCGTTCAACCGCTTCCGCGGCGTGGACATCGTCCTGGGGCCCGAGATGCGCTCCACGGGCGAGGTCATGGGCATCGACGAGTTCTTCGGCATCGCCTACGCCAAGTCGCAGGCGGGCGCGTACGGCCGGCTCCCGACCAAGGGACGCGCGTTCGTATCCGTGGCCAACAGGGACAAGCGTGCGATGATCTTCCCTGTGAAGGCGCTCGCGGATCTCGGGTTCGAGATCCTGGCCACCGAGGGGACCGCCGAGGTGCTGCGCCGCAACGGCGTCCATGCCAAGATCGTGCGAAAGCACAGCGAGGGGACGGGTCCCGGAGGTGAGCCCACGAGCGTGCAGGCCATTCTCGACGGCGAGGTCGACCTGATCGTCAACACGCCCTTCGGCAGCCCGGGCCAGTCGGGGCCGCGGCTCGACGGCTACGAGATCCGCACGGCCGCCGTGCTGCGCGGCATCCCGTGCATCACCACGGTCTCGGGCCTCGCGGCGGCGGCGGCCGGCATCCAGGCGATCGTGCGCGGCGACGTCGGCGTACGGTCTCTCCAGGAGCACGCACAGGCACTCCGGGGCTGACCCCGCACGGGAGGTGAAGACGACTGGCCGGCACACCGGTGCAGGTGACGGGCACGGTGCTGACGACGCGCCGGGTCGACGCCTACCATGCGCTGACGGTGGTGGCGCCCGGCATCGCCGAGCGTTACCGCCCCGGCCACTTCGTCTCCGTGGCGGTGGGCGGGCCGTACACGTCGATGGTGACGCGCCGCGCGCTGTCCATCCACGACGTGAAATCCGACTACGGCGGCACGGTGGAGCTCGTCTTCACCGTGCGCGGGTCGGGCACGGCCTGGCTGGCCGAGCGGCGCGCCCGTGACACGCTCGACCTGGTCGGGCCGCTCGGGCGGCCCTTCCCGCTGCCACGCGACCCCGTCCACTGCGTGCTGGTCGGCTCCGAGTACGGCTCCGCCGTGCTGTTCCCGCTGGCCGACGCGCTGCTGGCGCGGGGCTGCCGGGTGGACTTCGTGCTCGGCGGGGCCGGGGCGGAGCGCGTGTTCGGCGCGATGCGGGCCCGCAGGATCGCCCAGACGACCACGCTGACCACCGAGGACGGCTCGCTCGGGCTGCGCGGCAAGGTCACCGACGCGCTGCCGTCGGTGATCGCCGACACGCGCGCCGACGCCGTGTACGCCTGCGCGCCCATGGAGACGCTGCGGGCGGTGACGGCGGTGGCCATGGAGTTCGACATCCCGGTGCAGGTGGCGGTCGAGGAGGCCATGGCCTGCGGCATCGGGGTGTGCATGACGTGCGTGCTGCCCGTCATCGGTGACGACGGGGCCACCAGGATGGTCAGGGCGTGCGCCGAGGGGCCGGTGTTCCGGGGGGAGCGGGTGCGCTTCGAGGACGTGGGAACGATCCCGTTCGACGCGCTCGGCGCCCCCGGAGGCGGTGCACGACATGTCAGTTGATATGCGGACGTTTCTGGCGCACGTGGAGCTCGCGAACCCCATCACCACCGCCGCCGGCTGCGCCTCCTCGGGGCGGGAGCTGGCCCAGTTCTTCGACCTGCACCGGCTCGGCGCGCTGACCACCCGCTCGATCACCATGGCCCCGCGCGCCGGCCGTCCCACGCCGCGCATGGCCGAGACGCCCTCGGGCATGCTCAACGCCGTCGGGCTGCAGGGGCCGGGCATCGAGGCGTTCCTGGAGCGGGAGCTGCCCTGGCTGGCCCAGCGCGGCATCAAGACCATCGTCTCGATCGGCGGCGGCACCGTCGCCGAGTACTCCGAGCTGGCGCGCAGGCTCGCCGACGCGCCCGGGGTGACGGCGCTGGAGGTCAATCTCTCCTGCCCGAACATGGAGGACCGCGGGCGCGTCTTCGCCCGCGAGGGCAGCGCCGCGGCCGAGGTGATCGCCTCCGTGCGCTCCATCATGCGCTACGACGTGCCCGTCGTCGCCAAGCTCGCGCCCGACGTGGCCGACATCGTCTCCGTCGCGCGCGCCTGCGTGGACGCGGGGGCCGACGCGCTGTCCATGATCAACAACCCGCTGGGCATGGCCATCGACACCGAGGCGCTGCGTCCCTCGCTCGCCGCCGTCACCGGCGGCCTGTCGGGGCCGGCCATCCTGCCGCTGGCCGTGCGGTGCGTCTGGCAGGTGCACGCGGCCCTGCCCGGGGTGCCCCTGATCGGCGTCGGCGGCGTCATGACGGGCAGGGACGCCTTCCAGCTCGTCCTGGCGGGCGCCTGTGCGGTCGGAGTGGGCACGGCGCTGTTCCACGACCCCTATGCCTGCCTGCGCATCGAACGCGAGCTTGAGGAGCTCCTGAGGGCCCGCGGCTTCCAGCGGCTGGCCGACGCCGTCGGCCTGGCGCACCGCCCGCCGGGGAGCGCACCCCGGCACCTGCTAGTCGATACCGAGGAGAGCACGCCTTGACTCCCGATTGTCTGGAGAGCACGTCTTGACCCCCGCACCGATCGCCGTCGCTCTCGACGCCCCCGACCTGGAGACCGCCGCCCGGTGGGCCGCCCTGGTCACGCCGCACGTCAGCACGGTCAAGGTGGGCCTTGAGCTCTACCTGCGCTACGGGCCCGACGTGATCGCCTCCGTGCGCGGGGCCAGCGGCGTACGCGTGTTCCTCGACCTCAAGCTGCACGACATCCCCAACACCGTGGCCGGGGCCGCGCGGGCCGTGGCGCGGCTGCGTCCTTCGATCCTGACCGTGCACGCCGCCGGCGGGCCCGCCATGATCAGGGCGGCCGTGGAGGCCGCGCCGCACACCCGGATCGCCGCCGTCACCGTCCTGACCTCGCTCACCGAGGGCGACCTGGAGCGCATCGGGCTCGCCGGGCCGGCCGACGCCGCCGTGCGCCGCCTGGCAGCGCTGTCGGTCGAGGCGGGCGCCACGGCGCTCGTGTGCTCGCCCAACGAGGTCTCGGCGGTGCGCGCCGAGGTGGGCGAGGAGATCACCCTCATCACGCCCGGCGTGCGCCCCACGGGGGCCGCCACGCAGGACCAGATGCGCGTCGCCACGCCCGAGCAGGCTCTGGCGGACGGCGCCGACCTGCTCGTGATCGGACGGCCCATCACGGGCGCGGCCGACCCGGGAGCGGCGGCCGCGGCCATCGCCGCCTCGCTCCGCCGCGCCACCTGAAACAAGCGCCGGTCTGAGACGAGCGCCGGTCTGAGACGCGCCGGTCTGATGCGCATGCCCTTTCAGGCACATGCCCTCTGAGGCGTCCGCCCGGGCATGCGTCGCCCGCCGCCACGCGCCGCACCTGCCGGGCCCTGCTCACAAGATCATAATGCATCCGCAGGTGATCGCGTGACCGGGTTTCGGCCCTGGTGTAGGCCGGGTTTCGGACATTGGCGGGTGGCGGGCCCGGGCGCGCCCTTGCGTTTCGCGACACCGGCGCGAGCCGACGCGCGAAGGGGGAAGTGAGGGCGATTTGATCAGCACAATGTGATTTTACGAACACGCAGAGTGATGAAGTGGATTTTGTCGCGAGAGAAACCGCTCTTGACGTTGCTTAGGGGGCGATGACCAGCTAGTTTCCCATCCCGTCCGAGTACATCGACAGAAATTCGAGGTGACCCGGCGTGGCTCTTCCTCCCCTGACCCCTGAGCAGCGCGCCGCAGCTTTGGAAAAGGCTGCCAAGGCCCGTAAAGAGCGTGCCGAGGTCAAGAACCGGCTCAAGCATGGCGCGGTTTCTCTGGCTGAGGTGCTCAAGGATGGGCAGACCGACGACGTCATCGGCAAGATGAAGGTGTCGGCACTGTTGGAATCGCTCCCCGGCGTGGGCAAGGTCCGCGCCAAGCAGCTCATGGAGCGGCTTGCCATCGCCGAGTCCCGCCGCGTGCGGGGCCTCGGCGCGAACCAGAGGGCCTCCCTCGAGCGCGAGTTCGGTGGCAACGAGAGCTAATCTCTGTTCCACACGAAAGCGCAGGTTCAACGGGGGGTAGGAAGTGACCGACAGGTCCTGGTCCGGCGAAGTCAGTGCCCACGAGGCGGTCGGACCGGAAGTGGAAGTCGACTTCCCGCCCTTGAGCGAACGGCGGCTGACGGTCCTCTCAGGGCCGTCGGGCGTCGGCAAGTCCACGGTCGTCGCCGAGCTCCGGCGGGCGCACCCCCAGGTGTGGCTGTCGGTCTCGGTGACCACCAGGAGGCCCCGGCCCGGCGAGGTCAACGGGATCCACTACTTCTTCGTCGACGGCGAGGAGTTCGACCGGCTCGTGGAGTCGGGGGAGCTGCTCGAGTGGGCGGAGTTCGCGGGCAACCGCTACGGCACGCCGCGCGAGCCGGTGCTGAAGAAACTCGCCGACGGGGTGCCCACCCTGCTCGAGATCGACCTCGAGGGCGCCAGGCAGGTGCGCAGGAGCATGCCGGAGGCGCTGCTGGTGTTCCTGGCCCCGCCCACCTGGGAGGAGCTGGAGAAGCGGCTGCGCGGGCGCGGCACCGAGCCGGAGGACGTCATCGCGCGCCGGCTGGAGGCCGGGCGGGTCGAGATGGCCGCCGAGTCGGAATTCGACCTGACACTGGTGAACACGAGTGTCCAAGACGTGTGCCACCGGCTGATAGCCTTGATGACTGACCCTCAGGGGGTCACGACAACCACCAACCGAGAGGTCTGACATCGTGGCAGGCACCACCCCGGCCGCGGAGGGCATCACCAACCCGCCGATCGACGCGCTGCTCGACATCGTCGACAGCAAGTACTCCCTGGTGATCATGGGCGCCAAGCGCGCCCGCCAGATCAACGCCTACTACTCCCAGCTCGGCGAGGGCCTGCTGGAGTACGTCGGGCCGCTGGTCGAGACGCACGCGCAGGAGAAGCCGCTGTCCATCGCGCTGCGGGAGGTCTCCGAGGGCCTGCTCAACGCCGAGCCCATCGAAGGCGCGGCCTGACCCCTTCGATGAAGGTCGTCCTGGGCGTCAGCGGCGGCATCGCCGCGTACAAGGCGTGCGAGCTGCTGCGGCTGTTCACCGAGTCGGGCCACGAGGTGCGGGTCGTGCCGACCCGCGAGGCCCTGAAGTTCGTGGGCGCGCCCACCTGGGCCGCCCTGTCCGGCAACCCCGTGTCGCCGGAGGTGTGGGACGACGTCCACGAGGTGCCGCACGTGCGCATCGGCAAGCGGGCCGACCTCGTCGTGGTGGCGCCGGCGACCGCCGACGTGCTGGCCAAGGCCGCGCACGGGCTGGCGGGCGACCTGCTCACCAACACGCTGCTGACGGCGACGTGCCCGGTGGTGTTCGCGCCCGCGATGCACACCGAGATGTGGCAGCACCCCGCCACGCGGGCCAACGTCGCGACGCTGCGCGAGCGGGGCACCGTCGTGATCGACCCCGCGGTGGGCCGGCTCACCGGCGCCGACACCGGCCCCGGCCGGCTGCCCGACCCCGCCGAGATCTTCCAGGTGTGCCTGCGCGTGCTCCGTGGCAGGCCGCAGGACCTGGCCGGCCGCAAGGTCGTCGTCTCCGCGGGCGGCACCCGCGAGGCCATCGACCCCGTGCGCTACATCGGCAACCGCTCCTCCGGGCTGCAGGGCTACGCCCTGGCGCGCACGGCCGCCGCCCGGGGCGCCGAGGTCACGCTCGTCTCGGCCAACGCCGCGCTCCCCGACCCCGCCGGGGCGAAGGTGGTGCGGGTCGAGTCCACGGCCGAGCTGCGCGACGCCGTCCTGGCCGCCTCCACCGGCGCCGACGTGGTGGTCATGGCCGCCGCGGTGGCCGACTTCCGCCCCGCGACACGGCACGACACCAAGATCAAGAAGACCGACGGTGAGCCCGAGGCCATCCATCTCGTCAAGAACCCCGACATCCTCGCCGAGCTCGGTGAGCGCCGCCGTGCGGAGCCGGGTCCTTCGGTGATCGTGGGCTTCGCGGCCGAGACGCACGACGTGCTGGCCAACGGGCAGGCCAAGCTCGCCCGCAAGGGCTGCGACCTGCTGGTGGTCAACCAGGTGGGGGAGGGCCTGGCCTTCGGCACCCCCGACAACGCGGCCACCGTGCTGGTGGCGGGCGGGGATCCGGTCGAGGTGCCGTTCGGGCCCAAGGAGGATCTCGCCGACGCCGTGTGGGACCTGGTCGCCGTACGGCTCGGGTGAGTCGGCGGAAACTCGTACAAAGCGTACAGACCTGATTACTCGATCACCCGTTGCAACAAACCTCTTTGCCTGCGGATACTTGGGGGCAAGGGGGTTGGAATGCCGGTGGGTTCTGCTGTCAGGGAGCGTTGTAGAACATTGCTCGGCGATCAGGGGGAGATCCATTACGTCTTCCCCGCGTTCTCCGAGGGTTCGGCGGGGACGGGCAACTTCTTGATCGTAGTCACCGGCACGGCCATCTCCGTGCTGGCCACGAGGACCCTCAGGATCGACAGGCCGGTGTCGGTGTTCGCGGAGTTCCCGCGGCACACCAGGCTCGGCCCCATCCTGCCGGGAAACGTTCTCGAGCTCGGCTCGATCGTGTTCGAGTTCGATGAGGAGTACGCCGCTGTGGTGTCGGCCGCGGACGCGGAGATCTTCGCCCCGGAGATCCTGCCGGCCGATCCCCTGCCCGAGCTCTGATGGGAGACATATGGTGGACAGTTTCGCGACCTGGCGCCTGGTAGGGCTAGACTTCGGCGAGGCCCAGCCGTGCCCATTGGTCCCGGGCCTTACATCCGTCAGCAGCCGCTGCATGAGGAGCCACTGAGTTGTCACGTCGCCTGTTCACCTCCGAGTCGGTCACCGAAGGCCACCCGGACAAGATCGCCGACCAGATCAGTGACGCGATTCTCGACGCCATGCTCAAGGACGACCCCAAGAGCCGGGTCGCCGTCGAGACGATGATCACTACCGGCCAGGTTCACGTCGCAGGCGAGGTCACGACCGAGACCTACGTCGACATCCCCGGCGTCATCCGCGAGAAGATCCTGGAGATCGGCTACGACGCCTCCCACAAGGGCTTCGACGGCGCCTCCTGTGGCGTGTCGGTGTCCATCGGCGCGCAGTCGCCCGACATCGCCCAGGGTGTCGACGACGCCTACGAGCACCGCGTCGACGGTGACGGTGACGAGCTCGACCGCCAGGGCGCCGGTGACCAGGGCCTCATGTTCGGCTACGCCTGCCGCGAGACCCCCGAGCTGATGCCGCTGCCGATCACGCTCGCCCACCGGCTGGCCCAGCGCCTGTCCCAGGTGCGCAAGAGCGGCACGGTGCCCTACCTGCGCCCCGACGGCAAGACCCAGGTCACGATCGAGTACGACGGCGACACGCCCGTCCGCCTCGACACCGTCGTGGTCTCCACGCAGCACGCCGCGGAGATCGACCTCAAGGAGATGCTGGCTCCCGACATCAAGGAGCACGTGGTCGACCCCGTGCTCGCCGGCCTCGAGCTCGACACCGAGGGCTACCGCCTGCTGGTGAACCCGACCGGCCGCTTCGAGATCGGCGGCCCGATGGGCGACGCCGGCCTCACCGGCCGCAAGATCATCATCGACACCTACGGCGGCATGGCCCGCCACGGTGGCGGCGCCTTCTCCGGCAAGGACCCGTCCAAGGTCGACCGCTCGGCCGCCTACGCCATGCGCTGGGTCGCCAAGAACGTCGTCGCCGCCGGGCTCGCCGACCGGTGCGAGGTGCAGGTGGCGTACGCGATCGGCAAGGCGCAGCCGGTGGGCCTGTTCGTCGAGTGCTTCGGCACCGAGAAGCTGCCCGTGGAGAAGATCCAGGAGGCCGTGCTGCAGGTGTTCGACCTGCGGCCCGCCGCGATCATCCGCGACCTCGACCTGCTGCGGCCGATCTACTCGGAGACCGCCGCCTACGGGCACTTCGGGCGCGAGGGCTTCTCCTGGGAGTCCACCGACCGCGCGGAGGCCCTGCGGACCGCCGCGGGTCTGTGACCCCTGACGTTCGCTGACCGGTGCCGTCGCCCTGAGGGGGCGGCACCGGTTTTCGCGCGCCGCCGGGTTTCATGGCGTCCGGTTTCTGTGCCCGATCTTCGCGTCGCCCGATCTTCGCGTCGCCCGATCTTCGCCCCCGGCCCGATCTTCGCGCCGCCCGGTTCTCGCGGCGTTCGATCTTCGTGTCGCGGGGGTTCGCCGCGCCCGATCGTCGCGTGACCCGGTCCCGTGTTTCGCGTCGCCCGGTTTCCGGCGGGCCTGAAGGCCGGTTCCGGTCCGCGGGAGCGCGTCTTCCAGCGTGCGCACTTTCGGCGGGCCCGCGGATGCCGAAGGGGCGCGTGGGGCGGCGGTGGTCCGGCCGCCGCGGCGGCTCGCGCCCGATGATCACGTCGCGGGCGTGGACGCGAGCGCGGGTCTGGTAGACCTACTGCGTGACCCCTTCCTCCGACGACGCGCTCCTGCCGCTCGAAGCCGTGCGGCCCGCGGCGTCGTCGAAGGACACCAAGGGGGCGCCCGTCCCCGCCCCCGAGAACCCCGTGGCCAGGGTCGTGGTGGACAGCCCGCTGCCGCACCTCGACCGGCCCTTCGACTACCTCATTCCCCGGACCATGCACGAGACGGCCGAGCCGGGGGTGCGGGTGCGGGTGCGGTTCGCGGGCAAGCTCGTGGACGGGTTCCTGCTGGAGCGGGTGCCGGAGAGCGAGCACGAGGGCCGGCTCACCCCGCTGGAACGCGTGGTCTCGCCCGAGCGGGTGCTCACCCCGGAGATCGCCGGGCTGGCCAGGGCGGTCGCCGACCGGTACGCGGGCACCCTCACCGACGTACTCCGCCTGGCCGTCCCGCCCCGCCACGCCAAGGCCGAGTCGGAGCCCCCCAAGACCGACCCGCCCCCGGATTCCCGGGGCCAAGGGCCGGGCCCGTCACCACACCCATCGGCGGCCCCGAGCACGAGCGGCGCCCCTCATCCTCCGAGCGGGAGCGGCGCGGCTCCCGCCTCGAGTGCGGCCGGTGCGGCGTACGTCCCGGGCGATGGCGGCGCGGCGCAGGCCGTGAGCGCGTGGGACGCGTACCCCACGGGGCCCTCCTTCCTTGACGCGTTGCGTGACGGACGGGCGCCCAGGGCCGTGTGGTCGGCGTTGCCCGGGGCGCGGGGCTGGGCCGGCGCCGTGGCCGAGGCCGTGCGGGCCACGCTGGACGGCGGCAGGGGAGCGGTCGTCGTGGTCCCCGACGGGAAGGACGTGGCGCTGGCCGACGCCGAGTTCGGGCGGCTGCTCGGCCCCGGCAGGCACGTGGCGCTCACCGCCGACCTGGGCCCCGCCGAGCGGTATCGGCGGTGGCTGAGGGTGCTGCGGGGCCAGGTGCGGGCCGTGGTGGGCACCAGGGCCGCCATGTTCGCCCCCGTCGCGGAGCTCGGCCTGGTGGCCATCTGGGACGACGGAGACGACCTGCACGCCGAGCGCCTGGCCCCGTACCCGCACGCCCGCGAGGTGCTCGGCCTGCGCGCCCACAGGACCGGCGCGGGCATGCTCATCGGCGGCTACGCCCGCACGGCGGAGGCCACCCAGCTCATCGTGAGCGGCTGGGCCAGGCCCATCGTGGCGGCGCGCACGACGATCAGGACCCTGGCCCCCCGCGTACGCCCGGCGGGCGAGGACGCCGAGCTGGCCAAGGACCAGGCCGCCCGCCTGGCCCGCCTGCCCAGCATCGCCTGGCGCGCCCTGCGGCTCGGCCTGGAGAGCGGCCCCGTGCTGGTACAGGTGCCCAGGCGCGGCTACCTGCCCGCCCTGGCCTGTCAGCACTGCCGCGCGCCCGCCCGCTGCGTCCTGCCCCCCACCCGCACCGGCCCCCGGCACCCCGAGCCGGCCCCAGCCCCTGCGCACTCCGCGTCGAGCGCGCACACCGGCGCCCTACCGGCCGGGCAGGCGCAGATCGCGCTGGGCAACTCAGAACAGGGCCTGCCAGGCGCGGGTTCGGGCCTCCAGGGTGAAGGCCTTCACGGTGCGGGCCTGACGCGCGCGGAGTCGCCGGGGCAGGGATCGCAAGGCCCGCCGGGCGGGCAGGCTCCGCCCGGCGGATGGGGTCCGGGCGGTCAGGAGCCGTTGTGCCATGGGCCGCTGGCGCTCAGGGGCGGCCACGCGGCGCCGTACTGCCGGTGGTGCGGCCGGGTGGACGCCGACTGGCGGTGCTCGTCCTGCGGCAGCCCGCGCCTGCGTGCCGTCGTCACCGGCGCCAGGCGGACGGCGGAGGAGCTCGGCAGGGCCTTCCCGTCGGTGCCGGTGCGGACCTCGGGACGCGACGGCGTGCTGGCCACCGTGCCCGCCGGCCGCGCGCTGGTCGTCGCGACGCCGGGCGCGGAGCCGGTGGCGGAGGGCGGGTACGCGGCGGCCGTGCTGCTGGACGGGTGGGCGCTGCTCGGGCGGGCGGACCTGCGGGCGGCCGAGGAGACGCTGCGCCGCTGGATGAACGCCGCGGCCCTGCTGCGCCCCGCCGCCGAGCTGGTCGTGCTCGGTGACGCGGCGCTGCCGTCCGTACAGGCACTGCTCAGGTGGGACCCGGTCACGCACGCCGAGCGGGAGCTCGGCGACCGCGCCGAGCTGGGGTTCCCGCCGGCGGTGCGGATGGCCACGCTCACCGGCGCGGCCGCCGCGGTCAGGCAGATGCTGGACGAGATGCGCCTGCCGCCCGACGCCCAGGTGCTCGGCCCCGTGCCGGTGGACGAGTCCGGCCAGGAACGCGCCATGATCCGGGTGCGCCGAGCAGGGGGAGCGGCGCTGAGCGCCGCGCTCAAAGGGGCCAGCGGGGTTCGTGCGGCCAGAAAGACACCAGATGTCGTGAGGGTGAGTGTCGACCCGCTCGACCTGATTTAGACCGTTTCCCCGATTCGCTCATCCGTTGGTCACCCGTTAGCGTGCCCCTGTGTCGATCGAATGGGTGAACCAGGCCATCGACGACCTGCGTGCATGGGGGCGTGCGCGGGAAGTCGAGGTGGACGCGGACGAGGTCCGCCTGCTCTGCGACTACGCCAGCGACTACCTCAACGTCAACGAACTGGGGGATTTCACCCCTGAGACCTTCGACGAATTGCTGCTGTCCATCTACCCGCGCAAGGTCATCGCCCCTCCGGAGAGCGCGCCGGAGACCATCGCCGCCGCCCGCACCCTCGTCGACTACCTCGACGAGGCCGCCCGGGTGAGCGGCGGCACGGCCGCGCGGATGCGCGAGCGGCTCGACGACATCGCGCCCCGCATGCCCGAGGCGCTGGCCGACACCTCGAACTTCGGCATGGCCAAGAGCCTGTTCAGCTCCATCGGCCCCGAGTCGCTGGAGCAGTCGGTCGCCATCCCCTCCGGCGAGCTGCCCGACCTGGGCGAGGCGCCCTGCGACTGCCCCGGCTGCACCCCGCTGCCCGCCGTGCGGCTGGCCGCGCCGGAGGAGCTGCGTGCCGCGCTGGACGGCGTTGCGATGCTGGCGGAGGAGCCGCTGCCCGCAGGCGGCGATCCGCTGACCGCCTGGGCGCAGCGCGTCGCCCACCTGCTGGAGCAGGACACCGGCGGCGCGGTCACCGGGTCGGCGGAGCTCGACGAGGGGCTCTACGACCTGTTCGACATGATCTACCGGCTCCAGGTGCGGGTGCCCGTCACCGTGATCGGCGAGTACCTCGACGAGATCGCCGGCGAGGGCGAGGCCGACCTGGCCGCCGTGCTGGGCCGGCTGGAGCGCACCGGCATCGTCAGGGTCGACGGCGACCGCGCGGAGCTGACGCCCCTGGGCGTCTGGGGGCTGCGCGAGCACTACCTCTCGCTCGGCGTCGAGGCCCCGCAGGCGCCCGACCTGGCCGAGGCCGACGCGCTCGGGCTCATCGAGGGGCTGCTCGACGGCGTGCCCACCGAGATCGCCGAGGGCGACATCAGCCGCTGGCTGTCCGGCAGGGAGGCCGGCGAGGCCGCCGCGGAGCTGCTGGCCGCCGCCTCGGGCGCGCCCGCGGTGGCCCGCGGCATCGCCATCACCATCGTCGACCGCCTGGGCGCCGAGGCCGAGCCCGCCGTCCGCGGCTACCTGGAGGACCAGGAGCTGCGCCCGCACGCCATACACTGGCTTGCCGCCAGGAAGCTGCCGGCGCCGCCGCTCACGCAGGACGAGCTGCTCTGGGTCAGCGTCGACATGCTGGCCCTGGCCATGCCCGCGGCCGAGGAGGACCCGGAGATCTTCGCCGAGAACATGGCGGCCTCCGGCCCGCCGGCCCACCTCATCGAGGAGATGTGGCGGGTCGACCACCCCGACGTCGTCGAGGTCCTGGAGCTGCTCGGACGTTCCATGCCCGACGGCACGGTGGCCAAGGCGGCGCGCAAGGCCGCGTTCAAAGCCCGCTCCCGGGCGATCCGTTGAGTACGCTCATGTGACCGGTGTGCAGTAAGTTTCGTGGGTGGCAAACAACGTCTTCGACCTCGCCGAGCTGCGCAAGCTGATCGATGAGCAGGCCGCCGTGCCTCCACGGCCCCCTGAGGAGACTCACGTGGAGCATGAGGCGCTGACGTTCCCGCCGGTCCTGCCGGCGCCCGACGCCGAGCTGGCCCGGGCGGTGCCCACCGTGCCGCTCGTGGCCGACGCCATCAGGCTCACCACGTGGACAGGAGAGCGCCAGGTCACCCCCGAGGGGCACCTGAGCGAGCCCGACGCCGCTGCCGCCGCCGCGGAGCTCGGCCTGCCCGCCTCCCGCCTGCGCCTGATCTGGATCGTCGCGGTCAACACCGGCCTGCTGCAGATCCTGGGCGGCCGCGCCTCGCGCGGGCCGCTGTCGATGCAGCTCACGGTCGAGGCCACGCTGGAGTTCTGGGACGGCGTGGTGATGGACGTGCTCGACCGTGCCGACGACGGCCTGACCGGCTCCGCCGTGGTCGACGGTCACCTGGCCGAGATGCTGGCCACGATCTACTCCGTACGATCGGGGGTGGCCACGGCCAACCTCGCCCGCGGCATCCTGCAGTCCCACGAGGTCGCCTGCGCGCCCGGCCCCGTCGAGATGCGCAAGATCGCCGCCGCGCTGCCCGCGGAGCTGCTGGAGGCGCTGTCGCTGCTGACGTACTGCGGGCTGGTCGAGCAGACCGCCGCCGGGCGCACCGCGCTCACGCCGCTCGGCGTCTGGGCCATCCGCCGCGATCTGCTGCGCGAGGGGCACGACGCGCCGACCGCCGCGGAGGTGGAGGTGTTCGCCGACCTGTCGGCGGCCGAGCTGGTCGAGGCGCTGGTCAAGGGCAGCGCCACGCAGAGCGCGGTGGCCGGCTGGCTGGAGCGCCGCTCGCCCGAGTCGGCCGCCCGCGACCTGATCGAGATCGCCGCCTCCGGCACGGCCGGGCAGCGCGGCGCCGTCGGCGCGATCCTGGAGGAGCTCGGGCCGGAGGCCGAGGCCCCGGTCAGGCAGGCGCTGGAGCATCCGCTGACGCGCCGCTACGCCGCCTCCTGGCTGCACATCCGCGACCTCGAGGCTCCCACGCTCAGCCCCGAGGACCACACCTGGATCGCGGTCGACTCGCTGGCCGCCCTCATGCACCTGTCGGGCCCCGCCGCGGGCCGCATCGACCCGCCCGAGCCCGGCGAGGACCTGATCAAGCTGGTGGGCGAGATGCCCGCGGTCGGCCACCCCGACACGATCGCCGTGCTCGACATGCTCGCCGCCGCCCACGACGACCAGGCCGTGGTCAAGGCGGCGCGCAAGGCCGCGATGAAGGCCCGTTCGCTGGAGCACGCGCGCCGCAGCGGCTAGCGCGGGCCACCTGATCGGGCCCGCACCTGCACTAAACTGGGCTGATCCACGCTTGAGAACGGAGTGACCCCCTTGGCGATCCAGTCGATCCGGCTGTTCGGAGATCCGGTGCTGCGCACCCCGGCGGCCCCTGTCGTCGACTTCGACAAGGAGCTGCGCAAGCTGGTCAAGGACCTGACCGACACGATGATGGACGCCCCGGGCGCGGGCCTGGCGGCCCCGCAGATCGGCGTCGGGCTGCGGGTGTTCACCTACTACGTGGACGACCGGCTCGGCCACCTGATCAACCCCGACCTCGACCTGTCCTCCGAGCTCGACGAGGAGGGCGAGGAGGGCTGCCTGTCCTTCCCCGGCCTGTCGTTCCCGACGCCGCGCGCCATCCGCGCCGTCGCCAAGGGCTTCGACATGCACGGCGAGCCGGTCACGCTGGAGGGCACCGACCTGATGGCCCGCTGCTTCCAGCACGAGACCGACCACCTCGACGGCATCCTGTTCATCGACCGCATGGACGTCAAGCAGCGCAAGCTGGCCATGAAGGCCGTACGCGAGGCGGAGTGGAGCGGCCTGTCCGCCCCCGTGATCAAGGTCTCGCCCCACGCCACCGGCGGAAAGGCACTCTGAGAGCATGCGTCTGGTCTTCGCGGGCACGCCCGAGACGGCACTGCCGTCGCTGCGCACCCTGATCGACTCGCCCCGGCACGAGGTGGTGGCGGTCGTCACCCGCCCCGACGCGCAGTCGGGCCGCGGCCGCAAGGTCCACCCCTCGCCGGTGGCCGAGCTCGCGGAGGAGGCGGGCATCGAGGTGCTGCGCCCGCAGAAGGCCGGCGACCCCGCCTTCCTCGACCGGCTCCGGGAGCTGGAGCCCGACTGCTGCCCCGTGGTCGCCTACGGCGCCCTGCTGCCGCAGTCGGCGCTCGACGTGCCCCGTAACGGCTGGATCAACCTGCACTTCTCGATCCTGCCCGCCTGGCGCGGCGCGGCGCCCGTCCAGCACGCGATCCTGCACGGTGACGAGATCACCGGGGCGAGCACGTTCCAGATCGTCAAGGAGCTGGACGCCGGGCCCGTCTACGGCGTGGTGACCGAGGAGGTCCGCGCCTCCGACACCAGCGGGGCGCTGCTGGAGCGGCTGTCGGTGTCGGGTGCCGGGCTGCTCGCCGCCACCCTCGACGGGGTCGAGGACGGCACCCTGGAGGCCCGCCCGCAGCCCGCCGACGGCGTCACGATCGCCCCCAAGATCGCCGTGGGCGACGCGCGGGTCGACTGGGGCAAGCCCGCCATGCACGTCGATCGGCTGGTCCGGGCCTGCACCCCCAATCCGGGGGCGTGGAGCGAGTTCCGGGGGCAGCGGGTGAAGGTGGGGCCCGTGCGGGTGGTGGCCGGCGAGCGGCTGGCGCCCGGGCAGGTCGTCGCCACGAAGACGGCCGTGCTGGTCGGGACTGCCAGTGACGCGGTGGAGCTGGGTGAGGTGCAGCCGCAGGGCAAGCGGTTGATGGGGGCCGTGGAGTGGGCTCGCGGGGTGCGCCCCGAGGGTGACGAGGTCTTCAAGTGATCATGTTGCCGGCGGCGCGAGCGAGAGTTTGAGGCGATGAAGACCAGGGGGCAGCAGGGGGGCGGCGGCAGGCGCGGCGACGACCGGGCGGGAAGGCCGCGCAGGCCGTCGCGTGACCCGGCCCGCAACGCGGCGTACGACGTGGTGCGGGCGGTGGACGAACGCGACGCGTACGCCAACCTGCTCCTGCCGCGGCTGCTGCGCGATCGTGGCATCAAGGGCCGCGATGCCGCGCTGGCCACCGAGCTCGCGTACGGGACGCTGCGCGGTCTCGGCACCTACGACGCCATCATCGAGCTGTGCAGCGACCGCGCGCCCGACCCCGACGTGCGCGACGCGCTGCGGATCGGCGCCCACCAGCTGCTGCGCATGCGCGTTCCGCCGCACGCGGCCGTCGGCACGACCGTCGATCTGGTACGCCTGCGCATCGGCCAGGGGGCCGCCAAGTTCGTCAACGCGGTGCTGCGCAAGATCGGCTCCAGGACTCTGGAGGAGTGGGTGCCCATCGTGGCGCCCGACCCGGCCGTCGACCCGGTCGGTCACCTCGCGGTCGCCTACGGTCACCCGCGCTGGATCGTCTCCGCCTTCCGCGACGCGCTCGGCCCGGCCGACGAGATGGCCGACCTGCTCGACGCCGACAACGCCCGTCCCCTGGTGACGCTCGTCGCTCGGCCGGGGCGCAGCTCGGCGGAGGAGCTGCAGGACGCCGGCGCCCTGCCGGGCCGATACTCCCCGTACGCCGCCTATCTGCGCGAGGGGGACCCGGGGCAGATCGAGGCCGTGGCCGAGACGCGCGCGGCCGTCCAGGACGAGGCCAGCCAGCTCGTGGCGCTCGCCCTCACCCGGGTGCCGGTGGCCGGCGACGGTGAGGAGCTGTGGCTCGACATGTGCGCGGGGCCGGGCGGCAAGGCCGGGCTCCTGGACGCCATCGCCACCCACGGCGATCTCGCCGGGCTGAGCGAGGAGGCCCGCCGCCGGACGGGCGGCGACGCCGGACCCGGCTCCGCGAGCGATGACGCCGGACCGCGCTCCGAGGCTGGTGACGGCTCCGCGGGCGTTGGCGCCGCACCGGGCTCTGCGGGCGGTGCCGGTGAGGCGTTTCCGGGTGGGGCGCGGTTGCTGGCCGCCGACGTCCAGCCGCATCGGGCGCGGCTCGTCTGGGAGACGACCAGGGACGCGTCCGTGGTCACCGCCGACGGCACCGAGCCCGCGTGGCGGCCGGGCGTCTTCGACCGGGTCATGCTCGACGCGCCCTGCACCGGGCTCGGCGCGCTGCGGCGGCGGCCCGAGGCGCGCTGGCGGCGCGACCCGGCGGGCATCGCCGACCTGGGCAAGCTGCAGCGGCGGTTGCTGGAGACGGCGCTCGACGCCGTGCGCCCGGGCGGCGTCGTGGCCTACGTGACGTGCTCCCCGCACCTGGCCGAGACCCGGGTCGTGGTGGGCGACGTCCTGGCGCGCAGGACGGACGTCGAGCAACTGGACGCCCGCGACTACCTGCCGGAGGTCGAGGGGCTGGGCGACGGGCCGCACGCCCAGTTCTGGCCGCACCGGCACGGCACCGACGCGATGTTCCTGGCCCTGCTGCGCAAGATCACCTGACACGCCGCCCGGCCGTGTGGTCCGATCGTGAACGTGGATCTTCTGGACGATTTGCACCTGGCGGAGCTGGCACCGATCATCTGGCTCCAGAGCTGGCCCGGCGTCGTCCGGCCCGTGCTGGAGCTCGTGTCGGTGCTCGGCACCGACACGTTCTTCCTGCTCTGCCTGCCGCTGCTCTACTGGTGCGTCAACCCGGCGCTGGCGCTGCGGCTCGGGTTCACCGTCCTGGCGGCCGCCGCCACGAACGCGATCGGCAAGCTCGCCGCCCACCAGCCCAGGCCGTACTGGATCGATCCGAGGATCCACGCGTTCTCCGCCGAGGGGGCCTTCGGGCTGCCCTCCGGGCACGCGCAGATCGGCACCGCGGGCCTGGGGCGGCTCGCGGCGGCGGTGGCGCGGCCGTGGGCGTGGTGGACGGCCGGCGTGATCGTCGCGCTGGTGTGCCTGAGCCGCGTGTACCTGGGCGTGCACTTCATCTCGGACGTGGTCGCCGGCGTGCTGCTCGGGCTCGCGGTGCTGGTGCTCGTGCGGCGGCTGGAACGGCCGGCGACGGCGTGGTGGCGCGGGCGGCCGCTGTGGGTGCAGCTCGCCGCGTCCGCGGTGCTGTCGGGCGCGCTGGTCGGCTGCGCGGCGCTGGCCAACGCGCCGTACGCCGGATGGGTGGTGCCGCCGGGCTGGAGCTTCGCCGGGGCGATCGACCCCGAGAGCCTGGACGCCGTGGTGAGCATGGCGGGGGTGCTGCTGGGCACGCTGGCCGGGGCGTCGATCATGTACCGGCTGGGGTGGTTCGACGCGGGCGGGTCGCTCGGCGCGCGGGCCGGGCGGTGGGTGATCGGGACGGTCGTGGCGGTGCTCATCTGGTACGCCGAGCGCGAAGTGCTGCCGCAGGGCGCCGCGGGGACGTACGTGGGATACGCGGTGCTGACCCTGTGGGTGCAGGTGGGGGCGCCGGTGCTGTTCATCAGGCTCGGGCTGATGACCCGGAGGGGGAAGCAGACTCAGGACGCCGGGCGAGGGCGGGCCGGCTCGGGTCACTAGACTAGGGAGATCATGGCCGTACAGATCTCGCCCAGCATCCTCGCCGCCGACTTCGCCAGGCTCGCCGACGAGGCCGCCGCCGTGCCGAACGCCGACTGGCTGCACGTCGACGTCATGGACTACCACTTCGTGCCCAACCTGACCCTTGGGCTGCCCGTGGTGGAGGCGCTGCGCAAGGCGACCGACACCCCGCTCGACTGCCACCTCATGATCGCCGACCCCGACCGCTGGGCGCCGCAGTACGCCGAGGCGGGAGCGGGCAGCGTGACGATCCACGCGGAGGCGGCCAAGGCACCCGTCCGCACGTTGCGCGAGATCCGCTCGCTCGGCGCCAGGGCGGGGCTCGCGCTCAACCCCGCCACCGCCGTCGAGCCGTACGAAGACCTGCTCGGCGAGGTCGACATGCTGCTGCTGATGACCGTGGAGCCGGGCTTCGGGGGCCAGAAGTTCCTCGACGTCGTGCTGCCGAAGGTCCGGCGGGCCCGCGAGCTGATCGGGCGGCACGGCGGCCGGGTCTGGCTGCAGGTCGACGGCGGCGTGGACGCGGGCACCATCGAGCGGTGCGCCGAGGCCGGGGCCGACGTGTTCGTGGCCGGAAGCGCCGTGTACGGCGCCTCCGACCCGGTGGCCGCGATCGACGGGTTGCGCGCCGCCGCCAATCGCGCCGTCTCCTGACATGAACCCTGCATCACCTGGGTAATTCTTCACTTATGAGCGACCATGGGATCTTCGGGCCCCGCTCGGTGACGTGGCGGGTGATGGGCGAGCCGATCCTGCTGGTGGGCGGCATTCGCGCGCTGCTGATGCAGGGGCTGCACCCGAGGGCGATGCGCGGGGTGCTGCAGAACTCGGCGCTGATGGATCCGCAGGAGGCCTGGTCCCGGTTCGTGCGCACCACGGAGTTCGTCCGCGTGCGCACCTACGGCACCCACGCCGAGGTCGAACGCGCCGGCCGCCGCGTGCGGAAGATCCACGCCAAGCTGACCGCGTACGACCCCGACACCGGGGTCACCTTCCGGCTCGACGAGCCCGACGCGCTGCGCTGGGTGCACGTGGGCGAGGTCGATTCGTACCTGTCGGTCGCCCGCCGGGCCGGGGTCGGGCTGTCGGACGCCGAGGCGGACACGTTCGTGGCGGAGTGGCGGCGGGCCGCCGAGGTCGTGGGGCTGGAGCCGGCGGACGTGCCCGGCTCGGTGGCGGAGCTGCGCGACTACATCGAGGCCGAGCGCCCGGGGCTGCGGTTCGTGCCCGAGGCCGCCCATCCGCTGCGCCTGTCGCTGAACGCTCCGCTCCCGCGCCTGCTCACGCCGCTCAAGCCGGCGATGCCCGCGCTGACGCTGCTGGCGTTCGCGACGCTGCCGCGCTGGGCGAGGAGGCTGTACGGGCTGCCCGCCACGCCGGTCGGCGACCTGTGGGCGACCGCCACGCTGCGTACCCTGCACACCGGGCTCGGCCTGGTCCCGGGGCACGTCCGCTACAGCCCGGCGGCGCGGCGCGCGCACCGGCTGATGGCCGCCTGAAGCGAGCGCTTGGTTGTTTTTCCGGGGGTGGTCGCGTGCTCGGCCACCGGCATGGCAAACTGGTATGCGAAGAGAGCTAGCGTGCTCCGGGGTCGGTGAAATTCCGAACCGGCGGTGACAGTCCGCGACCCGGCCGATGCCATCGGCCGGTTGACCCGGTGAAATTCCGGGACCGACGGTTAAAGTCCGGATGGGAGGAAGCGCGCGAGGTGTCCGGTGTCCCAGCCGGGCGCCTGCCGTGATGCGTCTGCCGCATCATGGTGAAATCCCCCGGGGCCCGCCGTGGCTTGGAGCTACTGGCGAGTAGGAGACCCGGGGTTGGAGACACCCGCGCAGGACGCCGCGCACATGGCGCGCGCCGTCGAGCTGGCCGCGCACGGGCACGGCACCACCAGCCCCAACCCCGTCGTCGGCTGCGTCGTGCTCGACGCCGCCGGCCGGGTCGCGGGCGAGGGCTTCCACGCGTACGCCGGCGGGCCGCACGCCGAGGTGGTCGCGCTGGCGCAGGCGGGGGAGCGGGCCCGTGGCGGCACGGCGTACGTGACGCTGGAGCCCTGCGACCACACCGGCAGGACGGGGCCGTGCAGCCGGGCGCTGCTGGAGGCGGGGGTCGCGCGGGTCGTGATCGCCGTGTCCGACCCCAACCCGAAGGCGGCCGGCGGCGCGGCCCGGCTGCGGGGCCAGGGGGTGGCCGTCACCGCCGGGGTGCTCGCCGAGGCGGCCGAGCGGGTCAACGAGGAGTGGCTGACCTACGCGCGGCTCGGGCGGGCCCACGTGACCTGGAAGTTCGCCGCCACGCTCGACGGGCGGTCGGCGGCCGAGGACGGCACCAGCAAGTGGATCACCTCGCCCGAGGCCCGGGCGGACGTGCACCGGCTGCGGGCCGCCTCCGACGCGATCGTCGCCGGGATCGGCACCGTGCTGGCCGACGACCCCCACCTCACCGCCCGCCCCGCCGCCGTGACGCGGGCCGATGCGGCGGGCTCGGCCGTCGCGGTGCGAGAGGTGACTCAGGGGCGCTCCGGAACCGCGGGGCAGGCGGGCGCTGAGGCGCTTGACGGCCGTGGCGGCCGTGGCGGGCGTGCGGACGGCACAGGACGTTTCGACGGACGCGACGGCGCGGCTGGGCGGCCCGAGAACGCAGCCGGGCGGCCCGACGGCGGGGCCGGGTGGCCCGCGAGCGCGGGCGGACGGCCGGAGATGGCGGCCGGGCGGCCCGAAGGTGCTGCCGGGTGGCCCGCGAGCGCGGGCGGGGGTGCGGAGCCCGGTGGGCGGGTGCCGTTGCGGGTGGTGGTCGATGCCGGGGCCAGGACGCCGCAGTCCGCCCGGGTCCTCGACGACCAGGCGCCCACCCTCATCGCCGTCGCCGACGACAGCGACACCACGCTCAAGGCCGACCTGCTGCGGCTGCCCCGCCGTGACGGCGGGCTCGACCTGGAGGCGCTGCTGCGGGAGCTGGCCGCGCGCGGCGTGGTCAGCGTGTTCCTGGAGGGCGGGCCGACGCTGGCCGGTTCGTTCGTGCGGCAGGGGCTGGCCGACCGTGTGGTGGCGTACCTGGCTCCGGCGCTGCTGGGCTCGGGACGGGCCGCGCTGGGCGCGGCCGGGGTGGGGACGATCGGCGAGCTCCACCGCCTGACTTTTGACGAAATTTCCCCCATCGGGCCGGATGTGCGGCTTATTGCCCGGCCCGCACGCAACGAGGCAGGGAGTAGTGATGTTCACCGGAATCATTGAGGAAAAGGGCGAAGTGGTGGCCATCGACCAGGCGGGCGGCGGCGCCCTGCTGGCGGTGCGCGGCCCGGTCGTCACCTCCGACGCCAAGCACGGCGACTCGATCGCCGTCAACGGCGTGTGCCTCACGGTCGTCGAGGTCAAGGACGACGTGTTCACCGTGGACGTGATCAAGGAGTCCCTCGACCGCAGCTCCCTGGGCGGCCTCGCCGAGGGCTCCGCGGTGAACCTGGAGCGCGCCGTACGCGCCGACCAGCGCCTCGGCGGCCACATCGTGCAGGGCCACGTGGACGGCACCTCCGTCCTGCTGTCCCGCGACCCCGGCGAGAGCTGGGACGACCTGCGCTTCTCCCTGCCCGGGCCGATCGCCCCCTACGTCGCGGAGAAGGGCTCGATCGCCATCGACGGAATCAGCCTGACGGTGACGACGGTTGACGACGACAGCTTCGGCGTGAGCCTCATCCCGACCACGCTGAAGCTCACCACGATGGGCGAGCGGCAGGTGGGTGACGTGGTCAACATCGAGGTGGACGTGATCGCGAAATACGTGGAGAGACTGGTGGTCAGGCGATGAACTGGCTCAACGCCGGATTCGAGATTTTCGGCACGCATGTGCTCTGGACCGACCTGGTGGGCAACATCGCCGCCCTGGCCACGGTCCTGCTCGCCATGCGCAAGTCGATGTGGACGTGGCCGGTGCAGTTCGCCGGGGCGGTGTTGTTGTTCGCCGCCTCGATCAACGCGCATGTGACCGGCAACGCGCTCAAGCAGGTGCTGTTCGCGGGCCTGGCGATCTACGGCTGGTGGGCGTGGCGGCGCGGCACCCAGGACGGCGGGCGGCTGGCGGTCAGGCCCGCCCACTGGTGGGAGCGGTCGATGCTGATCGGCGTCATGCTGGTGGGCACGGCCGTCATCGGAGTGCTGTTCTACGTGACCGGCCTGTCGTGGGGCGCTTCCGTGCCGGGGCCCAAGGGTATGGCGCTGGTGGCCGCCGACGCCTACATCTTCGTCGGCAGCGCGATGGCCACCTGGGCGCAGGGCAGGGCGCTGGTGGACTTCTGGATCGTGTGGGTGGCGGTGGACCTGGTCGGGGTGCCGCTGGCGTTCAGCTCGGGGCTGGTGGTCTCCGGAGCGGTGTATGGGGTGTTCTTCGTGCTGGTCCTGATCGGGTTCGTGAAGTGGTTGCGCGAATACCGTACGGGGCCCCTGGGCGTGGCGGCGGTGGCGCAGTGAACGACATCAAGCTCGACCCGATCGAGCGGGCGATCGAGGACATCCGCAACGGCAAGCCCGTGGTGGTCGTGGACGACGAGAACCGCGAGAACGAGGGCGACCTCATCTTCGCCGCGGCCAAGGCCACGCCGGAGCTGTGCACGTTCACGATCAGGCACACCAGCGGCATGATCTGCGTGGCCATGGAGGGCAAGGAGCTCGACCGGCTCGGCCTGCCGCTCATGGTCTTCCACAACAAGGAGCGCATGCGCACGGCGTACACGATCACCGTGGACGCCCGCGACGGCGTCAGCACGGGCATCTCGGCGGCCGACCGGGCCAAGACCATCCGCACGCTCGCCGACTCGGCCACCGAGCCGAACGAGCTGGTCCGCCCCGGTCACGTCTTCCCGCTGCGTTACCACGAGGGCGGCGTGCTGGCCCGGCGCGGCCACACCGAGGCGGCCGTCGACCTGGCCAGGCTGGCGGGGCTGTCGGCGGCCGGCGCGCTGGCCGAGGTGGTCAACGACGACGGCACCATGTCCAGGCTGCCCGAGCTGCGCCGCTTCGCCGACGAGCACGATCTGGCGCTGGTCTCCATCGAGCAGCTCGTCGACCACCGGCGGCGGGCCGAGAGCATGGTCACCAGGGTCGCCGAGACGCGGCTGCCGAACACGTACGGGATGTGGCAGGCGTTCGGGTACGCCAGCGCGCTCGACGGCGGCGAGCACGTCGCGCTCGTCTACGGCGACCTGTCCGGGGGCGAGAACATCCTGGTCCGGGCCCACTCGGAGTGCCTGACGGGCGACGTGTTCGGCTCGATGCGGTGCGACTGCGGGGTGCAGCTCGACAACGCCATGTCGGCCATCGCGCAGGAGGGCCGCGGCGTGATCGTCTACCTGCGCGGGCACGAGGGCCGGGGGATCGGCCTGCTGGCCAAGCTCAAGGCGTACAGCCTCCAGGACAACGGCAGCGACACCGTCGACGCCAACGTGGAGCTGGGCCTGCCGGTGGACGCGCGGGAGTTCTCCAACGCGGGGCAGATCCTGGCCGACCTGGGGGTCAAGTCCATCCGGCTGCTCACCAACAACCCGGCCAAGCTCAAGGGCATGGACGGGTACGGCATCAAGGTGCTCGGCCGCGAGCCCATGCCGGTGGCCATGAACCCCTACAACGAGCGTTACCTGAAGGCCAAGCGCGAGCGCCTCGGCCACGACATCTCGGAGGCGTCATGATCGGGGAGAACGAATGAGCGGCGAAGGACGGCCGGGAGTCGCGGCGCCCGACGCGTCGGGGCTGACGGTGGGCGTGGTCGCGGCGAGCTGGCACGCCAAGATCACCGACCAGCTCGTCTCGCGGGCCGTGCAGGCGTGCGACGACAGCGGCGCCAGCGCGACCGTGGTACGGGTGCCGGGCTCGCTGGAGATCCCGGTGATCGCCCAGGCCCTGGCCCGCCGCTGCGACGCGGTGGTGGCGCTGGGCGCGGTCATCCGCGGCGAGACGGCCCACTTCGACTACGTGTGCGACTCGGTGACCTCGGGCCTGACCAGGATCTCGCTGGATGAGGAGACGCCGATCGGCAACGGCGTCCTCACCGTCGAGAACATGGACCAGGCGCTCGACCGCTCGGGCCTGCCGGGGAGCAAGGAGGACAAGGGGTATGAGTCGGCCATCGCCGCGCTCGAGACCGCCCTCCTGCTGCGGACCCTCCACTGACCTGCGGTAGGTTTCCTTCGTGCCAGAGCCCGTATCCCCTCCGCCCCTGCCCGTCACCTGGCGTCCGCGCCGGGGCCGCGTCGTCGCCTACGGCTTCGCGGTCGTGATCGTGCTGGGGGCGGTGGTGATGGCGGTCTTCATCGCGCAGCCGTTCAAGCTGCCCGACCGGGTGGCGATCGTGGCGTTCGGGTGCGCGGTGGCGTGGGTGCTGCACATGCTGGGCCGGGTGCGGGTGGAGGCGGACGAGAAGGGCCTGACGATCGTCAACGCCCTCCGCACCCAGCGGGTGACGTGGCCGGAGGTGCTGGAGGTCACGATGGTGACCGGCGATCCGTGGCCGCGCCTCGACCTGTCGGACGGGCGTACGGTCGGGGCCATGGGCATCCAGGGCTCGGAGAAGGCCCGCGCCCGTCAGGCGACGGCGGAGCTGCGCGCGCTGGTCCGGGAGCGCGGCGAGGCGCCCGAGGCCCGGCCCCGGGCCTAACCCGGCTCGGCGAAGAGCTCGTCGACCGTGTCGACGGTGAGGATGCGGATCAGCCACTGCTGCAGGAGCTCGAGGTCCTCGCAGGTGGCGATCGCTTCGCGCTTCTCCGGGCTGATCCACAGGAAGCGGGTCTGCAGGGCGATGTCGATCGCCCTGCGGGCGGCGGTGATCTTGCGCTGCTCTCTGGTGGCTGGCGAGACGTGGTGGTCGTCCCACGACTCGGGCATGCCTGGGGGAACGGGCATCAGTCCTCGACCGGGATCTCGGCCGCCGTGACGGCGGTGACGGAGCACGGGGTCAGATCGGTGGCAAGGCGAGGGGGCATGCCTTGTCATCCTCTCGTTCGGTGATCAAGATCTTACACGCTGTCATGGCTGCTCCGGGTGAATATCGCCGAAGCGGGTGTCGACGTAGCCTGAAGGCGTGCTGCGGCGGACAATCAGGGCAATGGACATCGAGTCGCCGGACAAGCTCATCGAGCTTCTGGACCGGCACGCCTACCTGGCCGACGAGGGGCTGGCCACGGCCGCCTTCCTCGCGTTGCGGATGGGGCGGCCGCTCTTTCTCGAAGGGGAGGCGGGCGTCGGCAAGACGGAGCTGGCCAAGACGCTCGCCACGCTGCTGAAGGCGCCGCTCATCCGGCTCCAGTGCTACGAGGGCCTGGACGCCGCGCAGGCGCTGTACGACTGGGACTTCGCCCGCCAGCTCCTCCACCTCAAGGCCGCCGAGGCCGCCGGGATCACCGACGTGAGCAGGCTGGAAGGGGAGATCTACGACCGCAGGTTCCTGATCGCCAGGCCGCTGCTGAAGGCGATCGAGACGCAGCCGAGCGTGCTGCTGGTGGACGAGATCGACCGGGCGGACGACGAGTTCGAGGCGTTCCTGCTGGAGGTGCTCTCCGACTTCACGATCTCGATCCCCGAGCTGGGCACGGTGAAGGCCAGGACACCGCCGGTGGTCGTGGTGACCTCGAACCGGACACGCGAGGTGCACGACGCGCTCAAGCGGCGCTGCCTCTACCACTGGCTGGAGCATCCGAGCTTCGACCGCGAGGTGGCCATCCTGCTGCGCCGGCTGCCCGCCTGCACCGAGACGCTGGCGACGCAGGTGGCGCGGGCGGCCGAGCGGCTGCGGCAGGCCGACCTGGTCAAGCCGCCCGGCGTGGCCGAGACGCTGGACTGGACGGAGGCGCTGCTGACGCTGGGAGCCAAGGAGCTCGACCCCGACCGGGCCGCCGCCACGCTGGGCGCGGCGCTGAAGTACCGGGAGGACGTGGCGGCGGTGATCGGCAACGGGCTGCTCTCCCATGGATGAGCTCGCCGCCACCATGACGGGGTTCGCCAGGACGCTGCGCGCGGCAGGCGTCGCGGCCGACCACGAGCGGACGCAGAGCCTGCTCAGGGCGCTCGACCACCTCGACGTGACCGACCCGGACGAGGTGTACTGGGCCGGCCGGCTGACGTTGTGCGCCGGCCCCGACGACCTGCCCCGCTACGACCGCTGCTTCGCCGCCTACTTCGGCGGCACCAGGGCCGCGCTCTCGCGTACGGCGACCACGAGCGTCACCCGCCACCTCGCCGAACGGCAGGGCGACGGCGAGAGCGGCGACGACGACGGCACGCCCGCCCCCGCCACCGCCAGCCGGATCGAGGTGCTGCGGCACCGGGACGTCGCCAGGCTCACCGAGGCCGAGCGGGCCGAGGTGCACCGCATGATGGCGCTGCTGAGGGGCGGCAGGGCACGACGGCGGTCGCGGCGCTTCGAGAGCGCCCACCGGGGCGTTCTGGACCAGCGCCGCACCATCCGCGACGCGCTCAGGAAGGGCGAGGTCGCCAGGCTCCGGCACCGCAGGCACACCACCCGGCCGCGTACGGTGGTGATGTTCGTGGACGTGAGCGGCTCGATGGCCCCGTACGCCGAGACCCTGCTGCGCTTCGCCCACGCGCTGGTCAGGAACGAGCCGAGGGCCACCAGGGTCTACTCGGTCGGCACCCGGCTCACCCCGGTCACGGCCGAGCTGCGCCACCGCGACCCCGGCACCGCGCTGAACGAGGTGTCCAAGGTCATCCCCGACTGGAGCGGCGGCACCCGGCTGGGGGAGGAACTCAAGGAATATCTCGCCCGTTTCAGCGCAAGGGGCGCGATCGTGTTGATCGCCTCCGACGGGTGGGAACGAGGAGACCCGGAGCTGCTGGGCGCGCAGCTGGCGAGGCTGGCCAGGCAGGCGTACCGGGTGATCTGGGTCAACCCGCACAAGGGGTACGCGGACTACCAGCCGCTCACCGGCGGCATGCGGGCCGCCCTGCCGTACCTCGACGACCTGGTGGCCGGGCACAGCCTGGCCGCCTTCGAGCAACTCAGCGAAAGGCTCGCGCATGCGTGACGTGCTGCCGGAGATCATGAAGTGGTGGCGGTCGGGGCTCAGGTTCGGGCTGGCCACGGTGGTCGGCACCTGGAGCAGCGCGCCCAGGGCGCCGGGCGCGGCGATGGCGGTGCGCGGGGACGAGGTGGTCGGCAGCGTCTCGGGCGGCTGCGTCGAGGGCGCGGTGTTCGAGCTGGCCTCCGAGGTCGAGACGCCCGTCCTGCAGCGGTACGGCGTGAGCGACGACGACGCCTTCGCCGTCGGGCTCACCTGCGGAGGCATCATCGACATCCTGGTGGAGCCCGTCTCCATCGAGACCTTCCCCGAGCTGGGCGAGATCGCGGCGTCGGTGGAGGCGCACGAGCCGGTCGCCGTGGCCACCATCGTCTCCGGCCCCGGTCAGGCCGGCGCCCGCCGCGTCATCTGGCCGGACCGCGCCAAGGGCACGCTCGGCCTCGAACGCCTCGACGACGCCGTGGACGACGACGCCCGCGGCATGCTCGCCCAGGGCCTGACCGGCCTGCGGCACTACGGCGGTCAGGGGGAGCGGAGGCTGGACGACCTGGCGGTGTTCGTGCACTCCTTCGCGCCGCCGCCGCGGATGCTGGTCTTCGGGGCGATCGACTTCGCCGCGGCGGTCGCCAGGGTGGGCAAGTTCCTCGGCTACCACGTCACGGTGTGCGACGCGCGGCCGATCTTCGCCACCGCCAAGCGTTTCCCCGACGCCGACGAGGTCGTGGTCAAGTGGCCGCACGACTACCTGGCCTCCGTGCAGGTGGACGAGCGCACGGTGATCTGCGTGCTGACCCACGACCCCAAGTTCGACGTGCCGCTGCTGGAGGTGGCGCTGCGCACCGGCGCCGGGTACGTCGGCGCCATGGGCTCGCGCCGCACCCACGAGGACCGCCTGGCCCGCCTGCGCGAGGCCGGGCTCACCGAGGCCGAGCTGGCCGGGCTGAGGTCGCCGATCGGCCTCGACCTGGGCGCGCGCACGCCGGAGGAGACGGCCGTGTCGATCGCCGCCGAGCTGATCCAGCTCCGGTGGGGCGGCTCGGGCGCCCCGCTGTCCACGACACAGGGCCGCATCCACCACGAGGCGCCATGAGGTCGTCCAGGACGGCCGGGCTGCTGCTGGCGGCCGGCGAGGGGACGCGGCTGGGCAGGCCCAAGGCGCTGGTCGAGTTCGCGGGCGAGCGGCTGGTGGACCGGGGCGTGCGGACGCTGGAGGAGGGCGGCTGCCACCCGGTCGTGGTCGTGCTGGGCGCGGCCACGGTGCAGGTGCGCGGGGCCGTCACCGTACGCAATCCGGGCTGGGCCTCCGGCATGGGGTCGTCGCTGCGGGTCGGGCTGGCCGCGCTGCCCGAGGAGGCCGAGTCGGTCGTCGTCGCGCTGATCGACCAGCCGCTGATCGGGCCGGGCGCGGTACGCGCGCTCATCGCCTCGAAGGCCGCCGGGCTGGCGGTCGCGACCTACGGGGGCCGGCGCAGGAACCCCGTGCTGATCACCCGCGCGCACTTCGCCGGCGTGGCCGGCCTGGCCGTGGGCGACGTCGGGGCGCGGCCGTACATGAAGGCGCATCCCGAGCTGGTCACCGAGGTGCCGTGCGACGAGCACGGCGACCCGGCCGACATCGACACGCCGGAGGACCTCGCCCGCCTGGAGCCACGGGCGTAGGCCGCCGGTCCTGGAGCCGCCGGTCCTGGAGCCGCCGGTCCTGGAGCCGCCGGTCCTGGAGCCGCTGGTCTGGAGTCGCCGGTCTAGAGCCGCAGCGAGGCGATCGCGGCCCGGTGGTCGCTGCCGGTCGCCGGGGCCACGCCCGCCTTGGTCGCCGTCATCCCCTTGAACAGGATGTGGTCGGGCCGGGTGACGGGGAACTCGGCCGGCCAGGTGAAGCCGAACCCGTCGCCGGCCGCGACCTGCGCGTCGGTCAGCGGCGGCGTCAGGCCGCGCATGCCGCGGTCGGTGGTGGCGGTGTTGAGGTCGCCGAGCAGCAGGATGCGCTTGCTGCGGTCGGCGTCGATGAGCTTGCGCGCGTGCGCCAGCGAGGCGTCGCGCGTGGTGGTGTGCCCGGGCCTGGCCGAGGCCAGGTGCATGACGTAGACGGTCACCTTGCCCTTGGGAGTGGTGATGATCGCGCGCAGGGCGCGCGGCCAGCCGAGGCCGACGTCGAGCGGCTCGGTCCCGCTGATCGGGTAGCGGCTCCACAGGCCGACCGTGCTGACCGGGTAGTGGTACTTGAACATCTTGTTGAGCTGCTTGGCCGCGGGCCCGCCCCTGGTCAGCTCCTGCGCGGCCAGCACGTCGAGGTCCTTGGCGATCACGCGCACGGCCTCGCCGGACGCGCTGTTGCGCACGCCCACGTTGACGGTGCCGACGGCCAGGTCGCTCGGCCCGCCCGGCGGCGTGCGGAAGAGCGTGGAGCCGAACATGAAGGCCCACACCACCCCCGGCACCAGCGCCGCGGCGGCGGCGGAGGTGGAACGTGCCACCGCGGCGGCGGCGAGCAGCACGGGAACGGCCAGCCCGATCCAGGGCAGCAGGCTCTCGAGGACGGGCGTGAACCCGCCGAGAGCCGGGATCAGCCCGTGCCCCGCCAGGGCCGCGGCCACCACGACGGACACGACGATGACGAGCCGACTCAGCACCCGAACCAGGCTAGCGGCTCCCGCCCCGCATCGCCGACGCGATAACATGGCCGAGTCGCAACAGAACATCATTCGGTCCAGCGGGAGCCCGGCATGCGCATCGGTATGGCACTCAAGTACTCGGGTGGTTTCAAGGAGTCCGTGGCCGAACTGGCCGACTACGAGAAGGCCGGGCTGGACATCGTGTTCGTGGCCGAGGCCTACTCCTTCGACGCGGTCAGCCAGATGGGCTACATCGCGGCCAAGACCGAACGGCTGGAGATCGCCTCGGGCATCCTGCCGATCTACTCACGCACGCCGACGCTGATGGCGATGACGGCCGCGGGCCTCGACTACGTCTCCGACGGGCGTTTCACGCTCGGCATCGGCGCCTCGGGGCCGCAGGTGATCGAGGGCTTCCACGGGGTGCCGTACACCGCTCCCCTGGGGCGTACCAGGGAGGTCATCGAGATCTGCCGCCAGGTCTGGCAGCGCGAGCGCGTCCAGTACGAGGGCAGGCACTACACCGTGCCGCTCCCCGCCGGCCAGGGCACCGGCCTCGGCAAGCCCCTGAAGATCATCAACCACCCGGTCCGCCCCCGCATCCCCATCGTGGTGGCCGCCATCGGGCCCAAGAACGTCGAGCTGACCGCCGAGCTGGCCGAGGGCTGGGAGCCGATCTTCTACGTGCCCGAGAAGGCCGCCGACGTCTGGGGCCCCGCGCTGGCCGCGGGCAAGGCCAGGCGCGACCCCGAGCTGGGCGAGCTCGACGTGATCGCCCAGGCCAGCCTGGCCATCGGTGACGACGTGGCCGGGCTGCTGGAGTTCGGGCGGCCGATGGCGGCCCTCTACATCGGCGGCATGGGCGCCAGGGGCAAGAACTTCTACAACGACCTGGCCAGGCGCTACGGCTACGAGAAGGAGGCCGAGCTGATCCAGGACCTCTACCTGGCGGGCAGGAAGGAGGAGGCCGCCGCGCAGGTGCCGGCCGAGCTGCTGGAGAAGATGTCGCTGGTCGGCAGCGAGGGTTACGTGCGCGATCGGGTGCAGGCGATGAAGGAGTCGGGCGTGACGACCCTGAACGTGACGCCGCTCGGCAGGACGCACGAGGAGCGCCTCCGCCTGATCGAGACGATCAAGGAGTTCGCCGCATAGTGAAGTAGATCACCCGTTTTGCGGGGAATGCTCCGCTTTTCACGGCTGTTGTAGCTCCTCGTGAGGTTTTCCCTGGTGGTCGTGTGGCTCGTAGAGCGGCTGCACATCGACCTGTGCCGGTTGCACGGGTCGCTCTGTAGCTGACGGCTGTCGTCCGTCCACACCCCTCACCAGGCGTGCCGTTCCGGCATGCCCTTCTCGCGAAGGCTTCCTCATCCGTGAAGAGATTCTCCTTCTCCCTGCAGCTCCTGCTGGGCCTGGCCGTCGGCGTGGCCCTGGGCTTCGCCGCCAAGATCTGGGACGTGGCCTGGCTCGCTGAGACGCTGAAGCAGGTCGGCCAGATCTTCGTGCAGCTGCTCAAGCTGGCCGTGCCGCCGCTGGTCTTCACCGCCGTGCTGGTCAGCGTGGCCAATTTGCGCAACGTCAACGGCGCGGCCCGGCTCGCCTCCAAGACGCTGCTGTGGTTCCTGATCACGGCGTTCGTCTCGGTCTCGCTGGCGATCGGGCTCGGCCTGCTCATCAACCCCGGCCAGGGCGTCACCCTCGACACCGGCGCGGCCAGGCCGTCGGACACCCAGGGCACCTGGCTCGACTTCGTCACCGGCATCCTGCCGACCAACGTCGTGACGGCCTTCACCGAGGTGAACGTCCTCCAGATCGTGTTTCTGGGCGTCGTCCTCGGTGCGGCGGCGATGGCCGTCGGCGAGAAGGCCGAGCCGTTCCTGAACCTCGCCCGCTCCGTGCTGGAGCTGGTGCAGAAGGCGCTGTGGTGGGTCATCCGCCTGGCTCCCATCGGCACGGCGGGCCTGATCGGCAAGGCCGTGTCCACGTACGGCTGGGAGCTGCTGGCGCCGCTGGCCAAGTTCAGCGCCGGGGTCTACATCGGCTGCTTCGTCGTGCTGCTGGCCGTGTACCCGACGCTGCTCGCCGTGTGGGGCAAGGTCAGCCCCATCACGTTCTTCCGCAACGCCTGGCCCGCCATCGAGCTGGCCTTCGTCTCGCGCTCCTCGGTCGGGACGCTGCCGCTGACGCAGCGGGTCACGGTCGAGCGCAACGGCGTGGACCGCGACTACGCCTCGTTCGCGGTGCCGTTCGGGGCCACCACCAAGATGGACGGCTGCGCCTCGGTGTACCCGGCGCTGGCCGCGATCTTCGTGGCCCAGGTGTTCGGGGTGCCGCTCGGCTTCGGCGACTACCTGCTGATCGCGTTCGTCTCTGTGGTCGGCTCGGCCGCCACGGCGGGCCTGACCGGCGCCACCGTCATGCTGACGCTCACGCTCAGCACCCTGGGGCTGCCGCTGGAGGGCGTCGGGCTGCTGCTGGCGATCGACCCCATCCTCGACATGATCCGCACCGCGACCAACGTGGCCGGCCAGCTCGTGGTGCCGGTGCTCGTGGCGCGCTCCGAGGGGCGCCTGGACACGGCGGTCTTCAACGCGCCGCCGCAGTCGCTCGACCGCGCGCCCGCGCCGCGCGTGCCCGAGCCGGCCGCGCTCTGATCCGGTTCGATCGATGAGGGGGTGGCTCCGGCCGCCCCCTCATTCGTATGTCAGCAGGTCCCCGGGCTGGCAGCCCAGCGCCTCGCACAGGCGCGCGAGGGTGGAGAAGCGCACGGCCTTGGCGTGGCCGTTCTTCAGGATCGACAGGTTGACGACGGTGATCTCCACGCGGTGCGACAGCTCGGTGAGCGTCATGCCGCGCTCCTTGAGCATCTCGTCCAGCCGCACCCTGATGATCGGCTCGGCCATCAGATCGTGGCCTCGACCTCTTCGAGCAGGGCCAGGCCCCGGCGGACGATCTCCGAAACGCCGAGCGCGGCGAGCCCCGCGACGACGGCGCCGACCAGCTCGCCCGACGGCAGGTAGAAGGGGTGGGTCTCGGCCAGCAGCATGGGGGAGAGTATGGCCTGCGCCGCGGCGCCGAGCACGGCCGACACGGCCGAGCCCGCGATCAGGATCCACCCGAGCCTGCGCAGGTGATCGGCCGTGGCCGTGGAGAACAGGGCACGGTCGCCCGACCTGGCCCTGCGCAGCGCCCGTACGACTGTGAACAGCGCCAGCAGGCCCGTCGCCGTGCCCGGCGCCCACATCAGCAGGTAGAGCAGGCCGGCCAGCGGCGAGGCCCCGCGCGGGCGGACCGTCACCTCGGCGGTGACGTTCTCGACCGTCGCGCCGCCGACGGTCATGCCCGCCGTCGGCACGTCGAAGACCTGCAGGGGGATGCCCATGCCCTTCGCGGTGCCGAAGAACGCGATCGCGGCGTTGGCGATGAGACCGGCCAGGGCGCCCAGGACGCCGAGGACCAGGCCGATGCTCAGCAGGGTCTCGAGTCTGATGATCCAGCGAGTTGGCATAACGATAATCGTAAATAACGAAAGTCGTTATGTCGAGGGCGGCGGCGAGTGAAGGTGGGGCGGGCGGGGGTGTGAGGGCCCTATCGTGGGTCGGAAATCCTGATATTCGAGTAATTGGCGGGGATATGTCCGACGGGACGGAGCGTGCGCCGTCGTTGGTCGCTGACCGGTACCGGCTCGACGAGCGCATCGGCAGCGGGCCGATGGGCGAGGTGTGGCGCGGGTACGACACGCGGGCCGACTGGGTCGTGGCCGTGAAGGTGCTGGGCGCCAGGGCGGCCGGGGCCGCCACCCGGGAGGTGCTCAGGCAGCACGCTCAGGCCGTGGCGCGGGTGATCCATCCGAACGTGGCCATGGTCCTCGACGTCGGTGACCACGAGGGGGCTCCGTTCCTGGTCATGGAGTACCTCGTCGGGCTCAGCCTCGGTGAGGAGCTGGCCGCGCGCGGGCCCATGAAGATCGTCGAAGTGTGCGACCTGATCGGGCAGGCCGCCGCCGGGCTCGACGCCGCGCACCGGGCCGGGGTGGTGCACGGGCGGGTCGGTCCCGACAGCTTCCGGCAGGCCGCCAGCGGGGTGCTCAAGGTCGTCGGGTTCGGGATGGACGAGCGGGGGCCGGCGCCCGCCGCGAGCCCGTACGTGGCGCCCGAGCGGGCCGCGGGGGAGCCGGCGCAGGCCCCGGGGGACGTGTACGCCCTGGGGTGCGTGTGTTACGAGCTGCTGTGCGGGCGGCCGCCCTTTGAGGACGGGGCGCCGGGCCGGGAGGCCGTTGCGCCGAGTGCGATCAGGCGTGAGGTGCCGCCCGAGCTGGACCGGCTGGTGCTGGCCATGCTCGCCGAGGACCCGGCGCGGCGGCCCGCCAGCGGCGAGGCCATCAGGCGCGCGCTGGCGGCCATCGCCCGGCCGAAGCCCGGCCCGGCCGGCTCGCCGGTGACCGGCGTCTCCCTGCGTGACCCCGGCCTCGGCCCGGGCGCCGCGGGCGCGATGGGCGCGGGCGCGGGTGCCGCGGGTGCGGGCGGCCCCGGCGCGGGCCCAGGCGGCAATCCAGGTGCGGGCAACGCGCCGACCGGGGGCTACGGGAGTCCGGGGCAGGGGGCGACGGAGGTCTTCCAGGCCGGGGCGCTGGGCGGGGCGCCGCCCAGGGCCGGGGACACCGCGGTCTTCCAGGCGGCCGACCTGGAGCCGGAGCCGCCCTCGTCCCCGAACCGCAAGCTGATCGTCCAGCTCGGCGTCGCCGTCGTCGTCATCGCGGCCGCGACCGTCGGCATGGTGCTGTGGGCGGGGGCGCGCGAGGAGCCGCAGGTCGCGCAGAGCACCCCGACGGTCGAGATCATCACCCCGTCCGCGACGCCCAGCACCCTGCCGCCCTCCCCGGAGCCCTCGCAGGACCCCGTGGTCACCGCCGGTCCCGGGGAGGACTCCGACGGAGATCCCGACCACCTGCGCGAGACCTCCAATCCCAGGGCCACACTCGGGGAGGAGATCCCGCCCGGCGGGTACGCCAAGTGGCTGCAGGAGTTCGACGCGGCGCTGATGGCCCAGCAGGGCATGGGCGGCATCAACCCCGAGGTCGCGGGCAAGGCCCGGGAGAAGCTCCGCAAGGCGGCCAAGAAGTTCGGCGAGGGCAAGCCCGACGCCACCCTCGGCCAGATCGCCGACATCTACCGTGACCTGACCAGGGCGCAGGAGAGGGGCGACATGGCGCCGGAGGGCCCGGCTGTGGAGTTCATGGGGGAGTGGCGGCTCCCCAGCCGGTAGGCGGCCGGCATCTGGGACACGACGGGCAATAGTGACAAGAGGGGCGTTACACGTACATTGGGCGGATGACCTTCGACTACGCGGCTCGCCGGGCGCGGCTCGCCGGGCTGCTGCCCGCCCACGAGGTCCACGCCCTGCTGGTCACCTCCCCCGTCAACGTCCGCTACCTCACCGGCCTGACCAGCTCGAACGCCGCCGTCCTGATCAGGGCGGACGGCACTGCGCTGCTGGCCACCGACAACCGCTACATCGAGGCGGCCCGCAGGCTGGACGTGCCGTCGGCCGAGGCGAGTGACGTGGCGGGCAGGCTGGCGGCGCCGGGCACCGGGATCGAGGCCGCGAGCATGAGCGTGGCCGCCTACCGCCGGCTGGGGGACGGGCTCGTGCCGCTGGGGCCGGTGGTCGAGGTGCTGCGCGCGGTCAAGGACGAGGCGGAGCTGGAGCTGATCCGCACCGCCTGCGCCATCACCGACCAGGCCTTCGCCGACGTCTGCCCGCGCATCGCCCCCGGGATGACCGAGCGCGAGGTGGCCGGCCTGCTCGAACGCCGCATGGCCGAGCTGGGCGCCGACAAGCCCGCGTTCGACACGATCGTGGCGTCCGGCGAGAACGGCGCGATCCCGCACCACACCCCCACCTCGCGGGAGCTGCGCGCCGGTGACCTGGTGACCATGGACTTCGGCGCCCGCTACCAGGGCTACCACGCCGACATGACCAGGACGGTCAGCCTCGGCCCGCCCGCCGGCTGGCAGCGCGAGGTCTACGACCTGGTCGCCGCCGCGCAGCAAGCGGGCAGGCACGCCCTCGCCCCCGGAGCGCGGGCCGGAGAGGTGGACGAGGCAGCCCGCTCCGTCATCGAGGGCGCGGGACACGGCGGGCACTTCAGGCACGGTCTCGGTCACGGAGTCGGGCTGGAGATCCACGAGGAGCCGTTCCTGGGCCCCTCTCGGACCGGTAGACTAGAGGATCGAGTTCCGATCACCGTCGAGCCCGGGGTCTACCTCCCTGGCCGGGGCGGCGTCCGGATCGAGGACACCCTCGTGACACGTGAGGGCGGGCCGGAACTTTTCACGAAGACGACCAAGGAGCTGCTCGCCCTTTAGAGCGGCCGCACGCGGGAGAGAACGAGTGGCGACGACCAACGACCTCAAGAACGGCATGGTGCTGAAGCTCGATGGCGGTGAGCTCTGGGCCGTTGTGGAGTTCCAGCACGTCAAGCCGGGCAAGGGCGGCGCGTTCGTGCGCACCAAGCTCAAGAACGTCCTCTCCGGCAAGGTCGTCGACAAGACCTTCAACGCCGGTGTGAAGGTCGAGGTGGCCAACGTCGACAAGCGCGAGATGCAGTACTCGTACAAGGACGGCGACGACTTCGTGTTCATGGACACCGAGACCTACGACATGGTCAACGTGCCCAGCGCCACGGTCGGCACCGCCGCCAACTACATGCTGGAGAACACCCTGGCCACGGTGGCCTTCAACGAGGGCTCCGCGCTCTACGTCGACCTGCCCGCCGCCGCCGAGCTGACCATCGCCGAGACCGAGCCCGGCCTGCAGGGCGACCGCTCCACCGGCGGCACCAAGCCCGCCAGGCTGGAGACCGGCGCCGAGATCAAGGTGCCGCTGTTCATCACCACCGGCGAGAAGGTCAAGGTCGACACCCGCAGCGGCGAATACCTCGGCCGGGCCTGAGGTGTCGGCACGGGGCAAAGCACGCAGACGGGCGCTCGACATCCTCTTCGAGGCCGAGTTGCGCAGCGAGGATCCGCTGAAGATCCTCGCTGAGCGCGTGGAGCGGCAGGAGCCGCCGGTGAACGAGTACACCTCGGCCATCGTCGAGGGCGTCGCCAGGCACCACGCGCGCATCGACGAGCTGATCACCACCTACGCCGAGGGCTGGACACTCGACCGGATGCCCGCGGTCGACCGCAACCTGCTGCGCGGCGGCACGTACGAGCTGCTCTGGATGCCCGACGTGCCCGAGGGCGTGGTCATCAGCGAGTGGGTGCACCTGGCGGGGGAGCTGTCGACCGACGAGTCCCCGCAGTTCGTCAACGGCCTGCTGGCCCGCTTCAAGCAACTCAAGCCAAGCCTCACCCTTTAGACACCCCCTTTGGTCACGGGTTCGCGGGCCGGGGCCGCGCGTTCGGGGTACGTTCTGACCACGCCGGCCCGCACCACGGCTTGCGAGGCGAGGGACGTGTACCGGTCCGCGGTCAGGCGTCGCATCCGTCAGCCCGGGGCGGGTGCCTGACCGTGTGGCCGAGCTCGTCCGGAAAGTGGCGCGTCACCAGCCGCGACGCGCCCCTTTTCATGTCCGGCTAGCGTGGGCTCATGGTGACCGAGGACGACGTGCGCGGGCTCGCGCTCGCGCTGCCCGAGACCTCCGAGAAGCTCATGTACGGCACCCCCGCCTTCTACGTGCGGGGCAGGTGGTTCGCCCGGATCAAGGAGGAGGGCGACCTCCTGGTGCTCCCGGTGGCCTCGCTGGAGGACAAGCAGGAGCTGATCGCCGCCGAGCCGGGCACGTTCGGCAGCACGCCGCACTACGACGGGCACGCCGTCGTGCTGGTGCGGTTCGGGGCGGTGGACGCCGGGGAGCTGGGCGAGCTGCTGACCGACGCGTGGCGGCTGAGGGCGCCCCGGCGCCTGGCCGCGTCCCTGGGCGACGGGTGAGCGCAACGGGTATCGGCGGTGGGGAGCGGGAGCTCTCGCGTACGGCGTAGGCTGGGCCCGACCACGAAGAACAGCCGTTCGCGACGTGCACCTTCGCGGCGTGCACATGTGCGGGGAGAGAGGCGAGCCGACGTTGCGTGCAGAAGGCGTCACCACGGGGACCCCGGCGGTGCGGACCGCCGTCGTCTGGGACGCGTTGCGCTCCATGCTGGCCGAGCGCACGGCGGCCACCGGCCGGGAGTCGCTCGACATCGTCGACGCCGGCGGCGGCACCGGCGGGTTCGCCGTGCCGCTGGCCGCGCTGGGCCACGCCGTCACCGTCGTCGACCCCAGCCCCGACTCGCTGGCCGCGCTGGAGCGCCGTGCCAAGGAGAAGGGCGTCGACGTGCGCGGCCTGCAGGGCGACGCCGCCGACCTGGGCGAGCTGCTCGACCGCGACTGCGCCGACCTGGTCCTGTGCCACAGCGTGCTGGAGTACGTCGAGGACCCGATCAGCGCGCTGACCGCGGTCGCGACCCTGCTGCGCAGGGGCGGGGCCGTCAGCGTGCTGGCCGCCAACCCCGTCGGCAGCGCCATCCACCGGGCGCTGTCCGGGCAGTTCGACGAGGCCGTCGCCGTGCTGGCCGACCCGGGCGGCACCTGGGGCGACCGCGACCCCACACCCAGGCGCTTCGCCGCCGACACGCTCGTCGAGCTGCTGACCGCGACCGGGTTCGTGGTCGGCGCGATCCACGGCGTGCGCGTCTTCACCGACCTGGTGCCCAGCAGGCTCGTGGACGGCGAGCCGGGCGCCGCCCAGGCGCTGGTGGCGCTGGAGCAGGCCGCCTCGACCCATCCCGTGCTGCGTGACATCGCCACGCAGCTCCACGTGCTCGGCCACCGCAACTGAAGGAAGTTCGCATGCCTGCTCCCCTCGGTGTAGAACGCGTGTTCGGATAGACTCGGAGGCGTGTCTCGCAAGCAGATCACCGGCATCGGCCCCGCTCCGCGGACCGGGGTCGATGACAGCGGCTGCCCGATCCTCCATGTCGACATGGACGCCTTCTTCGCCAGCGTCGAGCTGCTCGACCGTCCCGAGCTGCGCGGGCGCCCGGTGATCGTGGGCTCGCCCGCGGGGCGCGGCGTCGTGCTCAGCGCCACCTACGAGGCCAGGGCCTTCGGCGTGCACTCGGCGATGCCCATGAGCAGGGCGCGCCGGCTCTGCCCCCAGGCCACGATCATCCCGCCCAGCCACGGCAAGTACTCCGAGGTCTCCAGGGGGGTCATGGAGATCTTCCATTCGATCACCCCGCTGGTGGAGCCGATCGCCTCCGACGAGGCGTTCCTCGACGTCGGGGGCGCGCGGCGGCGGCTCGGCGCGCCCGCCGCCGTGGCGGCCATGATCAGGGAGCAGGTGCTCGACCGCTACGGCATCACGTGCTCCGTCGGCGTGGCGAGCAGCAAATTCGTGGCAAAGCTGGCCTCCAAGCAGTGCAAGCCCGACGGGTTGCTGGTGGTGCCCGCCGGCCAGGTCGTCGACTTCCTCCATCCGCTGCCCGTGTCCGCCCTGTGGGGGGTCGGCGAGCGCACCGAGCAGTCCCTCGTGCGCCTGGGCATCCGCACGGTCGGAGATCTGGCCAGAGTGCCGTCCAGCACGCTCCAGCGGGAGCTGGGGCAGGCCGTGGGGGGCCACCTGGCGGCGCTGGCCTGGGGGCGTGACGAGCGGGCCGTGACCGCGCACGTGCCCGACAAGAGCATCGGCAACGAGGAGACGTTCGCGGCCGACGTGGACGATCCCGAAGTGATCAAGCGGGAGCTGCTGCGTCTGTCGGAGCGGGTGGCGGCCCGCATGCGTAAGGCCGGTCACGTGGGAAGAACTGTAAGTGTGAAGCTACGCCGAGCCGATTTCACCACGATCAATCGCTCGCGCACGCTGCGTGAGCCGACCGACGTGGCACAGGTGATTTACGCCACCGCCTGCGAGCTGTTCGAGGCGGCCGGGCTCGATCGGGTGCGGTTGCGCCTGGTGGGGGTCCGGATGGAGAACCTGCGGCCGGCAGACGAGGCCACCCGCCAGCTCGCTCTGGGGGAGAAGGAGACCGGGTGGCGCGAGGCAGAGCAGGCCATGGACAAGGCGATCCGAAGATTCGGACCCGATGCGGTGCTCCCGGCGTCGCTAGTACGTGGCAAGCTTGATGAAATAGAGACATGACGTTCGATGTGCGGACATGCTGGGGGCGTCCGTGTCAGGATTTTGGGGGAAGGGGGGCGAGATGGTCCACAATAGAGCCATGACGTCACCTCCGGTTTGGTCTGCGTTGGACGTTTGCTTTCGCCTACGTCTACAGCCTCGTATTCTGGGGATAACCGACCGCGAGGTTCGGACACCCCGTGTCGTCCGTTGCCGTCTTCCCCGTCCTGGGGCTGTCCTTGGGAGGCGCCGTGCCGCTCTCTGAGCACGAGCAGCGCTTGCTCGACCAGATCGAGCAGGCCCTCTACGCCGAGGACCCGAAGTGGGCCAACACCGTAAGGATCAGCGACCCGCGCAGCCATTACAAGCGTCGCCTCATCAAGGCCTCCATCGGCTTTGCTGTCGGTGTCGTGACCATGATGGTCGGCGTGGTGTTGAGTGGCGCTGCCCTGATCCCGCTCGGCGTCGGCGGTTTCGTGGTCATGCTCGCCGCGTGTCTGTGGGGCCTGTCCAGTTGGAAAAAGATGAACGGGTTCGGTGACTCCGCTCCCGCCTCAGGCGCGGCTCCGCCTCCGGGCAAGCAGGCCCGTAGAGGCAACCGGGGCACTTTCATGGAGCGCATGGAAGAGCGCTGGCGCCGTCGCCACGACGAGCGCTGACGCGGCGACCGGCAGAACCACGGCGTGCGGCCGCCCCCTTCGGGGGACGGCCGCACGCCGTGCGGTCGGTGTGCACGCGGAGCTCGGCGCCCCGCGCCCTCGCGAGCTCCCGGCACCGCCACGCCACCCGCACCACCGCCGCCTCGCTGGTCGCAGCGCCGCCGCGTCGGTCGTACCGCCGCCGCGCCGGCCGCAACTCACCGTCCCGATCGCAGCGCCGCGTCCGCCGCAGCTTCGCCGCGTTGGCCGCACCGCTCTCGACGGTGCCGTCCGCGGCTTTCTCGGCGGCGCTGGATCCTCCGCAGGTCTTGACGGCCGGGCGTCGCCCGCCGGGGAAGACGGGCCCGACGGCACAGACAAACGGATGGCGGTCGCCCCCAGGGGGACGACCGCCATCCGCGTGTCAGGCCGGTGCCTCAGCCGCCCTTCTGGGCCGCCGTCCGGCGCAACCTGATCGTCTCCAGCAGATCGAACCCGTCCAGCAGCCGCTCGCCCAGCAGCCGCAGCCGGCGCAGCGTCGACGGGGGCAGCAGCACCGCCCGTACCCGCCGGCCGCGTGACACCGTGGCCGCCAGCGCCTGCCGTACCTTGCGCAGGTCCTTGTTCATGGGCTCGATCCGGCCCGGCTCCCGGGCGAACAGCACCCGCTCGACCGCCGAGGCGATGGCCGCGACGGCCGCCGCCGAGCCGGCGTCGAACTCGTACTGCTGGGTCAGCCGCCGGGCCAGCGCCCGCGGGGTCTCGCTGGTCTCGCGGGCCATGCCGTAGTCGTACAGCACGTCGTCCAGCTCGGCCCACGCGGCGGCCACCGTGACCTGGTCGCGGCCCGACACCATCCTGGCCGTCAGCTCGTCGGAGGGCTGTGACACCTTCCAGCCGAGGCTGCGCACCCGCCGGTTCCTGGTGATCAGCCGCACCATGGCCGGGATCAGCAGGACGAGCACCAGCGCCGCCGCCCCGATGCCGATCTTGCCGATCAGCGGCATCGAGTCGTCCGGCGGCAGCGCGCCGGCCGCGACCGTGCCCTCGCGGTCCAGCTCGCGGATGTTGCGCCGGGCCGACGGGTTCTGCGGCTCGTCGGCGGAGGAGCTGGTCGCCCCCGGCGTCGGCGTGCTGCTCGCCCCCGGCGTCGGCGTCGGCCGCGGCTCCGCGTACGACGGCACGCGAGCGCTGCCCTGACCGGCCGCCCCCGACGGGGTCGGCTCGAACGGCAGCCAGCCCACGCCCTCGAAGTACAGCTCCGGCCAGGAGTGGGAGTCGTTCGTGCCGACCTCCCACCGGTCGCCGACCTGCACGCCGCCCGTGTAGCCGATCGCCACCCGCGACGGGATGCCCACCAGCCTGGCCAGCACCGCCATCGACGCGGCGAACTGCTCGCAGTAACCGACCCGGTCACTGATCAGGAAGTTGCGCAGCGCCGAGCTGTTGTGCCCCTGCGTGCGCAGGTCGTACTGGAAGTTGCCCGGCCTGGTGAAGAACTCCTGCAGCTTCAGCGCCGCGTCGTAGCTGGTCCTGGCGCCCGCCGTCTCGTCGTTGGCCAGCTTCCTGATCTCCGGCGGCAGGTCCTCGGGCAGGGCGAGGAAGCGCTCGTCCACCTCCGGCCTGATGCCGTCGAAGGAGTCGAGCAGGTCCGCGGTCGGCTCCGGCTCGCTCGTCGACACGTCGTACTCGATGCCGGCGGCCTCCTCGCGGGTGGAGAAGACCATGAGCGTGTCCACGTCGGCCCGCCAGTCGCCGTCCACCCTGATCTCCCGCGCCGGGTACGGCAGCGGCAGGAACTGCAGCCGCGCGATCTCGTCGCTGATCTGGACGTTCGTGACGACGTTGTTGATCTTCACCTCGGGGCCGAGCCCCGGCGGCTCGGGCAGCGGCCCGTTCTCCGTCCTGTTCTCCGGCGCGCCCTTGGGCTGCGTCATGCCGAACTGCTGGCCGTCGAAGGTGTCCAGCGCGTAGATCCGCAGGTAGCGGGGCTTGTTGTCGGAGCTGTCGTAGGACAGGACCACCCGCCGCTCCGGCAGGTCGAGCTGTCCCTTCAGGTTGGCGATCGGGTTCGGGATGCTGATCGAGTTGCCGGGCCCCGAGCCGCGCCCGCCCACGCCGAACGTGAAGAACGACACCGGCTCCATCGCCGGCAGCGCCGCCGGCAGCAGCACGGCCAGCAGGATCGCGGCGAACCCGATGCGCTTGCCCGACAGCCGCAGGCCGGTGGTGTCCGCCTGGGCCCCGCCGCCGGCCGGCGCGCTGGTGGCGGCCTGGCGGGTGCGGCGCACCAGCACCGCCCTGCCCCAGTGGCCCACCCGCTCGCGGCCGTCGGCGATCAGCAGGCTGACGAAGCCGAGCGCGGCCACGATGAACGCCCACCAGCTGATCGGATCGGTCAGGATCGTCGCCGGCACCGTGGCCAGCGCCAGCAGCGGCAACCCCGACAGGGCCGCTCGCCGCACCCGCGCGGCGAGCAGGTCCACGGCGATCGCGATCAGCGCCACGCCGCCGGCGGTCAGCAGCGTGATGCCCTCGGTGTCCGGCACGGGGGCCGCGAAGCGCTGGATGTCGGCCCAGCCGACGCCCAGCAGCCTGGCCAGCTCCAGCACCGATCCCTTGGTGGGCACCACCAGCGCCCACGCCTCCTCGGAGGCGAAGGCCGCCGTCAGGTAGATCCACGTCGCGGCCGCGCCCAGCAGCGGCGCCGCCCACGCGGGCAGGGACAGGCGGCTGCTCAGCAGCCCCGCCGCCACCACGGCCAGCACGGCGCCGAGCGAGGTCCAGAACCAGTTGCCGCCCTGGAAGAGCGGGGAGAGCAGGAAGGCCGCGGTGAACGCGGCCACTCCCGAGGCGATCGTCAGTCTCATGCCGCCCCTCCCGTGGGGTTGAGCGCGTACCTGCCGCGGTTGCCGGCGTCCTGCCAGACGGAGGCGATCGAGGTGCCCGCGGGCAGGTTCACGATGCGCCAGCCGTACCCGGCCAGCACGGTCTGCACGGCCTGGTGGTTCTCCTCGGCGGCCCGGTCGCGGCCCTCCCACGTGCTCACGTCGAGCAGGACGGCCACGCCGGTGATGCCGCTGTGCCGCAGCCTGGCCAGCTCCCTGGCCTCCTCGGCGTCCATCCCGCCCAGCACCGCCACGATCAGCCCGTCGCCGCCGCCCGAGCGCAGCGCCGAGATGCCCATCTCCAGGGAGCGGGCCGGGCTGTGCCGCACCACGGCCAGGGTGTCGAGCAGCGAGTAGCTCAGACCGGAGTCGGTCAGGTGCTCGGCGCCCTGGTCGGTGACGAGCCGCAGGCCCAGGCCCTCGTGGGCGAGGTGCACGCCGATCGAGGCAGCGGCCGAGACCGCCACCTCGAACGACGAGCGCGGGCCCTCGCCGCGGTGGGCGTGC
>NZ_JAMZEB010000002.1:0-1442500 GCF_024172165.1 Nonomuraea thailandensis | reverse complement strand
CTGCGGGCACAGGTGGGCACGCCGTGGACCCGTGATCACATGGATGCCGCCCTGGGGCCCTGCTGGCGCTCGACGCGTACGGGTGACCAGAGGTGTTGGCGACGTCCGCAATCCGCCGGTAGGAGGTCGGAGGTCCGATCAGCCGGATGTCGCGCTGATGCCCTCTTGCGAGGTCAGGGAGCGTTTCGCTTAGTTACTTCATAGGCGGCCGAATGATCGCATTCGCCAACTATCCGGCACATCGCGCGTATCCTGCCCCGGTGACCACTGCCGCCACACTCGCTCCTCCAGCCCACCGCCCGACCGAACGGCTGCGCACCTCGCCTCCCTGGTGGATGGCACTGGTGGGCGCGGTGGCCGGGTTCTCCGGAACGGGTTCCGCCACGCTCAACGGCGACGAGCTCGCGACCATCAGCGCCGCCTCGCGTTCGTTGTCCGGGATGTTCGAGCTGGCCCGGCACATTGACGGGCACTTCCTGCCCTACTACCTGTTCATGCACTTCTGGGCGAAGGCCGGCACATCGGAGCTGTGGCTGCGCCTGCCGTCGGCGGTGGCGATCGGGGTGGCGGCCTGGTTCCTGGTCGATCTGGGACGGCGGCTGCACAGCACGCGGGCGGGGGTGATCGCCGCGGGGATCTTCGCGATCCTGCCTTCGGTGTCCTATTACGGGGCGTTCGCCAGGTCGTACGCGTTCGCGGCGGCCGCGGTCGTGCTCTCGTTCTGGGCGCTGCACCGCGCCGTGGAGCGGCCGGGGGCGGTGCGGCGGTGGGTGTTGTACGGGGTGGCGGTGGCGCTCGTGTGCTCCACGCATCTGTTCGCGGTGCTCGTGCTGCCCGCCCACCTCCTGCTCCTGCGGCGGGCGGTGGCGGTGCGGATGCTGACCGCGCTGGCCATCGGATGTGTGCCCGCCGCCGTGCTCGGGTTGATCGGGTACGGGGAGAGGCACGCGATCAGCTGGATTCCGGAGCGGGGGCCGGAGGTGTGGCTGAAGTTCCCGAAGATGGCCGCGGGGGCGACCACGCTGGGGGTCGTGTTGTTCGCGATGGCACTGGCCGGGGCGGTGGTGCTGTGGCGGGCGGCGGGCAGGAGCCAGGGCCCGGGCGACAAGGTGTGGGCGCCGGTGCTGGTGTGCTGGCTGGTGCTGCCTCCGGTGCTGCTGCTCGCCGTGTCGGTGCTCGTCACGCCGGCCTACGTGGACCGGTACCTGTTCGTGACCGCTCCCGCGCTGGCGCTGCTGGCCGGGCTGGCGGTGGCCGGGCTGCCCCGGTTCCAGGTGGTGGCGGCGGTGCTGGTGGTGACCGTCGGGTTCGGGCTGGCGTTCTCCGAGCATGCGGAGGTACGTGAGGAGAACGGACGGTTCGAGAACATCCCGTGGGCGCTCCGGGTGATCAAGGCCGAGCCAGAGGACGCGATCGTCTACGGGCAGAGCCACTTGCGTGCGGGGTTCGAGTACTACGCCGACTCGCTCATGCCGGTGGACGTGTTGCTGGCGGGCAGCGCGCCCGATCCCGACGGGTTCGGGTATCCCGAGGGGTCCGATGTCTCGGGGGCGCTGGAGGGGCGCGAGCGGGTTTGGGTCGTGTGGCGGGGGACGAAACAGTCAGGGCTGGAGGGTGACTCCATCGCCCGCGTCGGGGAGGTGGAGAAGGCCGGGTTCGAGCTCAGCGTGGCCAGGCACTCCGGTGATCTCCCAGGGCTGACGGTGGCGTTGTTCACGCGCCACTGAACCCCGCCGCATGTGGAAAGCCGCTCCTCCGCAGTGCGGCCTACGTGGAAAGCCGCTCCTCCGCAGTGCGGCTTACGTGGAATGCCGCTCCTCCGCGGAGCGGCCGTATGGGGAGAGCCGTCCCTCCGCAGTGCAGCCGTACGTGAAAAGCGGGTCCTCCGTAGTGCGAAGGACCCGCTCTCCCGAAGGTGGCGGTCAGCCGACCACGACGCCGCCGATCGACTTCTTGCCGCGCCGCAGCACCATGAACCGCCCGTGCAGCAGGTCCTCGGCCACCGGCACGTACGCCTCATCGGTGATCTTGCGGTTGTTGAGGTAGGCCCCGCCCTCCTTGACCGCCCGCCGGGCGGCCGACTTCGACTCGACCAGCCCGCTGTCGGCCAGCAGGTCGACGAACGAGGCGCCGAGCGCGGGCACGGCGGCCTTGGGCACCTCGGCCAGCGCGGCCTCCAGGGTCGAGGCGGGCAGCTCCTCCAGAGCGCCCTGGCCGAACAGGGCCTTGGAGGCGGCCAGCACCGCGTCGAGCTCCTGCCTGCCGTGCAGCAGCTCGGTGAGGTCCTCGGCCAGCGTGCGCTGGGCCTCGCGGGCGAAGGGCCGCTCGGCGACGGCCTTCTCCAGCACCTCGATCTCCTCGCGGGTGCGGAACGTGAACACCTTGAGGTAGTGGATCACGTCGCGGTCGTCGGAGTTGAGGAAGTACTGGTAGAAGGCGTACGGCGAGGTCATGGCGGGGTCGAGCCAGAGCGCGCCGCCCGCCGTCTTGCCGAACTTGGTGCCGTCGGCCTTGGTGATCAGCGGCAGGGTGACGACGTGGACGTGCGCGCCCTCGACGCGGCGGATCAGGTCGGCGCCCGCGGTGATGTTGCCCCACTGGTCGCTGCCGCCGACCTGCAGCGTGCAGTTGTAGCGGCGGTAGAGCTCCAGGAAGTCGTTGGACTGCAGGATCTGGTAGCTGAACTCGGTGTAGCTCAGACCCTCACCGGCCAGCCGGGCGGAGACCGACTCCCTGGCCAGCATGCGGTTGACCGGGAAGTGCTTGCCGATGTCGCGCAGGAACTCGATCGCGCTCAGCTCGCCGGTCCAGTCGAGGTTGCTGACCAGGCGGGCCGGGTTGGGCCGGGACTCGTCGAAGTCGAGGAACCTGCCCACCTGGCCGCGCAGCCGCTCCACCCAGTCGGCGACGACGTCGGTGGAGTTGAGCGAGCGCTCGGTGTTGCGGCCGCTCGGGTCGCCGATCAGGCCGGTGGCGCCGCCGACCAGGCCGATCGCGTTGTGCCCGGCGAGCTGGAAGCGGCGCAGCGTCAGCAACGGCACGAAGTGTCCGACGTGCAGGGACGCCGCCGTCGGGTCGAAGCCGCAATAGACCGTGATCGGCGCCTTGGCCATGGACGCGCGCAGCGCGTCGAGGTCGGTGGACTGGGCGATCAGGCCTCGCCACGCGAGGTCGTCAAGGATGTCGGTCACGGTGATCTGGCTTTCCTGTTCGGATGCGGATGCCTTTAGCCTGCCCGATCGGTGCGCTTGCGCGCCACTTGGATACGCTGGGTGTCCATGTGGAGGGTCCGTCGCGAGCTGGCCGTTTTCAAGATCTTAGGGGCTCTGGTGTGTGCCGGGCTCGCCGTTTACTGGTGGTTCGAGGGGGATTTTTGGGGTGTGATCCTGGCGGTGCCCGCGGCCGTGCTGGTAGGCGCGATGGGGCTGCGTGACGTGCTCGTCCCCGTACGGCTGGCGGCCGACCCGAGCGGCATCACCGTGGTGCACGGGTTCGCGGGCAAGCGGCACGTGCCGTGGGAGTCGATCTGGGACATCAAGGTCGACGTCCGCAGGCGCTGGGGGCTGCGCAGCGAGATGCTGGAGATCGACACCGGCGACAACCTGCACATCTTCAGCGCTCACGATCTGGGCGCCTCGCCCACGGAGGTGGCGGCGGCGCTGCGGCGGCGCGGCACGTGAGCGCGGTACGGCGAGACGGTCTCGTCGCCGTCGATCCAGAACCGCCAGGGCGTGTCCTTGGCCGTCGAGATTCCGGTGCGCGGGCCTGACCTGATGAGATCCGGGTCGGCGGGCCGGCCTTCGAGGACGGCGGCCGACTGGTGCGGCCTGCCGGCGGGCGAGCCGTCGATGACGGCGTCGAGACCGTTGTGCTCGCGCAGCAACCCGAGCGCCACCGCGAGCCGGGCGGGGCCGCGCGCGAGGTCACGGTCGGCGATCCGCCGCCCGGCCGGGCGCGCGTCGCCGGCCAAGCGGGCGTCGCCGGCCGAACGAGCCTCTCCGGCCGAACGAGCCTCTCCGGCCGAGCGGGCGTCGCCCGGAGCGGGCTCTGCGCCCGAGGCGGCGGGCTTGCCTGGCGAGCGGCGAGCGCGGGCCTCGGACACGCCCGCCACCACCTCGCCCGCCCGCAGCAGCACGGCCGAGCCCGACCCCTCGGGCAGGCAGACGAGGTTGGCGCAGAAGTGCATGCCGTAGGTGAAGTACACGTACAGGTGCCCGGGCGGCCCGAACATGACCGCGTTACGGGGTGTCCTGCCCCGGTAGGTGTGCGCCGCCGGGTCCTCGCCGGGGCCGCCGTACGCCTCGACCTCGGTCAGGCGCACGGCGACGGGGCCGTGCACGAGCACGCGCCCGAGCAGGTCGGGCGCCACCTCGTGGGACGGCCGGTCGAAGAAGCCGCGCGGCAGCGGCGCCGCGCTCAGCGCGCCGCCCCGCTCGAAGCTCAGCTCCCCGCGGCCCATGCCGCCTGCGCGTCGACCGCCTCCCGCAGCGCGATGAGCTGGTCGCGGACGCGGTCGGGCGCGGTGCCGCCGTGGGTCTTGCGGGCGGCCAGGGCGCCGGGCACGCTCAGCACGTCGCGGACGTCGGGTGTCAGGTGCGGCGAGACCTTGGCCAGCTCGTCGTCGGTGAGCTCGCCGAGGTCCTTGTCGTTGACCTGGCACCACACGACGAGGTGGCCGACGGCCTCGTGCGCGTCGCGGAACGGCATCCCGCGCCGCACGAGCAGCTCGGCCAGGTCGGTGGCCAGGGCGTAGCCGTCGGGGGCGGAGGCCTCCATGCGCGCGGTGTTGACCCGCATGGTGGCGACCAGGCCCGCCATCGCGGGCAGGACGAGCAGCAGCGTGTCGACCGCGTCGAACACCGGCTCCTTGTCCTCCTGGAGGTCGCGGTTGTAGGTCAGCGGCAGGCCCTTGAGCGTGGTCAGCAGCGACATCAGGTTGCCGATCAGCCGCCCCGACTTGCCGCGGGCCAGCTCGGCCACGTCGGGGTTCTTCTTCTGCGGCATGATCGACGAGCCGGTGGAGTAGGCGTCGTCCATCTCGATCCAGCGGAACTCCTGCGAGGCCCACAGGACGATCTCCTCGCCCAGCCGCGACAGGTGCACGCCGATCATGGCCGCGTCGAACAGGAACTCGGCCGCGAAGTCGCGGTCGGCGACGGCGTCCATCGAGTTGGACGCGGCGGCGGTGAAGCCCAGCTCCTGCGCGACGGCCTGCGGGTCGAGCGGCAGCGAGGAGCCCGCGAGGGCGCCGGCGCCGAGCGGGGAGATCGCGGCGCGCTTGTCCCAGTCGGTGATCCGGTCGATGTCGCGCGCGAAGGCGTGCACGTGGGCCAGGAGCTGGTGGCCGAACGAGACCGGCTGGGCGTGCTGCAGGTGCGTCATGCCGGGCGCGGCGGTCTCGGCGTGCTGCTCGGCCTGGGCCATCAGCGCGGTCTCCAGCTCGACCAGCCGGGAGACGATCGTGCGGGCGTGGTCGCGCAGGTACAGGCGCAGCTCGGTGGCGATCTGGTCGTTGCGCGAGCGGCCGGCGCGGAGCTTGCCGCCGAGCGAGCCGAGCCGCTCCAGCAGGCCGCGCTCCAGCGCGGTGTGCACGTCCTCGTCGGCGACCGTCGGCCGGAACTCGCCCGCCTTGCAGGCCTGCTCCAGGTCGTCGAGCGCGCCGATCATGCGCTCGAGCTCCTCGGCGGTCAGCAGCCCCGCTCTGTGCAGCACGCGGGCGTGCGCCCTGGACGCCGCCAGGTCGTACGGCACCAGCCGCCAGTCGAAGTGCACACTCACCGACAGCCGGGCCAGCGCGTCGGACGGGCCGCTCTCGAAGCGTCCGCCCCACAGCCGCATCGGCTTGCCATCACTCACCGTCATCTCCTTCGCGTCCCCCGAGACCATAGTGCAACTCAGCCCTTCCTCGCGTCCCGGGCCGCCGCGATCTTAGCGGGGAGGGAGAACAGCTGGACGAAGCCCTTGGCCAGCGATTGGTCGAAGGTGTCGCCCGTGTCGTAGGTGGCGAGTGAGAAGTCGTACAGGGAGTCCTCCGAGCGGCGCCCCGTCACGGTCGCGTTGCCGCCGTGCAGGGTCATCCTGATCTCGCCGTTGACGTGCTTCTGCGCGTCGGCGATGAGCGCGTCGAGCGCGTTCTTGAGCGGCGAGAACCACAGGCCGTCGTAGACGAGCTCGCTCCAGCGCTGGTCCACGCCGCGCTTGAAGCGGGCCAGGTCGCGCTCGACGGTGACGTTCTCCAGCTCCATGTGGGCGGCGATGAGGGCGATGGCGCCGGGCGCCTCGTACACCTCGCGCGACTTGATGCCCACCAGCCGGTCCTCGACCATGTCGATGCGGCCCACGCCCTGCGCGCCGGCGCGGCGGTTGACCTCCTCGATCACCTGGTACGGCGTGAGCGCGCGCCCGTCGAGCTCGACGGGGACGCCCCGCTCGAAGGTGATCACGACCTCGTCGGGCTCGCGTGGCTGCGCCGGGTCGGAGGTGTAGGAGTAGACCTCTTCGGTGGGGCCGTTCCAGATGTCCTCCAGGAAGCCGGTCTCGACGGCGCGGCCCCAGAGGTTCTGGTCGATGGAGAAGGGGTTCTTCCTGGAGGTCTCGATGGGCAGGCCCTTGGCCTCGGCGTACTCGATGGCCTTGTCGCGCGTCCAGGCGAAGTCCCTGGCGGGGGCGATGACCTGGAGGTCGGGGGCCAGGGCGGCCAGGCCGGCCTCGAAGCGGACCTGGTCGTTGCCCTTGCCGGTGCAGCCGTGGGAGACGATCGTGCCGCCGAACTGCTTGGCCGCCGTCACCAGGTGCTTGGCGATCAGCGGGCGCGACAGCGAGGAGACCAGCGGGTAGCGGTCCATGTAGAGCGCGTTGGCCTGCAGGGCCGGCACGCAGAAGTCGGCGGCGAACTCCTCCTTGGCGTCCACCACGACAGATTCGACGGCGCCGCAGTCGACGGCGCGCTTCTGGATGACGTCCATCTCCTCGCCGCCCTGGCCGAGGTCCACGGCGACGGCGACGACCTCGGCGTTCATCTTCTCGGCGAGGTACGGGATGGCGACCGAGGTGTCGAGGCCGCCTGAATAGGCGAGCACTACTCTGTCGGGCATTTTCCAATCTCCAAAGTCTTCTAGCTTCGCCGGTCGGCGGCCTTCAGCAGCGCCTCGGCGAGGGCCTGGCCGCCCGCCGGGTCGCGGCTGATCACGAGGATGGTGTCGTCGCCCGCGACCGTGCCGAGGATGGACTCCCAGTCGGCGTGGTCGATGGCCGAGGCCAGGAACTGTGCCGCGCCCGGCGGGGTCCGCACGATGACCAGGTTGGCCGAGGCCTCCGCGCCGACGAGCAGCTCCTCCGCGATGCGGTGCAGGCGGGCGGCCGGGCTCTCACCGCTGCCCAGGCGGGCGAGCGGGATGCGGCCGCCGCCCTCGCCGGGCAGCGCGTAGACGAGGGAGCCGTCGTCGGCGCGCAGCTTGAGCGCGCCGAGCTCGTCGAGGTCACGCGAGAGCGTGGCCTGGGTGACCTCCACGCCGCTCTCGGCGAGCAGCTTGGCCAGCTCGGGCTGGGAGCGCACGGCCTTCCGCTGCAGCAGATCGGTGATCTTCGCCTGCCTGGCGGCCTTGGTCATCGGAATCGTCATGTGCGGGAGACTAGCCAGTGCAGCAGGGCCTTCTGGGCGTGCAGCCGGTTCTCCGCCTGGTCCCACACCACGCTCCGCGGCCCGTCGAGCACCGCGGGGGTGATCTCGTAGTCGCGGTAGGCGGGCAGGCAGTGCAGCACGATGGCGTCGGGCGCGGCGTGCTCGATCAGCCCGGAGTTCACCTGGTACGGCATGAGGGCGGCCACCCGTTCCTCCTTGCCGTCCTGGCCCATCGAAACCCACGTGTCGGTGGCGATCACGTGCGCCCCCTGCGCGGCGGCCACCGGGTCGGACAGCGCCACCACCGAGCCGCCGGTCCTGGCGGCGATGGCGGCGGCCTGGTCGAGGATGACCGCGTCGGGCTGGTAGCCGGCCGGGGCGGCGACGCGCACGTGCATGCCGGCCGTGGCCCCGCCGAGCAGGTAGGAGTGGGCCATGTTGTTGGCGCCGTCGCCGACGTAGGTGAGCGTGAGCCCGGCGGTGCGGCCCAGCTTCTCCTGGACGGTCTGCAGGTCGGCCAGGATCTGGCAGGGGTGGAACTCGTCGGTGAGCGCGTTGACGACCGGCACCCGCGAGTGCGCGGCCATCTCGTCGATCAGCTCCTGGCCGGTGGTGCGCCACACGATGGCGGCCACCTGCCGGTCGAGCACGCGGGCGAGGTCGGCGGCCGGCTCGCCGCGGCCCATGAGGACCGAGACGTTGTCGACGATCAGCGGCAGGCCGCCGAGCTCGCCGATGCCGGTGTGGAAGGAGACGCGGGTCCTGGCCGACGGCTTGTCGAACAGGACGGCGACGCTCTGCGGGCCCTCGAAGGGCCGGTAGCCGAACCGGTCCTTCTTCATGGCGGCGGCGAGGTCGAGGACCTCCGCCTGCTCGGCGGGCGTCAGGTCGTCGTCCCGCAGGAAGTGCCTGGTCACTTGGCGGCCTCCGCCAGGATCGCGGGGAACGCGGAGACGAACGCGTCCACTTCGGCGGCCGTCACGATCAGCGGGGGCGCGATGCGGATGACGTCGGGCTGCAGGGCGTTGACCAGGAAGCCGGCGTTCGCGGCGGCCTGCTGGACCGCGGCCGAGCGGGGCTCGGCCAGCACGGCGCCCAGCCACAGGCCGCGCCCGCGCACGGACTTGAGCAGCGGCGCCTGGATCGCCTCCAGCCCGCCGCGCAGGCGCGCGGAGACGGTCCTGACGTGGTCGAGGTCGAGGGTGTCGAGCACGGCCAGCGCCGCGGCGCACGAGACCGGGTTGCCGCCGAACGTCGAGCCGTGGTCGCCCTTCTCGAACAGCTTGCCCACGTCGCCGAAGCCGACGCAGGCGCCGATCGGCAGCCCGCCGCCCAGGCCCTTGGCCAGGGTGAGGATGTCGGGGGTGACGCCGTCGGCCTGGTGGGCGAACCAGTGGCCGCTGCGGCCGATGGCCGACTGGATCTCGTCGGCCACCAGCAGCGCGCCGGTCGAGTCGCAGATCTCTCGGGCCGACTCGAAGTAGCCCTCGGGCGGCGGCACGACGCCGGCCTCGCCCTGGGTGGGCTCGAGGAAGACGGCGATGCAGTCGCCGGTCACGGCCTCCTTGAGCGCGTCGGCGTCGCCGTAGGGGACGAACCGGACAGGCACGGGGAACGGCCCGAACTGGTCGCGGATCGCCTTCTTGCCCGTCAGGGACAGGGCGCCGATCGTGCGGCCGTGGAAGCCGTTCTCGGCGGCCACGAAGTAGGAGCGGCCCTCGCGCCTGCCGTACTTGAGCGCGAGCTTGTAGGCGGCCTCGTTGGCCTCGGTGCCGGAGTTGGACAGGAAGACCCGGGCGGGGGCGTCGAGCAGGGCGCGCAGCCGCTCGGCCAGCAGCACCTCGGGCTCGTGCAGGAACAGGTTGCTGGTGTGGGCGATGGTGGCGACCTGCTTGGAGACGGCCTCGACCAGGGCCGGGTGGGCGTGGCCGAGCGAGCTGGTCGCGATGCCGGCGATGAAGTCGAGGTACTCCTTGCCGTCCACGTCCCACACGCGGGAGCCCTCGCCTCGCGCCAGGGCGACCGGGGGGACGCCGTAGTTGGGCATGAAGGCGCTTTCGAACCTTTCGAACAGGCTCATGAGGGCATCACCATCGTTCCGATTCCTTCATTGGTGAAGATCTCCAGCAGCAGGGAGTGCGGCACCCGGCCGTCGAGGACGTGGGCCTGCGGCACCCCGCCCTGCACGGCCGTCAGGCACGCCTCCATCTTCGGCACCATGCCGCTGGACAGTGTGGGCATCATTGCTTCGAGCTCGTCGGCGGTGAGCAGGTCGATGACGTCGGTGTCGTCGGGCCAGTTGGCGTACAGGCCCTCGACGTCGGTCAGCACGATCAGCTTATGGGCCTGGAGCGCCACGGCCAGCGCAGCGGCGGCGGTGTCGGCGTTGACGTTGTAGATCTCTCCGTCGTCGCCCCTGGCGACGCTGGAGATGACCGGGATGCGGCCGTTGTCGAGCAGGGCGTTCACGGCGCCGGCGTCGACCTTGATGATCTCGCCGACCTGGCCGATGTCGACCGGCTGCCCGTCCACGACGGCGTGCTTGCGCACGGCCGTGAACAGGTGGGCGTCCTCGCCGGACATGCCGACCGCGAACGGGCCGTGCCGGTTGACCAGGCCCACGATGTCGCGGTTGACCTGGCCGGTGAGCACCATCCTGACGACCTGCATGGCCTCGGGCGTGGTGACCCGGAGGCCGGCGGTGAACGTGGACGCGATGCCCGCCTTGTCCAGCGCTTCGCTGATCTGCGGGCCGCCGCCGTGCACGACGACGGGGCGCAGGCCGGCCTGGTGCAGGAAGACGACGTCCTCGGCGAAGCCCTCCTTGAGGGCCTCCTCGGTCATGGCGTTGCCGCCGTACTTGATGACGACGGTCGCGCCGTGGAAGCGGGTCAGCCAGGGCAGCGCCTCGATCAGCGCCTCGGCCTTGGTCTGCGCGGTGGTCAGCCTCATGAGGAGTAGGCCGAGTTCTCGTGGACGTAGTCGGCCGTCAGGTCGGTGGTGTGCACGGTCGCGGTGTGCGGGCCGGCCGACAGGTCGATGGTGATCGTCACGTCGCGGGGGCGCATGTCCACCTTGGAGCGGTCGTCGCCGACCGCGCCGCCGCGGCAGATCCAGATGCCGTTGATGGCCACGTTGAGGCGGTCGGGCTCGAACACCGCGTCGGTGGTGCCGACGGCGGCCAGGACGCGCCCCCAGTTGGGGTCCTCGCCGTGGATGGCGCACTTGAGCAGGTTGGAGCGGGCCACGGAGCGGCCGACCTTGACCGCGTCGTCCTCGGACGCGGCGCCGACCACCTCGATGGCGATGGCCTTGGAGGCGCCCTCGGCGTCCACCAGGAGCTGCCTGGCCAGGTCGGCGCAGACCTCGATGACGCGCTGCTCGAACTCGGCCAGGTCGGGCTTGACCCCGGCGGCGCCGCTGGCCAGCAGCAGCACGGTGTCGTTGGTGGACATGCAGCCGTCGGTGTCGAGCCGGTCGAACGTCACCGACGTGGCCCTGCGCAGCGCCGCGTCGAGCTCCTCGCTGGTCAGGTCGGCGTCGGTGGTGATCACGCAGAGCATGGTGGCCAGGGCCGGGGCGAGCATGCCGGCGCCCTTGGCCATGCCGCCGACCATGTAGCCGGTGCCGCGCTTGAAGGAGATCTTGGAGACGGTGTCGGTGGTGCGGATGGCGTCGGCGGCGGCCAGGCCGCCGTCGCGGGAGAGCTGGCCCGCGGCGGTCCCGACGCCGGACAGCAGCTCGTCCATCGGCAGCCGCTCGCCGATCAGGCCGGTGGAGCAGACCGCGATCTCGCCCGCGGAGTCCTCAAGGGCCGCGGCGACCTTCTCGGCGGTGGCGTGGGTGTCCTGGAAGCCCTCAGGCCCGGTGCAGGCGTTGGCTCCGCCGGAGTTGAGCACCACCGCTCGCAGTCGCCCGCCCGCGAGGACCTGCTGCGACCACAACACGGGCGCGGCCTTCACGCGGTTGGCGGTGAAGACGCCCGCGGCGGCGCGGCTGGGCCCGTCGTTGACGACGAGGGCCAGGTCGCGGGCGCCGCCGGACTTGATTCCGGCGGCGACACCCGCGGCCCTGAACCCCAGGGGGGCGGTAACACTCATGGAGCAACTCCTGTCGTGGGGAGGCCGAGCTCTTCCGGCAGGCCGAGGGCGAGGTTCACGCTCTGCAGGGCGCCCCCGGCGGTGCCCTTGGTGAGGTTGTCGATGGCGATGACGGCGACCACGCGGTTCGCGCGCGGGTCGAGCGTCACCTGCAGCGCCGCGGTGTTGGCGCCGTACGTCATGGCGGTGGCGGGCCACACGCCCTCGGGCAGGAGCCGGACGAACGGCTCGCCCTTCAGCGCGCTCTCGTACGCCGCCCGCAGCGACTCACCGGTGAGGCCGGGCGCGGCGGGGGCGGAGCAGGTGGCCAGGATGCCGCGGCTCATGGGGGCCAGCGTCGGGGTGAACGACACCCGTACGGGCGTTCCCGCGACGGCCGACAGGCCCTGCTCCATCTCGGGGGTGTGCCGGTGCACTCCGCCCACGCCGTACGCGCTGACCGAGCCCATGACCTCGCTGCCGAGCAGGCTCGGCTTGAGCGACTTGCCGGCGCCGCTGGTGCCGCTGGCGGCCACCACGACCACGTCGGGCCCGGCCAGGCCGGCGGCGAACGCGGGCGCCAGGGCGAGCAGCACGGAGGTCGGGTAGCAGCCGGGCACGGCGATGCGCCTGGCGCCCTTGAGGAGCTCGCGCTGGCCGGGCAGCTCGGGCAGGCCGTAGGGCCAGGTGCCGGCGTGCTCGCCACCGTAGAACTCCTGCCAGGCGGCGGGGTCGGTGAGCCGGTGGTCGGCCCCGCAGTCGACGACGACCGTGTCCTGGCCGAGCTGCGCGGCGACGGCGGCCGAGTGGCCGTGCGGCAGCGCCAGGAAGACCACGTCGTGGCCGGCGAGCGCGCCGGGCGTGGTGTCCTCGATGACCCGGTCGGCGAGCTGCGGCAGGTGGGGCTGGTGGACGCCGAGGCGGCTGCCGGCGCTGGAGGCGGCGGTGAGCGCGCCGATCTCGAACTCGGGATGGCCGAGCAGGAGGCGGAGCAGCTCCCCTCCCGCGTAGCCGCTGGCTCCCGCGACCGCTGCTCTCATTCCACCCCTCCTGAATGCATGTTTATGCATCATAGCTCATGACCTTGCTTGTGAAGATAATGCACTCTAGAGGATGGACATGCAAGCCAGAGCGGCCTCGCCGCCCGCATCGTGAGACTTGTCACCTGCAGGTGAGCTCCAAGACGGGGGCGTCAGGATGGAGGCCATGACCGAGTTCTTGTCCGAATTACCGTCCGGTACACGTGGCGGAGGTCCCGGGCCTGTGGGTCGCTGCATTCTCGTGCTGCTGTGGCTGGGGGTCTGCCTGCTGCCGATGGTGCTCGCCGCCGGGGAGCTGGAGCTGGCCACGGGGCGGGCGGGCACGCCGGGAACGCTGCGCGTCGTCTCGTGCGAGGACCTGGGCGAGGGCCGTTACGACTGCCGGGGGCAGTTCACGCCCGACAACGGGGACGCGGTCGTGGAGGTGGCCGCCTCCCCCGACTCCGAGGCGGGCGACCTGCTGCGGGCCCAGCTCACGCCGGAGGGCGACCGGGCCGTGCCGGCGGGCACGAAGGGCGTGCTGGCGGCGCTGGCGCTGCCGGGAGTGGGGCTGGGCGGGCTGGGGTTCCTGCCGTACGTGGTCATGTACTGGCTGGGGGCGCGCAGGGGGCGCCGGGCCGCCGTGACCGGAGGGGTCCTGGTCACGGCGGCCGGGATGGTGCTGATGGTCACCGGTCTGGTGGCCGCCTACTCCTGACGAGGGAAGGCTCCTACCGCAGGAAGGCGGCCGCCACGCCGGCGTCCACCGGGACGTGCAGGCCGGTGGTGTGGCTCAGGTCGCTGGCGGTGAGCGCGAAGACCGCGTTGGCCACGTGCTCGGGCAGGACCTCGCGCTTGAGCAGGGTGCGCTGGGCGTAGAACTCGCCGAGCCGCTCCTCCTCGACGCCGTACACGGCCGCGCGGTTGGCGCCCCACCCGGAGGCGAAGATGCCGGAGCCGCGCACGACGCCGTCGGGGTTGACGCCGTTCACGCGGATGCCGTGGGCGCCGAGCTCGGCCGCCAGCAGGCGCACCTGGTGGGCCTGGTCGGCCTTGGCGGCGCCGTAGGCGACGTTGTTCGGGCCGGCGAAGACGGAGTTCTTGGAGGAGATGTAGACGATGTCGCCGCCCATGGCCTGGTCGATCATGACCTTGGCCGTCTCGCGGGAGACCAGGAACGAGCCGCGCGCCATCACGTCGTGCTGCAGGTCCCAGTCGGCCAGCGTGGTCTCCAGGAGCGCGCGCGACAGCGACAGGCCGGCGTTGTTGACGACCAGGTCCACGCCGCCGAACGCGAGCACGCCCGCGCGCACCGCGGCGGCGATCTGCTCCTCCGAGGTGACGTCCACCCCGACCGCCACGGCGACGTCCGAGACGCGGTACGCGCTCGCGCCGAGCTCGGCGGCCACCTTCTCCGCCGCGCCCAGGTCGCGGTCGGCCACGATCACGCACGCGCCCTCGGCGGCCAGCCGGCGGGCGGTGGCCGCGCCGATGCCCGAGCCGCCGCCGGTCACCAGCGCGATCCGGGTGGCCAGGGGCTTGGGCCTGGGCATGCGGCGGAGCTTGGCCTCCTCCAGCTCCCAGTACTCGATGCGGAACTTCTCCGACTCGGGGATGGGGGCGTAGGCGGAGACGGACTCGGCGCCGCGCATGACGTTGATGGCGTTGACGTAGAACTCACCGGCCACGCGGGCGGTCTGCTTGTCCTTGCCGAAGGAGAACATGCCGACGCCCGGCACCAGCACGATCGCCGGGTCCGCGCCCCGGATGGCCGGGGACTCGGGGGTGGCGTGCCGGTTGTAGTAGGCGGTGTACTCCTCGCGGTAGGCCGCGTGCAGCTCGCGCAGCCGCTCGGCGACCTGCTCCAGCGGCGCGTCCGGCGGCAGGTCCAGCACCAGCGGCGCGACCTTGGTGCGCAGGAAGTGGTCGGGGCAGGACGTGCCCAGGGCCGCCAGCCTCGGGTGCTCGGCGCGGGAGACGAAGTCGAGCACCTCGGGGGTGTCGGTGTAGTGGCCCACCACGCGGATGTCGGTCGAGGCCAGGCCCCGGACCAGCGGGAACAGCGCCGCGGCCCGCTCGTGCCGCTCGGCCTCGGGCAGCGTGTCGTGGATCACCGGGCCGAACGGGTCGGGGCGGCCGTGCTCGGCCAGGTACGCCTCGGCCGTGCGGATGATCTCCAGCGAGCGCGCCTCGCACTCCTCGGACGTCGAGCCCCACGCGGTGATGCCGTGGCCGCCCAGGACGCAGCCGATGGCCTGCGGGTTCGCCTCCTTGATGGCGGCGATGTCCAGGCCGAGCTGGAAGCCGGGCCGCCGCCACGGCACCCACACGACCTTGCCGCCGAAGACGCGCCTGGTCAGCTCCTCTCCGTCGGCGGCCGTGGCCAGCGCGATGCCGGCGTCGGGGTGCAGGTGGTCGACGTGCGCGGCCTCGACCAGGCCGTGCATGGCGGTGTCGATCGACGGCGCGGCGCCGCCCTTGCCGTGCAGGCAGTAGTCGAAGGCGGCGACCATCTCGTCCTCACGCTCGACGCCCGGGTAGACGCCCTTGAGCGCGCGCAGCCGGTCCAGGCGGAGCACGGCCAGGCCGGCCTCCTTCAGCGTGCCGAGGTCGCCGCCGGAGCCCTTGACCCAGAGCAGCTCGACCTCCTCGCCGGTGACGGGGTCGGGCGCTGCGGCCTTGGCCGAGGTGTTGCCGCCCGCGAAGTTCGTGTTGCGCGGGTCGGCGCCCAGGCGGTGGGAGCGGTCGAGGAGTTCGTTGATGACGTTGGACATGATGCTTCAGGCCCCCCAGCCGGCCTGCCGGCCGCCGACGCGCTCGGCGGCGATCTTCTCGAAGTATCCGGACTTGGCGTAGGCGGCCATCGGGTCGGGCGCGAGGCCCTGCTCCTCGCGCAGCTCGGCGAGCAGCGGCCGCACGTCGGTGTTGTAGGCGTCCATGAGGACGGCGTTGGCGCCCAGCACGTCGCCCTCGTTCTGCGCCGCGCTCAGCGCGTCGCGGTCCACGAGCAGCGCCTTGGCGGTGGCCTCCTGAACGTTCATGACCGAGCGGATCTGGCCCGGGATCTTGGGCTCGATGTTGTGGCACTGGTCGAGCATGAACGCGACCTCGTCGGTGAAGCCGCCGCCCCTGATGACCTCGTACATGATGCGGAAGAGCTGGAACGGGTCGGCGGCGCCCACCATGAGGTCGTCGTCGGCGTAGAAGCGGGAGTTGAAGTCGAAGCCGCCGAGCTTGCCGTCGCGCAGGAGGAAGGCCACGATGAACTCGATGTTGGTGCCCGGGGCGTGGTGGCCGGTGTCCACGACGACCTGCGCCTTGGGGCCGAGCCTGACGCAGTGCGCGTAGGCGGTGCCCCAGTCGGGCACGTCGGTGGCGTAGAAGGCGGGCTCGAACAGCTTGTACTCCAGCAGGAAGCGCTGGCCCTCGCCGAGCCGGTCGTAGACCTCGGCGAGCGAGTCGGCCAGGCGGTCCTGTCGGGACCTGATGTCGTCCTGGCCCGGGTAGTTGATGCCGTCGGAGAACCACAGCTTCAGCGTGTCGCTGCCGGTCGCGTCCATGATGTCCACGCACTCGAGCAGGTGGTCGGTGGCCTTGCGGCGCACCCGCGCGTCGGGGTGGGTGACGCTGCCCAGCTTGTAGTCGTCGTCCTGGAAGACGTTGGAGTTGATCGCGCCGATCCGCACGCCCAGCTCGCCGGCGTGGCGGGCCAGGTCGGCGTAGTCGTCCACCTTGTCCCACGGGATGTGCAGGGCGACGGTGGGAGCAATTCCGGTGTAGGCGTGCACCTGGGCGGCGTCGGCCAGCTTCTCGTACGGGTCGCGGGGCACGCCCTGCTGGGCGAACACCTTGAACCGCGTGCCGCTGTTTCCGTAGGCCCAGGACGGCGTCTCGATGCGCTGCGACCGCAGCGCGGCCTTGATGTCAGTCATTACTCCCCGATCAATCCAGGTGGAACACTTCGGTCAGCGGGACCATGCCCTCGTCGGGGCGGCCGTCGAGGCCCTCGAAGAACGGCGCCATCTCCGCCTGCCAGCGGGCGTTGACCTCGGTTTCCGCCATCGCCTTCTGTGCGGCCTCGAAGTCCTCGGTCTCCAGGTATCCCACCAGGAGGCCGTCGTCCCTGAGGAAGAGCGAGTAGTTGTGCCAGCCGGTGCGCGACAGCGCCTCTCGCATCTCCGGCCAGACGTCGCGGTGGCGCTCGCGGTACTCCGCCAGCCGCTCTGGGCGGACTTTCAGCAGGAAGCAGACGCGTTGCACTGACACTCCCTTCAAAACGTTTTAATCCTTCGTGCAGGAAACTATGATTCCTGGTGCTCGCTGTCAATGGAGCGGCGGCCCCCGATGCGGGGGCCGAACCGGATCAGGGGCATGACACGTTTTAACCGGTCAGCCGGGGATCACCACGGCGTCGCCGGCCGCGACGGTGACGGTCTCGCCTTCCGCTGTCGTGACGGTGGCGTCCTCGCCGGTGTGGTTGACGGCGAACAGGAAGGAGCGCCCGTCCGGGTGCGAGCGCCGCACGACCTCGACCCCCGGCACGCTCACGGCCTCCGGCGACACCCCCGCCTCACGGCAGGCCGTGGCGAGGACCTCGGCGAGCGCGGCGTCGTCGAGCAGGGTGGTCAGGTAGTGCGCCACGCCGTCGCCGAACTCGTTGCGGGTCCAGGCGGGCTCCCCGCTCGCGTACGTGTCGAGCACCTTGGCGGTGGTCACCCGAGCCGCCTCGCTCCACACGCCGCCGCTCGCGCCCGAGGCCAGCCTGATCGGCGCGTCGAGGGGGAGGAACTCCTCGACGCTCACCCCGAGCAGGTCCCGCCAGGCGCCCGGGTAGCCGCCCAGCCTGACCCGGTCGTGCTCGTCCACGATCCCGCTGTACGGGCCCACGACCACGACCCCGCCCCGCCGGGCGAACTCCTCCAGGCCGGCCGCCCCCTCGTCGCTCACCAGGTAGAGCTGGGGCACCACGACCAGGCGGTAACCGCTCAGGTCGCCCTCGGGGCGGGCCACGTCGCAGGTGACGCCCGCCCGCCACAGGGCGGCGTGCCAGCGCTTGGCCTCCTCCACCGGGTCCAGCTCCGAGGTGGGCTGGGCGGGGTGGTCCTGCGCCCAGACGCTGGAGTGGTCCAGGAGCAGGGCGACGTCGGCCTTGACCGTGCTGCCGGTCACGCCGGACAGCCCGGCCAGCTCGGCTCCGAGTGCCACCACCTCGCGCCAGATCCTGGTGTCGGTGCCGGCGTGCGGCAGCATCGCCGAGTGCCACTTCTCGGCGCCCGCCCTGGACTGGCGCCACTGGAAGAACATGATCCCGTCCGCACCCCTGGCCAGGTGCTGGAGGGAGTTGCGGCGCAGCTCGCCGGGGGTCTTGGCGAGGTTGCGCGGCTGCCAGTTGACCGCGCTGGTGGAGTGCTCCATGAGCAGCCATGGCCGCCCGCCGCCCAGCGAGCGGGCGTAGTCGGCGGCGAAGGCCAGGTCGATGTGGCGCTCGCGGCGGGCGCCGATCAGGTAGTGGTCGGTGGAGACCACGTCCAGCTCGGCGGCGAAGGCCCAGCAGTCCATGTCCCAGTGCGCCCCGGCCATCAGGTTGGTGGTGGCGGGCACGTCCGGGGTGAGCCGCTTGAGCAGGTCGCGTTCGGCGACGTACAGCTCGACCAGCGCGTCGGAGCTGAACCTGCGGAAGTCGAGCTGCTGGCCCGGGTTGGGGAAGCTGGGGGTGGCGCGCGGCGGCAGGATCTGCGACCAGTCGCTGTAGCGCTGGGACCAGAACGCGGTGCCCCACGCCTCGTTGAGCGCGTCGAGCGAGGAGTAGCGCGTGCGCAGCCAGGCGCGGAAGGCGGCGGCCGAGGTGTCGCAGTAGCAGCGGGCGTTGTGGCAGCCGTACTCGTTGTGCACGTGCCACAGGGCCAGCGCCGGGTGGTCCCGGTAGCGCAGCGCCACCTGCTCGGCGATGCGCAGGGCCTTCTCGCGGTAGAGGGGCGAGCTGGGACAGAAGCCCTGCCTGCTGCCGTGATGAAGGCGCCGGCCGTCTGCGTCCACGGGCAGCGCCTGCGGGTAGGCCTCCGAGAACCACGGCGGCGGGGAGGCGGTGGGGGTGGCGAGGTTGGCGCCGATCCCGTTCTCGGCCAGCAGGTCCATCACCCGGTCGAACCAGCCGAAGTCGAACACGCCCTCGACGGGCTCCAGCGACGACCAGGAGAAGATCCCGACGCTGACCCGGTTGACGCCGGCCTCGCGCATCAGCGCGACGTCCTGCTCCCACGTCTCCTCGGGCCACTGCTCGGGATTCCAGTCCCCGCCGTACGCGATGCCATCCGGCATGAATGTCTGCCTTTCGAGATAACCGTTAGCGCTCACAGTCCGTTACGCCTGTGTTTACGGGGGATTAAAACGTTCCGGCCGTACGCGCACAAGACCTGAGCTGCCTGGACCTGACGTTCCCGCAGGTCGGCAGGGGTACATCGGTGAGAGCCGGAAGACCCGTGCGGCTCACGCGATCCCGGCGGTGAAGAACGTTTCAATGCCACCGTCCAGCCGGTCGTAGAAGGGGCTGTCCGCGGTGAGCTCCTCGCGCAGCACCGGGCGGCCGGTGAAGGCGGAGGCGTACAGGCCGGTGACGAACTCCATGGCCCGCCTGGCGTCCGCGCCGGAGGCAGGCGGGCGCTCGCCGCGCTCGTAGGCGTCGAGCAGCAGGCCGAGCTGGGTGGCGTGGCTGCTCGGGACGTCCTCGGGCGGGCTCCACAGCGGGGAGGTGGAGGTCCAGGCCGCGTTGCCGTAGCCGTACAGGTGGCGCAACTCCACCGTGGCGTCGGCGAAGTCGAAGCGCAGGTAGCTCTCCTCGCGCGGTGACAGCACGCTGGTCACGACCGAGCCCATGGCGCCGTTCTCGAAGCGCACCATGGCCAGCGACACGTCCTCGGTCTCGATCGGCCGGTCCAGCCGCCCGGCCATGGCCCTGATCTCCGCCCAGTCTCCGAACACCGACAACATCAGGTCCATCTGGTGCACGCCGTGCAGCACCGTCGTGCCGCCGCCCTCGGTGGCCCACCTGCCGCGATACGGCGTCGCGTAGTACTCCTCGCCCCGGTGCCAGGTCGTCTGACACAGCGCCAGCATCGGGCGGCCCAGCGCCCCGCCCAGCGCGCGCAGGTGCTCGGCCCCCGAGCCGAAGCGCTGCTGGTAGACGACCGACAGGTACGGCCCGCCCGGCCCCTCGGCCGCCGCCATCCGGTCGAGTTCGGCCAGCGAGAGCGCGGCCGGCTTCTCGCACCACACCCACGCCCCCGCCGACAGGGCCGCCACGGCCTGGCCGGCGTGCAGGTACGGCGGCGTGCAGACGATCACCAGGTCGGGATGCTCGGCGTCGAGCAGCTTCCCCAGATCGGTGTAGACGGCCGCGCCGGGAACCAGCGACCCGGCCCTGGTCTCGTCCACGTCCGCCACGGCCACCACCTCGACCCGGTCGCCGTGGGCCCGCAGGGCGGGCACGTGGCTGTGCGCGGCGATGGCGCCGGCCCCTACGATGGCAGCGCGGATCACGAGCGCCCCCTCCGATAGAAACGTTTTACTTCCGGCGCGCGACGTTAGGCGTCGGCTCCCGACGATGTCAACGCGGATTTGCCGTCCCACCGGTGCCGCGACTGGCGCACTCTCCGTTAGTACGTTTTAATTTAGCTTCATGGCCATGGTCAGCATCAAGGACGTCGCCGCGCACGCCGGCGTCTCCCCGGGCACGGTCTCCAACGTACTGAACCGGCCCGGCAAAGTCGCCCCCGCGACGCGCGAGCGGGTGGAGGCGGCCATCAACGAGCTGGGGTTCGTCCGTCACGGCTCCGCCTCGACGCTGCGCGCGGGGCACAGCAGGACGATCGGCCTGAGCGTGATCGACATAGGCAACCCGTTCTTCACCGAGGTCGCCGCCGGGGTCGAGGACGTCGTCAGCGAGCTGGGGTACGCCGTGATCCTCGGCAACTCCGCCGGCTCTCAGGACAAGGAGGACCGCAACCTGCGGGTGCTGGCCGAGCACCGGGTGCGCGGCGTGCTGATCACCCCGTCGGGCGAGGACCCCGCCAGGCTCGACCGGCTGCGCGAGCACGGCATCAGCGTGGTGCTGGTCGACCATCCGGCGCACCGGCCCGACCAGTGCGCGGTGGCCGTGGACGACGTCGCCGGCGGCCGGGCCGCCGTGGCGCATCTGCTGTCCAAGGGCGCTCGCACGATCGCGTACGTGACGGGCCCGCTGACCATCCGCCAGTGCGTGGAGCGGCGTGAGGGCGCCAAGGCCGCGATGCGCGCGGCCGGGCTGGACCCCGACGACCTGCGGGTGAGCGAGGCCGCGACGATGACGGCCCGCGCGGGCGAGAAGGCCGCCGCCGACCTGATCGCCGGCGGCCTGCCCGAGGCCGTCTTCTGCGCCAACGACCTGCTCGCCCTCGGCGTGCTGCGCGCGCTGCTGCGCTCGGGGGTGCGGGTGCCCGAGGACGTGGCGCTGATGGGGTACGACGACATCGACTTCGCCGCCGCCTCCACCGTGTCGCTCAGCTCGATGCGGCAGCCCACGTACCAGCTCGGCCGCATCGCCACCGAGTTGCTGCTGGACGAGTGCGACAACCCCGACACGCACGCGCACCAGCACATCATGTTCCAGCCGGAGCTCGTCGCCAGGGAGTCCACCCAATGAGCCGCCGTTTCGCCGCCGTCGACCTCGGCGCCTCCAGCGGCCGGGTGATGCTGGCCGACCTGTCCGACGGGCTGAGCCTGACCGAGGCGCACCGCTTCCCGAACGGCCCGGTACGCCTGGCCGGCCACCTCTACTGGGACATTCTCGGCCTCTACCGCGAGATCCTCGCCGGGTTGCGCGCGGCGGGCCCGGTCTCCTCCATCGGCGTGGACTCGTGGGCGGTGGACTACGCGCTGCTCGACGAGTCGGGCGCCATGCTGGGCAACCCCGTCCACTACCGCGACGACCGCACGGCCGGCGTGGCCGAGCGGGTGGCCGCCTCGGTCGGGGCGGAGACCCTGTACGACGTGTCGGGGCTGCAGGTCCTGCCGTTCAACACCCTCTACCAGCTCCTGGCGGAGCGGCGGCTCGGCGAGGCGGCCACGATGCTGCTGATCCCCGACCTGATCGGCTACTGGCTGACCGGCGAGGCGGGCGCCGAGGTGACCAACGCCTCCACCACGGGCCTGCTCGACGTGCGCACGCGCGAGTGGTCGTTACCGCTGATCAAGCAGCTCGGCCTGCCGGCGGGCCTCTTCCCGCCGCTGCGTCAGCCCGGCGAGGCGGTCGGCGGCCTGCGCAGGGACGTGGCCGGGGAGATCGGCTGGTCGGCGCCCGTGCGCGCGGTCGGCTCGCACGACACCGCCTCGGCGGTGGCCGCGGTGCCCGCCACCGGCTCCGCGTTCGCCTACGTCTCGTGCGGCACCTGGTCGCTGGCCGGCGTGGAGCTGCCCGGCCCGGTGCTGACCCCCGAGAGCCGCGCCGCGAACTTCACCAACGAGGCCGGCATCGACGGCACCGTCCGCTACCTGCGCAACGTCATGGGCCTGTGGCTGCTGCAGGAGTGCCTGCGCGCCTGGCCGGGCGCCGACCTGGGCGGGCTGCTGAAGGCCGCGGCGGCCGAGCGGCCGTTCGCCGCCGTGGTGAACCCGGACGAGCCCGCGTTCCTGCCGCCGGGCGACATGCCGGCCAGGATCGCCGCCGAGTGCCGCCGCACCGGCCAGCGCCCGCCGGCCTCCCCCGCCGCGTACGTGCGGTGCGTGCTGGAGAGCCTGGCGCTCGGGCACCGGCTGGCCGTGCGGCAGGCGATGGAGCTGTCGGGCCGCGACGTCGAGGTCGTCCACCTGGTGGGCGGCGGGTCGCGCAACGAGCTGCTGTGCCAGTTCACCGCCGACGCGTGCGGGCTGCCCGTGGTGGCCGGTCCCGGGGAGGCCACCACGTTCGGCAACGTGCTGGTGCAGGCGCGGGCGGCCGGGCTGGTGTCGGATCTCGGGGAGATGCGCGCGCTGGTCGCCTCCTCGCAGCCGCTGCGCCGCTACGAGCCGTCCGGCGACCGCACCGCCTGGGACGAGGCGGCCTCCAGGGTGTTCTGACCTGCCGGTTTTCCCCCGGCCTGTCCAGGGCAGGACTCGGGCCGGGGGCATCGGGGGGTGTCATGGAGTTCGGGTGGCCGCTGCTGCGGCAGCTCACGGGGGCGGACCGGACGGCGCGGGGCTCGGCGGCGCGATCGGCGACGACGGCGAAGCTGCGGGCGCGTACGGCCACGGCCGACCGGGTGGTGAAGTCGGTGTGCCCGTACTGCGCGGTGGGCTGCGCCCAGAACGTGTTCGTGCGGGACGAGAAGGTCGTCCAGATCGAGGGCGACCCCGACTCCCCCATCAGCCGCGGCCGGCTGTGCCCCAAGGGCGCGGCCAGCCTCCAGCTCACCACCGACTCCCGCCGCCAGTACCAGGTGCTCTACCGCCCGCCCGGCGCGGCCGACTGGCAGGAGCTCGACCTGGCCACGGCGATGGACATGATCGCCGATCGGATCCTGGCGACCCGGCGCGAGACGTGGGAGCAGGAGCGCGACGGCCTGCGCACCGCCAGGACCATGGGCATCGCCAGCCTGGGCGGCGCCACGCTGGACAACGAGGAGAACTACCTCATCAAGAAGCTGCTGACGGCGCTCGGCGTGGTGCAGATCGAGAACCAGGCCCGCGTCTGCCACAGCTCGACCGTGGTGGGGCTCGGCACGTCGTTCGGGCGGGGCGGCGCGACCACGTTCATGCAGGACCTGCAGCACTCCGACTGCGTGATCATCGAGGGCTCCAACTTCGCCGAGGCTCATCCCGTGGGCTTCCAGTGGGTGATGGAGGCCAAGGCGCGCGGCGCGGTGATCATCCACGTGGACCCGCGCTTCACCCGCACCAGCGCGCTGGCCGACCTGCACGTGCCCATCCGGGCCGGCTCCGACGTGGCCTTCCTCGGCGCGATCATCAACCACGTGCTGGAGAACGAGCTGTACTTCCACGAGTACGTGGTCAACTACACCAACGCGGCGACGATCCTGCGCGAGGACTACCGCGACGCCGAGGACCTGGACGGTCTCTTCTCCGGCTTCGACGCCGAGGGCCGCTCGTACGACGTGGACTCCTGGCAGTACGAGGGCATGACGACGGTCGCCGCCTCGGGCGACCGGGACCAGGAGTACCAGGAGCGGAAGGGCGGTTCCCCGCCCGGCCGCTCGGAGGTGCAGGGCGGCACCGGGGCGCCGCTGGACGGCCACGCGCAGCGGGACGAGACGCTGCGCCATCCGCGCTGCGTGCTGCAGGTGCTGCGGCGCCACTACGCCCGCTACACGCCGGAGATGGTCGAGCGGGTGTGCGGCGTGCCGCGGCACCTGTTCGAGGAGGTGTGCCGGCACCTGACGGAGAACTCGGGGCCGGACAAGACGGCCGAGTTCGTGTACGCGGTCGGCTGGACCCAGCACAGCGACGGCTCCCAGTTCATCCGGGCGGCCTGCATCCTGCAGCTCCTGCTGGGCAACATCGGCCGTCCCGGCGGTGGCATCCAGGCGCTGCGCGGCCACGCCAGCATCCAGGGCTCCAGCGACATCCCGACGCTGTTCAACCTGCTGCCCGGCTACATCCCGATGCCGCACGCGCACGAGAACGAGCGGCTGCGCGACTTCCTCCAGGGCGACGCGCCGCGCCAGGGCTTCTGGGCCAACATGCCCGCCTACCTGATCAGCCTGCTCAAGGCGTGGTGGGGCGAGTCCGCGCAGCCCGACAACGACTACCGGTTCAGCTGGCTGCCGCGCCTGACGGGCTCGCACAGCACCTACGACACGGTGCTGGCGCAGCTCGACGGCATCTGCAAGGGGTACCTGCTGCTCGGCGAGAACCCCGCGGTCGGCTCGGCCAACGCGCGGATGCAACGCCTGGGCATGGCCAACCTCGACTGGCTGGTCGTGCGCGACCTCAACCTGATCGAGAGCGCGACCTGGTGGAAGGACGGCCCGGAGATCGAGACGGGCGAGCTGAAGACCGCCGACATCCGTACCGAGGTGTTCTTCCTGCCCGCCGCCTGCCACACCGAGAAGGACGGCAGCTTCACCAACACCAACCGGCTGCTGCAGTGGCACCACCAGGCCGTCGAGCCGCGGGGCGACGCCCGCAGCGACCTGTGGTTCATGTACCACCTGGGCCGCATCGTCCGCGAGAAGCTGGCCGGCTCGCAGGACCCGGCCGACGCGCCCGTGCTCGACCTGACGTGGGACTACCCGGTGAGCGGCGAGACGGCCGAGCCGTCGGCGGAGGCGGTGCTGGCCGAGATCAACGGCTGGGACGCCCAGGGCCGGCCCCTGTCCGGCTACGCGGAGCTGAAGGACGACGGCTCCACGGCCTGCGGCTGCTGGATCTACTGCGGTGTCCGCCAGGACGGCGTCAACCAGGCCGCCCGCCGCAAGCCCGCCGCCGAGCAGGACTGGATAGCCGCCGAGTGGGCGTGGGCGTGGCCGGCGAACCGGCGCATCCTCTACAACCGCGCCTCGGCCAGGCCCGACGGCAGCCCGTGGAGCGAGCGCAAGCGGCTGGTCTGGTGGGACGCCGAGGCGGGCGCGTGGACGGGGCACGACGTGCCCGACTTCGAGGCGGGCAAGAGCCCCGGTTACCGGCCGCCTCCCGACGCCACGGGGGTGGCGGCGCTGTCGGGGATCGACCCGTTCATCATGCAGGCCGACGGCAAGGGCTGGCTGTTCGCGCCCGCCGGGGTCGTGGACGGGCCGCTGCCCACGCACTACGAGCCGCAGGACTCGCCGGTGGCCAACCCGCTGTACGGCCGGCAGCGCAACCCGGTGCGCAAGCTCTACCCGCACGAGCACAACCGGTACCAGCCGAGCGGGGACGAGCCGGGGGCGTCGGTCTACCCGTACGTGGTGACGACGTACCGGCTGACCGAGCACTTCACGGCGGGCGGCATGAGCCGGTTCACGCCGTACCTGGCGGAGCTGCAGCCGGAGATGTTCTGCGAGGTCTCGCCCGCGCTGGCCGCCGAGCGGGGGCTGGTGCACGGCGACTGGGCGACGATCGTCACCGCGCGCAACGCCATCGAGGCCAGGGTGATGGTCACCGACCGCATCCCGTCGCTGCACCTCGACGGGCGGACGCTGCACCAGATCGGGCTGCCGTTCCACTTCGGCCCGAACGGGCTGGCCAGGGGCGACGCGGCCAACGAGCTGTCGTCGATCTCGCTGGACCCGAACTCGCACATCCAGGAGGTCAAGGCCCTGTCGGCGGACATCCGCCCGGGCCGGCGGCCGCGCGGCCCGGCACTGCCGGAGCTGGTGCGGTCCTACCAGCGGCGCGCCGGTGTGGGCGCCGACACCGGAATGGAGTCCTGATGGCCTTCGACCTGGAGGAGCGGCTCGGCGACAGCCGGGTGGGGTTCTTCACCGACACCAGCATCTGCATCGGCTGCAAGGCGTGCGAGGTGGCGTGCAAGGAGTGGAACCACGTCCCGGACGACGGCCTGAACTTCACCGGCTGGTCCTACGACAACACGATGAAGCTGAGCGCCGACACCTGGCGGCACGTGGCGTTCGTCGAGCAGCGGCGGCCTCTCGGGCACCAGGAGCCCGGGGTCGGCGAGATGGACTTCCGCTGGCTGATGGCCTCCGACGTGTGCAAGCACTGCACGCACGCGGCCTGCCTGGACGTCTGCCCGACGGGGTCGCTGTTCCGCACCGAGTACGGCACGGTCGTGGTGCAGGAGGACGTCTGCAACGGCTGCGGCTACTGCGTCCCGGCGTGCCCGTTCGGGGTGATCGGCAAGCGGGAGACCAGCGGCACGGCGGCCAAGTGCACGATGTGCTACGACCGGCTGGGCGCCGGGGAGGAGCCGGCCTGCGCCAAGACGTGCCCGACCGACTCCATCCAGTTCGGCGACCTGGAGGAGCTGCGCGAGAGGGCCGAGCGGCGGCTGGAGCAGGTGCGCGCGGCCGGGGTGGGCTCCGCCCGCCTGTACGGGCACGACCCGGACGACGGCGTGGGCGGCACGGGCGCGTTCTTCCTGCTCTTGGACGAGCCCGAGGTGTACGGCCTGCCGCCGGACCCGGTGGTGACGACCAGGGACCTGCCGTCGATGTGGCGGCACGTGGGGGTGGCGGCGGTGGCGCTGCTGGCCGGGGTGGCGGCGACGGCGTGGAGGCGGCACCGATGAGTCAGACCGATGTGCGGTTGGACGGCTCGCCGCGGCTGCGTGGCGAGCGTGAGGCCACGCCGGGCTCGGCGGGCCGCAGGCGCGAGCGGCTCATGGTGCCCAAGGCCACCTTCGACTCCTACTACGGGCGGCCGGTGCTGAACGAGCCGACCTGGAAGGCGCCCGACATCGCCGGTTACCTGTTCCTGGGCGGCCTGGCGGGCGCGTCGTCCACGCTGGCCGCCGCCGCGGAGCTGACCGGCCGGCCGCGCCTGGCCAGGGTGGCCAAGGTGGGGGCGCTGGGCGCGCTGGGCGGCTCGCTCTACGCGCTGATCCACGACCTGGGCCGCCCCGAGCGCTTCGTGAACATGTTGCGGGTGTTCAAGGTGACCTCGCCGATGAGCGTCGGCACGTGGATCCTCAGCGTGTACGGCCCGCACGCCGGCGCCGCCGCGGCCACCGACGTCACGGGGCTGTTCCCCGGCCTGGGCCGCGCCGCCACGGTGGGGGCCGGGATCGCGGGCACCGCGGTGGCCACGTACACGGCGGCGCTGATCTGCGACACCGCGGTGCCGGTCTGGCACGAGGCGTACCGGGAGATGCCGTTCCTGTTCGCGGGGTCGGCGGCGGCGTCGGCGGGCGGGCTCGGCATGCTGGCCGCGCCGCTGTCGGAGGCGGCCCCGGCGCGGCGGGCGGCGTTGCTGGGCGCGGCGGTGGAGGTGACGGCGGCGGCCCGGATGGAGCGGCGGCTGGGGCCGCTGGCCGAGCCGCTCAAGCGCAGCCGGCTGCTGCGGCTCGGCGAGGCGTTGTCGCTGGCCGGCGCGCTGGCCGGGGCGACCGTGGGCCGGCGCAGCAGGGTCGCGGCCGTCGCGGCGGGCGCCGCCCTGCTGGCCGGGTCGGCCTGCACCAGGTTCGGCATCTTCCAGGCCGGCATGGAGTCGGCCAACGACCCCAAGCACACCGTCCAGCCGCAGCGCAGGCGGCTGGCACAGGCGAGAGCGGAGCGTGACCTGACATGAAGCGCAAGATCGCGGAGTATCTGCCGTTCGTCGGCATCGTGCTGTTCATCTGCACGGCGTCCTGGGTGGCCGGGCGCACGCCTCCTGGCCGGTCTCTGGCACACCGCTGACCTCCCGCGCCGTACGATCAGCAGATGACCGAAAAGACCGAAACCACGCCTGCTTGGCTCGCACCGGAAGAACTGGAATCGGTGCGGGGCCGCATGCCGATCCTCTACATCGACGCCGTGCCGGTGCGCGTCGACGACACCGGCGTGGTCACCCGCGTCGGCCTGTTGCTTCGCATGTTGCCGGACGGCACGGTCAGCCGGGCGCTGGTCTCGGGGCGGGTGCTCCACCACGAGCGGATCCGCGACGCGCTGATGCGGCACCTGGAGAAGGACCTCGGGCCTGTGGCGCTGCCCCGCATCCCCGTCTCGCCGCAGCCGTTCACCGTCGCCGAGTACTTTCCCACGCCCGGCGTCACGCCCTACCACGACCCGCGCCAGCATGCCGTCTCGCTGGCCTACATCGTGCCCGTCGCGGGTGACTGCCGGCCCCGGCAGGACGCGCTCGACCTGGTGTGGTTCACACCGGAGGAGGCGGCCTCGCCGATGGTGCAGGAGGAGATGGCCGGTGGGCAGGGCGTGCTGCTGAAGCAGGCCCTGGCGCACGTCGGCTGCCTGCCCTGAGCAGGGGTCAGGGGCGTCCGGCGCCGTCGCGGAGCCAGCGGTAGAGAGGGTCGCCGGGGCAGGAGGTGTCGTAGCCGTCGCGGTGGCCCTTGACCTCGCGGCCCGCGTCGCCGTGCTCGCGGAGGTATTCGATGGCGTCGACCAGGGCGTTGAGCAGGTCGTCGTTCGGCTCCGTCAGCCCCGAGCTGCCGACCAGGGCGAGCACCGCGTAGTGGCCGGAGTTGAGGCCCGCGCCGTTGGCGGCCGGCAGGGCGTGGGGGCCGCGGCCCATGAACGTGCGCCGGTGAGGGCAGCACACCATGTTGTAGCCCAGGTCGATGTACTTCTCGCCGCGGCCCCCGGACATGTGCATGCGCTGGATGTCCTGGACCAGGTCGACGCAGCGGTCGTGGTTGCCGGAGTCGGCGAGGTCGGCGGGCACCTTCCCGCCCGTGTAGTGGATCTTGATGCCCTCGGTGGACGACAGCCGGACGTAGTCGCTGGTCGGCTTCTTGGCGTGCCACTCCGCACGGGTGACCAGATTCATGGGTTCCTCTCCTCGCAGGAATGTCATCGCCATCAGAGTGTCAACTTTCAGTAGCGATGTCATCACTCTTTGTCACTAGAGTGAGGTGCCGTCGTGGTGACGGTTCCCTGCGGGGAAGAGGGGGCGGGAGAGCAGGCGCCCCTCCCGGCCGCGCGAGCCGCCGGGCGGGGTGAGGTCAGGCGCTCACTGGCCGGTCAGCGTGATCGGCGTCTCCACGCCCCGGTGGACCCGGCGGAAGACGTGCGATCGGCCGCCCGACCGGAAGCCGGCCCGTGCCGTGATCCGCCCGGCGGACGGCGCGGGGAAGCCGACCGAGATGGCCATCCCGGGGTCCACGCGGGCGACCGTGTGCGCCCGCGCCCTGCGTCTGCCGTCGAGGCCCAGCTCGACCTGGGTCCAGGGCACGGCGGAGCCGTTGTGCAGGGTGACCACGACCTGCCCGCCGGTGAGCTCGGTGCGCAGCCCGTACGGCAGGCGCGGGTCCTCCCCGATCGAGCCGTCGAGCAGCTCCATCAGCTCCTGGGTGATCTGGGGCCTGGCGGCGGCGACGTCGCGCCTCTCCCCCGGGTCCTTGGTCAGGTCGTACAGCTCGACGCGGCCCTCGGGCCCGGCGGCGGCGATGTTCGGGTCGAACCTGACCAGCTTCCACCGGCCCCGGCGGATGGCCTGGGCCTTGCGCGGCCGGTTCCAGACGAGGTGGGTGTGCCTGGGCGCGCCCTCGCCGGTGAGCAGGCCGCGGAAGGACAGGCCGTCGAGGTTGGCGGGGACGGGCGTGTCCGCCAGGTCGGCCAGCGTCGGCAGGATGTCCCAGGACGCCACGGGCTGCCGCTCCACCCGCGGGCTCAGCCCCGGCGACCAGGCGATCAGCGGCACGCGGATGCCGCCCTCGTACACGTCGCGCTTGTCGGCCCGGTAGGGGCCGTTGGAGTCGAAGAGCCAGGGCGTGACGCCCTTCTCCCTGTGCGGCCCGTTGTCGCTGGTGAACAGCACGAGGGTGTCCTTGGCCAGGCCCGCGTCGCGCAGGGCCCGGATCAGCGCGGCGACGTCGGTGTCGAGCCTGGCCACCTGGGCCGCGTGGCGGCGGTTCGGACCGCTCCACGGCTTGTCCTCGTACTCGCCGGCGTCGCCGGGAACGACGCTCGGCGAGTGCGGCAGCGTGCTGGCGAAGTAGAGCAGGAACGGCTGGTCGCCGCCGGCGCCGATGAAGTCGACGGCCCGCTGCCTGAACAGGTGCGGCGCGTACTTGCTGCCGTCGAGCTGCACCTTCTGCCCGTTGTGCCACAGGTACTTGGGGAAGTACTGGTGCGCGTGCTTGTGGCCGATGTAGCCGAAGAACTCGTCGAAGCCGCGCATGTTCGGATGCGAGGCCTGGTCGGGCTGCTCGGGGCCGAAGCCCCACTTGCCGATGCAGGCGGTGCGGTAGCCGGACAGCTGCAGCACCTCGGCGAAGGTGAGGTCCGCGTCGGTGAGCGAGTGCTGCGGCCCGCCCTCCGGGTTCTCCCGCACGGTGCTGTGGCCGGCGTGCAGGCCGGTGAGCAGCGAGCAGCGTGACGGCGCGCAGAGCGGCGCCCCCGCGTACGCGGCCTTGAACTGCACGCCCTCGGCCGCCAGCCGGTCCAGGTTCGGAGTGTGGATCAGGCGCTGCCCGTTGCTGCCTATCTCTCCCCAGCCGAGGTCGTCGGCCAGGATGAGCAGGATGTTCGGCCGCCTGGGCAGGCTGCCACGACGTGCGGTGGCCTCGGCGCCCGCGGCAGTCACCGCGGGCAGGGCGAGGCCGGCGAAGGTACCGGCGAGTAAGGCTCGGCGCGAAGGCCCGTTGATCACGAAGGGCAACATATCGGAGCCTTGGGCGAATGGCGGGCAAATCGGAGGCGAACTCTGTCACAGAGTCGCAACCGATGCGACGCGATACCCATCAGGCGAGATACTCCCACGTCCGGCAGATGTCGTGCAGCTCAGCGGGGATCTCCTCGGGCGTCGGCAGCGGCCTGCCGGCCACGACGGTGCCGGTACGGATCTTGTCACGCCAGTCGCCGATGCCCTTGACGAAGCCGCCGTGGTCCTTCTTGCCGTACTCCAGCATGACGGGCTCGAACTCCACGCCCAGGAACAGGCAGATGCGGCGGAGCTGGCCCTCGGGGTCGGCGGTCAGCTCCTCGTAGCGCACGGTCAGGCCCTCCAGCTGGGTACGGGCCTCCTCCAGGTACTTCATGTAGTTGAGCGTGCGCGGCACGGCCTCGCTCATGGGCCGCTTGACCGGGTCGGCCTCGTGCCAGGACTGCACGATCGACATCGGGTGGCGCAGCAGGAAGATGAAGCGCGCGTCCGGCCAGCAGGTGGCGATGCGCCGCCAGACGAAGACGTTGCTGGGCGTCTTCTCGCACATGACCGTCTTGCCGCTGCGGGTCAGCTCGCGGTGCAGCAGCCGGTCCCACACCAGGTGCTCGATGTCGCTGTGGGTGTGGCCGAGCAGCTCCATGGCCTGGCGTACGGGGTCGGTGCCCAGGCCCACCGTCACCCGCCTGAAGTGCGTCTCGATCGGCGAGTGGATCCGGGAATGGCTGTTGAGCATGACGCGCAGCAGCGTGGAGCCGGACCGCACGGACGACAGCAGGAAGGCCGGCTCACGCAGCAGCCGGTCGTGCGAGGGATCGACGGGCGGGCGCACCCTGTCCTCCGGCAGCCGCTGCAACTCCAGCGGAACCTTGGGCGGTGGCGGCGGTTTGGGCGGCTCCTTCCGCAGCTTGCGCGACAGCGTGTATCCCGTCAGGCCCTCAAGAGTGGCGTTGGCCCGGTACCTCCAGTTCATGGGGCTACAAGGTAGAGCCGCCCAGTGAACCGCAGGTGAATCCGGCCTGTGAAGATGTTGCGAGGAAGACAGAACATCCGTGCACAAAGACGCAGAGCAGAACATTGTTCCGGCCCACCATGGAGCAGTCAAAGCTTCAAGCACTCCATGAGGAGGAGTCATGTACACGCTCAAGCGTCGAGCCATGCACCTTTCGTTACTCGGCGGCCTGGCCATCGGCGCGCTCGCCGCGCTGCCCGCCACCGGCCACGCCGCCACCGCGGTGGCCGGTTCTGCGGCCGGCACCTCGTCCGCCTCGGTGCGGGTGGTCAGCGGCGGCCTGCTGCAGCTCGACTACGTCGGCTCGGCCGACGCCAACAAGGTCCTGATCACGCTGGAGTCGGGCACCAACGCGCTGCGGATCAGCGACTCGGTGAACATCACCCCCGGCGCCGGCTGCGTCTCGGCCCCTGGCGACCTCACCACCGTGCGGTGCTCCGTCGGCATCACGCGCATCCTGGCCCGGCTGGGCGAGGGCGCCGACAGGTTCACCACGCTCGTCCCGCTGCAGGGCTACGTCGAGGGCGACGGCGGCAACGACGTCTTCCGCCCCAGCCAGTCCAAGGGCACCGTGGGCGCGGCGACCAGCCGGATCATGTACTTCGGCGGTCTCGGCGAGGACACCGCCGACTACCAGGGCGTGCCGGCCACCGGCCCCACCGGGACCAACGGCGTGCGGGTCAGCCTGGACTTCCGTCACAACGACGGGCGCGAGGCCGACGGTGCCCGCCCCGCGGACGAGGACAACGTCCAGACCGAGAACGTCGTCGGCGGCTCCTTCGGCGACACGCTCACCGGCGACGACCTGAACAACCGGCTCACCGGCGGCAACGGCCGTGACCTGCTGACCGCGGGCCGCGGCAACGACGTGATCGACCTGCGCGACGACACCGGCGACCAGTTGTCGTTCTGCGGCGAGGGCACCGACGTGGCCCTGATCGACGCCGGGGCGCGCGACCGGGTGGGCGTGGACTGCGAGACGGTCCAGGGCCCCAGTTAGTCGAGCAGGGCTGGTCGAGCACGGCTGGTCGAGCACGGCTAGGCGCGCTTGACCCGCCGGTCGTGCACCACCGCGTACGTGTTGCGCAGCGCCTCCATCGACGCGTCGTAGGAGGCCTGCGCGACCCCGGTGAACAGGCAGTCCACCACCATGAGCTGGGCGATGCGGCTGCCGAGCGCGCCGGAGCGGAAGCTGGTCTCCCGCGCGGCCGTCGTGAGCGTCACGTCGGCCGCGCGGGCCAGCGGCGACTCGCGGAAGTTCGTGATCGCCACGGTGGCGGCCCCGGTCTTGCGTGCGATGGCGAGGAACTCGACGGTGTCCACGGTGGCTCCGCTGTGCGAGACGGCCACCGCCACGCAGCCGGGGCCGAGCGTGGCCGCCGAGGTCCAGGCCGAGTGGGAGTCGTGCCAGTTGATCGCGGTGCGGCCGATGCGTGACAGCTTCTGCTGCAGGTCGAGCCCGACCAGCGCGCTCGCCCCCACCCCGAAGGTGTCGATCCGGCGGGCGGCCAGCAGCCGTGCCACCGCCTCGCCCAGCGCCTCCATGTCCAGCATGCGGGCCGTGTCGGCGATGGAGAGCGTCTCGTTCATGGCGACCTTGGAGACGATGCCCTCCAGGCTGTCGTTCCTGTCGATGTCGCCCGACACCTCGGGCAGGCTGGCGGCGGCCAGCTCCTCCCTGGCCACGGCCCTGGTCAGGTCGATGCGGAAGTGTTTGTAGTGGGCGTAGCCCATGCGCTGGTAGAAGCGCACCACGGAGGTCGTCGAGGTCTCGCAGCGGGCGGCCAGCTCGGCGATGGACAGGTTGGCGGCGGCGCCCGGGTCGCCCACGAACAGCTCGGCGATGCGCCGCTCCGACGGCCGCAGGGCGGGCATGGCCGCGCGGATGCGGATCAGCAGCGTCTCGGCGTCCTCGGTCATCGTCACCCCGTCGCTGGAAAGAAAATACCCCGGTGGTAGGGTCTGCGTAATTTTATGACCTACTGCCCGAAGGAGACCACATGCCCCGTGGCGCCTTCTCCGCGGCCGGCCTCGCCGCCGCGTTGTCCCTCGCCCTCACCGCCTGTTCGTCCTCCTCCGGGCCGGCCACCAGCAGCGCCCCGGCCGGTCAGGGCGGCGGCACGCTCGTGGTCGGGGTGACCTCCGACCCCGACACGCTCTTCCCCTGGAAGGCCACCCAGTTCACGGCCGTCAACGTGCTGCAGAACCTGTACGGCACGCTCACCGAGTTCGACAAGGACCTGAACGTGGTCCCCGGCCTCGCCGAGTCCTGGGAGCCCTCGCAGGACGGCAAGAAGCTGACGCTCAAGCTGCGGCAGGGCGTCACGTTCGCCGACGGCAGCGCGTTCGACTCCAAGGACGTCAAGTCCTCCCTCGACAAGATCATGGACGAGAAGACGGCGGCCGTCGCCCGGGCGTCGCTGGCGTCGGTGAAGTCCGTCGAGGCCCCCGACGCGAGCACGGTGGTGCTGGAGCTGACCGGCCCCGACGCCGCCCTGCCCGCCAACCTCGCCACGGTCAACATGGCCATGCTCTCCTCCGACGACACCGAGGAGAAGCTGAACGCCACGCCCAACGGCACGGGACCGTTCACGCTGGGCAAGCGCGTGGCCAGCCAGTCGATCACGCTCACCAGGAACGACAAGTACTGGGGCGCGGAGAAGGCCAAGGCCGGCACGGTCGAGTTCCGGGTGATCCCCGACGAGTCGTCCATCGTCTCGGCCATGCAGTCGGGCAACGTGCAGCTCGCGGTCTTCAACGACCCGCTGGTCGCGCAGACCGCCGAGGGCGGCGGCACGATCACCGTGGCCAAGACACCGCAGCTCAACTACCACGTGCTCCAGCTCAACGCGCAGCGCGGCGAGCTCAAGGACGTCAACGTGCGCCTGGCGATGCAGTGCGCGATCGACCGCAAGCAGGTGCTCGACACCGCCGCGCTCGGCGAGGGCGAGGTGACCGGGCCGATCACCGCCCCGGCGTTCAAGTCCGACCCGAACAAGCGCCCCTGCCCGAACCGCGACCTGGCCAAGGCCGCCGAGTATCTCGGCAAGGCCGGCAAGACCGGTGGCGTGACGGTCAAGGCGATCGTGTCCCAGGGCGAGTACGCCACCTCCGTCAACGAGGCCCAGAACCTCAAGGCCCAGCTCGCCGAGGCGAAGATCAACCTGGAGCTGGAGGTGCTGGAGTCGGGCGCGTTCGTGGACCGCTGGGTGGCGGCCGACTTCGAGGCGGCCGTCGCGCTCAACGGCGGGCGGCCCGACCCCGACGGCTCCTACGGCCGCTACTTCACCAGCGAGGGCAACCTGAACAAGGTCGCCGGCTACAGCTCCCCCGAGCTGGACGAGCTGTTCGCGCAGGGCAAGGCCACGACCGACCAGGCCGGGCGCAAGGCGATCTACGACAAGGTCGGCGAGCACCTGGAGGCCAACGCCGCCTGGATCTGGCTGTTCTCGGGTTACACCTACACCGCGACGACGGCGAACGTGACCGGCTTCGTGCCGATGGCCAGCGGTTCGCTGCAGTACCTGCGGACCACCTCGGTCGGATGAGGCTGCTGCGCAACCGGCCGCTGCGGCGCGTGGCGGAGACGATCGGCATCCTGTTCGGGGTGGCCGTGGTCGTCTTCGTCATGCTGCGCGCCCTGCCCGGCGACCAGATCACGGCCGGGCTGGGCACGGAGGCCGCCGCGCTCACCCCGGCCCAGCGGCAGGCCCTGGAGCAGTACTACGGGCTGGACCAGCCGCTGGTCACGCAGTTCTTCTCGTGGCTGGGCAACATGTTCACCGGCAACTTCGGCTACTCGGCCCGCTCCCAGCAGAGCGTGCTGGGGCTGACCCTGAACGCGCTGCCGGTGACGTTCGAGCTCGCCGTGCTGTCGATCGTGCTGGCGCTGCTGATCGGGGTTCCGCTCGGCATGCTGGCCGCCTCCCGGACGAACTCCGCCAGGGACGCCGCCGGCCAGGTCGTGAGCCTGGCGGGGCTGTCGATCCCGGCGTTCCTGCTGGCCACGACGCTGCTGTCGATCTTCGCGGCGTCGTTCGGGTTCAACCCCAACGGGCAGGGCTTCGCCACCCTCTTCGAGGACCCGCTGCTCAACCTGCAGCAGATGCTGCTGCCCGCGCTGGTGCTGGGCTTCGGCATCGCGGCGCCGATCCTGCGCACCACCCGCACGGCGGTGCTGGAGGTGCGCTCGAACGACTTCGTGCGCACCGCCCGCGCCAAGGGCGTGCCGGAGCGGCGGCTCCAGGTGCGGCACGTGCTGGGCAACGCGCTCGTGCCGATCGTGACCATGACCGGGCTGCAGTTCGGCTACCTGCTGGGCGGGGCGGTCGTGGTCGAGCAGATCTTCTCCGTGCCGGGCATCGGGCGGCAGGTGCTGCTGGGCATCCAGCAGAAGGAGTACGCGGTGGTGCAGAGCACTGTGCTGGTGATCGCGCTGGCGTTCGTCCTGGTCAACCTGCTGACCGACCTGCTCTACCGGGTGATCGACCCGCGGGTGAGGGCGTCATGAGGCGCAGTCCCGCGGCGGTGACGGGCATCGCGATCCTGGTGCTGCTGGCGGTCGTGGCGGTGCTGTCGTACCTGGGGCTGCTGCCGTACGACCCGATCGCGCAACATCCGCCGTCCCGGTTCCAGGCGCCGTCGGGCGAGCACCTGTTCGGCACCGACCAGTTCGGGCGGGACGTGTTCTCCCGCGTGGCGTCCGGAGTGGGCAACTCGGCGCTGATCGCGGTGGTCGCGGTGGCGTTCGCGACCGTGGTCGGCACGCTCGGCGGGCTGGTGTCCGGCTTCTACCGCGGCCTGGCCGACGGCGCGATCGGCGGCGTGACGAACGTGCTGTTCGCGTTCCCGCCGCTGCTGCTGGCGCTGTCGCTGGCCTCGGTGCTGGACCGCAACTGGTTCACGATCGCGGTGGCCATCGCCATCGTGTACGTGCCGATCTTCATCCGCGTCACGCGCGGCCCGGTGCTCTCGCTCAGGGAGATCGAGTACGTCAAGGCCGCCGTCTCCACCGGCCAGAGCCGCTGGCAGATCATGCTGCGCCACGTGCTGCCGAACATCACCTCCATCATCGTCGTCCAGGTGGCGCTGTCGCTGTCGTGGGCGGTGCTGACCGAGGCGTCGCTGAGCTTTCTGGGCCTCGGCACCCCGCCGCCTGCGCCGTCGCTCGGCTCGATGATCTTCGAGGCGCGCAGCCTGGTGTTCATCGCGCCGTGGACGCTGATCGCGCCCGGCGTGGTCGTCGTGCTGCTCGTGGTGGGGCTGAACCTGCTCGGCGACGGCCTGCGTGACACTCTCGACCCCCGGAACCGAGGTAACCGGTGAACCTCTCAGAACTGACCACGGAGTCGGCCGATCCGCGCTTCGCCCACATCGACACGATGAGCGTGGGCGACCTGGCCGCCACCATGAACGCGGCCGACGCCACGGTGCCCACCGCGGTCGCCGCGGCGCTGCCCAGCATCACGGCGGCGATCGAGGCCACGGCCGCGCGCATGGAGGCCGGCGGCCGGCTCGTCTACGTGGGCGCGGGCACGCCCGGCCGGCTGGGCGTGCTGGACGCCTCCGAGTGCCCGCCGACCTTCTCCACGCCGCCCGAGCAGGTCTTCGCGATCATCGCGGGCGGCCGGAGCGCGATCGTCTCCCCCTGCGAGGGGGCCGAGGACGACGAGGAGGCGGGAGCCGCCGAGGTGGACGCCGCCGGGATCGGGCCGCTGGACACCGTGGTGGGCGTCGCCTCCAGCGGGCGCACCCCGTACGTGCTGGCCGCCGTGCGGCGGGCGCGCGCGCTGGGGGCGCTGACCGTGGGGCTGTCGTGCAACACGGGCACGCCGCTCAGCGCGGCGGCAGAGCACGCGATCGAGGTGCTGGTCGGGCCCGAGGTGATCAGCGGCTCCACCCGGCTCAAGGCGGGCACGGCGCAGAAGCTCGTGCTCAACATGTTCTCGACGATCGTGATGGTGCGGCTGGGCAAGACGTACGGCAACCTCATGGTCGATGTGAAGGCCAGCAACGGCAAGCTGCGCGAGCGGGCCGTGCGCATGGTGCGGACGATCACCGGGAGCGGGCGCGAGGAGGCGCTGGCGGCCCTGGCCGCGAACGGGTTCAACGTCAAGCAGGCGGTCGTGGCCGCCCGCTTCGAGCTGTCGCCGCAGGACGCGGCGGCCCGGCTGGCCGCGGCCGGCGGGCGGCTGCGCGCGGCTCTGGGGGAGTTGTCATGAAGGTTCTCGGGATGATCTCCGGCACCTCGCACGACGGGATCGACGTCGCCGTGGTGGACTTCGAGCTGGTCGGGAGCGTGCTCGAAGGCCGGGTCCTGCACACGGCGAGCACGCCGTACCCGGCGGAGCTGCGGGCGCGGCTGATCGCGGCGATGCCGCCCGCGCCGACGACGCTGGCGGAGGTGTGCGAGCTCGACACGCTCATCGGGCAGAGCTTCGCCGGCGCCGCCGTCGCGGCGATCGAGGCGGGCGGGCCCGTCGACCTGGTCGTCTCGCACGGGCAGACCGTCTACCACTGGGTGGAGGGCGCGCACGCGCTCGGCACCCTGCAGATCGGGCAGCCCGCCTGGATCGCCGAGCGGACCGGCGCGCCCGTGCTGTCCGACGTGCGGATCAGGGACATCACGGCCGGCGGGCACGGGGCGCCGCTGGTGTCGGTGCTGGACGGGCTGCTGCTCGGCGCGTACGAGGGCGGGGCGGGGGCGCTCAACCTGGGCGGCATCGCCAACGTGACCGTGGTGCGCGGCGACACCCTCTACGCCTACGACATCGGGCCCGCCAACGCGCTGATCGACGCCGTGGTGACGAGCCGCGGGCTGCATCCGCGCGGGTTCGACGAGGACGGGCGGATCGCCGCCTCCGGGCGGGTGCACGCGGGGCTGCTGGAGGTGCTGCTGGACGAGCCGTACTACCGACTGGCCGCGCCCAAGAGCACGGGCAAGGAGCTGTTCCACCTGGATTACGTGGACGCGGCCCTGGTTCGGGCGGGCATCCGCCTCGCAGGCCCGGACGCGGTGGCGGGCGGCACGACGGCGGGCGGCACGACGGCGGGCGGCGTGATCGGCGAGGCCGATCTCGTGGCGACGCTGACCGAGCTGACCGTGCGCACGGTCGCGCACGACGTGCGGGCCGCCGCGGTCGGCGCGCTGGTCGTGTCGGGCGGCGGATGCCGCAACCCCGTCGTCATGGACGGGCTGCGGGCGGCGCTGCCCGGCGTGAGCGTGTCGCCGTCCGACGAGTTCGGCGCGCCCGCCGACGACAAGGAGGCGATCGCGTTCGCGCTGATCGGCTGGCTCACCGCGCACGGCCTGCCCGGCACGGTGCCCGGCGGGACGGGGGCCGCGAGCGCGCGCATCCTGGGCACGCTGACCCCGGGCGCCGGGCCGATCGTCCTGCCCGCGCCGGTCGCCTCCCCGCCCCGGTCCCTGAGGCTGGCATGAACGCGCCGCCCGGCCTGATCATGGCGGCCCGCACGCCCTGGTTCGACCTCGACGAGTGCGCCGGCCACCGGACCGTGTCCGGCGAGGGCGGCGGGGCGGCGCCGATGACCATGGACACCTACCACGACCTGGCTTCGGTGACCAAGGTCGTGGCCACGACCACGATGCTGATCCGCCTGGTGTCCGACCGGCTGGTGGACCTGGACGCGCCGCTGAGCGCGTACCTGCCGAGGTCGTACGAGGCGATCACCGTGCGGGACCTGCTGCTGCACCGCGGCGGCCTGTGGGAGTGGTGGCCGCTGTACATCCAGCCGCAGCTGCCCCCGCCCCGCTACCGCCCCGGCCGCGCCCGCCACTACTCCGACCTCGGCTTCATCCTGCTGGGCAGGATCGTCGCGCAGGTGACGGGGCTGCGCCTGGACCGGGCGCTGGCCGAGCTGGTCACCCGGCCGCTGGGCCTGACCTCCACCACGTACGCCCGCCCGGCGGGCTCCGAGGTGGCCATGAGCGCCCTGGACGACCGCGTCGAGATGACCATGCTCGACACCGGCCGCCCGTACCCGGTGCCCTACCGCAGCGGCGACTTCGCCCGCTGGCGCGCCGAGCCGGTGCTCGGGGAGGTCGCCGACGGCAACGCCTACCACGCCTTCGACGGCGTCGCGGGGCACGCGGGCCTGTTCTCGACGGTGCCCGACCTGCTGAAGTACGGCCTGGCCCTGTCCAGGTACGAGGAGTACGACCACCTGTGGCGGCCGGAGGTCGTCCGCGAGTTCCTCGCCCCGGGCCCCGACCAGGAGCAGGCGCTGGGCTTTCGCAGGTACGCGCTGGAGCTGCCCGGCGAGACCGTCACCGTCCTCGGCCACCCCGGCTACGTGGGCTGCGCGGTCGGCTTCGTGCCCGGCCGCGACATCGCGCTGGCGATGGCGAGCAACCGCCTGCTCGCCGAGGGCGCGCCGACGCCCACCGACGACCTCTGGACCGCCCTGCTGCAGGACATCGCACACCGATCGGGGACCGCATGAGCCCGCTCCTGGAGATCCGCGACCTGTCGGTCGCCTTCCGCAACCGCAAGCGGGACGTCACCGTCGTCAGGAACGTCTCGATGGACATCCAGCCGGGCCAGACGGTCGCGGTGGTGGGCGAGTCGGGCTCCGGCAAGTCGACCACCGCCGCCGCGGTCAACCGGCTGCTGCCCGACAACGGCCGCATCACCGGCGGCCAGGTGCTGTTCGAGGGCCGCGACCTGGCCACGGCGAGCCGGCGCGAGATGACCGCGATCCGCGGCGCCGGCATCGGCCTGGTGCCCCAGGACCCGATGTCGAACCTCAACCCGCTCATGCGCATCGGCGACCAGATCGCCGAGGCGCTGGAGGTGCACGGCGTGGCCGCGGGCAGGGCGGCGCGGGCCCGCGTCGTCGAGCTGCTTGACATGGTGGGCATCCCCGACCCGCAGCGGCGCGCCGGGCAGTACCCGCACGAGTTCTCCGGCGGCATGCGGCAGCGGGCGCTGATCGCCATGGGGCTCGCCTGCCGGCCCAGGCTGCTCATCGCCGACGAGCCGACCTCCGCCCTGGACGTGACCGTGCAGCGGCGCATCCTCGACCAGCTCGGGCAGCTCACCGCCGAGATGGGCACGGCCGTCTTCCTCATCACGCACGACCTGGCGCTGGCGGCCGAGCGGGCCGACGTGGTGGCCGTCATGTACCAGGGCGAGATCGTCGAGACCGGGCCCGCGGCCGGGATCCTGTCCGACCCGGCGCACGAGTACACCAGGCGGCTGCTCCAGGCCGTGCCGAGCCTGTCGTCGGTACGCGTCAGCGCGCCGCCCTCCGGCGAGCCGGACCTGGTCGTGGTGGACGGGCTGCGCAAGGTGTTCCCGATGAGGGGCGGCGGGGAGGAGTTCACGGCGGTCGACGGGGTGTCGTTCGCCATCCCGCGGGGCCGTACCGTCTCGATCGTGGGCGAGTCGGGCTCGGGCAAGTCGACGACCGCGAACCTGCTGCTCGGCCTGGACACGCCGACCGCGGGCGGCATCCGCTTCGACGGCACGGACCTGAGCGCGCTGGGCAGGAAGGACCTGTTCGCCTTCCGCCGCCGGGTCCAGCCGGTCTTCCAGAACCCGTACGCCTCGCTCGACCCGCGCTACACGGTGGAGAAGTCCATCACCGAGCCGCTGCGCGTGCACCGCGTCGGCACCGCGGCCGAGCGCAGGAAAACGGCGGCCGAGCTGCTGGAGAAGGTGTCGCTGCCCGCGTCGCTGGCCGGGCGGCTGCCGCACGAGCTGTCCGGCGGCCAGCGCCAGCGGGTGGCCATCGCCCGCGCGCTGGCCCTGTCGCCGGAGCTGGTCGTGCTCGACGAGGCCGTCTCCGCGCTGGACGTGCTGGTGCAGGCGCAGATCCTGGAGCTGCTCGCCGAGCTGCAGCGGGAGCTGGGGCTCAGCTACCTGTTCATCAGCCACGACCTGGCCGTCGTACGGATGATCTCGCACGCGGTGCACGTCATGCGCAACGGCCGGATCGTGGAGAGCGGCACCGCGCAGGAGATCTTCGACAGTCCCTCCGACGACTACACCCGGGAGTTGCTCGCCGCCATCCCCGGCCGGTCACAGTAGAGACGTGAAGATCCTCCTGGTTCAACCCCCGCACTGGTCCCCCGACGGTCACGCCAACTTCGACGCCGTCGAGGAGCTGCTCGGCTCCTCCTCGGGGGACGTGATGCTGCTGCCCGAGCTGGCGGGCTCCAGCCTGCCCCGCGCCGACTACCTGGCCAGGGTCCGGGCGCTGGCCGAGGGCTCGGGCATGACGGTCGTCGGGGGCTCGCACTACGACGGGCCCGTCAACCGGGGCGCGGTGTTCGACGGGCGGGGCACGCTGCTGCTGGAGTACGACAAGGTGCATCCGTACGGGCTGGAGCTGCGCTCCGGCGTGCGCCCCGGCAGGCCGAGCGCGGGCTTCGAGCTGGACGGCCGCCGCCTGCACGTGCTCCTCTGCGCCGACCTGTGGTACTCCGGCAGCCTGGCCGGGCACGACGGGCTCGACGCCGTCCTCGTGCCCGCCTTCTCCGTCACCCGCTGGGACGGCCCCGCCCCGGCCCGGGAGCTGTGGCAGCACATGAGCGTGGCGCGGGCGTACGAGTTCATGACGTACGTGGCGGTCAGCGACTGGCATCACGAGACCACCTACCACGGCCACCCCTGCGCCGGGGTCACCGGCCTGGCCAACCCGTGCCCGCAGACGCACGCGGGCTTCTTCACCGGCCCGCCCGGCGCCCCCGTCTCGCGGCACGAGCTGGACTTCGACCGCCTGGACGCCTTCCGCCGCGACCGCGACGAGCGCGGCTTCCGGTAGGCGGGCTGCCTTGCGTGGCGGGGCCGCTCCCCGGGGCAGGGCCGCTCCCCGGGGTAGGGCTTCCCCGGGGTAGGGCTGTCCCTACCGTCGCTTGGACCGCGCGCAGGATCGAGCGGGCCGGGGCCGCGCCCGTAGCGTCGTCCCCATGAGAACCCTCCGGCACCGCCTCGCCACCGACACCCGTTACACCCTGCTCGGCCTGCCGATGGCCGTCCTGCACTTCGCCGTCGTCGTGGTCGGGATCTCGGCCGGGCTGGGCACCGCGGTCGTGTTCGTCGGCCTGCCGATCCTGGCGGCCACCGCCGCCGCGGCCAGGAACCTGGCCGACTTCGAGCGTGTCGCGCTGCCCGGCGTGCTCGGCCGCCCCGTGGCCCGACCGGCCTACCGGCCCGCGCCGGCGTGGGCGGGCTGGTTCCGCCGCACGATGAACCCGCTGGCCGGCGGCCAGGCCGTGCTCGACCTGCTGTACGGCATCATCGCCTTCCCGATCTCGCTGGCCGCCGCCGTCGTCTCCGCCGTCTGGTGGGCCGGGGCGCTGGCCGGCCTGACCTTCCCCCTCTACGGCTGGATCATCGCCGCCATCCCCGGCGTGGACCGGAGCCTGCCCGAGCTGCTCGGCCTGGGCGGCGGCGACACGATGTTCGTCGTCTTCAACACCGCGATCGGCGTGCTGTTCGCGCTGACGCTCGTCCCGGTGGTGCGCGGCGCGGCTCTGGTCAAGGCGAGCCTGGCCCAGGCCATGCTCACCCGCGCCCCTTCCGCCTCTCCCTCCCCCTCCCCCTACGCCGACGCCGACGCCGACGCCTACGAGCGGGTCAGTGAGCCGCGCTGGGCGTGAGCTCGTCCGCCACCTGGCGGGTGACGCGCCGGCCCATGAGAGCCACCAGCTTGCGGGGCCGGCGCGGCATCAGGTGGGCCATCGCGAAGTTGCCGCGGCCGGGCACCACGTAGCCGCGGTCGCGGTCGTAGGCCCGCAGGGCGGCCGTGACGACGGACTCGGGGGTGGCGGGCGTGGCGCCGATGGCGGCCTTCCTGGTGCCGATCCGGTCGAAGAAGGCCGTCTCGACCGGGCCGGGCGTGACGGCGAGCACCTTGACGCCGCTGCCGCGCAGCTCGCTCCACAGGGCCAGGCTGAAGTTGAGCACGAACGTCTTGGACGCGGCGTACGTCGCGAAGTACGGCGCCACGTTGAACCCGGCCGTGGACCCCACGTTGATCACGCCGCCGGAGCCGCGGCGGAGCATCGCCGGCAGGAACGCGTGCGTCAGCCCCACCAGCGACACGACGTTGACCATGAGCTCGTCGTGCTCGCGCTCGGCGGCGATCCGGTCGAAGTTGCCCGCCGTGCCGAAGCCGGCGTTGTTGACGAGCAGCTCGACGGTGAGGCCGCGGGCGGCGCTCTCCTCGGCGACCCGGGTGGCGGCGTCGGGCGCCGACAGGTCCTGGACGATGACCTCCGCGCGTACGTCGTGGTGGCGGCGCAGCTCGTCGGCCAGCGTTTCGAGGGCCGGCGCGGACCTGGCGACCAGCGCGAGGTCGTGCCCGCGGGCGGCGAGGCTGCGGGCGAACTGGGCGCCGAGGCCGGAGGACGCGCCGGTCACGAGAGCGGTTCCCTTGGTAGTCATGAGCTAGAAAGTAGCAGATATCTCTAAATCTGCAACACTTCGTCTCACTTCAAAGCTGTAGTGTTCCTTCCATGGTGAAACTGCGGGCCGACGCCGAGCGCAGCATGCGCGCGATCATGGCGGCGGCGGAAGAGGTGCTGAGCGCCAGCCCGGTGGCCACGATGGAGCAGGTCGCCGAGGCGGCGGGCGTGGCCAGGGCCACCGTCCACCGCAGGTTCGCCAGCAGGGAGGCGCTGATCGAGGCCATGGAGGTGACCGCGTGGCGGGAGATACTCCAGGCGGTGCACGCCGCCCGCCCGCAGACCGCTCCCCCGCTGGTCGCGCTGCACCAGGCCACCGCCGGCATCCTGCAGATCAAGCCCGCCTGGCGCTTCACGCTGGCCCGGCAGGTGCCGCTCAGCGCCGAGGCGCAGGCCGTGCAGGCGGAGGTGATGTCGGTGTGCGAGGAGGTCTTCGGCAAGCTGCTCGGGCCCGGCGCCGACCTCGTCTGGGCCAGGCAGGTCTACCTCGCGCTGCTGGGGGAGGCCGCGCACGGCACTCCCCCAGCGGGCCAGGATCCTGACACGATCGCCGCGAAGGTGATCGACACCCTCATGCACGGCGTTCAGCGCAGGGCGTAGGCGCGGATCACCTCCTGCGAGAGCGTGTCGCCGTTCACGTCGGAGACGTTCAGCCGCAGCGAGACGAAGCCGGGGCGCGACCGGTCGAGCGTCGTCTCGTAGGCCCGGTCGCCCTTGGCCGCCCGCAGCCGGGCCGGCTTCCAGCTCGCGCCGTCGTCGTACGACACCTCCAGCGCGACCCGCTCGATCGCGCTCTGCCGCGCCCCCTCCTGGTGGCGCAGGGTCAGGCCGAGCCGGCGCGACCCGGCCCGGTTCGTCAGGTCCACAGGCGCGTCGAAGGCGGCCACCAGCAGCGGGATCACCGCGGTCTCATGCTGGGAGGCGAACGTCCACACGCCGCGCGTGCGGGTGGACAGCTTCGCCCACTCCGACTCGTTCGCCACGTCGTACTCGATCCGGTACGACGCCTTCTCCGGCACCAGCGTGCCCGAGCCGGAAGGCAGGTAGTTCGTCTGCCAGAGCAGCGTGTCGCCCTGGTAGAGCCGGAAGTCGGTCTTCAGGCCGCGCTCGAAGTCGCTGGTGTACGCCTCGCCGTAGTTGCCCCCGGCGTCCACGAAGCCCTGCATCGACAGCCGCAGGTTGTCGCCCTCCCTGCGCACCGGGTTGCGCGGGTTGACGCCGGGCAGCAGCGGCTGCCTGAACACGGTGCGGCCGACCCGCTCCCCCGCCTCGTACGGGCGCATCTCCGGCGCCGACACCGCCACCCGTGCCGTGTCCGGGTGCGGCCACATGTTGTTGTAGGACCGCTCCGGCGTGCCCGCGGACGTGCTCCACCGCAGGCCGGGGTCGGGGGTGACGTAGTCGACGCGGGTGCGCGGCGCCTTGGCCATGGGGTGGTTCGTCGAGATCGACATGGTGTCCCAGGGCTCGAACACGTAGCGGGCCTCGTTGACCGTCATGTCGCCGGCGAGCTGGCCGTGGTAGCCGGTCTCGATCCTGGCCTGGGACCTGGCGCGCACGACGTACGTGAGCGAGTCGCGGACCCTGCCCTGCTCGCGCAGGTACAGGTCGTACACGTACGGGCTGGCCACGATGCCCTTGGCCACGATCGGCGCCGGCAGGCGGCGCAGCCGCTCGACGAGCTTCAGCCCCTCCTCGTGGGTCAGCCGGACGGTCGGGACGGCCAGCTTGACCCCGTTGCCGCCGGTGGTGACGTCGGAGCCGGGCCGGTCGCTGTAGACGGCCACCATGGCGGCCCCGGCCGCGGCGGCGGCGTTCGACTGCGTGGAGACGGGCACGCCGTCGGTGCGCCGGATGACGGCGAGCTTGCCGCGCAGGTCGCGGCCCTTGATCTCGTCGGCGCCGCCCCGGCCGGCGTCCACGGCCAGGAGCAGGCGGGTGCCGTCGAGGCGCGGGTACTCGGTGGAGAAGTCGCTGAACTGGACCGGGTCCACGTACTCGGGCGCCAGCTTCAGGCCGGGCGTGGAGAAGGCGATCTCCGGGGCCCTGAGCCGCCAGCGGGTGGCGACCACGAACGTGCCCTTGGTGACCTTCCTGGTCGGCTGGACGAACAGGCGCTCCTCGACCTGCCCGCCGGGCGAGATCGTGGTGCCGCCGCGCAGCGCGGTCCCCTGCTCGCCGGCGCGGTACCACATGAGGGCGGCGGCGGAGCCGGTGTTCCGCTTGGTCTCGTGGTCGGGGGTCTCGACCTTGACCTCGACGGCCTTGCGGGCGTCCAGCACGACCTCGGTGTCCGCGGTGATCTCCATCTCCGGGTCGCCGAGCAGGCTTTCGTTGAGCGGCTTGCCGCCGGCGGTGCTGTCCTGGGTGGCGGGCATGGTGAAGATGTGGCCGAGCACCGAGTACGTGCCGGGCTTGACGAGCAGGCAGGTGCCGGAGCCGTACTTGGCGTCGGTGCAGGGCTGAGCCGGGTCGCCGGGGAGCACGCGGCCGACGAGGGTGCCCTCGTCCAGGTTCAGCACGGTGAAGCCGCCGCGGCCGGGGCGGCCGTCCCTGGCGATGCCGCGGACGCGCAGCTCGACCCGCTTGACGTCCACGCTCGCGGTCAGCAGCGTGCGGGTGCCCGCCGCCGTCAGCTCCTGGCGCAGCGTCCCCGCCTCGCCCGCCTTGATCGTGACCTTCGCCTCGGCGGTGCCGCCCGCGGGGACGGTGAGCGTGGCGGGCTCGACCGTGAACGCGTCGCCGGCCGCCAGCGGCAGCTCGGCGGCGCTCCGGCCGAGGTTGCGGTAGGTGATGGTGAGCGTCTTCTCCTCGCCGGTGGTGAGCCGGCCGAAGTTGAGCGAGCCCGCCGAGGCGACGACCGAGCCCTTGATCGCGGCGGCCACGTCGATCCTGCCCGCGCCCTGCGCGTCCACCGGGATGTCGCCGCCCGCCTTGGCGGTGGCCATGAGCAGGGACTTCAGCTCGTTCCCCGTGATGCCGGGGCGGGCCTGGCGCAGCAGCGCCGCGGCGCCCGCGACGTGCGGGGTGGCCATGGAGGTGCCGGACATCGCGACCCGTCCGCCGCCCGGCTTCGCGGCGGTGACGTCCACGCCCGGAGCGGTGACGTCGGGCTTGACCGCCTGGTCGGCCACGATCGGGCCCCTGCTGGAGAAGGGGGCGAGCCGGTCCTGGCCGTCCACCGCGCCGACGGTCAGCGCCGCCGGGGCGTCACCGGGGGCGCCCACGCACGAGTCGCAGCCGTCGTTGCCCGCGGCCACCACGAACAGCGTGCCGTACTGCTGGGTGAGCCGGGCGACGGCGTCGGTGAGCGGCCCGCCCGCCTCGGGGCTGCCCAGGCTCAGGTTGACGACCTCGGCGCGCTTCTCGCCGGCCGCCCACTCCATGCCGTCGATGATCCAGGAGAGCTGCCCGTAGCCGTCGGCGCCCAGCACCCGGCCGTTGAGCAGCCGCACGCCGGGCGCCACGCCGGAGGCCGTGCCCGCCACGTGGGTGCCGTGGCCGTGCGGGTCGGCGGTGGTGTTCTCGCCGGTGAAGTCCCGCTGGTCGGCGACCTTGCCGGCCAGGTCGGGGTGGGTGGCGTCCACCCCTGTGTCGAGCACGGCCACGGTGGTGCCGGCGCCGTCGTACCCGGCGGCCCACGCCTCGGGCGCGCCGATCTGCGGCACGCTGTCCTCCAGCACCGCCCGCACCTCGCGGTCCAGCCAGACCTTCGCCACGCCGGCCAGCGGCGAGGCGGCCCGCGCGCCCTGTCCCGGGGCGGCCAGCCTGGCCAGCTCCGCTCCGAACGCCGCCGCGTCCTTGGCCTGGAGCCGCACGCCCGCGCCGCCGATGCTCTCCAGCGCGCGCACCTGCTCGACGGCCGGCAGCGCGGCCCTGGTCGCGTTCGGCGAGGCGTAGGTGAGGATCAGCGGGATGGCGGCGCCGTAGCCCTGCTCGGCCAGGGCCGTCACGTTGAACAGCTCGGTGTCGAGCCGCTCGGGCACCAGGGAGGCGACGTCGTCGGGGATGACCGTCACGCCACGGCCGGTCTCCAGCACCTGGAACACCGGCACGGACCCGTCGGCCCTGGGCGCGGGGGTGACCGTCACCGTGCTGTGCCCGCCGTCCACGGCCCGCACCTGCACCCGGTCACCGGTGATCAGGGTGATCTCGCCGCTGCCCGCCTCCGGTGTGAACGCCGCCGCCGGAGCGGTGGCGGCGTACGCGCCGGGAGCCGGGAGCGGGGCGGCCGCCATGAGGGCCGCGACGGCCACCACCATCCCCCGCCGTAAGCCACGCATGGACGACCTCCAGTATCGGTAAGCACGAATACCGAATTCCTAGCCATCCTGAACTGGTGCTGTCTATGAGATGGGCATGGCCACATCCCGACTTGTCGTAAAGCCGCCACTCGCGAGTTGGCTAACGAACACGCCCCGTTTACAGTGAGCCGGACCATGGACACAGGCATGCTCGACGTTCCCGGCGCCAGGCTCCACTACGAGGTCCGCGGCTCGGGCCCGGTGCTCCTGGTGATGCTCGGCGGCAGCACGGACCCCGCGATGGCCGCCCCGCTGGCCGAGATCCTGTCCGGCCGCCACACGGTCATCACCTACGACCGCCGCGGCTACTCCCGCAGCCCCCTGACGGAGCCGTCCGGTGAGCACCCCGTCGCGCTGCACGCCGGCGACGCGCTACGCCTCCTGCAAGCCGCCGGCTCCGAGCCCGCCTCCGTCTTCGCCACCCACGCGGGCGCGCTGATCGCCCTCGACCTGCTGGCCCGCCACCCCGCACGGGTGCGGCGGCTGGTGGCGCACGAGCCGCCCGCCTTCGAGCTGCTGCCCGACGCCGGACGCTGGCGCCGCCTGACGGAGGAGACGCTCGCCCTCTTCGAACGCGAAGGCGCCGGCGCGGCGATGCGCCGGATGGGCGAGGAGACCGGCCTGATGCCCCCCGCCCCGCCGGACCCCGGCCTGCCGGAATGGGTGCGCGACATGCTGACCAGGATGGCGGCCAACGCCGAGCCGAACCTGCGCCACGAGCTGCGCGCCTTCAGCGGCTACGTCCCCGACGCGGCGGCGCTGCGCGGCGCCCCGCTCGTCCTGGCGTACGGGGCCGGCGACCAGGGCACGCTCTTCCACCGTGCCACGCTGGCCGTGGCGGAGCACCTCGGCAGGCAGGCGGTGGAGCTGCCCGGCGACCACGTCGGCTACCTGCGCGACCCCGCCGCCTTCGCCGAGGCGCTGCACGCGTGCCTGGCGTGATCGTGCCGGGCGGGGCCGCCCGGCACGCGAGCCGGCCCGTCCCGGTCACGAGTCCAGGGTGATGCCCTCCCTGCGCAGGTCCTCGACGATCCCGTCCACCAGGCGGGTGGCGACCGTGTGCCGCAGCCGCCCGTGCTCGCGCAGCTCGCGTACGGCGGGCACCGGGTCGGGGTCGGCGAACAGGCGCTCGTCGGAGTAGTCCACCGGGCGGCCCGTCGGGTCGACGGTCCACCAGGAGGCCTCCAGCGCGATGCCGTTCGGGTCGCTGAAGTAGATCGAGCGCAGGAAGCCGTGGTCGATGACGTCGGTCACCTCGCAGCCGTGCGCCTTGAGCCGGTCGCGCAGCCGCAGCAGCGCGTCCTCGTCGGGCAGGTGGAGGGCCAGGTGGTCGAACTGCGCCGCCTTCGCGTACGGCACCCCGGCCGGCTTGGCGAAGCTGTCGAGCTCCTGGTCGGCGTATTCGAAGAAGGCGACGGTGTTGCCCGTGCCCACCTCGAAGAAGTAGTGCTTGAACGCGGGGACGGCGAGGGTGGTGACGAGCCGGGCGTCGAGCACGCCGTGCCAGAAGCGCACGGTGGCGTCCATGTCCGCCGTCACCAGGGCGAGGTGGTGCACGCCGCGCCAGTGCACCGTTTCCGGGGTCGCAGCCATGCGTCAAACGTACGCCTTTCAACTATCCCCGTTAAGGGACATTGCCCTGGCGGCAACAGGATGCCTAACGTGCTGTTTGCCACTTCCTGACCGACGAGGAGCCCTGCCTGATGCATGACGACCGTGACCTGGTCGAAGCCCGGTTGAAGCGCGTTCTGAACGAGCGGATCCGCCCGGCGATCTACCCCGAGTCCGTCCCCCTGGAGGTGGCCGTCTGGCACGCGCCCGATGAGCCCGTGCCGGTGGCGCAGGGCCTGGCGGCCGGGGGTGAGCCGATCGCGGTGGGTCAGGCGTGGGGCAAGCCGTGGGGGACGAGCTGGTTCACCGTCTCCGGCGCCGTCCCCATGGAGTGGAGCGGCCGGATCGTGGAGGCGATCCTGGATCTCGGCTTCGACGCGGACAGGCCGGGCTTCCAGTGCGAGGGCCTGGTCTACCGGCCCGACGGCACGCCGGTGAAGGGGCTCAACCCGCGCAACCAGTGGGTCCGCGTCGCCTCGCCCGCCGAGGGCGGCGAGGAGGTGCTGCTGCACGTCGAGGCCGCTTCCAACCCGATCATCCTGGGCCACGACGCCTTCCGGCCTACGGCGATGGGCGACAAGGAGACCGCCGGCGGCGACCCGCTGTACCTGCTGACCCGCATGGACCTGGCCGTCTTCGACAAGACGGTGTGGGAGCTGGTCATGGACCTGGAGGTGATCGGCGAGCTCATGCTGGAGCTGCCGGTCGACGGTCCCCGCCGCTGGGAGCTGCTGCGGGCCGTGGAGCGGGCGCTGGACGCGGTCGACCTTCAGGACGTCGGCGGCACCGCGGCGGCGGCCAGGGCGGAGCTGGCAGGGGTGCTGGCCTCGCCGGCCGTGCCGTCGGCGCACCGGATCAGCGCGGTCGGGCACGCGCACATCGACTCGGCGTGGTTGTGGCCGCTGCGCGAGACCGTGCGCAAGGTGGCCCGCACGACCTCCAACATGACCGCGCTGCTGGAGGACGAGCCGGACTTCGTGTTCGCGATGTCGCAGGCGCAGCAGTGGGCGTGGGTGAAGGAGCACCGGCCCGAGGTGTGGGCGAAGGTGACCAAGGCGGTGGCGGCGGGCAGGTTCGTCCCGGCGGGCGGCATGTGGGTGGAGTCCGACACGAACATGCCCGGCTCGGAGGCCATGGCCCGGCAGTTCGTGCACGGCAAGCGGTTCTTCATCGACGAGTTCGGCGTGGACAACGAGGAGGTGTGGCTGCCGGACACGTTCGGGTTCGCGGCGGGGCTGCCGCAGATCATCAAGGCGGCCGGGTCCAGGCGGCTGCTCACGCAGAAGATCTCGTGGAGCCAGACGAACACGTTCCCGCACCACACGTTCCTGTGGGAGGGCATCGACGGGACCCGGATCTTCACGCACTTCCCGCCGGTCGACACCTACAACTGCTCGATGCAGGGCAGGGAGCTGGCGCACGCGGCCCGCAACTTCAAGGACAAGGGCGTGGCCCGGCACTCGCTGGCCCCGACGGGCTGGGGCGACGGGGGCGGCGGCACGACGCGGGAGATGGTGGCCAAGGCGGCCCGTGTACGCGACCTGGAAGGCTCCGCCATGGTCGCGTGGGAGACGCCGGCCGAGTTCTTCGCCAAGGCCGAGGCCGAGTATCCGCAGCCGCCCGTGTGGGTCGGCGAGCTCTACCTGGAGCTGCACCGCGCCACGCTGACCAGCCAGGCCAAGACCAAGCAGGGCAACCGGCGCAGCGAGTCGCTGCTGCGGGAGGCCGAGCTGTGGGCCGCCACGGCGGCGGTGCGGGCGGACGCGCCCTACCCGTACGAGCGGCTCGACCGGATCTGGAAGACGGTGCTGCTGCACCAGTTCCACGACATCCTGCCGGGGTCGTCGATCGCGTGGGTGCACCGGGAGGCGCGCAGGACGTACGAGGTGGTGGCGCGGGAGCTGAACGAGATCATCGACGGCGCCCAGCGGGCGCTGGCGGGCGAGGGACAGCAGGAGCTGATCTTCAACGGCGCCCCGCACGCCCGCCACGGCGTCCCCGCCGGCGGCGCCGCACCCGCCGGCCCCGCGCCGGCAACGCGGGCGCGCCCCAGGGCGGGAGGCGGCTTCGTGCTGGAGGACGAGCTGCTCAGGGTCGAGGTCGACGGGCGCGGGCTGGTCGTGTCGGCCTTCGACCTGCGGGCCGGCAGGGAGACGGTCGCGCCGGGCCGCGCGGCGAACCTGCTCCAGCTCCACCAGGACTTCCCCAACAAGTGGGACGCCTGGGACGTGGACGAGTTCTACCGGCGCACGGTCACCGACCTCACCGAAGCCGCCGACGTCCGGCTGGACGGGGACGCCGTGCTGGTCGAGCGCTCGTTCGGAGCGTCGGCGGTCACCCAGCGGCTCACCCTCACCTCCGGGCGGCTGGAGATCGACACCGAGGTCGACTGGCACGAGACGGAGAAGTTCCTCAAGCTGGCCTTCCCGCTGGACGTGCGCGCCGACCGGTACGCCTCCGAGAGCCAGTACGGCCACTCCTTCCGCGCCACCCACACGAACACGAGCTGGGAGGCGGCCAAGTTCGAGGCCTGCAACCACCGCTTCGTGCACGTGGAGGAGCCGGGCTGGGGCGTGGCCGTGGTCAACGACTCCACCTACGGCCACGACGTGACCCGCGAGGTGGACGGGCACGGCACGACCACGACGCTGCGCGCCTCGTTGCTGCGCGCCCCGCGCTTCCCCGACCCGGAGACCGACCAGGGGACGCACCGCTTCCGTCACGCGCTGGTGCCGGGCGCGGCCATCGGCGACGCGGTGCGCGAGGGGTACTTCATCAACCTGCCCGAACGCCGCCTGCCGGGCGCCGCGCCGGTGCAGCCGCTGGTCACGGTGGACGACGACGCCGTCGTGGTGACGGCGGTCAAGCTGGCCGACGACGAGAGCGGCGACGTGATCGTCCGCTTCCACGAGTCCAGGGGCGGCCGGGCGAAGGCGACCCTGCGGCCCGGTTTCCCCGTCGCCGAGGTGGTCGCGACGGACCTGCTGGAGCGGCCCACGGGCGAGCCGCAGCGCCCGGTGGACGGGATCCCCGTGACGCTGCGGCCGTTCGAGCTGGTCACGCTCCGGCTCAAGCGCGCCTGATCGCTCGCGTACGCGCGCCTCGCCCGGAGCTAGCCCTGGACCAGGGCGCCCAGGCGGGGCGCGTAGGTGGCGTGGAAGACCAGCGAGGCCGCACCGATCGCCGCGGCGTCGGCGGCGATCGGCGAGGTCTCCACCCTGACCGCGTGCAGCCGCCTGGCCAGCGGCCGCTCCGCCACGGCCCGCGCGATCACCTCCCGGTAGATCTCCCCGACCTCCCTCAGCGCGGGCCCGCCGAGCACGAGCAGATCGATGTCCAGCATGTTCACCACGCTCACGGCGGCGTCGGCCAGCCGCTGCGCCACCCGCTCGATCACCCGGCGGGCCGCGGGCTCCCCGCGCGCCGCCGCCGCGCAGATGGCGGCGTGGTCCGCGCCGTTGCCGAGCGCGGCCTCGATGGCGCTCGGGCAGCACACGGCCTCCACGCACCCCCGGTTGCCGCAGTAGCACTCGGGCCCCTCCGGCTCCACCGTGATGTGCCCGAACTCGGCGGCGTTGAGCGAGCTGCCCCGGTAGACCTGGTTGTCCAGGATGAGCCCGCCCCCGATCCCGGTGCCGAGGTAGAGGTAGGCGAAGCCGGGAGCCGAGCGCGCGATGCCCGCCCAGCGCTCCCCGATCGCCGCCGCCGTGGCGTCGTTGTCCACCGTCACCGGGAAGCGGGTGTACTGCTGGAGCAGGCCCTTGATCGGCACCCGGTCCCAGCCGGGCAGCCGCGGCGGCGAGACCATCACGCCGTCGGCGTCCAGCGGCCCGGGGCAGGCCAGCCCCACGCCGAGCACCTTGCCGTCGGGCACCCCGGCCTCCCGCAGGATCCTGCGGGCCGCCCTGGCCATCCTGCGGATCACCGCGTCGGGGCTGGTCTCCGGGCGCAGGGGCAGGTGCAGCCGGGCGACGGGGTTGCCCGCCAGGTCGGCCAGCACGCAGGAGAGCTCCTGCGGGTCGAAGTGCACGCCGACCGCGTAGCCGGCGCCCGCGTCCACGCGCAGGATCGTGCGCGGCTTGCCGCCGCTCGACGGCGCGGAGCCGTCCTCGACGACCAGCCCCTCCTCCAGCAACCTGCGCACGATCACCGACACGGTCTGGGCGGTGAGCCCCGTCACGGCGGCGATCTGCACCCGGCTGATCCCGCCGGACGCCTGGATGGCCTCCAGCACGACGGCGCGGTTGTAGCTGCCTACCTTGGGCAGGTTCGTGCCCTGCTGCATGTGAGCCATGTCACCACAGAGTGTTGACTTAGTAAATCAAAAAGATTTACGTTTCTCCGCAACCCAAGGAAACAAGGGGAGGCCGTGATGAGACGTAGCCTGGCTGGTTCCCTCGTGTTGTTGACAGCGCTGACAGCAGCAGGTTGCGGCGGCGACGCCGCCGAGGAATCCGCGTCCGGAGCCAAGGAGCTCGAAGTCCTCTACAAGGTCGAACCGACGTGGCCGCATCTGGAGAAGATGCTGCGCGACGCCAAGAAGCAGTACGAAACCGCCCACCCCGGCGTCACGATCAAGCTGACCCCGGTGCAGGGCAACAACGAGGCGTACTACACCAAACTGGCGCTGCTCAACCGCTCCCCCGACTCGGCGCCCGACCTCTACTACCACGACACGTTCCAGGTCAACGCGGACGTCGCGGCGGGCAAGCTGGCCCCGCTCGACGACTACCTGGCCAAGTGGCCCGACTGGAACACCCAGTTCCCCGACTCGGTCAAGCAGGCCGCGAAGGGCGCCGACGGCAAGATCTACGGCGTGCCCATCAGCACCGACACGCGCGGCCTCTGGTACCACAAGGACGTCTTCGCCAAGGCCGGCCTGCCCGTCCCGTGGGAGCCGAAGACCTGGAACGACGTCCTGACCGCGGCCCGCGCCATCAAGCAGAAGGTGCCGGACACCGTCCCGTTCAGCATGTACTCCACGAAGATCCACGGCGAGGCCGCCACCATGCAGGGCTTCGAGATGCTCCTGTACGGCACCCCCGGCGGCACCCTGTACGACGACACGCAGCAGAAGTGGGTGGCCGGCGGCAAGAACTTCACCGACGCCCTGACCTTCATCGACACCGTCTACCGGGAGGAGCTCGGCCCCAGGCAGGCCGACGCGCACAACGCCAAGCTCGCCGACAAGGTCAACCTGGAGTGGTTCCCGGCGGGCAAGGTCGGCATCTCGCTCGACGGCGCCTGGACGGCGGCGGCCTGGAAGCCGACCAGCACCAAGCCGTGGCCGGAGTGGAAGGACAAGATCGGCTGGACGGCCATGCCGACGCAGAACGGCGAGGAGCCGGGAGCGGTCAGCATGTCGGGCGGCTGGGTGATGGCCATGAGCTCCTACACCAAGCTCAAGCAGGAGGCGTTCGACTTCATCGCGGTGGCCACGAACAAGGAGAACTCGATGACGTACTCCGTGAGCACCGGCGACCTGGCCGCCCGCAAGGACGTCGCGGCCGACCCGGAGTACACCGCCGACAACCCGAGCGTGAAGTTCTGGACCGACCTGGCCGCGGTGACGCACTACCGGCCGGCGTACGAGGCGTACCCGAAGGTGTCGGCGCAGGTCCAGGAGGCGATGGAGGCGGTCACCACCGGCTCGCGCACCCCTGAGGAGGCCACCGCCGCCTACGTCAAGGCGCTGCCCACGGCCGTGGGAGGCGCCGACAAGGTCCTGGCCCGATGACGGTCGCCACAGCGCCGTCACCCGCCGTGACCGGCTCGCCCGCGGGCGGCCCGGCACGGCGGCGGCGGGTCCTGCGCTGGCTGCTCCCGATGGCTCCCGCGCTGGCGCTGCTGGCGCTGTTCCTCGCGGGGCCCATCCTGTGGAGCGTCTACATCGCCTTCACCAACGAGACCCTGACCGGCTCGGCCTCGGTGAACTCGCAGTTCGTGGGCTTCGACAACTTCGTCAGGATGTTCGGCGACCCGAACTTCGTCAACTCCTTCCTGCTCACGTTCGTCTTCGTCATCGGCTCGGCCGTGATCGGCCAGAACACTCTGGGCCTGATCATCGCCCTGCTCCAGCGCGGCCGCGGCCGGGTGACGCGCAGCGTGGTCAACGGCGTGGTCATCGGCGCCTGGGTGATGCCCGAGATCGTGGCCGCCGCCTGCTGGTTCTCGTTCCTGGCCGAGGACGGCACGCTCAACACGGTCCTCGGCATCTCGCAGGAGTGGCTCTACACCGCCCCGATGCTCGCCATCATCCTGGCCAACGTCTGGCGCGGCACCGCGTTCTCGATGCTGGTGTACTCGGCGGCCCTGTCGGAGGTGCCGCCCGACCTGGTGGAGGCGGCGGCGGTCGACGGGGCGAGCCCCCTCCGGCGGCTGCTGCACATCACGCTGCCGCTGATCCGCCGCTCGATCATGTCGAACCTCATGCTGATCACGCTGCAGACGCTGGCGAGCTTCGGCCTCATCTACGCGCTGACCGGCGGCGGCCCCGGCACGGCCAGCCAGACCACCCCGCTCTACATGTACGAGCAGGCCTTCCGCTACTTCGAGATCGGCTACGGCTCGGCCATCGCGCTGGTCATGCTGGTCATCGGCGCCCTGTTCTCGCTGGTCTACCTGCGTCTGATCAAGGTGGAGGACGCATGACGCGCATCGCCGCCAGGGGGGCGGCCCTGCTGTCGCTCCTGGTCATCACGCTGGCCTTCCTGGGCCCGTTCCTGTGGGTGCTGATCGCCTCCGTGCAGCCGGAGGCCTCGCTCTCCGCCGCCCCCACGCTCACCTTCTCCCTGGACAACTTCGAGGCGGTGCTCACCTGGGAGACGATCGTCCTGCCGCTGATCAACTCGATCGTCATCTCGGGGTCCACGGCCCTGCTCACGGTCCTGGTGGCGGGGCTGGCCGCGTACCCGCTGTCGCGCTACCAGCTCCGCTACCGCCGCCACTTCATGCTGACCCTGCTGTTCACGACGGGCCTGCCGGTGACAGCTATCCTCGTCCCCGTCTACGCGATGTTCTTCCGGTTCAACCTGTACGGCTCCGTGCCGGCGATGGTGCTGTTCCTGACGGCCAGCTCGCTGCCGTTCTCGATCTGGATGATGAAGAACTTCATGGACGGGGTGCCGGTCAGCCTGGAGGAGGCCGCCTGGGTGGACGGCGCGGGCTGGGTGCAGTCGCTGCGGGCCGTGGTGGGCCCGCTGATGGCGCCGGGGATCGCGGTGGTGGCCATCTTCGTGTTCGTGGGGCAGTGGGGGAACTTCTTCGCGCCGTTCGTGCTGCTGGACACGCCGGAGAAGCAGCCGGCCGCGGTCACCATCTACACGTTCTTCTCGCAGTACGGGCAGGTCGCGTACGGGCAGCTCGCCGCGTTCTCGATCCTGTACACGGCTCCGGCGGTGGTCCTGTACGTGGCGGTCAACAAGTACCTGGCGGGGTCGTTCAACTTCGGCGGCTCGGTGAAGGGCTGACCGCCGCCGAACGGCCTCCGCGCGCCTCGCCCTCCCCCGTCTTCCCAGCCCGTGGACTTCCCGAGGTCAGTAACGGCGGCCGCGAAGCCTGTTCAACCAGCCTCGTGCCCTCTGCTGATTCCTCGGATCACGAGCCATCCGCTTCGCCTTCTCCACCGTCTGCCTGCCTTGGGGGCTGCGCAGGTACGCCCTTACCCGGTCCATGAGTTTCGCCATGCGCCTCCCCTACCCGGGCGAAGGCGTTCGATGCCGTCGCCCTCGGCCTGCCGGCTCCATGGGCGGCAGGCCGAGAAACCCCAGTCGGCCGCTAGATCCGGAAGAACAGGTTCAGGTACCGGTCGGCGACGGCCAGGTCGCCCCTGACCGTCCCCGCGTTGCCGCGCCCGAACGTCGTGAGCACCATGCTGCCGGCGTCGAACTCGATGACCGCCGCCAGCCCGTCCAGGGCTCCAGGAGCGTACGTCATCCCGCCGGAACCCACCGAGACCCGGAAGTCGCCCCCGTTGACCCCGCTCACCCGGATCCCGAGCTCGAACGGCGTCAGATCGGCCCCCTGCCGGATCGTGGACTGCCACAGCACGAACATGAACGGCACGAGCAGGTCGGCCGCCTCCCCCGGCAGCCCGTGCGCGCGCCCGGTGCCCTGCCGGATGTCCCACGAGTGCACCGCGTAGTCCATGAGCTGCCCCGCCGCGTAGAAGTAGGCCGGCAGCGGCCCCATGTAGTAGTGCGGGACGGTCAGCCCCGCCCACTCGGATTCGCCGAGCTCCCGCAGGATGCCCTGCATGCGCTCGAAGTCCGCCTTGAGCCGGTCGAGCAGCTCCTTCTGCGGCATCCCGCGCATCGCCGTGGCCTGCGCGTTGACGCGGGCCCCCATCCCGGTCAGCCCGTACGCCGCCCCCTGGTCACCGCCGCGCCGGGCGGTGTCGAAGGCGGCGAAGTACCCTTCGGTCGTGTCGACGAGGTGCGCGACCACGTCGCGCGTCGTCCAGCCCGTGCAGGCGGTCGGAGCCTCCCAGGCCTCCTCGGGCTCGGCCAGCGCGAACAGGCGCTCGGCCTCCTCCCTGACGACCCGCAGGATCGTGTCCTTTCCCGCGTACGAGGTGGCATCCCACTCGTTCATGCCGTTCACCTCCTACGGCGAACGACAGCCCTCGACGGTTGAAAAGTCAATGTTCCGGGCGGAGAGAATCCCCTGGGGCGGGTGCCGATGCCGGGCGGGCAGGCGGGCAGGCCCCAGGGGATCCCCGATCAGGCGCCCGGATCAGGCACAGGTGTAGCCGGAAGGCGTCTGCGTGTTGCCGCTCGGGCGGGTGACCTGGAAGCCGAAGGTGGTGCTGCCGCTCGGCGCCAGGTTGCCGTTGTAGCCGGCGTTCCTGGCGGTGACGGTCTGGCCGCTGACGGTCAGGGTGGCGTTCCACGACCCGGCGAGCGTGTGACCGGCGGGCAGGGTGAACGTGACGGTCCAGCCGGTGATCGCCGACGAGCCGCTGTTGGTGACGGTGACGGGCTGGACGACGTAGCCGTTGCCCCACTGGTTCTGCACGGTGCCGACGGCGGTGCAGCCGCCGCCCACCGGGCCGGACTGCGTGGTGAACGTGGCCAGTGCGGAGTTGGCGGACAGGTTGCCCGCCCCGTCACGGGCGCGGACGTACACCTGGTACTGGGTGCTGGGGGTCAGCCCGGTGAGGTTGATCGAGTTGGTGGTGCTCTGCCCGAGCTGCGTGTCGGTCGTCCCCTGCTCGCGGTAGACGTTGTAGCCGGCCAGGCCGCTGCCGCCGCTGTCGGTGGAGGCCGTCCAGGTCAGCGTGGCCGAGTTGGACGTCACGTTGCTGGAGGCCGGCGTGCCCGGCGCGGTCGGCGGGGTGGTGTCGGTGGTGGTGCCGCCCGCCAGGGCGTCGTGCACGGCGGTGTAGGACGGCTTCTGCTGGTAGTTCTCGTCGTAGATCAGCGCGGCGCCCTCGCCGGAGAACGTGTCCGGCACCCAGGAGTACTTGTCGGTGAAGCCCCAGATCGTCACCCCGGCGCAGGCGGTGACGGCGTTGCAGGCGTTGATCACGTTGCGGTAGTAGGTGGCCTGGGTGGTGTCCTTGCTGGAGCTTCTGGGCATCTGCATGCGCACGTCCAGCTCGGTGACCCGCACCTGGACGCCGAGGTCGGCGAAGCGCTGCATGTTCTGCTGGATGTCGCTGGGGAAGCCGTACTGGATGGCGAGGTGGCCCTGGAAGCCCACGCAGTCCACCGGCACGCCCTGCTGGCGCAGCGACGAGACCAGGTTGTACATCGCGGTGCTCTTGGCGTTGATGCCCTCGACGTTGTAGTCGTTGATGCACAGCCGGGCGTTCGGGTCGGCGGCGCGGGCGGCGCGGAAGGCGTCGGCGACGAAGCTCTGGCCGAGCGTGTTGTACCAGAACGAGCTGCGCCAGCCGCCGTTGTCGTCGAAGATCTCGTTCACCACGTCCCACGAGACCACGGTGGCGTTGCTGGCGTAGCGGCCGACGAGCTGGCTGATGTGGTTCTGCATCGCCGTACGCATCGCGCTGGCGCTCAGGCCCTGCACCCAGCCGGGGGTCTGGCTGTGCCACACCAGGGTGTGGCCGTGGACCTGCTGGTTGTTCTGCGTGGCGAAGTTGACGATGGCGTCGGCGCCGGAGAAGTTGAACTGACCCTGGCTGGGCTGGACGGTGTCCCACTTCATCACGTTCTCGGCGGTCACCTGGTTGAACTCGGTGGCCGCGATGTTGCGGTAGGAGGTCTCATTGGACAGCGGGCTGGTGGCGAGCGCCGCACCGATGAACTTGCTCCTGGCGGCGGCGTGCGTGCGCAGCGGCGCTGACGCTTCCGCGGAGGTGGCGGGCAGGAGGAAGGCTGCGAACATCCCCAATAACGTGAGGATTCGAAGGAGCGAGGACGAATGCACGGACATCTACCTCCGGAGGCAGGCACTCGGTTCCGAAAGTTTCGGCCTGGTTCAGACCGCATCGCAGACGGTATTGACATGCGCGTGAGCGGTCAATGGCAAGCTCACAGTGTCGCCAAAGCAGCAGTTGGCGAGCAGAAACTATCGGTAGATCAATGAAACTTTCACGCCCAGCGGGTGCCCGTGCGACCGTCTAGCGCTACGTACCTACCGGTCGGTACTGTGAAATCTCCGGAATAATCGTCCATTGCGGGAGTTCTGCGTATGTCTCTTTCGCACGCCCAGGTCCAGGCCCAGCTCACCGCCCCCGGCCAGCTTTTCGAGATCGAGGAGATCGGCGACAACGGCGTACGCACGTGGAAGCACGCTCCCGCCCACTTCCGTGCCCTGCTGGAGATGAGCAGGTTCCACGGCGAGAAGGTCTTCCTGGTCTACGAGGACGAGCACATCACCTTCGAGGAGCACTTCCGCCGCGCCGCCACCCTGGCCAACCGCCTGGTCGAGGAGTACGGCGTGGGCAAGGGCGACCGGGTGGCCGTGGCGATGCGCAACTATCCCGAATGGGTGGTCGCGTTCTCGGCCACGCTGGCGGCGGGGGCGATCGCCGTACCGCTGAACGCCTGGTGGACGGAGGCCGAGCTGGCCTACGGCGTGAGCGACTCCGGAGCCAAGGTGCTGATCGCCGACGGCGAGCGCGCCGAGCGGCTGGCCTCGACGGGCGTGCCGATGATCGTCACCAGGGGCGAGGTGCCCGCGGGGGCGCGCGCGTTCGGCGAGGTGCTGGGCGAGGTCGTGGCCGACGTGAAGCTCCCCGACGTCGAGCTGGCCTCGGACGACCCCGCCACGATCTTCTACACCTCGGGCACGACCGGCAGCCCCAAGGGCGCGCTCGGCAGCCACCGCAACATCGGGCAGTCCCCCATGACGGTCGCCTACGGCCTCATGCGCGCCGTCGCCATGGCCGGCAAGGACGTCGGCGCGGCGGCCGGCACCCGCAGGATCACGCTGCTGACCGTCCCGCTCTTCCACGTCACCGGCTGCTTCTCGGCCATGACCACCACGATGTTCAGCGGCGGCGGCCTGGTGCTGATGTACAAGTGGGACCCCGAGCAGGCCCTGCGCCTCATCGAGCGGGAGCGGGTCACCGCCATGATCGGCGTGCCGACCAACGCCTGGCAGCTCATGTCCCACCCCGACTTCGGCAAGTACGACCTGTCGTCCCTGGCCACCCTCGGCTACGGCGGCGCGCCCGCCCCGCCCAAGCTGCTGGAGCGCATCACCACCAACCTGCCCAACCGCGCCCCCTCCAACGGTTACGGCATGACCGAGACCTCCGCCCTGGCCATCGGCAACGGCGGCGCCGACTACCAGGCCAAGCCCGACAGCATCGGCCTGCCGTCGCCGGTGGTGGACGTGCGCGTGGTGGACCCGATGGGCCAGGAGCTGGCGCCGGGCGAGGTGGGCGAGCTGTGCGTACGCGGCCCGAACGTCATCCTCGGCTACTGGAACAAGCCTGAGGCGACCGCGCAGACGTTCGTGGCCGGCTGGCTGCACACCGGCGACCTGGCCAAGATCGATGACGAGGGTTTCGTCTACATCGTGGACCGCGCCAAGGACATGGTGATCAGGGGCGGCGAGAACGTCTACTGCGCCGAGGTCGAGGCGGCCCTGTTCGAGCACCCGGCCGTGGACGACGCCGCCGTCATCGGCGTGCCGCACGACGAACTGGGCGAGGAGGTCGGGGCGGTCATCCGGCTGGCCCCCGGCCAGACGGTCACGGCAGGGGAGCTGCAGACCTTCCTGGCCGAGCGGATCGCCAAGTTCAAGATCCCGGTGCACGTCTGGTTCCGGGAGGGCGAGCTGCCCCGCAACCCCGGCGGCAAGATCCTCAAGACGCACCTGCGCCGGGAGGTCCTCGGCAGCTGACACGCTTGATCGTCTCCCTGGGGGATCGCCAGAGGCCCGAGCGCCCGCCATCCCCCAGGAGCGCTCGCCGCCCTCGTCGTCACTGAGCGTCCAGCGGGGGCGATGATGGGTGATCGTCGGCGTGCCCCCACACGGCCCCGCCCCACCGGAACGCCCGCCCGGCCATGTGACGGCCCTCACAAAGTCTGCGTTCCCCCTGCTCGGCGCGGCCATCGCCGCCCCCCATTACCTGGCGCGTAATCGCGGCTCCTACCCCTGGCCTGACATCTTTCAGGTGTCAGAACGAACGAGGCCACTCCCGAAGGAGCCCGAAATGACCGCCGTTACCGTCACCACCGACCGGATGAAGTTCCTGCGTATGGCGCTGGCCGCCGACGCCGTCGTCACGGGCGGCAACGGCCTGGCCTACCTCGCCTTCGCCGGCCCGGTCGGCACCCTGCTCGGCCCGGACGCCGGCCTCCTGCGCGGCATCGGCGTCTTCCTCCTCGTGTACGGCGCCGCCGTCGGCTTCCTGGCCACCCGCCGCGACATCAGCCCCGCCGGCGTCAAGGCCGTCATCGCCCTGAACATCATCTGGACCCTGGCCAGCATCGCCGCAGTCGTCACCGGCGCGGCAGGCTTCACCACGATCGGCGCGATCTGGGCCATCGCCCAGGCCCTGGTGGTCGCCGGGTTCGCCGAGCTTCAGATCACCGGCCTGCGCAAGAGCCGCAAGAACTGACGCCCCGCACGAACCCGCCCGAAGGAGATCGCCATGAACCTCGTCGACCGCTACACCGCCTGCTGGAACGAGACCGACCCCGAGGCCCGCGCCAAGGCCGTCGCCGAGCTCTGGACCGAGGACGCCACCTACACCGACCCGCTGGCCGACGTCGCCGGCCACGCCGGGATCGCCGCGGTGATCGAGGGCGCGCAGGGCATGTTCCCCGGCCTGGTCTTCACCGCCGGCGACCTGTACGACGCCCACCACCACACCGCCCGCTTCACCTGGCACCTGGGGCCGGCGGGCGGGGAGCCGGTCGCGGTCGGGTTCGACGTGGTCGAGCTGGCCGCGGACGGCAGGATCAGCAAGGTCCTCGGCTTCCTGGACAAGGTCCCCGCCGCCTGAACGCCCTGCTCACGATGGCCCTCCGGAGATCCGGAGGGCCATCGCCGTGCCCCGCGAAAACGATTTGCCCAACACTCCGCCGCTGACCGACAATTGCACTTCGTGCTACCTGCCGTGAAACGCCTTCTCCGTCACCTTTCGCTGGACCTGAGCCCGCTGCGCGATTCCCGCGACTACCGGCTGCTCTTCGGCTCCGGCGTCATCACGATGTTCGGCACGATGATCACGATGGTCGCGGTGCCGTACCAGATGAAGGAGCTGACGGACTCCTACCTGGCGGTCGGCCTGGTGAGCCTGGCGGAGTTCGTGCCCATGGTGGTGTGCGGTCTGTGGGGCGGCGCCATCGCCGACGCGCTCGACCGCCGCAGAATCATCGTCCTGAGCGAGCTCGGCCTGCTGGTGACCTGCTCGGCCCTGCTGGTCAACGCGCTCCTGCCCAGCCCGCAGGTCTGGGTCCTGTACGTCGTGGGCGCCCTCTCCACCGGCCTGGCCTCCCTGCAGCGCCCGAGCCTGGAAGCGGTGATCCAGCAGGTGGTCAAGCACGACCAGCAGGCCGCCGCCGCCGTGCTGTCGAGCCTGCGCTGGAACTTCGGCGCCATCGTCGCCCCGGCGCTCGGCGGCCTGCTCGTCACGTGGAGCACGGCCGCCGCGTACGCCGTGGACACGCTGACGTTCGTGGTGTCGCTGGTCCTGCTCTGGCGCGTCAGGTCGATCCCGCCCGCCGAGGACGCCGCTCCCGCGTCGCTGCAGTCGCTGGTCGAGGGCGTCCGGTACGCGGTGAGCCGCAAGGACCTGATGGGCACCTACCTGGTGGACATCGCGGCCATGGTGTTCGCGATGGCCACGTCGCTGTTCCCGTTCCTGGCCGACGAGCTGCGCGCGCCGCAGGCGCTCGGGCTGCTCTACTCGGCCGCCGCCGTCGGCGCCCTGATCGCCTCGCTCACCGGCCGCTGGACGGCACGCGTGCAGCGCCAGGGGCTCGGCGTGATCGTCGCAGCCGTGCTCTGGGGCGCGGCGGTGGCCCTGACCGGCCTGGCCCCGAACGTCTGGCTGGTCTTCGTCTGCATCGCGCTCGCGGGCGCCGCCGACATGGTCAGCGGCATCTTCCGCATGACGATGTGGAACCAGACGATCCCGCCGGAGTACCGCGGGCGCCTGGCCGGCATCGAGCTGCTCTCCTACGCCAGCGGCCCGATGCTGGGCAACGCCAGGGCCAGCCTGATGGCCAACTTCGGCGGCACCCGCTTCTCCCTCACCAGCGGCGGCATCCTCTGCGTCGCCGCCGTCATGGGCCTGGCCGCCGCGCTGCCGAAGTTCCTGCGCTACGACGCCAGGACGGACGAGCACGCGCTCGCGGAGAAGGCCCGCAGGGAGGCGGCGGCAGCCGCGGAGGCCACCGCCTGACACCGGGGGGCCCACCGCCGCGCTCATCCTCTCCCCTCGGCCTTGGCGAGCACCCGCAAGGCCTCGGCGTCGGAGTACACGCTGGTCACGTACTCCCCCACCCACTCCTCGATCCCCTCGAACCCGCTCCCCGCCAGCAACCGCTCCCCCACCCGCCGGGCGTCGAGCGGCGTGCACCGCAACGTCACCGCGCCGCTCTCCCCGTCGAGCAACGCCCAGTGCGCCCCAGGAGTCCCGTACGGCATCCCCACGGACCCGGGGTTCACCACCCGCACCCGATCGACCAGCCGTACGAACGGCATGTGCGTGTTCCCCACCACCACCGTCGCGGCCCGCTCCCCCGCCAGCACCTCACCCCACCGCTCCAGCGAGCTGTCGACCAGGATCACCTCCTCGTCGCTGCGCGCCGTCGCATGCACGAACAGGGTCTCCCCCAGCCGCCCCAGCTCCAGCACCTGCCGCGCCGGCAACCCGGCCAGCAGCTCCACCTGGTCCGCACGCAGCCGCCCGGCCGCCCACTGGGAGACGGCATGCCGGCTCACCTTCCCCGCCGCCGCCTCGACCAGCTCCCGATCGGCGTTCCCGCTCAGCCACAGGGCCCGCTCCCCCAGCGAGACCAGCAGGTCGAGCGTCTCCACCGGCATCGGCCCCGCGGCCATGTCACCGGTGAGCACGATCAAGTCGGCCGCGGCCACGTCGGGCTCGGCCAGCACGGCCTCCAGCGCGGGCAGCACCCCGTGAATGTCGGAAAGCACGGCAACTCTCATGCCCCCACTCTCCCGCGCCCCAGCCCTGCCGGAGCCCGTGTTCGCTACCCGGCGAACCCCTCAGCCCGCCTCGCGCCACCCGTCGTACCGCTCGACCAGCTCATCCACCCGGCCCAGCGCCCCCTCGTCCAGCCCTTCGACCACGACCAGCCACTGCGCGTCCTCGGCGTCGTCCTCCCCGGCCAGCGTCTCCCGCACCACCCGCGGCACGCCCAGCCCGGGAAACCACTCCCCGAGCTTCTCGGCGACTTCCTCGGCGTCGTCTCTCTCGCCGAAAACGAGCAACTGAGTCATAGAACGACCTTCTTAACTTCCGATCTGTGTCTTGACGTTCACGAGGCGTGAGCACAATAGATTGGTAGCGTTGGTCCATGACTGCCGAAGCGGTGATCGTTACGATGACGCCTCCCTCGCTCCCCGACTGGGTGTTTCCACCACCGCAGGGCTTCGTCGCCGAGGATCTCGATCACCTTCCGGATTTGCCTGCGCACACAGAGTTGATTGATGGAAGCTTGGTCTTCGTGAGCCCCCAGCGACACTTCCATCAGATGGTCATTCGTCGGTTGTGCAACGCCTTGGATGAATTCGTGCCGACCGGACACGCGGTGGCTCAGGAGATGACCATCAAACTAGGTCCGCGGCAGCGCCCGGAGCCTGACATCATCATCCTCGGCCCGAACGCGACCATTACCAGCGGGGTGACCTGCTTCGATGCCGCAGATGTCGTGCTCGTCGTAGAGGTGGTCTCCATCGAGTCCGAGCTGCGAGACAGGTTCCGCAAGCCCGCCCTCTACGCCGAGGCTGGAATTCCTCATTTCTGGCGTATCGAGGAGATCAACGAGAAGCCCGCCGTCTTCGTTTACGAGCTCGACCCGGCCACCAAGTCCTACGTCCCTGCCGGAGTCTGTCACGACTGGCTGAAGCGCACGGTCCCGTTCGACATCGACATCGATCTGTCTACGCTTTATATGCCCGGTACCCGCTGAAGGCCGGCGCGGCACCCGCCGCACCGGCCTTGGAAGCAAGCTCACCCGCGCAGCTGCGCCCCCACGCGATCCGCCGCCATGGCCACAGCCGCATCCCGCGCCGCCGTCGTCTCCTCGACGGTCAACGTCCGATCGGCGGCCCGGAAGCGCATCGAGTAGGCGAGCGACTTGTTCCCCTCGCCCACCTGCTCCCCGGCGTACACATCGAACAGCCGGATCGACTCCAGCAGCTCCCCGGCCCCGTCGCGCAGCGCCGCCTCCACGTCGGCGACCGGCGTGAAGTCGGGCACGATCAGCGCGACGTCCTGCGTGGCCACCGGATAGGCGGACACCGGGGGCGTCTGCACCGGCCCCGGCATGACGGCCTCCAGCCGCGACAGCTCCAGCTCCATCGCCGCCGTACGAGCCGGCAGCCCGTACGCCTCGATCACCCGGGGGTGCAGCTCACCGGCATGCCCCACCAGCGTGTCGCCCACGTAGAGGGCGGCGCACCGGCCGGGGTGCCAGGGGTCGTGCTGGTCGGCGCTGATGGACAGCTCCACCCGCGCCTCGGCCGCCACGAGCCGGGCGGCCTGCACCGCGTCGGCCCAGGAGGCCGCGCGCCCGCCGCCCCACCAGCCGGACCGCTCGAACTCGCCGGCCAGCACCACCGCGACCCGCAGCGGCTGGTCGGGCAGCGCCGCCTCGATGGAGGCGACCTCCTCGGCGGTCGGCCGCCGCTCGACGCCGAGCACGGGCGCCGCCTCGGGCGCACTCGGGCGGGGCCGGTAGACCGCGCCCGTCTCGAACAGCGCCACGTCGGTGAAGCCGCGCCCGACGTTGCGGACGAGGGTCTTGAGCAGCCCCGGCAGCAGCGTGGTGCGCATCAGCGGCTCGTCCTCGGACAGCGGGTTGGCCAGCCGCGCGGCGGTGCGCCGCGCGTCGTCGCCGGGCAGCAGCAGCCGGTCGAAGTCGTCGCCGCTGATGAACGGGTAGCTGAGCACCTCGACGTAGCCGCCCTCGGCCAGCGCCCTGCCGACCCGCCTGCGCAGCCGCTGGCCCTCGGTGAGGCCGGCGCCCGCCGGGGCGGAGGGCAGCACCGACGGGAGGCTCTCGTAGCCCTCCAGCCGGATGACCTCCTCGGCCAGGTCGTTGGGGTCGGTGAGGTCGGGCCGCCAGGACGGCGGCGTCACCGTGATCATGTCGTCGCCGGTGACGGCCAGCTTGGCCGCCAGCGCGCCGCCGGTCACGACCCCGGTGGGGGCCACGCCGCCCTTGCGCACGGCGGGGTCGTCGCCGTCGGCCACGACGCAGCCGACCTGCTCCAGCCGGGCGACCACGGTGTCCTTGGAGTACTCGACGCCGGCGACCCGGCTCGGGTAGCCGGACGGGATCGCGATGCGCGCGGGCTCCACCTCGACCTCGGCGTGCGTGACGCCGGGCTGCACGGTGGCGCCGCCCAGCTCGGCCAGCAACCGCACGGCCCGCCACGAGGCGACGAGCGGCAGCTCGCGGTCCACGCCGCGCTCGAACCTCTTGGAGGCCTCGGACACGAGCCCGTGCCGGCGCGACTCGCGGGAGATGCCGGTCGCGGAGAAGTGCGCGGCCTCGATGACGATCTCGGTGGAGACGCCGGAGATCTCGGTCTCCAGCCCGCCCATCGTGCCGGCCATCGAGATCGGCCCCGACTGGTCGGTGATGAGGATGTCGTCGGGGTCGAGCTCGCGCACCACGTGGTCGAGCGTCTCCAGCCGCTCGCCGGCCACGGCCCGGCGCACGACGATCTCGCCGCGCAGCTTGGCCCGGTCGAACGCGTGCAGCGGCTGCCCCAGCTCCAGCATGAGGTAGTTGGTGATGTCGACGGCCAGCGACACGGGACGCATGCCGGCCCGCGTGAGGCGTACGCGCATCCACAGCGGGCTCTGGGCATCCGGGTCGAAGCCGCTCACCTCGCGCAGCACGAACCGGTCGCACGCCGTCGGGTCGGCGATCGAGGCCGGCCAGGCGGAAGCGCTCTCGGCGGGCAGCTCCACGTCGGCGGGGTCGCGGAAGTCCACCCCGAACGCGGTCGCCGCCTCGCGGGCCACGCCGCGGATCGACAGGGCGTAGCCGATGTCGGGCGTGATCTCCAGCTCGATGACGTCGTCGCGCAGCCCGAGCAGCTCGACCACGTCGGTGCCGATCGGCGTGCCGGCGGGCAGCACCATGATGCCGTTGTGGTCGTCGCCCAGGCCGAGCTCGCGCTCGGAGCAGATCATGCCCTCGGACATGCGCCCGTACGTCTTGCGCGCCCCGACCTCGAACCCGCCGGGCAGCACGCCGCCGGGCAGCACGACGGGCACGCGGTCGCCGGCGGCGAAGTTCGTCGCGCCGCAGACGATCTCGCGCGGCGTCGCCTCGCCCACCTCGACCTTGCAGTGCCTGATCGGCTTCTTGAAACCGGCGAGCTCCTCGATCTCCAGCACCTCGCCGACCACGACGTTCTTGACGTCGTAGCCGTGCGAGGTGATCGACTCGAGCTTGAGCCCGGCCGCGGTCAGCCTGTCGGCCACCTCGTGCGCGGTGACCGCCGGGAGATCGACGTACTCCCGCAGCCAGGAAAGAGGGACCTTCATCAGATCTCCGTTCCGAACGGGAGGGTGAAGCGGATGTCGCCCTCGACCATGTCGCGCATGTCCTCGGCGTTGTGGCGGAACATCAGCGTCCGCTCGATGCCCATGCCGAAGGCGAACCCGGAGTAACGCGTGGGGTCCACGCCGCACGCGATGAGCACGCGCGGGTTGACCATGCCGCAGCCGCCCCACTCGATCCAGCCCTCCGACTTGCAGGTGCGGCAGGGCGGGTTGCCGGGCACGGCCGAGGCGCCGCGGCAGACGAAGCACTTGAGGTCCATCTCGGCGGACGGCTCGGTGAACGGGAAGTAGTTGGGCCGGAAGCGGGTCGTGATGCCCTTGCCGAACATCACCTCGGCGAACCGGTCGAGCGTGCCCTTCAGATGGGCCATGGTCAGGCCCTCGTCGACGGCCAGGCCCTCGGTCTGGTGGAAGACCGGCGTGTGGGTGGCGTCGAGCTCGTCGGTGCGGAACGTCTTGCCCGGCGAGATCACGTACACCGGCAGCTCGCGCTGGAGCAGCGCGCGGATCTGCACCGGCGAGGTCTGCGTGCGCAGCACCATGCCCGACTCGGTGGACCCGACGAAGAACGTGTCGTGGTCGGAGCGGGCCGGGTGGTCCTTGGCGATGTTGAGGGCGTCGAAGTTGAACCACTCGCCTTCGAGCTCGGGGCCCTCGGCCACCTCGTAGCCCATCGCGACGAACGCGTCGGCGATGCGCTCCTGCAGCGTGGTCAGCGGATGGCGGGCGCCGTGCGGGCGGCGGTCCCATGGCAGGGTGACGTCGACGGTCTCCTCGACGAGCACCCGCGCGTCGCGCTCGGCCTCGAGCTCGGCCTGGCGGGCGGCCAGTGCCTCGTTGATCGCCTTGCGGGCGCCGCCGACCCGCTTGCCCGCCTCGGCGCGGGCGGCCGGGGGCAGGGCCCCGATCTCACGGTTGGCCAGGGCGATCGGCGAGCGGTCACCCGCGTGCGCCAGCCTGGCCTGCTTGAGTGCGTCGAGGTCGCCGGCCGCCTTGATCGCCGCGATGGCGTCGGCCTCCATCCGGGACAACTCGTCGGCATGCAACGGTGTCACCTCGACGGGATCGTAGTCAGACAAGAGTGGGCTCCGTATCCAGGGCTTGAGCGGAAAAGAGTCTAGTGGGACCCGCCCACCGGGCCCGAACTCGACGACCTAGACGCTGGCGAAGTCGGGCGTGCCGGTGGGCACGGTAAATCGGAACTCCGCCCCGCCCTCGGGTGCGCGCTGCACCGTGATCGTGCCACCATGCGCCTCGACCAGGCCCTTCACGATGAACAGGCCCAGCCCGGTGCCGCCGCGGCGGCGGCTGTTGCCGCCCCGCCAGAACTGCCTGAAGACGCGCGGAGCCAGCTCGGGCTCGATGCCCTCGCCCTCATCGCGCACCGACACGGCAACTCCCCATCCGACGGACTCGATCTCGATTGTGACAGTGCCACGCCCATGACGCAGCGCGTTTTCCACCAGGTTACCCAGGATCTGGTCGACCTTGTCCTGGTCGAGCCACATCTCCGGCAGGTCGTCGCCCACGATGAGCCGGAACCGGTCTTCGGCCTCACCGGCCGCCACCCGGCCGGCGAGGAGCCTGCGCGCCCTGGCGGGCAGGTCGACGACCTGGCGTCGCACCTCCAGCCGCCCGGACTCGATGCGCGAGACGTCGAGCAGCTCGGTGATGAGCCGGGTGACGCGGTCGGCGTCGTTGTTGACGGTCTCGAGCATGACGCGCTTCTGCTCGTCGGTGAAGCGGGTCCACTTGGCCAGCAGCGTCGCGGTGAAGCCTTTGACGCTGGTCAGCGGGGAGCGCAGCTCGTGGGCCACGGTCGAGACCAGGTCGGCGCGGCTGCGCTCCAGCCGGGCGCGGGCGCCGCCGTCGCGCAGGGTGATCGTGACGCGCTCGACCTCGCCGGCACGCTCGGGCTCGCGCACGAGCCTGGCCGCGACGTACAGCTCCTGCCCGCCCGGCAGGTGCAGCGGCCGCTCGGGCGCCCTGCTCCTGGTGCGCAGCCCGCCCTCGGGGTCGAGCGCCTTCCACCAGTCGCGCCCGTCGTGGTCGCGGAAGGGGAACACGTCGTTCATGTGCCGGCCCACCGCGCGCTCCATCGCGACGCCGGTGAGCCGCGAGGCGGCCCGGTTGACGGCCAGGACGCACCCATATCGGTCGGCCACGATGAGGCCGTCCGGAAGGTCGTCGATGGCTATCGTGCACGCGGCGGCCACTATTCGCCCGTCGGTGTCTGCGCCGTGCACGACCTCGCCTCCTCCGCCTACAACGCCGACAATAGCGGGTTTCCCGCCACCTAGGGCACTCGCTGAGCCCTCGCCGAGGAGTAAAGGCATACCGCCGCGGCGGTGGCCAGGTTCAGGCTTTCAGCCTGTCCGTAGATGGGCACTCTGACAACGTCGTCCGCCTCGGCGAGTATCTCCTCCGGCAGTCCCCAGGCCTCGTTGCCGAAGATCCACGCGGTGGGTCCCGAGAGATCGACGTCGTCGAGCGTGTGCTTGCCCGCGCCGTCGGCCGCCAGCACGCGCAGGCCCCGCTCCCTCAGTTGACGCACGGCGGCGCCCACCGGTGCACCGATCGTGACGGGGAGATGGAAGAGACTGCCGACGCTCGCGCGCACGCACTTGCCGTTGTACGGGTCCACGGAGGCGTCGGTGAAGATCACCGAGTCGGCCCCGGCGGCGTCGGCGGCCCGCATCACGGTGCCCGCGTTGCCCGGGTCGCGTACGTGCGCGAGCATCGCGACCAGGCGCGGCTCGCCGCGCAGCGCCTCCTCCAGCGGCACGTGCACGAGCCGGCAGACGGCCACCAGCCCCTGCGGGGTCACGGTCTGGGAGAGCTCGGACATGACCTCGCCGCTGGCCCGGTGCACGGGGACGCCCCTGCTCGCGGCCTCGGTGACGATCTCGGGGTGGCGCAGCTCGGCCTCGGCCGTGGTGAACAGCTCCAGCGTCACGTCGTCGAGCCTGAGCGCCTCGCGAACCGCCTGCGGCCCCTCGGCCAGGAACTTCCTGTCCTGCTCGCGGAAGGCGCGCTTGGTGAGCCGCCTGGCGGCCTTCACCCGCGGCGACCTGACGTTGGTCAGCTCGGACCCGGTCACAACTTCCCCCACTCGTACAGACGGCGACCGTTCAACCCAGCAACCGCTCAGACAGCAGCAAAGGGCCCACCGGCATCGGTGGGCCCCTCGGTCAGATCAACCCGCTTCAGCTCGCGGCCGGAGCGTTCACGTTCGCCGGAAGCGCCTTCTTGGCGGCCTCGACGAGCGTGGCGAAGGTCTGGATGTCGTTCACCGCGAGGTCGGCCAGGATCTTCCTGTCCACCTCGATGTTGGCCAGACGCAGACCCTGGATCAGGCGGTTGTAGGTCATGCCGTTCTGACGAGCGGCGGCGTTGATGCGCTGGATCCACAGACGACGGAAGGCGCCCTTACGGTCCTTGCGGTCCCGGTAGGCGTACGTCATCGAGTGGAGCATCTGCTCCTTGGCCTTGCGGTAGAGACGCGACCGCTGGCCACGGTAACCGCTCGCCCTCTCGAGGACGACCCTGCGCTTCTTCTTGGCGTTGAGCGCCCGCTTCACGCGTGCCATGTTTCTTCTCCCCGGGGAAAGTTCGCGCTACTTGGCGAGCAGCTTCTTGATCTTCTTGGAATCGGCGTCGGAAAGGACGACCTCGTTCTTGAGACGGCGCGTCAGCGTGGACGACTTCCACTCGTTGTAGTGCGCGCGGTTGGCACGGCGACGCTTGATCTTGCCGGTGCCGGTGACCCGGAACCGCTTCTTCGCACCGCTGTGCGTCTTCATCTTCGGCATGTCGCCGTCTCTCCTCGTTTCGGTCGTGCCGGTGGCCGGGCCGGTGCTGGCCGACCCGGTCGCGGCGTCTTCGTCTGCCGGTGGCTGCTGGGGCGCTTGTAAGGCTAACCCCAACCGCGGGTCACTCTTCCGGTACGGAAGGCTCCTCGCCGCCACGCTGTGCCTTGGCTGCGGCCTTTTCGGCCTTTGCCTCGGCCTTCTTCTTGTGCGGACCGATCACCATGATCATGTTACGGCCGTCCTGCTTGGCGTGGGACTCCACGAAGCCGAGCTCCTGGACGTCGTCCGCCAGCCGCTGCAGCAGCCGGAAGCCGAGCTCCGGCCGGGACTGCTCACGTCCGCGGAACATGATCGTGACTTTGACCTTGTCCCCCGCCTTGAGGAACCGCACCACGTGACCCTTCTTGGTCTCGTAGTCGTGCGGGTCGATCTTCGGCCGGAGCTTGATCTCCTTGATGATCGTGTGCGCCTGATTCTTGCGCGCCTCGCGCGCCTTCATCGCGGACTCGTACTTGAACTTGCCGTAGTCCATGAGCTTGCACACGGGCGGTCGAGCCGTGGCCGCGACCTCGACGAGGTCGAGGTCGGCCTCCTGGGCGAGCTTCAGGGCGTCGTGAATCGAGACGATGCCAACCTGCTCGCCGTTCGGGCCCACGAGGCGAACCTCGGGAACTCGGATACGCTCGTTGATGCGGGGCTCAGTGCTGATGGGGCCTCCTAGGTTTGCGATCCCTACGTGCTCGTCGTATCGGAGCTTGACGCATTCCCCCGAATGCGAAAAGCCCCGCACGTCGCGCATGCGGGGCCACTGAGCTCTGTGGCTTTCGTGGCCTCGAGCTCCCCGGAGTAGTCCGGCGTGATCCTGGACCCGGCCACCTTTCGGTGACTCAGGTGGGAGGGAGACCTCCGCTTGCGCGTCCAGCAAGGCATGCCGGACCGATCAGAGAGCTACATTACCACAACGCTGAAGCCTGCTCGAATCATCCCGACGGCCGGAGGCGTCTCGCCCGGCCTCCGGCCGAGCGGCACCGGCGTGACCGTGGTCAACCCGTCCGGACCGCCCGCCTGAGGATCTCCGCCTCCCCGGCCGCGCGCATCGCCCCCACGGGCACCTCCGCGACACCGGTCATCAGCTGGACCTGCCGCACCGCCTGGTGCAACAGCATCTCGAACCCGCCGACCACGATGCCGCCCCCGGCCGTCACCGCCGCCGCCGCGTCGGTCGGCCAGGGTGAGTAGATCACGTCGAACAGCGCAGGCACCCGCGCCAGCCGCCCCGCGAACGCGTCGGCCGCCCCGCCCGGCAGCGTGGAGACCACGAGGTCCACCCCGGTGAACGCGTCGAGCTTGTCGAACGTCTCCACCGCCAGCGCCACTCCCAGCCGTTCGGCCACCGCCACGGTCTCCCCCGCCCGCGCGCGATCGCGGACCAGCAGCGTGGCCGAGTACAGCCCGAGGTTGCGCAGCGCCGCCAGCGCGGAGGCCGCGGTGGCGCCGCCGCCCAGGACGGCGGCCGAGCGCGGCGCCGGCACCCCCGCCTCGGCCAGCGCCTGCTCGATGCCGTAGACGTCGGTGTTGTCGCCGTGGCGCCGCCCGTCGCGGAAGAGCACGGTGTTGGCCCCGCCGACCTCGACGGCCGTCTCGGAGACCGTGTCGAGCAGGGGGAGCACGGCCCGCTTGAGCGGCATCGTGAGCGACAGGCCCGCCCAGGCGTCCTCACCGGCGCCGGCCTGGCCGCGCACCGGGCCCAGCCCCGCCAGCAGCCCCGGCAGCCGCGCCTCGTCGCACTCGAACGCCTCGTAGCTCCACCCGACGAGCCCCATCGCCTGATAGGCGGCCCTGTGCAGGTAGGGCGAGAGCGAATGGCCGATGGGCGACCCCATCACCGCAGCCCGCATCCCCCACTCCTTCCGAACGAAGACGACCTTACAGCGACGCGGCCGCCCGGAGATCCGGGCGGCCGCGTCGGGTCGGCTCCGGGTCAGCCGCCGTTGGCGCGGTACTCGGCCAGCAGCCGGTCGAACTCAGCCGCCGTGGTGGCGAACTTGGTGACGTTGCTCTTCGGGTCGGTGGCGACGAAGTAGAGCCAGTTGCCCTTGGCCGGGTTCAGCGCGGCCTCGATGGCGTGGTCGCCGGGGTTGGTGATGGCTCCGGGCGGGAGGCCGTCGACGTAGTAGGTGTTGTACGGGTGCTTGGTCTCGGTCTCCGCGTGGGTGGCGGCGGTGCCGAACTTGTTGAGCGCGTACATCGTCGTGCTGTCCATCTGCAGCTTCATCGGCAGCTTGAGCCGGTTGTAGATGACCCGGGCGATCTTCGACATGTCCTCCTGCCGGCCCGCCTCGGCCTGCACGATGCTCGCGATCACGATGATCTCGTGCGGGGTGTACCCGAGGGACTTCGCGCCGGCTTCGAGCTCCGCCTGGTCGGCCGCCTGCTTGAACCGGTCTACCATCGCCGCCAGCATCTCCTTGGGCGTGGTCTTGGGCTGGAACTCGTAGGTGGCCGGGAAGACGTACCCCTCGAGCTTGCCCTTGGCGTACGACGGCAGGTCGAGAGCGTCGACGTCCTTGGCAGCGGCGGCGAAGTCCTTGGCCGGCTTGCCGGTCTGCTTGGCCAGCTCGTTGTAGGTCTGGCTGAGGCGCAGCCCCTCGGGGAGGCGCACCTTGGCCAGCAGCTTGTTGCCCGGGACGAGCAGCGCGGCCGCGCTGGCGGCCGACATCTGCTTGCGCATCTTGTACTCGCCGGGCTGCAGCGAGGCGCTCATGTTGGCGTTGGAGATGGCGTTGGTGAACGCCCTGGCGCTCTTGACCACGCCCTGCTTCTCCAGCTCCTGCGCCACCTCCGACGCGCTCTGGCCCGCCTTGATCTCGATGACGACCTCGCCGGTGCCCTGACCGGTGTAGTCGTCGGGCACGAGGGCGTCACTGAGCCAGAGGTAACCGTAGTAGCCGCCGCCTCCGATGATGCCCGCCAGGACGACGAACGCGAGCAGCGGTGCGATGAATCCGCCCCGGTTGCGGCGGCGGCGCCGCCGGCGGCCGCCGCCGCGCTTGCTGGAATTCCGGGAGCGGCGCCGGGGCGAGCCTTCGTCGTCCTCGGCACCGAGCAGGGTGTTCAGATCGAGATCGTTCATAGGTGCGCTGGCCAATCTCCCGGTACCGCCGGTCGGACGTCAAGCGGAACTGCCCAACCGGACGGTGTCACCGAGCGGAACTGGGGGAGCCGCCGTACGCTCTGCGCCGCGCGGCGGGGGTCACTCTGGGTAGCCATGCTAGGGGACGGAAAGAGGACACACGCCCCACTTTGGGACCTTTGTGCGGGAAGGAAGGGGGTCCCGTCGAACATCAGCTCGCCCCGAGGTTCTTGTTCAACTCTTCCCGGTATCTCACGAACTCGCTCTCTTTGCTGGTGAATTTGGTGATTCTATGCGCTGGATCCGTCGTCACAAACCACCGCCAATCACCTTCGGCAGGGTTCAGGGCCGCCATCAGCGCCTTCTCGCCAGGATTGGCGATGGGTCCGGGAGGCAGGCCTTTGTGGCGATAGGTGTTGTATGGGGAGTTCACCTTGGTGTCACGCTCCGTGACCTTCAGTGTCCTTCTGTTCTGCGCGTACAGGACCGTGCTGTCGATCTCCAGCGGCATGTCCTTCGCCAGGCGGTTGTAGATCACCCGCGAGATCTTCGGATAGTCCGCGTCCGTGCCGCCCTCGGCCTGGATCAGGCTGGCCAGCGTGACGATCTGCAGCGGCGTCAGGTTCACCCGCGGCGCCTGCTCCTCCAGGCCCACGTGCCGCGCCGCGGCGGCGAAGCGCTCGGCCATGGCGGCCAGCACGTCCACGGCCGTGTCGCCGGGCTCGATCTCGTACGTGGCGGGGAACAGGAACCCCTCCAGGCCGTCGGCGTACTCCGGCAGGCCGACCAGGGCCTTGTCCACGCCCTTGAGCGCCTGCAGTGACAGCCCGGCCTGCTTGGACAGGCGGTCCAGCACCTCCGTCAGCCGCATGCCCTCCGGCACGGTCACCCGCCGCACGATCCTGGCGGCCGGGCTGAGCAGCAGGTCTAGCGCCGCCCCGGCCGCCATGCCCTTGCGCAGCCGGTAGTGGCCGGGCCGCAGCCGGTCGCTGACCGCGCGGTCCTCCGTCACGTTCACGAACGAGCGCGCGCTGGCCACCACGCCGGCGTCGGCCAGCGCCGAGCCGATCGCGTGCGCGCTGGAGCCGGGCGCGATCCGCACGGTCACCGCGCCGCTGCCCGGCCCGTCGAAGTCGTCAGGGCTCAGGTACGGCTTGAGCACCGCGATGGCCCCTCCGCCCAGGGCCAGCACCCCCGCCAGCAGGCCCGCGGAGAGCAGGCCCACCTTGCGCACGGCCCGCCTGCGGGACCCCGGCAGCGGGATCACCTCCGCGTCGGCGGCGGCCTGGCCGGGCTCGGGCTGCCCCGGCTCCCCCGCCTGCCCCGGCGCGGGCGGGCGGGCTTCTTCGCCGGCGCCGGCCCTTGACCCGCTCTCCGGCCACCAGCCGTCCGGCGACCGGCCGTCCGAGGAGCGGCCGTCCGAGGAGCGGACCTCTCCAGGCCGGCTCTCCCCCGCCTCTCCCGGCTGATCTTCTCCCGGCCGGCCCTCTCCCGGACTGCTCTCCGAAGCGCGGCCCTCAGAGGAGCGGCCCTCAGAGGAGCGGAACGGGATCACGTCGCCGAGGTCGTCCTCGTCTCCAGGCGTCCCGTTCACGAGATCACCTCGCCGGCGGCGAGCGCACGGCCCGCCTCGCCCGTCCGGTTCGTCCCAGCGGGACGGACCCCCGTCGTCCGCCCGCTCATGAGGCAGGTCCGTCGGCCGCTGTGGGCGGTTCGACGGGCCTGCCTGGTGGTCTTTCCGTGGCGCGCTCGGAGTCGAGCGCGTCCTGCAACAGCACGACGGCCGCCGCCTGGTCGACGACGCCCCGCTGCTTCTTGGCCCGCACGCCGCTGGCCCGCAGCCCCTGCTGCGCCGTGACCGTCGTCAGCCGCTCGTCGAACAGGCGCACGGGCGTGGGCGCCAGCTTCGCCGCCAGCTTGGCGGCGAACTCGCGCGCCAGCCCCGCGGCCTGCCCCTCGCGCCCCGACAGGGAGGTGGGCAGCCCCACCACGACCTCGATCGCCTCGTGCTCCGCGACGATCGCGGCGATGCGGTCGAGGTCGCCCTTGCCCCGCCTGACGGTCTCGACCGGCGTGGCCAGCAGCCCGCTGGGGTCGCTGCGGGCCACGCCGACCCGTACGGAGCCGACGTCCACGCCGATCCGTGAACCGAATCTCATGTCAGCCGAGCTGCCCAGAAATCGCCTCTTCGACCAGGCGCAGCGCGTCGCCGATCGCCTCCGGTCGCGTGCCGCCGCCCTGTGCGACATCGTCCTTGCCGCCACCGCCACCCCCAAGAGCCTTGGCGGCGACGCCGACCAGCTGTCCGGCCTTGAGCCCCCGCTCGCGCCCCGCCTCATTGACCGCGGCAACCACCACCGGCCGGTCGGAGGGGGCACCGGCGATCACGACGACCGCCGGCCTGTCGGCCGGGAACCTGCCACGCACATCAAGCGCGAGCTTACGCAGGTCATCGGCGCCGGTTCCATCAGGCGCGCGGTGTGTCACCACGGAGACACCCTGCGTGTCCCGCGCCTGGGACGCCAGCTCGCCCGCCACCTGGAGCACCTGGGCCGAGCGGAGCTTCTCCAGCTCCTTCTCCGCCGTGCGCAGCCGGGTGACGATGCCGTCGATGCGCTCGGGCAGCTCCTCGCGGCGCGCCTTGAGCTGCTCGGTGAGCTGCGCGACCAGCACGCTCTCGCGCGCCAGGAAGCGGAAGGCGTCGAGGCCGACGAGCGCCTCGACGCGGCGCACGCCCGCGCCGACCGACTGCTCGCCGAGCACCTTGACCAGGCCGAGCTGGCCGGAGCTGTGGACGTGGGTGCCGCCGCACAGCTCGCGCGAGTAGTCGCCGATCTCGACCACGCGGACCTCGTCGCCGTACTTCTCGCCGAACATCGCCAGCGCGCCCATCGCCCTGGCCTCCGCCTGCGAGGTGTAGAACGCGTTGACCTTGAGGTCGTTGACGAGCACGGCGTTGACCTCGTCCTCGACGTCACGCAGGACGCTCGGCGGCACCGCGCCCGCGGAGGTGAAGTCGAAGCGGAAGCGGCCGGGAGAGTTCTCCGAGCCGGCCTGCGCAGCCGTCTCGCCGAGCGCGTTCTTGAAGCCGCGGTGGACGAGGTGGGTGGCGCTGTGGCTGCGCGAGATCGCGCGGCGGCGCTCGATGTCGATCTCCGCCTGCGCCTCGTCGCCGACCTTGAGCTCGCCGCTGCGGATCTTGCCGCGGTGCACGACGAGGCCCGCGAGCGGCGTCTGCACGTCGACCACCTCGACCTCGGCGCCGCTGGTGCGGATCACGCCCTGGTCGGCGAGCTGGCCGCCGCCCTCGGCGTAGAACGGGGTGCGCTGCAGCACGACCTCGACCGTGGTGCCCGCGCCCGCCGCGGGGACGGGCAGGCCGTCCACGAGGATGCCGACCACGCTGGTGTCGGCCTCGGTCTGGTCGTAGCCGAGGAACTCGACCCGGCCCGCCGTCTCCAGGAGCTGACCGAACACCGAGATGTCGGCGTTGCCGGTCTTCTTCGCCGCGGCGTCGGCCTTGGCCATCTGCCGCTGCTCCTTCATGAGGCGGCGGAAGCCCTCCTCGTCGACCTGGAGCCCCTGCTCGGCCGCCATCTCCAGCGTCAGGTCGATCGGGAAGCCGTAGGTGTCGTGCAGCTTGAACGCCTGGTCACCGGAGATCGTGGTGCCGGACTTGCGCTTGGTCTCCTCGACCGCCACGTCGAAGATCGCCGTGCCGGTGCGCAGCGTGCCCAGGAACGACGACTCCTCGGCGTCGATGACCGAGTGGATCTGCGGCGCGTCCGTCACGAGCTCCGGGTACTGCTCGCCCATGACGTTGATCGCGACGTCGGTCAGCTCGTGCATGTAGCGCTCGTCGCCCGAGCCGAGCAGCCGCAGGTTGCGGATCGAGCGGCGCAGGATGCGGCGCAGCACGTAGCCGCGGCCCTCGTTGCTCGGCAGCACGCCGTCGGCCACCAGCATGGTGCCGGTGCGGACGTGGTCGGCGATCACGCGCAGGCTGACGTCGGCGCGGTGGTCGCGGCCGTAGCGGGTCTTGGTGAGCTCGGCCGCCCGGTCGAGGATCTTGTAGGTGGTGTCGATCTCGTAGATGTTGTCGACGCCCTGCAGGATCGCCGCCATGCGCTCCAGGCCCATGCCGGTGTCGATGTTCCGGCTCGGCAGCTCGCCCGCGATGTCGAAGTCGACCTTGGAGCGGACCTGGCTGAGCTGGTACTGCATGAACACGAGGTTCCACACCTCGAGGTAGCGGTCCTCGTCGGCGACGGGGCCGCCCTCCTTGCCGTACTCGGGGCCGCGGTCGTAGTAGATCTCCGAGCAGGGGCCGCCGGGGCCGGGCACGCCCATGTGCCAGTAGTTGTCCTCCAGGCCGCGGCGCTGGATGCGGTGCTCGGGCAGGCCGACCTTGTCACGCCAGATCTCGAACGCCTCGTCGTCCTCGTGGTAGACCGTCGCCCACAGCTTGTCCTCGGGGAAGCCGAAGCCGCCGTCGGACTCGGACTTGGTCAGCAGGTCCCACGCGAACGGGATCACTTCCGCCTTGAAGTAGTCGCCGATCGAGAAGTTGCCCAGCATCTGGAAGAACGTCGCGTGCCTGGTCGTCTTGCCGACCTCGTCGATGTCGGGGGTGCGCACGCACTTCTGCGCGGTGGCCAGCCGTGGCGCCGGAGGCTTTCGCTGCCCCAGGAAGTACGGCTTGAACGGTGCCATACCCGCGTTGACCAGGAGAAGCGTCGGGTCCTCAGCGATCAGGCTGGCCGAGGGCACTACCTTGTGCCCACGCTCCTCGAAGAAGCGCAGGAAGCGGCGCGCGATCTCTGCCGACTCCATGGTGGCCATCCTTTGCTGTAGTCAGTTGTTTTCTAGCGTTGGCGGTCGCCGTCTTCGGCGACGCTGTCGCAGCACTCGCCGGCACCGGCGCCGGCCTCGCGGCAGGCGCCGTCACCTACGGCCGCCGTCAGCGGCGATCACCGGTGCCGGTGGCCGCCGCCTTCAGCGGGTGCTGTCCTCAGCGTTGTCGAGCCCGAAGCGTGCTCGCAACTCCGTTTCGCGCTCCGCGGCCTCGCCGAACGCGTCGGAAGTAAAGTCTCTCACCCTCCGGAGCATCCCCGCCGCACCGTCGGCGGTCCTGCGCGCGACGTGATCGGGGTGCAGCGCCTGCAGCCTGCGCATCACCCAGAAGGCGAGGAACGCGCCGAGCGACAGGTAGAACAGCCTTCTTATCATCGCACTCGCCCCTGCTCGGGCTGTCTCCCGCGGGGCCGGGGCCGGTTGACGCGGCGGGCCTCGATGGCGCGGCGCACGCCGTAGCCGAGCGAGGACACCTTGATCAGCGGACCGGTGAAGATGGTCTGCGTGACCGCGCTCAGCTTGGCCGCGTGGCCGCTGACCTGCTTGACGTCCTTGGCGATGGCCTCCACGGCGACGAGCTGCCTGTTGGTCTCGTTGACCGTGACGCTCATGTCGTCGAGCAGCGGCGCGAGGCGGTTGTTCAGGTCGGAGACCGCCTTGGTGGTCTCGGTGAGCAGCCTCGCGAGCTTGACGAGCACCATGGCCATGACGCAGACCAGGACCACCCAGCCCGTGGCCGCGATCAGCCCGGCTACCTCTCCAGCGGTAAGCATCCGCTCATCTCCCTCGTACGCTGGGCCGGAACGGCAAGACCCTATCGCGTTCGAGTGACAACGTTAGTGGCGAGCGCGACCCTGATCAGGCCGCCACGTCGGCCCCTGGCACTTCCGTGACCGCGCGCATGAGCCCTCGTGCCGCCCTGATCTCCGGCGCCACCAGCCCTTCCGGCAGCGCCATGGCCGCCGAGCGCAGCCCCTTCAGAGCCACGTCCGCCGCGTACCCGGCCGCCCGGTGGCCGCCGCAGCCGTACATCTGCCTGGCCCACGCGGGCAGCGTCGCGAACGCCAGCGCGCCCACGGCGGGCAGCGAGCCGAGCGCCAGCGGCGGCGCGACGAACGCCAGCCTGAGGGAGAGCTGCGGGCTGAGGCTCCGGCGCAGCGCGTCGCGCGCCTCGTCGGTCGCCGACAGGTACGGGCGCATGCCGGCGAGGTAGTCGTCCAGCTCCCCCGTGTCGCGCGGGACGTCGCCGAGGCCGATGAGGCGGGCGCTGCGGCCCTGCTCGGCCACGTACGCGTCGCGCTCGGCCGCGGTGAGCCGCACGCCGGAGCGCCTGGCCACGTCCAGGTGCGAGGAGACCTCCACGCAGTGCACCCAGCGCAGGTTCTCCTCCTCGTCCACCCTGAACAGGGTGCCGGTGTCGGTGTCGAGGCCGATCAGGCGGGCGTGCACCCGGCGCGCCCGCTCGGCCGCGTGCTCGGCCTGCTCGCGGGTGCCGAACGTGCGCACGGCGAGGTAGTCGAGCTGCCGCCGCAGCCGGGCCCGGGCCACCTCGGGGTCGTCGAGCAGGCAGTTCTGGGCGATGCCGCGGATGGTGCGGGGGTGCAGGGACTGGAGCTGGAAGGCGCGTACGGTGGCCGGCCAGCCCGGCGTCTCGGTGTGCACTCGCCAGGTGATCGACCGTGGGCCGAAAAGGCCGCCGCCGGGGGTAACCGTTGCCTTCACATGGTGGTGATTCCCGGTGATCGCCTGTTTAGTACGACTTTGCACGATTCGACGGCGAAGCGTTACGAGGCCGGGACGCATACCGGCCGCGATAGGCGCGCACACTCATGGCCACGCGAGCGGAAGGCAGGCCCGGACGCGGACGGTCGCTCGGCTACGCCAGTGGGAGGCGGGCGTAGGCGCGGACCGGGACGCGGCCGACGCCCAGGAGGCGCGGGGGCGCGGCCGTGAACAGGGCGCCGGTCGGCGGGAGCCGCTCCAGCCCCGTCAGCCGCTCGACGACGGGGACGCCCCCGCCGAGCAGCGACTCGCGGGCGGGGCGGGCCTCGTGGGCGCAGTCGTCGAGCCCGTCGGCGTCGGTGCCGACCAGCACCGCGCCGTTCGCCACCAGCCAGGCGGCCGCGTCGGAGGCCAGGCAGTGGCCCTCGCGCACGCCGGTGTGCAGGAGCACGGCGTGGCCGCGTACGTCGAAGGGGGCCAGCGAGCCGACCCCGATGGGGCTGCGCCGCGCGCCCGTCACCCGCACCACCACGGCGGGCAGGTCCACCGACTTGACCAGCTCGACGGCGCCCAGGTCGCCGCCCGGGGCCTCCAGATACGTGCCGCCCTCCTGCGGGAGGTGGCTGAGCTCGACCAGCCTGCCCCGCCCGTCGCCCGGCTCCGGCTCGCGGTTGTGGCGCGGGTCGGACGGGCCGCCCCTGGTGCCTTTGTGCGGCTCGGGGAAGATCTGTACGTTGGCGAGCTCGACGGTGTCGGTCATCAGCAGGCCCAGCGACGCCACGAACAGCGCCGCGATGTCGGGCTCTGCGGTGTCCGGGCCGGGCAGGTCGACCCGGAAGCCGTGGACGGTGAGGTCTCCGCCGTTGCTGAAGGCGATCGCGGCGTCGAAGGAGGCGCGGTACTCGGTCATGTTCCGATCAACCTACCGCGCCCCTCACCACCGCCCGGAGCGGGTGGTCGGTCAGGGCGTTTTGCGGAGGAAGTCGCGGATCTTCGCCCACCGCTCGGCCACCGGACCCTCGGCCCCGTGCCGGGTCGGCTCGTAGTAGCGCCGCTCCCGCACCTGCTCAGGCGCGTACTCCTGCCGCACCAGCCCGTGCTCGAAGTCGTGCGGATACTTGTACCCGTCCCCGTGCCCGAGCTTGGCCGCCCCCGGGTAGTGGGCGTCGCGCAGATGCCCGGGCACCTGCCCGATGAGCCCCTTGCGCACGTCGCCGATCGCCGCCCCGATGGCCTTGACGACGGCGTTGGACTTGGGCGCCATCGCGCAGTGGATGACGGCGTGCGCGAGGTTGATCTGCCCCTCGGGCAGCCCGATGAGCTGCACCGCCTGTGCCGCGGCGACCGCCGTCTGCAGGCAGGTCGGGTCGGCCATGCCGACGTCCTCGGAGGCGAAGATGACGATGCGGCGGGCGATGAACCGCGGGTCCTCGCCGGCCTCGATCATGCGGGCCAGGTAGTGGAGGGCGGCGTCGGCGTCGGAGCCGCGCATCGACTTGATGAACGCGCTGATCACGTCGTAGTGCTGGTCGCCCTGCCGGTCGTAGCGGACGGCGGCCTTGTCGACGGCCTTCTCCACCACCTCGACCGTGATGTCGTCGGCCAGCAGCGCCGCCGCCTCCAGGTACGTCAGGGAGCGGCGCGCGTCGCCGCCCGCGAGGCGTACGAGATGGTCGAGGGCCTCGGGGGCGAGGGTGGCGCGACCGGCGAGGCCGCGCGGGTCGGTCACGGCGCGCTGGAGGACGGCGCGCACGTCGTCGTCCGACAGGGACTCCAGCGTGAGCAGCAGCGAGCGCGACAGCAGCGGCGAGATGACCGAGAAGAACGGGTTTTCCGTGGTGGCGCCGATGAAGGTGACCCAGCGGTTCTCCACCGCGGGCAGCAGGGCGTCCTGCTGGGCCTTGTTGAAGCGGTGCACCTCGTCCACGAACAGCACCGTCTGCCGCCCCGTCATGCCGAGCTCGCGGCGCGCGTTGTCGATGGCGGCGCGTACGTCCTTGACACCCGCCGACACGGCGGAGATCTCGACGAAGCGGCGCTTGGTGACGTTGGAGACGACGTAGGCGAGCGTGGTCTTGCCGGTGCCCGGCGGCCCCCAGAGGAACAGCGACATGGGAGCCTCGCTCTCGACCAGGCGCCGCAGCGGGGTGCCCGAGCCGAGCAGGTGCCGCTGACCGATCACCTCGTCGAGCGTGCGCGGGCGCATGCGCACCGCGAGAGGCTGCGGGGTGGCCTCCTCAGCCGCCGAGTCGAACAGGCTATCCACAACGCGAGATTACACGCTGCGGCGTACCCGCCGGTCCTCCTCGCGCCCGCACACCGCAGGCGAGCGGGCCGCGTCGCGGTCGCGCGGCCCGCCGCCGGGCGTCACGTCCGCACCCCGCAGGCGAACGATCCGCGTCACGACCACACCGCTCTGGCGCCGGAGTCGCCGGCCTGGAAGACGAAGTAGCCGGAGACCGCCGCCAGCGCCACCGTCAGCACCGAGAGGATCACCGTGACCGCGCGGCCGAAGCGGTCGCGGCCGACGGAGTCGCGGGCGGGGCGGGTGGCGTACACGAGCAGCAGAGCGGCGACGCTCAGCCCCAGCACCGACATCAGCAGCGGGGTGGCGAAGCTCTGGTGGGTGGAGATGCGGGCGGCCATCTCACCCTCCGCCGTGCTGAAGCGGGCCGCCTTGAGGCTCTCGCCGCTCTGCCTGGCCGCGAAGACCGCCGCCGGCACGGCCAGCGCGAGCAGGACCACCGCCCACGCGACGTTCGCCCGCCAGCGCGGCAGCAGCGCGTACGCCACCGCGACCGCGGCGAGCAGCGGGGTCAGCACCACGGCGAAGTGAATGATCAGGGCGTGCGCCGGCAGGCCCAGGATCTGGTCGAACATGGGGCGCCTCCTTAGTGCTCATTTCAACTACGTTTGCGGACACCATAAGGTTCGCGATCACAACCGTCGCAGGTGCGGCTTTCGCCACTTACGTCCGTCACATATCGGAGGCCGGTAGCATTCGCGGAGTTGTTTGGTCATGCGTTGGCAAAGACGAGAGGACATAGCGGTGAGCGGCGACGACCGCCAGAACGAAGAGGACCGCCAGAAAGAGCTGGCGCGGGAGCACAAGGAACGGCAGGCGAAGCGCGCGGCCGAGCAGAGCGCCAAGGCACGGCGGAACACCTTCATCGGCGCGGCCGTGGCCGTCGTCGTGGTCGCGGGCGGCATCTTCGCCGCGACCACCCTGGTGGGCGGCGACGACACGAGCAACGCGGCGGCCGAGAGCACGCCCTCGGCCTCGGCCTCGGCGTCGCCATCGGGATCACCCGTGCTGCCGACGGCGCTCCCGAGCAGCACGCCGAAGGCGGCGAAGGACGTCACGTGCACCTACAAGCGTGACAAATCGGTCCCGCACAAGTACGTCGGGCTTCCTCCGAAGAAGCCCAACCTGAAGCTCTCGACGATGACGGTGAAGACCAACCACGGCGACATCGTCATCGACGTGGACGCGAACGCCACCCCGTGCTCGGTCAACTCGATGGCCTTCCTCGCCAAGAAGGGCTTCTACGAGGGCAACAAGTGCCACCGCCTGGCCAAGCCGGAGACCTCCGGCCTCTTCCTGCTGCAGTGCGGCGACCCCCAGGCCAAGGCCGACGGCAAGAACAAGACCGACGGCCAGGGCAACGCCGGGTACGTCTTCATGGACGAGGCCGTGGACGTCATGCCGTACAGCAAGGGCGTGGTCTTCCTGACCCAGCCGCTGGACGCGGCGGGGCAGAACAGCAGCCAGTTCGCCATCTCGCTGTCGGACGAGAACACCCAGCTGGAGCAGGTGTACTCGGTCCTGGGCGTGGTGAAGTCCGGCCTTGAGATCATCGAGAAGGTCGCCGAGGGCGGCGTCATCGTCAACCCGGACGACATCACGGGCGACGGCGGCTCCACCGCGCCGAAGATCCCGATCGTCATCGAGAAGGTCACCCTGAAGTAGGGGATCTCACGCGAAAGGGCCGGGGCGCTGCCGCCCCGGCCCTTTCCGCGTGAGCGCTACGCCTCGGTCTTGGGCTGGGCGTCCACGCCCGCCTCCTTGCGCTGGTCGGCCGTGATCGGCGTCGGCGCGCCCGTGAGCGGGTCGAAGCCGGAGGCCGTCTTCGGGAACGCGATCACGTCGCGGATCGAGTCACCGCCGGACAGCAGCATGCAGATCCGGTCCCAGCCGTAGGCGATGCCGCCGTGCGGGGGCGGGCCGTACTTGAACGCCTCCAGCAGGAAGCCGAACTTGCTCTCCGCCTCCTCCTTGGAGATGCCGAGCACGTCGAACACGCGCTGCTGCATCTCGGCCCGGTGGATACGGATGGAGCCGCCGCCGATCTCCATGCCGTTGCAGACCATGTCGTAGGCGTAGGCCAGCGCCTCGCCCGGGTGGTCCTGGAAGTTGTCGGCCCACTCCGGCTTCGGGCCGGTGAACGGGTGGTGCACGGCCGTCCAGCCGCCCTCGCCGTCCTCCTCGAACATGGGGGCGTCGACGACCCACAGGAACGACCACAGCGACTCGTCGATGAGGTCGCAGCGGCGGCCGATCTCCAGGCGGGCCGCGCCGAGCAGGTCGCGGGCGGCGTTCCTGGCGCCGGCGGCGAAGAAGATCGCGTCACCCGGCTCGGCGCCCACCTTGGCGGCCAGGCCGGACAGCTCCTCCTCCGACAGGTTCTTGGCGACCGGGCCGCCGAGCGTGCCGTCCTCCTGGACGAGCACGTACGCCAGGCCCTTGGCGCCGCGCGAGCGAGCCCAGTCCTGCCAGCCGTCGAGCTCCTTGCGGGTCTGCGAGGCCCCGCGCGGCATGACGACGGCGCCCACGTAGTCGGCCTGGAACACGCGGAACGAGGTGTTCGCGAAGTACTCGGTCATCTCGACCAGCTCCTGGCCGAAGCGCAGGTCGGGCTTGTCGGAGCCGTAGCGGGCCATGGCGTCGGCGTACGTCATGCGCGGCAGCGGGGTCGGCAGCTCGTAGCCGGCGATCTCCTTCCACAGCCGGCCGACCAGCTTCTCGCCGACCTCGATGACGTCCTCCTGGTCCACGAAGGACATCTCGACGTCGATCTGGGTGAACTCCGGCTGCCTGTCGGCCCGCAGGTCCTCGTCGCGGTAGCACTTGGCGAGCTGGTAGTAGCGCTCGAGCCCGGCCACCTGGAGGAGCTGCTTGAACAGCTGCGGCGACTGCGGCAGCGCGTACCAGTTGCCGGGCTGCAGGCGCACCGGCACCAGGAAGTCGCGCGCGCCCTCGGGCGTGGAGCGGGTCAGCGTGGGCGTCTCGACGTAGACGAAGCCGAGCTCGTGCATCACCTCGTTGGCCAGGTAGGTGGCCTTGGAGCGGGTGCGCATCGCGGCGGCGACCTGCTGGCGGCGGATGTCGAGGTAGCGGTACTTCAGCCGCGCCTCCTCCGACACCCCGACGTTGCCCTCGATCGGGAACGGCAGCGGCGCGGACTCGCTCAGCACCTCGACCCGCTCGGCCACCACCTCGATCGCGCCCGTCGGCAGCTCGGGGTTCTCGTTGCCCTCGGGGCGCACCCTGACCTGGCCGATGACCTGCACGCAGTATTCGGCGCGCAGGTCGTGGGCGTGGTCCTCCTCGCGGAAGACCACCTGCGCCGAGCCGGAGGCGTCGCGCAGGTCGATGAAGACGACGCCGCCGTGGTCACGGCGGCGGGCCACCCATCCTGCGAGCGTCACCTGCTGCCCGGCGTGCTCCTCACGGAGCGACCCGGCGGTATGCGTGCGGATCACTGCACTTTCCCTTCATGCGGATAGGGGGAGGAAGGCGAGCCGATCACTGCACCTTCTCCTTCAAGACGTCGACGACCTGGCCCAGCGGCACCTCGCTCTGCTCGGCGGTGGCCAGGTCCTTCACCTGCACGGCCCCGGCCGCGAGGTCGCGCTCGCCCAGGATCAGCGCGAAGCGGGCGCCGGAACGGTCGGCCCCCTTCATCGCCCCCTTGAGCCCCTTGCCGCCGAAAGCCATGTCGGCGGCGACACCGGCCGCGCGCAGCTCGCTCAGGAGCTTGAACATCGCCCGCGCCGCCTCGTCGCCCAGCGCCACACCGTACACCTCGCAGCGGGCGGGGACGTCGAGACTCACGCCTTCGCGCTCCAGGGCGATGACGGTGCGGTCGAGGCCGAGGCCGAAGCCGATGCCGGGCAGGCGCGGCCCGCCGATGGCCTCCGACAGCCCGTCGTAACGGCCGCCGCCGCCGATGCCCGACTGGGCGCCCAGCAGCGGGTGGTCGAACTCGAACGTGGTGCGGGTGTAGTAGTCGAGGCCGCGTACGAGCCTGGGCTGGTCCTCCCACGGGATGCCGAGGTCGGCCAGGAGCTGCTTGACGCGGTCGTGGTAGGCGTCGCAGCCGGGGCACAGGTGGTCGCCGATGAGGGGCGCGTCCTCGAGCTGCTTGCGCACCTCGGGGCGCCGGTCGTCGAGCACCCGCAGCGGGTTGATCTCGATGCGGGCGCGGGTGGCCTCGTCGAGGTCGAGCCCGCGCAGGAACTCCTGCAGCCTGGCCCGGTAGACCGGGCGGCACTCGGCGCAGCCCAGGGAGTTGAGCAGCAGCCGGACCTGGGTGAGGCCGAGCGAGGTGTACCAGCTCCAGGCCAGGGCGATGGTCTCGGCGTCGACCGCAGGGTCCTCGCTGCCGATCGCCTCCAGGTCGAGCTGGTAGAACTGCCGGTAGCGGCCCTCCTGCGGCGCCTCGGCGCGGAAGACCGGCCCGTCGGTCCACACTTTGACCGGGAGCTGGCCGCGGTGCAGGCCGTACTCCAGGACCGCGCGCAGCACGCCCGCGGTGAACTCCGGGCGCAGCGTCAGCGACCTGCCGCCGCGGTCGGTGAAGGTGTACATCTCCTTGCTGACGACGTCGGTCGACTCGCCTACGCCGCGGGCGAACAGCTGGGTGTCCTCGAAGACCGCGGTCTCCAGGTAGGAGTAGCCGGCACGCCTGGCCGTCTCCGCGAACGCCCCGCGGATCGCGGAGAACGTCGACGCCTGCGGTGGGACGTACTCCTTGACGCCCTTGGGTGCTTGGAAAGTCATTAGATCCCTCGTGTGGGACCGGCGTGCGGCGCTGCTTCCTTGAGGTACGGATTGGTCGCGCGCTCGCGGCCGATCGTGGTCTGTGGTCCGTGGCCCGGCAGCACGACCGTATCGTCAGGCAGCGGCAGACACTTGGTAGCCAGGCTGCGCAGAATCGTCGGATAGTCGCCGCCGGGAAGATCGGAGCGGCCGATGGAGCCAGCGAACAGCAGGTCGCCCGAGAACATGATCTCGTCGCCGGGCAGCCGGAAGCTCACCGACCCCCTGGTATGGCCGGGCGTGTGGTCGACCACGAGCTCGAGGCCCGCGAGCTGGAGCACGGCGCCGTCGGACAGCTCCCGCACGTCGTCGGGCTCGCTCAGCGTGATGCCGCCGAACAGCGAGGCACTGGTGTCGGACCAGCCCGCGGCGGGGTCGCTCAGCAGGTGGCGGTCGTCGGGGTGGATCCACGCGGGCACGTCGCGCGCGCCGCACACGGGGGCCACCGACCAGACGTGGTCGAGGTGACCGTGGGTGAGCAGGACCGCGACGGGCTTGAGTCGGTGCTCGCGCAGCAGCTCGTCGACACCCTCGGTCGCGTCCTGACCTGGATCGACGATCACGCACTCCTCGCCGGCCGCGGGCGCGACGACGTAACAATTGGTCTGGAAGGCCCCTGCGGGGAAGCCTGCGATGAGCATCTGCCTCAGGTGATCTCGTCGAAAAGCCAATGGGAATGTAACCGAAGGGTACCGGTGCGGGTCGCCGGGCTGCGAATCATTACCCGTTGGCCGATACGATTCGCCCACCTCAGTTGATTGACTATGGGAGGCAAAGCGGTGGCCACGGGGAAGGACCGGCAGAAGCAGCTGGCGCGCGAGCACTACGAGCGGCAGATGCAGCGCCGCATCGAGCGCGAGCAGAAGGCCAAGCGCACGGCGATCATCGGCTCCACCGTGGGCGTAGTGATCGTGGTCGGAGGCATCGTGGCCGCGGTCGCGCTGCTGGGCGGCAATGACACGGGCACAGAGGCGGCCACCTCGCCGTCGGCCTCGGCCGCGCCCGCCGAGACCGCTCAGGCGTCGGCGAGCACGGGGCCCAAGCCGTACGACGCCAAGACGGGCACGTGCGACTACGTCAAGGACACCGGCGGCGGCACGGTCAAGGACGTCGGCATGCCGCCGGCGAAGGTCAAGACCGAGCCGGCCACGAAGACGATGACGTTCAAGACGAACCAGGGCGACATCGTGGTCGAGCTCGACAACGCCAAGGCGCCGTGCACGACGAACTCGCTGGAGTTCCTGGCGAAGAAGAACTACTACGACGGCAGCAAGTGCCACCGGCTCGGCGGCGACCAGTTCCCGATGCTCCAGTGCGGCGACCCGACGGCCAAGGCCGACGGCAAGAACGAGACCGACGGCCAGGGCGGCCCCGGCTACGTCATGGCCGAGGAGAACCTGCAGGGCGCCCAGTACAAGCGCGGCGTGATGGCCATGGCCAAGACGCAGGCCCCGGGCAGCACGGGCAGCCAGTTCTTCCTGGTTTACGGGGACATCGGGCTCACCCCGGATTACACGCCGGTGGGTACGATCACCAAGGGGCTCGACATCCTGGACAAGGTGAACAAAGCAGGCAACATCCCTAGCGCCATGGGAGATGGGACTGGAGCACCAAAGCAAACCGTCGAAATCAAAGACGTGACAATCGCCGGCAAGAGCTGACGTAATACAAACTAGGGACGAAGTAGTCCCGAAGGGTCTGATGGATAGTGCGGGAGGACACGGTGAGCACCGACCCGTGGGGCCGGGTAGACGACGACGGCACCGTCTACGTGCGTACGGCTGAGGGAGAGCGGGCCGTCGGCTCCTGGCAGGCCGGTGAACCCGAAGAGGCACTGGCCTACTTCCATCGTAAGTACGACGAGCTGGCCGGTCAGGTGCAGCTGCTCGAGCAGCGTGTCAGGGGCACCGATCTGGCTCCGGCACAGGCCGAGGCGAGCATCGGCAAGCTGCGCGAGGCCGTCTCCGAAGCGCACGCCATCGGCGACCTGGACGCGCTGACCCGGCGGCTGGACGGCCTGACCGAGCTCGTCGCACAGCGCCGCGAGGAGGTCAAGGCCGCGCGCGAGCACGCGCGGGCCGAGGCCAGGGCGGTCAAGGAGCGGATCGTCGGCGAGGCCGAGCGCATCGCCGACGAGACCACCCACTGGAAGTCGGGTGGTGAGCGGCTGCGCCAGCTCGTCGAGGAGTGGAAGGCCGCCGACCGGATCGACCGGGTCACCGAGGCCGCGCTGTGGAAGCGGCTGTCGGCCGCGCGCACGGCGTTCGCCAAGCGGCGCAAGCAGTACTTCGCGGGGCTGGACGAGCAGCGCGAGGGCGTCCGCGCGGCCAAGGAGCGCATCGTCGCCGAGGCCGAGGCGATCGCCGACTCGACCGACTGGGGCCAGACGGCGGCGATCTACCGCGAGCTGATGCAGCAGTGGAAGACCGCGGGCCGGGCCTCCCGCGAGGTCGAGGACGAGCTGTGGGCGCGCTTCAAGGCCGCCCAGGACCAGTTCTTCCAGGCCCGTTCCGCGGTGTTCGCCGAGCGTGACGCCTCGCTGGCCGCCAACGCGGAGGTCAAGGAGGAGCTGCTGGCCGAGGCCGAGAAGCTCCTGCCGATCACCGACGTGCGCACGGCCAGGGCGACGCTGCGGCACCTGCTGGAGCGCTGGGAGGCCGCCGGGCCGGTGCCGCGCGAGCAGCGCGACCGGCTGGAGGGCGGGCTGCGCAAGGTCGACGAGGCCGTGCGCAAGGCCGAGGACGCCGAGTGGAAGCGCTCCAACCCCGAGGCCAGGGCCCGCGCCCAGAGCACGGTCGACCAGCTGCGCACCTCGATCGAGCAGCTCGAGAAGCGGCTGTCCAAGGCGCAGGCGGCCGGTCGCGCGAAGGACGTCAAGGAGGCCGAGGAGGCCCTGATCGCCCGCCGTTCGTGGCTGGCGGAGGCCGAGCGCACGCTCACCGAGTTCAGCTAGGCCTCTCCCCCGGGTCGCCGTCGCCGATCGGGCGGCGCGCGACGGGGCCCGGGATCTAGGCTGACGGGCATGGACCCCGTCGCGGCCGCGCGTGCCTTCGTCGAAGAGCTGTTCCCCGGCGCCCTGTACGCCTTCGTCGGCGGCGCCGTGCTCACGAGGCTGCGCACCGGCACCTCCGACCTCGACGTGGTGGTGGTGCTCGACGGCCTGCCCGCGCCCTACCGCGAGTCGCTGCGCTGGCGCGAGTGGCCGGTGGAGCTGTTCGTGCACAGCGAGACCAGCCTGGCCGCCTACATCGACGACGGTTTCGGGCAGCGGCGGCCGGTCCTGGCCCGCATCTGCGCCGAGGGCGCGGTGGTGAGCGACAGGACGGGCGGCAGGGCCAGCGACCTTCAGGGCGAGCTGGCCGACCGCCTCGCCGACGGCCCCTCCGTGCTGACGGACGGCCAGGCCGACCGTTTCAGGTACGTGCTGTCGGACCTGCTGGACGACCTGTCGGGCGCGACCGATCCGGGTGAGCGCGCGTTCATCGGCTGGGAGGTCGTCCAGGCCACCGCCAGGACGGCGCTGGGCGTGGGACGGGCGTGGCAGGGCGACGGCAAGTGGCTGCTGCGCGAGCTGCGCGCCCATGACGCGAAGCTGGCCGACGAGCTCCTCGCCGCCCGCGACGACCCCGCCAGGCTGGCCGCGGTGGCCACGGGCGTCCTTGAGCGGGCCGGAGGGCGCCTCTGGGAGGGTTACCGGGCCCAGGGTGACCCTTTCCATCAGCCGCTGCGTCACGTGCCCTCACAGGCGCTCTCCGGCGAAACGGCGCAGAGCGGCGGCATGCGGCGCCTGGCCGCCATCAGCGGCGCCACGGCCGGCTCCTCGCGGCTGTGGATGGGGCAGACCCACGTCGCCCCCGCCACCCGCTCCTCGGACCACCACCACGGCGCCTCCGAGACGGCCATCTACGTGGTCAGCGGCACGCCGTCGTTCGTGTTCCTGGAGGACGGGCGGGAGCGGCGCATCGAGGCCGGGCCCGGCGACTACGTGTTCGTGCCCCCGTACGTGCCGCACCGCGAGGAGAACCCCGACCCGTCACAGGAGGCGGTCGTGGTGATCGCGCGCAGCACGCAGGAGGCCGTCGTGGTCAACCTGCCCGACCTCAGGCAGCACTAGCCGCCCGCGCCGCTCACCCGGTAGACGTCGAAGACGCCCTGGATGTTGCGCACCGCCTTGAGCACGTGGCCCAGGTGCTTGGGGTCGCCCATCTCGAAGGTGAACTTGCTGACGGCCACCCGGTCGCGCGAGGTGGTCACCGAGGCGCTGAGGATGTTGACGTGCTGGTCCGACAGCGTACGGGTGACGTCCGACAGCAGCCGGGGCCGGTCGAGCGCCTCCACCTGGATGGCCACCAGGAACACGCTGTCGTCGCTCGGCGACCAGCTCACCTCCACCAGGCGGTCGGGCTGCGTCTTGAGCTGCTGCACGTTGGTGCAGTCGGCCCGGTGCACCGACACGCCGTGGCCCCGGGTGACGAAACCGACGATCTCGTCGCCGGGCACGGGGGTGCAGCACTTCGACAGGCGCACCCAGACGTCGGCGTCGCCCGCCACCACCACGCCCGCGCCGCCACCGCCGCGGGGGCGGCCGCGCAGCCGCGTCGGCAGCGAGGTCTCGGCGATGTCCTCCTCGGCGCTGTCGACGCCGCCGATCGAGGCCACCAGCTTCTGCACGACCGCCTGGGCCGCGATGTGCCCCTCGCCGACGGCCGCGTACAGGGCGGACACGTCGGGGTAGCGCAGGTCGCGGGCCAGCGCCAGGAGCGCCTCGCCGGACATCAGGCGCTGCAGCGGCAGGCCCTGCTTGCGCATGGCCCGGCCGATGGCCTCCTTGCCCGCCTCGATCGCGGTCTCGCGGCGCTCCTTGGAGAACCACTGCCGGATCTTGTTGCGGGCCCGGCCCGACTTGACGAACTTCAGCCAGTCGCGCGACGGCCCGGCGTCCGGCGACTTGGAGGTGAAGATCTCCACCGTGTCGCCGTTGCCGAGCCTCGACTCCAGGGGCACCAGCCGCCCGTTGACCCGGGCGCCGATACAGCGGTGGCCCACCTCGGTGTGCACCGCGTACGCGAAGTCGACCGGCGTGGCCCCCTCGGGCAGGGCGATGACCTGGCCCTTCGGCGTGAACACGTAGACCTCGGAGACCGACAGGTCGAAGCGCAGCGACTCCAGGAACTCGCCCGGGTCGGAGGTCTCCTTCTGCCAGTCGAGGAGCTGGCGCAGCCAGGCCATGTCGCTGCCCGGCTTGACCTTGCCCGTGGGGCCGGGGGCTCCGACCTCCTCCTTGTACTTCCAGTGCGCGGCCACGCCGTACTCGGCCCTGTGGTGCATCGCGTGGGTGCGGATCTGCAGCTCCACCGGCTTGCCCTCGGGACCGATCACCGTGGTGTGCAGCGACTGGTACATGTTGAACTTGGGCATCGCGATGTAGTCCTTGAAGCGCCCCGGCACAGGGTTCCACCTGGCGTGGATGGTGCCGAGCGCGGCGTAGCAGTCGCGCACGCTGTCGACGAGGACGCGGATGCCCACCAGGTCGTAGATGTCGTCGAACGCGACGTCCCTGGCGATCATCTTCTGGTAGACCGAGTAGTAGTGCTTCGGCCGGCCCTTCACCACCGCGCGGATCTTCGCCTCGCGCAGGTCGCCGTGGACCTTCTCGATGACCTCCTGCAGGAACAGGTCGCGGCGCGGCGCCCGCTCCGACACCATGCGGGCGATCTCGTCGTACCGCTTGGGGTAGAGCATGGCGAACGCGAGGTCCTCCAGCTCCCACTTGATCGTGTTCATGCCCAGGCGGTGGGCCAGCGGGGCGAAGATCTCCAGCGTCTCGCGCGACTTCTGGTGCCGCTTGTGCTCCGGCAGGTAACGCATGGTGCGCATGTTGTGCAGGCGGTCGGCCAGCTTGATGATCAGTACGCGGATGTCGCGCGACATGGCCACGACCATCTTGCGCACGGTCTCGGCCTGCGCGGCGTCGCCGAACTTGACCTTGTCGAGCTTGGTGACGCCGTCGACCAGCGAGCCGATCGTGTCGCCGAAGTCGCCGCGCAGCTCGTCGAGCCCGTAGGCGGTGTCCTCGACCGTGTCGTGCAGCAGCGCCGCGCACAACGTCTCGTCGTCGGTGCCCAGCTCGGCCAGGATCGTCGCCACGGCCAGCGGATGCGTGATGTACGGATCGCCCGACTTCCGCTTCTGGTCACGGTGGTGGTAGGCGGCCACGTCGTAGGCGCGCTCGATCAGCCGCAGATCGGCCTTGGGATGGGTGGCCCTGACCGTGCGGAACAGCGGCTCCAGCACCGGATTCATGGCCCCACCCCCAAACCGCCGTCGACGCACCGCGGGCACGCCGGGCGTCTCGGCACTGCCAGGGTCGGTTACGTCGGGCACGACCACATCACGGGGCACTCAGACTCCTCCCGCACTGACTCCCCACGCAAAACTCCTCACGTTTCGAGTCCAGATCCCCCCAGTGTATCCAGGTGGCGAACCTGGACCGTCGCGGGCCGGACTCAGACGATCACGAGGGAGTGCAAGTCCACCCCCGGCAGGCGCTCACGCCCCTTGAGGAAGGCCAGCTCCATCAGCACGGCGATGCCGACGACCTCGGCTCCGGCCCTCTCCACCAGCTCCACGGCCGCCTTCGCGGTGCCTCCCGTGGCGAGCACGTCGTCGACGATGAGCACCCGGTCACCGGGCGCGAACGCGTCACGGTGCACCTCGATGGTCGCGGAGCCGTACTCCAGATCGTAGGACTCTTCCAGCGTCTCGGCGGGCAGTTTCCCCTTCTTGCGCACCGGGACGAACCCCGCCGCCGCCCGGTAGGCCACCGGCGCGGCCAGGATGAAGCCCCGCGCCTCGATTCCCACGATCTTGTCCACCTGGTGGAGCCCGGCCAGCTCGTCCACCACGGCCGCCATCGCGACCGGGTCGGCCAGCAGCGGGGTGATGTCCTTGAACACGACCCCGGGCTTGGGATAGTCGGGCACATCCCTGATCCGGTCCAGGATCAGCGTGCTCAGCTCGGTCATCGGCGTCTTCCTCGCATTTCTCCACCGGCCCTCTGCCGGGGTCCATGATGGTGCATTCCGGCCCTCGCGCGTACCGGGCCCTGTTCCGGCCCCGGGGCGCACACGAACGGCGCCCCCGCCCCGTTGCGGGGCGAGGGCGCCGTACGGAACGTGCTGCGGCTAACCCTTGGCTACCGCCGCGCTTTTGGAGCCCTTCGACCCCTTGCCGCCACCTCCCGTGGAGGCCAGGCGCCTGGCGATGGCCTGGTACTTCGGCTCGCGCTCCTTCAGCGTCACCAGCAGCGGCGTGGCGACGCACAGCGACGAGTACGTACCGACGATCATGCCGACGAACAGCGACAGCGACAGGTCCTTCAGCGTGCCCGCGCCGAGCACCGTGGTGCCGATGAACAGGATCGCCGCCACCGGCAGGATCGCGACCAGCGAGGTGTTCAGCGACCGGATCAGCGTGTGGTTGAGCGCGTTGTTGGCGGCCATCGAGTACGTCTGCTTGGACGTGTGCCCCAGCTTGGCCGTGACCTCCTTGATCATGTCGAACACCACGACCGCGTCGTAGAGCGAGTAACCGAGGATGGTCAGGAAGCCCAGCAGCGTCGCGGGCGTGACCTCGAAGCCCGACCAGGCGTAGATGCCGGCCGTGATGACGAGGTCGTGGATGAGCGCGACGATGGCGGCCAGCGCCATCTTCGGCTCGAACGCCATCGACAGGTACAGGATGATCGCCAGCATGAAGACGCCCAGGCCGATCCAGGCCTTCTGCGACACCTCACCGCCCCAGGACGGGCCGATGGCCTGGATGCTGACCTGATCGACCGGGACGTTGAAGTCCTTGGCGATCGCGCTCTGCACCTGGGCCCGGGTGTCCTCCGACAGGCTCTCCGTGGTCGCCCGCCAGCCGTCCGTGCCGGCCTGCTGGACGATCACCTGGTGCACGCCCTCGTCGAGCACGGCCTCACGGACCTCCTGCACGGAGGTCTGGGTGGCCTTGAACGAGAAGATCGTGCCGCCCTTGAACTCGACACCGAGGTTGAGCCCGTTGACCAGCAGCCCGGCCAGCGAGATGGCCAGCAGCAGACCGGACAGGCTGTACCACAACCGCCACTTGCCGACGAAGTCGACGTCGATCTCGCCGCGATAGAGGCGACGCGCAAGTCCCATCTCAGGCCTCCTGCGGAGTGGTCGTGCGGCCGGTGGACGTCGTGTCGCTCATGCGCTCGGCGTCGAGACCCGACAGCGGGTGCCCCTTGGCGAAGAACTTCATCCGCGCCAGCAGGGCGATGAACGGCTTGGTGAACAGGAACACCACCACGATGTCGATCAGCGTGGTCAGGCCCATCGCGAACGCGAACCCGGCCACACCGCCCACCGCCAGGAAGTACAGCACGATCGCGGCGATGAACATGACGGCGTCGGCGATCAGGATCGTGCGCCGGGCACGAACCCAGGCCACCTCGACGGCCGCGCGAAGCGTCCGCCGGCCCTCCTTCATCTCATCACGGATACGTTCGAAGTACACGATGAAGGAGTCGGCGGTGATGCCGATCGAGACCACCAGGCCGATGATGTGCGGCAGCGAGAGCCGGAAACCGGCGTTGTGGCCGAGCACGACCACCGAGGTGTACGTGATGACCGTGGCCACCACGAGGCTCAGCACCGCCACGATGCCCAGGCCCCGGTAGTAGAGCAGGCAGTAGAGCACCACGAGCCCGAGGCCGATGATGCCGGCGATCAGGCCGCCCTCCAGCTGGTCCTGGCCCAGGGTCGAGGAGACCGTGTCGACCGAGCTGCGGTTGAACTTCAGCGGCAGCGCGCCGTACTTGAGCTGGTCGGCCAGGTTGGTGGCGCTGATCTGGTCGAAGCCGCCGGTGATCTCGGCCCGGCCGCCGGGGATCGGGCTCTGGATGACCGGGGCGGTGATGACGACGCCGTCGAGCACGACCGCGACCATGTTGCGCGGCTCGGGCGAGTTGTAGGCGGTGGTGGTGAGCTTGCCCCACTCACCGGCGCCCTTGCTCTTGAAGTCGAGCTGGACGACCCACTCGGTGGTGCCCTGGCGGACGCCCGCCGAGGCCGTGTCGATGTCGGTGCCGACGACCTTGGCGACGTCGAGGACGTACTTGTAGCTGCCGTCGGTCTCACAGCCCGCGTACTGCTTGGCCGGGTCGTCCTGGACGCCCTGGCCGCGGTTGGCGGGGTTGGAGCAGTCGAGCTTGTTGAACTGGGCGAGCACCGCCGGGTCGATGCCCGTGGTGTCGATGCCGGCGTTGGGGTCCTGCGCGGGAGGCGTGCTCGGCTGGGCGCTCGGGGTGGCGTTGGCCGTCGGAGAGCTCTTGGCCTCCTGCCCCTTCTTGCCGCCCTGCTCCTGGTTCTTGCCGTCCTGGCCGGTCTGGGTCTTGCTGTCCTGACCCGTCTGGGTCTTGCCGTCCTGGCCGGTCTTCTGCGTCGCGGTCGGCTTGGCCGACGGGTCCGCGTTGCCCTGGGCCGGCGCCGAGGCGGCCGGCGTCGGGGCGGTCAGCGCCGACGACAGCGCCTTGCCCGTCGGGGAGGCGCTCGGCGTGGTGATCGACTGCGAGGTGGACGGCTGCGCGGACGGCTGGGCCGTCGGGGACGTGGAGGTGTTGGCCGACGGGCTCGCCGACCCGGAGGGCGTGCCGCCCGGCGTCGGCGCGTTCGTGGCCAGATCCTGCGGGACCTGCGTGGCCGCCACGGCGAGCACCTGGCGGAAACGCAGCTCCGCAGTCGTAGCGACCAGCTTGATGGCCTCGTTCTGACCGACGCCCGGGATGGAGATGATGATGTTGTCGCCGGACTTGGCGACCTCGGCGTCGGAGATTCCGGTGCCGTTGACCCGGTCGCGGATGATGTTGACCGCGCGGTCGAGGATCTCCTCAGGCGGCGACGCGTTGTTCTGGGTCACGGGAGTCAGAGTCACCGTGGTGCCGCCCGCGAGGTCGAGTCCCAGCTTCGGCGTGTACGCCTGCTGCAGGAACATCGTCCCGCCCAGGGCGAGAATGAGCGCCAGAAGCACGAGGAGCGTACGCCCCGGTCGGCTGTGGCGGCTGGTCGGTCGGGCCACTGGTCGTCAGTTCTTTCGGATAGAGGTTTGTCGCAGAGCTTAGTCAGGACTGCTTGGTACTGGAGCCCTGGTCGCCGTCGCGCTCTACGGTGGCCTCGGACTCCTTCTTGCCCTCTTCATCGAGTTCGACCTGGTCAGCGGCCGACTCGTCGTCACTCAGCGGGGCGTCGCCGGGAGCGACGACTCGGCCGATCGCGGCCTTCACCCAGCGGGTCTCGATCCCCGGCGCGACCTCGAGGACGACGTCCTCGTTGTCGACCGCCACGACGGTGGCGAACAGGCCCGTCGTGGTCATGACCCGGGTGCCGGGCGTCAGGGAGTTCTGCATCTGGATCGCCTCTTGCTGGCGCTTGCGCTGGGGGCGGATCAGCAGGAAGTAGAACACCACCACCAGAAGGATCAGCGGCAGGATGCTTCCGAGTTGTCCCATGTCCATAAGGGGCGACCTTCCATTGTCGTACAAGAAGTTGACACCGGCCTCGCGCCGGAAATTCCGTGCGTTGCGTCGGGCCGCGCCGCTCAGCCCGTCAGCCTACACAGCCAGCCAAGCCACGGAGTGTAGGCGCTTGTTGCGAAACGCGGCAACGAGGCAGCGTTCCGGCGCGCGGGGAAGTTCCCATTTTGAAACGGTTGCAACCGATCTGTGATCACTCGAAAAGTGACGCTCCGAACGCATCTGGTGGTGGTGTCATCCCCAGGTGCACCCATGCCGCCGCCGTGGCGACCCGGCCGCGCGGGGTCCTGGCCAGCAGACCTTGCCGTACGAGGAACGGCTCGGCCACCACCTCCACCGTCTCCGGCTCCTCCCCCACGGCCACCGCGAGCGTGGACAGGCCGACCGGGCCGCCGCCGAACTTCTTCAGCAGCACGCCGAGCACCGCACGGTCGAGCCGGTCGAGCCCTTCGCCGTCGACCTCGTACAGGTTGAGCGCCGCCGCGGCGATGTCGCGGTTGATCACACCGTCGGCCCGCACGTCGGCGAAGTCGCGCACCCGCCTCAGCAGCCGGTTCGCGATGCGCGGCGTGCCCCGGGACCGCCGGGCGATCTCGTGCGCGCCGTCGTCCGGCAGGCCCACCCCGAGCAGCTTGGCCGAGCGCCGCAGCACCTGCTCCAGCTCGCCGGTCTCGTAGAAGTCCATGTGGGCGGTGAACCCGAACCGGTCACGCAGCGGCGCCGGCAGCAGCCCGGCCCGCGTGGTGGCGCCGACCAGCGTGAACGGCGCGATGTCGAGCGGGATGGCGGTGGCGCCCGGGCCCTTGCCGACGACGATGTCGACCCGGAAGTCCTCCATCGCCAGATACAGCATCTCCTCGGCCGGCCTGGCCATCCGGTGGATCTCGTCGATGAACAGCACCTCGCCCTCGGCCAGCGTCGACAGGATCGCCGCCAGATCGCCGGCGCGCTCCAGCGCCGGGCCCGACGTGATCCGCAGCGGGGCGTTCAGCTCGGCCGCGACGATCATGGCCAGGGTCGTCTTGCCGAGGCCCGGGGAGCCGCTCATGAGCACGTGGTCGGGCGGGCTCTGCCTGCGCAGGGCGCTCTCCAGCACCAGCGACAACTGCTCGCGCACGCGGCCCTGGCCGATGAACTCGCTGAGGCGCTTGGGCCGGAGCGCGGCCTCGATCTGCAGCTCGTCGCCTCCGGCCGTGGACGAAAGGATCTCCTCCCGCTCAAGTCCCACGCCCGCACCTCCTCTCCGTGCGCTTGCCGGTCCGCTTTCGGACGTCGGTGGCTGATCGGCGCCCGTGGACGACGGGGGCCGCATGGTGCATGGCTACCGGCACCTCGCCACGCGGGGCGTAGGTCGGCGCTTCACCCGGCGGGGCGAACGTGGCCGCCTCGCGAGACGAGGCAGACGTCGGCGCCCCGCGAGACGAGGCAGACGTCGGCGCCCCGCGAGACGAGGCAGACGTCGGCGCCCCGCGAGACGAGGCAGACGTCGGCGCCTCGCGGCGTGAGGCAATCGCCGGTGCTTCACGAGGCGGGATGATCGCCCCTCCGGCGGCAGCGACTGCGGGCACTGGCGCCGTGCGGAGCGGGAAGGCAGAGCCGTCATGGCGGGGCTGTCCCGCCTCAGGGTCCGAAGATGTCACCCTGCGGCCCGCAGCCCTCACTCCATCGCCGCACCGACGCGGTGCAACCGCACCGGACGGTGCGCCTGCACGGCGGGGTGCGGCGGTGCGGCCCAGCACGGTGGCGAGACACGGCGGCGTGGCGGCGCCGGTGGCCGTCGCGGGTGGGGCGGCCGTGGGGAGGGCGGGGGTCATCGGATGCTCAGGGAGCGGAGGGCGGCCTTCAGGAGGGCGGCCACCTGGGGCTGGCGACCGGCGGCGAGGTCGGCGTCGGCGTCCGGCTCCACGGCGGCGACCGCCTCGTCGGCGTCCTTGCTGGAGTAGCCCAGCCCCACCAGACCCGAGTGGACCTGGTCCCGCCACGCCGCCACCCGCTCCCCGTTGAGGGCGGCGTTGACGGCCTCCTCCGGCGTGCCGAGCCGGTCCTTCAGCTCCAGGATGATGCGCTGTGCCCCCTTCTGCCCGATCCCCGGCACCTGGGTCAGCGCCTTGACGTCGGCACTGGCCACCGCGACCCGGAGCGTGTTGGGCGTGTGCACGGCGAGCATCGCCAGGGCCAGCTTGGGGCCGACGCCGCTGGCGGTCTGCAGGAGCTCGAACACGGCGCGCTCGTCGTCGGTGGCGAAGCCGTACAGGGTGAGTGATTCCTCGCGCACCACCAGCGAGGTGGCCAGGCGCGCCTCCTCGCCCATTCTGAGGGTCGCCAGGGTGCCAGGGGTGCAGTGGGTGAGGATGCCGACGCCGCCGACCTCGATCACGGCCCCGTCCGGCGCTATCGCGGCCACCCTGCCCGCCACCGACGCAATCACACCCGTCCTCCTGTCATCGGCCCCGCCACGGTTCGGCTTGCATCACCGGCTCCTGTCATAGCGCACTTCGCGCCCAGGAGCCCACTCACGCCGCGCTCCACGCCCCAGAGCGCGTCCCGGCCCCACGGCCCTGGACGCATCCTGCGTGCCCGATTCGCACGTGCCACCTGGCGATCCCGGCCGAGGTGGCCGCGGCTCGCCGCGCCGCACGGGAGGCGACGCCTGCCGCCCCTGACCGCCTCGCCGCACCGGGCGCCGGTGGCCCGGCTGGCACCGCCCGGCCTGCACCGCCCCGATGGCACGCTCTGGATGGCAGGGGCTGGATGGCAGGGGGCTGGACGGCAGGGGCTGGACGGTGGAGGGCTGGGTTGCGAGGTGCGGAGAGGCCGCCATGCCGAGCCGCGCGCTGTGCGTCCGCGCCGGCCCGAGCCACACCAGGCGCCGCCCAGCCCGAGCCCGGACCAGGAGGTTGCGCGGGTGTGCGCCTCACGGGCGGGTGGAAGGCGGTCATCGAGCGGGGTTTCTGCGGGGAGCGCGGGCCAGGGCCTCGGCGAGGCGGCTCTGGGCGCCGCCGCGCCAGATGTGGCAGATGGCCAGGGCGAGGGCGTCGGCGGCGTCCGCCGGTTTGGGCATCTCGGCCAGGCGCAGCAGGCGGGTGACCATGGCGCCGATCTGCTTCTTGTCGGCCGTGCCGCTGCCCGTGATCGCCGCCTTGACCTCCGACGGGGTGTGCAGGGCCACCGGAAGGCCGCGTCTGGCCGCGCAGAGGACCGCGATGCCCGCCGCCTGGGCCGTGCCCATGACCGTGCGCACGTTGTGCTGGCTGAAGACGCGCTCCACCGCCACCGCGTCGGGCCGCACCTCGTCGAGCCAGCGCTCGATGCCCGCCTCGATGCCGACGAGCCGGGCGCCGAGCTCCTCGTCGGCTCCGGTGCGCACCACCCCGACGGCCACCAGGCTCAGCGGCGCGCCCGGGCGCCCCTCGACAGCACCGAGGCCGCACCGGGTCAGCCCCGGATCGACGCCCATCACCCGCACCGGCCCGCCCTCCCGTCGCCGAACATCTGTTCGGCATGAGACTTTACTCCGGCTGGGGTGGGCGTGCAGCGGGATGCGGAGGTCAGAAGTAGTCGAGCATGTACGGCTTGGCGGCGAAGGCGGCGTCGAGTGCCTGGTCGTAGCCGTCATGTCCGGACATGAGACCGGCGAGGCGGAGGGTCTGGGTCGGGATTCCGGCGTACAGGGCGGAGAAGCCGTTCACCGAGAGCGTGACGCCGGGCTCCTCGACCGGGGTGGCCATGCCCGATCCGCCCGAGACGTCCAGCCGCCAGGTGCCGCCGCCCCTGATCGGGTCGTCGACGGTGACGACGGCCTCGCAGGTCACGTTCGCCGGGTAGCCCCTGCGCTCGACGGCCGCGGCCACGTCCAGCACCCTGAACATCCACCGCACCTGCTGGACCGGCTCCTTCGTGCGCTCGCGCAGCAGCCACAACACCGGGTCGTCCGGCGCCACGGAGGCGACGACCTCGCGGGCGATCGTGGACGCGCTGCCGACCATCGACCACAGGGCCCGCAGGGTCTCGGAGGAGGCGGCGACGAGGTTCTCGACCTGGACGTCGTCGCCCTTCCACCGGTAGACGGCGTAGCCGTCGTCGGCCAGGTAGAGGAAGTCGTCCTCGTCGGCGAGCCACAGGTTCCACGTGTCCTCGTCCCAGGACATCGGCCCGCTCGAACGGGCCGCGCCGTGCACGCGGTGCAGCACCGACATCAGCTCGGCGGCGTCGCCCGGGCCCATCCTGCGCAGCTTGACCTGCCCCGACGGCCGGATCCCGCGCAGCGACTCGGCCTGCAGGCGCACGTTGTGCTGGGCTCCGGCGTGCTCGAAGCCGACCCCGCGGTAGATGGCCGTGGTGGCCGGGTAGAGCGCGGAGACGGCGTCGCCGAGCTCGCCAGCGCGGCCGATGACGGCGCGCATGATCCGGGTGCCGAGGCCGCGCCCGCGGTCCTCCGGGTTGACGGTGACGCCCGCGACGCCCGCCATCGGCTGCGGCCTGCCGTGCCACCACTGCGTGAACCGGCGCAGCCGGGCCGCCGCCGCCAGCCGGCTGCCGTCGAACACTCCCAGGTAGCGGCCCTCCCCCAGCGCCGGGAGCACCGCCTTGCGCCACTTCTCCCTGTCGTCGGCCGACAGCGGGCCGAACGAGCGCTTACGCAGGTCGAGAACGTCGTCGAGGTCTTCGGGAGTCAGGTCGCGTATGTCCACAAGCGGCCACCCTACGCAGGCGGTGTGCGAACGTGCGAGCCGTTTGTCCGGATGGCGAGCCTGTCCAGGTACAGGAGCTGCGCGGCCACGAGGGCTGCCAGCACGACGGCGACCACGGCCAGCGGCGTGGCGGCGCCCACGTCGGGCGTGGTCGCGTTGAAGGAGGCGAGCTGGTGCACCTGCGCGACGGGGGTGGTGAACAGGTCCGGCTTCTGGACGACCAGCATCGGCCAGAGCAGGTCGTGGGCGTTCATGAGGGCGACGGCGCCGGCCAGGACGCCCGCCATGGGGAGCGAGGGCAGCAGCACGCCGCCGAAGAAGTCGCCGCCCGCCCGCTCGGCCAGGCCCCTGCACAGCAGCGTGAGCACGAGCAGCGCCGGGACGCTGATCAGGAGGGGCGGGATGAGCGCGGGGAAGGAGTCGATGAGGCCGAGGTTGTGGACGTTCTGCCAGTTGGCGACGGCGAGCGGGCCGGGGCCGACGAACAGCCAGGGGGCGAAGAGCAGCAGCAGCCACTCACTGGCCCGGCCGAGCGGGCGCAGGCCGCCGATGCCGAGCGCCGCCAGGTAGGCGACGCCGACCGAGACGACGGCGCCCGCGACGGCGGGGACCCAGGTGTTGAGCTGGGCGACGACGGTTCCGGCCGGGGTGGCGGGCGAGGCCAGCACGCCGTCCATCCAGGGCCAGGTGAGGACGAGGCCGATCACGACGACGAGCACGAGCGCGGTGACGCCCGCCACGGTCATCCCGACGCCCGGGCCGGGAGCGCCCGTCTTGACCGGGACCGGAGCGGGGGTCTCAGGCGAAGCCGGCGCCCCGTACGGGAGCGGGGTGCTGGTTGCGGGCGCGTACGGGGTGACGGATTCGTCCTGGGACGCGGTGCGCGGCGTCAGCGTGATGCGGAGCCGGGCCGCCACCGCGACGACCGTGGCGACGATCCCCAGCACGCCGAGGATCACCCCCGTGAGGGCCGCCACGGACGCCCCAGGCCCGAACTCGGCCAGCCGGAAGGCGTAGTCGTACTGCAGGCCCGCGAGCGTCTCTGTGGCCCGCTGAGGGCCTCCTCTCGTGAGCACCAGCCCGAACGAGAACGTCTGGAGCCCGACGGCGACGACGGCGAGCCCGACGAGCACGGCGACGACGATCGTCGCGGGACCGGGGGTGCCGCCGCGCAGGGCGGGCAGGAACGCGATCACCGCCAGCGCGCACACGACGCCGAACGTGGCCGCCGCGACGATCAGGCGGAACGTTCCCGGCGCCGTCGCGGGCTCACGCAGCCCTTCGGCCAGCGTCACCAGACCGGACGCGTGCGGCATCGCCCCTCGCACCCAGGCGCCCGCGACCGCCACCGGCGAGAAGGCGACGACGGCCAGCGAGAGCACGATCCGCCCGGCCCGCCGGGGCCAGGTGCCGGCCCGGTCGAGCGCCAGTGCCAGCAGCGGCCCCACCACCACGGCCACCAGCAGCGGGATCACGGTCAGCGAGAGCGTGAACCCCAGGGCCCGCCAGAAGTCGCCGCCGCCGAGCAGCTCGCTGTAGTTCTCCATCCCCACGTAGGCGCTCTCCCGCAGGACGCCGCCGCTCTGGAAGCTGAGCCAGAGCGTCTGGGCGGTCGGCAGCACCAGGGTGATGAGCGCGCCGAGCAGCGCAGGCACGGCGAGCAGCCAGCCGAGGGCGGATGAGACGTAGGCCTGAGGAGGGGTGGGGGAAGTCACGTCGCCAGACCCTACGCTGCCACGGGCCCTCGCGCACGCGAAGAAACGCGTTGCGCGGGCACCGTCATGATGCGACCCGGTATGCGCCGATACGGGCGCAGGCGCCGGTCAAGGCGGGCACAAGCGCAGGCCGGCGTGGCACAGGGATCGGCCAAGGCGCGTCGGCGCACAGACCGGTACGGGCGCACGCGCGGGCCGGGAGCCGGGCACGGAAACGGACAGGCCCGGCGCAGGCCGGGCCCTTGCGATCGCGTCCGTACGCTAGTCGAGCGCCGCCAGCACCTCGTCCGAGACGTCGAAGTTGGCGAAGACGTTCTGCACGTCGTCGCTGTCCTCCAGCGCGTCGATGAGGCGGAACACCTTCTTGGCGCCCTCCTCGTCGAGCGGCACGCTCATCGTCGGCAGGAAGCTCGACTCGGCCGAGTCGTAGTCGATGCCGGAGTCCTGCAGCGCCTTGCGCACCGGCACCAGGTCGCCGGCCTCGGAGACGACCTCGAAGGTGTCGCCCAGGTCGTTGACCTCCTCGGCGCCCGCGTCGAGCACGGCCATCAGCACGGTGTCCTCGTCGAGCCCGTCGGCCTTGGGGACGATCACGACGCCCTTGCGGTTGAACATGTACGAAACGGACCCGGGGTCGGCCAGCGAGCCGCCGTTGCGGGTGAGCGCGACGCGCACCTCGGAGGCGGCGCGGTTGCGGTTGTCGGTGAGGCACTCGATGAGCACCGCGACGCCGCCGGGCGCGTAACCCTCGTACATGATCGTCTGCCAGTCGGCGCCGCCCGCCTCCAGGCCACCGCCCCGCTTGCGCGCCCGCTCGATGTTGTCGTTGGGCACGGAGTTCTTCTTCGCCTTGAAGATGGCGTCGAAGAGGGTGGGGTTGGCGTCCGGGTCAGGGCCACCGGTCCGTGCCGCCACTTCGATGTTCTTGATGAGCTTGGCGAACAGCTTGCCGCGCTTGGCGTCGAGCGCGGCCTTCTTGTGCTTCGTCGTCGCCCATTTGGAGTGGCCGGACATTACCTAGAGCTCCCTCACCATGTCTACGAAGTAACGGTGCACGCGTACGTCCCCGGTGAGCTCGGGATGGAACGACGTAGCGAGCAACGGCCCTTGACGGACCGCGACGATCCTATCCCCAGGCTCGCACCTGCCCAGCACTTCGACGTCCGCGCCGAGGGATTCGACCCAGGGGGCCCGGATGAAGACCGCGTGCACCCGATCCCCGGCGAAGTCGAGGTCGGACTCGAAGGAGTCGACCTGGCGGCCGAACGCGTTGCGCCTGACCACCATGTCGATGCCGCCGATGGTCTGCTGGCCGGCGATGCCGTCCTCGATCCGGTCGGCCAGCATGATCATGCCGGCGCAGGAGCCGTAGGCGGGCATGCCCTCCTTGACGCGCATGCGCAGCGGCTGCAGCATGTCGAAGGTCTCGGCGAGCTTCCACATCGTGGTCGACTCGCCGCCGGGGATGACCAGGGCGTCGACAGCGTCCAGCTCGGCGGGACGGCGCACGGCGGTCGCCGTGGCGCCTGCCTCCTGGAGCATGCGCACATGCTCGCGCACGTCTCCCTGGAGGGCGAGCACACCGATCGTGGGCACAGTCGATCCTTTCGTCCGGGTGTACGGGTTCCGAACATTCAACACCAGGATGGCCTGGCATCTTCCTAAAGGGTCACCTCGATGTGTGCGGGCTTGTGGTCCGAGAGCGTGACGCCGCGCTCGACGTGGCAGCGCCGCACGCTGCCCTTGGGGGCGAAGAGGTAGTCGAGCTTCTTGCCCTGTCTGGTCCAGCCTCCGGTACGCCGCCCGCCCCGCTGGTCGCACTCCTGGTAGAGGCGGTAGAAGGGGGCGACGGCCCGGCGTCCGGCGGCGCCGCCGTAGCCGCTGTCGGGCGGCGAGACGTTCAGGTCGCCGCCGACGACGCTGCGGTACCCGGGCTTGACGGAGATCTCCAGGAGGCGTTCGAGCTGCTTGGTACGGTACGGGGCGCCCGCCTGGCGGTCGTCGTAGGCCGAGCCGGAGGACAGGTGGGTGCCGCAGGCGCGCACCTTCCTGGCGGGCAGGTCGGCGCAGATGGCGGCCCGCTTGACGTACCAGGGCGGGGCGGGCAGCGGGTGGATCTCGAACGTGGCCGCGTCGCCCGCCACCGCGACCGCGATGCTCTGCGCGCCGCGCGGGCGGCCGAGCAGGTCGGGGTGGCAGGCGTACGGCGTTCCGTCCTGGCCGGTCAGGCCCCAGGAGCCGATCGTCCAGCGCTGCCCGGTGCGCCGTTCGAGCCAGAGCTCGAGCGTGCCCGTCGCGCCCGTGCAGAACTCCTGCAGGAAGATCACGCCGGCGCGGCGGGAGAGCGCCTGCCTGCCGATGTGCTCGGCCAGCTCGACGGCGCTCGCGCGGTAGAGGCGGCAGTCGGAGTTGGTCCCCGTGCAGACGTTCCAGGTCATCACCGACAGGTTCGCCTGCGGCGCGGGAAGCATGCTCGCCAGGAGCAGCAGGACATGTCCCACCATGGTGAGACATGTAATCACATGGTGGCCGCGGCCTCAGCGGTGTCGCGCATCGTGTGGCCGGCGTCCACGCGGGACAGCGCGCGCAGATGGTGGCGCCGGGTGTGGAGCACGGCCATGCCGGCGACGCAGCAGAGCGCGCCCAGCACGTACGGCACCGCCACCCCGACCTCCTCGCCCAGCTTCGTGGCGATGAACGGAGCCAGCGCGCCGCCCATCCAGCGCACGAAGTTGTAGCCCGCCGAGGCGACCGGCCGGGGAGCGTCGGAGACCTCCATGGCCGACTCGGTGAACACGGTGTTGTTGAGCCCGATGGGGATGCCCGACAGGATCGTGAACACGATGATGCCCGCGTGCCCCGACAGCGCGATGCCGATCTGGAAGACGGCCAGCAGGGCCAGCGCCAGGTGCAGCACGTTCACCGAGCCGATCCTGCGCTGCAGCGGCGGCGCGGCGAACACCGACGACAGCGCCACGCAGACGCCCCAGCCGAAGAAGACGGCGCCGATGCCGTAGGCCGACATCCCGAGGATGAACGGCGTGAAGGCCAGCACCGTGAAGAACGCGAAGTTGTAGAACAGCGCGGTGAACGCGGTCGTGGACAGGCCGCCGTGCGCCAGCGCCCTGATGGGGGCGCTCAGGCGGGTCTTCTGCGCCGGCCTGGGGGTGGCTCTGAGCATCGTGGCGATCAGCACGAAGCCGGCCGCCATGAGCGTGGCGGTGCCGAAGAACGGGGCCCGCCAGTTCCAGTCGCCGAGCAGGGCGCCGACGAGAGGGCCCAGGGAGATGCCCAGGCCGAGCGCGGCTTCGTACAGGATGATGGCCGACTCCGCGCCGCCGCTGGCGGCGCCGACGATCACGGCCAGCGCGGTGGCCACGAACAGCGCGTTGCCCAGACCCCAGCCGGCGCGGAAGCCGACGAGCTCGGCGACGCTGGTGGAGGTGCCGGCCAGCGCGGCGAACCCGACGACCAGCACCAGCCCGGCCAGCAGCGTGCGCTTGCCGCCGATGCGGCTGGAGACCCAGCCGGTGATCAGCATGGCCACGGCCGTGACCAGGAAGTAGCTGGTGAACAGCAGGGAGACCTGGCTGGGGGTGGCCTTCAGACCTTGGGCGATGGAAGGGAGGATCGGGTCGACCAGCCCGATGCCCATGAAGGCCACGACCGCGGCGAACGCGGTGGCCCAGACGGACATGGGCTGGCGGAGGATTCCGCCGCCGGTTTGCATGTTGCTCCTTCTCCTACGGGCTTTCCTACGAACGGCCCAGCTTCGCCAGCACGGGCAGGGCGGCCGCGAGGGTGGCACGCTCGTCCTCGGTGAGCGCCTCCAGCTCGCGGGTGAGGTGGGCGATCCTGGCCCGGCGCACGGCTCCCAGCCGGTCGCGGCCCTCGGCCGTGAGCTCGACCGTCCTGACGCGGGCGTCGGCGGGGTCGGAGCCGCGCGCCACCAGGCCCGCGTCCTCCAGGCGGTTGATCTGGACGGTCATGGTGGGGAGCTGGACGGCGTGCTCCTCGGCCAGCTCGGTCATCCGGCGGGGGGCGCGTTCCAGGGAGCCCAGGACGCCGTACTGCTGGCTGGTGACGGGCTGGCCGGCGACTGTGCGCCTGAGCAGGAGGACCAGGTGCCGCAGCACCGTCGAGACCTGCTCGGCCAGGCGGGTGGGGTCGTCCCTCATGGTTAGCACAACTAAGTTAGCCTGGCTAATATTCCAGCCTCGACCAACCGGTCTCGCGACAGGAGCCGGCGCCCTCGGACGGCATGGCACGCCGCGAACGACGCAAGGCGCGAGTCAGCGCGGGGCGCGAGTCAGCACGGGGCGCAGGCGCAGGCGCGGGCGCGAGGCGCGGGGGCGGGGGCGGGCGCGGGCGCGACGGTGCCCAGCCCGCGCTCCTGGCGCCGGGTCGGCGAGGCGTGGTGCGGCGAAGTGCGGCGCAACGTGGACGGCGGCCGGCGCACTCACAACGTGCGTGGGCACGCCGAGGAGGTCGGCGTGCCCACGCTGGTCCGGGCGGAGGAACGTTACGGCCGCTCGGTCTCCAGCCGCACCGTCTCCTCCACCGTCATCCCCGCGCGGCTGCGAAGCGTCGGGTCCAGCGGCCGCAGGTACGTCTGCTGCACCCCGGGCACCCGGTCCTCGATGACGTACGTGGCCCGGGTGTACACCTCGGACCCCGGCGTCTGCACCTGCGGCACCACCTTGAAGTCGGCCGACATCTGGTCGCGCTCGATCTTCGTCAGCACGTATCCGCGCTGGTTGTTGTAGAACTTCAGATGCGGGTTGATGGCCAGGAACGGATGCGCGGCCGGGTCGGAGTCGGCCCCGTTCCCGCCGGTCGAGATGGACGTGGCCACCAGCTCGGACCCGACGGTGGGCCCGGTCGGGTCGTCGTAGTCGAGCTTGAGGTCGCTGGCCCAGTGGGCGTGCACGTCGCCGGTCAGGACGACGGGGTTGCGCACCTGGGCGTCGATCCAGCCCTGGGTGATCCGCCGGCGGGAGGCGACGTACCCGTCCCAGGCGTCCTGGGAGGTGACCTTGACGGGCCCGGCGTTGTTGTCGCGCTGGGCGAAGAAGACCTGCTGGCCGAGGATGTCCCACTGCGCGCGCGAGTGGCGGAAGCCGTTCAGCAGCCATTCCTCCTGCGCGGCGCCGGTGATCGAGCGGGCCGGGTCGACGGCGGCGGGGCAGTCGCGGTAGCCGTCTCCGCAGCCCTGGTCGTCGCGGTACTGGCGGGTGTCGAGCATGTGGAAGGTGGCCATCCGGCCCCAGCGGATGCGGCGGTAGAGCTGCATGTCGATGCCGCGCGGGATGGAGGTGCGGCGCAGCGGCATGTTCTCGTAGTAGGCGCGGAAGGCGGCCTCGCGCCTGGTGAGGAAGTTCGGCTGGGGGATCTCGGGCCGCTCGGGCACCTCGTCGGCCCAGTTGTTGTCCAGCTCGTGGTCGTCCCAGACGACCAGCCACGGCGCGGCGGCGTGGGCGGCCTGGAGGTCGGGGTCGGCCTTGTACTGGGCGTGCCGCTGGCGGTAGCCGGCCAGGGTCTCGGTCTCGGGGCCCTCGTGGTGGCGGACGTTGCCGCCGGGGATGGTGTAGGTGTTCCTGGTGTACTCGTACTGGTAGTCGCCGAGGTGCAGGACCAGGTCCGGGTGCTCCTCGGCCAGGCGGCGGTAGGAGGTGAAGTAGCCGTGCTCGTACTGGGCGCACGAGACGAAGGCCATGGCCAGGCCGCCGCCGTACGACAGGGGGTGCGGGGCGGTGCGGGCGCGGCCGAGCTGCGAGACGTACGGGCCGACGCGGAAGCGGTACCAGTACTCGCGGTCGGAGCTCAGCCCCTGCACCTCGACGTGGACGCTGTGGCCCCACTCGGGGGCGGCGACGGAGACGCCGGTGCGCACGACGCGGCGGGCGCGCTCGTCGGCGTAGATCTGCCACTGCACGGGGAAGGGCCGCTGCGGCATGCCGCCGAGCCCGTCCTCGGCCATCGGCTGCTGGGCGAGCCTGGTCCAGATCACGAAGCCTTCGCTGTCGGGGTCGCCGCAGGCGACGCCGAGCGTGAACGGGTCGGTGGTCAGCCCGCGCGAGGCGAGGCTCTGCGCGCTCTCGGCCGCGGGGTCGGGCCCAGAGGGGTCGGCGTGCGCGGCACCCGCGGGGATCGCCGCGGCGGCGCCTGCGGCTAACCCTGTGACGAGGAAGTGCCTGCGGTTCAGCTTGGACACGTGTGGCTCCCGGGACGATCAAGGGACGAGGGTTGACCCGTAGCCTGACTGAGGATCATGACTACGTGGTGAACACCACACAACACCAAAAAGGCGACATCCTTCGCGGATGCCGCCTTATTTGGCAATTTCCACCGTCACTGCGTGGTGCCCCCGCCAGGCCGTCAGCGGCCTGCCGGACGTGATCGTCTCACGCACCCAGCGCGGTGACCTGCAACGACGCGCCGGATTACCAGCCGCGCTCGGCCAGGCGGTGCGGCTGCGGGATCTCGTCGACGTTGATGCCGACCATGGCCTCGCCCAGGCCGCGCGAGACCTTGGCGATGACGTCGGGGTCGTCGTAGAAGGTCGTGGCCTTGACGATGGCGGCGGCGCGCTTGGCCGGGTCGCCCGACTTGAAGATGCCCGAGCCCACGAACACGCCCTCGGCGCCGAGCTGCATCATCATCGCCGCGTCGGCGGGGGTGGCGATGCCGCCCGCGGTGAACAGCACGACCGGCAGCTTGCCGGTCTTGGCGACCTCGGCGACCAGCTCGTACGGCGCCTGCAGCTCCTTGGCCGCGACGTACAGCTCGTCCTCGGGCAGCGAGGTGAGCCGCTTGATCTCGGCGCGGATCGTGCGCATGTGGGTGACGGCGTTGGAGACGTCGCCGGTGCCGGCCTCGCCCTTGGAGCGGATCATGGCCGCGCCCTCGGTGATGCGGCGCAAGGCCTCGCCCAGGTTGGTGGCGCCACAGACGAAGGGCACCGTGAACTGCCACTTGTCGATGTGGTTGGCGTAGTCGGCCGGGGTGAGCACCTCGGACTCGTCGACGTAGTCGACGCCGAGCGCCTGCAGCACCCTGGCCTCGACGAAGTGGCCGATACGGGCCTTGGCCATGACGGGGATCGAGACGGCGGCGATGATGCCGTCGATCATGTCGGGGTCGCTCATCCGGGAGACGCCGCCCTGGGCGCGGATGTCGGCGGGCACGCGCTCGAGGGCCATGACGGCCACCGCGCCGGCGTCCTCAGCGATCTTGGCCTGCTCGGGGGTGACGACGTCCATGATGACGCCGCCCTTGAGCATCTCGGCCATGCCGCGCTTGACGCGCGCGGTTCCGGTGACGGGGGTGCTTTCTGGCGTGCTGGTCGACACGGTCATCCTCACGGGCTCTCACGGCGATTCGGTAAGTTTTTCAAGCCCATCGTAGGTCCTGGAGGACCCCTCCCCCGACATGCCAAGATGTCAGGATTCGGTCGCTGACTCCTACGGAATGACAGGCTTCTACGGAATGACGGGCTTGCGGCTGGCGAGGGCGACCCAGACCTGGCCGGGGGCGAAGTTCATCGGCTCGCCGCTCTCAGTGGTGAACGTCGTGCCGCTCTCCTCCGATTCCCGTTCCCAGCGCGCCTTGAAAGCTTTACCGTCACGCAGCACGATCGCGGAACCCTTGCCCGTGGTGTGCACGAGCGGCGTGTAGCTGTCGTTCTTGTCGTGGAACTCCGAGCGCTCGGTCTTGGTGTACTGGACGACGATCGTCGGCGCGCTGAGCTGGCCGCCCTCCGCGGCCATGTCCTTCTTGCCGTCCTGCCAGATCATCCACTGCTTCTTCGCCTCCGACCAGGCGAAGGTGAAGCGGGCGGCGGGCCACTTGACCGTGTACGACTTCTTGTCCACCCCGCCCTCGGCCGGCGCGTCGCCGAAGGTGAAGCCGATGTCCTTGGCCTTGCTCGCCTTGGGCGCCTTGGCCAGGAGCTGCTTGGTGTTGGCGAACAGGTTGTAGGGGGCGAAGCGGCCGGGCTGGCGGAAGTAGGCGCCGGGGTTGCGGGTGTCGCCCACGTCGAACAGGGACGCCTCGGCGATGAACGGCAACATCTTGGTCTGCGCGCCCGAGTACGAGAAGGCGGGCTTGCCGAACTGCGGCGCGATGTGCAGGTCGGAGATGCGCGCGCTGCGCACGGGGCCCACCTTGGCCGGCAGCCTGGAGGAGAAGACGGCCATGAGCCGGGTCAGCCCGGCCTCGACCTGCTCCACGTAGACGATGTCCGCGCTCTTGAGCCCGAGCTGGGGCTTGCCGGCCGCGGTGTTCTCGATCTTCACCGCGAGCACGGGCTTGAGGCTCTCGTACGGCTTGCCGGTGAACGGATGGGCCTTGACCTCTTCGGGCTCCTCGCTGGGCGCCGCCGTCGCCGACGGCGCGGGCGCCTGACCGGCGGCCGGGTCGTCCGACGAACAGGCCGCCACGGGCAGCAGCACGGCCGCTCCGGCCAGGTAGACCGTGATCATCCGGGGTAGCCGCACCTGTAACACTCCTCGCTTCAGCCCGAAAACGGGATGAAGCTTACTGGCTTCCCCAAATCAGGTCATTCAGTTGCCATAGCTGCGGGCGGATTGTCATCAATCTCGAAGAATTGCGGGTACTCGGTGTGCCCGGCCAGGCGCAACGTCCTGGCGAGCCAGCGGTCCTGCGCCGCCCGCGTGACCCCGACCGCGTTGTTGAGGAAGCGGCGCGAGTAGACCACCTTGGCCACGGCGGCGTCGAGCTCCTCCAGCAGCTCGCGCCCGCCGGGCGACTCCGACAGCTTCTCCCTGAACCGGTCCTGGTCCACCACCGCCCGCAGCGTCCGCGACAGGTCGCTCTCGGCGTGCTCGCGCTCCTCCGGCCCGGCCGACCTGGCCTCGTGCGCCGCGGCGGCCAGCACCAGGGACGTGGCGGGGTCGAGCAGGCGCGAGCCGGCCAGCTCCAGCACGACCGCGCGGCGCCGCATCAGCGCGGCGTCCAGCGACTCCTGGGCCAGCTCCAGCCGGATGTGCAGGCGGTCCAGCCGCCCGGCCCGCCAGGAGATGTAGACGGCCGTGAGCACGACCACGATGCCCACGATCAGCACGATCATGGTGGATGTCACAGGTCTTCCTCCACACGGCCGCCGCCGCTCGTCACAGGTCTTCCTCCACGCGGCCCGCGCCGCTCGTGGTGACGGTCTCGTAGACGCGCACGACGTCGCGCGCCACCGTGGACCAGTCGTACTTCCTGACCGCGACCAGCGCCTCGGCCGCCAGCTTGGCCCGCCGCTCAGGCGCGTCGAGCAGCGCGGCGGCCTCGCGCGCCAGCGAGGCGGGGTCGCGGTTGGCGAACAGCGCGCCCGCCTGCCCGTCGCCCAGCACCCTGCGGAAGGCGGGGATGTCGCTGGCCAGCACCGTCGCCCCGGACGCCATCGCCTCGGCCAGCACGATGCCGAAGCTCTCGCCCCGCGTGTTGGGCGCCACGAACACGTCGACCGAGTGGTAGGCGCGGATCTTGTCGGCCTCGCTCACCATGCCGAGCACGGTCACCCGGTCGCGGAGCTCCTTCGGCACCTTGTCGAAGACGTCCTTCTCGTCGCCGGGGCCGGCGAGAAGGAGCTTCACGTCCGGCCGCTCGGCCGCCAGTGTCCTGAACGCGTCGAGCAGGATCGGCAGCCCCTTGCGCTCCTCGTCCATGCGGCCGAGGAAGCCCAGCGTGGCCCCGTCGGGGCCCCAGCCGTCGAGCGGCTCGGCCTCGGTGTAGCGGGAGACGGTGACGCCGTTCGGGATGAGCACGGTGTCGCCGCCGAACTGCTCGACCAGGCTCTTGCGGGCCGCGTCGGAGACCGCGATGCGGCCGCTGAGCTTCTCCAGCGCGCTGCGCAGCAGCGGCTCGGCCACGGCGATCGCGCGCGAGCGGGTGAACGAGGCGTGGAAGGTGGCCACGATCGGCCCCTTGGCCGCCCAGCACGCCAGCACGCCCAGGCTGGGGATCAGCGGCTCGTGGATGTGCAGCACGTCGAAGTCGCCCGTACGCACCCAGCGCCGCACCCGCGCGGCCGACAGGAACCCGAACGACATCCTGGCCACCGACCCGTTGTACGGCACCGGGATCGCCCGCCCGGCCCCCGTCACGTACGGGGGCAGCTCCTCGTCGTCGGCCGCGGGCGCGATCACCGACACGTCGTGCCCCTGCGCCATCAGGGCCTGGGCCAGGTCGTCGATGTGCTGCTTGACGCCGCCCGGCACGTCCCACGAGTACGGGCAGACGATGCCGACCCTCATCGCGGTTCCAGGTCGTCGAGCCAGAGCCGCTGCAGCATGTGCCAGTCCTCCGGGTGCTCGGAGATGCCCTTCTCGAACACGTCGGCCAGGCCCTGCGCCACGGCCGCGACCTTCTCCTGCCGGGTGCCCTCGGCGGGGACCGGCAGCTCGGGGTGGATGTGGATGCCCCAGTCGTCGCCGTCGAAGTAGACGATGGCGGGCAGCAGCGCCGCGCCCGTCTGCACGGCCAGCAGCGGCGGCCCCGCCGGATACTTGGTGGTGGCGCCGAAGAAGCTCACCTCGATGCCGCTCTTGGTCAGGTCGCGCTCGGCCGGCAGGCAGACCACGCCGCCCTTGCGCACCCGCGTCGCCAGGGTGCCGAAGTTGTGCCCGTCGCCGCCGGTGAGCGGCAGCACCTCCATGCCGAGCCCCTCGCGGAAGGCCACGTAGCGGTTGAACAGCGACTCGGGCCTGAGCCGCTCGGCCACGGTCGTGAACGGGTGGCCCACGCCCACCAGCCAGGCCCCCGCCTGGTCCCAGTTGCCCATGTGCGGCAGCGCCAGCACCACGCCGCGGCCGGCGGCCACGGTGCTGTGGACGTGCTCGGCCCCGATCACGTGCGTGCGGCGCACGATCTCGGCGCGGTCCATGGACGGCAGCCGGAAGATCTCGTGGAAGTAGCGGAAGTAGGAGCGCATCCCGGCCCTGGTCAGCTCGCGCAGCTCGGGGCTGCCGACCCGCAGGCCGGTCACCCTGGCCAGGTTGGACTCCAGCCTGCGCACGGACTTGCCGCGCCTGCTCCAGACCCGGTCGGCCAGGAAGCGGAAGACCGCGGCCGTCGGGCGCTGCGGCAGCAGCGGCACCAGTTTCCAGCCCGCCGCGAACCCGGCCGCCACGACCCGGTCGCCCATCGAGACCTGCTCGCTCATCTCTCCCTCGTCTGCTGGTAGACGGCCACCACTCGCTGGCCCACGGTGATCAGGCTGGCCACCGCGAGCAGCCACATGCCCGCGGGCAGGACGTACGGAACGCCGAGCCCCGCCAGAAACGCGGCCACCAGCGCCACCACCAGCCGCTCCGGCCGCTCGGCCAGCCCGACGTCGGCCGTGAGCCCGAGCCCCTCGGCCCTGGCCTTGGCGTAGGAGACCACGGCGCCCGCGATCAGGCACAGCAGTGTCACCGCCGCCATGAGAGCGTCGCCGACGGAGATGAAGTACATGATCAGGCCGGCGAAGATGGCGGCGTCGGCGACCCGGTCGAGCGTGGAGTCGAGGAAGGCCCCCCAGGTGCTGCCCCCCTTCCCGCCGAGCCGGGCCACCACGCCGTCGAGCAGGTCGAACAGCACGAAGACGGTGATCACGAGTGCCCCCCAGGTGAGGTGCCCCAGGGGGAAGAAGAGCAGGGCGGACACGACGGTGCCGAGGGTGCCGACCGCCGTGACGGCGTTCGGGCCGATCCCGCGGCCGACGAGGGCCCTGCCCAGCGGGGTGAGTATCCGGGTCATGGCCGGGCGCAGGAGTTTGAGCATCGCCGTCCGATCGTAGGCCATGGCGCGCCTGACAACTTTCTTTGCCCCGCCCCCCTTGTGATATCCGCCACACGGGTATTTGGTGAACACACCGCGTCCATGCGGTTTCCATTCCCTCCGCGCGGGCGCGGCGTTGGCACACAACCGACGACGCGGGAGGCCGATGTGGCGGAAAGAAACTCTGGTGGCGCCGTAGGAGCCGCGGGCAGGGCACCCGCGGCCGACAGGGCGGATGCGATACGCAATGTCGTGCTGGTCGGCCACTCAGGAGCGGGTAAGACGACCCTCGTCGAGCAGCTGCTGGCCGCGACGGGCACCATTCAGCGCCCGGGCCGGGTGGAGGACGGCAACACGGTCAGCGACTTCGACGAGGTGGAGGTCCGGCAGCAACGGTCGGTCAACCTCGCCGTGGCGCCGCTGGTGCACAACGGCATCAAGATCAACCTTCTCGACACCCCGGGTTACGCCGACTTCGTGGGCGACCTGCGCGCGGGGCTGCGCGCGGCCGACGCGGCGCTGTTCGTGGTGTCGGCCTCCGACGGGGTGGACGGTCTCACGCAGATGCTCTGGGAGGAGTGCTCGCAGGTCGGGATGCCGCGGGCGGTCGTGATCACCAAGATCGACCACCAGCGGGCCGACTTCGACGAGGTGCTCGCGACCTGCCAGGACGTCTTCGGCGACGGCGTCGCGCCGCTCTACCTCCCGGTGATCACGAACGGTCACGTCAACGGGCTGATCGGGCTGCTGACGCAGAAGTTCTACAACTACGCCACGGGCGAGCGCACGGAGAAGGAGCCGGGCGCGGAGTACGAGGCGCAGATCGAGGAGCACCGCGGCACGCTGATCGAGGGCATCATCCAGGAGAGCGAGGACGAGTCGCTCATGGAGAGGTACCTCGAGGGCGATCCCATCGACACCAAGGTGCTCATCGACGACCTGGAGAAGGCCGTCGCCCGCGGCAGCTTCTACCCGGTGCTGTGCAGCGGGATCGGCGTGGGCGCGCAGGAGCTGCTGGAGCTGATGACGCAGGGCTTCCCGTCGCCGCTCGAACATCCCATGCCCGAGATCACCGATCTGTCCGGCAAGCCGATCAAGGGCATCACGTGCGACCCCGACGGGCCGCTCGTGGCCGAGGTCGTCAAGACCACCAGCGACCCGTACGTGGGCCGCATCAGCCTCGTCCGCGTCTTCTCCGGCACCCTGCGCCCCGACATGACCGTGCACGTCTCCGGGCACGGCCTGGCCGACCGCGGACACGAGGACCACGACGTGGACGAGCGCATCGGCACCCTGACCTGCCCGCTGGGCAAGCAGCAGCGCAACATCGCCAAGGGCGCGGCCGGCGACATCGTGGCCGTGGCCAAGCTGTCGCGCGCCGAGACCGGCGACACGCTGTCGGAGGTGGAGCACCCGCTGCTGATGACGTCCTGGGTCATGCCCGACCCGCTGCTGCCCGTGGCGATCAGGGCCAGGTCCAAGGCCGACGAGGACAAGCTGTCGCAGGCGCTCGGCCGGCTGGTGGCCGAGGACCCGACGCTGCGCCTGGAGAACAACGCCGAGACCCGCCAGCTCGTCCTGTGGTGCATGGGCGAGGCGCACACCGACGTGCTCCTCGACCGCCTGGCCAAGCGGCACGGCGTGGAGGTCGAGCGGATCGATCTGCGGGTGCCGCTGCGCGAGACGTTCGGCGGCAAGTGCCAGGCGATGGGGCGCAACGTCAAGCAGACCGGCGGTCACGGTCAGTACGCCATCTGCCATCTGGAGGTGGAGCCGCTGCCGTCCGGCGGGGGCTTCGAGTTCGTGGACAAGATCGTGGGCGGCGTGGTGCCGCGGCAGTTCATCCCGTCGGTGGAGAAGGGCGTGCGGGCCCAGATGGAGCGCGGTGTCGTCGCCGGCTACCCGATGGTGGACGTGCGGGTCACCCTGTACGACGGCAAGGCGCACTCGGTCGACTCCTCCGACATGGCCTTCCAGATCGCGGGCCAGCTCGCGCTCAAGGAGGCGGCATCGAAGGTCTCGACCCTGCTGCTGGAGCCCGTGGACGAGCTGGCGGTGCTGGTGGCCGACGACTACGTCGGGTCCGTGATGTCCGACCTGTCGTCGCGGCGCGGGCGCGTGCTCGGCACCGAACCGGTCGGCACGGGCCGCACACTGGTCAAGGCCGAGGTGCCGGAGCTGGAGATCACTCGGTACGCGATCGATCTGAGATCCATGTCACACGGCACGGGCACGTTCACGCGCACGTTCCTGCGCTACGAACCGCTGCCCCCGAACCTCGCAACCAAGGTGACGGCCGCGGATTGAGCGCGGATTGAGCGCGGTTCGGGCGCCGTGGAGAGCCGGGAGGGATTTGTCCCTCCCGGCCCAGCCGTTGCCTTTTGTCACAAATGTGTCACGACTTGATTTCGGTTTTTCGTACCGAGCATGCAGGAGCAGCTGTCACACTGGGTGGCACTATGCGAACTGGACGCCCACTCCTAGCCGCTGCCGCTCTGGCCGTCGCCACGACGACCGCCGCCTACGTCTTCGGACCGGCGGAGAGCCCCGCAGCGAGCGAGAAGAAGACGACCGTCGCCGCACCCCCCGCTGCGGCCTGCAAGGCCGATGCCCGCTTCCCGAAGCGTGAGCTGCGCGGAGTGTGGATCGCCACGACCCAGAACATCGACTGGCCCTCCAAGGCGGGGCAGAGCGTCGACAGGCAGAAGGCCGACTACGTCAAGATCCTGGACAACGCCGCCAAGCGCAACCTCAACGCGGTCTTCGTGCAGGTCAGGCCCGCCTCCGACGCCCTCTACAAGAGCTCCCTGGAGCCCTGGTCGCAGTACCTGACCGGCACCGCGGGCAAGGACCCCGGCTGGGACCCGCTGCCGTTCCTCGTCGACGAGGCGCACAAGCGCGGCATGGAGTTCCACGCCTGGTTCAACCCGTACCGCGCCTCCTACGGCGACAGCACCGCCGCGCTGCCCGCGAACCACCCCGCGCGCCAGCACCCCGACTGGACCGTCAAGTACGGCGGCCGCCTCTACTACAACCCCGGCCTGCCGGCCGTCCGCGAGCACGTGACCAAGGTCATCACCGACGTGGTGGACCGTTACGACGTCGACGGCGTGCACTTCGACGACTACTTCTACCCCTACCCCGTGGCGGGGGCGAAGTTCGACGACACCGCCGCCTTCCGCAAGTACGGCAAGGGCGCCGAGCTCGCCGACTGGCGACGCGGCAACGTCAACAAGCTCGTCGCGCAGGTCGACGAGGCCGTGCACGCGTCCAAGCAGCACGTGAAGTTCGGCATCAGCCCGTTCGGCATCTGGCGCAACAAGGCCCAGGACCCGACCGGGTCGAGCACGTCCGGCATGTCCGCCTACGACTCGATCTACGCCGACGCGCGCGCCTGGATCAAGGCCGGCACCGTCGACTACGTGCTGCCGCAGCTCTACTGGCCGCGCGGCCACAAGCTGGCCGACTACACCACGCTGACGCGCTGGTGGTCCAACGAGGTCAAGGGCAGCGACGTGCAGCTCTACATCGGCCAGGGGGCCTACCGGGTCGGCGCCAAGGACGACAGGGCCTGGCTCAAGCCCGGCGAGCTCGCCGGGCAGGTGGGCGTCAACCGCGCCAGCAAGCAGGTCGACGGCGCCGTCTACTTCAGCGCCAAGAACCTGATGGCCAACCCGCTCGGCGCGGTGGACCGCCTGGCCAAGGCCCACTACAGCCGCCCGGCGCTGCTGCCGCTGCAGGACTCGCTCGGCGGCTCGGCCCCGGCCGCCCCTGCCGACGCCAAGGCCGCGGGCACGCGGTTGTCCTGGAAGCCCTCGCAGGGGGCCCGGGCGTACGCCGTGTACCAGCTGCCCAAGTCCGGCAAGGACTGCCACACCACCGACGCGCGGAACCTGGTGGCCGTGGTGAGCGACCCGTCCTACGCCGCGAAGTCGGCGGGAACGTACCTGGTCACCTCGCTGGACCGCCTGCACCACGAGAGCAAGGCGGTGAAGGTCAAGGTGGACGAGGTCTGAGCCTCGCGTGACGCCGAAAGGCCGGTCGATCTCGACCGGCCTTTCGCCGTTTTCTCCCGCGTTCACGGGCCGGGCCGGGGCTCAGGCGACCGGGTCCTGCCGCCAAGCCCGGGCGAGCCCCGCGACCGCCTGGTCCAGCAGGTCCGGCGGCAGGGCGAAGCTGAGGCGCAGCCGGTCGCGATGGCGGCCGTCCGGGGAGAACAGGGAGCCGGGCGCGACCGCCACCCCGTGCTCGCGCGCCACGACCGCGAACCGGTCGGTGTCCGTGCCCGGCAGCCGCACCCACACCGACAGCCCGCCCGCCGGCCGCGTCCACGTCCACTCGGGCAGGTACGCCGACAGCGCCGCCAGGCAGTGCTCCCTGCGCCGGTCCAGCTCGGCCAGCCAGGGCTCGACGGGGTTGCGCTCGATCAGGTCGGTGGCCATCCGCTGGGCGACCGCGCTGGTCGCCAGGTCGGCGTCCAGCTTGGCCTCGGTCAGGCGGGCCAGCAGCGGCTCCGGGGCCGTCAGCCAGCCCACCCGCAGCCCGCCCCACAACACCTTCGACAGGGACCCGACCGTGACCGTCCCGTACGGATGCACCCGGGCCAGCGGCTCGGGCGGCGGCGTGCCGTCGTACACGAGGGCCGCGAGCGCCCGGTCCTCCACCACCGTCACGCCGGCGTCCCTGGCCAGCTCGGCGACGTGCCGCAGCGGCGGGACCGCGCCGGTCGGGTTGTCCACGCCGACCACGTACACGGCGGCGGGGCGATGGCGGGCCAGCGCCTCCGCCACGGCGGCCGGCGCGCCGAGATCGACGGCCACCACGTGCGCCCCCGCCCGCCGGAACACGCTGAGCGCGCCCCCGTAGGCCGGATCCCCCACCAGGACGCGGTCGCCGGGCCGCAGCAGCACCCGGGCGGCCAGGTCGATGCCCTGCTGGGCGCCCGCCGTGACGAGGACGTCCTTCGGGCCGGCGCCCTCGCCGGCCGCCAGCACGGTCCTGAGCCGGGGGTCGCCCATCGCGTCGTAGCCGTGCCCGCTGGGCGCCCTCAGCAGGTCCGCCGGGTCGAGCGCGGGCAGGACGAGGTGCGAGGGGTCGGGGACCACGGAGGTGGACAGGTCCGCGCGCACGGCCCCCGCCTGGAGGAGACCGCCGAACGAGGGCGTGCCGAGCACGTACGTGCCGCTCCCGTGCCGGCGCTCGCACAGCCCCTCCTCGCACAGCGTGTTGAACGCCGCCGCCACCGTCCCCCTGCTGACCCCGACCGCCTGGGCCAGGTCGCGTTCCGAGGGCAGGCGGGTGCCGGGGCTGATGAGGCCGGTCTGGGCGAGGTCCGCGAGCGCGCCGGCGAGCCGCCGGCTGGGCGGGCCCTGGTGCAGCCGGAGCCGGTCGCGGACAAGTGTGACGAGGGTGTCTTCCCTTCCCATGGCCACCATTATCCCGCTACTGTGCCACTCATCGTGAAATTGGACTATTTAGTGGTGCCAAGCCGGGCCACTGGAGGAAGGAGTGGCGGGTGGACGAGGCCAAGTTCATCTGGATGGACGGGGAGCTCGTGCCGTGGGGCGAGGCCCGGGTGCACGTGCTGTCGCACGCCCTGCACTACGGCACGGCCGTCCTGGAGGGCACCAGGGCGTACGAGACGCAGGAGGGGCCCGCCGTGTTCCGGCTGGACGACCACCTGCGGCGGCTGGCCGCCAGCGCGCGGATCATCGGGCTGGCGATGCCGTACACGACGGACGAGCTGCGCGAGGCCACGCTGCGGACGGTGGCCGCGAACGGCCGCCCGTCCTGCTACATCCGCCACCTCGCGCACCGCGGCTACGGCGAGATGGGCATCGCGGCACGCGGCTGCCCGACCACCGTGTCCATCGCCACCTGGGAGTGGGGCGCGCTGCTCGGCTCCGGTGTCCGCCTGATGACCAGCTCCTGGCGGCGCAACGACCACACGATCGTGCCCACGGCCGCCAAGGCCACCGGCCCCTACCTGAACTCCGTCCTGGCCAAGCAGGAGGCGCTCGACGCCGGCTACGACGAGGCCGTGCTGCTGAACTCCGCCGGACACGTCAGCGAGTGCACCGGGGCGAACCTCTTCGTCGTGCGCGAAGGGGTGCTCGCCACGCCGCCCGACAGCGCGGGCGCGCTGGCGGGGCTCACGCAGGACACCGTGGAGCGGCTGGCCGCCGGCCTCGGCCTGCCGGCGGTCAGGCGCGAGCTGATGCGCTCCGACCTCTACACCGCCGACGAGGTCTTCCTGTGCGGCACGGCCGCCGGCGTCGTGCACGTCTCCTCGGTCGACCGCCGGGAGCTCGGCGCCGATCCGGGCCCGGTGACGGCCAGGCTGGCCGACGCCTACGACGCCGTCGTGCACGGCAGGGACGAGCGCTACCGGCACTGGCTCACCCCGGTGGCCCCCTGAAGCGCGGCGATCGGCCCGTACGATCGCCGTCCGGCGGGCGGAAGACGGCCTCCGGCACTCCCGGCGCATGAGAGGGTAGTCGCGTCTGGTGGCGCCGGAACATGACCTAGCACTACCTAGCTCGGCCGTGCCACAGAGCTCTGCGATCGCGGGAGGTCATCGGGGTGAGGCGCGCGCTGGTCGTGCTGGCCGTGCTGGTCGGTCAGGTGATTGTCGGTCATGCTCTGTTCGCCGGCCCCGCCAGAGCGGGGTCCGAGGCGGGGCGGGTGGCGCTCATCGGCGTGCCCGGCCTGCACTGGAACGACCTGACCCCGTCCGACACCCCCAACCTGTGGGCCCTGGCCGAATCCAGCGCGATCGGCTCCCTGTCCGTCCGCACGGTGGGCAACGTGACCTGCCCCTACGACGGCTGGCTCACCGTCTCGGCGGGCACCAGGTCGGCCGTCGGCTACGGGTGCGGCGCGCCGCCCAGGCCCGAGCCCCGTGGCGAGGGCGCCGTCATCCCCGACTACCGCTACCTCATCGACGTGGCCGGCCAGCGCACGGCGGGCACGCTGGGCGAGACACTGAAGGCGGCCGGGCAGTGCTCGATCGCGATCGGGCCAGGCGCGGCGCTGGCGCTGGCCGACCAGCAGGGCGCGGTGGCTCACTACCTCGCCTCGCCGCTCCAGGCCGGCACCGCCGGCCTGGGCAAGTGCCGGATGGTCGCGATGGACGTGGACGACCTCGTCCAGCCCTACCTCGCGGGCGAGCCCGGCCGGCTGCCCCGGGTGCCCGACAAGCTCGGCCCCGCCGAGCGGCGCCAGGCGCTGCGGCTGGCCGACGCCAAGGCGGGCGCGCTGCTGTCGGTGCTGCCGGCCGGCACGACGGTGCTGCTGGCGGGCCTGTCCGACCACGGCTCCGTGCCGCACCTGCGGGTGGCCGCGCTGCGCGAGCCCGGCGCCGAGGGCCGGCTGCTGGGCGCGGCCTCCACCCGCAGGGACGACATCTCGATCCTGACCGACCTGACCGCCACCGTGCTCGGCAAGCTGGGCGTGGCCGTGCCGAGCACGGTCGTGGGCGTGCCGCTGCGGGTGGGCGAGCCGGGCGCGACGATCGAACGGCTGCGCAGCGCCGACGCCACCGCCCAGACCATGCGCTCGGCGAAGGCCGCCTACTTCACGGCCCTGGCGGTCCTCCAGGTCCTGTTCTACGTGCTGGCCTTCCTGCTGCTGCGCCGCCGCAGGAGCCTGCCCTGGGTACGCCGCGCCGCCGTGGCGCTCGCGGCCCTGCCCGTCACCTCGTTCCTGGTCAACCTCCTGCCGTGGGACTCCCACCTGGAGCTGTTCGGCGGCATGGCGGCCTGGTGGGCGGCGATCACGCTGCTGGCGCTGGCGGGGCCGTGGCGGCGCAGGCCGCTCGGCCCGCTGGCCGTGGTCGCCACGATCACGGCGCTCACGCTCGTCGGCGACCTGCTCACCGGCACCACCCTCCAGCTCAACAGCTTCATGGGCTACAGCGCCGAGCAGGGAGCCCGCTACTTCGGCCTGGGCAACATCCCGTTCGCGCTGCTGGCCACCGGCACGCTGCTGGCCACCACGGTGATCGCGCACCGGTGGCCGGGCAAGGTGGGCGTGGGCGCGATCGTGGCGCTGGGAGCGTTCGCGATGGTGCTGGGCGGGTCCGGGATGGGCAGCGACTTCGGCGGCGTGATCGCGTTCGTGCCGGGCATCGCGGTGACGGCGCTGATCCTGTCGGGCAAGCGGGTCTCGCTGGTGAAGCTGGGCGCGTTCTGCGTGGCCGGCGGCGTGATCGTGATGGGCTTCGCGTGGCTCAACTACCTGCGGCCCCCTGAGGAGCAGTCGCACCTGGGCAGGTTCGTGGGGCAGGTGCTGACCGGTGAGGCCGTGGACGTCATCTGGCGCAAGTTCCTGGCCATGGTCTCCACGCTGGCCAACCCCAACCTGATGCCGATCGTGATCGCCGCCGTGGCGTTCCTCGTGTACGCGATCCTGCGCCCCGAGCAGGCGTCGGCGGGGGTCGTGCCCGCGGCGTTCGAGCACTCCCCCGCGCTGCGTGCCGGGCTGATCGGCACGCTCGTCAGCGGCGTGGTCGGGATGCTGGTCAACGACTCGGGCGCGGCCGTGCTGTCGATGGCCCTGGCGCTGGCCGTGCCGCTGCTGCTGGCCACCGGCATCGGCGCGCTGCGCCGCGAAGGCGAGGCGTCAGTCCCAGGCGTCGGCGAGCAGCTGGCGGGTGTCGTGAAGTAGCTGCGGCAGCACCTTGGTCTGGGCGACGACCGGCATGAAGTTGGTGTCGCCGCCCCACCGGGGCACCACGTGCTGGTGCAGGTGGGCGGCGATGCCCGCGCCCGCGACGTGGCCGAGGTTCATGCCGACGTTGAAGCCCTGCGCGCCGCTGGCCTTGCGCAGCGCCCGCAGCGACTTCTGCGTGAACTCGCCCAGCTCGGTCACCTCCGCCGCGTCGAGCTCGTCGTAGTCGGACACGTGGCGATAGGGCACGACCATCAGATGGCCCGAGTTGTACGGGTACAGGTTGAGCACGGCGTAGACCGTCTCCCCCCGCTTGACGATCAGGCCGTCCTCGTCGCTCATCTTGGGGATGGCGTCGAACGGGCAGCCGTCGCCGGGGCCCGTGCCGGTCGGCTTGTTCTCGCCCTTGATGTAGGCCATGCGATGCGGGGTCCACAGACGCTGGAAGTTGTCGGGGGCCCCGGCCCCTGCCTGATCGTGCATAACTAGCAGCATAGGACCCCGGACAAACGGGGTGCTCTTCCGGCACAATCCTGAGCACCCGCCTACAGGAGGCCGCGATGAGTGAAGCCTTAGCCACCGAGCAGCCCGCACCGTCCACCGAGCCGCCCGCCCCCTCCTACATCGAGGGGCCCACCGCCGGGGCGGTGGTCAAGGGCCGGATCAAGGTCGCCGACGAGGTGGTCGAGAAGGTCGCCGCGCTGGCCGCGCTGGAGGTGGCCGGGGTCGCCGACATGGGCGGCGACCTGGCGCGCGCCTTCGAGTCCGTACGCGATCGCATCGGCATCGGCTCGCGCCGCGGCACCCAGGGCGTCAGCGCGCAGATCCAGGACCGCCAGGTGGCGGTGAGCCTGACGATCGTGGTCGAGTACGGCCACGTCGTCATGGACGTCGCCTCCGAGGTCAAGACGAACGTGGCCAGGAGCGTCAGCCGGATGCTCGGCATGCGCGTCATGGAGGTGAACGTCACCGTCGACGACGTCCGGCTCCCCGGCGAGGGCCGGGCCGCGGCCCGGGGCCCCGCCGAGGACCTCGACGAGGACGGGGAGCCGGGCTGAGCCTCAGCCCACCCGCGTCATGTTCGACTCGTAGCCGCCGCCCCCGGGGTACACCCAGGCGCCGGTGACGCTCGCGCCGTCGGCGCTGAACGTGCCGCGGTAGTAGGCCCCCGAGTCCTTCTTGTGCGCCCAGATCGTCAGCGTGTCGCCCTCGACCTCGTACACGTAGGCCAGGGTGCTGCCGTCGCTGTCGAAGTACCAGGAGTGCACGTCCTGGCTGGGCTCCTCCGCCCCGTACGGCCGCTTCCTGCCGATGAACTCCGTGCCCTTGACCGTGCCGCCCTCCTGCGTGAGGTCCACGTCCTGAATCAGGAAGTGGCCGCCCTCCATCCAGCGGTAGGTGACGGTGCCCGCGGCGGCGCCGGAGACCTTCCAGGTGCCGACGAGGCGGTCGAGGGCCTTGAGCTTGGGGTCGTTGTGCTCGGTCATGGCGGAATTCCTCTCTAGTGAGTGGTCGTACGGCCATATGACGGCGGGGCGGCGGGAAAGGAATCGGTCGGGGCCGGGAAATCTCCTCTCAGAGCTCGTGGGGCAGGCCGAAGGCGGTGTGCAGCTCGGCGCCGAACGTGGTGATCTCGGCGATCAGGCCGTCCTCGACGCGGAGCACGTCGATGTTGACCGCGGTGAAGCGGACCTGCCCGGGGCGGCGTACGTAGTTGGCGACGGCGGGCTGCCGGTTGGCGCGGGTGGCCAGCGCCCGCCACTCGCCCCACGCCTGCGGCCCGGTCATGACGGGCCGCCACATGTCGAGGATGGCCGCCCGCCCGTCGAACACCTGTGAGTCCGGCGGCATCGTCTGCCGCGCGTCCTCGCGCAGCAGGCCGGCCAGGGCCGACAGGTCGCCCTCCACGGACGCCTCCATGTAGCGGCGCAGCACGGCCCGCTCCTGCTCGCTCGGCGCCGTGGCCGGGCCCCATTGCGAGCGCCGGGCGGGCAGGTGCATGCGCAGCGTTGCGCGGGCCCGCTGCAGCGCGCTCTTCACCGCCGCCACGCTCAGCTCCAGCGCCTGCGAGGTCTCCTCGGCGGACCAGCCGGCCACGTCCCGCAGGATCAGCACCGCGCGCTGGCGGGGCGGCAGGTGCTGGATCGCGGCCAGATAGGCCAGCTCGATCGTCTCCCGCTCCACCGCCACCGCGTCCGGCGTGCCCTCCCCCGGCGCGGCCAGGTCGAGCAGGCGGTCCGGGTACGGCTGCAACCACGGCACCTCCGCGAACGGCGAGCGGGACTCGCCGCCCACGCCCACCGTGATCTCGCGGGCGCGCGCGGGCCCCGACAGCAGGTCGAGGCAGGCGTTGGTGGCGATGCGGTAGAGCCAGGCCCGCAGCGTGGAGCGCCCCTCGAACGTCTCCCGCCGCCGCCAGGCCCGCATCATGGTCTCCTGCACCATGTCCTCGGCGTCGGTGTACGAGCCGAGCATCCGGTAGCAGTGCACCCGCAGCTCGTGCCGATGCCCCTCGACCAGCTCCCCGAACGCGGCCCGCCCGCCTCCCCTGACGACCGCAACGGCCTCGCTCTCGTCGCCCACGCCGCCTCCCTGGCCCACGTGCCGCCCCTGAACCGCCCTGCCATCCCGGACCTCCGGCCCGAACATCGCGCCCCCGCCGCGCCGTGCGCCGTGCGCCGTGCGCCGTGCGCCGTGCGCCGTGCGCCGTGCGCCGTGCGCCGTGCGAGCATCGCACGGTCTTGCTCCCCCGCCGCAAGCGTCGCACGAGCACCCGCCCGCCGTGAAGTCCGCGCGCGAAGCCGCGCACCGCCGCCACGCGAAACCGCGTACGGCCTGCGCGAACCGACGTACCGCCCGCGCGCGAACCGACGTACCGCCCGCGCGTGGAGCCGCGTGCCGTCGGTGCGGGAAGCCGCGTACTGTCGGCGCGTCGCCGGGGCTGTCAGGATGTCAGGCATGACCGATCAGCTAGAGCCCATGCCGGACGACTGGCAGCGCGCACTGGCCATCGTGGCCCACCCCGACGACCTCGAGTACGGCTGTGCCTCCGCCGTGGCCGTCTGGACCGACGCCGGACGCCACGTCTCCTACCTGCTCGTCACCAGGGGTGAGGCGGGCATCGACACGCTGGAGCCCGCCAAGGCGGGCCCGGTGCGCGAGCGCGAGCAGCGCGCCAGCGCGGCCGTGGCCGGGGTGACGGACGTGGAGTTCCTCGACCACACCGACGGGGTGATCGAGTACGGCCTCCGGCTGCGCGAGGAGCTGGCCGCCGCCATCCGCAGGCACCGCCCCGAGCTCGTGATCACGCTGAACTACGAGGACACCTGGGGAGGCTCGTACTGGAACACCCCCGACCACCGGGCCGTGGGGCGGGCCGTGATGGACGCGGTCGGCGACGCCGGAAATCGCTGGATATTTCCGGATACGGAGGCCGAGCCCTGGAACGGCGTGCGGTGGATCGCCGTGGCCGGATCCGACACCCCCACCCACGCCGTGGACGTCACCGACGGCCTGGAGCGGGGAGTGCGCTCGCTCCTGGAGCACCGCGCCTACATCGAGGCCCTCACCGACGAGGCCCCGGAGGCGTACGCCCGCACCCTGATCGAGGGCTTCGCCCAGCAGCAGGCGGAACGCTTCGGCGGACGTCCCGCAGTGACATTCCGCCTCTTCGGCCGCTAAATTCCCACAAAAGCGGATACAGCAGAAGTATCCACTTATTGATGGAAATTAAGCACATTAAGAAAAAGCGTCTGCGCCGAGCCAGGGGAGCTTGCTAGGGTTTCGTCCCCTGCGGTTGATCCTTCCCGCAGGAGCCGGTCGGGCGCGCCAGGTCAGGCGCCCGGCCCACCCCCCACGCGAAAGGCATTTCCCATGCAGAAGTCCTGGATCGTCGCCGTCTTACTGTGCTTCTTCCTCGGCGCCATCGGCGTGCACCGTTTCTACGTAGGGAAGATCGGGACGGGCATCCTCATGATCGTCACCCTGGGCGGCCTCGGCGTCTGGGTGCTGATCGACTTCATCATGATCCTCATCGGCAAGTTCAGCGACAAGCAGGGCCGGCCGCTGGCCAAGTAGGGACGGCCCAGCGAAAGGACCGGACGGACGGCGCCCGGAAACGCAAGCCGCCGAAACGGAAGGCGGCCGAAACGGAAAGCGGGCCGTGCCACCGGCACGGCCCGCTCCCACGTGATCGATGCTCAGACCTGGACGCGGCGCTCCACGGCACTGACGATCTCACCGATCGCCTCGTCCACGGACACACCGTTCTTCTGCTCGCCGCTGCGGTAGCGGAAGGACACCGCGCCGTTGGCGATGTCGTCGTCGCCGGCCAGCAGCATGAAGGGCACCTTGGCCTTCTGCGCGTTGCGGATCTTCTTCTGCATCCGGTCGTCGGCCGTGTCGACCTCGACGCGGATCCCGGCGGCCCTCAGCTTCTTGGCGACGTCCTGCAGGTAGGGCGCGTGGGCCTCGGCGATCGGGATGCCCACCACCTGCACCGGGGCCAGCCAGGGCGGGAAGGCGCCGGCGTAGTGCTCGGTGAGCACGCCCAGGAAGCGCTCGACGGAGCCGAACAGCGCCCGGTGGATCATGACCGGGGTCTGCCGCGACCCGTCGGCCGCCTGGTATTCCAGGCCGAACCGCCTGGGCTGGTTGAGGTCGAGCTGGATGGTGGAGAGCTGCCAGGTGCGCCCGATGGCGTCCTTGGCCTGCACCGAGATCTTGGGGCCGTAGAAGGCCGCGCCGCCCGGGTCGTCCTTGAGCGTCAGGCCCGACTCGGTGGCGACCTGGCGCAGCGCGTCGGTCGCCTCCTCCCACTCGGCGGGGTCGCCGATGAACTTCTTGGAGTCGTCGCGGGTGGACAGCTCCAGGTAGAAGTCCTCCAGGCCGAAGTCGCGCAGCACGCTCAGCACGAACCGCAGCAGCGACTTGATCTCGTCGGCCATCTGCTCGCGGGTGGTGTAGATGTGCGCGTCGTCCTGCGTCATGCCGCGCACCCGGGTGAGCCCGTGGACCACGCCGGACTTCTCGTAGCGGTAGACCGAGCCGAACTCGCACAGCCGCAGCGGCAGCTCGCGGTAGGAACGCCCGCGCGCCCGGTAGATCAGGTTGTGCATCGGGCAGTTCATCGGCTTGACGCGGTACTCGATGCCCTCCAGCTCGAAGGCGGGGAACATGTCCTCGGCGTACCACGGCAGGTGGCCGGAGGTCTCGAAGAGCGAGCTCTTGGTGAGGTGCGGCGTGTTGACGAACTCGTAGCCCGCCTCGGCCTGCCGCCTGCGCATGTAGTCTTCCATCTCCTTGCGGATGATCCCGCCCTTGGGATGGAAGATCGGCAGGCCGCTGCCCAGCTCCGGCGGGAAGCTGAACAGGTCGAGCTCGGCGCCCAGCTTGCGGTGGTCGCGCTTCTCGGCCTCTTCGAGCAGCTTGAGGTATTCGTCCTGCTTGTCGCGGGACTCCCACGCGGTGCCGTAGATGCGCTGGAGCTGCGGGTTCTTCTCGCTGCCCCGCCAGTAGGCGCCGCCGGAGCGCATGAGCTTGAACGCCGGGATGGAGCGGGTGGAGGGCACGTGCGGGCCCCGGCACAGGTCCTTCCAGCACAGCTCGCCGCTCTTGGCGTCGAGGTTGTCGTAGATGGTGAGCTGCCCGGCTCCCACCTCGACGCTCTCCTCGTCGGCGGCGCCGCCCTTGAGCCCGATCAGCTCCAGCTTGTACGGCTCGGCCGCCAGCTCCTCGCGGGCCTCGTCGTCGCCGACCGGGCGGCGGGAGAAGAGCTGACCCTGCTTGACGATCTCGCGCATGCGCTTCTCGATGCGCTTGAGGTCGTCGGGGTTGAACGCCTGCGGGACGTCGAAGTCGTAGTAGAAACCGTTCTCGACGGGCGGCCCGATGCCCAGCTTGGCCTCGGGGAACAGCTCCTGCACCGCCTGCGCCATGACGTGCGCGGTGGAGTGCCGCACGATCGCCCGGCCCTCTTCGCTGGAGATCTCGATCGGCTCGACGGCGTCGCCGTCGGACAGCGCGTGGGCCAGGTCGCGGGCCTCGCCGTTGACCCTGGCGGCGATGACGGTGCGGCCGTCGGCCTCGAGCGCCTCCCCGGCCGTCGTGCCGGCCGCGACCACACGCTCGGCTCCGGCGAGGGTGATGCGTAGCTCGGCTGACACGGTGAACTCCTTGAAGGTCGCGCTCGATGCCCGGCACCGAGGCAGGTTCGACGGTAGTCACCGATGCTATCGCGGGTGAAACCCCAGCTTTGTCAGCTCCTGCCGGGTGCCGTGGAAGACGTTGCGGTCGATCGGGCTGCTGGCGTACTGGTGGATGGTCCAGTCGCGCCAGGGCCTGGGCACCGGCGGGTTGCCGCGCGGGCTCTCGGGGCTGGCGATCCAGAGAGGGTGTTCGGCCAGCCCCGCGCAGTGCCCGCCGCGCGCGAACGCCTGGAAGGTGTAGATGAACGGCCGCACGCCGGCGTGCCGCTCGACGTGGTGGCACCAGCGGCGGGCGTACCTGGCGACCTGCTCGGGGCGCAGGCCGTCGTTGGTCTCGAGGTCCAGCGCGATCAGGTCGCCGCGGCGCAGCCCGCCCGCCGACCTGATCGCGCCGAGGAAGTGCCGTGCCTGCTCGATGGGGTCGCCCTTGGGCCTGGCGAAGTGGTAGGCGCCGCAGACGATCCAGCTCTCGCGCATGCCGTTCCAGTTGCGCGCGAACCACTTGTCGGTCCAGTCGCCGCCCTCGGTCGCCTTGGCGAAGGCGAAGGCCACTCCCGCCTCCGCGTGGCCGGCCCAGTCGACGGTTCCCTGCCAGTTCGACACATCGATGCCTTGTAGCACGCGCTTCACCTTGCCGGATTTTAGGGAGATGTGCGCGGATCAGCCCTTCGCCGCGCCGATCAGCAGGCTCCTCGTGCGTTCCCGGTTGGCGAACATGGAGCCCACGAAGTCGGTCACCCCCGCCTGCTTCAGCTCCTCCAGCCTGGCCAGGACGGTGTCCTCGTCGCCGACGATCGCCGCGTCGCCAGGCCCCGCCGCCCCTTCCCTGTCGAGCATGGCACGGTAGGAGGGGAGCTGCCCGTAGATCTTGAAGATCTCGTTGGCGCGCTCGACGGCCGCGGCGCGGTCGTCGGTGACGCTGATGGGCAGCGCGCAGACGATCCTGGGCCGCTCGCGGCCCGCCTCTGCCGCCGCGGCCGTGATGGTGGGCGCGATGTGCTCGGCCACCGTCTTCGGGCCGGTCATCCAGAGCACGGTGCCGTCGGCCACGGTGCCCGCGAGCTTGAGCATGCGCGGGCCGAGCGCGGCCACCAGCACGGGGAAGCCCGCGCCGGGGGTGGTGAGCCGCACGTTGGCCTTGAGCGTCTCGCCCTGGTAGTCGACCTGCTCGCCGCGGGAGGCGGGCAGGAGGATGTCGAGGTACTCCTTCATGTGCCGGCCTGGCCGCTCGAAGCTGTAGCCGAACATGTTCTCGATGACCATCTTGTGCGACAGGCCGATGCCCAGGGCGAACCGGCCGCCCAGCGCGGCGTTGGCGGTCATGGCCTGCTGGGCGAGCACCGCCGGGTGGCGCGGGTAGGTGGGCACGACGGCGGTGCCGAGCTCGATGGGCGGCGCCTGGACGCCGGCCGCGGTCAGGGCGGTGATGGCGTCGAGGCCGAAGATGTTGGAGAGCCAGGCGGAGGAGAAGCCGTCCTCCACCGCCTGGGCGATCTGGTCGCGCAGACCGCCGATCGCGTCGGGTCCTTGAGGTTCGGCGAGAAAATATCCGTAGCGCATGAGAACAGAACTCCGTTCTGGTGACTGACGCGAATGTATCTCCCCACGCCGCCATGCGGTCACCCGCCCGGCCGCACGGGATTTGTAAAGTGACCTCCATGACGCATGAACGCGCGGGACAGCCCGCCCGGCCTTCCGACCTGGTCGACGTCGCCAGGCTGGTGACGTCCTACTACGCGCTCCACCCGGATGCCGGCGAGGTGGCGCAGCGGGTGGCGTTCGGCACGTCGGGGCATCGGGGGTCGTCGCTGAGGTCGGCGTTCAACGAGGACCACATCGTGGCCACGAGCCAGGCCATCTGCGAGTACCGGCAGTCGCAGGGCACCGACGGGCCGCTGTTCCTGGGCATCGACACGCACGCGCTGTCGGAGCCCGCGCGGGTGTCGGCGCTGGAGGTGTTCGCGGCCAACGACGTCGCCGTGCTCATCGACTCGCGCGACGGCTACACCCCCACGCCCGCCGTCTCCCACGCCATCCTGCGGCACAACAGGGGCCGCACGAGCGGGACGGCCGACGGCGTCGTCGTCACGCCGTCGCACAACCCGCCGGGTGACGGCGGGTTCAAGTACAACCCGCCGCACGGCGGCCCGGCCGACACCGACGCCACCGGGTGGATCCAGGACCGCGCCAACCGGCTGCTCCAGGACGGGCTGAAGGGCGTGCGCCGGGTGCCGTACACGGCGGCGCTGGACCGGGCCGGGCGCTACGACTTCCTCGGGACGTACGTGGACGACCTGCCCTCCGTGGTGGACCTCGACGCGATCCGCGCGGCCGGCGTGCGGATCGGGGCCGACCCGCTGGGCGGGGCGAGCGTCGCCTACTGGGGGGAGATCGCCGAGCGGCACCGGCTGGACCTCACCGTGGTCAACCCGCTGGTGGACCCGACGTGGCGGTTCATGACGCTCGACTGGGACGGCAAGATCCGGATGGACTGCTCGTCGCCGTACGCGATGGCCTCGCTCATCGCCGGCCGCGACACCTACGACATCTCGACGGGCAACGACGCCGACGCCGACCGGCACGGCGTCGTCACGCCCGACGGCGGGCTGATGAACCCCAACCACTACCTCGCCGTCGCCATCTCCTACCTCTGCACGCACCGCGACGGCTGGCCGTCCGGCGCGGGCGTGGGCAAGACCATGGTCAGCAGCGGGATCATCGACCGGGTGGCCGAGTCGCTGGGCCGGCGGCTGTACGAGGTGCCGGTGGGCTTCAAGTGGTTCGTGCCGGGGCTGCTGGACGGCTCCCTCGGGTTCGGGGGCGAGGAGAGTGCGGGGGCCTCGTTCCTGCGGCGCGACGGCTCCGTGTGGTCCACCGACAAGGACGGCCTCATCCTGGCGCTGCTGGCCTCGGAGATCCTGGCCGTCACCGGCGAGTCGCCGAGCGCCCGCTACCGGGAGCTGGTCGAGCGGTTCGGCGAGCCCGCGTACGCGCGGGTGGACGCGCCCGCCACCCGGGAGGAGAAGGCCGTGCTCGGCAAGCTGTCGGCCGAGCAGGTGACGGCCGGCTCGCTGGCGGGCGAGCCGGTCACGTCGGTGCAGACGTCGGCGCCCGGCAACGGCGCCAAGCTGGGCGGGGTGAAGGTCTCGACGCGGAACGCCTGGTTCGCGGCCCGGCCGTCGGGGACCGAGGACGTGTACAAGATCTACGCCGAGTCCTTCAAGGGCCCGGACCACCTGGCCAAGGTGCAGGAGGAGGCCCGCTCGCTGGTGTCGGCCGCCCTGGGCGCCTGAGCCTCCGGCCCTGAGCCACCGGCACGGGCCTCCGCCGGCCGGGCCTCCGGGCCGGAGCCGCGCGGCGCGGGCCCCCGCGTCGCGCGCTCAGTACTGCAGGTGCCGCCCGCCGTCCCCCACCAGCACCTCGCCCGTCACCAGGTCCGACTCCAGCAGGGCGGTGACGAGCTGGGCGATGTGCTCCGGTTGCGCGGTGCGCCGCAGCGGCGCCTTCCGCTGCTCCTTCGCGGTCATCTCGGAGAACACCTGCTCCCCCACCCGGTCGATGTGCCAGCGGGTGGCCACGAGGCCGGGCGCGACCGCGTTCACCCGGATCTCGGGGCCGAGCGCCACCGCCAGGTCGCGGGTGAGCTGGAGCAGCGCGGCCTTGCTGACCCCGTAGGCGATGGAGGAGCCGGTGGCCAGCAGGCCGGCGACGGAGGCCACGTTCACGACGGCGCCGCGCGCCGCCCGCAGGGCAGGCGCGAAGGCGCGGGCGCAGTAGAAGGCGCCCATGAGGTTGACGCCCATGATCCGCTGCCACACCTCGTCGGTGAGGCCCTCCAGGTCGGCGAACGGCACCCACGCGGTCGTGCCCGCGTTGCACACCAGGGCGTCCACCCGCCCGTAGTCGGCGCGGACACGCTCGGCCAGGCGCCGTACGGCGGCGTCGTCGGACACGTCGGCGGCCACCGCCTCCGCCTTGCAGCCGAGGCTCTCCAGCCGGGCCACCGTCTCCCGGGCGTCGGCCGCCGAGCGCGAGTAGTTGACGACCACGGCCGCCGCGCCCTTCCTGGCCAGGCGCTCCGCGACGGCGGCGCCGATGCCGGTGCCGCCGCCGGTGATCACCGCGACCGTGCCGTTCAGGTCCATAGATCAGTCTCCTTGCTCTCGCGCGAGGCGTGGAACGCGGCGAACGAGATCACCGCGGTGCCGACCAGGAACGCCGCCACCAGCCAGGGCGCGCCGCCCAGCCGGGCCGCCAGAGCCGCGCCGATCAGCGGCGAGAACCCGGCCAGCGCCGCGCCCAGCTCCCGCGAGGCGGCGAACCCGGTGTAGCGCACCCGTGCCCCGAACAGCTCGGCGTAGAACACCGGCTGCACGGCCACCTGCGGCGCGAAGCCGAACGCGCCCATGATCATCATGGCCAGCCAGACCAGCCAGGTGACGCCGGTGTCCACCAGGAGGAAGTACGGATACGCGTACACCGCCACGAACACGACGCTGAACAGGTTGAGCGGCCGCCTGCCCACCCGGTCGGACAGATGGCCGTACACCGGTTGCAGCACGATGACGGTCAGCCCGAACAGGATCACGCCCAGCAGCGCCGTGCGGCTGCTGAGGCCCAGCCGGCCGGTGGCGTACGCGACGCTGAACGTGGCCAGCGTGTAGACCACGGCCGTGTCGCAGATGTGCGCGCCGACCCCGACCAGGAAGTTGCGCGGGTGACGGACCAGCGCGTCCCTGATCGGCAGCCGGACGATCTCCTTGGTCCGCGCCATCTCCTGGAACACGGGCGACTCGTCGACCCGCAGCCGCACGTACAGGGCGACCCCGATCAGCGCGAAGCTCACCAGGAACGGCATCCGCCAGCCCCAGGCCAGGAAGTCCTCCTCCGGCAGGAGCTGGACGAGCAGGAACGCCGAGGTGCCCAGCACCAGCCCGATCTGCACGCCGGTCTGGGCGTAGGAGGCGTAGTAGCCGCGCCGGCCAGGCGGGGCGTGCTCGGCCAGCAGCGTCGCCGCGCCGCCGAACTCCGCGCCCGCGCCGAGCCCCTGGCAGACGCGCAGCAGCGTGAGCAGCACCGGCGCCAGCACCCCGATGGCGGGGTAGGTGGGCAGCAGGCCGATCAGCCCCGTCGACACACCCATGATCACCGTGGTGATGATCAGGGTGGAGCGGCGGCCGATCCTGTCGCCCAGATGGCCGAACAGGACGCCGCCGAACGGCCGTACCACGAACCCCACGCCGAACGTGGCGAACGCGACGATCGTGCCCGTGGCCGGGTCGGCGTCGGTGAAGAACAGGCGGTTGAAGACGAGGGCGGCGGCGGTGCCGTAGATGAAGAAGTCGTACCACTCCAGGGCGGTGCCGACGAGGGCGCCCAGGACGACGCGGCGTAAGGCGGGGCTGGGGGCGGGTGTGGCGGACATCTAACCTCCTGGCGGCGTGTCTGGCCACGGAACGCCGAGCCGCGCGGCGAGCCCGCCCAGCTCCGCCCACACCGGCGCCGGCAGCGGGACGCCCTCCTTCAGCCGCTGCGCGCGGGTGCGGGCCTCGGGCTCCCCCGGGACGACCACGCCGGGGCCGCCGGCGCGCAGGGCTTCGCAGAAGGACTCCACCTGGGCGACGTAGCTCTCCAGCGGGACGAACGCGGCGATGTCCACCGCGGTGATCACCGTGCCGAAGGTGCCGTCGTACTCGGCGGAGCAGGCGGTGCCGGTGCCCGTCAGCAGGCCGCCGACCAGCTCGACGAGCACGCTCAGGCCGTAGCCCTTGTGCCCGCCGAACGGCAGCAGCGCCCCGCCCCGGTAGAAGTCCGCCGGGTCGGTGGACGGGCAGCCGTCCGGATCGACCAGCACCCCCTCGGGAGCGGACCGGCCGGCGGCGAGCAGCAGGCCCAGTTTGCCCTCGGCCATGGCGGCGGTCGCCCAGTCCATGACCACGGCCGCGCCGCCCGCCCGGGGCACGGCCCAGGCCATGGGGTTGGTGCCGAGCATCCTGCGGTGCCCGCCGTACGGGGCCACGGTGGGGTCGGCGTTGCCGACGACCTGGGCGACCAGGCCGCGCCGTGCCAGCGTCTCCGCGTACTCGCCGAGCCTGCCGACGTGGTTGCAGTCGCGGATGGCGACCACCCCGGCGCCGTGCGCGGCGGCCAGCGCGGCCGCCTCCCGCGTGGCCAGGCCGGCGGCGGCCTGGCCGAAGCCGCGCCGCCCGGACACGACGGCGGTCGCGCCGCGGCGCGAGACCACCTCCGGGCGGGCGTCCGGCACGATCGCGCCGCTCTCGATCCGGTCGTGGTACCACTTCACCCGGCGTACGCCGTGCGAGCCGTGACCGGCGAGATCGGCCTCCACCAGGGACGCGGCCACCACCGCGGCCGTGTCCCCCGGCAGGCCGGCGGCGGTGAGGAGGTCGTGGGCGAGATCGCGGAGGCGGTCGGCGAGGACATGGACGGATGCGTTCACGGTGACCTGACTCGCTTGGGCAGGACTGCGTTCCGTGTGCGCCCTTATGCCCGATTACCGCTCGCCCAAACGGAGGCCCGGAAAGGGCTTACCGAGACGTGGCCTCGCCTCAGGTGAGCTCGCGGGCGGTGGCCGTGGCCATGCCGGTGCGGCCGAGGTCGGCCGCGCGGCCGGCGGCGGCGCCGTCGCGGTAGCCGGTGCCGCTGGTCCTGGGGACGCTCATGCGGACGTCGGGGTAGTGGGCGGCCACCGCCCGCTCCACCTCGGCCCTGCGGTCGGCCAGGACGAGCGCGGCGCCCGTACCGGCCGACTCGGCCTCCGCCCTGGACTCGGCCTCGCACAGCAGCCGGTACACCTCGTCGGTGAAGCCCAGCAGCCACGAGCGGCGATAGGCCCGCACGGCCGTGACGTCACCGGGGAGCTCCGCCCTGGCCAGCCCCGAGGCCATCTGCAGCAGCAGCGACGTGGCCAGCAGGTCGGCCCGCTCGAGGTCGGCCGCGAACCCGAACACGTGCACCCGCTGCCCGCCGTCGCCCCGCCCGATGAGCAGCGGCCGGCACCGCAGTGCCTGCGCCACGAGGCTGACCAGCCTGGCCTTCTCCCTGGCCCAGGGCGCGGGCAGGGTGACGATGCGGTCGCCGGGGACCTGGCGGGTGCCGGCGGGTGGCAGGGTGTCGATGCCGTGCTTGGCCATCAACGCCGAGGCGGCGGCCATGAACGTGGCCCGCTCGTGCTCGTTGTCGGTGCGCTCGGCCTTGGCCAGCAGTTTCCTGACGCGTTCGAGCGTCCGCTCCCGCACCCGCTCCCCCTGCTCCCGTTCCCGCACGCCGTTCACTCTCCTCCCGAAGGGACCTCCGCCGGAGTGCGGCGCGATGGAGGAGTGCGGGCCGGCGGGGCACGGGGTCAAGCCTACGACTTGGTCGTCAGCACCCGGCCGTCGTCGGCGATGGCCGGGAACGCGCCGGTGTCGACGATGCCGTGCTGCTGGTACAGCGCCTCGATGAGCGCGTGCGCCTGCGGCTCCAGCTTCCACAGCGCGCGGTACTCGCGCGCCGTGCCCAGCGGGATGCCGATCTCCTGGGCGATGTCCACCGTACGCGGCACGATGCCCTTGGAGATCTGCCGGTCCCAGTACTCGCGGGCGGCCCGCATGAGCGCGGCGCGTTCGGCGGTGCTGACGACGTGCGGGGTGGTGTCGAGCACCGCGGCGTCCTCGTCCTCGTCGTCCACGAGCTCGGCCAGCGCGGGCGGCAGGGCGGGCCGGGCGGGCACGGGGTGGTGGTCGGCCTGGGGCTCCCAGGGCACGCGGGGGTCGGCGTCGATGAGCGCGGAGGTGTTGTACAGGGCCGCGATCTGGGCGAGCAGCGCCTCTTGCCGGGCCGGGTCCACGGCGAGGCCGGTGTGCTCGACCGCCTGGTCCATGGCCTTGTCGAGCTTGGCCAGCGCGGCGCGCATCTTGCGGTCGGGGGCGCCGGCCTCGCGCAGCGCCTTGGCCTTCTTGGCGGCCAGCGCGACCCGGGTGAGCCTGCGGTGGGCGTCGACCTCGCTGGCGGTGCGGTCGCTGACCTCGGCCACCCCCAGCCGGACCATCAGCCTTTCGGGGGTGAGCCGCCAGTTGATGCGGCCGGTGCCGCGGATGCGGTGGCGTTCGATGGCCATGCCGCGCTCCCACAACCAGGCGGCCACGAGCGGAGCGGCCAGGCGGAACACGGCTTCGGGCAGCGAGCGGGCGTCCATGGAGGACAGCACGGCGGTCAGGCAGGTCAGGGCCCACACGGCGATGCCGTCGATGCCGGCGGAGAAGTTCTCGCGCATGTTGCGGCGGGCGCGTACGGCGGAGGTGATGATCGCGACCTCGATGAACGCGAACAGCAGTAACCGCAGCGGCCCGTCGAGGTCCAGCACGTCTTCCGAGAAGCGCCACATGCCCTGGGCCGAGACGCCGGTGGCGATGGAGGCGGCCACGATCGTCAGCACGTCCTCGATCGGACGCGGTGCGACGTACCTGGTGAACACCCAGGACAGGGCCCGCCAGGCGATCCTCAGCACCAGGACCGCGAGCACCAGGCCGACCAGGCTCAGCAGCGCGATGACGGCGGTGGCGAGCGGCTTCTCGGTGATGAAGGCTGTTATTTCCTCAAATGTCGGCATCAGTCACTATCCGTGAGGGCTCAAACTCCGGCTCTATGCGACGAGATCATCGCAGAATGTCGCCATCTTGTACGCCAAACGCCGTCTGCTGCCCCACTTTGCCCTGCTTTCACAGCAGTTCAGGGCACTTGACGGAGGTGTATCAGAGCGGGGCGTGCACCCTCTGCCGTCACAGGGGGTCCGATTTCCGGGAGGGGAACCATGAAGATCTTCGGCCGCGAGCCCGCGCTCGTGCTGGGCCTGCTGAGCGCGGGCCTGCAACTGGTGACGGCGCTCTTCCTGCCGCTGACGATCGAGCAGGTCGCGGCGATCAACTCACTCGCGGCGGCGGGGCTGGGCGTGTGGACGGCGTTCGCGACACGCGACCTGGACGGGGGCAGGAGCATCAAGGCTGCGGCACTGGGCGTCGCGCAGGCGGGCATCACGCTGGGGCTGGTGTTCGGGGTGTCGCTGACGGATCAGCAGACGGCGTCGATCATGGCGTTCGTCGCGCTGCTGGGCGCCGTGCTCGTCCGCCAGCAGTCCACCCCGGCCGCCACGGTCACCCCGGCCGCCACCGGCGCCACCATCACCGGCGCCGGCACCGGCGCCGCCCCCAGCGCGGCGGCGGCCGGGGAGGCGCTTCCTCCGTCCCCATGACGGCCGGCCCGCGGCCGGGCTCCCTGCCGTCTTGGTGACAGCCTCGATCCCCGCTGGTCGTGTGCCACGGCCGGGCGCACAATGGGACGCGGAGGAGGGGATTGTGAGCAAGCGATCGCGAAGACGCCGTGCTCTGTCCAGTGGCGCGCCCGCCTGGCCGCCCGGCTTCGGCCCCGGCGAACCGCACTGGACCGAGCGCGACCGTCCCCCGTTCGAGGATCCGCCCGGTGGCAGGGGCGGGGTGCGGGAGCCGCGCAAGCCGAAGCCTTCGCCGCCGGCCCTGTCGGCCGAGGCGGAGCCGCCCGAGCCGCCGGTCCGCGCCCGCGACCGGACGCTGCCGCCGCCCGAAGAGGTGACCAGGGCGTTGGCCGGGAGGTGACCGAGCCCCCGCGCTCGCAAGGGCAGCGAGGGTGAGATGTAAATTCGTCCTTTCGGAGGGCTCCATTCACCTTTCCGGATGGGACCATCTATGCAGGGATTTATCCCAACATGGTGCGATGTATCCCAGCCAGGACGGATATCGATGTCAGAGACAGAAGAGTTCCCGCTCGTCCAGTTCATGCGTGAGGGGTTCGACCCCGTGGCCGAGCTCGGGCGTATCCGGGGCGAGCACCCGGTCTTCCCCATGCAGATCCCGGGCGACCAGACGGTGTACCTCGTCACCCGCTGGGAGGACGTCCGCGCGGTGCTCGGCGACCACGAGCGCTTCAGCAACGACTTCGCTGGCGTGATCGGGCTCGGCTCCAACCAGGAGGACCCGGGCGGTCTCGGCTTCCGCGACCCGCCCGAGCACACGCGGCTGCGCAAGTACCTCACGCCCGAGTTCACCATGCGCCGCCTGCGCAGGCTGGAGCCGCGGATCGAGGCCATGGTCGAGGAGTACCTCGACCGCATGGAGGCCAAGGCCGCGGCCGGCGGGACGCCGGTCGACCTGGTCGAGGAGTTCTGCCTGCCGATCCCGTCGCTGGTCGTGTGCGAGCTGCTCGGCGTCCCGTACGACGAGCGCGCCGGCTTCGTGAAGCTCAGCAAGGACCGCTTCGACTTCACCGCGGGGCCCGAGGCGTCCCTGCAGGCCATCAACGACGCGATGGCGTACCTGACGGACCTGGTGGCCAGGGAGCGGCAGAACCCGGGCGACGGGCTGCTCGGCCAGCTCCTGCGCGAGCACGGCGACGAGCTCGACGACCGCACCCTCGCCAGCATGGCCGACGGCCTGCTGACCGGCGGCCACGACACCAGCACCAGCATGCTCGCGCTCGGCACCCTGTGGCTGCTGCGCAACCCGGAGCAGGCCGCCAAGGTGCGCGAGGTCGACGGCTACGTCGTGGACGTGGTCGAGGAGCTGCTGCGGTACATGACGGTCGTGCAGGTCGCCTTCCCGCGCTTCGCCCGCGACGACCTGGAGCTGCACGGCGTGCCGATCAAGAAGGGCGAGATGGTGCTGTGCTCGCTGACCGGCGCCAACCGCGACCCCTCACTCGGCGGCGACATGGACGAGGTCCGGCCCGGGCGGGAGACGGCCGGCTCGCACCTGGCGTTCGGCCACGGCATCCACCGCTGCATCGGCGCGCCGCTGGCGCAGATGGAGATGCGCATCGCCTTCCCCGCGCTGCTGCGCCGCTTCCCCGATCTGCACCTCGCCGGTGACGTGCCGTTCAGGGAACTCGCCATCGTCTACGGCGTGAAAGAGCTACCCGTCGCCTGGTAGAGCGGTTACGTTCGCTGTGTGGACGAGCCTGTCATCGACCTGACCGCGATCAGCGCCGTCGTGTTCGACACCGACGGCGTGGTCACTGACACCGCTCGGGGGCACGCGGCCGCCTGGAAACACGTCTTCGACGCGTTCCTGCGCGGCCGCTCGGCGCCGTTCGACATCCGCGGCGACTACCTGCGTCACGTGGACGGTCGGCCGCGCCTCGACGGCATCCGCACGTTCCTGGCCGCGCGCGGCATCACCGTGCCCGAGGGATCACCCGGCGACGAGCCGGGCGAGCCCACCGTGCACGGGCTCGGCCTGGCCAAGGACCGTCTCTTCCTGGAGCAGGTGGACAAGTACGGCGTGGCCGCGTTCCCCGCCACGGTGGCGCTGCTGCACGAGCTGCGGCACCGCGGAGCCCGTACCGCCGCCGTCTCCGCCAGCCTGCACGGGCGCAGGCTCGTCGGCTCGGCGGGGGTCATGCACCTGTTCGACCAGATGGTGGACGGCAACGACGCCGCGCTGCTGAACCTGCCCGGCACACCCGATCCCGCGCTCTTCCTGGAGGCGGCGCGGCGGCTGGACCTGCCCGCGGCCAAGGTCGCGGTGGTGGTGTCCGCGCTGCCGGGGATCGAGGCGGGGCGCAAGGGCGGGTTCGGCATGGTGGTCGTGGTGGACGCCGAGGGTGAGGGGGCTGATGCCGCGGTGCCCGATCTGGGGGCGATCGGGGTGCGTGGGAGGGTTCTACCCTTGACGTCGTGACCGTTCTCATCGATCCGCCCAACTGGCCGGGGCCGCGGGGCCTCATGTGGTCGCATCTCGTCAGCGACAGCTCACTGGAGGAGTTGCACGACTTCGCGGAGCGGCTGGGGGTGCCTGAGCGGGCGTTCGACCGGGATCATTACGACGTGCCGGAGACCGTGCATGCGCGGGCGGTGGCGCTGGGGGCGGAGGCGGTCGGCTCGCAGGAGCTGCTGCGGCGTCTCGTCGCGGCCGGCCTGCGCCGCCGCAAGCGCCACCTGCCCAGGTAACCCGCGCCCGGCGCCGCCGGCGCGCGCAACGCCGTCACCCGCCCTGCGCCCGTTCGGGCCCTGCGCGGTCAGCTCGCGGTCAGCGTCGCCAGCTCGGCCGTCATGTTGGCGCGGGCGCGTTCCTCCCACAGGTCGCGGGCGTGGGGGGTGCGGTAGAGGGCCGGGGTGGAGAGCAGGCGGCGCAGGAGCGCCGAGCGGCCCTGCGCGAACAACGCGTCGGGGACGTGGGCGTACTCCTGGCGGATCGCCCGCGTGTAGTCGTCGTATCCGGGGCCTGCGAGGACGGCCAGGTCGGCGTCGCACAGGACGGCGCCGTCGCGGTCGCCGGGCTGGAGCGTGTCGTGGGCGGCGGTGAGGCGGACCAGCCTGGCCGCCTCCGCCACCCGGCCGGGCGGGACACCGCAGCGCGGGAGGCGTGACTGGGCGAGCTGGGCGCTGCGTTCCTCGTCCCAGCCCGCGCGGCCGTCGTAGACCGCGTCGTGGAACCAGGCGGCGAGGCGCACGGCCGTGAGGTCGCCGGCCTCGTCGGCGAGGTCGTCGATGGCGGTCAGGACGGCGGCGAGGTGGGTGAGGGTGTGGTAGCGGCGGTGCGGCTCCGCCCAGCGCGCGACCAGCTCGGCCCCCAGCGCCAGGGCCGCCGCCGATCCGCCCGCCAGCCCGGCCCAGCCCCGCATGAGATCGGCCCCCAGGCCACCGCCGTCCGCGCCGCCACCCGCGGCCCCGGCCGCGGCGTGTGCGTCACCCGCCGCGTCGCCGTGCGCCGACGCCTCGCGGGTCGCGGTGGCGCCGTGGGCGGGATCGGCCGCGGGATCGGCCGCGGGATCGGCCGCGGTGCCGGGTGCCGGTGCCGTAGCGGCCGGGGGTGTGGGGGCGGGTGTGGGTGGGCGATCGTCGATCACGATCCCACCGTACGCGGGCCGCGCGATGTTAAGGTCCTCGGCATCGGGTCGAATGCGGACAAGGAGCCACGGCGCCTGCCCCGGTGGCGGGAGCTGCGCAGGGTCGTGCCCGGGAGGCCGCGCTGGTCGAGGGCGGACAGGGTCGCGGCGGCGGCCGGCGTGGCCGATCTGCGGCTGATGGCCAGGAGGCGCGCTCCGCGCATGGTGTTCGACTACGTGGACGGCGCGGCCGAGGACGAGCGGTCGGCGGCCAGGGCGGTGGAGGCGTTCGGGCGGGTGGAGTTCGCCCCGCACGTGCTGCGGGACGTCTCCGAGGCGCCCACGTCGGTCGAGGTCCTGGGCCGGCGGATCGCGATGCCGGTGGTGCTCGCGCCGACCGGGTTCACGCGGATGATGCACCGCGAGGGCGAGCGGGCGGTGGCGCGGGCCGCCGAGCGGGCTGCCGTCCCCTATACGCTGTCCACGATGGGCACCACGACGGCCGGTGACGTGGCCGCCGCCGCGCCCGGCGGGTGGAACTGGTTCCAGCTCTACGTGGTGCGTGACCGCGACCGCAACCTGGAGAGGCTGAAGCTGGCCTCGGACGCGGGCATGGACGTGCTGGTGGTGACGGTGGACGTGCCGGTGGCGGGGGCGCGGCTGCGGGACGTGCGGCACGGCCTGACGATCCCGCCCTCCCTGCGCTGGCGGGGCGTGCTGGAGGCGGCGCGGCATCCGGCGTGGTGGTTCGACTTCCTCACCGGCGAGCCGCTGACGTTCGCCACCGTGGAGGGCGCGCCGGAGGACATGGCGGGGCTGACGAACCTGATGTTCGACCCGTCGGTGACGGTCGCCGACCTGGAGTGGATCAGGTCGGCGTGGCCGGGGAAGCTGCTGGTCAAGGGCGTGCAACGGGTGGACGACGCGAAGGAGCTGGCCGCCGTGGGGGTGGACGGGCTGGTGGTGTCCAACCACGGCGGGCGCCAGCTCGACCGCTCCGCCACCCCGCTGGAGCTGCTGCCCGAGGTGGTGGAGGCGGTCGGGGACCGTACGGAGGTGTTCCTGGACGGGGGTGTGCGCAGCGGGGCCGACGTCGCCGCCGCGGTCGCGCTGGGCGCCCGGGCGTGCTTCGTCGGCCGCGCCTACCTGTACGGGCTGATGGCCGGGGGCGAGCGGGGCGTGACGCGGGTGCTGGACCTGCTCCACGCCGAGCTCGTACGGACGTTGCAGCTCCTGGGTGTGGCCGGCGTCGAGGGGCTCACCCGGGACGCCGTGCGGATCAGGGGAAGTTGACGATCTTCACGGGGATGGTGGCCGTCCCCTGGGCCGGGGCTCCGGTGTTGTTGATGACGTGGTTGATCGTGCCGTTGCCGCCGAGCGAGACGGTGAGCAGGGAGTGGAAGCGCACGTTCGGGTTGACGGGCGCCTCGAAGCCGCGCTCGGCCACGATGCTCGGATCGACGTTGAAGTAGCAGTACGCCCCCACTCCCCACGCCTCGTGCGAGGTGACCGAGTCGGCGACCTTGTAGGCGGCGTAGCCGCGGGTGGAGCCGTTCATCCAGGCGGCCTGACTGGGCGGGTCGTAGGGCATCTCGTTCTGGAAGAAGATGGTGCGCCCGCGCTGCCCGTTCCAGATGAGCTGGTACTTCTGGTAGTGCTCGACGAACAGCCCGTACGCGGTGACGTCGTCGCCGTTGACGATCAGCCCGGTGTCGGCGGTGTTGACCGTCCACCCGATGCCGGCGCCGTGGTCGCCGCGCCAGGCCCAGATGTGGTCGATGAGGGTGTGGTCGCTGTTGACGACGAGGCTGGTCGTGGCCTTGCCGGCGTGGGCGCCGCCGATGCGGAAGAACACGTCCTGGATGGAGATGGGGTTGGCCGCGTGCGAGGCGGACGAGCCGGGCGGGCCGACCTCCATGAGGACGGGCGAGTTCACGCTGCCCGCGTCGAACAGCAGGCCGGCGACCCTGACGCCGTCCACGTCGGCGACGCGCATCGGCACGACGCCGTTGTCGGGGATGATCGTGGCGTAGCCGAGGCCGAGCACGACCGTGTTCGGCCTGGTGACGTTGATGGTCTGGCCGACGTGGTAGATGCCGGGCGTGAAGAGCAGGTTCAGGCCGGAGGCGAGGGCGGCGTTGATGGTGGCGGCGGTGTCGGACGGCCTGGCCACGTAGAACTGGGTGAGCGGGATCGAGGCGCCGGTGCCGGGCCAGCTCGCGCCGCGCGTGTTCTGCCGCAGTGAGGGCACGAACACCTGGTAGGCGCCCGCGGAGTCCACGTACAGGTAGGGTTTCTCCCTGGTCACGGGGCTGTTGGCGAGCGTGGTGTACGGCGGCTCGGGGAACGACTGGGCGGGCGCGCCCACGACGCCGGAGAACACCATGTTCCACACGCCGTTGAGCCAGCCGCCGATGGTGCTGTCGCGGGTGAACCACTGCTGCTGCGAGTACGGCTGCACGGTGCCGTCGATCCGGCTGTCGGCGATGTAGCCGCCGCTGGCCCAGCCGTACCCGCTGGGGGCGAGGTTGAGGTTGCCTCTGACGTGCATGCGGCGGAACGGCGCGGCCTGCGAGACCGCCCACTGGTTGGTGCCGCCGGGCGGGGTGATGGACAGGTTCTCGGCCGAGCGCCAGAAGTTCTGCGTGGCGTTGCCGCCGAACCAGCCCGCGTCCACCCTGACCTGGCCGTTGATGGTGACGTCGTCGGGGTTGCGGCCGAGGCCCATGATCGAGGTGTAGAAGCCGATGTTCGCGTTGACGTTGTAGCTGCCGGGCTTGAACAGCAGGGCGTGGCGCTGCAGGCCGAACTGGTTGGACTCCATCTGGGTGAAGACGGAGTCGAGGGTGGCCTGGATGCTGGACGACGGCATCGAGGGGTCGAAGACGTGCACGTCGGGGCCGAGGTCGCCGCCGCCCGGCGGGGTGGTGGTGGTCGTGCGGACGGTCAGCTCCCACAGCGAGTAGCCCCAGCCGGTGGCCCTGGCCGTGCCGTGCACGCGCAGGTAGCGGCCGGTGCCGGCGACGTCCAGGGTCTGGGTGCCGCCCGTGCCGGTGGTGGTGGCGTAGAGGTCGGTCCAGGTGGAGGCGTTGCCGGAGACCTGGACGCGGAACGCGGTGGCGTGGGCGGTCTCCCACTGGAGCACCACCTGGCAGATGTCCTGGGAGGAGCCCAGGTCCACCTGGAGCCACTGGGGGTCGCTGAAGGCGCTGGACCAGCGGGTGCCGGCGTTGCCGTCCACGGCGGCCGAGGCGGGGGTGCCGGCGTTCTCGGTGGAGGAGGCGGTGGCGGGGCGGTTGAGCGCGGCGTTGGCCGTGCCGCACGCCAGGGCCTGCGCGGGGGCCGTGACCAGGCAGGACAGGAGTAGGGCCGCCAGCGCGGCGACGATCAGGACAGGACTTCGGCGGGGGTGCACAGCGGGACTCCTCACGAACGGGGGTGGTGAGAGAGCGCTCTATCGAGCAGAGCGTGCCTGCGGCCCGCACTTCTGTCAATGCTTGATTTAACTTCTACGCAATAGTACTCACGGGCGACGGAAGCGCGGCGTCCCCGAAGAACGGCTCGATCACCAGCGTGGCCGCCCCCAGCGCCACCGCGTCGGGCCCGAGCCGCCCGAGCACCACCGAGTCCGGCTGGAACGGCTGGGCCTGCGTATTGGCCGCCGTGGCCGCCCGGATCCCGTCGAGCAGCCGCCCGCCGAGCATCAGCCCCGCCCAGCCCCCGATCACGATGCGCTCGGGGTTGAACAGGTGCACCAGCGACGAGAGCCCCACCCCGAGGATCTCCACGCTCTCCCCGATCACCGGCGAGCCCTCCTCCAGCAGCCGGGCCAGCGCCGCCTCCTCGTCGGCGGAGTCGGCCTCGACGCCGGCGCGCTCCAGCATGGCCTCGGCCCCCAGGTACGCCTCCAGGCAGCCGCGCGCCCCGCACCGGCACGCCCGCCCTCCCGCGACCACCTTCAGGTGCCCGACCTCGCCCGCGGCCATGCCCGCCCCGCGGTAGATGCGCCCGTCGGTCACGATCGTGCCGCCGACGCCGGAGCCCACGAGCAGGATGATCGCGTCGCGGGTGCCCCTGCCCGACCCGAACCAGAGCTCGGCCTGCCCCATGGTCTTGGCCCCGTTGTCCAGGACCAGCGGCAGCGAGGTGCCGGCCCGCAGCAGCGCGCCGAGCGGCACCGCCTCCCAGCCGAACGTCTTGGCCCGCACGAGCCCCTCGGGGCCCGGCTCGACGATGCCGGGCACGCCGACGCCCACGCCGAGCACCTGCCCCGCGGGCACCTCGCCCTCGGCGATGACCGCGTCCACGCCGGTCAGGATGTGGCGGGCGACCAGCTCGGGGTCGTGCTTGGCCGAGCGGACCGCGTAGTGCGCCCTGGCCCGCACGTTCATCTCCAGGTCGAACAGCTCGACCTTGACCTGGGTCTCCCCCACGTCCACGCCGACGGCGTAGCCGTAGGCGGGGTTGACCTTGAGCAGCACGCGGGGCCTGCCGCCGTCGGAGTCGACCTGCCCGGCCTCGACGATGACGTTGTCGGCCAGCAGGTCGCCGGTCATCGTGCTGACCGTGGCGGCGCTGAGCCCGGTCTGCGCGGACAGCTCGTTGCGGCTGGCGGGCCCGCCGAAGTAGAGCGCGCGCAGCAGCATCGCCCGGTTACCCCGGCGAAGGTCCCGTACGGTCTTGCGCCCTGACGTGCCCATGTCGTCCCCGTCCCTATCAGAAGTCCGCCGCCATGTTAGTTCACGGCCCGAAGTACCCGGGTAGCCGGTGTTACCAAAGCGTTCCCTGACTTTCTTCGAGGCTTAGATTATGGTCTGGCCATCCCCCCGATGAGGAGATGGCAATGAGCCGAGGACTTGTGCGAGGCGCCGTCGTGGCGGCCCTCGTGAGCGGGCTGGCCGCGTGCGGCGGTAACGACGGCGGCCGGAGCGCGGGCAAGGAGCTGACGTTCTGGATGTACCAGGACCGGACGCCACAGGCGGGCCAGGTCATGGATCAGGTCCGCAAGGACTTCGAGAAGGCCAACCCCGGTGTCACGGTCAAGCTCGTCAAGATCCCCAAGGACGACTACAACACCAAGCTGGGCAGCGCCGTGGTCAGCAAGAGCGCCCCGGACGCGGGCATTCTCGACCAGCCGCTGGTCTCCAAGTACGCCCTCGACGGCACGATCAAGGAGGTGCCCGCCGGGCTCATCACCGAGGCCGACTACTACAAGGGCGCGCTCGACACCAATCGCGCCAACGGCAAGCTCTACGGCCTGCCCCAGGACCAGACCACGGTCGCTCTCTTCTACAACAGGAAGCTGGTGCCGGCCCCGCCGAAGACGTGGGACGAGCTGAAGCAGGTCGCCGCCCGGGTGCACGCCGCCGACGCCAACGTGGCCGGCATGAACGTGCCCAAGGGCGACGGCTACGGCGCCTGGATGTTCCCCGGCATCGTGCACGGCGCCGGCGGCGAGATGGTGGACGACGCCGGCAAGAAGGTGCTGTTCGACCAGCCGCCGGCCGTGGAGGCGCTGCAGCTCTGGGTGGACCTGCAGAAGTCGTCGCCGCGCAAGATCACCGACTCGGACAAGCCGTTCGAGAACGGCCTGGCGGCCATGACGATCTCCGGCCCGTGGGACGTGCCGACGATCAAGGAGCAGTTCCCGGACCTGGACTTCGGCGTGGCGCCGCTGCCGTACAAGAGCGAGCCGGCCGGCAACATCGGCGGCGAGGACTCCGTGGTCTTCTCCACCAGCAAGAACCCGGACCTGGCCTGGAAGTGGCTGGCGTTCCTGGCCGGCGCCGACAACAACGGCGCGGTCGCCGACGCCTTCGGCGGCTTCCCCGTGCACCTCAAGGCGCAGGTGCCCGCGGGCGGGCCCGAGCAGGCGGCCTTCCTGGAGCAGCTCAAGGTCGCGCACGCGCGCCCGGCCGTGCCGCAGTGGATCCAGGTCAACGACGAGATCATCGCCCCGGCCATCGAGTCGGCGCTGACCGGCAAGGCCACGGCGCAGCAGGCGCTGGCGGACGCCGCGGGCAAGACCCGCTCCCTGCTCGGGTGGAACGGCTGACGTGGCCGCTCCCGTACTCGAACGGGTGACGACGGGACCCGGGAGGCGCGCCAGACGCCGCCCGGGCGCCCGGCGCCGCGACCACCTGATCGGCTGGCTGCTGATCGCCCCCGCGCTCGCCTACTTCCTGGTCTTCCTGCTGTACCCGGCCCTGTCCGCGCTCTACTACAGCTTCACCGACTGGAACCTGCGCACCGAGGCGAGCTGGGTCGGCCTGGCCAACTACGCCGACCTGCTCTTCGACGACGTCAAGTACCCGCACTTCTGGAAGTCGGTGAGCGTCACCCTGCAGTACACGCTCATCGCCGTGCCGCTGACCCTGGTCTCCGCGCTGGCGCAGGCGCTGCTGCTGAACGCGATCAGGCGCGGCGCGAACCTGTTCAGGCTGCTGCTGTTCCTGCCGGTCGTCACGGCGGAGGCGGCGGTGGGCGCGATCTGGCGCTGGCTCTACGACCCGCAGTACGGCCTGATCAACACGCTGCTCGGCCTCGTCGGCGTCCCCGGGCAGAACTGGCTGAACACCCCCGAGCTGGTCATCCCGGCGCTGGCGTTCATCGCGGCCTGGCAGTGCGGCATCTCGATGATCATCTATCTGGCGGGGCTCAAGGGCATCCCGGGCTCGATCCAGGAGGCGGCGATCATCGACGGGGCCGGGCCGTGGCAGCGGTTCTGGCGGGTGACCTTCCCGATGCTCAGGCCGACCACGTTCTACCTGCTCGTGACGGGCGTCATCGCGGCGCTGCAGGTGTTCGGCCTGGTGTACGTGATCTTCTCGGGGAACGGGCGCAGCGTCACCGGCGGGCCTGAGCAGTCGGGGCTGACGTACGTGCTGCACCTGTACCTGTTCGCCTTCCGCTACGACGCGATGGGCGCGGCCTGCGCGATGTCGTTCGTCCTGCTGGTCTTCATCATGATCGTCACGGCGCTGCAGTTCCGCTTCGTCAAGCAGGAGGCGGCGTGAGGAAGCTGTCGATCTACGTCGCGCTGGTGCTGCTGGCCGCCGTTTCGGTGGTGCCGTTCCTGTGGATGGTGGCCACCTCGTTCAAGCACGGGCCCGACATCTACACCAAGACACCCCATCTGCTGCCGCTGGACAAGAAGACCGGCGAGTGGGCCGCCACGCTCGACAACTACTCCTACGTGCTCGACGTCGGCGGGCTCGGCAACGCCTTCGTCAACAGCGTGTGGGTGTGCGCGATCCTGGTGCCGGCCAAGCTGCTCATCGACGCGCTGGCCGCGTACGCGTTCGCGCGCATCCCGTTCCCCGGCCGCGACAAGCTGTTCGTGATCATGCTGGCCGGCATGATGGTGCCCGCGATCACGCTGCTCGTGCCGCGCATCCACGTCACCCAGTCGCTGGGCATGTTCGACTCCGGGTGGGGGCTGATCGTGCCGAACATCGCCTCGGTGCTCGACATCTTCCTGCTGCGGCAGTTCTTCCTGTCGCTGCCCGGCGAGCTGGAGGAGGCCGCGCTGATCGACGGCGCCGGCCGGATGCAGATCTTCTGGCGGATCGTGCTGCCGCTGTCGAAGCCCGTGCTGGCGGTCGTCACCATCACCAGCTTCCTGTTCCACTGGAACGACCTGGTGTGGCCGCTGCTGGTCACCAACGACCCCGAGCTCTACACGCTGCCGCTGGCGCTGCAGCAGCTCGTCGCCAGCCCGGACGGCGGGCGCGCGTACTACATCATGGCGGGCGCCACGCTCGCCGTCCTGCCCGTGATCGCGGTGCTGCTGGTCTTCCAGCGCCGCATCCTCCAGGGCATCGCCTTCACCGGTCTCAAGGGTTAGGAGAATCCACTGTGGCCATCGAGGTCCGCGACGGGGTCGCCGTCGTCGACGGCGTGCCGCGGGTGCTCGTCACCGCCGACTATCCGTACTACCGCGACGATCCGGCCGTGTGGGCCGACCGCCTGCGCGCCGTACGGGACGGGCTCGGGATCGAGGTGCTCACCTGCTACCTGCCCTGGCGGCACCACCAGCCCGAGGCGGGCACGGCGCCCGACTTCACCGGCCTGACCCATCCGGCCAGGGACGTCACCGGCTTCCTGGCGCTCTGCCACGAGCTGGGCCTGCGGGTGGTCGCCAAGCCCGGCCCGTTCATCCATGCCGAGGTCAACTACGGCGGGCTGCCCGACTGGGTGTGCCCCGACGCCGACCCCGCCTTCGAGGCGCTGCTCGACGCCTCGGGCGCGCCCTCGCGCTGGGCGGACGCCGCCGCGCCCGAGGGCCGGCCGCTGCCGGCCCCGCTGGCTCCGGCGTTCCTGGCCAGGGCCACCGAGTGGCTGTCGGCCGTGGGCAAGGAGGTGCTGGCCGGCGCCGAGGCGGTGATCGCGCTGCAGATCGCCAACGAGGGCGTCTACACCAGCGGCGCGCTGCCGCTGACGGCCTACGACTACAGCCCGTCGGGGGTGGCGTTCTACCGCGACCGGCTGCGGTCCTGGTACGGGACTCCGCAGGCGTACAACGCCGTGCACGGCACCTCCCACGGCGACTGGGCGGACCTCGAACCGCCGACGCCCGCCTCCGGCCCGCTCGCCAAGGCCGACTGGGGGCGTTGCCACGCCGAGTACCTGGCCGAGGTGTACCGCGTCTGGACGCAGGCCACCGGCTCCGGCCTGCCGGTCCTGGTCAACCTCAACCCGCCGACCGTGCCCGAGCTGGACGACTGGCTGGCCAGGGTCAGGCCGGAGCTGTGGGGCGAGATCTGCTACGGGTTCACCAACTGGATGGGCGTGGTGTCGGCCGACCGCGACGCGCACGCCCGCTACGTCATCGCCGCCAAGCGCGTGCCCGGGCCGAACCTGGAGGAGAACTGGGGCTTCTCCGAGCTCTACGACCCCGCCTACGTCGACGGGGCGACCAGCTTCCACCAGTCGCTGCTGGCGCTGGCGGCGGGGGCGACCGGGTTCAACGTCTACACCGGGGTGGCCACCTCCGGCTGGGCGCCCGAGCTGGACGCCGCCCACGCGGGGCCGTACCCGGACTGCCCGCCCATCGACGCCGAGGGCAGGGCGACGGGGAAGGCGCCGGTGGTGCGGGCGCTGGCGGACTTCTTCTCGGTGCACGGCGCCGAGTTCCTGGAGTGCGAGCCGGTGCGGCGCGACGCGTTCGGCCTGTACCTCCCGTACGCCGGGATCGCCGCCCTGTCCGAGGGGGCCGAGGGGCCCGGGTGCGGGAGGCCGCTGCGGGCCTTCCACGAGCGCATGCGGGCCAGGGGGCTGGACTACGGGCTGGTCGAGCTGGAGAGCGTGACGGCGCGGGAGCTGGCCGCCTACCGGTCGGTCACGGTGCCCGGCGGGCCGTTCATGCACCGGCGCGTACAGGAGCTGCTGGCCGCGTACGCGCGGGCGGGCGGGCTGGTGCTGGTGGACGGCCCCGTGCCGGCGCTGGACGAGCGGCTGGCGCCCTGCGGGCTGATCACGCCGGCCGCTCCCCCGCCGGACGCCGGCGAGAGCCTCGTCCTGTACGGCGACGCCGACGCGTTCCTGCGCAGCCATCCGGCCCGGGATGTGCACTATCTCGTCGTGCTCGTCCAGTCGGGCAACGAGGGGCCGATCGGGCTGCGGACCCCGTACGGGACCGTCGAGGTGGTCGCCGCGCAGGGCGGCGGCGCGGTGCTGCGCCTGGCCGGCGGCCAGGTGGACGACCTCGCGATCAGGGGGATCAACGCCTACCTCGACTGCGCGGTGGAGGCCGGCGTGCGCCTGAACGGCGCGCGCACCGGCGCCTCCGGGCCCGGCGATCTCACCCGCATCAACGGCCGACTTGTCTAGACGAAAGCAGTACATGCATCGATAAAGAGCACGGGTATTTCGCCGCCGGTGTCGTCGCTCTACTCCTTCGCACGGGACCCGCCCGCGGAGAGGAGATCGCCATGGCATCAGGGGAGTTCCAGGTGATGAAGGTGCCGGCCGAGCAGTTGGCCGGCCTCCTTCACGGCCAGGTTGTCGATCCCGGTGCCCAGCCCACGCACGTGGTCCATCGGGACGAAGGTTGGACAGTGGACGTGAGCTGGGAGGTCACCGGCGAGCTCGTCGACTGGCTGGCGGGACGCTGGCAGTTGGAGATCATCGCCGACCTGGCGGGCGGTGGCGAGACCAGGCATCCATCGCCGCCTGTGGAGCTGACCTTCACCCCTGGCTCGGGCCGCTACACCGCCTCGATCCCCATGCGCGGCCAGCTCTCCCCCGGCCTCTATGACCTGGTGGTCAACCTCACCACGACGACGGCCGCGGGCACCGCGGGGGCGCTCGGCGGATTCGTGGTGATCAGCAGATTGACGGTCAAGGAGTGAGCCCCCGCCCCCGGATCGCCGGGGGCGATGATCATCCTGCAAGCATGCCGCAAGCGACGCCTCCTAGGCTCCTGGCCGCGGCCCTGGGGAGAGAGACACGGGCCGCCGGACTGTATCTGACGCCGACGGAGGCGCTCTTATCTCCGTGAGCCCTCCGCCAGGCGACGGGACCAGCAAACGGGAGACTCCATGTCCGACACTCCGATGACCGCGGATGACGTGCTGCGCATCGCGGCCTACAAGGACCGGAGCGCGGCACTCGAAGCCATGGTCATCGCCTACAGCTACCACCGCGTGGCAGGGGACCTCGCGGTGCGCCTGGGCCGGCAGGCCAACAACTGGTACTGCTACGCCACCTGGACCTCCAAGGCGGTCGGCGAGAGCCTCGACCTCGGCCCGAAGTCGCCGTTCATCGAGGACTTCGGCCGCCGCCTGCGCGTGCCGCAACGCTTCAAACGGCTGTTCAGGGCCGCGCTGCTCACCCTGCTCGGGCCCAGCTACCAGCTCGGCCTCGCGCTGGCCAACCGCGCCATCTTCCTGGAGACGGCCAGCCTCGCGGTCAACCTGTGGAACGACGAGCCCGACCGCTTCCTGAAGGTCAGCCCCGAGTCGGACCTGACGCCGACGCCGCCGGAGTTCCTGACGGACCTGCTGTCGCCGGCCGACCCGCGCTACCTCAAGGACGCCGCGCAGCTCATGGTGGAGGCGGCCGGGACCGAGGACCAGGCGGAGCGGGCGGACCTGATGCTGGGCGCCAACATCGCGCTGTCGGCCTACGAGCAGGCACGCGCGCAGGCGGCGCTGGAGCTGGTGCTCTACCGGCCGGTCCGCTGGCTGACCCGGGTGTCGTGGCGATCGCTGCGCTCCCTGGTCACGCGCAGGCCCTTCGCCAGGTTCAAGCTGTACGCGGCCGGCCACGCCGACCAGCCCTGGCTGACCCGCAAGCTGGAGGACCTGTGGTCCTCGCTCTACACCCGCCACCTGTTCGCCGTCGCCACGCCGCTCAGCGACGTCAAGGTCGGCAGGCCGCTGACGGCGCCGGCGGGCGTGGACCTGGCCAAGGTGTGGGTGCCGATCCAGAACGAGAAGGTGCGCAAGCTCGCCGAGGAGTTCATCACCGAGGACCAGGAGGCGTCCACGGCCGGGGTGACCGACTGGGTGTCCTACCCCGACCGCATGCGCTTCATCGTCAGCTACTTCCGCGTCTACCAGAGCGTGGACGCGCTCTACCGGGTGCCGTTCGACCAGAAGATCGCCGACGGGCTGGCCGAGGAGATGGCGCGGGGGCTCGTCCCCGAGGCCGTCGGCGGCATGCCCGCGCTACGCGGCAGGAAGTTCTACGCCTTCCCCACGGAGACGGATCCGGACGCGTACGAGATGGCGCACTTCGACTTCGAGCCGTTCCTGGAGGCGATCCCCCTTGACCGGTGAGTAGCCCTCAGTCCAGGAAGTCGCGAGTGATCTCGCGGGCCTGAAGGAGCCCGCGCAGCCTCGCGAAGGTGCGGGCTCGGGTGGGCCCGATGCTCCCGACCGGCCTGCCCAGCCTGCGCGCCACGTCCACGTAGTGCGGCTCGGAGGTTTCCGTGAGCGCCCTGAACAGGACCCGCTGCGCTGCCGGCAGCTCCTCGACCAGCTCTTCGAGCGTGCCGGCCAGCCAGATCCTGGCCAGTTCCCTGTCCACGTCGTCCGTGCTGCCCAGCGAGTCGAGGTCAGGAGTGCAGATCTCCTTCGTGCGCTTGGTGAGCTTGAGGCATTCGCGGAAGGCGATCGTGGCCAGCCAGCCCGGCATGCGGTGGCCGTCCTCGACGCTGCCCAGGTTCTGCCAGGCGAGCATCCAGGTCGTCTGGAGCACGTCCTGGGCGTCCTCGTGGCTGAGCCTGAAGCGGCGGATGCGGGCCTTCAGCATCGGGCTGAACTCCTCGACGAGCTGCTCCCACGCCCAGGAGTCGCCCTCCCGGGCGGCGCTCACCAGCGCCGCGGTGTCGGGGCGTGAGTCGAGCCGTTCCATGGTCTGCGCTTGCATGTCGTTCTCCCCGCCGGTCCGGTTTCTCGGGGGGCCAATTCCGGCCGGCTACCTCACGGTGCGACGGGTGATCCGAAAAGACTGTTCCGAAGGGAACAGTCCGGGTGTGGTCCTCGTCACATTCGGGAGATCGCCTGCCGCCTGCTGTCCGCTCGCGGAAGTCGGCCTAGAGTTCTTGCATGAACGCGCGCAGCGGGCTTCCGTACGAGGTCGAGCCGGTCGCAGCGGTGCTGGCGGAGATCCCGTTGTTCCAGGTGCTCGGGGAGAGCGGCATCCGGAGCACGGCGCGCGCGGGGATGGCGCGCCGCTACCGGTCGGGGCAGATCATCTTCCACCAGGGGGATCCGGGAGAGTCGCTGTACGTGCTGCTCGACGGGCTGGTGAAGGTGGTCTTCACCACCGAGCACGGCGACGAGATCGTGCTGAACATGCTCAGGCGGGGCGACACGTTCGGCGAGATGGCGCTGCTGGACGGCTCGCCGCGCTCGGCCTCCATCGTGACGGCGCGGCCGTCATGGGTGTTCGCGCTGCCCAGGGCGCGGCTGCTGGAGCTGATGCGGGAGCATCCGGGGCTGGCCGACGAGTTCCTGCGCCTGCTCGGCCGCATGGTGCGCCGGCTCACCGGTCAGGCCGCCGACCTGGCCTTCCTCGATCTCGGGGGTCGCCTGGCCAAGCTGCTGCTGCAACTGGCCGACAAGCACGGCCGGGCCGACGGCGTGGTGGACCTGCCCGGGCTGACCCAGTCCGACCTGGCCTCGCTGATCGGCGCGTCGCGGCCCGCGGTCAACCGGGCGCTGCAGTCGCTGGTGTCGAGGAACCTCATCTCCGTCCAAGGGCGGACGATCACGCTGCTGGATGTCGCCGCCCTGCGGAAACGGGGCGGCCTCTGAACGAACTGGAGAGTACGGGGTAGATGAACGTCCATGACGAGCGCTGGCCGGAGGAGAGGTTCCGGCAGCTCAGGCAGCAGGCAGATCCTGACATCGACAAGGTGGTGGCCGAGTACCTCCAGGCGCAGCCCGCGGGGACGGGCGCGCTGGAGCTGGTCAAGGCCGTGGTCGCGGAGCTGGGGGCGGCCAAGAGGGAGGCCAGGGAGCCCTCGGGCGAGCCACCGGCCTCGGAGATCTTCGAGGCGCTCCAGTTCGCCGGGGAGCTGCCCGAGTGGGGGGACGACCGGGAGCTGCTGGCCCGGGGACAGGCCGTGTTCGCCGACTACGGGCTGTACCAGTCGGCCGCGCTGTTCTTCGCGTGCCTGCCGATGGCGTACGTGGAGGTGTCCAGCGCCAAGGTGCTGGCCGGCGTCTCCAACCTGGCCACGCACAGCCTCACCCGCCGGGTGGCGGAGACCGGGCAGATGCTGGTGGACGTGATGGGCCTGAAGGCCACCGACAGCCTGCAGCCGGGCCGGCCCGGGCACACGACGGCGATCGGCCTGCGGATCCTGCACTCGTTCGTGCGCGCCCTGGTCGAGGAGAAGTACGCCGACCACTGGGACACCGAGCGGTACGGCCCGCCGGTCAACCAGGAGCTGCTGCTGGCCACGCTCTTCGACTTCTCCGTGGTCACGTGGGAGGCGATGGAGACCATGGGCGTGGCGCTGAGCGAGGAGGAGCGCACCGCCAACCTCTACACCTGGAGCGTCTTCGGCCACCTCATGGGCGTCGAGGTCTGCCGCGACGGCCCCCTCACGCTCGACGACGTCCAGCCGGTCAGCGCGCGCCTGGGCCGCCTGCTGGAGCCCAGCGACGAGGGCCGGCGCCTGATGGCCATGCTGCTGAAGGAGATGGAGGCCTTCATGCCGCTGGGCTGGCGCAAGATGCCGCGCAGCCTGGTCCACTGGATCTTCCAGGGCGCCGAGCACGGCGTGCACCGGGTGCCCGAGCTGCTCGGCGTGCCCGCCGCGGCCTGGTGGTGCACCGCGCTGTTCGCGGCGGCGCGTTCCGCCCACCGGCAAAAGTGGCTGGCAGGGCCGGCGGGCGGTGTGGTTCGCTGGCTGGTACGGAAGGCCGGGCGGCACATCGTGATCGCTCTGATCGACCGCCACTCCGACGGGCAGGCGGCGTTCAGGATCCCCGACGAGCTGGCCCGCGCCTGGCGGATCAAGCAGTCGGCCCCCGCGGTCACGACCCGCGCGCTCCGCCGCACCGTCCGCAAGACGCTACGAGCGCCCGCGCAGGGGCGGAAAGGCCCGCGCTAGTGACTGCTCCGTATGAGCCCAGACGTGAGCCGGGCACGCTCACCACGGCGACCATCCTGTTCACCGACGTGGTCAGCTCCACCGCGCTGCGGATCAGGCTCGGCGAGGAGCGGGCCAACGTGGTCTTCCGCCGCCTCTACGAGCTCCTGCGCTCGGTGGTGACGGCCAGCGGATCCTCCTTCACCAAGAGCCTGGGCGACGGGCTGATGGCCGTGTTCGACTCGGCGACGGCCGGGCTCGACGCGATCATCGCGGTGCAGCAGGCGGTGGCCGACGAGAACGAGCGCGCCCTGGAGAAGATCTCCATCAGGGCCGCGCTGGCCGCCGGCGACGTGTGCTGGGGGCACGACGACGTGAGCGGGCTGCCCACGGTGGAGGCGGCGCGCCTGGTCGCGGTGGCCGAGGGCGGGCAGGTGCTCTGCACCGACCTGGTCAGGCGGCTGGCACAGGGGCGCAGCCGGCACGAGTTCAAGGATCTCGGACGGCTGCCGGGCAAGGGGCTGCGCGAGCCGCTGCACACCTACGAGCTGCACTGGCAGAGCGCCGACCACCACCTCGGCGGCGGGCTGGCTCCGTGGCTGGACGACGCGGGGGTGCTGCCCTTCGTCGGCCGCGAGGAGGAGCTGCGGGTGCTCGACGGGGAGCTGGCGGCGGCCGAGTTCGGCAGCGGGCTGGTCGTCCTGGAGGGCGACCCCGGGGTGGGCAAGACCCGGCTGGCCTCCGAGGTGGCCAGGCGGGCGCTGAAGCGGCAGTTCACGGTGCTGGCGGGGCGGTGCACGGATCCGGCGCGCAAGGCGTACGAGCCGATCGCCGGAGCCGTGGAGCGGCTGGCCCGCACCTCGCCCGCGCTGCTGCTGCGGGCCGGGGTGGACCAGCAGTGCGGCCAGCTCGTCAGGCTGGCGCCGTCGCTGGCCGCGCCTCCGCTGTCGCTGGAGGTGCCGCCCGCCACCGAGCCCGTGTCCGAGCGCTACCACCTGATGGCCGCGGCCCGCACGCTGATCGAGCGGCTGGCCACCGTGCGGCCGGTGCTACTGATCATCGACGACCTGCAGTGGGCCACGCTCGAGTCGCTGCAGATGCTCAGCGCCCTCATGTGGGACGCCGACGCGCTGCCGCTGCTCGTGCTGGCCACCTCGCGGCCCGTCCCGGTCGAGACGGCCCCGCCGCAGACGCTGCCGGAGCTGCACAAGCTCACCGCGGGCGCGCGGGTCGTCCAGGTGCCGTCGTTCGGGCTCGACGAGGTCTCCTCGGCACTGGTGCAGGCGCGCGCGAGCAGCGACCCCGAGCGGCTGCACCGGATCACGGGCGGCAACGCGTTCCTGGTCAGCGAGGTGATCAGGGAGCTGGGGGCGGGCAAGGAGCTCGACGCGCTGGCCGTGCCCGACTCGGTCACCCGCATGGTGACGGCCCGCCTGTCGCAGCTCCACCCGGACGCCAGGGACCTGGTCACCCTGCTGGCCGTCGGCGAGCGCATGACCTCGGCGGAGCTGCGCCGCGGGCTCGGCCTCGACGAGGCCAGGTTCGTGGCCGCGGTGGAGGAGGCCATGGGCACCGGCCTGGTGACCATGCTGGACAACGGGTCCTGCCAGTTCTCCCACGAGCTCACGAGGGACGCGCTCTACGCCACCCTCTCGCCGCCGCGCGCCGCGCTGCTGCACGGGCGGGTGGCCGACGCGTTGTGCGAGACGGACCCGGCGGCGATGCGGATGCGCCCGTACGTGGTGGCCGCCCATCTGGTGGCCGCCGCCGAGCAGGGCCGCGACCCGGCCAGGGTGAGCGCGGCGGCCGACGCGGCCGTGCAGGCCGCCCAGCACGCGCTGGCCGGGCTGGCGCACCGCGAGGCCGTCACCTGGTACCAGCGGGTGCTGGGTCTGCTGCACGACTTCCCCGGCACCACGCTGGAGCGGCGCGCCGAGCTGCTGGTCGAGTGCGGCAGGGCGATGTGGCTGGCCGGGCATCCCGAGGCCAGGCGCACCCTGCTGGACGCCGCCGACCTGGCCAGGGAGTGCGAGCGGCACGACCTGCTCGTCACCGCGGCGCTCGGCGGCGACCGGGGCTCGGCCATCTCGGCCGCGCCCGACCGGGAGCGCATCGCGCTGCTGACCGAGGCCCGCAAGGTGGTCGACTCCACCGACGTCAGCACCAGGGCGCTGCTGGCCGCCCAGCTCGCCTCGGAGCTCATCTGGGCGCCCGACGGCGAGCGCCGCTTCGCGCTGAGCGACGAGGCGGTGGCGCTGGCCCGCAAGTCCGGCGACCCGCGCACGCTGGTGAGCGTGCTCGGCATGCGCAGCCTGACCATCATCCCCGCCGACCCGCTGCACCAGCGGCACCGCGACGGCGACGAGATGCTCGAGGCCGCCCGCCGGACGGGGGACGACCTGGCGCTGTTCCACGCGTACATGCAGCGCACTCCCCCGGTGCTCGACGGCGGCGACACCACCCGGGTGGCCATGCTGCTCGGCCAGGCCGACGAGCTGGCGCACCGGCTCGGGCAGCCGCACCTCACCTGGCTGATCGGCTACTCCAAGGCCGGCCTGACGCTCATGCAGGGCGACCTGGTGCAGGCCGAGGCGGAGGCTGAAGCCGCGCTGCGGCTGGGCTCGGAGATCGGCCGCCGGCTGGAGGCCATGGCCATCTACTCCGAGCAGATCCGCGAGATCAGGCGGTTGCAGGGCCGGCTGTGGGAGCTGCGCGAGCGGCTGCGTCGCGCCGCCCGGCGCCCGCGCGTGGACCCGGTGCACGCGGTGCTGCGCTACCTGTGCGAGCTCGGCGACGAGGAGGCCGAGCCGCTGCTGGACCGCATCCTGGACTACGGCGGCGCCGCCCCGCCGCGCAACATGGCGCACCGCTCCGCGCTCGACAACCTGGCCGTGGCCGCCGCCCGGCTGGGGCGGGCCGAGCTGGCCGGGCGGCTGTACGACTCGCTGGCCTCCGGCGGGGAGACGTTCGGGCACGGCGCGGTGGCCCACCACTGCGGGCACCACTACCTGGCCCACCTGTGCGTGGCGAGAGGGGATCCGGGGCGGGCCGCCGAGCACTTCGAGGCCGCGGCCGAGGTGCACGAGCGGCGCGGGGTGCCGCTCATGCTCGCCGAGTCGCTGCTCGACTGGGCGGGCCTGCTGGACGAGGGCGAGCTGGGCGGGCCCAAGCCGGCGGACCTGCGCGAGTGGTGCCGCTCGCTGCTCGCCGGGCGGGGGGCGCTGCTGCTGGACAGGCGCGCCGCCGTCTAGGGAAGGCCGTTTAAGCAGGTCAGAGGCGGGGCAGCCCGTTCGAGTGATAGTGAGCGGCTACCCGCCGATCGGTTCGTACGCGTTCCTGTCCGACTGCCACACGGCGGCGCTGGTCGCTCCCGACGGCGCGGTGGAGTGGATGTGCGCGCCCCGCTTCGACGGCCCCAGCGTGTTCGCCAGGATCCTCGACCGGCGGCGCGGCGGGGCGTGGGAGCTGCACGTCGAGGAGTCGTTTGTCGCCGAGCGGGGCTACCTCGACGAGACGCTCGTGCTGCGCACGCGCTGGGAGGGCGCGCAGGGCTCGGTGGTCGTGCACGACTTCCTGGCCATGTCGCCGGCCGGCGAGGCCGGCGGCATGCGCCCCGTGCGCCTGCTGGTGCGGTGGGCCAGGTGCGAGCGCGGGCGCGCGGTCGTCAGGTCGCGGGTGCTGGCCAGGCCCGACTACGGGGCGCGGGAGGCCCGCTGGACCGGCCGCGGCGAGGTGCTGGAGGAGGACTCCGGCCTGATCCTCGCGGGGGCGCCGGAGCCCGAGTCCCGCACCGTCCTGCGGGAGGGCGAGTCGCTGGCGCTCACGCTCGACTACACCGGAGCGGCCCCCACCGGCCACCCCGGGCGGCTGCTGGAGGACACAGTGCGGTCCTGGCGGGCCTGGTCGGCCCGCTCCGGATACGCCGGGATCGGGGCCAGGGAGGTGCGGCACAGCGCGATCGTGCTGCGCGGGCTGCTGTACGACGAGGGCGGCGGCCTGCTCGCGGCGCCCACGACGTCCCTGCCCGAGTGGCCGGGCGGCCCGCGCAACTGGGACTACCGCTACGTGTGGCACCGCGACGCCGCCCTGACCGTGCTGGCACTGCTGCGGCTGGGTCACCAGGAGGAGGCGGGCGGCTACCTGGAATGCCTGTTGCGGCAGTGCGGGGGCGACGGGGAGCGGGTGCCGCCGATGGCCGGCATCGACGGCCGCCCGGTCACCGAGGAGAGCGTGCTCGACCACCTGGAGGGGTACGCGGGCTCCCGGCCCGTGCGGATCGGCAACAACGCCTCCGCCCAGCACCAGCTCGACACCTACGGCCACATCCTGGACGCGGCGCTGGCCTACCACGAGGTCACCGGCGAGCTGACCGGGCGCCAGACGGCCACGCTCTGGCGGGTCGTCCGGCTGGCGCGCAAGCAGTGGCGCGAGCCCGACGCCGGGATCTGGGAGGTGCGCGGGGCGCCGCGCGCCTGGACGTACTCCAAGCTGTACGCCTGGGTGTGCTTCGACCGGGCGGTGCGGCTGGCGGAGCTGCTCGGCGAGGACGGGCTGCCGCTCGACGAGTGGCGGGCCGAGCGCGACTCGGTGCGCGAGGACCTCCTGGCGCACGGCTACTCGCAGGAGGCCGACAGCTTCGTGCAGTCGTACGGCTCGACGGGCGCGGACGCGTCGCTGCTGCGGGTGCCGCTGGTCGGGTTCCTCGACGGGCGGGACCCGCGGGTGCTGGGCACGCTCGACCACGTGCAGTCGCGGCTGGGCGAGGGCGGCGCGCTGCTGCACCGCTACGACCCCGAGAGCACGGTCGACGGGGTGGACGGGCCGGAGGGGGCGTTCCTGCTGTGCTCGTTCGAGATGGTGTCGGCGCTGGTGCTGGCCGGGCGGACGGCGGAGGCCCGCGACCGGTTCGAGACGCTGTGCGCGCGGGCCGAGCCCCTCGGCCTGTTCGCCGAGGAGATGGCTCCCGACGACGGGAGCATGCTGGGGAACTATCCGCAGGCGTTCACGCACCTGGCGCTGATCGAGGCGGCGCTCAACCTCGACGCGTCCGGCACCACGGACGAGCTGCACGACTGGGCGGCGCGGGGCGGCTGACGGGTTCAAAACGAGACCCAACAGGCATTCCGCCCATCCGGGGCACGCGGCCGGGAGCATCCTTGGACGGTCCTTCTCCCTCCAGTGGAGCCGCGCCATGGGATACCCATCGGAACCGCACCGACAGCAGCAGGAAGCCGCCGCGTTCGCGCCGCACGACCCGTACGGGCCGGGCCCCCAGTACACGGCCGGCCCCGACCACCTCGGCGGCCCGCCGTACGGGTACGGGCCGCCGACCCCGCCCACCCCGCCGCGCCGCCGCCTGGCCCTCGTGCTGGCCCTGGCCATCGGCGTGCCGGTGCTGCTGATCGGGGGCGCCGCGACGGCCTGGTTCGTACTGATCCAGCCGGTCCGCGACTCGATCACCTCGGCTCCCGCCTCGCCCGCGGACCCGCGCCCCTCCGCGGAGGGCCCCGCCGAGCCGGCCACGCGGCCGTCGGAGGAGCCCGCCCAGGAGACGGCGGCGCCCAGGGCCGACGACGACGACCCGCTCACGAGCAGGCCCGGCGGGACGGTCACCCTCACGGGCCTGGAGTCCGGCTCGAAGATGGCCGTGACGCTCAACCAGATCTACCACGACGCCGCGCCGACGGCCGACGGCGCGCAGCCGAGGCCGGGCAACCGGCTGGCGGCGGTCCAGCTCACGCTGACCAACAAGGGCCGGGTCGTCTACAACGACGCCCCCATGAACGGGGCGGTGCTGATCGACTCGGGCTCGCAGCAGTACCCGTTCTCCATCAGCAGGGTGGAACAGGGCCTGCCGTTCCACTGGATGACCTCGATCAAGCCGGGCGACAGCCTCAAGGGGACGGTCGTCTTCGAGGTGCCGGAGGACGCCGAGCTCGTACGATTCCAGTTCGCGCTGAACAGCGGGTACGCCCAGCAGCGCGGCGAGTGGTCGCTGCGCTGAGCGCCGTTCAGGCCTGGCGGTCCAGGCTCAGGGTCTGGCCCGCCTCGATGGCCACGCTCACGCTCCTGGCCAGCGTCTCCTCCAGGGCCGCGCCGTGCGTCTCCAGGTCGCGCATCCCCTCGTCGTCGTCGGTGTGCGCCAGCAGGGCCCGGTACTTGTCGTTGTTGTCCAGCGCCTCGCGGGCCCGCAGGGCGGCGTCGGCCTCCTGGACGCGGCGCGCGTACCGCTCCAGCCGCTCCACCCTGGCCGTCACGGACGCCACGGAGCGGCGCAGCGCCTCCTGCTGCGGCTCCAGCACCGCCCGCAGCTCGGGGGTGACGAGACCGCGCATGGCGCGCTCCTGCTCCTGGTGCAGGTGCGTCTGGACCCGCAGCAGCATCGCGATCTCCCAGATCTGCCGGGGCAGGAGCACCTCGTTGGCCAGCCCGTCCAGCAGGCGGCGGCGCATGACCTGAGAGGTGTAGACGGACATCACGGCCCGCCTGGCGCGTTCCAGCAGGGCGCGGGCGGACGGTGACAGCTCGGGGACGAGCACCAGCCGGTCGCGGAACGGCGCCCGCGAGACGCGCAGCCTCGGGACGAACGAGTCGATGATCGTCAGGCGCTGTTCCTCGGTCAGGGCGGGGTCGGCGACGAAGTCGACCGTGCGCCTGACGTGGTCGCGCTCCTGGGCCAGCCGCCGGGCCTCCTCGGCGGTCAGCGACCGGCGGCGCATCGTGTCGTGGGCGACGATGAACGCGCACAGGCCGACCAGGCCGACCAGCACGGTGAACACCGCGCCGACGGGCCCCGCGATCACGTACATGGCGAGGCAGCCCACCAGGACGGCCGCGGCGGACGCGACCGATAACAGCGCGTACAGGCAGCCCTTGGCCACGACGTCCCCCTCTGAACGAGTCCCGAAGTGTCCTGAGAGTTCACCATAGCCCGCGAAGCCGGGAAGATCACGGCCTTGGCGGCCGGCGTCAGGTCAGCGCAGGTACGAGGCGCCGTTGAGGTCGAGCACGGCGCCGCTGGCCCATTCGGCGGCCGGTGAGGCCAGGTAGAGCACGGCCGCGGCGATCTCCTCCGGGCGCGCCACCCTGCCGAACGGGCTCTGTGCCCTGATGGCGTCGCCGCGCGGGGCCTTGAGGTGCTCGTTGGTCATGTCGGTCTCGACGAAGCCGGGGGCCACGGCGGCCACCGCGATGCCCCGCGGCGCGAGGGCGATGGCCAGCGACTGGCTCAGCGCGTTCATGCCCGCCTTGCTGGCGCCGTAGGCCGGGCTGTCGGGCTCGCCGCGGAACGCGCCGCGCGAGGAGACGTTGATGATCCGGGCGCCGGAGGACATGTGCCGCAGCGCGCACCAGGCGGCGTTGGCGGCGCCCAGCAGGTTCACGTCGAGGGTGCGGCGCCAGGCGTCCTGCCACTCCTCGTACGACGTCCCGATGACGGGGTGGTGGAGGAAGACGCCCGCGTTGTTCACGAGCACGTCGATCGCCCCGCCCAGCTCCCGCGCCGCCGCGTCCACCATGGCCCTGACGGCCTCGGGGTCGGCCAGGTCGGCCCGCACCACGGCGTGCCCCTCACCGGGCAGCACGCCGAGCAGGCTCTCGGCCTCCTTCGCGGAGTCGCGGTGATGGATCGCGACCCGGTCCCCCTGCGCGGCGAAGGCCGCCGCGACCGCCCGCCCGATCCCTCTCGACGCCCCGGTGATCAGCACTCCACGTCCGCTCATTCACCGCACATTAGGGCATCTCGCCACGCGGGGTTTCCTCGGGTCACCATCCCCGATCCGTCTTGCGGTAGGTGACGGTCCTGTCGCTCTTCCCGGGGAAGGCCATGATCAGGAGCCGCTGGCCGCGCTCCCGCTCGCCCTTCCACGGGAACCACGCGTGGTGCACGCGGATGCGGTAGGGACCCCGGTAGCCGTCGAGCGCGAGGTCGGGCAGCTCCTGGCCGCCCGCCTGGTCCTGGATCACGATGGAGTCGCCGGCGTCGCGGTAGCCGACCTCGACGACGTGGTCCCAGCCCCTGGTCTCGACCGGCGGGCGGCGGGTGTAGGTCTCCATGGTGACGCACACGTCGAAGTCGGAGTGCGTCAGCACCAGCAGGTGGCCGGGACGGGCCGCGACCAGGCCGTTCCTCTGGGCCTCGTCCAGGAGCTCCATGCCGCCTGGGTCGTAGTCGTCCTCCGGCGTCCCGTACGCCTCCATGACCCCGTAGTCGGTCCACTGGGGCTCCTCGACCCGGGTCGCCCTGGCCGGCTCGATGAGGGGGCGGTGGCGCGGGGTCGCGGCGCACATGCGCCTGGCGTCCGCGTCCCACTCCTCGAACTCCCGGTTCTGGGCGTCGGTCTCCGCCTGGACGACCGCGGCGGCGCCGGGGCAGATCGCGGCCAGCGGGTGGGCCAGGTCGTCGCGCCGCAGGCCCTGCGCGGCGTGCAGGCGGGCCACCTCCTGGGCGTCGTTGCGGGTGTAGACGCCGCACAACCGCCGGCCGTGGGCGAGGATGACCTGGTCGGGAGTGGTGGCGGCGTACCGGAACACGGTGTTCTTGCGGACGCCGCAGACGAACCGCTGCTCGGAGGTCAGGTCCGGCTCCTCGTAGGCGTAGGTGTCCGGGTTGGTGCGGGGCTCGCAGTCCGCGGCGGCGGTGACCGGGCCGCGGGCGTGATCGGCGGCGGGCAGGAGGGCGAGCAGGACGGCCGAGGCCGTCGCGGTCACGAGCACGTGGTGGCGCAGGCGTTGGGCCGGGGGCGCGGCGTAGCCCATCAGGAGGACCAGCGCGCAGGCCAGGAAGGCGCCCGAGAACCACAGCGGCGAGATGCCACCGGTCAGGACGATCTCGCCGTTGTCGGCGAACAGGCCGTCCGGGTACGACGTCAGGTCGTCGCCGGGGAAACCCCAGTCGCCCGGCGTGGTGGTGAGCACGCCGGCGGCGCCCACGGCGGCGGCCAGGACCAGGGACAGCGCCGTCCCCCGGATCAGGCGCCGCGTCCGGCGCAGGACCGCGGCCAGCACCAGGAGCGCGGGAGCGCCGATCCCGACGAGCAGGTCGAGGGCGAGCCACGCCATGGCCAGGTAGCCGCCGACGTCGTCACGCAGGAAACGCTCGATCACGCCTCTGGGGCCGTGCCAGAACGGCATGCCGCGGGCGAGGTTGGCGACCACCGGGAGCAGCGGCAGCACGACGGCCAGCGCGGGCAGCGGCCAGCGCCGGGCCGGCGCCCGGGCGGGACGCGGCGCGGGGGCCGGCGGCGGGCTCGCGAGGTCGTGGGCCGAGCGGGCCTGCCACACCGGCCCGAAGACGCTGACGCCCCTGAACAGCGTCCAGATCAGCTCCTCGACGGGCAGTTCGTCGTCCGACGTCCAGGACGTCATGATGACCGAGGGATGGACGAGCGACGTCGTGACGCTGAGCACGCCCAGCCACACCGTGGCCCTGCTGAAGCGCGGGTCCCTGGCCTGGGCGAGCAGGACCGGGAGCATCCACGCCGGCCAGGAGAGCTGGGTCCATCTCATGACGGGGAGGGACCACGCCGGGTGGCCGAGGCCGTCCGCCACGGATTCGGCGAGCCCGGCCAGGGCGCACAACGACCCTCCGGCGAGCACGGCCGGCCGCAGCCACCGGGAGCAGCGCAGCACCGTGAAGTACAGCACCACGGTGGCGAGCTGCAGCAGGGAGCCGAGCACGCCCTGCCACCACGTCCACGGGATCACGGAGTACGGCAGCATCGACCAGGCGGCGTTGAGGTAGAGCGTCCAGCGCAGCAGCGTGACGCGCCGCTCGCGAGGCTGCGGGCCGCCGCGCGCCGGGCCGCGCAGGATCTGCCGGTACGCCCACCCCTGCACCGCCACGACCGGGAGCAGGAGCAGCAGGACCCACCAGGTGGCGGGGAGCCTGTCGAGCGGTGGTTCGCGCAGGACCGCCCACCAGACGGCATCCAGCTTGCCGGTGACGAGCGTGACGACGCCCGCGGCGATCGCGGCGATCACGTAGAGGGCCACGACGAACGTGGCGATGGTGCCGAGCCGATGGCGACGCACGAGGCACTCCTGGGGGATTTGGAGCGCCAACTCTAGCGAGGCGGCGAAAAGTGGATCAAGCTGTTACGGGGCGCAGGACAACCGCCCACCGTCATGGAACGTCCCATCAGTCCCGTCCCCTATCAGGAGTCGCGCCATGGGATACCCGCCCCTGCCGTCCGGCCCGTACGGACCGCAGCCTGCGTACCAGCAGCCGCCGTACGGCCCGAGGCCCTTCCAGGGTGGGCACGCGCACGGCCCCGCGCACCAGGAGCCCGTGGCGGCGCCGCCGTCGCCGCGCGACAACCTGCCGCTGATCGTCCTGCTCGCGGTCGGCGTCCCGCTGCTGCTCCTGGGCGCCTGCGCCGCCGTGGTGATGGTGCTCACGGACGACGGCCGGCCGGCGGTGCTCGCCGACGCCGACGGGCCGAACATGGTCATCACGACGGAGCCGCTGCCGAGCGAGCCTCCGGCCACGGGGGACGCCCTGGGTGACGCCGCGGGCCTGCCGACGGCGGACACGGCCGGTCAGCTCCCACCGGCCGGCACGACGGACCTGCCCGGCATCGGCCGGCCCGCCGCGAGCCAGCCGCCCCCGGGCCAGACGGGGCAGACGGGGCAGACCGGGCAAACGGGGCAGACGGGGCAGCAGCAGGCCGCGGTGGGCGGCACGCTCACCGTGCAGGGCCTGGACCCCGCTCTCAAGGTGAGCGTGACCCTGAGCCGGGTCGTGAACCCGGCCACCCCGGCCTCCGACCTCCTGAAGCCGAAGGCGGGCAACAAGCTCGTCGCCGTCGAGGTGACGCTCGCCAACGCCGGTCAGGGCGTCTACAGCGACGCCCCGGCGAACGGCGCCCGGCTCATCGACGGCCAGGGGCAGCAGTACCGCTCCTCCTCCTCCAACGTCACCGAGGGGCCGGGCTTCGGTGGCACCGTGACGGTCGACGCGGGCGAATCACGCACGGGCGTGATCGTGTTCGAGGTGCCGGAGACGGCCACCCTCGCCAGGTTCCAGTTCGGGCCGGACAGCGGGACGGCCGGCCAGAAGGGCGAGTGGAGGCTGTCCTGACGCTCACCGCCCGCGCAGGATGAGCCGCGCCAGCCGCCGCGGCCGCTTGCGCCGGAACGCCGCCCGCTCGTTCACCCGCGGGTACGGCACGTCGGGCACGGCCACGCCGAGGAACGCGCACAGCGGCTCCCACCCGTCCCCCGGCTCCAGGACCAGCAGCCGCTCCGCCGGGATCACCGCCCTGACCTCGGCGACGTGCCGCTCGAAGACCTCGATGACGTGGTCGCGCTCGTCGATGCGCCCGCCGAAGACGGGGTCGATGAAGGTCGCCCTGGCCATCCGCGGGTACAGCGCGAAGTCCGGCGCCCGCCGCGCCACCAGCCACCGGATCATCCGCCGCCGCAGCGGCGGCCGCGCCCGCTGCTCCAGCGCGCTGCGGAAGATGGTCGCGCTGACGCTGTCGTACCAGCGCCCGGGTTCGCGGACGGTGAGGACGACCCTGGCCTCGGGGTAGTGCGCGGCCAGCTCCCGCCAGTACGCGGAGGCGGGCCAGTCGAGCGCCGACCGGAACCCGTCGAACAGCGTGTCCCAGTCGCGCGAGCGCCCCTCGCCGACGTCGAGCCACTGCCGCACCCGGTACGGCTCGGCGATGACGGTGGACATGTGGTAGCAGGGCCCGAGGCCGAGCAGTTCGAGAGCCGCCTTCAAGGACCTCGTCCCGGTCCGGCCGAAGCCCGCGCCGATCACCTTCACTCGCACACCTCTGATCTCTCTCTGATGTGCGCCGCCTAACGTCGCGACAAATCCCGTTATATGACGGCATCAGGCACTCCGGGAACGCCCACCGACGCACAGAGGAGCTCCGCCATGCTCTTCCCGCACCCCCTGATCGAGGCGCTGCGCCAGGCCCCCGACACCCCGGCCTTCGAGCACGCCGGCAGGACCGTCACCCGCGCCGAGCTGCTGGAGCTCATCCGGCGGCTGGCCGGCGCGCTGCGCGAGGCGGGCCTGGGCCCCGGCCGGGCGATCGCCGTCCGCACGGAGGTGACACCGGAGGCGTTCGCCGCGCACATGGCCGCGCACGCGCTGGGCTGCCGCGTCGTCGGCATCCGCCCCGGCTACCCGCCCGGCCAGCTCGCCCACGTGCTCGCCATGGACGTCGACGCCGTCCTGGTGGACCCGGCCACGGCCACGCCGCGGCTCATGACCGGGCGGGCGCTCTCGCTGGGCCCCGTGCCCGGCGCGGCCGACCTGCTGGCCCGCCCGGACGACGGCGGGCCGCTGGAGCCGACCGCCAGGCCGGACGACGTGGCGGCCCTGACCTTCACCAGCGGCAGCACCGGCCGCCCCAAGGGCTGCGCGATCACGTACCGGGCGCTCAGCGAGCACTGGGCCTGGCAGCCGCGCGTGTGGTCGCCCGTGGCGGCGGCCTTCGCGCGCGGGTTCGAGCGGTACCTGCTGTTCGGGACGCTGGCGAGCATGGTGGTCATGGAGTTCCTGGCGCCGTGCCTGCTCGGCGGGGGCACGGCGGTGATCCCGGAGGACGACGGGCGGCCGATGTTCCCGTACACGATCGAGCGGTACCGCATCACCGGCTCGATCATCACCGTGCCGAGGCTGTTCCGGATGCTGGAGCTGGTGGACACGGCGGACGTGTCGAGCCTGCGGGCGCTGATGGTGTCGGGCTCGCCGATCGGCCCGCGCCGGCTGAGGGCCGCCGCCGCGCGGCTCGGCCCGGTCGTCTACCAGGGGTACGGGCAGACGGAGGCGGGCAACGTGGCCATGCTCACCCCCGAGCACATCGCCGCCGGCATCGTGGCCCCGGTGGGCCTGCCGCATCCGGGGGTCGAGCTGAGCGTGCGCGACGAGGCCGGCGCCGAGGTGCCGCCCGGCCGGACGGGCGAGATCCACGTCCGCAGCCCGTACGTCATGGCCGGTTACTGGGGCGACGAGGCGGAGACCCGCGACACGCTCAGGGACGGCTGGCTGCGCACCCGCGACCTCGGCCACGTTGACGCCGGCGGCTTCCTGCACCTGGAGGGCCGCTCCCGCGACGTGGTGATGGTCAACGCGATGGTGGTGTACGCGGGCCCGATCGAGCGGGTGCTGACCGGCCATCCGGACGTGGACGAGGCGTACGTGGTGGGCGCGCCGGACGAGGGCACCGGCGAGGCGGTGCACGCGTTCGTCGTGCCCGCGCCCGGCCGGGTGCCCGACCAGGGCGCGCTGGCCGCGCGCGTACGGGCGGAGCTGGGCGAGGACAGCGTGCCCAAGACGATCACGGTGGTGCCCGGTGTCCCGGTCGCCACCAGCGGCAAGCCGGACAAGCGTGCCCTCCTGGCCGAGCACGGATCGGGCCTGTTCTAAGCAGACTCTGAGAATCACCCGCCAACACTGATATTTGCCCCTTCAACCACTTTGCAGTGACGGAGGCATCAGTGGCGGACAACACCCTCGACTACCTGGTGATCGGCGCCGGACCCGCGGGGCTCCAGCTCGGCCACTTCCTGCACCGGGCGGGCCGCACGTACCTGATCCTCGAGGCCGGGTCGGGTCCGGGCGGGTTCTTCCGCACCTTCCCGCGCCACCGCACGCTCATCTCGATCAACAAGAAGCACACCGGCTGGGACGACCCGGAGCTCAACCTCCGGATGGACTGGAACTCGCTGCTCTCTGACGACCCCGGCCTGCTGTTCACCCGCTACAGCGACCGCTACTTCCCGCACGCCGACGACATGGTCCGCTACCTGTGCGACTTCGCCGAGGCGTGCGGGCTGCGGATCGACTACGACGCGCGCGTGGTCAAGGTGGAGCGGCCGGGCGACTTCCGCGTGAGCGTGGCGGACGGCCGCACCTACCGGGCGCGGCGGCTGGTCGTCGCGGCCGGCGTCACCCTGCCGAACGTCCCGCCCATCCCGGGCGTCGAGACCGCCGACCTGTACGGCACCGCCTCCACCGACCCGGCCGACTACCTCGGGCAGCGGGTGCTCGTCATCGGCAAGGGCAACTCGGCGTTCGAGACGGCCGACAACCTGATCGAGACGGCGGCGGTCATCCACGTGGCGGGCCCGCACTCCGTACGCATGGCCTGGCGCACCCACTACGTCGGCCACCTGCGCGCGGTCAACAACAACCTGCTCGACACCTACCAGCTCAAGTCGCAGAACGCCCTGCTCGACGGCGACATCAGGCGCATCGAGCGGCAGCCGGACGGAACCTACCTGGTCACGGTGGCCTTCGCCCGGGTCAACGAGGTCACCAAGGACATCCCGTACGACCGGGTGATCCTGTGCACCGGCTTCCGCTTCGACTCCTCGATCTTCGCCGACGGCTGCCGGCCCGGCCTGGCGATCGGCGGCAGGTTCCCGGCGCTCACGCCCGCGTACGAGTCGGTCGACGTCCCCGGCCTGTACTTCGCCGGCACCATCACCCAGTCGCGCGACTTCAAGCGCGGCACCAGCGGCTTCATCCACGGCTTCAGGTACGGCGTGCGCGCCCTGCACCGGATCATGGAGTCCCGCCACCACGGCGTGCCCTGGCCGGCCAGGGAGCTGCCCGCCGACCCGGCGGCGCTCGCGGCGGCCGTCATCGACCGGGTCAACCGCACCTCGGCGCTGTGGCAGCAGTTCGGCCTGCTGGCCGACGTGATCGTGCTGAACGGCGACGGCACCGCCCGCTACCTGGAGGAGCTGCCGCACGACCTTCAGGGCCCGCCGATCGGCGAGCGCGGCCACTTCGCGATCACCCTGGAGTACGGCCCGGACCACGACCGGGCCGACCCCTTCGACATCGAGGTGGGCCGCATCAGCCAGAGCGACCCGGCCCGCGCCCACGAGGGCCACTACCTGCACCCCGTCGTGCGGCACCACGTGCCGGGCCGGCCCGTCGCCGCCCACCACATCACGGAGAACCTGGAGAACGAGTGGGACTCCCCCGAGGTCCACGTCGAGCCGCTCCGGGCGTTCTTCGCCGGGCGGACCGCCTCCGTGCCCGCGTGAGAGGGAGCCCGGCATGCTGATCGTCTGCCTCGCCGTGCTGGCCGTGCTGGCGAGCCTGCCGTGGTGGCTGCCGGCCAGGGTCGTGGCGCTGCGGGTGCGCGTGTTCGAGCGGATCAACGGGGACGAGGGCATCCCGGTGCCCGGCGACCTCGTCGGCGTCGAGCACTTCGACGCGGTGTACGCGCACCCGGCCGCCGCCGGCCGCAGCCGGGGCGCGGCCCTGTCGGACCTGTTCTGGTACTGGCTCTCGCCCGGCCCGGAGATGCACCAGGAGCACCTGGAGGCGGGCGCCGCCTACGACGCGGTGGCCCGGGTCACGCGCCGCCTGCTCGCCGTGCGCCGCGCCGAGGCCGAGGAGCTCGCCCGCCGCTGCGCGGGCCGGGCGCTGCGGGACGTGCGCGGCCTGGTGCGGCTGCGGGACCTCATGATGCCGCTGTGGGCGGAGTTCTCCTACGAGCTGGTCTTCGCCGAGCCCTGCCCGCGCGAGGCCCGCGACCTCATCACCGCGAACGCGAGCGACGTCTCCTCCGCGCTGAAGTGCACGAGCCTGCGGCACCTGAGCCGCCGCAGGCGCCTGACCGCCTACCTGCTGCGCAACCTGCACCGCGTGCGCGTGCCGCTCCCCGAGGGCCTGACGGCCCGGGAGAAGGCGTACCACCTGCACGGCGCCTTCTTCACCACCGCCGTCGTGCAGATGTCGGAGGCCATGGCCCACCTGCTGCTCGTCCTGGCCCGGCACCCCGGCGTGCAGGAGCGGGCGCGCTCGGGCGACGACCGCTACCTCGACCAGGTGATCGCCGAGACGATGCGGCTCTACCCGCTCTTCGGCATCGCCCACCGCATCACCACCGGCGACATCGCGCTCGACGGGCGCACCACGATCCCCGCCGGCTCGGTGCTCTGCTTCAACTACCCCGCCTACCACCGCGCCGGCCTCGCCGACCCGGACCGCTTCGACCCGGACCGGTTCGCGGGGCCGGGTGCGAAGGACCTCAACCACATCCCGTTCGGCGTCGCGGCCAACCGGCCGTGCCCCGCCCGGCGGCTGGCGCCGATCGTGATGCGCGCGGTGGCGCGCGAGGTCCTGGACCGCTACGTCCTCGACTCCTCCGTCTCCCACACCAGGTCACTGCCCCATCGCGGGCCCTGCCTGCTCACCCCTCGCGACGTGCCTCACCGGCCCGGCCCCGCCCTGGCGTACCTGCGGGTGCGGGACCGCTGGGAGGACGTCTGGCGCAGCCTCGCGCAGCTCGTCCTCGGCACCGTCATGGTCTGGGACGCGCGCAGGCTGCGGCTGTGCGAGCGCCATTTCGAAGGCTCTGAAGCGGAGAAACCGTATGCCCATCCTGGCTCCCGTCGCAGCCCACGTCACGGCTCCTGACGCCAACCTCGCGCTGGTGCTCAAGGTCCTGCCCGCCCTCGTCGTGCTCCTCGTCGCCGCGGCCGTCTGCGGGCGGCTGGCCCAGATGGTGATGCAACCGCGCGTGCTCGGCGAGATGGTCGCCGGCGTGCTGCTCGGGCCGACCCTGTTCGGCTGGCTGTTCCCCGAGGCGCAGGCGGCGCTGTTCCCGCCCGAGGTGCGGCCCGTTCTCTACGTGCTGAGCACCATCGGCCTGACGCTCTACATGTTCCTCGTCGGGGCCGGCATCGACCACACGGCGCAGACACCCGGCGAGCTCCGCAAGGCGGGCGTGCTGGCCGCGTCGGGGATCGTCCCGTCGCTGCTGCTCGGCGCCGGCGCGGGGCTCCTGCTGTACGACCTGCTCTCCCGCCCCGACGTGCCGCCCTTCCAGTTCGCCCTGTTCGTAGGGGGCGCGCTGTCGCTGACCGCCTTCCCCATGCTGGCCAGGATCCTGTACGAACGGAACCTGCAGAACACGCCCATCGGCCGGCTCACCCTGCTGGCCGCCTCCATCGACGACGCGCTGGCCTGGTGCGTCCTGGCCCTCCTGTCGGCCATGCACCTCGGCGGCGGCCCCGGCGGCGCGCTGCCCACGATCGCGCTGACCGCTGTGTTCGCCGTGGTCATGCTCAAGGTCGTGGCGCCCCTGCTGCGCCCGCTCGGCAGGACCGTCGCGCGCACCGGCCGGTTCGGCCCCACCGCCATGTACGTCGTCATCCTCGTCCCCCTCGCCGCCGGCTGGGTGACGGACTGGATCGGCGTGTACTCCGTCTTCGGCGGCTTCTTCGCCGGCCTGGCCATGCCCCGCGACCCCGCGTTCCGCGAGGCGTTGCACGGCCGCATGATGGAGATCGTCTCGACCCTGCTGCTGCCCACGTTCTTCACCTTCTCCGGGCTGAACACGCAGCTCGGCGGCATCACGGGCGGGGCCATGCTGGCGGCGTTCGGGCTGATCCTGCTGGCGGGGTTCGCCGGGAAGTACTTCGGGTGCTCGCTGGCGATGCGGGGCATCGGGTTCGGCGTGCGGGAGTCGTACGCGGTGGGCGCGCTCATGAACGCCCGCGGCCTGATGATCCTCATCTTCATCAACATCGGCCTGGCCCAGGGCATGATCACGCAGGAGCTGTTCGCCATGCTGGTGCTCGTGGCCGTGCTCACCACCGCCGGCGCGCTGCCCCTGTACAAGCTGGCCCTGCCCGACCGGCTGGAGGCCGGCGCCAGGTCCGACGAGGCGAGCGCGCGGGCGCCGGTCGAAGTCCGGTCCAATTCGTCCTAGCCGAGTGGGCCAATGGCCGAGTGGACCTGGTAAATCCACGACAGTGGTGTAACCGTGGTCTGGTGGCTGGGACATCAGGCACGGCCGGTCCTGTCTCGCGCCGGCTGCTGCTCGTCGAGGACGACCGCGAACTGGGGAACATGCTGGTCGGCCTGTTCACCGAACAGGGTTACACCGTCGATCACGCCCTGGAGGGCCAGCGCGGGCTGCACCTCGGGCTGTCCCGCGCGTACGACGTGCTCATCGTCGACCGCGGCCTGCCCGCCCTCGACGGGATCGACCTGGTGCGGCGGCTGCGCCGGCAGGCGGTCACCGTGCCGGTGCTGGTGCTCACCGCGTTCGGCTCGGTCGCCGACCGGGTGACCGGGCTGGACGCGGGCGCCGAGGACTACCTGGTCAAGCCGTTCGAGATCGACGAGCTGCTGGCCAGGGTGCGCGCCCTGCACCGCCGCAACCTCGACCTGGCCGCCCTGCTGCCGCTGGGCGCGGGCTGGCTGGACACCGAGGCCAACCTGGTCCGCCTGCCGACCGGGGAGCAGGTGACGCTGTCGGGCCAGGAGTGCCGGCTGCTCAGCGCGCTGGCCGCCCGCCCCCGGCAGGTGCACACCCGCAGGTCGCTGCGCCAGCGGGTCTTCGACGGGGCCAACAAGGAGTCGATCGTGGACACGTACGTGTACTACCTGCGCACCAAGCTCGGGTCGGGCGTCGTGTGCACCGTGCGGGGCGTGGGTTACCGTCTGGGCGAGCTGTGAGCCTCACCCCGCCCGGCCGGTGGCGGCTCACCGGCGGTCCCCGGCTGCCCGACCCGGACCGGCGGCTGCTCGTCCGCGCCCGGCGGCGCATCACCGTCCAGGTGGCGGGCGCGATCTCCGTGGTGCTCGCGCTCGTCGGCGTGCTGGTGTGGTGCGCCATGGGCCACGGCCAGGGCACGGCGGCCGAGCGCGACCTGGCCGCCGCCGCGCAGCGCTCGCCCGTCGCCCACCCGCCGCCCTGCGTATGGCTGTACGAGCTGCGCTCCGACGGCACCGTGCGCCCCTCCCCCGGCGCGCCGGCGACGCTGCCCGTACGGCCGGCGCTCGCGCGCGTGGCCGCCGGAGGCGAGCCGGAGACGGCGCACGTCACCGTGGCCGGGCGGGACTACCTGATCCACACCCGCGAGCGCGCCGGCACGACCGTGCAGGCCGCCATGGACCTGCGCCACCAGGCCGCCGAGCAGCAGCGGCTGCTGCGTACGCTCATCGGGGCGGAGATCGCCGGGCTGCTGGCCGCGCTGCTGGTCGGCCAGGTCGTCTCCCGCCGCGCGATCGCGCCGCTGGGCGAGGCGCTCGCCCGGCAGCGCCGCTTCGCCGCCGACGTCAGCCACGAGCTGCGCACGCCGCTGACCCGCCTGCACACCCGCGCCCAGCTCCTGTCGCGGCGGCTGCGCGGCGGCACCGACCCGATCCTGCTCCTGGACGAGGTGGACCAGCTCACGACCGGCACCGGGCAGCTCGGCGAGGTGGTCGAGGACCTGCTCAGGTCCGCGCAGTTCAAGCAGCTCTCCAGGCCCTTCGGCCCGGTGGACCTGGCCGTGCTGGCCGCCGAGCTGGCCGTGGCCGAGAGCGCCAGGGCCGCGGCGCGGAGGATCAGCATCGAGGTGCGCTGCGAGGGGCCGGGCGACCCCGTCGTGCGCGGGGTGGAGTCCGCCCTGCGGCGGGTGATCTCGGCCCTGCTGGACAACGCGCTCGGCCACACCGGCCCCGGCGGGCACATCCAGGTGACGCTGGCCGGCGAGCCCGGCACGGTGTCCCTGACCGTCAGGGACGACGGCGCCGGGCTGGACCCCGAGGACGCCGAGCGGCTGTTCACCCGGTTCGAGGGGACGGGGTTCGGGCTGGGGCTGGCGCTCGTGCGCGAGGTGGTGGACGGTCACCACGGCACGATCACCGCCGACGGCCGCCCGGGCGGCGGCGCCGTGTTCACCGTACGGCTGCCCGCCCATCCCGCCGAGCCGATCGCCGAGCCGCCGCGCCGCCCGGCCCGGCAGAGGTATCAGCCGCCGCTCCCGGGGTAGCCAGGATCGAATGCGAATCGAGGACTGGTTCCTCACCGAGGAGGAGCGCGGCAACCCCGCCACCAAGCTGCGCGCGTGGTCGCACGGGAACGACGTGCGGCCGCTCGTCCACGGCGCCGCCTACTTCGCCGAGCTGAGAGCGTGCCTGGAGCAGCTCGGCAAGGACGACCTGCTGCTGTTCGCCGACTGGCGGGGCGACCCCGACGAGCGGCTGACCCCCGACGGGCCCAGCGTGGGCGCGGCGATGGCGGCCGCCGCCGAACGCGGCGCTCTCGTCCGCGGCCTCATCTGGCGCTCCCACCTCGACCTGCTGCGTTTCAGCTCGGCCGAGAACCGCCACCTGGGCCAGGAGATCGAGGACACCGGCGGCCAGGCGCTGCTCGACACGCGTACCTCGGTGGGCGGCTCGCACCACCAGAAGTTCGTCATCCTGCGCCACGACCGCGGCCCGGAGCGGGACGTGGCCTTCGTCGGCGGCATCGACCTGTGCCACAGCCGCCGCGACGACGCCTCCCACGAGGGCGACCCGCAGCGCGCCCCGATGCCCGACGTGTACGGGCCGCGCCCGCCCTGGCACGACGTGCAGGCCGCCATCCGCGGGCCCGCCGTGGCGGAGGTGGAGCAGGTGTTCTGCGAGCGCTGGGAGGACCCCGCGCCGGAGACCCGCGACCCGCTGCGCCGCCTGCGCGACCACCTCGGCCGCCTCGACGACGCCCCGCCCCTGCCCCGCCCGGGGCCGCCCCCGCCGCCCGCGGGCCGCCACTGCGTTCAACTGCTGCGCACGTACCCGGCCCGCCGCCGCGGTTACCCGTTCGCGCCCGACGGCGAGCGCAGCATCGCCCACGCCTACCGCAAGGTGCTCGCCCGCGCGCGCTCGCTCATCTACCTGGAGGACCAGTACCTGTGGTCCACGGACGTCATCGAGCCGTTCGCCCGCGCCCTGGAGCGCGAGCCGGGCCTGCGCATGATCGTCATCGTGCCGCGCCACCCCGACCAGGACGGCTGGCTGGCCGGCCCCGCCAGCCTCATCGGCCGCGCCGACGCCCTGCGCCGGCTGCGGCGCGCGGGCGGCGACCGGGTCGCCATCTACGACCTGGAGAACCATCGCGGGACGCCGGTGTACGTGCACGCGAAGGTGTGCGTGGTGGACGACGTGTGGGCCGCGATCGGCTCCGACAACGTCAACCTGCGGTCGTGGACGTACGACTCGGAGCTGAGCTGCGCGGTGCTCGACGAGCAGGAGGACCCGCGCCCGCCGGCCGGCGCCCTGCGCTTCGCCAGGGAGCTGCGCCTGACCCTGATGGCCGAGCACCTGGACCTGCCCGAGGAGCGGGCCGGCGAGCTGTGCGACCCGGTGGCCGCCTTCGACGCGTTCGCCCGCTCGGCGGCGGCCCTGGAGGCCTGGCACGGGTCGGGCGGGACGGGGCCCCGCCCGCCCGGCCGGCTGCGGCCGCATCCCGAGCCTCATCTGTCGCGCGCGCAGAAGCTCATGGCGCTGCCGCTGTACCGGTTCGCGGTGGACCCGGACGGCCGGCCACCCGCCCTGCGCCGCTCACGCGACTTCTAGGCCGCTCCGCTACACGAGGCGACCGGACCAGGACGCCGAAGCGGCCTTGTAGACCGCGGCCGTCTGGGCATCGAAGTACGGCGAGACGCCGGTGTCGTAGCGGTCGTCGGCATCGGTGTCGGAGACGCTCATCGTGACGCCGTTGAGGTAGCCCATCTTCTTGCTCGCGTCGTAGCGCAGCAGCCACGCGGAGCCGAGCGCGCCCTCACCGGTGAACGGTGACTCGACACCCACGAGATGCTCGGCGGACAGCTCGGGAGCCGCCACCCAGGACGCCGCCCCGGTGGACTGATGGAGGTGCTCTCCCGTGTAGGGCAGCGTCCCGTCGGGGTGCGGGCCCGCCGGATAGCCGAAGACCTTGATCGAGGAGTCCGGCGGCTGGTTCCAGGCGAACCCCTGCCCGCCGGCGTTGTCGCCGAGCCGTCCCGTGTCGCTCAGCACGCCGGCGGAGTCGGCCACGACGCCGTTGTAGACGGTCATGAAGGCGTAGTCGCGCTCGAGGTCGTCGTAGAGGGAGAGCTCGTAGTGGACGAAGGCCTGCTTGGCGACGTACAGGCCCTTGGGCGCCGTGCCGTCGGCGTAGCCGGGCACGAACACCACCCGGCTCTGCGTGGGAGCGGCGTCCTCGATGTCGAGCACGCAGTGCCCGGCCGTGGCGACGACGTTGCGGTACTGGCTCTGCAGGGCGGTGCCCGTGCACCAGTGCGGCTGCCCGTCGCCGCCGACGAAGAACACCTTGCCCGCGGTCATGGGGTCCTCCCCGCTGGGCGGGACCAGTGGCGCGGTGTTGCCGGGCTTGCTGTCCGGGACGGGCGTGGTGGCCGCGGCGGTCACGGACACCGAGGTCTGCACGGAGTACGGTGCGGCGTTCCTGAGATTGGCGCCCCCGTCGGCGAGCCAGAACGTGGCGGTCTGCTGGGCGTCGGCCGCGGTGCCGTGCAGCGGGACCGAGGCGATGACGTCGGCCTGGGCGGGTGTGGCGATGGCGGTGGCGCCCACCAGCCCGAGGCCGATGCCTAACGCGATCAGTTTGCGCTTCATGGTGGGATCTCCCGTTCTCTCGGCGGACGAACGATCAAGATCATATGCAGGGGCTGGCCGCGAAGGCCACCCATTATCGCTCACAAGTTCGAATCAAGGCGTCGAGGCGTACTCGTAGGCGCCGGCCTCGATGCCGCCGTCCGCGCCGATCGCGACGCCGTTCAGATCGATCTGGCCGTACTTCACCTTGCCCAGGCCGATCGCCTTGCTGCCGGCGAGGAGCCGCAGCGGGTTGCCCGGGTCGAACCGCGGGTCCTCGAAGACGTTGCCGGTGCCGTCGTCGCCCGCCTGGTACTGGTCGCCGTCCAGCACGTTGTAGGAGTTGGCCGCCGCGGTCACGCCGGGCGCGTAGACGCTCTTCTTCTTGGCGTAGACGGCGTTCTGCGTCATCGTCAGGTGCTCGTCGGTGCAGCTGGCGTCGCAGACCACGCCCTCGGCGTCCGGGTTGCGCAGGTGGATCGAGTTGTTGCGGAAGACCGTGCGCAGCACGGGGCCGTTCGGCTCGACGGGCGAGCCCGCCTCCTCCTTGAACGGGCCGCGGGTGACCATCCCGCCCCTGGTCCGATCGCCGTAGACGGCGTTGTACTCGAACACGTTGTCCGCGGTGCCGTCCGGGTCCTGCGACTCGCCGTCGGCCGAGGTGAGCGTGCCGAGCTCGGTGAAGGTGTCGTTGTCGACCGAGATGTTGTGGTGCACCCAGTTGCGCGAGCCCTTGAAGATCTCGACGGCCGCGCCGTCGAAGACGTAGTCGAAGCTCGGGGCGATCGAGCCCCTGATGTCGTTCCAGGAGATCTCGGAGTCGTCGCCGTGGACCAGCATGGCGAAGGCGCCCGAGTCGTCGTTCGCGTACGCCTCGCCCATCTCCGAGGCGTCCGTGTTCACGCTCATGACGTTGTTGTTGACGAACTCGTTGTTGTTGATCGAGGTGTAGTCGGCGTCCTCGTCGATGAAGACGCCCGCCGACGCGCCGGTGATGTAGTTCTGGTTGAGGAAGTTGTGGTCGCCCTCGATCGAGAACCCCGACCACTCGCACCGGCCCGCGCCCTCCACGCCGACCTGCAGGTTGTAGACCTCGATGTGGTCACCGGAGAGCAGCACGCAGGACACCGCGTCGGTCCCCTTGATCACGGGCTTGGCGCCCGTGCCGTAGGCGTCGACGACGATCGGCGCCCCCTGCTCGCCGTCCTCGGCGATCACCAGTTGCTCCGCCCACGTGCCGCCCCTGCGCAGCAGCAGTTCGGAGCCGGGGGTCAGGGTCGCCGCGCCGGCCCTGACCAGCGTCCGCCAGGCGGTCGCCGCCGACCTGCCCTCGTTCGCGTCGTTGCCGCTGATGTGGTCGACGTAGTAGGTGGGGGGTTCGGCGGCCGCGGCCGCCGGGGCGGTCATCAGGCCCGCGGCCATGAGCGTGAGGGCGGATAAGCCCGCGCACTTCGATTTCCAGCTCGGCACTGGGACTTCAGCCTCCTGTTGCGAGATCGGCACGTGCGGGAACACCACTGGTCACGGCCGCTCCACCGGGCGACGGCCTCGATCGCGGCCGCGGCCGTCGCCAGGACCGGCCGGTGCCTGCCGTCCGTCCGACGGCGGGCACCGGCCGGGGCGGCGTCAGGTCACGAGCCGCCGTTGATGAGCGACATGGCCAGGTCGGGGCTGAACGAGCCCGCCGGGACGTCCGCGCCGATCCCGCACGGCCCGTCGGAGTCGCCCGGCACCTTCACCCAGAACAGGTACTCCGCCCCGGACGTCTGGCGGACCGGCGAGGCGCCGAGCCTGCGCTCCGGCGGGTTGCACCAGTTGTCCTCCGGCGTGCCGTCCACGTACGGGCCGTTGCCGTTCCGGCTGGTGTCGATCACGTACGTCTTCGCGCCGACCGTCGTGCGCAGGAGGCCGTCGACCGCGACCGCGTACGCCTGGCTGTCGGCGGTGGTGATGTAGTTGGAGACGTTCACCGAGAAGCCGCGCGCGTTGGCGATGCCCGACTTCACCAGCAACGGCGCCATCTGCGCGGCCGGGATCCAGGTGGCGTTGCCCGCGTCGAGGTAGACCCACGCGTTCGGCGCCTCGGCCCGCAGCACCTGCGTGGCGTCCAGCAACATCCGGTACTGGTCCTCGGGGTCCTTGCCGATCCGCGTCACGCACCCCGCGGCGGCGACCCCGTCCGGCTCCAGCACGACGACGGCGTGGCGGCTGCCGATCGCCTTGGCGAACTCGGTGATCCAGGCGTGGTACCCGGCCGCGTCGCCGGCGCCGCCGCCCGAGTGCCCCGCGCACGCGTCCCGGTTGGGGATGTTGTACGCCACCAGCATCGGCAGCCGGTCCTGTGCCTGCGCGGCGCCCACGTAGGTGTCCACGGCCTTGGTCAGGTCGGTGAACCAGCCGCCGAACCACTCGAAGATCGGCTTGTTGCCGATGTTGTCCCTGATGGGGGTGGCGGCCGGGTCATTCACGTGCTCGGCGGCCCACCGGGCGGGGTTCGACAGCGGGTTCACGTACAGGCCGGTGGGCCGGGTCGTCTGCGTCTCCATCAGCGAGACGTTGTCGAAGCGCACGACCGGCTTCGCCCCCGACCCGCCGAGCTGGAACGTCACCTCGGCCGCCGTCGCGGACGCCTGGGCGGCCGTGAACGGGATGCTGTAGCGCTTGCTCGACGAGGTCAGCCGCACGTCGGTGGCCAGCGACTGGTTGCTGCTCGGGGTGGCGGTGTACTGCACCGTGGCCTTGGCGGTGAAGGCGACGGTGGAGTGGGCGTCGAAGGAGAGGGTGTAGCTCTTGCCCGGGTTCAGGGCGGCGGTGGCGGGCGCGGCGACCATCGCGTCCCAGGGGTTGGCCACGACGTTCTTGACCTCGACCCGCATGCGGTCGTCCTCGACCGCGATCGTGCTCTGCCCGAGGGCGGCCCAGGGGGCGGTCGAGCCGGTGAAGGTGCCGTTCGCGACGAGCTGCGCTGCGGCGGAGGCTGGATGTGGCACCAGGAGGGTGGCGGTGGTCAGGACGGCGGCCAAGGCCGCGGCTCTCGATGCGAGGGATCGCACGTGATCACCTTTCGGTGGGCTACGGCGGAGATCATTACTGACTCCCTCTGACAAGGTCAAGAAACGCCGTGCAACCGCCGCCGGGCGTCCGGGCGACGCCGTCGCCATCGGTGATCGCCCGGCGGCGGGGCGAAGTCGATCTGGCCAGGAACGCCCGGCATGCCGCAGACTGGCAGCACGTCGGATCTTGACCGCCGATCGATCGGGGTGAGACGCACGATGTCGGAGCAGGAGACGAGCGAGCACAACACGGCAGAGCCGCGGGCCCGCGAGCGGGACGGCGTCCGGCCGCGGACCCTCGACGGGGACGACGTGCGGCCGCGGACTCCCGACAGGGACGACGTGCAGCGCCGGACGTGGGCGACCGGTGACTACAGGTCCGTCGGGGCGCGCTTCCTGCTGGCCGCCGAGCTGCTGTGCGAGGCCGCCCGGTTACGGGCCGGCGAGGAGCACCTGGACGTCGCCACCGGCACCGGCAACACGGCCCTGGCCGCCGCCCGCCGCTCCGCCCGCGTCACCGCCATCGACCTGGTGCCCGACCTGCTGGCCCACGCCACGCGCCGCGCCGAGGCGGAAGGGCTGACGATCGACTTCCGCCAGGGCGACGCGGAGGCCCTCCCGGTGCCGGACGCCTCGTACGACCTGGTCACCTCGACGTTCGGGGTGATGTTCGCCCGCGACCAGGAGCGGGCGGCGGCCGAGCTGCTGCGCGTCACCAAACCGGGCGGCCGGATCGCGCTGGCCTGCTGGACACCGTCCGGCTACATGGGCCGCATGCTCGCCCTCAACACCAAGTATGTCTCCCCCGCGCCCGGCACCCGCCCGGAGAGCCGCTGGGGCACGACGGACGGCCTGCGCGAGCTGTTCGGCCCCGGCGCGGCCGTCGAGGCGGGGACGCGGGAGCTGTGGTGGCGCTTCTCCAGCCCCGAGGAGCACGTACGTGCCTGGTGCGCGACGTACGGCCCCACGGTGATGACCCTCGAATCCCTGGACGCCTCCGGCCGCGAATCCCTCGTCGCGGACCTGACGGAGCTCGTCCACGAGCTGAACACCGGCGGCGAGACGCTGCTCATGCCGCTGGAGTACCTCGAGATCGTCATCCGGCCCGAGCCAGGGGCGGCCGGTGGGCGAGTCACCGAACGATGATCGACGGGGTCTTCTTCCGGGTGCGGACCAACATCACCTGGCGTGACCTGCCGCTGTGATCCACCGGCTCACCAGCTGTGCGACCATGAGCCTTCCCGCCGCTCGACGGCGGCGGCGACCAGCCCGTAGGGGTCAGGATGGATCCCGCGGGAGAAGTCCATGAGTTCGACTCTGTGCGGACGCAACCGGATCAGCACGAAGTCGTTCCCGGCCGGGCCGTCCGGAAAGAACGCCTCCAATCCGTCCTGCCACCGGACAACCCGTTCCGTCTTGTCATCGACCAGTTCGGCGTCCGCCTGCAAGCACAGGTAGGCGAAGGCGGCCCTGTCTTCGACCGCGTATGACACCATCCGATGACGTGAGATCTCGGTGGCCTTACGAGACGCCGGGCTCGTCCCGATCCACACGGTCCCGTCGGCGTCAACACCGACATGCTGAACGAGCCGAGTATGCGGCCGCCCATCGTTCACCGTGGTCAGGAACCCATACGGGTTGGCGCGCAACAGCTCCAACGCCACATCGAACAACTCACCGGACACCGGTCACCCACCCGCTCTGAAGATCACCACACTTCCGACCATACTTCACGGCACCGACCCGCTGGACGAGGGCGAACCAAGGAGCGGGACTTCGAGATCGAGCAGGTGCCGCCCCTTCCTGCCGAGCAGGTCGCCAGCGTGTTGCCGCGATCGACCGCGGCTGTTCAGCGCGGCCGCCGGCAGGCCGCCGACGAGATGGACGTCTTCGAATCCGCCTGGGCCTCGGACCGCTTCCACCCCGCCCACGGCGCCGGCCCCGCCACGTCGCGCCTCGAAGGCTGGATTTCGGGCGCGCCCGCGAGGTGCTGCACGCGCACTGCGCCGACGCGGGGCGGGACCCGTCCGGCATCCTGATCTCCTGTCAGGTGCGCCACGACGGCGACCCGGCCGCCACGGCAGCCGCCGCGTACGCGTTCGCCGAGGCCGGAGCAGACCTCGCGATCGTCCACCTGCGACCGCCCTACCACCCGTCGGTGCCGGAACCGCTGGCGTCAGCCCTGCGGGAGAGCTGACGCCACGACGCCATCCTGATCGGCCGGTCGGGCGGCCGGCCACTGCCCACGCAGGTCAGCGCACGAATCCGTTGACCACGAGCGGCAGCGACGCGTCCAGCCCGGCCACGTTCAGCACACCGTCGTCCTTCGGGTCACCGATCGAGTACCCGGCGGCCGTCATCGCGGCGACGACCACCCGGGCCTCCGGGTTGACGGCGCGCCGGTAGGCGTTCAGCGCCTGCGTCGGGTGGGACCGGCCCGCCCAGGTCTCGTTGTCGGTGAAGACCACGATGCCGTCCACCTCCATCCCCCGCTCACGCGCCCACGTGAACGGCAGCGACAGGTCGGTGCCGCCGCCGGACGGCTTCCAGGAGGCGATCTCGCGCAGGTTGGTGCGCGGCGTCACCCTCGACGCGTGCACCAGCGTGTCGACGTCGATCACGTGCGCGTTCCCGCGCTCGATGCGGGCCAGCATGACCGCCATGGCGTTGCCGACCTCGTACGGCGACCCGATCGGCGAACCGCCCACCCGCACTCCGCCGCCCCAGCTCATCGACCCGGACGAGTCCACCGCGACCAGCAGCCTCTTGCCGGACGGCTCGACGGCGCCGAAGGCGAGCTCGTACGTCTCCTCCAGCGCGTCCAGCACGGCCGGCACCGGGTGCCACGTCTGCCGGTCGGCACGCGGGTTCGGCTGCGCCACGCCCGACCTGTAGACGCGCAGGGCGAGCCAGGCGTCCATCGGGTGGATCCGGGCGCGCAGGATCGCCTCCCGATCCGTCAGCCGCCGCACCGCCCGCGCCGTCGCCTCGGCCATCGGCTGGAGCGTGCCCAGCCGGGTCATGCGGGCCAGGTTCCGGATCAGCGCCGTCATGCCGACCGTCTCGATCAGCGCCTCCCACACGCCGGGGTCGCGCAGCACCGCGTCAGGCAGGAACTCCCACGGCACCCTCGCCGTGGTCACCACCTCGATGGCCTGGGCAGGGCTGGTCACGGCCTTGGCGGTGAGGAACCGGTCCACGGCGGGCAGAACCTCGCGGGCCTGCTCGTCGGTGACGTTCCCGGCGATCCACCCGAACAGCGCCTTGCGCTGCTCGCCGTCGGCGACCGGGTGCGCGATGCGCAGCGCGTCGCGCAGGTCGAACGCCTCGCCCTGGGGCGTCTTGCGCTGGCGCGCCTTGCACGCCTTGAACGCGATGTCGTCCGCGCTGCCGTTCAGGAACCAGGAGCCGAGCGCGGTCCGCAGCGAACGGCCCGCCGTGGGCGCGATACCGCGAGCGGTCGGCTTGCCGCCCAGGTTCTTGTAGTAGCCGAAGAACTGGGCCAGGTGGTCGGTCGTGCGCGCCACCTTGGCGAGCGCCGCCTTCGCGGCCTGGCGGGTGCCGGCGTCGCCCTCCGCGTAGCAGGCGGCGAGCGCGAACAGCGCCGGGCGCTGCTTCGGCGCCCGCGGCGGCCGAGCCGTCGAGATGTCCGTCAGCATGCGCACCACGCGCGGCCCGTCCTCGGCGATCGCCTGGGACAGCATGCGGGCGTTCTCGGCGGTCAGCTTGTCCTCGCCCACGTAGTAGGTGCCGCCCGTGGTGCCCAGGATGAGGAAGTCCTCCAGCCGGGTCCACACGTCCTTGGCGAACACGTAGCCGCCGGCCGCGTTCTTCACCTGGTCGGTACGGCCAGGGATCGGCTGGGACTGCGGGGTCGCGATCGCCGAGACCGCGGCGAGAGGGTCACGAGCCATGATGGTGCTCCTTCCAGTCGACCCGCCCGAGGGCGGATATGACGAAGGGGAGCGGATGTGGTGATGTCCACCGGCGTTTATGACAGACGCTCTACCTGACTGAGCTACCACCCGGCACTGCTGGTCGGGTGAGCAGGACTCGAACCTGCGACAACCTGTTCCCGATAACCGACGACCTTCGACCCGCTCCCCTTGCTCGTCAGCCCTGCCGGAGGCGCGGATGTGGGAGACCGACCGGCGTTAGACGTGCTAGGCCGCTACACCACACCGCCCGGAGGCGGCGCCGGGATTCGAACCCGGGTCTCCGCTTTGAGAGAGCGATAACCGATCAGATTCGACCCGCACCGCCGACAGGGCTGACGAGCGATCAGGTCTGGAACTGGCACGGATATGGGTGACCCACCGGCCGTTTACGGTGCTCTGCCATTGAGCTACACGAACCGAAGCCCGTGACGAGATTCGAACTCGCAGCCACCGGCTTAATAGGCGATAACCGACGAGATTCGACCCGTGCCAGCACCAGACCTGACCAGCTCACGCGGCCTGAAGAGGCGCGGATGTGTTAAGCGGGCACCGGACGGTTCTTTGTCGCAGAAAGATAACCGACGCCCATTCGACCCGCGCCTACCCGGGTCTTGTGAACTGCCTCCTACCGTAGCGATTGGCGTGACGCGTCACAGCCCATTTTCGGGCGACATGGGAGAAGTGATCCAATGCGCCCGAGTTAAGGGATCACGCGGCCTTCCGGGAGCGGTAGGTGCGCATCGCGGCGGCATGCTTGCAGGACCGCGAGCAGTAGATCGCGTCACCTCGCGGACGGCTCCGGCCTCGGCCGTCGTCCTGCCAGACGAACTCGCGCCCACACCCGGCAAGGGCACACACTCGCGCGTCCGGGACCTCTCCCCTGCCGTGGCAGGTGGGGCACTGGGCGGTCATACCCGCCTCCCTCTGGCTGCGATGACCTCCGCTGCGAGGCCGTGGTACTCGTCCACGGTCAGCACGACCGGGCCGCCGCGGCTGGCGCCGCAGGATCGGTTGCGGCACTCGATCCGGTCTTCTCCTTCCAGCCGGGAGAGGGTGGCGAGGTGGCGTTGGGGGCAGCGCAGTTGCATGGACACGCGGCGGGGTTTCGTCTTCGCCGCGGACGTCACCTCCGCATGCCACGACAGGACACCGGTGCCGAAGCCGACCGCGTAGCCAGGGTGGGCGAGGATGCCGTCCAGGTGGGCGCACAACGCCGATGCGACCTCCGTCAGCGCCGGCGCCGACTCTCCCAGGTAGGCGGGCATCGGCCAGCCGCGGGCTTCCCAGTAGGCCGATCCAGGTCGACGAGAGCAGCGCGTATGGCGGAAGAGTCGTTGAGGCACCAGTACGGGCTGCCGGGCGTCCACCTGACGGCAGGCTCTGCTGGGCGGGCGGCTTCCGGACCTCGCTCCGCGGGGTCGGCGGCAGCCCATGCGGCGATCTCGGCTTGCCAGACGGCGAGTGCTCGCCCGTGCTCCTCGGTTCGGCGTCGAGGCGCAGCATTGCAACGGCCTGGGCAGATGTGGTCAAACATTTCGGCCTCCCCGAATGTACGCTCACGGGAGACCACTGATGGTGACGGTGGCGGGCGAGGGATTTCCGTAGTGGGTCGGGGGCGGCTCTCCGTGGGGCGGAGAGCCGCTTTCGCGTTCTTCATCTCATCGACGACCGGGATCACCAGCCGGAAACTTCGACCACCTTGGTCGCGCTGCAGCTTCGACTGTCTGCGGTGTTGTCGTAGTAGGCCTTGTAAGTCCACTGCGTCTCGACCCCGGGGACGTTGCTGAAGGTGAAGGTGCCATCGGCGTTCGTGGTGACGTCCGGCAGCGGCTCGAAGTTGCTCTCACCCCACGGGCGGCGGCTTACCGTGACCGTCTGGACGCCAGGGTTGGTGCCGTCCGGCCGGGTGAGCCGGCCAGTGAAGGTGGTCTTCTTGAACCGCCCTGACGTGTCCGGCCCTGTCAACGTCATCTTGCACGGCGGAAGTGAGGCACCGTGCATCCGCCAGAGATGAAAGGTGCCGTCTATGGTGTTCTCGATGACGGCGAACAGGTCAGATCCGGAGAAGACGAGGTCGTAAATCGCGACGAGAGATTGGTCGAACGTCTCGACCGCGGCCCCCGTGTTCAAGTCGAACAGCACGAGCGGTGCGTCTTCTACATCGTCGGTTCCTCGGGTGACGGCAACCTGCTTCCCGTCTGGGCTGATCGTGGGCGACCCGTAGCCTAGAGTGCCCTCTTCCTTGCCATAGGAGCGGGACTTGGTGAGGGTGGTCAGGTCCCAGGCGTCGAAGTCGTTCACAGCTCCCGGTGTGGTGATCGCTGTCGCGCCATCCGACGTGAGTGCGATCTGGCCCCAGCCGTTCGACAACCCGTGATCGTAGGCGTCTATCGCGCCACGCAGCGCGGGAACGCCGTCTTGGAGGTCGTACACCCGCAGGTCCCAGAAGTCCGCCACGACGAGCGTGCTCCCTGCGGCAGCGATCCGTGGCGCTTGAGCGAGGTTGCCTGCCGGGACGACGGAAGGCTGCGGGGCAGGGACGGACAGGTCGAGGCCAAGAGCGCCGCCGGAACTATTCCAAGGGCAGCCGTGGGAGACCCAAAGCCGGTGCCCGCTCATCGCGAGCCGGCTCGGGCACTGGTACGCGCCCAGGCCGATCCGCCGGAGGATGGCGAGGTCGTCAGTGTTGATCTCGATCACTTCGTGCGATCCTCTAAGGGCCGCGTAGAGCCGGGTTCCGTCCGGGTTGGTGACGAGATCCCTCACTTCGGCCAAGCCGGTGATGTTCCCAGTGACGACGCCTTGGGTGTCCGCGACGACGATCCGGTCATCCAGGGCGACGAATACCTTGCCGGCCGCGGCAGCGATGTCGCTGGTGACTGCGACATGGCCGAGGGGGGTGAGTGAGTCGGCGGCCATAGCCGCGGGAGCTTGCGAGACGGCGAGACCGGCGACCAGAGTGACGGTTCCGCACAAGATGGCGAGGCGGCGGGTAAGGCGCGTGAACCCTTGCCTGGGCGGGGCGGTGCTGGGTAACCGTCGCGTAAAGAGCACAAGGGCCTCCTGGATCAGCGAGGGGAACACCCGTTCGACATTAGCCGGACGGGCGCCCATGATCCAGAGGCGTCTCAGGACGTCATGCCAAGTCCCCTACAGACCAGCGCATGACTCGTCGATGGCGTCATAGCCGTTGCGGGATCGAGGCAATCTCCCGTTCGTGGCAGGAGGCCGCCTTCGCATTCAAGGTCAAATATGCCACGTTCGTGCAGGTGGGCATCTCTCCTGTCAGCTTCTCGCCTGCCTGTTGCGGAATTTCGTCCACGCCCACACGCAGCCCCAGATGGCAAGCGCCCCTAACGTCAAAGCTACGGCCGCCGTACGAGCCCCGATCGCCCACAGCAGGACAAAGCCGGCGGCCATCTGTGCAATGCGTGCTCCTGCCGCGAGACGGCCAGCCAAGAGTCTCCATGGCCCCTTGCTGACGGGCGAGACCGGTGCGGCGGGGAGAGGCTCCCACAGGAGACTGCAGTCCGGGCAGCGCCACTGCTCCGCTTGAGCGGTTGCGGGGCGGGCACACTGGTGCGTCGTACTCAAGGTGTCGTTTCCTCCGGAGCCTCAGGCCACTTGGCGATGATCTCGATGCCGATCACTCTTCCCTCAGGGTCGTAGTCGAGGTTCACCAGGGCGTCCACCGGGACCGTTCTCGCCGCTCCGCCGGCCGGGACGGGGCCGCGGAGGTAAACGTAGGCGGCTCCGGCCTCAGGGTCGTACGTCCACTCCCCTGAGTGGCGTTCCAACGTCATGCTGCTCCTCTACGGCAAAGCTTGCACGGCTTCCACTTCTTGGCGGCTTCTTCCAGATCCTTCGGCACGATCGGGTTCAGGTTGTAGTCCTGCACCTCACCGCCTTCCTGGCCTGACGTAAGCCCGATGCAGTCCGGGGCGGAGTGGTACTTGTCGCCCTGAGCCGTCACGTACACGGTAATCATGGCTTCCTCCAGGAGATTGGCCTGTCCATCGCAGTGTCCTCCACAGCGGGCCGTTGAGCCGTACAGGCTTGCGTGGGGTGGTGCCCAACCGCTTCCGGCAGTCTGGCCCCATCCCGTAAGCGAGGGACACGGGGTCGAGGAGCTTGTGACGGCAGCAGCGGCAACGCCCAGTTGTGGGCGCCTGCCCCACAACTGACTCGTCGTCGAGGCCAACGATCAGGGCTGGTTCATCTGCCATGCCTGCACCCATCGGACAACGAGCCGCCAGCTCAGCAGCCAGGGACTCCCGGCTTGACCGCCCAGCAACGCCACGACCTGAACGCAGAAATCCTGGACCATACCCTCGGACGGCGGCTCTCCCAGCGCGTCGGACAGGATGGCTGCGGACGCGCCAAGACCGCCGGCGCCTACATAGCCCCCACATGAAGGTGCCATTGCCGTGAATGTACTGGGGGACGGAAGCGGGATCGAGCTCGCGCAAGGCCGGGTACTGCGGCGTTGTCTGCATCTCCCGCCATTGGCGTGTTTCCGGGAGAACGTCAATGACGCGATAACGCCCGTCGACCATGGTTCGGCCCCTGTAGGTCCGCTTGGAGCGTGTGCGCGGGCCATCGATGCCCTCGGCTTGGTAGCGGCGGTACCAGATGTAGTCGGCCTTGGTCTGAGAAACGCGGCGATTTCTGGCGCTCGCGCTGGCGAGACCCCAACCGGCAAGATCGACAGCATGTCGGGCTTCCTCACGAAGAAGGCCGCCGACAAGTACTGGCAGGACAAGGAAGCCGAGGTGAGGGCGAATCGCTACGTCAACCCGCGAGCAGGACAGATCTTGTTCGCGGAGTGGGCGAACCTCTGGTACGGCGATCTCGACCTCGAGCCGTCCACGATGGCGAACTACCGATACCACCTCGAGTGCCACGCGATCCCGCACTTTCAGGGACGGGCCATGGCGACGATCGCCCGTGAAGAGGTCGCGCGTGGGAGAGAGGTCTGGTCCAGACTCAGGGCTTGTCGCCGCGGACCGCGAAAGACGCTCGGGTTACCCTGTCGACCTGTCTCGGTTCGGCGGTGCCACACCGGATCCAGCACAACCCAGCGGCCAAGGAGAAGGCGCGCGGGCGGCGCGGGTTGCGGCGGGTGGAGAAGGCTCAGGCCAAGCAGCGGTCCAAGGATGTACCCACGCCCTTCGAGGTGCTGGTGTATGCGGAGCGCAGGGCGATTCTCAGCGGCCAGGACGACGACTTCGTGCGGGAGCTGCTGTACGCGTTCGCGGGCGTCCGGTGGAGCGAGGCCCTGGCGCTCGGCCCGGACTTTCTGAACGACGAAGGGGCGCTCGACGTCCGCGAGAAGCTGTTCGAGCTCGACGGACGGTTCTATCGCGGCATCCCCAAGGACGGCTCCCTCCGATCGGTGGACCTGCCTCCGCTGCTGCTTGACCTGCTCGCCGGGATGAAGGCCCGCCGCTGCACATGCAAGCCGAGAAGGCGAGAGCCGGGCGACCCGGCATGGTGCACGGGCGGCGACTACCTGATGCTCGGCCCGGGAGGCGGGCATCTGCGGCGCTCGAACGCGGCACGCCGCCATGTCCGCCCTGCTGCCGATGGCTGGTGGCCGGGTTGGGCGGGAAGGATCCACGTCCGGCCATGCCGGGTGCTGGTGGACTCGTCGCACGGATGGGCGGGTGTCCCTGTGAATCCGTGGCCCGCCGCGGAGAAGGGGCACCGTTCGAGCCTCTGCGGATCGTGGAGCGAGGCCGGTCACACAAGGTCCTGCCTGTGGACACGCCCGTGGCGGTGTGGCTGCCGATCCGGCAAGGGCTGACGACGCACTGGTTGCGGCATGCTCAGCAGACGTGGATGGCCGAGGACCGGATCCCGGACATCATGCGGGACGAGCGTATGGGGCATCTCGTTCAGGACGTGGCGACTCAGCAGCAGCGGCTGGAGTCGGCGCTGATTCAGCGGGCCGACCTCGAGCGTTGCTGGGCGAAGGCTGGTTTGCCGCGGCGGTCGCCGGTGGGACTGCTTGATCGACTGCTGGAGCCGCATCGAAAGGAGTCGGTGGCGTCGTTGCGGGCGCCGTTGACGCCGCGCCTAGGTGGACGGCGGCGGTCGTCTCGTGTGCGTCTAGGGTCCCCGGTTCGGCGCGCGGAAGATTCTTTTGATTCAGCGTCAGGGTGACTGCACTTTCTTGATCACTCCCATTCTGCTCCCAGAATCGGACATCGCAGACATGCGAAAGGGCCGGCTCTTTGATGAGAACCGGCCCTTGACGTGCGGTGGGCGATACTGGGATCGAACCAGTGACCTCTTCGGTGTGAACGAAGCGCTCTCCCGCTGAGCTAATCGCCCGCCCTCGCCGGCTCCCTTGCGGTGCCGACGTGGAAAACCATACCGCACTCCGGAACCTACGGCGAACCGATTGCCCTCCCCGACGATCTTGTGCGGCCCGGGCCCGGCCGGGCCACGGTGGCGGGTCAGAGGGATTCGGGTGAAACGCGGCGGTTGCCCATCGGCACGGCGGGCGGGTGGCATACCATCGTCGTGTCCCGGAAGGCATCGGCCATGATCTTTTGGCGAGAAACGTTCATGGACGGGGCGTCCGGGGCAGGCTCCACAGCACGCAAAACCCTTGTAAATACGACCCGATTGATGCCGTTTAGCCTGGTAGATGCCTAAATGTCCAGCTGTGATGTGCGTTACAGAAGGCCCTGGGAGCGGAATCTTTCCTACAGGTTTCTTCGTTCCGCGTCATAGCTCAGGACGAAGTCCGTCAGAGCAGTGAAAGCCCCGTAGAGGGGACCTACGACGAAAAGGTTTGGCTGACGATGAACAGCACCACCGTCTCCGCCGAGCTTGGCCTTCGGCTTGTGGTCCCCGACCGTACTACCGTCCCCCTGCTCGCCGGACTGAGTTACACAGCCGACGATCCGTACGCCATCCGCATGGCCTTCCACGTAGGGAACGACGAGCCGGTCGAGTGGATCTTTGCCCGCGAGTTGCTCACCGTGGGCATCGTGAGGCGTGTCGGCGACGGCGACGTGCAGGTGTGGCCCGCGCGCGCCGACGGCGAGCGCACCCTGCACATCAGCCTCACATCGCCCTTCGGGCAGGCGCTCTTCGAGGTGCCGCTGGCCCCGCTGACCGAGTTCCTCCACCGGACCTACGAGAAGGTGCCCGCCGGGCGGGAGACCGACTTCATGGATCTGGACGCCGAGCTGACCAACATGCTCTGGCCGTCCTAGCCGGCACAGGCGCGGAGAAGTCCGGATCCCCAGGGGGCCGGACACAGTTATGCGAAGGGGAGGTTCCGCCACCGGCGGAGCCTCCCCTTCGTCATCGCCACGGCCCGATGGGCGAGGCAGGCGTCTAGGCCGGGAGTGACTCCAGGATCTGGCGCATCCGGGCGATCTCGATGCTCTGCCCCGAGTACACGTCCTTGGCCATCATCCGCATGCGCTGGTCCCGGCCGCCGGCCAGTTGCTCCCCCGCCATCTTCACCGCCCCCTCGTGATGCCTGGTCATGAGCTGCAGGAACATGCGGTCGAAGACCGTGCCCCTGGCCGCGCGCAGCGCGTTCAGCTCCTCCTGCGTCGCCATCCCGTAGCTCGCCCCCTGCTCGTGCCGATGCCCGTCCGGGACCGAGCGGTCCAGCTCCGCCAGCCACGCGGTCATGGCCTTGATCTCCGGCCTCTGCGCCGCCGTGATCTGGCGGGCGAACGCGCGGATCGTCGCCGTGCTCGTGCGCGCCTCCACCATGGAGGTCATCTCCAGCGCCTGCCGGTGGTGCGGGATCATGCCCTCCGCGAACCGCACGTCCGCGGCCACCGTGGGCGACGGCGACGGACCGACCCGCTCCCCCGGTGTCGCCGTGCGGGCCGGCGTGCCCGGGCTGCCCGGCACGATGACCGGCGCCCCCGTGCCCACGGGCGACGAGCCCGCCGGCTCGGCGGGCTGCTGAGAGCAGGCGGTAAGGGCAAATGTCGTCATAACTGTGATGAAGACCGTACGCGGCCCATAACCTCCTGACATAGCTTCCATAGTGGGCTACTAGACAAGGGGGATGCGCGTTGATCTCTGCCAAGTTGCGCGGAGTGTTGCTGTGTACGGTGTTGTTCCTGGCCTCCGCGTGCGCCGCGGGGCCGGTCGCCACCGAGGAGCCGACACCCGCGACCTCTCCGCAGGAGACCAGCGCCGCGGCCGGCACGCCCGCCACGTTGCCTCCCGGCGGCGTGATGACGAGCGACAACGTCAAGCACATCGCCAACGTGCCTCGGACGGCTCCGTTCGACGGCGAGGGCGATCTCGGTACCGATCTTGCGTTCCAGGGCGACTACGCCTACGTGGGGAACTTCGGCGGATTCTCGATCTTCGACATCAGCGACCCGACCAAGCCCCAGCTCGTCAGCCAGGTGTCCTGCCCGGCACAACAGAACGACGTGACCATTTACCAGGATCTGCTGATCCTGTCGATCGACGAACCGCGCGGCGGCCCGGAGTGCGACTCCGGCGACGACGAGCGCAACTGGGAGGGCCTGCGGATCTTCAACGTCAGCGACAAGAAGAGCCCGCAGTACGTGGGCGCGGTCCAGACCGACTGCGGCTCGCACACGCACACGATGGTGCCCGCCGGTGAGACGCTGTACGTCTACGTCTCCTCCCCCGGCCCCGAGCCGGACTCGCAGACCTGCCCGGCGCCGCACGAGCTGATCTCGATCGTGGAGATCCCGGTGAAGTCGCCGGCGTCCGCCAAGGTCGTGGCCAAGCCGGACATCTTCCCCGAGCGGCAGCACTCCGAGTTCGCCTCCGGCTGCCACGACATCACCGCCTACCCGGAGAAGAAGCTGGCCGCGGCCGCCTGCTTCGGCGACGGCGTGCTGCTCGACATCACCGACCCGGTCCGGCCGAAGGTCCTGCAGCAGCTCACCGACCTGGAGAACTTCCAGATCTGGCACTCGGCGACGTTCAACAACGACGGCACGAAGGTCGTGTTCAGCGACGAGCTGGGCGGCGGCGGCCAGGCCACCTGCGACCGCAACACCCCGCCCACCAAGGGCGCGAACGCCGTCTACGACGTGGTCGGCGACAAGCTGGAGCGGCGCGGCTACTTCAAGATCCCGCGCGAGCAGCAGCCGAACGAGAACTGCGTGGCCCACAACGGCTCCCTGATCCCGGTGGACGGCAAGGACATCATGGTCCAGTCGTGGTACCAGGGCGGCGTGTCGATCTGGGACTTCACCGACTCGGCGAACCCGAAGGAGATCGGCTTCTTCGAGCGCGGCCCGTACGAGGGCGGCGGCGTCGTGGGCTCCTGGTCGGCCTACTACTACAACGGCTACATCTTCTCCAGCGACATGACCGAGGGGCTGGACGTCCTGCAGATCACCGACCCGCTGACCGATCCGGCCAAGCAGGTCAAGATGGACGACTTCAACGTGCAGACGCAGAAGTCCTACTAGCCCGCCTCACCGCCTCCTAGGCAGGCCAGCACCGGGCCGAGCGGGAGGCGGCGCTGGAGATGGCGGCGCCGTCCAGGGTGATGGCCGTGGGCCCGATGCGGGCCCACGGCCATTCCAGGGTGAGCAGGAAATCCGTTGCGGGCGGCAGCGGAAACAGCCACAGGGGCATCTGATAAAGGGTGTGAGCGGCATCGCACCGCACCCCTCCGGGAAACCAGGAAAGGCACGGCGGCGCGCAATGGCGATCGTCGCCGGAAACGACTTCGACGCCGCCCGGGTAACGCAGCGAGATGTGCAGCGACGTGCTCTCCTCGCCGGAGAACGCGGTGTCGAGCTGGACCGCCAGCCCCCGTGGAGCAGCGGCGTTACGTGCCACGACGTCGAAGCTCAGCAGGCAGCCGACGTCGTAGGCCTGGATCAGCGGCAGCAGGACGGCGAGTGCGGGAGTGCGCGCGAGCACGCGCTCCACGGTGACGATCGCGCCCATTCTTGAAATCGGCGGCACTGGTGTACCGCCATCCCCACTCATAACGAACTCACATCAGGTTCGGGCGATTCGGCGCGAGAAGCGTAACGCCGCCTGCAGAAAGCCCGGAGCCGAACGCGGAAAATGTAGGGCGAATATAGGGCGGCCCGTTGTCCCCCGGCCTCGCGGCCGGGGAAGGAGGACTCGGGATCAGCGGAACCGCAGGCTCACGGGTTCAGGTCGGCGGCGGAGCGTTCGGCGAAGACGCGCATGACCTTGGTGGTGATCGGGCCGGGGGCGACCGGGAGCTCGGTGTCGTCGACCAGCTTGATCGGCTGCACGTCGCGCGTGGTGGAGGTGAGGAACGCCTCCTCGGCCTCGTACAGCGCGGACAGCGGCACGTCGCTCTCCTCGCCGCCGCACCATTCGAGCACCAGTGCCCTGGTGACGCCGGCCAGGCAGCCCGACTTGAGGGTGGGGGTGAGCAGGCGGCCGTCGCGGACGACGAAGATGTTGGAGCCTGTGCCCTCGCACAGGTCGCCGGCGAGGTTGCCGAAGATGGCCTCGCCGCCGCCGCGCCTCTTCGCGTGCAGCAGGGCCTTGGCGTTGTCGCCGTAGGAGGTGCTCTTGACGCCCGACAGCGCGCCGCGCTCGTTGCGCGGCCACGGCACGACGGCGACGTTCGCGGTGGCGGGGAACGGCTTCTGCTCGTCCACGATGACGACGGAGGTCGTGCCCTGGTCGCCGCGGTCGGAGCCGAGGGGGCCGGGGCCGCTGGTGTAGGTGACGCGGATGCGGCCGAGCGCCCAGGCGGGCGCGACCTCCAGCAGCTTGGTGATGCCGTCGGCGATGGCGTCGACGTCGGGGTCGGGCAGGTCCATGCGCTGGGCGGAGAGCGTGAGCCGGTCGAGGTGCCGGGTGAGCGCGAACGACTCGCCGTTCACGATCTTGATGGTCTCGAAGACGCCGTCGCCGACCATCAGCCCGTGGTCGAAGACCGACACGGTGGCCTGAGCGGGGTCGATCAGCTCCCCGTTGACCCAGACAGGGATGTTCATTCAGTTTCCTCCTGTGGATGCCAGTGAGATGAGCCTGGCTGCTTTGAGCTCGGTCTCGAGCCACTCGCGCCGGGGATCGCTGCCCCAGGTGATGCCCGCTCCCGTGCCGAACCGGATCTCGCTGCCGGAGATCCAGAATGTCCTGATGCCTACGGCCAGCGCCGCCCTGCCTCGGTCGGCGTCGACCCAGCCCACCGCCCCACAGTACGGGCCGCGAGGTGCTGGTTCGAGCTCATTGATGATGCGCAGAGCCGACGATTTCGGCGCGCCCGTGACAGATCCGGGCGGGAAAGTGGCCGCGAACAGCTCCGGCCAGCCCGCCCCCGGCGCGAGCCGGGCCCGCACGGTGGAGACGAGATGGACGAGCCCGGGGTGCTCCTCGACCGCGCACAACGACGGCACCTCGACCGATCCGACGGCGGCGACCCTGCCGAGGTCGTTCCGGACGAGGTCGACGATCATGACGTTCTCGGCGTAGTCCTTGTCGAGAAGGTCGCCGGCGGTCGCGCCGGTGCCCTTGATCGGCCGGGACTCGACGACGTCGCCGTCACGCGACAGGTAGAGCTCTGGCGAGGCCGACACCACGCTCAGGCCGGGGATGTCGATGACGGCCGCGTACGGGGCGGGGTTGCCGGCCGCCAGCCTGGCCGCCAGGGCGAGCGGGTCGGCGTCACGCGGCACGGGCGCGGTCAAGATGCGGCAAAGGTTCGCCTGGTAGACCTCACCCTGCTCGATGTAGTCGCGGATGGCCCACACGCCGCGCTCGTACGCGGCCTGGTCGAGGGAGCTGACCCACTGGCCGGGACGGGGCCCGTGCCAGGAGGCGGCGGGTGCGGGCAGGGGCGCCCTGCGCACCCGGTCGAACCGGGCGCACGTCACCTTGCCCTCGTAGTCGACCACGACGGCCCACCAGCCCTGACCGTCGAGCGCGGCGAGGTCTGAGGTCACATCGCGCAACCCGCTGGCGAGAAAGCCGCCTAAGTGGGCGTATCCGTCGTACACACCTCTATTCTCCCAGCATCTCGACCAGCTCCAGCGCGGCGGGCAGTGGCGCTTCGGGGAGGGCCGCGTAGACCTGGCGTGCGGGTGTCGTACCCCTGAGCGGTCTGAGCACCAGATCCGCCGGTACGGCCCGCGCCGCCAGCTCGGGCACCAGCGTCACCCCGAGCCCCGCGGCGACGAATCCGAACTTGCCCGACCATTCCGCCACCCGCGCCCCGCCGCGCGGCGTGAACCCGGCCGCCGCGCAGGCCGTCACCAGCAGCGTCGGCTGGCCGCGCGGCGCGGCCTCGATCCAGGGCTCCCCCGCCAGGTCGCGCAGGTCCACGTCGGCCTCGCCGGCCAGCCGGTGACCGGCGGGCAGCGCCACCAGCAGCCGGTCCTGTCTCAGCGGCACCGTGCACGCCCCCTCGCCGGGCAGCCCTGCCGGGTAGTCGCTGATCACGGCCACGTCGAGCGCCCCGGCGTGCAGCAGCTCCATCAGCCGGGCGCTGAGCCCCTCGGTCAGCCGCAGCTCGACGCCGGGACGCCGCTCCAGGAACCGCTTGAGCGCGCCCGGCACCAGATCGATGTTGGCCGTGGCGAACGAGCCCACCCGCAGGATGCCCCCGTGCCCCCGGTGGATGGCGGCCAGTTCCTCGCCCGCGCGTTCGAGCCGGTCGAGCACGGCGACGGCGTGCCGGTGCAGGGCCGCGCCCGCGGGTGTCAGGCGTACGCCGCGGGCCAGCCGTTCGAACAACGGCCCTCCGGCGGCGCGTTCCAGCGCGGCGACGCGGCGGGAGACCGCCGACTGGGTGTATCCGAGCAGTTCGGCGGCGGCCGTGAACGAGCCGCTCCTGGCGACCTCGTCGAAGAGCCGCAACGTCCCGGTGTCAAAGGCATTCGTATCATGCATGGCTGCCATGCAATCTAGTCGGTGGTGGAATGCCTTGCACCGGTGTTCACTGAAGCACGTGATCGCATTTCTCGGACAGGGGCGCATGGGCGCCCCCATGGCCTGGCGGCTCGTGTCGGCCGGGCACAAGGTGACGACGTGGCGGCGCTCCGACGGGGTGCCCGTGACCACGGCGGTGGACGGCGCGGATCTGGTCATCACGATGCTGAGCGACCCGGCGGCGGTGCGCGAGGTGCTGACGGCGGCGCTGCCGGGGTTGCGGCCGGGGGCGACGGTGGTGGAGATGTCCACGATCGGCCCCGAGGCGGTGCACGAGCTGCGGACGCTGCTCCCGCCGGAGGTGGGGCTGGTGGACGCGCCGGTGCTGGGCAGCGTGGGCCCCGCCGCCGAGGGCACGCTGACCGTGCTGGCCGGCGGCGACGTGCGGGGATGCCATGAGGTGCTGTCGGTGTTCGGGACGGTGCGCGAGTGCGGGCCGCTCGGGTCCGGCGCGGCCATGAAGATCGCCGTGATGAGCGCGCTCGTGCCGGCCCAGGTGCTGCTGGCCGAGACGTTCGCGTACGGCCAGGCGCACGGCGTGGACCGCGGCGCGCTGATCGACGTGCTGTCGGGCACCCCGCTGGGCGTGCTGGCCGAGCGGCTGCGCGTGCCTGCGGAGCAGACCCGCTACTCGCTGGCCCACGCCACGAAGGACCTGGAGCTGGGGGCGTGGGACGGCGCGACCATGGCCACGGCGGCGCGGGCGAGGCTGCGGGAGGCGCGGGCGGCGGGGCTCGGCGAGCGCGACCTGACGGCGATCGCGGAGCACGCGGCAGGCGTTCGCGGCCACCGGGCGGTGCCGCTCAACCTCTCGGCGATCCCCGCCACGAACGGCATGTACTCGCACGCCGTGCGCGTGGGCGACATGCTCTACGTCTCCGGGCAGGCCGCCTTCGACGAGCACGGGGACATCGTCGGCGAGGGCTCCATGGAGGCCCAGGCCGAGCACGTCTTCCAGGTCATCTCGCGCATCCTCGCCGATCAGGGGGCGACGTTCGAGGACATCGCGTTCATCAGGACGTACCTGACCGACATGGACGACCGGGCCGCGTACGGGCGGGTGCGCAGGAAGTACATCACCGGCACGGCCCCGGCCAGCACGACGGTCGAGGTGTCGAAGCTGTTCATGCCGGGGCTGCTGCTGGAGGTCGACCTGATCGTGGCCCTGCCGGGTTAGTCCAGCGGGCCGGTGACGGTCTCCGCCGCCGCGACCACGCCGCCCTCGGCCACCAGGCGCACGGCCGAGTCGATCTCCGGGGCCAGGAACCGGTCGGGGCCCGGCGCGGGCACGGTCTCGCGCAGCGCCCGGACCACGGCGGCCGTCGCGGGCGCGGGCTCCAGCGGGGCGCGCAGGTCGATCGCGCGGGCGGCGGTGAGCACCTCGACGGCCAGCACCCTGGTGAGCCCGTCGACGGACCTGCGCAGCTTGCGGGCCGCCGACCAGCCCATGGAGACGTGGTCCTCCTGCATGGCCGAGCTGGGGATGGAGTCGACGCTGGCGGGCACGGCCAGGCGCTTCAGCTCCGAGACGATGGCGGCCTGGGTGTACTGGGCGATCATGTGGCCGGAGTCCACGCCGGGGTCGTCGGCCAGGAACGCGGGCAGGCCGTGGTTGCGGGCCACGTCCAGGAAGCGGTCGGTGCGGCGCTCCGACATCGAGGCCAGGTCGGCGGCCACGACGGCGAGGAAGTCCAGCACGTACGCCAGGGGCGCGCCGTGGAAGTTGCCGTTCGACTCGACCCGGCCGTCGGTCAGCACGGCCGGGTTGTCGATGGCGCTGGCCAGCTCCCGGCCGGCCACGGTGGCGGCGTGCGCGATCGTGTCGCGGGCCGCGCCGGCGACCTGGGGCGCGCAGCGCAGGGAGTAGGCGTCCTGGACGCGGGTGCAGGCGGCCGGGTCGCGGTGGCTGGCCATGATGCCCGAGTCGCGCAGCACCTTCGTCATGTTCGCGGCGGACAGCGCCTGGCCCGGGTGCGGCCGCAGCGCCTGCAGCTCGGGGGCGAACACGCGGTCGGTGCCCAGCAGCGCCTCCACGCTCATCGCGGCGCTCACGTCGGCGGTCCTGACCAGCCTGGTGAGGTCGTCGATGGCCAGGATCAGCATGCCGAGCATGCCGTCCGTGCCGTTGATCAGCGCCAGGCCCTCCTTGGCGGCCAGCTCGACCGGGTCGATCCTCGCCTGCTTGAGCGCCTCGGCCGCCGGCTGCACGGTGCCCGAGGCGTCCCGTACGACGCCCTCGCCCATGAGCGTGAGCGCCACGTGCGCCAGCGGAGCCAGATCGCCCGAGCAGCCGAGGCTGCCGTACTCGTGCACGATCGGGGTGATGCCCGCGCTGATCAGCGCGGCCAGGGTCTTGGCCGTGGTCGGCCTGATGCCGGTGTGGCCGGTGGCCAGCGTGCTCAGCCGCAGCAGCATGAGCGCGCGCACCACCTCGGTCTCCACCTCGGGCCCGCTGCCAGCCGCGTGCGAGCGCACCAGCGAGCGCTGGAGCTGGGCACGCAGCGCCGGATCGATGTGCCGGGTGGCCAGCGCGCCGAACCCGGTCGAGATGCCGTACGCGGGCACGGGGCTCTCGGCCAGCTCGTTCACCCGCTGGCGGGCTGCCGCGATGGCGGCGATGGCATCGTCGGTGAGCTGTACGGGGGCTCCGTGGCGGGCCACCCTGATGACGTCGTCGAAGGTCAGGGGCTCCGGACCGACGTTCACGACTCCGTTGTCGCGCATGGTGCGTCTCTCTCGTTCAGGTAACCGGCGTAACCGATGTTAGCCCCTTACCGGAGAACAGTTCGGCCAGCCCCTCCCTGCCCTCGTCCGTGAGGAGCACCGCCCTGGGCACGCTCCCCCGCCGGTACCATCCCCGCTCGAACAGCACCTCCGTGATCGCCGCGCCGAGCGCCCCGCCGAGGTGCGCCCGGCGCTCGGTCCAGTCGAGGCATTCCGGCGCGAAGCGCCTCCTCGACCGGCGCGCGCCCGCGACGTCCACGCCCAGCCGCGACAGCAGCCGCTCCCCCGCCTCCGTCACGTCCTGCCCGTCGTAGTAGCCGCCCTCCCTGAGCCGGTCGAGCAGCCCCACCCCGGCCCGCCCCGCCAGGTGGTCGTAACACGTACGGGCCTCCTCCAGCATCCTGGCCTGCCGCGACTGGCGCAGGGAGCGCACCGGCGGGCGGGCGCTGATCCCGGCCAGCACCTCCAGCACCTCGGCGATCTCGTGCCCGGCCAGGCGGTAGTAGCGGTGGCGGCCCTGGCGGACGACGTCCACGAGCCGGCCGTCGAGCAGCTTGGCCAGGTGGGCGCTCGCGGTGGCCGCGCTCACCCCGGACATCCTGGCCAGCTCCCCCGCGGCCAGCGCCCGCCCGCCCAGCAACGCCGTCAGCATCGCGGCCCGCGTGGGGTCGGCGATCAGCGCGGCTACGGGGGCGATGTCGGCATCCCTGGCGATGTGCTCCATACCTGCGACGCTAGTACGGGAACCCTTCGACGCGTGACGAAGGGTCAGCGCTTGCCCAGCGCCTTCCTGATCAGCTCGCGGGCCCGGTCCATGACCACGAGGGGCGGCCCCATGACCAGGTTCCTCGTCGCGGACTCCGTCCCCGGATGCGGGCGCACCGGCGCGAGCGCCTCGGCCGCGCGCACCGCCGCCGCCATCGCCCGCCGCTCCACGGCGGAGGTGCGGGCGCGCAGCCTGGCGAACTCGTAGCGCTCCTCGCTGCGGGCGTGCGCGGACACGGCCGTACGCAGCGCGGCCAGGCCGTCCCAGAACTGCGGATGGTCCACGCCGCTCTTGTGCAGGTCGAGCAGGAGCCGCTTGGCCCTGTTCTCCTCGGTCAGCCGGTCGGCCACCACGCCGTGGCCGTTGTCGAGCTTCCTGCGCGCGTACGGGTGGACGATCTCCTCCTCGGCCGTCTCGTGCACGGACAACATGCGCGTCAGCCGGTCGAAGGCGTCCGCCACCTTGTCGGGAGGCGCCTGCTCCACCTCGTCGAACAGATCCCTGATCCGGCCGTGCTGGGCCACCAGGAGCTCGATGACATCTTGTTCAGCCACGTCAGCGCCCGTACCCGGGCCCGCCCCCGGCACGCCCCGCCTTACCGAACGCGGACCGAACGCGGAGAGTTGCCCGCGAAGGCCCCGGGTACGCGCAGCGACATGGCCTTCGACCCACTCCAGCAGCGGGGCATCCCGCTGGACGAGCAGCTACGCGACTGGCGGGAGCTGAACGTCACGCCGATCGACCCGGACCACGCCGATCCGTACACGCGGTGCCGGATCATCACCATGAACGGGATCGAGGTGGAGGCCGTCCTGTTCAGCCACCAGCTCGCCCGCCACTGCCCCGACCTGGAGATCAAGCGGCAGCTCGCCCGGGTGCGCTACATCGAGGCGCAGCAGCAGAAGGCGGTCAACTGGCTGCTGCCGGGATCGTCGTCGGTGCTGGAGACCACGATCGCCTACGAGCAGGTGGCGGTGGACCTGACCGCCTGGGTGGCCCGGATGGAGCCGGACGATTACCTGCGGCAGGCCTACCAGTTCGGGGTCCTGGAGGACTTCGACCACCTCTACCGGTACGCCAACCTGTACGAGATGATCGAGCACCGCAAGGCCGAGAAGATCGTCGACAACCTGACCGAGGTCATGCCGGGCCGCCCCACGTACCTGCACCACCGCGACCCGATGGACAACGTGCGGCAGCCCTACGAGCGCAGCGTCACCGAGCCGCTGTCCCGGCTGCACGCGCTGACGATCATGTCGGCCGAGCAGCAGACGATGAACTTCTACATGAACGTCGGGCCGATGTACATGGAGCCGATCGCCCGGCAGCTCTACCAGGAGATCGGGATGGTGGAGGAGGAGCACGTCACCCACTACGAGTCGCTGGTCGACCCCGGCGAGAGCCTGTGGGAGCAGTTGCTCAACCACGAGTACAACGAGTGCTACCTGTACTACTCGTTCATGGAGACCGAGTCCGACCCCAAGGTGAAGAACATCTGGGAGCTGCACCTCAACATGGAGCTGGAGCACCTGCGGCTGGCCGCCGAGCTGTTCAAGCGGTTCGACGGGCGCGATCCCGACCAGGTGCTCGCTCCCGCGCTGCCGCCGCCGGTGACGTTCGAGCCGAACAAGGGGTACATCCGCGAGCTGCTCGCCACCCAGATCGACTGCACCACGCTGGGCACCGGGTACGTGCGGGAGGCGCACGAGCGTTTCACCCGGATGCAGGAGGCCGTGATGGGCGGCGAGAAGCCGGCGTCGGAGCGCGTGATCGACGACAACCGGGCGATCTCCGGCCGCGAGTACCGGCTGGAGACGGAGGGGCCGCATCCGGCCGGCCTGCAGTTCAGCCGCTGATCGCCGCCAGGCTCGGAGGGGCCCTGCGGCTCGGCCGCTCATCGCCGCCGGGTTAGAGTCTGGCCCCATGACAACTGTCGCGCTCGTCACCGGCGCATCGCGGGGCCTCGGGGCCGCCGTCGCCCGCAGGCTGGCCGCCGACGGCCTGGCCGTGGCCGTCAACTACCGCTCGGACCGGGCCGGAGCCGAGCAGGTGGCCGGCTCCATCCGCGCGGCGGGCGGCGTCGCCGAGGCGTTCGCCGCCGACATCACGGACGAGAGCGCCGTCGAGGGCCTGGTCGCCGCCGTCGCCGACCGGCTCGGCCCGGTGGGGGTGCTGGTGGCCAACGCGACAGGCCCGCAGCCGGCCGCCGGGGTCGAGGAGCTCACCTGGCAGGCGCACCTCGACCAGCTCACGTTCTTCGTCAAGAGCCCGACGCTGCTCGTGCAGGCGGTCCTGCCGGGCATGCGGGAACGGGGCGGCGGCCGCGTCATCCAGATCGGCTCCGACATCGTGGACCGCAAGCTGCCCGAGACCTCCGCCTACACCGCCGCCAAGGCCGCCCAGCACGCCCTCACCGAGGTGTGGGCCAGGGAGCTGGGCCCGTACGGCATCACGGTGAACGTGGTCGCGCCCGGCTGGATCCCCGTGGAGCGGCACGAGGGCCTGGACGAGAGCGCGTACCGGGAGGAGGTGCCGCTGGGGCGGATGGGCATGCCGGAGGACGTGGCGGCGGCGGTGTCGTACCTCGCCTCGGAGGGCGGCGCGTTCGTCACCGGCCAGCGCGTCACCGTCAACGGCGGGCACACGTGACCTGGGTGGGCACATTCCAGTTTGGGGACTGGGCCAGGATTCGCTAGAGTTCTCTCGTCGCCCCGGGTGAAAGCCACGGGGTGGATGCGGAAGTGGCTCAGTGGTAGAGCATCACCTTGCCAAGGTGAGGGTCGCGGGTTCGAATCCCGTCTTCCGCTCGGAGCTTCCGGCTCGGTGGCGTGGCCGAGAGGCGAGGCAGCGGCCTGCAAAGCCGTCCACACGGGTTCAAATCCCGTCGCCACCTCGCGAGGACGATTAGCTCAGCGGGAGAGCGCTTCCCTGACACGGAAGAGGTCACTGGTTCAATCCCAGTATCGTCCACCACACTTCAAGGCCCTGGCTGATCAGCCAGGGCCTTCGTGTTTCCCTGGGCGGAAGGTCTCCGAAGCACGAGCCGCACCGGGCCACAGACCGCAGCGTCACGCCTGAGCTGCGGGGTGCGGGCCGGGGCGGGCGCTGCTGTTGCTGGAGGGCCGGCGGGGGCCGGTCATGCGACCTCGCGGAGGCGGGGGGCTGGCGCGGTGGTCAGTTCCGGGTCACCGCGGTGCGGGCGCGGGTCGTGGCGGGCACATGACAGGGCGTGGTGAAGACGACCCGGACTTTTCTGCTCGCCACCGCGGGCTCAGCGCTGGGCCTGGCCGTCCTGGGCGCGTTGCCGCCGGTCGGCGCGTTCCTGGTGGAGCGGGCCGTCGCGGCGGCGCTGGTGTTCCCCGGTATGGGGCAGGGCCGGGCGGCGGGCACGGGCGTGACGCTCGTCCTGTTCAGCGTGATGCTGACCGGCGGGGCGTATCTGGCGTACAGGTGGGCCGGGTTCGGGGAGTCGCGGGTCGGGCTGCTCGTGTGCTGGGGGTTGATGGGCGGGCCCGCCGGGGTGCTGGCCGTGCTGGTGTGGGCGCGGGGGCACCGGTTGCCGTTCGGACCCTACGTCGGGGACGCCGCCGCCTGGGGGATGGCGATCGCCCTGCCGGCCGCGGCGGTGGCGATGGCCGCGACGCGGGTGTTGCCCGCCGCCGGGCGGGAGCGGAGCCGGGCGTTCAGGCCCCGTGCGTGGGTGTTGCCGTGCCTGGCGGCCGGGTGGTCGGTGGTGTGGAGCGTGCTGCTGCGCGAACGGTTGCCGCTGCTGGGCTGGCTGCCGCTGTCGTTCAGCTATTTCGAGCAGGTGGCGGTGGTGCTGGCGACGGTCGCGGCGGCGTCGCTGGAGGAGGCGCTGCGGCGGCGGCTGCCCGTGGAGGGGCGGCCCGGCAGGGCGTTCGTGCTGGCGTGGATCGCGCTGTCGGTGGCGCCCGTCGTGTACGCGGCCGTCGTGGCCATCGATCACGGCATGCGCGAGCTGCTGCTGGCCGCGCCGCTGGGCACCGGGTGGATGGCCGAGTACCTGAGCGATCTGACGGCGGTGCTGGTGGCCACCCCCGCGCAGACGGCCCTGCCGCCGCTGGTGCTCGCGGTGGCGGCGACCGGGGTGCAACGGCTGCTGCCCGCCACGGAGAGAGCGCCGGGCCCGGCCGACGCCGTGCGGACCGACCGGCGGTGGGGCCTGGTGGTGGCGGGGGCGGCCGTCGCGCTGACGTACTTCTGCCTGGCCGTGACCTCGCGCTTCCCGCTGCTGACGCGGCGCACGTACGACGATGAGACGCCCGTGACGGTGCGGGCGGTGGCGCTGCTCGCCCCGCCCGATCCGGCGCTGGGCCGGGTCGCGCTGGTGTGGTTATGGGCGATCCCCGCGGTGTTCGCGGTGGCGGCGGCGGTGCTCGTGTACGTCGCGGTACGCGGGCAGCTCGCCGGTGTCTTTCCCGTGTCGTCCTATCCGGTGCTGGTGGCGGCGCTCGCGCTGGCCGCCGGGCTGGCGTGGAACGTGGGCGGTCTGGTGGGCCTCGCGGTGACCGGGGGGCGGCCCGCCGGGATCTGGCCCGCGGCGGAGGCGGCCTGGTTCACGGTGTTCGCGGCTCCGGTGTTCGGGGCGGTGCTGTTCATCGTGCACTCGCAGGTGGGGGTGGCGCGGTTCGTCCGGGTCGTGGAGCTGGAGGACGGGCAGACGTGGGGGAAGCTGGCCGAGCAGTACCGGGCGTGGAAGGAGCAGGTGCGCGAGCACGTGCCGGAAAGGAGGGAGCGCGCCCTCGTCGCGGCCAGGGCGGCCGGGGGCGCGCTGGTCCTGGCCGTGGTCGCGGGCGCGGTCCAGGGGTTCGGCGGGATGCATGACGCCGGCGAGGTGGCGGGGTCCGGTCCGGGCGGGCTGTTCCTGGTCCTTCCCGTGTTGCCGGCAGGGGTGCCGGTGGACGGCCTGACCGGGCCGGCCTATCTCGTGCTGCTCGCGGCCCTGGTCTACGCGGGGCTGGCGAGGGTGAACCTACGGGAGCGCCGCTGGGCGGCGTGGCTGACGGTGTGGGGCATGTCGGTGCTCGCCGGTGCGGCGGCCGGGCTCGGCACGCCCGCGGGGCTGCAGCTCGGGCTGCTGGCCGGGCCGTTCGCGGTGGCCGGGGCGGCGGTCACGGTGCGGCGCAGGGCGCTGTCGGCGGGAGGCGTGGTGCTGGCCCTGGTGGCGGTGGCGCCGCTGGTGCTCGCGGGCCGGGAACGGGCGCCGCTCGTGATCGGCACGGCCGGGTGGCGGGAGCGGCCGGCCGGGCTCACCGTCGACGTCTCCTACCCGCGGGCCGCGGGCGCGCCGGACGCGGCCCGCGTCAACGCGGCGCTGGTCGCGCCGGTGCGGGCGTACGTGGACGAGGCGCTGCGACGGCACCGCCAGGCCCAGGCCCAGGCCCCCGCTCCCACCGGCCCCCAGACCCCTGTCCCCGCTCCCACCGGACCGCTCGCCTCCGGGGCCGCGTTCACCGGCCCGCTGGACCACGGGGCCATGCAGGCGCCGACCGTGCTGACCGGTTCGTACGTGCTCGTCCGTAACGACGCCTGGATCGTCTCCGTCCGGTACGCGCTGACAGGCGAGCTCGGCCGCGCCGTCACCTACGACCGGCGCGAGGGCCGCGCGCTGACGGTCCGGGACGTCTTCACCCCGGCCGCGTTCACCCCGGCGGGACGGCGGCTGCTGGCAGAGGCGGTACGGCCCTTCGCCCCCGAGGGCCACGATCCCAGGACGGTGAGCGTGGACGGCCACCGCCTGCTGGTCAACCTCGCCCCGGGCGCCGTGGAGCTCACGTTCGGCCGCGACTACTTCTGCGTCCCCTGCGCCCCGTTCACGGCACGGGTGCCGGACGAGCGGCTGAGCGGCCTGGTCATCCGGCGTTCTTAGCGCGACGATCAACCCATGGACACTCAGGAGCTCGCCGACCGATTAGAGATCACCGGCCTGCTGGCGCGGTACACGTACGCCATCGACTCGGGGCAGTGGGACCTGCTCGACGAGGTGTTCTGTCAGGACGCGGTGATCGACTACAGCTCCTCCGGCGGCATCACGGGCACCAGGGACGAGGTCAAGGCGTGGCTGGCCGAGGTGCTGGTGCACTGGCCGGCCAGGCTGCACCTGATCGGCGCCGCCCGGATCGACTTCCACGACGGGGAGGCCCTGGTGAGCGCGCCCTTCACCGACACCCTGGCCCCGACGCGGGAGATGGTGGCCGCGCGGACCGAGGGCTTCCTGCACGGCGGCGGTTACTACCATCACCGCATGCGCCGCACCCCCGACGGCTGGCGCAGCACCGAGCTGGTGGAGGAGCAGGCCTGGCGCACTGTGTGCTGAAATGCCGGAAATCTCCCTCCGCTTATTCGGTTCCGAAAATTTCCGGATTGAGGTGGAATTGAACCGGACGACGGTCGGGAGCCGTCTCCAAGGTTGTTCACCCGATGGTTCATCGGCCGGGGAAGCGGAGCGGTGGGAGGCCCGCCACCCCATGGGTGCGCCAGGTATTCCGGCTGCCACGGGGGTAAGGCCAGTGATCGAGACACTGGAGTGGACTCTCCTCGACGGAGAGCACGCGCTGCTCGTCAAGGGGGACATGCGGCGGGCACGCGAACGCTTCGACAACGCCTACGCGGAGGCGGCGCACCGGGGCGAGGCCGACGCGCTCGCCAGGGCGGCGCTCGGCCTGGGCGGGATGTGGGTGCACGAGCACCGCACGGCCGCGGCGGCGGCGACGGTGCGCGTGCGCCAGCGGGACGCGCTGGCGCGGCTCGACCCGGGCTCGCCGCTGGCCCTGCGGCTGCGGATCAGGCTGGCGGCCGAGGACGACTACCGCACGGGCGGCCAGGACACGGTCACGGCGCTGGTGGCCGAGGCCAGGGCCGCCGGCGACCCGGTGGCGCTGGCCGAGGCGCTGAGCCTGGCGCACCACTGCATGCTCGGCCCGGACGACGGGGCGCGGCGGACGGAGCTGGCCAGGGAGCTGATCGGGGTGGCCTCCCGTACGGGACGCCGCTCGGACCTGCTCATCGGCCTGCTGTGGCGCACCGTGGACCTGCTCCTGGAGGCCGACCCGCACGCCGAGCGGGCCCTGGGCGAGCTGCGCGGCGCGCTGGACGGCGAGGGGCAGCAGGCGATCGAGTTCGTGGTCGGCGCGATCGAGGTGATGCTGAGCACCCGGGGCGGCCGGTTCGAGCACGCCGAGGAGCGCGCCGCCGCCTGCTACGAGCGGGGCCTGGCGGCCGGCGACCACGACGCGCCCGGCTGGTACGTCCGCCAGCTCGCCGCCATCCGCTGGTACCAGGGCCGGATCGGCGAGCTCGTCCCCCTGCTGACCGGCCTGCTGAACTCGCCCACGCTGCCCGCCGTGGACGACTCCCCGTACGCGGGCCTGGCGGTGGCCGCCGCGGTGGCCGGGGACCGGCGGCTGGCCGAGGGCATGCTGGCCCGGCTGCGCCGCGGCGTCCTGGCCGACCGGCCGCGCACGAGCACGTGGCTGATGTCGATGTACGCGATCGTGGAGGCGGCCGACCTGCTGGGCGACGCCGAGCTCGCCGGCAGGGCGGCGGCGCTGCTGGCCCCGTACGCGGCGCTGCCCGTCATGACCAGCCCGGGCATCGTCTGCTTCGGCTCCGCCCGGCACAGCCTGGGCGTGGCCGCGATCACCACCGGCGACCTGGACCTGGCGGTCACGCACCTGCGCAGGGCCGTCCACGAGAACCTGGCGCTGGGCCACTGGCCCGCGGTCGCGCTGTCACGCTCGCGGCTGGGCCAGGCGCTCGCGCTGCGCGACGGGCCCAGGGACGAGGGGGCGCGCAGGCAGCTCGCGCTGGCCGACCAGGAGGCCGGGACGCTCGGCATGCACGTGCCCCGTCACGTGGCCGAGCGCGTCACCTGCCGCCAGGCGGGCCCGCGGTGGCGGGTGGAGCTGGGCGCGCGGACCGCGCTGGTGGACCACTGCGTGGGCATGCTGCACCTGGCGGCGTTGCTGGCCAACCCCGGCAGGGAGATCCCGGCCGCGGACCTGGCAGCGGGGACGCCGGACTCCGTGCCGGCGCAGGCGCCGGCCCAGCGGGTGCTGGACGGGCCGGCGGGCCGGGCGTACCGGAACCGGCTGGCGCAGCTCGACGCCGAGATCGCGGAGCTGGCGGCCAACCACCAGCCCCAGCAGGCGCAGCAGCGGCGGGCCGAGCGTGACTGGCTGGTGGCGGAGCTGGCCGCGGCGGCCGGGCTGGGCGGCCGGCCGCGCACGTTCGGCGGCAGCGAGGAGCGGGCCCGCACGGCGGTCGGCAAGGCGATCAGGCGGGCCGTGGATCGGGTCGCGATAGCCGATCCCGTCATCGGCGCGGAGCTGCGGGCGACCGTGCGGACCGGTCTGCGCTGCTCGTACGACCCCGGCTGACCAGCGCGAACAGTCACAGCTACAGACATATCGCGTTTGTGGCCAGCCGTGTTGCGGGCAGCGCCAATGCGGGCAGTGTCCCCCTGCCCTTCCCGGTCGGAAAGGCTGTGCGGCCATGGCATTCGCATGGGCTCTTCTCGGTCATGACATAGCCGTCGATCTCGGTACGGCGAACACCCTGGTCTACGTCCGCAGGAAGGGCATCGTGCTGAACGAGCCCTCCGTCATCGCGATCAACCTGCACAAGAACACCGTCGTCGCCGTCGGCAAGGCGGCCAAGCGCATGGTCGGCCGCACTCCCCCGCACATCGCCACGATCCGGCCGCTGAAGGACGGCGTGATCGCGGACCTGGACGCGGCGGAGCGCATGTTGCGGCTGTTCATCCAGAAGGCGCACCCGAGCCGGTTCCTGGCCAAGCCGCGCATCGTCGTGGCGGTGCCGAGCGGCACCACCTCGATCGAGCAGCGAGCGGTCAAGGAGGCCGCGTACGAGGCGGGCGCGCGGCGGGTGCACATCATCGAGGAGCCCATGGCCGCCGCGATCGGCGCGGGGCTGAAGGTGGGCGAGGCCACCGGCAACATGGTCGTCGACATCGGCGGCGGCACCACGGAGGTCGCCATCGTCTCGATGAGCGGCGTCGTGGTGGCCAAGTCGGTGCGGGTCGGCGGCGACGAGCTGGACGAGGCCATCGTCACCCACATCAAGAAGGAGCACGCGCTGCTGCTCGGCGAGCGCACCGCCGAACGCCTGAAGATCGACCTCGGCATGGTCAGGCCCGCCGTGCCCGACGCCGACCCCGTGGGGCGGCACCGCGCCGGCCTCACCGGCCCCGCGCAGGACGGGCCGCTCGAACCGGCCGGCGACGAGCTCGCCGAACCGCCGCCGGCTCCGCGCGGCTGGAACCCCTTCCGGTCGAAGCCGAAGCCCGAGAGCGCGGCTCCGGACGCCGCGCCGCGCACCCTCGACCTGAGGACCTCCGCCCCGGTACGCGGGCGCGACCTCGTCAGCGGCCTGCCCAAGACCGCCACGATCACCGCCGAGCAGATCAGCGAGGCCATCGAGGACCAGGTCCAGGCCATCATCGACGCGGTGCAGACGACGCTCGACCAGTGCCCGGCCGAGCTGGCGGGCGACCTGCTGGACAACGGCATCGTGCTCACCGGCGGCGGCGCCCTGTTACGGGGCCTGCCCGAGCGCATGGGCGAGGCCACCGGCATGCCCATCCGGCTGGTGGACAAGCCGCTGTACTCGGTGGCGCTGGGCGCGGGCCGCTGCGTGGAGCGCTTCCAGGCGATGCGCGACGTGCTGCTGCCCGATTGGTCCCGGCGGTGAGGCGGGCGCTCGTCCTGCTCGTCCTGGCCGCCTCCGTCCTCCTCGTCGTGATCGACCGTACGCTGACGCCGCTGGCCCCCGTACGGGAGGCCGGCGCGAGCGTGTACGGCGCGGTCGAGAGCGCGGTGGCCACGGCGGGCAGGGCGTTCGGCGGCGAGGAGCGGCTGCGGGAGCTGGAGCGGGAGAACGCGGCCCTGCGTGCCCGGCTGCTGTCGTCCGGCACGCGGTCCGTGGCGCGGCTCGACGTGCCCGCCGGGCATCAGGGGGTGGCGGCGCACGTGGTCGGGTTCGGCAGGGGCCCGAGCGTCACCATCGACGCCGGGGCCTCCTCGGGCGTCGCGCGCGACGTGACCGTGCTGAACGCCGACGGCCTGGTGGGCAAGGTCACCTGGGCGGGGGCCTCGACGGCCTCGGTCTCGCTGATCACCGACGCCGGCTCGTCCATCGGGGCGCGGGTGACGGGCTCGGGCGAGCTCGGGGTGGTGACGGGGGTGCCGGGTGAGGGGCTGCGGCTGAGCCTGTTCGACCCGAACGCGCCGCTGGCGGTGGGCGATCAGGTGGTGACGCTGGGGTCGGCGGGCGGGCGGCCGTACGTGGCGGGGGTGGTCATCGGGACGGTCGCCGTGCTGGAGAGCACGCCCGGCGCGGCCGGCCGTACGGCGCTGGTGCGGCCCGCGGCCCGGCTGTCCGCGCTCGGGCCGGTCGCGGTGATCGTGCCGGAGCCGGAGCGGTGAGCGGCCGGGAGCCGGGAACGGGGAGCGGCGTGGAGCCGGGAGCCGGGAGCGGCGTGGAGCCGGAGCGGTGAGCGCGGTGGCGGTCGTGCTGATGGTGCTCCTGGCGCCGCTGGTGCAGGTGCTGGTGGTCAACCGGTCGCCGTGGGGCGGGCCCGACCTGGTGGCGCTGGCCGTGGTGTGGCTCGCGGTGACCAGGGGGCCGGTCCGGGGGTGCGTGGCGGGGCTGGCGGCCGGGCTGGCCGCCGACGTGACGCCGCCCGCCGACGGCACCGTGGGGCGCACCGCGCTGGTCCTGTCGCTGACCGGGCTGCTGGTGGGGCGCTGGGCCGCGCACCCGGGCCGGTCACGCGAGGCGGGGCCGGCGGGATGGCCGCGTGAGGCCGGTCCCGCGGGCGTCAGGCCCGTGGTGGCGGCGGCCTCGGGCGCGGCTCTGGCATCGGTGCTGCAGGCCGTCGCGACGGTGGCGCTCGGGGACGCGCCGTTGCGGTCGGCGCTGGGCGGGCCGCCCTCGGGCTTCGAGGGTGCGCCCTGGTGGTCGGGGGCGGCGCTCACGCTGGCGTGGACGGCAGCGCTCGGGGCCGCCGCCGGCCTGCTCGCCCGGCGGCGATCGGCGGGGAAGGGACGGTCCGAGACGGCGCCATCCCAGGTGACGCCGTTCCGTGCGGAGCCGCGCCCGGCGGCGCCGTCGCGGCCGGAGTCGCGCCGGATGGGGCCGCGCCGTGTCTAGGGCCAGGCTGCTCGTGCTGCGGCTGGTCGCCGCGGCCATGCTGGTCACGCTGCTCGGACGGCTGTGGTTCCTTCAGGTCGTCAACGGCGACGCGTACGTACGGGCCGCGGCCGACGTGCGCATCAGGAGCGTGGCGCTGCCGCCCATCCGGGGCCAGATCCTCGACGTGGCCGGTCGCCCCCTGGTCACCAACAACACCCGCCCCGTCGTGACCGTGGACGCCGTGGCGCTGGCCCACCAGCCGGACGGCGGCCGGGCGGTGCTGACCCGGCTGGGCGAGGCGCTGGGGCAGCCGTACCGGCAGATCGCCGAGAAGGTGCGGCTGTGCGGGAAGGGGGTGCCGCAACCGTGCTGGCAGGGCTCGCCGTACGAGCCGATCCCCGTCGCGCGGGACGTGAGCGTGCCGGTGGCCCTGCAGATCAGCGAGCGGCAGCAGGACTTCCCCGGCGTCCGCACGGAGCTGCGCCCCGTACGCGTGTACCCGCACGGCGCGGCGGCGGCGCACACCCTCGGCTACGTCCAGGGCGCCCGGGGCCGCGACGGCCTCGAAGCCGCCTACGACCGCGACCTGGCCGGGCGGCCCGGGCGCAGGGACGTGGCCGTGGACAACACGGGCCGGGTCACCAGAACGCTCCGCGAGGAGCCTCCCGTGCCCGGGAGCATGCTCGTGACCAGCATCGACTCCCGCGTCCAGACCATCGCCGAGCAGGCGCTCGGCGAGGCGCTGGACGGCAGCGGCGGCTCCTCGGGCGCGGCCGTGGTGCTGGAGTCGGGGACGGGCCGGGTGGTGGCGCTGGCCGGGCGGCCCGCCTACGATCCGGCGGTCTGGACGGACGGCGTGACGGCCCGCGAGTACAAGGCGCTGCCGCTGCTGTCGCAGGCCGTGCAGGGCGAGTGGGCGCCCGGCTCGACGTGGAAGGTCGCCTCGGCGGCGGCTGCCGTCTCGGCCGGGTACGGCCTGGGCGCCACCTACGACTGCCCGCCCGGCTACACCGTCGGCAACCGGGTGTTCCGCAACTTCGCCAGTGCCGACCTGGGCCTGATGACCATGCACGGGGCGCTGGTGCAGTCGTGCGACACGATCTTCTACCGGCTGGCCGACCAGCTCTGGCAGCGCGGCTCCGACGCCCTGCAGCGCACCGCCCGCGGCTTCGGGTTCGGCCGGCCGACCGGGGTGGACCTGCCGGGCGAGGCGGCCGGGGCGGTGCCGGACGCGGCCTCGAAGCGGGCCCACTGGCGGGCCACCCGCGCCGAGAGCTGCCGCCGGGCCGGCAAGGGGTACCCGGAGCTGGCCGACCGGGCGCGGGCGGCGTACCTGACGGTCATCGCGCGGGAGAACTGCCGGGGCGGCGGCGTGTGGCGGGGCGGCGACGCGGCGAACCTGTCCATCGGGCAGGGCGGCGTGCTGGTGACGCCGCTGCAGCTCGCGCGGGCGTACGCGGCCGTGGCCAACGGCGGCACCCTGCACAGCCCGCGCGTCGGCGCGAAGGTGGTGCGGCCCGACGGCACGACGGTGCGGGCGATCACGCCTCCCGTGTCGGGGCGGCTGCCCGCCTCGGCCGGGACGCTGCGCTTCATCCGGCAGGCCCTCGCCCAGGTGCCCAGGTCGGGGACGGCCGCGGGCGCCTTCGAGGGGTTCCCGTTCGGGCAGGCCGCGGTGGCGGGGAAGACGGGGACGGCGGAGTCGTTCGGGCGGCGGGACACCTCCTGGTTCGCCTCGTTCGCGCCCGATCCCGCCTACACCGTGGTCGTCGTGCTGTCGGAGGGCGGCCGGGGCGCCGAGGGCGCGGCCCCGGCGGCCCGCGCCATCTGGGAGGGCATCCTCGGGCTCAGGGAGCGGCGATGATCGCGGTCAGCGGCAGGAGACACCTCGTGTGGGCGCCGGCGCTGGGCCCGCCCGACCGGCTGCTGACCTCGCTGGCGCTGGCCCTGTCCGCCGTGGGGCTGCTGCTGGTGTGGTCGGCCACCCGGATGTCGGGCGACCACGCGCTGCTGGTGCGGCAGGCCGTGGCCGTCGGCGGGGGCCTGGTGCTGATGTGGCTGGTGTCGCGGGTGGACCTGCGGGTGCTGCGGGCGTACGTGCCGCTCGCGTACGCGCTGGCCCTGGTGTCGCTGGCCCTGGTGCTGAGCCCGCTGGGCGTGCGGGTGAACGGGGCGCACTCGTGGATCGTGCTGGCGCCCGGGGTGCAGTTCCAGCCGTCGGAGTTCGCCAAGGTGGCGCTGGCGCTGGCGTTCGCGGTGCCGCTGGGCGAGCTGCGCGACGGGCAGCGCCGGCCAGGGTTCGGCGGGGTGCTGCTGGCGCTGGTGCTGGCCGCGGCGCCGATCGGGCTCATCGCGTTGCAGCCGGACCTGGGCACGATGCTGGTGTTCTCGGCCATGGTGGCGGGGGCGCTGCTGGTGTCGGGGGCGCCGAAGCGGTGGCTGCTGGCGCTCGTGGCGGGCGCGGCGGCGGCGGGCGCGGCGGCCTGGCAGCTCGGGCTGGTCCGGCCGTACCAGCTCGAACGGCTACTCGTGCTGGTACGGCCGGGAGCCGATCCGGGCGGCATCGGCTACAACGCCGCCCAGGCCCGCATCGCGATCGGCTCCGGCGGCCTGTCGGGCAAGGGCCTGTTCAACGGCGAGCAGACCGCCGGCCACTTCGTGCCCGAGCAGCACACCGACTTCATCTTCACGGTCGCGGGCGAGGAGCTCGGCTTCGCCGGGGCCGCGCTCATCGTGCTGGCCGTGTTCGCGCTGCTGTGGCGCGGGCTGTCGATCGCCCGCCAGGCCGGTTCGCCTTACGGGACGGTGCTGGCGGGCGGGCTGGTGTCGTGGATCGGGTTCCAGATGTTCATGAACGTGGGCATGACCGTGGGGCTCATGCCGATCGTGGGGGTGCCGCTGCCGTTCGTCTCCTACGGCGGCTCCGCCACGGTCGCCGGGCTGGTGGCCGTCGGGCTCCTACAGGCGGTTCACCGGAGCAAGCCCATGCAGGCGTAGCAGGTTCTCGCCCAGGATCTTGCGCTTGGCCTGGTCGGTGAGCTGCGGGTAGCCGTACCCGTCGCACAGGTCCTGCGGGATCGTGAAGTCCCTGAACGCCCTCAGCGCCCACTGCGGATGGAAGATCGGCGCCTCCGAACCATAGATGATCTTGTCCTCGCCGCACCAGAAGAGCAGCTTGCCGATGATCTCGGCGAACATCCTGGGCGCCCTGACGATGAAGTTGATCGTCGCCGCCAGATCGGCGTACAGGTTGGGGTAGCGGATCAGCTGCCAGCAGGTCTCGTCCAGGAACGGCAGGCCGACGTGGAAGATGACGAAGTTGATGTCGGGGAAGTTCGCGGCTGCGCCGTCCATGTCCCACGTCTGCGTGTGCTCGATCGGCTGCGGGCCCAGCGGGACCCCCTTGTGCACGCCGATCAGGTTGACGCCCAGGTCCCGCGCCTTCTCGAAGATCGGGAAGGCAACCCTGGGGTCGTCCATGCGCCACGGGTACGGCGAGCCGTAGTCGTAGCGCACGTTGTACAGCTTGAACGCCCGCGCGTTGTACTCCCCCACCTGCCGCTCCATCAGGTCGAGCGCCTTGCGGCCCTCCAGGGGGTTGACCGTGCCCCAGAAGACGGTGCGGTCCGGGTCGCGGGCGGCCAGCTCCGCGCACTCCTGCCACGGCGACAGGCCGTCGTGGTAGAGGTCGGTGAGCGGCAGCGGCATGGCCACCAGCATGTCGGTGTCCGACTCCTCGAACACCATGCGGCGGATGTCGTCGATCGTCCACTGCCGCAGGAACTCCTCGGGCGGCAGCCTGGTCTCGCCCTCCGGGGTCAGCGTGGTGTGGAAGGCGTACAGGTGGTTGGAGAACATCTGGCCCGCCGGGCCGTACGCGTTCTTGGGCTCGAAGTTGAACACGTGGGCCACGCTGTCGAACACGAAGAAGTCGTCGATCACCGTAGTTCCCTCCCGATGTAGGCCGCCTTGTCGGGCACCTGCGCGGGCGGGGGCAGGAAGCGCAGCAGCCGGGAGGCCCGCGGGGAGAGCCGGTCCGTCGTCCACACCTCGTCCCACACCACCTCGACCTCCGCCTCGCTGACACCGGGCTGCTCCTCGATGCGCTCGCGCACCTCGGTCAGCACCCTGGCGGCGAACGGGCACCAGCCCGAGGTCAGCAGCAGCTCCACGCGGGCCCGGCCATCGGCCACCTCGACCGATCTGACCAGGCCCATCTCCACGACGGAGATGCCCTTCTCCCGGCAGCACGGGTCGTAGACCCCGGACAGCGCCTCACTGGCCCACTGCGGTATCTCCGGCATGACCTCATCGTCGGACGGGTGTGCCTGTCGGGGTAGGCGTCCCGTTTTCAAATGGCGAAGATGCTTGGTGGATGACCGCCGAACAACCCAGCGATCTGATCCGCAGCGTCTCGCGCGCGCTCCGCGTGCTGGAGGAGGTCTCGCGCGCCGACCGGCCGCTGTCGGTCAAGGTCATCGCCCGCCGCTGCGGCCTGAACCTGTCGACCTCCTACCACCTGGTCCGCACCCTCTGCTACGAGGGGTACCTGCACCGCCGGCCCGACGGCGACTACATGCTCGGCTCGCAGGTGGCCGAGCGGTTCCACGAGATGCTGGACGCGTTCGACCGGCCGCCCCGAGCCGTCGCCGTGCTGCGTCACCTGGCCGCCGTCACCGGCCACACCGCGTACCTGGCGCAGTTGTCCGAGGGGCGGCTGATGGTGGTGGACGTGGCCGAGGGGCCGCGCTCGCCGTACCTGGAGGATCTGCAGGCGGGGCTGGAGACGGCGCCGCACGCGACGGCGCTGGGCAAGGCGCTGCTGCTCGCCCTCCCGTCCCGCACCCGGCGCGGCGTCCTGACCGGCTACGGCCTGCGCCGCTTCACCTCCTCGACCCCGATCAGCGTGGAGGACGTCGAGGAGGAGCTGTCCGGGTTACGGCCCGGGCAGGTGGTGGAGGAGCACGGGCAGTTCAGGGAGCAGGTGGCGTGCGCGGGCGCGGTCGTGCCCGGCACGGACTGGGCCATCGGCATCTCGACCCGCGGCCTGTCCATCCCGGCCATCGCCCGCATCCGGCTCGCGCAGGCGGTGCAGGACCTGGGTTAATCGCGTTGCCGTGGCCGCCCCGTCCGGGCCAGTCTGGTATGCCATGAACGTGCCCTACCGGCAGATCCGGGCCCTTTACACCGAGCGGTCGATCACCGTCTACCAGGCGTACGACGCGGCCATCGCCGCGCCCGCCGTCGCCGCTCAGCGCTTCGTGCCGCCCTTCAAACGGGAGCGGATGACGTGGATCAAGCCGTCGTTCCTGTGGATGATGTACCGGTGCGGCTACGCGACCAAGCCCGGCCAGGAGCGGGTGCTGGCGATCGAGCTCAGCCGCGAGGGCTTCGCGTGGGCGCTGGCGCACTCCTGCCTCAGCCACGACGACCGGCGGCCGGAGTGGGCACGTCGGCTGCGGCGCAGCCCGGTGCGGATCCAGTGGGATCCCGAGCGCGGGGTGCGGCACGAGGCGCTGCCGTACCGGTCGATCCAGGTGGGGCTGACCGGGGAGGCGGTGCGGCGCTACGTGGAGGAGTGGACGCTGGGGATCACGGACGTCACGGAGCGGGTACGTGAGGTGCATGCGGCGGTCCGCGGCGGCGCGGACACCCGCGCGCTGCTGCCGGCCGAACGGCCGTACCCGGTGCCTGACGAGCTGGCGGAGACGATAGGGGCGAGCGTCAGCTCACCTTGAGTTGCTCGTCGCCGAGGTCGGCGATCAGTTTGAGCGTCCCGCCGAGGGCGGCAACGTAGCGGTCGAGCACCTCTCTGGTCGAGACGTCTCCCCCTTCTATCTGCGACACCCTCGGCACGTGAACGGCGGATCTCCTCCTCGAACGGCTCCTCGCCCCCGGCGGTCTGGACGGCCCGCTCCAGGTGGTCGCTCTCACGCCAGCGCCGCCAGTCGCTGCCCGGTCGAAGCTCCTTCATGTTCGGGATCCTGGAGCCGGTGACCGTGTCCTTCTTCGGTGAAGAGGATCTCCCACTCCGCTGTCACAGCGCCTCCCGCGCACGGCCTTAAGAACATCCTAAAATCCCAGGTAGACCGTGTCCTGGATTCCACACCAGGAAGGAGCAGGGGATGAGGGTGATCCTGTTCGGGGCGACCGGCATGATCGGGCGGGGAGTGCTCAGGGAGTGCCTGCTCGACGGACGGGTCACGGCCGTGCTGGCGGTCGGGCGGGCCCCGGCCGGGGTCGCGCACGGGAAGTTGCGGGAGATCCTGCATGACGATCTGCTCGACCTGGCTCCCGTCGAGGGGGAGCTCGGCGGGTACGACGCGTGCTTCTTCTGTCTGGGGGTCTCGTCGGCCGGGATGCGGGAGCAGGACTATCGGAGGATCACCTACGACTTCACGCTGTCGGCGGGTGGGACGCTGGCGCGGCTCAGCCCCGGATCGACGTTCGTGTACGTGTCCGGCGCCGGGGCCGACGCCCGGGGGCGGGCCATGTGGGCCAGGGTGAAGGGGGAGACCGAGAACGCGCTGCTCGCGCTGCCGCTGGAGGCGTACGTGTTCCGGCCGGGGTATGTGCAGCCGATGCACGGCGTCCGCTCCCGCACACGGCTCTACCAGGCGGCGTACGTCATCACCCGGCCGCTCTTCCCGGTGTTGCGGCGGCTGGTCGCGGGCGGGGTGACCACGACCGAGCAGGTCGGGCGGGCGATGATCACGGTGGCGGAGCGGGGTGCGGCGAAGCGGATCCTCGGGCCCGCCGACATCAACGCGCTCTGACCTCGCCGAGCCTTGATCTCCTCGGCGCCCTGGCCTCCTCGCCGCGCTGTGGTGTCATCGGCGTGCTCTCGCCTCGCCCGGTGCGAGGGGGACGGCGAGGAGGGAGGCTGCGGCGGCCAGGCCCCAGACCGCCGCCCAGGAGGTGTGGGCGATGACCATGGGGATGAGCAGCGGGGTCAGGAAGCCCATCGCGAACAGGGTGGTGCCCAGGAGGCCCAGGGCGGCGCCGGCCCTGGACGCGCCCGCCATCGCGGCGATCTCGGTGTAGGCGACGCCGTGCCAGGCGTTGGCCAGGAGGCCGCCGAGCGCCAGGGCGGTGACGGTGAGCGGGGTGGGGGCGTCGGTGAGCGCCGCGGCGCCCGCCATGGCGAGGGCGGCCAGGACGCCGATGGCCCTGATGTGGGTGCGGCGGGCGCCCGTGCGGTCGGTGCGGCGGCCGGTCCAGATGCGGGCCGCGCCGCCGCCCAGCTGGGCGATCACGACGGTGATGCCGGCCAGGGTGGCGCCCTCGCCCTTGACGTCGTGCAGGAAGATCGCGGTGAAGGAGAGCACGGCGAACTGGGGGACGGTGAGCAGGGCGCCTGCCAGGGCCAGCCGCCACACGTCCCAGCGGCGCAGGGGTGAGCGGTCGTCGGCGACCTCCGGTCGCGGAGCCGCCCCGCCACGTGGACGTGCGCCGGAAGCGGGCGCGGCCGGTCCGGTGCCGGGGTCGGGCGGGGCGGGTTCGTGGAGCCAGCGCCAGGTGGCCGCCGCCGCGGCGAGGCAGAAGGCGGCCGGTACGGCGTAGGCGGCGCGGAAGCCGTACGAGCCGGCCAGCCACGGCAGCAGCGCCACCCCCACCGCGCCGCCCACCGGGATGGCCGTCTGCCGGATGCTCATCGCGAAGCCCCGCTCCCCCTCCGCGAACCAGGTCATGACCGCCCGTCCCGAGGCCCCGTTCACGCTGCCGCCCAGCGCGCCGGCGAGCGCCAGGCAGAGTGCGAGCAGCGCGACGCCCGCGCCGTCCGGCGGGGTCACGGCGACGGCCATCACCGCCAGCAGCGCGCCCGTCGCGCTCAACCCCGTGAGCAGGACGCGCCGGTCCCCGAAGCGGTCGGTCAGCAGCCCCCACACGATGTCGGAGGCCGCCACCCCGAGCCCCAGGCAGGCCAGCACGAGGCCGAGCGCCTCCGTGGACAGGTGGTAACCGGCCCGCATGGACACCCCGGTGACGGGGATGCCGGAGAACATCGCCGCGAAGGCGGCCTGCGCGCCGACGCCCACGGCCAGCACCACCCACCGGTGCCGCGGCCCGTACGCGCGCCGATCGGGCCGCACGCCCCCGCCCCGCGGGACTGTCTCCGCCGCTGTCATCACACGCACCTTCCCTTAAATAACCGGCTTTGGCGGTTACTCACCCTGGCAGCCCGAAAAGTAACTTGTCAACGCGGTTACTATCGAGCCCATGGACTTCACCTTCATCAGCGGAAACCTCGGGCTCGACCTGGCCGGCACCGTCGGCCACCGGCGCGGCGAGCGCATCGACCTGCTGGCGACGCCGGGCGACCTGGCCCGCTGGACGGTGGCGGCCGGGCTGCTCGACGTCCAGCCGGCGGCGAGCGAGGGGGATCTGGCGGAGGCCAGGGCGTTGCGCGAGGCGATCTACCGGCTGGCGTCCGCGGCCCGTGCAGGAACGTCCATGGACGCCGCCGACCGCGCCACGCTGAACGCGGCCGCGCGGCACGCGCCCGCGGGCGTGCTGCTCGGCGAGCGCGGCGTGGAACGCGGCGGCGATCTGCGCGCGGCGCTGGCCAGCACGGCGCGGGCGGCGGCCGAGTTGCTGGGCGGCCCGCAGGCGGAGCTGATCAGGGAGTGCGAGGCCGCCCCGTGCACGCGGCTCTACCTCGACGCCTCACACCGGCGCACGCGCCGCTGGTGCGACATGCGCGGTTGCGGCAACCGGGCCAAGGCGGCGGCCTTCCGTGCCAGGCAGCACGGCTAACCCATGATGGAATATCTGAGGAGGTGCGGACGCTACCGTAGCCGTCAAAGATTCAACAGTCAGGGTTGGTGACTAAAGTGCAGTTCGGTATCTTCAGTGTGGGCGACGTCACCACGGACCCCACCAACGGCAGGACCCCGACCGAGCACGAGCGGATCAAGGCGATGGTGGCGATCGCGCTCAAGACGGAGGAGGTCGGGCTGGACGTCTTCGCGACCGGTGAGCACCACAACCCGCCGTTCGTCCCGTCCTCCCCCACCACCATGCTCGGCTACATCGCCGCCAGGACCGAGCGGCTGCAGTTGTCGACCGCCACGACGTTGATCACGACGAACGACCCGGTGAAGATCGCCGAGGACTTCGCGATGCTGCAGCACCTGGCCGACGGCCGGGTTGACCTCATGCTGGGCCGCGGCAACACCGGCCCGGTGTACCCGTGGTTCGGGCAGGACATCCGCCAGGGCATCCCGCTGGCCATCGAGAACTACGCGCTGCTGCACAAGCTGTGGCGCGAGGACGTCGTGGACTGGGAGGGCCGCTTCCGTACGCCGCTGCAGGGCTTCACCAGCACGCCGCGCCCGCTCGACGGGGTGCCGCCGTTCGTCTGGCACGGCTCGATCCGCAGCCCCGAGATCGCCGAGCAGGCCGCCTACTACGGCGACGGCTTCTTCGCCAACAACATTTTCTGGCCGAAGGAGCACTTCATGCGCCTGATCAGCCTCTACCGGCAGCGGTACGCGCACTACGGCCACGGCACCCCCGAGCAGGCGGTGGTGGGCCTGGGCGGGCAGGTGTTCATCCGCAAGAACTCCCAGGACGCGGTACGCGAGTTCCGCCCGTACTTCGACGTCGCCCCCGTGTACGGCCACGGGCCGTCGCTGGAGGAGTTCATGGCCGAGACGCCGCTGACCGTCGGCAGCCCGCAGCAGGTGATCGACAGGACGCTGGAGTTCAGGGAGTTCTTCGGCGACTACCAGCGCCAGCTCTTCCTCATGGACCACGCGGGCCTGCCGCTGAAGACCGTGCTGGAGCAGCTCGACCTCCTGGGCGAGGAGGTGGTGCCGGTGCTGCGCAAGGAGTTCGCCAAGGACCGCCCGGCCGAGGTCCCCGGCGCGCCCACGCACGTCTCCCTGCTCGCCGCGAAGAACGCCGGGAACACCGGGAACGCCGGAAACGCCGGAAACGCCAAGGACGCCGAGGACGCTGAAGCGCCCGAGGCTCCGGTCGGCGCCTGAAGCCCCGCACGAACGCACCCCCGAAGGAGAACCATGAAGCTCGTCGTCGTCACGGCGGGGCTGACGCAGCCCTCCTCCACCCGCCTGCTGGCCGACCGCCTGACCGAGGCGGTGGCGCAGCGGGCGGAGGTGGAGGTCCGCGTGGTCGAGCTGCGCGACCTGGCCGTGGACATCGCGAACAACTTCGTCACCGGCTTCCCGAACACCCGCCTGCGCGAGGTGATCGAGGCCGTGACGCAGGCGGACGCGCTCGTCGCGGTCACGCCGATCTTCAGCGGCTCGTACAGCGGCCTGTTCAAGTCGTTCTTCGACGTGATCGACAACACCGCGCTGGCGGGCAAGCCCGTGCTGATCGCCGCCACCGGCGGCACGCCCCGGCACTCGCTGGCCCTGGAGCACGCGCTGCGGCCGATGTTCGCCTACCTGCGCGCGGTGGTCGTCCCGACCGCCGTGTACGCGGCCGCGGAGGACTGGGGCGCCGCCGGATCGCACGGCGGGGACCCGTTCACCGACGGGCTCGGCGAGCGCATCGCCCGCGCCGCGCAGGAGCTGGCGGGCCTGCTGTCGCACCGGGCTCCCCGGGAGCCGGAGGAGGAGACGGTCGTGCCGTTCGAGCAGCAGCTCGCGGCGCTGCGGCCCGTGGAGTAGCCCCTTGACCGTGTGAGCGCCCCGGGGAAGGCCCGGGACGCTCCAGCGGGCCTCAGGGCTTGATCGCGACCACGTCGTAGGTGGTGTCGGGGGTCGGGGTGGTGGTGAAGCGGGCGTTGGGCAGGTAGAGGCGGCGGCCATGAGCGGCGACGGTCGTGGGGACGTCGAACCTGTCGTCGGTGATCCGCCTGATGAGCTTGCCGGAGGCGCCGTCGCGGGCCAGGCCGATCGCGGCGACCGTGTTCAGCCGGTTCTGGACGGCGTAGAGGGTGCGGCCGGCCAGGAGCAGGCCGTCGCCGTTGACCAGCGTCTCCCCGCCCAGGTCCACCTCGGTGGTGACACCGGAGGACGGGTCCGCCTCGAACAGCTTGCCGGTGTTGGACTGGACGATCAGCAGCGACCTGCCGTCGGGGCTGGGGGCGATGCCGTTGGCGTTGTTGCCGGTCGTGTACTGGATCGCGCCGCTGAGCGGGATCTTGACGGCCTCGCCGGGCAGCGAGCCGCCCCGGCCGAGGTCCAGCTTGTAGAGCACCGGGTTGGCCGAGTCGGTGTAGTACGCGGCGCCGCGGAAGAGGATCACGTCGTTGACGAACGACGTGCCGGTGGCGAGCTGGTACGACTTGATGACGGCCCCGGTGCGCAGGTCGATCACCCGCGCGTTCCCCGCGTTGCCCCCGGCCACGAACAGCCGGCCGCGGCCGTCGGTCTTGAGCCCGAGCGACTGCGTGCCCGGCCCCTTGCTGATCACGCCTCCCTTCCCGGTACGCAGGTCGGCCCGATAGATGTCACCGGTCGCGCGTGAGCCGAAGTAGGCGTAGTGGCCCCCGATCGCGATGCCCTCCGGCTGGAACCCGTTGGGCAGCGGGAACGTGTCCGGCTTCGTCGCCGCCTGCACCGGCACACCGCCGAGCATGACGACGATCAAGGCACTGCCGAGTGCGGTCTTCAGGATCGCGGATCTCATGCGGCCCACGATGCCCAAGCGACCGGCCGCGGCATAGCCCCACGGGCGGCTTCACAGGGACTTTTCAGCAACGGTCCGGACCAGCCGGGATCTTTCGAAAGCCGCGGGTTCCTGATCACGGAACGGATAAACGCGTTGTGGGGACTCGGCCGCCGTCACTAGCTTGACGCGAATGCGGAGGCCCCCTTTATCCCTGATGACCGCCTTGTCCCTGGTGACCGTCACGCTGGCCGCGTCGGCGTGCAGCGCTCCCCCGCCCGCGCCGCCCGTGGCCGCGTCGGCCGGGCCCGCCGGGTCCGCGAGCCCGGCGGCCAGCCCGGCCGCGAGCCCCGCCCGGGCCGAGCAGCGGCCCGCCGTCGATCTGAGCGCGTACGAGCAGGGCCGGTCGCGGCCGGTCGCCGACCCTGTCTACCCGGCCTACGGCAACCCGTCGATCGACGTGCTCCACTACGACCTGGCGCTGGACTGGAAGCCGGGCGCCCGCACGCTGACCGGCACGGCGAAGCTCACGGTCCGCGCCGCCAGGCCCGTCAGCCGCGTCACGCTGGACTTCGGGCGCGCGCTCAAGGTGGACGAGGTCACGGTGGACGGCACGCGGGTCAGGGCGACCCGCAGGTACGACGACCTGACGATCCCGCTGGCCGAGCCGCTGGAGGCCGACGAGGGCACGGTCGTGACCGTGCGCTACCACGGCAGGCCGAAGCCCGTGGACTCCAAGCAGCGGCGCAAGGACATCTCCGTCCTCGGCTTCCGGATCGGGAGCGGGGGCAGGGCGTGGGCGCTGCAGGAGCCGTTCGGGGCGTTCACCTGGTTCCCGGTCAACGACCATCCGTCGGACGAGGCGCTCTACGACGTGGCGATCACCGTGCCGAAGGGGTGGTCGGGGGTCGCGCACGGGACGTACCAGGGGAAGACGACCGAGGGCAGGTCCAGCACGTTCCGGTGGCAGTCGACCGATCCCGTGGCCAGTTACCTGACGGTGTTCGCGGCCGACAAGTTCCGGATGTTCAAGGACAAGGGGCCGCGCGGGATCCCGATCACGTACTGGATCCGCCCGGAGGACGTGGCCGAGCAGCTGCCGGTGGCGCGGCGGATGCCGGCGATCATGCGGTGGCTGGAGAAGAAGCTCGGGCCCTACCCGTTCCCGAGCGCCGGGCTGGTGGCCACCAGCGACTCCGGCATGGAGACCCAGCAGATGATCGCGCTCGGCCCCCGCTACATGGAGCCGTCGGTGGTGGCGCACGAGCTGGCGCACCACTGGTTCGGCGACACGGTCACGCCGCGCACCTGGCGTGACATGTGGCTGAACGAGGGCTTCGCGATGTACTTCGAGATGCAGTGGTACGCCGACCACGAGGACGGCACGATCGACGAGTTCATCGCCAACATCCGGACGTACGACGCCGAGCTGCGCAGGGAGAACGGCCCGCCGGGCGACTACCGGCGCGACGCGTTCGGCCAGAGCAACGTCTACTACAGCCCCGCGATCATGCTGCACGAGATCAGGGAGCGGCTCGGCGACCGGAAGTTCTGGGCGATGACCAGGGCCTGGCCCCAGGAGCACCGCAACACCACCCAGGACAGGGCCGCGTTCGTGAAGTGGATCAACAAGCACACCGGCCGCGACTTCACGAAACTCATCAACACGTGGCTGGACTCGAAGACCACGCCACGCTGACGTACCCCGGAGAGTAGGTTGGGACAGAGCCAAACAAACGGGGTTAGTCATGTCAAACGGTGCCCGTCACGCTCTGGGAGTGGTCGCGGGACTGCTCCTCCCGCCTCTCGTCGCCGCCGGTCTGTGGTACGGCGTCGGCGACCTCACGCTGCAGGCGCAGCAGTCCTTCCGGATCTCCTGGGTCGCGGTCGGCGTGCTCGCCGCGACGGCGATCGTCCTGGCCTTCCTGGCCGGCTCGCGCCTGTCACCCGTGGCCTCGCTGCTCGGCGGCCTGGCCTTCACCGCCGTCGGGGTCATGCCGTTCGTCGAGCTGTTCACCAGGGTGCGGCTGCTGCCCGTGGACCTGCTGCCCGGCGTGTTCAGGAACGGCTTCACCACCTCGGCCTACTCGGGGATGCTGGTCGTGGTCGGCGTGACGCTGCTGGTGGCCTCGCTGTTCCCGTCGCGCTGGCGGGGCTCGGCGCGTGACCTGGCCGAGCCCGTGGAGTACGAGTCCACGTGGGGCTCGGCGTCGCCGCAGTCGCCGTACCTGCCGCCGCACCACAACCCCGAGGACGCCACAAGGCCGATGTACCGCGAGTGAGCCGCGCGTGGCCTGACAGAATGCGGCCATGCGCGACTTGAAGATCGTCGACTTCCTCGACCAGCTCGCCGACCGGGTGCCCGCGCCCGGGGGCGGAGCCACGGCGGCCCTGCACGCGGCGCAGGCCGCCGCGCTGCTCGGCATGGTGGCCCGCTACACCACCGGTGAGAAGTACGCCGGTCACGCCGAGACCGTCGTCGCCGTGATCGCCGAGACCGACACCCTGCGGGCGCGGTCGCTGCGGCTGGCCGAGGAGGACGCGGCGGCCTTCACCGCGGTCACCGACGCCTACCGGCTGCCCAAGGGCGAGGAGCGCAGCGCCGCCATCGCCAGGGCACTGAAGGGCGCGGCCGAGCCGCCCGCCCGGGTGATCGAGGCCGCCGCGCGCGTGGTCGAGCTGTGCGAGCTGCTGCTGCCGATCGGCAACCGCAACGTCGTCACCGACGTGGCCGCCGCCGCCGAGGCCGCCCGCGCCGCACTCACCACGGCCAGGGTGAACGTCGAGATCAACCTGCGCGGCATCAAGGACGAGCGGGTACGCGAGGAGCTGAACATCCGCGTCTCCGGCGTGGAGGCGGCCGTCGCCAAGGCAGACTGGGTGACCGCCGAGGTACGCGAGGAGATCTCTTGAAGACGCTGACCGGCAAGGACCTGGCCGCCGCGATCAGGGCCCAGACGCAGGCCGAGGCCGCTGCGGGCGCGCAGCCCCGGCTGGCCGTGGTCGTGGCCACCGCCGACGAGGCGAGCCTGTGGTACGTCCGCTCGATCGCCAAGGCCGCGGCCGGGGTCGGCGTCGCCTGCGACGTGGTCGACCTGGGCCCCGGGGCCGCTCCCGGCCAGATCGGCGAGACGCTGGCCAGGCTGTCGGCCGACTCCCAGGTCCACGGCCTCATGCTGCAGACCCCGCTGCCTCCCGGCGCCTCGGCGCAGGAGCTGGCCGCGGCCATCGATCCGCGCAAGGACGTCGACGGCGCCAACCCGCTCTCGCTCGGCCGGCTGGCGGCGGGGCTGCCCGCGTTCCCGCCCGCCACGGCGGCGGCCGTGCTGGCGCTGCTCGACCACTACGAGGTGGAGCTGGCGGGGCGGCGGGCCGTGGTGGTCGGCCGCTCGACGGTGGTGGGCAAGCCGCTGGCGCACCTGCTGCTCGACCGGCACGCCACGGTCACCGTCTGCCACTCGCGCACCCGCGACCTGGCGGCCGTCACCTCGCAGGCCGAGGTGCTGGTCGCGGCGGCCGGGCGGGCCGGGCTGATCGGGGCCGGGCACGTGGCGGCGGGCGCGGTGGTGATCGACGTCGGCACCAACCCGACCGACGACGGCGGGCTGACCGGCGACGTCGACTTCGAGACGGTCTCGCAGGTGGCGGGGGCGCTCACCCCGGTGCCGGGCGGCGTCGGCCCGGTCACCACCGCCCTGCTGCTCCGCCACACCGCCAGGGCGGCGAACCTGCCGTGACCCGCCCTGGCCGGCCGGTGATCGCGTGACCCGCTGGGTCTGCCCCGAGTGCGACCGGGAGTTCGCCCGCACCCTGCAGTCGCACGTGTGCGTGCCGGGCTGCACGGTGGAGGAGACGTTCGCGCCGCACCCGCCGGTCTACCGGGAGATCTACGACCGGCTGGTCGGCGGGCTCGGCCCCGTCCACGAGGACGCGGTGCGGGTCGGGGTGTTCCTCAAGAGCGAGCGCAAGTTCGCCGAGATCCGCCCGAAGGCCCGCAGCCTGTCGCTGGCGCTGCTGCTCCCCCGGCGGGCCGAGCACGCGCTGGTCTCCAGGGCGCTGCCCATGCCGGACGGTCACGTCTGGCACTTCTTCAAGCTCACCCGCGTCGAGGACGTGGACGAACACCTGCTCGATCTCATGGAGGAGGCCTACGATGGCTGACGTCCTCGTCGTCCAGAACAGCACGAGCGGCGGCCTCAGCCGGATGGCAGGCTGGCTGGAGGAGGGCGGCCTCACGCTCGACGTCGTGCCCGCCCACGCGGGCGCGCCGCTGCCCGGCCGCCTCGGCCACGACGCCATGATCATGCTCGGCGGCGGTTACCTGCCCGGCGACGACGAGCGGGCCCCGTGGCTGCGCGACGCGCGGCGGCTGATGGGGCAGGCGCTGGCCGGCGGGGTGCCGGTGCTCGGCATCTGCCTCGGCGGGCAGATGCTCGCGCAGGTGGCCGGCGGTGAGGTGCTGGGTGACGCGGGCGCGCCGGAGAACGGCAGCCTGCCGGTCACGATCAGGCCCGAGGCCGCCGCCGACCCGCTCTTCCACGGCCTGCCGCCGGTGGTGCCCGCGATCGAGCACCACAAGGACGCCGTCACCCGCCTGCCCGCCGCGGCCGTGCACCTGGCCGAGACCGGGAGCTGCCCGTACCAGGCGTTCCGGGTGGGCGAGCGGGCGTGGGGCGTGCAGTTCCATCCGGAGGTGCTGCCCGCGCGCATCCGGGAGTGGCGGGCGGAGGGGTTCGACCCCGACGAGGTGTACGCGCGGGCGGTGGCGGACGAGCCGGTCTCCACGCCGGTCTGGCGCACGGTGACCGGCCGCTTCGCCGCGCTCGTCGCCGCCTTCGCCGCCGCGCGGGAAGCCGCCGCGGTCTGAGCGGGCGCACCCGCCTCGTTCGGCCGTCAGGCGTTCCGTACGGCGTCCGCGCCCTGGAGCCCGAGCAGCTCGACCGACCGCGCCCGCATCTCCACCTTCCTGATCTTCCCGGTCACCGTGAGCGGGAACTCCGTCACCACGCGCACGTACCGGGGGATCTTGAAGTGCGCCAGCCGGCCGGCGCAGTACTCCCTGACCCGCTCGGCCGTCAGCGGCTCCGTGCCCGGACGCATGATCACCCAGGCCATGACCTCCTCGCCGTACCGCTCGTCGGGCACCCCGATGACCTGGACGTCGGCGATGTCGGGATGCCCGTAAAGGAACTCCTCGATCTCGCGCGGATAGACGTTCTCGCCGCCCCTGATGATCATGTCCTTGATCCGGCCGACCACGTTCACGTAGCCGTCGTCGTCCATGGTGGCCAGGTCCCCGGTGCGCATCCACCGGGCCGCGTCCACGGCCTCTGCCGTCTTCTCCGGCTCGTCCCAGTAGCCGAGCATGACCGAGTACCCGCGCGTGCACAGCTCGCCCGGCTCGCCCCTGGGCACGGTGAGCCGGGTCTCCGGGTGCACGATCTTCACCTCGACGTGCGGCATCACCCGGCCGACCGTCTCGGTCCTGCGGGCCAGGTCGTCGTCGGACCTGGTCATCGTGGACACGGGTGAGGTCTCGGTCATGCCGTAGCAGATGGCGACCTCGCGCATGTTCATCTCGCCGACGACCCTCTTCATCACCTCCACCGGGCAGGGCGAGCCGGCCATGATGCCCGTGCGCAGCGACGACAGGTCGAACTTCGCGGCGAGCGCGAGCTCGGCGATGAACATCGTCGGCACCCCGTACAGGGACGTGCACCGCTCCTCCTCCACCGCCCGCAGCGTGGCCTCGGGGTCGAAGCCCGGCGACGGGATGACGATGCAGGAGCCGTGGGAGGTCGCGCCCAGGTTGCCCATGACCATGCCGAAGCAGTGGTAGAAGGGCACCGGCAGGCACACCCGGTCCTTCTCGGTGTAGTGGATCAGCTCGCCGACGAAGAAGCCGTTGTTGAGGATGTTGTGGTGCGACAGCGTCGCGCCCTTGGGGAAGCCGGTGGTGCCGGAGGTGTACTGGATGTTGATCGGGTCGTCGGACGACAGCTCCGCCGCGCGGGCCGCCAGCTCCGCCGGATCCGCCTTGGCGGCGGTCAGGGTGTCCCAGCTCGGGTCGTCCAGGTGGACGACGTCCGTGAACCCGATCTCCTCGACCATGGCCCGGTAGTCGCTGCCCTTGTGCGCCAGGGCGCTGATCAGCAGGCGCATGCCCGACTGCTCCACCACGTACCTCAGCTCGTGGGTGCGGTAGGCCGGGTTGACGTTGACCAGGATCGCGCCGATCTTGGCGGTGGCGTACTGGACGATCACCCACTCGGCCCTGTTGGGCGCCCAGATGCCCACCCTGTCGCCCTTCGCGACGCCCCTGGCCAGCAGGGATCTCGCCAGGTCGTCGACGTCGGCGTTGAGCTGCGTGTAGGTCCACCTGCGGCCCGCGGGAACGTCCACGAGGGCTTCCCGGTCGCCGAAGCGGGCCACGGTGCGTTCGAGGTTCGCGCCGATGGTCTCGCCGAGGAGCGGGGTGTCGGCGGTGGCGCTGGAGTACGACAGCATGCCCACAGTGTCAGTCGCCCTCCGGCCCGCGCACCAGACCCCGGCCGCGACGCGCCGCGAACACGAGCGCCACGAGCGCCGCACCCGCCGCCCCCACGATCCGCCGCTGCCAGGCGACCCGCCGCTCCACCCGGGAGTACGGGGTCGTCGAGAACGACACCAGCTCGTAGCGCGAGACGTAGCCCGGCAGCGCCCGCTCCAGCGCGTGCTCCACCCGCTTGCCCGCCAGGAACAACCGGGAGCCGACCTTGTCGCGCATCTCCACGAAGTTGTCCAGCGCCAGCCTGGCGATCACGTCGGTGTCGGCCTTGCGCCGCTCGAACAGCTCCAGCGCCCTCGGGAAGTCGTCGCCCGCCTCGTCCAGGCAGCGGTCGAGCTCCACGCAGTCCTCGAAGCCGCAGTTGGCGCCCTGCCCGTAGAAGGGCACGATGGCGTGCGCGGCGTCGCCGACCAGCCCGACCACGGCGTCCCCGGCGCGGACGTGCCACGGCGAGCAGCGCATGGTGACCAGGTGGCCGACCGGGTTCCCGCGGTAGTCGGCGACCAGGTCGGGCATCAGCCCGAACGCGTCGGGATAGTGCTCGGCGAAGTACGCCCTGATCCGCTGCGGCGTGTCGAGGGCGGCGAGCGTGTCGTGCGGCCAGAACAGGGTGCAGGTGAACGAGCGGTCAGGGTTCGGCAGGGCGATCATCATGGAGCGTCCGCGCGGCCAGATGTGCAGCGCGCCGGGATCCATCACGAACTCGCCGTTCCCGGCCGGGATCGACAGCTCCTTGTAACCGTAGTCCAGGTACTCCTGGCTGAAGCTCACGCCGGGGAGCTGCTGCAGCCTGGCCCGCACCGCGCTGTGCGCGCCGTCCGCGCCGATCACCACCCCGGCCGCGGCCTCCTCCCCCGACTCGAACCGCAACCGCCCCGTACGCTCGTCCAGCCCGGTCAGCCGGCACCCGAACCGCACCTCCACGCCCGGCTGCGCGCTCGCCGCCTCCAGGAGCTCCCTGTTGAGGTCGGCGCGGCCGATCGAGTTGATCGCCTGCGACCGGTCGGCGCTGTACGGCTGGAAGGTCAGGGCGCCGTCGGGGGCGTGCATCATCCGGCCGGCCATGGGCAGCGCCGCGTGCAGGACCTTGCCGTCGAGGCCGAGGCGGCGCAGGGCGTCGATGCCGCGCTGCGAGATGGCCAGGTTGATCGACCTGCCGCGGTCGGGGCCGCGCTCGCGGGGGTCGGGGCGGCGTTCGTACAGGGTGACGTGGTGGCCGCGGCGGGCCAGGTAGCAGGCGAGCAGGCAGCCGACCAGCCCGGCGCCGACGATCGTGACCTCCATCTCTCCTTCGTACGGCGGGGGACGGGGGTTGTCTAGGTGAGGGCGGCGGTGATGGCCTGGGCCGTGGCCTGCCAGATCGGGGTGCCGGGGGTGATGACGTCCTGGTGGTCGCCGGGCAGCTCCAGGTACGTCACCTCGTCGCCCGCCCGGCGGGCGGCCGCGGTGTAGCGGCGGGAGAAGTCGACCAGGTTCACGTCGTCACCCCCGCCCTGGACGACGAGCTGGGGGACGCCCAGGGGGAGGCGGAGCAGGGGGGAGGAGGCGCGCAGCCCGCTTCCTGACAGGGCGTCGCCGGGGGCACGGCCGCCGCCCGGGACGCCGCCGTCTCCGGTGGCGTCGCCGTGACCGGGGGCGTCGCCGTGACCCAGGGCGGAGGCGACCGCGCCGTGGCTGAGCCAGCGGCGGTCGGCCTCGGCCAGGTCCAGCACGCCCGCCAGCGAGACCGCCAGGGCCACGCGTGCCCCGTCGGCCACGGCACGCAGCGCGAGCTGGGCGCCCGCCGAGTGCCCGGCCACGGCGATCCGGTCCAGGTCGAGCGCCGGCTGCCGCCGGGTGACCTGACCGGCCGCTCCCGGCGCTGTGCCGGAACCGCCGCCCTGACCGGCCGCTCCCGGCGCTGTGCCGGAACCGCCGCCCTGACCGGCCGCTACCGCCGATTCCCGCGCGGCGGCGGGGCCATCGCCCTGACCGGCGGCGATGACCGGTCCCGACGCCGTGGCGGGGCCGATTTCTTCGAGGGCGGCCAGGCCGGTGGCGATGTCGTGCGTGGTGGCGGCCCAGCCGTGCAGGTCCGGGCGGCGGTACTCCAGGTTCCAGACCGCGAACCCACGCCCCGCCAGGTCCGCGCAGAGCGCCTCCATGAGGTCGGCCGCCCAGATCGACCGCCAGTACCCGCCGTGGATCAGCGCCACGACCGGCACCCTGTCCTCGCTCTGCGGGAGGTACAGGTCACCCCACTGCTCCGGGGACGGCCCGTAGGCGATCCGCCGCACGTCCGGGTGGCGGGCCCGATGGACGGCGTGCCGGATCCCCCACGCCAGCCCGGCGATCCCGCGACCGTGGATGTGCCGGGCGCCCTCGACCCGGTCGAGGTCCACCGGCACCACCACCCCGGCCCCGGGCGGCTGCCTGATCAGGGTCGTGGCCTCGCTGCCCGGCGCGGGCACGACGACGACCACGGCCTCCTCGCGCATCAGGGACCTCACGTGAGCGGTGTCCCGCGCGTGGACGAGCCTTCCCCGCACCCCCAGCACGGCGAACTCGCGGCGGGCGATCTCGCCGAGCAGCCCGGCGTCCGCCACCACCCCAGGACCGACGATCACCAGGACATCACACATGGGGATACCTTAGGCCAGGTGCATGTGAAGCAGCTTCACCCGTGGCCCTCCACCGTCGCCGAGGCGGAGTCCGTCCAGGACCGGCTGCGCGGGCAGGTCGAGCTGACAGGGCCGGACACGTTCGCGCTGGTGGCCGGGCTGGACGTGCACTATCACGGGGACGACGAGCTGACGGCCGCGGTGGTGGTGCTCGACGCCGGCACGCTGGAGGCGGTGGAGGAGGTGGTGGCGCACGGGGAGGCGGCCTTCCCGTACGTGCCGGGCCTGTTCGCCTTCCGCGAGCTGCCGGCGCTGGTGTCGGCGCTCGAACGGCTCACGGTGACGCCCGACCTGCTGGTCTGCGACGGGTACGGCCTGGCGCACCCGCGCGGCTTCGGCCTGGCCTGCCACCTGGGCGTGCTGACCGGGCTGCCCGCGCTGGGTGTGGGCAAGACGCCGTTCGTCGGCACGCACGAGCCGCCCGGGCCCGGGCGGGGGGCTTGGACGCCGATCGTCCACGACGGCGCAACGGTCGGCCGCGCGCTGCGCACGCAGCGGGAGATCAAGCCCGTGTACGTCTCGCAGGGCCACCGCATCACCCTGGACGTCGCCACGGACCAGGTCCTGCGCCTGACCCCGCGCTACCGCCTCCCCGAGCCCGTCCGCCGCGCCGACCACCTGGCCCGCCACCCGTCCTGACCACCCGCCTCCGTCACGTCACCCGGCGCGCCCCACCAGGCACGGCCCACCCGGCGCGGCCCCGTCCAGGTCCTCGCCGTCCCGCCGGTCAGGCCGTGCCCCGGTCAGGCCGGTTCGTGGGTGCCCGAGGAGGCGAGAGGCGGGAGGACGGCCTGGGCGTCGGCGCCGCCGAACCACAGCCCGATCATGAACGCCGCCGTCGCCTCCAGCAGCGCCGCCCGTCCCAGGCCGCCGCCGTCCACCGGCGTGCAGCCCAGGCCGGCGACGAGCGTGCGGGCCGCCGCCAGCGCGCCGGGGTCGTCACCGCACAGCGGCACCGCCAGCGGCCTGCCGTCGAAGACCGGCGGCGTCATCCGCCACACGTCCACGTGGCACAGGTTGAACGCCTTCACCACGTGCCCTCCGGTGACGTCGCCGATCAGCCGGGCGTGGGAGCGCGTGAGGTCGTACTCCATGGGGTTGGCGTTGGTCACGTCGATGAGCGCCTTGCCGCGCAGCGCCGCCCCGGCCGCCTGGAGCGTGTCGAGCAGGCCCTCCTCCCTGACCGCGACGACCACGACCTCCCCGGACCCGGCAGCCTCCGCGAAACTCCCGGCCCGCACCTCCGCGCCCGCCCCGGCGGTCATCCGGGCCGCCTGCGCCGCGCTCCGCCCGGGGTCCCGCCCGCTCACCATCACCTCGTGGCCCGCCCGCGCCCACTGCGTGCCCAGCGCGTCCGCCATGCCGCCCGCGCCCAGAATCCCGATCCTCATGTCCGTCCTCCGTCGTGAAAGGGCTTTACTGGAACACGTGGACTCTAGGAGTCCCGACACACACCATCCGGTGCCTAACGGAGGCCCCCGTTGTTCCTCGCCGACTGCCAGGCCAGACTCGCCTTCGACCTGATGACCAACACCTGGAACGCGGTCGTCGTCTGGTCGCTGCGCCACGGCCCGCGCCGCCCGGGACGGCTGCGCGAGGAGATCGGCGGCATCAGCGTCAAGGTGCTGACCGAGACACTGCGCCGCCTGGAGTTCAACGGCCTGGTCGCGCGTCGCGCCTATGCCGAGGCGCCGCCCAGGGTCGAGTACGAGCTGACCGACCTGGGCCGCTCGCTGCTGGGCCCGATCGAGGCGTTCGGCGAGTGGGCGTTCCACCACGCGGACGAGGTCATGGCCGCGCAGGACCGCTACGAGCCCGCGCCGTGAATGTCAAGCGCATGCAACACTTTACATAAACCGAGTGTTACCGAATCACTACCCTGGGTAGCTAGTCGAGGGTTGTTCATTACCGTCACCCAGGAGGTTCCATGCTCTTCACTCCCCGCAGGATCGCCGGCGCCGCCGTCATCGCGGGCGCGCTGACGCTGCTCGCCGCGCCCGCCGCGCACGCCGTCGTCGATCCGATGATGGTCACGGAGTGCCTCACCGGCTCCGTCGGCGAGGTGACCCATCTCGTCGATCCGACCGCTCCCGGCGTGCCGGCCGAGGTGCCCGGGGTGAACTGCCTGGCACCCTGACCGCCGGGCAGAGACCACCGGCGTAGGACCACCCCTCGACGACCGGAACCACCGGTGCGGGCGGCGCGATCGGCGCGCCGCCCCGTCCCAGCAACCGAAGAGCAGCAGCAAGGAGTTCCGTTGAAGGTCCGAGTCCTGGCAGCCATCGCCGCCCTGGCGTTGGCCGGCGGCGCGCCACCACTCCATCTCGACAGTCTCGGCTCGGGCGGTCCGCCGCTCGTCAACGTGGAGACCATGGTCCAGCACGTGAATCTTCTGACGTCGTAGTGCGACTCGCGCAGCTGTCCGTGGCCGACTCGCCGGCCGGGCCACGGACGATGCTGGGGCGCGTCGGCTATGTCATGTTCCTCAGCCGCTGGATCCAGGTGCCGCTGTATCTGGGGCTGATCGTCGCTCAGGTCGTGTACGTGTGGCGCTTCCTGGCGGAGCTGCTGCACCTGGCCCACCTCGGCTTCGGCGGGCATCCGCCGGAGACGACCGTCATGCTGATCGTCCTCGGTCTCGTCGACGTGGTGATGATCTCCAACCTGCTCATCATGGTCATCATCGGCGGCTACGAGACGTTCGTCTCGCGGCTGCGCATCGAGGGCCATCCCGACCAGCCGCAGTGGCTCTCCCACGTGAACGCGAACGTGCTGAAGGTCAAGCTGGCCATGGCGATCATCGGCATCTCCTCCATCCACCTGCTCCAGATCTTCATCAACGCGGCCAGGCCCACCATCACCGACAGAGAGCTGATATGGAAAACCCTCATCCACCTGACCTTCGTCGTCTCGGCGCTGGCGCTCGCCGCGATCGATCGCATCATGGAGGGTGGCCGTCCCCAGCAAGGCACGGGCGGTGCGGAGCGGCCAGGGCAGTTGCAGCCGGAGCGGATGGCCGCCTAGGCGGTCGATGCGGCGCGTGGCGCCGCCACGGCCGGAGGCCCGGATGGGGGTGAGAAGCGCCGCCGCGGCGGGGCTCGGGGCCGTCGCACTGGCGCTGCTCTGCTGCACGGGCGCGTACGCCGCCGACGACGGCGGCGGCGCGAAGGCGGGCCCGGCGCCGCTGATCGGCGATGTGATCATCTTCAATGACGAGATCGTCGAGCCCGTCTCGCTGCCGTTGAGCACCTGCGGCGGGGTGGTCCCGCTGCTCAGCAAGTCCCCCGCCACCTGCCAGGGCGCCTCCCGCGTGTCGGACGACGACGCGTGAGCCCGCCCGTGCCCGCCCGCGGGGGTGGGCGGGCACCAAGGCGGGGACCAAGGCAGGCACCACGGCAGGCACCGACGCGAGCCCCGAAGCGGGTCCCCGCCCGGGCGCCCAGCCGGGCGGCCAGCCGGGCGGCCGGGCGGGCGGCCGGGCGGGCTCAGCGGCCGGCCAGGAGGTTCTCCAGCACCACGGCCACGCCGTCCTCGTCGTTGGACAGCGTCCGGTGCCCGGCCGCCGCCAGCACCGCCGGATGGGCGTTGGCCATCGCGTAACCGGCTCCCGCGTAGAGCAGCACCGCCAGGTCGTTGGGCATGTCGCCGAACGCCACCACGTCCCCCGACGTCACCCCCCGCTCCGCGCAGAGCCGGTCCAGCGTGACGGCCTTGGTCACCCCGGCGGCACTGATCTCCAGGATGCCCTCCATCCCCGAGTACGTGATCTCCGCCAGGTCGCCGACGGCCCCCGCCACGGCCGCGTACATCTCGTCCGCCGTGTGCGCGGACGACAGGGCCAGCAGCTTGACGATCGGCCTGTCCCCGTCGAAGACCGACTCCACCTCCAGGTAGGACGCCAGGTCGTGTTCGACCCGCCGCGTGTAGGCGGCCTCGGCCAGCACGTTCCTGCCGGTCTCGACGGCCAGGCCGACGCCGGGCAGCGCCTGGGTCAGGGCCTGGATGACCTCGCGGGCCGTCCCGGGGGCGAGAGGGCTGCTGGCGGTGATCTCGTCGGTCGCGACGTCGTACACGATGGCGCCGTTGCTGCAGATGGCGGTGCCGGTCACGCCGGCCTGCCGGGCGATCTCGACGACGCCGCGCGGCGCCCTGGCGGTGACGAGGACGATCTCGGCGCCGGCCGCGCGGGCCGCCTGGAGCGCCTGCCTGGTGCGGGCGGTGACGGTGCCCGCGGTGGTGAGGAGGGTGCCGTCGAGGTCGGTGGCCACGATGCGGGGGAAGGTTCCGGTGCTCACAGGAGCGATTATTGCGACTTATGTGGATGAATCACTCAGGAGGTGCGCGATAGGGTACGCGCGTGCCTTCCAGCCCACGCCCGGACGACCGGGTCGCCTCCGCCTTCCGGTTCGCCACCGAGCTGGTCGCGTGGGTCGCGACGCCGTGGGCGCTGGCCTCGTCCTCCGTGCCGCTGGCCGTGCTGTCGGTGATCGTGCTGATCGGGCTGCCCACGCTCTTCTCCACCCCGGGCGACAAGCGTCACGTGATCGTCGCCGTGCCGGGCTTCGTGACGATCCTGCTGGTCGCCCTGCACGTCGTGGCCGCGGTGGCGGCGGCGTGGGTGGCCTGGCACGCGTTCGCCGCCGCGCTGGTCTCCGTGCTGGGCGTGGTGACGGTGGTGATGGAGCTGCCGCGCTGGCGCTGGCTGCTGTCCCGGTAAGCGGGACCGGTCAGATGCGCAGCTCCGCGGGCAGGAGCGTGGCCGCGTCCGTGAGCTCCAGGCCCAGGAGCTGCCCGGCGTCGCCGTAGTCGAGGACGATGTCCTCCGCCACGACCTGGCGCCTCGCCTCGCCCGGCACGATCTCGTGCTTCATCGCGATGTAGGCCAGGTTCCGCGCGAGGTCCACGCTCACGTACACCGTCCGTGGCCGCCGGCCCGCCTGCTCCTCGTCCCAGGCCAGCAGGCCCTCCCTGGCCTCGTGCGAGCCGGTCACCGCCGCCCTGACCGTGATCATCGCCAGCTCGACCGCCTGCAGCGAGTCGAGCCCGGAGACCTTCCGCTCGTGCTCCCATCCGTCGAGCCCGTCGATCCGGTACGGGCACGACCACTCGCCCGTGGGTTCCTCGTAGGGCACGCCGACCGTGACCACGACGTCCCGTGGCGGATCGGTGTGCAGCGCCAGCACGCGGTGGGCGATCTCGTACATGTCTGCTCATCTACCCCCAGGGCCACTCGTGGAAGACTCCGTGAGGCACCGGTTAGGCAACGGCGGCTCGCGTACCATATCGTCGCCGGAGGACCTTTCGCCCACGGGAGCGCTGAGATGAACGAGTCGTTCGGGAGTCGCCTGCGAGCCAGGCTCGACGCGTGCGGGCCGCTCTGTGTGGGCATCGACCCGAGCCCGGCCCTGCTGCACACCTGGGGGCTCGACGACTCCCCCGCCGCGCTGGAGCGGTTCTGCCGCACGGTGGTCGAGGCGGTGGCCGACGTCGCGGCCGTGGTCAAGCCGCAGTCGGCCTTCTTCGAGCGTTGGGGCAGCCGCGGCATCGCCGTCCTGGAACGCACCATCGCCGACCTGCGCGAGGTGGGCACGCTGGTGCTGCTCGACGTCAAGCGGGGCGACATCGACAGCACGATGGCCGCCTACGCCGAGGCGTACCTCGACAAGGGCAGCCCGCTGGCCGCCGACGCCGTGACGCTCAGCCCCTACCTGGGGTTCGGGTCGCTGGAGGGGGCGATCACCTCGGCGATGGCCAACGACGCGGGCGTGTTCGTGCTGGCCCGCACGTCCAACCCGGAGGCGGCCGGGCTGCAGCGGCCCGTGGCCGGCCAGGTGCTGGCCGGAGCCGCCGCGGCGAACGCGGGGCACGCGCCCTTCGGGCCCGTCGGCGTCGTGATGGGCGCCACGCTGCCCGCGCTCGAGCACTCGCTGGACGACCTCAACGGGCCCATCCTGGCGCCCGGGCTGGGCGCGCAGGGGGCCACTCCGGCCGACGTGGCGCGGCTGTTCGGGCCCGTGCGCCACGCGGTCGTGCCGTCGGTGTCGCGGGCCGTGCTGGCCGACCCGAAGCAGGTGCGCTCCCGCACGCTGCGCTACCGCGACGAGTGCGCCGCCCACCTGTCAGGCGCCGCCGCTCAGAAGTGAGTGGCGATCCCGTACGCCTCGCGCAGAGCCGCCATGTCCAGCAGGTCGCGCTCCCTCGGGGCGTAACCCTGGTGGAAGCTCACCTGCTGGGCCGCTGACAGGCACGGCACCCGCACCCCGCCGATCTCACCGGTGACGAAGACCCCGGCCGGATAGGTGAAGGCGCCGCCGTCGTCGTCGAGCCGCTGGAGCGCGGAGCCGTCGGGCGCGAAGTGCAGCGGGTGCAGGTCCAGCTCGCGCCCTTCCGGCCCGGTCATGACGAAGCGGGCGGGCCGCCCCGGCACGACGCCCTCCGTGCGCTCGGCGTATCCCAGCGACTCCAGGGCGGCGACCACGATCGGCTCCTGCTCCACGCGGTGCAGCAGGTCGAGGTCGCCGTGCTCTCTGGTGACGCGGCCGACGAGGGCGTCGATGCCCCAGCCGCCGGCGACCCAGACCTGGCAGCCCGCCTTCCCCAGCGTCTCCAGCACGTCCAGCACCGCACCCGCTTCGAACATGACGACGATCGTAGATCAGATCACCCGATGGACGGCGGCCAGCACCGCGTGCACCGAGGCGGTCAGGACCGAGGTGTCCTGGGCCGCCCCCCAGCGGGTGGCGCCGTTCACCCTGGCCTCGACGTAGGCGATGGCCCGGCTGCCCCTCCCCGGGTCCAGGGCGTGCTCGGCGTAGTGCAGGATGTCCACGTCGATCCCGTCGCCGGCGAGCGCGGCGGTCAGCGCGGACAGCGGGCCGTTGCCGGTGCCGCTCAGGCGGCGGCCGTTGCGCAGCGTCCCGGTGAACTCGTGCGCGCCCGGGTCCGTCTCCACCGTGCTCCAGTCCGCCAGCGCGCCGATCTCCCCCGGCGCCAGGTAGGTGGCGTGGAAGAGCTCCCAGAGCTGCTCGGCGGTGATCTCCTCGCCGCTGCCGTCGGTGGCGCGCTGGACGGCCGAGGAGAAGTCGATCTGCAGCCGCCGGGGCAGCTCCAGGCCGTAGCGGGTCTGCAGCAGGTACGCGATGCCGCCCTTGCCCGACTGGCTGTTGACGCGGATGACCGCCTGGTAGCCGCGCCCCACGTCGGCCGGGTCGATCGGCAGGTACGGCACCTCCCACGGCGCCTGCTCCGGCGGCACGCCCAGGTCGGCGGCCCGCTTGGCGTGGTGGGCCATGCCCTTGTTGATGGCGTCCTGGTGGGTGCCGGAGAAGGCGGTGTAGACCAGGTCGCCCGCGTACGGGTGGCGCTCGGGCACCGGCAGGCGGTTGCAGTGCTCGACGACCCTGCGCACCTCGTCGATGTCGGACAGGTCGATCATCGGATCGACGCCCTGGGCGTGCAGGTTCAGCGCGAGCGTCACCAGGTCCACATTGCCGGTGCGCTCGCCGTTGCCGAACAGGCAGCCCTCCACCCGCTGCGCCCCCGCCAGCACGGCCAGCTCGGCGCAGGCCACGCCGGTGCCGCGGTCGTTGTGCGGGTGCACGGACAGGATCACGGCGTCCCTGCGGTCGAGGTGGCGGTGCATGTACTCGATCTGGTCGGCGTACACGTTGGGCGTGGCCACCTCGACCGTCGCGGGCAGGTTGTGGGTCACGGGCCGGTCCGGCGAGGCGTCCCACAGCGCCGTCAGGTCGTTGCAGATCTCCAGGACGTAGTCCGGCTCGGTGAGGTTGAACACCTCGGGCGAGAACTGGAAGCGGATGTCGCGGTCACCGGCGAGGCGGGCGATGTGCCCGGCGGCGTCCCTGATCATCGCGTGCAGCGCGGGCCTGTCCTGGCCGAGCACCACGTCGCGCCAGGTGGGGGCGGTGGCCGTGTAGAGGTGCACGACCACGCGGGACATGCCCTCGATCGAGGCGAAGGTGCGCTCGATCAGTTCGTGCCTGGCGGGCGTGAACACCACCACGGTCACGTCCTCGGGCACGACGCCCGGGGTGGCCAGGTGGCGGATGAAGTCGAAGTCGAGCTGGGAGGAGGAGGGGTAGCCGACCTCGATCTCCTTGAAGCCCATGCCGACGAGCAGCTCGAACATGCGGCGCTTGCGCTCGGGGTCCATCGGCTCGGCCAGGGCCTGGTTGCCGTCGCGCAGGTCGACGGGCACCCACAGCGGAGCCTCGGTGATGCGCCGCCCCGGCCAGGCGCGCCCGGTCAGCGGCACCTCGACGCGCTCGTGGGCGGGCCGGTAGCGGTGGTACGGCATGTTGCTGGGACGCTGCCGGTTCCAGTCGTACACGTGTTCTTCCCTCTCGGTCGTGACGGAAGGACCGGCAGGCACCCCGACCACCGCGGCGGGGTGCCGGTCCGGTCAGGCCCCGCCGCGGCGGCCAAGAAGCAGGCGACCGTACGACGTCATGACGGGTAGACTAACCACAACACAGGTCCTCAGACAACCTGAGAGGTTTCTCGCCATGCCGCTCGGCTCCCTCCGCCCCAGCCCCCTTGTCGAGCAGGCCACCGAGCACCTGCGCGAGCAGATCACGCAGGGCGAGTGGCCGGTGGGCACGCGCCTGCCCGGGGAGAACGCGCTGGCCAGGACACTCGGGGTGGGCCGCTCGACGGTGCGGGAGGCGCTGCGGGCGCTGGCCGGGGCGGGGCTGGTGCAGGCCCGGCAGGGCTCCGGGGTGTTCGTGATCGCGACCGAGCCGGCCGAGGACTGGCCGGCCCGGCTGCGGCGGGCCGCCATCACCGACGTGTACGAGGTCCGCATGATCGTCGAGACCCAGGCGGCGCGGCTGGCGGCGGGGCGGCGTACCGACGAGGACGTGGCGGCGCTGGAGTCGGCGCTGGCGGGGCGCGAGCGGGCGGCGGCCGGTGACGACGCGGCCTTCGTGGACGCCGACATCGCGCTGCACGCGGCGGTCGTGGCGGCGGCGCGCAACCCGGTGCTGTCGGACCTGTTCGCCGAGTTCGCGCCCGCGCTGCGGGAGCGGCTGATCGACCTGGTGGAGATGCTGGCTCTGCGCGAGCACGACCCCAACACCGGGCACGACACGCATGCCGGGCTGGTGGCGGCCATCCGGCGGGGCGACGGCGCCGCGGCCGAGGAGATCCTGCGCACGGAGCTGGAGCAGACGCTCGCCCTGCTCCAGCGGCGGCATCCCTGACCACCGCGCCCGGGCTGGTGCCCACGCCGGGGTCGTGCTCAGCCGGTGGGACCCACGCTCGGCCTTCGCCGCTGGGGCGGTGCCGGTCGTCCTCAGCCGGTGGGGCCCACGTCCGGGCGGATCTCGTCGTCCTCTTCGCCAGGCTCCTCCTCGGGCTCCGGCTCGTCCTGCTCGTCGGGCAGGTCGGCGGGCACCGGGCGGCGCGAGCGCGGGGTGCCCGAGCCCGAGCGCTCGGCGACCACGTCGCTCTCCCCGCTCACCCCGCCCACGGCTTCCGGCAGCTCATCGGGTGTCTTGCTCATAGCCCCTCACCTGCCCTGACGGCACCGCCCGAACCGGCCTTGCTAACGTCCTGGGGATGATCTCCCGAACGCGGCGGCCGACCGCACGCGTCATCCTGGCCGACCCGGACGACCGGGTGCTGCTGTTCCGGTTCATCCCGCCCGACCCGTGGCCCAGGGAGCCCGCCTGGCACCTGCCCGGCGGCGGCATCGAGCCGGGCGAGACACCCGCCCAGGCGGCGGCGCGCGAGGCGTACGAGGAGACCGGGCACGTGCTCGACCCCGCCGCGCTCGGCGACCCCGTGGCCACGAACGAGGGCGCGTGGTCGAACCAGGGCCGCCACTTCTACACCGTGCACACGTACTTCTTCGCCCGCGTCCGGACCGCGGCGGTCGTGCCCGCCGCGCTGGAGGACTACGAGCGGGAGGAGTGGGAGCTGGGCCACCGCTGGTGGAGCGCCGCCGAGCTGGCGGCCACGCGGGAGCGCGTCTTCCCGCCCCGCCTGGCCGGCCTCGTGCCCGGCCTGCTCGCCGGGGCCCGGCCCGGCGCCCCGGTCACGCTCGCCTGGCTGCACGACTAGGAGTTTCCCGCCGGACGGGCGCCGTCAGCTCAGGGCGTCCTCGATCTCGCGGCGGGCCGGCATCGAGGTGCTGGCGCCTTCCCGCTGCACCGACAGCGCCGCCGCCGTGGAGGCGAAGTGCAGCGCCTCGGCCACGGACATCCGCTCGGCGCGGGCCACCGCCAACGCCCCCACGAACGTGTCACCGGCCGCCGTCGTGTCCACCGCGTCCACCTTCACTGCGGGCACCCGCAGCCGCTCGCCCGTCCGCGACCCGTACAGCGCCCCGTCGGAGCCCAGCGTGATCACGGCTTCCTCCACCAGCTCCAGCAGCGCCTCCAGCGCGCCGTCCGCCCCCTTGACGCCGGTGATGGCCGCGGCCTCGTGCTCGTTCGGCACGAGGGTCGTGACCGCCTCCAGCAGTTCGGCGGGCAGCGGCTGGGCGGGAGCGGGGGTGAGGAAGACCGGCACGCCGGCCACGTTGCCGGCCTGCGCCGCCGCCACGACCGCCGCCATGGGCAGTTCGAGCTGGAGCAGCAGCGCGCTGGACCCGGCGATCGCGGCCAGGTCCTCGCCCGAGGGGCCGGTGATGGTGCCGTTCGCGCCGGGGACGACGATGATCGAGTTCGCGCCGTCGTCGTCCACCACGATGTGCGCGATGCCGCTGGGGCCCGGCACCTGGCGCAGGCCGCGCACGTCGACCCCGGCCTCGGCCAGCGTGGAGCGCATCTCCGCGCCGAACCCGTCGTCGCCCACAGCCCCCAGGAACGCCACCTCGCCGCCCGCCCGCGCGGCCGCGATCGCCTGGTTGGCGCCCTTCCCGCCCGGTACGGTGCGGAACCGGTGCCCGTTGACCGTCTCCCCCATGTTCGGGGCCTTCGAGACGTACGCGACGAGGTCCATGTTGGCGCTGCCGAAAACCGCGATCATGCCGTCATCATCTCCTGAGTACGGGTGGCCAGCTCGGCAAGACCCACCCCGTCGAAGCCTGTCAGGCTGCTGGCCAGGCTGTCACGCATGCGCCACCGCTCCGGCACGCCGCCGTTCAGCGCGCCCGCCACGGCCCCGGCCGTCGCTCCGGCGGAGTCGGTGTCCCAGCCGCCGGCGACCGCTCCGGCGATCGTGGCGGTGAAGTCACCCCTGCCGTGGATCAGCGTGGCCGCCACCAGGGCGGCGTTGTTGATCGTGTGCACCCAGTGCAGGGCGCCGTGGCGCTCGTGGAGGCGGTCGACGACCGTTTCGAAGTCGGCCTCGCCCGTGGCGTCCGCGACGGCCAGGCGGACGGCCTCGTGCAGCCGCGATCCCCGCGGCACCACGGACAACCCCGCCCGCACCACCTCCTCCGCGGAGGTCGCCACCATCGAGGCGGCGCACATCGCCGCCGCGAACATCGCCCCGTAGATCCCGTTCGCGGTGTGCGTGAGCCGGGCGTCGCGCCAGGCGTGCTCGGCCGCCGCCGCCGGGTCGCCCGGGTTCGCCCAGCCGTACACGTCCGCCCTGATCAGCGCGCCGATCCACTCCCTGAACGGGTTGCGGTAGGTGGCCGTGGCCGGGGGCTCGACGCCGTCCAGGAGGTTGCGGTACGCGACGCGCTCGGCGGTGAACGTCCGGCCCGCCGGCAGCTCGTCGAGCCACAGCCTGGCCACGTCCTCGGTGGTGAAGCCGCGGCCGTGGCGCTCCAGGAGGGTCAGGGCGAGCAGCGGGTAGTTGAGGTCGTCGTCCTCGGGGACGCCGTCGATGTTCTCGGCCAGGGAGTTGACGGCGCTGCGGCGGTTCCACGGCCAGCGGCGGGCGACGTCGTCCGGCAGGCCCTCGGCGGTGAACCAGCCACGGATCGGCCAGTTGCCGGTGGCCTCGGCGATCTCCCTGATGCCCTGCCTGGGGATCTTCTCGACGGGCTTGCCCAGCACGCACCCGGCCGCCCGCCCCAGCCACGCCCCGAGCACCCGCGCCGGATCGACCGCCACGCCCGCCTGGGGTGCGGCGGGCCAGCCGGGGCAGGCGGCGATGATGCCCGCCAGGTCCGACGGCTCGGGCAGCGGCGACGGGATGGCCGCCAGCTCGTCCAGCAGCTCCTCCGCCAGCCCCCGCAGCCGCGCCGCGCCCGGCTCCGAGGCGCCCGCGCGCGGCGGCGCGTCGTGCCCGCCGGCCGCGTGCCAGCGGGCGGCGATCTTCCGCGCGTCGCGGCCGTCCTCGGCGGCCTGGCGCAGCTCGTGGCCGACGAGATCCTCCGGCTGGACCCAGGTGAGCCTGATCATGCGCGCTCGTGCTCGTGCGCGAGCTCGGCGAAGGCGGACTCGTGGGCGCGGCGCCGTGCCAGGTCGCCGGCGTGCACGCGGCGCGCCACCTCCGCGACGGCCAGCCCGGGAGCCACCAGGTCCGTACGGCTGGCCGCCCCCACCTGCTCCACCCACTCCTGCGGCACGGAGGCCAGCCCGCCGAGCGCGCCCGCGATGGCGCCGCCCATGGAGGCGATCGAGTCGGCGTCGCGCCCGTAGTTCACCCCGCCCAGCACGGTGTCGCGGAAGTCGCCCTTGGCGATCACCAGGAACCCGAGCGCCAGCGGCAGCTCCTCGATGCTGTGCACCCGGCTCGGCCTGCGCGCGCCCAGCCCCTGATCTCGGTAGGTGTCGGCGACGGTGTCGTACGGCCGCACGGCCGCGCGCAGCGCCTCGAACGAGCCGTCCCAGTGCCCCAGCCCGGCGGCGGTCTCGCACACGGCCTCGATGGCGGCCCTCGTGCCGTCCTTGGCCAGGCGCAGGCAGGCGGCCACCACGGAGTCGGCGGTGGCGCCCGGACGCATGGCCTCGGCCACGGCGGCGGCCATCACGCCGGCGGCCTCACGGCCGTAGCTCGACTGGTGGGCCCCGGTCAGCTCGATGGCCTCGGCGTAGGCGGCGTCGGGGTCGGCGGCGTTCACGATGCCGACGGGCGCCACGTACATGGCGGCGCCACAGTTCACGATGTTGCCGACGCCGGCCTCGCGCGGGTCGGCGTGCCCGTAGTGCAGCCGGGCCACGATCCACTTCTCGGCCAGGAAGATGCGCTGCAGGGGCAGCGCCTCGGCCTCCAGCTCGGGGATCCAGCGCCGCTCGCCCATCAGCTCGGGCACCAGGTGCTCGGCCATCGCGTACGCGTCGAGGTGGCCGCCGGCCTTCTCGTACACGCGGATCAGGGCGTGCGTCATCAACGTGTCGTCGGTGATGTGGCCGTCGCCCTTGTGGTACGGGGCGATCGGGCGGGCGTTGCGCCAGTCCTCGTTGAACGGCGGCACGACGCCCTCGACGCGGCCCCCGTACCGCTCGACGATCTGCTCGGGAGTCCAGCCCTCGGTGGCGCCGCCCAGCGCGTCACCGACCGCCGCCCCCGCCACGCAGCCAGTGGCTCTGTCCTCAAGCGGCGTCATGCGATTCCCTCCAGTAGTTCGATCAGATCACGGCCCGCCAGGTCAGGCAGGCAGCAGCCGGCCAGCGTGCGGGCCGAGGCGGTCCACCCCTCCGGGATCGCCTCGTACCCGCCGCACGCCCCGGCCAGCGCTCCGGTGAGCGCGGGTGCCGAGTCGGCCAGCGGAGCCAGGCAGGCCGCCGCCGGGACGGCCCTGGTGAGGTCGCCCGCGGCGGCCTCGGCCAGCGCGAGCGCCACCGGGACGGTCTGCGCGGCGCCCACGCCGTAGCTGTAGACGTGGTCGAGCAGCGCGGCGTCCAGCGCGGGGATCGCGCCGAACGGGTCGCCCGCCTTCCTGACGGCTTCCAGTGCCAGGCGGGCGTTGTGGCCGATGGCGGTGTCCGCCGGCAGTACGGCCAGCGCCGCCTCGACGGCGCGCCCCGCCCGGCCCGACTCCACGGCCTCCTGGATCGCGGCGGCCATGGCCAGGGCGCCGAGCACGCCGTCCGCCGCGTTCGTCACCTGGGCGTCCTCGGTGGGGTCCCTCCCCAGGACCCCGTACGCGACGGCCCTGACGGCGGCGGCGTCGTCGAAGTGGTGCGGGTTGTCGTGCCCCGAGGCGGGAGGTTCGACGCCCTTGGCCAGGTTGTCCAGCGCCGTGGCCACGGAGATGCGCGCCCTGACGTCCCTGAGCTCCCTGAACGCCTCGGCGCGCGGCCGGTCGATCGTCAGGAGCGTCCACGCCAGCCACTCGGCGTCGTCGGACGGGCCGACGCGCAGCGGCGCGACGGGCTGGTTGAGCGCGAACGGCACCGGCAGCGTGGTGACGCGGTGCTCCTCGGCGAACGCGTCCAGCTCGCGGTGCAGGCGGCGGCTCCAGGGCGCGTGCAGGGCCGCCCGGTGCCTGGCCGCCGGCCAGCCCACGGCGTCACCCATGGCGAGGCCGATGAAGGCCCCCCTGATTCTGTCCCCCGACATGGTGATCTACAGTCCTTCCGCCAGTTCGTCGGCGACGTCCAGCACGTGTCTTCCGGCCACGACGGGCAGGCACTTGCCCGTCACGGGGCCTATCCTGGCGGCCCAGCGGGCGGGGACGCCCCGCTCGCCCCGGCTCGCCCCGGCGATGGCGCCGGCGATCGCGCCGATCGTGTCGGCGTCCCTGCCCAGGCCCACCCCGAACGTCACGGCCGCCTCCACGTCGCCGTCCCCGGCCAGGAACGCGGCCATGGCGAGGGCGACCGCCTCCGGGGCCACGTCGGTCCAGGGGTAGTGCCTGACCACCACGGCCCTGTGCAGGGCCTCGACCACCTCCGCCGCATCGGCGGCGTCCAGGGCCTCGCAGGCGCGCACCACGTTGCGGGCCGTCCAGGAGTCGGCCGGGACGACCGACAGGGCGGCGAGCACCACCTCGCGGGGCGTGGCCCCGCCCATGGCCGCGGCCACCGCGCCGGCGACCGCGCGACCGCCCAGGATGCCCTCGCCGGAGCCGCTGACCAGCCCGTCCTGCTCCACGAGCCGCGCCGCCTCCGCCGGATCCCCCGGGCAGAAGACGCCGTACGGGGCGGCGCGCATGGCCAGGCCGTCCGACCAGCCGTGCGAGTGCGTCAGACCCGTCAGCGGGGGCTGGAGGCCGCGGCGGAGGGCCTCGATGGTGCCGAGCTCGGAGAAGCCGGCGCCGCGCATCGGTCCCGCCACGAGAGGGATGATCTCCGAGCGGTAGGCGGCGGCCACGTCCGCCGGGGTGAGCTCGTGGCCGTGGCGGACGAGCAGGGAGGCGGCGAAGACGGCGTACTCCGTGTCATCGGTCCCCCCGCCCTCGATCTCGGTGAGCCGCCCCCACCGCCGCCGGATCTCCTCGGGAGTGAGGTTCTCGGCCGGGGCGCCGAGGGCGTCGCCGGCCGCCAGGCCGAGCAGGCACCCCCGGGCCCTTTCCCGCACGTCGATCACCGCTGGTAACGCTCCAACACCTTGTTGCCGTCCTCGACCAGCTTCGCCGCCACCTGGTCGATGTTGATCTTATTGGCGAAGTACTCCTGCAGGGCCGGAGTCGCCACCTTGCTCTTCCACTCGTCGAACCCGTTCACCTTCAGGAACGGCGCCACCACCAGGCTCTTGGCGGAGGCGGTGGCCACGTCCCAGCCGTTCTCCTCGGTGGTCATGGCCGGGTCGGCGGCGGCCTTCTGGGAGGTGGGCAGGAGCCAGTCGCCCTTGGCGAGCTTGGCCTGGTTGGCCCCGTTGAGGAAGAACGAGATGAACTTCATGGCCTCCTCCGGGTGCTCGCTCTCCTGCGCGATCGACAGGGTCTGCGAGACGGCGCCCTGCTGGGCGCTGGTGCCCTTGGGCGCGGGCAGCGTGACCCACTCGAACCCGTCGGGCGCCTGCTCGACGACCTGCTGGCGCAGGTAGACGCCGGCGGGCAGCATCGCGAACTTGCCCTTGTAGAAGGCGGGCAGCGGGTCGGCGGTGCCCTGGCCGAGCGCGTCCGGGTCGGCGGACTTGTCCTTGTAGAGCTGGTCGTGGATGCGCTGGAGCACCTCGCGCTCCTCCGGGCCGACCTTGACGGTGGTCTTGCCGTCCGCGCCGGTCTGGAAGAAGGTGCCGCCGAAGTTGAGCGCCAGGTTGAGGGTCTTGTTGACGGGCGACTTCATGGCCCAGGCCACGCCGTACGACTCGCCCTTGGTCATCTTCTTGGCGGCCGCGGAGAACTCGTCCCAGGTCCACGGCTCGTTCGCGGTGGGGATGCGGACCCCGGCCTCGTCCAGCAGCTTCTTGTTGGCGATGATGACCTGCGACTCCTGGAGGAACGGCACGCCGTACACGCCCTGGCCGCCCTTGCCGTCGCCGAAGGTGACGGTGTCCCAGGCGGTCTGCGGGATGTCGCTCTTGAGCTCGGCCGGCAGCTTGTCCTTCAGGTCCAGCAGGTAACCGTCGGAGGCGAAGCCGGACAGCGCGGGCGAGTCGTTGTGGATGACGTCGGGCGCGGTGCCGCCGGCGAACTGGGTGACGAGCTGGTCGTTGACGTTGTCCCAGCTTCCCTGGACGTAGGTGACCTGGATGCCGGGGTTGGCCTTGTTCCACTCGTCCACGAGTTGCTTGTTCGCGGCGACGGACTCCTTCTGCCACGCCAGGCTGAGGAAATCGATCTTCACCGGCTCGTCGGGGGACGACGACGACTCGCTGCCGCCGCCTCCCCCGCCGCACGCGGCGGCGAGCGTGAGAACCGCCGCGGCCGCCAGAGCGGACGTGATTCGCATATGAGCCTCCTACTAGCCCTTGACGGCGCCGGCCATCAGGCCGGACTTCAGTCGCCGCTGAATGATTGCGAAGAAGATCAGGCTCGGGATCGTCGCCATGAGCGACGCCGCGGCCAGCGGGCCGAGCCTGGCCACCCCCTCCGGGCCGGTGAACCTCACCAGCGTGAGCGGGAGCGTCATGACCTCGGGGTCCTGCAGGATCACGAGCGCGAACATGAACTCGTTCCACGACGAGATGAACGAGAACAGCAGCGTGGCCACCACGCCGGGCGCGAGCAGCGGGGCCACCACGCTCGCGATCGAGCGCAGCCGCCCGGCGCCGTCCACGGCCGCCGCCTCCTCCAGCTCGGGCGGCACCGCGCGCACGTACCCCTGCAACATCCACAGCGCGAACGGCAGCGTGAACGTCACGTGCACGACGACCAGCCCCGGCAGCGTGTTGACCAGGTCGAGGTCGCGCAGGATCATGAAGAGCGGGATGATGATCAGGATGAACGGGAACACCTGGCTGACCAGCACCCACCCGATCGCGATCTTGTTGATCAGGCTGCGGTAGCGCGCCATGGCGTAGGCGGCGGGCAGCGAGATCAGCACCGTGATCACGCTCGCGAACAGCGCCACGACCAGGCTGCGCAGCGACGCGCCGACCAGGTCCTGCTCGCCGAAGGCGTCGCCGAAGTTGGCCAGCGTGGGCTCGCGCGGGATCCACGTCGGCTCGGTCAGCGCCATCTCCTGGGGCGTCTTCAGTGCCGTGGACAGCAGCCACAGCAGCGGGAACGCCAGGAAGACGACGTACGCCACCAGGGCGACGTACTGCGACGCGCGTCTCACTTGGCCTCCCTCATCTGCCGCCACAGGTACAGCCCGAGCACCGCGAGCACGACGATCGCCATGGCGAGGCCGAGCATGGAGGCGTAACCGGCCATGCGGTACCTGAACGCCTCCTCGTAGGCGAACAACATCGGCAGCCGCGTGCGGCCGCCGGGGCCGCCCTGCGTGAGCACGTACACCAGGCCGAACTGGTTGATGTTCCACACGAAGTCGAGCGAGGTGATCGCCACGATCACCGGCCGGAGCTGGGGCAGCGTGATGTTCCAGAAGCGCCGCCAGGTGCCGGCGCCGTCCATCTCGCCGGCCTCGTACAGCTCCTTGGGGATGTTCTGCAGGCCGGCCAGCAGCACGACCGTGGTCTGCGGCATGCCGGCCCAGATGCCGACCACGATGATCGCGGGCAGCGCCAGCGAGAAGTCGGCCAGCCAGTTGACGTCGGTGCCGAGCAGGTCGTTCAGCACGCCCGCGTCGGGGTGGTAGACGAGCTTCCACATCAGGCCGATGACCACCGGCGGCATCGCCCACGGCACCACCGACAGCACCCTGGCCACGCCGCTGAAGCGCAGCTTCTCGTTGAGCAGCAGCGCCAGCCCGAGCGCGGCCAGGAACTGCAGCACCGTCACGGAGACGGCCCAGATGGCGCCGATCTGGAACGACGACCAGAACTCGTCGTCGGTCAGCAGGCGGGAGAAGTTCTCCAGGCCCACGAACTCGGTCTGGTGGACGCGGGTGTTGCGGGCGTCGGTGAACGCCAGGCCGATGCCGTACAGCAGCGGGCCCACGCTGAACAGCAGCACCGGCACCAGGGCCGGCAGCATCAGCACCCACATCTCCCGCGTCTGGCGGGAGATCCCGCGGCGCCTGGCCCGCGGCCCTCGCGGCGGCGCCGGTCGCGTCACGGTCGCCGTCACCGTGCGCCCTCCTCTCTGTCGTAGCCGGGGCCCGCGGTGGAGGCGCGCACGGCCAGGCGCGGGGGCACGGTGACCACCCTGGGCTCGCCGTCGACGCCCCGCAGCCGCTCCAGCAGCAGCTCTGCGGCGGCCTTGCCGCGCTCGGCCGAGCCGAGCGAGACGCTGGTCAGCGACGGCCACGAGGCCGCGGCCAGGTCGGTGTCGTCCATGCCGACCACCGCCACGTCCTCGGGCACCCGCTTGCCCGCCGCGCGCAGCACGTCGAGTGCGCCGAGCGCGATCAGGTCGTTGGCGCACATCAGCGCGTCCACGTCGGGGACCCGGTCGAGCAGCGCGGCCACGGCCAGCGCCCCTTCCGGGCGGTAGAAGTCGCCGATCTGCACGAGGTTCTCGTCGTACGGCAGGCCGAGGTCCTCCAGCGCCTCCCGGTACGCGGCCCCGCGGGCGGCGCCGGGCACGGTGTCGAGCGGGCCGTTGATCATGGCGATGCGGCGGCGGCCGAGCGCGTAGAGGTGGTCGACCGCCAGCCGCACGCCGGTGCGCGAGTCGGCGCGTACGTTGTCCACCCGCGTGCCCTCGGGCACCGAGCCGATGATCACGACGGGCGCCCTGGCCGTCGCCAGCATCTGCAGGTGCGCCTCGGTGACGCGCAGCGGGCTCATGATCAGACCGTCCACGTACCGCTCGCCCAGGCTGTGCAGCACGTCGATCTCGTCCGCCACGACGGCGTCGGTCGAGTGCAGCACGAGCCGGTAGCCGGCGGCCTTCAGCACGGGCTGGATCTGGCGCAGCATGGCCAGGTAGGCGGGGTTGCCGACGTCGGCCATGGCGAAGGCGACCTGGTGGGTGCGGCGCGACTTGAGCGACCTGGCCACGGCGTTGCGCACGTAGCCGAGCTCGTCGGCGGCGGCCATCACCTTGCGCACGGTCTCCTGCCTGGTCGGCAGGCCGTTCAGCACCCGCGAGACGGAGGCAATCGAGACGCCCGCGCGCTCGGCGATCGTGTTGATCGTGGGTCCGTCGGCCAAGGCTGTCCTTCCAACTGGAGGTAAACGTTTACGACCCGATGGCTGTAAACGTTTACGGATTGGGGACATGAAACATGGGCGTAACTTGCGGGTCAAGTCACGATCGCATAACACCAGGTCAGGGGCTATATACGCAAATTTCCGGCGCGCCTGTGCCCCAGGCGCGCCGGAACGCCCGCGCGCGTGCGGACCGCTCAGTCGCGGGCGGGCTGGGGCTCGCCGTCCGGGACGGGCTCGTCGCCGGAACGCGTCCCCGAGGGGAGGGCGACCGGCGCCGGAGCGGCGGACAGTCGCAGCAGGGAGCGGATGGCGGGCGAGCCCGTGAGCGTGACCAGGGCCGCCATCACCGCCGGGATGATGAGCGCGACCGGCAGCGACGCGTGCTCGGCCACGAACCCGAGCACCGCGGGCCCCAGCAGCAGCCCGCTGTACCCGAACGCCGTCACCATGGCCAGCGCCCGCCCGACCCGCCCACCGGCGGCCCCCACGGCGCTGAACAGCACCGGCACGACCGTCGCCAGCCCCACCCCGGCCAGCGCCCACCCGGTCCACGCGCACACCACCCGCAGCGGCTCCCCCGCGAAAGGCGACGCCAGCACCAGGGCGTACCCCAGGGTGGCGAAGACGCCGGCGAGCTGGATCGTGCGCACGGAGCCGAGCCGTCCTCTGATCGGGTCGCCCAGCAGCCGGATGGTCGTCATGGCCACGGAGAAGATCGTGTACGCCAGCGGCGCCATGGCCGGATCGGTCTCCAGCACCCACCGCGCGTGCAGCGCGGCCCAGTCGATGGCCGCCCCCTCGCTCAGGTGCCCCGCGAACGCCGCCAGCCCCAGCAGCGCGATCAGCCCCCAGCGCAGCGAGGACCCGTCCCGCGCCGACCCTTCGGAAGGGGACGCGGACTCGTGCGCGGGCGGGACCGGCAGCAGCAGGTACGCCGCAGGCAGGTACAGGAACGGCACCACCACCGCCGCCACGATCAGCAGCCACTGCGCGTCCACCCCGCCCTGGAGCGCCAGCGAGGTGAGCCCGCCGCCGGCCGCCCCGCCCAGGCTCCACACGCCGTGGAAGGCCGAGATGATCGGCCGCGCGTAGACCCGCTCGACCTCCACGGAGTGGGCGTTCATGGCGACCTCGGTCACCCCCAGCCCGATGCCGAACAGCACCGCCAGCACCGCCAGCCACCAGTAGGACGGCGCCAGCGCGGGCCCGAGCAGCACCACACCCGAGAACGGCCCGGCGAACCAGCACACCCGCCGGCTGGACCACCGGTCCACCAGCGGCCCCGCCGCCAGCATCGACACCAGCGCGCCGCCGGAGATCAGCAGCAGGACGCTGCCGAGCCGGGCGGGGCCGAGTTCGAGGCGGTCGTTCAGCGACGGCAGGCCGGCGGCCCACAGCCCCATGACGAAACCGGCGAGGAAGAAGAATCCGAAAACACCGACACGAGCGCGTTTTGCCTCAAGGGGGGTTTTGTTCACGGCTAGAGCATAAACTGTGAAACGTGAATGGAGCCACAACGAGCGGCGAGCTTCGCGCGCACAACCGGGTCAGGCTGCTGCGCGCCGTGCACGACTGCGGGGCCACCCGCACCCGGTCGCAGCTCACGCGGGAGCTCGGCCTGGCCAGGGGCACGGCCTCCGTGCTCGTCGCGGGGCTGGCCGAGGACGGGCTGCTGCACGAGGAGCCGGCCCCCGGGCACACGCGCGGGCGCCCGACCCAGGTGCCGGGCCCGCATCCGCGCGGGCCCGTCGCGCTGGCCGTGGACGTGCGGGAGGACGCCTGGGAGCTGGCCGCGTGCGAGCTGGGCGGGCGCGTCACGGTGCTCGACGTACGGCCCCACGACGGGACGCCGGAGGGCACGCTGGGACCGCTGGGCGAGGCCATCGCCGGGCACGGCCGCCGGCTCGGGGCCCGCGTGGCCGGCGTCGGGGTGGCCCTCGCCGGGCCGATCCGCCACGGCGGCCTGGTGGACATCGCCCACCTCGGCTGGCGCTCGGTCGACGTCCCCGCCCTGCTGGGAAGCCTCGGGACACCGCTCGTGGTCGGCAACGACACGGCCCTGGCCGCGCTGGCCGAGGCCCGCAGGGGCAGGTTGCGCGGCGTCCGGGTCGGCGTGCACCTGCACGTGGACTTCGACCTGGGCGGCGTGCTGGTCCTGGACGGCCACGCGGTCGCCGGGGCGAGCGGCGCCGGCGCCGAGTTCGGCCACATGCGCATCGGCGGGAGCGAGCGCCGCTGCCCGTGCGGCGCGATCGGCTGCTGGGGCATGGACGTCGGAGCGAACGCCCTGCTGCGCCACGTCGGCCTCGCCTACGGCGGCGGCAGGGGCAGGCAGCAGGCCGAGCAGGTGCTGGCCACGAGCGAGGAGGCCGTCCTCGCGGCCGCCAGGGCCCTGGGACGCGGCGTGGCCGCCCTCGTCAACGCGCACGACCCGGAGGTGGTCACCCTGTCCGGGCACGGCGTGGAGCTGCGCGAGCGGGCCGGTGAGGCTCTGCTGGCGGCCTGCGAGCCGGGCCTGATGGCGATCCGCCGCGACTGCCCGCCGAGGATCGAGGCGTCGGCGCTCGGGTGGCGGGGCTCGCTCCTGGGCGCCATGGAGTCGGTCTTCGACGGCCTCCTCACACCCGAAGGCCTTGAAGCCTGGCGCAAAAACCACCCTGACCAGGCTCGCGACACGCCCGACCGGCAAAGTGTGACGCATTCCACCCTGGACGGGGAAAGCGCGCCATAACGCCTCCCGTCCGAGGTCACATAGGTGATCTTGCGGAGCCCCGCCGGAGGACGGTACGGATGGAAGGGTCCAAGGCGCTGCGCCCATCCTGATCCGAGGGAAGACCGCGTGAATCTCGAACTCGCGCTCCGCATGACGGAAGCGGCTCTGAAGCAGGCGTTCCGGGAGGGCGCGGCGGTCTCCGTCGCGGTCGTGGACGAGGGCGGGAACCTGGTGTCTTTCCAGCGTATGGAGGGTGCGGAGATCTCCGGGCCGGTCCTGGCGCAGGGCAAGGCGTACACGTCGGTCGCCCTGCGCAGGCCCACCTCCGAGCTGCCCGCGCTGGCCGCTCAGGGAGGGGAGCTGGCGGGCCTGGCGGGGGCCGGTTTCGTCTGCTTCGGAGGTGGCGTTCCGCTGTGGTCCGGCTACGGTGAGGGAGAACGCGTGGTCGGCGGCGTAGGGGTCAGCGGAGGCACGATCACGCAGGACGTGGCGTGCGCCGAAGCGGCCGCATCGGTGTGGGGTGCACGCTGAGCGGGCGCTTTCCGCAACACGAACCGCTGGTATCCGCCATGATTAGCCACTGCACCACGGGTAACAGAACCCGAACGTTAACTCCCCGAGGAGAGAACAGAGATGGCACTTCCCACTCTCACCCCCGAGCAGCGTCAAGCCGCTCTGGCCAAGGCCGCCGAGGCCCGTGCCGCCCGCACGGCCCTGCTGGCCAAGGTCAAGGCGGGCGAGCTGACGTTCGCTCAGCTGCTGGAGCGCGATGACGACATCGCCAAGAAGATCAAGGTGTCCCAGGCGCTCCGCGCCGTCAAGGGCGTCGGGCCGGCCAAGGCCACCGCGCTGATGGAGGAGGCGGGCGTCGACGAGAAGCGCCGCCTCGGCGGCCTGGGCGCCCAGCAGCGCAAGAAGCTGGTCGACGCGCTCGGCTAAACCCGAGCGGCCAGGTCCGCGCGGAACGCCGCGCGGACCGGCCAGCGACCCCTCACTGGCCAGGAGGGACCGGCGAGCGGAAAGCCGCCCCGCTCGACGGCGGGCCAGGCCGAGGGGTCGGAAACCCCCAGACGATCAGGAACGCAGGTAGGTCAGCACGGCGAGCACCCGGCGATGCTGATCGCTGTCCTCCGCGTAGAGACCGAGCTTGTTGAAGATGCTCCTGATGTGCTTCTCCACGGCTCCGTCACTGATCACGAGCTGCCGCCCGATGGCCGGATTGGACTTCCCTTCGGCCATCAGCCCCAGCACCTCGCGCTCGCGCGGCGTGAGCTGTGCGAGCGGGTCGTCCTTGCGCCTGCGCACCATCAACTGGGACACCACCTGCGGGTCGAACACGGTGCCGCCCGCGGCCACCCGCCGCAGGCCCTCCAGGAACTCGTCCACGTCGACGACCCGGTCCTTCAGCAGGTATCCCACCGCGCCCCTGGCGTCGGCGAGCAGGTCGTCGGCGTAGGAGACCTCGACGTACTGCGACAGGATGAGCACGGGCGCCCCCGGCACCCTGCGCCGGGCCTCCACGGCCGCCCTGAGCCCCTCGTCGGTGAAGGACGGCGGCATGCGCACGTCCACCACCGACACGTCCGGCTTGTGCTCGGCGATCGCCTCCACGAGGGCGTCGCCGTCACCGACGGTCGCCACCACCTCGCAGCCGAACTCCTCGAGCAATCTGACCAGGCCCTCCCTGATCAGAACCGCGTCATCGGCCACGACTACCCGCACGGCACCTCCGCCACGATCAATGTGGGCCCGCCGTCGGGCGACTGCACGGTCAGCTCCCCGTCGACTGCGCGGAGCCGGTCGGCCAGCCCGGCGAGCCCGTGTCCCTTGGCGACGTGTGCGCCGCCGACCCCATCATCCCCGATCGTGAGCATCAGGACGTTCCCGACCCGGACGAGCTGGACGGTGCAGATGGTGGCGCGGCTGTGCTTGGCCACGTTGGTGAGGGTCTCGGCGCAGACGAAGTAGATCGCGTTCTCGACGGCGGCCTGGTAGCGCTCGACGGTCTGCACGTCCAGATCGACGGGGACGGTGCAGCGGCCGGCCAGGGCGGCCAGGGCGGGCGCGAGGCCGCGGTCGGACAGGATGGGCGGGGCGATGCCGCGCGAGAGCGCGCGCAGCTCGTCGAGCGTCTCGCGGGTGGCGCTGATCGCGGACTTGATCGTGGCCTGCGCCGCCTCCGGGTCCTTGGCGAGCTGCCGCTGCGCCCTGGACAGCTCCATGGCCAGCGAGACCAGCCGCTGCTGCGGCCCGTCGTGGATGTCGCGCTCCAGCTTGCGCAGCGCGTTGGCCTCGGCGGAGACGGCCGCGGCGCGGCCCTCGGCCAGGTCGTCGATGCGCTCCTGCAGCTCGGCGACGCCGGTCAGCAGGGCCCTGCCGAGCCCGGCCCGCACCAGCGCGGCGCCGCGCACGGCGAACGGCATGATCAGGGTGAAGACCAGGCCGAGCGAGACGTAGAAGACGGAGTTGACCAGGTAGCCGTCGCCCAGGCCGAGCAGCTCGGGCAGCTCGGTGTTGCCGGGGATGTTCGAGGTGACGATGCCGTACAGCGGGTAGGTCAGGCCGGCCAGCGGGATCGCCCAGAAGACGATCGTGAGCACGAACCCGATGACGGCGAACGGCAGGTTGATGACGCCGTGCAGCAGGTCGAGCCACGACTGCCCGCTCGTCAGCGGGTTGACCAGCCGGCGGAACCGGCCGGCGCCCTGCGGGACGGGCTTGTAGCGGGGCCGTACGGGCGGCCGCCGCAGCACGTCGGACAACCAGCCGCGCTCCGCGTCGGCGAAGCCCCGCGCGATCATGAGCGTGCCCGCCAGCAGCGGCACGCCGATCCACACCACCGCGGTGCCGAGCCCGGCGGCGAAGCCCGTGACCATGAGCACGAAGCCGATCAGCGTCGTGGGGAAGCCGACCAGCGTGTATCGGGTGTCAAGGAGGACCCGCCTCGTCAGGGAGCGCATGGCCCCAACGGTAGAGCGCCCGGACGGCTGGTACGAGCCGGTGCACAGGTGTGCGGGGGTAGGGCCAGCCCTACCCCGACCGGTCGTGGGACCGCGACCCGGGAACGGTGGCTCGCGGCAATGTGCGGCGGGGCCCGTGGCGGAAGCCTTGAGTGCGTTGGCTCCCCCTGAATCGAGGCTCCCATGACCGTCCTGCTGGACCGTCCTGTCGCCGCGCCGGCCGCCCGCGTGACGGCCGCGCGCGATCCGTTCATCGACCTGCTGCGGGTGGTGGGCATGGCGCTGATCGTGTTCCAGCACTGGACGATCCCGGTGCTCGACTACGACGGCGACCGGCTGACGACGGGCAACGCCCTGTCGACTCCCGGCGTGTGGGTGGTCACGTGGCTCAGCCAGGTGATGCCGCTGGTGTTCTTCGCGGGCGGCGTGGCGAACGCGATCAGCTTCCGCCGCTCCGCGGAGCCCGCGCCGTCGTGGCTGGCCGTGCGGCTGCGGCGGCTGGCCTGGCCGCTGCTGCCGCTGGCCGCGGTGTGGATCCCGCTGCCGCACATCCTGCTGTCGCTGGGCGTGCCGGCGCAGCCGCTGGAGGTGGGGGCGAAGCTGACGGGCCAGCTGTTGTGGTTCCTGGCCGTGTACCTGATCGCCGTCACGGCGACCCCGTACGCGCTGCGCCTGCACGACCGGCACGGCTGGCGGGTCCCCGTGGCGCTGGCGGCCGGGGCGGTGCTGACGGACGTGGCCAGGTTCTCGACCGGCGTGGACGCGGTGGGCTACCTGAACGTGGTGTTCGTCTGGATGGCCGTGCACCAGCTCGGCCTCTTCTACGCCGAGGGCAGGCTGCGCGCGCCGTGGGCGCCGGCGCTCGGCGGGTTCGGCGCGGCGGCGCTGCTGGTGGCGTACGGCCCCTACCCGGGCAGCATGATCGGCCTGCCGGGCGCGGAGGTGTCGAACATGGCCCCGCCCACGCTGGCCATGCTCGCCGTCGGCCTCGGACAGGTCGGCCTGGCCGTGTGGCTGCGCCCCGCCCTGGTGCGGCTGCCCACGCGCCGCCTGCTGGCCTGGGCGGGGCCGCGGATCATGACCATGTACCTGTGGCACATGCCGGCCCTGTTCGCGGTGACCGGCGTGGTCGTGGTCCTGCTGGGCGTGGACACGCCGCGGCCCGGCAGCGTCCTGTGGTTCGCCGGCTGGCCGGTCTGGTTCGGGCTGCTGTGCCTGGTCATGTGGCCGCTGCTGAAGGGGTTCGCCCGGTTCGAGACGCCGCCGTCGCTGCCGTACGGCACGGCGGGCTGGCGCGGCATGCTGGGGGCGGCCGGGCTGGTCGGCGGCGGCGTGCTGACGCTGACGGTCGGCGGGTTCGCGCCCGGCGGCGGGCCGTTCCTGGCGGTGCTGGCGCTGCTCGGCGGGCTGCTGCTGACGGCCCCCCGCGCCCGCGTCTAGCGGGGAGGTCCCCGTGAGGGCCCGCGCCCCGCGGGGAGGTCACCGTGAGGGCCGGGAAACACGGCCGTCATCCGCCCGTGAGCAGAATGTGTGCATGACGAAGGTGCGCGCCCTGACCGAGACCGACCTCCCCGCCGTCGCCGGCATCTACGCCCACTACGTGACCACCACGGTCGCCACGTTCGACGAGACGCCGCTCACGGCGGACGACTGGCGCGCCAAGGCCGGCGGCATCACGGGGGCGGGGCTGCCGTTCCTGGTCGCGGAGGTGGAGGGGGAGGTCGCGGGGTACGCCTACGTCGCCCGGTACCGCCCCAAGCCCGCCTACCGGCACACGCTGGAGGACACGATCTACCTGGCGCCGGGGCGTACGGGGCGGGGGCTGGGGCGGCTGCTGCTGGGCTGCTTGATCGACGCGGCGCGTGAGACGGAGGCCCGTCAGCTCGTCGCGGTGATCGCCGATTCGGGCGACCCGTCCTCGGCCCGGCTGCACGAGAAGTTCGGCTTCGAGCCCGCCGGCCGGCTCAGGGCCGTCGGCTTCAAGCACGACCGCTGGATCGACACCGTGCTGATGCAGCTCGACCTGCGCTGACACCGCGCTCGCGCCCGCCTCGGCCCGATGCTCTTGACCGAGTTGGCCGCCCCCGGTTCGACCACCCGGCAAACTTCGGCAGGATAGGAGTGTGAGCCTACTCGTTGACCGCCTGCCCGAAGAGATCGACGCCGATCCCGACGCCATCTTCGACGCGTTCGTCGCCTGGAACGCCGAGCGGGGGCTCACCCTCTATCCCGCCCAGGAGGAGGCCCTCATCGAGGTGGTCTCCGGCAACAACCTGATCCTGGCCACCCCCACCGGCTCGGGCAAGTCGCTGGTGGCGGCGGGCGCCCACTTCGCGGCGCTGACCCGCGACGTGCGCACGTTCTACACCGCCCCGATCAAGGCGCTGGTGTCGGAGAAGTTCTTCGACCTGTGCGCCGTCTTCGGCACCGAGAACGTCGGCATGATGACCGGCGACGCCAGCGTCAACCCCGGCGCCCCGATCATCTGCTGCACCGCCGAGATCCTGGCCAACGTGGCGCTGCGCGACGGCGCGGCGGCCGACATCGGCCAGGTGGTCATGGACGAGTTCCACTTCTACGCCGAGCCCGACCGCGGCTGGGCGTGGCAGGTGCCGCTGCTGGAGCTGCCGAAGGTGCAGTTCATCCTGATGTCGGCGACGCTCGGCGACGTCTCGATGTTCAAGAGCGACCTGACCAGGCGCACCGGCCGGGAGACGGCGGTGGTCAAGCACGCCGAGCGCCCGGTGCCGCTGATCTACTCGTACCGGATGACACCGCTGCACGAGACGCTGGAGGAGATGCTCTCCACGGGCCAGGCGCCGGTCTACGTCGTGCACTTCACGCAGGCCGCGGCGATGGAGCGGGCGCAGGCGCTGATGTCGATCAACATGGCGACCAAGGCCGAGAAGGAGGCCATCGCCACCATGATCGGCGGGTTCCGGTTCACCACGCGGTTCGGGCGGGCGCTGTCGCGGCTGGTCCGCCACGGCATCGGCGTGCACCACGCCGGCATGCTGCCGAAGTACCGCCGCCTGGTGGAGCGGCTGGCCCAGGCGGGCCTGCTGAAGGTCATCTGCGGCACCGACACGCTGGGCGTCGGCGTCAACGTGCCGATCCGCACGGTGCTGTTCACGGCGCTGTCGAAGTACGACGGCAACAAGGTGCGGCGGCTGCGGGCCCGCGAGTTCCACCAGATCGCCGGCCGGGCGGGCCGCGCGGGCTTCGACACCATCGGCTACGTCGCCTGCCAGGCCCCCGAGCACGACATCGAGAACGCCAAGGCCCTGGCCAAGATCGGCGACGACCCCAAGCGGCGCCGCGGCTACGCCCGCAAGAAGCCGCCGGAGGGCTTCGTCGGCTGGAGCGAGGACACCTTCACCAAGCTCCAGGAGGCCGAGCCCGAGCCGCTCAACTCCCGCTTCAAGGTCAGCAACGCCATGCTGCTCGCGGTGATCAACCGTCCCGGCGACTGCTTCCAGGCGATGAAGCACCTGCTGACCGACAACCACGAGGACCGCAAGTGGCAGCGCCGGCACATCAGCCAGGCCATCGCCATCTACCGGTCGCTGCTGGCGGGCGGCATCGTCGAGCAGTTCCGCGAGCCCGACGAGCAGGGCCGCAGGGCCCGGCTGACGATCGAGCTGCAGGAGGACTTCGCGCTCAACCAGGCGCTGTCGACGTTCGCGCTGGCCGCCTTCGACCTGCTCGACCGCGAGTCGCCGTCGTACGCGCTCGACATGGTCTCGATCGTGGAGTCCATCCTCGACGACCCGCGCCAGATCCTGTCGGCCCAGCTCAAGAAGGCCAGGGGCGAGGCCGTCGCGCAGATGAAGGCCGACGGCATCGAGTACGAGGAGCGCATGGAGCAGCTCGCCGAGGTCATGTATCCGATGCCGCTGGACGACCTGCTGCTCGGAGCGTACGAGACCTACCGGCGCGGGCACCCGTGGGTGGGCGACTACACGGTCAGCCCGAAGTCGGTGGTGCGCGACATGTTCGAGCGGGCGATGACGTTCAGCGAGTACATCCAGTTCTACGAGCTGGCCCGCTCCGAGGGCACGGTGCTGCGCTACCTGGCCGACGCCTACCGCACGCTGTCGCGCACGGTGCCCGAGCACCTCAAGACCGACGACCTGGTCGACCTCATCGAGTGGCTGGGCGAGCTGGTCCGCCAGGTCGACTCCTCGCTGATCGACGAGTGGGAGAAGCTCACCAACCCCGAGGCGGCGCTGGAGCAGCAGGAGCAGCTCGACGTCAAGGTGCGCCCGGTCACCGCGAACGTGCGGGCCTTCCGCGTGCTGGTGCGCAACGCGATGTTCCGGCTGGTCGAGCTGTGCGCGATCGAGAAGGAGGACGAGCTGGAGGAGCTCGCCCCCGACGTCGACTGGGGCGCGGCGCTCGACGCGTACTACGCCGACCACGAGGAGATCTTCACCGACGCCGACGCGCGCGGCCCCGCCCTGCTGCGGATCGAGGAGGAGAGCGGCCTGTGGAGGGTGCGGCAGACGATCAAGGATCCGGCCGGCGACGGTGACTGGGGCATCGACGCCCAGGTGGATCTGGCCGCGTCCGACGAGGAGGGCCGGGCCGTCCTGCACGTGCAGGGCCTCAACCGGCTGTAGGAAGCGACAAGCCGTGTGCCGGAACGGACTGGCAAGGGCGTCCCGGCACAGGCCTGTCGATTCAGTTTCCTCCGGGGAACGTCGGAGTCGTGTCATGACATTGTCCCAAGATCGGGACATTCCTTGCGTCTAGCAGTCGGCGAGGGTGCAAATCTTGGCGAGCATGCGCTTGGTGTCACTGGTCTGGCGCTTGAAGTCGGCCTTGGCGGGCTTCCCCCACTCGCCCGAGACGGTGTAGAGGATCAGGGCGTTCGCGCGGCGGGTGACGACGGCCCGCTCGCCGCCGACGGCCGGCTTCCTGTTGTGGTAGGCCTGGCCGGTCACCATCAGCCCCTTGTCGCCCAGGGCGATCGCGGTGGCGGAGTAGCGGTAGGCCGCGCTCCCGCAGGCACGTACGGCGCTCTCCAGGTCCCGCAGCGCCTTTCCGGCGGCGGCCGGCGAGGAGTAGAGCACCACCTGCTCCGACTTGGCGTAGTCGGGCACGGCCGTGTACGTCAGCGTCCTGGCCTGCGTGCGCCCCGCCCGGCCGAGCGCGGCCTTCTGGCACGGGTTCACGACCAGCGGGGCGGTCCGCTTCCCGGTGGCACTCCAGCTCGTCTCGGGGTTGTCGTCCTTCTTGGCGGCTTCCTTCTCGTACAGCAGGAAGTTGTTCGGGATGGCGACCGTGGCCGCCAGCATCAGTGCTGCGATCATGGGTCAAAATGGTATGAGTGAACGACGAAGAGATCAGACGCGTCCTGGGCCTGCTCTACCAGGACGACACGTTGCGGACCTTCGCCTCCCTCGTGCTCGGCGCCACCGGTGAGCTGTCCCCCAAGGCGCTGCGGAAGCTGGAGAACGGCGGTCTGGCCGCCCGCGACGAGAGCGGCGCGTGGCGGGCCACGCCCGAGCGCTTCCGCGACCTGCTGCGGGCGCACGCGGAGCCGCCGCAGGCGCTGAGCCCCGAGGAGCGGGTCCTGCGCACGTTCCTGGTGGACGGGCGGCTGACCACGATGGCGATGAAGCGCGACAAGCGGCTCGTCGTGCTGCGCTACATCGCGCGGGTCTTCGAGCCCGGCGTGCGCTATCCGGAGAAGGACGTGAACGTGGCGCTTCGGGCCTTCCACGACGACTACGCGGCGCTGCGCCGCTACCTCGTGGACGAGGAGCTGCTGTCGCGCGAGGGCAACGTCTACTGGCGCAGCGGCGGGCCCGTGGAGATCTAGCGGGCTCCTGTCAGGCCGGGTTCGGCGTGGGGCGGCCCGGCTCGATGACGAAGCTGCCGGAGGTGTAGGCCGGGGCGTAGGGCTCGGTGACGCGGGACAGCGAGCGGAAGTCGACCTTCATCTCCTGCCGGCTGATCCTGGTGCGGACGTAGCCGCGGCGGCCGTTGAAGAACTTCACGTGCGGGTTCTCATCCAGCAGGACCTGCGTGTTGGGGTACTCGTCCAGGCCGTTGCCGGCGCTGGTGACCGAGGTGGTGACCAGCTCGACGGCCACCGGCCTGGACTCGGGGTCCTGGTGGTCGCGCTTGATCTCGCCGGCCCAGTGGGAGTGCACGTCGCCGGTGAGCACGACCGCGTTGCGCCGGTAGGCGTCGATGGCGGCGGTCAGCCGGTTGCGGGAGGCGACGTAGCCGTCCCAGCCCTCGTTGGAGTAGCCCTTGCCCTCGCCGTTGGTCCAGTCCATCTCCATGAGGAAGACCTGCTGGCCGAGCAGGTCCCAGGTGGCCTCGGAGCGCCTGAGCTCGCCGTCCAGCCAGGCCTCCTGCTCCTGGCCGAGGATGGTGCGGTTGGGGGCGAAGCGTTCCTGGCAGCCGGGGCCGACGGTGCCGCTCCTGCCGGTGCAGGCGTACAGGTCGCGGTACTGGCGGGTGTCGAGCAGGTGCAGGTTGGCCACCGCGCCCCAGCGGATGGAGCGGTGCAGCCGCAGCGCGGAGCCGTCCGGCTTCTGGGCGCGGCGCAGCGGCATGTTCTCGTAGTAGGCCTGGAACGCCTCGGCGCGGCGCCGCAGGAACGGCGGGCCGGGCTGTTCGGGCACGTCGCCGGCCCAGCCGTTCTCGATGTCGTGATCGTCCCAGACCACCACCCAGGGGGCGATCGCGTGCGCGAGCTGCGACTCGGGGTCGGCCTTGTGCTGGGCGTGGCGCAGCCGGTAGCCGGCCAGGTCCAGGCACTCGCCGCCGGCCTGGTCCCGCACCGGGTACTTGTAGTCGCCGTACTCGTAGATGTAGTCGCCGAGGAAGGCGATCAGGTCGGGCTGGTCCTCGGCCATCCGCCGGTACGGGGTGAACCACCCCGCCTGGTAGTCGGCACACGAGGTGAACGACAGGTTCAGCGCCCTGCTCCGGACACCGGGGGCGGGCGCGGTCAGGGTCCGCCCGACCGGGCTGAGCTCACCCTCGGCCCTGAACCGGTAGAAGTACTCCGCCCCGGGCCGCAGCCCGCCGAGCTCGACGTGCACGCTGTGGGCCTCGTCGCGGCGGGCTGTTTCCGCCCCTCGCCGTACGACATGCCGGAAATTCTCATCGGTGGCGAGCTGCCACTGGACGGGGACCGCGCGGTCCGGCATGCCGCCCAGGCCGTCGAGCGCGATCGGGTCCACGGCCAGGCGGGTCCAGAGCACCACGCCGTCGGGCGTGGGCTCGCCGGAGGCGACGCCGAGCCGGAAGGGGTCCGGCAGAGGGGCGCGCCGGGCTGCCGCACGCGCCGGGGGAACCCCCAGCACGGCGGACATGCCCAGGCCGACGCCCCCGGCGAAAAGTGAACGCCGGGAGATCATGGGGGTTCCTCACTTCACGGTGGCGTTGCTTCGGCGACAGCCTGACCTGCGGTTACTTGCGGAGAGCGTTCGCCGGGATACGGCTCGCTGAAAATCCGGTGAAGTCTCGTCTCGAAGCCGGCGGTGATCGGGGCCCGCCGGCGGTCACCCGGTGGCGGGGCGCAGACGGGCGCGGTAGTCGCGGGGCGGCAGGCCGTACTCCTTCTTGAAGGCCCGGCTGAAGTGGAACGGGCTGACGAAGCCCGAGGCCGCCGCCACCTGCCCGACGTCCATGTCGGTCACCTCCAGCAGGCTCGCGGCGTGCCGTACCCGCGCCCCGCGTACGGCCTGCATCGGCGTCTGGCCGGTCACCTCGGCGAACAGGTGGGCGAAGCGGGAGGGCGAGAGCGCGACCGCGCGGGCGAGCGAGGCGACCGAGTGCGGCGCGCCCGGCTCGGCCGCGATGATCGCCAGGGCGCGGCGGGCCCGCTCGTCCCCTTCCTCTCCCCTGCCTTCGGGCCGCGCCGTGGCGGTGGCCAGCACCAGCACCTCCTCCACGGCCCCCATCACCAGCTCCCGCGCCGCCCCGCCGGACGCGACGGCCGGAACCCGCGCCTCACCACCCCGTCCGCCGCTGCCCGCCTCCGCCTGCGGAGCCCAGGGCCCGGTGGGAGGCGGCGCGTCGGGCGTCCAGCGGGCGTCCTGCAACGCCCTCAGGAACGCCAGCCCGATCCGCTCATGCACCGCCTCCGGCACCCCCGCCACCACGTGGCAGCCGCCGCCCACGGCATGGGGCCCCAGCCAGGCCGCCCAGGCCGCGCGCGGCTGGAAGTGCACCCACCAGAACCGCCACCGCCCCGCCCCCTGCGACACCCGGTAGTGCTGGGCCACCCCCGACCCCAGCACGGCCAGATCCCCCGCCCCCACCCGGAACGACACCCCACCCTGCTCGACGAGCCCGGCCCCCGACTCCGTCCACAACAGCAGCCGGCTCGGCGACCCGCCCGGGCGGCGCGTGGCGTACCCGGGGCCCTTGTCGTAGTGGCCCACGATCATCAGCTCGGCAGCAGGAACAGACAGGTCCTCAGCGGTCACAGGCATACCGTTGCACGACCGCGCTGCCTAGCGTGAGAGCCATGAGGCTCAACGACTTCCACGATCAGGGGTACGTGCTGGTGCCCGCCCTCCTCGCGCCCGAAGAGGTGGCCGAGCTCCGCGACGAGTTCATGGCGCTGCACGCCCGGGGGCCGATCCCCGGTCACTTCGCGCCGCAGCCGCAGGTGCCGGGGCAGCCGTACGACATCCTGCGCGACTACCCCCGGATCATGCACCCCCACCAGGTGAACGACGTGGCCCTGCGCTACCTGCTCGACAGGCGCATCGGCGCGATACTGCGCGACCTCCTGGGCGAGGAGCCGATAGCAGCCCAGAGCATGTTCTACTTCAAGCCGCCGGGCGCCAGGGGCCAGGCGCTGCACCAGGACAACTTCTACCTCCGGGTCGAGCCGGGCACCTGCGTGGCCGCCTGGGTGGCGCTCGACCGGGTGGACCGGGCCAACGGCGGCCTCGAGGTCGTGCCCGGCACCCACCTCATGGACCTCTTCTGCCCGGAGGAGGCCGACGAGGGCGTCTCGTTCACCCGCGAGTACGTGCCGCCGCCGCCCGGCCTGGACAAGGTCCCCGTGGACATGAACCCCGGCGACGTGCTGTTCTTCAACGGCAGCCTGGTGCACGGCTCGGAGCCGAACAGCACCGGCGACCGCTTCCGCCGCAGCTTCATCTGCCACTACGTGGGCCGCTCGGCGGAGCGGATCGCGGAGTACTACCCGACGGTCACCATGTCAGGCGAGCCCGTACGCCTCGAACCGGCGGCCGGCGGCGGCCCCTGCGGCACGGAGATCACCGGCCCGCACTGATCAACCGCCGGAGATGTCGGACTCGGCGTCACCGCCGGGCACGGGGCAGTCCCAGGGATCGTCCAGCCACCCGTCGGGCAGCAGCACCTTGGTGCGCTCGCCCGACTTGCCCCGGGGCGTGTCCGTGTTCGGCGGCCACGGCTGGTCGTGCTCCAGCTTGGCCAGGCCGGCCCGCAGGCCGTCGAGCGACTCGGCCGTGGCCAGCTCCCGCCGCAGCTCGCTGCCGACCGTGAACCCCTTCAGGTACCAGCCCACGTGCTTGCGGAAGTCGGCCACCGCGTACCGCTCGATGTCGAAGCACCGGGTCAGCCCCTCGGCGTGCCTGGCCATCACCCCGGCGACCTCGCCGAGGGCCGGCCGGGCCCGCTCCGGGCCGCCGTTGAACGCGTTCTCCAGGTCCTTGAACAACCACGGCCGGCCCAGGCACCCGCGCCCGACGACGACCCCGTCGCAGCCGGTGCGCGCCACCATCCTGAGCGCGTCGTCGGCGCACCAGATGTCGCCGTTGCCCAGCACGGGGATCTCGGGCACGGCCTCCTTCAGCCGGGCGATGGCCTCCCAGTCGGCCACGCCGCCGTAGTGCTGCCTGGCGGTGCGGGCGTGCAGCGCGATCGCGGCGACCCCCTCCTCGGCGGCGATCCGGCCGGCGTCGAGGTAGGTCAGGTGGTCGTCGTCGATGCCCTTGCGCATCTTCATCGTCACGGGCAGCGGCCCCGCGTTCGCCACCGCCTCGCGCAGGATGCGGCGCAGCAGATTCCGCTTGTACGGCAGCGCCGACCCGCCCCCGCGCCTGGTCACCTTGGGCACGGGACAGCCGAAGTTGAGATCGACGTGATCGGCGAGATCCTCCTCGGCGATCATCCGCACGGCCCGGCCCACGATCGCGGGATCCACCCCGTAGAGCTGGATGCTCCTGGGCCGCTCCGACTCGTCGAACCTGATCATGCGCATCGTCTTGGGATTGCGCTCGACGAGACCCCTCGTCGTGATCATCTCGCAGACGAACAGCCCCGCGCCCTGCTCGCGGCAGAGCACCCGGAACGGCGCGTTCGTGATGCCCGCCATGGGCGCGAGCACCACCGGCGGCCACACCTCAATCGGCCCAATCTTCACTCCGACAGTTGTAGCGCAGGTCAAGCCGCAACCGGTATTCGCGGATAGTCTGTTGATCGGCATCTTCGGTTGAGGGGGATGGATGCTTCTTCGCGTTCGCGTGTCGCTGCCCGACAGGCCGGGCTCCCTGGCGCAGGTCACGAAGGTCCTGGGGGTGGCGGGGGCCGACATCACGCAGGTGACGGTGCTCGACAGGGGCGCGGGGCAGGCCGTGGACGACATCACCGTCTTCTGCCCCGACAGCACGCCGAGGCAGGCGCTGCTCAAGAGCCTGCAGAGCGTCGAGGGCGTGGCGGTCGAAGGCATCTGGACCACGCGCGAGGCGCCGGGCACCTATCCCGAGCTGGAGATCCTCAAGTACATCACCACGGCGGGCGACCGGGCGCTGACCACGCTCATCGACTCCCTGCCCGTCCTGTTCAGCGCCGACTGGGCCGCCACCGCCGCCGCCGACGGCCGCGTCGTCTACGCGAGCTGGCGCGCCCCGCAGGGCCTGGCCGTCCCGCAGGAGGTGCCGTCCCGCCCCACGGCCCTGACCCAGGACGGCGGCCTGCACCTCATCCACGCCCCGCTCCCGCCGCTGGCCCTGTCGCTCCTGCTGGCCCGCTCGGAGGGCCCCGCCTTCCACCGCATCGAGGTCCACCGCCTCACGAGGATCCTGGAGATCTTCCTCAGCCTCCCGGCCACCGAGCGCAGCGTGGCCCGCCAGCTGCGCAAGGAGGGCCGCCAGGCACCGGGCGGGGCTCACGAGTAAGCATCCGGTCGAGAAACGCGCTATTGTTAACCACGCAGCAACTCAAATGCGGCGCGGAAGTGGCTCAGTGGTAGAGCATCACCTTGCCAAGGTGAGGGTCGCGGGTTCGAATCCCGTCTTCCGCTCGGAGATGGTTTGACTCGGTGGCGTGGCCGAGAGGCGAGGCAGCGGCCTGCAAAGCCGTCCACACGGGTTCAAATCCCGTCGCCACCTCCAAGGACGATTAGCTCAGCGGGAGAGCGCTTCCCTGACACGGAAGAGGTCACTGGTTCAATCCCAGTATCGTCCACCATCTGATCAGAAAGCCCCGGCACATGCCGGGGCTTTCTGCTGTCTCCCCCCTCGCCCGCCGTCGCAGACGCAGGGGCTGAAATTTAAGCGGCCGTTGACACCCCGACGTGAGCGCTAACAGTCACGGCACCTCCCCCGAACCGCCAGCTTCACCAACACGATGGTCATCCGTAGCTCCCCCACCCTCGGCGGCCTGAACACCGCCCCCAGCGTCCAGGTCTGGCAGGACACCACGTCCTCCCGCGGCGCCAACTTCTGGGCTCCCGAGCTGCACCAGCTCAACGGCCGCTGGTACATCTACTACTCGGCCGGCGCGGTCGGCGCGGCCTGCTGTGACAGCCGGCGCCCACGTGCTGGAGAGCGCGGGCAGCGACCCCCTCGGGCCGCACACGTACCGGAGCATGCTCAGCGGCGCCAACCTCACGCCGGGCGGCTGGCTGATCGACGCCAGGCCGATGAGTCTGAACGGCTCCCTCTACCTGCTCGGCAGCGGGTTCATCGCCGGCAGCCAGCAGAGCCTGGTGATCGCGCCGATGAGCAACCCGTACACGCTGAGCTCCAGCACCTTCAGCCGGATCTCCAGCCCCACCCACAGCTGGGAGACGCAGGGCGGGACGGTGAACGAGGGGCCGGAGGCGTTGCAGCGCGGCGGGCAGACGTTCGTGATCTACTCGGCCAGCGCCTGCTGGGGGCCGGACTACAAGCTCGGGCAGCGTGTACGGCCCCGGCCACAACGGCTTCTTCACCTCGCCCAACGGCGCCGAGAGCTGGATCGTCTACCACGCCAACAGCTCCAGCGGCGGCGGCTGCGACAACAACCGCACCACCCGCGCCCAGAAGTTCACCTGGAACTCCGACGGCACGCCGAACTTCGGCACCCCGGTCGCCACCGGCGCCTCGCTGCCCGCGCCCGCCGGGGAGACGGCTGCCACGCCGGCGGCGTACACGCTGGTCAACCGCAACAGCGGCAAGTGCCTGGAGGTCTCCGGCGGTTCCGGCGCGGACGGCGCGAACATCCGGCAGTGGGCCTGCAACGGCGGCAACCAGCGCCGGCGCATCGAGGACCAGGCCGACGACACCAGCCGCCTGGTGAACGTGGCCACCGGCAAGGTCGCCGACGTCGCCGACTGCGGGACGGCGGACGGCATCGACGTACGGCAGTGGAGCTGGCTGGGCAACGCCTGCCAGCAGTGGTCCATCCGGCCCGCCTGACGACCTGCCCCGCCCCAGGTCCGCACCGGCCCGCGGCACCGCGGGCGCCCCGGCCGGCGACCCGCCCATAATGATCGCGCGCTCGCCCCTTCCGCCTGTTAGCGTTACCGCTGAGGGGGTGAGCCGCGGTGAAATCCAAACCGGGCAGGCCTGCGGTGCTCATGGACGTCGCCGTGCTCGCCGGAGTCTCCACCATGACCGTCTCTCGCGTGCTGAACACGCCCGATCTCGTACGCGCCGAGACCAGGGCCCGCGTGCTGGCCGCCGTACGCGAGCTCGACTACCGGCCCAACCAGGCCGCCCGCCAGCTCGTCACCGGCCGCTCCGGCGTGCTCGGCGTCGTCAGCATCGACACCACCCTGTACGGCCCGGCCTCCACGCTCTACTGCATCGAGCAGGCCGCCAGGCACGCCGGCTACAACGTCAGCATCGCCAGCCTCAGCTCGCTCAACCGCAGGTCGATGGAGGAGGGCGTGCAGCGGCTGCGCACCCAGTCCGTGGACGGCGTGATCATCGTCGCTCCGCACGAGTCGGCCGCCGACGGGCTGCGCCACCTGCCGCCGGAGATGCCGGTGGTCGCGGTGGACGCCGGCGACGACATCCCGGTGCCCGTGACCAAGGTCGACCAGCAGGCCGGGGCCGCCCGCGTCACCCGCCACCTGCTCAGCCTCGGCCACCACAGCGTGTGGCACGTCGCGGGGCCCGCCGACTGGCTCGACGCCAACGGCCGCATCGAGGGCTGGCGCGGCGTCCTGGAGTCGGCCGGCCGGCCGGTGCCCGAGGTGCTGCGCGGCGACTGGAGCGCCCGCTCCGGCTACCAGCTCGGCCGCCGCGTCGCCGCCGACCCCGAGGTCACCGCGGTGTTCGTGGCCAACGACCAGATGGCGCTCGGCGTGCTGCGCGCGCTGCGCGAGGCGGGGCGGCGGGTGCCCGAGGACGTGAGCGTGGCGGGCTTCGACGACATCCCTGAGTCGGCGTACTTCTGGCCGCCGCTGACGACCGTCCGGCAGGACTTCGGCGAGGTCGGGCGGCACGCCTTCCACATGCTGCTGGACCGGATGGCGGGGGCCGAGCCGGAGGCGCGGCGGCTGGTCGAGCCCGAGCTGGTCGTGCGCGAGAGCACCGGCGCCGCGCCCGAGCGTTAGGCCAGCCGGATCACGTTCCACGACATCGGGGGCAGCAGGACCCGCAGCGGGCCGGGCTCGACGTCCGGGTTGGGGCGGGGCGCGATCCGCGTGGGGTCGTCGGCCGTATTGCGGGCGTAGACGTCCGGGTCGGTCAGCGTGGTGGCCTCGACGATGCGGACGCCGCCGAGCGCCCGGGCGTCGATCTCCAGCGACAGCGGCCCGTCCGTGGAGCGGTTGACGGCGAACAGCGTCGTGCCCTCGGGTGAATGGGTGGCCACGGCGTGCAGCAGCGGCACCTCGCCGTACGCCTTCGTCTCGTACGCCGGCGAGACCGGCTCCACGCGCAGCACGTCGCCGGCGGCGTGGCGGGAGGCCTGGGCGAAGGGGTGGAAGGTGGTCTGCCGCCAGGCCCGCCCGCCGGGCTCGGTCATGATGGGCGCGATCACGTTCACGAGCTGGGCCAGGGACGCGGCGGTGACGCGGTCGCTGTTGCGCAGCAGCGTAATCAGCAGCCCGCCGAACGTCACCGCGTCGGCGAGGTTGTAGTGGTCCTCCAGCAGGGGCGGGGCGACCGGCCAGTCCTGCGGGGCGCCGGTGTCGTGGAAGCGTGACAGGTACCAGACGTTCCACTCGTCGAACGAGATGTTGATCTTCTTGCGGGACTTGAGGCGGGCTCCGACGTGGTCGGCGGTGGCCACGACCGAGGAGATGAAGTACTCCATGTCGGTCGAGCTGGCCAGGAAGCTGCCGAGGTCGCCGTCCTTCTCCTCGTAGTAGGCGTGGCAGGAGATGTAGTCGACCAGGTCGTACGACTCCTCCAGCACCTCGGCCTCCCACGAGCCGAACGTCGGCATGCTGGAGCTGGAGCTGCCGCACGCGACCAGCTCCAGCTCCGGGTCCACCATGCGCATGGCGCGGGCGGTCTCGGCGGCCAGCCGGCCGTACTCGCGGGCCGTCTTGTGCCCGGTCTGCCAGGGGCCGTCCATCTCGTTGCCCAGGCACCACATCCTGATGCCGTGCGGCTCCTTGGCGCCGTTGGCGACGCGCAGGTCGGACAGCGTGGTGCCCGAGGGATGGTTGGCGTACTCGAGCAGGTCGAGGGCCTCGGCGATGCCGCGGGTGCCGAGGTTGACGGCCATCATGGGCTCCACGCCGGCCTTGCGGCACCAGCGGACGAACTCGTCGACGCCGACCTCGTTCGTCTCGGTGCTGTGCCAGGCGAGGTCGAGGCGGCGCGGGCGGCGCTCGACCGGGCCGATGCCGTCCTCCCAGCGGTAGCCGGAGACGAAGTTGCCGCCGGGGTAGCGGACGGTGGACACGCCCAGCTCCCTGGTGAGGTCGAGCACGTCGCGGCGGAAGCCGTCCTCGTCGGCGGTGGGGTGGCCGGGCTCGTGGATGCCGGTGTAGACGCAGCGCCCGAGGTGCTCCACGAACGTGCCGAAGGTGCGCCGGCGCACCGGGGCGACCTTGAAGGCGGGATCCAGGGTGAGTTTGGCCTGATGCACGGAGACGGCTCCCTGTTTCTCGGGCGTTACGTGGTCCCGATTGTTAGCGTTATCACTGGACCGGGTCAAGGGGTCCGGATCACCGCAACCGGTTGCGGGCGGACCCTTGACATGCTGCTTGTTACCGCTAACACTCGGGTAACCCCGCAGAAACAACGGGGTCCGCGCGGCGGCCTCCGCGACCCGGACGGCTCGCCCTACCGCCTTCGCGCCTGCGGCGGAAGGCCCGTCCACGGCTGCCCTGAACCTCCTGGATGTTAGCGAGAACATGGCCAAGCGATAGCTCGGTGAAGGAAGAGGCCCCCCAGTGCACGGTCCCCCCGACATCACCCGCCGGCACCTTCTCGGCGGCAGCCTCGCACTGCTCGGCGCCGCCGCCACGGGATGCGCGATCCCCGTGGGGCTCGGCTCGTCCCAGACCCGCGTGCAGTACTGGCACTTCCTCGGCGCCAGCGACGGCATCATCATGAACCAGATGGTCCAGGCGTTCGCCAAGGACACGCCCGACGTCTTCGTCGAGGAGAACGTGCTCGCCTGGGGCGAGCCGTACTACACCAAGATCGCGATGGCCGGCTCGGGCGGGCGCTCGCCCGACCTGGCCACCTTCCACCTGGCCCGGCTGGCGGGCATCGGCGCGGGCGCCATCCTCGACCCGATCGACGTCAAGCTGCTGGAGGAGGCCGGCCTGCGGGCCGCCGACTTCAGCCCGCCCATCTGGGAGCGCGCCCATCTCGACGGCGTGCTGTACGCGATCCCGTTCGACGCCCACCCGATGGTGCAGTACTACAACACCGACATCTGCGGGAAGGCCGGGCTGCTCGGCCCCGACGGCAAGCTGCTGCCCACCAAGGGCGTGGACGAGCTCGTCGCCCAGCTCACCAAGGCCAAGGAGGTGATGGGCGGCAAGCCGCCGCTGGCCTTCGACGCGCTCGGCCTCGGCACCGTCGGCCCCTGGCGGGTGTGGTGGTCGCTCTACCCGCAGAGCGGCGGCACCCTGCTGTCGGACGACGGCACGAAGATCACCATCGACGACGCCAAGGCCCTGGAAGCCCTGCGGCTCATGCAGCGGCTCGGCCAGGAAGGGCTGTGCGACTGGCGTACCGACTACGGCGCCTCGGTCGCCAAGTTCACCAACGGCGAGGCCGCGTTCCTGTGGAACGGCGACTGGGAGACCACCGGGCTCAAGGAGCGCAAGACGCCGTTCAGCATGACGCGCTTCCCCGCCGTCTTCGGCACCGGCTCGGCGCAGGCCGACTGCCACGCGTTCGTGCTGCCCCACCAGCGCAACCGGGACCCCGAGGTGGAGCGGGCCACGTACCGGTTCATCGCCTACCTCGTCAGGAACAGCGCCGACTGGGCGGTGGCCGGGCACGTGCCCGCGTACCTGCCGGCCCTGGAGGAGCCCGACTACCTCGCGCTGCAGCCGCAGTCGGAGTACCGCTCCGTCATCACCGAGGTCGCGCTCGACCCGCAGGTGTGGTTCGCCGGGTCCGCCTCGCGGATGTGGATCGAGTTCGGCGAGGCGTTCTCCCCCGTCATCGGCGGCACGCGCACGCCGGAGGAGGGCCTGGCCGCCGCCAAGGCCGCGCTGACCCGGCTCATGGCCGCCCCGAACCCCTTCCCCGCCGAGGAGCGCCCATGACCGAGCTTGCCGGGGTCATCGACGAACACAGCACCTCGGTCATGAGACCGACGAAGGAGGCCTCATGACCACCACCGTCGCGGCTCCGCCGACCGCCGCCCCCGTCGCCACGCCCAAGGTCCGGCGCGGCTGGACGCAGCACGGGATGGTGTTCGTGGCGCCGTTCCTGCTGATCTACGTGGCCTTCCTCGTCTGGCCGACCCTGCTCGGCTTCCAGATGAGCCTGTCGAGCGTGAACATCGCCGGCCGCAACAACACCTTCGTCGGCTTCGACAACTACCTGGAGGCGTTCGGCGACCCGCGCATGTGGCGCTCGCTGTGGAACACGCTCGTCTTCACCGTGCTCAGCACGATCCCGCTGGTGTTCCTCGGGCTGGTGTTCGCGCTGCTGGTGCACAACCTGCGCTTCATGCAGTGGTTGTGGCGGCTGTCGTTCTTCGGGCCGTTCCTGCTGCCGTCGGCGGTCGTGTCGATCCTGTGGCTGCAGATGATCTACCCGCCCGACTACGGCCTGATCAACGGCACGCTCGGCACCGACGTGCTGTGGCTGGGCGATCCGTCCGTGGCGATGTGGTCGATGGTGCTGACCACCGTCTGGTGGACGGTCGGCTTCAACTTCCTGCTCTACCTGGCCGCGCTGCAGTCGATCCCGCAGCACCTGTACGAGGCCGCCGCCATCGACGGCGCCTCCGCCTGGGACAAGCTCCGCTCCATCACCCTGCCGCTGCTCGGCCGCACCACCGCGCTCATCGTGGTGCTGCAGCTGGTGGCCTCGCTGAAGGTGTTCGACCAGATCTACCTGATGACCGGCGGCGGGCCCCAGGACTCCACCAGGCCGATCATCGAGTACGCCTACGACGTCGGCTTCACCGGTTACCGCACCGGCTACGCCTCGGCCGTGTCGTACATCCTGTTCGCCCTGATCGTCATCGTCTCCCTGGCGCAGCTCCGGCTGTTCCGCAAGCGCGAGGAGGTCGCGTCGTGACCAAGCGGTTCAGCTGGAGCCAGCTCATCCTGCTCGTCGTCGCCCTGGTGCTGGCGGCCATCTGGCTCGCCCCCGTCCTGTGGGCCGTGGCCACCTCGCTCAAGCCCGAGGCGGAGACCACCAAGCTGCCGCTGCAGTGGTTCGGCAGCGAGATCACCTTCGACTCGTACGCGCTGGTCCTGGGGACGGGCGGCATCGTGAAGTGGGCGATCAACTCCACCGTCACCGCCGTGATCGTCACGTTCCTGACCGTGCTGTTCTCGGCGATGGCGGCCTACGGGTTCGCCCGCACCCAGTTCAGGGGCCAGCGGGTGCTGCTGGCCCTGATCCTGGCCGGGATCATGGTGCCGCCGCAGGTGCTGATCGCGCCGCTGTTCGCGGAGATGGTGACGCTCGGGCTGGTGGACACCTGGTGGGCCATCATCCTGCCGCAGGTGGCGGCGCCGCTGATCGTGTACATCCTGGTCAAGTTCTTCCAGGACGTGCCGCCGGAGCTGGAGCAGGCCGCCTTCGTGGACGGGGCCGGGCGGTGGCGGGTCTTCTTCACCATCGTGCTGCCCCTGTCGCGGCCGGTGCTCGCCGCCGTGTCGATCTTCACGTTCATCAACACCTGGAACAACTTCCTGTGGCCGTTCCTGGTGTCGACCGACCCGAACACCATGACGCTGCCGGTGGGGCTGGCGAACGTGGTGCAGGGGACGTTCGGGCTGCGGTACGCGCAGATCATGGCGTCGGTGGTGCTGGCGGGGCTGCCGTTGCTGGTCGTGTTCGTGATGTTCCAGCGGCAGATCGTCAAGGGGGTCGCGCACACCGGGCTTGCCGGTCAGTGAGGTTCGGAGATTTCCGCGGCGCGGTCGTGGTCAGGGTGCGGGCGGCCGTGGCGGCGGCGCGGCAGGCTCGGGCGGCGCAGGAGGATCGGCGGGCGGCGCGGGCGGGCGGGAGCCGGTCACTCCTGGTGGACGAGCAGCACGAAGGTGCGGGCGTACGAGACCCCGCCGGCCGGTCGTGGCCAGTCGAGCTCCGCCAGTGCCCGCGAGCCCGCCTCGTGCCGGGCGCCGTTGACGCGGAGCTCGGCGGTCTCCGTGCCGTCGCCGCCGCCGAAGAACGCCTTGACCCCCACCAGGTGCTTCCGTTCGAGCGGGCTCTTGAGCGCCGGGGCCAGGTGCGGCAGCAGGACGTGCTGGACGGCCCACCGCTGGACGGCGTCGTGCTCGTCGCCGGTGCCCCAGCCGACGATGCCGCCGTGGATGGCGTGCCAGCCGGGCAGGCCGTCGGGGTCGTCCGGGGCGAAGTGGGCGGCGTGGGAGCCGTCCTGGACCAGGAGCTCCAGCAGGGCGCCGCCGGTCGTGCCGAGCCACATCCGGATCGCGCGGTCCACGGACTCCTCGACGGTGGCGCCGTAGCCGGTCACGCAGTCGGAGACGGTGGTGTCCTGCGGGCGGCCGACGTTCAGGACGAAGTCGAGGTCGAGGTGGGCGGGGCTGCCGGTGTGGTCGGCGCCGAGCCGCACCGCGAGCGTGCCCGGGCCCTTGGCCAGGCCGTCGCGAACCTCCCAGGGCTGCCCCATGGCCGCGCTCAGGTGCTCGGCGACCATGCCCAGAACCGCCTCGTCCGCCGGCCGTACGCCGTCCATGCCCAACCCCTCGCCTCGCGCTCGCCTCGTCACCAGCCAGGCTAGTTGATCATCGGCCGGACAGGGCCCGGGAGCGCACCGGCCGGCTCCGGCGTCTGCCAGGGAACTGCCAGGAACGCCGAGTAGTCTGCCTCCGCATGAACCGGCCCCCAGTTCCTGTTCCCGCCGGCCAGGGCGCGCCCGGCCGTGGACGCCGCCCGCGGGAGCGCCGCGCGTGAAGATCCGGTATCTCATGCTGCACGCCTTCGGCATGGGCGGCACCATCCGCACGGTGGTCAACCAGGCGAACGCGATGGCCGCCGCCGGCCACGACGTCGAGCTGGTCAGCGTGGTACGGCGGCGTGACGACCCCCGGTTCGGCCTGGACCCCCGGATCACCGTCAGCACCCTGGTCGACCAGCGCGGCGGCCGGCAGCCGGACTCGACGGCGCGCAAGGCGTGGCGCAGGATGCGCGGGAAGATCGTGCCGCGCGGCGAGTTCGCGGCCGACTACTTCACCGAGCGCGTGGAGTGGGCCGCCATGGAGTACGTCTCCCGGCTGCGTGACGGCATCCTGGTCACCACCCGGCCGGCGCTGAACCTGATCTCCGCCCGGCGTACCCCGAAGACCGTCATCCGCGTCGCCCAGGAGCACATGAACCTGTCGGCCTACCCCGACACCATCCGCCGGGAGATCGCCCGCCACTACGACCGCTTCGACGCGATCACCGTGCTCACCCGCACCAACCGTCTGGAGTACCAGCGGCTGCTGCCCCGCACCCCGATCGTGCAGATCCCGAACGCGGTGCACAAGGTCGAGCAGGAACGTTCCCGGCAGGTGAACCCCGTCGTGATCGCGGCGGGGCGGCTGGTGCCGCAGAAGGGGTTCGACCTGCTGATCAAGGCGTTCGCGCAGGTGGTGCCTGAGCATCCGGAGTGGCGGCTGCGGATCTTCGGCACCGGGCCGCGCAGGGGGCAGCTCGCCGGACTGGTCGAGCAGTTCGGGCTGGGCGCGCACGTGGCGCTGCCCGGACGTACCGACCGGCTGGAGCGGGAGCTGACCGACGCCTCCGTGTACGCGCTGAGCTCCCGGTTCGAGGGCCTGCCCATGGTGATGATCGAGGCGATGACGCACGCGCTGCCCGTGGTCGCCTTCGACTGCCCGACCGGGCCGAAGGACGTGCTGACCGACGGGGCCGACGGGCTGCTGGTGCCGCCCCGGGACGTGGACGCGCTGGCCGCCGCGCTCAACCGGGTCATCGCCGACCGGGACCTGCGGCTGCGGATGGGGCGGGCGGCGCTCAGGACGTCGCGGGCGTACGGGCCCGAGCAGGTGATGCCGTTGTGGGAGGACCTGTTCTCGGAGCTGGTGGCGGGCGAGCGCGTCACCGACAACTTCTGGCACGGCCACTGACGGGCTCTGACCGGAAAGATTTACCCTTTTCAGCCTTCCTTGCCACATCGGTGCTTTGAGCAAGCGTAGTCACGTTATTTCACTCTTTTCGTCAAGAGCACCCCAAGAGGGGCGGCATTCTGTGCCGTATGCGTAATCGGAAGGCATTTCTGGCCGCCACGGCAGGCGCTCTTGCCCTGGTCACAGGGCTGACCGCGCCCGCGCACGCCGGCGTGACCGACGCTCCGGCCGCCGTTTCCACGGCGATCGACGCGCCCGCCGTTTACGGCCGGGCCGCCTATTTGATGGACGCCTCGTCCGGCGAGGTCCTGTTCGACAAGGACGGCGGCGAGCGGCTGCCGGTCGCCAGCCTGACCAAGACCATGACCGCGTACCTGGTCCTGCAGGCCGCCAAGCCCACCGACGTGGTGCGGATCACGCCGGCGGACGTCGCGTACGCCGAGGACGGCGGCGGCACCACCGCCGGCCTGCGCCCCGGCGACCGCCTCACGGTCGGCGAGCTGCTGTACGGCCTGATGCTGCCCTCCGGCGCCGACGCCGCCCACGCGCTGGCCCGCACGTACGGGCCCGGCGTCAAGGGCTTCGTGGCCAAGATGAACGCGACGGCGCGCTCGCTCGGCATGAACGACACCCACTACGTCAACGCCGACGGGCTGCCCACCCCGGGCGGTGACGGGTACTCCACCGCCAGGGACCAGGCCGTGCTGGCGGCCAAGGCGCTGCAGGTGCCGCTCATCAAGGAGGTGGCCGGGACGCGCCGGCACGACCTCGACGCGAGCGACGAGCACCGCTCCTACGGCTGGCGCAACACCAACCGCCTGCTCGGCACGCCGGGCGCGATCGGGCTGAAGACCGGCTTCACGCGGGCCGCCGGGTACTGCCTGGCGTTCGCGGGTGAGTCGGATGGGCGGGTGCTGGTGGGCGTTCTGCTGGACGAGTCGGTTTCCAGCCGTCGTTTCAGCACTGCCGAGGCGTTGCTCTCGTGGGGCTCCGCCCGCCAGTCGGCCTGACCGCCCAGGTTCTTGAGAGACCGCCGGTCTTGGGGCCGCCGGCCCTTGAGGCCGCCGCTCGGCCCGCTGCCTGAGGTTGCGGCGGGACCGGTGGTGGCCGGCGCGGGATCGGCGGCCATGGACCGCGTTGATCTCTTGGGCTAGTTTGCCCGACATGAAGCTTCGAATCGCGTTAGGCGCGTTGTCAGCGGCACTCGTGCTCGCCGCCCCGCTCCCCGCCCAGGCCGCCGGCCCGCCCGAGCTCGGGTGGGAGCTCAAGGAGACGGGGGCGACCGCCCGCCTGCGCGGCCTGTCGCCCGTCAGCCGGAACGTGGTGTGGGCCTCGGGCTCGGGCGGCACCGTGCTGCGGACCGTCGACGGAGGACGTACGTGGCAGAACGTCTCCCCGCCCGACACGGCCGCGCTCCAGTTCCGCGACATCGAGGCGTTCGACGCCCACCGGGCCGTGGCGTTGTCCATCGGGGCGGGCACGGACTCGCGCGTCTACCGTACGGAGGACGGCGGCCGCACCTGGGCGGAGACGTTCAGGAACGACGAGCCGCAGGCGTTCTACGACTGCATGGCCTTCTTCGACCGGCGCAACGGGCTGGCCATGAGCGACCCGGTGAACGGCCGGTTCCGGATCCTGGCCACGCAGGACGGCGGGCGGAGCTGGCAGGTGCTGCCGCCCGGCGGGATGCCCGAGGCGCTGCCGGGCGAGGCGGGGTTCGCGGCGAGCGGGCAGTGCCTGGTCGCGTCGGGCGGCCGGGATGTCTGGCTGGCCAGCGGCGGGGCCGAGCGGGCCCGGGTGTTCCACTCCGGTGACCGCGGCCGCACCTGGACGGTCGCCGACGCCCCGATCCCCGCCGGCGACCCGGCCCGCGGCGTCTTCGGCCTCGCCTTCCGCGACCGTCACCGTGGCATCGCGGTCGGCGGCGACTACCGTCCCGAGCAGCAATCCCCCAACGCGAGCGCCACCAGCCGCGACGGCGGCGCCTCCTGGCGTCCCTCCTCGGCTCCCCCGCCGGCGTACCGGTCGGGTGTCACCTGGCTTCCCCACCTGCCCTTCGCGGCTGTCGCGGTGGGACCGTCGGGCAGCGATGTGTCGTACTCGGGCGGCCGGACGTGGCAGACCTTCGACAGCGGGTCCTTCGACACGGTCGCCTGCACCCGGGACCTGTCGTGCTGGGCTTCCGGCGAGCAGGGCCGCGTCGCCAGACTCACTCTCAGGTAGCCGACCAGCACCGGTGGCCCACTCCCCGCGCCTTCTGCCGCACCCCTGCCCCGGCACGGCCCGTCCGGCGGCGCGGCGACGGGAGCGGCGGGGGTGTGGGCGCGCTTGCCATGCGTGGCGGGCACGAGCCCACGCGGAGGAGCGCAGCGGCGGGGGGTGGGTCAGCGGACGCCGATGGGGCGGAACTGGACGCTGATGCGCGGGCCCGACGGTCGGGTGGTCTTCGGGATCGCGTGCTCCCAGGTGCGCTGACAGCTTCCGCCCATCACGATCAGATCCCCGTGCCCCAGATCGCGGCGGATCGACGGGCCGCCGCCCCGGGGACGGAGCAGGAGGGAGCGCGGGCTGCCGACCGAGATGATGGCGACCATGGTGTCCTCCGTGCTGCCGCGGCCGATCGTGTCGCCGTGCCAGGCCACGCTGTCTCGCCCGTCGCGGTAGAAGCAGAGGCCCGCCGTACGGAACGGCTCGCCCAGCTCTTGGCCGTAGTGGCCGTCGAGGGCGCGGCGGGCGTCGTCGAGGAGCGGGTCGGGCAGGGGCTCGTCCTCGTCGTAGAACTTCAGCAGCCGGGGCACGTCCACGACCCTGTCGTACATGCGCCGCCGCTCGGCCCGCCACGGCACGTGCTCCGCGAGGCGCTCGAAGAGCGTGTCGGCGCCCGTCAGCCAGCCGGGGCGCAGGTCGATCCAGGCGCCGTGGCCGAGGTGCGTGCGGTGGACGGTGTCGCCGAGAGGCCCGATGCCGAGCTCCTCGTCGAGAGCGAGCAGAGATGCTTGGAACGCGGCTGTCATGGTGCCGAGTGTATGCCATACTTCAAACACCCATTCGATTTCAGCGAAGAGCCGTATTCGATCGAGAGCTCGTGCGACGCTGGTGGGCACCGGAAATGAGTGGCGTCGCCCCTCGGCCCGCACCAGAGGTGCAGAGGCCACCCATCGCTTCGTCACGCGAAGGAGCAGGCATGCTCACCACCCACTACCTCCCCGGCTCCCCCTGCTGGATCGACGTCAGCAGCCCCGATCTGGAGGCGTCGGTCTCGTTCTACACCGGGCTGTTCGGCTGGGACTGCATCTCGCTGGGGCCCGAGCACAGGCAGTACCACTTCTGCCAGGTCGGCGGCCGGACGGTCGCCGGCATCAGCCCGGAGGCCCAGGCGAGAGGAGGCTCGGCGTGGCTGATCTACTTCCAATCACCCGACGCCGACACCATCGCCAAGACGATCGAGCAGGCGGGCGGCACGGTGCTGGTCGCGCCGTTCGACATCGAGGGGCAGGGGCGGATGGCGGCGTTCGCCGATCCGGCCGGGGCGTCGTTCGCCGTCTGGCAGCCCGGCGCGACCAAGGGGCTCGGGCTGGTGACGGACGCCGGCTCGCTGGGCTGGGTCGAGCTGTACACGCCCGATCCCGCCGGCATCCGCGCCTTCTACCAGTCGGTGTTCGGCTGGCGGATCGAGGACCTGCCGATGGGCGGCGCGTCGTACCCCGTCATCTCGCCCGCGGAGGGCGACGAGTCGGCGGCGGCGGCCGGCATCGCTGAGCTCCAGGCCGGTGATCGGCCGCACTGGCTGCCGTACTTCGAGGTGCCCGACTGCGATGCCACGGTGGCGTTGGGGCAGCGGCTCGGCGCGACGGTGCAGGCTCCGGCGACGACCACCGAGGGGGTGGGGCGGATGGCGTTCCTGACCGACCCCTTCGGCGCGCGGTTCGCGGTGATCACCAGCTCCGCCTGAGCGGCCATGGCCGGGGCTTGGGGGAGGGCATGCCCCGACGCGGCTGAGCGGTCATGACCCGGCCCGGCTCGGCGGTCATGACCGGGCTTGGCTGAGCGGTCATGACCTGGCCTGGCTGAGGAGTCGCGGTCCCGGCGTGACCGAGCGGTGGCGGCCGAGGCAGTTGAAGGGTGACGGGTCGGTCCGGTCGGAGGCCGGGAGGCGCTTCGCCTGGGCCTGGGGTGGGGCTTCGCCTGGGCCTGGGGTGGGGCTTCGCCTGGGCCTGGGGTGGGCTTCGCCTCAGGGCCGGAAGCCGTCGGTCGGCCTGCACGCACGCAGTTCGTGCAGGCCGACCCTCCCCGGCGCGAGCGTATCCCCAGCTCAGGGGCCTGGGTCCGGATACTCATTCCCTCCGGGACGCCGACCTAACGTACGCGGTCGCGCGCACTCGTGTAACGTCTCATGCGTGTTGGCGCGTTACATGGCGGGTGCCGTGGCGGCCCGCACCGGTGATGAGATGTCCGGGCCGGCCCTGCTCGTCACGGGGCTGGCCGTCACCGGCTCGCCTCTGCTCGCCTCGTCGGTGCTGGCGGGGCTGACCGTCTCGGCCGCCGTCGGCGGGCCGCTGCTGGGGGTGCTGCTCGATCGGGCCCGGCGGCCGGGCAGGGTGCTGGGGTGGTGCCTCGCCGGGTATGCGGGCGGGCTGCTGACGGTGGTCGGCGGGATGGCGGCGCAGGTGCCCGGGGCCGTACTGGTGGGCGTCGCGGTGGTGACCGGGCTGCTGGGGCCCGCGCTCACGGGTGGGTGGACGGCGCAGCTTCCCCTCGTGGCAGGGCCGGCCAGGCTGGAGAGGGCGACGGCGTTCGACTCGATGAGCTACAACGTGGCGGGGCTGGCGGGGCCCGCGCTCGTCGGGGTGATCGCGTCGGCGGGCGGTGGGGTCATGGCGGCACTGGTGAGCGTCGCGATGCTGGTCGCCGCGCTGCCCGCCGCCCACGGGCTGCCCTCGGCCGGCTCGCGTTCGGCGGCCGGCGAGGGCGGGGCGCCCAAGGCGGGCGGTGATGGCAGGGCGGCCGGGTGGCGAGTGGTCCGGGAGGAGGTGCGGGCCGGGTTCCGGGTGATCGCGGCGAACGGGGTGCTGCGGCGCGCGACGGTGGCGTCCATGGTGTCGTGTTGCGGGCTGGCCATGGTGGTCGTGTCGGCCCCGGTGCTCGGCGCCCGGCTGAGCGGGGAGAGCGGGCACGGCGCGTTGCTGCTGGCCGTCATCGCCGCCGGCGGGCTGGTCGCCAACGCGATGCTGAGCGGCACCTCGCGATGGGCCGGGTCGCAGGCGGCGGGGTCGCAGGCGGCGGGGTTGCAGGCGGCGGGGACGGCGGTGCTGGGGGCCGGGGTGGTGGTGATGGCCTGCTCCCAGGCGTACTGGATGGCTGTGGTGGGGGCGGCCGTGGCGGGGGCGGGTGAAGGGCCGCAGCTCACCGCGCTCTTCGCGGTACGCCATCGGGAAGCGCCGGCCCGGCTGCGGGGCCAGGTGTTCACCACGGGCGCCAGCCTGAAGATCACCTCGTTCGCGATCGGGTCAGCGGTGGCCGGGCCGCTGGCCGCGTACTCGGTGAGCCTCGCCCTGCTGACCGGCGCGGCGCTGCAGGCGGTGGCGGTCGCGGTGCTGGTCGTCAGGCGACGGACCTCGGCGATCGACGCCGCGGACACGGCCGCCGGTGGTGGGTGAGAGGCGTAGCGGGTGCCGGTGGTCAGGTGCCGGGGGCGGGTGGGGTGCGGGAGCGGTGGGCGGCGGTCAGGAGCCGGGGGCGGGTGAGGGGCGGGAGCGGTGGGCGGCGGTCAGGAGCCGGGGGCGGGTGAGGGGCGGGAGCGGTGGGCGGCGACGCGTTCCCTGGTGGCGCAGCGGCTGCTGCAGTAGCGGCGCGGGCTGCCACCGCCCACGTCCAGGAACGGACGCCCGCAGCTCCCCGACGCGCACAACCCTCCGGGCACCCGCTGGTGATCGGCGAGCAGCACCGCCAGCGCCATCGCCGACGACGTCAGGAACCACTCCCCCCACGGGGCGTCGTCCCCGCTGTCGACGTGCAGGTGCCAGCTCGCCGTCCCCTCATGGCTGGTCAGCCGGGGAGCCCGGGCGGACTCCGCGAGGAGCCGGTTGAGCAGGGCCGCCGCCTCGCCGGCGGTGGCCGCGCCCAGCACGTCGCGCAGGCGCGAGGCGGCGGCGCGCATCGCGGTCACGTCGTGCTCGCTCAGGCCGAGCTCCCCGCTCTCGCCGTGCGCGCGCAGGACCCTCGTCACCGACGCGACCGACGGCCGCTCGTACAGCAGCTCCACGCACAGCTCCACGGCGCGCACGGCCGCCGCCTTCGTCGAGTGCACCTTCACCCTTGCAGCGTATGCCGGAGCCGCCGGGCCTCGACGAGGAGCGACTTCGCGGGCCGGCCACAGGTGCACGCAGGGCCGGCCACAGGAGCAGGGCCGGTCACAGGAGCAGGGCGGCGAGGCGGTCCATCGACTCCCTGCCGCCGCGGGGCCCGTCGGCGCGGATGATGGCGTCACGGGCCTCCACGGTCGGGTGCACGGACTGCGCGGTGTAGCGGGTCCGGCCGTCCACCTCCGTCAGGGTGACCGTCTCCAGCGCGACCTCCTCGGGCGCGCCTTCGAACTCCCACGTCCGTACGTACCGCTCGGGCGGGACGACGGCGTGGTAGACGCCGCTGAAGCCCCACTCCCTGCCCCGCGCGTCGGCGTTGACGAACCGCCACCGCCCGCCCGGCGCGACCTCCATGCGATCGACGCGGGTGGTCAGGAAGGCCGGCCCCCACCAGCGCGGGATCAGCTCCGGGTCCGTCACCACCCGGAACACCACGTCGGGCGGCGCGTCGAAGTGCCGGATCATGACGATGTCCTGACGCCCCGGCTCGATGACGAACTCAGTCATGCTCAGATCCTTCCTGGATGCGCCGGATCTCCCGTTCGAGCCGGTCGAACCGGCCGCTCCAGCGCTCGCGGTAGCGGTCGATCCATTCCGATGCCGTGTCCAGCGGCGCGGTCTCCAGCCGGCAGGGCCGCCACTGCGCGTCGCGGCCCCTGCTGATCAGGCCGGCCCGCTCCAGCACCTTGAGGTGCTTGGAGACCGCCTGCAGGCTCATGTCGAACGGCTCCGCCAGCTGGTTGACCGTCGCCTCACCCTCGGCGAGCCGCGCCAGGATGGCCCGCCGCGTCGGGTCGGCGAGGGCGGCGAAGGTGAGGCTGAGCTGGTCGTCGGGCATGCTGGGCGGGCTTCCTGTCAGACGGACGGTGCGATCACCCTAGTGGTCCACGATCGCGCCGCAGGAGATGTTCAGCGTCGCCGAGGTCATGCTGCCGGCCAGGTCGGAGGCGGCGAACGCGGCCACGTCGCCCACGTCGCCCAGCGTGGCGGCGCGCTTGAGCAGGGTGTCCCCGGCGATGGCGGCGGCGATCTCGCCCTTGGCGCCGAAGCTGACGGGCAGGCTCTCCGGGATGCCGCCGGTGACCAGGGTGAGGACGCGGATGCCGTGCGGGCCGTACTCGCAGGCCCACTGCCGCCGCATGCTCTCCATGGCGTCGAGCGCCACCTTGAGCCCGCCGAGCCCGGGCTGCGTCTGCGGCCCGCCGCCGCCGAACATGAGGATGACCCCGCTGCGGCGCGGGACCATGTGCCGGACGGCGGCCCTGGTGGTGAGGAACTGCGTGCGCGCGGCCACCTCGATCGGCCGCAGGAACTCCTCGGCCGAGATCTCGTCGAGCGGGCGTTGCACGTCCTGGATGCCGATGGCGTTGAAGCAGACGTCGATGCGGCCGGCGCGTTCGGCGACTGAGCCGGTGAAGGTGTCGACGGCGGCCTCGTCGAGTGCGTCCACCACGGCGGCCTCGGCTCCGGGGAGCTCCGCGGCGAGTTCGTCGAGCTTGTCGCGGGTGCGGCCGGCGAGGAAGACGCGGGCGCCTTCGCGGGCGAACGCCCTGGCGACCGCTCCGCCGATGGATCCGCCCGCGCCGTGGACGATGGCGACCTTGTTGTCTAGGAGCATCGTATTCAACCTCCTGGTTTATCAACCTACAAGTTGAATACAGGGCGTGACGAGATGAGTCAAGGGCGTTCACAGGGGACGGCGGCCGGCGAAGCCCAGCTCCGTACGGTGATACCAGCCCAGCTCGCGCTCCCCCTCGATCCAGCACAGCCGCACGGAGGCCCCGTCGAGCAGCGACGGGAAGTCGACGAGCACCGGCGCGATGCCCTTGACCTCGATGCCCTGCTCGCTCCACCCGCTGACGATCTCCTGGATCCTGGCCTGCAGGCCCTTCAGCTCGGGCAGCCCGCCCAGCTCGGACCGGCCGCCGGCGCGACGCTGGAAGTCGATCTCCGCCAGATCGGCCCGGGCCGCGATCAGCTCCGCGGCCTCCCCGATGACGGCGGGGAGCAGCGCGCGGGCCTCGTCGAGGGTGAAGATCCGCTCCATGGGGCCACGTTAGCGGTTCGGCTCGTAGGCGTGGATGAGCAGCCGCTCGGCATGCTCGAGGTAGTCGTCGAGATAGGCGGCGGCCTCCTCGGGCCGCCCCGACTCGATCAGCCCGACCAGCGTGAGGTTGCGCTCGACGAAGGGCTCGTGGAAGGCGCGCGGGTTCTCCATGACGTGGAAGACCAGGCGCAGCTCGGCCAGGAGCTGGCGCATGGCCTCGTCGATCCGCGGGCTGTCGTTGAGCGAGACGAGCGCCTGGTGGAAGCGGATGTTGGCGGTGCCGACGCCCTGCCAGTCGTCCTTGGCGGCGGCCCGCCGGGCGTCGGCCACCGCCTCCTTGATCACGGTCAGCGCCTCCGCGGACGGCTTGCGCCGCACGGCCGCGCCCTCCAGCACGCGCCGGACGCGGTAGAGGTCGAGCACGTCCTCGACGGACGGCAGCCGGACGAACACGCCCCGGTTGAGCCGGTGGTCGAGCAGCCGCTCGTGGCCGAGCAGCCGGAACGCCTCGCGCAGCGTGTTGCGCGAGACGCCGAGCGCCTCCGAGATGGACTCCTCCGACAGCCGCTGGCCGGGCTGGAAGAAGCCCTCGCTGATGCGGTCGCGCAGGATGTCGGCGACCCGCTCCGCCGTGCTGCTGCGCCCCAGCCGGGGTCGGTCCTGGGAGAGATCAGCGACCACGTTGTCCACATTCAACAGCGAATCATGGAGCAAACCTCTTGTCGAATTGTTCAACGATCCTTACGTTGATGGGTATCCCCCTCAAACTACAAGGAGCGATCGGATGTCAGGCTCCACGCAACAGACGCGGCGGGTGATCCTCGCCAGCCTGATCGGCACCTCGCTGGAGTGGTACGACTTCTTCCTGTACACCACCGCGGCGACCCTGGTCTTCCCCACGCTGTTCTTCCCCTCGCTCGACCCGTTCAACGCGACCCTGGCGTCGCTGACCACCAACGCCGTGGCGTTCGTGGCCAGACCGCTCGGCGGCGTGGTGTTCGGGCACTTCGGCGACCGGGTGGGCCGCAAGACCGTGTTGGTGGTGACGCTGCTGGTGATGGGCATCTCGACGTTCCTCATCGGGGTGCTGCCCGGCTACGCCGCCGTGGGCGTGATGGCCCCGGTCCTGCTCGCGTTGCTGCGGTTCGTGCAGGGTCTGGGGCTCGGCGGCGAGTGGGGCGGCGCGGTGATCATGTCGCTGGAGCACGGCGACGGCCGCCGGCGCGGCTTCAACGCGAGCTGGCCGCAGGTCGGCGTGCCCGCCGGGTACGTGCTGGCCACCGGCCTGCTGACCATCCTGTCCTTCACGCTGTCGGACGCGGCGTTCCTGTCGTGGGGCTGGCGGGTGCCGTTCCTGCTGTCCGGGGCGCTGGTGTTCGTGGGCCTGTGGGTGCGGCTGAGGATCACCGAGTCGCCGCTGTTCGCCGAGGTCGAGCAGCGCGGCGCCAAGGCGAGGATGCCGCTGGTGGAGGTGCTGCGCACGCACCCCCGCGCGCTGCTGTCGGCCTTCACCGCGCGTATCGGGGTGGACGTGGCCTTCTACACCTTCACCGCGTACATCATCGTCTACATCACCGGCGAGCTGGGCCTGCCGCGCTCGTACGCGCTGAACGCCGTGCTCATCGGCTCGGCGCTGCAACTCGCGCTGATCCCGCTGGCCGGCGCGCTGTCCGACCGGTACGGCCGCCGCCCCGTCTACTTCGCCGGCGTGGTCGCGGCGGCGGTGTGGGTGTTCGCGTTCTTCCCGCTGCTCGACACCAAGTCGTTCCCGCTCATCGCGCTGGCCGCCGTGGTGGCGCTGATCACCCACGCCGCCATGTACGGCCCGCAGGCCGCGTTCATCGCCGAGCTGTTCAGCACGCGGCTGCGCTACAGCGGCGCGTCCATGGGCTACCAGGTCGCCGGCATCGTCGGCGGCGCGCTGGCCCCGATCATCGCGCTGCAGCTCTTCCAGGCCTACCAGTCCACGGTCGCGGTCTCGATCTACGTGGTCATCGCCCTGGCCGTCACGGCCGTGGGCCTGGCCATCGCGCCCGAGACCCGCGACGTCGACCTGGCCGAGCCGCCCAAGGCCAGGACCCCTCAGGTGGGGCCGTACGCCTGATCTCGGATCGCCGCGAAAGGCGCGGGCGGCGGCTGCCAACGCCGCCCGCGCGGAAAGGCTCCGCATGAGAACAGCTCTGGCCATCGCCGCCGCGCTCCTCGCGATCCCGCTGATCATCGGGGCGTTGGGGGGCATGGAGAGCACGGGCGGCGGCGAGGTGGCCGTCGTCCGTGACGGCGGCCCGCTCGACGACAACCAGGTCCGCCAGGTCATCGACCCCGGCTCGGGCCTGACCTGGACCGGCATGTGGTCCTCCGTGCACCTGTATCCGGCGCAGCAGCGCTTCTACACGATCACCGCCGACGCGAAACGGGCCACCACGCTCGGCGTGGACGTGGTGACGGTGCCCAGCAGCGACGGCGTGAACCTGGGCATCGAAGGCACCCTCTACTTCGCGCTCAACCTGGACCACGAGACGCTCAAGACGTTCGACGACAAGTACGGCACCCGGACCTTCCGCACCCAGGACGACACCTCGCTGCACCCGTGGGACGGCGACGAGGGCTGGGCCGCGTTCTTCGGCCAGGCCGTCAGGCCCGTGATCGACAACGCGCTGCGCGGCCAGATCGGCGCGATGCGCTGCGCCGAGCTGGTGCCCTCCTGCTCCCTGCTGAAGAGCTCCGCGCTCCAGCCGCAGGACAGCAACGCCAACATCGCCAGGGTCCAGAACGCGGTCAACGCCTCGCTGGCCCGCGACCTGCCCGTCACGCTCGGCGGGAACTTCCTCACCGGGCTGCGGTTCACGCTGGCCAGGGTGACATTGCCCGCCGACGTGCAGAAGGCCGTGGACAGGTCGCTGTCGGCCTCCGCCGCCGTCTCCGAGGCCGAGGCGAAGGTCGCCCAGGCCAAGGCCGAGGCGGAGGCGAACCGGGCCAGGCAGGACGGCTACGACGAGTGCCCCGCCTGCGCCGAGATCGACAAGCTCAGGTCGCTGCCCCAGGGCATCACGGTGTACGCGCCCGGCAACCCTCAGTCGGTGGTCATTCCTTCCAGGTAGGTGTTGTGACGGAATCGCCATCGATTCCCAGAACAAGCAGCCGCGAAACGGCATAAACTGCGCGCCTGTGAGCCTGCCTGTACGAGAACGTTCCCCTCGGCCGGGCGGCGGTCGTCACCGCCGCCCCGTGCCCACGTCCTTGCCGCCCGACGCCCCCGTGCTCGTGCTCGCCACCCCCGGCGGCACCGCCGGGGTGGCCGAGGAGATCGCGTCCGTGGTCCGCGTCGACAACCCGCAGATCGAGGTGCGGCTGACGAGCGTCACCGATCTGGCGGACTCCCTGCCCGCAGGCCGCGACGCCGTCGTCGTGCCCCTGCTCACCTGGGACGATCCCGTCATCATGGCGGAGATCGGCAAGGCCGTCGCTGCCAGCGGCTCCGGCGCCGTCGTGACCGAGGCGCTCGGGCCGCACCCGCTGCTGGCCGAGGCCCTGCACATCCGGCTGGCCGAGCGCGGCCTGGCCAGGGCCGACCGCGTCCGCCTGCTGAACGTCTCCAGCCCCGTCGACGCCGTCGTCCTGGCCACCGTGGGCGGGGGCCGCGCGCTGCACGCCGTGCAGGCCACCGCGGTGCTCCTGGCCTCGCGGCTCACGCTGCCGGTGGTCGCCGCGTCGCTGGACAGCGAGCCCGGCGTGGACGTCGCGGCCCAGCGGCTGCGCGCCGCGGGCGCCGGGCGGCTGGCCATCGCACCCTGCCTGATCGGCCACGAGGCCCCGGCCGACCTCGTCGAGCGGGCCGCCGCGTCGATCGACGCCGGCCACGCCGCGCCGCTCGGCGCGCACAGCGCCGTCGCCGAACTTGTCGCGCGAGCTTACGGGAGTCAACTCGCGACTTGACAAGGGCTTGTAAAGATCACAGGACTCGCGTTACCTTCTCCGCATGCGCCGTGTGGTCTGCAATGGCGAGCGACTCGGCCTCCGTGACGTCGCGGAGGCCGACGTGGCCGCCCTGCACACCATCTACAGCCATCCCGCCGCCGTCCAGCACGCCCCCTTCGCCCCGCGCACCTCGCGCGAAGTCGCCGGCCTCGTCGCCGGCGCCGTGGAGGCCGCCGCCGCCGAGCCGCGCCGCCTGTACGTCCTGGCCGTGATCGACGCGGACCGCCGCGACGTGATCGGCGTGGCCAGGCTGCGGATCGAGGCCGAGCTGCCGCACAGCGCGGAGATCGGGTTCGGGCTGCACCCCGACCAGTGGGGGCGGGGCATCGGCACGGACCTCGTACGGCTGCTGCTGTCCTTCGGGTTCAAGCAGCTCGGGCTGCACCGCATCTGGGGCGCCCGCTCACCCGCCAACCTGCCCGCCCAGCTCGCGATGCTGACGGCGGGGATGGTCGAGGAGGGCCGCATCCGGCACCACCTGCACACCCCGCACGGCTGGCGCGACTCGATCGTGCACTCCGCGATCGAGGACGAATGGACCGAACGCTAGCCCGCGCCGCGGCCTCCCGCGCGTGGTCTCAGCGGCGTCACGGGAGTTTGTCGGTGCCGCACCCTACGATGAGCCTCCTCACGGAGGGATAGTCACCATGCTCGACTCGCTGATCGTGCCCTTGTTCGTCACCACGGACCTGCCGCCGGAGGCGGAGCTGGCCGAGTTCGGGGAGTTGCTCGCCGAGACGGCCCGCGCGCTCGGCCGCGAGGGCGCCGGCTACGAGGCGTTCCTGGCGGGCAAGGTGTTCTGGCTCGACCGGCCCGTGCTGCCCGAGCAGCTCCCCGCCGCCGAGGGCGAGCTGCGCTTCGCCGGGATGCTCGGCTACCTCGCCGCCTCCGGCGCCGGGCACAGCACGCGCGAGGTGGTCGGCGACGTGCGCCGCGCCATCGGGGCCGCCCTGACCGGCCGCTACGGCGACGTGGGCGCGGCACCCGCCGTGTTCGCCATCCGCGACCAGGACGTACGCGAGCGCACCCCCGACACGGCCCTGTACGTGGACACGCGCGACGCGGCGGCCGAGCTGGTGAGCGCGACCAGGTCCTACCTCTAGCCCCGTGTTCCGCCGGGTTCTAGCCAGCCGGGGCTCCCGCGTGCGATCGTGAACGGCGATCGTTCCGGCGGCCGGCGAGCGGGCGGCCCGATGGACTTGGAGGTTCCGGCGATGGCGGTGATCGGCGCGATCTGCTTCGGGCTGGTGATCGGCTGGATCACGTACGGGACGCTGCGGCACCAGCGGTCCGGCGTCGGGCTGACGGAGCTGGCGGCCGTGCTGGGCGCGGTGGGCGGCGGGCTCGTGACGGCGCTGCTGCTGCCCGCGGTGTTCGGCGGGTACGCCGTGGGGCTGGCCGTGGGGTTCTTCGGCTACCTGGCGCTGGTGACGCTGGCGCCCGGTTCTCCGTGGGCCGGGGGCGAGTCGGTCAAGAGGCCGACGGGGGCGTACGACGCCCAGAGGTCCGGCTCGGTGGAGCCGTAGAGGTCGCGCAGGGCCAGCACGGCGGCGCGGAAGGCGGTCGCCGAGGTGGCGCCTGCTCGCAGCCGGGTGTGGATGTCCCGGGCCAGGGCGCGGGTGATCTCGGGTGAGACCGGCCAGAGCGTGAGCAGCGCGGAGCGGACACCTGCCTGCAGCAGCGCGGAGGAGAGCGCGGCCACGCCGTCCCCGGCGGGCGCGGCGTCCCCGGTGCGTGCGGCGTCCCCGGTGCGTGCGGCGTCCCTGCTCGGCACGGTGTCCCCGGCGGGCTCGGTTTCCGGGGCGGGTGGGGGCTGCTCGTGGGCGGTGATGAGGGCCACGTTCGCGGTCACGTTCATGGACCTGAGGCGGCGGGCCGTGAGCAGGCCGTCGGCCAGGCGAATGCCCGAGCCGAACGGGTCGGCGTGGTCGTAGGCGGCCGGGCAGGCCAGGTGGAGCACGTCCCAGGAGCCGGGCAGGAGCGCCGAGGTGGCCTCCTGGGCCAGGTGGGGCCGGGCGCCGAGCAGGGTGGCCGCCTCCCGCGCCTCGGCCTCGACGGCGGGGCGGGCGGCCGGGTCGGGGCTGAACCCGAGCACCAGCGAGCCGGCGGCCGGGGTGCGGGGGCGGCGCGCCAGGCGGGTCAGGGCGGCTGCGGAGGGGGCGTAGGCCACCGGGAAACGCTCGATGAGCAGGCGGCCCGACGGGGACAGGGCGTGCAGGGGGATCTGGCGCAGCGCCGGGTGCGGGATCAGATGCAGCAGGTCGATGCCGTTGCCGAGGGCGTCGAGCGCGTCGGACAGCAGCAGGTCGGCCAGGCGGCGCCAGAGGTCCGCGCGCCGGCGGCGGGCCTCGATGTCGAGGAGGCCGGGCCTGCGGCCGTTGACGGTGTGGCGGAAGCCCGTCAGCAGGTCGTGGCCGACCGTGGTGGGGAAGGCGCGCGGCTCGGGCCAGCCGGTGCGGTGAGCCAGGACCGTCACGGTGCCCTCGCCCAGATGGAACCCGAGCAGCGCCCTCGCCCCTGCACCCTGGTCGGGGACGCTGACGAGGGTGTCGAGCTGAGCCCTCGTGGGCGGTCTGCCCCTGCGCATGGCCACGTGACCGGGGGCTGTCGGCTCCATGCGCTGCCACAGAGTCTCCAGCTCTGCCCGGGCGGCTCGGGCGCGGCGGAAGACGGAGGCCGCCCGCTCGGGGTCGCGGGTGTTGCGGGCGATCGTCATCAGGGTCCGGACGGCTTGCAGCCCTCGCTGCTCGGCCTCCAGGAGCTCGGCGGAGGGCCGGTGGGCGACGGGCTCGGCGGAGGGTCCGTGGGCGACGGGCTTGACCAGAAGCTCGGCGGAGGGCCGGTGAGCGACGGGCTCGGCGTCGAGGTCGTTGAGTCTGGCCTGCTCGGCGTGGGTCCAGGCCGTCATGCCGAGGCTCAGGCGTGCCGCCAGGCGGATCGCGCGGTCGCGGGCGGCCTCACGGCCCAGGGCGCAGGCGCGTTCGGCGTCGGCCAGGGCAGCGGGGAGGTCGCCCAGCCCCTCCTCGGCGATCGAGCGGTGGTGGTAGGCGGTGGCGAGCGCCTGGTCGTGGCCGAGGTCCGCCAGGAGGTCGATGGCCGTGGAGAGCCGGTGGCGGGCGCGGTGGCAGGCATCGGCGACAAGGCCGGCGCTGACGGGGCCAGGGGCGGCAAGGTCGGGGACGGCGGCGTCGGGGGCGGGAGCGGCGGGGGCGGGGACGGCGGTGGTGAGGTCGAGGGCGGCCAGGTGGAGCTGGGCGATGGCCTCGCCCGCTCGGTAGCCGATGGTCCGGGCGAGGGCGAGCGCCTCCGGGAGCCGCTCCGGTGCTCCCAGGCGGGCCAGGGCGAGCAGGGCCAGGACCGTTCCCCGGCCGGGGCCGTGGGCGCGTTCGAGGTCGAGGGCGCGTTCGAGGAGCGGTACGGCCTCGGCCGGCTCGTCGCGTAGCTCGTGGACCAGGGCGAGGTCGGCGCAGGCGGCGGCGAGGCCGGTGCGCCGGCCCAGCTCCTCCCCGATCGCGATGGCCTCGCGGTAACGGGTGGCGGCCTCGTCCAGGTCGCCGAGCTTGAGGTGGAGACCGGCCAGGCCGGACAGGAGCGGCGCCCGCAGCGCCCGCCAGATCGGCGCTTCGACGAGGGCCAGCCCTTCCGTGTACGCCCGTGCGGCCTCCTGCCCGCGGCCCAGGTCGGTGAGCGCCGCTCCCAGCAGGGCGAGGGACTGGACGAGCTGGGCGGGCAGCGCGGAGTCCGCGTCACGGGCCAGCTCCACCGCCTTGGCCAGGTGACCGGCCGCCTCCTCCGCCCGCCCTATGGCCGTGGCCGCCGCGCCCAGGTTGCCCAGGTGCTCGATCACCCGCTCGTCGCGCAGCTCGTACCCGCGTGCCGCGTACTCGTGGGCAGCGGCCAGGTCGCCCAGCTCGCGGCACCAGCCGGAGAGCTTGTCCAGGAGGTAGGACCGGTCCACGGCTCCCCCGCCCTCAGCGGCCTCCACACCGGAGACGAACCGGTCGCCGCCCTCCACGCCCTGACCGGGCCAGTCGCCGCCCTGCGCGCCCTGACCGGGCCGGTCACGGGTCTGTGCGCGGAGGGCCTGCTCGGCGAGGCCACGGGCCGTGGTGAGGTCTCCGGCCGCCTCCGCTTCCTCCAGGCGTAGCCGCACCTCAAGGCGCTCCAGGACCTCCCCCTGCCGCCCCTCGGCCCGGAAGGAGGCGACCGCCTGGGCGAGGGTGGCGCGGCCGCGGGTGAGGTCGCCGAGGGTGAGCTGGAGGGTGGCCAGACGGGACAGGAGCTCGGCGTCCAGCCCGCCCGTCATGGCGGCGACGACCTCGAACGGCGCCCCTGAAGAGCGGAGGTCAGGAGCCGCGGCGAGGCCCGTCAGCCCCTCCTCCAGACGCGCCCGCGCCCGGCGGAACTCCCCGCGCGCCTCCAGGACGAGGCCGAGCTTGAGCGAGGCGAGGGCCGTCAGCCGGTCCTGGCCGCTCGCGCGAAAGCCGTCGAGCGCCGCCTCCAGGGCCTCGGCCTGTGCCCGCAGGTCCCCGGCCCGGGCGGCGAGCGCGGCGAGGCGGTCGCGTACGACGGCCTCCTTGAGCACGTCACCGGAGGCCAGGCCGAGCGCCGAGTACAGGCGTTCCTCCGCCTCCCGCGGCTCCCCCAGCCGGACGTCCGCCGCGGCCCTGCCCAGGGCGGCGGTGAAGAGGACGTCCAGGTCGCCTTCCGCGGCGGCCAGGTCCGAGGCCAGGTCGAGGTCGGCCAGGGCGTCCTCGACGCGGTCCAGGGCGATCAGGCAGGAGGCGCGCATGACGAGCGCGACCGCCTCCTTGGCGGGCGCCCGCAGCCTCCCGAACGCCTGCGCCGCCGCCCCGAACGCCTCCAGCGCCGGCTCCTGCTCGCCCTCCGCGTACGCCAGCACGCCCAGGTTGTAACGCACCGACGCGGCCCCGTCGTGGTGGCCGATCGACTCGTACTCGCGCCCGGCCAGCTCGAACGCCATCCTGGCGCCGCCGATGTCACCGCGGGCCCGGCGGCGCTGGCCGATGCGATACCACTCGTCGGCGGGCTCGCGCCGCTGCCCCCGGCGGCGCACGATCTCGACCAGCCGGGTCTCGCAGGCTGCGGCCTGGCCGTGGTGGCCGCGCTCGGCCAGGGTCACGGCGTGCGCGTCGAGCGTCCTGCACGCCTCCTCCCACTCCCCGGCCGCCTCCAGCTCGATGGCGCACGCGGCCATGCGCTCGTTCGCCGCGGTGAGGTCGTCCTGGTCCACGGCGGCCCTGGCGGCCGGCACGAGGGCGAGCGCGGCGGCCCGCCTGTCCCCGGCGTGCCGGTGCAGCTCGCGGGCGCGGGCCGCGCAGGCCACGGCGGAGTCCGGGTCGCCCAGCGCCAGGTACGCCTGCGCCGCGTGCCCCTGCTGCGCCGCCTCCTCGGCCGGGAGTGCCGCGGCCTCGCACAGAGCGGCGGCACGCAGGTGGTGCTCGACGGCGCGGGCCGGGTCGCCGGCGCGCAGGTGGACGAGGCCCAGGTTGCCGACCTGGAGCGCTTCGGAGCGGGGGTCTCCCAGCGAGCGGTGGAGGGCGGCCGAGCGTTCGTACGCCGCCAGAGCCCGCTCGTATCCCTCCACGTCCTCGGAGCCGAGCTCCTCGTGGACCGCTCCGAGGCAGGCCAGCGCGTGCGCGGTCCGCGCCGGCGATCCGGCCGACTCGAACGCCCGTACCGCCCGCTCCAGCACCCGTACGGCGGTGCGATGCCGGCCGGAGCCGGTCAGCCGCTGCGCCACCTCCAGCAGGAACTCGCCAGGCTCCGCCGCTCCCCGCTCGGCCACCCCGAGCAGCCTGAGCGCCACCTCCTCGTCCGGCAGCCGCAGCGCCAGCTCGGCCGCGGCCCGCGCGAGCTGCTCGTCCACGGCCCGCGGGCCGGCGTCGTCCCCGGCCAGAGCATGCCCCTCCGGCAGCAGGACGGCGTCGTCCCCGGCCAGAGCGGGTGCCTCGGGCAGCAGAGCGGCGTCGTCCCCGGCCAGGGCGAGTGCCTCGGTCAGGAGGGCGGCGTCGCCGTCGCCGGCCAGGGTGAGCGCCTCCGTCAGGTCGCGGGGGTCGCGGTGCGCCGCGTAGCGGGCCAGCAGCGCCTTGCAGAGCGTCCGCTGCGCGCCCGCCTGCCCGTGCGCGGCCTTCTGCGCCAGCTCGGCCCCCTGCCGGGCGCAGAGCACGGCCTCGCGCAGGTCCTCGGCCCGCTGCCCGCCGTGCGCCCGCGCGGCGCGCCAGCACAGCACCTCCGACACCAGCCCGTACGCCTCCACGCGTAAGCCGGCCGCCTCCCCCGCCGCCAGGGCCTGGCGTAACGCGGCGACGGCCTCGTCGGCGGTCCCGGGGGTGAGGTCGAGCCTGAGCGCCCGGCCGAGCAGCAGCAGCGTGCCCGCCCTGGCCGGATCCTGCTCGCCGAGCTCGGCCAAGGCGGCGCGGGCGGCCGCGACGGGCTCCGCGGGGTCGCCTCCGGTGGCGACGGCCCGCCTGAGCAGCGCGTTGGCCAGCGTGGTCAGGTGCCTGGCTCGGTCCGGATGCCCGGCGGGGGCGTGCCGGGCGGCCTGCCGCAGCACGGCCACGGCGTCGTCGAGGTCGGCGAGGTCACCGGTGACGAGGTAGCGGCGCCAGCGGCGCTTGCCGAGCAGCGCGAGCCGGGCGAGCGGGTCGGCGCCGAGCCCGCGCGTGCTCTCGTCGGGCGCCACGCGCAGGGCTTCGAGCATCTCGGTGGCGGCTTCGAGCGAGCGCTCGTCGCCGGTGACGACGTACCACTCGATGAGCCCGGACGCGTACGGCGCCACCACCCCCGGGTGCGCCCACTGCTCGTGCCAGAAGTCCAGCGCGCACTGCCCCGCCCTGATGAACGCCAGCAGGTCGCCGTCCGCGTACGAGGCGGCCGCCCGCGCCTGGGTGAGATCGACGAGCGCCAGCAGCGCCTGCGACCTGCTCCGGGTCCGCGGCGGCGCCTCGGCCGCCGCCACGTGGGCCCTGACCAGCTCCTCGTCGTCGGGAGCCGCCGCCCCCAGCGCCGCCGCCAGGTCCGCCACGTGCGCCGCGTCGCCGAGCGCCGCCCGCAGCAGCACGTGCACCGCGTCGCCGATGACGCCCCGCTCGCCGGTCATCGCGTACAGGCGGGTCAGCCCGGCCCCCACCAGCCCCAGGGCGCCGGGCGCCCAGGAGGGGTCGGCGGAGCGCATGGACTCCTGGAGCAGCAGCCGCGTCAGCCGCTCGCTCACCTCGGGGCCGGGGTGCGCCATGGCGCGGCGGACCAGTGCGTGGATGAGCAGCCCGACGTGCGCGTACGCGGCCGGGTCCACGTGCCTGAGCACCTCCTCCACCAGCCCGGCCCAGGTGTCGGCCGACTCGCCGGGCGGCACGCTGGAGCCGCGCAGCTTCTCCGGCAGCCGCCCGGGGTCCACCACGGCCACGGCGGCGAAGAAGGCGCCCGCCACCGCGGCGTCCTGGGTGGTCTGCTGGTCGAGCCGGTAGCGGGCCAGGTGCAGCATCCCGATGAGCCGCCAGGTGGCGGCGTCCGACCGGTCGCCCGCGCACGCCCGCATCGCCTGCTCGGCCTCGGACAGCGCCGCGGGCTCCCAGATCAGCCCGGGATCCGCGGCCTGTCCGAACCGCTCGATGCGGGCGGCCAGCGCCGCGGCCGGTTCGGTCATGGCCACAGGCTCTCACCGGCGTGCGCCCGCGTACAGGACCGTCACTCAGGGTGTCAGCTCCAGGAACGACACCCCCGGCATGGGCAGGTCGAACACCAGGCTGACCGCCGGTCCTGTGACGGTGGCGGGCGGGGCGAGCTCGTCGAGCCCGTCGGCCCGCCGCAGCGCCTCCCACTGCTCGCCGGCCGGCCAGTCGCCGCCGCCCATGGCCTGCCAGGCCGCCTCCACGTTGGTGTGGGCGGCGTCGATGCGGTGGTGGGTCAGCGTGTACGGGCCGGACTCCAGCCCCTCGACGGCCAGGGTGATCCTGCGGGCCAGCTCGGGCGCCCCGGCGGACTGGGCGCTGTTGAGCGTGCCGTTCCAGACGAGCACGCCGACCCGGCCGTCGGGATGCCGGGCCGCCCACGCCTCGACGCCGCCCACGTCGCCGTCCACCTCGGCGGCCAGTTCGGCCGCGCCCAGCCGCTCGGCGAGCGCGAGGGCGTGGAAGCGGGGCTTGCGCAGGTTGCCGACGGTCAGCAGGCCGAACCCGCCGTGGAACAGCCGGGGCGGCCGGCCCAGCTCCTCGAAGTGGTCGGAGGCCACCCAGTGCGACAGCGCGGCGACCCTGCCGGCCGCCGACTTCATGCCGTGCAGCACGAACGCCGCCCCGAACGGCCCGTCGCCGATGCCGTGGAAGTGGGTGGGCGTGGGGCCCCACTCGGTCCACCAGATCGGCACGTCCCGCTCGTACGCCTCCAGGACGGGCCGCCAGTCGAGCGGGGCGTTGCCGTAGGTGTGGGTGGAGACGAAGTCGAGCGCCGCGCCCGACTCGGCGACGTGCGCGAGCAGCTCCGCCACCCAGCCGTTCGCGGCCGAGGCGGGGCCGCCGACCCGCAGGTGCGGGTGCACGTCGCGCACGGCGGCGGCGGTGACGTCGTAGAGCAGGAAGTACTCCTCGCGGGTGCCGGCCCAGAAGACGTCGAGGTTGGGCTCGTTCCAGACCTCGAACGCCCAGCGGTCGACCAGGTCGCGGATGCCGTACCGGCCGGCCAGGTGCTCGACCAGGGCTCTGACGAGGTCGGCCCACGCCTCGAAGTCCTTCGGCGGCGAGATGACGGCCTCGTACCGGAAGACGGTCTTCGACGGGTCGGCGGCCAGGTCGCGGGGCATGAAGCCGAGCTCCACGATCGGCCGCAGGCCGAGCGCGACGACCCGGTCGTAGACGGCGTCGACGCGGGAGAAGTCGTAGCCCTCGCCCTGCCGGTAGACGCCGAGGTCGTCGCCGAGGACGGCGTGGGCGCGGACGGTCGCGACGCCGAGCTCCTCGTGCACGAGGAGCAGCGCCGCCGCCAGCTCCTCGCCGATGGGCCTGCCGCCGCTCTCGTCGGTGCTGAGCAGGTGGGACAGGTGCTCGGAGCCCACCATGTACGCCCACGGCCGCGGCAGCTCGCGGGTCACCCGGCGCGCGTCCACCCGCACGCCGGCCGCGGCCCCGTCGCGGGCGGGCAGCGGCGCGGCCTCGACGGGAGCGCAGAACGACCCCTGGGCGGGGCGGAGGGCGGCCACCGTGTAGGCGGCCGGCCCGTGGCCGGTGTCGACGAAGCGGCAGGCGGGGACGGCGGGCACGTCCACCTCGGGCGGGACGGCGGGCACGCCGTCCCGGTGCACGAGGTAGCCGATGGCGCCGGGCACGGGGTCCCAGGTCAGGGTGACGTGCCCGGCGCCCGGCACGGCGCGCAGGCCGGTGGGTGCCTCGATCATCCGACCTGCCAATCCTCGAGCCTCATCACGGGCCTGAGCCGCTCCTCCACGCCGGAGCCGGCGAAGTAGCGGTGCAGCGCGCCGCCCGTGAGCAGGTTGCCCAGCGCGGCCATGGCCATGCCCTGGTCGAGCGCCAGGTACCACTTCGACACGACGCCCGAGCGGACGGCGATCGCGTCGTAGAAGCCGCCGGGACCGTAGGCGTCGAAGTCGCGGCGCAGCCTGGCCAGGTTGTCCAGCGCGGCCTGCTCGGCGTACGGCAGGGCCAGGAAGCTGGCGTGCGGGGTGACGACGCCGTCCCCGTACGCCTCCGGCAGCGGCTTGGCTGGGCGGCAGCCCTCGTAGCCGGGGTCGACGCTGGTGCGCTCGCGGTCGGAGGAGTAGCCGGGCTCGTCCATGCCGAGCTGGTCCACGCCGTAGACGTTGTAGCCGCCGTGGGGGTCGTTGGACGGGGAGAAGCCCCAGTAGCCGTACTCGGCCTCCTTCAGTCCGTGCTCGATCTGGGCGCGGACGAACACCGGGTGGTTGCGGCCCCAGCTCCTGGGCGCCCATCTGGACTCGGGGACGACCAGGTCGGGCATGAGGGCCTCGAACATCGAGCCGCCCCAGTTGGGGACGTACCGCATGCCGCGGTACTCGTAGGTGCCCTCCCAGACGTCGACGCCGCGGTACCGCTTCCACTGTCCGGCCGGTCGCTGCTCCTGCCAGCCGTAGTCGCAGCCGTTGTCGGGGAAGGTGCGGTAGGGGCCGAAGTAGCTCTCGGCCGGGAGCTGGCCGAGCGCGATGCCGACGTACTGGCCGATGCGGGTCTCGGCGGGCGCGCCGTAGTGGTGGCAGGTGGAGTAGACGGTGACGCCGGTGCCGGCGTAGTCGGTCGGGGTGTTGCAGTCCCTGGGCGGCGGCTCGGGCCAGAAGCCGCCGCGCAGCAGGCCGGTGCCGGCGTCGGGGCGCGCGGCCGGGTCGTAGTAGGCGGTGAAGTCCATGGAGCCGAGCAGGGCGTCTGCCGCCTCGGCGTGGGCGGGGACGGCGTTGCGGACCATCATGAGCGCCGAGGCCAGCCAGCCGTTGTCCACGCTGGAGGCGAACGGGTAGATGGGGTCGCCCGAGTCGGGGAAGCTGCGGGCGAGCTGGAGGGTGGCCGGGTCGTACCAGTTGTAGAACTGGCCGGTGGGGGTGTTGCGCTCCAGGCGGGCAAGGGCGTCCAGCACCCGGCCGGTCCTGGTGGCGGCGTCTCGGGCGCTGATCAGGCGCAGGTCGCGGGCGACGAGCGTGCTCCACAGGTACGTGGCGACGTTGGTCGGCGAGGTGATCTTCGCCCTGGTCTTCAGATCGCCGGTCACCTTGTCGGCGGGCAGGCCGGTCGCGGGCTCGACCATGGCGGCCATCGACCGCCAGGTGTCCCTGGCGTAGCGGTGCAGGGTGCTGTCGGCCTGGACGGGCGTGGCCGTCACACCCAGGGACAGCACGAGTAAGCAGGACAGGACCGTCTTGCGCATGGGGTGCTCCTCTACTTGAGGCCGGTGGTGGCGATGCCCTGGATGAAGAAGCGCTGCAGGAAGACGAACAGGAACAGGATCGGCGCGATCACCACGACCGACCCGGCCACCAGCAGGTTGTAGTGGGTGCCCTCGGAGCCGTTGAGGATGTTGAGGGCGACGGGCAGGGTGTACATGTCCTCGCTCTGGGCGACCACGGCCGGCCAGAGGAAGTTGTTCCACGCGCCGAGGAACGTGATGAGGCCGAGCGTGGCCAGCGCGGGCCCGCACAGCGGCAGGATGATCGTGAAGAAGACGCGGAACTCCCTGGCGCCGTCCACGCGGGCCGCGTCGATCAGCTCGTCGGGCAGGTCGGAGATGAACTGCCGCATCATGAACACGCCGAGCGGCGTCACCACGGTCGGCAGGATGATGCCGATGAACGTGTTGACCATGCCGAACCTGGCGATCAGCACGAACTGCGGCATCATCACGACGATCGCGGGGATCGCGAGCTGCACGAGCACCAGGCCGAAGGCGAGGTTCTTGCCGCGGAAGGAGAGCTTGGCGAAGGCGTAGCCGGTCATGGAGCAGAACAGCAGGTTCGTGGCGACCAGGACGAGCGCGATGATCATGCTGTTGGCGAACGCGGTGCCGAGGTCCACCCGCCCGAACAGCTCGGCGAAGTTGTCCAGCGTCCACGTCTCGGGCCAGAACGTGGGCGGGTCGCGCCTGATCTCCCGCTCGGGCTTGAACGAGCTGAGCGCGGTCCACAGGAACGGCCCGGCGACCAGCGCCAGCCCGACGGTGAGCCCGAGGTGGACGATCGCGCGCCGGCGGCGGGTGCTCCTGGTCATCGGTTCCTCCCCAGCCTGAGCTGCAGCACGGCCAGCGCCACGATCACCGTGAACAGCACGGTCGAGGCGGCCCCGGCGTAGCCGTAGTTGCCGACGCCGAACTGGTTGAAGATGGCCAGCGAGGCCGACAGCGTGGCGTTCAGCGGCCCGCCCCTGGTCATGACCAGCGGCTCCTCCAGGAACTGCATGAAGCCGACGGAGCTGTAGACCGTGCAGAACAGCAGGACGGGCCGCAGCGAGGGCAGGGTCACCGCGTGGAAGCGGGCCCAGCGGCCGGCGCCGTCGACCGCCGCGGCCTCGTACAGCTCTCTCGGGATCGTCTGCAGCGCGGCCAGCAGCACGACCATGTTGAAGCCGAAGCTGCGCCAGGCTGTCATGACGATGATCGAGGGCAGCGCGGTGGCCTCGTTCCCCAGCCAGTTGGGGCCCTCGGCGCCGGTCAGGCCGATCAGGCGGTTGACCAGGCCGGCCTCCGGCTCCAGCAGGAACTTCCAGGCCACCGCGATGCCGATGATGCTGGTGATGTTGGGCAGGTAGTAGCCGAGCCGGAAGAACGCGGCGGGCAGCCGGGCGATGCCCGTGTTGAGCAGCACGGCCGCGGCCAGCCCGAGGCCGATGGTCAGCGGCAGCGCCGTGAGCACGAAGACCACGGTGTTGAGCGCGGCCCTGCGCATGGCGCCGTCGCTCATGAGCCGCAGGTAGTTGTCGACGCCGACCAGGTTGACGCCGAGGGGGTCGGTCACGTCGGTGCTGCGGATGTCGGTGAAGCTCATCCCGATGCCGACCAGCAGCGGCCCCAGGTAGAACACCGCGAACAGCACCACGAACGGCAGGATGAAGATCCAGCCGATGCCCGACCGGCGTAACGCGCCCCTGACCTTGACCGGCGCGGGGGCAGGCGGCGCCTGTCTCGTGACGACGGCCATGGCTTACAGGCCGGTGCCGATCGTGTCGGCCTGCGACTGGATCGCCTTGGCCGTCTGCTCAGGGGTGGACCGGCCGCGGGCCAGCTTCTCCAGCTCGGCCTCCAGCACCCTGGCCACCTGCTCCCAGGTGGGGAACGGCGGCGGCGTCCTGGCGTCCTTGAGCTGCTCGCCGAAGACCGCGAGCTGCTCGTCGGCCTTGAGCTCGGGCTCCTGCCAGGCCGCCTGCACGGCGGGCAGCGCCTTGACCGTGGTGTACCACTTGGCCTGCACCTTCGGCTCGCTCAGCCACTGGATGAACTTCCAGGCGGCGTCGCGGTTCCCGGCCTTCTTGAACACCGCCATGTCGGCGCCGCCGACGAAGCTCGTCGCCGAGACCGGGCCCTTGGGGTAGGGGGCGACGTCGAACTTGTCCGCGAAGCCCGGGCCGCCGTCGTTGCCGAGCACGCCGATCATCCACGGGCCGGAGTAGAACGCGCCGACCTCGCCCTTGATGAAGGTCTGCGGGAAGGCGTCCGCGGGGGTGTCGGTGGGGGCCAGCTTCTGCTCGAACAGCGAGGCGTACTGCTTGAGCGCGGTGACCGCCTCGGGGGTGTCGAAGGTGTACTCGCCGTCCTTGACGATCTCGCCGCCGGCCTGCCAGATCAGCGGCAGCACCTCCTGCCAGGAGGCGCCGAGCTGGTAGCTCTGGTTGAAGCCGCGGCTCGCGCCGCCCTTCTCCTTGAGCGCGCGGACGAACGCGGTGAACTCCTGCCACGTCGCCGGAGGTTGCACGCCGGCCTTCTCGGCCTGGTCGGTGCGGTAGTACAGGACGCGGGTCTCGACGTACCACGGCACGCCGTACGCGGTGCCGTTGATGTCCACGGTCTGCCAGGCGCCGGGGAAGAACGCCGACTTGTCGACCAGGTTGCCGGGCGTCGGCTCCAGCGCGCCGGTCTTGGCCAGCTCGCCCGACCAGGTCGAGCCGATCATGCTCACGTCGGGGGTGGCGCCGCCCGCGATCGCCGAGGTGATCTTGTCGTGGGCCACGTCCCAGCCGATGGCCGTCACGTTGACCTTGACGCCGGGGTTGGCGCTCTCGAAATCCTTGACGAAGGCGCCGAGCGCCTTGCCCTCCTCGCCCATCGCCCAGACCGAGACCTCCCCCGCGATCTTGCCGGTCGTGACGTCCCGCGCCTGCTCGGGCGCCGTGTCCGCGCCGCGGCCGCAGCCCGCGGCCACGATCGTGATGGCCAGCACGCCCGCGGCGCGCCGGGTGGTGGTGTTCACGTCGGAACCTCCTGGGGGTGGTGACCGCAGCTGGAGCGGATGACCAGCTCGGTGGTCAGGACGATGTGGCTCGGGGTGTCGCGGGCCCCCGTGATGAGCTCGTCGAGCGCGCGGGCGGCCCGGGCGCCGAGCTCGCGCATCGGCTGCCGCACGGTGGTCAGCGCCGGGCGGGCGTGGCGGGCGGCCATGATGTCGTCCCAGCCGGTCACGGCCACGTCGCCGGGCACGTCGAGGCCGAGCTCCTCGGCGGCGAGCAGCGCCCCCAGCGCCACCTCGTCGTCGGAGCAGATGATCGCCCGGGGCCTGTCCCTGCCCTTGAGCAGCTTGGTGGCGGCCTCGTGGCCGCATTCCACGGTGTAGTGGCCGGTGCCGACGGCCTCGATCGCCCCGCCGAGCACGCCCCGGACGCCCTGCCAGCGCTCGTCCACGTCGTCGTGGCTGGTGAGCGGGGCGCCGAGGAAGGCGAAGCGCTCGTAGCCGTGGCCGCGCAGGTGCCCGGCCAGCGCGCGGGCGGAGGCGGTGTTCTCGCTGCGCAGCGTGCCGGCGCCGGGCAACGGGTCGCGGGAGAGGAACACCAGGCGCACGCCGAGCCGTACCAGCTCGGCGACCAGCGGCTCGGGCACGGTGTGGCCGAAGATCAGCATGCCGTCCACCCGGCCGGCCAGGTCCTTGATCAGGTCGCCGACCCTGGTGCGGCCCTTGGTGGACAGGATGATCACCGAACGGCCCAGCTCGGAGGCCACCTCCTCGTAGCCGAGCAGGACCTCGGCGTAGTACGGGCCCGCCAGGTCGGGGAAGACGACGCCGTTGGCGGCGTGGCGGCCCTCGGCGAGGCTGACGCCCAGGCGGCTGGGCGTGAAGTTGAGCTCCTCGACGGCCTGGAGCACCTTCTCCCGCGTCTTCGCGGCGACGGGGCCGGTGCCGCGCAGCGCCCTGGACACGGTGGCGATCGACACGCCCGCCCGCCTGGCCACTTCGTAGATGGTCACGTCCATGGTGGTTCTCTTCCTGTGTAAGCGCTTCCACTCCCCTGAAGGGTGGAAGCGCTTACAGAAAGGGGTGTGCCAACCACGTTAACTTCTCGTCCAGACCGCGTCGAGTAACGGTGAGGTCACGGTCGAGGTGGGTAGTTCGGCTGCATGCTCTACGGCGAAGAACATGTCCGGCGTTACCAGGAGACCGACGGCGCGGAGGGACACGACTGGAACAACACCACCGTCCTCCTGCTGACCACCAAGGGGCGCAAGTCCGGCCGCCCCTTCACCACTCCGCTCATCTACCAGCCGTTCGGCGACGCCTACCTCGTGGTGGCGTCCAAGGGCGGCGACGCCGACCATCCGGGGTGGTACAAGAATCTGCAGGCCAGCCCGGACGTCGAGGTGCAGGTGAAGGGCGACAGGTTCAAGGCCCGCGCCCGCACGGCCGCCCCCGGCGAGAAGCCGGAGATGTGGAAGGTCATGGCGCGCACCTGGCCGGACTACGACGAGTACCAGAAGAAGACCGACCGGGAGATCCCGGTCGTCGTGCTCGAACGCGCCGCCTGACAGGGAGGTCCCGCCGGAGCGGGACCTCCCCCGGCTCACTTGACCTGGTAGGCCCTGACGACGGTCTGGCTGAAGGCGTTGCCGCCGCCGTCCACCGCCTTGACCCGCAGGGAGACGAACTTCCCGCGCGCCTGGACCGGGTGCCAGGTCTGCGCCGACCAGGCGTCCTTGCCCGACGGGTGCACCACGGCCGGCAGCCACGTGCGGCCGTCGTCGTAGGAGACGTCGGCGGTCAGCGTGCGCAGCCTCAGATCGGGCGAGCCGGCCTGGCGCTGGACGCTGAGCGGGATCCGCATGGGGCCCGTGGAGGCCCGGTTGTGCTCGTCCAGCTCAGGGTCGATCTTGACGGCCAGCAGCGGCAGGAGCTGCCGCTCGCCCGCCGCGGGCGTCTTCGACCGGAACCGCCACTCGGCGCTGACCCGGGTGGACAGCCTGGTCATGGCCGCGTCTCTGTCGGCGCTCATGGTGAGGCGGTACTCGCTCTCCTTCTGCTCGGCGGGCACGTCGATCCAGCCGGGCAGGTAGTCGCTCGTGCTGTAGATCTCCTTGCCGTCACGGTAGAGCTTGGCCTGCGGAGCCGTGTAGTTGCCGATGGAGTGACGCTCGGCCCTGCCGTCGTCGAACAGCGAGACGGCGAACTGCATCATGTTCTCCTCACGCCAGTTGACGTCGCCGTCGGGGTTGAGCGCGGCTCCGAAGACGGCGCCGTTCCAGCGTTCCGTGCTCTTCTGACCGGCGCGGTAGACGGTGGTGCGGCCGAAGAAGAACTGGTCGAGGTCGTCGATGCCCTCCGGGGGGAGCTTGTACTGGGCGAACGACGGGTACCAGCCGGTGTCGCCGGGCGTGTAGTACTCGGTCCTGCGGAACGGCAGCGGCACGTGGGCCACGTGCACGTAGGGCATCCAGGCCAGCTCGGTCCCGTACAGCACGGGCAGTGCCATGTGCTCGCCGGTCTTGCCGTCCTGCTGGGCGGCGTAGGTGGAGGTGACCTCGGCCAGGTCACGGCGGCGCGGGCGGTAACCGGGGTCGGCGGGGATGCGCGGCTCGGCCTTCATCAGGTGGTAGAAGTACGGGCTGGCGTCATAGGAGCCGTCGGCCTTCGGCCGGGCCCACTGGGTCCACCGGTAGTAGGCGAACTTCTTGCTGGCCGTGCGGGTGGTCGGGATGGCCTTGATGCCCTCGATCCGCTCGGCGCCCCACATGCCGGCCAGGTCCACGTCCACGCCGAGGGGCTGCATGCCGTCCACGAGCTGCAGCATGCCCAGCATGCCGATGGCCAGCCGCGCGGTCGGCTCCTGCGTGCGCACGTCCACCGGCTCGGCGCGGCGGGCGTCGGCGGTGACGGTGCGGTCGGCGTCGAGGGCGAACTCCGGCTCGGCCGCCATGACGATGGCGCCGTCGTGGTCGGCCATCAGGGAGACCACCGTGTACCGGTGGCCCTTGTCCAGCCGCAGGTCGAGGTTGCCGCCGGAGATGTCGTAGTTGGTCTGCTCCTTGGTGTCGAGGTCGATGACCCCGGCGAAGGCGTTCGCGGCGGGCCGGCCGTCGCTGCCGGTGAAGGTCAGCTTGAGCCCGGCCTTCTCCGGCGTGACCCGCATGCCGATGCCTGTGCGTACGGTGACGTCCCCGCCCCTGGCGATGACCGTCCCGCTGAACGTGCCGGTCCCGCCGGGCTCGGCGGTCACCGTGACCTGGGCGGTGCCGCGCGCGGGCACCTCCACCGCGTCGGCGCCGAGGCTGAACGGGGCCGCGGTCTCGCCGTGCCCGTCCTTGGCGATCACGCTGAGCTCCAGCCGGATCGCGGTGTCGCCGTCGTTGCGGTAGGTGAGCGCGCGCTCCTTGGGCGCGGTGTCGGGCAGCTCGACGTCGCCCATGCTCAGCGAGGCGGGCTCGGCCGTGACCTGCTGGGCGACGGCGCGGGCGACGTCCACGCGGCCGGAGCCCTGGATGTAGGCGCCCAGCTCGTCGCCGGGGGCGGTGGAGGCCATCAGCGACGCCTTGATGCGCTCGGCCTTCCAGTCGGGGTGCAGGCCCGCCACGATCGCCGCCGCGCCCGCCACGTGCGGGGTGGCCATGGACGTGCCGCTCATCTCCGTGTACAGCTCGTCGCCCGAGCTGCCCTCGGGGGCGCCGGCCCTGGCGGCGACGATGCCCACGCCGGGGGCGGTCAGGTCGGGCTTGACCGCGCCGTCACCGGGGCGCGGGCCCGTGCTGCTGAACTGGGCGACCGTGTCGGCGTCGCGGTAGGAGGCGCCGACCGACAGGGCGTGGTCGGCGGAGCCGGGTGAGCCGAGCCGCTCCGGACCGTCGTTGCCCGCGGCGATCACGAAGAGCGTGCCGTACTCGGCGGACAGGCTGTTGACGGCCTGCTCCAGGGGGTCGATTCCTGGAGCGTCGGCGTTGCCGAGGCTGAGGTTGGCGACGCGGGCGCCGTTCTCGGCCGCCCAGGTCATGGCCTCGATGATGCCCGAGTCGGGGCAGTTGCCGTCCTGGCCGCAGACCTTGGCGATCATGAGCCGGGCGCCGGGGGCGACGCCCTTGCGCCTGCCGTCGGAGGCGGCGCCGGTGCCGGCGATCGTGGAGGCGACGTGCGTGCCGTGGCCGTTCAGGTCGCGCACGTCCGGCTCGGCGGTGAAGTTCTCGCTCTTGACGACCTGACCTTGCAGGTCGGGGTGGCCGGGGTCGTAGCCGGTGTCGAGCACCGCGACGGGGACGTCCTGGCCGGTGTGGCCGGCCGCCCAGGCGGCGGGCGCGCCGATGCGCGGCACGCTGACGTCGAGGGAGATCTTGGCCTTGCCGTCGAGCCAGATCTTCGCGGGGGCGGTCGCGGTCCGCGCCTGTCCTGTCAGCGTCTGCCAGAGCGCGCCGGTGCGGGGCTCCTTCCTGGCGACGCCGTTGATGGCGGGCAGCGGGCGCCCGCCGGCGGCGCGCAGGGTGGCGGCGCCGGCGCCGTCGGCGTACGTCATGATCAGCGGGAGCTGGGGGCTGGCGGCGTCGTCGTAGCCGAGCGCGGCCAGCCGGGTGACGTCGAAGAGCCGGGGGTCGAGGGTGCCCGCGGCCAGCAGGGGCATCGCGTCCACGGGCACGATGCTGAGCCCGTCCGCGGACCTGCGGTGCACGAAGTTGATCTTTTCTCGGCCGGGGCCGGCGGCGACGTCGAGCTGGGTCTGCTTGTTGGGCAGCTCGCGGAGGGTGACCCTGTCCCCGGTGATGAGGGTGATCGTCTTCGCGGGTCGGAGCTTGGCGGTGGGCTGGGCGGGCGCCGCCTGGGCCGGTACGGCGATCGCCGTGGCGGCCAGTAACACGACGCCCAGAAGGGCCGTTCTCTGTTGCACATCCCGTTTTCTAATTGTCAGTGAAATTTGGTGACAAGGTGGCGTCGGTGGCCTATTGCGGCAACTGCCGGAAACGGCCAAGATCGAGCACGTGCAGGAGGACAGCCGGGCGCTGGAGATCGTCGGCATCAGCGCGTTCGACGAACGGATCTACCGCAGTGTGCTGGCGTGCCCCGGCATCACGGTGCAGGAGCTGGTCATGCGCAGCGGCGAGAGCGCCGGGCGCATCCAGTCGTCTCTGAGCAGGCTCCGGGTCAGGGGCCTGGTGAGCCGCCTGTGGGGGCGCTCGCCCCGCTGGACGGCGACGAACCCGGGCACCGCGATCCGCTCGCTCGTCCGCGACATGCAGAGCGAGCTGGACCGGCTCACCGACACGGCCGACGAGCTGGAGGCGGCCTTCCGCGACGTCGGCACCGACCCCGAGGGCGGCGACCAGTTCGAGGTGCTGGCCGGGCCCGAGGAGCAGGCCCGCTGGTACGTCAGGCTGCAGCAGGAGGCCAAGGAGGAGGTGCTGACCTTCGACCGGCCCCCGTACGTGCTGGACTACCACAACCCGCTGCAGACCGAGCTGCTGCGCAACGGCGTGCGCTACCGCACCCTCTACGTGCCCGAGGCCTTCGAGCACGCGGGGGCCCTCGACGAGGTGGGCAGCCTCATCAGGGCGGGCGAGGAGGCGCGCATCCTGCCGTGGCTGCCGTTCAAGATGGCGCTGGTCGACCGGTCGCGGGCGGTCATGCCGCTGCACATGGACCCACCGCTCACGCGCGGGGTGCTCATCAGGGGCTCCACCATGGTCGTGGCCCTGGTGGAGCTGTTCGAGCGGCTGTGGCAGGAGGCGCTGCCGGTGCGTCCGGAGCTGTGGTCGCAGGGGTCGCCGGAGCTCGCCCCCGAGGGTGATCCCGGCGCGGGCCTGGGCCTGGAGGACCGCAGGCTGCTGGCGTTGCTGGCGGCCGGGCTCAAGGACGACGCCATCGCCCGGCAGCTCGGCACCAGCCCGCGCAGCCTGCGCCGCCGCCTGCGGCACCTGCTCGACGAGCTCAACGCCGAGACCCGCTTCCAGGCGGGCGCCCAGGCCAGCCGCAGGGGCCTCGTCTAGGACGCGCGCGGGGCTCCGTCAGGCGCCCAGCGAGGCGTAGAGCTCCACCGTGCGCTCGGCGATGCGGGTCCAGGAGAAGTGCTCGATGGCGCGAGCCCGGCCCGCCTCGCCCATGGCGCGCGCCCGCGCCGGGTCGCCCAGCAGGGCGTTGACCCGCTCGGCGAGGTCGGCGGCGAAGCGCTCGGGGTCGTGCGGCGTGCCGTCGGCGGCCTGCGAGATGGGCACCAGCAGCCCTGTCGCGCCGTCGGCGACCACCTCCGGGATGCCGCCGGTCGCCGTCGCCACCACCGCCGTCTCGCAGGCCATCGCCTCCAGGTTGACGATGCCCATCGGCTCGTAGACCGACGGGCAGACGAACACCGTGGCGTGCGTCAGGAGCTGGATCACCTCGGGCTTGGGCAACATCTCCTGGATCCAGAGGACGCCGTCGCGGTCGAGCCCGCGCACCAGCTCGGTCACCTCCGCGGCGATCTCCGGCGTGTCGGGCGCTCCCGCGCACAGCACGAGCTGCGCCGCCGGGTCGAAGGAGCGCGCCGCGTGCAGGAGGTGGACCAGGCCCTTCTGGCGGGTGATGCGGCCGACGAAGACGACGTACGGCCTGGCCGGGTCCACGCCGTGCTTCTCCAGCACGCCGGTGCCGGGGTCGGGGACGTACTGGGCGGTGTCGATGCCGTTGTGGATGACGGTGACCTTCTCCGGCGGGATCTCCGGGTAGGCGGTCAGCACGTCGCGGCGCATGCCCTCCGAGACCGCGACGACCGCGTCCGCGGCGGCCAGGGCCGTGCGCTCGGCCCACGACGAGATCGCGTAGCCGCCGCCGAGCTGCTCGGCCTTCCACGGGCGCAGCGGCTCCAGGCTGTGCGTGGTGATCACGTGGGGCACGCCGTGCAGCAGCTTCGCGACATGGCCGGCGAAGTTGGCGTACCAGGTGTGGGAGTGCACCACGTCGGCGCCCTCGCAGGCGGCGGCCATCTCCAGGTCCACGCCGAGCACCTGCAGCGCGGCGTTGGCGCTCGCCAGCCCGCCCGGCATTCGGTAGGCCGAGACGCCCGGCTCGTCGCGCTCGGCCCCGAAGCAGCGCACGCGTACGTCGGCCAGCTTCCGCAGCTCCCTGGCCAGGTACTCCATGTGCACCCCGGCCCCGCCGTACACCTCGGGCGGATACTCCCGGCTGAGCAGATCAACACGCATGACACGACCTTAAGGGGGGTCCAGGCAAGAAAAACACATCGACAAGCCCAAGGTCGGCAAGCCCGGTTCGTACTTTGAACCCCAAAACCGGACAAGAAAGGAGCTCACCGTGCGGGGTTTCGTCGATAGATCGGCCATTTGAGGGTAGCGTCCTGGGCATGAGGTCCCGGAGGGTGCTTGCGGTCGTGCTGGCAGGTGGAGAGGGCAAGAGGCTCATGCCGCTCACGGCGGATCGAGCCAAACCGGCGGTGCCGTTCGGCGGGATGTACCGGCTCATCGATTTCGTGCTGTCCAACCTGGCCAACGGCGGCTTCCTGAAGATCGTCGTGCTGACGCAGTACAAGAACCACAGTCTCGACCGGCATGTCTCGCGGACCTGGCGGCTGTCGGCGATGCTGGGCAACTACGTCACGCCGGTGCCCGCGCAGCAGCGGCTCGGGCCGCGCTGGTTCTCCGGCTCCGCCGACGCGCTGTTCCAGAACCTGAACCTGATCTACGACGAGATGCCCGAGCACGTGATCGTGTTCGGCGCCGACCACATCTACCGCATGGATCCGCGGCAGATGGTCGAGCAGCACGAGGACTCCGGCGCCGACGTGACGGTGGCGGCGATCAGGCAGCCGCTGTCGCTGGCCGACCAGTTCGGCGTCATCGAGACCGACCCCGAGGGCCGCCGGATCGTGGCCTTCAGGGAGAAGCCCAAGGACGCGGTGGGGCTGGCCGACTCGCCCGACGAGGTGTTCGCCTCGATGGGCAACTACGTGTTCAAGACGCAGTCGATGATCGACGCGCTGCGGGAGGACGCGCTCGACCCGACCAGCAAGCACGACCTCGGCGGCAACATCATCCCGATGCTGGTCAAGTCGGGCGGCGCCGACGTGTACGACTTCGCCAACAACATCGTGCCCGGCTCCAGCGAGCGCGACCGCGGCTACTGGCGTGACGTGGGGACCCTCGACGCGTACTACGAGGCCCACATGGACCTCATCTCGGCGCACCCGATCTTCAACCTCTACAACGACAAGTGGCCGATCTTCACCGGGCACGACCCGCTGCCTCCGGCCAAGTTCGTGCACAACGACGGCGACCGGGTGGGCCGCGCGATCGACTCGCTGGTGTCCCCCGGCGTGATCGTCTCCGGCGGCACGGCGATCAGGTCGATCCTGTCGCCCAAGGTGGTGCTCCACTCGCACTCGCTGGTGGAGGACTCCGTGCTGATGGAGAACGTCAAGGTCGGGCGGGGCGCGATCGTGCGCAAGGCGATCATCGACAAGAACGTGGTGATCCCCGACGGGGCACGGATCGGGTTCGACCTCGACTACGACCGCACGCGGTTCGCGCTGACCAGGGGCGGGGTCGTGGTGATCGGGAAGAACGAGATCGTCGATCGGTGAGCGTCGGCCCCTCCGAGGGGCCGTCAGCGGAGATGACAAGGCCCCGGGGCCACGTGGTGCCCCGGGACCATGCCGGGTTAAGCCGCGGAGCCGGCCGGGACCGGCCTCCGGTCAGAACCTGTAAGGCGAGGCGGACCAGTCCTGGTCACTCTGGCCCCAGTTGTCGCCGTAGCCCCAGCGGTGGTTGCCATAGTGCCTCGGCGCCCAGTAGGCGGCGGAGTCGTGGTCCTGGGCGCCCCAGTAGTTGGCGTTGTTCCAGTAGGCGCCGTTGTCGTGGCTCCACTTGTCGTACTCGCGCTTGTCGTACTCCGTCTTGTACTCCGTCTTGTCGTACTCCTGCTTGTCGCGGGCCACGTGGTCGCTCTCGCACGCCTTGGCGTCGCGCTTGCCTGCGTAGACGCCCCAGGCGTCGATCCCCAGCGAGCGCGTGGCGTCGCCCAGCGAGAGGTTGCAGTCGGCCTGGACGGCGGTGGCCGGCGTGGCCAGCACGACGAGTGCGGCGGCAGTGGCAAGCGCGCCACCTGCCGCTATGAGCGTAATTTTCATGATCTCCCCCTGTAGTCACGGTCGTGACATCGATTTCGACTGTACGTAGTGCTTTCCTAACGCTGCGTAACGGCACGCCCTGAAAATCCCGTCGAATTGTCACGCTCAGTAGCTATAACCGCTGGTTATAACCACAGCTCTTGGACGGGATCGGCGACCTGGCCGCATGATCGGGGCCATGTGGAAGCACTCACGCCGAACGGCCGTCGTCGCGCTCGTCCCGCTCCTGGCTGCGGCCTGCGGCGCACCGCCCGCGCCCGGCACTCCCACCCCCTCGCCGCCGGCCGCGACGGCCTCCGGCGCGGTCGCCGGCGCGGTCGCCGGCGTGGGCCGGGCGGGGCAGGCGTACGTGGACGCGGTGAACGCCGGCGACCTCGACGCCCTGGTGGCCTCCTTCGCCCCGGACGCCGTGATCGTCGACGTCAGCCGGAGCATCGAGGGGCACGACGCCATCAGGCGGTGGGCGGGCGACGAGGTGATCGGCGGGACGTTACGGGTCCTGTCGGTCGCCGAGCGGCGCGCGGACGGGCAGAAGCTGCTCGTCCACTGGGCTCCCGGCGGATCCGGCGGCTGGCGGGCGCACTACGACTTCACGATCGGTGACGGGCTCATCGTCAAGGCCGATCTCCAGTACGCCTGACGCTTTTGGGTCTTGATGCCTCCGCCCTTAGGGATCACCCTGGGGGCCACAGGAGGCAGTGACATGTCGCATCCACTCGGAGTCAGCCGTCCCGATCTCGAAGTCACCGACCTGCCCACGCCGGAGGAGGTCTTCAAGGTCTCCAGAATCGGCCCCAAGGAACTGTTCAAGTACGCCGTCGGTCCGAGCCTGATCGCCCTGGGCATCTCGATCGGCAGCGGCGAGTGGCTGCTGGGCCCCCTCAACGTGGGGCAGTACGGATTCGTCGGCGTCGGCTGGGTCATCCTGGTCTCGGCGCTGCTGCAGACGTTCTACAACGTCGAATGCTCCCGCTACGTCCTGGCGACCGGCGAGACGCCCGTGGTCGGCTGGGGGCGGGTGCCGCCGGGGTGGATGTTGTGGGTGCCGCTGTCGGTCCTCATCGTGATCTTCGCGTTCATCGCGGGAGGCTGGGCCGCCTCCGCCGGGCAGGGCGTGTACGCGCTGGTGCACGGCGTCCCCCCGGCCGCCGACGCCGCCGAGCCGCGGTTCTGGGCCATCGGCCTGCTGGTGCTGGTGTTCCTCATCACCGCCGCCGCCCGGCGCGTCAGCCGCGCGCTGGAGCTGGCCAACTGGGTGATGGTCGGCACGATCCTGCTCGCCCTGCTGGCCGTGGACCTGCTCGTGGTGCCGTTCAGCCAGTGGTGGGAGGGCATCCGCGGCTTCGTCACCCCGGCCGCCCCGCCCGCCGGGATCACCGCCACCCAGCTCGGCGGCCTGGCCGGTTTCACCGCGCTGGCCTCCGGCCTGAACTGGTACGTCATGGGCCACTACCGCGACAAGGGTTACGGCATGGGCCACCGCGTCGGCTACATCTCAGGGCTGCGCGGCGAGCGGAGCACCATCCGCGCCAGCGGCGTCACCTTCCCCGACGACGAGCGCAACCGCGGCCTGTGGCGGCGCTGGTACCGGCTGCTCATGGTGGACATGTGGGGCGTGTTCTTCGTCGGCGCCATCCTCGGCATGCTGCTGCCCACCCTCCTCATGTCCCAGGCCGTCGCGATGTCGGGCGAGCGGCCCACCCGGGCGAACGTGCCCACGTTCGTGGCCAGCGCGCTCGGCGACGAGTACGGGCAGGTGGCCTTCTACGTCGCGCTCGTGGTGGGGGTGCTGATCCTGTTCTCCACGCAGCTCGGCATCTTCGAGGCCATGGTGCGGGTGACGACCGACGCCGCCAACGCCACCAGCCCGCGGCTGCGCAGGCTGATCGAGGGCGACCCGCGGCGCTTCTACTACCCGTTCATGCTCCTGCTGCTCGTCGTCATCTCGATCGTCATCTTCCAGTCGCTGCCGGTGGGGCTGGTCGAATGGTCGGCGAACATGTCGAACCTGGGGGCGCTGATCTATCCGTTCCTGCTGATGTACCTGAACAGCAAGCTGCCGCGGCCCGCTCGCCCGCGTCCGTGGCACTACGTCATCCTGGTGCTGAACTTCCTGTTCTTCGGGTTCTTCTTCGTCAACTTCATCGCCGACTTCGTGGGGGACCCGCTGGTCACGTTCTAGCCGGCGGCCCGGACAGTGATCGCGGCGTTCACCTCACCGCCCGCTGGCTCGTCGAAGACGACGTACGCGAGGTCGGAGGCACGGGTCAGGATGCACAGCCGCTGGTGCGGCCTGACCCGTCCGCCGGCCACGGTGCCGCCTCTGGCGGGCGAGAGGCACCGCTCGCGTGAGGTGACGACGAAGGCGCGGTTCTCGGCCACGTAGATCGCGTCGCGGGTGAGGACGAAGTCCGCGTCGTCCAGGGCGGCGGCGGCGACGCCCGCCCGCGTGAGCCGCCATGGGCCCGGCTCGTCCGCGCCTGCGGGAAGCGGCAGGGCGACCACCTCGTCGAAGAGGGCGGAGCCGGCCGCGGGCGTCGTCATGCCCGGGCGTGCGGTGTCCGGGCCGCCCGGGTCCGCCGTGAACGTCCCGCCGGGGTTTCCGACGTCGGTCGGGCCCGGACCCGCGATCGGGCGGATCACGACCATGCCGAAGGCGATCGCCGTCCCCGTCACCGCCAGCGGGAGCAGCACCCGGCCGACCGACAGCGTCCACGGCCTGCGCTCGCGCGGCGGTCCCGGCGCCGGGGGCGGCAGGCCGAGGAGCGAGGTCCAGTGGCGCTGCCACAGGGTGAGGTCCCGGCGGGTCCTCGCCGGGCGGGGTTCGTACGGCCTGCTGTCGATGACCGCTCCCCCGACGGCCCCCAGACCCGCGGCCGTCACCGCATCCATGACTCCGCCCCCAGGTTCCGGCTTTGGGGCCAAGCATGCGCGGGCACGCCGGTAGCGGGCGAGCCCCCGGTGGCCAGGTGGTGCTCACCCGCGAGGTGGACGAGTGTGTCCGCGCTGCGCGGTCGCCGTCTTGTGGGATGTGGCCGCGGCGTGTTTCCGTGGCGGGATGATCTCCCCCTACACGGGCTGGACCAGGGAGCACTGGGCCGATCTGGCCGACCGCCTGCTCCTGTCGGCCCGCCGCCACGCCTCCCCCTCCCACGCGCGCGTGAGCTTCCCCGGCGCGCCCGGCGGCTACGGCCCCGACGTGGACGCGCTGGAGGGCTTCGCGCGCACGTTCCTAGCGGCCGGGTTCCGGGTCGCGGGCGAGGGCGGGCGCGACCCGCTGGGCCTGATGGAGTGGTACGCGCGGGGCCTGGGCGCCGGTACCGACCCGCACCACCCCGACCGCTGGGTCCGGCTGGACGAGCACGGGCAGGCCAAGGTGGAGGCCGCCTCCATCGCGCTGGTCCTGCACCTGACCAGGCCGTGGTTGTGGGACCGGTTGCCGCCGCGGGTGCGGGAGCAGGTGGTCGACTACCTGGCTCCCGCGGTCGGCTCCGCGTACCCGCCGATCAACTGGGTGTGGTTCCAGATCGTGGTGGAGCAGTTCCTGGCCTCGGTCGGCGGGCCGCACGCGCAGGAGGACATCGACGCCGGGCTGGCCCTGGCGGAGAGCTTCGAACGCGAGGACGGCTGGTACGCCGACGGCGCCGAGCGTGCCTACGACCACTACGCCGGCTGGGCCTTGCACTTCTACCCGCTGCTCTGGAGCGAGATGGCGGGCCGCGCGCCGGACCCGCGTCACCTGGCTCGCCTCGAACGGTTCCTGGACGACGCCGTGCACCTGGTCGGCGGCGACGGCTCGCCGCTGATCCAGGGCCGCAGCCTGGCCTACCGCTTCGCCGCCGCCACGCCGTTCTGGGTGGGCGCCAGGGCCGGGGTCGGCTCGCCCGGGCTGCTACGGCGGGCCGCCTCCGGCATCGTGCGGCACTTCGCCGAGCACGGCGCGCCCGACGAGGACGGGATACTCACGCTCGGGTGGCACGGGCCCCACCGGGCGATCGCGCAGGACTACTCCGGGCCCGGCTCGCCGTACTGGGCGGCGAAGGGGCTGTTCGGGCTGTCCTTGCCGGCCGATCATCCGGTGTGGACGGCCGTGGAGGAGCCGCTGCCGGTGGAGCGGGGTGACTTCACGCGCGTCGTGCGGGCCCCCGGCTGGCTGGTCAGCGGCACCCGGGCGGACGGCGTCGTCCGCGTGGTCAACCACGGCACCGACCACTCGCGCCCGGGCTCCGACCTGGCCGACGCGCCGCTGTACGCGCGGCTCGGCTACTCGACGGCCACGTTCCCGCTGCCGGGCGACCCGCTGGACCAGTCCGTGGTGGTGCTGGACGAGGAGGGGCGCGCCAGCCACAGGACCGGATTCACCGCCGGTCCCGTGCGCGTGCTGGCGTCCGGCACGCTGGTCGGGTCGTCGCGCTGGCGGGCGCACTGGGGCGAGCAGGGGCCGGGCCCCGATCACGGTTACTCCAGGGCGGGCGCGCCGATGCGGCACGGGCCGGAGGTGGAGGTCGTCTCGGTCGTGCGCGGGGCGTGGGAGGTGCGGCTGGCCCGCCTGACCGGGCAGGCGGGCAGGCTGCGGGTGGGAGGCTGGCCGGCGCCCGAGGGCGGTGCCGCCACGCGGGTGGCCGGAGGCCCGGGGCTGGGCGAGTCGGGCACGGAGGTGGCGGCCACCCCGCTGGGCGAGCGCACGCTGGCCCCGTGGTGCGCGACGCCCGGCGAGGCGGAGCCCGGCCGCTGGTACGCCGCCGCGCTCCTGGTCGGCGACGGCGGGCAACCGCCGGTGTTCGACGACTGGAAGATCACCTGGCCGGACGGCACGATCGACGATCTCCCCGATCTTCGCCTGTTGTAAGTTATAACGAGCACTTCCGGGCAAGACGGGATCAAATGGGCGAGTCAGCAGCCAAGGGGAACCGGCGTTACGCGATGGCGGTGCTGCTGGCCCACTCGGCCACCACGCAGATCGTGACGTTCGTGCTGCGGCCCACGATGTCGTACCGGGCGATCGAGCTGGACGTGCCCGCGGCGTGGCTGGGCGTGCTCGGCGCGAGCTTCGCCCTCGCCCCGCTGCTGCTGGCCCTGCCCGCCGGGCACGCCGCCGACCGGTACGGCGAGCGGCGCATGGCCGTGGCGGGGGCGCTCACGCTCACCGCGGCCGGGGCCGCGTTCCTGGCGTTCGGCGACACGGTGCCCGGCCTGATCGCGGCAGGGATCCTGCTCGGCACGGGGCACCTCGGCTGCGTGATCGCCCAGCAGGCGCTGGTGGCCAACACCACCGGGCGCGGCGGCCACGACACCGCGTTCGGCCGCTACACGTTCGCGGCGTCGCTGGGCCAGGCGGCCGGCCCGGTGCTGATCTCCGCGTTCGGCGGCGACCGGGCGATCCCCGACACCGGGCAGATCTTCCTGTGGTCGTGCGGCCTGGCCGTGCTGCTCGTCGCGCTTTCGGTGCCGCTGCCCCGCAGCCCCCGCCCGGAGGCCGGGGATCGGGAGGCGGCCGGCGGCATGCGTTCCCTGCTGCGCCGGCCCGGGCTCGCGCACGCCCTGGTCACCAGCTGCGTCGTGCTGGCGGCCGTGGACATCACGCTCGTCTACCTGCCGGCGCTCGGCACCGAGCACGGGCTCACCGCGGGCACGATCGGCCTGCTGCTGACCGTCCGCGGCCTGGCCTCCATGGTGTCGCGCTTCTTCCTCGGCCGGCTGTCGCGGGCGCTGGGGCGGCGCAGGCTGCTGGTCGCCGGCACGGTCGCGGCGGCGGCGGCCATGCTCGTCACTCCCCTGCCGATGCCGCTGTGGCTGCTGGTGCCGGTGCTGGTCGTCCTCGGGTTCGGGCTGGGGGTGGGGCAGCCGATGACCATGTCGTGGCTGGCGGAGTCGGCGCCGCCCGGGCTGCGCGGGCGCGCGATGTCGCTCCGCCTGGTCGGCAACCGCACGGGGCAGCTCCTCCTGCCGGGGGCGGCGGGGCTGGTGGCGGCCGGGACGGGGGCGGCGGGGGTGCTCATGATCACGGCGCTCGGGCTGGGGTGGGCCGGCGTGGCCGCCCGCCGCCTGCCCGTGGACGGCTGACCACCGCTGCCGCCTTCGCCCGCCGCCTGCCCGTGGACGGCTGACCACCGCTGCCGCCTTCGCCCGGCACCCGCCCGGGAACGGCCGACCACCTCCGCCCGGGCCGGAGGAGGGTCAGCGGGCGGTGGTGAGGCCCAGCGTCGTCAGGGCGGTGGCCAGGTGCGGGTCCGCCTGCCCCGCTTCCTTCAGCGCGGCCTCCAGGGTCTCCTCGTAGGTGCGGCCGGCCTCGGCGTACCTGGCCCGGCCGGTCTCGGTGATGACCGTGTAGACGCCGCGCTTGTCGTCCGGGCACAGGTCGCGGTAGGCGAAACCGGCCGCGTTCAGCCGCGCCACCAGGCGGGTCACCGAGCTCTGGTTGAGCCCGACCTTGTCGGCCAGCTCCTGCATGCGCAGCTCGGCGGTGGGGGAAGCGGCGAGGTGGCCGAGCGCGCGGAACTCCGACAGGCCGATGCCGTGCCTGCGCTGCAGCGCTGTGGCGAGCCTGCCTTCCACGAGGGAGTGCAGCAGGAGCACGTGCTGCCAGGTGTCGGCGACGGGTGGGGCGGCTGTGTGATCCATGGGACCTCTTCGTGCTCGGAACCGGCTTGACAGAAGCATACATGTACATGCAACATTTTGCTCGCCAGCAAGTATTTGTACGTACATGCATATAGGAGTCTCGATGGCCTGGATCTACCTGCTCGTCGCAGCCGTCTTCGAGGTGGTCTTCGCCCTGGCCACCAACGCCACCGAAGGGTTCACCCGGCTGGGGCCGTCCCTGCTCACGGCCGCCGCGGCAGGCGCCGGGATCTTCTTCCTGAGCCTGGCGCTGAAGACCCTGGACGTCGGCGTCGGCTACACCATCTGGACCGGCATCGGCTCGGTCGGCACCGTCGTCCTCGGCACCCTGATCTTCGACGAGCAGCTGACCCTCTGGAAGGCCCTGGCCTTCGTCCTGATCATCGGCGGCGTCCTGGGCCTCAAGCTCGCCGACCGCTCAGCGTCCGCCGAGACGTCCGCCGAGCCGTCCGCCGCCTGACAACCCCCTCATCCCCAAGGAGCCTCATCATGGCCTGGATCTACCTGTCCGTCGCGATCGTCTTCGAGATCGGCTTCGCCCTCGGCACCAACGCCACCAGGGGCTTCACCCGCCTGTGGCCGTCGGTCTTCACCCTGCTGTCGGCGGCCGGCGGCATCTTCACCCTCAGCCTGGCGCTCAAGACGCTGGACGTCGGCGTCGGCTACACCATCTGGACCGGCGTCGGCTCCATCGGCACGGTCATCCTCGGCGCCCTCATCTACAAGGAGAAGATCACCCCGGCCAAGCTCGCCTCGTTCGCCGCCATCATCGGCGGCGTCGCCCTCCTCAAGATCGCAGCGGGGATCTGACCGTGACGCGGAACGCCACTCGGCCCGCCTGGCTCCCCGAGCTGCTGGCCCAGGCCGTGTCCCTGGCCACCGCCGAGGTCCACGCCGGCGGCATCCCGTTCGCCGGGCTCGTCGTGGACGGCACAGGCGCGGTGCTCGGATCGGGCGTCAACCGGGTCCGGGCGCACCGCGACCCCACCGCGCACGCCGAGATCGTCGCCCTGCGCGCCGCCGCCCGCGATCACGGGCCCCACGCCCTGGCCGGGGCCACGCTGCTCGCCTCGGGCGAGCCCTGCCCGCTGTGCTACGTGACCGCCCTGTGGTCCGGCATCGGCCGGATCGTCTTCGCCGCCGACCGGCACGCCGCCGCGGCCGCCGGATTCGACTACGCCTCCTCCTACGACCTGTTCGCCGTCCCCGTCGAACAGTGGCGGCTGTCCCCGCTGCATCTCCCCGTCGACGGCGCCCGGGAACCGTTCGACGCCTGGCTCGCCCGCTGAAAGGGATCCTCGCATGACCGTACGCATCAAGGTCTGGTCCGACTACGTCTGCCCCTTCTGCCTGCTGGCCGGGCAGCCGCTCGCCGAGGCCACCGCCGGCCGCGACGTCTCCGTCGATTGGATGCCGTTCGAGCTGCGGCCCGAGCCCGTCCCGACGCTGCGCCCGGAGGGCGACTACCTGCGCGGCATCTGGTCACGGGTGGTCTACCCGATGGCCAGGTCCATGGGCGTCGGCATCCGGCTGCCGGACGTCTCGCCGCAGCCGTACACGCGCCTGGCCTTCGAGGGCTACCAGTTCGCCAAGGAGCACGACCTGGCCGGCGCCTACCACGACCGCGTGCTGCGGGCCTTCTTCGAGGACGGGCTCGACATCGGCGACCTGGACGTCCTGGAGCGGCTCGCGGGCGAGGCCGGCCTGTCCGCCACCGACTACCGCGCCGCGCTGGAGGGCGGCCGCTACGCCCGGGCCCACCGGGCGGCGCTGGCCGAGGCCGCCGCGCACCGCATCACGGCCGTCCCGACGATCCTCGTCGAGGACATCCGGATCGAGGGCATGCCCACCCGGGCCGGGCTGCACGAGGCCATCGACAGGGCCGCGGCCCGGCAGGGCGACCGCCTGGCGTCAGGCGCGGCCTGCTCGATCGACGGCTGTTGAGGGCCGCGGGCACAAGCGCCGCCTCGCGGGCCCGGCTCCGGCGGGGGCGCGACCCTGCCACAGACCGGCCGGGGCGTGACCCCGGCCACGGACTGGGCGGAGGCGTGCCCCGGCCACGGGCCGGCCGTGGCCGGGGCGCCGGAAGCGCGGTGGGGTTACCAGTCGCCGCCCTCGAAGAACTCCTCCACGACCTCCTCGACCACCTCACCGGCCACGAGGCCGCCCACCACACCGGCCGCGCCGGCCGCGACGACCATGCCCATGCCGGGCCCGCCGTGGTGGCCGTGGTGCTCGTCGTGGTGGCCGTGGTGGCCACCGTGATGACCGCCGTGGTGGCCGCCGCCGTACTGGGAGAGGCCGTCGAGCCAGCGCCCCAGCTCGCCCGCCCAGTCCGTACGCAGCGCGTCCTCATGGCTGACGTGGAAGCGGCCGATGGCGTCGCTGGAGGAGTAGCGGCCGGTGCGCTTGTCGGCCTCCAGCACCACCTCCAGGCCCGCCGGGTCGGCGACGAAGGTGACCTCGATCTCGCCCACCCGCCCCGCGTACTGCCCGGTCGGGTAGAACTCGATCTCCTGGTAGAACGGCAGCTCCTGCCGCACGCCGCGCAGGTGGCCCGCCTCCAGGTCGGCCGACTTGAAGGCGAAGCCGAGCTGCAGGAACGACTCCAGGATCCGCAGCTGCGACGGCAGCGGCTCCACGGCCACCATGTCGAGGTCGCCCTTGTCGACGGCCTTGGCGATGGCCAGCTCGGTGCGCACGCCCACGGCCATGCCCCGCAGCGGCCCGCCGGCGATCTCGCTGATCGGGGTCTCCCACGGGACCGGGATCCGGAAGTCGACGGTGCGCTCCTCGCCCTTGCGCAGGGTGAAGGGGCCGGAGACGCGCATGCTGCCGAACTCGCTGAGCCCGGCGCCCTCGCCGTCGCCGTGCTCGATCTCGACCCGCGCCACGAGGCCGAGGGTGATGTGCTCGATCTCGGCGTCGAAGTCGCCGCCCTTGAGCCGCACCTCTCCTTCCAGCGTGCCGCCCGGCCGGGTACGCGGCGTGGACAGCACGGTGTCCACCGATGGCGCGCCTACCCCGAACGCACCCAGCATCCTCTTGAAGACCACGGCTCTTGTTCTCCTGTCGAGCGAAGATCGGAACGTGTGACGCCCGCGTCAACGATCGGCCGCGGAGCGGAGTTCCTCCGGGCGCTCACGGATGAGGAGCTGGTCCAGCTTGGCGTTCACCGCGGCCAGCTCCTGCTTGACCGCTTCGAGCTCCGGCGGGGTGTCGCCCTCCTCGTTCATGGCGTTGACCACGACCGCGATGAACAGATTGAGCGCCACGAACGTGGACATGAGGATGTAGACGATGAAGAAGATCCACGCCCACGGCTTCTGCTCCATGACCTCCTGGGCGACGTTCCCCCAGTCGTCCCCGGTCATGATCTGGAACAGCGTGAACAGCGAGCGCGGCAGCTCGTCGAAGCGCTCGGGCACGATGTCGCCGAAGAGCTTGGTGGCGATGACCGCCGCGATGTAGATCATCAGCACCAGCAGCCCGATGATGGAGGCCATGCCGGGCACGGCGGCCAGCAGCGCGCCGACCACGCGGCGCATGCTGGGCACGGCCGAGACCAGCCGCAGCGCCCGCAGGATGCGCAGCGCGCGCAGCACGGACGTGGGGCCGGAGGCCGGGATGAGCGCGACGGCGACGATGATCGCGTCGAACCAGTTCCAGGGGTCCCTGAAGAACGCCCTGCGGTAGGCGTACAGGCGGGCGGCCAGCTCCACGGTGAAGACGGCCAGCGCGACCCGGTCGATGGCGTGCAGCAGGCCGCCGGCCCGCTGCATCAGGTACGCGCTGGTCTCGCAGCCGATGGTGATCGCGTTGACGACGATGACCAGGATGACCGCCCGCTGCACGAGACGGCTCTCCAGGATGGCCCGTACGCGTTCTTGCCCAGACAACGGACTCCCCTCCGAATGATCGTTGATCATCGTAGGGACGTGCCGGGCCCCGGCTCCCGGCAAAGATCAGGCTGAGAGATGGATCACAGGCCGCCGCTCTCCCTGACCCGCTCGACGAACCGGCACACGTGCTCGCGCAGCAGCCGCGCGGCCTCGGCGGCGGAGCCCGACTCGGCGGCCCGCAGGATCTCGCGGTGCTCGTCGGCCTCCGCCTCCCAGGTGGGGACGCGCTCCCAGGCCGCCGCGGAGATGAGCGCGGTCTGGTCGCGCAGCGAGTCGAGGGTGCTGACGAGCAGCGGGTTGCCGCAGCCGGCGTAGAGGGCGCGGTGGAAGTCGCGGTTGGCGAGGCTGCGGTCGGCGCGGTCGGCGGCGGTGTCGGCGCGGCGCAGGGCCTCGGCGGCCGGGCTCAGGTCGGCCCCGCGCTCGACCGTGCGGGTGACGGCCTCGGGCTCCAGCAGCAGGCGCAGGTCGTAGACCCACTCCATCAGCGCGTCGTCCACCGCGCGCACGGTCGCGCCCTTGTACTCGCTCATCGTCACCAGGCCCGCGCCCGCCAGCGTCTTGAGCGCCTCGCGCACGGGTGTCTTGGACACGCCGAGCTGCTGGGCGAGCTCGGTCTCGACGAGCTGGCGGCCGGGCGGGAGCGCGCCGGTCAGGATCGCGTGCTTGATCGCCTCCAGGACGACCGTGCCCCGTGAAGACAGCGATCTGGGCTGGCCGGAGAAGACCGGGGACGCCATGACCTCACTCATGACATGAAAGATATCGTACATCGCATCTCGTATATGACCGCTCTTTTGCGTTACAGTCGCGTGAATTAGGACTTGAAGAAAACTCACCTGAGGAGGCCCGTAACCCGAGCCGTCCGGTGTGGCCCGCGGCCACGGACCACACCGGCGAAGACGGCTCCGTTCATCGCACACCCGGACCGGACGGATCCCCGTCAGGACGCCGTTGGCGCGGCGGCCGGCGGGCTCGCGAGCCGGCGGTCCGGCGTGACCACTGCACTGACCTGCAGCCTGGAGCTTGAATGCAGTCTAACTCCGCAACACCCGCCCCTGCCGTGCCCGCGACGGCGCGACGCGCACGGTCCCGACTCCGCTGGACGATCATCACCCTGTCGGGCCTCGGCCTGACCATCGCCTACCTCGACCGCTCCGCCCTCAGCGTCGCCAGCACCTACATGCAGGACGACCTGGGCTTCGACCAGACCACGAAAGGGATCCTGCTCAGCTCGTTCTTCTGGACGTACGCGATCTTCCAGCTGCCCTCGGGATGGCTGCTCGACCGCTTCGGCCCCCGCCTCATCTACCCGATCGCCGTCGTGTGGTGGTCGTTGTGGACGGCCGCGACGGCCCTGGCCCACGGCGTCGGCACGCTGCTGCTGACCCGGCTCGGCCTCGGCATCGGCGAGGCTCCCGTGCAGCCGGCCAACATCAAGGTGGTCGCCACCTGGTTCCCGCGCAGGGAGCGGGCGCTGGCCTCCAGCCTGTTCGACACCGGGCAGCAGGCCGGCGTGGCCCTGTCCGTGCCCGTCGTGACCGCGCTGATCGCCGCCTTCGGCTGGCGCGCGGCGTTCGTCGTGATCGGCGTGGTCGGCATGCTGTGGGTGATCGGCTGGTGGATGATCTACCGCTCGCCGCGTGAGCATCCCCGCATCTCCCAGGCCGAGCTCGACTACATCGAGGGCGGCGACGCCGCCGTGCCCGAGAGCGGCCCGCGGGTGCGCTGGGTGGAGCTGCTGCGCTACCCCACCGTCTGGGGGCTGGTGCTCGGCTACGTCTGCCGCTCGGCGACGGGCGCGTTCTTCCTCACGTGGTACCCGAGCTACCTGGTCGAGGACCGCGGCTTCACGATCCTGGAGCTGGGCGTGTTCGGCTCGATCCCGTCGCTGCTCGCGGTGGGCGCCACGATCGCGGGCGGCGCGTTCTCCGACTGGCTGGTACGCCGCGGCGTGCCCATCTCCCGTGCCCGCAAGCTGCCCATCATCACCGGCATGCTGCTGGCCTCGACGATCGCGCTGACCACGTTCGTGGACGGGAACGTGGCCGTGCTGGTGCTGCTGTCGATCAGCAACTGCGCCCACTCCTTCGCCGGCGCCGCCATCCTCAGCCTGCCCGCCGAGGTCGCCCCCGCCCCCTCGGTGATCGGCTCGGTCGCCGGCTTCCAGAACTTCGGCTCGCAGATCGGCAACATCATCAGCCCGATCCTCATCGGGTTCTTCCTGACGATGAGCGGCAACTCGTACACGGGCCCGATGGTGTTCGCCGGGGTGATGGCCATCCTGGGCACACTGATCTACGGCTTCGTGGTGAAGGTCCGGCCGCTGAACGAGAACATCCCCGCAGAGAGCAGAGGTTGAGCACAGGTGCAGTCCCTGACCGAGATCCTGAACGACGTCGCGGCCGTCACCGTGACGCCCTTCGACGCGGGCGGCGCCGTCGACCTCGGCGCGAACGCCGAGCTGGTGCGCCGGCTGGTCGGCGCGGGCGTGAAGGTGATCACGCCCAACGGCAACACCGGCGAGTTCCACGCGCTGACGCCGGACGAGCGGCGCCGGGTGCTGGAGTCCACGGCGGCGGCGGCCGGTGACGGCGCGATCGTGCTGGCCGGCGTCGGGCTCGACGCGTTCTCGGCGGCCGAGGCCGCCCGGCACGCACGCGACCACGGCGCCCGCGCGGTGATGGTGCACCAGCCGGTGCACCCGTACGTGGCGGCCGAGGGCTGGGTGGACTACCACCGGCAGATCGCCGAGGCCGTGCCCGACCTGGGCGTGGTGCCGTACATCCGCAGCCCGCGGATCACCGGCCAGGAGGTGGCGCGGCTGGGCGAGGCGTGCCCGAACGTGGTCGGAGTCAAGTACGCGGTGCCCGATCCGGTGAGGTTCGCGTCGGTGGCGCGGGATGCCGGGCTGGAGCGGTTCGCGTGGTTGTGCGGGCTGGCGGAGCCGTACACGCCGGCGTACTGGGCGGTGGGCGCCCGCGGCTTCACCTCCGGGCTGGTCACCGCGGCGCCGGAGCTGACGCTGCGCATGCGCGACGCGTTGCGGGCCGGCGAGTACGCCGCCGCGATGGAGGTGTGGGAGCTGATCAGGAGGTTCGAGGAGCTGCGCGGCGCGGACTCCTCCGCCGACAACGTGGCGGTGGTCAAGGAGGCCCTGGCGCAGCTCGGGCTGTGCCGCCGCGACGTGCGCCCGCCGAGCCGGGCGCTGCCGGCCGCCGTACGGGAGGAGGTGGCCGCGATCCTGGCCGCCTGGCAGGAGGGAGCAGCATGAAGATCACCGCGTTGCGGACGTACATGCAGCGGGTGGACGTCCGCCCGCGCCTGCTGGTGAAGGTGGAGACCGACGAGGGGGTGTCCGGCTGGGGCGAGGCGTACAACCACGGGCCCGACCACGCGCTGATCCCCGTCCTGGAGTACATGTTCCAGCAGATCGAGGGCGTGGACCCGCGGCGGGTGGAGTACGTCGTGCGGCGGCTGCTGCAGGAGGCGAGGTTCCCGCCCGGCGCGATCGGGCTGGCCGCCATCGCGGCCATCGACCAGGCGTTGTGGGACATCTCGGGCAAGGCGGCGGGGCTGCCGGTCTACATGCTGCTCGGCGGCAACGTGCGCGACCGCGTGCCCGTCTACTGCGGCGTCTACACCGCGCCGGACCCGGCCGCCTGCCGCGACCTCACCCAGGAGATGCACGACCGGTACGGCTTCACCGCCTTCAAGCTCAGCCCGTACCGCCGCGACCTGTACGCGGGCCGCTGGGGCAACGTGGTGAGGGAGGCGGCCGGCTACTTCGCCGAGATCCGCTCGATCCACCCGGTGGAGTGGGAGTTCGCCTTCGAGGCGCACGCCCGCATCTTCGAGCCGCGCCAGGCGATCCAGCTCGGCAACGCGCTGGCCCCGTACGACCCGCTGTGGTTCGAGGAGCCGATCAGGCCCGAGTACATCCCGGCCTGGGGGCACCTGCGCTCCCAGCTCGACGTGCCGCTGGCCACCGGCGAGTCGCTGTTCCTGCCGCAGGACTTCCTGGCCCTGCTGACGGCGGGCGGGGCCGACATCGTGCAGCCGGACGTGTGCGTGGTCGGCGGGCTGGCGCAGATGCGCAGGATCGCCACGATCGCGGAGACGCACTACGCGAGCGTGGCCCCGCACAACCCGATGGGGCCGCTCGCGACGGCCGTGAACGTGCACTTCGCCGCCGCGCACCACGGGCTCAAGCTGGTCGAGTACAAGCCGTGCGAGACCACCTGGTGCCCGGACCCGTACCTGCCGGTGGACGGGTACCTGGAGCTGCGGCCCGACCGGCCCGGCTGGGGAGTGGAGATCGACGAGTCGGTGCTGGGGACCGACGACTACGTGCGCTGGGAGCGCGTGTTGCCGATCCGGCCCGACGGCTCGACCGGTTATGTCTGATCTCACCACTCGAAGCGCTCGCTGAACAGCCGGTCCGCCGGCACCCCGTGCGCCCGCAGCTCCGCGACCATGCCCGCCACGAAACCGGGGCCGCCGCAGACGAAGTACGCGGCGGCCCCGGGGGCGTCGCGGCCACCGCCGGGAGCGTGGCCGACCGGCCGTACAGGAGCTCGGCCCCTGTCGCGGCGGCCGGGCGACGGTCAGCGGCCGCTCCACTTGATCTCGTACGCCTTGAGCGTGTACTCCTTGCCGTCCACGGTCGTGGTGACGTCACCGTCGGTGGTGTTGACCAGCAGGAGCTGCTCCGGCTGGGCCAGCACCCTGACCCCGGGCTCGGAGGAGGCCACGTCGTCGAGCGGCGCACCGGCGGGGAACCACTTGACGAAGCTTTCCAGGAGCTGCCCCGTCTTCGTCTCCGACCCGCTCTTGGGGTCCCACAGGCAGCCCCGGCACGCGCCCTGCTTGGCCTGCGGGTTCCAGTAGAGCGCGGTGGCGGCGCCGCTGGACGCGAAGGCGATCATGGAGGCGGCCTGCACGGCCAGCCGCTTGGGCTCCGCCCAGTTCGTGCTGCCGTCCTCGGGCTCGTAGTACCACTCCGACCACCAGATCGGCATGTCGCCGGTCTTCTCGCGCAGCCACTTGGTGACGTCGGCGAACTTGGCCACCGCCCCGAACTCGTCCGGCAGCAGCTCGTGCGCGTCGGTGACCGAGGCGCCGTCCACGACGATGAAGTCGGCGCCCTTCTTGTTCTCGAACCAGTAGTTGAAGGCGTCGAGCACGTTCTGGTTGACGACCCCCCAGTCGCCGCGCAGCTCCGTGTCACCGCCGGCGTTGCTGTCGAAGCCGATGTACGGGCCGCCGATCCGGGCGTCGGGCCGCACGGCCTTCACCGCGTCGTAGACCTTGTTGTACATCTCGGTGTAGCCCTTGAAGTCCGCGGGCTTGGAGTGGTCCTTCCAGAAGCCCTTGAACTCGTTCCACACCATGAAGTACTTGACGTCCTTGTACCGCTCGGCGACCGCCGCCGACAGCTTGGCGAAGTCGTCGAAGAACTCGGGGTACGGCGCGTCCTCCAGGTGCTCGGCCCAGGCCGAGTCCGCCGTGGGGCCCTCGGGGCCGCCCTTCATCCAGTCGGGCGCGCAGCAGAGCGTGATCACCGGAGTGGCCTTGGACTGCCGCATGAGGTTCATGCGGCTGTCGAGGTCCTCCCAGTAGTACTTCCCGGGGTACGGCTCGGGGTTCAGCGCGCCGAAGCCCATGATGTGCTGGTTCTGCAGCATCGGCGTGCCCGCCAGCCGGCCGGCGACGACCTGCTCGAACTCGCGGGTGACGTTGTTGGCGCTGACGCCCGTGTGCGTGAAGCCCCAGCGGGGCCAGCCCTCGTCCACCTTCGGCGGGGTCGCCGCCGGGCTCGCGGCCTGCGCCTGCGTCTGCGGCGCGGCGCTGGTCTGCTGCGGCGCCGGCGGTCCCTGCTGTGTCCCGCCCATGGTGCCGCAACCGGCCATGACCACGGCCGTCGCGGTGACCCCCATCACCCGGCCGAGCCTGCGCCAGAACGATCCCCCGCTAGTCGTTGCCACCCGATTCTCACCTGATCCCAACTCTGTGCATGCCGCTCGTAGCGTTCCATGCGTTGGCTTAGGCGGACATCTTGGGGGACGACTTTCACAGGTAATCGTTATCGTCGCGTGTTCGAGGGCTGGGAATCGGGATCCAGCGCCGCGGCGGTGGTCACGACGGCCAGGTGGCTGTAGGCCTGAGGGAAGTTCCCGACCTGGCGGCGGTGCGCGGTGTCGTACTCCTCCGACAGCAGCCCGACGTCGTTGCGCAGGCTCAGCAGCCGCTCGAACAGCTCGCGCGCCTCCTCGCCCCTGCCGAGCAGCGCCAGTGCGTCGGCCAGCCAGAACGAGCAGGCCAGGAACGTGCCCTCGCCGCCGGTGAGCTCGTCGAGGTTGTCCAGGTCGTGGCGGTGGCGCAGCACCAGGCCGTCCCTGCCGAGCTCGCGCCGCACGGCCTCGACGGTACCCGCCACCCGCGGGTCGGACGGCGGCAGGAAGCCGAGCCTGGGGATGAGCAGCAGCGCCGCGTCCACCCCGCGCGAGCCGTAGAACTGGGTGAACGTGTTGTTCTCGGCGTCGTAGCCGTGCTCGCACACCTCGCGGTGGATCTCCTCGCGCAGCGCCTTCCACCGGTCGGCGGGGCCCGCGTGGTCGCCCGACTCGGCGGTGCGGACCATGCGGTCGGCGGCGACCCAGGCGAGCACCTTGGAGTGGGTGAAGTGGCGGCGGGGCCCGCGGATCTCCCACAGGCCGTGGTCGGGGTCGCGCCAGTGACCCTCCAGGTAGTCCATGAGGGAGCACTGCAGGTCCCACGCGGCGTCGTCGTGGTAGAGGCCGGCCCGCCTGCCCTGGTAGAGGCAGTCCAGCACCTCGCCGTAGACGTCGAGCTGCACCTGGGCGTACGCGGCGTTGCCGATGCGCACGGGGCGGGAGGCCTCGTACCCGCCCAGCCAGTCCGCCCGCCACTCGGGGATGCGGCGGGTGCCGTCGAGCGTGTACATGATCTGCAGGTCGGCCGGGTCGCCGGCGACCGCGCGCAGCAGCCAGTCGCGCCAGGCCCTGGCCTCGTCCTCGAAACCGGCCCGCAGCAGGGCGCGCAGCGTGAACGACGCATCGCGCAGCCAGCTGTAGCGGTAGTCCCAGTTGCGGCTGCCGCCGATCTCCTCGGGCAGCGACGTGGTGGGTGCGGCGACCAGGCCGCCGGTGGGCGCGTAGGTGAGCGCCTTGAGGGTGAGCAGGCTGCGCCGCACGGCCTCGCCGTACCTGCTGTCCGCCTGGTACGCGCAGTCGCGCAGCCAGCCGGTCCACGTGCGCTCGGTGTCCTCCAGCGCGGTGAAGGCGTCCACCCTGGCGGGGCGGGGCAGCCACGACTGCTGCCAGGTCAGCACGAACGGCAGCCGGTCGCCCGCCGAGACGGCGAAGCTCGCCGTGGTGGTGCCCGCGCTCTCGTCGAGCGGCACGGGCGCGTCCAGCCAGGCCGAGTCGGGGCCGGCCACCGCCGCCAGCTCTCCGCCGTCCTGGCGGGTCCACGGCACGACGCTGCCGTAGTCGAAGCGCAGCGCCAGCTCCGTACGCATCTCGACCCGGCCGCGCACGCCCTCGACGATGCGGACGACGTCGGGCGCCTCCACGCGCGGCGGCATGAAGTCGAGCACCCGCACGCACCCGCCGTCCGCCTCCCACGTGGTCTCCAGGACGAGCGTGTCCTCCCGGTAGCGGCGCTCGGCCGTGGCCCGCTCGTCGGCGGGGGCCAGCAGCCAGCGGCCCGCGCGCGGCTCGTCGAGCAGCGCGGCGAAGCAGGCCGCCGAGTCGAACCTGGGCAGGCACAACCAGTCGATGGAGCCGTTCCTGCCCACGAGGGCGGCGGTCTGCATGTCGCCGATCAGCGCGTAGTCCTCGATCCGCATCGGTGCACCCCCTGGTCGGTCTAGTGCCCCGGCTCCCCGGGATGGAACGCAGGGGTTATCCCTGAGTCGCCCCCGGTGTCGCGAACGTGGAGCGGGGTGGACCCTGGGGACATGGCCGCTGAGGGTGACATTCTCCCGGCCGAGGTCGAAGCGGTGCCCGGCCGCCAAAGCCAGGTGGCCGCCGCCCTGACCCGCCTCGGCTTCAAGGTGCTCCACATCGGGACGACGATCAGCGTGAGCGCGCCCAGGGAGGTCTGGGAGCAGGCGTTCGGCCTGCCCCAGGTGGAGGTTCCGGGGGAGCTGGGCGAGCTCGTGGTCGGCGTGCACTTCGCGGAGCCGCCGGATCTGCACGCCCCATGACGGCCGTTCCGGTCTTCTCTCGCAAAGGAGCGACATGACCACGATGACCGAGCGCCGGGAGGACACCGTCTACTTCGAGGCGGCTCTGCGACCGGACAGCGGGGCCTCGATGTTCGCCGAGTCCTCCGCCACTCAGAACGCCGGCCTGGACGAGCTCAGGCCCGCCCCGGGGCTGGCCGAGCGCACCGCGAACGCGTTACAGGCCAAGGGCTTCACCGTACGGCACGTCGGGACCTTCTCCATCAGCGCCGAAGGGCCGAGGTCGCTGTGGGAGAGCACCTTCCGCACGCACGTCGAGGTGCGCCAGGCCGAGCTGGAGGGCCGCCCGCCGGACGTGACCGCCACCGCGGGAGCCCAGGTGCCCTACCTCGCGCACGTGAGCGGCGAGGCGTTCACGATGCCGCAGGACCTGGAGCCGTACATCGAGCGCGCCTACCCGCAGCCGCCCCCGCGCTTCTTCGCCTCCCCCATCCCGCCGCGGGTGAGCTACCACCACCTGCGGGTGCCCGACGACGTGGCGCTCCTGCTGCGCTCGCACCCGGTGCACGACCGCGGCATCACCGGCAGGGGCGTGCTGGTCGCGATGGCCGACACCGGCTTCTACCGGCATCCCTTCTACGACCACCACGGCTACAACTACAACGCCACCCTCGCCCCCGACGCGACCCGCGTGCAGCACGACGAGCACGGGCACGGCACCGCCGAGGCGGCGAACATCTTCGCCAGCGCCCGCGACGTCGACTTCGTCGGCGTCAAGATGGGCGCCAACGCCACGCTCGCCTTCAAGGCGGCCTCCGACCTGTCGCCCGCCGTCATGACCAACAGCTGGGGCTACCACCTGCCCGGCCTCGACACCCTGCCGAACTTCCTGCGCCCGCTCGAACTGGCGGTCGTCGAGGCGGTGCGCGACCGCGGCGTCACCGTCTGCTTCTCCGCGGGCAACGGGCACGTCGCCTTCCCGGGGATGATGCCCGACGTGATCTCCGTCGGCGGGGTCTTCGTGGACGAGACGCAGGTCAACGGCGAGTTCAGGATGGAGGCCTCCGACTACGCCAGCAGCTTCGACAGTCTCATCTACGCCGGGCGGCACGTGCCCGACGTGTGCGGGCTGGTCGGCAAGACGCCGCGGGCGATCTACATCATGCTGCCCGTCGAGCCGGGCGACGAGATCGACAGCAGCCTGGCGGGGCCCGGCTACCCGGCCAAGGACGGCACGGCGCCCGACGACGGCTGGTGCGTGATCAGCGGCACCAGCGCGGCCTCTCCCCAGGTGGCCGGGGTGTGCGCGCTGCTCAAGCAGGCGCAGCCCGGGCTCTCGCCCGACCTGGTCAAGGCCATTCTCAAGGCGTCGGCGCGCGACTGCGTCGAGGGCAAGAGCGCGATGGGGCAGGTGGCCGGCGACGGCTACGACGGGCCGACGGGGGCTGGGCTGGTGAACGCCGAGGCGGCGTACCGGCTGGCCCGCTCGGTCACCCCGCGCAACCTGCACACGCTCCCGCCGCCCCGCTGACCGCCCGTGCGGCATCCTCCGCGCGCCCGCCGTCCCGGCGGGCGCGCGTCGGCGCTCCGGCCCGGTGCAGGGCTCGGGCGCCCGCTCTCCGGCCGTGGCGGCTCAGCGGAACAGCGTGAGCGGGACGGCCTCGGCCAGCGCGCGGTAGCCCGCCGGGCTGAGGTGGAGGTGATCGCCCTCGTCGTAGGCCGCCGACAGGCGGCGCGGCTCGGCCGGGTCGCGCACGGCCGCGTCGAAGTCGATCACCGCGTCGTACGGCCCCCCGTCGCGGATCCACGCGTTGACCGCCTGCCGGGCCTCCTCCCGGTGCCCCTCGGGGTCGTCGTACGGGTCGCTGCCCCCGAACGGCGTCAGCGTGGCCCCGTACACGAGCAGGTCACGGGCGCGGGCCCGGACGGCGATCTGCTCGTAGGCGGCGAGCAGCTCCGCCACCACCTGCCGCTGGGCGGCCCGGGTGGCCGGCGCGGTGCCGAGGTCGTTGACGCCCTCGAACACGAGAAGCCAGCGAGCGCCGCTCTGGGCCAGGACGTCCCGGTCCAGCCGGGCCAGGGCGCTCGGGCCGAGCCCGTCGTTCAGCACCCGGTTGCCGCCGGCGCCCTGGTTGGCGACGGCGATGCCGGGCGGGAGCCGGTCGAAGAGCCGGTCGGGCCAGCGGTCGTTGGCGTTGGTGGTGGAGCCCCGGCCGTCGGTGAGCGAGTCGCCCAGCAGGACGAGCGTCGCCGCGCCCGGCTCGGACCGGACCTCGACTCCGCTGAGGAGGTACCAGTGGTCGACGGGGGTGGCGGAGGGCAGGTCGGCGGCGTCCACGTGGTCGCCGGTGGCCAGGTGGGAGGTGGTCCTGGAGCCGGGGTGCGAGGTGAGGGCGGAGGAGGCCAGGCCGTGGTCGAGGTGGACGGTCACGGTCAGCACCGCGCCGGGGCGCACGTCGAGCTCCAGCGGGTCGGACACGACGTGCGCCCCGACGGGGACGGTCGCGCAGGCGCGGCCGGAGAACGTCACCGGCCGGGACGTCTCCGGCCGGATGCCGCTCACCCCCGCGCAGCCGCCACGCGGGAGCGCCACGGCCACGCGGGTGATCGGGAGCGGCGCTCCCCCGAACGCGTTGGACAGCCGCAGCCGCAACCGGTGGCCGCCCAGCGAAACGCGCAGCGTCTGCCGCAGCGTGGTGTCCGCCAGGGTGAGGCCCTCCTTGGCGTACGGCGGGGGCGGCATGTTGTCCGGCTCGGTGAGCTGGGGCATCGCCGTCCACGTGGTGACCCAGCGGCCGGTCGGCGGGCTGGACGGGGGCGACAGGGACATCAGGGCGGCTCCACTCGATAGGCGAAACTTTCGGCACGATAGCGAACGTTTCGCAGCCCCCTCCGCCCGGGTCACGGTTTTTACCGGCACTTGTCGATCAAGTCATAGGTCCGGCGGCCCTTCGCGCCTAGGGTCGCCACCATGGACTCTGCAGGCGGCGACGGGCGGGAGCTGATTCTGCGGACCGCCACCAGGCTGTTCGCCGCGCTCGGCTACGACAACTCCTCCGCCGCGCAGGTCGCCGAGGCGGCCGGGGTGAGCCAGGAGGAGCTCGGCGCCTACTTCACCGGCAAGCGCGAGCTCTACCTGACGGTCATGGAGCAGGCCCGCAACCTGCTGGCGGAGGCCATCACGCCGCGGGTCGACGCGCTGATGGCGGCCCCGCCCGAGCGCAGGTCCCGGGCGCTGCACGACTTCATCGACGGCTACCTCGACTTCTGCATCGCCCATCCGGAGATGCCCGCGCTGTGGATGCACCGCTGGCTGTCCGACGCCAGCGACATCGTCGACCTGGAGGCCGAGAACGCCCAGCCGCTGACGCAGTACATCGTGGAGGGCGTCGACACCCTGGCCGAGTCGGCCGGCGCGGACCCGGTGCACACCACGTACACGATGGTCTGGTGCATCCACGGCTTCGTGCTCAGCGGGGTGCTGAACGGGAGCGGCTACCGGCGCGGCGTCGAGGACCAGGACCAGTTGCGGCGCTTCCGCGACCACATGCACCTGCTGCTCGGCCGCGCCCTGGAACTGCCCGACTCCCGGGCCGGGGAGCCCACGCCCAGCCCTTAGGAGCGCGCCCACCTCTTCACACATATTGGCGGAACGTAACCAAATCACTACGCGTTCACGTGTAACCTGCCCGTATGGGAGGTTTCGCGTGGATGGCACGCTCACCGTACGTGAGCGGAGCCTGCTGAGGCGGTGCGGGAGGAGGACGTCCCGGCTCCTGGCGCGGCGAACGGCTCGTCCCGCCTGGACAAGCTGCTGACCGAGGTCGTCGTCAGCTCCGGCGCGCACATCGGCGCCGTCTACCTCCTGGACGACACCGGCCAGATCCTGCAGATGGCCGCCGAGATCGGGCTGCCCGCGCCGATCGCCAGGGCCTGGTCCAGGGTCAGGACGAAGGACCCGGTGCCGATCTCCGTGGCGGTCCGCGAGCGGCGGCTGATCTGGATCAGCGGGCGCGAGCACCTGGCCCGCGAGTTCCCCGCGGCGGCGCTGGCGCTGCCGTACCCGTTCGCGGCCGTCCTGTCCCCCATCTGCTCCGACAGCGGGGTGCGCGGCGGGTTCATGCTGCTGTGGCCGGCCGGGCAGGACTCCGAGCTCCCCCGCCGCCAGCGCGACATCATCGACAGGGCCTGCGCCGCGATCGGCGACCTGGTGCAGGAGTCCGCCCGGCACGGGCGGCCGATCAGGGCCGGCTCCCAGCCGCGCCTGCTCGGCCCGCGGCCCGTGCGCCCGGCGGACCCGCGGGCCGACCTCGTCGCCCTGGAGTGCCTCAACCGGCTGCCCGAGGGCTACTGCATGCTGGACGTGGAGGGGCGCGCGACGCTGGTCAGCGCCCCGGCCGCCGACCTGCTCGGGCTGGCGCCGTCCACGCTGCTCGGCAGGCGCCTGTGGGAGGTGCTGCCGTGGCTGGCCGACCCTTCGTACGAGGACCGCTACCGCGCCGCCGTGATCGGCCGGCAGACCACCCAGTTCGCCACCCACGGCCCCGACGGCCGTCAGCTGACGTTCTGCCTGTATCCCGGGCTGACCGGCATCACCCTGCGCATCACGCCCGGCGCGGCGCCCCGCGGCTCCTCGCCCGCCCCCGCCACCGGCGACGACCACACGCTGCGGGTCGTCGCGGTGCACGAGATCCTGCTCCTGGCCACCGCGCTGGCCCGGGCGGTGACCGCCCAGGAGGTGCTGGACCTGGTCGCCGACCACGTCATGCCCGTCTACAACGTGCAGGCGCTGGCCATCCTCACCTCCAAGGGCGGGCGGCTGCGGGTCGTCGCCTCGCGCGGCTACAGCCGGCGGGCCATCGACGAGTTCGACGGCCGGCCCGTCATCCCGGTCGCGCCCACCGGCCGGCCGTTCGACCCGGGCAAACCGGCGTTCTTCTCCAGCTGGGACCAGTTGCGCGCCGCCTACCCGGACGCGATCCGCTCCGACGACATGTGCGCCTGGGCGTTCCTGCCGCTGGTCACCTCGGGCCGGCCCATCGGCACGTGCATCCTCGCCTACGACCGGCCGCACCGGTTCAGCACCCAGGAGCGGGCCACGCTCACCGCGCTCACCGGGCTGATCGCCCAGGCCTTCGAGCGCGCCCGGCTCTACGACGTCAAGCACCAGCTCGCGCAGTGCCTGCAGTCGAGCCTGCTGCCCCACGAGCTGCCGCGGATCCCCGGCCTCGACGTGGCCGCCAGATACGTCCCCGCCACCCCCGGCATGGACATCGGCGGCGACTTCTACGACCTGATCCGCCTCGGCGACAACAGGGCCGCGGCCGTCATCGGCGACGTGCAGGGGCACGACGTGACCGCCGCCGCGCTCATGGGCCAGGTGCGCACCGCCATCCGCGCCCACGCCGCGGCCGGCGGCAGCGCGGGCGACGTGCTCGCGCACACCAACCGGCTGCTCGTCGAGCTCGCGCCCGACCGCTTCACCAGCTGCCTGTACGTCTGCTTCGACCTGGCGCGGCACACCGCGTGCGTGGCCAGCGCCGGGCACCTGCCCCCGGTGCTGGGCAGGCCCGGCGCCCCGGCCCGGGTCGTCGACACCTCCCCCGGCCTGCTGCTCGGCATCGACCCCGACGCCGAGTACGCCACCACCACCCTGCCCATGGAGCCCGGCGCGGTCATGACCCTCTACACCGACGGCCTCATCGAGGAGCCGGGCCGCGACCTCGGCGACGCCATCGCCGCCCTGGCCGGCCGCTTCGCGCCCGCGCCCGGCCAGCCCCTGCACGACCTGGCGGAGACGCTCATCGAGCCGGCCACGATCGAACGGCGCACGGACGACATCGCCGTGCTGCTCCTGCGCGACACGTTCGGCGAGCCGTGATCAGCGCCGGGCGGTCAGCCGCAGCACCGCCTTCCCGGGCGACAGCGAGACCACGCGCACACCGATGTCGTTGACCGAGCCCGTCGAGCCCTCGCCGAGGAACGCCTGCGACATCACCCCCGTCCCGGTGCCCTTCACCCGGACGGTGGTGGAGGTGAACGTGATGGCCAGCCTGGTGATGCCGAAGCGTGAGCTGACCCGGAACGAGACGCCCTTGGTGAGGGTGAGCCTGCACGTGCCGTCGTAGCAGGCGCGCAGGCCGGGCTTGGCGGTGGCGCCGGCGGACGCCGCAGGGGCGGCCAGCGGGACGAGGGCGACGGAAGCCGCCGCTGCCAGCGCGGCGATCCTGATCGTGGGGGGCATGATCCTCCTTGCTCTGCGGTTGTCGGCGCGCCCAGTGTGCGCCGGTCGCGCCGGGACCGGTCCCGGGGAAACGCTGCGTGTCCGAGATCTCACTCGATAGATTCTGGTCGTGCGCTTCGTGCAACGGTGGCCCCGGCCGGAGGGAGCACGACCGGGCACGACCGTGGACGGCGCGGCAGGCGCCGGCCGGCTGTGGGCCGAGGCGCGGGCCCTGGCCAGGTTCAGCCATCCGCACGTCGTCACCCTCCATCACGCCGTGCGGGGCCGGGCGGCCTCGTGGCTGGTGATGGAGCACGTGCCGGGCGGGAGCCTGGAGGGCCGGCCGGGGCTGGCGCCGGGGGTGGCGGCGCGGATCGGGGCCCAGCTCGCCGGCGCGCCGGCGGCCCTGCACGCCGAGGGCGTCGTGCACTGCGACATCAAGCCGGGCAACGTGGTCGTCACCGGCGACGGGGCCGCCAAGCCGGCCGACTTCGGGGCGGCGTACCGGGTGGGCGGGGTCGAGACGATCACCCCGAACAGCGCGGTCGGTTACACGCCGGACTACGCGGCGCCGGAGGTGGTGCGCGGGCAGCCGGAGCCCGCGTCGGACGTGTTCTCGCTCGGCGCCACGGTGTACGCGCTGGTCACCGGCGAGCCGCCCCGCAGACGCGAGCGCCGGCCCGGGCACGCCGGAGAGGCCGGGCTGGAACGCCCGGCTGATCCCGTGGAGGCGTTCGTCTCCGTGCGGGAGGCCGCCCGAGGGGCCGTGACGCTGGACGCCGGCCTGGGGCCGCTGGTCGGGGTGCTGGCGGCACGGAGAGCGGGCGGGTCGCAGGGCGCACGCCTTCGGGCAGCCCGCGAACGTCACCACCCGCCCAGGACGTGATCGGCGACCGGCGCACCGCCGACCCCTGCGCGCTGCTGCGCCCCGCCGCGCTCGGCCGGTTCGGCAGGACCGAGCTGGATCCCGACTACGGCAACTTCGACCGCTGCGACGTCCTCGTCAGCCCCCCGTCCGACGCGGTCGTGGACGTCAGGGTGGACCTCGACCTCGACCCGCCACCGGAGCAGGCGAAGGCGACCAGGACCACGGGCATCGTCACGGTCGTCGCGGACCCGGGCGAGAGCCACGCGTGCAACCGCACGCTGGTGCTCGAAGGCGTCGCCGACATGACGATCACGGTCACGGCCAAGCGCGACGACGACGGCGAGGCGCCACTGTGCGAGATCGCCGACGCGGCCACCGCCGACGCCGTGCGCACGCTCAACCAGGGCCCGCTCGCCCGCCGCTCCCCCGGCTTCCCCGCCGGTTCCCTGGCCCGGCAGGACGCCTGCACCCTGCTGACCGCGCGGGCCCTGGAGGTCGTGCCCGGGATCGACGCCGCCGACCCGGATCGCGGCTACGGCGGGTGGGACTGCGAGTGGGAGAGCACCACGAGCGACATCTGGCTGGACCTGACGTTCGACCGGGGCGGGCCGCCGGACGCGGCGGGCGGGACGTCCACACGGCTCAACGGGCTGCCCGCCTACATCCGGCCGGCGAGCGAGGGCGACGGCGCCTGCCTGGTGCAGGTCGTCCACCGCACCTACGCCGACGTGCACGGCCGGACCGCCGCCGAGACCCTGCTCGTCCTGGTGGGCGGGTCCCGCCCGGCGGAGCGGCTGTGCCGGATGGCCACCCACCTGGCCGGCGCGGCGACGGCCCGCCTGCGCCGCGCATGAGACCGCACGGGGGCGGCCGGGAGCGGCCGGGCGCGCCGCGTCAGGAGCCTCGCGGCAGGCCGCGCACGCTGTGTCCGGGAGGGGCCCGGAGCAGGCGGGGCACGCTGCGCCGGGGAGGCCCCGAGCAGGCGGGCAGGCTGCGCCGGGGAGAGGCCCCGAGCAGGCGGGCAGGCTGCGCCGGGGAGAGGCCCCGAGCAGGCGGGCAGGCTGCTTCCGGGAAGGGTCCCGGGCGGGGCCGGGCAGGATGGAGGCCGCAAGCGCCGGAGGCCCTGGCTGCCGGCAGCCAGGAAAGGGAGGAGTGCGATGGACGTCCCTGACAGCCTCGCCCGAGGTGTCGCGCCCGCCCCGCCGGGCACGCTGCACGCCCGCAGCGTCAACGGCGGCGTCGAGGTGCCGCCCAGGCCGGGCCTGACCGTGCGGTTCGGCAGGGGCGAGCGGCCCGACGTGGACGTGTGCGTCGGGGAGGACGACCTGTGGGTGAGCCGCCGCCACGGCGAGCTGACCTTCGGCAGGCAGCGCTGGTGGCTGCGGAACACCGGCCAGCAGCTCCTGCGGCTCCCCCGGGGCCGCCTGATGCACGCGGCGACCGAGGCGTTCCCGCTGGCGCCCGGCTACACGCCGGTGTTCGTGCGCGGGTCGGGTTTCCGTGAGCACCTGGTGGAGCTGTACGTGACGGGTCACGACGAGGAGCGGGCCCCGCGCCGCCGGGCGGCGACGCTGCCGCCGCGCAGGTGGCCGCTGGACGACGACGAGCGGCTGCTGCTGGTGGTCCTGGGCCAGCGTTACCTGCTGTACGAGGAGGGCCCCCGCCCCCTGTCGTACCGGCAGGCGGCCGAGCAGCTCGCCTACCTGCGCCCCGGCGGCGACTGGCGGGAGCGCAGGATCGAGAACCGGATCGAGACCGTGCGCCGCCGCCTGGACGCGGGCGGCTTCCCGTACCCGCTGACCCACGACAGGACGGCGGGCGGCCCGTCGGACAACCTGCTGCACAACCTGCTGCGCGGGCTGGTGGAGTCGACGACGCTGGTGCCTCCGGACCTCGACCTGCTGGAGGACGAGCAGGACCCCACCGGCTGACGGCCCTCTGGTCCGCTAGGGCTCCCGCAGCATGAAGCCCGATCCGCGTACGGTGTGCAGCATGCGCGGGCCCCCGCCCGCCTCCAGCTTGCGGCGCAGGTGGCCGACGAGCGTCTCCAGCGGGCCGGCGTCGACCTCGAAGTCGTACCCCCAGACACGTTCCAGGAGCAGGGCGCGGGACATGGGGATGCCCGCGTTGCGGGCCAGCACCTCCAGCAGGCCGGACTCGCGCCGCGTCAGGTCGAGCTCCCGGCCGCCGAGGGTGACCCTGCGGGCGGCCGGGTCGAGGAGCAGCGGGCCGACCCTGACGGCGGTGCGCGTGGCCGGGGCGGTGTGGCGCAGGAGGGCGCGCAGGCGCAGGGCCAGCTCGTACAGGTCGAACGGTTTGAGCACGCAGTCGTCGGCGCCCGCCGCGAGGCCTGCCGCGCGGTCGTCCACCTGGTCCCGGCCCGACAACATGAGCACCGGCGCCCGCGTGCCCGCCGCGCGCAGCCGGGAGCACACCTCGACGCCCGACATGCCGGGCATGGTGACGTCCAGCACGATCGCGTCCGGCGGGGACTTGTCCACGCTGTCGAGGGCGAGCGGCCCCGAGTCGACGGTCTCCACGGCGAAGCCCTCCAGGCGCAGCCCGCGCCAGAGGGCGCGCAGGATCGCCCAGTCGTCGTCCACGGCCAGGATGCGGTATGCGGTCATGGGCGCGCTCCGGTCAGCGGGGGTCGCGGCGCAGGGGGTGGTCGGCCGGGACCTGGACCAGGACGATGCGGTGGCCGTCGGGGTCGGCGATCCACGCCTCGATCAGCCCCCACGGCTCCTGGCGGGCCTCGCGCAGGACGGTGACGCCCGCCTCGCGCAGCCGTTCCTCCTCCCGCGCCACGTCGCGCACCTGCAGCCAGAGCCGCATCGCGGGCCCGGCCGCCTCCTGCTCGCAGCCGGAGAGCTCCAGGAACCCCTGGCCCAGGAAGAAGACGACGCCCGGGTGGTCGGGCGGGCCGAACTCGCGGTAGACGGCCAGGCCGAGCGTCTCCGCGTAGAAGCGGCGGCTGCGCGTGGGGTCGCGGGGATGCAACAACACGCGACTGCTCAGCACCTCCATGCCGAACCTGTTCCCCGCGCCGGGTCACGGAAGCCCTCGGATCGGGAAAGCCCGAGATCCGAAAGATCGCCCGACCGGATCGGCGTCTGCGGCCGGGCGCGGGTGCTCCGGCCTCCCGGAACGGGTCGCGGGAGGCCGGATCGCCGTCAGACCACCGCTCCCGAGCCCCGGGGATCCCGGGCGGGGCGGGGCTTGGCCGGCTCGGGGGCCGGGCGGCGGTCGAAGCGGCCGAGCAGGATCGCCGCGGGCCCGGCCACGAACGCGGACGACAGCGTGCCCGTCACGATCCCGGCCACCAGCGCGATCGCGAAGTCCCGCAGCGAGTCACCGCCGAAGGCCATGAGCGCGAGCAGGATGAACAGCGCGCCGAGGCCGGTGTTCACGGTCCGCGGCATGGTCTGCAGGATCGCGCCGTTCACCGCCGCCGACAACGGCTCGCCGCGGCGGGCCGCCCACAGCTCCCTGACCCGGTCGAACACCACCACCTTGTCGTTGACCGAGTACCCGACGACGGTCAGCATCGCGGCCAGGAACACGCCGTCGATCGGCTTGCCCAGCCAGGCGAACAGGCCCGCCACCACGACCACGTCCACCAGCAGCGCCAGCACGGCGGCGGCGCCGAACGTCCACCTGAACCTGACGGCCAGGTAGGCGAGCTGCAGGGCCACGGCCACGCCGAGCGCGACGAGCGCGTTGCGGCGCAGCTCCTCGCCCAGGCTGGGCCCGATGAACTCCTCGCTGCGCTTGGTCACCTCGCCCGCCTCGGCCTCCAGCGCCTGCTCGATGCGGGCGACCTCGTCGAGGCCGAGCCGCGCGGCCCGTACGGAGACGCCGTCGTCGCCCGCCTGCACCACCGCGGTGGGGAATCCGGCGCGCGCGACCGCCTCCCCTGCCGCGTCGGCCGAGATCGGCCTGGAGGTGGCGAACTCGACGAGCCTGCCGCCGGTGAACTCGACGCCGAAGTTCAGCCCGCGCGCCACGAGCCCGGCGACGGCCACCACCGCCAGGCCGCCCGCGATGCCCAGCCAGAGCTTCGCGTGCCGCATGAGCCGCGGGTTCCTGCGGGTCAGCCAGGTCCTGACGGAGCCTGGGGAGCCGAGCCCGGACACGCGTGGCGAGACGCGGCCCATGACGGCCTGGGTGAGCACGCGGGTGATCAGCATGGCCGAGACGAGCGAGGCCAGCACGCCGACGGCCAGCGTCACGCCGAAGCCCTTGACCGGGCCCGACGCCAGCCAGAACAGCAGCCCGGCGGCGATCAGGGTGGTCACGTTGGAGTCGGCGATGGCGCTCCAGGCGTTCCTGAACCCCCGGTCGAGCGCTCCCCGCAGGCCGCGGCCCGGCGCCTGCTGGTACTCCTCCCTGGCCCGTTCGAAGACCAGCACGTTCGCGTCGATGGCCATGCCGATGGCCAGCACGAACCCGGCCAGTCCCGGCAGCGTGAAGGTCGCGCCCATCGCCACCAGCGCCGCGTACGAGATGGCGCCGTAGCAGAGCAGCGCGATCACGGACAGCAGCCCGGCCAGCCGGTAGACGGCCACGATGAACACGGCGGTCAGGACGAGCCCGGCGATCGCGGCCCTGGCGCTGGCGTCGATGGCCGCCGCGCCGAGCGTCGGGCCGACCGTCCGCTGCTCGACCAGGTCGAGCGGCACCGGCAGCGCGCCGCCCTTGATCAGCACGGCCAGGTCGCGCGCCTCCTCGTGGGTGAAGGAGCCGGTGATCTGGGCGCTGCCGCCGGGGATCCCGGCGCCGCACGGGATGGAGGCGTCGAGCGGCGGCGAGGAGATGATCTCCTTGTCGAGCACGATGGCGATGCGGCGCCGGGGGTCGTCCTGCGGCTGGCAGGCCGCGTCGCCGGTGAGCTCGCGCCAGGGCGCCTCCTCGCGGAAGTCGAGGCTCACCCACCAGCCTGGGCCGCGCTGGGGATCGCTCTGCTCGGCGGCGTCCCGCACCCCGTCGCCGGTGATGGCGGCGGGGCCGAGCTTGAGCAGCCCGCCGTTCTCGTCGCGCAGCGCCTCCTTGTCGCCGGGTTCGGCGGCCCCGAGCACGGGGTGGAAGGCGAGCTGCGCGGTACGGCCGATGACCTCGGCGGCCTGGCGCGGGTCGAGCACGCCCGGCAGCTCGACGATGATCCGCCGCTCGCCGGAGCGGACCAGGGTGGGATCGACGACGCCGAGCGCGTCGGCCCGCTGGCGCAGCACGTTGAGCGCGCGGTCGGTGGCGGCGGCGTCGGCCTGGACGGTGGGGGTGCTCTTGGTCTCGAAGACGAGCTGGGTGCCGCCGCGCAGGTCCAGGCCCAGGCGGGGAGCGGCGGCGAGGGTGACGATCAATGAGATCACGATGACGGCGCACGCCGTCACCGCACGCCAGAACGGCGCACGGAACATGGAAGCCTCCACAGGCTTGAGGGAAAAGGGTTGTCAGTGCCCTGTGGAGGGAGGCGCCCGGGCCGCCGACGCGAGCGGGCGGCGGGCCGCGGGGACGTCGAGGGGCGGCTCGGGGACGACGGCGGCCCACGCGGGCCGCACGCCGGGGCGCTCGGCCGCGAGCGTGGCGGCCGCGCCGCCCGTCGTGCCGCCCTGGCCCGGCCAGGCGCGCAGCTCGGGGGCGGGGTGCGGCAGTTGCCGCACCCCGGAATGGTGCTGCTCGGCCCGCCAGACCGCGGCGTGGACGGCGCTCGCCTGCTGGGCGACGTGCGCGTGCGCGGTGGCGGGCAGGAACCACGACAGGAGGAGGAGCAACGCGGCGGGCAGCCGCGTGGGCAGCCTCCGGCGCATGTCGCTCCCCTCCCTTGGAACCCCCCACCCTAGCCGGTCACCACGGCTCCGGCCGCGTGTCGGCGGTCCCCGTCGAGGTCCCGTGGACGACCGTCAGGTGACGAGTGCGGACAGCCGGGCGATCGCCTCGCGTTCGGCCTCGTACACGGCGGAGACCCGGGTGCTGAGCTCGGCGAAGAGCGGGCCGGGGTCGGCGGTCACGGCCTCGTTCGCGGCGGCCCTGGCCGCCCACAGCTCCCGGGCCGCCAGGGCCGCCTCGTGGTCGCCGGCGCTGCCGTCCCCCAGGACGCTCTCCTTGACGGCGGCGGTCAGCTCACGGATCCTGCCCAGCTCCGGCACGTCCGCGGGCAGCGCCGCCTCGGCCAGGTCGTGCCACAGGCCGTGGATCTCCCTGAACCGCTCCGCCTGCTCCGCCAGCGCGGGCCGGTCCAGCAGGGCGGCGGCCTCGTCGAGCGCGTCGGCGAACAGGTCGCGCAGGTTCCCGCCGTCCATGCCGACCGGCCCGGCGCACTCCCAGATCGACAGCAGGGCGTCCGCCAGGCCGCGCCGGTCGGCGAACACCTTCGGCCACGCCTTGGCGTTGCGCGTGTCGACCAGCAGCCGCGCCCACTTGCGCCAGGCGGGCAGCGAGAACGAGTCGGAGGCGGCCGACAGGTGCGCGGCGCAGTCACGCAGCCCGTCGAGGGCCGCGGCGGCCAGCGTCGCCTCGTCCGGCTTGGTCTCGCCGAGCACGTGCAGCACGTTGCGGTACGAGCCCACCCTGGCCCGCGCGGCGTCGAACCGTTCCCGGGGGACGCTGATCGGCGCCCGGCCGCGGTCGTCCACGACCACCGCGTCCCCGTCGCGCCGGTAGGCGACCACCGGATGGCCGCCGCGCCCGTCCAGCGCGGCCGGCAGGTGCCAGTAGCCCGCGTGGTAGCGGTCGGGCAGGACCACGCACGGCCGCCCGGCGTCCAGCTCGGCGGCCAGCCGCTTGCTCGCGGCGCGCGTGCCCGACGTGCGGTGCTCGTCGCACGGCACCCCGAGCCGGCCGAGCGTCTTGGCCATCCACCGGTCGTGGTACTGCCACTGGTTGCGGAACCCGAGCACCACGCAGCGGGAGTCGTCGTGCTGGAACTCCCACAGGATGTATCCGGCGCCGATCCCGCCGCCCGCCAGGAACACCAGCGGCTCGCCGACGTCCAGCCCCTGGTTGGCGAGCACCGCGGCGATGGCGGCGCTGGACGGGTGCCGCCCGCCGGTGAAGCGCCAGCCGCCGTCCGCGGCCTGCTCGGGCCGGCCGGCGCCGGGGCCGGCGCTGGGGCCGACGACGTGCCGGCGGGCGGTGGTGTAGCTCTCGCCGGTCTTGGCCATGCGCGCCCTGATGCGCGCCTTGAGCTGCTTCTTGCTGGTCATGTACGGCTCTTCCCGCGGCCATCGCCACCGGCCCGGCCCACGCCCGCGGCCCGTGGCGGCCGCGAAGGAGATCGCCGGCCGGTCGACTACGGGCTCCCGAGGCGCGAGCTGTCCCCTTTGCCTCCGCGTCCGGCGGGCCGCGTGGAGACCCGCTCTGGAGGTTCGGCGGGAGAGTGCCGCCGGTGCAGCGGATGCTACTGCACGGCGGCCCCGGGTGGAATCCCTACGCCTTGAGCCCGTAGGTGAGGACGATGATGCCCGACTTGAAGCGGGTCGTCTCCAGCAACTCGAAGTGGGTGAGGTCGAGGCCGTCGAGCAGCCGGCCGCCGCTGCCGGCGACGACGGGGAACATCCACAGGTGCAGCTCGTCGATCAGCTTGTTCGCGATCAGCGTGCGGTCGAGCTCGCCGCTGCCGTACTTCAGGATGCTCTGCCCCGGCTGCTGCTTCAGCTCGGCGACGGCGGTGGCCACGTCGCCCTGGATCAGGTTGCCGTTCCACGCCTCGGCCTCCTTCAGCGTGGTGGAGGCCACGTACTTGGGCAGGCCGTTGATCCGGTCGGTGTACTCGTCGCCGGAACGGGCGCCCCAGGCCTCGGCGAAACCCTCGTACGTCTCACGGCCCAGCAGCAGCGCGTCGGCGCCGAACAGCAGCTTCGCGGAGTAGCCGTTGTGCTCCTCGTCCCAGTACGGCATGCCCCAGACGTGCGGGTCGCTGATGACGCCGTCCAGCGTGACGAAGGTGGATTCGACGAGCTTCCTCATCATGTGCTCCTCAGGTCTCGTTCCTTGTTGCCGATGAGTAAAGCGTGGCCGCAACGACTTAACGAATCCTGCCGATATTCTTACGGCCGCCCGGCGAGGAACACGAACTCCTTGCCCGGCCGGTCGGGCGCGTCCCTGACCTCGCGCAGCACGTACCCGCCGGCCGCCAGGTCCGCCTCGACCTCCTCGCGCTCGCGGAAGCGCAGCGTGGAGTGCGAGGTCACCACCTCCCCGTCGGAGGCGAAGACGCAGGTCGAGCGGAAGGTCACCATCGGCCCGCTGACGTCGAGCAGGTCGTGCCACTGCTCCACCCTGCCCACGCCCGGCAGGTCGACGGCCTGGTAGGTCCGCTCCCTGGTCCAGCCGAGCCAGGCCTTCGCGGCCGGGTCGCGGGTCTCGAACACCAGGTGACCGCCGGGGCGCAGCGCCGCGTGCACGGCGGCCAGCGTGGCCCGCCAGTCCGCCGGATCGACGATGGCCTGGGCGGCGTTCCCCGTGATCGTGGCGAGGTCGGCGGCCAGTGGCGGCACGTCGGTGGCGTGGCCGTGGATCCAGCGCACCCGCTCGCTGCCCGGCTTGGCCCTGGCCACGTCGAGCGACGCCTTCGCGGGGTCCACACCCGTCACCTCGATGCCCCGGCCGGCCAGCAGCAGCGCGAACGTGCCCGTGCCGCAGCCGACGTCGAGCACGCTGCGCGCGCCGAGCTCCGCGGCGATGGCGGCGTAGCAGTCGAGGTCGCTCCTGTCGGGGTCCAGGGGGTCGTAGATCGCGGCCAGCCGTGGATTCTCGAAGATCGCGTCAGCCATGCGGCCACGATAGGCGGCGCCGCCCGAGCGGCGCGACGCTATTCTCGTTCCGTCATGAGCCTCACGATCACCGGCGGCCGGGCCGCCGCACCCGACCCGCTCACCGGCCCGCCCCGGGCCGCCGCGCGGGGAGCCGCCCTGTGAGCGCCGCGGTCCACGCCTACCTCAGGTCCGCGGCCGGGCCCGACGCGCGGCGGGCCGGGCCGTTCCTGATCCGCTTCGACGAGCACGACGACGCGGGCCCGTTCAACTACGCGATCCCCGACGACGGCGCCTCACCCACGGCGGGCGAGGTCGCGGCGCTGGTGGCGGCGTTCAGGGAACGCTCCAGGACTCCGCGGCTGGAGTACGTGCCGCAGACCTCGCCGGGCGTCGAGGCCGCCCTGCTGGCCGCCGGGTTCGTGCCGGAGGGGCGTTATCCGCTGCTCGTGTGCGCGCCGGGCTCGGTGGTGGACGCGCCGGCGCCCCCGGACGTGCGGGTACGGCTCGTGGCCGGCGATCCGGAGCTGTGGGCCGTGGCCCGGGTGATGAACGAGGCGTTCGGCGCGCCGGAGGCCGACGAGCACGACGTGGCGCGGCTGCGGCGTGTCCTCGACGGCGGCGGGCTGGTGGCCGCCGCCGTCCAGGACGGGAAGGTGGTGGGCGGCGGGCAGCTCGGCCGGCCGCACGAGGGGGTAGCCGAGGTGGCGGGCATCGCGGTGTCGGCGGCGTACCGGCGGCGGGGCATCGCGGGGGCGATCACCGCGCTGCTGACCCGGGAGGCGGCCGGGGCGGGTGTCACCGAGCCGTTCCTCACCCCGGCCGACGACGCGGCGGCGCGCGTGTACGCCCGCACGGGGTACCACCGGGTGGGCGAGGCCCTGCACATCTCGCTCCCCTAGCGGTCGTCCGGGGGTGCGTGCCTGGACACCCAGACCGCGAGCTGGGTGCGGTCGCGCAGGCCGAGCTTGCGCAGGCAGCTCGAGATGTGGTTCTTGGCCGTGCCCTCCGTGATGTGCAGGCGGCGCGCGATCTCGCGGTTGGACGCCCCCGCGCCGATGAGCAGCGCGATCTCGTACTCGCGGTCCGACAGCCCGCCGGGCGGCTCCTGGGGCTGCCGGGTCGTCGGAGCGGGCGCGGCGCGCAGCAGGGCGACGAGCCGCTCGCTGGCCGCGCCGCCCAGCACGGTCTCCCCGCGCGCGGCCCGCCGGATCGCGGCCACCAGCTCGTCCGGCGGGGTGTCCTTCAGCAGGTAGCCCTTCGCCCCCGCGCGCAGCCCGCCGAAGATGTAGTCCTCGTCGTCGAACGTGGTCAGGATGACCGGCGCGACCCCGGGAAAGCGCGCGCGCAGCCGGCCCACCAGCTCCACGCCGTCCATGCCCGGCATGCGGGCGTCCACGAGCGCCACCTGCGGACGTTCGCCGTCCACGGCGCCCGCCAGCCAGGACAGCGCCTCCTCGCCGCCGCCGGCGGTGGCGGCGATCTCGATGCCGGGCTCGATCTCCAGCAGCTTGCGCAGGCCCTCCCGCATGAGGATCTGGTCGTCCACCAGCATGACGCGGATCGTCTCCGCCTCCTCGCCCGGCCGCCTCACACCGGCACCGTCGCGCGCAGGGTGAAGCCGCCGCCGGAGCCGGCGGTCACGTCCAGCTCGCCGCCCACGCCGCGCAGGCGCTCGCGCAGGCCGCGCAGGCCGAAGCCGTTCGCGGTCGCCCCCGGCGCGGCGCCGGAGCCGTCGTCGGAGACCGTCACCTCGACCCGCTCGTCCGTGCAGTCGAGCGCGACCTCAACGTGCCGCGCGCCCGAGTGGCGCAGGGCGTTGGTGAGCCCCTCCTGGACGATCCGGTAGCAGACCAGCTCGCGGCCCTCGTCCACGTCGGGCCAGGTGCCGTTGAGCGTGAAGGCGACGCCGGTGTCGGCCGAGCCGAACGACTCGGCCAGGGCCCGCAGGGCGTCGGGCCCCGTACGGCCGTCCATGCGCAGGGGTTTGAGCGCGCGGACCCAGCGGCGGGTGTCGGTCAGCGCCTCCAGGGTGAGCGCCCGGGCCTGGCCGACCTCGTCCCAGGCGGCCTCGGGGCGGGCGGTGCGGTAGCGCTCGGCGTTCTGCAGGCCCACGTTGATGACGGTCAGGTAGTGGCCGACGGAGTCGTGCATGTCGCGGGCGATCCGCGCGCGTTCCTCGGCGATGGCCAGCTCGCGGGAACGGGCCGCGTATCCGGCCAGCTCGGCGTGGGCCTGTTCGAGGTCGGCGAGCAGGCGGCGGGTCTCCTCCGCGCGCTGGCTGGAGTCGAACATGGCGACCACCCCCAGCAGCAGCACCAGGCACAGGAAGATCATGATCAGGCCGTTCATGGCGGCCTGCAACACGCCCTGGGCCGGGTTCATCAGGCCGACCAGGAAACCGAGCAGGCCGGCGATGCAGGCGTAGACCAGGGCGCCGCGCACGCCGAGCACGATCAGGGCGTTGCTCACCGCCAGCCCCACGATCAGCAGGCCCGCGACGCCTCCCGACATCATCAGCAGCAGCGTCATCGCCAGGAACGCCACGGTCAGCGCCTTGCGCGCCACGGACGCTCCCGGCTGCCAGGGCAGGAACCGCCACAGGACGACGGCGGGCAGCAGAGCGGCGATGCCGGCGTAGAAGAGCACCGCGAACAGCGGCCAGTCCCACAGCGCCTCGGTCTCGATCGAGGAGAAGGAGTAGGCGAAGATCGTCGCGACGATCACGGTCGCGGTCCAGAAGAACACGCTGAACAGGAAGGGCGGGCGGTCGTCGGTGAAACGCACCCAGCTCTGCAGGTCCCGCAGTGACCACGACTGCCGCATATCGGGAGCATAACCATCACTGCCGCGCGGGTCAGCGTGCCGAAGGTCATATGACGGCGGTCATGGTGGGACATGACCGGCACGTGCCCCGCGCTGGATGTCCGCCCCGGCCGCCCGAACCTACGATCACAGCACGTCGACAGGGAGAGGAGGCCGGCATGCGGATGACGGAGCGGCAAGAGGGCGGCGTGCCGTGGGCGGGTGTGATGGTGTCCGCGCTCAGCCTGGCCGCCATGGCGGCGATCTCCTGGGCCGTGTACGACTCGCTGCCGGAGCTGGTGACGACCCGCCAGGCCAGGCCGGGGGTGGCCGAGGTCAGGGTGACGCGGACGGTCCTGGCGACGGCGGTTCCGGCGACCCTGCTCGTCCTGGTCGCGCTCATGACGGGCAGCGGCCTGGTGGCCGAGCGCCTGCGGGGCCTGGTGCCGCCGGCGCTCATCGCGTCCCCGGCCGCGCAGGCCCGCTCGACGAAGGCGCTGCTCGTGCTCCTGCCGCCGTTCCTCCTGGTCCTGCACGGCGGCCTGCTGCTCAGGACCGCCGGTCACGACTTCCCGATGGAGGTGACCGTCACCGTCGCGCTCGGGATCCTGGTCGCGGGTCTCGGGCGGGCCCTGCCGCGCCTCCACCCGCTGCGGTTCGTGCCGGGGGCGGAGCGGGCCCAGCGGTTCGGCGGGCACCTGATGATGGCGGTGGGCGGCTGCTGCGCCGTGGCGGCCTTCTTCCTGCCGCCGATGCTCGTGTCGATCGCGGCCGCGTTCGCCGCCGGGGCCATCCCCCTGCTCGTGCTGCTCGTGCCGCTGGCCAGGCAGCGCCCCTGACCCACGCCCGGAACTGGGCCCCCTCGGCACGCAATCTTCCGTTTACTCTGACGACAGCACTCGTTCATCCCACGCTTCACATGGACGCGGGTCCATGCCCTTGTCCCGAGGGGAGCACCATGACCGAGCTCGACCGTCGTTCCTTTCTCGGCCGCGGCCTGGCCACCACCGGCGGGGTGCTGGCCAGCGGCATCGCCATCGAGACCCTGACCGCCCACGCCTCCTGGGCGAGCGCGGGCCGCCCCGCCGGCGACCCGGGCGAGACCGGTTACGGCCCCCTGCGCCGCATGCCCGCCAGGAACACCGGCGAGGAGTTCCTGGCGTTACCCGCGGGCTTCTCGTACGTCGTCCTGGGCAGGAGCGGCACCCTCATGACCGACGGCGTCGCCACCCCCATCGCCCACGACGGCATGGCCGCCTTCCCCGGGACCCGCCGCCACACCGTCCGCCTCATCCGCAACCACGAGGTGCGCACCACCCCCGGCTCCCCCGTCGGCCGGGTGCACGTCGAGGGCTCGCGGCGCTACGACGAGCTGGGCGTGGGCGGCACCACCACGCTGGAGATCGACCTGCGCAGCGGCGAGGTGCTGCGCGACTTCGTCAGCCTCAACGGCACGATCGTCAACTGCGCGGGCGGCCGCATGCTGCACGAGCGCGGCTGGCTGACCTGCGAGGAGACGACCGCGGGCCCGGCGCAGGGCTGGCAGCGCAAGCACGGCTACATCTTCGAGGTGCCGCTCAACGGCCCCCGTCCCGGCACGCCCGCGCCCTCCCTGCCGCTGACGGCGATGGGCCGCTTCTCGCACGAGGCGGTCGCGGTGGACCCGCGCACCGGCTACGTCTACGAGACCGAGGACGAGTCGGGCAGGGCCGACGGCTTCTACCGCTTCCGCCCCAGGGACCCGCGCGACCTGGCCGCCGGCGGCGTGCTGGAGATGCTCAAGATCAGGGGCGTGGACGGCTACGACTGCCGCGAGGGCCAGACCATGGGCGCCCGGCTCCCCGTGGAGTGGGTGCGCATCGACGACCCCGACCCCGACCTGGAGAACGGCGCCACCCCCTGCACCCTGCAGGGCCTGGCCAAGGGCGGCGCGAAGTTCAACCGCCTAGAAGGCTGCTGGTACGGCGACGGCAGCGTCTTCTTCAACTCCACCAGCGGCGGCGACGCCAAGAACGGCGACCCGCCCAACGCCGACGGCTACCTGGAGGGCTACGGCCAGGTCTGGCAGTACGTCCCCGGCCGCCGCGACGGCGGCACCCTGGTGCTGGTGTACGAGTCGCCCGGCCGCAAGGAGCTCGACTCGCCGGACAACCTGACGTTCACCCCCAGGGGCGGCATCGTGCTCTGCGAGGACGACGCGGGCTCGGCCGACGCCGACCCGCACCCGCTGGCCCCCGGCCTGGTCAACGTGAACCGGCTGATCGGGCTGGACCCGCGCAGGGGGCAGCCGTTCGAGTTCGCGGTCAACGTGGCCGACGACTGCGAGTTCGCGGGGGCGTGCTTCAGCCCGGACGGCTCGGTCCTGTTCGTCAACAACTTCGGTGACGCGGTCTCGCTGGACCCGCCGGGCCGCACGTTCGCGATTCGCGGCCCCTGGCACCGCGGGCCGCTCTGACGGGCACAGGCGGGCACAGGCGGGCACAGGCGGGCACAGGCGGGCACAGGCGGCGGCCGGCACGAGCGCTCCGGCCGCCGTCCGATGTCACTCCGGTTGCGGGACCTCGATGGGCGGCCCCACGGGCGGGTCGGTGGCCAGGTTGAGCGAGGTGGCGAGGATGGTGAGCACGGGGATCACGGCGACGCCCGCGAGCTCGTACTCGCCGCGCTTGCGCTGCACGATCAGGCCGGCGGCCTGCAACTCGCGCAGGTGGTGGTAGAGCTGGCCGCTGGTCGGCTCCCCCTGCGACGCCGCGAGGGCCTCCAGGAGGTCGGCGCTGGTGCACCGCCCCTTGCGGACGAGCACCCCCAGCAGCGCCAGCCGCGGCAGGCTGGCGAGGGACTCCAGCACTCCGATCGCCGGGCTCCAGTCGGCCTTCAGCAGCTCGGCGAGCTTGTGCTCCCTGGCCCAGAGGTAGACGTTGTCCTCCGCCAGGTAGGCCGCGCCGACGTAGCCGACCGTGCCGGGGTGGAAGTGCTCCTCGGCGTCGTTGCGGTAGCCGTGCAGGACTCCCATCAGGGACGGCGCCGGCGGGGCGCCCTTGGGGGCCTCGCCGTCCTGGACCCGGCTCTCCAGCAGGGCGAGCCGGCGCTCTAACGCGTCGATCCTTTCGTCGTTCATAGCGATCTCCTTCGCTACTCCGTAATTACGAAAAAGCGTAGGAGGAGGGAAGGGACGGCCGCAAAGCGTTTTCGAGCCGGAGCCTCCGGCTAACCTCACACTGAGCGAGCCTTTTGTAGCGGCAGGTGTCACAACTGCCCTCTTCTTGCCGTACGGGAAGAGGCGGACACTCGAAGGGAACACACCCATACGCGGCCAGGGGGTGATTCCCCGTGCACGACGGGTTCGAATCCCGCGAGTCATGGCCCTTCGAGTGCCTTCGATGCCTCTACGTCTGGGAGGAGGACTACCTCGTCCGGCACCTCACCGACGAGCACGGCAACGAGGCGGAGATCTGGCTCGCCTCCGGCGTGCCCGTGCAGCCGCCCTGGTCGGGGGCGAGCTGCCCGGCCTGCGGCGCCTTCCACCTCACGTCGTTCCCCGCCGGCTACCTGGCGCGGCACCCCGAGCTCGCGGCGGCGCCCGACCCGGTGCCGCTGGCCAAGGTGCCGGTCGTCCCTGTCAAGGCCATCGATCCGCTCGTCGCCCGGGCGCCGCTGCCGCGCCGCCTGCTGATCGCGGTCGGCCTGCCGGTGATCGCGTTCGTGGGGTACGAGCTGTACCAGTACGTGCTTTCGCCCATCGGGCACCACCACTGAGAACCTCACGGGGAGCTCAGGGCGACAGGGCCAGGGCGTCGATGTCGACGTGGAGGTCGGCGCGGGCACGGGTGGCGCGGATGGCGGCGGCGTTGGGCTCGTCCACCTCGGCGACCCACCGGACCGCCTGCTCGGGCGTCTTGCCGAACCGCACGTGCCGCCTGGTGAGGCGGTCCAGGCGGACGCGGTCGTCGAGGTCGGCGTACCAGACCTCGGTCATGGCCGCCCGCACCCCCGGCCACGGCTCGGCGGCGGAGAGCAGGTAGTTGCCCTCGCTGACGACGACCCGGGCGTCGGGCGGCACGGCGATGGCGCCGGCGATCGGCTGTTCGAGGTCGCGGTCGAAGGACGGCGCGTACACGACGGTGCCGGTCTCGCTGCTCAGGCGGCGCAGCAGGGCGAGGTAGCCGTGCCCGTCGAAGGTGTCGACGGCGCCCTTGCGGCCGAGCCGCCCGAGGCGTTCGAGGGCGACGTCGGCCAGGTGGAAGCCGTCCATCGGCACCCAGACGGCGGGCAGGCCCGCGGCGGTGAGCGCCGTGGCGAGCCAGCCCGCCAGCGTGGACTTGCCCGCGCCCGGGCAGCCCGCGATGCCGATCAGCACCCGCCCGTCGCCGGCGGCCAGCCCGCGCACGCGCTCGACCAGTCGCGACCTGCCGCTCAACTGGATCTCCCCTTGACGCACGTGAGCACCCTAGCGGCGCTCGCGGCGGGGGTCACCAGGTGACGGGCAGCTCGTAGACCCCGTACACCTGGCCGTCGTGCTTGAACGGGATGTCGTCCAGGCCGGCCGCCAGGGCCAGGGTGGGGATGCGCCGGTAGAGGGTGCCGTAGACGACCTGCAACTCCAGCCGGGCCAGCGGCTGGCCGAGGCACTGGTGCACGCCGAAGCCGAAGGCCACGTGGCGGCGGGCGTCGCGCGTGAGGTCCAGCTCGTCGGGGCGGGGGAAGACGCCGGGGTCGCGGTTGCCGACGTCGTTGGCCATGATGATGCCCTCGCCCGCGCGGATGACCTGGCCGGCGATCTCGATGTCGGCCAGCGCCACGCGGCGGCGCCCGCTGTGGGTGATGTTGAGGTAGCGCAGCAGTTCCTCCACCGCTCCCGCGACCACCTTCGGGTCGTCGCTCCCGCGCAGCAGGGCGAGCTGGCCGGGATGCCGGAGCAGGGCGAGGGTGCCGAGGGCGATCATGTTCGCGGTGGTCTCGTGGCCGGCGACGAGCAGCAGCACGCCCATCTGGGCGGCCTCGGCACGGGTCAGCTCGCCGGCCTCGACCCGCCCGGCCACTTGCGAGAGCAGGTCGTCCCCCGGGTGGGCGAGCTTGCCGGCCACGAGCGCGTCCAGGTACTCCAGCAGCCGGCCGCCGGCGGCGGCCCGCTCCTCGGCCGTCACGTCGCGCTTGATGATGGTCCGGCTGTTGTCCTGGAAGAAGTCGTGGTCGGCGTACGGGACGCCGAGCAGCTCGCAGATCACCAGCGAGGGCACCGGCAGGGCGAACGCCTCCACCAGGTCCACCGGCCTGGGCCCGGCCAGCAGGTCGTCGATCAGCTCGTCCACGATCCGCTGCACGGCCGGGCGCATGCCCTCCACCCGCCTGACCGTGAACGCGCCCTGCACCATGCGGCGCTGCCGGTGGTGCTCGGGGTCGTCCATGAGGATGAAGCTCAGCGAGCCGCCGCCGGCCCTGGGCGCGGACACCGGGTAGCCGGGCCTGGTGACGTCGGCGCTGACCTGCGGATGGCTGAGCAGCGCCTTCTGCTCGGCGTGCGTGGTGACCAGCCATGGCGTGCTGCCGTCCCACAGCCGCACCCTGGCCAGCGGCCCGTCCTGCTGCAGGGCCCGGATGCGCGGTGGCGGGTCGAACGGGCACCGTGCCGCCCTGACGCCCGGGAACTCGGGCAACGTGTCGGTCATTCGCTCACCTCGCCGGCGCTGACATCTGGCTTGACGTGCTGTGACCCCGTCAGCCAACCAGCCGGGACCGGCACAAGTCAAGCAACTGATTTAAATTTGCCGCGCCCCGGGGCGCGGGTGACGACGCGCCGGTGGGAGGCACGGATTGAATGGTCATGCATTGATGTGTATATACTTCTACTCGTGTCCAAGATGCTCACCTCTCTCCCTGTAGGCGAACGGGTCGGGATCGCCTTCTCCGGCGGCCTCGACACCTCCGTGGCGGTCGCGTGGATGCGCGAGAAGGGTGCTGTGCCCTGCACCTACACCGCCGACATCGGCCAGTACGACGAGCCCGACATCGGCTCGGTGCCGGGCCGCGCGACGGCGTACGGCGCGGAGATCGCCCGCCTGGTCGACTGCCGGGAGGCCCTCGTGGAGGAGGGTCTGGCGGCGCTGGCCTGCGGGGCGTTCCACATCCGCTCCGGCGGCCGCACCTACTTCAACACGACGCCGCTCGGCCGCGCCGTCACCGGCACCCTGCTGGTGCGCGCGATGCTCGACGACGGCGTGCTGATCTGGGGAGACGGCTCCACCTTCAAGGGCAACGACATCGAGCGGTTCTACCGCTACGGCCTGCTGGCCAACCCGTCCCTGCGCATCTACAAGCCGTGGCTGGACGCCGACTTCGTCAGCGAGCTCGGCGGGCGCAAGGAGATGTCGGAGTGGCTGCTCGCCCGCGACCTGCCCTACCGCGCCAGCACGGAGAAGGCCTACTCCACCGACGCCAACATCTGGGGCGCCACCCACGAGGCCAAGAGGCTCGAGCACCTGGACGCCGGCATCGAGCTCGTCGAGCCGATCATAGGCGTGCGGTTCTGGGACCCCGAGGTCGAGATCCCGGCCGAGGACGTCACGATCGGGTTCGAGCGGGGCCGGCCGGTGACGATCAACGGCAAGGAGTTCGCCTCGGCCGTCGATCTGGTGCTGGAGGCCAACGCCATCGGCGGCCGCCACGGGCTCGGCATGTCCGACCAGATCGAGAACCGCGTCATCGAGGCCAAGAGCCGGGGCGTCTACGAGGCCCCCGGCATGGCGCTGCTGCACGCCGCCTACGAGCGGCTGGTCAACGCCATCCACAACGAGGACACCCTGGCCAGCTACCACACCGAGGGCAGGAAGCTGGGCCGGCTGCTCTACGAGGGCCGCTGGCTCGACCCGCAGTCGCTGATGCTGCGCGAGTCGCTGCAGCGCTGGGTCGGCATGGCGATCACCGGCGAGGTGACGCTGCGGCTGCGGCGCGGCGAGGACTACTCGGTCCTCGACACGACGGGCCCGGCGTTCAGCTACCACCCCGACAAGCTGTCGATGGAGCGCACCGAGGACTCCGCGTTCGGCCCGCTCGACCGCATCGGCCAGCTCACCATGCGCAACCTCGACATCGCCGACTCGCGCGCCAAGCTGGAGCAGTACGCCGGGCTCGGCATGGTCGGCCACCAGACGCTGCTCGGCACCACGCAGGTCGCCGCCACCGGCCTGATCGGCGCGATGCCCCAGGGCGGCGCCGAGGCGATCGCCTCGCGCGGCGAGACCGTCGAGGTGCCGGAGGACGACCAGCTGCTCGACCAGGCGGCGATCGAGACCGGTACCGACTGACGCAGGAGTCACTTCCCCCTCTGCCGGGTATGTCCCGCCCGGCAGAGGTGCCTTGCCACAACGATGCAGCGGCCAAACATTTCCAAGACAACCGGTCTAGCGTGTTGTCATTGACTGGAATTGTTGGAACATATGGTTCGAGTCATCGAGTGAGGTCCGAAGATCGCTTACCGGAATGACGGTGGCGGCGAGGGAAAGGGGCAACGCTCATGCACCAGCGCGCCGTCCGCAACCTGGCCAACCTTGAGACGACGCAGGCCAGGATCACGCGCATCTTCGACGCGGCGGCAGGCGGGAAGAACCATTTCCTGGCCGACAGGGACACCGTTCGCCATTTCGATCAAGCCGCTCCCGCCCTGACCACGGCGGCCCGCGCGGTGCTCGAATTCCTCACCCGGGTGATCCGCCATTTGTCCGCCGAAGGCGTGGACCAATATCTGATCGTGGGCAGCGGCATTCCCAGCGGCCCCTCCGCCGGCCACGCCTTGCACGACGCGGCCCGCGAGGCCTGCGGGGTCGCGCCGCGCGTGCTGTACGTCGAGAACAACCCGATGGTGGTCACCATGGCGCAGGCCACCATCGAGCCGTTCACGGACCTGGTGCGGGTGGTCGAAGGCGACATCCGCGAGATCGACGAGGTGCTCAGGGACCACGTGGTCCGGACGTTCATCGACTGGGACCGCCCCGTGGCCGTGCTGCTGCTGTCGACCTACAGCCTCCACGACGACGAGTACGCCCACTACGTCATCAAACGGCTGCGGCACACCGCGCCGGGCGGCAGCTTCCTCGGCCTGCTGCACACCACCTTCGACGGCGTCCCGCCGGAGCTGCTGCCGGCCATCCGCGACCTGCTCGCGATGACCCTGCCGCACCTGGCGATCCGGTCCAGGGACGAGGTCGCCGCCCTGCTCGAAGGGCTCGACCTGCTGCCTCCCGGGCTGGCCTGGGTGCCGGAGTGGCGCCCCGGTGACGACGACCACAGCTGCCGCGAGGAGCCCAGCTCGTCGGGCAACTACGGCGCCGTCGCCCGCATCCCCTGAGGAAACTTCTCCGCCACGCATTCACAAAAGTGAAGGCATGCGCTTATCGTGGGTGTGGGAGCGCTCCCAAAACCGAGAGACGTGATGCGTATGGCCCCCCACCTGGCCCCGTCCGGCGGAGCCCTGACCGCCCCGCAGGCCCGCGCGGTGGAGTACCTGCTGCCGTCCGCTCCCGCCGGCGTCGCCGAGACCCGCTCCCTGGTCCGGGAGGAGCTCGGCCGCTGGGGCCTGGCCCACGTCACCGACGACTGCCTGCTCATCGTCAGCGAGCTCGTCACCAACGTCGTACGGCACGGCGGCTCCGCCTACACCCTGCGGCTGGAGGAGCGCGCGGGCCGGCTGTACGGCGAGGTGTTCGACCCGGGCGACGGCGTGCCCCTCCAGCGCTCCCCCGGCGTGGACGCCCTGTCGGGCCGGGGCCTGCAGATCGTCGCGGCGATCGCCGAGGAGTGGGGCGTGGCGACGGCCGACAACGGCAAGCTCGTCTGGTTCGCGGTCAGCTGCACCGGGTGACCCCCACCGCCGGGCGTTCCCGCAGGATGCGGGTGAGCAGCCCGGTCAGCCGCGCCCGCTCGGCCTCGTCCAGCGGCGCGAACCACTCCCCCTCCCGCCGCGCCTGCTCGGCGAACGCCTCCCGCACCGCCCGCTCCCCCGCGCCGGTCAGCGCGATCACCACCGCCCGCCCGTCGCCCGGCACCGGCCTGCGCTCCACCAGGCCGCCGCGCTCCAGCGTGTTGACCGCGTTCGTGACGGCCGAGCGGGACATCGCCGAGATCTCGGCCAGCCGGACCGGCTGGGCCGGGCCCAGCAGCCACAGCTTGAACATCAGCCGGAACCCCGGCAGCGTCCAGCCGCGCGGCCGGTGGATGCGCGTCTCCAGGTCGGTCACCAGCAGGTAGGCGAGCTGCAGCAGGTGGTAGGCCAGCGCGAACGCCTCGGGATCGGCGGGAGGCGGCATCGAGGCCAGCCGCTCCCGCGCGTAGGCGGCGTACTCGAGGTCGGGCGGCCCGGCGTGGCTGTCGTTCACCGGTCAAGTCTTGCGTAACCGGACACCCACCGGAGATATTGTTTCGGCCATAACAATCTGGAGGGCCTGTGCGCATCGTCATCGCCGGAGCCGGCATCGGCGGGCTCACCGCCGCACTCAGCCTGCACGCGGCAGGCTTCTCCGACGTGACCGTGCACGAGGCGGCGCCCGAGCTCAAGCCGCTCGGCGTCGGCATCAACCTCCTGCCCCACGCCGTGCGCGAGCTGACCGAGCTGGGCCTGGCCGACCGCCTGGCGGGGATCGGCGTCGCCACGGCCGAGCTGGCCTACTTCAACCGCTACGGCACGCCCATCTGGTCCGAGCCGCGCGGGCTCGACGCCGGGTACGCCTGGCCGCAGTACTCCGTGCACCGGGGTCGCCTGCAGCTGCTCCTGCTGGAGGCGGTGGTCGAGCGGCTGGGCGCGGACAGCGTGCGGACCGGCAGCCGGATCACCGGGCCGGGCGGCGAGGACCTGCTGATCGGCGCGGACGGCATCAACTCGGCCGTGCGCGCGCACCTGTACCCCGGCGAGGGCCCGCCGCCGTGGAACGGCCTGGTGTTGTGGCGCGGCATCACGTACGGCGAGCCGTTCCTGACCGGCCGGTCCATGATCATGGCGGGGGACGGGACGCAGAAGTTCGTCGCGTACCCGATCGAGACGGGCGAGCGCACCCTGATCAACTGGATCGCCGAGCGCCCGCTCGACGGCGAGCCGCCGGAGCGCGGCAACTGGAACCGCCCGTGCGACCTGGCCGAGGTCGGCAGGCACTTCGCGGGCTGGCGCTTCGACTGGCTCGACGTGCCGGGGATCATCGCCGGGGCCGGGACGGCGTACGAGTACCCGATGGTGGACCGCGACCCGCTGCCCCGCTGGACGGCCGGGAACGTCACGCTGCTCGGCGACGCGGCCCACGCGATGTACCCGATCGGCTCGAACGGCGCCTCCCAGGCCATCATCGACGCCCGGGTGCTGGCGTACGCGCTGGCCCGCGGCGACCTGGACGCCTACGAGCGGCTGCGGCGGCCCGCCACGACGGCGCTGCAACTGTCGAACAGGGAGATGGGGCCCGAGGTCGTGATGAAGCTGGCGCACGAGCGGGCGCCCGGCGGGTTCGACGACGTCGAGCAGGTCATCCCGCTCGCGGAGCGGGCCGAGATCGCCGCCTCCTACAAGCGCACGGCGGGCTTCGACCCCGCCTCGCTGAGCGAGCGCCCGTCCTGGAGCGTCACCCGATGAGCCGCAACCGGCACCCGTCCTGGAGCGTCACCCGGAGCACGGCATGATGGGCCTCGAACCGCTCGCCGCGTTCCACGTCGAGCTCGACCCCGTCCTCGACCTCGGCGACTCGCCGTGGGGCCGCCGCCGGGTGATCAACATCGTGGGCGGCTCGTTCGAGGGACCCCGCCTGTCGGGCGCCGTGCTGCCCGGCGGCGCCGACTGGCAGGTCGTCCACGCCGACGGCGCGATCAGCATCGACACCCGCTACACGCTGCGCACCCACGACGGCGCGCTGCTCTACATCTCCACCAGCGGCGTGCGGCACGGCCCGCCCGAGGTGCTCGACCGGCTCGCGCGGGGCGAGGAGGTGGACCCGGCGGAGTACTACTTCCGGCTGTTCTGCCGCTTCGAGACCGGCGACGGGCGCTACCACTGGCTCAACCGTACGCTGGCCGTGGCCACGGCGGCCCGCGCCGCCTCCGCCGTGCGCTACGACGCCTACACCCTGACCTGACCGACGCCGGAGGCTCCGATGCCGAAGCTCGACCGCTCCCCGATGCCCGTCACCGCCGAGTACGACACCCCGATGCCGATGCGCGACGGCACCGTGCTGCGCGGCTCGGTGCACCGGCGGGCGTCGGGCGGCCCGTTCCCCACGCTGCTGGCGCGCAGCCCGTACGGTGAGGGGCCGTTCCGGGCGATCCCGGTGACCGCGGCGCTGGAGGCGGGCTTCGCGGTGGTGCTGCAGCACTGCCGGGGGCGCGGGAGCAGCGACGGCGAGTTCCGGCCGTGGCTGGACGAGGGCGACGACGGGTACGACACGATCGCCTGGATCACGGGGCAGCCGTGGTCGGACGGCGAGGTCGTGATGACCGGCATGTCGTACCTGGCCGGCTGCGCCCTGCAGGCCGCGGCCACCCGCCCGCCGGGCCTGAAGGCGGTGTACGCGGCCATGACGCCGCACGACTTCCACGACGGGCTGAAGTACCACGGCGGGGCGCTGGCCCTGGGCTCGGCGCTCAACTGGGGCGCCATGCAGGCGGCGCTCGGGCTGATGCACGCGGCGGAGGCGGGCGAGGACGTCGGCGCGGCGTTCGGCGAGCTGCTGCCGGCCATGACCGGCCAGGCCGCGGCGGTGCGGACGCTGCCGCTGGACGCGGTGCGGGGCATCCCGTGGTGGCACGACTGGATCTCCCACCCCGAGCGCGACGCGTTCTGGCAGGACCTGGGCGAGACGCTGCGGCACGACCGCATCGAGGCGCCGGTCATGCACGTGGCGGGGTGGTTCGACCTGTTCCTGGCCGGCACGCTGGAGAACCACCGCCGGCTGGGCGGCCCGCTGGTCATCGGCCCCTGGTCGCACCTGACCTCGGCCTCCTCCGGCACCGGGCGGCTGGACTTCGGGTTCGCCGCCTCGGCGCAGGCGATCCAGCTGGAGCAGCGGCAGCTCGCGTTCCTGCGGGGACGTGACACCGGGCCGGCCGTGAAGATCTTCGTGATGGGCGACGACGTGTGGCGGGACGAGGAGTCCTGGCCACCGGCCCGCGCCGTGGACACCCGCTACCACCTGCACGCCGACGGTCTGCTCTCCCCCGAGCCGCCCGCCTCGGCCGAGCCGCGCGTCTTCACCTTCGACCCGCGCGACCCGGTGCCCACCACCGGCGGCCCGACGCTGCTGGCCGACCCGACGAACGTGGGTCCGCAGGACCAGCGCGACGTGGAGCTCCGCGCCGACGTGCTCTGCTACACCACCGGCGTGCTGGGCTCCGCCGTGGAGGTGACGGGGCCGGTGTCGGTGACGCTGCGCGCCGAGACCTCGGCCGCCGCCACCGACTGGACGGCCAAGCTGGTGAACGTGCATCCGGACGGGCGGGCGATGAGCGTGATCGACGGCATCGTCCGCACCGCCACGCCGTCCGGGACGTACGTCATCGACCTGGTCGCCACCAGCCAGGTCTTCAAGGCGGGCCATCGCATCCGGGTGGAGATCTCCAGCTCGAACTTCCCCCGCTTCGACCGTAACCCGGGTAACGGCCGGCCCGCCGCCCTGGCCACGGAGCCGGAGCTGGTCGTGCAGAATCAGCGCGTTTTCCCTGACTCCTACATCACTCTGCCCGTGGTGCCACGTTAAGCCGCCGTTCTTCTTCAGGCAATTTCCAGGTAGGCCGGGTACTCTCCGGGTCATGAAGTGGCAGCGCACTATCAACGGGGCGCTGGCGAGGTACACGGGATTCCAGTTCAACCGAGTAGGTAAAGCAGGGCAAGCGGCTACGACGACGGTCATGGAAAAGGCCCCGGTCAAACGACCGGAATCGCCTTTCAGGCCGCCGGCGGATCCGAAGACCGATCGCCTCGTGCAGGCGCCGGTGTTCATCATCTCGCCGGTCCGATCGGGCTCGACGCTGCTGCGGGCGATGCTCAACGCTCACCCGGACCTGCATGCTCCGCACGAGCTGCACGTACGCCGGTTGAGAGTGGAATTCGACACTTCGCTGGCGGAAAAGGCCATGGAGGCACTCGGCCACAACAAGGCCGATCTGGAGCACCTGCTGTGGGACCGGGTGCTCCACCGGGAGCTGGTACGCAGCGGCAAGCGGTTCATCGTGGAGAAGACGCCGGCGAACGCGTTCGCCTACGAGCGGCTGTCCACCTGCTGGCCGGACGCGCGGTTCGTCTTCCTCCTGCGCCATCCCGCCTCGATCGCCAGCTCCTGGCACGAGGCCAGCCCGGGCAAGCGCACCCCCGACGAGGCCGCCGCGGACGCGCTGCGGTACATGAAGGCCGTGCAGCGCGCGCGCAAGGCCCTGCCGGGGCTCACCGTCCGCTACGAGGAGCTGACCGCCGACCCCGAGGGCATCGGCCGCGGCATCTGCGAGTTCCTGGAGGTGCCCTGGGCGCCCGAGCTGCTCTCCTACGGCACTCCCGACGTGGTGACCAAGGGCCTGGGCGACTGGAAGGACAAGATCCGCTCCGGAACGGTACAACGCGGTCGCGACCTGCCCCGCCCCGAGCAGATCCCTGACGTGCTGAAGGACATGTGCAGGACCTGGGAGTACCTGACGTGAAGATCCGCTACATGCTGCTGCACGCCTACGGCATGGGCGGCACCATCCGCACCGTCGTCAACCAGGCCAACGCCATGGCGGAGGCCGGCCACGACGTCGAGATCGTCAGCGTGGTCCGGCGCAGGAACGAGCCACAGTTCGCCATCGACCCGCGGGTGCGGCTCTCGGCGCTGGTGGACCAGCGCGACGGCATCGCCGCCGACTCCCTGGCGCGCAAGGTGTGGCGCCGGGCCCGCGGCAAGATCGTCCCTTACGGGGAGTTCGCGGCGGAGTACTTCACCGAGCGCGTCGAGGCCGCGGTCATCGACTACGTCTCCGGCCTGCGTGACGGCATCCTGGTCACCACCCGCCCCGCGCTGAACCTGATCTCGGCCCGCCGCGGCTCCTCCAGCGTGATCCGCGTCGCCCAGGAGCACATGAACCTGGCCTCGTACCACGAGCGGGTCCGCGAGCAGATCGTCCGCCACTACGGCGGCTTCGACGCGATCGCCGTGCTGACCGAGACCAGCCGCCGTGAGTACCGCAAGGTGCTCAAGAGCACGCCGGTGGTGCGCATCCCCAACGCGGTGCACATGGAGGAGCGCAAGCACTCCGACCAGAGCAACCGGATCGTGATCGCCGTGGGGAGGCTGGTGCCGCAGAAGGGCTTCGACATGCTCATCCCGGCCTTCGCCGCCACCGCGGAGGAGCACCCGGAGTGGAAGCTGCGCATCTTCGGCACCGGGCCCTCGAAGGAGCGGCTGCAGAAGCGCATCGACGAGGCCGGCGCCGGCGACAGGATCCGGCTGATGGGCCGCAGCAACCGCATCCACGAGGAGCTGGCCAAGGCGTCGGTCTACGCGCTCAGCTCCCGGATCGAGGGGCTGCCGATGGCCATGATCGAGGCCATGGGCCACGCCCTGCCGATCGTCGCCTTCGACTGCCCGACCGGGCCCGCCGACGTGCTGACGCCCGGCAAGGACGGGCTGCTGGTGCCGCCGCGCAACGTGCCCGCGCTGACCGAGGCGCTCGGCCGGGCGATGGGCGATCGCGAGCTGCGGTTGCGGCTGGGCGCCGCCGCGGCCGAGACGGCCTACGGCTACACCCCGCACGTCGTGATGCCGCTGTGGGACAGGCTGTTCACCGCGCTGGCCAACGGCGAGCCGATCGACACCGACGTACGGGCGGCCCGCTAGCCGGTGGCGCCCGTGTCCTCGGCCTCCTCTCCGGAGGCCAGGACGATGTCGAAGCGCACGCGCGTCCACGGCCCGGCGATCTCCCGGCCGCCGGGGGCGGGCGTGCCGGCCTCCTGCCTGGCGAAGTCCCTGATCAGCGACTCCTTGACGCCGAAGACGCTGTCGCGCTCCAGGTAGGCGCAGCCGCGGACGAAGATGTGCGTCACGAGCGTGCGCAGCCCCTCGGCGGAGACCATGAAGTGCAGGTGGGAGGCGCGCATCGGGGAGCGCCCCGTGGCCCGCAGCAGGTCGCCGACCGGGCCGTCGGACGGGATCGGGTACGGCGTCGGGGTGACGCCCCAGAAGGCGAAGCGGCCCTGGTCGTCGCTGTGGAGGCGGGCCCGGCCCGCGATCCTGTCGTCGCCGTACTGCACGTCGTAGGAGCCGTCGGCGTCGGCCTCCCACACCTCGATCCTGGCGTGCGGGACGGGCTCGCCCGCCGTGTCCCTGACGACGCCCTCCACCCAGCACGGCTCACCGGCGGCGCCGCCGGACATGTCGCCGCCGATCGGGATCTCCGGCGCGCCCTCCACGAAGAACGGCCCGAGCACGGTCGCCTCGGTCGCCTCGCCGCGCGCCTCGTTGTTGACCGCGATCGTCTGCATCGACAGGCCCAGCACGTCGGACAGCAGGATGAACTCCTGCCGCCGGTCGTCGGTGATGTGCCCGCACGCGGTGAGGAAGCCGATCGCGGCCTCCCACTCCTGCGTGGTGAGCCGGGTCTCGCGGACGAAGGCGTGCAGGTGCCCGGCCAGGGCCTGGACGAGCTGCCTGAGCCGCGGCGACGGCGTGCCGTCGAAGGCCGCCAGCACCTGCCGGACCAGGGCCTCCTCGCGGGCGGCCTGCTCGGCGGGGACGTCCTTCACGGGCGGCGCTTCCTGGCTCATGACTCACTATGACACGGCCGCCCCGGCTCCCGTTCAGCCCGTCCGGAACATGGGCGGCTCCTGCTCGGGGGTGAGCGCGGTCGGCCCGAAGAGCCAGTCCACGTAGGCGTAGTCGTGGACGTCGCGCCCCCGCAGCACGCCGTTGCGCCACAACCGCTTGTCGCCGTCGTGGTGCCACAGCTCGCCCCACGCGCGCGCGGTGGTCAGCACGCGGCGGCAGTGCTCGGTGCGGACCGCGTTGTACGCCGCCAGCGCGGCGTCCCAGTCGCCCCCCGCCCCGCCCACGTGCTCGGACAGCACCCAGGCGTCCTCGATGGCCATGACCGCGCCCTGCGCGAGGTACTGGAGCGGCGGATGCGCCGCGTCCCCGGTCAGGACGATCCTGCCGCTGACCCAGTTCATGATCGGGTCACGGTCGAACATCCGCCACCAGCGGTCGCGCCACATCAGCGGCAGCCCGGCCCGCACCTGCTCGCAGGCGCCCTCGAAGGCCGCGTCGAGCTCGTCGGGCGTGCCCCAGTCGGCCTCGCCTGCCAGCGCCCTGCCCGACTCGAACACCGCCACCTGGTTGAACATCTCCCCCTGGCGCAGGGGGTACTGCACGAAGTGGCAGCGGGGGCCGACGTAGACGACCACGTCCTTGGTGTGCACGTCGAGGTCGGCGACCCGGTCGAACGGCACGGCGCCCCGGTAGGCGACGTACGCGGAGTTGACCGGCTCGTCGTCGCTCAGGATCCGCCGGGCCACCGAGTGCAGGCCGTCGGCCGCGATCACCACCGCGCCGTGCTCCCCGCCCCCGTCGTGCACGGCGACCGCGCCGCCCGGCGCCTGCTCGTACCCGGTCACCGCCACGTCGGTGACCAGGTCCACCCCCGCCTCCCTGCACGCGCGCAGCAGCGTGCCGTGCAGGTCGCTGCGGTGGATCACCATGTACGGGAAGCCGTAGCGCCGCTCCACGTCGTGCAGGTCGAGCCTGGTCAGGACGCTGCCGTCGACGGCGTCCTTCATGACGATGTTCTCCGGGAGCACGCCGAGCGAGGTGATCTCGTCGAGCAGGCCCCAGCGGTCGAGGATGCGCGTGCAGTTGGGCGCGATCTGCAGGCCGGCGCCGACCTCGCCGAACTCCTGTGCCCGCTCCAGCACCCGCACCCGCAGCCCCTTGCGGGTGAGGGCGAGGGCGTTGGACAGGCCGCCGATGCCGCCGCCCACGACGATCACATCGACGTCGTTACTGGTCACCTGAGGGGTTCCTTCCATCATTGCGCTTGCGCCGCCTACAACCAGCGAGGCAGCGCGGGGGCGGGCCGGTCGCCCGGGCCGGCCGCGCGGCCCGAGAGGTAGGCCGCCAGCTCGGCGAGGGTGGCCGTGACCTCCGCGGGATCGCCGGCGCCCGTGACCGACCACCTGCCGGTGACCTCTCCGGGATCGCCGGCGCCCGCGACGGACCACCTGCCGGTGACCTCCACGGGGTCGCCGGCGCCCGGGACGGTCCGGGTGCCGCTGTGGCCGGTCGCCGTGAGGGCGAGGGCGGGGCCGTCGCCCGCGGCGGACCGCTTGGCCGTGATGTCGTCGATCAGGGCGGCCAGGAAGTCCGCGGGCAGGTCGCCGAAGCCCACCCCGGCGCCGAGATCGACGGCGTGCACCATGACCTCCCTGGCCCGCATCCAGGGGACCTCGGCCGCGGGGACGGTGCGGCCCTGGGCGGTGCGGACCAGGTGGCCCCACTGGCGCTCGTCCAGCTCGGACAGCCGCCGGTCGAGCAGCTCCGCGGAGCTCACGGCCCAGGATCGCAGCTCGGCCGCCGAGCGCTGGGCGCCGGCCTGGATGTCGGCGTCGCGCTGCGCGGCCGAGGCGTACATCGGCCGTTCCTCGCCGGTGCGCGCCCAGTGCGCCAGGTTGAGCAGCGCGTCGGCGTTGGCGGCGACGTGGGCGACCAGGTGCCTGCCCGTCCAGCCGGCCAGCGCCGTCGGCGCGTCCAGCCGGTCGTCCGGCAGGCCGGCCAGCGTCGCGGAGAACGTCCTCGTGCCCTCGGCCGTCCAGCGCAGGCTGTCGGCCAGGCTCCGCCGGGCGGCCATCAGGCCGGGCGCCCGGCGGCGGGGGTCTCCGCCACGGCCTTGGACTCCGAGCGGCCCAGGCCGGTGATCTCGGTGGTCAGGACGCTGCCGTCGGCGAGGTAGCGGGCGGGCTTGCGGGCGTGCCCCACCCCGCCGGGCGTGCCCGTCGCGATGACGTCGCCCGGGTGGAGGGTGAGGATCGTGGAGACGTACCGGACCAGCGCGACGGGGTCGAAGACCAGGTCCGCGGTGTCGGCCTGCTGCACCACCTCGCCGTCCACCGAACCGGTCAGGGTGAGCGAGGGGCGGGTGCCGCCGGGCAGGTCGCCGGGCGTGACCAGGTATGGGCCGAACGGCGTGCTGGCCTCCCAGGTCTTGCCCTGCAGCCAGACCGGGGAGCGGTACTGCCAGTCGCGCATGGTGACGTCGTTGAGCACGGCGAACCCGGCGATGGCCGCGTCCGCCTCGGCCTCGGTGGCCCGGCGTACCCGCCTGCCGATGACGACGGCCAGCTCGGCCTCCCAGTCCACCTGCTCGGACTCGGGCGGCAGCAGGATCTCGTCGTACGCGCCGATGAGCGCCTCCGGGTACTTGGCGAACAGCGTCGGGTGCTCCGGCAGCTCCCGGCCCATCTCCAGGATGTGCTTGCGGTAGTTCAGCCCGATGCAGACGATCTTGCCGGGCCGGGGGACGACGGGCGCGAACCCGGCGCTCTCGACCGCGTCGCCGTCCGCCTGCGCGGCGCGCTCCGCCCAGCCGGGCTGGGCCAGCAGCTCGCCCACGTCGGTGAGGCCGAGGTCGACGAGGGTGTCCCCGTCCACGCGCACGGCCCTGGTGCGGCCGTCGGAGGTGCGGATGGTGGCGAGCTTCATGCGTTGTTTCTTTCCACTAGACGTTGGCTTCCACGGCGACGCGGTCGAGGTGCAGCGCCTCGAAGACCGGCCCGTCGCTGAACCTGAACAGATCGAGGGCGCCCGAGTCGGAGTCGGACGCCGAGGCCTCGGACCTGGCCGAGAACGGCAGCCAGGACGGAACGACGAACAGGTCGCCGCGGGTCACCGACCACGTGGTGCCGCCGACCGTGACGCGCCCGCTACCGTCGAAGACCTGGTAGACCGAGGAGCCTGCCTCGCGGCGGGGCGCGGTCTCGGCGCCTGCGCGGATCCGGTGCATCTCCGCCCTGATGGTCGGCAGCACGTCGCCGCCGGTCGTCGGGTTGGTGTAGCGCACGGCGGCGTGGCCGGGCTCGACGGTGCCCGCGTACCCCTCGGCCTCCAGGTCGAGCTGGTCGGCCAGCGCGCGGTCCGTGTCGGCCCAGCGGTAGGCCAGCAGCGGGGTGCCGGGCTGCGGGCCGGGCGCGGAGACGGGCCGCAGGCCGGGGTGCCCCCACAGCCGCTCGGAGCGGGAACGGTCCGGGGTGATGCGCTCGGCGTCGGAGATCCGGTCGCGGCCGAACTCGAAGAACTGCGCGTCCACGGCGTACTGGAAGGGGATGTCCAGGCCGTCGATCCAGGCCATCGGCTCGGCGGCGCCGTTGTGGTGGGCGTGCCAGTTCCAGCCGACCTGGGGCAGGAAGTCGCCGCGCCGCATCGGCACCGGGTCGCGTCCGACGACGGTCCACACGCCCTCGCCCTCGACGACGAACCGGAACGCGTGCTGGGTGTGCCGGTGCTCGGGGGCGTCCTCGCCCGGCATCAGGTACTGGATCGCCGCCCACAACGTCGGCGTGGCGAACGGCCGGCCGCCCAGGGACGGGTTCGCCAGCGCGATCGCGCGCCGCTCTCCGCCGCGGCCGACCGGCACCAGGTGGCCGGCCTGGTCCGCCAGGGTCAGCAGGCGCTCCCAGCGCCACAGGTGCGGGACGGCCTTGGCGCGCGGGTGCGCCGGCATCAGGTCGCCGATCTCGGTCCAGAGCGGGACCAGCAGCTCCTGCTCGAAGCCGCGGTACAGCTCTTCCAGCGCGGGCGACGGGGCCGGCTGGTCCGGGGCGTCGACCACGGCGAGGCGCACGGGCTGGTTCGCGGTCTGGGTCATGCTGGCTCCTTCGTGGGTGACACGGCGTCGGCGTGCGGCTCGATGCTGTAGTGCCAGCTTGTAGCCTGGGCGTACCAGAAGAACAGGACATTCTGCTGTGAAGAATCCACCCAACTACGCCATCCGCAGCGTCGACTACGCCCTCCAGCTCGCGGTGATGCTGCAGGTGGAGGGCCCGCTCGGGGTCGGCGAGGCCGCCGAGCGGCTCGGCGTGGCGCCGTCCACCGCGCACCGGCTGCTGGCCATGCTGGTGTACCGGGATTTCGCGGTGCAGTTCGAGGACCGCAGGTACGCGGCCGGGCCCGTGCTCTCGCTGGGCGCCAGCTCCCTGTCCCACACCTCGCGGCTGCGCGCCATCGCCATGCCGCACCTGTCGGCGCTGGTCGAGCGGGTCCGCGAGAGCGCCAACCTGACCATCCTGTCCGGCGATCACGTACGGTTCATCGGCACGGTGGAGTGCACCCAGGCGCTGCGCGTGGGCAACCGCGAGGGCATGGTCTTCCCCGCCCACCTGGCCTCCGGCGGCAAGGTCATGCTCGCCGACCTGCCGCCCGAACGGCTCGACATGCTCTACAGCGAGGACAAGTGGGCCGACCGGCCCGACCAGCGGCCCAACCTGGTGGCGTTGCGCCGCGAGCTGCGCACCACCCGGGAGCGCGGCTTCGCCATCAACGCGGGCAGGACCGAGGCGGGCGTCACCGCCGTCGGCCGGGCCGTGCGCGGCATGGACGGCACGGCGCAGGCGGCCGTGTCGGTGTCGATGCCCACCACGCGGTTCTCGCGCGACCGGCTGCCGGGCCTGGTCGGCGCGCTGGCCGTGACGGCGCGCGACATCGAGGAGGAGATGCGCGGCGCCGCCGGGTGAGCTCCCGGGGTGGTCAGCACATGGTCCAGTCGGTCGAGATGCTCTTGCGGACCGGGGAGGTGAGCTGGAAGACGACCGTGTGGGTGGAGCCCAGCTCGGGGGCGATCTGCTTCTTCGAGCCGAAGTAGTCGCTCCTGCCGTAGGAGGGGATCTTCCTGGAGCCGCTCTCGATGACCTGGCCGTCCACGATCCACTGGTAGGAGAACGGGGCGCCCGCCCGGCTCGCGTCCAGGCCGATGCCGAAGCCCAGTGTGCCGCTGTAGCAGGTGACGCCCTCGGTGTTGATCTTCGAGCTGCCGGCGACGCGCACGTAGGAGAGGCTGAAGGAGGCGGCCGTCGCCGCCTTGGTCCGGCTCGCGGTGGGTGCCGGGCGGGTGGTCGCCGGACGCTTCGACGGGGTGGGGCGGGCTGTCGTGCGCGCCCGGGACGGGGTCGGGGTCGGGCGGGTGACCCTCACGGTCGGCGTGCTCGTGGGGCTGGATCGGGACGGGGTGCGGGCCCGTTTCCTGCTTCTGGCGGGCGAAGGGGACGGCTCGCCGGAGTCGGCGGCCAGCACGGGGGTGACGGGTTCCTCGGCCGAGCGCGCGTTCCACACGGCGACCCCGGTCACCAGGGACGCGACCAGCGCTCCGGAGAGCGCGGCGATCACGGGCAGGCGCCGCTTCGGCCGTCGCGGCGGCAGCGTGCCCGCCGGGACGGCGTGATGGCCGCCCGGGGCGGGTGTGGCCGGGTGGCTCGCGCCGAGGAGGCGTAACAGCACGTCCTGCATGCCCGGGCGGGCGGCCGGGTCCTTGGCGAGGCAGGCGTGCACGATCGGGCGCAGCGGCTCCGGCAGGCCGCCCAGGAACGGTTCGTGGTTGAGGATGCGGTTGATGACCGCGGGCATCGTGTCGTCGCCGAACGGCGGCCTGCCCGTGCCGGCGAACACCACCACCGAGGCCCAGGCGAACACGTCCGCCGCCGGGCCGACGTACGCGCCCGCGAGCTGCTCGGGCGCCATGTACGCGGGCGTGCCGACGATGCCGCTGGTGACGGTGAGCGCGGAGTCGGCGGCGTGGGCGATGCCGAAGTCGATGACGCGCGGCCCGTCGCGGCCGAGCAGCACGTTGGCGGGCTTGAAGTCGCGGTGCACGATGCCCGCCTGGTGGATGGCGGCCAGCGCCGTGGCGGTGCTGACGGCCAGTCGTTGCAGGTCGGCGCCGTGGTGACGGCCGGCCTCCTGGAGCGAGGGCCCTTCGACGTACTCGCTGACGATGTACGGCCGCCCGCCGGTCGACGCGTCGAGCACCTGCGCGACGCAGAACGGCTCCACCCGCCGCGCCGCCGCGACCTCCCTGGCGAACCGGTCGTCAGCGCGCGCGGACTCCCGCAGCACCTTGACGGCGACGGGCCGCCCGTCCGGCGCCTGGGCGAGGTAGACGACGCCCTGGCCGCCCTCGCCGAGCCGCCCGGCGATCCGGTAGGCGGCGATCGCCTCGGGATCGCCCGGGCGCAGCGGTTCGGCACGGGGCATGGGCGGCGTGACTCCTGTGACGGCCGGGACGGACCCCATGCACCTTAGCGGGATAAATCCAGACTTGTAGGCCGTTCCGCCACCCGCGAGCCGCGCCAGCGCACCGACCCGACGCCCGCGAGCCGCACCGCCCGCGAGCCGCACCGCCCGCGCCGACCGCGCCGACCGTCAGCGACGTCAGCGCACCGGCCCGCCGTTCAGAGGCGGCGTCAGCGTCAGTGCGCGGTGGCCGCCTGCTTCTTGCGGGCCCGGTACGCCGCCGCCTTGATCTTGTTGCCGCACGACTCCATGCCGCACCACTCCCGCCGCCCGCCACGCGACCGGTCGATGAAGACCTTGGTGCACTCGGGGTTGGCGCACTCCTTCATCAGCGGCACGTCCGGCCCGCTGAGCAGCTCGATGGCGTGCCGCGCCACCGTGGACAGCGCCTGCTCAGGAGTCGCCTCCGTCCACCGGCCGCCGGCGGTGAGCTGGGGCGTCGCGGGCGGCGTGCGGGCCGCCTCGTTCACCAGCGCGAGCGCCCGCTCGTCGTAGCCGTCGCCCGCGAGCCGGGCGGTGACCAGCGCGTAGATGGCCTCCCGCACCGCCACGGCCCGCGCGAGATCCCCTTCCTGGCAGGAGGGCGCCGCGTCGACCAGGCCGCACTCCACGTACCAGGAGTCGAGCGTGGCCGGGGTGTCCAGCGTCTCGAAGCGCGACGTACGGCGGGCGCGCACCGTGCAGGCGAAGTCGAGCGCGGGGTTGCCACACAGGAAGACATGGTTCACATCACCAGTTTGACAGGTGACGCCCCTGTCATGCAACGGCGGCGATGAGTGCGAAATGAAACAGCTCCGGGTTTGACTGGAACCCGTACCGATCAATCCACACATTCCGGGAATCTCATGAAAAGACTCCTGCTGGCTCTCCTCCTGACCCTGGCCGTGCTCCCCGCGACCGCCGCCCACGCCGGTCCCCCCGCCGTCGTCTTCGACACCGACATGGACTTCGACGACGCCGCGACGCTGGCCTACCTCTCCCAGGAGCACCGGGCGGGCCGCATCGAGCTGCGCGCCATCACCGTCACGAACAGCGGCGCGGGCTTACCCGGCCGGGCGATCCGCCACGCCAGGTGCCTGGCCGAGCGGCTCGGCCTGAGCGGCGTACGGATCGCCGACGGCTCCGGCGCCGGCCCGAACTCCTTCCCCGCCGACCTGCGGCAGCTCTTCGACCGGGTGCTGACGGCCGCCACTCCCGGCTGCGCGGGCGACGAGACACCGTCGGCGGTCCGCGCGCCCGAGCTGATCAGGAAGCTGCTGAGGGCCGACCCCTCGACCCAGATCATCGCCACCGGCCCGCTCACGAACCTGGCCGCCGCCCTGCCCGCCTCCGCCTCCCGGCTGACCTCGATGGGCGGCGCCGTGCACGTCCCGGGGAACCTGTGCTGCGGCACGCCGCCCGAGTTCGACGGGACGCAGGAGTTCAACTACTGGCTCGACCCCGCCGCCGCGCGGGCCGTGCTCACCGGGAGCCGGGGCGCCGTGCGCATGGTGTCGCTGGACGCCGCCAACGAGGTGCCGATCACCGGCGCCTTCCTGGACCGGCTCGCCGCCGACCACCGCACGCCGGCCGCGGACACCGTCCTGGAGATCGTCACCCATCCCGAGGTGCGGCCCCTGATCGAGCAGGCCCTGCTCTACTGGTGGGACCCGCTCGCCGCGATGAGCGCCGTCCGGCCCGGGCACGTGCGGTTCACGTACGGGAAGGTGGACGTGGTGCCGAGCGGCCCGTCGGCCGGGCGCACGTTCCTGTCACCGTCGGGAGGCCCGCTCTGGTACGGCATCGCCGCCGACACCGCCGCGTTCGAGCAACGCTTCCTCGACACCCTGAACGGGCGCCCCTAGGCGGGGCCGGGGTCTCTCCGGTGCGGGCCCGTGCGGATGCCCGCGGTCAGGGCCGGAAGCGGTCGGTGGCCTGGATCAGCAGGCTGCGGATGCCCGGCTCGGAGCCGCCGTGCCCGGCGTCCTCGACGATCCGCAGCTCCGCCTCCGGCCAGGCCTGGTGCAGCGCCCACGCCTGGCCGGGCGGCGTCTTGATGTCGTAGCGGCCGTTGACGATGACCGCCGGGATGTGGCGGATGCGGTCGATGCCCGCCAGAAGGCCCTCCTCCGGCAGGAAGCACCCGTTCGCGATGTAGTGGTGTGTGATACGGGCGAAGGCCACCAGCGCGGCGTCGTCGAGGCCGGGCGGCGCCACCGGCAGCAGCGTGTTCGCGGACAGCTCCCACCCCATCCAGGCCCGGGCCGCGGGCACGTGCACGGCCGGATCGGGGTCGCCGATGCGCCGGCCGTAGGCGGCGACGAGGTCGTGGCGCTCGTCACCGGGGATCGGGGCGACGAAGGCCGCCCACTCGGCCGGGAACAGGTGCGCCGCCCCCGACGGCGTGAAGGACCACGCCTCGTCCCCCGGACGGACGAGCCACACCCCGCGCAGCACGAGCTCGGTGACGCGGTCCGGGTGGGCCTGCGCGTACGCCAGCCCGAGGGTCGTGCCCCAGCTCCCGCCGAAGACCAGCCAGCGCTCGACGCCGAGCCGCTCGCGCAGCCGTTCGATGTCGGCGACCAGGTGGGGTGTGGTGTTGTGCCGCAGCGAGACCGACGGGTCGCCGGCGCCGGGCCGGCTGCGGCCGCAGTTGCGCTGGTCGAACAGCACGATGCGGTACGCGTCCGGGTCGAAGAAGCGCCGGTGGTCGGGAAGCAGGCCGCCGCCGGGGCCGCCGTGCAGGAACAGCGCGGGCTTGCCCGCCGGGTTGCCGCAGGTCTCCCAGTAGATCTCGGCTCCGTCGCCGACGGGGAGCATGCCGCTGTCGTACGGCTCTGCCTTCGGATACCAGTCGATCACGCTGTCCGAAGATAGCTCCTGCCGGGCACGCCTGCCCATCAGGGGGCGGCGGCTCCGCGCATGAAGGGCCGCCGGTCACCGGCACGCGACGCTCTCGCGCACGATCGGCCGCCCGCCCGTGACGGCGGTTCCCGGCGGTCCCGCGGGGTGGCCGCACCCCGGACGCCGGTGACCGGCTCGCGATCGGTCTCGCGCGAGGCCGGGTTCCCGGCGCCCGGGATGGCCGTGTCGGTTCCCGCGGCGGCCGACCCGGAGTCTCCCGCGTACGCGTGCCTGGCCGGACGATCGCCGGCGTGACGCCGGTCCAGGAGCGTGGCGGCGTCGCCACGTCCGGGAAGGTCGGCATCGACACTCTCGTCCACCGGCTCCGCGCCGCGGTTCCGCGAGCACGGCTCTGTGCTCTGCCCGCTGGAGCTCGCCGGCGTCCGGGCCCGCGTACCGGGGCTGGGGATCAGGAGTTGCAGCCGCAGCTACAGCTGCTGGAGCATGAGCAGGAGGATCCGTGTCCGCACGAGCAGGATTTCTTCGTCTTTGCCGTCATACCGGATACGTTGCACGGAACGACGTCCCCTGAACTCGCCGCGAAGCAACAAACACCCCGCGCGCGCGGCAGGGAGATGCGGTCTAGCCGCCTGCCCTCCGATGTGGCCCTCCGATGTGGCCCTCCGATGTGGCCCTCCGATGTGGCCCGCGCACGCGGACCGCACAATTGGCCGCAGGATGGGTGGTGTGATGTCGATCCATTCGCTGCCCGGGGAACCGCGGCCCGGGCCGTACCGGTCCGTCGCCGTCGCGTCGGGGCCGCGCCTGCGCCCCTACGTGCTGGGCTGGGCGGGCTTCCGGGCCGGACCGGGGGGATCGGAGCCGCCCACCAGGATGCTGCCGCTCAACGCGGCCACCCTGATCGTCGACTTCGCCGGCGCGGGCCCGATCCTCACCGGCCCCCGGAGCGCCGTGACGCTCTCGCCCCGTGCTGTCTGGCGTCACGGGGTGGCGGTGGGGCTCACCCCTGCCGGGATGTCGGCGCTGCTCGGGACGCCCATGTGCGAGGTGGCCGGCGCGGCCGTCCCCCTGGCGGATCTCCTCGGTGCCGCCCGCGCCGACGAGCTGACCGGCCGGTTGGCGGAGCAGCCGGGCTGGGCGGCGCGCTTCGGCGTGCTGGAGCGGTGGCTGACGGCGGCGCTGCGCCCCGCCGCCGCCGCGGGCTCCGACGGCCTGGTCATGCACGCCTGGCGACGGCTGCAGGAGCCGGACGGACGCGCGCAAGGGGCGGGCGGGCGGGTCACGGTCGAGGCGCTGGCCGGTGAGCTGGGCGTCAGCCGCCGTTACCTCGAGCTGGGATTCCGCCGGGCGGTGGGCCTGACGCCCAAGACGGTGGCCAGGGTCGCCCGCTTCCAGCGGGCGGTGCACGCGCTGAGCCGCCCCTCGGCCACGCTGGACCGGGCGGTCGCGTGCGGCTACGCCGACCAGTCGCACCTGGCGCGGGAGGTCCGCGCGATGGCGGGGATGACGCCGAAGCAGCTGTTCGCATTCGTTCAAGACACCGGGCGGCCCCCGCACTAGCGTGCCCGTTCATGACGCCCACCGGGACGACGGCGCTCGCGACAGGGGTTCTCGCGGCCGGCCCCACCCTCGCCGACTTCGGCCACGACCCCCTCTGGATCATCGTGGTCAAGGCCGTGATGCTGTTCGCCTTCCTGGGGCTCGGGGTCGTCTTCGGGGTCTGGTTCGAGCGCAAGCTCATCTCGCGGATGCAGCACCGCTACGGCCCCAACCGGGCGGGCAGGTTCGGCCTGCTGCAGTCGGTCGCCGACGCGATCAAGATGGGCCTGAAGGAGGACGTCTTCCCGCGGACCGTGGACAAGGTGCTCTACCTGCTCGCGCCGGTGATCATGGTGGTGCCGGCGTTCCTGGCCTTCTCGATCGTGCCGTTCGGGCCGGTGGTGAACCTGTTCGGGGTGGAGACGCCGCTGCAGCTGGTGGACCTGCCGGTGGCGGTGCTGTTCATGCTGGCCATGGGCGCGGTGTCGGTCTACGGCGTGGTGCTGGCCGGGTGGTCGTCGCGCTCGCCGTACGCGCTGCTGGGCGGGCTGCGCTCGGCGGCCCAGGTGGTCTCCTACGAGATCGCGATGGGCCTGTCGTTCGTGGCGATCTTCCTGTTCGCCGGGACGCTGTCCACCTCCGAGATCGTCAAGGCGCAGGAGCAGACCTGGTTCGCGGTGCTGCTGATCCCGTCCTTCCTGGTCTACGTGGTGTGCATGTTCGGTGAGGCCGCGCGCATCCCGTTCGACCTGCCGGAGGGTGAGGGCGAGCTGGTCGGCGGGTTCCAGACGGAGTACTCCTCGTCGCTGAAGTTCGCGCTCATCATGATGGGCGAGTACCTGCACACCTTCACCGCCTCGGGCATCGCGGTCACCCTGTTCCTGGGTGGCTGGCGGGCTCCGTTCCCGATCTCGTTGTGGGAGGGGGCCAACCAGGGCTGGTGGCCGGTGCTGTGGTTCTTCATCAAGTTCGTGCTGACGTTCTGCTTCATCGTGTGGGTGCGCGCGTCGCTGCCGCGGGTGCGCTACGACCAGCTGATGTCGCTGGGCTGGAAGGTGCTGATCCCGGTCAACCTGGCCTGGATCCTGCTGGTGGCCGCGGTGCGCAACGTCGTGGTCAACCCCGAGAACCGGACGATCGGCATCGGGCTGGGCGTGGTCATCGTGATCGCCGCGCTGGCCATCTGGATGCGGTTCGACACCGTGAACCAGCGGCGCAAGGAGGCCAGGAAGGCACAGGTGGACGCCGAGTTCGCGCAACTGTCCGAGGAGCCGGCGGCCGGTGGCTTCCCTGTGCCGCCGCTCGACCTGCCGCACTACCACGGGGTGGTGTCCCGCCCTTCACAAGATCACCGGTGATTGCGCGAGCGTCTGCTGTCCGTTCATCCGGGCGACATATCCCCCTTAAAGGGTTTATGTCCATGATTCGGAAGTTCCGCCGTAGCCTGACCGCCACGGGCCTGGCCACCCTGGCGACCGCCGTGACCCTCACCTCGCTCCCCCCGGCCACCGCGGCCGCCGCCACCCCTGACAGGTTCGGCCGCATCCACGCGCAGCTGCTCAAGCACGGCCCCGGGGCGCCGCTCATGATCGCCGCCCACCGCGGGCAGTGGCGCGACGCCCCGGAGAACTCCCTGGCCGCGATCGGCGCCGCCGTCGCGGACGGCGCCGAGATCGTCGAGATCGACGTGCGGCCCACCAAGGACGGCCACCTCGTGCTCATGCACGACGAGACCGTCGACCGCACCACCGACGGCACCGGCCGGGTCGCCGACCTGACCCTCGCCCAGATCAGGGCGCTCCACCTCAGGCAGGGCCTGGGCGGCAGGCAGGCCGCGGTCACCGAGCACACCGTGCCGACGTTCGAGGAGGCGATGCGCGCCGTCAAGGGCCGCGCGCTGGTCAACCTGGACAAGGGCTGGCCCGTCAGGGAGCAGATGTACGAGGTGCTGAGGAGCACCGGCACCGTGGACCACGGCCTGTTCAAGGGCGCACCCACGGTCGAGGAGGCCGCCGCCTTCATGGCCGGGGACCCGGAGATCCTCTACATGCACATCATCGACGACGCCACCGCCGGCGCCGTCGGCACGTTCCCCGGCCGCCAGCCCGTGGCGTACGAGGTCGTCTTCGACAAGCCCGAGGACCCGCAGGTCGCGCCGGCGACGCTGGAGAAGATCGCGCAGCACAGCCGGGTCTGGATCAACAGCATGTGGTACGGCCTGGCCGCCAGGCACACCGACGAGGCGTCCCTGCGCGACGAGAACCTCGGCTGGCGCGCGCTCGCCGGGACGTACGGCGCGAACATGATCCAGACCGACAACGTCGAGGCGCTCGACTACTGGCGCGACGGCGGCGACCTGGCGCGCTACGGCCGTCAGCCGGGCCACCGCACCGTCCGCGTCGAGGGCGAGGACTACGCGCCGGGCGGCGAGGGCGTCGGCTACCACGACCTCGACCCGAACCGCTGCACCGTGGCCCGCCCCGAGGAGGGCGTGGACATCTGCGACCTCGACGGCGCGATCGCGGTGAACTGGATCCGCGGCGGCGAGTGGCTGAAGTACCGCTTCGAGGTGAAGAAGGCGGGCCTGTACCAGGTCTCGGCCCGCGTCTCCTCGCCGTACTCCCCGGCCGGCACCGTCGTGCTCGACTGGGGGTCGGGCACCGGCACGGCCGCCCCGATCGCGAACACCACCAGCCACGACGCCCTGACGCTCCAGCCCCTGGAGCGCCGCCGCCTGGCCAGGGGCACGCACGAGCTGGTGCTGCGCATGCCGCAGGACGCGTACCAGAACTTCAACCTCGACTACCTGCAGCTCGACCTGATCGGCCGCTGAGGCCGGTTCAGCGCAGGCGGAGCAGGCCGGGGATGCTCGCCACGCCCGGCAGCAGGTGGGTGTGGCGGACGGCGCCGAGGGTGGCGGCGTCCTGGCTGCCCGTGAGCACCCCGGCCACGATGCGGGCGCCGGCGTTGGTGCCGGCCTCCAGGTCGCGTACGGTGTCGCCGGCGGTCAGGACGCGGCCCACGTCGCTCACGCCGGTCGCCTCCATCGCCCGGAAGATCATGTACGGCGCCGGCCGGCCCGCCCTGACGTCGTCCACGCACACCACCGCGTCCAGGACGCCGTGCTCCCAGCCGATCGCCGCCAGCAGCGCCGTGGTCACCTCGCGGTCGAACCCGGTGGTCAGCGCCACCTTGACGCCCGCGGCCCGCAGCTCGGCGATCGCCTCGGGCACCCCGGGCAGCGGCGCGGGCGGCCGGGCGGCGTAGGCCGCGCCCAGCCGGGCGCGGAAGTCCGCGAACGCGGCGTCCACGACCTCCTCGGACGGCCGCCCGTCCGGCGCCCCGGCCCGCGAGCCGCCCGCCGGCTCGGCCCGCGGGCCGCCGCTCGGCGGCTCGGCCCCCTGGCCGCCCGGCGCGCCGGTCAGCAGCGCGGTGATCGCCTCGCGCTTGTCGGCGCCCATCCAGCGCCTGATGTCGGCGGCGGACGGGGCGCCGCCCGCGGCCCGTACGGCCTCCTCCAGGGCGAGGTAGACGGCGCCGTGCTCTTCCACGGTGGTGCCGGCGATGTCCAGGACCGCCAGTTCGATCACGGCGTTTCTCCTTGCGGGGCTCGGGCGGGAAGCAGGTCGCTGGGGCTGCGCAGCAGCGCCGGGCGGGCCTGCTGCGAGTTGTCGATGGTGAACGAGACCAGGTCGGGCCGGTAGCGGTCGTCGGAGAACTCGACGGGCTCGCCGGAGGCGGAGGAGGTCTGGCGGCGCTCGCGCAGCAGGGGCGCGCCGCGCGGGATGCCGAGGAGCCCGGCGTCGGTCTCGTCGGCGCCGACCGCGTCGATGGTGTGACGGGCCCGGCTCAGGTCCACGCCGCACGAGCTCAGGTGGGCGAAGACCGACCCGGAGTCGCAGTCGAAGTCGAACAGCAGCCGCCCGACGGGCCAGACGAACGTGGTGCGCTCCACCATGGCGGGCAGGTCGTCCATCAGCCGCAGCCGCAACATCTGCACGACGGGCTCGCCCTCCTCCAGGCCGAGCGCGTCGCACGCCTCGGGGGTGGCCGGGCGGCGGGCGATCTCGAGCGTGCGCTGCCCCGGCGTGCGGCCCATCAGCTCCACCCACCGCGAGAACGACAGGAAGGTCTCGAACGGCTGCGACATGCTCTGGCTGCGGACCACCGGCGGCTTGCCGCGACCGCCGCCGATGAGGCCCTCGGCGCGCAGCGTGGCCAGCGCCTGGCGGATCGGGCCCCGCGAGATGCCCCACTGCTCGCACAGGTGCGACTCCGAGGGGACGGCGGAGCCCACCGGCAGCTCGCCGGTGCTGATGCGGCGGCGCAGATCCGACGCGACGCGTTCGTGGAGAGGTGCGTCCATGGCACTTGACCATACAGGAGCTCGGACATTCGCCGGAAGTCTCGCCATCCATATAAAACCATGCTCACCTGCATAAATGACATGAAGGCAAACGCAAGGTGACATGTCCGCTGGGGGATTGACGTCGCCGGACCGCGAGCGGCAGCGTACTTATCATGACAAGTCATCTGCCGTGGGACACGTCTCTCGACGCGGCCGATCTCGTGGTCGTCGGCGCGGGCATCGTGGGGCTGGCCCACGCCGTGGACGCCGTGGCCCGCGGCCTGTCCGTCGTGGTCGTCGAGCGGGACGAGCGCGCCGTCGGCGCCTCCGTGCGCAACTTCGGGCACGGCTGCTTCACCGCCCAGCACGGCCAGGCCCTGCGGTACGCGATGGCCGCCAGGACCGCCTGGCTGCGCCTGGCCGGGGAGGCCGGGTTCCGGCTCGACGAGAGCGGCACCGTGGTGGTCGCCCGCGCCGACGACGAGTACGCGGTGCTGCGCGAGTTCGCCGCCGCCCGCGACGGCCAGGCCGTGCTGCTCGACGCCCGCCGCGTGGCCGAACGGGTGCCGGTCGGCCCCGGCGTGGTCGGCGGCGCCTGGCTGCCGCTGGACGTGCGCGTGGACCCGCGCCAGGCCGTGCACGCCATCGCCGCCTGGCTGGCCGGCCAGGGCGTGCGCTTCCACTGGGCCACTTCCGCGCACCTCGTCGAGCCCGGCCTGGTGACCACCAGCCGGGGCCGGATCAGGGCCCGGCACGTCGTCATCGCCGTCGGCCATGACGTCGACCGGCACTTCCCCGGCCTGGCCGAGCGCGCCGGGCTGCGCCGCTGCGTGCTGCGCATGCTGCGCGTGGCCGACCCGCACGGCCGCCGCGTCGAGCCGGCGGTGCTGTCCGGCTTCTCGCTCCTGCGCTACGGCGGCTTCGCGGCCTGCCCGACGCGGCCCGCCCTGCGCGCCCGCCTGGAGAGCGAGCACCCGGAGCTGACCGGCATCGGCCTGAACCTCATGTTCACCCAGCGCCCCGGCGGCGACCTCACCATCGGCGACACCCACGCCTACGCCGTCACGCCCGAGCCGTTCGGCGACGACGACCTCGACCGGCACATCCTGGCCGAGAGCGCCCGCCTGCTGGGCGCAGAGCGGCTGTCGGTGCGCGAGCGGTGGCGCGGCGTCTACGCCTCGGCGCCCGACCCGTTCCTGATCGCCGCCCCCATGCCCGGCGTGCGCGTCGTGTCGGTCACCTCCGGCATCGGCATGACCACCGCCCTGGGCCTGGCCCCCGAGGTCCTCGACGACCTGCTGGCCTGACCACCCCCGCGAACCCCCTCCGAGGAGAACACCCACCCATGCGTGCACGACCTGCCCTGGCCGCCCTGGCCGTGCTCCCCGCCCTGCTGCTGACCGGCTGCGGCGGCGACACCGCCGCGACCGGCTCCGCCACCTGCCCGAACGGGAAGATCCGCTTCGGCGTCGAGCCGTACGAGGACCCCGCCAAGCTCAAGCCGGCCTACGAGACCCTGGCCGCCGCGCTGCAGAAGAGCCTGAACTGCCCGGTCGAGCTGAAGATCGTCGAGGACTACTCGGCCGAGGTGCTGGCCATGCGCAACGGCCAGCTCGAAATGGCCCAGTTCGGCCCGCTCGGCTACGTCTTCGCCAGCACCAGGGCCGACGCCCGGCCCGTCGCCTCCTTCGCCGACGCCAAGGGCGCCCTGACCACCTACACCGCCGGCATCTGGGTGCCCGCCGACTCGCCGATCACCTCCGTCAAGGACCTGAAGGGCAGGTCGCTGGCGCTGTCCAGCCCCGGCTCGACCTCGGGCGACGCCCTGCCCCGCTACGCGCTGAAGACGCAGGGCCTGGCCGAGTCCGACGTGCGGATCGACTACGCGGGCGGTCACCCCGAGGCGCTGCTCGCGCTGGCCAACGGCAAGGTGGAAGCCGCCGAGATCAACAGCCAGCAGCTCGCCATCGCCAAGGCCGAGGGCGGCTTCGACCCGGCCGCGTACCGTCGGATCTGGACCTCCGACCCCGTCCCGAACGACCCGATCACCGTGCACGGCAAGCTCGACCCGGCCCTGCGCCAGGCGATCACCTCGGCGCTGCTGGAGCTCGGCCCTCAGGACGTCGCCAAGGTCGGCGCGTTCCTCGACGTCGACCCGCCCGGGCCGCTCGTGGCGGTGGGCAAGGAGACGTACCAGCCGCTGTTCGACCTGGCCGCCGCGCTCGGCCTGACGGAGAAGGACGTATGACGACGACCTCGCCGCAGGCGGTGGCCGTCTCCGCGGCGCCCGCGCTGGCCGTGCGCGGGCTGCGCAAGTCCTTCTCGGGCAGGACCGTCCTGGACGGCCTGGACCTGAGCCTGGCGCGCGGCGAGTTCCTCGCCCTGCTCGGCGCGAACGGCAGCGGCAAGTCCACGGCGCTGCGCTGCGTCGTCGGCCTGGAGAGCCCCGACGCGGGCGAGATCCTGGTCCGCGGCCGGCCCGCCGACACGGCGCCGCTGCGCCGCCGCATGGCGATGATCTTCCAGCAGATCCACCTCGTGCACCGCCGCACCGCGCTGGACAACGTCTGCGCCGGAGCTCTCGGACGGCTGCCGCTGCACCGCTCGCTCGCCCCGATCCTGTTCCCGCGGGAGCTGCGCGAGGAGGCCATGCTCTGCCTGGACCGGGTCGGGATGGCGGACCGGGCCGCCGAGCCGGCCGGACGGCTGTCGGGCGGCCAGCGCCAGCGGGTCGCCATCGCGCGTGCCCTGTGCCAGCGGGCGGAGATCATCCTGGCCGACGAGCCGGTCTCCGCCCTCGACCCGGCCGCGGCCGAGCAGGTCGTCGCCCTCCTGGCCGACCTGGCCCACGAGCAGGGCCTGGCCGTGGCCGCCGTCCTCCACCAGCCGGACCTGGCCCGCCGCCACGCCGACCGGGTGGCCGGCCTGCTGCACGGCCGGGCCACGCTCGACACCCCGGCCGCCACGCTCACCGCCGCCGACCTCGCCACCCTGTACGCCCCGGACCGCGACCGCGACGGCCACGCCGACGCCGACGCCGACGACCACGACCGCCACGCGTACACCCCTGATCTCCGCCACGCCGACCGGGAGCCCCGATGAGCACCCCCGCGGGCACGATCCCCCCGGACACCCGCCTCACCCCGCCCCGCCGACGGCCCGTCACCACGGCCACCGCCACCATCACCGTGGCCGTCGTGATCGCCCACGTGCTGGCCTGGAACGGCACCGAGTTCTCCCCCGCCGCCCTCGTGCAGGGCTGGCGCGGCATGGCGGACTTCGCCGGCCAGTCCCTGCCGCCGGACCTGTCGTGGGACGGGGTGCTGCTGCCCGGCCTGCGGGCGGCGCTGGTCACGCTGGGCATCGGCCTGCTGGGCACCACGTTCTCGGTGCCGTTCGCGCTCGTGCTCGCCCTGCTGGCCGCGCGCACGACGGCGCCGGGCCGCTGGGCCTACCAGGCGGCCCGCTCGCTGCTGTCGTTCCTGCGCGCCGTGCCCGACGTGGTCTTCGCGCTGGTCTTCGTCACCGCCGTGGGCCTCGGCCCGTTCGCCGGCGTGCTGGCTCTGATCTTCCACAACACGGGGGTGATGGGGAAGCTGTGGGCCGAGGCGATGGAGGAGACCGACCTCGGCCCGCGTGACGCGCTGCGCGTCGGCGGAGCGTCGGGCGTCCAGGCCGCCGCGCACGCCGTGCTGCCCGCGGTGATCCCGCAGTTCGTCGGGCTGCTGCTCTACCGCTTCGACGTGAACGTGCGCTCGTCGCTGGTGCTCGGCCTCGTGGGAGCCGGCGGCATCGGCTTCCTGGTCAACCAGTCGATCAAACTGTTCCGGTTCGACGAGATGGTCACGCACCTGGCGATCGTCATGGTGCTCGTGGTGGCCGTGGACCAGCTCTCGGCGTACGTGCGCCGCCGCATCGGCGGCCGGTGACGGAAGACGATCGTGGCGGCGCCGGGTTCGCGTGAAGAGCTGACCGCCGTCAGTCGAGACGACGACCTGGCGCCCGATCACCTCGCCCCGGCCCAGCGCGTCGAGATCGCCGTTGATGTCGTCGAGGCTCACCGGAGTGACGGTGTGCTTGATCCGGCCCTGGCCTGCCGTCGGCGGCGGGCCTGGAGCCTCGCCCACCGCCACCTGTTCGAGTGACGTTCCCGCCGGTGGGTCAGGCGAGCAGGGTGGCGCCGTGCGCGCGGCCCTCCACGGCCTGCGCGTAGACGCGGGCGACGTCGGCCGCCGGGGTGCCGCCCGCGGGGTCCAGGCCGAGGGCGAGGAGGGTTTCGCGGACCCAGCCGGGGCTGACGGTGTTCAGCCGGACGCCGCGGGGCAGCTCGATCGCGGCGGCCCGGACGAACGCCTCCAGGCCCGCGTTGACCAGGTGGCCGAGGGAGCTGCCCGGGATCGGCTCGGCGAAGCGCCCGCTGGTGATCGTGACGGAGCCGCCGTCGCGGACGTGGGCGAGAGCCTTGCGGACCAGGTTCACCTGCCCGACGAGCTTGCCCTGGAGCCCGTGCCAGTAGTCCGCGTCCGACGGCGTGTCCAGCGGGCTCAGGGCGCCGCTCGCCGCGCAGCACACCACCGCGTCCACCGGGCCGGTCGCGGCGAACAGGGCGTCGATGGAGGCGGCGTCGCCCAGGTCCGCGCGCACCGGGCCGCGGCGTGAGACGCGCACCACGTCGTGGCGTGTCTCCAGCGCCCGCGCGACCGCGCTGCCGATGGTCCCCGTCGCACCGATCACGATGACTTCCACGCCGGTCTTCCGTTCCGTGTCGAAGAAGGTCCGGAGGACAGAGTGCGACGGGGGGCGGGCCTCAGCCAGCCATCCACTGTGACCACACCTGACAGGTGCAGGCTACGCGTGCCGCCGGCCCGCGATACTGGGCGGCATGGACGTACACGCCGAGCTGGGCGAGTTCCTGCGGTCGAGGCGGGCGCGGCTGCGGCCCGAGGACGCCGGGCTGCCCGCGTACGGCGGGCGGCGCCGGGTGCCCGGGCTGCGGCGGGAGGAGCTGGCCCAGCTCGCCGGCGTGAGCGCCGGCTACTACACCCGTCTCGAACAGGGCCAGAGCCCGAACGCCTCCGACGCGGTGCTCGACGCCGTCGCCCGCGTCCTGCGCCTGGACGAGGCCGAGCGGGTCCACCTGTACACGCTGGCCCGGCCGAAGGCGCGCGCCCGCCGCCGGGTGGTCAGGCCCGAGCGGGTGCGCCCCGGCGTACGACTCATGATCGACTCGTTCGGCGACGTGCCCGCGCTGGTCATGGGCTGCTTCCTCGACGTGCTGGCGTGGAATCCGATGGCGCACGCGCTGCTGGCCGGGCACCTCGACTTCGGCGCGCCGGACCGGCCGGCCGACCGGCCCAACATCGCCCGGATGTTGTTCCTGGACCCGCACCTGCGCGAGCTGTACGGCGACTGGCCGCGCAAGGCCCGCTCCACCGTCGCGGACCTGCGGCTCATCGCCGGCCGCCATCCCGACGCCCCCGGCCTGACCGGGCTGGTGGGCGAGCTGACGGTGCGCAGCCCGGAGTTCGCGAAGCTGTGGGCGGCGCACACCGTCGGCGACTGCGGCGCCGAACCCCGCGCCTACCACCACCCGGTGGTGGGCACCATGGCGCTCCTCACCGAGTTCATGACCCTCCCGAACGACGAGGGGCAGCGCGTGGCCGTCTTCAACGCCGAGCCGGGCTCGCCGTCGCAGGCCGCGCTGCGGCTCCTCGCCGATCTGACGGTCGCCGGCGGGGCGCCGGCGACCTGATCTCCACCCGCCCGACGTGCGGGTGGAGGTCAGTGACCGGCCCCGGTGGGCGCCGGGGAAGCCGGGCGGTGGCCGCTCTTGGCCTGCTGCACCAGCTCGTACACCTGGCCCCTGAGCTGCGCGAAGCGCGGCAGCGAGCGGGTGGTGAGCTGGTCGCGCTCGTCCGGAAGGTCGATGGCGACCTCTTCGAGCACGACCGTCGGCGAGTCGGACAGGACGATGACGCGCTGCCCCAGGTACACGGACTCGTCGATGTCGTGGGTGACGAACAGCACCGTGACGCCGAGCCGCCGCCACAGGGAGCGGACGAGGTCCTCCAGGTCGGCGCGGGTCTGGGCGTCGACGGCGGCGAACGGCTCGTCCATCAGCAGCAGGTGCGGCTCGTACGCGACCGCGCGGGCGATCGCCACCCGCTGCTGCATGCCTCCCGACAACTGCCAGGGGTGGGCGTCCTGGGCCTCGGCCAGCCCGACGGCCTCCAACGCCTCCCGCACGAGCACCTGCCGCCGGGCCCTGGGGACCCGCTTCTCCTTGAGCGGCAGCTCGACGTTCTGCCGGACGGTCATCCAGGGGAACAGGCTGCGGCCGTACTCCTGGAAGACCACGGCCATGCCGGGCGGCGGGCCGGTGACGCGCTCGCCCTCCAGCACCACCGCGCCGCCGGTGCTGTCCAGCAGCCCGGCGATGCACTTCAGCAGCGTGGTCTTGCCGGCTCCCGAAGGCCCCACGATGCAGACCAGCTCGCCGGGCCCCACGGTGAAGGTCAGGTCGCGGACGGCCTCGACGCTGCGGCCCCGGCCCTGGTAGACCTTCCTCAGGCCGCGGACGTCCAGCATCGCCACGGAATCGGCGGTCATCTCGAGCCCTCTCGCTGTGCGGCGCGCAGACCGGTGTACCAGCTCAGCAGCCGGGCCTCCGCCAGCCGGAAGAGCATCGACAGGACGATGCCGATCAGGCCGAGCAGGATGATGCCGGTCCACATCTGCGGGATGGCGAAGCTGCGCTGGAACTGGATAATGGTGAAGCCCAGGCCGTTGCCGGCGGCGAACATCTCGCTGATCACCATCAGGATGATCCCGATGGACAGGGCCTGCCGCGCGCCCGCCGCGATCCGCGGGCCCGCTCCCGGCAGCACCAGGCGCAGCAGCCGCGACCGGCGGCGGAACCGGTAGCTTCGGGCGGTGTCGCGCAGCACCTCGTCCACCGCGCGCACTCCCTCCACGGTGTTCAGCAGCACCGGCCACACGCACCCGGAGACGATCACCAGGACCTTCATGCCGTTCCCGATGCCGGCGAACAACATCAGGATCGGCACCAGCACCGGCGACGGGATGGCCCTGAAGAACTCCAGGACCGGCTCCAGCAGGGCGCGCAGCGTGCGCGACGAGCCGATCGCGACGCCCAGCGCCACGCCGAGCAGCACGGCCGCCAGGTAGCCCGCCAGCAGCCTGGCCAGGCTGGGCAGCACGTCGGCGGTGAACCGGCCGGTGAGCCAGGTCTCGCCGAACGCGCCGGCGATCCGGGTCAGCGGCGGCCAGAAGAAGCTCGTGCTGCCCGCCGTCGCCGCCCACCACGTCACGATGAGCAGCAGCGGTACGGCCAGCACGAGCAGGGTCCTGCGAGCCGCGTTCACGGCGCCTCCAGACGGATCGAGGGATGCCAGCGCAGGGCCCGGCGCTCGGTGGCCCGCGCGACCACGTTGACCGCGACGCCGATCAGGCCGACCACGATGACCAGGGCGTACATCGAGGCCACCGCTCCGGACGTCTGCGACACCGCGATCTGCTTGCCGAGCCCGGGCGAGCCGATGATCAGCTCGCCGGTGATCTCCAGGACCAGCGCCACCGCCGCCCCCAGCCGGAACCCCGTCAGCACGTACGGCAGCGCGGTCGGCCACACCACCGTGCGCACCCGGGTCAACCGGCGGAACCGGTACGAGCGCGCGGTCTGCCTGGCCACGGGGTCCACGTCGCGCACCCCGTACAGGACCTGGACCAGCACCTGCCAGAACGAGGCGTACACCACGAGCAGGAGCGTCGAGCGCATGTCCGTGCCGAACAGCAGCACGGCCAGCGGGATCAGCGCCACCGACGGGATGGGCCGCAGGAACTCGATCGTCGAGTCGAGCGCCGCCCGCACCAGCGGGAGGCCGCCGATCACGATCCCCAGCACCACGCCCGCCGCCATCGCGATCGCCAGGCCGATCGCCCAGCCGCGCAGCGTCTCCAGCAGCGACTGCCAGAACTCCGCCGTCGCCGCCTGCTCCGCCAGGGCCGCGACCATGGCGCTGAACGGCGGCAGGTACCGCTCGTCCACCAGCCCTGCCCTGGGAGCCAGCTCCACCACCGCGACCAGCCCGGCCGCCCCGGTCACGCCCAGGAGCCAGGCGGGCGGCCTCATGGGCGCAGCCCCGCGAGGTCGGGAGCCTTGTCGATCAGGCCGTCCTGGAGGGCGAGCTCCGACAGCGTCTCCAGCGAGGCGCTGTCGACCTCCGCGGGGAATCTCGGCAGGGTCAGCGAGCCGGTGAGCGCCGGGTCGATCTTCGTGTACGTGCCGAGGACCTTGCGCACCGCGTCCGGGTTGTCCGTGGCGTACTGGAGCGACTTCCGCATCGCCGAGCTGAACCGCCTGACCAGGTCGGCCTTGGCGGCGGCGGTCTGCTGGGAGGTGAAGTAGCCGGCGATGGCCAGGCCGGGCGCGGTGTCGACGTAGTTCGAGGCGATCACGCGGTCGCCGTTCTTCCTGGCGGTCGCCAGGAACGGCTCGACGACCTGGACGGCGTCCACGTTCCCCTTGTCGAGGGCGGCGAGCATGTCGGGGAAGGCCAGCTCGGTGAAGCCGACGTTCTTCGCGTCGCCGCCGGCGGCCCGGATCGAGGCGCGTACGGTGGTGTCGTTGATGTTGTTCAGGGTGTTGACCGCGACGCGCTTGCCCGCGAGGTCCTTGGCGGTCTTGATCGGGCTGTCCGCCTTGACGACCACGCCGCCGAAGTCGGCGCCCTGGACGCCCGTGGATCCCGCGCCGGGGGCCACCACCTTGAGCGGCAGGCCCTTGGAAGCGGCGACGATCAGTGACGTGAAGTTGCTGAACCCGAAGTCCACCTGACCGCTGACGACGGCGGGCACGATGGCGGCGCCGCCCTGGGCGGTCACGAGCTCCAGCTTCAGGCCCTCCGCCGCGAAGAAGCCCTGCTGGTCGCCCAGGTAGACGGGGGCCACGTCGAGGATGGGGATGACGCTGACCTTCACCGGAGTGAGGCCGCCGGGCTGCGCGGACTCGCCGGCGGGGGGCTGGCCGGCGCAGGCGGTGAGCATCAAGGCGGACGCGGCGGCGGCCAGGGCTGCGCGGGGTCTGATCACGGAGTCTCTCCAGGGGGTGGATCGTCGATTATCGACGTGATGAGCGACGAGATTGTTGACAATATCGCCTACCATTCGAGGTCACAACCCGCCCGCGCCTTGGACGACCAGGAGTTCGGCACGATCATCCGCAAGATTGGCGACAATCCTGCGCGTCTTGCCTTTCCGAGCGCAGCGACCTGCGCGTGCCTCAGCCGGCGTCCTCCAGGCCGTCGGCGTGCGGCTTGCGGCGTCCTCCAGGCCGTCGGCGTGCGGCTTGCGGCGTGCGTCCTGCGGCGTGCGGCTTGCGGCCCCGGACACACACCTCACGCCCGGCGCGTCAGGCGGCGCGGTTCTGTCGGCGACGATCTCTATCGTCTGCGCCATGACGATGACCATGCCGGAGACCGGCGGCACGCGTGAGCGCGCGAGCGGGTGGGAGCGCGTCGCGGAGGCCGTGTACGCGGGTGACGCGTCCCGAGCGGCCGACGAGGTGCTGCGGCTCGACGCGGCCGGACGCCGTGAGGTGGCCCGCCGGCTGCCCGGCCGCATCGGCCCGGCCAGGGACGCCGCCCACGCCCGCTTCGACCGGCTGCAGGCCGAGGCCGCGACGGAGCTGGAACGGGCCCGCCAGCAGTTCGTCGAGGCGGCAACGGCCGGCGGCCTGTCCGAGGAGGAGGCTCACCACCGCTGGTGGACCACGGACACCGTCAACGGCGACGACGACCTCGACTGGCTGATGCGCGACAGCTGGATCGCGCCCATGCGGGTCGCGGGCGCGGGCACGCTGGGAGGCGCGGCGGCCGTCGCCACCTGGATCTTCCGCCGCGACTTCGCGGGCTGGAACGAGGACCTTCCCGTGACGCCGCTGCTGCGGGTCATCACCGCGCGCCCCGCCGAGTGGCAGGCCGACCTCGCTGTACGGGTGGCCCGCCGCCTGCGCGGCATCCGGCGGCAACAGAACGACGGCACCGTCGAGCTGGCACTGGAGCTGCTGCGCCGCACCGGAGTCACGCCTCCCGACCACGACCCCCTCGTGGTCGCCTGGGTGTCCACCACCCCCGACCTCGCCGCCGACCCGCTGGCGCGGCACCTCGTCCCCCGGCTCTTCGAGGCCGAAGGAGTGGGCCGGGCGCTGCGCGACGAACGGCTCGACCGCGACCCCGGAGGCCGCGGGCGGCGGTCCTGGCTGCACGCGCTGCGCGACCTGGCCGACGCCGGGCTGGTGGAGCGGGAGGCGCTGATCGACGGCTGCGTACGCCGCTTCCTGCGCGGCGGCAGCGCCGCCGACCTGCGCTTCTTCGTACGCCTGCACGACCTGCTCGCCCCCGGCCACAGCCCGGAACGCGTGCGTGACTACCTGCGGCTCCTGCCCTCCGCTCCGGGCCCGGTGGCCGAACTGGCCCTGCGACAGCTACACCCCCGCGCCGACGCCGCACCGAGCCGCCACAAGGCCGGCGGAGCGGGTGCCGGGATGAGCGGGGAGGAGGTCGGTGAGGCGGTGGCCGCGCTGCTGTTCCGCGCCGAGAGCAAGCTCGTGCGGGCCGGGCTCACCCTGCTCGACCAGGCGACCCGCGAGGCCGAGGGCGAGCTCGACCCGCTGGCGCCCGCCCTGGCCTCGGCGTTCCTGTGCGAGTCGTACGAGGTCAGGGAGCGGTCGGTGCGCCTGGCCGTCAAGTACGCGGGGCGGTTCACGCCGGCGGGGGCCGAGGCGGTGCGGGAGGCGGCGGGTGTCCTGCCTCCGGAGCTGGCGGCCCGACTGGCAGAGCCTTTCGGCGCAGCCCCGGCACCGGTTTTCGGGCCCGAGTGCGACGACTTCGAGGCCGTCCCGCTGCCGTCGTTCGAGGCGCCCGCCCGCGACCCGTTCCCCGCCGCCATCACGAACCTCGCGGAGACCTTCGACCAGTTGCATCACGAGTTCTCGTTCGAGCGATGGCTCGACGGCTTCGTCCGCGATCCGGAGGCGCGGAAGCACCCCGTCCGCACGACGAACCTGTACGTCCTGGACGAGTGGTCGAGCGTCAGCCACTGGACCGAGGCGCTGCTGCGCGAGTCCACCGAGCCCGGCCGGTCCGGCCCTGAGCACGAAGCCGGCCCACGGCATGGCATGCCGGCCGGCCCGCAGGAGGGCATGCCGACCATGCGGACGCCCGAGCAGCAACTGCCCGGCTGGCGGCTTCCTGACCAGGGGCGGGTCGCGCCGCCGCACTGGGCGATGCTCCTGCGCTGCGCCGAGCTCCTGGGCGCGGTGCGGTGGGGAACGCTGCCGCCGTACCTGCTGGCCACCCCCACCTCCGCCTCCTGCCACGTCGATCCCGCCGAGCTGGTCGCCAGGATCGAGGGGTACGAGCGCGCGGGCGTGCGCCACCTGCCCGCCGACCTGGAGCAGGCGCTGCTGCGGCTGCCGCGCGAGGTGGACCCCGAGGTGACGGCCCGTGCCGGGCGGCTGGCCCGTACCAGCGAGGCGGGCGCCGCGCTGGAGAGCTGGCTGAGGCGGCGGCCCGAGCCCGTGACGCGCGTGGAGTGGCCGCAGGCCGTCACCCGCTCCAGCGGGCTTGAGCCACAGGCCGAGGCGCGCTCCGGCAGGCCCGTGTCCTTACCGCGCGGGCGGGTCCTACTGGAGCCGACGGGGATGCCGCTGGTGGATGCGCTGATGTCCGACCCGCCGCCGCGCTCGGCCCTGGGCGCCGCGCCCGGCTGCAACCTGGACCTGTGGCGGCTGATGCTGCCCTCCGACCGGGAGGTGGCGGCCGTGCAGCTCCTCTCGCAGGTGTTCGACTACTGGCGCAGCCCCGGTCACCTGCACACGTACGTGACCCGGCTGTGCCACCAGGACGGGCCGGTGGGCGAGGGAACGGCGCTGGTGCTGGGCGCGCTGCTGGCCGAGCGCGGCTGGCACGCCGACCACTGCCATGAGCTGCTGCTGCGTGCGATCGCCACCGGGTACCTGCCCGCCGGGGAGTGCGGGAGGCAGCTCGGCCGGTGCCTGCGCGGGACCGGGATGGGCCTGAGCCGGGTGACCTCGGCGCTGGAGGACGCCGCGCGCGGCGGGGCGCACCGCGCGGTGTGGGAGATCATGCGGGGGCTGCTGCCGGTGTTCCTGCCGGCCGGGGAGGAGCGTGCGCACAGCGGGCACACGCGCGCCCTGGAGTTCGCCGCCGACGCCGCCCGCTGGGCGGGTGCGCGGGGCACGATCCCGGAGGTCGCCGCGATCGCCGCACGCAAGGGATCGAGCGGCCTCGTCCGCGCGGCCCGCCGCCTCCACGAGCACCTCGACCGGGCATGACCGCCCCGCCTCGCCAACACACCAGCTCCGTCGCCTTCTGACCCGCGGCCGCTTCCCCTGAGCGGCCACGGCACCAGCCCCGGTCCGCGAACGACCCGAACCAGCGCGGCGAGTCGAGCACGGACGAGCCGCGGGCCAAGCGAGCGCGCGGGCGAGGCGCAGGCCGCCGCTGCACGTCGGGCGTCGGCGAGGAGGGCCGCGTGGGCGGCGGGTGCGTCACGTCGGCGCGGCCCGGTCGATGTCGGGAATCCAGTGGCGCGGGACGGCCGGATCGGGCAGGTGCGCGGGCTCCAGGTGGGCGAGCAGCGAGCGCAGGAGCGGGCGCGGGTCGCGCCGGTGCCAGACCACCGACCACGGCATGAGAGGTGTCGGCTCGACGATCGGTATCCGGCGCAGCCCGCTCCCGGCGGCGTCGATGCTCAGCTCGCCCAGCCCCACGGCGCTCTTCTCCCCCAGGAACTGCTCCACCAGGTGCAGCACGCCGATCGCGGGCGCGTTGAAGCGCAGCGGCACGCCGAAGCGGGCGGCGAGGCGTTCCAGGTAGCCGCGCCACTCCGCGGCGCCCGCCGGGTCCGGCATGGCGATGCCGCCCGCCCGCAGATCGGCCGGGCGTAGCTCGCTCCTGCCCGCGAGCGCGTGGTCCTCCGGCACGAACGCGGCCAGCGGCTCCAGGCGGACGAGCCGGTACGCCAGCTCCGGCGGCCACGGCCCGGGCAGGTCGTGCACCCGTCCGAAGGCGGCGTCGATCTCCTGCCTGCGCAGCGCGGGCAGCGCCACCGCCAGCCCCTGCCGCATGCTGAGCTCCACCCGCAGCCGCGGATCGCGTTCGCTGGCCTCGCGCACCATGCGCAGCGGCGTGAAACGCTCGTCGTAGACGTCCACCCGGACCGGATCGCCGGTCGCGCGGACCGCCTCGACGGCCCGGTCGAAGGCCGCCACCGCCTCGGCCGCCGCGGGCAGGAAGCGCCGTCCGGCCGCCGTCAGCCGGATGGAGCGGGTGGTCCGCTCGAACAGCGCGGCGCCCAGCGCCTGCTCCAGCCTGCGGATGCGCTTCGACAGCGCCTGCTGGGAGATGAACAGCCGTGCTCCCGCCCTGCCGAAGTGCAGCTCGTCCGCGGTCACCACGAAGGCACGCATGCCCGATATGTCCGCATCCACGTCAGGAGGATGGACTGACAACGATCGGTTGTCAATGCGGCGCGGATCGCTGTTGGACGCGGAGGGCCGCGACCGGGTTACCTGGTCGTCGCGACAAGGGAGGCGGACAGTGGAGATCGTGGAGATCCGTCAGGAGCTGCACCTGCTGCGGCTCGCGTTCGGGCAGGCGTACCTGTGGAACGACGCGGGCGCGCTCACGCTGATCGACACGGGCATCGCCACCAGCGGCGACGAGATCGCCGAGGCGATCGGCCGGCTCGGCCTGCGCACGGACGCCGTACGCCGGGTCGTGCTCACCCACTACCACGAGGACCACTGCGGCGGCGCGGCGGCGGTCGCGGCGTGGGGCGAGGTGGAGGTGCTGGCCCACAGGGCGGAGGCGCCGGTGATCAGGGGCGAGGTGCCGGCGCCGCCCCCGGACTTCACCGACGAGGAGCGGGCGCTGCACCGCGACCTCGGCGCCCACCTGCTGCCGCCCGCCCCGCCGTGCCGGGTGGACCGGGAGCTGGAGGACGGCGACCTGATCGCCTTCGGCGGCGGCCCCCGCGTGATCGCCACTCCCGGGCACACCGCCGGCAGCATCGCCGTGCACCTGCCGCGGGCGGGCGTGTTGTTCACCGGCGACACCGTGGCGCATGTCAACGGGCAGGTCATGCCGGGGGTGTTCAACCTGGACCGGCCCGAGCTGCTCCGCTCGTTCCGCCGGCTCGCCGGCCTCGACGCGCAGGTCGCCTGCGTGGGGCACGGCGACCCCGTCATGGACGCGCGAACCGCGCTCGGAAGGGCGGCGGCCCTGACAGCGCCGTAACACGCGGCCGGGCCGGCCAGCGCAGGAGGTGCCGCGCCCCAGGGCGCCGCCGCGCGTCCTACCCGCCGTGACGCCGCCTCCCCCTGACGAGCAGGGCGGCGAGGTAGCAGCCGCCGATCACCGTCGTCACCACTCCAACGGGCAGGGCGACCGGGGCCAGCAGGAGCTGCGCCGCCAGGTCGGAGGCCAGCAGCAGCACCGCGCCCGACAGCGCCGCCGGCGCCAGCGCCACGCCGGGCGCCCGCGTCAGCAGCCGGCCGATCTGCGGCGCGGCCAGCGCGATGAACACGATGGGCCCGGCCACCGCCGTCACCGTCGCCGTGCAGCCGACGCCCGCCAGCACCAGCAGCAGCCGCAGCCGGCTCAGGCGCACGCCCGACGCGAGCGCGTGATCGTCGCCGAGCGCCGTCTGGTGCATGGCGGGCGCCAGCGCGGCCAGCAGCAGGGTGAGGGCGGCGATGACCGCGAACGGCAGGCCCACCTCGTGCCAGTCCAGGCCGTTCAGCGAGCCCGCGCTCCAGCCGGTGGCTGCCTGCGCCACCTCCATCTCGGCGCGCAGCACGATCCACGAGTTGAGCGCCGTGAGCATGGCGTTCACGGCGATGCCGACGACGACCAGGCGCAGGCCGCCCAGCCCCGAGCCGAGCGAGAGCGCGTAGACGGCCGCCGCCGCCAGCAGGCCGCCGGCGATGGAGCCCGCCGCCAGGTAGGCGGGGCCGCCGCCCAGCACGGTGATCGCGAACAGCGCGCCCGTGTAGGCGCCCGCGTCCAGGCCGACGACGTCGGGGCTGCCGAGCGGGTTGCGGGTCAGGCTCTGGAAGACCGCGCCCGCCAGGCCCAGCGCCGCGCCGAACACCAGCGCGGCCAGCACCCTGGGCAGGCGCCACTCCCGCACCACCACGACCGAGTCGCCCTGACCGGCCAGCGCGGCCAGCACGTCGCCGGGCGCCGTCCACGATCCGCCGAGGCACAGGCCCAGCAGGGCCAGACCCATGGCCGCGACCAGCAGCGCGCCGGAGACCGCCAGCGTCCTGCGCCCGGCCCTGATCGAGTACGCGCCGGCGCGCACGACCACGTGCCTGCCGGCGGGGAAGCCCGGGTGCGCGCTCACGACGGCACCCGCCCGCGCCGCCGTACCGCCCAGATGAGCACGGGCGCGCCCGCGAACGCCGTCACCACCGCCACCGGCACCTCGCCGGTCGGCAGCAGCACCCGCGCGGCCACGTCCGAGGCCAGCAGCAGCACCGGGCCCAGCACCATCGTGTACGCCATCAGCCACGGGACCGACGCGCCCGCCAGGCGCCTGGCCAGGTGCGGCACCATGAGCCCCAGGAAGGCGATCGGCCCCGCGACGGCGGTGGCGGCCCCGGCCAGCAGGGTGACCAGCACCAGCACGACCACCCTGGTCCGCAGCACGTGCCCGCCGAGCGACCGCGCGACCTCCTCCCCCAGCACGAGCGCGCTGAGCGGCCTGGTGACCAGGGCCGCGCACACCAGCGCGGCCACGATCGTCGCGGCGGGCAGGGTGAGCGGCACCTGCTCGTGCCCGGCCAGCGACCCGACCGACCAGAACCGGTAGCGGTCGAACACGTCCGGGAGCATCAGGCGCAGGCCGAGCGAGATGCCGGCGAGCACGGAGCTGAGCGCTACACCGGTCAGCACCAGGCGCAGCGGCGCGGCCGAGCCCAGCGCGTAGACCAGGACGGCCGCCAGCGCGGCCCCGAGCGAGGCCAGCACGAGCTGCGCCACCTGGCCGCCCGCCAGCCCCAGCACGCCGCCGACGTTGATCGCGAAGCCCGCGCCCGCGGTCACGCCCAGGATCCCGGGCTCCGCTAGCGGGTTGCGCGTCAGCGTCTGGACCAGCGTGCCGGCGGTGCCGAGCGCCGCGCCGACGCAGATGCCGAGCAGCGTGCGCGGCCCCCGCACGTCGTGCACGATCAGGTACGCCTCGCCGTCGCCCGCGCCGGTGAGCGCCCGCCAGATCTCGGCGGGCGCGATCGTCTGCGCCCCCACGCAGAGGCTCGCGACCACCGCGGCGAGCAGCAGCAGCATGCAGGCGGCGAGCACGACCGGCCGGCGGGCCCGCGCGGCGGACGGTCCGGCAGGGCCGGCCGCCCGCGACCGCCCGGGACGGTCAGTCGTCGTCAAGATCGGCGACTCCGCGCTTCCAGTAGCCGGCGAACAGCGACTCCATCCGGCCGGCGCTCCACGCGCGCAGCGGCTTGATGTCGTTCGCCTCTCCCGCCGCGAACAGGAACGTGGGCACGTCCGGCAGCCGCAGCCCCTGCACGGTCTCGGCCAGCGACGACCGCTCGCCGTCGCGGACGAGCCAGATCACCTCGACGCCGTCGCGCTTGTCCAGCGGGTACGCGTGCTCGGCCGGGTCGTCGGTGTCGATCACCAGGTGCGCGCAGACCCCGGCCGGCGACTCCTCCAGCCACCGGGCCGCCGCGGGCAGCGCGGTGGAGTCCACCGCGAACACGTAGTGCCCGTACGACGGCGCGAACGTCTTGGTCCCCGGAGGCCCCGCGACCGCCACCTCCTCGCCGATCTCGACGCCGGCCGCCCAGGCCGCCGCCACGCCACCGTCGTGCAGCACGATGTCCAGGTCCAGCTCGCGCGCGGTCGCGTCGTAGCGGCGCACGGTGTACTTGCGCGTCGTCGGGAACGGCTTGGGCCAGTCCAGCATCTGCTGGTCGTTGGGCACCGGGAGCCTGCGCGTGCCGTCGGGGTCGGGGAAGACGATCCTGATGTGGTCGTCGCACACGTAGCTGTGGAAGCCGTCGAGGCCGGGGCCCGTCAGGGTGAGGCGCAGCATGCGCGGGGTCACCGGCTCCCGCCTGCCGACCGTGACCGTGCGGATCTCGATCGGGTACGGGATGCGGGTCACGCCCTTGCCGGTGGCGTGGTGGGCCTCGACCTTGGGCCCGGGGTCGCTCCGGTCGATGCTCATGACTCTCCCAGCGGCGCGAGCGCCTGGTCGACGGCGTCCAGGGTCTTCATCGCGGCCGGGTACGTGGCCGCCTCCGTGTAGCGGATCGGGAACGCCTTGCCCGCCTTGACCGCGGGCAGGCTCTTCCACAGCTCGGAGTCGAGCACGTACTTGACGGACTCGTTGGGCGTGCCGTCGGGCTGCACCGAGTACGTGATCGCGTCGGCCTCGCCGAGGCTCGCGGTCAGCTCCTCGATCGAGGGGTACTCGGAGACGTCCTTGCTGCCGCCGCCCTTCACCTTGACCTGGCCGTAGTAGGTGACGCCGACGTCCTGGGCGATGTTGGTGCCCCACGAGCCGGCGAACTCGCGCTGGAAGGTGCCCTTCGCGACCTCCCCGTACGCGCCGACGTGGCCGAACTTCAGCCCCGCCAGCGCGTCCTTGTGCTTGGCGGCCAGCTCGGCGGCCTTCTTCTCGTAGGCGGCCTTGGCCTGCCCGAAGTTCGCGGCCCGGCCGGCGGCGTCGGACTGGCGCTCGGAGAGCTCGCGCCAGGCGGACGGGATGGTGGGGCCGATCGCGACGACGGGCGCGATGGACTTCAGGCGCTCCATGTCCACGTCGGCCAGCACCGGCTGCGGGACTCCGATGACGATGAGGTCCGGCTTGACCTTGGCGATGGCCTCGTAGTTCGTCTCCGCCGCGGCCTCACCCGCCACCTTCTCGAGGCGGTCGTACGTCGCCCGGTCCTCTTCCGACATCAGCGGCAGGCCGCGCTGCCAGCTGGAGATGCCCACCAGCGCGGCGTCGGCCTCGATGAGCGCGGGCACCGCGTACCCCGTGGCGACGACCCGCCTGGGGTCGGCCGGGATGGTGATCTGGCCGTTGTCCGCGGTGAAGACGCGGGTCGCGGCGGCGGCCGCCGGCTGCTCCGCGGAGCCGGCCGAACCGCAGCCGGCCACCAGGGCGAGCGTGAGAACGGTGGCCCCGGCGGCGCGCCGGACCTGAACAGAGTGCATGGAGGGGCTTCCTTCGACAGCCTTGAGAACGAACTTAGGTTACCCTTACCAAAGTTGCCGCTGATGTCGCTGGGAGGCCAACCGATGTCGCCGAGACGCCACTCCGTGACGGTCACCGAGCCCGTCGGCACGGACCCGCTCTGGTGCGAGGAGTACGGCTACGGTCTCGGCCGGGTCGAGGGCATCCTCGTGCTCAAGTACCGCTCCGCGGCCGTCCTGGAGTTCGGCGAGAGCCGGCAGGACTTCCTGCACCAGCTCTACTGGTCCCCCGACGGGATGCTCTCGACCAGGTACGGGGCCCGCACCCAGTTCGTGGGGCACCGCGAGGCGTTCTGGGCGCACCGGGCCGTCACCCACGAGGTGCGCGCGGCCGACCGGCAGACCGTCTACCGCATCTGCCTGCGGGAGACGCCCCCGGCGCTCGCCGGGCTGCGGGCCGGCGCGGTGTCGATGGGCCCGGAGGCGGCCCGGCTCATCGAGGCCATCGCCCGGCCGTCCTGCGACGAGGCGGAGGCCCTCGCCGCCCGGGCGCGAATCATGGCCGGGCTCGGCCCGACCACCGCCGACTTCGTCGGCCACCACGCTAACGGGACCGGGTTCGCGCTGACCGTCGCGCGGGCGCTCTCCCACGACCCCGGCGACGAGGCCGGGCTGGCAGAGTGGGCCGAGCGGCTGCACGTCAGCGTCAAGACGCTGCAGCGCGACTTCGAGCGGGAGTTCGGCATGCCGTACTCGAAGGTGCGCACCAAGCTGCGGCTCAGCACGTCGCGGGTGCTGCTGGAGAGCAGCCCGGTGGCCGAGGTGGCGCACCGGGTCGGCTACTCCAGCCCGTCGGCGTTCATCACGGCCTTCACCAGGGAGTACGGCTGCACGCCCGGCCGCTACGCCGAGCGCGAGTACGACAGCGGCGGCTGAGCCGACTGCAGCAGCTTGGCGCTGATCTGCTTGCGGGAGACGATGCCGAGCTTGGTGAACACCTTGCGCAGGTGCCACTCGACCGTGTGCGGGCTGATGAAGAGCTGGGCGCCGATCTCGGGGTTGGTCAGCCCCTCGCCGGCCAGGCGGGCGATCTGCGCCTCCTGGGCGGTGAGCGTGGCGCGCTCGTCCACGGCGCGCTTGCGGACCGTCTCGCCGGTGGCCTGCAGCTCGCGCCTGGCGCGCTCCGCGAACGCCTCGGCGCCCATCTGGCTGAGCGACTCGTAGGCGATGCCCAGGTGCTCGCGGGCGTCGACGCGGCGGCCCTCCCTGCGCAGCCACTCGCCGTAGAGCAGCCGGGCCCGGGCCCGCGACGTGCGGACCTCGGTGCGGCCCAGCCGCTCGATCGCCTCCCGGTACAGGGCCTCGGCCTCCTGCCCGCCGCTCACCTGGGCGCGCACCAGCGCCGAGGTGCCGAGCGCCCACTCGGTGCCGGAGGCCCTGGCCATCTCCTCGATCCGCCGGGCGGCCTCGGCGGCCCGGGCCGGCCGCCCGCTGCGCGCGGCGGCCTCGACCAGCTCGATCATCGACCTCATGTACGTTCCGCCGAGCTCCTGGGGGTGCTCGGCGGAGCGCTCGGCCGCGGCGTAGGCGTCCTCGTAGCGGCCGAGGCCGTTGCAGAGCACCGCGTTGGCCCACTGGGTGGCGGTGTCGACCTTGCCCTCCCCCTGGATGGCCGGGTCGCGCAGGACCGCCTCGCGTGCCTGGCGCGTCGCGCTCTCGCGGCCCCGCCACGCCTCCAGCACCAGCGCCGCGTACTGGGCCAGGGAGCGGCTGCCCGTCACCTCGCCGATCGTCGCCGCCTCGGCGACCAGCACTCCCGCGAGGTCGAGCTCGCCGGCCAGGACCCGGTTCGCCACGAGCATGTGCAGGGCCGACGGCAGCACGGACAACGCCCCCGTCTCGCGGGCCAGGTCGGCCAGCCGCGCCGAGAGCACCGACCAGGTCTCGAAGTCCCAGACGTTGTGGGCCATGCGGCACGCGAACGGGAGCCAGCCGAGGCCCTCCTCCCTGGACACGCCGCCGGTGCGGAAGGCGTCGAGGGCCTGGCGCACCAGCGGCACGCCCGCCGCGTAGCCCTCGGTCGCCGCCAGGGCCACGCCGTTCAGCAGCAGGTCGTTGCGCTGCGGCGGCGGCCCGGGCGGCGCGGCGAGCGTCGCCTCGGCGATGTCCGCCGCCGAGGCGCCATTCGGCAGGCGGCCGGCGGCCATGGCCGCGTTCAGCGCGTCGCGGTAGGTCTCGCGGGCCAGCCCCGCGTCCAGGGGCTCCAGCCGCCTGGCGGCCTTGAGCAGCAGCGGCAGGGCGGCGCCCGCGCTGGTGGAGGCGAACGTGATCTGGCCGCGCAGCAGGTCGGCCTGGGCGCGGTCGCGTTCGTCCAGAGGGCTGAGCTCGGCCGCGTCGAGGAGCCCGCGTGCGGAGTCGTACCCGCCGGCCCGGTACTTGGCCCGCGCCGCCGCCAGCCCCCTGACCCCGCGGCGGACAGGATCGGGCGTCAGCTCCGCCGCCCGCTCCAGGAACGCGGCCGCCGCCGCCACGCCGCCGCGCGCCTGCGCCCGCTCGGCCGAGCGCTCCAGCTCGGCGGCCACCTCCTCGTCGGCGCAGGCCGTCGCGTTGGCCAGGTGCCAGGCCCGGCGGTCGGGATCCAGCTCGGGGTCGGTCGCGTCGGCCAGCGCGCGGTGCGCGCGCTGCCGGTCCTCCAGGGCCGCCACCCGGTACGTCATCGAGCGCACGAGCGGATGGCGGAAGCGCACCCGCGTGCCGATCGTGACCAGCCCCGCCGCCTCGGCCGGCGCCGCCGCGGCGCCCTCGACGCCCAGCAGCTCCACCGCCCGCATCAGCAGGGTCACGTCGCCCACCGGCTCGGCCGCCGCGACCAGCAGCAGGAGCTGCGTCTCCGGCGGCAGCGGCTGGTAGCGCCGCAGGAAGCTCTGCTCGATCTGGCCGGCCAGCGGCCCCGCGTCCGGCCGGCCGAACCCGCCCGCCAGCTCCGCGGGCGTCAGCCCCTGCGGCAGCTCCAGCAGGGCCAGCGGGTTGCCCTGCGCCTCGGCCACGATGCGGTCCATGACCCGGTCGTCCATGCGCCCGGGGGTGACGGAGTCCAGCAGGGCGCGGGCGTCGCTGTCGCCCAGCCGCCCCACCTCCAGCTCCGGCAGCCCGGCCAGCTCGGTCTCCAGGAACGGCTCGCGCACCCCCAGCACCAGGCCGACCCGCTCGGCGAGCAGGCGCCGCGCCACGAAGGCGAGGGTCTGCGCGGAGACGTGGTCGAGCCACTGCGCGTCGTCGACCAGGCAGATCAGCGGCTCCCTCTCGGAGGCGTCGGCGAGCAGGCTGAGCACGGCCAGCCCCACCAGGAAGCGGTCGGGCGGCGTGCCGGCGCTCAGGCCGAACGCGGTGCCCAGCGCGTCGCGCTGCGGCTCGGGCAGCCGGTCGAGCCGGTCGAGGAAGGGGGCGCAGAGCTGGTGCAGCCCGCCGTAGGCCAGCTCCATCTCCGACTCCACGCCCGCCGCCCTGGCGATCCGGCAGCCGGCGGCGCTGCCGCGCGCGTACTCCAGCAGCGCCGTCTTGCCGATGCCGGCCTCTCCCCGCAGGACCAGCACCGAGCTGCGGCCGTCCTGCACGGTCGCCACCAGCCGGTCCAGCGTCTCGCACTCGATCCGCCGGCCACGAAGCTGCGATTTGGCATCCGTGCTCACCATGGGCTCTGCTCTCCAACGCGGGTTGTTCGAGGACGCCGTAGAAGACAGGCCCCCTGTCGATTTTATGGCGGCCAGGCACCCGCGCCGATCGCCCGCCGGCCTGGTGATCGGCGGGCACGGCAGGTGACCTGCCCGTGTTGTACGGTTCCTTGCATCCGATGCATGATTCGCGCGTCAGACGGAAGGGGGGCGCGTGGCCGGAGACGCGGGGCGCTCGCCGGCACGCGCAGGGGCGCCGATGCTCGTCGGGCGGGCGGCGCAGCTCCAGGTGCTGGCCGCCATGCTGGACGAGGCCACGCGGCATCGCGGCGGCGCCCTCGTGGTGCGGGGTGAGGCCGGGATCGGCAAGTCCGCGCTGTGGGGCGAGGCGTGCGCGCTGGCGGCCGAACGCGGCATGCGGGTGCTGACCACTACGGGCGTGCAGGCGGAGGTGGAGCTGCCGTACGCCGGGATCGGGCGGCTGTTCCGCGGGCTGCCGGACATCGGCTCGGACCTCGGCGCTGAGATCGGCGCCGGGCCCGGCCGGATGCTGGGCGCGGTCGAGGGTGAGTCGCCGTTCCGGGTCGGGGTCGAGGTGCTCGACCTGCTCTCCGCCCTGGACGAGCCGGTCCTGCTGGCCGTGGAGGACGCCCACTGGCTGGACCGGGCGAGCTGGGAGGTGCTCGCCTTCGTGGCCAGGCGGCTGGAGTCCGACCCCGTCGCGCTCGTGCTGACGGCCCGTGACGGCGAGGACGTCGACCGGCGGCTCGCCGCCGCCTCGCTGCCGGAGCTGCCGCTGGAGCCGCTCGACGCGGAGTCCGCCGGCGCCCTGCTCGACCAGGTCGCGCCCGGGCTGGCGCCCGCCCTGCGCGAGCGGGTGCTCGCCGTGTCGGCGGGCAACCCTCTCGGGCTGGTCGAGCTCGGCGGCCTGGCCGCCCGCTCCGGCGGCGCCGCGCTGCTGCCGTCCCGCCTGCCGCTGAGCACGCGGGTGGAGCGCACGTTCGCCGGGCTGGTCGGGGAGCTGCCCGCGGCCACGCGCGCGCTGCTGCTCGTGGCGGCGCTGGACGACGGCGACGACCTCGACGAGGTGCTGGCGGCGGCGTCCCGGCTGGAGGAGCGGCCGGTCACGGCCGACGACCTGGAGCCGGCCGTGGTGAGCCGGCTGGTCGGCGTGGACGAGCAGTACCGGTTGCGCTTCCGGCACCCGCTGCTGCGCTCGGCCCTGCGGCAGTCGGCGAGCCCGGCGCGGCGCAGGCGGGCGCACGCCTGCCTGGCGGCGGTCGTGGCCGGCGACGACCGGCGGGTGTGGCACCGCGCCGCCGCCGCGTCCGGCCCGGACGAGGCGCTGGCCGCGGACCTGGCCGCGATGGCGACGCGGGACCGCCACCTGCGGACCGCCGCGGCGGCGCTGGCCGCCATGGAGCGGGCCGCGCAGCTCAGCGAGGACCCGCAGAAGCGCGGCAGCCGGCTGTTGTGGGCCGCCGCGATGGCCGACGAGCAGGGCGACACGGAGTCGATCCGGCGCCTGCTGGGGCTGGTGGACGAGTCGCGCCTGCGCCCGGCGGAGCGGGCGAGGCTGGCCTGGTTCCGCGAGGTGTATCTCGGCACCGGCTGGAGCGGCAACACCCGGCTGCGCGTCTACAACGAGCTCATCGACACCATGCGCACCGCCGGCGACGTCCAGCTCACCCTGGAGTCGCTGACCAACATCAGCCTGCGGTTCTACTGGTCCAACCCCGACGACGACACCCGGCTGGAGTTCGTGCGCGTCGCGGAGCTGATCGACGCGCCGCCGGACGACGTGCTGGTGATGTGCGCGCTGGCCCAGGTCGCGCCGGTCGAGCGCGGCGCGGCCTGCCTGGAGAGGCTGGCGGCGCTGCGCTACGACGTGGACCTCACCCCCGGCCAGCGCTACCAGCTCGGCCTGGCGGCCTCGGCGCTCGGCGCGTTCGAGCTGTCGAACGCGTTCCTGACGCCGGGCGTCGCCGAGGCGCGGACGCACGGCAGGGTCGGCACGCTGACGCAGTCCTTGGTGAGCCTGGCCTACAACGCGGCCGCCGCCGGCGACACCCGGGCAACCGTGTCCACCGCGACCGAGGCCGTGGCGCTGGCCACGGAGACCCGCCATCCGACGTGGGAGCTGCAGGCCCGGCTGCAGCTCGGCCAGGCGGAGGCGCTGCGCGGCAACGGCGAGACCGCCGACGAGATCGCGGACGACGCCGAGAAGGTCGTCTTCTCGGCGGGCATGCATCCGATGCTGGCGCTGACGCAGCGCATCCGCGGCGTCAACGCGCTGGCCGCGGGCCGGTTCGAGGAGGCGTTCTGGCACCTGTACCGGGTGTTCGACCCGGGCGACGTCGCCTACCACCCGTACGTGCGGTTCACCCTCGCCGGGCACCTGGCCGAGGCGGCGGCGCACTGCGGCGCGCTCGACGAGCTCGGCGCCGTGGTGGCCGAGCTGACCCCGATCGCGGAGCTGAGCCGCTCGCCGGTCCTCCTCACGGGGCTGCGTTACGCCGGCGCCGTGCGGGCCGACGACGCGGCGGCGTACGAGGCCGCGCTCGCCGCGGACCTGCGTGACTGGCCGTTCGAGCGGGCCCGGCTGCAGCTCACGTACGGCGGCTGGCTGCGCAGGCGGCGCCAGGCGGCGCAGGCGCGGCCGCTGCTGCGCGCCGCGGCCGCCGCGTTCGACGCGCTCGGGGCGGCGCCGTGGGCCGAACGGGCCAGGACCGAGCTGCGCGCCACCGGCGAGTCACGCCGCAAGCCGATCGACGCCATCGACGCGCTGACGCCGCAGGAGCAGCAGATCGCGCGGCTGGCGGCCGACGGGCTGAGCAACCGCGAGATCGCCGAGCGGCTGTTCCTGTCGCCGCGCACGGTCACCACCCATCTCTACCGGATCTATCCGAAGGTGGGGGTCAAGTCGCGGGGCGAGCTCGCCGCGATGATGGCCGAGCGGCCGTTCTGACCCGCCGGGCGGCGAGGCGCCGCCCTCACGCCAGGAACCGGGCGACGGCGTCCAGCCACTCCTGGGGCTGGTCGACATGCGCCATGTGGCCCGCTTCCTCGATGATCACGGCTCTGGCGGAGGGGATCAGCTTCGCGGCCCGCTCCACCAGATGCGCGGGAAAGGTCAGGTCCTGCCGTCCGTGGAGCAGGAGCAGGGGATGCCCGGCGGCGGCCAGTCTCCGAGCCGAGTCCTCGGGGCGGGCGGCGGGCAGGATGCCGGCGCGCAGGGGCCGCAGCCACTCGGCGGTGAAGCGGACGCGCGACAGGCGATCGAGATGGTCGGCCAGTGCCTGCGGGCGCCGGACGTCCGCCCTGGCTGAGGCGACGGCGGCCGCGCGGGTCAACGCCGGCCCGGACAGGGACGGATCGGCCCACACCGCTGCTTCGGCGGCGAGCCGCTCGGCGCGGTCCGGCCACCCGTCGTAGGCGTCCGGTGGGACGGGGAGGATGCCGCTGGAGGCGATGATCAGCCGCCGGACGCGTTCGGGGGCGGCCAGGGCCAGGCGTTGGGCGATGAGTCCGCCGTAGGAGAACCCGAGGACGTCGACCTGCCGGAGGCCCAGGGCGTTCAGGAGGGCGACGAGGTCCTCGGTGGCCGCGGCGGGGGTGTACTGATCGTCGGCGAGCCCGCGCGTGGAGCGCCCGCATCCGCGCAGGTCCGGCATGATCAGCTGGTGGCGGCCGGCGAGCCGGTCGAGAGGCTTGCGCAGGTAGCTGTGGTCCCAGTCGGGACCACCGTGGATCACCAGCATCGCCCGGCCTGCCGGATGAGCGCTCCGGGCGACGAACAGTTCGACGGCCGGCTCCCCGGACACCGCCACCGTGCTTTCGATGAAGCTGGAGCTCACTGGTCTCGCCCTCCCCTGGCGGCAGTATTACGTACTCCTACGTACGCTGACCTCCCGCCACCGCTCGTACGGTTTTCAACCATCAGGGGTTGAAGGCGTGATGGGAGGCCATGGCGGGATGCTGGGGAAGTCGAGCCTCGATCTTCTGGAGAACGTGAGCGGGCGTCGCGTGGAGCCCGCGGCCCTGGGCGATGGCGGCGGCCTGACCGGCGGCTTCGACCGCCCTGGCACGAAGGCCGCCGGGCCGCTGGGCCGTGAGGCTGGGGGGCTCGGCGGGCCGGACGCCGGGCTGGTCGGCTTCACGGAGGGATTGCTCGGCTTCAGAGCGGGGCTGCTGGGGCTCAGGAACGGGCTGCTGGGGCGGCGGATCGAGTGCGAGGCGCTCGACCGGCTGCTGGCCGACGTGCGCGCCGGCCGGAGCCGGGCGCTGGTGGTGCGCGGCGAGGCGGGCGTGGGCAAGTCGGCGCTGCTGGAGCACCTGGCCGCGCGGGCCTCCGGGTGCCGGGTGGTGTGCGCCGCGGGGGTGCAGCCGGAGATGGAGGTGGCGTTCGCGGCGCTGTACTCGCTCTGCGCACCGCTGCTCGACCTGCTGGACGGCCTGCCGGAACCGCAGAGCGCCGCGCTCGGCACGGCGTTCGGGTGGCGGGAGGGGCCGGCGCCGGATCGGCTGCTGCTCAGCCTGGCCGTGCTCAGCCTGCTCGCGGCGGCGGCCGAGGAGCGCCCGCTGGTGTGCGTGATCGACGACGCCCAGTGGCTGGATCAGGCCTCGGCTCAGGTGCTCGCCTTCGTCGCGCGGCGGCTGCTCGCCGAGCGGGTGGCCTGCGTGTTCGCGCTCCGCGACAGCGAGGAGGCGTACCCGCTGCCGGGGCAGCCGCCGTACGAGCCGGCCGGACCGGCGGACAGGCCGCCGGGGGCGGCGGGCACGTTGTCCGGGCTGCCGGTGATGGACGTAACGGGCCTGCCTCCGGACGACGCCCACGCGCTGCTGCGCTCGGTGGTGCCCGGCCCGCTGGACGAGCAGGTCAGGGACAGGCTGATCGCCGAGGCTCGGGGCAATCCGCTGGCGCTGCTGGAGCTGGTGCACGCGTTCACCGGCCCCGGCCCGGCCGGCGGGTACGGGCTGCCGGCCACGCCGACGCCGTCCGGCGGGCTGAAGGCGCCGCCCGCGTGGACTCCGGCGGGCGGATACGGGCTGCCGGCCGCGTGGACGCTGGCGGGCGGGTACGGGCTGCCGGCCGCGCGGGCGCTGCCGGGCCGGGTGGAGGACGGCTTCCGGCGGCAGCTCGGCCGCCTGTCGAGGCACACCCGGCGATTGCTGCTGCTGGCGGCCGCCGAGCCGCTCGGCGATCCGGCGCTGCTGTGGCGGGCGGCCGCCCGGCTCGGCCTGGGCATGGCGGCGCTCGGGGAGGCCGGCGACCTGATCGCCCTCGGCGTACGGGTGCGCTTCCGGCACCCGCTGCTGCGCTCGGCCATCTACCAGGCGGCCCTGCCGGAGGAACGCCGCCAGGCGCACCAGGCTCTGGCCGAGGCGACCGACCCCGGCGCCGCCCCGGACCGGCGCGCCTGGCACCGCGCGCACGCCACCGCGCAACCGGACGAGCAGATCGCCGCGGAGCTCGAACGCTCCGCAGCCCGCGCGCGGGCCCGCGGCGGCCTGGCGGCCGTCGCCGCCTTCCTGGAGCGAGCGGTCGTCCTCACCCCCGACCCCCACCGCCGGGCCGGACGCGCCCTGGCCGCCGCCCGCGCCCATCACCTGGCCGGCGCCTCGGAGCCGGCGCTGGCGCTGCTGGCCTCGGCCGAGGCGGGGCCGCCGGACGAGTTGCGGCTCGCCCACGCCGAACTCCTGCGCGCCGAGATCACGATGACCGCTGACGGCTCCGCCGCGCCGATGCTGCTCGCCGCCGCCAGGCGGTTCGAGCCCCTGGACGCCGCCCTCGCCCGCGACACGTACCTGCACGCCCTGTCCGCCGCGATCCGCACCCTCCCGAACCAGGGCCCCGGACTCTCACACCACTGTCCCGGCCTCCCGGACGTGGGCTGCGGCCTGACGGAGGTCGCGGCGGCCGCCCGTACGGCCCCGCCCGCACCCGGCGCACCCCGGGCCGCGGATCTCCTGCTCGACGCCCTCACCCAGCACCTCACCCAGGACGCCCGCGACGCGGCACCGGCGATGCGCCGGGCCCTGACCGCCTTCCTCAGCGAGGACGTCCCCGACACGGAGCGGCTGCGCTGGTCGTGGGCCGCTCACACGATCGCCGTGGCCGCCTGGGACGACAGGTCGGCCGTCCGGCTGGCGGATCGCCACCTCCGGCTCGTCCGCGAGACCGGCGCACTCGCCCTGCTGCCCCTGGCGCTGAGCACGCGGCTCGTCATGCTCGCCTTCGAGGGCCGCCTGGACGAGGCGGCGTCGCTGCACGAGCAGATCCACGCCCTCACCGGCTTCTCGGGCCCGGCGGGCGGCGCGCTCACCCTGGCCGTGAGGCCGGCGGGCGGCGCGCTCACCCTGGCCGGGGGGCCGGCGGGCGGCGCGCTCACCCTGGCCGGGGGGCCGGCGGGCGGTGCGCTGGCCCTGGCCGCGTGGCAGGGGCGGCAGGCCGAGGCGGAACACCTGGCCGACGTCCTGACGGGCGAGGCCGCGGCCTGCGACGCGGGAGCCGCCCAGTGGCTGAGAGCCGTCCTCCACAACGGCCTCGGCCAGTACGAGCAGGCCCGGACGGCCGCCGTGCGCGCCTGCGCCCACCACCCCGCGCCGGGCGCCGCCGCGCACTGGGCGCCGGCCGAGCTCGTGGAGGCCGCCGTGCACAGCGGCGAGCGCGACCTCGCCGCCTGGGCGCTCGACCGGCTCGCCGCCACCACGCAGGCGAGCGGCACCGACTGGGCCCTCGGGGTCGAGGCCAGGTCCCGGGCGCTGCTCAGCGAGGGCGCCGAGGCCGAAGGCCGGTTCCGTGAGGCGATCGACCGGCTCGGCCGCACCCGCATGCGCCCCGACCTGGCCCGCGCCCACCTGCTCCACGGCGCGTGGCTGCGCCGCGAGGGCCGCGCGGCCGACGCGCGGCAGCCGTTGCGCACGGCCTGGGAGCTGTTCACGGGGATGGGCATGGCGGGGTTCGCCGGCCGGGCGGAGAGCGAGCTGTCGGCGGCAGGCGAGCCCGCGCACCGGCGTCCGGCCGAGGCCGCCGACCCGCTCACGCCGCACGAGGCGCAGATCGTGCGGCTGGTCCGCGAGGGCCTGACGAACAAGGAGATCGCCGGCCGCCTGGTCGTCAGCCCCAAGACCGTCGAGTACCACCTCGGCAAGGTCTTCGCCAAGCTGGGCATCACCTCCCGCCGCCAGCTCGGACGGCTGCAGTGACGGGCGCGCTGGACTACCGGTGGCGGCTGCGGGAGGTCATGGCCGCCCGCGGCATGTTCTCCACCACCGACCTGCGCCCGCCGCTGGCCGAGCGCGGCGTCGACCTGTCTGCGAGCCAGGTGTACCGCCTGGTGGCGGAGAAACCGGAGCGGCTCAGCCTCCGTACGCTGATGGCGCTGCTGGACATCCTGGACTGCACCATGGAGGACCTGATCGAGCCACTGCCGCCCCGCCGGCGGCGCGCCGCCCGCCGGTGACGCGCTCAGGGGCGACGGGCCTTGCCCGGCAGCAGCGCCAGCAGCACCACCAGGGCGGCGGCGGCCGGAGCGCCCCAGAACAGCACGTCGGGGATGGCCTCGGCGGTCGCCCGCGGGCCGGGCGCGCGGCCCCGCAGCTCGCGGGCGAGCAGGCTGCCGAAGAGCGCCACCCCGAGCGAGAGGCCGAGGCCGCGGACGGACACCACGGCGGAGGTGGTGGCGGCCAGATCCTCCGGGGACGCCGCGTTCTGCGCGACGACCACCACGTTCTGCATCAGCAGCCCGAACCCGGCCCCCAGCACCGCGATCGCGGCCGCGAACAGGACGTAGGGGGTGCCGGGGGTGATCCGGCCGAGCAGGACGAATCCCAGCACCGCGATCGCAGCCCCGGCGATCAGGTAGGGCCGGAACCGGCCGCTCGCGCCGATGCGGGCGCCGGCCAGCGAGGAGACCGCCATGAACGTCAGGACGTACGGGTTGAGCGCCAGGCCCGCCTGGGTGGCGCCCATGCCGTACGCGCTCTGCAGGAACGTCGGCAGGTAGACGATCGAGCCGCCGAGCAGCGCGCCGAGCAGCGCGGCGGCGGGCAGCACCACCCGCAGCACGCGGTCGGCGAACAGCCGGAGCGGCAGCAGCGGGTTGCTCGCCCGCCGTTCGCGCCACACGAACAGGACCGCCAGAGCCACCAGCGTCCCGGCGAGCGCGACGATCACGCCGGAGTTCCACGCGTACGTGCGGCCGCCCCATTCGGCCACCAGCAGCAGGCTCACCGTCGCCCCCGCGAGCAGCACGGCGCCGGCCACGTCCACCTTGCCGTCGCCGCCCGGCCTGGGCAGCCGCAGCGCGTACGCGGCCAGGGCCAGGGCGAGCAGGCCCAGCGGCAGGTTGACGTAGAAGATCCAGCGCCAGCCCCAGGCGTCGGTGATGGCGCCGCCGACGAGCGGGCCGCCCAGGCCGGCCAGGGCGAACACGCCGCCGGTGAAGCCCTGCACCCGGCCGCGCAGGCGCTGCGGGTACAGCTCCGACAGGGCGATCGTGGGCAGCACGAACAGCGCGCCCGCGCCGATGCCCTGCAGCGTCCTGGCCGCGATGAGCTGGGGCGCCGTCTGGGCCAGGCCGCACAGGGCGGAGCCGGCGACGAAGCCCGCCACCGCGACGAGGAACACCGGCCGCCGGCCGAACCGGTCGCTGACGCGGCCGTACAGGGCGCCGGTCGCGGTGGAGGCCAGCATGTACGAGGTGACGATCCAGCCGATCGTGTCCATGCCGCCCAGGTCGGCGGCGATGCCGGGCAGCGCGATGGCCACGACGGTCTGGTCCAGGACGGACAGCAGGAGGCCGATCAGCAGGCCGGCCGTGGCGAGCGGCACGTCGGCCGCCTTCGTGCGCGCGAGGGCCGTGGACATCGTGCTCAGCCCTTCGCGAACGGGGCGGGCAGGCCGAAGTCGGCGCTGAGCAGGTCCTGGTCGATGGCTGCCGCGGCGATCGTGCCGGCCGCCGCCGCGCCGACGACCGCCGCCACCGGCATCGGGACGGTGGCCCGCCGCGCCATGTCGCCGGCCGCGTACACGCCGGGGACGCTGGTCCGGGCGAACTCGTCCACCTCCACGCAGCCGTCGGCGAAGCGCGCGCAGCCGAGCCGCTCGGCCAGGCCAGAGCGCTGGCGCGGCACGTTGACGACGAACACGGCGTCCCTGGCCAGCGGCGCCGCGCCGGCGAGGACGATCCGTCCCAACCGGCCCCCCGCGCCTTCCAGGCGGATGACGGGCTCGCAGCGCACGCCCACGCCGTTCGACGTCAGTGTGGCGTGGAGCGCGGGGTCGAGCGGCCGGCCGCCGGTGCAGAGCACGACGTCGGCGGCGAAGCGGCTCAGCTGCAGGGCCAGCCGTGCCCGGGCCGGCTCGGCGCCGAGCACCGCGACCCGCCGGCCGGTGCACTCGTAGCCGTGGCAGTAGGGGCAGTGGAAGGCCGAGCGGCCCCACAGCGCCGCCACGCCGCGCGGGCCGGGGAGCTCGTCGGCCAGCCCGGTGGCCAGCAGCAGGCGGCGCGCGTCCGCCGTGCCGCCGCCGGACAGCTCAAGGCCGAAGCCGCCGTCCGGCAGGGCGCGGGCGCCGGTGACCGTACCCGTCCTGATCCGTACCGCCGGGTAGGCGGCCAGTTCCGCGCGGCCGAGCCTGCGCAGCTCGGCGGGCGGGGTGCCGTCGCGGGTCAGGAAGTTGTGCACGTTGTCGGCGGGCGCGTTGCGGCCTTCTCCCGCGTCGATCAGCAGCACCGTGCGGTGGACCCGTCCCAGGGTGAGGGCGGCGGCCATCCCGGCCGGGCCGCCGCCGGTGATGACGGCGTCGTACATGTGTGCCTCCATGAGCGGTGATCGCTGGACGTGGAGGCAAGTCTGCAAGTTAATGTCAACATGAAGTCAAGGCGTTCATCCGCCGGGGCGTACCAGACCGCTCTCGTAGGCCAGGATGACGAGCTGCACCCTGTCGCGCACGTCCAGCTTGGCGATGGCCCTGGTGATGTGGGTCTTGGCGGTGAGCGGGCTGATCACCAGGCGCTCGGCGATCTCGTGGTTGGACAGGCCGAGCGCCACGAGCCTGACCGCCTCCCGCTCCCGTGAGGTCAGGGCGGCCAGCCGCTCCCCCGCGCCGGGCGAGAGGTCCTGCCGGTGGGCGAACTGCTCGACGACGCGGCGGGTCACGCCCGGTGACAGCAGCGCGTCCCCCGCGGCGACCGCGGCGACCGCCCGGCGCAGTTCGGCGGGCTCGACCTCCTTGGTGAGGAAGCCGCTGGCCCCGGCGCGCAGGGCGGCGAAGACGTGCTCGTCGCTGTCGAACGTGGTCAGGATGATGACCCGGCAGCCGGGAACGGCCCGGCCGGCGACGATGCGGCGGGTGGCGGTGATCCCGTCGGTGCCCGGCATGCGGATGTCCATGAGGACGACGTCGGGGCGGGTGCTCGCGGCCATCCGCACGGCGAAGCCGCCGGGCACCGGCCCCGCGGTGAGCACGCCCCCGAGTGCGCTCACGCGCTCGCGCATGCCGGCCAGCCCGTGGCCCCCGGCCGGCGCCGGAGCGCCACGGCCGTCGTCGGTGATCTCGACGGTGACCGCGTCCGGCCGGTAGTCGATCGTCACCTCGGCCCTGCTCGCGTCCGCGTGCTTGAGCGTGTTGGCGAGCGACTCCTGGACGATTCGTAGACGGCGATGGCGGGCATGGCCGGGACGGCGGCGGGGTCGCCGCGCTCGTCCAGCGTCACCTCCAGCCCGGCGGCGCGGGCGTCGGCGACGAGCGTGCCGAGGCCGGCCAGATCGGGGTGCGGCGCGGTGCCGCCGGAGTCCTCGCGCAGAGTGGTGTTGAGGGAGCGCAGGTCGGCCATCGCCCGGTTCCGCACGTCCTTGGCCAGGCGCAGCGCGGTGGCCGCCGCGGCCGGGTCGCCCTCGTCGAGGGCGTCGGCGGCGACGTTGAGCTGGACGCCGACGACGGCCAGCGTGTGGGCGACGGCGTCGTGGACCTCGTGCGAGACGCGCGGGCGTTCCTCCGCTGCGCGCGCCCGGCCGTCCATCTCACGCATCCGCTCGCGCCTGCGCGTCGCGGCGGCGTACGTGAGGCCCGCGGCGATGAGGGCCGCCAGGAGCAGCCCCTCCCCCGCGACGTGGATCACGTAGCGGATCAGGTTCTTGTCCAGGATGACGCGGGCGTCGATCGCGGAGTGGACGAGCTGGGCCACGCCGACGGCGGCCGCCCAGCGCACGCGGGGCGTGGTGGCGGCGGTGAAGTAGGCGACCGCGACCGGCCAGATCCAGCCCGCGGGAGACAGGATGCCCGCCAGGGCGTGGTAGGCGAACATCCCGCAGACCGACAGCAGCAGCACGGTCATCGGCCACCGGCGCCTGACCAGCAGGAGCGCCCCCAGGAACAGGCCGAGCTGGATCGTCCCCTGCCAGGGGCCGAGGGGCGTCAGGCCCTGCGAGCGGCTGTGAACGCCGGTGGCCTGGGCGACCGCGACGAAGAAGACGAGGGTGCCCGCGGCCAGCGCGACGTCGGTGATCGTGGTCAGGCGCCTGACGGGTGCGGGTTCGGGCCGTGGCGGCGCTCCGGCCATGCGCGGACGCCCCTTCTCCGAGGATGCGGGGATCACGTCAGACGTGCGTGACCAGGAGGGTCACGCCGGCCTCGCCGCCGCAGTCCACGAAGACGGGGCCGACGCCGTTCCCGATCCTGGACGAGAGCGTCCCCTTGGCCACGAAACCCTTGGGGTCGTCCTTGACGATACGGACGTTCTCCAGCACGGGGCGCTTCCTGTCGAGGCCCGCGATCACGGCCTTGAGTCCCGTGCCGCCCCCGCAGTGGCCGGTGATCGTCACCTCCTGGCCGCGCTCGGCGGTGGGGTTGGGGCTGACCCGGACCACCGCCCTGGCACCCTTCGGCGGCTTGGGCGCGGCGGCCCCCACCGCGCCGCCGGTGGCGCCCGCCGGGGCGCTCACCGACCCGGCCAGGCCGGCGGTCAGGCCCGCGGTCAGGCTCAGCCCGGCGATCGCGGTGACGACTTTCCTGATCATGATGATCCCTCCGATGGCTCGTCTGTCGGCTCGGCGCAAACGCTAGGCCGGGCCGCCTCCGGAGCGCGTCGTCCATCGGCCGTCACCTGATCTTGCACCGTTCGCCGTACGCCCTGCACCGAAGGGAGTAGTCGCCCGGCGGGCCGGAGCGGCGGGTCAGCCCGGCAGGGTGGCGAGGAAGACGTCGCCGTTGCCCGGGGCGTCGCCGCCCTCCGGCGCCCCGTACGTCAGGCCCGAGACCGCCACCTGCCCCGAGGCCGTCGTCGCCGCGTACAGGTTGGGCTCGGCGAACGGATCGACGGCGTCGTCGCGGGCCGTCCCGAGCTGGGCCGCGGCGAGTTGCCCGCCCCGGGCGTCCAGCCGCAGGGTCAGCACGTCGGCGCCGCCCGCCTGCACGCCGACCCGGCCCCTGGTGTAACCGGCGACCATCACCTCTCCGCCGGGCAGCGGGGTCACGGCGGCGCCCTCGTCGGCCGACGGCGTGGCGAGCGTGTGCTCCCAGCGCCGCCTGCCCGAGGCGGTGTGGGCGACGGTGAGCGCGTCGCCCGCCGAGACGCCCGTGGCGACGGCCAGGCCCGCCGTGGTGAGCGTGACCGCGTTCAGCCGGTCGTCGCCGGGCCCTCCGGCGGTGGTGGCCCAGGTCCTGGCGCCGGCCGTGGAGTAGGCGGCGATCCAGCCGTCCAGGCCGCCGAGGGCGGTCGTGCCGGGCAGGGCGGCGGTGGCGCTGCCGGTCAGGTAGACGGTGGTGGCGTCGGCGGCGACGCCCGTCGCCTTGTCCTCGCCGGGGCCGCCGTACTGGCGGATCCACGCCACCTCGCCGCCGGGTGTGAGGCGGGCGGCGATGGCGTCCTTGTCCCCGGCGCCGGCGCCGTCGAGCGCCCCCTTGGTGTAGCCGGCGACGTAGGCGCCCCCGTCGGGGGCGGCGGTCAGGCCGTACAGGCGGTCGGCCGCGTCCGGCGCGCCGAACTGGGTGAGCCAGCGCACCTCGCCGTTCGCGTCGAGCCTGGCCACGAACGCGTCGTCGGTGGCGTTGCCGGGGTGCCGGCCGTCCAGGTCGCCCTTGGTGTAGCCGGCCGCGAGCACGCCTCCGTCGGGCAGGGGCGCGAGGCCGTACAGGCGCTCGTCCGCCGCCGTCCCGAGCTGCCTGGTCCATGTCCCGGGACGGGCCACCACGGCGTCGAGGCGGCCGGCGTGCGGCTGCCCGTCGACCGGGCCGGACGCGGCGTAGGCGACGGTCAGGGAGCCGTCGGCGTGGGCGGCGACGCCGCCGGCCCAGTCGGTGGCGGGCGTGCCGTGCAGCGGGGCGGGCAGGCCGGTCGGCGGCGTGGTGCTCAGGCCGGGGCCGAGCTCCGCCATGGCCTGCTCGAAGGCGGGCGTCCAGACCGTCCAGTCGTGGCCGCCGTCCAGGACGCGGAGCTGGGCGGAGATCGCCGGCGAGCGCCTGACGGCGTTGTAGAGGGCGGCGGACTCGAAGTCGAGGTCGTGGCGGGCGTCTGCGGGATCGGGGTTGGCGTACTCGTCGTCGCCGACCGCCACGAACAGCCGGACGGGCAGGTCCGGGTCCAGCTCGGGGAGCAGGGCGGGATAGTTGAGCTCCCGGTACACCTCTGCCGAGAACGTCGCGCCACCCTCGCCGAACGCGCCGTGGTCGCGGGCGGAGGAGTCGGACGGCGGCAGCGGCGTGTAGACGGCGGGGCTGAGCACGGCGGCGGCGCCGAACAGGTCCTGGTGCGCGAGCGCGAACCGCAGCGCGCCCGCGCCGCCCATGGAGTAGCCGCCGACGAGGCGCGCCTGCCGGATGGGAGCCGTCCGGTACGTGGCGTCCACGTGCGCGATCAGGTCCCGGGTCAGCGCCGTCTCCACCGGGCGGCCGGGGAGGCCGGCGCCGGTGTGGCGCGAGTCCACGTACCAGTTGCCGCGCTCGCTCCAGGGGGCGTCCGGCATGACGGCGATGACCGGCGGGATCCGCCTGGTGCGGATCATGTCGTCCAGGGTCGTCCGCACGCGGGTCCACGCCTGCATGGTGTCGCCGCGCTGTAAACGTTTACCGTATGCGCGTGATCTGTTTCGGGAGAGTTTCATGGGAGGCGGGAAGCCCTGTCAACCATGACATTTCCGGGCGGACCGCTACCCTTCACCCATGTTGACGCATGAGCGGCAGATCACGGCCCCCGTCGACCTCTGCCTGCCCGACGGGCGGCTCAACCCCGAGGCGGTCGGCTGGACCCGGCGGCCGCTGCACCGGGCGAACCTGCGGGGCTGGGGCCGGACCAAGCGCTGGGAGTACTGGGGCGTGGTCACCCCCGCTCACGTGATCGGTCTGGTGGCGTCCTCGCTCGACTACGCCGGCGTGCACGGCCTGTACGTGCTCGACCGCGCCACCGGCGAGGAGACGTCCAAGGACGTGGTGGTGCCGCTGGCGCGCGGGACCGCGATGCCGGAGCGCAGCGGCGAGGGCACGGCCTCGGCCCGCGCGAACGGGCTGGCCATCGACATCTCCCAGCACCCGGGCGGCAGCACGGTCCGGGCGGCGGCGCCCGGCGTCGAGGTCGAGCTGGAGATCCCGCTGCCCGACGGGCACGAGTCGCTCGGCGTCGTGGTCCCGTGGGGTCCCAGGCGCTTCCAGTGCACGGTCAAGGACGTCGGGCGTCCGGTGCGCGGCCGGCTGCGGCTGGGGGCGGCCGAGCACGAGATCAGGGAGCAGGACTCGTTCGCCGTGCTGGACCACGGGCGCGGGCGCTGGCCGTACTCGATGGTGTGGAACTGGGCGGCGGGCAGCGCGCCCGGGCGGGCGATCCAGCTCGGCGGCAAGTGGACCGACGGCACCGGGATGACGGAGAACGCCATGTTCGTCGACGGGCGGCTGCACAAGATCGGCGAGGAGCTGGCGTGGCACTACGACCGCGCCGACTGGCTGAAGCCGTGGCGGGTCACGGGCGCGCGGGTGGAGGCGGTGTTCACGCCGTTCCACGAGAAGATCTCGCGGACCGAGCTGGGCGTGGTGGGCTCCGAGACCCACCAGTGCTTCGGCCACTTCAGCGGCCGGGCGCAGGCCGACGACGGGGCCTGGATCGACCTCGACGGCCTCACCGGCTGGGCGGAGGAGGCCCGGCAGCGGTGGTGAGCGACGCGTACGGGCCATGGCGTTGACGGGCCGGAGCAGGGGAACGGCGGCGTAAGGCGGGCCTCTGCGGCGGAAGTTTCACAAGCCTCCACTTGGCACTGGTGAAACGCAGTGTGATGTACGACACTCTTCCTAGAACTTCGTTTTAGAACGGAGTTCGGGGGGTTCCCATGTCCGCTGCACCACCGGGAGCACCGACCCGCGGAGGAGAAATTCATGGTCAAGGCCGTCGCCCGCGAACGCCGCAGACTCGGATCACCACCGCAAGGCGGCATCACCGCGACCGATCCCAATCCCTTCGGGTGGGGGCCGTTCGTCGTGCTGTTCATCGTGGGCATGGTCGATCGCATCGAAGCCAACCTGATGTCCGGCGTCCTGCCCCTGGTGCAGGCCGAATGGGGGTTCAGCGACACGGCGGCCGGGTCCATCCCGACCGCCGCGGCGCTGGCGGCCGCCGCCGTCGCGCTGCCCGCCGGCTACCTCGCCGACCGCTACAGCCGTACCAGGATCATCGCCATCGTGGTCCTCTGCTGGGCCCTGGCCACGCTCGGCTCGGGCCTGGCGGCCGGGTTCGCCGTCTTCTACCTGTTCCGGGTCCTGCTCGCGGCGGCCGAGAACATCGACAACCCCGCCGTCGGCAGCCTGCTCGCCGACTTCTACCCCGCCGCCACCCGCATGCAGGTCTACGGCTGGACGCGGATGACCACCTACCTCGGCGGGGTGGGCACCCTGCTGGGCGGCGTCATCGGCCAGGCCTTCGGCTGGCGGGCCGCCTTCCTGCTGATGGCGATCCCCGGAGCGCTGACCGCCGTCCTCGTCTGGCGGCTGCGCGAGCCGCAGCGCGGCCAGATGGACAGGATCATGGCCGCCGCCGTGCCCCGGCAGGCTCCACCGCCCGGAGCCATGGAGCCGCCGCCCGTCGCGGTGGAGACGCCGCCGGCGGCCGGCGTCGCGAGCAAGCCGCCCTTCTGGCCCCAGGTACGCCAGGTCCTGGCCACCCGCACCCTGATCCGCGTCGCCCTCGGCGTGATGATCCTCACCCTGGGCCTCGGCGGCGTCTACTTCTGGCTGCCGTCCCTCATGGTCCGCGGCTTCGGCATGGAGACCGGCGTCGCCAGCAGCCTCAGCGGCGGCGTCACCATCGTGGGCGTGCTCGCCGGCACCGTGCTCGGCTCCCACCTGGGCAAGCGGCTGCACGGCCGGATCAGGGGCGGCCGGCTGCTCGTCGGCGGCGCCGGCATCACCGTCGGCTCGTCCCTTCTCGGCATCGCCCTGCTGATGAGCTCCCCCGTGGCGCTGGTGATCCTGCTGCTGCTCGCCGTCACGATCTCCGCCATGGCGATCCCCACGTGCACGGCCTGCATCGCCGACGTCGTGGGGGCCGGGTCGAGGGGCGTCGGCTTCGCCGTCCTGCAGTTCCTGCTGACGGTCGGCGCCGCCTTCGGCCCGCTCATCGTCGGCATGACCTCCGACGCCACCGGCTCGCTGCTCGTCGCCATGTACGCGCTGATCGTGCCCATGGTGCTCGGCGGCCTGGTGGTGCTGACCTCCCGCGGCTCGTACGAGCGGGAGGCGGCCCGCGTCCTCGACGACGCCAGGAACTCCCCCTGACCGCGAGCCTGCTCACGCCTCCGGCGGGAACCAGGCCCGCATGTTCTCCGGGTTGATCGGCACCGAGATGTGCTCGTGCGTGATCGACCACGTGCCGCCCGACCGCCGGCAGCAGACCGTCGATCGGACCCAGATCGCGGTCGGCTGCCCGTTCTTGCGGGTGCCGCTGTCCAGATGGAGCATGTTCACGAACGCCACGTCCGCATCGGTCACGATGGTGAGGTCGTGGGTCTCCAGGCTGATGGGGCCGTCGTACTCGTCGAACCACCGCACGAAGTTACGGCGGACCTCCTCGGTCCCCGCGAACCGCAGAGGGGGGACGACGTCGTAGTAGACGACGTCCGGAGAGTAGAGGGACATGAGCCGGTCGACGTCCTTGTCCTGGCAGGCCTCGACCCGGCGCTCCAGCAGCGCCCTGATCTCGGATTCACTGGAAGTCATCGCGTCCTCCGTCAAGGATCCGCGCGCGACCGGCTCGCCCGGCCGCGCCGCTTGTCTTCTCAGTCATCCGACGGCGCGGACCGCGGAAATGTGAGGCGCCGGTCAGGAGCTCTCGTTCGGCTCGCGTGTGTGGCCCTGCTGCGGCGTCTCGGGCTCGGACGGCCGGGGCGCCTCGCTGGCGATCCGGTGGACCGCGTCGCGCCTGTTCTTGAGGTGCTCGGTGTCGTCCTGCCATTGGACGCTGCGGCGCCGGGGTGTGTCAGACATGGCTGCCACCGTAGCGGCGCGATCTTCAAGGCCCGGTCATGTGCACCCCCGCCTTCGGCCTGGCGGGGCCGGAGGCGGGGAAGCGGCCGGGGCTGCGCGGGTCAGACCGAGTAGCTGCAGATCAGCGCCTGGCCGGCGCCCTGCGCGTGGCCGAGGTAGGTCGCGGAGGGGTAGAAGTACGCGCACGCGGCGGCGGCGCTGCCGGTGCCGGTGGGGGTCGTCCCCGAGCCGCCGGTGCTCCAGCGGTGGCAGCTCAGGCTGCCGTTGTAGAAGCCGATGGTGGAGGAGGAGTGGACCTTGGCGGAGCAGTAGTCACCGAGCGAGATCGGGCCGTACGTCACCTCCACGACCGCGGCCTGCGCGGTCGTGGCGGAGACGGAGAGCGTGCCGAGGCAGGCGAGCACGGCGGCGAGGAGGGTGAGGACACGACGAGCCACGGGGACCTCCGGACAGTGGGATGCCGAGTCGGCGGGGGGGCAGGGCGTCACGCGTACCAGCTGCGCACCGCGACACGCTGCGCTGGTCGCAGTATTAAATAGGAAAGCTTCCTATGCAATAGGCTGCTGCTACCGCCTGGACGACCCGAGGGCGGGCTGTCTTGTTACGGTGCTGACCGTGCAGTTTCTTGAGGCTCTGGACGCCGCCCTGCCCGAGGGCCGGCTCGTCCTCGACCCCGGCGTGGTGGCGGCGTACTCACGCGACCAGGCCGCCTGGGCCCCGCAGGGCAAGGCTCTCGCGCTGGTCAGGCCCGAGGACGCCGAGCAGGTGCGCCGGGTGGTGGCGCTCTGCGCCGAGCACCGGGTGCCGGTCGTGCCACGCGGCGCGGGCACGGGCCTGTCCGGCGGCGCGAACGCCGTGGACGGCTGCGTGCTGCTCGCCCTCGACGGCATGGACCGCGTCCTGGAGATCGACGCGGACGAGCAGCTCGCCGTCGTGCAGCCCGGCGTGGTCAACGACCACCTGCGGGCCGCCGCGGCCGGACACGGCCTGTGGTATCCGCCGGATCCGGCCAGCTCCCCGTGGTCCACGATCGGCGGCAACGCGGCCACGAACGCGGGCGGCGTCTGCTGCGTCAAGTACGGCGTGACCCGCGACTACGTCCTGGGCCTCCAGGTGGTCACGGCGGCCGGTGACCTGGTGAGGGTCGGCCGCAGGACCAGGAAGGGCGTGGCGGGCTACGACCTGGCCGGGCTGTTCGTCGGCTCCGAGGGCACGCTCGGCGTGATCACCGAGATCACCGTGCGGCTGCTGCGGCTGCCGGACAGCCCGCCGAAGACGATCGTCGGCGCGTTCGGCTCCCTGGTGGACGCGGGGCGGGCGGTGGCCGCCGCGGCGGCGTCCGGCCTCACGCCGAGCGCGCTGGAGCTGGTCGACCGCTACTGCCTTCAGGCCGTGGACGACTGGAAGAACATGGGGCTGGCCGACCTCGGCGACGTCCTGCTGCTCGGCCGGGTCGACACCGGCGACGAGCAGGAGGCCGGGGCGCTGCAGGCGTGCTTCGACGAGGCGGGCGCCGTCTTCAGCACCCGCTCGACGGACGCGGAGGAGGCCGAGGCGCTGTTCGCCGCCCGGCGGCTGGCCTACCCGGCGCTGGAACGGCTGGGGCCGGTGCTGACCGAGGACGTCTGCGTGCCCCGCGGCCTGGTGCCCGAGATGTTGTCGCGGATCGAGGGGCACGCCCGTACGCATGGGGTGCACATCGCCAACATCGCGCACGCGGGCGACGGCAACCTGCACCCGCTCATCGTCGTGCCCGCCGGCGACGACGGGGCGCGCGCCCGCGCGCAGTCGGCGTTCGAGGCGATCCTGGACGACGCGATCGCGCTGGGCGGCACGGTCACCGGCGAGCACGGCGTGGGCCTGCTGAAGAAGCGCGGGATGCACGCCGAGCTGGGCGAGGGGGTGCTGGCGCTGCACCGTGCGATCAAGTCGGCGCTGGACCCCGCCGGGATACTCAACCCCGGCAAGATCCTCTGAGGGGCCCCACGGGTCCGAGCGCGTCGCGGCGCGGCCCTGGCCGGTCAGTTCACCGGCCAGGCGTACTCGAACTCGGGCAGCTCGAAGCCCTGCGGGAAACGGCACACGCGCTCGTCCGTACGGCGTGCGCCGTGCCGTTCGTAGAAGGCGACGGCACGCGTGTTCGCGCTGAGCACCTCCAGGTAGACCTCCCTGCCGGGGTGCTCGTCCGCCGCCCACGCCAGCCCGCGCCGCAGCAGCAGTGAGCCGATGCCCGAGCCGGTGCTGCCCGGCCGCACGTGGAGGTTGTCCAGCAGGATCCGCCCGCCGGGAGCGGGGAGCAGGTAGGCGAAGCCGAGCAGCTCTCCTTCTCCGTCGTGCGCGACGAGCAGCCCTGACCCCCGCACGGGCGATGCCAGCCGGTCGCGCCAGAGCGTCAGCCGGTCGTCGCTCAGAGGGCCGTTCAGAAAGCTGCCGGGCATGATCCCCGCGTACGCCGAGCGCCAGCTCTCCACGTGCAGGGCAACGATGGCGGCAAGGTCGCCAATTACCCCGTTTCTAATCTTCATGGCGCAGAGCCTCCCATACCGCCACGAAATCCCAGCGGGCGGCGGCTGGGGACGCCGGCGGCTCCTCCATACCGGCGACATACTCGCCCCGATCAGAATGCCGGTCGGAGGTGAACGATGTTCCAACTGTTGGGGCACATGGCGGTGGTCGACGGTGGAGGCCGCGCGATCAACGTCCGGGCCGCGAAGCAGCAGGCGATCCTCGCCGTGCTCATGCTGCGCCCGGGAGGAGTGGTCAGCGTGGACCGGCTGATGACGGAGCTCTGGCCGGACGAGCTGCCGGCCACGGCCAGAGCGAGTCTGCAGACGTACGTTTACCGCCTGCGGCGCACCCTGGCGCCGTTGGCCGCGCAAGGGGTGGATCTGATCACCCTCGGGAACGGCTACACCCTGGTCGTCCCGGATCGCGCGGTGGACATCAGGACGTTCGAGCAGCGTTTCACCCGGGGATCGGAGGCGCTGACCGCGGGCAGCCCGGCGGAGGCTGCGCGGCTGCTGCGGGAGGCGCTGGACATGTGGCACGGTCCGCTGGCGCCGGAGATCGACGTCGAGACCGTCCGCCGCGAGCGCCGCCGCCTGGACCTGGTGCACCTCACCGCGTCCGAGCTCTGGGCCACGGCGGGGCTGCAGCTCGGCCTGCACGACGGCGTCATCCCGGAGCTGGAGCGCCTCGTCGAGGCCCACCCCCTGCGCGAGTCCCTGTGGGAGATGTTGCTGCGTGCCCTGGCCGCGCGTGGCCGCCGCGCCGAAGCACTCGCCGCCTACCGGCGCATGCGGGACATCCTCAGCGCGGAGCTCGGCGTCGAACCCGCCGACTACCTGCGCCGCCGGCACGAGGACATTCTTCGCGGCGCCTCGTTCCGGTCCCGGTGAGGGTGTCCCCCTGGCCGGCGCCGGGCCAGGGGGAGCTCCCCTTTACCTACTCAGGCGCACTGCTTGCGCCAGTACGGCGTGCAGTCGCTCCTCCAGCACTTGAAGTACGCGCAGCAGATGCTGCCGGTACAGGTCGTGTGATCGAGGATGCAACGTGCGGTGCACGCGGCCTGCGCCTCGCCGGACGGCACGACGAGGGCGACGATCCGGTCCGCCAGCGCGGTGATGGTCTTCACCTGTCCCACCTCTCTCCGTCGAGTCAGTCGCACACGACGACCGTGCTGATGGAGCAGTCGCCGTTGACGCACCGCATCCTGTAGCACCCGACGGACGGCTGGCCGATGACCGTGCACCTCGGGGTGCACGCCGCGTCGGCCTTCACCGTGGGGATCAACCGGTCGATGAGCTTGTCCAGCATTCTGTCTTCACCTCCTTTCTCTCCTCGGATTCATGTGGCGCGGCCGTCTCGTGATAGCCGCGGGCCTGGAGGCGGAAGAGGCGGGCGTAGGCGCCGTCCACCGCCATGAGGTCGTCGTGGCCGCCCCGCTCGGCGACGACCCCGTCCTTCAGGACGACGATCAGGTCGGCGTCCCGCACCGTGTTCAGCCGGTGGGAGATGAGCAGGCTCGTACGGCCCGCGCGGTGCTCGCGCATCCCGGGCGTGCACGTCGGCCTCGGCCTCCGGGTCGAGACCGGAGCTCGGCTCGTCGAGGATCATCAGGTCCCGCCCGTCGCGCAGGAAGGCTCTGGCCAGGGCGGTCCGCTGCCACTGGCCGCCGGAGAGCACGACGCCGGTCGAGGAGTCCTCGCGGTCCTGCTCGCCGGTGAACAGGAGGGTGAGCATCCCCTCGGCCGACAGCTCCCTGCGGTCCATCCGCCGCTTGCTCGCGTGGGTCGTCGCCAGCTCGGCCATGAGGCGGCGGCGCAGGAATCCGCCCAGGTCGAAGAGCCTGATCTCCTTGGCCGCCTCGATCGTGCTGAGCAGGGTGCCGTAGAAGAGCTGCCGCCGCTCCGCGGGGCCGATCTCCCACATCATGGTCGTGCGCTGGCGGGACAGCTTCAGCTGCGCGACGAGCGCCGGCACGGCGGCGCACAGCACGATCAGCGCCATGACAGGGCTGATCACCAGCACGGACCCGACGAAGCCGATCACGCTGACCGCGGAGCGGATCAGGCCGAACGCCTCGGTGACGATGCCTTCGGCCCTGGCCGTCCCCTCCTGGGCCAGGCGCAGCCGGTCCAGGAAGCCGGGAGCCTCGAAGGGCCGGAGGCCGGGGAACCGGGCCGTGGCCGCGAAGAGCCGGTCCGTCGTGACGGCCGTCATGGCGCGGCCGATCTGGCCGCCGAGGTAGCGCGAGCAGTGCGGCAGGATCGCGGCGGCCACTCCGGTGGTCGCCAGACCCGCCGCGAGGCCCAGCAGCCCGGCCAGGGAGGCCGATCCCGTGAGGCCGTCGATGACCAGCTTGGTCAGCCAGGCCGCCGCGATCGGCGCCGTGGCCGTGCCCAGCAGGGTGACCGCGTACCCGGCCACGGGAAGCGCGGCGCCGCTCCAGCCGATCGCCGCCGCCTCGCGCGCGGAGGCGGTCAGGCGCACCCCGTCAGCGGTCATGCTGCGGCTCCAGCTTCCTGATGGTGACGGCGTGCAGGTCGTCGGCGTGGAAGAAGCCGTGCTCGCGGGAGTCGAAGCTGGCCTCGGTGTTGTCGCCGATCAGCACGAACCTGCCGGCCGGGACGACGTCGCCGGCGACGGCCTCCCGCACCTCCGCCGGGACCGGATCGCCCGGCAGGGCGGCGACGCGTTTGATCAGGAACCTGCTGCCGCCCGGGCGGGGGCTCAGGACGACGGCGATCTGCCCGGTGCGCAGCGCCTCCAGGCGCGTGCGCCGGGACAGCAGCCGGTCGCCGTGGGTCAGCGCCGGCGCCATGCTGTTGCCGCGGACGCGGATCACCAGGTACGTCGCGCGCAGCCGTACGGCCAGCAGCGCCAGACCGGCGAGCCCGCACGCCGCCGCCAGCAACATCGGCCTCACGGCGCCTCGACCTCGACGGGCATGGTGTGGTGGCTGCCGCCGACCGTTCCCCCGGCGTCGATCGTGATGATCGTCGGGAACGCGCTGACCTGGAAGGCCGTCTGCAGGGGGCCTTGCGGCGCTTCGACGACGACCCGTGCCACCTGTTCGAGCTGCTCGAGGTAGACGGTGGCGTCCCCGCCGGGGCCGTCGGCGATCACGGCGAGCACGCCGTCGGACGTGCCGCGTGCGCGCTCCGCGAAGAGCGGGAGCAGGTCCACGCAGGGCCGGCAGCCCGGGGAGAAGAAGCCGACCAGCGCGGGCGCGCCCAGGAGCTCGTCCGAGACCGGCTCGCCGCTCGTGGTCGTGGCGGCGAACCGCGGGACGCTCCCGCCCGGAGCGAGCCCTGCCGCCATCGGCGGCTGCGGCGGGCTCTGCCTGCGCAGCCGGCGGATCAGGCCGACGGTCAGCAGCAGGTTCACCATGCACAGCAGCCCGACCAGCACGACCGCGGCGACCAGGTACGCCATCACACTCTCCCCGTTCTGTCCGTGAACAAGCCGGCGATGTCGTCGAAGGCGACGAAGACGACCGCCCCCGCCAGCCCGGCCGGTATCGCCACCGCCAGCCCCGCCGCGTCCGGCGGCCCGCCGGGGAAGGCCAGCGCCGTCCCGCCCACCGCCACCACCAGCAGCAGCAGGGCGTTGCGCACCAGGTGCAGCCGGCCGAGCGGGGTCGCTGACGGGCCGAAGCAGCGGCACGACACCCGCTCGCCCCGCCGGACGGTCACGGCGATCACCAGGCTGAACGCGCCGAGCATGATCCCGCCGAGGACCAGCCCGATCTCCGGGATCACCATGAGCGCCGCCGTCGCGGCCTCGCCGGCCGCGACCGCGCCGGCCGCCGCAAGGCGCAGCCGTTCCGGCACCATCACCAGGCCGGACGCGAACGCGCGCAGGTCCGCGCGGCTACGCAGCTTGGTGAACGCGGCGACGGCGAACACGGCCCCGATCAGGACCTGGGATGCGACGAGCAGGAGATCCACGATCCGGATGTTTCCCGACCCCGCTAGCCCGGCCGTCGCGCGCCGCTGGCCCGGCCCTCGCGCGCCGATGGCCCTGCGCGCCGGCGGGCAGAGCCGGCGCGCAGGGCCATCGGACGACGTTCGGACGACGTGCGGGCTGTCAGCCCAGCTTCTTCAGCCTCACGGCCCGGTCGAGGAAGACGATGCCGTCGATCTGGCCGAGCTGGGCGGGGTCCAGAGGGAAGTAGGCGAAATCGCGGGAGACGCGCGGGGCGGCCGTCGCGGCGGCCCCGGCCAGGCGGCGGGCGTCGACGAGGGAGCGGTCCCACGGGAGCGCGGACAGGGCGCCCTCGACGGTGTCCGGCGGCGGGGCGTCGTCGCCGACCGTGCCGAAGGCGGAGGCCAGGAAGGCGTACCGGTCGCCCAGGTGCGCCGCGGCGATCGCACCCGCGCTCCACCACTCCAGCCGCTGGTCGCCGAACTCCATGAGGGTCTTGTTCCGCTGCAGGTGGAGGTTGCTGGCGAAGATGAGGGCGGGGCCGTGCTCGGCGACGGCGCGCAGGTTGGCGGCCATCATCGCGTCCCGCAGCGCCGACAGCCTGGTCCACCGCGCCGGGGACGCGTCGGCCATCCAGTAGTGGTAGCGGAGCAGGCCGGTGGCGGTGCGCGCGTACAGTGCCGCGCGCTCCGCCTCCCGCCCGCTCAGTTGCGGCGCCTGCGTGTCGAGCAGCGCCGCCAGGTCGTCGGCGATCAGCCGCAGCCGCTGGGCCTCGGCGGAGCGGCCGATCGACCGGGCCGGGTCCATGGCCGCGGCCTCGTTCGCCCACGGCTCGTCCGGGCCGAGCAGCGTGTCGAGGGTCTGCCTGGTGACGACGTCGCCCGGCAGGGGACCGCCGAGGAGGTCGTACAGGCCGGTGAGCGCCTGACGCGGGCTCGCCGCCCAGTACTCCAGCGGGCCGTCGAAGCCGAAGAACCGCAGCTGCTCGTCGTGCTCCTCGTTGTAGGCCCGCATCCAGCATACGAGCTCGCGGTTGGCCGGGAACGCGCCGAAGCCGTGGCTGAAGCCGCGCTCCATGACGTCGTCGAGGGTGCCCGCGCCCGTGGTGAGGTAGTCGTCGACCACGAGACCCAGGAGGCAGTCGCTCTCGATGGCGAACGACCGGTAGCCCTCGTGCTCGACCAGCTCCCGGAAGATCTCGTTGCGCGCCTCGCCCAGCTCGTCCACGAAGTGCCTGGCCTCGCCCAGGCCGAGCAGCAGGGGACGGGCGGGAAGCGAGCGCAGGAACTCCGAGACGCCCGCGCCGTCGAGCGGCCGGGCTGTGTCCTTGATGTCCATTCCTTCAACGGTATCGTTGAACTTCCCGGTGTGAACTTTGCCGCCGCTTTCCTCGCTCACCTCGCGTCGAACCCTCAATCGACGGGCCACCTGTGTGCAGCATCACATCGCATCCGACTACATCGTGCACGATGTAATCGAGTACGTTATGCATGTCGATCCGCACCGCTCACTGGAGGACCCCATGGCCTACGTCACCGTCGGCACCGAGAACACCACCCCGATCGAGCTCTACTACGAGGACCACGGCAGCGGCCGGCCGGTCGTCCTGATCCACGGCTACCCGCTCAGCGGCCACTCCTGGGAGAAGCAGACCGCCGCCCTGCTGGAGGCGGGCTACCGGGTCATCACCTACGACCGCCGCGGCTTCGGCCAGTCCAGCCGGCCGGCCAAGGGCTACGACTACGACACCTTCGCCGCCGACCTGGACATCCTGCTGCGCACCCTCGACCTGCGTGACGTCGTGCTCGCCGGTTTCTCGATGGGCAGCGGCGAGGTGGCCCGCTACCTCGGCACCTACGGCACGGACCGCGTGGCCAAGGCGGCCTTCCTCGGGGCGCTGCAGCCGTTCCTGCTCAGGACCGACGACAACCCCACCGGCGTGGACCAGTCCGTCTTCGACGGCATCCTGGCCGCGGCGACGGCCGACCGGTACGCCTACTTCGACGCCTTCTACGCCGACTTCTACAACACCGACGAGAACCTGGGCACCCGCATCAGCGAAGCGGCGCTGCGCTCGAGCTGGAACGTGGCGGCGGGGGCCTCCGCGTACGCCTCGGTGGCCGCGGTGCCCACCTGGACCACCGACTTCCGCGCCGACGTGACCGCCATCTCCGACTCGAACCTGCCCGCGCTCATCGTGCACGGCACGGCCGACCGCATCCTGCCCATCGACGCCACCGCGCGCCCCTTCCACGGCCGGCTGCCCGGCGCCACCTACGTCGAGATCGACGGCGCCCCGCACGGCCTGCTGTGGACCCACGCCGCCGAGGTCAACCAGGCACTGCTCGCCTTCCTGAAGGACTGAGCCCGCCGGGGGCGGCGGTGATCGACAGGGGCCGCCGCCGCCCAAATACCTCGCGCGCGACCAAATCGCAAACAGAGCACGAACGGTAGGCTGGCATCATGGCAGCAACCGCGACTCCCGCCGCGAGTCCCGACAACGCCGGCCCGTTGTCCCCTCTTCTCTGCTTCGACCTCTACGCGGCCTCGCGCAGCATCACCGCCGTCTACCGCACCCTGCTCGACCCGCTCGGCCTGACCTATCCGCAGTATCTCGTGCTGGTGCTGCTGTGGCGGCACGAGCGCAGCACGGTCCGCGAGCTGGGCGAGGCGCTCCGGCTCGACTACAACACCGTGTCCCCGCTGCTGAAGCGCCTGGAGGCGCGCGGCCTGATCAGCCGGCGGCGGCGCCCCGACGACGAGCGCTCGGTGGAGATCGCGCTCACCGGCGAGGGCTGCGCCATGCAGGAGCAGACCCGGCACATCCCCGCCGCGATCACGCAGGCCACGGGCCTCGACGACCAGGGCGTGGCCGACCTGCAACGGCTCCTGCGCCACCTCACCTCCTCCGCCACCGCCTACGCCGAGGCGTCGACGCACTGAGCGCCTGCCACCCTCTCACCATCAGCCCATTTGTCAATCAATGGGCGAAATGTCCATCTTCATGGCAAGATGCGGGACGTCCAGCGTGTTCTGTTCTGGAGGACTCCCCATGCGCAAACCCCTCGGGCTACTCGCCGCCGTGATCGGCCTCGCCGCCTGCTCCCCGTCCACCGGCGGGGCGCAGGGCGGCCTCTCCGTGGCGTCGCCCGAGGTGACCGCGCCGTCGGGCGAGGCGACGCCGGCCTCGACGCCGACCCGCGAGCCGACGCCCGAGCCGTCCCCCGAATCGGACGACTGCCGCGTCAGCGTGGCGAGCCCCGCCGTCACCGCGCGGACGATCCAGGCCTCGGCCGCCCGCCGCGACTGCGTCCGGCCCGCGCTGCTGCGCATCCGGCTCAAGCGGGCCGTGCCCGGCGAGGATCGGGTGGTCAAGAGCGGCTCGGCCAGGAAGGACCGCCTCACCCTGAAGATGGACTGCGTGCCGGGCACCTACTACGCGGTCGCCACCGACTACCGCAACGGCACCGCCGCCTCCAAGGCCGTCCGCCTGACCTGCGCCACCCCCACGCCCACCCCTGCTCCGGCCCGCACGCCCGCCTCCACGGCGCCCAAGACGAAGGAGCCGGCGACCTCCGTCGGCACGTCGCTGGAGAACCAGGTCGTCCGCCTGACCAACGCCGAGCGGGCCAAGGGCGGCTGCGACCCGCTCACCCACGACGCGAGGCTGCGCAGGGCGGCGGCCGGCCACTCGGCCGACATGGCGAAGAACGACTACTTCGACCACGACTCCCAGGACGGCCGCGACATGACCGACCGCATCCGCGCGACCGGCTTCTCCGGCTCGGCGTGGGCCGAGAACATCGCGAAGGGGCAGCGGTCGGCGACCGAGGTGGTCCGGGCCTGGATGGACAGCGAAGGCCACCGGGAGAACATCATGAACTGCTCCTACACCCACATCGGAGTGGGCGCGGTCAAGGCCTCCGGGGGACAGATCTACTGGACGCAGGACTTCGGCGCCCGCTGACCCCCGCCCCGGACCCTGTCCGGACAGGGCCCGGACAGGGCCCGGACAGGGCCCGGACAGGGCCCGGGCCATCGGCGGCCCGGCAGGGATGCCGGTTGCCGGGCCCGCCGCGCCGCCGGGTCAGGCTGTCTGATAGCCGGGGATGTCCTCGACCCTGTGGTAGACGGGCAGGCCGCGCTCGGTCGCGATGCGCACGTCCTGGTCGGCGCCGGCGGACTCGCCCGGCAACCGAAGGACGGCGTCGCAGTGCCGCAACAGCCGCTCCGCGGTGGGATACATGATCTGCTCGGCCACGGGATCGGCGGGACCGGTGCCGCCCGCCCCGCGCAGCACGGGCAGGGCCACCCACTCTCCGATCATCGGGACGTGCCCGCTACGGAAGACGGGCCACGCCGCCTCCTCCAGCCGGGCCAGGTTGCGGGCCATCAGTTCTGGGTCGTCGCCCGTACCGGAACGGTAGGGACCTGCGATAAGTATCATCACGAGCCGGAACTATAGTGGGAAACAATCGGAAGAAACAAGGAGAAACGTGCATGCTGGCGGCACAACGCAGGGAGATGCTCCTGGAACGCCTCGCCAAGGACGGCCGGATCGTCGCCAAGGACCTCGCCGCCGAGCTCGGCCTGTCGGAGGACAGCATCCGCCGCGACCTGCGCGACCTCGCCGCGGCCGGCCTGTGCCAGCGCGTGTACGGCGGAGCCCTGCCCGCCTCTCCCGCGATCGCCGACTACGGCACCCGCCAGGGCGTCGAGGTCTCCGGTAAGCAGCGGGTCGCCGCCGCGGCGGCGGCGCTGGTCGAGCCCGGCAGCACCGCGATCCTCGACGGCGGCACCACGGCCCTCGCGGTCGCCCGCGCCCTGCCGCCCGACCTGCGCGCCACCGTCGTCACCCACAGCCCGACCGTGGCCTGCGCCCTGGCCGACCACCGCGACGTGGAGGTCTACCTGATCGGCGGGCGGCTGTTCAAGCACTCCATGGTGTCCTGCGGGGCGGCGGCGGCGGAGGCGGCGCGCGGGGTCAACGCCGACCTCTTCCTCCTCGGCGTGACGGGCGTGCATCCCGAGACGGGGCTGACCACGGACGACGCCGACGAGGCCGCGATGAAGCGCGCTCTCGCGCGCCGGGCCGCCGACACCTACGTGCTGGGCAGCTCGGAGAAGATCGGCACCGCGTCCCGGTTCGCCGTCCTGCCGCTGGCGGAGGTCGCCGGGATCGTCACCGACGCCGACGCCGGCAACCCCACGGTGCAGGCGCTCAAGGTGCCCGTCATCCACGCGCAATGACGGTCGTGCACGTTTCTGCACGTTTCCCTTCCACCTCGAGGTTGACACGCCGGGCCGATGTCAACCAGCATTGACGCCGTGACCGATCGCACCGCGGACCCCGGCGCGCCCCTGGACGAGCTCGTCCGCCGCGCCGTCGAGCAACTGGCCGAAGGGCGGCGGGGCGCCGTCGCGGTCGGCGCGATCCGCGGTGAGGAGACCGCGACGCACGGGGCGGAGCCGCACACCCTGTTCCAGATCGGCTCGATCACCAAGACGTTCACCGCGCTGACCCTGGCCAGGCTGGCCGGGCGCGGCGAGGTCGCCTTCGACCAGCCCCTGCGCGAGCTGCTGCCGGACGGCGCCGCCGTGCCGCTGCGGGACGGCAGGCAGGTGGAGCTCGGGCACCTGGCCTGCCACACCTCCGGCCTGCCCAGGCTGCCCAAGGGGCTGATGCCCAGGGGCATGTTCTCCTCCGACCCCTACGCCGGCTGCACCGAGGAGGTGCTGATGGACGGGCTGCGGCGAACGCGGCTGCGCTCCGTACCCGGAAGCCGGTTCCACTACTCCAACCTCGGCGGCGGGCTCCTCGGCCTGGCGCTGGCACGGCAAGCGGGGCTGGACTACGACGAGCTGGTCCAGCGCGAGCTCTGCCGCCCGCTCGGGCTGGCGGACACGCGGGTGGAGCTCGACGGCGAGCGCGCCGCGCGGCTCGCGCCCGGGCACTCCCGCTTCGGCCGGCCCCGTCCGGGCTGGCGGCTGGCCGCGCTGGCGGGTGCGGGCGGGCTGCACTCCACCGTGCCCGACCTGCTGCGGCTGGCCGGGGCCTCGTTCGGGGACGGCCCGGCGGAGATCACCGAGGCCGTCGCGCTGACCCGGGCCACCGGCCATTCCATCAGCAAGGTCGCGACCGCCCATCCGGGCTGGCTGTCGATGGAGAGAGCGCAGGACAAGGGAGGTCCGCGGGTACTGTTCCACAACGGCGGCACCGGCGGCTACCGCTCGCTGCTGGCCATGATCCCCGAGCGGCGGGCCGCCGTCGTCGCCCTCAGCGCCAACGCGCGTTCGGTCGACGCGGTGGGGATGCGGCTGCTGTCCGACCTCGCGGGCCGGAGCGGGTAGCGGCGCGGGACCGCGCCGGGCGCCGTCCTAGACCGGGCGGCGCAGCACCATGCCGGGGCCGCCGCGCGGCGAGCCGCCCTCAAGCCGGAACCCGTCGCCACCCGCCCGGCGGTCGACCACGACCATCCCGTTGACCAGCACGAAGTCGATGCCGGCCGGCGCGGCGGGCGTGCCGAACGTCGCCCTCTCCCCCACGGTCTCCGCGTCGAACACCACGACGTCGGCCCGCATGCCGGCCCGCAGGACGCCCCGGTCCGCCAGCCCCATCAGCGAGGCGGGCAGGGAGGTCATCTTCATGAGCGCGGTCTCCAGCGGCAGCGCCCCCTTGTCGCGCACGTACTCCCCCAGCACCTTCGGGAAGGCGCCGTAGCTGCGCGGATGGCACGGCGCCAGCCAGGGCTGGTTGAACCCGTCGGTGCAGACCGCCAGGTAGGGCAGGGAGAGGTAGCGGCGGACGGCCTCGTCGCTGGTGCTGAGGTCGCTGCCCATGACGGCGTCGGCCCGCTCGTCGGGCAGCATCTCCAGGATGAGCTCCGCGAGCGCGTCCGGCGCCGGGGTGAGGCCGCGCGCGGTCAGGATCGCCGCCAGCGTCGCCCCCTGCCACCGCTGTCCGGCCCCGTCGGTCCAGTCGAAGATCACGACCAGCTCGCCGTCACCGCCGTGGTAGCGGGTGATGCGGTCGACGATGCCGTCCTTGATCAGGCGGCGGCGGGCGGGGTCGCGCAGGTAGGTGCCGACCAGGGCCGGCCGGCCGGCCGCCAGGTGCTCGCCGGGGATGAAGATGGAGGGGTTCCAGCCGAAGAACCGGTACGGGTACTGGTCCCCCGCCACGTCGATGCCGTCCGCGCGGGCCGCCTCGATGGCGCCGATCACCGCGTCGGTCTTCCACCAGTTGCACGCGCCGTCCGTCTTGAGATGGGAGAGCTGGACGCGCGCGCCCGAGTCGCGGCCGATCCGGATGCCCTCCTCGACGGCGGCGAGCAGGTGGTCGCCCTCGCTGCGCATGTGGCTGGCGTAGAAGCCGCCGTGCTCGGCCACGACCGTGGCGCAGGCGATCAGCTCCGCCGTGCGGGAGGACAGGCCGGGGATGTACTCCAGCCCGGTCGACATGCCGAACGCGCCGTCCGCCATCGCCTTGGCGAGCACGGCCCGCATGGCCTCGATCTGCGCGTCGGAGAGCTCTTCGAGCCCGGCCGGGATCCCGCAGGCGTCGCGTACGTATCCGTGCCCGGCGAGCGTGCCGAAATTGACCGCCGGAGGATGGGCGTCCAGCCGGGCGAGGAGCTCGCCGGGCGCCATCTCCGCCATTCCGCAGTTGCCCGCCAGAACCGTGGTTATCCCCTGCATGAGGTAATTCTTGAAAAGCAGGTGCGCCGGGTCCCGGAAAAGGTCGAGATCGGTGTGCGTGTGAATGTCGACGAATCCGGGGCACGCCACGCGCCCGCCCGCCTCGATCACGTCGGTGCCGGGGCCGATCAGCTCGGACACCTCGTCACGGCCTCCGACGTGGGTGATCGTGCCACCGGTGATCGCCAGCGCCGCCGCGTGCGGCGACTCCGGATCCATGGTGAGCACCGAGGCGTCGAGCACGACGACGTCCGCCGCGCCGCGGCGTGAATCAGGCATGCGGGTTCCGTTCCGTCTCCTGCGGGGGTAATTGCAGGATTGTCGGCGCGGCTGCGCGGCGATGTCAAGGAAAGTAATGCGCCGGGCGTGAAGTCGTATTCATCGGCGAGAAGATGACGGTCGGGCCAAGTACGCCGGTTCAGGACGGGCCGGGTTCGAGCAGCCCGGCCGGCACGCCGAGCTGCTCGGCGGTGAACCGGGCGAGCAGCCCTCGTGCCGTCTCCGCGGACATGTCGCTGTAGCCGAGGGTGTTGCGCACGGCCAGGCTCTCGGCGATGGCGACGTAGCGCTCGCACACCTCGCCGAGCGGCGCGACGGGCGTGAACGTGCCGTCCCGCACGCCCGCGGCGAACACGTCCAGCACCGCGTCCGCCCACCTGCGCGACATGCGGACGCACTCGTCGAGGAAGGCCGAATGGCGCCTGACCCGCGCCCACACCTCCAGCCACAGCAGGTACTCCTCGAAGGTGCCCTGGTCGCCGGGGATGCTGAGCTCCAGCAGGTGGCGGAGCTGGCCGACGGTGCTGACGTTCTCGTCGAGCAGGCGCTGGAGGGTCAGGTGCAACTGGTCGCCCGCCCAGCGGAAGGCGGCCAGCAGCGCCTCGTCCTTGCTCCTGAAGTAATAGTGGATGCTGGCGTTCGACACCCCTGCCTCGCGGGCGATGTCGGCGATGCGGGTCGCCTCGATGCCGCGCTCGGCCATGAGGCGGCACGCGGCGATCCGGATGCGGTCCTCCGGGCTGCCCGGGTCGGGGGCCCGGCCGGGCCGGGTGTGGCCCTGCTCCTTCCACAGGCCCGCGAGCCGGCGCAGCAGGGCGGCGTCGTCGCCGTCGGCCTGAAGCGCCTCGTCGATGCGCCGCGTCATCCGCCAGGCCCGCCGGTAGTCGACGCCGAGCGCCCCCGCCACCCGGTTCGGGCGGGCCTTCCCCGGGGAGTCGAGCACGATCACGACGGCGTCGAGCCAGGCCGCGAGCGGCACGGGCGAGCCGGCGAACGGGGTGGTCGAGGCGGGGTAGACGTGCGCGCCGCAGCTGTCGCACGCGTACGCCCGCCGTCGCGAGACCCGGTGGAACGAGCGGTGCGCCCCGCACCGGCGGCAGAACGGCGCCCGGCCGCCGGGGGCGTGGACGGCGCTCCAGAGCAGAGCCAGCGCCGCCTCCTCCTTCGCCGCGTCCGGGCCCGGCGGTGAGGCACTTGCTTCTACAGGCATTTTCACGCTTCCGGCTCTCCGCAAATACAAGGTATGACGTTTCTTGACAAGCCATTATGGTGAATGAAATTGTTTCCCGCATCAAAGATATACCTTCAGAAACATTGGAGTAACAAATGTCGGCGCCGTTTCGTGATGATCTCCGGAGCGCGCGCCCGGCCTGGATGAGCGGCGATTCCCCGGCGGCGGGCTTCATCACCCGGCTCACCTGGGAGCGGTTGCCCCGCGAGGTGATCGACCGGGCCGTGATGTGCCTGACCGACACGCTCGCGGCCATGCTCGCCGGCCGGGCGTCCACCTCCGCCCGCGTCGCCGACGACCTGGCGCGCGCCTGGTGGCCCGCCGGCGGCGCGACGTCGATCGTCAGCGGGAGCCCGCTGGGCACCGGCGGCGCCGCCTTCGCCAACGCGGTCGCGGCCAACGCCGTGGACATCGACGACTGCGGCATCTACACCTGGGGCCATCCCGGCGCCCAGGTCGTCCCGGCCGCGCTCGCCCTAGCCGAGGAGCTGCGCCTCAGCGGGCGCGAGCTCATCACCGCGATCGTGGTCGGGTACGAGATCGCCTTCCGGGCCGGCCGCTGCGTCAACCACGAGCAGAGCGCGGTCCACTCGGCGGAGCGCACCTACCGGGCCTGCGGGTCGTGGGGCGCGGTGGCCTGCGCCGCGATCGCGTGCCACGTCCACGGGCTGGACGAGGCCACCACCCGCCACGCGCTGGGCATCGCCGAGTACGACTCCCCCGACCTGCCGATGATGCGCGCCATCGACACCCCCGGCATGGTCAAGCACGGCGTCGGGTTCGGCGCGCTCACCGGACTGCTGTCGGCGGACCTGGCCCGGCGCGGGTTCACCGGGATCGAGCCCGGCCTCGACCAGGAGCGCTTCCGCCCGTACGCGGACGACCTGGGCAGCGACTACTACCTGCCCCGCGGCATCACCTGGAAGCGGTACTCCAGCTGCGCCTGGACCCACCCCGCGCTGCTCGCGGTGGAGAAGCTGCGGACCGAGCACCCGCTGCCGCCCGGGTCCGTCGCCCGCGTCGTCATCGAGACCTACCCCGACGCCGCGCGGCTGGGCACGCGGCTGCCACGGACCACCGAGGAAGCCCAGTTCAACCTGGCCTGGCCGGTGGCGGCCATGCTGGTGGACGGCCGGGTCGGGCCGGACCAGGTGGCGGACGGGCGCCTGGGCTCGCCGGAGATCATCGACCTGTGCCGGCGCATCGAGGTGGTGGTGACGGACGACCTCACCCGCCGCTACTACCTCTCCGAGGTCAACGACCCGGAGGGCAGCGACTCCGCCGTGGTCACCGTCACGCTGACCGACGGCACCGTGCTGTCGTCGGGCCGGGTCGACCACGTCCTCTACCCCGAGCCCGGCTGGACGCAGGACGAGATGCGCGACAAGTTCTCCTGGCTGGCCGCCGGCCGGCTGGAGCCCGCCTCGATTCCCCGGCTGCTGGCAGCCCTGGCGGACCTGGAGTCCGCCGACGACAGCTCCGTCCTCATGCGGGACCTGGCGTCGTCCCTGATACCGGTTGGAGCACACTGATGACAGCACGACGCAAGACGTTCCTGGGCGTGGCGGCGATGGTGATGGCGCTCGGCGGATGCGCCCTGGCCTCCGAGCCGCCCGCCCCCGAGGTGGGCGCTCAGGGCAGCGCCACTCCGGCCGCCGCGACGCCGGCGGCCGAGTCCGCCCTGCACGACCTGCTGCCCGAGCGGATCAGGTCGGCCGGCGTCATCCGGGTGGCCAGCAACATCCCCTATCCGCCCTGGGAGATGTACACGACGGCCGGCGGACAGCAGCCGACGGGCATCGACTACGACCTCTCCCAGGCGCTGGCCGCCAAGCTCGGCGTCAAGGCCTCCTTCGACCAGACGGCCTTCGACAGCATGATCCCCGCCGTCATGGCCGGCAAGGCCGACATCGTCATGGCGGGCATCTTCGACACCCCGAAGCGGCGCGAGTCGCTGAGCTTCGTCGACTACGCCAAGGACGGCTACTCGCTGCTGGTCGCCAAGGGCAACCCGCTGGGCATGAAGGACGTCACCGACCTGTCCGGCAAGACCGTCGCGGTGCAGAGCTCCACCTCGGAGGAGGCCGCGATCGGCAAGCTGAGCAAGCGGTTCGAGTCGCAGGGCAAGGAGGGCGTCACGGCCCTGGCCTTCCCCGGTGACAGCGAGGCCTTCCTGGCCATCAAGAGCGGCAAGGCGGTGGCCCGCGTGCAGGCCACCTCCGCCGCCGCGTACGCCGCCAAGACCTTCGAGAACGGGAACGCGTTCGAGCTGGTCGACGCCCCCTCGATCACCGAGGAGTTCGGCGGCGGCATGGAAGGCATCGGTGTCCCCAAATCGGACACCGAGCTGCTGACGGCGCTGCAGAAGGCGCTGCAGGCGCTGATGGACGACGGGACCTACCTGAAGATCCTCTCCAAGTACGGTGTGGAGAACATCGCGCTGACCAAGGCGGAGATCAACCAGGGGACCGACTAGGGCGCCCGTCCCGCGAGAAAGAGAAAGTGTTGTGACCTCCTTGGCAGCTGACACCGCCCCCGCCCCCACCGGGGAGCGGCCGCCTCCCGTCACCGTGGTGCCGGTCCGCCGGTACGGCCGCTGGGCCGCGGCGGCGCTCGTCGCGTACCTCCTGTTCGCCCTCGGCTGGTCGTTGTGGCACAACCCCAACCTCGACGTCGCCTCGATCCGGCAGTACCTGTTCGCGCCCTCGATCCTGCACGGGCTGGCCGTCACCGTCGAGCTGACCCTGGTGGCCATGGGCATCGGCATCGCCGGCGGCGTGCTGCTCGCGGTGATGCGCCTGTCGGACAACCGGGTGCTCTCGGCCGTCGCCTGGGGCTACATCTGGTTCTTCCGGGGCACGCCCCTGCTGGTCCAGATCATCTTCTGGGGATTCCTGGGCGCGCTCTACCCGAACCTGTTCGTCGGGATCCCGCTCACCGGCGTCGTCTTCGGCTCGGTGCCCACGAGCTCGCTCATCGGCGCGGCCACCGCGGCGGTGCTGGCGCTGGCCACGAACGAGGCGGCCTACTGCGCCGAGCTCGTCCGGGCGGCGATCATCTCGGTGGACGGCGGGCAGCGCGAGGCGGCCATGTCGCTCGGCATGTCCTCGGGCCGCCGGATGCGGTTCGTCATCCTGCCGCAGGCCATGCGGGTGCTGATCCCGACGCTCGGCAACGAGGCCATCTCGATGCTCAAGATGACCGCGCTCGTCTCGGTCATCTCCGGGCGGGACCTGATGACCAGCGTCCAGCAGATCTACCAGCAGAACTTCAAGATCATGCCGCTGCTGGTCGTGGCGTCGCTGTGGTACCTGCTGCTGACCTCGATCCTGAGCATCGGCCAGCACTACGTGGAGCGGTACTTCGGCCGCGGGTTCGGCGTCAGGCCGTCCGCCGCCCACGAGCGCCGGGCGCGCCGCCGCGCGGCCGCCCGGGCCAGGGCCCGGGCCACGGCTCCCGCGGACTACGGGACGGCGCCCGACCACGTGGACGGCGAGCCGATGGTCCGCGCGGAGCAGGTGTGGAAGTGGTTCGGCTCCACCGACGTGCTGCGGGGCGTCGATCTCACCGTCCACCCGCGGCAGACGCTCGTCCTGCTCGGCCCTTCGGGCAGCGGCAAGTCCACCCTGCTGCGCTGCGTCAACGCGCTGGAGCGGCCGGACTCGGGGCTGCTGGAGGTGGAGGGCCGCCGGGTCGGGCTGCGCGAGGCCGGCGGCCGCCTGCACGAGATGACGGAGAAGGAGCTGTGCCGGCAGCGGGCCCGCATCGGCATGGTGTTCCAGCGCTTCAACCTGTTCCCGCACATGACCGCGCTGGAGAACGTGATGCTGGGCCCGCGGCGGGTGCTCGGCCTGTCCCGCGAGCGCGCCGAGGCGGAGGCCGAGCGGCTGCTGACCCGGGTCGGCCTGCGCGACAAGCTCGACGCCTACCCGGGTCAGCTGTCCGGCGGGCAGCAGCAGCGGGTGGCCATCGCGCGTGCCCTGGCGATGAAGCCGCACGTCATGCTGTTCGACGAGCCGACCTCGGCCCTCGATCCCGAGCTGGTCGGCGAGGTGCTCGACGTCATGAAGGACCTCGCCCGGCAGGGCATGACCATGATCGTGGCCACGCACGAGATCGGGTTCGCCAAGGAGGTCGCCGACACCGTCGCCATGCTCGACGGGGGCGTCATCATCGAGTCGGGCCCGCCGGGCGAATGCCTGGTGGCCCCGAAGGAGGAGCGCACGAAGGCGTTCCTGTCCAAGGTCCTCGCCTAGATTCTGGAGGTTCGAGCAGTGCCCGAGGTCATCGTCGTCGGTGCCGGCGTCATGGGGGCGTCGACCGCGTTCCACCTTGCCGAACGCGGGGTGCGTTCCGTCACCGTCGTCGACGCGCGACACGCCGGCGAGGGCATGAGCAGCCGCTCGTCGGCCCTCGTCCGGATGCACTACACCTTCGAGCCGGAGGTGCGCCTGGCGGTGGACAGCCTCGCCTTCTTCCGCGAGTGGCCGGAGCGGGTCGGCCGGCCGCCGGTCTTCCGCGAGTGCGGGTTCGTCCGCGTCGTCTCGCCCGGCGAGGCCGACCTGCTGCGCAAGAACGTCGAGATGCAGCGGGCGTGCGGCGCCGAGGCCGAGGTGATCACGGCCGGCGAGCTGCTGGAGCTGGAGCCGGGCTGGCGGGTGGACGACGTGGTCGCCGCCGCGTACGAGCCCCGGGCCGGCTACGGCGACGGCGCCGTCGTGGCGGGCGACTTCCTGTCCCGGGCGCGGGAGCTGGGTGTCGTCTATCGTCCCAACACCCCCGTGCGCTCGCTCCTCACCGACGCCGGCGGCCGGGTCCGGGGGGTGCGCACCGACCAGGGCGACCTCACGGCCGACCTCGTCGTCCTCGCCACCGGCGTGTGGACCCGTCCGCTGCTCGCGGCGGTGGGGGCGGACCTGCCCATCGAGGCCGAGTACCACGAGGTGGCGGTCCTGCGGGACGGCCCGGGCGGGCCGGCGTCCCGGCTGGCGTGCATCGACTCGGGCACCCGTACGTACTTCCGCCCTGAACCGGGCGGGAACCTGCTGCTCGGCGACTTCATCGGCCCGCGCGCCGGCATCGACCCCGACGACTTCCCCCAGACGCCCGGTGAGGCGAACGTGGTGGAGATGGTCGGGCGAGCCGCACGCCGCGTGCCCGCCCTCGCCGAGTCCGGCATCACCCGCGGCGTGACCGGCGTCTACGACATGTCGCCGGACGCCCGGCCGATGCTGGGCCAGGTGGCCGGGATCGAGGGCCTCATCGTCGCGGCGGGCTTCTCCGGGATGGGCTTCAAGATCTGCCCGGCGGTCGGCCGCGCGCTGTCCGAGCTGGCCCTGGACGAGCCGCGGACGGTGGACGTCTCCGCCTTCTCCCCCGACCGGTTCGCCGAGGGCAGGCCGATCACGCCCCCGTACGGCTACGACGACGACTGACCGCGCCCGGGTCACGTTCCGGTAAATTACCCCAACGTGACCCGCTACCGGGAAATCTGCACCGACCTCGCTCACCGGATCATCGCGGGGACCCTCCACCCCGGGGACGAGCTGCCGGGCATCCGCGACCTGGCCCGGCAGTGGCAGACCACGGCCTCCACCGTGAGCCGGGCACAGCGCCGGCTGGCCGACGCCGGAGTGCTGGAGCTGGCCGACCGGCGCCGGGCCCGGGTCACCCCCGGCGCCGCGCTCGCGGCCCGGCGGTTCCTGCACGTGGACTCCGTCCTCACCCTCGCCGGCAGCGACGATCCCGCCCTCGACCTGCTCACCGGGGCGCTGGACGGAAGGCTGAGCATCGTCACGCGCGAGGGCAGCGTCGCCGGCCTCAGCGCGGTGCGCCAGGGCCACGCCGACGGCGCCGCGATCCACCTGCTGCACCACACCGGCGCCTACAACGCGCCCTTCGCGCTCGGCATGCTGCGCGGTCTGGAGCCGCACCTGATCCACCTCTGGCGCCGCGAGCAGGGCCTGATCGTGCCGCCGGGCAACCCCGGCCGCATCACCGGCATCGCCGACCTCACCACGCGGCGCGTCGCCTCCCGGCGCCCCGGCACCGGGACCCGGATCCTCCTGGACCGGCTGCTCCTGGCCGCCGGTCACGACCCGGACGATTTACGGGGGCCGCAGGTGGGCTCCCACCTGGAGGTCGCCCTGGCCGTCGCCACCGGCACCGTCCACGCCGGCCTCGCGGTCCGTTCGGCCGCGACCGACCTGGACCTCGACTTCATCCCCCTGGCCTGGGAGGAGTTCGACATCGGGCTGGCCGGGCACGCCCTCGACTCGGCCGCTCACCTCATCGCCGCCCTGCGCACGCCGGCGCTGCGCGGCAGGATCTCTGCGCTGGGCGGCTACGACACCTCCCGGTCGGGCGAGGTCACGAAGCTGTCGTGATGACCGTGCGGGCGGTCAGACCAGGTGGGGCAGCGGTTTGTCGTGCAGCCAGGCGGACAACAGCGGCCCGACCGGCCGCGGGGTGTACCGCTGGACGTGCCCGGCGAACTCCCTGGTGGTGACGGTCCCGTGCCGGTGCTCGGCGGTCCAGGCGCGCAGGGCGGCGAAGAACGCCTCGTCGCCCATGGCCCGGCGCAACGCGTGCAGGGTCAGCGCGCCGCGCTTGTAGACGCGGTCGTCGAACAGCGCCTGCTCGCCGGGGTCGGCCAGGATGAAGTTCTGCGGGAGCAGGGTGAGGCGGTGCCACCACCGGTGGGCGTGGTCGCCGGCAAGCGGGCCGCCCGACGCCTCGGACCAGAGCCACTCGGCGTAGGCGGCGAAGCCCTCCTGCAGCCAGATGTCGCTCCAGCAGGCCACGGTGAGGCTGTTGCCGAACCACTGGTGCGCCAGCTCGTGCGCGACCAGGCGCTCGCAGCCGCGTACGCCGTCGACATGGTTCCTGCCGAAGATCGACATGCCCTGGGCCTCCACCGGGATGTCCAGGTCGTCGTCGGCCACCACGACGGTGTAGCCGGCGAAGGGATAGGGCCCGAACAGCTCGCCGAACAGCGCCATCATCTGGTCCTGCCGGGCGAAGTCGTGGCGCACGCGGGCGGCCAGCCGCGGCGGACACGCCAGCCGCGCGCCGCCCTGCTCGGAGATCTGGTAACGCCCGATCTGCACGCTGGCCAGGTAGCTCGCCATGGGTTCGGCCTGCTCGTAGACCCACGTCGTGGTGCCGGCGCCGCGCCGCCTGTCCACGAGCACACCGTTCGCGATCACCTGGTACGGCGACGCCGTCGTCACGGAGATGCGGTACGACGCCTTGTCCCCCGGCCGGTCGTTGCACGGGAACCAGGACGGCGCGCCGATCGGCTGCCCGGCGACGAGCGCGCCGTCGCTCAGCTCCTCCCAGCCCAGCCCGCCCCAGGGGCTCGCCACCGGCACGGGCTTGCCCGAGTACCGCACCTCCACGACGGCCTCCCGCAGCGGCGCGGGCGGCGTGACGCGCAGCTTGTCCCGGGTGTGCGTGTACCTCGCCGGCACGCCGTCCACCGTGACGCCCGCGACCCTGAGCCGGCCGAAGTCCAGGTCCAGCGTGCCGAGGGGCTCGGCGGCCGACACCGTCAGCCGGGCGGTGCCGTCGAGCCGGTTGGCCGCGACCCGGTAGACCAGCCTCAGGTCGTAGTGCGAGACGCCGTAACGGTCGTCGCCGTGCGCGGGGAAGTACGGCGTCATCGCCACGCCGAGATCGGGTTGCCGAACCAGCGGGTCCGGCCGGGCACGTTCTCGCCGCGCATGACCAGGGAGGCCGGGCCGATCGTGGTGTCGGCGCCCACGAGCGAGGCCGGCAGCAGCACGCCGTGCGGGCCCAGCGTCGCGCCCGCCTCGAGCGTCACCGTGTCCATGCTCATGACCCGGTCGTGGAAGAGATGTGTCTGCAGGACGCAGCCCCGGTTGACGCACGCGCCGTCGCCCAGGGTCACCAGGTCCGCCTCGGGCAGCCAGTACGTGTCACACGTGACCCCATGTCCAATGCGTGCCCCGAGCGAGCGCAGCCACACGTTGAGCGGCGCGGTTCCCAGCCACGGCCGCGCGAACCAGGGCGCCGCCAGCACCTCGACGAAGTTGTCCGCCAGCTCGTTGAGCCAGACGAACGAGCTCCACAGCGGCCGGTTGCCGGCCCTGATCCGCCCGACCAGCAGCCACTTGGCGGCCGTGGCGACCGCCGCGGCGACCACGCCCGCGGCCGTCATGACCACGCCGCCCAGCGCGATCGCGGCGGCGAAGCCGTAGCGGGAGGCGAGAGCGGCGAACGCGCCGGCGGCCAGGACGGCGAGCGCGAGGGCGCACATGGCGGGCACCACGCGGAACGCCTCGACGACGGCCCGGGCCACCTTGTAGCGCGCGGGCGGGTCATAAGTGCGGTTCCTGTCGCCCTCCTCCGCGGTGCGGCGCAGCTTCATGGGCGGCATGCCGACGTACGACGAGCCGGACTTGGCCTTCTTGGGGGTCGCCGACAGCACGCCGACCAGGCCGTCCTTGGGCACCTTGCGCCCGGGGGCGGTCATCCCCGAGTTGCCGAGGAAGGCGCGCTTGCCGATCCGCGCGGTCGCGATGCGCATCCAGCCGCCGTCGAGCTCGTACGGGGCGACCATCGTGTCGTCGGCGAGGAAGGCGCCGTCGCCGACCGAGGTCATCGTGGGCAGCGCGAGCACCGTGGACAGCTCGACGCCCCGGCCCACCTTCATGCCGAGCGCCCGCAGCCACGCCGGGGTCAGGACGCTCGCGTACAGCGGGAACAGCCAGACGCGGGCCGAGGCCATCAGCCGGCCGGTGGCCCAGGCCTGCCAGGCCTGGCGGCTGTGCACCGGGTGCTGCCCGGCGTGCAGGCCGAGGCCGAGCAGCCGCACGCTGACCAGCGTGAGCAGGGCGAAGACGGCCATGCCCGCGACCGTCGCGAGCGGCACGCCGGCCAGGGCGGCGGTGAGCGCCTCGCCGAGCGTGCGCGTGCCGCGGGCGAACCAGGTCAGGACCGCGAGGGCGGCCCCGGCCGCGACGACGGGGAGCATGCTGAGCGCGAAGGCGGTCACGCCGTACAGCGCCGTCCACCAGGCGGAGCGGGCGGCCCGCTCGCCCGGCTTGCGTGACTTGCCCTGGCGGAACGCCGGCACGCCGGCCCACAGCTCGCCCGACGGCACCGCTCCGGCGACCGCCGAACCGGGGGCGACCTGCGCGTTCTTGCCGATCTTGGCGCCGGGGAGCAGCGTCGAGCGGGAGCCGACGGTGGCGCCGGCGCCGATCCGGATCTCGCCGAGGTGCAGGACGTCGCCGTCGTACCAGTGGCCGCTGAGGTCCACCTCCTGCTCGACCGACGCGCCCCTGCCCACCTTGAGCAGCCCGGTGACGGGCGGCGGCGAGTGCAGGTCGGCGTCGGCGCCCACCTGGGCGCCGAGCAGCCGGGCGTACCAGGTCATCCAGGGCGCGCTGGCCAGGTCGGGGACGCCGAGCCTGGCCGCGAACTGCTCGGCGAACCACAGCCTGAGATGGACGGCGCCGCCGCGCGGATGACTGCCCGGCCGCACGCCGCGCAGCAGCAGCCGGGCGAGCGCCGCCGACAGGCCGATGCGTCCCATGGGGGTGAGGAACGCCAGCGCGCCCAGCGCCACCCACCACCAGGACAGCGCCGGGGCCCACGGCGGCGCCAGCACGTTGCCGAGCGCGGCCAGCGGCACGATCCAGCGCATCGCGCCGGCGGTGAGCAGTGGCACCATGAGCAGCGCCTGGATCAGCGAGGCCCGCCGCGGCATGGGCGTCACGGGTGGCCGGGCGGGCTCGGGCTCGCCCCTGGTGGCCAGGAGCCCGGCCAGGCCGGCCAGCGTCGGCCGCGCGTACACGTCGCCCACCGCCACGTCGGGGTAGTCGGGGCGCAGCACGGACACCAGCCTGGCCGCCGCGAGGCTGGTGCCTCCGTTGGCGAAGAAGTCGTCGTCGGGTCCTTCGGGCGCCACCCCCAGGATGGCGGTCCACTGCTCGGCCAGCCGCGCCTCGGCGGGGCTCAGATCGAGGGACGCCGCCCGTCCGGCCAGCGGCCAGGGCAGCGCGTCGCGGTCGATCTTGCCCGAGGTCCTGGTCGGCAGCGAGCCGACCGGCGCCAGGCGCGGCACCAGGGCGGCGGGCAGCGAGTCGGCGAGCAGCTCGCGCGCCTCGCCGGCGTCGAAGCCGGGTCCGGTGACGACGTACCCGACGAGGATCTGGTGCCCGCCGCCCGCGGTGCGCACGGCGGCGGCCGCTCCGGTGACGCCGGGCAGCGCCTGTAACGCGGCGTCCACCTCGCCCAGCTCGATCCGGCGCCCGCCCAGCTTCACCTGGTCGTCGGCCCGGCCGACGAACACCAGGCCCTCGGGGTCGGCCCGGACCAGGTCACCGCTGCGGTAGGCGCGTGCCCAGCCCAGCGACGGCAGCGGCGCGTACTTCTCGGCGTCCTTGCCGGGGTCGAGGTAGCGGGCCAGGCCGACACCGCCGATGACCAGCTCGCCGGTCTCCCCCATGGCCACCGGCTCGCCCGAGTCGCCGACCACGGCCAGGTCCCACCCGTCGAGGGGCAGCCCGATGCGTACGGGCTGCCCGCCGGTGAGGGGCGCCGCGGACGCCACCACCGTCGCCTCCGTCGGCCCGTAGGTGTTCCACACCTCCCGCTCCGGCACGGCCAGCCGCTCGGCCAGCTCGGGCGGGCACGCCTCGCCGCCGAAGATCAGCAGGCGGATCCCGGCGAGGTGCTCGACCGGCCAGAGCGCCGCCAGCGTCGGCACGGTCGAGACGACCGTAATGCCCCTGCCGGCCAGCCAGGGGCCGAGGTCCATGCCCGTGCGCACCAGCGCCCTGGGCGCGGGCACCAGGCAGGCGCCGTGCCGCCAGGCCAGCCACATCTCCTCGCACGAGGCGTCGAAGGCCACCGACAGCCCGGCCAGCACCCGGTCGCCGGGGCCCAGCGGCCGCTCCCGCAGGAACAGCCCCGCCTCGGCGTCCACGAACGCCGCCGCCGACCGGTGCGTCACCGCGACGCCCTTCGGCTTGCCGGTGGACCCGGACGTGAAGATGATCCACGCGTCGTCGTCCGGCGCGGGCGGGCCGCCGCCGTCACCGAAGCCCTCGTGCACGGTGACCTCGCCGGTGATGACCGCGTCCACCGCGGCCTCGGTGAAGACCAGCTCGGCGCGCTCGTCCGGGTCGTCGGCGTCGACCGGCACGTACGCGGCCCCGGCGGCGAGCACGGCGAGGATGGACAGGTACAACTCGGCCGTCCCCGACCCGACCCGCACGCCCACCCGGGCGCCGCGGCCGATCCCCGCCTCCGCGAGCTCGGCGGCCATCCGGCCCACCTCCGCGCGCAGGTCGCGGTAGCTCAGGGACACGGTGCCGTCGTCGAGCGCGGGCGCGTCCGGGTGCAGCCGCGCCGTCTCGTCGAGGATGTCGACCAGGGTGCGGGGCGGCGGCGCCAGCACGCCGGCGGGATAGACCGCGGACGCGGCCCTGGGACGCACATCGACCGAGTCGCTACGCAAGCGCTGCTCCTTGAAGGTCAGGCGGTCGATGCCGGGCACAACATCCGCATCATCCGCCACCATCGTGGCGTTCGCGCCACCGAAGGCCCAACGGCTGCGGCGGTCACGCCTATTCCGCGCACGCGGCGGACCTCGACCTCCTGCCTCGCCGGCCCGTGCCCCCCAGAGGCTCAGTATGCTCCACGCCCGCACATCGTCCAGGACCGCGCCGCGAACAGGCCCGCCGCGGGTCGGCGCGGTCCTGGACGATGCGGGGCCGGCGCGGGTCAGTGCGGGTCGGTGCGGGCCAGTGCGGGTCGGCGCGCAAGAGCTCCGCCTGTCGGCCTGCACCGCCGCGCGCTCGCGGGCGACCCGCCCTCACGCGCTCCCGTCCTGGCGTTTCGGCATCCCGTACGGGTCGTGCGGGGTGTCGGCGTAGGCCCACTGGTGGTCGCGGGCGTGGCGGCAGGCCGTCTCGACGTCACCGGCGCGCATGACGTCCAGCAGCTCGCGGTGCTCCTCGGCGACCCGCTCCAGCTCCGGCCGGGTGACCATGAGGGCGATGGCCGTGCGCGCCTCGATCTGCAGCGCCTCCCAGGCGCGGGCCAGCAGCCCGTTGCCGCCGGCCTGCACGACGTACCGGTGGAAGCGGGCGCTGGCCAGGCCGATGCCGGGAACGTCGTCGTCGCGGGCGCAGCGGCGCATCTCCTCGACGGCCTCCGCCAGCCGGTCGAAGGGAAGGGCTCCGGCCAGCATCGCCAGCCGCGTCGCGGTCTCCTCCAGTGCCGCCCGCAGGATGTACGCCTCGCGGATCGTCTGCTCGGCGAAGGGCAGCACCCGGCTGCCGTGGCGAGGCTGGCTCTCGATGAGGCCGAGGCCTTCGAGCTGCCGCAACGCCTCCCGGACCGGGGCCTGGCTGGTGCCGAACTCAAGGGCGATCTTCGTCTCGATCAGGCGGTCGCCCTCGCCGAGCTCGCCCGCGACGATCCGCTCCAGCAGGCCGTCGCGGATCTGCCGGCTCAGGGTCGGCCGTGCGGAGCGCGGGTTACCCGTGGCTGCGGACAACAAGCCTCCTGATGCCTGAAGAGGGCCCTTGACTCTTGGATCATGCCATCTACTCTCACATTATCGATATCGATAATTGGAGCCTAGATGCTGATATCGGTTGAGATGCCGGAAAGTGCCGAGGCGGCTCACGCGGGTCTTCAGTCCGGGGCCCTCCCGCTGGGCGGCGGCACCCACCTGATGACCAGGCTGAACGACGGGACCGGCGGTGATCTGCGGCTCGTCAGCCTGCGCAGGGCGGGGCTGCGCGGCATCGACGTCGAGGGCGCCGCCGTGACCCTGGGGGCGGCCACCACTCTCGCCGACATCGAGGACGACGCCCGGCTGAGCTACCTGTCCTCCTGCGTGCGCTCGATCGCCTCGCCGCCGGTCCGCAACCTCGCCACGGTGGCCGGCAACCTGTTCGTGCCGCAGCCGTACGGCGACCTGGCGGCGGCCCTGCTCGCCCTGGACGCGGAGCTCGACGTGCTGGGCACGGGCGGCGTGCGGCGCGAGCCGCTGGAGCGGGTCGTCACGGACGGCCTGCCCGCGGGCGACCTGGTGACGCGGGTCCGGTTCACCGCTCCGGCGGAGGGCACGTTCCGCTTCCACAAGGCGAGCCGGCGGCGGCTCAACTCGGGCTCCATCGTCACCGTGGCGGCCCGGATCACGGTGGAGGACGGCGTGGTCGGCGACGTCCGGCTCGTGCTCGGCGCTCTCGCGCGCCGCCTGGTGCGGGCGACCGGCGCCGAGCGCATCCTGCTGGGCGCGCCGCTCACCGCCGAGGCCGTCGCGCGGGCGGCCGGAGCGGACGCCGTCGAGCCGTTCGACGACGCCTACGCCTCCGCCTGGTACCGCGCCCGCGTCTACCCCGTCCACCTGCGTCGTGCCCTGCTCGGGGCCTGAAGGGGGAGCGTATGCCCTCGACAATCGTCACGCTCACGCTGAACGGCACCGAACGGGAGCTGATCGCCCGGCCGTCGACGACCTTGCTGGACGCCCTGCGCGAGACGTTCGGCCTGATGGGGGCCAAGCGCGGGTGCGGGCAAGGCGGCTGCGGGAGCTGCACGGTGCTGCTGGACGGCCGGCCCGTGGTCGCGTGCCTGGTTCCCGTCGTGACCGTCGACGGCTCCAGCGTCGAGACGATCGAGGGTCTGGCCGACGGAGATCAGCTCAGTGACGTGCAGCAGGCGTTCGTCGACCTGTTCGCGACGCAGTGCGGGTTCTGCACCCCCGGGATGATCATGTCCGCCACGGCGCTGCTCGACCGGAAGCCGGATCCGACCCGCCAGGACGTCACCGAGGCGATCTGCGGGAACGTCTGCCGCTGCACCGGATACGAGCCGATCATCGCCGCCGTCCTGTCCGCCGCCGGACGACGCCGCACCACCCCACCGGCACCCGCGAAGGCCGAAACCCCGCCGGCGCCCGCGAAGGCCGGAACCCCGGCGCCCGCGAAGGCCGACGCCTGATGGGCCGCCTCACGCCGATCGACGAGGCGTACTTCAAGGACGAGCGGGCGGGCGGCTTCACCGTCATCGGCACCGCGGTCCAGCGCTCGGACGCCCGCGCCCACGTCACCGGCCGCACCGTCTTCTTCGAGGACATGACGCCGCCCGGGCTGACGCACGTCAAGATCCACCGGTCCGTCCGCCACCACGCCCGCATCGACCGGGTCGACGTCTCGGGCGCCCTCGAAGTGCCGGGCGTGCTCCGGGTCATCACCCACGAGGACGTGCCGAACAACTGGTACGTCGTGCTGCGCCTGATCGGCGTGGGACCCGACGACGAGCCGGTGCTGGCCGAGGACCGGGTCCTGTACCGCGGCGAGCCGATCGTCGCCGTGGTCGCCGAGACCGAAGAGGCCGCCCGGGAGGGCGCCGCCCGGGTCGTGGTCGACTACACCGACCTGCCCGCCGTGCTCGACGTCGAGGAGGCGCTGGCCGACGGCGCGCCGATCATCAAGCAGGCGGGCACCAACCACTTCGTCTACGAGGGGCACCACTGCCGCCGGGTCCGCTTCGGCGACGTCGAGCAGGGCTTCGCGCAGGCGGACCGGATCATCGAGGGCCGCTACAGCTCCTCCCCGATCGAGCACGCGCCGGCCGAGCCGACCGGCTGCGTCGTCGTCCCCCAGGGCGACGGCCGGCTGCGGATCCACAGCAACACCCAGGCCGCCTTCTTCACCCTCGACAACACCGCGCTCATCCTCGGCGTGCCGCCCACCAGCCTGCGCGTCGTCGGCGGCACCGTCGGAGGCGGCTTCGGCGGCAAGGTCGACGTCATCGTGGAGCCCCTCGCCTGCCTGGCCGCCCTGCTCACCGGCCGCCCCGCCAAGTACGTCTACAGCCGCGCCGAGGAGATGCAGGTGTCGTCCACCCGGGCGGCCGAGCTGATCCTCATCAAGGACGGCGTCATGGACGACGGCCGGATCGTCGCCCGCAAGGTCACCCTCTACGTGGACGCGGGCGCGTACTCCCGGCACAGCCCGTACGGCGCCACCAAGGCGGCGGCGCACATGCCGGGCCCGTACACGATCCCGAACGTCCACGTCGACTGCCACTGCGTCTACACGAACCGGACGCCGTCCAGCGCCATGCGCGGGTTCGGCGTCACGATCGGCGACTTCGCGCTGGAGTCGCAGATGGACCGCATCGCCAGGGAGCTGGGCCTGGACCCGCTGCGACTGCGGCTCGGGAACGCCTACCGGGACGGCGACATGAAGGCCCATCGCAAGATCGCCTCCGGAACGGCGCTGGTCGAGGTGATCCAGAGCGCCGCCGCCCTGGTGGGGCACGAGCTGCCACCGGAGTACCGGGCGATGTCGTCGACCGAGCGGCCGGAGGGCTGAGGCATGACGTTACGGCAGGGACGCGGATACGCGGCGGTCAACTACCCGACCGGGATGAACCTCGGCGGCGACCCGTCGCAGGCGCTCGTCCACGCCACCACCATGGGCGGGTTCGTGGTCACGCTCTCCTCGGTGGATCTCGGCCAGGGGCTGCGGACGGTCGTGGCCCAGTGCGCGGCGGAGACGCTCGGCGTCCCGATCGGGAACATCATCGTCGACACCGCCGACACCGACACCGGCCCGCACTGCATGGGCACGTTCGCCAGCCGCGGCACCCACCGGGTCGGCAACGCCGTGGTCATGGCGGCCCGCGAGGCCAGGGAGGTCCTGCTCCAGGTCGCTGCCGACGAGCTGGAGGTCGACGCGGATGACCTGGAGACCGACGGCACGGGATTCGTCCGCCTCAGAGGAGCGCCGGAGAAGAAGATCCACGTCAGCGAGGTCGCGCTCGCCGCGCACTTCCGGCAGGGCCGGACGATCTCCGGCCGGGGCATCTTCCTCAAGGAGCCGAGCACCCCGGTGCCGGAGACCGGCGAGATGGACCCGGACTCCTGCCAGGCGCACGCGTGCACGGTGGCCGAGGTGGAGGTCGACGACGAGACCGGCGTCATCGAGGTGCTGCGGCTCTACAACACCTACGAGGTCGGCCGGGCGCTCAACCCGGCCATCGCGACGCAGCAGGTCGAGGGCGGCGCCTGGATGGGCCTGTCGCACGCGCTGTTCGAGTCGACCGAGCCGTACTATCCGCACTCGCGCGAGCACGGCCCCGCCGACTTCGCCGAGTACCTGATGCCGGGGCCGGCCGACCTCCCGGCGCAGACGAGCGTGTTCCTGGAACGGCCGGCCGGCAACGGGCCGTTCGGGGCCAAGGGCATCGGCGAGATGACGGCCAACGCGCCGATCCCCGCGATCGCCAACGCGGTGTACGACGCGGTGGGCGTACGGCTGACGAGCATGCCGTTCACCCCGGAGAAGGTGCTGCGCGGCCTCGACGAGCTGCGGGCCGGCCGTGCCGGCTGATCAGGACGAGCTGGCCCGGCGGCTGGGCGCGGAGGGCTACCTGGCCGACGAGGGCCTGCTCACCGCCGTTCACCTGGCCGGCGTGCTCGGGCTTCCGCTGCTGCTGGAAGGCGAGCCGGGGGTCGGCAAGACGGAGATCGCGAACGTGCTGTCCAGGGTCCTCGGCCGCGAGCTGATCCGCCTGCAGTGCTACGAGGGGCTGGACGCCTCCCAGGCCCTGTACGAGTGGGACTACCCGAAGCAACTGCTGTCCCTGCGGGCCGCCGAGGTGGAGGGCCGCGGCGCCGGCGACCTGTACCGCGAGGAGTTCCTCCTGCAGCGCCCCCTGCTGCGGGCGTTGCGGGCGGCCTCCGGCGCGGTGCTGCTGATCGACGAGATCGACCGGGCGGACAGCGAGTTCGAGGCGTTCCTGCTGGAGTTCCTCGGCGACTTCCAGATCACCGTCCCGGAGATCGGCACCATCCGGGCGGCGCACGCCCCGTTCGTCGTCCTCACCTCCAACCGGACCCGCGAGCTGCACGACGCGCTGAAGCGCCGGTGCCTGTACCACTGGATCCCCTTCCCCGACGCCGAGCGGGAGCGGGCGATCATCCAGGCGCAGGCGCCCGGCCTGGACGACAGGAGCGCGGCCCGTCTCGTGGCCGCCGTGCACCGGATCCGCGGGCTGGCTCTGCTGAAACGGCCGGGGATCGCCGAGTCGGTCTCCTGGGCGCGCGGCGTGCAGGCGCTGGCCGGCGAGGGCTCGGACTGGCCGGAGGCGATGCGCCGCTCCGCCGGGCTGCTCGTCAAGCACGAGGAGGACCTGACCCTGGTCAGCCGCCACGCCGCGGAGGTGTTCGGTGACTGAGCCGTCCCTCGTCGTGCGCGTCCGCGAGCACGTGCACGGCTTCCTGCGGGATCTGCACGATCAGGGCCTGCGCGTGCCGGTGGCCAGGCAGCGGGTCTTCCTCCGGGCGATCGAGGCCGCCGGCCCGCGTGACGCCACGCACCTGTACTGGATCGGGGCGAGCACGCTCACCATGTCCCGCGCGGACCTGGAGGTGTACTCCCCCACGTTCGAGCGCTGGTTCGGGGAGGTCGCGGCCCGGCCCGTCCCCGATCCGGAGCTCCCCGACGAGGAGACGCCCGCGCCGCGCGGGAAGGGCGGCGAGGCTCCGTTCGCGGCGACGTCCGGCGGGGAGGCGGGCCTGGCGGCCGGGTTCGCGGAGCGCGAGAGGCGCCCGGTGTTCGGCCCGGCGAGCCAGGACGACCGGGCGGTGCTCGCGCTGCTGCGGCGGGAGCTGCGCGGCGCGATGCCCACGGTGCGCTCACGCCGTCGCCGGCCCAGCCGCCGGGGGCCGTGGATCGACGTCGCCAGGATGTGCCGCGAGTCCTGGCGCGGCCACGGCGAGATCGTGACGTTGCGGCGGCGGAACCGCCCGCGGCGGCAGCGCCGGGTGCTGCTGCTGATCGACGTGTCGGGGTCGATGAAGCAGCACAGTGCCGCCTACCTGCGTTTCGCCCACGCCGCGGTCGGATGCCTCGACCGGGTCGAGGTGTTCACCTTCGGCACCCGGCTGACCCGCGTCACCGGGCCGCTGCGGGCGCGGGAGGCCGACCCGGCCGTCGCCTCGCTGAGCGAGGTCGTCCTGGACGCCGAGGCGGGGACGCGGATCGGCCTCTCCCTCCAGGAGTTCCTGGCCAACGCCCGGTACGTCACCATGGCGCGCGGCGCCCTGGTGATCGTGCTGTCGGACGGCCTGGAACGCGGCGACTGCGAGCCGATGCGGGCGGCCGTGCGGCGGTTGTCGCTGCTGAGCCACCGGCTGTTGTGGTGGACGCCGCTGGCCTGCGACCCGGCGTACCGGCCGGTCACCCGCGGCATGTCGGCCGTGCTCGCCGATCTGGACGCGATCGCGGGCGTGCGTGACCTGCGGACGGCGTACGAGCAGGTACAGACCATGGCCAGGGAGTGATCGGCATGTCCGAGGCGTACACGGGCGACATCGTGGACTCGCACCACCACATCTGGCGGACCCGGGATCTGCCCTGGTTGTCCGGCCCGATGGTGCCGCGGATCTTCGGGCCGTACGAGGCGATCAGGCGCGACTACCTGATCGGCGAGTACACCGCCGAGGCCACGGCCTCGGGCATCGGCGAGTCGGTCTACGTGCAGACGAACTGGCCGCTGGACCGGGTCGTGGACGAGGTGCGCTGGCTGCGCGACGTGCACGCGCGGACGGGCCGGCCGACGGCCGTCGTCGCGGCGGCCGACCTGTTCGACGAGGCCGCTCCGGAGGTCATGCGCCGTCAGGCCGCGCTCACGCCCTTGGTGCGGGGAGTCCGGCAGCAGCTCCACTGGCACGAGCGCCCGGAGTTCCGGTACGCCACCGCGCCCGACCGCATGCGGGACCCGGTCTTCCGCAAGAACATCGGCGCCCTGGCCGACCTCGGCTGGCTGTTCGAGCTGCAGGTCTTCCCCGAGCAGATGCCGGACGCGGTCGCGCTGGCGGCGGCCTTCCCCGACGTCACCTTCGTCCTCGTGCACGCGGGCATGCTCATCGGCCCCGAGTACACCGAGGCGTGGCGGGCCGGGATGGCCGCGCTGGCGGAGCGGCCGAACGTCGTCGTCAAGCTCACCGGGCAGGGCACCTTCGTGCACCGGGTGGATCGCGGCCTCATCTCCTTCGTCGCCGGCGAGGTGATCGGGCGGTTCGGCGCCGGCCGGGCCATGTTCGGCACCAACTTCCCGGTCGAGAAGCTGTGGACCACCATGCCGCATCTGGTCGGCACGTGGAAGGACGCGCTGGCACACCTGTCGCCGGCCGACCAGCGCGCCGTTTTCGCCGGCAACGCACGACGGGTGTACGGGCTGGGAGGCTGACATGGCACTGTTCGTTCTGACCTACGGTTACCACGACACTCCGCTGAGGGCGGAGCGCCGCGAGGAGCATCTCGCGCATCTGAGCAAGCTGCTGGAGCAGGGCAGCCTCGTCGCGGCCGGTCCCTGCGCGGACCTGACGGCCGGCATCATCATCCTGAGAGCCGAGGACGAGCAGGCGGCGCGGGCGCTCGTCGACCAGGACCCCTACACGCGACTCCAGGTCACCAAGGACCGCACGCTGCGGGAATGGCGGGTGACGGTCGGCTCGCTGGGCTGAGGCCCGGGGAAGGAAGCGGCCGGCGGCGGGGACGCCGCCGGCCCGCCTGTCACTTCGGTTCGAGCACGAACACCGGGATCTGCCTGTCGGTCTTCTCCTGGTACTCGGCGTAGGACGGGTAGGCCGCGACCGCCCGCTCCCACCACTGCGCCCGCTCCGCGCCCTCGACCTCGCGCGCCACGTAGTCGCCCGTGACGGTCCCGTCCTGCAGCGGGAACTCGGGGTGCGCCTTGATGTTGTAGTACCAGGTGGGGTGCTCGGGAGCGCCGCCCTTGGAGGCCACGACCGCGTACCGGCCCTCGTGCTCCACCCGCATCACGGGGGTGTAGCGGAGCTTGCCGGTCTTCGCGCCGCGCAGGGTCAGCAGCACGATCGGCGCTCCGAGGACCTTGATGCCCTCGGTGGTCCCGGTCTCCAGGATCTTCGTCGTTTGCTCCCGCACCCAATCGGTGGGGCTGAACTGTACGGTCTCGTCCGACATGCTCGCAGTCAACAATCCTCGCGCCACCCTCATTCCTGCCGGGAACGGCGTGCGCGGAACGGGGAGCCGGAGGTAGCCTAGCGATCTTGTTCGGCCTCCTCCGGAGAGCCGTCTCGAAGCCCTGCGGGAGGTAGGACCGTGAGCTCCGGCAAGACGATGGTGACGGCGGCGTCGCTGGCCACCGCCGTGCTGATCGCCACCTCGGCCTGCGCGGGCGAGAGCGCGGGCGGCCAGGTCACCTTGCGCTTCGCCTACTGGGGCAGTGACGTACGGCAGCAGCGGACCGAAGAGGCGATCAGGAAGTTCGAGGCGAGGCACCCGCACATCGACGTCGTGGGAGAGTTCTCCGGCTTCGGCGGCTACTACGACAGGCTGGCCACGAACGTCGCCGGCGGCAGCACGCCCGACGTCATCACGATCGAGATCCGCGGCCTGCGGGAGTACGCCGAGCGCGGCACCCTCGCCGACCTGTCCGGCGAGGTCGACACCGCCGGCATCGACAGCAAGGTGCTGGCGACCGGCGCCATCGGCGGGAAGCAGTTCGCCATCCCCACGGGCGTCAACGCCTGGTGCCTGGTCGCGGACCCGGAGGCGATCGAGGCCGCGGGGCAGCGGCTGCCCGACGACGCCACGTGGACCTGGGAGGAGTACATCCGCCTGGCGGCCAGGATCACCGCGAGAACCGGCGGCAAGGTGCACGGCACGCAGCAGGCCTTCAACCCGGCCTTCCTGCAGATCTTCGCCGCCCAGCGGGGCGAGCCCTTCTACGACGGCAGCAGGCTCGGCATCTCGGCCGGCACGATCAAGGCCTGGTGGGCCGTCCACCGGAAGCTGATCGCGACCGGGGGCTCCCCCGACGCCGCCAGGAGCATCGCCCTCGGCGCCCGGAACGTCGACGGGTCGCTGTTCGCCACCGGCAACGGCGCCATGGGCATGTGGTGGAGCAACGAGTTCGGCGCGATCAGCAGGGCGTCGGGCGGCAAGAAGATGGAGCTGCTGCGGATGCCGAAGGCACGGCAGGCCGCCCCTGGCGGCATGTTCCTGCAGCCCGCGATGTTCTACACCGCCTCGGCGAAGTCCGCGCACCAGGCGGAGGCCGCCGAGTTCATCGACTTCATGGTCAACGACCCGGAGGCGGGCGCGATCATCCTCAGCGACCGCGGCCTGCCCGCCAACTCCAACGTGCTGGCAGCGGTCCGGGACGACCTGCCCGAGGCCGACAAGAAGACGCTGGCCTTCCTCGACGAGATCAGGGACGAGCTGGCCGACCCGCCCGCCGCCCCGCCGAAGGGCGCCAGCGCCATGGAGGCCGTCCTCAAGCGGTACACGGACGAGGTGCTGTTCGGCCGCATGCCCGCTGACGCCGCGGCCCGCAAGTTCATCACGGAGGCCAACGCTCTCATCGCGGGCTGACGGGCCCTCACGCCGCCGCCCCAGCCGGGACGAGCGCGGCCGGGACGAGCGGACGGGACGAGCGGACGGGACGAGCGGACGGGGCTCGCCCGCCTCCTCCCCGGCACCTGACCCCAAGAATGGGGATTTTTCCCCATAGGGCACCCCATACCCCACCCCACCCGGCGACGGCGACACTTCCAGCATGTCCGATACCCCGCCAGAGCCTGGTCCCCAGGACCCGGACGGCCCCGACCCGGCCGGACGGGGCGCCCCCGACCCGGCCGGAGCCCTCGACCAGGACGCCTTGGCACCGCCCAGGCCTCCTGACGGCTTCGAGCCCGTGTAACCCTTCTCCCCCTCAGAAAGGCCACCATGGCTCTGCCCCGCCCCCCGTTACCGCGCCGCGCAGGCGTGCTGCTGACCGCCGTCACGCTGCTGGCCACCGGACTGGCGGCCCTTCCCGCGTCCGCGTCCTCCCCCGCCCCGGCCGCTCCCGCCCCCGCACCCGCCCCCGCGGGGCAGGCCGTACCCCTGAACGGCGTGCGCGCCGCGAAGGTCGTCGTCACGCTGATCACCGGTGACAAGGTCCAGCTCACCCAGGCCGCCCCGGGCAAGTACCGGGTCCAGCCGGCCCCCGGCACCCGCCAGGGCGGCGCCCGGATCAACCTGTTCACCCAGTTCACCCCGGACGGCGTCTACGTGCTGCCGGACGACGCGGTCGCCGCCGTGCGGGCGGGGCTGCTGGACAAGCGGCTGTTCGACGTCAAGTACCTGGCCGAGAACGGCTACGCCGACGACACGTCCCAGAAGCTGCCGGTCATCGTCCAGTACCCCGAAGGACAGCCCGAGGCGTCGCTCAAGCGCTCGGCCGCCGACGTCCCCGCCAGCGATCCCACCCGGACGCTGGAGAGCATCGACGCCTCGGCACTCGACATCGCCAAGACCGAGGCGGGCGCGTTCTGGGAGGCCGTGCGCGCCCAGCAGCCCGCCGGGCAGGGCCTGGCCAGGACGCCCGGCACCCTGGGCTCCGGCATCGCCAAGATCTGGCTGGACGCCAAGGTCAAGGCCGACCTGGACGTGAGCGTGCCGATGATCGGCGCGCCCACCGCGTGGGAGAGCGGCTACGACGGGGCCGGGGTGCAGGTCGCCGTCCTCGACACGGGCGCGGACCTCGGCCATCCCGACCTGGCCGGCAAGGTCGCCGACAGCAGGTCGTTCGTGCCGGACCAGCCCGTCCAGGACGGGCACGGGCACGGCACCCACGTCGCCTCGACCATCGCCGGCAGCGGCGCCGCCTCCGGCGGGAAGCACAAGGGCGTCGCCCCCGGCGCGCGGCTGGTCGTCGGCAAGGTCCTCGACGACACCGGCTCCGGCATGGAGTCGTGGATCATCGAGGGCATGGAGTGGGCCGCCCGCAGCGGCTCCAAGGCCGTCAGCATGAGCCTCGGCAGCAGCCTGCCCAGCGACGGCACCGACCCGCTCAGCCAGGCCGTCAACGATCTGACCACCGAGACGGGCACGCTGTTCGTCGTCGCCGCCGGGAACCTCTACGACAAGGAGAGCATCAGCGCGCCGGGCGCCGCGGACGCGGCGCTGACCGTGGCCGCGGTCGACAAGAGCGACCAGCTCGCCGGCTTCTCCAGCCGGGGCCCGCGCCCGGACGACGGCGCGCTCAAGCCGGACATCGCGGCGCCCGGCGTGGACATCGTGGCCGCGCGGTCGGCCGGCACCAGCATGGGCACCCCGGTGGACGAGCACTACACCGGCGCCTCCGGCACGTCCATGGCCACGCCGCACGTGGCCGGCGCCGTCGCCGTCATGGCGCAGCAGCACCCGGGCTGGACGGCCCAGCAGCTCAAGGCCGCGCTGATGTCCACCTCCAAGGACGACGGCTTCACCGTCTACGAGCAGGGCGCGGGACGGGTCGACCTGGAGCGGGCGACCCGGCAGCGGGTCTTCGCCACCGGTGGCGGAGTCGACTTCGGCCTGCTCGACGACTCCGGCACGCCGAAGACGGGCCAGGTGTCGTACGTCAACCAGGGCGACCAGCCCGTCACGCTCGCCCTGAAGGCGGCGATGAGCGGCGGCGCCGGCCTGACGGTCGCCGACGCGACGCTGACGATCCCCGCCGGCGGGACGGCCGGCACCACCGTCACCCTCGACCCGGCCGGGCTCGCCCTGGGCACCTACAGCGGGTCGGTGACCGCCGAGGCCGACGGCGTCCGCCTCACCACGCCGGTGGGCGCGGTGCGCGACGTCCCCAAGTTCGACCTGACCATCCGCACCCTGGATCGGGACGGCAAGCCGCGCACCCCGACGGCCATGAGCGTCGTGGACGTCGACGGCGGCAAGGGAGAGCTCGGCCCGTACCGCGTCCAGGAGGACGGCGTGGTCGTGACCCGCGTTCCCGCCGGCACCGTCAGCGTGCTGCAGGTGCTCGACTGGGTGGACGGCGACGACCGCGCCAACCGGGGCTGGCTGTTCGAGCCGGAGCTCACCATCACCGGTGACACCGAGCTCGTCCTCGACGCCCGCCAGGCCACCGAGATCCGCTTCACCGCCCCGAAGACCGCCCAGCCGCTGAACAACACCCATGACGTGTTCTACCAGCGCACCCTGCCGGACGGGCAGATCTTCGGCGGCACCCTGCTGACCGGCACTCCCCTCGGGGCGTGGGAGAAGGTGTGGGCGCTGCCCACCAAGAAGGTCACCAAGGGCGGCTTCCGCTTCACCGGCCAGTGGGAGCTCGGCGTGCCCGAAGTCACGATGACCATGCGCACTCCGGGGCGCGCTCCGGGAAGCACGCCGGGGCGCACGGCCCTGCATCCGGCCTCCCGTGTGCACCTGCTCGACCGGGCGGAGCTCCATCCCGGTTACGTTCCCTTCGAGGGCACCAAGGACCTGCGGGTCGTCGACGGCGGCAAGGGCCGTCCCGAGGACCTCGCGGGCAAGGACCTGCGCGGAGCGCTCGTCCTGATCGACGCCGAACCCGCGCAGGGGCTGTTCGGAACGGCGTGCGGGCTGCAGATCGAGCGCGTGGGACCGATCAGGGACGCCGGCGCCGCCGGCGTCCTGGCCTTCAACGACCGGCGGGCCGTCTGCCCGATCCCGCTGGCCATCACGCAGAAGCCGTTCAGCGGCCCGCTGCTGCCGGTCGGCATCCCCGTCGCCTACCTCTCGCACGCCGAGGGCATGAAGGTGCGCGAGGCTGCCGGGCGCGCACCGGTCACCATCCGGGTCGAGGGCACGCCGAACACGCCCTACTCCTACGTGTTCAAGCCGTACGCGGACGGGCGCGTCCCCGGCTCCATGCACTACAAGGTCACCGAGCGTCAGCTCCACCGCGTCGACTTCGACGTGCACGCAGCGCCGTACACCAGGTACATGAACTGGCGCGGCACGTGGCGGACCGACGACGTCACCTACACCTCGACCGGCACGAACGGGCTGCACTGGTCCTACCCGCTGCCCGACCGCAGGTCCCAGTGGGTGTGGCCGCTCGACTCCCGGCTCGTGAGCCAGGCGGGCATGTCCGCGCTCGTCACACCGGACCCGGCCGAGGAGGTGGAGGAGATGCGCTTCCGCACCGACGTCTTCGACCGGCCAGGAAGCACGACCCAGCGGTGGTTCGCCACGCCGAGCACGCCGGGCGCCGCCACCGCGAGCGACAAGGTGTACCGGCTCGGCGACCCCGACGCCAAGCCGCTGGAGCGGCTCGTCATCGGGATCCCCTGCGCGATCTGCGTCCACGACGGCAACCTCTGGGTGACCCCGTCCATGGTCAGCGGGGTCGGCGAGCGGCGCGACGACGGCGTCATGTTCGGCGACCTCCAGCCCCGGTACGAGCTGCACCTCTACCGCGACGGCAAGGAGCTGCCGAACGCGCCCGTCGAGCCGTTCGCCACGCTGCCGCGCTACCCGCTGCCCGAAGGCGCGGCCACCTACCGGCTGACGGCCGAGAACGACCTCCAGAACCTGGAGTGGACGTTCACCGCCCCACCGGGCAAGGACCAGGTGCGGCCGGGCGTCAACTGCTACGCCTGGTGGGTCGACGGGCCTCTGGAGCAGTGCCGCACCGTGCCCGCGGTCTACCTCAGCCACGACCTCGGCGACACCCTGTCGGTCGACAACACGGTGGCGGCCGGCCGCCGGCACACCTTCCGGATCGAGGCCTACCACGGGCCCTCGGCCGGGAAGATGCCGGCGATCGCGGGCGTACGGCTCTGGACCAGCACCGACGACGGCGCCACCTGGCAGCAGGCGGACCTCCGCCGGGACCGGGACGGCGTCTACACCGCCACCGCCAGATATCCGCAGTACCGCGCCACCAAGGGAGCGGTCAGCCTGAGGGCCGAAGCGTGGGACGCGGCCGGCAACCGCGTCAAGCAGACCACGCTGCGCGCGTTCAGGCTCCGCTGACCACTGACGCGCCGGATCTCCGTCTGCCCGGACGAGGCGTCTTCCGGGCAGACGGGGTGCGGCACAGGCGGTCCGGAGCACACGGCGAGCATCTCCGGCAAGCTGCGGATCGCTCCTTCGACGGACGACGGCCGCCTGACGCGCAGGCGATCGGCGAGCCGTCGCGGCGCCAGGCCGGAGCCGTCGCCACTGACCGTCAGGCGCAGTCCACGGGCGCCCGCGGTGAGCGCGGTGAGCGCGATGCCCACGCACCGCACCGATCCGTCCTGCCCCAGGTGGTCCAGGACGTCGAAGATCGTGGCACGGACGAGCCCCGCGACGCCTTCGGGCAGGGGCTCACCGGGAGGCGCCCACACCTCCAGGGCGGTTCCGGTCGAGCGGGACCAGCGCTCCAGCTCGGCGTGCGGATCCCCGGCGGGCGCGCCCCGTACGTCCGGGCGGAGTCCGTCCCATGCCATGGTCTTCCCTAACGGTCGGGGCGGTGAATCATCGGGTGCGGAGCAGCGAACCGTGCGCTGCCGGGGTTCACGCGCCCGTCGGGATCTTGTCGAGGAAGCCGTGGACGCGGTCGATGCGCCCCTCGGCGCTGATCACCGCCACGTCGAAGCCGACGACCAGGGCCTCGGCGCCGTCCTGGGCGAGCTCCCAGGTGAAGCGGGCGATGTCGTGATGGGCGTCGACCGGCCCCGCCAGGCTGAAGGTGAAGCCGGGGAACTGCTCCTGGACGGCCCCGATGGTGGCGTCGATCGCGTCGGTGCCGGCGGCGACCGCCATCGGGTCGGTGTAGACGCCGTCCGGGGACCACAGCTCGTCGATGGCGGCACGGCGGGCGGCGTGGTCGGTCTCGTTCCAGGTGGCGATGTAGCGAGCGATGAGCTCGTCGATGTTCTTCATGAGCAAGAACGCTAGAGAAACCGCCCATAATGGTCATCTGTCGCGATTAGGTACTTGTGCCGGTAAAGGGAGCGCATGCTGTACGGGCGGGAAGCCGAGACATCGGTCATCGACGAGCTCCTCGCCACGGTGCGCTCCGGACGCAGCGGCGCTCTGGTGATCAGGGGCGAGCCGGGAATCGGTAAGACCGCGCTGCTCGACTACGCCGCGGGACGCGCCGACGGCATCCAGGTCATCCGGCGCAGCGGGGTGCCGTCCGAGAGCGAGCTGGCGTACGCGGGGCTGCACTTGCTGCTCCGTCCGGCGCTGGACAGGACGGACAAGCTGCCGCCGCCGCAGCGGCGCGCGCTGGAGGCGGCGCTCGGCCTGACGGAGGCGCAGGGCGCCGACGCGCTGCTCGTCGGCCTGGCCGCGCTGTCACTGCTGGCCGAGGTGTCCGAGGACGGCCCCGTCCTGTGCCTCATCGACGACGCGCACTGGCTGGATCCCGGCTCCCGCGCCGCGCTGTCCTTCGCGGCCCGGCGGCTGGACGCCGAGGGCCTGGCCCTGATCATGGCCACCCGCGAGGACGACGCGCACGGGCTGCCCGAGATCACGCTGACCGGCCTGGCCTCGTCGGCGGCGGCCGCTCTGCTCAAGGGGAGCGACCTGACCCCGGCCCAGCGCTACCGGGTGCTCGCCGAGGCGCAGGGCAACCCGCTGGCCCTCATCGAGCTGCCCGCCGCCCTTCGCCACAACCCGCACGAGCCCGGCGCTCTGCCCCTGAGCAGCCGGCTGCAGTCGGCCTTCCACAGCCAGGTGGACCACCTGCCGGCCGAGACCCAGACCCTGCTGCTGGTCGCCGCCGCCGGTGAGGGCCTGGACGAGGTGCTCGCCGCCGCCGCACAGCTCGGCGTGACGCCCGCCGACCTGGGCCCGGCCGAGACCGAAGGGCTCGTGACCACCGCCGGGCAGCACGTCCGCTTCCGTCATCCGCTGATCCGCGAGGCCGTCTACCAGCGGGCCCCCATCAGCTCGCGGCTGGCCGTGCACGCCGCGCTCGCCCGGGCGCTGAACGGCGACCACCACGCCGACCGCCGGGCCTGGCACCTGGCCGCGGCGACCGTCGGACCCGACGAGGACGTGGCGGCGGAGCTCGAACGCACCGCCCAGCGGGCCGCGCGCCGACACGGGTACGCCGCCGCGGCCACCGCCTACCAGCGCGCCGCCTCGCTCACCCACCGCGACGACGAGGCCCGCGCCCGGGAGATCCGCGCCCGCCGCCTCACCCTTGCGGCCGAGTCCGCCACCGAGGCGGGCGAGCTCGACCGGGCCCAGGCCCTCGCAGGCGAGGCCGACGCGCTGACCAGCGACTCCGCGCTGCGATCGCGCATCGTCCACACGCAGGCCACCACCCACTTCGGGCGGGGACAGTACCGCGAGGCGCACCGCCTGATGACCGAAGCCGCCCTCCTGGACCCGGCCCTGCTGGTCCGCGCCTACCAGACCGCCTGGTACGCGGGCGAGGCCCAGCTCGTCGAGGTGTCCGCCCGCCTGGCGCGGGCCCTGTCGGAGACCCTCCTCGACGAGCCCGTCGCCGCCCTGGCCCGCCTGGAGAACGCCGCCTTCAGCCGCCTGTTCGGCGGCGACCCGACCCCGCTGGACCGGGCCGTGGCCGAGGCCGGGGACGCGATGGCCGCGTACCCGCCCGGGCTGGCCGCCATGGTCTGCGGCGCGCCGCTCATCGCCGGGCAGGACGCCGCCACCCTGCACCTGTCCGCCCGCCTGATCGCCCGCTGCCACGCCGAGGGCAGCATCGGCGTCCTGCCCATGGTGCTGTACTTCCAGGCGCAGGCGGAGCTCTTCCACAGCGGCCGATTCCACGAGGTGGGCACTGCCGCGACCACCGCCCTGCGCCTGGCCGAGAACACCGGCCAGCACCAGTGGGCCGCGCTGAACAAGGGCCTGCTCACCTACCTGGCCGCCGTCGAAGGCGACGAGGAGGGCCACCGCCGGCTCGCCGCCGAGGTGGCGCGCGGCCCGGCCGCCCCCATGCAGGGCGCCATGTGGACCGACTGGGCACGAGCTCTGCTGGACCTGGGCCAGGGCCGGGCGGAGACCGCGCTCGGCCGGCTCGAAGCCCTCACGCAAGGGCCCGGCTGGTACCACGTCTCCGCCATCCGGTGCGTGCCCGACCTGGTGGAAGCCGCCGTACGCAGCGGCGAGCCCGACAGGGCCAGGCCCGCCCTGGCCCGGTATCTACGCCTCGACCAGCGCCACCTCATCGAGCGCTGCCTGGCCCTGCTCGCCGGGAACGACGCCGAGGCGCACTACCTGGCGGCGCTGGACGCAGGCGGGCCGGCCTTCGAGCACGCGCGTACCCGGCTGCTGTACGGGGAGTGGCTGCGCAGGACCCGCCGCCGCGCCGCCGCTGCCGGCCACCTGCGCGAGGCCATGGAGAGCTTCCGACGCCTGGGCGCCGCCCCCTGGGCCGGCCGTGCCCGGGCGGAGCTCCAGGCCGCCGGCGATCCGGCCGCCGCACCCGCGCCCGACCGGACGACCGGCCTGACACCGCAGGAACGGCAGATCGTCCGGCTCGCCGCTCGCGGGCTGTCCAACAAGGACATCGCCGCCCAGCTCTTCCTGAGCCCCCGCACGGTCGGCTACCACCTGTACAAGGCCTATCCCAAGCTGGGCGTCGCCTCCCGCGGTGAACTCGCCGCGCTCGCCGACCTCGGCTGAGCGGCCCGGGGACGAGTGCGACCGGTCGTGGTCCGCGTCACCGTACGGTGGCCAGTGTGTGGAGGGGGTCGTCCAGGAGTTCGGCGAAGGCGAGCTCGGCAGCCCCGGCGAGCGTGGTGTCGTCGCCGAGGGCCGTGACGGCCAGCAGAACACGTTCGCGCGACACCGGCAGGACATGCGCGTCGATCCGGGCGCGGACGCGTGACGCGGCGCCCGGATAGACGTCGCGGAGCATCCCGCCGAAGACCACGAGCGCCGGGTTGAACAGGTTGATGAGGTTGACGACGCCGACGCCGAGCCAGTCGCCGACGCGGTCCAGGGCGTCCCGCGCCCGGGCTTCACCGGTCTCGGCGAGGGCGACGACGGCCTGGATGCCGGCGCGTCCGATGAGGTCGTCGGACCGTCCCGCGTAGTCCAGCAGCGCCTTCTCCCCCACCTCGGCCTCCAGGCAACCGCGCGACCCGCACAGGCAGGGGCGCCCGTCGAACGGGTTCACCAGCATGTGCCCGAGCTCGCAGCCGTAGCCCGAATCGCCGTCCAGGAGTCTGCCGCCGACGATGATCCCGCCGCCGACGCCGACGTCCCCATGCAGGTAGATGAGGTTGTCGACGTCTCGTCCTGCGCCGCGTACGTGCTCGGCGATCGCGCCCAGGTGCGCCTCGTTGCCCACCTCGACGGGAAGCCCGAGGCCGAGCCCGGCGGCGAGTTTCGCGCCGAAGGCCTGGTCCACCCAGCCGAGGTGCGGTCCGTACCGGACCGTGCCGTCGGCTCGCCTGATCAGCCCGCAGTACGACGCGCCGACACCCACGCACAACGCCCCCGGATCGGCGCCGGCGACCAGCTCGCGGCCGAAGGCGGCGAGGACGTCGACGACGTTCTCCAGATCGACCCCGGCGCGGGCGCGCACCGCCTCGCGGCGTTCGAGGACCTGACCGCCGAGCCCGACACGGGCCGCGAGCAGCCGGTCCACGGCCACGTCGAAGGCGAGCCCGTACACCGTCGCCCGCTCGGGCATGACGACGATGGACGGCCGCCCCGCACGGCCCTGACCGGCGGGGACACCCTCGCGGACGAGCCCGGCCGCGGCGAGTTCGGCGGTCAGGTCCATGATGGTGCTGCGGTTGAGGCCCATCCGGCGGCTGAGTGCGGCCCGCGACACCGCCCCGTCCTTATGGACGCGCCGCAGCACCTCGCTCAGGTTCCGCCGCCGCATCTGCTCCTGCTGCGTCCGCGCGCCCGCCGCCGATCGCGTCATCCCCGCCAGCGTAGGACTTTTCTGCACATGAACAACAGCCAGAGCAGGAGACAGGCCGCCTCGGCAGCGCCGACGCGGGAAGGAGCCGCAGCTCAGGACATCCACCTCCACCGTGCTCCCCGATCACGCCTCACCGGTGAGGCCCTGGCGAGCATGATCCCAGGCCGACCACTCACCGAGGACGAGCCGCACCTCTGCTCAGCATGACGGCGAACCCGTCGAGATGGCGTGCCAGGATGTGGTCGAACATCCCGTCCAGGTCCGACACCGTCTCCTCGGGGAGCATGGCCAGGAGCGGGAATCGTCCGGTGCTGAGGAGCTCGTCGGCCCGTTTGCGCTGGAGCAGCCACCACCCGTCGAGCGTCACGCCGGTCTCCTGCTCGGCTTCGACCTCCTCCGCCATGGACAGCGCCACGGTGTGGACCAGCGCGGGCAGCGTGAGCGCCTCGCGGATCCGGGTCTCCATGGGCAACCCGAGCTCGTCGAGTGCGCGCAGGGTCCACTCGGTGTGGGCCATCATGTTGGGCACCAGCAAGGGGCGGGTGAACGAGACGGCCCTGGGCAGCCAGAGGTGTCGCCGGGACAGCTCCCACTGCCGGCGGGCGATCAGCTCGAGCTTGGCCCGCCACCCCTCCGGCCCCGGGACGGGCAGCTCCACTTCGCCGAAGACCTCGTCGGCCATCTGCGTCACCAGCTCGTCCTTGCCCGTCACGTGCCGGTACAGCGACATCGGGCCCGCGCCGAGCTCGGCGGCGAGCCGCCGCATGGACACCGCGCCGAGCCCTTCGGCGTCGGCGATCGCGATGGCGGTGCGCAGGACGTGCTCGCGGTTCAGCGAGCCCTTGGGGACGCCGGCCTGCCGCGCCGCCGGCAGCACGGCCGGACCGGCCGGCCGCTCCGTTCGGCTCGCGCGTGCGCTGACCACCGTGCCTGCGCCGACCTTCGCCTCGACCAGCCCCTCCTCACGCAGGGCCGCCACCACCTTGGTCGCGGTCGCGACCGCGACACCCCATCGCTGGGCGATCTGCCGGATGGACGGCACCCGATCGCCCGGCCGCAGGTCGCCGGCCAGGATCCGGGTACGGAACTCCGCGACGATGCGCCGGTAGGGCGGATCCGGACTTTGCGTGGCCGAGGTCATGAATGCCTTCCAATCCCGTGACGGTTGTCCCGCGCCTGTCTTCAATGTACTAGTTCACTATTCGGCACACTAGTACACTTTATGCCGTTGACCAGCAGTATTTCGACAAAAGATGCTCATACGATGTACGCATGACACTCGATACGTCGTACGCAGACAGGCGGCGGGCGAAGGTGACAGCCCGGCGAGGACGCTGCGCAGGAGCCCCGGCACGGCCGGCGGAGGCCGCATGAACCAGTCAGGGAGCCGGTTGTCCGTCTCGTATGCCGAAGTACGGTCGTGGCATCGGCCGCTCACGATCATGGTGGCGGCCATGTCCGCGCTGGTCGTCGTCGCGAGCGTCGGTCTCTTCGCCGACGGTCGCGAGCTCCTGCAACAGTCGGTCTGGGCCAAGCCGCTGAAGTTCGGGGCGTCGTTCGTCATGTACGGCGCGACGCTCGCCTGGCTGATCCCGAAACTGCGCCGGGCGCGGCGCACGATGTGGATCGCCGGAACCGTCTTCGCCGTCGCCGGGCTGATCGACGTCGGTTTCATCGCGGTGCAGGCCGCCCGCGGCACCTTCAGCCACTTCAACGCCGGCACCGACCCGTTCAACCAGATCGGGCAGCAGATCTTCTCCACCGGCGTGTTCGGGCTGTTCGGGGCGAGCCTGATCGTCGCCGTCATGCTGCTGTTCCAGCGCGTCGGCGATGCGGCGCTCACCTGGGCCCTGCGTGCCGGGATCGGGCTGGCCGTCCTCGGCATGGCGCTGGCGTCCTTCATCACCGGGTGGACCTCGGCGGCCGGGCGCCGCACGGTCGAGGACGCCTACGGCAGCCCGGTCCCGCTGGTGGGCGGCCACGGGGTCGGAGCGCCGGACGGCGGCGGCATGCCGCTGACGAACTGGAGCACCACAGGCGGCGACCTGCGCGTCCCGCACTTCATCGGCCTGCACTCCGTCCAGGTGTTCGTGCTCACGGTGCTGGTTCTCGCCGCCCTCGCGAGCCGGATCGGCCTGCTACGCCACGAACGCGTACGCGCCCAGCTCACCGGGGTCGTCATCCTGGCCTACAGCGCGCTGTTCACCATCACCGCCTGGCAGGCGCTGCGCGGCCAGTCGCTGATCCATCCCGACGCGGCCACCTGGACCGCGCTCGCGGCGACGGCCGTCATGACCGCGCTGCTGGCGGCCCTGGCCGTCACGGCGGCCCACCGCGACCAGCCGGCGCACCGCGATGAGCTCGCGCACGGCGAGACGACGGCACCCGCTGACCATCGGCCCGCCACGACACCCTCCTAGGACCAACTGCCGGCCCGCGCGTGGCGCCCCGAACGCCCTCTCAGGGGGCCGCGGCGCGGGTCAGGGTGCCGGCGATCAAGGTGGACAGCATGTCCCGCAAGGTGGGGGCGAAGTCCATGCGCAGTACCGCCAGGGAGGGGTCGGCGTCGTAGGCGTCGAGCATGGCGGCGGACGGTCGCGCGTGCGTCCAGACTGCGGCGGTGATCATGATGGTCTGAGCGCACAACGTCTGGGCGCGGTCGCCCAGTTCGGGCAGATGGTGCCGTATCAGGCGGGCCATGGTGTCGACGTTCCCGATCGCCGTCCTCTTCCACTGGCCGGCCAGGTCGGCGGAAACGTTGCGTTCCAGGACGCCGGCCTGCGCGCTGAGAAGGTCGCACAGAACCTGGCGTTCCTCCAGTGATCGGGTGAGGGCCGCTGCGAGCTGGTCACCGCGCGCCCCCGCGGAGCCGGCTTCGCCGACCTCGGCAGCCAAGCGGCCGGGCAGGTCGTCGATCCACTGTTTCCATGCCTGGTCCAGCAGTTCCAGCAGGATGGCCTCGCGCGATTCGAAGTAGCGCAGGACGTTGGACTTGGCCAGGCCGACCCGGCGGCTCAGCTCGTTGAGGCTGACCTCGGCGACCGGGCAAGGAGACCGCGAAGCTGCTGATCGCCGACGGCGTGCACGTCGTCGTGAGCGGGCGGCGCGAGGACGTCGGCAAGCAGGCGGTCGCGGAGCTGACCAAGACCGGCATCATCGCGCGCGCCATCTCCCTCGGCCAGTACTCCGGCAAGGCCTCGTTCGTGGCCGGCGCGATCCTGCACATCGACGGCGGCTTCCAGGCCAAGTGACCCACGCGCACCCGGCCCGCACGCCATGGCGTTCGACGGCCGGAAGCGGGACAGGCTTCCCGCTGACCGGTCAGCCCCCAGAGGCACGGCAGGTCTCGACGAAGGGCACGCCGGGCAGGTGGCTCTGCCAGTCCGCGGCTGACAGGCCACCGCGAGCACGGGTGCAGACCTCGCGCAGCACGAGCGCGGGATCGACGAGGTGGTCGCGGACGATGCCGGCGCCGGAAAGGGATCGGAGCGTCCTGCCGTCCGGGCTGAAGGACAGGGCGGTCAGGCGGCCGGTGTTGAGAGCGATCGGAGCGCCGAGGGGCCGGCGGGCGGCGATGTCCCACAGGCGGACCGTCTGATCCTGCCCGGCCGTCGCCAGCAGCCGTCCGTCGGCAGTGAAGGTCAGCAGGTCGACGGGCCGGGAGTGCCCGCCCGTGACGGGGCCCGACGCACGGCCCGTGGCGGCGTCGTAGAGGCGGATGACTCCTGCGCGATCGCCGGTCGCCACGATCGTGCCGTCCGGGCTCAGCCGCGCCACCGCTCCCGTGAGGTGCTGGGAAGGGGCGGGCCGGCCGATCGTGTTCAGACGGAGATCGTCAAGGCCGTCGAGATAGCGGCCGCCTCGGCCGAACTGGGTGACGAACGCGTCGACCTGGCCGAGTTGCCGGCCTGTGCGGAGGTCCCACAGCACGGTCCCGAAGGCCAGGGCCGCCGAGTCGGGGGTGAACGCCACCGAGTATCCGGCGCCGTGGGGGGCGTGCAGCCGTCTGACCTGGCGATGACGCCGGACGTCCCACACCCGGGCGGTGCGCTGCCCGTCCCGGGCGTAGGCGATCAGGGCGCCGTCGGCGCTGATGGCGACATGAAGGTCGGTCGAGGGCGCGCCGTCGACCGGCCCACCCCCGACGGGGAGGGTGGCCAGGAGGCGCCCACCGGACCTCGTCCACAGGCGCAGCTTCGAATCGCGTCCTCGTTCGCGGAAGGTCACCAGCAGCCGGCCGTCAGGGCTGAACCATGCCTGGTCATGCGCTTCGGCGGACGGCGGGGGAGCGCCGGACAAGGTGATGACGGTTCCGTCCGTACGGAGGTAGGCGATGCGGTCGCCGTTCACGCCCGGCAGGCTGGCGCGGTCCGGCAGCAAGGCCCTGCTGAACGGCCGATACAGCAGAGCCGTGCCGGTGGGCCCCCACATGCGCACCGCGGTGAAGCCTTCGGTGTCGAAGTCGAAGCCGACCAGCGTGCCGTCCTTGATGTAGCGCAGGTCACGCATGTGGGGACGCGGTATGCGCCTGCCCGCGATCTCCTGGGCCGTGCGGGCGTCGTGAAACGACAGGCCGCGCCCGTCGGACAGGGCGATGGTGCGTTCGTCGGGGCTGAGGGCGGCCCACAGCCCTACGGCGTTGACGTGATGCTGGGCGATGAGGCGGTTGCTGGGCAGATCCCAGATCTCCAGGGTGTTCGGGCAGATGGGGAGCTCACGTGGCCGGGCACGGCAGCCCCGCGATGAGGAGGTCGTCCCGATCAGCCGGTCGTCCTTGGTGACGGCCGCCGGCCAGAAGTGCGGGGCCCGATGCGTGTACAGGGTGCGGCCGGTGGCTCGGTCCAGCAGCCGGATGAGTGTTGTGCCAGAACCGGCGAGTTCTCCCGTGAGCAGCATTCCAGGCCGCGGGAATGCGCGGATGTAACCGGGCCAGCGTTTGCCGACCCGCCTGCCGGTGGCGACCTCGTACAACAGGGCGGAGGAGAGGTCGGCGTCGCACGTCTGCACCATGGAGGCGTCCGGCGAGAGCCTCAGGGCGCTGCAGCTACTGCCGGGGCGGGTCTTGCGCGGGATGTCGAAGGCGACGATTCGGCGGTGGCCGGGCACGTCCCACAGGGCGAACTTCTCCCCGGACAACACCGCCAGCCTGCTTCCGTCCGCGGACAGGTCGTACAGCGGCCCTTCCTCGCCGCTCAACCCGTTGTCGGCGGACGGCGGCAACACGGCCTCAGCCATGACGTCGGTGACGGGCTGGGCGAGCGCCGCGTACAACGCGCTCCCGGCCTCCCTGGTCGGGGCGAGCCGCCATGCGGTGGCCGCCAGGCGCATCCCGAGCACGGGGTCGGTGGCGAACGCCCGGCTCGCCGCCTGCGCTGCCCGGTTCGCCGCCTCGGTCAGGCTCTGGCGGTCGGAGACGCCGCGCTGGTAGGTGTACAGGCCCGCTGCCCCCGCCGCCATGGCCAGCAGGACCGCCATGGCGCCGGCGGTCAGGCGGCGACGCCGCGACCGCCGCGCCGCCGCCTCGGCGCTGCTTGTGAGGAACTCCGCCTCCAGCGGGGTCGGCGCCATGCGGACGCGGCCGCGGGCGTTCCAGTCGAGTGCGGCCTGCAGCGCCGTGCCGTGGTAGAGGTCGCCGCTCATGCGTCCGCCGGCTCCCCAGCGGCGGGCGGCGAGGCTCAGCCGCCGGTGCACGGCCAGCGCGCCGTCCTCTTCGTCGAGCCAGTCCCGCAGCCGGGCCCACGCGCAGGGCAGGGCCGGGTGCGCGATGGCCACCACGCCGGTCTCGGCCACGAGCAGGCCCGCCTCGGCGAAGGCGTCGAGCGCCTGGCGGGCCTCTGGACGGCCGGGCAGCTCGGCCAGGGGAACGGGGCGCACGACGTTCCTTCCCGCCTCCTCGGCCACCAGGCGCAGCAGCAGTCCGGGGACCTGCTGCTGGACGGGCCCGGCCAGCCGCTGGTAGAGCGCTTCGGCCCGCGTTCCCAGCTCCGGATCGTCGATCGGCGCGCCGCCGCCCGGGCCGAGACCAGCGCCGTCGCCGCCCGAGCCGGGATCGGCGCCGTGGCCGACCAGCGCCGCCAGGATGCGGCGGGCGGTCGGGCGCAGCGCCGGGTCCTTGTTCAGCCCGGCCTCGACCAGGGCGCGCAGCGGCGCGTCCAGCACGCCGACATCCGGCGCGTGGGTGAGCACCCGGTGGATGACCGCCTCCACCCGGGCGGCGGCGAAGGCGTCCTGGCCGATGGCCGCGTACAGCACCACGCACGCCCAGGCGAACACGTCCGCGCCGGGCCCGGCCCGCTGCCGCCGGTAGACCTCCGGCGCCACATAGCCGGGCGTGCCGGCGATCACCCCGGACGGGGTCAGGGACATCTGCCGGCTTCTGGCGATCCCGAAGTCGATCAGGCGCGGGCCGTCCGGGCCCAGGATGACGTTGTCCGGCTTGAGATCGCGGTGCAGGACTCCGGCGTCGTGGATCGAGGTCAGCGCGATCGCGATCCCGGTGGCCAGCCGATGCAGCTCGTCCGCGGTGAAGCGGCGCCCGGCCCGCACCACCGCGCGCAGGCTGGGGCCGGGGATGTACTCGCTGACGATGTAGAGCCGGTCGCCGTCACTGCCCACGTCGATGATCTTCGCTGTGCAGAAGGAGGGCACAGCGCGTGCCGCCCGGGCCTCTCGCAGGAACAAGGCGCGCATCACCGGGTCGGCGTCGGCGTGCAGCAGCTTGACCGCGCACCGCCGCCCTTGCCCGTCGTAGCCCTCGTAGACCACTCCTTGTCCGCCCGCGCCGAGCCGTCCGGCCAGCACGTAACCGCCCAGACGGTGTGGATCCCCGTCGGCCAGGCGTTGCAGAGCCATCGGCGTACCTCCCCGTCTCCTAATCCCAGAGGAGGCTCCGGCGCCGGAAGATACGGACAAAGACGTAGCAACAGGGACGATATTCAATTTGAGGACGAGCCGAATCTGATGCAGCCTGTTCCATCGGACGCCCTCAGTCCAGGACCGCGGCGAGCCAAGTCCCTGGTGGCGGGCCGGCGAGTGCTTGGTTCAGCGCCGTTCGAACCGAATCCCGCCGCCCTGAGGCGCTCAGGAAGTCGGCCCCCGCCGGCTGAGCTCATTGCGCAGGACCGTGTACCCGACCATGGCCGAGTCCAGGTACGCGCGCACCTGCACGATCACGTCGCCGTCGAAGCGGCACACCCAGCAGTACCGGTTGTCGAACGGCGCCCCCTCCCTGGTGGTCGAGGTCGACAGCAGCTCGGCGACCGTGGTGTCGCCGTCCACGTACAGGTGCTCCACCGTCAGCCGCACCCCGCCCGCCAGCACTCCCGCCAGGCGGGCGAACGTCGCCGCGAGGAACTCCTCCTTGCTGTGGTAGCGGCCGGCGAGCGGGTGCGTGCCCTCCACGGTCCAGTCCACGTCGTCGGCCACGCGAGCCCAGAAGCCCGGCTGGGTGGCAGGGTCCTGCAGGCATGCGAAGAGAGCGGCCCGATCAGCCCGGATATCGGTCATGACCTGGCCCTTCCCCGTTTTCGTCTCGGCGAGCGGCCCCGGCCACCCAGTTCCTCCCGGCCGCCCGGACACGAGCACTTCGCAAGCCTTACGCCCAGTGGCGAAGTTCGGCGGCGGCCTCGTCGCGGGTGAGGGCGCCACGTTCCAGGTGAACCTCCCGCAGGTACCGGATCGCGGCCCCCACCATGGGAGACGGCGAAATGCCGAGCACCTGCATCACCGTTCTGCCGTCGAATACAGCCCGCTCCGCCTGTGCTCACCATACGGTCCTGCGAGCCGGGGAGGCCCACGAGGGAGCAGTCCCTCCAGCAGGCGCGCCCAGGCTCTCACGAATATCGTCCGGACGTCAGCGACACGGTGACACCTGTTCCCGCCTCAGGGGTCATCGAAGTGATGCGGACGGTGTCCGCGGCGACGAACGATCGGTCACCGGGGTGACAGGCCCGCCGGGCCTGGTCAACCTGCCCCGCCACACGGGCGTGTTCGTCGGCCGGGACGCGGAGCTGACCGACCTGGCGGCGGCGTTGCGGGGCGGTGGGGAAGTGGTGCCGGCCGCGGTCGCTGGGCGCGCAGCTACTGCGCCTGGACGTCCTGGACGAGCGGGAGGCGATCGAACTGCTGACCCGGCTCACCCACCGCGCCTACCTCGAACTGCTCCGCGACCGACCGGCGGTGATGTACCACCGGACGGCCCGCGGTTCCGACGCCGAACGCACCATCGCCCGCATCTGACCGACCGGTGGTGGTCATCCGGCAGTGGGGCGCGAGTCGCTCCACACCCCCGTAACGACACCGTCCGGCAGCGCGATCTCCAACTGCCGGCACCATGATCGCGTCGGCGTCCATCCCTCAGCCGGCCTGAAGCTCACCCGTAGCCAGCTCGCCGAGCCGGGAACCGGCCCACCCAGCTGGCGAGTTCCGTGGGCGGCCGCCTCTCCGCCCGGGTCGAAGGCGCCCATGTTGTCGTCGCGGTAGGGCGTGTCTTGATCATCCTCGGTGGACAGCATCCAGTACCAGAAGAACGGCCCCTTGACCTCCGTCTCGTACGGCCGAACCCCGGGGACGAACTCGTAGTGCAGCACGCCGCCGCTGTCCAGCATCTCCATTCCGCGCGCGACCACGCGGTGGCCTTCAACCAGGTCTCCCAGATCGATGTCGAAGACAAGGTCGAGACGCCTCGATCCGCCCATCGCGGCAAAATAGGCGTCGGTGGCTGTACGCGGCGGAATCCTGAGCACGGCTACAGCATCGGACACGATCGAGAAGCCCGCCACTCAATATCCGCAACCGGGGCGGCCCGGAGATGGAGTCCCGTAGGGCCACATCCCGGTCTCCCACGTCCGCGGCCGGGAGCTCCGTCGCGATCTTCCAAAGACCTTCGAATGGGACGATCTGCCGCATGCTGTCGCGCATCTCAGCGATCTCAGGTGTGATCTTCGGGGCGGCGTTCCTCGCGGCGTGCACCACGGCGGAACCCGCCCCTGCCTCCGTGCCCACCGCGGCCGGCCTTCCCTCCGGCGTGCACCAGTACGATGCCACCGAACTCAGGCCGGGCGACTGTATCGACCCCCTGCCCGACGGCGCTCTGGTGACGGTCGTTCCATGCGATCGACCGCACATGGCGGAGTTCTCGACCACCTATGTCCTCCCCGACGGCCCCTATCCAGGAATGGATGACATGCAGCGTCTGGCCGAGCTCGGGTGCACGCCGAGAATGCGGCTGGTCGAGGCAAGAAAGGACGAGGTCATCGTGAGCGGCCTGGTGCCGTCGGAGGAGGACTGGCCTCGATATCGGACCGTCTACTGTCTCGCGATCGCCAGCGACCAGGGACCCTCGCTGGTAGGACGGGTCATCATGTGAGACTCATGCTGGACCCGTCGATCTGCAGTATGTGAGCCTGCATGGCCTGGAGCCTGGCCCGCACACCACTGGGGAGGTCGCGCAGCTGACCGCGCTGGCCTCTGGGTCGGCCACCCGCCTGGTGAACCGGCTGGAAGGCCGGCCGGGCCGACGGGGCGGTCCAGGGCCCGGCGGGTCACCGCGGCGTCGTCGCGCAGCGACCGGTCGGGATCTGCACCTTGTGCACGCGGAGCCCGTGCCAGGTCAGCTCGTCGTGGACGTCAGAGTGCGGCGTCGGCCAGGTCGCGGCAGCGGCGGCTCGCCTCGGCATCGCCGACGGCCTCGAACACCTGCGCCGCCCGGGTCTGCGCCGCGATGGCCTCGTCCAGCCGCCCGAGCCGCCGCAGGGCGCCCGCCGCGTTGTGCTCGGCCAGGGCGATCTGCGCGGTGGCGCCGCTGCGGGTGGCCAGCTCCATCGCCTGGGCCGTGTGACGCAGGGTGGCCTCCAGATCTTGTCTCGGCACCATGTGGACCCAGGCCAGCCCGTTGACCTGCTTCGCCTGCCGGGCCGGATCCCCGAGGGCGGCGGCGGCCTCGGCGCCGAGGGTGAAGACCTCGTACCAGTGCGGCCCGTGCATCCACCGGCTGGAGAACCAGTGCATCGCTTCGGTGCAGTCGAGCACGGCGGCGTACCGGCCGGCGCTCGACAGGTGGCGCAACGCGCCCATCCAGTTGTCCACGTTCACCCGCAGCCAGCGGTCGGCCTCCTCCTGGGAGGGCAGGGCGGGGCTGGGCTCGGACCATCGCCCGGCGCTGGTGGCCGTCCGCAGCAGCCACTCGGTCACCGTCAGGGTGACCGCCTCGCGTTCGGACTCGGGTTCCTCCTCCCTGAGCCGGTCGCGGGCGAAGAGCCGTACCAGGTCGTGGAAGCGGTAGCGTCCCGACGCGCTGTCCTGGAGCAGGCCGAGGTCGACGAGCTCGTCGAGGGCGTCCCAGGCCCCCCGGTCGAGGTGCCGCCCGCCACGGCGGCCAGCGCGGCGTCGAAGCTGTGGCCCGGCACCAGGGCGAGCCGGCGGAAGACCCGGCGGGTGGAGCCGGCGAGCTGCTCGTAGGACAGCCCGAACGCGGTGGCGATCTTCAGATCCCCGGCGCTGAGCTGGTCCAGGCGGCGCTCCTCGTTCGTCAGCCGGGCGGCGAGGTCGGCGGCGTTCCAGCCGGGCCTGCTGACCAGCCGGTTCCCGGCGATCCTGAGCGCGAGGGGCAGGCCGCCGCACAGCTGCGCGAGCTGCCAGAGCGCCGGGTCGTCGTCGGAGGCGCCGCGCTCCTTCAGGATGCCGGTCAGCAGCTCGGCGGCCTCCATCGGGGGCAGCGGCCCGAGGCCGAGCCTGCGTACCCCTTCGAGACCGGCCAGCAGGCGGCGGCTGGTCACCAGGGCCTTGCCCGCGCCGCCGCCCGGCAGCAGCGGCCGGACCTGCTCCTCGGAGGCGGCGTTGTCCAGCACGATCAGCGCGCGCCGCTCGCGCAGCAGGGACCGGTACGAGGACGCCCGCCCTTCGAGATCGCTCGCGATCTGCTGCTCCGCTCGGCCGAGCGCGCGCAGCAGCAGGCTCAGGGCCTCCTCGGCGGGCAGGGGCCGCGGGGACATGCCGAACAGGTCGAGGAAGTACACCCCGCCGGGGAAGTCGGTTCGCAGGGCGTGGGCGGCACGGACGGTCAGCGTGGTCTTGCCCAGTCCGGCGGAGCCCGTGACGAGCCCCACGCCGGCGGCGCCGGGTGCGCTCTCGGCGCGCATCAGCTCGCTGATCCAGGCCAGTTCCGCGGAGCGGCCGGTGAAGTCGTCGACGGAGCGGGGCAGCTCGCACAGCCCGGTCGGCCGTGCCCAGCGGTCGCGCAGGCGGCCCTCGCGCGCCAGCTCGCTGAGCTGCCTGCGGTCGGCGTCGGCCAGGCCGAGCGCGTCGGCCAGCGCGGTGACGGTGCGGTGCTGCGGGCCCTTGCTGCGGCCGCGTTCCATGTCGGACAGGGTCCGGTCGCTCACCCCTGACAGCTCGGCGAGCTGCTCCAACGTCAGCCGGGCCGCGTGCCGATGGCGGCGCAGCACCTCCGCGAAGCTGGATAAGCCGCTGATCGGGTGCTCCTTCGCCGCGATCCGGTGGAAATCACCACAAAGCTTACGGGGATGGGCCCCGTTCGCGCGATGCGGCCAGGCGGCACCGTGCCGGCCGCGACCGCCGCCACACTCGTGCTCGCGCCACCTTCGAGCAGGGCTGGTACAACCCGCACCGCCTGCACAGCCCCGTCGTGTCCTCTGGCGATTCCTTGATAGGGGATGTCCACGCCGGCGGCGCGTAGCTTCGTCTCATCCAGCGCGGTCAGCCGGGCCATGGCCGGCGCCTGGTCTTCGCCGAGATGGTTGAGCAGGCCGGATCGGGTGGCGTCAGTGTGTGCCTGGATGCCGTTGGAGATGGCAAGCAGCGTGGGGTTGCCAGGAACCTGTCGGCCACGGCGGAAAGGGCCGTCAACCCCGACCACGCCGACCACGCCGACCACGCGGCCTGGATGCCGGGCGGCCCGGTGAACCCCGGGCAACGCGCCGTAGGACCAGGCGGCCAAGAGTGGCCGCTCCACTTTCCTGGCCTTCAGGACGGCGTCGAGATCCCGGAGACAGGCATCGAAGGAGTAGTCCGTGGACTTCATCGACTTTCCTCGAGCCTGCTCGTCGTAGGTGATGTGCCGCCGCCCAGGTCGTTGATCACACGCCGCCAGTGCCGCCGGCTGGCGTGGGAACCGTTCACAGCGCAGGCTCGGTCAGTACCCGCTGCGGCGAGGGGCGGCGGTCGGGCGACGGGAGAGGTTGGTCCGGCCGGTGGGCTTGAGGTCGCGCGCCGGCTGGTCGTGCCGGTGCGGCGATCGGGCCTGGTGCTCGGCCTTGGCCTGGGTGATCGTGGTGGGGAGTTTGATGTGCATGCTTCCTCTTCAGGGTGCTAAGACCTGGTGAGCCAGGTGATCTGGGCGCCGTTGTCGAAGGACTCGCGCCGGGTGGGGGTGAACAGGGTGGGGCGGAACGGTCCGGAGAACACGGGGATGCACCGCGGGGATTCAGGTGGGGACGGTCTCGGGGTAGCGCTGGTTGACCCAGGCGGCCATCCGGTCCGACACGGGGTAGAAGTCGAACTCGGCGTCGGGACCGGCGATGTGGCGCCGTCGAGCGAGACGCCGATGTAGCAGACGAGCTTTCACACAAGAAGCAACTCCCGATGTAGTACTCTGTTTGGAGTGGTCAAAACGTAGTACTACAAACGGAGTGGTGTCAAGGTGCGCAGGAATCCTGAACGGCGGCAGGCGCTGATCGACGCGGCCATCGAGGTGCTGGCCAGGGAAGGAGCGCGCGGGCTGACCTTCAGGGCCGTCGACGCGGAGGCGGCCGTGCCCCCGGGTACGGCCTCCAACTACTTCGCCAACCGCGACGACCTGTTCACCCAGGCCGGCGGACGCATCTACGAGCGACTGCTGCCCGACGAGGCCACGATCGCCCGCGGCCGGGAGGGCGTGCAGGACCAGACCCGCTACGCCGAGCTCATGCACGAACTGGTGGATCGGGTCTCCGCCTTCAACTCCGGCTACCTGGCCCTGCTCGAGCTCCGGCTGGAGTCCACCCGGCGTCCCGAGCTGCGCGCCGTGCTGACCAAGCGCATCCGCGAGGACATCGACGCCAACATCGGCTACCACGCCGCCTCCGGCCTGCCCGGCGACTCGACCTCGGTGGTGCTCCTCTACCTCGCCCTGAACTGGCTCATCGTGGAGCGGCTGACCCTGCCCGACATCTTCACCGAGCAGGAGATCCACGAGCTGGTGGACGCCGCCGTGCGAAGATCGCTGAATCCCTGACGCGCAGGGTCACCCGGCGTACTCTCCCCGCGGCCCCTCCATGGGCTGGGCGAGCCGGGTCTTCTGTGTGCCGCTCCAGGGATTCGAACCCTGAACCTCCGCCTCCTGAAGACGGCGCCTCTGCCAGTTGGGCCAGAGCGGCTCGGGCCCCGGGCTTGGCTGGCGTGGGCCGGCCCAGGGCGAGGGCGGGGTCCGGCCGGGGGGGCGCCATTCCCGCCGGCCAGGCCACAGCCCGCGGCCCTTTTCTTTCAGGGCCGTCGTCCGAGTGGCAGGATTCGAACCTGCGGTGCTCCTGCTCCCAAGGCAGGCGGGCTGACCAAGCTGCCCCACACTCGGTTTTTCGGTGAAATGAGGAAGCCGCCTCGAAGGTGGTCCGAGACGGCTTTCCGACAACCTCGCGGGAGGTCAGCCGGAAAGCCTTCGCCGCAGCTCAGGCAGGGTGGCGGCGGAGGGTCGCGCCAGGTGGGGGATGAGCACTTCGCCGCCTTTCTCGTTTCGCTGGACGAGTCCACGGTAAACCGGTGATCGGGGCGCGTGCCACTCAATTATTCGGCGGCGCCGATTCGGCTCTCCGGGGTTTCGACGCGGAAACGGGGCAGCGCGTCCGGGTAGTTGTCGCGGACGAAATTGACCAGGAATTCGCGGACGTCGCACTTGAGGTCCCAGGAGGACGGCGAGTCGGCGGCGCTCATCAGGGCGCGCAGCTCCACCAGGCCGTTCGGCAGCACGTCCGTGACCTGGAGCGTCCAGTCCTTCTGGTCCCACAGCGGGTTGCCCTGGAGGAACTCGTAGAGCGCCTCGCGCAGTTTCGGGACGGGGACCGACCAGTCCACCCGCAGGAGGCACACGGCCAGGACGCGGCTGCCGTGGCGGGTCCAGTTCTCGAACGGGTTCTGGGTGAAGTACGAGACCGGCAGCACGAGGCGGCGCTCGTCCCAGAGGCGCACCACGACGTACGTGAGCGTGAGCTCCTCGATGCGGCCCCACTCGTTCTCGACGACGACCACGTCGTCCAGGCGCAGGGCGTCGCTGAAGGCGAGCTGGAGACCGGCGAGCATGTTGCCGATCGTGGGCTGGGCGGCGATGCCGACGATGGCGCCGGCGATGCCGGCCGAGGCGAGCAGACCGGCGCCGAGCGCGCGCACCTGCGGGAAGGAGAAGAGCATGGCGCCGACCGCGATCACGATGATGATCGCGGCGGCGACGCGGCGGACCAGCGCGATCTGCGTCATGATCCGCCGCGCCCGCCGGTTGCGCTCCCCTTCGACCAGCACCAGGCGGTCGAGGATGACGTCCGTCAGCGCGTACGCGGCCTGCACGATCAGCCAGGTGACCGCGGCGATCGTGACCAGCCCCAGCACCCGTTCGACGGTGCCCGCGGTGCCCTTCTCGCTCGCCGAGTCGCCGAACATGCCCGGCCCGAACACGAGGTTGAACGCGACCACGGCGGCCACGGAGAAGGCCGGCCACGTGCAGTGCTCCACAAGATGACGGGCCAGTGCCCATTTCCTGCCCACCTTGGTGAGGACTCTTCTGGACACCTCCACCAGCAGGATGGCACCCACCACCGCGATGACGAGGATCGGCCAGTCAGCCGGAGACTGCACGCTCATGCCCCCTATGTATTAGAACGTCTCGTCAAAGGTCACATTTCCCTCAACTGCCACTTGATACGCGGAGACACGCCGTTCGAAGAAATTGGCCAGCTCCTGCACGTCCTGCAACTCCATGAACGCGAACGGGTTCGCCGAGCCGTACCGCCTGGGCATTCCCAGCCTGACCAGGCGCTGGTCGGCCACGTACTCCAGATACTGGCGCATCTGCTCCACGCTCATGCCGGGCATGCCCTGCCCGCACAGGTCCTCGGCGAAGGCCAGCTCCGCTGCCACCGCCTCCTCCAGCATCAGCGTCACCTGCTTGCCCAGCTCGTCGTCGAACAGCGACGGCTCCTCGGCGCGCACGGTGTCCACCACGCTGAACGCGAACTCCATGTGCATGGACTCGTCGCGGAACACCCAGTTCGTCCCCGTGGCCAGGCCGCCCAGCAGGCCGCGGGAGCGGAACCAGTAGACGTAGGCGAACGCGCCGTAGAAGAACAGGCCCTCGATGCAGGCGGCGAAGCAGATCAGGTTGAGCAGGAACTGCCGGCGCTGCTCAGCGCTCTCCAGCCGCTGCAGGCCCTCGATGGAGTCGATCCACCTGAAGCAGAACTCCGCCTTGTCGCGGATCGACGGGATGTGCTCGATGGCGGCGAACGCCTTGACCCGCTCGTCCGGGTCCGGCAGGTACGTGTCGAGCAGCGTGAGGTAGAACTGCACGTGCACGGCCTCCTCGAACAGCTGCCTGCTGAGGTAGAGGCGCGCTTCGGGGGCGTTGACGTGCTGGTAGAGGTTGAGCACCAGGTTGTTGGCCACGATGGAGTCGCCGGTGGCGAAGAAGGCGACCAGCCGGTTGATCAGGTGCCGCTCCTGCGGCGTCATCCTGGCCAGGTCGGCGAGGTCGTTGTGCAGGTCCACCTCCTCGACGGTCCACGTGTTGCGGATCGCGGCGCGGTAGCGCTCGTAGAAGTCCGGGTAACGCATGGGCCGGAGGGTGAGGTCCATTCCGGGGTCGAGCAGCATGAAAGAGGGCTCCTTACTGGCAGGCTTCGCAGGTTTCGGGGTTCTCGAGCGAGCAGGCGATCGCTTCCGGCGAGGGAGTGGCCACCGTGGTCTGCGCGATGCGGGTGGCGGGGCGGGAGCGCAGGTAGTACGTGGTCTTCAGGCCCTGCTTCCAGGCGTAGGCGTACATCGAGGAGAGCTTGCCGATGGTCGGGCTGGCCATGAAGAGGTTGAGCGACTGCGACTGGTCGATGTACGGCTGCCGCGCGGCCGCCAGGTCGATGAGCGCCTTCTGCGGCAGCTCCCACGCCGTGCGGTAGAGCACCTTGAGGTCGTCAGGGACGCCGGGCACCGTCTGCACCGAGCCGTCGGCCCGCTTGAGGTCGTCGCGCAGCTGCTGCGTCCACAGCCCGCGGGCCTGCAGGTCGGCCACCAGGTAGCGGTTGACCTGGAGGAACTCGCCGGACAGGGTCTCGCGCTTGAACACGTTGGACACCTGCGGCTCGATGCACTCGTAACAGCCGGCGATGGAGGCGATCGTGGCGGTCGGCGCGATGGCGATCATGAGCGAGTTGCGCAGGCCGGTGCGGGCGACCTTCCCGCGCAGCGCCTCCCACCGGGGGGACGAGGCCGCGCCGTAGTGGTCGGCGTGCAGGACGCCGCCGGCCGCGCGCGTCTCGCCGTACGACGGGTGCCGGCCGCGCTCGGCGGCCAGGTCCGCCGAGGTGTCGTACGCGGCCAGCGCGATCTCCTCGGAGATCTTGGTGGACAGCTCCAGCGCCCGCGGCGAGTCGAACGGCAGCCGCAGCGCGAAGAACACGTCGGCCAGCCCCATCAGGCCGAGCCCGATGGGCCGCCAGCGCTTGTTGGCCGCCTCGGCCTCGGGCGTCGGGTAGAAGCCGAGGTCGATGGTGCGGTCGAGGAAGCGTACGGCGGTGCGCACGGTACGGCGCAGCCGCTCCCAGTCCATGCCCCCCGCCGTGTCCCCCGCCACCAGGTGGGCCGCCAGGTTGATCGAGCCGAGGTTGCAGACCGCCGTCTCGGCGTCGCTGGTGACCTCCAGGATCTCGGTGCAGAGGTTCGACAGGTGGATGACGTTCTCGGGGCGGGCGGTCTGGTTGGAGGTGCGGTTGGCGGCGTCCTTGAACGTCATCCAGCCGTTGCCGGTCTGGGCGAGGGTGCGCATCATGCGGCCGTACAGGGTGCGCGCCGGGATCTGCCTGACCTGTCGCCCCTCGGCCTCGTAGGCCCGGTATCTCGCCTCGAACGCCTCCCCGTACAGGTCCGTGAGGTCGGGCGTCTCCTTGGGGTCGAACAGCGACCACATCTCGTCGGACTCGACCCGGCGCATGAACTCGTCGGGCACCCAGTTGGCCAGGTTCAGATTGTGCGTACGGCGGGCGTCCTCGCCGGTGTTGTCCCGCAGCTCCAGGAACTCCTCGATGTCGGCGTGCCAGGTCTCCAGGTAGACGCAGGCCGCGCCCTTGCGCCGGCCGCCCTGGTTGACCGCGGCCACGGACGAGTCCAGCGTGCGCAGCCAGGGCACGATGCCGTTGGAGTGACCGTTCGTACCCCTGATGAGGGAGCCGCGCGAACGCACCCGGGTCCAGGAGATGCCGATGCCTCCGGCGTACTTGGACAGCCGCGCCACCTGGCCGTACCTGTCGTAGATCCCCTCCAGCTCGTCGCGCGGCGAGTCGAGCAGGAAGCAGGACGAGAGCTGCGGGCGGCGCGCGCCGGAGTTGAACAGGGTGGGCGAGCTGGGCAGGTACGACAGCGTGGACATGAGCCCGTACAGCTCGGCCGCCTCGGCGACGCTCTCCGACAGCCCGCAGGCCACGCGCAGGAAGAAGTGCTGCGGCCGCTCCAGCACGTCGCGGGTCTCGGGGTGGCGCAGCAGGTAGCGGTCGTAGACGGTGCGCAGCCCGAAGTACTCGAACCGGTCGTCGGCCTCCTGCGAGATCAGCGCGTCCAGCTCGGCGGCGTGCGCGGCGACGAATCCGGCGAGCGCGTCCTGGATCAGCCCGGCCGCGTGGGTGGCCGCGATCGACTCCGAGAACGAGCGCACGCCCTGCCCTGCGGCCTCGTCGGCGATCTCCTCGGCCAGCAGCCGGGCGGCGACCCGGGAGTTGGCCGGGTCGGTGATCACCCGCGCGGCGGCCTCCTCGATGGCCAGGCGGCGGTCGACCTCGACGATCTGCGTCATGTTCGCTCTCCTCATCCCCGTGAGGGCATGCGAGAGCACGGCAGCACGCCAGGGGCGCACCACGTCGCGCTCCGGCCCACCCTCGAGACCCTGAACACTGCACGCCGGGCAGCACCCGGCATGCCGCTGGCAGGTCTTCGGGCTCGCGGGCACGCTCGATGGCACCTACTGGCCGTCGCTTCCCGGATCTCTCCAGTGCGTCTGACGGCGGTCGTTCCCGCTCACCGCTGCGGGGCAGCCCCGGAATCGCACCGGGTTCCCTTTTGCTCCGCCTCCAGGGAGGCGAACCAGCGACGAGCAGGATCCTACATCTAGTGGCCGTTCCCGCAACTGCCCCAGCATGTTGTGGCCTTGGTGGAGTCGAGCAACCCCAGATCGCGCAGTACGGCACGGGTGCGGGCCATCTCCGTGTCAAGCCAGCGGGCGAAGTCGTCGCCCGCGAGCGGGAGCGGGAGCCAGCCGGCGGCCAGGCAGGCCGCCTCCCACGCGCTGGATCCGATCACCTCCTCGCACATGCGCACGGCCGACTCGCGGCCGCCCTCCGGCATGTCCTCGGGCCCGAACGCGGCCGTCCAGTCGGCGAAGTCCACCCGCACCCCGCACTCCAGCAGCGTCGGCACGTCGAGGTCGGGCACGCGCCTGGCCGTGGACACCGCGAGCGCCCTGACCCGGCCGCGGCCGATGGCGGCGCGCCAGTCGGCCAGCGAGCCCGCGGCGGCGACCGCCTTGCCCGACAGCAGCGCGGAGACGCCCTCGCCCGTCCTCGGGTAGCCGGTGTAGTCGACCCGCCTGCCGTCCGCGCCGATGGCCCTGGCGATCAGGCCGAACAGCAGGTGGTCGGGCTCGCCCTGCGGCCCGCCCGCCAGCAGGGTCTGCTGGGGGCTGGCGAGGAGGCGGGCGGCGAAGTCGTCGAAGTCCCGCAGGGGCGAGCGGTCGGGCACGACCACGACCTCGACCTGGCCGCTGAGCCTGGCCAGCGGGGTGGCGGTGTCGAGCAGGCTCTGCGTGTTGTTCAGCTCGGCGGCGGCCAGCGCGGGCAGGCCGCTCACCGTGATCGCGAAACCGGCCGCCGTCCCTCCGCCGGCAGGCGGTCCTGCCGGGCTGCCGCTGATCGCGTGGCCGACGGCCGCCGCGAAGCCCGAGGCGCGGGCCGCCCCCGCGAACGCCTGCCCGACCCGGGCCCAGCGCCGCCCGCCCGTGTTGATCGAGAATCCGGTACGCAGCACGTTCCCCGCCCGTTCGGTGCCGCAGCCGGCCGCGCAGGCGATGGCGCCGAACCCGCAGGCGAGGAACCGCCGCCGGCGCATGTGCTTCTCCCTCGAATCCCCCATTACTCTAGGTTATTAACCCATTACCCGACGCTCTACACTCGTGCCATCGTCAACACCAAATCATCATTCTTGACGATTTTTCGTGATTTTCAGGCTTAATCGACTTTCTTTCCGACCCCGGCCATCAGCGACGACGGCAGCGACCAGTCCCCCACCAGCTTGGGCCGGTCCGGCCGCCAGTCGGTGGCCTGGACGAGCCCCGGCGGCTCCAGCGGCCACCCTCCGAAGAACGCCCGGATCTGCCCCGGGGACCGGTCGGTCCCGCCACCGGCCGACGAGCCCCGGTAGACACTCCTGGCCCGCTCCTCGTCCTCCAGGCCCCCCAGGGTCGTGGCGTGAGTGATCACCAGGAAGCCGCCCGGCGCCATCCGCTCGCGCAGCACCGCCACCGCCCGCTGCGGCCCCGCCGAGTCCGGCAGGAAGTGCAGGATCGAGACCAGCAGCACCGCGATCGGCCGGTCGAGATCGAGAAACTCGCCGGCCCTGGCCAGCACCTCCTCGGGGTCGAGCAGGTCGGCCTGGACGAAACGGGCCCTGCCCGGCGAGTGCCGGAGCAGGGCCGTGGCGTGTGCGGCGACGACGGGGTCGTGATCGACGTAGACGACCTTGGCCTCGGGCGCCACCTCGTGCGCGCTGCCCTGGGTGGGCAGCCCGCTGCCGAGGTCGAGGAACTGGTCGACCCCGGCTCGGGCGACATAACGTACGGCACGCTGGAGGAAGGCCCGGTTCGCGCGGGCCAGCGGGACCGCCTCCGGAATCAGCTCGGCGAGCTGGTCGATGGCCTGGCGGTCGACCGCGAAGTTGTCCTTCCCGCCGAGCATGTAGTCGTACATGCGTGCGGGATGAGGCTTCTGGTGGTCGGACTGCCGCACAGTATCGAATTTATGTCGTATCCAGCCAGATAACACTACCTTGGGAAGATTGTGGCTGAATTCAAGTCGGCTATTCGACCGTAACGCTCTTGGCGAGATTGCGCGGCTTGTCCACATCGCGGCCCAGTGCCACCGCAGCGTGGTACGCCAGGAGCTGCAGCGGGATCGTGAGCAGGATCGGGTCGAGCTCGATCTCGTTCTTGGGGATCACGATGACGTCGTCGGCCAGCTTGGCGCCGGGCTCGCGGTGCCCCACCATGAGCACCTGGCCGCCGCGGGCGCGGATCTCGCCGAGCGTGGTGAGGTTCTTGTCCAGCAGTTCGTCGTCGGGCACGATCGCCACCGTCGGCATGTCGGGGCCGATCAGCGCGAGCGGGCCGTGCTTGAGCTCGCTGGCCGGGTACGCCTCGGCGTGCACGTAGGAGATCTCCTTGAGCTTCTGCGCGCCCTCGCGGGCCACCGGGTAACCGCGCACCCGGCCGACGAACATCATGCTCGGGTGCGGCGCGTACTTCTTGGCCAGCTCGGCGATCTTGTCGCCCTGCTGCAGGATCTGCTCGATCTGGCCGGGCAGCTTGCGCAGGCCCTCCACGACGCGCCGCCCGTCGGCGGGCGACAGGTCGCGCACGCGGCCCAGGTGCAGGGCGAGCAGCGCGAACGCCACCGACGTCGAGGTGAACGCCTTGGTCGAGGCGACCGACACCTCCGGCCCCGCGTGCAGGTAGATGCCGCCGTCGACCTCGCGGGCGATGGCGCTGCCCACGGCGTTGACGATGCCGATGACCCGGCCGCCCTTGCGCTTGAGCTCCTGCACGGCGGCGAGCGTGTCGTAGGTCTCGCCCGACTGGCTGATCGCGACGTAGAGGGTGTCGGGGTCCACGACGGGGTTGCGGTAGCGGAACTCGCTGGCCGGCTCGGCGTCGGACGGGATGCGCGCCAGCTCCTCGATGAGCTGGGCGCCGATCTGGCCCGAGTAGTACGCCGACCCGCAGCCGATGATCTTCACCCGGCGGAAGCCCCGGGTCTCGCGGGCGTCCATGTTCAGGCCGCCGAGGTGGGCCACGTGGAAGCGCTCGTCGAGGCGGCCGCTCATGGTGCGGGTGATCGTCTCGGGCTGCTCGGAGATCTCCTTGAGCAGGTAGTGCTCGTAGCCGCCGGTGTCGTAGTGGCCGGCGTCCCAGTCGACGGTCAGCGGCTCCTTGGCCGTCTCGCGGGCGTCGCTGGCGAAGGTGTGGAAGCCGTCGGCCTTGAGCACGGCCAGCTCGCCGTCCTCCAGGTGCACGACCTGGCGCGTGTAGCGGACCAGCGCGGCCACGTCGGAGGCGGCGAACATCTCCTTCTCGCCGATGCCCAGCACGATCGGGCTGCCGTTGCGCGCCACGACCACCTCGCCGGGCCGCTCGGAGTCGATCACGGCGATGCCGTACGTGCCCACGACGCTCTTCAGCGTCTTCCTGACGGCCTCCTCCAGCGAGTCGTTCTCGTCGGCCGCGGCGGCGATCAGGTGCGCGAGCACCTCGGTGTCGGTCTCGGAGGCGAACACCACGCCGTCGGCCTCGAGCTTGGCGCGCAGCTCCCCGGCGTTCTCGATGATGCCGTTGTGCACGACCGCGATGCGCTCGTCGGTGGACAGGTGCGGGTGCGCGTTGACGTCGCTCGGCACGCCGTGCGTGGCCCACCGGGTGTGCCCGATGCCCAGGCCGCCCTTGAACCTGACCGGCACGACCTTGGCCAGATCCGCCACCCGGCCCTTGACCTTGCGTACCTTCAGGCCCTTGTTGGACACCACGACCCCGGCCGAGTCATAGCCCCGGTACTCCAGCCGCTGCAGGCCCTCCAGCAGGATGGGCGCGGCGTCCTTGGGGCCGACATAGGCCACGATTCCGCACATCGAGGTCTCCTCTATCCGTAAATGATCCTGCGTAGCTGCCTCAGGGACAGCTCTGGAGCCGCTACCCGCCGGCTCCGTAATTCGGCGGCGATCCGGGGAAAGATCTCGTCATTGGTGAAGCCCTTGGACTTCAGCTCGCCGTGGCGGCGGCGGACGTACTCCTCGGTCGTCTCGGAGAAGTACGCCAGCACGTCGGCGACCACGCGGGCGGCCTCCCCGGGGCCGAGCGGGCTCGTCCTCGTGAGATGCGCGATGAGATCTTCGTACGGATGCCGTGCCGTGGACACAGACGAGGACACTACGGCGCTGGAACGAGACACGCCAACATCCTGCCCGATATCGGGCAGGAAATGCTTCTAGGCGACAGCGGCACGGCTCCAGCCCTTGCTCAACCGCCTGCAGGCGAAGGCTCCGGCGGCCAGGCCGAGGGCCGCGAGCACCGCCGCCGGGCCCGCCGTACCGGCCGGATCGCCGCGGACGGCCGCCTGCAGCATGGTCGTGGCCCAGTAGCCGGGCGAGATCGGCGCGACGGCCTGCGCCCAGCCGGGCATCAGCGCGTACGGGACCAGTGCCCCGCCCAGCGCGCTGACCGACAGGGCGGCGATGTTGCACAGCGTGCTGAGCTCGCCCTGGCTGCGGACCACGCCGGCGATGGCGGTGCCCACGCAGAGCAGGGCGAAGCTCCACGCCGTCACGGCCAGCGCGAGCGGCCAGATCGGGCCCGCCGGGCGCATGCCGACGGCTAGCACGCCGTAGACCAGCAGCACCGTCTGCTGGACGAGCAGCACGGCGAAGACGGGCACGGCCTTGCCGATCAGGATCTCGGGGACGGTCGCCCTGGTGGCGCGCAGCCGGTCCCAGGTGCGCCAGGTGCGCTCGGTGAGGGTGGCGGTGGCGACGTCGGCCATCGACAACACCGAGAACATCACCAGCAGGCCCGTGACCGCCTGGGCCGGGTCGCCGAGCATGCCCTTGAAGATCAGCATGAGCACCATGGGCATGACCAGGTAGCTGACGAAGTGGGCGGGGTCGCGCCGGCGCAGCAGCAGGTTGTGGCCGGCCAGCACGGCGATCCTGCGCGGCGACGGGAGGCGGCTCGCCGGCACGCGGCGGTCCTCGATCGGACCGCCCTCGGGCAGGTCGCCCCCGGAAGGCTCAGGCGGCACGGTCATGGGACAGCTCCCGGTACAGGTCGTCGAGCGAGGGCTGGCGGATGTCGATGCCGAGCACCGGGCGGTCGAGGTCGCGCAGCAGGGCGGCCAGGGCCGCGGTCGGGTCGGTGGTGGTGACGGCGATGTCCTGGCCGCCGTCCACGCTCACCCGCACCTGCGACGGCAGATCCTTGAGCAGGTCGGCGCCGGCGCCGCGGGCGATCACCCGGCCGTTCCTGGCGACCGCGACCGTGGCGGCCAGCTCGGCCAGCTCCGGCAGGTAGTGGGTGCAGTAGACGACGGCGGCGCCGCGGCCGGCCCGCCGCCGCACGGCCGCCAGCAGCGCGGCGCGCGTCTCGGGGTCGGCGCCGGCCGTCGGCTCGTCGAGCAGCAGCACGCCGGGGTCGGCCAGGAGCGCGGTGGCGGCCTGCGCCCTGCGCTGCTGGCCGCCGGAGAGCACGCCCACCCGCCGGTCGAGCACGCCGGTGAGCGCCAGTTCCTCCGCCGTGCCCTCGACCGCCCTGGCCAGGGCCCGCCCGCGCAGCCCCGCCAGGCCGCCGAAGAGCCGCAGCGTCTCCCGTACGGTGATCGCGGGGTAGAGGGCGAGTTGCTGCGGCGCCATCCCCACCTCCCCCTCGACCCGCACGGACCCGGCGTCCGGCGCGGTCAGCCCCGCGGCGATCTCGAAGAACGTCGTCTTGCCCGCCCCGTTGTGCCCCACCAGCCCCGCGATCTCCCCCGGCGCCACCCGCAGCTCGAACCCGTCGAGCGCGGTGACCTCGCCGTACCGCTTGACCAGCCCCTCGGCTCTCAGCCTGACCATCACAGCCTCCTCAGTCTACGTTGTAGACTGCTCTACACTGTAGACTCGGCCCGTGCGGAAGCTCAAGACCTCCCGGCAGCCGGAAATCCTCGACGCGGCGCTCGCGATCGCCGACGAGCGCGGGCTCGACGCCCTGTCCATGCGCGCCGTGGCCGACCGCATCGGGGTGACGCCCATGGCCCTGTACGGCTACTTCCGCAACAAGGACGAGCTGCTGGACGGCCTGGTGGGGCGCCTGCTCACCGAGGTTGCCCCCGCCGGGCCCGGCGGCTCGTGGCAGGAGCGGCTGACCTCGGTCGCCTGGGCGACGCGGCGGGTGGCCAGGGAGCATCCTTCGGTCTTCCCGCTGTTGCTCTTCCGTTCCTCGGCCACGCCCGACGGGGTGCGGGTCGTGGACGCGATCTACCAGGCGCTGCTGGAGGCGGGGGTGCCGGAGGCGGAGGTGCCGCGGATGGAGCGGCTGGTGAGCACGTTCGTGCTCGGGTTCGCGGTCTCGGAGGCGAACGGGCGGTTCTCCAGCGCCTCGAACGCGTCGCGCACGCGGCGTGGCGGCGAGGACGCGCCGGCGCACCGGAGGCTGGCGGAGCATCTGGTGGTCGACGACTGGGACGCCGAATTCGCCGCTGATCTGGCTGATCTCATGCGTATCATCCGACCCGTCTGACACATCCCTTTCTGGGAATAGTTACGGTGAGTAGTCGTATCGTGACGTTCCTGGGGAGATGTTCATGCAGCTCTGGCTCGCCCTCGTCCTGGCCGCCGGCGTTCTCACCGCACCCGCCGACGTCCCGCGGGCCGCCGCGCCGGACGTGGGGAGGCAGGCCGAGTTCGCCGCGGCCGCGCGTGAGCACGGGGTCCCGGAGAGCGTGCTGCTCGCGGTGGCGTACCTGGAGTCGCGGTGGGACGCGAACGGGGGGCGGCCGAGCACGGCGGGCGGTTACGGGCCGATGCACCTGGTGGACGCGTTCCCCGGCGACGTACGCGCCCACGGTCACGCCTCCGCGCACGCAGGCACGATCATCGGGGACGCGCTCGGGGATCCTCGCGGCGACGACGCCCGGCCCATGTCCACCACGGTCACCGAGGCCCTGTCCCGCTCGGCGCTGCGCACGTCGGCCGCGGCGCCGCCCCGCACGACCCTTCCCGAGGCCGGGCGGCTGATCGACGTGGATCCCGCGCGGCTGCGGACGGACCCGGCGGCGAACATCCGCGCCGGCGCCGCCCTCCTGGCCTCCTACCAGGAACGCCCCAGCGCCGAGCCGGCCGACTGGCACGCGGCCGTCGCCCGGTACTCGGGGACGGACGATCCGGTGGCGTCCCGGGCGTTCGCGGACGAGGTGTTCTCGGTGATGCGGGAAGGGGCGGAGCGCCGTACGGACGACGGGCATCTGGTGCGGCTCGCTCCCGTGTCCGGCCTGCCCCCGGCGGGCGCCGCCCCCGCGGACGCCCGGCCCGGCACCCCCGCCCCATCGGCGGCCTCGCGGCCCGGCCCCACCACCTCACCCGCCACCTCACCGGCGGCCTCGCGGCCCGGCCCCGCCACCTCACCGGCGGGCCGGCAGCCCGACGCCGGCATCGAGGGATGGCCGGACGAGGAGGACGGGCTGCTCGCCGGGGCGGACGCCGACGCCCTGTGGGAGACCAGGCCCAAGACCCAGTCGTCGGCACAGGCGGAATGCCCGCCCTCGCTCACCTGCGAGTGGATGCCCGCCGCCTACAAACGCTTCGGCAAGAAGAAGGACCGCGACTACGGCAACCACGACCACCTGGCTCGCAAGCGCTCGGTCGACTACATCGTCATCCACGACACCGAGGGCACCTACCAGGGCATCCCCAGCCTGATCCGCAACCCGAAGTACGTGAGCTGGCACTACACGATCCGCTCCAGGGACGGGCACGTCGCCCAGCACGTGCCGACGAACGACATCGCCTGGCACGCGGGCAACTGGGACGTCAACACCCGCTCGATCGGCATCGAGCACGAGGGCTACCTGGCCAAGGGCGGCGCCTGGTACACGGAGGCGATGTACCGCTCGTCGGCCAGGCTCGTCAAGTACCTGGCCGCCAAGCACGACATCCCGCTCAACCGGGCCCACATCCTCGGCCACGACAACGTCCCGGGCACGACCCCGCAGACGGTCGCCGGCATGCACGAGGACCCGGGCCCGTACTGGGACTGGGAGCACTACTTCGAGCTGATGGACAAGCCGTTCAAGGCCGCCAAGGACGGCGATTCCATCATCATCCGTCCCTCGTACGCGTCCCACCGGCCGCGCTTCACCGGGTGCGTGGCCACCAAGCCCGCCCAGGCCTGCCCCGCGCACGGGGCGTCCACCGTCTGGCTGCACACGGCGCCGAGCCAGACCGCTCCCCTGGTGACCGACCTGGGCAAGCACCCGGGCAAGCCGAGCACGTACAGCGTGTACGACCACAGCGCCCGCGCCTCCACCGGCCAGCGTTACGCCGTCGCGGCCCGGCAGGGGGACTGGACGGCGATCTGGTACCTGGGGCAGAAGGCGTGGTTCCACAACCCGGCCTCGAACCCGACCGCCGTCCCGGCCAAGGGCCCGACGGTGACGCCGCTGTCGGGCGAGGTGAAGGTGTACGGGCGGGCGTACCCGGAGAAGTCCGCCTACAGCGGCGCCGCGCACCAGCCGCTGACCCCGCTCAAGTACAAGATCCCGCCGGGGCAGACGTACACGGTGGGTGACACCGTCACCGGCTCCTATTACGCCGCCAACGCCTACTCGCCGTCCAAGCACGTCACCACCACCGGCAAGACGCGCTACCACCAGATCCAGCTCGGGCACAGGGTGATGTTCGTCATGGCCAAGGACGTGCGTTTGATCGGTTGAATTTCGCTCCACGGGCCGCGCAGTGCGCACGGGCACTCTCCGGAGACGATATGGTTTTCCCGTGGCCCCGGTGCAGGTAGCCGGAGATTCACGCGGAAGTGGCTCAGTGGTAGAGCATCACCTTGCCAAGGTGAGGGTCGCGGGTTCGAATCCCGTCTTCCGCTCGGAGCAAGACTCCTGGTGGAGTGGCCGAGAGGCGAGGCAGCGGCCTGCAAAGCCGTCTACACGGGTTCAAATCCCGTCTCCACCTCGGTGATCTGCGGGTCCTTCGGGATCCGCTAAAGTAAGTGCAGCGCCATGCGGAAGTGGCTCAGTGGTAGAGCATCACCTTGCCAAGGTGAGGGTCGCGGGTTCGAATCCCGTCTTCCGCTCTGAGTTTCCAACTCAATAAGGACGATTAGCTCAGCGGGAGAGCGCTTCCCTGACACGGAAGAGGTCACTGGTTCAATCCCAGTATCGTCCACCAGCTCTTGTCAGAGTTCGGCCCCAGGCTCGTGGCTTTCCGCCGGAGTCTGGGGTTCGTCGTTTCCGCCCCGTTCTTCCAGCAGCCGGATCAGCCGCGCCCGGCACTGCGGCCACTCCTCGGCGATGACGGAGAACATCGCGGAGTCGCGCAGCAGGCCGTCCTCCCCCGGCGCCCACGACGGCGACCACCGGCGCAGCACACCCTCGAACCGCGCGCCCACCTTCTCCAGGGCCGCCCGCGAGCGCTCGTTGCGGGCGTCGGTCTTGAAGTCGACCCTGGCCACGCCCCAGCTCTCGAAGGCGTGAGCGAGCAGCAGCAGCTTCGTCTCCGTGTTCGTCCCGGTGCCCCGCGCGGATCCGCCGAGCCAGGTGAACCCGATCTCGACCGCGCACAGCCGGTCTCCTCCCGGCCACAGGCGCGGGTCCCAGTAGGCGGTCACGCCGACCGCGCGGCCCGACTCCCTGTTCACCTGCGCGTACGGGGCGAGCCGCCCCGCCGCCTGTCGCTGGAGTTGCGCGTCGATGTAGGCGCCGACCTCGTCCGCCCTCGGCACCCAGGTGAAGGTGTACGCGCTGCGGTCCTGCTCGGCTGCCACGGCCAGGTCGGCGGCGTGACGATGGCCGAGAGGCTCGAGGCGGACGAGTGCGCCTTCGAGCACGGGCCCCTCAAGCGTGAACGTCATCGGATGCACCCCCAGAGCGATCATCCTTGTCATCGTGAAGGCCGGGCGTCAACGGTTACGCTGGTGGCTGAGCGGATCCGTGGCACCGTGCGAAGGCGGGCTCCTGTGAGCGGTGATCCCTACCTCCGGCTCGGCGTCGGCTATGCCGATCAGCGGGTGCCCGACGCGCGGGTCGCGGCGATGATCGACGCGGCGCTCGGGGCGGCCGGGAGCGTGGTGAACGTGGGAGCGGGGGCGGGCTCGTACGAGCCCACCGGCCGTGCCGTGCTGGCCGTCGAGCCGTCGCCCGTGATGATCGCCCAGCGTCCCGCCGGGTCGGCGCCGGTGGTGCGGGCACGCGCCGAACGGTTGCCGCTCGCCGACGGGTCGTTCGACGCGGCGCTGGCCGTGCTCACCGTGCATCACTGGGGCGACGCCGCCGCCGGGCTCGCCGAGCTGCGCCGGGTCTCGGCGCGGCAGGTGGTGCTGACCTGGGACCCGGCGGTGACCGGGCGGTTCTGGCTGGTGCGCGACTACCTGCCCGAGTTGTCCCTGCTGGAGGCGGGGCTGGCGACGCTATCGACGGTCGTGGCCGAGCTCGGACGGGGTGGCGGTCGTACGACCGTGACACCCGTTCCGGTGCCGGCCGACTGCACGGACGGGTTCATGGGGGCGTACTGGCGGCGGCCGGAGCGGTACCTCGACCCGCTGGTACGGGCGTCCATCTCGGGCTTCGCGACCGTAGGCGAGGACGTCGCCGGCCTGGCGATGGCGCGGCTCGGTGAGGACCTGGAGTCGGGGCGGTGGAGGGAGCGGCACGGTGGGCTGCTCGGGCTCGAGGCGTTCGATCTGGGGTATCGGCTGGTCGTCTGTGAGGCTTGAGCACCGTTGCCGCTTGTGACCTGCGAGGCGGTGCCGCCCGCGTTCCGGACCGAACCCGCCGGCTGGTGGCCGACCGAGCAGGCCGGCGACCGCGGCCTGGCCGACCCCGGTGCAGGGCCGTGGAACGGTGGTGGCACGGCGGTGGCACGCCCCAGAAGCAGGGGGCTTGACGCCGGGAGTGAGATGACCGAGGCGCATGGGGTGTTGATCAGGCTGGCCGGGGCGTTCGCGGTCGAGCGGAACGGGGTGCCGTACCCTCGCGGGGCCGTCGGCGGGAAGGCGCGGGCGCTGTTGAAGCTGCTCGCGGCGGAGCGGGGCGGGGTGCTGGCCGCCGATCGCGTCGCGGAGGAGCTGTGGCCGGGCGGTGGCCCGAAACGGCCGGTGCAGAACGTGGCGACGCTGGTCAGCAGGCTGCGCGGGGCGCTGGGGGCCGGGATCGTGGTCGGCGGGCGGACCGGTTACCGGTTGGGCGGTGCGCCGGGCGTACGGGTGGATCTCGATCTGGCCGCCGAGCTCGTCGCCGAGGCGGAAGGGTGCCTGGCCGCCGGGGAGCCGGCGCTGGCCGGGGCTGCCGCGGGGCGGGCGGTGGAGCTGCTGCACGACGGCCTGGTGCTGGTCGGTGAGCCGGACACGCGGTGGGTGGCGGCGGCCAGGGAGGAGGCGGCCGGGCTGGTCCGGCGGGCCAGGCACGCGGGTGCCCGCTCCTGGCTGGGCGGCGCCGACCCGGTCAGGGCGCGGCGGGCCGCCGAGGCCGCGGTGCGGGCGGATCCGTTCGACGAGGTGGCGTACCGGCTGCTGATGCGGGCGCACGTGGCGACGGGCGAGCCCGCCAAGGCGCTGCTTGCCTACGAGCGGTTGCGGGGGCGGCTGGTGGCCGAGCTCGGCACGGACCCCGCGGCCGAGACGCGAGCGGTGCACCTGGCCGTCCTGCGGGAGGAGGACGGGCGCGCTGAGCTGGACGGGCTCGGTGAGGGCGGCCGGCTCGGCGGGCGTGGTGGGCTGGCTGGGCCGGATGCGCTCGGCGGGCGTGGAGGGCAGGCCAGGCCGGATGGGCTCCGCGGGCCTGGAAGGCACGGTGGGCACGGTGGGCTTGGCGGGCGGGGCGCGGAGTTGGCGGTGGTCTCCGGGGCGTGGGCGCGGGCCGTGTCGGGGGGTACTGGGGTGTTGCTGATCGCCGGGGAGGCCGGGGCCGGCAAGTCGCGGCTGGCCGCCGAGGCGGAGCGGATGGCGGGCGCGACGGGCGGGACGGTGCTGCGGGCGCGCTGTCATGAGATCGAGCGGGCGCTGTTCCTGCAGCCGTTCGTGGACGCGCTGCGGCCGCGCGTCGCGCACCTGGCCGGGGACGTGCTGCGCGGGCTGGCGGGTGACCGGGCGCCCGCGCTGGAGTCGCTGGTGCGGGGGCGGAGCATGGAGCGCCGGTACGCGTACGAGGCGGTGACCGCGTTCCTTCGGGCGCTGGCCTCGCGCGAGCCGGTGCTGCTGGTCTTGGAGGACCTGCACGCGGCCGGGGCTGCCACGGTGGAGCTCGTGCACTACCTGGCACGGCGGGTGTCGGGGGTGCGGCTGCTGATCGTCGCGACGGCGCTCAGCGGGGAGGGCGGGGTGAGCGAGCTGCTGCGCGGGGTGGTGGAGGTGGTTCGTCCGGGGCCGCTGCCGGCCTCGGTGGTGCTGGAGCTGGCGGGCGATGCGGAGCTGGCGGAGGCGGTGTATCGCCGTACGGGAGGGCAGCCGCAGCTCGTGGCCGCCTTGCTGGCCGAGGTGGAGGTGCGTGAGCGCGGGCCCGCGGTGGCCGAGGTGGGTGAGTGCGGGACCGCGGTGGCCGAGCTCGCAGGCGGAGGCGTGGGCGGGGCGGGCTCCGACGCGGTGCGGGCGATCGTGCTGGGGCGGTTGCGCGGGCTCGGCGAGCCGGTGTTGCGGGCGTTGCGGGCGGCGAGCGTGGTGGGCGGGGCGTTCGATCCCGTGCTGCTCGGTGCGGTGCTGGGGCTGGCGCCGCAGGAGGTGGCCGGGCACTGCGAGCGGGCTCTGAGCAGGGGGCTGCTGGTGGTGCGGGGCAGCTCGTACGAGTTCGCGGAGGCGCTGACCCGCGACGTCCTGTACGCCACCACCCCGGCCCCCACCCGGGCGGTCTACGAGCGGTGTGCCGCGGAGGCTCAGGGCCAGGTCTTGGCCTCGGCCTCGAACACGGCCGGATCGCTCTCGACGGGCAGCACGCACATCAGGTGACCACCGGGGGCCCGAAGGATCCGGCACTCCTGCCACCGCGACACCTCGACGGCCCCGAGCCCGGTCAGCCGCCGGGTCTCCGCCTCGACGTCGTCGCTCTCGAAGTCGAGGTGGAAGCGGGGCTCGCCCTCCTCGATCGCCTGCACCGCCACGGCCAGGCCGGGGACGGCCCCGTGCAGGGAGATGAACTGCTCTTCCGAGGGCAGCGGGCGGGCCGTCGCTCCCAGCGCGGCGGCCCAGAACGCCGTCGCCGCCTCGGCCTCGGTGGCGGGGGTGTCGATCAGGAGGGCGAAGACCCGGCTGCGGTGCATGACGATCACCCCAACGGGCGCCGGAGCCCGTCAGCGGGGGTGCGGCGGGCCCGGGTCCGGGAGCAGGACGGCCGGCAGGGTGCTGTCCGGGTGCATGCGGAGAAGCTGGTAGGCCACGCCGCCGAGGCCGGGGAGCAGGCAGGGCGGGAAGGCCCGGTCCGCGCCTTCTGCGAGCCGGCCTTCTCGGTCCGGCCGGTCGTTTCCGGATGGTGCCACCCGGCGTTGCGCATCCCTTGCAGTGGGAGGTATGTCGCCTTGTGCGAAGTTTTGAGGACAGAGCGTGTATGGAGCGGTTGAGGGCGGGTAGCGCCGAGGCATTGGCTCCTCGGGGGAGGAAACCGTGGATATCAACATCGGCCAGGGCCTTTCAGACGCCTGGCGGCAAATAGCGACGTTCGTGCCCAGGATGGTCGCGTTCCTGGTGATTCTGCTCATCGGGTGGATCGTGGCCAAGGCGCTGGAGAAGATCGTCGACAAGGTGCTCGAACGGGTCGGCTTCGACCGCGCGGTGGAGCGCAGTGGCGTGCGTCGCTGGCTGGAACGCAGCAAGTACGACGCCAGCAGCCTGCTCGCGAAGATCGTCTTCTATGCGATCCTGCTGGTCACCCTGCAGATAGCCTTCAACGTCTTCGGCCCCAACCCGGTCTCGGCGCTGCTGGCCGGAGTGGTCGGCTGGCTGCCCAAGGCCCTCGTGGCCATCGTGATCATCGTGGTGGCCGGGGCGGTGGCCAAGGCCGTCAAGGACATCGTGGGCGGCATGCTCGGCGGGCTGTCGTACGGTCGCTGGGTGGCGACCGCGGCGGCGGTGTTCATCTGGGCGCTGGGCATCATCGCCGCGCTCAACCAGATCGGCGTGGCCACGACCGTGACGACGCCCGTGCTCATCACGGTGCTCGCCACGATCGGGGCGATCGCGGCGATCGGCATCGGGGGCGGGCTCGTCCGGCCCATGCAGCAGCGGTGGGAGCGCTGGCTGGGGCGGATCGAGCAGGAGGCTCCGCAGGCCAGGGCGCACGCCGAGGCCTACCAGCGGGGGCGTGAGGACGCCCGCGCCATGACGGAGGAGACGGCGCCGATCCGGACGTCGCCCGGCGGAGCGCACCGCTCCGACATGCCTCCGGGCTGAGGCTCCGCGTGCCCCGGGCGAACCGCCGCCCGGGGCACTTTCAGGCCAGGGCGGAGCGATCGTCTTCCGGCGAACCTCAGGCGGGGTGGCCGTCTTCGAGCAGGTCCAGCTCGCGGGTCAGCCAGCACACCGCCGTCAGCCGCAGCGACGGCGCGTCCGGCTCGCCGGTGAAGGCCCAGCCGCGGTGCCGCAGCTCGTCGAGGAAGCCCAGCAGGTAGTCGCCGAGCGTCTCCCGGTCGAGCGGGATGGCGTCACGCAGCACCGCCGCGTGCTGGTCGACCGCGGCCAGCAGCCCCGGATCGCCGTCCATCCTCGTGAGCTGGGCGTCACCCAGGGCGTGCATGAGCCAGCGCAGGGGCGAAGCCGCCCATCCCTCCTCGAAGACCACGCGCCAAGGTTAAGGCATGTCCCGAGGTCAGCGGCCCGGCTCGAACGGCAGGCCCACGTAGTTCTCCGCCAGCGTGGTGGCCGCCGCCTCCGACGAGGTCACGTAGTCGAGGTAGGACAGCTGCAGCTTGCGCGCGTACGGATCGTCCTCCTCGAACGTGTGCAGCAGCGTCGTCATCCACCACGAGAAGTGCTGCGCCCGCCACACCCGCTTCAGGCAGGCGTCCGAGTACCCGTCGAGCAGCTCGGTCGAGCCGCTGCCGAAGTACGCCGCCAGCGCCTCGGTCAGCACCCGCACGTCGGCCACGGCCAGGTTGAGGCCCTTGGCCCCGGTGGGCGGGACGATGTGGGCGGCGTCCCCCGCCAGGTAGAGCCGCCCGTACTGCATGGGCTCGGCCACGAACCCGCGCATCGGCGTGATGCCCCGCTCCATGATCTCGCCGGTGGCCAGCCCGAAGCCGGGCACGGTCTCCAGCCGGGTCCGCAGCTCCTGCCAGATCCGCTCGTCCGGCCAGTCCTCGAGCCGGGCGTCGGCGGGGACCTGCAGGTAGAAGCGGCTGACGGCGGGCGAGCGCATGCTGTGCAGGGCGAAGCCGCGCTCGGTCCTGGCGTAGATCAGCTCCTCCGAGGACGGCGCCACGCGCGCCAGGATGCCGAGCCAGGCGAAGGGATAATCACGCTCGAACACGCTCAGGACGCCCTCCGGGACGGCCGGCCGGGACACCCCGTGGAAGCCGTCGCAGCCCGCGACCACGTCGCAGTCGAGCCGCTCGCCGCCGAACGTGATGTACGGCTGCGACTCCAGCGAGTGCAGCTCCACGTCCTCGACCTCGAACCGCACGTCACCCCCCGCCGCCAGCCTGGCCGCGATCAGGTCCTTGACCACTTCCTGCTGCCCGTACACGGTGATGGCCCGGCCCGGCACCAGCTTCTCGAACGGGATGCGGTGCCCCGCGCCGCCGTACCTGAGCTCGATGCCGTGGTGCGGCAGCCCCTCGCGCAGCATCCGCTCGCCGACGCCGGCCTCCACCAGCGTGTCCACCGTGCCCTGCTCCAGCACCCCGGCGCGCACGCGGCGCTCGACGTACTCGCGGCTGCGCTTCTCCAGCACCACGGAGGAGATGCCGCGCAGGTGGAGCAGGTGTGACAGAAGCAGACCAGCGGGGCCCGCCCCGATGATCCCGACCTGAGTTCGCATGAAGGAAGCATCCAGCCTCGGCCGGGGTTTCGCCGAGAGGGCTCTTCCGCTCAGTGGAAAACTCATGCAGGATTGCGGCATGTCAGGTGGGGCACGGGAGCCGGGGCGCTCGGTGACGTCCAAGGTGCTGGCCATCCTGGGGGCGTTCGACGCGGCGCGCCCGCAGCTCACGCTGACCGAGCTGGCCGCGCGCAGCGGGGTGCCGCTGAGCACGGCGCACCGGCTGGTCGGCGAGCTGGAGGAGTGGCAGGCGCTCAGCCGCTCGCCCGACGGGCGGCTGCGGGTCGGGCCGCGGCTGTGGGAGCTGGGCCAGCTCGCGCCGAACCGGCTGCAGGAGCTGGCGCATCCGTGGCTCCAGGACCTGTTCGGCTCCACGGGCGAGAACGTGCACCTCGCGGTCAGGGACGGTCTCGAGGTGCTGTACGTGGACAAGGTGTACGGCAGGCGGGCCGTGCCCATCGTGTCCAGGATCGGCGGCCGGCTGCCGATGCATCCCACGGGGGTCGGCAAGGCGCTGCTGGCGTACGAGCCTGACTGGTTCGTCAAGTCCTACCTGGCGCGCAAACTCGAACGCCCCACCCCGCACACGATCACCGAGCCGGGGCGGCTGGCCAGGGAGCTGGCGGTGGTGCGCACGCAGGGGTACGCCCTCACCTACGAGGAGATGACGCCCGGCTCGTGCTCGGCGGCGGCCCCGGTCCTGGTGGACGGGCGGCCGGTTGCGGCGCTGGGCATCGTGCTCTCCTCGCGCCGTGCCCGCGAGCTGCCCCGGCTGGTGGAGCCGCTGCGCGCCGCCGCCACCGGCATCGCCCGGGCGTACGGCGGCTAGGACGGCAGGTGGCGGGCACGCCGCGCGCGCCCGCCACCCGTCCGTGCGTGCCGCTCATCTCGTCGCGATCGTCCGCTGGTCGGACCGGTCGATCACGGCCCTACCGGCGAGCGGGCGGCTCAGACGCACTTCGTGCTCGTAGGAGTAGGCCATCAGGCCCCGAACATCAGCGTGGCGGTCAGCGTGCGCCCGTCCGGCGCACACGCCGTGCCCCGCCCAGGGGTGGCCTCTCTAGTCACCCAGTTTCTGGATGCGGTCCTTGAAGAGCGTGGTCGCGATGGCGGCCTTGTGCGGCTGCCCCTTGAGGAAGGCCTGGGCGAAGCTCTTGGCCTGGTCGTAGGAGACCTTGCCGGGCATGGGCGGCTCGTTCGGGTTGACGTCCACGTCCACCAGCGCGGGCCCGTCGTGGTGGAGCGCCTGCCCGATCGCGTGCGCCACGTCCTCCGACTTGGTCACCTTGGCCCCGAACCCGCCGCACGACCGTGCCCAGGCCGAGAAGTCGGCCTCGGGCTGGGCGTAGCGGACGCCGTGCTCGGGGTAGCCGAGCACCATCTGCTCCCACAGGATCTGGCCGAGCGAGTTGTTGTTGTTGATGATCACCTTGATCGGCAGCCGGTGCTGCACCGCGGTGAGGAACTCGGCCATCAGCATCGAGAAGCCGCCGTCCCCGACGTAGGCGATGACCTGGCGGCCGGGGAAGGCGTGCTGCATGGCGATCGCGTACGGCAGGCCGGGCGCCATCGTGGCCAGCGTGCCCGACAGGTAGAACTCGCGCCCGCCGCGGATCGTCCAGTGGCGGGCCGCCCAGGTGGCGATGGTGCCGCTGTCGCAGGTCATGATGGCGTCGTCGGTGGCGAGCTCGTCGAGGATGGACATGACGTACTGCGGCGCGATGGGGTCGCGGTCGGGGTTCTCCAGGGACTCCATGTCGGAGCGCCACTTGGCCATCATCTTCTGATATTTCGCGAGATGGCCGTTGCCGTCCCGGCGGCCCAGCAGCGGCAGCAGCGCCCGCAGGCCCTCCTTGGCGTCGCACACCACGGGCACGTCCGTCGCGATCCGCGCCCCCGCCCGCGTCGGGTCCGCCTCGAACTGCACCACCCGCGTGTCCCGCACCTCCGGCAGGAACTTGGAGTAGGGAAAGTTCGTGCCCACCATGAACAGCACGTCCGCCTCCTCCATCAGCTCCTCGCTCGGCCGCGTGCCGAGCAGGCCGAGCCCGCCCGTCGTGTACGGCGAGTCGTCCGGGATGACCGCCTTGCCCGGCAACGTCTTGACCACGGGCGCGCCAAGCACCTCGGCCACGGCCAGCACCTCCTCCCTGGCGTGCAGCGCGCCCTGCCCGACGAGCATGGCGGGCCGCTCGGCCCGGTTCAGCACCTCGGCCGCCCACTCGATGTCCTCCTGCCGGGGCATGCCGGACGCCTGGAGATACACGGGCGCCGTCTGCGGCGCCCGCACCGGGGCGACGCTCTTGTACGGGTCCGCCCCCGCCTCGGCCACCTGGATGTCGTTGGGCAGGGTGAGGTGGGAGACCCCGCGCCGCGCGTAGGACGTACGGATGGCCAGATCCACCAGCGAGGGAAGCTGGGCCGGGTTGGTGACCATCATGTTGTACTCGGCCACGTCGGCGAAGAGCTTGTCCAGGTGGACTTCCTGCTGGTAGCCGGTGCCCAGCACGGACGTCTCCTGCATGCCCGTGATGGCCAGCACCGGCACGTGGTCGAGCTTGGCGTCGTAGAGGCCGTTCAGCAGGTGGATGCCGCCCGGGCCGGAGGTGGCCAGGCACACGCCGATGCGCCCGGTGGCCTTGGCGTAGCCGGTGGCCATGAACGCCGCGGCCTCCTCGTGGTGGACGAGGACGAAGCGCACCCGGTCGCGGTGGCGCCGCAGCCCCTCCATGATGCCGTTGATGCCGTCACCAGGCAGGCCGAAGACGGTGTCGACGCCCCATGCCACGAGCCGTTCGATCAGGGATTCGGATGCGATTCGAGCCATGTGTGCGGCCCTACCCCGCTCCACCGCCCGCAGACCCGGAACGGCGATTCATTGACATTTCTCGAATCTGGCGGGTAGGGGACCCGCATGCGCATTCTGGTCACGGGAGCCACCGGCACGCTGGGCGGAGCACTGGTGCCCGCCCTGCTCAAGGCGGGTCACGAGGTGCGGGCACTGAGCCGTACCAAGCGGGACGGCCGCGGCAACGTCGAGTGGATGTGGGGCGACCTGTTCTCCGGCAACGGCGTCAGGGAGGCCGTGGACGGCGTGGACGCGATCGCCCACCTGGCCACCAGCGGCCGCAAAGGGCGCGGCGCGGTGGACGTGCCCGGGACCAGGACGCTGATGATCCTCGCGCACGCGGCCGGGGTGCCGCACGTGCTGTTCACCTCGATGGTCGGCGCCGACCGGGCCGCCTACGGCCACCTGCGGCACAAGCTGGAGGCCGAGCGGCTGGTCCAGGAGAGCGGGCTGGACTGGACGATCCTGCGCGTCACCCCGTTCCACCAGTGGCTGCAGCAGCGGCTGCGCGACCACGCGTCGCTGCCCGTGCTGCCCGTGGACCGGTCGCTGCCCTGGCAGCCGGTGCACACGGGAGAGGTGGCCACGCGCGCCGCCGCCCTGCTCAGCGCGGGACCCTCGCACCGGGAGATCGAGTACGGCGGGCCGCAGGTGCTGAACACCGAGGAGCTGGTCAGGACCTGGCTGCACGCCTCAGGGCTGCGCCGGCCCTGCCTGCCCGTACGCTATCCGGGCCGCCTGTACGCGGCGCAGCGCGCGGGCGACCTCACCACCGACGCGTCGCCCAAGGGCGAGATCACCTGGCACGACTACCTCATGCCGCCGCCCCCGGTGCTGTCGGACGACTTCGCCTCCGAGCACACCGCCTCCCCCACCAGCCCGGCCACGCAGCCGGAGCAGGACCCTGACCTGCACGTATACGGAGGCGACGAGGGGTACGAACGCCCGACACGAAGCTAGCCGGACGTCCAGTTTTATTACACTTCGCCGCCTTGTTGCTTTCTGTCTGTTATTAGAAGATGTGTCTGGTGATGAGAGGTATCCCGCTGACCGACGACTTCGCCAACGGCGGGGTCTCCTTCTGGTACCGGCAGATCGGCCTGCCCACGCGGCGTCCGGCGCTGCCGGGGCCCCGCGCGTACGACGTCGCCATCGTCGGCGGCGGCTACACCGGCCTGTGGACCGCGTACTACCTGAAGCAGGCCGACCCCGGGCTGCGGATCGCGATCCTGGAGAAGGAGTTCGCCGGGTTCGGCGCGTCGGGGCGCAACGGCGGGTGGCTCTCGGCCGAGTTCGCCGGGTCGCGCAAGCGGCACGCCAAGGCGCGCGGGCGGCAGGCCATGATCGACCTGCAGCGGGCCATGTTCCGGTCCGTGGACGAGGTCATCGAGGTGACCCGCGCCGAGGGCATCGACGCCGACGTGCACAAGGGCGGGCTGATCCACGTCGCCACCAACCCGGCCCAGCGCCGCCGCCTGCGCGCCGGCGTCGCCGACCTGCGGGCCTGGGGGTACGGCGAGGACGACGTACGGCTGCTCGGCCGTGACGAGCAGCGCGAGCGCGTGCAGGTGGCGGGGGCGCTGGAGGCGTCCTACTCGCCCCACTGCGCCCGCATCCAGCCCGCCAAGCTGGCCGTCGGGCTGGCCGCCGCGGTGGAACGGCTGGGCGTGGACATCTTCGAGGACACCACGGTGACCGAGATCCGGCCCCGGCGGCAGGGCGGCCCGGCGTGCGCGGTCACCACGCGGGGCGTCGTCTCCGCCGAGTACGTCATCCGCGCCACCGAGGGCTTCACCGCCGGCCTGGCCGGCCAGCACCGGCAGTGGCTGCCGATGAACAGCTCCATGATCATCACCGAGCCGCTGCCCGCCGACGTGTGGAAGCACATCGGCTGGCAGGGCAACGAGCTGCTGGAGGACGAGGCCCACGCCTACGTCTACACCCAGCGCACCGCCGACGACCGGATCGCGATCGGCGGGCGCGGCGTGCCGTACCGCTTCGGCTCCCGCACCGACCGGCGCGGCGCCACCCAGGCGCAGACCGTCGCCCTGCTGTGGCGCATGCTCGTCAAGCTCTTCCCCGCCGCCGCCGACGTCCGCGTCCAGCACGCGTGGTGCGGGGTGCTCGGGGTGCCGCGCGACTGGTGCTCGACCGTGCACCTGGACCACGCCAGCGGCCTCGGCTGGGCCGGCGGCTACGTCGGCAGCGGCGTCACCACCACCAACCTGGCCGGCCGCACCCTGCGCGACCTGGTGCTGCGCCGCGAGAGCGAGCTGACGGGGCTGCCGTGGGTGGGGCGGCAGGTGCGGCAATGGGAGCCGGAGCCGCTGCGGTGGGCGGGGGTGCAGCTCATCTACGCGCTGTTCCGCGCCGCCGACCGCCACGAGAACGAACGCGGGGCCACGACGTCGGCGTACGCACGGCTGGCGAACCTGATCTCAGGCCGCTGATCGGCCCGCCGGATCCCATGGCGTGAAGCCGCGTGCGGCGCGCGACCTCACGCGCTCGTCGTCAGGCGGTCGGCGGCGTCGGCGGGGGCGACGTGCATCACCGCGCGCTGAGTCTCCCAGCCGGGGGTCGCGTCGCCGATCGTTTGAAGGGCGGAGCGGAGAAAGCACCACGCCCTGACCATCGCGTCAGCGGGGTCATCGGCTTCGGCGATCATCTGGACGTCCACGATGCCCGTGGTGAGCGTGGCAGCCAGATCGGGGTCCTCGATCGCCGGATCCGTGTCCTCCAGGTCGAGCAGCGCGTTCATCAGCTCGTCCAGCCGGTCGTCGAAACGTCCGAGGTCGCCGCGTACTGAACCTGTTGGATCGTCATGTACTTCATGGTGTCTCCTCGTCCTTCCAGCATGTGGCTCTGCCCGGTTGCCCTCAAGACGCCGGGCCCCCGCCGCGCCCCCACGGGTCGTAGTCGACCTCCAGCGCCTCCTGCGGCGGACGCTCGCCCTCCGGCACGTGCTGCAGGTTGACGCGGATGCGGTACCACACGCTGCTGCGCCCCCGCATGCCGTCCACCAGCACGTCGGCGGCCTCCAGCCGGGCCGCGACCTCGGGATGGCGGGCCTTCCACCGCTCGAACCCCGCCATCGCCTCGTCCTTGTGCTCCGCCCTGGCGATCTCGATCACCGGCATCGTCTGCTGCCTGCGCCCGCTGCCCTTGGGCGGCTTGGGCGCCGGGCCGAGCTCCTCCGCGAGCTCCAGCAGCCCGTCGAGCGAGCCCGGGTGCAGGTCCATGTCCTCCCACGGGTCGCCGCGCTCGGCCAGCCGCCCGGGCACGGTGTCGACGGTGAACGCCTCCGGCCGGCAGCCCGGCACCTCGTCCCAGGTCAGCGGGGTGGACACGCGGGCGTCCTGCACGGCGCGCACGGAATAGGCGGAGGCGACCGTGCGGTCATAGGCGTTCTGGTTGAAGTCGACGAACACGCCGTGCCGCTCCTCCTTCCACCACCGGCTGGTCGCCAGGTCGGGCGCGCGCCGCTCCACCTCGCGCGCCACCGTCTCGGCCGCCTTGCGGACCTTCGCGAACGGCCAGCGCCGCTCGATCCGGGCGTAGACGTGGAAGCCGCGCGAGCCGGACGTCTTGGGCCAGGCCACGAGCCCGTGGTCGGCCAGGACCTCCCGGGCCACCTGGGCCGTGCGCAGCACGTCGGACCACTCGACGCCCGGCACCGGGTCGAGGTCGATGCGCAGCTCGTCGGGCCTGGACAGGTCGTCGGAGCGCACCGGGTGCGGGTTGAGGTCGACGCAGCCGAGGTTGACCACCCACAGGAGCTGCGCCAGGTCGGTGCACACCACCTCTTCCGCGCTCAGCCCCGAGCGGTATTTCAGCTCGGCCACCTCGACCCAGTCGGGCCGCTTGGCCGGAGCCCGCTTCTGGAAGAACGCCTCCTGCTCGATGCCGTGCACGAACCGCTTGAGCACCATCGGCCGCCCGTGCACGCCGCGCAGCGCCGCCTCGCCCACGGCCTGGTAGAACCGGATCAGGTCGAGCTTGGTGCGCCCCGACTGCGGGAAGACCACCTTGTCGGGGCTGGTGATCCGGACCTCGCGCCCGGCGACCTCGATGTCAGGCATGAAGGTCACGATACGCGGGCCGACCGACAACCCCGGGGAGCGCCGATCACAGATCCTGGAAGGCGCCGTGGCGGCCGGCTCCCGCGGCGAAGCGGGCCGCGCCCTCCGACGCGTCGGGCAGCGACACCAGGCCGTGGCGCAGCTCGTTGCGCATCGCCTCGCCCTCTTCCAGGCCGTCCTGCTCCAGCACCGACATCCGGTCGCCGCGCAGGCACTCCTGCGGGAACCGCGCCAGCTCCAGGGCCAGCGCCTCCGCGTGCCGCCTGGCGGTGCCGCCGGGCACGAGCCGGTTGGCCAGCCCCCACGCGTACGCCTCGGGCGCCTCGACGGGCCGGCCCGTGAGGATCATGTCCAGCGCCCGCGACGTGCCGATCAGCCGCGGCAGCCGTACCGTGCCGCCGTCGATGAGCGGCACCCCCCACCTCCGGCAGAACACCCCGAACACCGCGTCCTCCTCCGCCACCCGCAGGTCGCACCAGAGCGCCAGCTCCAGCCCGCCGGCCACGGCGTGCCCGGAGACGGCGGCGATGACCGGCTTGCTCAGGCGCAGCCTGGTCGGCCCCATCGGCCCGTCGCCCTCCTCGCCGACGTGGTTGTCGAGCGACTTGAGGTCGGCGCCGGCGCAGAACGTGCCGCCCTCGCCCCACAACACCGCCACGGCGGCGTCCGAGCAGTCGAAGTCACGGAACGCCTCGGTCAGCGCGTCGGCGGTCTTGCGATCGACGGCGTTGCGCGCCTCGGGCCTGCTGATCACCACGGTGGTGACCGGGCCCTGGCGCTCCACGCGTACGGTCATGCGGCCCTCCTCGGGGGAACGTGCGGTGGCTCTCCTCGGGGAACGTGCAGAGCGTACGTCGAGGCCGCGGAACGGGCCAGGCCGCCGGGGTCAGGAGACGGCGCTCGCGGACCGCGGCGGCCGACGCCGGTCGTCCCTTCCTGTACGGGAATCCTCACGGTTCAGGATCTCCTTCGGATCACGAGAGCCTTGCGGGTGCTGTTGGATGATCGTCATCGTGCGACACGACAAACGGGACAGGATGGCCGATGGACGCTCAGGATGACCACGTCTGGTTACGCCGCTACCGGCCGCGGGCGTCGGACCTGATCGGCGGCCAGGTGCTGGTGTCGCTGACCGGGCCGGAGCCGGACGATCCGGCCGCGGCGGTCCGCGACGTGCTGGAGGAGGGCGACCCGTTCGCGGACCGGCTGCTCGGCGGGCTCGCGCCCCGGCTCGGGGGCCCGCAGGTGCGGCCGCTGCTGCTGCACTGGGCCGCCGCCGTCGACTCCAGGCCCGGCCTGCGGTGGATGTGGGAGGCCAAGGAGCTGCTGACCGAGCAGGCCGTCGAGGTGATCCCCGACGTGTTGCGGGAGCTCGCCGCCCATCGCGAGACGACGATCCGGCGTTCGCGCGCGTACGGCGAGACCGTCTTCCTGCGGAAGGGCACCGCCACGACGTTGCGCGGCCTGGTGTGGACCTGCGAGCTGATCGACGAGCCGTGGGTGGTTCCGCTGCTGGGCGACGTGGCCGTGACGGCGGGCACGGGCATCGGCGGCTCGGGCGCGCACGCGCGCAGCGAGCTGCTGGCCAACGCCGCGATCGGCGTGCTGGCCAGGCGCGGAGGCCCGGAGGTGGTCGCGCAGCTCGCCCGCGTGCTGGCGAAGGCGCGCAAGAAGACGATCCTCGCGGCGGTGAACCGCACGCTGGAGGAGGTCGCCGGGCGGGCGGGGCTCTCCGCCGAGCAACTGCTGGAGCGCACCGTGCCCACGTTCGGGCTCGGCCCCGACGGCACCCGTACCGAGCAGGGGCTGTGCCTGTCACTGGACGGGCGGATCACCCACGACGGCCGCAGGACCATCCCGAAGAGCGTCGACCGGGAGCTGCTCGCCGAGTTCAGGGCCGCCGCCAGGGAGCTGAGGAAGGTGCTGGCCGCCGAACGGTTCAGGGTCGAGCGGGCGCTGGCCGCCGGGCGGGTCTGGCAGTGGCGGGACGTGTGCGCGTACTACCTCGACCACCCCGTCGCCGGCGCGTCCGCCCGCAACCTGATCTGGAAGATCGCACAAGGCCCAGCCGGGCTGCCGGTGCAGGTGGACGGGCGATGGGAGCTGGCCGGTCCGGAGGGCCGGCACGTCCGGCCCTCCCCCGACACGCCCGTCCTGCTCTGGCACCCCATCGCGCACGACGCGGAGGAGGTGCGCGGCTGGCGTGACCACCTGATCGCCGACGACCTGCGCCAGCCGTTCAAGCAGGCCTTCCGCGAGGTCTACCTGCTCACCCCGGCCGAGGAGAGGACCCGCGACCACTCTCTCCGTTTCGCCCGCCACCTGCTGCGCTACGGCCAGGCCAAGGCATTGCTGTCCGAGCGCGGCTGGAGGGGCATGTCGCTGGGCCACTGGGACTGGGAGTGCGGCTCCGACCGGGCCGAGGCCACCAAGGAGCTGCCCGGCGGCCTGACCGCGCACTGGGGCTTCCACCTCGACGAGGACTCCTTCGGCCGGGACGGCGGCGGCACCGTCTCCGTCTGTGTCAGCGGCGAGCTGCACTTCACGGCGCAGGGCCGCCGCGTCCCGCTGGCCGAGGTGGCGCCGCTGACGTTGTCGGAGGCGTTGCGTGACGCCGACCTGGCCGTCGGCGTCGCCTCCACCGGGCTGGACCCGGTGGGGCACGGCGACTACTGGGAGTCGTACGGGTTCGGCGACCTCAGCGAGTCGGCCGAGATGCGGCGCGACGCGCTGGCGCGGCTGCTGCCCCGCCTGGCCATCGCCGGCCGGTGCGCGCTGGAGGGCCGGTTCCTGCACGTCAAGGGCGACCTGCGGACGTACAAGATCCACCTGGGCTCCGGCAACATCCTCATGGAGCCCAACGACGCCTACCTGTGCATCGTCCCGGGCGGTGGCGGCGACCAGGTGTTCCTGCCGTTCGAGGAGGACGGCGGGATGTTGTCGGTCATCGTCTCCAAGGCGTTCCTGCTGGCCGCCGACACCGCGATCACGGATCCGTCGATCACCCGCCAGATTCGCTGAAAGCGCCCGCGAGCAGCTCGTCGAAGGGGTCGTCGGCGGGGCGGTCGAGGCCGCGCAGCGGGCCCTGGTCCACCAGGTGCGCCTCGGCGTACAGGCGGGCGACGAGCGCCTTGCGGCCGTCGTCGAGCCCCCACGTGGCCTGGTCCTCAAGGAGCGCGGCGGCGTAGACGTCGGCCATGAACTGCGCCAGCGGGTACAGCCGCGCCTCGGCCGCCGCGTGCTCCAGCGCCGACCACGCCTCGATGGCCTTGGTGAGGTCGTCGACGCGGGTCTGGACCAGGTCGGAGGTGGCCAGGGCGCGGACGTGGTCGAGGAAGGGCAGGTGGGCGCGTTCCTTGAGCATGGCGCGGCGCACGTCCAGGCAGAGGATGTTGTCGCCGCCCTCCCAGATCGGGTTGACCTGCGCGTCGCGCAGCAGCCGGGCCACCGGCCACTGCTCGATGTAGCCGTTGCCGCCGTGCACCTCGACGGCGTCGGTGGCGGCGGTCACGCCGAGCCGGGCGGCGCGCAGCTTGATCAGGGCGGGCGCCAGGCGCAGCCGGGGCCCGGTGTGCCCGTCGAACACCATCGCCTGCGCGGCCTCGACCTCGACGATCAGCTCGCCCAGCTTGCGCCGCATGAGCGGCTGCTCGATGAGCGGCCGGCCGAACGCCTCGCGGGCGCGGGCGTAGCAGAGCGCCTCGACCAGCGCCCGCCTGGCGACGCCGACGCCCATCATGGCCACGCCGAGCCGGGAGGCGTTGGTGAGCTTCATCATCGTGCCGAGCCCCGAGCCGGAGCCCTCGCCGGCCAGCAGGAACGCCTCCGCGCCCGCGAGCTCGACCTCGGCGGAGGCGACGGACCTGGTGCCGAGCTTGTCCTTGAGCCTGCGGATGCGCACCCCGTTGCGGCTGCCGTCGCGCCGCTCCCACAACACCAGGAACGGCGCCACGGCCCCTTCGGGCAGCCTGGCCAGCACGACGAACGCCGAGCCGTTGGCGTTGGAGGCGAACCACTTGAACCCCGTCAGCAGCCACGCGTCACCGGCGGGCACCGCCTCGGTCTCCAGCGCCGCCAGGTCGGAGCCGCCGGTCCGCTCGGTGAACAGCTGTGCGGCCTCGCCGGAGTAGAAGCCGTTGGCGAAGATCTCCCGCACCCGATCGCGTACGTCCGGCGGCGCGTGCTTCTCGGCCAGCGAGACCACCATGTCCCCGCCGGTGCCGAGGGCGCAGCCCATCCCGATGTCGGCCTGGTCGAGCAGGTACGTCCACGCGGCGCCCAGCGCGGCCGGATCGGCCCCGTTGGCGCGGGCCTGACCCGCGAAGGACGGGGAGGTGAAGTTGTCGGCCATCAGCGCCTGCCGGGCGGTGTGGAACGACGGCGGCATGAGGACCTGGCTGACGTCCCGGCCCCATTTGTCGTACTTCTCCAGCCGCGGCGGGTTGCGGTCGGTCTCCTCGGCGCATTCGGCGACGAGACCTCCCATCAGCTCGCCCAGCCGGTCGAGGCGCGGCTCCGCCCAGGCGTAGCCGTCACCCAGGTGCCGCCGCATGAGCAGGCGGAGCGTGGGGTCGCAGCGCCACCAGTTGCGCCCTGCCGCACCCTGGTACGACTCGGTGGCGTAACGGTCGCTGCGGTCGAACGGTTCGATGAGATACCGGCCCATACTCGCGAGTGTTACATATACTCGACACGCGATGGAAGAGCGTAATGGCCTGAGTGCGCGTTCGGCGGTGCTGAGCGCGTTGCTGGGCAGCCACCCGCCCCGGCTGCCCGCCCGCCACCTGGTGCGCATCGGCGCGCTGTTCGGCATCGCGGAGGGCACGGTCAGGGTGGCGCTGTCGCGCATGGTCGCGGCCGGCGACCTGCTGCAGACCGACGGGCAGTACACGCTGTCCCAGCGGCTCGTCGAGCGCCAGGCCAGGCAGGACGAGAGTCGCGACCCGCACACGAAGCCGTGGGACGGCACGTGGGAGGTGGCCGTGGTGACCGCCGAGCGGCGCGCGCCCGCCGACCGGGCCGCGCTCCGGCATACGATGACCGCGCTGCGCCTGGCAGAGCTGCGCGAGGGCACCTGGCTGCGCCCGGCGAACCTGGTGCGCGGCGCCTGGCCGGAGATCGTCACCGCGCAGTGCACGCTGATCGACGGCCGCCCGCGCCGCGACCCCACTCCCCTGCTGTGGGACCTGGACGGCTGGGCGGCCGAGGCCCGGCGCCTCGAACGGGCTCTCGACGGCGCGCAGGGCCTGGCCGAGGGCTTCCTCGTCTCCGCCGCCGTACTGCGGCACCTGCTGGCCGACCCGCTGCTGCCCGCGGAGCTGCTGCCGGACGGCTGGCCGGGCGCCGGGCTACGGGCCCGCTACGACGCCTTCGACCGCCGATACCGCGAGGTTCTGCAGGAGCATCTCAGAGGCTGACGCCGAAGACCGTCCGCTTGCCCCTGAACTCGCTGATGCTCCAGAGCTTGCCGTCCTGCACGGTCAGGTCCTCGGGCCCGATCGGGAACGGCCTGGTCTCCAGCTCCTGGCCCTCGTACACCAGCAGCTTGCCGTTGGCCGTGGAGCCGGCCGACTGGCTCAGATACCACTTCGAGCGGTACGTCATCGCGCCCTGGATCTTGGGATGCCCCATGACGAACGCGTCGAGCGGCTCCCCGCCCTCCAGGTCGAGGTTCCAGCGCCCCACCCAGCCGTCGGGGGTCTTGTCCTGGTACTGCCCGGTGATGAGCCTGGGCGTGTCGCCGCTGCGGTCGATCGACACGAACGAGAACCGCGGCCCCGGCCGCGCCACCTTCCAGAAGTCGGTCTGCGGGATGACGTAGCGGTAGCCGAAGGCGTGCAGCCTGCCGCCGTGGCGGCCGACCCGCTTGCCGTCGCCCAGGTCGTTCTGGGCGGTGCGCAGGTCGAGCACGTTGCCGAGGTCGAAGACGCGCAGGCCGCGCGTGGTGTCGGCGACGTAGAGCAGGTCGCCGTAGCAGGCGATGCCGCCGGCGTGGATGTCGATCGGCCCGTACGACCCGTCCGGCTTGGCCTGCACCAGCAGCGCGTGCTGGTACTTCAGCGACTTGGGGCTCAGGAACGACACCCTGATGCCCCGCTCACCCGCCTCCGGCTTGAAGTACCAGCTCACGATGAACGCCGGGATCCCGATGTTGCCGGAGTCCTCGCTGCCGGTCAGGCCTTGCGGGTACCAGTCGGCGGTGTCCTGGTCCTTGTCGTCGAAGGCGTACCAATCGGCCGGCCGGGGCCGCATCGAGCCCATGGCGGCCGCGGCGCCCCTGCGCGCGCCGGTCCTGTTGGCCTGGGCCAGCACCGCCTCGACGGACGTGCCGCCGATCTCGCCGGCCAGCTTGGCCGCCCCGTCCGCCAGGTCCCCCGTCTCCCGAATGAGGGCAAACGCCGCCTTGTCGGTGGGAACCATCCCCGTACCCGCCATATCTGCCTCACCTTTTCCGTCTCTTGACCAGTTTGACGGACCGGGGATGGCGAAGGTTGGCGAATCATTTCCACAGATGCACGGGGGTCCCCGAGAGCGCCAGCTCGCGGTAGCGCCGGACGAGCTCGCGCCGGTCGCCGCCGAAGCGTTCCAGCGCCTCGCGCTGCCACGCCGAGCCGGTGCGGCGCAGCCGGGTGCGCTGGGCGATCACGTCCAGCGCCCGGTCGGCGTCGTTCGGCGCCACCCCGGCTCCGAGCAGCCCCTTCCTGGCCTCGGGCAGCAGGTAGAGCACCAACTCCGCGGCGTCGTGCTCGCCCTCCATGCCGGGCCAGGAGAGCTTGGCGTCCAGCCCCTGCATGGCCGCGCGGTAGAAGTTCTGGTACGCCGTCGCGAACCGGTAGCCGGTCAGGTCCCGCTCGGCCTGCGACAGCGTCAGCCCGAGCAGGAAGGCCGTGTTCGCCGCCATGTCCGCGCAGGAGGGCCCGGCGGGCAGCGCCCGCATCTCGATGCGCAGGTGGCCGCCGTCGGCGGGGTCGTAGACGGGGCGGTTCCACTGCCAGATCGTGCCCTGGTGCAGCCGCAGCTCCGGCACCTCGTGCCGCTCCGCCCCCTCGGTGAGGTCGGGCACGATCGGGTCGTAGTCCTGCACGTACCGCTCGAACAGCTCGTGCGCGCCCTCGCGCACCCAGTCCGAACCGAACGTCACCCGCCCGTCCCTGCGCTCGCGCCGCTGCACGTCCCGGTCGTCGGCGGCCTCCTCCATCAGCGCGATGCGGGTCTCCTCCCACAGCCGGCGCCCCAGGAAGAACGGCGAGTTCCCGCACGCCGCCAGCACCGGCCCGATGGCGAGCTGGGCGGCGTTGAACAGCCTGGCGAAGTGCTCGGGCGGCGTGCGGACGTGCACCTGCCAGGAGGTGTTGGCGCTCTCCAGGATCACGTCCTCGACCGACAGCTCCAAGTCGTCGATCTTCACGAGGAACGGCTCCAGCCGCAGCCTCCTGATGCCCCTGCTCATGGCCCGGTATCGGTTCTGGTCGCTCATCGCGCCCAGCGTGAAGTCCTCGGTGTCCAGCGTCGGCAGGATGCCGATGGGCAGCGCGCCACCGCCCGCCACGGCCCCGTCCACCTTGGTCATGGTCTCCTGCACCTCGGCGCTCAGCCGCTCGAAGGGCCTGCCCGCCAGGGGCAGCGGGGTCAGGTTCACCTCGAGGTTGTAGCGGCCCAGCTCCAGCACCACCCGGTCGTCGCCCAGGGCCTGCCGTACCTGGTCGTTGCGCGGCAGCGGCCGCCCCTCGTCGTCGATCAGGAACAGCTCCAGCTCGGCCCCGATCGTGACCGGGCCCTGACCGAAACCGGGGGTGTCGAGCAGCTCACGCAGCACGCCCAGCTGCTCCCGGATGCGTTCCCCGAAGCGGGTGTACTCCGCCTCGGTAAATCGCTCCTTATCCAGATCTCTTCCCATCACCCCAATCTGTCCCAAATGTCAGCCTTGACACCTTCACCAGCGGACAGTGCCCGCATCCTCCAGATAGGCGCCGGAGGGGCCGTCCTCGTCCTGGGTCGCGAGCCGCACGGCGATGGCCGCGCCCTGCTCCGCCGTGCGGAACCCCTGGTGATCGTTGAGGTCGGTGGCGCAGTAGCCGGGGTTGGCCGCGTTCACCTTGATCGGGGTGTCCTTCAGCTCCTTGGCGTAGCAGACGGTGACCATGTTGAGCGCGGACTTGGAGGAGTTGTAGGCCAGGGCGTTGAACTCGCCGAACGGGCTCGCCGGGTCCATCGCCATGGCCAGCGAGCCGAGCTCGCTCGACATGTTCACGATCCGCCCCGCCCCCGACCTGCGCAGCAGCGGCAGCATCGCGTTCGTGACCGTGACGACGCCGAACACGTTCGTCTCGTAGACCTCCCGCAGGTGCGCGGCCGTGGCGGCGCTGGGCAGGAAGCCGGCCGGGTCTCCGGTGACGCCGGCGTTGTTGACCAGGACGTCGAGCCGGCCGTACTCGCCGTCGATCCACTTCGCGGCGGCGGACACGCTCTCGCCGTCGGTGACGTCGAGCCGGACGTACGGCTGCCCGAGCCGCTCCGCGGCGGCCCTGCCGCGCTCGTCGTCCCGCGCCCCCACGATCGTGGTGACGCCCTGCCCGGCCAGCAGGCGCGCGATCTCGTAGCCGATGCCCTTGTTGGCGCCCGTGATGAGCGCGATCCTCGTCATGCCTCCACGTTCGGCCCTCCTGACGGGCTCGCGGGAGAGACCCGGAGAGGCTGGGATCAGCGGTACCACCCACGGGGCCGCCCTTCGGCCCAGGATGGAGGCATGAACCGCGACGAACTCGCCGAATTCCTCCGCGTCAGGCGCGCCCGCGTCACCCCCGCCGACGTGGGCCTGCCGGCGGGCGGCAGCCGCCGCACGCCCGGCCTGCGCCGGCAGGAGGTCGCGCAGCTCGCGGGCATGTCGATCGACTACTACATCCGGCTGGAGCAGGGCAGGGGCCCGCACCCCTCCAGGCAGGTGCTCAACGCGCTGTCCCGGGCGCTCATGCTGGGCCAGGACGAGCGCACCCACCTGTTCCACCTGGCCGACCAGCCGCTGGACCCGCCCAGGATCAGGGAGGACGTGCCGGGGAGCCTGCTGCACCTGATCACGTTCCTGGAGGAGGTGCCGGCGTACGTCCTGGACGCCCGCTACGACATCCGCGCCTGGAACACCATGGCCGGCGTGCTCATGGGCGACCTCGACGCCACTCCGCCCGACCGGCGCAACGTCATCCGCTGGGTGTTCATGTCGCCCGACATCGCCGAGCACCTCACCGACGAGGAGAAGGGCCGCTTCGCCCGCGCCTCCGTCGCCGACCTGCGCATCGCCGCCGGCCGCTACCCCGAGGACCGGGCGCTCCAGGCGCTGGTGGCCGAGATGCTGGCGCTCAGCCCGGAGTTCGCCGAGCTGTGGTCCAGGCACGAGGTCGCGGTGCGCAGGGAGCAGCGCAAGCACGTCCACCACCCGGTCGTCGGCACGATCGAGACGATCTGCCAGGTCATGCCGGTGCCCGACCGCGACGACCTGCGCCTGGTGCTCTACACCACCGAACCCGGCTCACCTTCGCACCAGGCCTTGCGCGAGCTGCGGCAACTCACTCTAAGCTCATGAGATGCGAGCGGTTGCCTTTGACATCTTCGGTGGGGAGCTCGACGTGCGCGAGCTGCCCGATCCCTCCCCGGCCCCGCACGGAGCGGTGATCAGGGTCGAGGCGACCGGGCTGTGCCGGTCCGACTGGCACGGCTGGCAGGGCCACGACCCCGACATCAAGGTCCTGCCGCACGTGCCGGGGCACGAGCTGGCGGGCGTGGTCGAGGCGGTGGGCGCCGACGTGCGCGGCTGGCTGCCGGGGGCGCGCGTGACCGTGCCGTTCATCTGCGCGTGCGGCACCTGCGCCGCCTGCGCGACCGGCGAGCAGCAGGTCTGCGAGCGTCAGACGCAGCCGGGCTTCACGCACTGGGGCTCCTTCGCCGAGTACGTCGCCATCGACCACGCCGACGTCAACCTCGTCGCCGTGCCCGAGGACCTGGCCTCCGCCACCGCCGCCGGCCTCGGCTGCCGCTTCGCCACCGCGTTCCGCGCCGTGGCGCAGGTCGGCGAGGTGCGCCCGGGCGAATGGGTGGCCGTGCACGGCTGCGGCGGCGTGGGCCTGTCGGCCGTGATGATCGCGACGGCGGCGGGAGCCCGGGTCGTGGCGGTCGACATCAGCACCGACGCGCTGCACCTGGCGGAGCTGGCGGGGGCCACGCACTTCGTCAACGGCTCGGCCGGTGACGCGGCGGCCCAGGTCAGGGAGCTGACCAGGGGCGGCGCGCACGTCTCGATCGACGCGCTGGGCAGCCCCGCGACGTGCGCCGCCTCCGTCGAGAGCCTGCGCCGCCGGGGCCGGCACGTGCAGGTCGGGCTGCTGCCCGGCGGAGCGACGCCGGTGCCGATGGGCCGGGTGATCGGCCAGGAGCTGCGGCTGCTGGGCAGCCACGGCATGGCCGCGCACGCCTACCCGCCCATGCTGGAGATGATCAGGGCCGGGATCCTGCACCCCGACCAGCTCGTCACCCGCACGATCGGGCTGGCGGACGCCGGCAAGGCGCTGGCCTCGATCGGCTCGGTGCCGGGCGTCACCATGATCACTCCCCGGTGACCACCGCTCAGTCCTCGGGCCGCACCCTCAGCGTCCTGAGCACCAGGGCCAGCATGCCGTGGTGGGCCACCAGCATGATCAGCTCGATCCGGCCGGCCTCGTCGTAGCGGTCGCACAGCGCCGCCCACGTCGCGTCCGTCAGGTCGCCCGCGTAGTAGAGGTCGTCGGCCACCTGGAGCACGAGCTGGTCCTCGACCGACCACAGGGCGTCCGGCCTGCGCACCAGCTCGATCTCCTGCGGCGTGAGGCCCGCCTCCTGGGCGAGGCGGGCGTGCCTGCCCCACTCGTAGGCGCTGCCGCAGTGGTGGGCGGTGCGCAGGACGGCCAGCTCCCGGTCCCTGGCGGGCAGCGTGCCGTCCTGCAGCACGCCGTGGAGACCCCGCCACCCCCGGTACAGGCCCGGGTGGCGGGCCAGGGTGGCGAACACGTTGTACGGATGGGCCCTGGTGTAGTCGTCCCATTGTTCGGGCGGAAGGGGCCGCACGCGGGGTTTCATGTTCGTCAGCATCTCCCAATCGGCCCGACGCTTGGTAGGCCTCCATCGGGGTACGAGCCGTCCGCGATAAGACGGATTTACGGCTAAATAGAAGTACTTTTCTTGATTGGGTCAATACGGCAGGATAAAGAGGCCCGCAGACGTTGCAAGCCTGGTCGACCGCAAGGACGCATGGTGATTCGAACGTTGCTCGCTGAAGACATGAAGCTGGTACGAGGGGCGCTCGTGGCGCTGCTGGCCTATGAAGAGGACATCGAAGTCGTGGCCGAGGTCGAACGGGGCGATCGCATCCTGGCCGCGGCCCGGGCCTCCCGGCCCGACGTCGCGGTCCTCGACATCGCCCTGCCCGGCATGGACGGGCTCGACGCGGCGCGGGAGCTGCACGAGAAGTTACCCGAGTGCGGGGTGCTCATCCTGACCGGCGTCGGCACCCCCGGGCTGCTCAAGAGGGCGCTCGACGTGCACGTCCGCGGGTTCATGGCCAAGGACGCGCCCCCCGGGCAGCTCGCGGACGGCATCCGCAGGGTGGCCGAGGGGGAGCGGGTCATCGACTCCGAGCTGGCGATCGCGGCCATGCGGCCGGAGGAGGCGCCGCTGACGCCGCGCGAGCTGGACGTGATCGGGGCCGCGGCGGACGGGGCGTCGGTCGGGGAGATCGCGGCCTCGCTGTACCTGGCCGAGGGAACGGTCCGCAACTACCTGTCCAGGACCACGGCCAAGCTGGGCGCGCGCAGCAGGATCGACGCCATCCGCATCGCCAGGGAGTCAGGCTGGATCTGAGCGGCCCGTGTGCTCGGCCAGGAAGGCCAGCACGTCGGCGGCCAGCCCGACGGAGCGGCTGACGGCCCGGGCCCCGTGGCCCACGTCCGGCTCGTGGCGCAGCAGGATCGGCCGGTCACCGCCGCTCGCCCACTGCAGCGCGGCGCACATCTTGCGGGCGTGCATCGGGTCCACCCGCGTGTCGGCCGCCGCCACCGTGAACAGCGTCGCCGGGTAGCGGGCGCCCTCGCGCACGTGGTGGTAGGGCGAGTAGCCGAGCAGCCAGCCGAGCTGCTCGGGGTCGTCGGGGTCGCCGTACTCGCCGGTCCACGAGGGCCCGAGGCCGCTGAGGTGGTAGCGGGCCATGTCGAGCAGCCCGGCCGAGCACACGACGGCGGCGAACAGGTCGGGCCGCTGGGTGAGCGCGGCGCCGACGAGCAGGCCGCCGTTCGACTCGCCCCAGATGCCGAGCTGCTCCGGGGTCGTCCAGCCGTCGGCGATCAGCTTCTCGGCGGCGGCCACGAAGTCGTCGAACACGTTCTGCTTGCGCTCCAGCATGCCGTCGCGGTGCCACGCCTCGCCCTCCTCGCCGCCGCCGCGCAGGTTGGCGATGGCCAGCACGCCGCCCGCCTCGACCCAGGCCAGGGAGTCGGCGGCGTAGCCGGGCATCAGGGGGATGCCGAAGCCGCCGTACCCGCTGAGGATCGCCGGGCGCGGGCCCCCACGGGAGGGGCGGGCGACGACGACCATGCGGACGAGGGTGCCGTCGGCGGAGGCGTACTCGATGTGGGAGCTGCGCACCTCCGGCAGCGTGACGCGGCCGGGCGGGGCGGACCAGCGCGTGGTGGCGTCCGTGCGGGCGTCGTAGCGCCAGATCTCCGCGGGGGTGACGGCGTCGGTGTAGGCGAACCACGCCTCGGGGCCGCCTCCCGGGCGGGAGGTGAGCGAGGCGATCGAGCCGTTGCCGGGCAGCGGCACGGTGCTCAGCCGCTCCCCCGTGCGGGCGTCGTGCACGGCGATCTCGCCCACCGCGTGCCGCGTCCTGGACACCAGCAGCCGGTCGCCGTCGAGCAGCGTGAACGCCCCCAGCACGGCCTCCTCGTCCTCCGGGATCAGCTCCCGCCAGGCCGTGGGGGTCCTGGGGTCGGCCACGCAGAGCCTGCGGCGGGGCGCGTCCCTGTCGGTGAGCAGGTACAGGCGGCCGTCGCCGGCCACCGCGCCTGCCGTGCGGGCGGGCGAGCCCTCCTGTACGGGCCGGGGCGCCGGGTCCTCGCCCGCCAGGTCGGCCAGCCAGAGCGAGTTGCCCGACGCGGTGCCCGCCGAGATCGTCAGCCAGCGGCCGTCGGGGCTGATCTGCACGCCGTACGAGATCGCGCCCCTGGTGAACACGGGCACGTCCGCCTCGGCGGAGCCGATCGTGTGCAGGAACACGCCCTGCTGGAAGCGGACGTAGTAGAACGCCCCGCCGCCCGGCAGCCAGGCGACCGCCGAGTAGCGGCAGCCGCCGATGGGCCCGTCGACGACCTCGCCGGTGGCCAGGTCCCGCACGTACAGGCAGGCCTTCTCGTCGCCGCTGCGCGAGATCTGGTACGCCAGGCGGCGCCCTTCCAGGTCGGGCTGCCAGCCGTCCAGCGTCGTCAGCCCGCTGGGGTCCAGCTCCATGGGATCCAGCACCACGCGGTCGTCGCAGCAGAGCACGGGGTGCTCCTGCGACGGGGATCGGCGCAGGTGGAAGCGCTGGTCGCCGCGCCACACGGGCGGGGTCACCAGGCCCGTGTCCCTGAGCTCGGTCAGCCGCGCCAGGAACCGCTCCCGCTGGGACAGCCCGGCTGCGCTGTCGCGCCACAGCCGGTCCTGGGCCGCCAGCCAGGCCTGGGTGCGCGGATCCAGGGGGTCCTCCAGCCAGCGGTACGGGTCGTCGATCTCGTGGCCGTGGGAGCGGTCGGTGAGGGGGAGGCGTTCGGCGGGCGGGTATCTCATGAGACGGGCTCCGGGTGCCAGTGGCCGGCCAGGTCGGCGTACAAGGGGGAGGTCCGGATCAGCTCCTCGTGGGTGCCGAGCGTGATCCGGGCGCCGTCCATGAGCAGGATGCGGCGGGCGCGCAGGGCGGAGGTCAGGCGGTGGGCGATCACGACGAGCGTGCCGCCCCTCCGGGCGAACGCGGCCTCGGCCCTGGCCTCGGTGGCGGGGTCGAGGTGGCAGGTGGCCTCGTCGAGGATGACGAGCGTGGCGGGGGCCAGGTAGGCGCGGGCCAGGGCGATGAGCTGGCGCCGGCCCGCCGAGAGCGCGCCCGGCTCGACCTGCGCGTCGTACCCGCCCAGCTCCTCCACCAGGCCGCCCGCCCCGACGGCCTCGACGGCCTCCGCCAGGGCGGCGCCGGTCTCCGCGTGGTAGAGGAGGTTCTCCCGGAGCGTGCCGCGGAAGACGTACGCCTCCTGCGGGATCAGCACGCGGGCGGCGGGGTCGAGCCGGTCGGCGGGCACGCCGCCGATCAGCACCTCGCCCTTGCCGGGCCGCAGCACGCCGCTGAGCAGGGACGCCAGCGTGGACTTGCCCGCCCCGCTGGGCCCCACGATCGCCAGGTGGTCGCCCTCGGGGACCGTCAGGTCCAGGCCTCGCACCACGGGCGCGGAGTGCGGGCCGTAGGCGAAGGTGACGGCGTCGAGCCTGATCTCGCTCGTGATCGGGCGGATCCTGGGCGGGTCGGGGGCGGCAGGCGGCGCCATGGCCAGGATGCGGCCGAGCGAGACGGCCAGCCGGACGCCGCTGACGCCGAGCCCCTGCACGAGCCCGCCGAGCGCGGGGGCCAGGGACTGGGCGACGTACGCGAGGGTGCCCACGATCACCCCGGCCCCCACGCCCCGCTCCAGCAACCACGGGGTTCCCGCCAGGACGAGGACGACGGGCAGCCAGCCGCCGGCGGCCAGGGCCGCGGTGCGGGCGGCGCTCACCCGGGCGAGCGTGCGCGCGGCGGCGGCCTGCGCGCCGACCCGGCGTTCGAGCCGGCCCGTCACGCTCTCCCGCAGGCCGCACGCCTCGATGTCGCGCAGCCCGCCCGCCATGCCGATCATGGCCTCGGCCAGGTGCTCGTCGGCCAGCAGGTACGCGCGCTGCCGCCGGGCCAGCGCGGGCAGCGAGGCCAGGAAGAGCCCGAGCCCGGCCAGGAAGGGCGGCATGACCAGCACGAGCGTCTCGGGAGCCAGGGTCAGCAGCCCCAGCACGACGCTGACCACCGTGAACACGAACCCGCGCACGGTGGTGACCACGGCCGCGAAGGAGTCCCTGGCCAGCTCGACCTGGAGCCCGGCCCTGGCCACGGCGGCGCTGTCGCCCCCCGAGCCCGTCCTGAGCGCGCCCTCCACCACCCGGGTCAGGAGATCGTCCCTGAACGGCTCCGCCACCGCGGCGACGGCCAGCACGACCTGCCGCGCGGCCACGGCCCCCGCCAGCCACGTGATCCCGAGCGCGGCCAGCCAGCCGAGCCCGATCAGCGGCTCGGCCGGGGCGAACCCGTCCTCGATGGCGCGGGCGACGGCGTGCCCGATGAGGAACGCGGGCGCCGCCTCGACCACCGACCAGAGCCCCAGCCTGACGAGCTGCCTCGGCTCCCGCCGCAGGGCGCGGGCGATCGGGTTCACGGCGCGCCTCCCTGGATCTCCCGGGCTTCCTCGGCTCCCTGGAAGACCGCCCGGTAGGCCGGGTCCTGCCACAGCACGTGGTGCGGCCCGCCGGCGCGGACCGTGCCGCCGTCGAGCCAGACGACCTGGTCGGCGCGGGCGGCGGTGGCGAGCCGGTGGGCGGCGATGAGGCGGGTGCGGCCGAGCGGGTCGGTGGTGAGGGCCTGGCCGACCTGGCGCTCGGTCACGGTGTCGAGGCTTGAGGTGGCGTCGTCGAGCACCAGCAGCCGCTCCCCCTGCGCGAACGCCCTGGCCAGGCCGATGCGCTGCCGCTCGCCGCCGGACATGGGGGCGTCGCCGAGCGGGGTGGCGTACCCGAGCGGCAGCCGCCGGACGAACACGTCCGCGCACGCGGCCTCGGCGGCCTCCGCCACCCGATGCGCCCCCGGCTGCCGGCCGTCGAGGGCCGCCCCCTCCCGGACGGGCGCCGGCTCGGGGCTGATGGCCTCGCCGATCGTCTCGCCGGTCAGGACCGGGCGTTCGAAGGCGTAGCCGATGGCCCGCCTCAGCTCCTCCTCCGACAGCTCCGCCAGGGGCACGCCGTCGAGCAGGACGGCGCCCCGCTCGGGCTCGGCCAGCCGCCCCGCCAGCGCGGCCAGCAGCGACTTGCCCGCCCCCGAGCGCCCGACGACGGCGGTGACGGATCCGCCGGGGAGCGTGAGGTCGCCGACGGTCAGGCCGTTCGCGGCCACGTCGCGGAACTCGACCGTGCCGGGGCCGGGCGGGAGCGTGCGCTCGCCGTACCGGACGGGTGGCAGGTCGAGGACCTCGGCCACCCGTCCGGCGGCGGAGCGCGCCCTGGCCAGGCCGCTGATGTGGCCGAGCGCCGTGCTGAGCGAGGCCCCGAGCACGGCGTAGCGCGCGGCGGCGTACAGCTCTCCGACGGTGAGGTCGCCCGCGGCGAGCATGAAGCCGCCCACGGCGAGGACGGCGACCTCCAGCAGCGGCACCACCAGCCCGGACCGGACCGCGGCCGAGGCGTTGGCCCGCCACAGTGCCATCCCGTGCGCGCGCAGCCCGGGCAGCGGCCCGAGCACGCGGCGCGACTCGCGGTCCGCCGTGCCGGCGGCGGCGATGGTGCGGGCGCCGCCCAGCGCCTCCACGAGGCGGGCGGCGATCTCGCCCTGCACCTGCTGGTAGCCGCCCGCGATCGTGGTCGTCGTGCGCAGGAAGGCACGCAGGACCAGGAGGATGACGACGATGCCCGCCCCGAGCGTCAGCGTCAGGACGGGAGCGATGAGGGTGAGCGCGACCAGCGCCCCCGCCGTGGGGACGAGCAGGGCGAGCGCGCTGGTCACCGTCTCGGGCGCCCTGCCGACCTCCTCGGCGTTCAGGCCGGCCCGGGTGACGAGCTCGCCCTCCGGGAAGCGGCGGGTGGCCGCCGAGCCGGCGCCGAGCACGTGCCGCAGCACGCCGGAGCGCAGGGTCGCGGCGGCACGGGCGCCACTGGCGCCGCGCGCCCACACGCCGAGGCTCTCGCAGAGCATGACGGCGGCGACCGCGCCCGCGCAGAGCGCCAGCCAGTGGGTGCCGGCCGGCTGGCGCGTCACGAGGGCGTCCACGGTGCGGCCGATCAGGTACGGGACGGCCAGCTCGGCGGCCGCTCCCGCGACTGCCGTGACGGCCAGCACGGCGGTCCACGGTCCGCTGCGCCGTACCGCGCCGATCACCAGCCGGTCTCCTGCCCGCAAGGTGACGCCTCCTCTGTGCATGTGGCCGCTTGTGAATGTCCCCGCGCCGTGGTGGACGGCGCGGGGACGGTTATTCGCACATCAGTGGCAGAGAGCGACACTGAGGTTGCTGGGGCTGCCGGAGTGGCAGGACAGAACGGTCAGCGTGCTGCCGCCGCTGGCCACGTCGCTGGCCGCGGGGGCCTCAAGACCCTGCAGGTCGAGAAGTACCATGTCGTACACCTCCTTCCGTGGTGTCGTCGGGGAGAGGCCGCTCGGGTGCGGCCCCGAGGAACGGCAGTTGGCAGGGTTTTCCGCCCATCACCGAGGCGAGGGCGAAGAGCACGCCGGCCGTTCCGGTCGCGAAATCCATGGACAGGCGCAGGAGCTGGTCGCCGGGGAAGGCCAGTCCCCCGGCGTACGGCAGCGCGTGCCACCGCAGCCCCTTCACCAGTTCGGGCAGGTCCCCGGCGCCGGCCGCGATGAGCCCGGCGCGCCCGGTGAACAGCCCGGCCTGCACGAAGAAGCCCGCGCGCCCGGCGAGCCGCAGCTCGGCCAGCGCCGTCGCGAACGCCTCGTCGTGCCGGTGCCGCAGGTAGCGCTCCAGCACGAGGGCGATCCCCGCGGACCCCTCGTCGAGGTACGGCAGCAACCGCCACCCCTGGTTGACCTGGAGCGAGCCGTCCTCGGAGTGGCGGCAGCGCCGCAGGTCCTGCCGGAGCGCGGTGGCCGCCAGATCGAGCAGCGCCGGGTCGCCGGTGTGCTCGTAGGCGTGCAGGAACAGCAGCGCGGGGCCGGACGAGCCGTGCATGAGCCCGGCGCGCGGGTGGGCGCCGCCGCTGATCTCGGGCACGGGGGCGTCGAGCCGCGCGGCGCAGATGTCCACCGCGTGCAGGGCCAGGTCGGTGTGCCCGAAGTGGAGCAGGTTCAGCCCGATGCCGGACAACCCGGAGATGAGCGCCGATTCCAGGCGGTCCCACTTCTCGCGCAGGCAGATCCCGATGAGGTCGTGCGCGTCCTCGTGGTGCCCGAGCAGGCCGAGCACGTACGCGATGCCGTGCAGCCCGTCGTACAGGCCGAGGCCGGAGCCCTGGATGGGGCGGCGGGCTCGCTCGCGCAGCCAGCGCTCGTACTCGGGGAAGGGCCCGAGGCCGGCGCTGTGCAGGGCGAACAGCACGCCGGCCGCGCCGTGCGCGAGGTTGAGCCCGCCACCCGGCCGGAACTGCGCCACGTCGCCGGGGAAGAGCCGGTCGTCGCGCCCGGGCGTGGCCGCGGCCGTGATCGCTGTGGCCATGGCGTCCCGCAGCTCGGGCCAGCCCGCCACGCCCGGCATGGGCACGGTCGTGCCGTCGTGCGCGCCGCCCGCGATGGTGGCGACGGCCTCGTCGATCACGCCGCAGGGCACGGGGAACGTCTCCTTGACGATCTCCCCGAGGTGCGTCACCTTCGGCCGGTGCAGCGGCAGCATGATCGTGCACTGCGGCGCGAACAGGCCCAGGCGCAGGCAGGCCAGCGCGTACCGGTCCACGTCCACGCCCTGGCGGTCGGCCGGGGCGGCGAAGGCGGGATGGGCGAGCGCGGCGCGAGCCCGGTCGTCGGCGAGCGTGGCGACCTCGTAGTCGATCAGCGCCACCCGGCCGTCGTCGGTCAGCAGGATGTTGTCGGGGTGCAGGTCGCCGAAGACGACCCCGCGCTCGTGCAGCGAGCCGACCGCGCGCGCCACCTGCTCCAGCGTCTCGACCGCCCACTCGGTGTACTCGGCCAGGTCCTGCTCGGTGCAGGTGGCGCGGGTGAGCGGGTAGCGGTGCACGAGCCGCCGCTGGAGCGGCGTGCCGTCGATGAACTCCTGCACGAGGAAATGGTGCTCGCCGAGCGTGAAGTAGCCGCGCGGCGCGGGAGCCGCGGGCAGGCCCGACAGGCGTTCGAGGATGTCGCGCTCGTGCTCGATCCTGGCGACCGCGTCGCGGCCCGCCGTGTCGAGCCCGGCGTGCGGCCTGGCCTCCTTCAGCACCACGCGCTCGCCGGTCCGCGTGTCGCGGCCGAGGTAGACGCCGCCGCCGTTGGAGAAGTGCAGGACGCTCTCGATCGTGTACGGCAGCCCGGTCGTCGTCACGGAGTTGCGGGCGGCGAGCTGTGGCTCCAGGAACGCCGGCAGGGTCGTCCACGGCGGCACCGAGAACGTGGCGCCCCGTACGTCGGGCACGAGCGCGCCGTCCCCGTCCTCGACGGCCAGCACGCGCTCGCCTCCCGGGGACAGGCAGTGGCGCTCGGCGAAGCCGCCGTACCTGACGAACAGCGGTCCTTCGTTGTAGCGCAGATCGCTGAGGATGTACGGGCCGCGCACGTCGCGCAGCAGCTCGTCGAGCTCCTTGAGCACCAGTTCGAGCTGCGCCTCGTCCCGCGGGTAGATCGTGAGGAGCTTGCCGCTGGAGGCCCGGGAGGCGGCCTTGGAGTTCACCATGACGAGCACGGGGACGCCGCGCAGGAACTTGAACGCGATGCCGCGCGGCAAACAGTAGTCCCAAACCGCTTCGATGGCCTTTTCGGCGTCCTCCACGCGGGCGGACACGTGAATCTTCCAGCCCTGCGAAGGCAGCGGCGGCTCGTGCTCGGGAGAGAAATAGCACCAGGTGTCGGTGAGCGCCGAGGCCCAGCCGGCGGGAAGCGACCTGCGCAGAATGGGAAAGTCGGCGTCTGCTGCCGTGCTGTGCTCGAGAGTGTCGTAGAAACACGGATCGACCAGGCAATAGAGCTCGTACTTGTCCATCTGGGCGGAACCTCCGGGGCGGTGTGCTCAGTAGCCTCTCGCCGTTGGAGCCGCCCGGCTAGTCACATCCTTCAGCACCAATACATGCCTATGTAAATGGCATTTGTGAAATCCACATCATTGACCGGGATGCGATTATTTCTTTCGCGGGACGTAGACGCTGAAGGTGAATTGGCCGGTCCTGGAGGAGGTGGCCTCCAGCCAGCCGCCGAGGCCGGAGACGCGCTCGGCCAGGTTCAGCAGGCCCTGGCCGGCGTCGCCGGGGCGGCGCGGCGGGCGCACCCCGTCGTTCCTGATCGTCAGGCGCACCATGTGGTCACGTTCCAGGAGATGCACGGAGCACTGGCGGGCCTCCGCGTGGCGCAGCACGTTCGTGACGCCCTCGCGCAGGGCGTGCGTGAGCGCCTCCTCCACGTCGCCCGGCAGGTCGCGGCAGGACACCCTGATCTGGCAGCGCACCCGCGCCGACTCCAGCAGCGAGCGCGCCGAGCCCAGCTCGGCGGCCAGCGAGGAGCTGCGCAAACCATGCGCCACCGCCCTGACGTCCGTCGAGAGGCTGCGCAGCAGCTCCAGCGTCTCGCTCACCTCGTCCTGCGCCTTCGGGTCCTGCTCGGCGACCAGCCGCTCCAGGAGCTGCACCTTCAGCACCAGCACCGTCAGCCGGTGGCCGACCAGGTCGTGCAGGTCGCGGGTGAAGCGGCGGCGCTCCAGGGCGACGGCCCTGCGCATGACGTCGGTACGCGCCTCGTCGAGCTGCCTGGCCCGCCTGGCCAGCGTGATCACCGCGTACTCGGCCAGGCCGGTCAGCGGCGCGGCCAGCGCCCACAGCGGGTCGATCATGGACCGGTCCGGAGCCGCGAGCACCACCGGCCCGCACGCCAGCGCCAGCAGCACCAGCACGGTCGAGCGGATCCGGCCCGCCATCACCAGCAGCGCCCCCGCCAGCAGCCCGCAGACCGGGGTCCACGCCGCGCCGAACACGGTCAGCGGCAGGTACGTCAGCCACGCCTGCACGGCCACGATCCACCACGCGCCGGCCCGGCGCACCGGGGTCTCGGTGACGAACCTGACGTGCAGGCCCACCAGCACGAGCAGCGCCAGCGCGCCCTCGGCCACCATGCCCGAGCTCGCCAGCCCGGTCAGGATCGGCACCGACAGCCCGGCGATCCCGGCGGCCAGTCCGAGGCCGCCCACCCAGGGAAGTTCCCTGAGCCGGGCGCGCAGGTCTTTCCGCCTGGCACGCCGATCACGAAGCTTGGCACGGGCCCTGGACACGAGTCCACCGCGTGTGTCTTCCACCTCACCCCCGGTATGCGTTCGGGTCTGCCGGATCAGGCACGTCGCCAGGGCGCCCACCGTTTTGCAACGTTCCTCTAATCGACCCGATCAGCGTCGCCCGTGTAAAGGTCATTTCCGCTTTTGGACAAACCTGATTTCGCATCCACCCACTAGGTAACGTGGACATATCTGGTCATATGGTGAGTGCCATGAAGTACACGCAACTGGGTCAATCAGGCTTGAAGGTCTCCCGGCTCTGCCTGGGCATGATGAGCTACGGCGATCCCGCCGAGCAGCAGTGGGCGCTGGCGCGGGACGAGGCGGAGCCCCTCGTCCGCAGGGCCGCCGACGCGGGCGTGACGTTCTTCGACACCGCCGACGTCTACAGCGCGGGCGCGAGCGAGGTCGTGACCGGCGAGGTGCTGCGCGCCACCTTCGCCAGGCGCGAGGACTACGTGCTGGCCACGAAGGTGTACTTCCCGATGGGCAGGGGGCGCAACGACCGCGGTCTGTCGCGCAAGCACATCCTCGACGCCATCGACGCCTCGCTCACCCGGCTCGGCACCGACTACGTGGACCTCTACCAGATCCACCGCTGGGACGACCAGACGCCCATCGAGGAGACCATGGAGGCGCTGCACGACGTGGTCCGGGCGGGCAAGGCCCGCTACCTCGGGGCGTCCAGCATGTGGGCCTGGCAGTTCGCCAAGGCCCAGCAAGTGGCCGAGGCCAACGGGTGGACCAGGTTCGTCTCCATGCAGAACCACTACAACCTCCTCTACCGCGAGGAGGAGCGCGAGATGCTGCCGCTCTGCGCCGACCAGGGCGTGGGCGTGATCCCGTGGAGCCCGCTGGCGCGCGGCGTGCTGGCCAGGGCCGGCTCCGCCACCGCGACGGCCAGGACGGGCTCGGACGAGCGGATCGACTACCTGTACGACCCGGAGAACGACAAGCTGATCATCGACCGGGTGGCGCAGGTGGCGGCGGAGCGCGGGCTGCCCGCGGCGCAGATCGCGCTGGCCTGGGTGCTGGCCCGGAGGGAGATCAGCGCGCCGATCGTGGGGGCCACGAAGGAGCGGCACGTGGACGATGCCGTGGCGGCCGTTTCCGTGGAGTTGTCGGAGGAGGAGATCGCGTTCCTGGAGGCGCCGTACCGGCCTCGTGAGGTGCGCTTCTGAACGACGGAGCCGGCTGGAGGGCGGCGTCCGGCTCCCCCTTCTGCCGCCCTCCTCACGCCCAACGGCCCCCGCACCCTGGACCGGCCCTCCTCGCGTGGAGGATCGCCCGCCTCTGCGGGCCCTCGCGGGAGAGCCATCGCAGCCAGGACTGTCGTAGCGGCCCCCTAAGGTATGGGCATGCGGGCAAACGAGGAAGCGGCGGCGGCGCTGCAGGAATACGCGGAGCTGTTCGCGCTCTGCGGCGGCGACGCCTTCCGGGTGCGGAGCTACCAGAAGGCGGCCAAGGCGATCGCCGGGTATCCCGAGGACATCTCGGTCGTCGACGTGCGCTCCGTGCCCGGGGTGGGCGAGGCCATCGCCAAGAAGATGGAGGAGTTCCTGCAGCGCGGGAGCTTCCGGCAGCTCGACGACCTGCGGGGCCGCGTCCCCGACGGCGTGCGGCGGCTGACCAGGGTGCCGTCCCTGGGCCCGAAGACCGCGATCATGCTGTTCGAGGACTACGGCATCGACTCCACCACGGCGCTGAGCGAGGCGATCACCTCCGGCCGTCTCGACGGCGTCAAGGGCCTCGGCCCCAAGACCCTGGCCAACCTGCTCAAGGGCATCGAGCAGCTGGAGCAGTCGGGCCGCCGGGTGCACATCGGCGTCGCGATGTCCCTGGCCGAGCAGGTGATGGGCTCGCTCAAGGCCGAGCGCATCGCGTACGCGGGGTCGCTGCGGCGGATGCGCGACACGATCGGCGACATCGACATCCTCGCGGTCGCGCCCGAGTCCATCATGGAGGACTTCCGCGCCCAGCCGTACGTCGCCGACGTCATCGCCGCCGGCGACAAGAAGACCTCGATCCGCACCACGTCCGGCATCCAGGTGGACCTGCGCGTGGTGCCGGCCGGCTCGTGGGGCGCGGCCATGCAGTACTTCACCGGCTCCAAGGAGCACAACGTCGCCATCAGGGAGATGGCGGTGAAGAAGGGCTGGAAGCTGTCCGAGTACGGGCTGTTCGAGGGCGAGCGGGTGATCGCCGCCGAGTCCGAGGAGGACATCTACGACGCCCTCGGCATGCAGTACGTTCCGCCGCCGATGCGCGAGGACGGCGGGGAGGTCAAGGCGGCGCTCGCCGGCGAGCTGCCCGTCCTGGTCGAGCTGGCCGACCTCAAGGGCGACCTGCACACCCACACCGACCTGACCGACGGCATCGCCTCCCTGGAGGACATGGTGGCCGCCGGTCACGCCCGCGGCTACGCCTACTACGCGGTCACCGACCACGCGCCCGACCTGGCGATGCAGCGCATGACCCTGGACAAGGCGCTCGAACAGCGGGGCCGGGTGGCCGAGCTGCAAGCGAAATATCCCGACATGCGCCTCCTGCACGGCACCGAGCTCAACATCGCCCCCGACGGCTCGGTCGACTGGCCGGGAGAGGTCCTGCGGGAGTTCGACGTGTGCGTGGCCTCCGTGCACTCGCACTTCGGCATGTCACGCGACGAGATGACCCGCCGCTTCATCACCGCCTGCGAGAACCCGTACGTCGACATCATCGGCCACCCCACGACCCGCAAGATCGGCAAGCGCGAGCCCGTGGACGCCGACTGGGACGCCGTCTTCCGTGCCGCGGCCCGCACCGGCACCGCCATGGAGATCGACTCCTTCCCCGACCGCTCCGACCTGCCGTCCGACCTGGTGCGGCTGGCCAGGCACCACGGGGTGAAGTTCTCGATCGACAGCGACTCGCACGCGATCCCGCACCTGGCCAACCAGCGGTTCGGGGTGGGGATCGCGCAGCGGGCCTGGCTGACCACGGACGACGTCATCAACACGTGGCCGCTGGAGCGGCTGCTGGCCTTCCTGGGGCGCTGATCACTCCCCCGTCCAGGCTTGGAGCCTGTTCCGCCAGATCCAGCGGCCCTTCTGCTCGCCGTCCTTGACCCGCACCCAGTGGCCGGGGCCGCGTCCCCTGGCGGCGCAGGTGGCCTTGACGGGGGTGTCGGACGGGGGCAGCTCGGCCGTCTTACGGTGCTTCTTGCCAGGGCCCAGCCTGACGGGGGCCGGGTCGGCTGTCTGGTTGACGTAGTGGCAGGTCGGGCTGCGGTGGGTGATGGTGCCGGCGGCGGCCGGGGTCAGAGGGGTGATGGCGAGTGCGGCGCCCGCGAGGAGGTGGGTTGCGGCTCCCATGAGCGTTCCCTTTCGACGGTGTCCGTGCCCCCTGCTCCCAAATACAGACATAACGCCATATAGATGTATGTTTTGCCCCGATTTTGGCCGCCCCGCGAGGCACGGATGGCGCCCACCCCACCAGCACCGCGCCGCGCCCACCACACCACTCAACCCGTCCACCCGTCCGACCAACACTCCGCACCACACGACCGCCGCCTCCAGGCCATCAGTCACCCCAACGTGATCCGCATCCCGCACCACGAGCCACTGCCTAACGGGATCCGCACTCCGCACCGCGAGCCACCCCAAGGCGACCGCCCTTCGGACCATCAGCCGCCCCAAACGCGACCAGCACCCTGGCCACCAGCGACCCCAAGGCGTCCAACACCTTGCTTCCCTGGCTGCTCCCGACACCCGTTGTGTCCAGGGCCCTCTTCACGACTCGCCCGTCGCCGTGCGGCGAACTCCGCCGTTCACCGCCATTTCCACCACTCATTCCTTGCCTGTGAGCCCACCCCCGAGGAATGTCAAACCACGGTCCGATGTGCCCGCCCCGAAACTGCGAAAGAGTGGCCTCACCACCCGCACACCCACCATCAAGGAGCCCTCGCAGGATGCCCTCCGCGCGAAAGAAGTCCCGCAAGCTCTGGACGCGCGTTCTCGCCGTGCTGGCAGCGCTGCTCGTCGCCGCCCTCGCCGGAGTGGTCCTGGCCTACCCTTCCCTGGCCGCCACCACCTGCCCCGGCTGCTACGGCCTGATCGAGCTGGAGGGCTCCGTCTACACCGAAGACGGCCTGTCAGACGCCCAGAAGGCACAGGTGAAACGAACGGTCGCCGAGGCCCGCACCCGGATCACCGACTTCTACGGCACCCGTACGAGCTCTCCCACCCTGCTCGTCTGTATGACAGAGAGCTGTTATGAGCGAATCGGAGGCGGCAAGGAGCGCGGCATCGCGGTGCTCAACCGGGCGGTGATGCTCTCCCCGAGAGGCGTCGACACGGTGATCGCCTCCCACGAGATGTCGCACGTCGAGCTGCACACCAGACTCACGTCCGGGGCGGAGGTCCCGCAGTGGTTCGACGAGGGCCTCGCGGTCGTGGTCTCCGACGACGCCCGCTACCTCGCCCCCGAAACGGCCGAGGACCGCGGAACCACCGACGCCCGCCAACCGGCCGAGGACCCCGGAACCACCAACGACCCCGGAACCGCCTCCACCCCCCGAACCGCCTCCACCCCCCGAACCACCAACGACCCCGGGACCACCGATGACCCCCGGGCCGCCGACGATTCCGGGACCGCCGACGGTCGTGGGGCGGTCAAGGACCCCGGGGCAGCCGACGACCGCTGCCTGGTGCCCCCGTCAGGCCCGCTTCCCGTGACGCTCGACGAGTGGCTGACCGCCGCGAGCAAGGACGCCGGCACGTACGCCAAGTCCGCCTGCCAGGTGGCCCGCTGGTTACGCGACAACGGAGGCCGCGCAGGCCTCCTCTCCCTGATCGAACGCCTCAACGCCGGCACACCCTTCGCCACCCTCGTGAAGGCGAGCTGAGCCGGCACCCCGCCACACGAGGACATGGCCCGTGGAGGCGTTGGGGTGGGCCTGACCTCGGGTAGGAGTCGGTGAGCGGCAGCAATGGAACGTTCCCGCAGTGTCATGACAGATTTTGGCAATGAGGGGCGCGCGGAGACAGCGCGAGGAGATTAAATGGTTTCCTGGTAGGAAATAGGCACTAAGAGGTGATGCTCCATGAAGCAAGCCACCGCGGCGATCGTGAAGCCGCTGCCCGACCACCTGTTCAGGGTCCACGGCAACAGCGCCGAGATGCGCTGGGAGTCCATGGCGGGGCTCGGTTACCACACCCCGAACGACCGCTTCTTCGTCCGCAACCACACCTTCACCCCGCTCATCGACGTCACCACCTGGCGGCTGGGCATCCACGGGGAGGGCGTGCGATGTCCGCGCGAGTTCAGCTACGACGAGTTGCGCGCCATGCCGTCGCGCACGTACGACCTGGCGATCGAGTGTGCGGGCAACGGGCGGCGTTTCTACCGCACGCAACAGCACGACGGCGCTCCAGGCACGCAGTGGGGGCTCGGCGCGATCGGGGTGGCGCGGTGGCGCGGGGTGCCGCTGAAGTATCTCCTCAGCCAGGCCGGCGTACGCCCCGAGGCGGTGGACGTGCTGCCCACCGGGCTCGACGCCCCGTTCGAGGATCATGGTCACGTCCGCCGTCCGCTGCCCATCGGCAAGGCCATGGACGACGTGCTCGTCGCCTATGAAATGAACGGCGTCCCGCTGCCGCCCGACCATGGATTTCCGGCACGGCTGGTGGTGCCGGGATGGGTGGGAATAGCGTCGATCAAATGGCTCGGCGACATGGAAGTCTCGACCCGGCCGCTGCACACACCGTGGAACACGGTGTTTTACCCCGACGTCACGACACAGCCGGTGAAGAGCGCATTCGAGATCCCCTGGAATGCGCGCGTGCCTGTCGCGGGCCCGCACATCCTGCGTGGGCGATCATGGTCGGGGCGGGGCAGGATCGTCCGGGTGGAGGTCAGCTTCGACGGCGGGCTGAGCTGGCGCACAGCCGAGCATCACGGCCAGCACCTGGTCAAGGCCTGGCTGCCCTGGCACATCGCCTGGGCTCCGGAGCGCACGGGAACACGCCTGCTCATGGCGCGCGCCACGGACGAGACCGGCGCCACGCAGCCCCTCACCACACCGCGCCACCCGTTCGGCTATCACTTCGACGCCGTCGTGCAACATCCCATTCACGTCGTCAATGGATAGGAAATTGTCACCGATCCGGGCTGAGCTGGAGATTTCCATTACCACTCGTACGGCGCACTCGAATTCATCTGAAAGACTCGCGCAGAAACCTCCCCGACATCCCCTGATGCGATGCTGCCCACATCAGGAAAAGGAGAGCCGATGCGCCAGCTGACCGCACTCGACGCCCAGTTCCTCAACGTCGAAACGCCCACGACCGCCGCGCACGTGGCCGGCCTGGCGATCCTCGACTCGGCGGACGGCGCGGTCACCCGGAGCGCGCTCGCCGAGCTCCTCCTCGATCGCATCCACTTCTCTCCCGCGCTCAGCCTGCGCCTGGCCGAGGTGCCCCTCGGCCTCGACCACCCCTACTGGGCCGCCGATCCCGGCTTCGACCTCGACCACCACCTCTTCGAGCTGACCCTGCCCGAGCCCGGTGACCACTGGCAGCTCGCCGACGCCGTCGCCCAGATCCACGCCCGCCACCTCGACCGGGCGCACCCGCTGTGGGAGATGCACCTGATCAACGGACTGTTCGACGGCAAGGTGGCCGTCTACACGAAGGTGCACCACGCAGCGATCGACGGCGTCTCAGGCGCGGAAACCCTCGCCACGCTGCTCGACCTGACCCCGGACGGACACCTGACACCGAGAAGCCGCCAGACGACGGCGAGGAACGACGGAGAAGCGACGCCAGGCGCAGGCGCCGGCACGGGGTCGGGCCTGGAGGCAGGCGCCAGCGCGGGCGCGGGCGCGGGGGCAGGGGCCATCGCCGGGGCGACGGGTGCGGGCGGTGGGACGGCGATGGTGAGCGGCGGTACAAAGCCGACGACCACGGGCGGCACGGGACGGACGGCCGCGGGCGGCACGGAACGGGCGGCCGCGGGCGGCGCGGGACGGGCGGCGGTCGGCGCCGCGGATGCCGAGGTCCCGGCCGTCGGACAGCCGCTTGAGGAGCACCGCATCGTCTGCGAGACCGGCTCCGGCCAAGCGCTCCACGCCGCACGTCCGCACGGCACCGCCCGCGCCGTTCGTTCTCGTGGCACCACCGGGGCGGTCTCGTGCGACATCCACCCGAGCCACCCGAGCCACCCGAGCCACCCGCACGACCCCGACACCCGCACCTCGCGCGACCCCGACACCCGCACCTCGCGCGACCCCGACACCCGCACCTCGCGCGACCCCGACACCCGCACCTCGCGCGACGCCGCCCCAGCCCGGGCCGCCGACGACGCTCCCAGCGTGATCGGGATGCTGGCCGGGGCCGCGTTCCGCACCGCCACGCACCCCGTCCGCGCCGTCCAGTCGGTGGTCAGAGCTGCCGGAGACCTGGACGCCATCCCGGTCGTGGGAGCCCTGCCCGGCGCGAAGCTGGTCGCCAAGGCCGCGCGGATGGTGACCGGCGACCAGCACCACCGCCCCGAGCTGCCCAGCCTGGCCGTCCCCCGTACCCCGCTCAACGGCCCCATCAGCGCCCGCCGTCACCTGTCGTTCGGCTCGCTCTCGCTCAAGGACGTCAAGAACGTCGCCAAGGCCAACGGCATGAGCGTCAACGACGTCGTCATGACCCTGTGCACCTCGGCCCTGCGCTCGTGGCTGCGTGAGCGGGACGCGTTGCCGGAGGCGCCGCTGATCGTGGCCGTGCCCGTGGCGGTGCGCAGGGCGAAGGCGAAGGACCTGGTGGGGAACCAGATCTCGGCCATGGTCGCCCCCATGCCCACGAACCTGCCCGACCCCATGGAGCGTCTTCAGGCGGTCGTCGCCGCCATGGGCACGGCCAAACGACGGTTCGCGCTGGCGCCGGCGACGTGGCTGGGCGAGCTGTGCTCGATCCTGCCCGCCCCGCTGACGAGCCTCGCCACTCCGGCGATCTTCCGGCTGGCCGGGATGGCGTGCCCGCCGATCAACCTCATCATCAGCAACGTGCCCGGCCCGCAGTTCCCGCTGTACATGTGCGGCGGCCGGGTGCTGTCGTACTACCCGCTGTCCGTGCTGACCGACATGAGCGGCGGGCTGAACATCACCTGCTTCTCCTACGACGGCATGCTCGACTTCGGCATCGTGGCCTGCCCTGACCGGGTGGACGACGTGTGGGGCCTGCTGGACCACCTGCGTACGGCGCTGGACGAGCTGCTAGACGAGCGAGTGGGCGATGAGTTCCGCGACGGCGTCGGGGTCGATCTGGTGACCCGTTAGCTGGCAGAGGTTCTCCTGGTAGATCAGGATGGCGGCGAACGTGGCCGCGGCCACCTCCAGCCGGGCCGCGTCCCCGCGCGCGCCCGGCAGGGCCAGGCCGAGCGCGAACCGGGCGCGCCTGGCCAACTCGCCGTTGAGGCGCCCGAGGCGTTCCTTGACGGAGCCGTGCGTGTCGGCCTCGCGGAACAGGATGCGCCGCATCGCCGGTGAGGCGCGCAGCGGCAGGGCGCGCGACAGCCTGGCCAGCGTGCCCGCCAGGTCGCCGGGAACGGCGTCGACCTGGTCGTCCTCCTCGACGTGCGTGCGCTCGTTCACGAGGGCGACCAGTACGTCGATCTTGCGCGGGAAATAGTCGGAGATCAGCTCTTTGGGCACTTTCGCGAGCTTCGCGATGACCACGGTCGGGGTGGCCTCGTAGCCGCCACCCGCGAAGAGCTCCTCGGCCGCGTCCAGGATGCGCGTGCGCGCGTCACCGATCACCACAGCTCCGAACCATAGCCCCACCTGCGACTCCATCGCCATCACGGGGAAGCGAGAGGCGTCTGCCGAGCCGCGCTCGGTCAGGCTCGGTTCTCGCTCGACCCCCGAACATGCCGGGCGAAACAGCGACGAATCAGGTGAACTCTTCGTACCGCAGAGCAGAGCTCTGAGTCATTCAGGTATCGTATGAGACATTGATGTCTCAAACGATACCTAGGTGTGTACATGGCAGCGACGCGCGACCAGATCATGAAGGCCGCGATCCATCACCTCAACGAGAGCCCGGCCGCCTCCATGGCGCAGCTCGCCGAAGCCGTGGGGATCAGCCGGGCCACCCTGCACCGCCACTTCAGCAGCCGCGACGAGCTGATGCTGGCCCTGGCCCACCGCGCCTACGACCAGTGGGAGCGCCTGCAGGTGACCAGCGGCGTGGCGGCGGCGACCGCGTCAGGCGACCCCGAGGCGCTGGAGCAGGCCCTGAACGCGCTGCTGGAGGGCGTGATCGACGTCGCCGACGAGTACGGGTTCGGCCTGACCGATGACCGCCTGGCGACCCATCCGGAGCTGCGGCGGCGTACCGACGAGCTGGAGGAGCGCGAGGTCGCGCTCTACGCCGCCGCGCAGCGTGCGGGCCTGCTGCGCACCGACCTGCCCGCCCGCTGGATCAGCAACACCGTGTACGGGCTGCTCGTGACCGTGCGGGAGAGCCTGCGCAACGGTGACGTCGCCCGGCGGGACGTGACGCGGCTGCTGATCAGCACGTTCCTGCACGGCGCCGCACCCCAGGGGGAGGAAGGATGACGATCACCACGTCGCCCGTCTCGTCGAGGAGGCGGTGGGCGGGCCTGGCGGTGCTGTCGGCCAGCGTGCTGCTCGTGGTCATGGACATGACCGTGCTGAACGTCGCCCTGCCCGCCATCTCCGAGGACCTGCGGCCCGAGTCGATCGAGCTGCTGTGGATGGTGGACGCGTACGCGCTGGTCCTGTCCGGGCTGCTCGTCACCGTGAGCGCGCTGGGCGATAGGTGGGGCCGCAAGCGGATGCTGATGACGGGGTTCGCGGTGTTCGGGCTGGCCTCGCTGGCCGTGCTGGCGGCCGACAGCCCGCTTGAGGTGATCGCCGTGCGGGCGCTGCTCGGCGTCGGCGGCGCCATGATCATGCCGTCCACGCTGTCCATGATCCGGAACCTGTTCACCGACCCCGCCGAGCGCGCCAAGGCTCTCGGCGTGTGGTCGGCGATGGCCGCGGTCGGCGCCGCGCTGGGGCCGGTCGTGGCGGGCGTGCTGCTGGAGCATTTCAGCTGGCACGCGGCGTTCCTGGTGAACGTGCCCGTCATGGTCCTGACGATCGGGTTCGGCCTGTTCCTGCTGCCGGAGTCCAGGAACCGGAGGCCCGGACGCTGGGACGCCGTGGCCACGCTGCTGTCGATGGCCGGCATGGTGGCCCTGGTCTACGCGATCAAGAACTTCGGCAAGTACGGCCTCACCTCCCCCGGCGCCCTCGTGGCGGCCGTGGTGGCGGTGGTGGCGCTGAGCTGGTTCGCGGTGCGGTGCCTGCGCAGGGAGGATCCGCTGCTGGAGCTGCGGCTGTTCCGCAGCGCGCCCTTCTCGGCCGGGGTGGTGACCGCGCTTGTCACGTCCATCGCGATGGCCTCGGTGTTGCTGCTGCTCGCGCAGTGGATGCAGCTCGTCCAGGGGTACGGGCCGCTGGAGACGGGCGTGCGGCTGCTGCCCGCCGCGCTGGCCGCCGTCGTCGCCTCGCCGCTGGCCCCCTCGCTGGCGGCGCGCATCGGAGCCCGTACGGTGCTGGCCGGCGGGCTGGCCCTGACCGGGCTGGCGTTCCTGCTGCTCGTCGTGGCGCCCAGCCCGCTGGGGTACTGGCCGGTCGCGGTCGCGCTGACGTTGATCGGTCTCGGGAACGGCTCGCTCGCCATCGCCTCGGCGGCCATCATGTCGGGCTCTCCGCCGGCGAAGTCGGGCAGCGCGGCCGCCATCGAGGAGACCAGCTACGAGCTGGGCGGGGCACTCGGCGTGGCCGTCCTGGGCAGCGTCGCGGCCGCCGTGTACCGGAGCGAGGTGGCGTACACGGGGCCGGGGGCGGGGGTCGTACGGGAGTCCCTGGGCGGGGCGCTCGACGTCGCCAGGGAGCTGGGGGCGGCGGGCTCCCGGCTTGCCGGGCAGGCCACGGCGGCGTTCACCGACTCCCTCGTCCTGACCAGCGGGGTCGCGGCCGTGCTGCTGGGGGTGGGCACGCTGGCGGTGTGGTGGCTCACGCCGCGCGACCTCGACGTGTCCTCGTCGGACCACCACTGAGCCACCCTGCCCTGGCCGCACGTGAGGTGTGACGCGTGAGGCTGATGGGCGGTCCGGGGTGCCGGTGCCCGGCGGTCGGGGCGGAGCGGGCCAGCCGGGCGGGTGCGGGCCGGGCGGGGTCAGAGGTCCGGGCCGGCGACCTGGTCGGCTACGCGGCCGATGCGGGCGAGGCGGGCCAGGGCCGGGCGGGCGAGGACCTCGCCGATGTCGTGCAGGGCCACGATCAGCTCCTCCACCCCGTCGAGCGGCATGACCGGCTCCCTGCTCAGCAGGATCCCCCGGTAGTCCTCGGGGGAGACGGCGCCACCGGGCAGTTCGATCCGTTCGTCCTCGACCCGGAACAGCACCGGGACGGAGGTGTCGAGGGCCAGGGCGAGTGCGGTCAGCTCCGCCGCCGTGAAGGACCGTTGCCCGCGTTCGGCCTGGTGGACGGCCTGGCGGCTCCATGGCCTGTCGAGGTAGCGGCCCAGCGCCTCGCCCAGCTCGGTCAGCGACATCCGGCGCTCCGCGCGCAGCCGGGCGATCTGCCGCCCGATGGCCTCTTCGACCCGCATCCCTCACCTCTTCCACCTCGGTTGTCATTCCCCAGGATGACACCGACAGTCACCCATTGACGGACGCCCGACGACCGCAGTACTGTAAATGCTCAGAGTTCCCCGTCAATGTAGTCGATGACACGAGCGATGGTGAGGCCGAGATGCAGGACATCGTCATTGAGGTGGTCGGACCGGTCGGCGACTGCGCCGTGCTCAAGGTCGCCGGCGAGGTCGACGTGTTCACCGCCCCCAAGCTGCGTGAGCAGATCATCGACCTCGCGGCCAAGGGCACCGTGCACGTCATCGTCGATCTGGGCGCGGTGCAGTTCCTCGACTCGACCGGGCTGGGCGTGCTCGTCGGCGGCCTCAAGCGGCTGCGCACGCAGGACGGCTCGCTCGCGCTCGTGATGACCACGGACCGCATCTCGCGCATCTTCAAGATCACTGGGCTGACCGCCGTGTTCGCCTCCCACGCCTCCGTGCAGGACGCGATCGCCGCCGATCCGCACTGGACGCAGGCCGTCGAGGGCGAGGCGGGCGGCGTCGCCGAGTGGGTCGCACAGCAGGGCCTCACGGCCGCCTGACAGCGGCGCCCGGACTCAGAGCATGCCACTGCGCTTCTCACCGCCCCTTGTCGCGCGGCGGCAAGGGGCGGTGAGAAGCGCGGGGTGGGGCGCGCGGCCCCGAGGGGTCAGGGGCGGGAGGCCTCGTCCAGGATGGCGAGCTCCTCGGCGCCGAGCGTCAGCGCCGCCGCCTCCATCAGCGGCCGCAACTGCTCCAGGTCCCGCGCACTGGCGATCGGCGCCGTGACCGTCGGCTGGGCGGCCAGCCAGGCCAGCGCCACCGACGCCGGCGCCGCCCCACGCTCCCTGGCCAGCTCGATGAGCGCCTCCACCGTCCTGGGCCCGTGGACGGTCTCCAGGTACTCGGCCGCCTTCCCGGCCCGGGGGCTGTCCACGGCCACGCCGGGCGCGTACTTGCCGGTCAGGAACCCGCGCGCCAGCCCGAAGTACGGCACGCTGGACAGCCCCTCCCCGGCCACGACCTCCCGCAGCTCGCCCTCGTAGCCCCGCTCGACCAGGTTGTACGGCTGCTGCAGCGCGACGTACCTGGCCACCCCCTCCGCCTCGGAGATCTTGAGCGCCTCCGCCAGCCGCCCGGCGGAGTAGTTGGACGCCCCGACGTGGCGGACCTTGCCCTCCTGGATCAGCGCGTCGAACGCGGCCAGCGACTCCACCAGCGGCGTGTCGTGGTCGTCGACGTGGGCCCAGTAGAGGTCGATGTAGTCCGTACGCAGCCGCCGCAGCGAGTCCTCGACCGCCGTCCTGATCGTCGCCGGCGCGAGCCCTTCGAGCCCCTCCAGCATGCCGACCTTGGTGGCCAGCACGATCGAGTCGCGGTTGCGGCGCGAGGCGAGCCACTCGCCGATGATCGTCTCGGAGGTGGACTCCCCCGTGGCCCAGTACGGGTAGACGTCCGCCGTGTCGAGGAAGTTGCCGCCGCCGTCGACGTAGGCGTCGAGGATCGCGAACGACGTCTCCTTGTCGGCCGTCCAGCCGAAGACGTTGGTGCCGAGCGATATCGGGAACACGGACAGGTCCGTGGTGCCTATTGATCTCATCCCGCTATTATCCGCACATCCAACAAGGAGATCGCGATGCGGCCCCGGTTACGAGGATGCCTGGTCGGCGTGGTGGTCGCCGCCGGTCTGGGCCTGGCGGCCGTGGCGGTGCTGCGGCCCGGCGGCGGCGATCCGCCCGGCCGGGAGCCGGCTCCGGCTCCGGCCCGCACCGAGGTCGTCAGCGAGCGCCGGTTGGACGAGCGCAGGATGGAGCTGACGATCAGGTCACGGGCGCTCGACGCCACCGCGAAGGTACGCCTGCTGCTCCCCCGAGGCTGGGAGTCGCGTACCGGCTGGCCCGTGCTGTGGCTGCTGCACGGCGGGCTGGACGACCACACCTCGTGGACCGCGAAGACCGACGTCGAGGCCCTGACCCGCGGCACCGGCGTGCTCGTCGTGATGCCGGACGGCGGCGGGTGCGGCAGCTACTCCGACTGGTGGAACGGCGGGGAGGGCGGCCCGCCGCGCTGGGAGAGCCACCACCTGGAGGAGCTGCTGCCGCTGCTCGAAGAGCGTTACCGGGCGGGCCCGCGGCAGGCCGTCGCGGGGTACTCGATGGGCGGGCAGGGCGCCATGTTGTACGCGGCCAAGGGTCGTTTCGAGGCGGCGGCCTCGTTCAGCGGCGCCCTGCACATCCTGGGCCCCGGCGTCCCGCAGGCCGTGATGGCGGGCACCGCGATCGGCTGCTTCGGCACCGACTGGAAGCGCATCTGGGGCGATCCGGAGGAGCAGCGCGAGATCTGGCGCGCGCACAACCCCTACGACCTGGCGGGCAGGTTGAAGGGTGTGACGCTGTACGTGTCCGCCGGGGAGGGCGACCTGGTGGAGGACCTGGCGAACCGGGCGGCCAGGGCGTTCGCCGGCCGACTGGACGAGCTGGGCATCCCGGTGCGCACCCGTTTCCACCGCGGCGGGCACAACCACACGTCCTGGCAGCGGGAGCTGCACCGGGCCTATCCCCTGCTGATGTCGGCCATCGGCGCGCGGCCCGCCTGAGGAGGGCCGGCCGGCCGCGGTGCCGGGGGCGCGGGGCGGTCAGTTGACCCGGTCGACCAGGGAGCGGCACAGGTCGCGCAGCTCCGCGGCGTCCGGCAGGCACTCGTCCAGAGCGTGGAGTGCCGAGGACAGGTACCGCTCGGCCAGGGCCTGGGCCGCGTCCCGGCCTCCTGCCTGTTCGGCCAGGCCGGCGGCGTACCGTACCGTGTCGTCGTCCGTCGCGCCCGACATGAGGACGGCTGACAGCTCGCGGGCGGCCGTGGTGCCCGAGGACAGGGCGGCGAGTATCGGGAGCGTCTTCTTCTCGCGGCGCAGGTCGCTGTGCACGGGCTTGCCCGTGACGTCCGGGTCCCCCCAGATGCCCAAGATGTCGTCCACGATCTGGAAGGCCACGCCGAGGTCGCGCCCCATGTCCCACATCCGTGGGGCGAGCTGCGGAGCGCCGCCCAGCTCGACGCCCGCCGCCGCGGCCGCCCCCAGCAGGCCGCCGGTCTTGCCGGCCGCCATCTCGAGGTACTCCTCGGTGGAGACGCGGTCGGGCCCGGCCCAGGCGCGCTGCTCGAAGGCCATGTCGGCGGTCTGGCCCTGCACGAGCTCGACGAGGGCGGCCGACAGGTGGCGCATCGCCGCGGGATGGCCGGCGAGCTGCCTGACGGCCAGCGCCAGGAGCGCGTCTCCGGTGACCAGGGCCGGCCCCACGCCGTACGCCTTCCAGAGCGCCTCGCGGTGCCTGCGCTGCTCGTCGTTGTCGATGATGTCGTCGTGCACCAGCGAGAACGCGTGCACCAGCTCGACGGCTGCCGCCGCGGGCAACGCCGGCTCCGCCGTGCCACCGGCCGCCTCCGCGCTCAGCAGCGCGATCGCGGGACGCAGGCCCTTGCCCGCGCCGTGGTGACGGGGCTTGCCGTCGATGCCGGACCACCCCAGAGTGAACGCCGCCATCGCGGCGCCCCAGGGATGCAGCACGGCGACGGCCTCGCGGAGCGCCGGCTCCACCAGCTTCCGGCAGCGGGCGACGGCCTCGTCACCGGGCCCCGTGAGGGCTCTGTGGCCGACGTCCATGCATGCGCTCCTTGCTCCCGGCGATCTTGAAATTACCCGAAGTGTCGTGTGATACTCCACGGGAAGCTTAACTTTTGTCAGTGAATGTCCGTCATTCGAGACGGATGCGTTGGAGGTCCGGTGTCGTTCGACGGCATGCCGACTCGTCATGCCCAAACCCTGCCCCTTCTCCGCTTACTGACAAGGAACGCCCGCGACCCGCTCCGTGCCGTCGAAGAGGCAGGCCGGCGCGCGAACGGCGAGCTCGTCCGGCTGAACATGGGCCCGTTCCGCCCGTACCTGGTCACCCATCCGGACCACGTGCAGCACGTGCTCAAGACGAACCAGTCCAACTACCTGCGCACGGGCATGTTCTGGGACCCGCTGGCCCCGCTGATCGGACAGGGCATCCTGTCGGACGGCCCCGGCTGGAAGGCCAGCAGGAGCATCCTCCAGCCGATGTTCACGGCCCGGTACGTCGACTCGCTCGCCCAGCGCATGGCCGCCATCGTCACCGACCTCATCGACTCGGTGGTGGCGCCCGGGCGGCCCATCGACATCGCGGACACCGTCTCCGCCCTGATCCACCCCGCGATCGTCCGGCTCTTCCTGGGCTCCACGATCTCCGACGCGGACATCGAACGGCTGGCGCCGGCCTACGACACGGGCGTGACCGCCCGCGCGATCCGGTTGCTGCTGCCGTTCGTGCCCGAGCGGTTCCCGTTACCGGGCGACCGCGCGTTCCGCGAGGCGATCAGGACCATCGACGACGTCGTCTACCCCCGCATCCGGTACGCCAAGGCCCGCGGCGAGCACGAGAACGACCTCGTCTCCCTGCTGTGCGAGGCCCGCAAGGGCGAGCCGGACATGGACCGGCTGATCCGCGACGACATGGTCGCCGTCCACGGCGCCGCCACCGAGACCTCCGTCACCGCGCTCACCTGGGTCTGGCCGGTGCTGGACGCGCACCCGGAGATCGCCGCGAACGTCTACGAGGAGATCGACCGGGTGGTCGGCCCCGGCCCCGTCACCCTGGCTCACCTGCCCGGGCTCACCTACCTGCGGATGTTCCTGGACGAGCTGGTACGGCTCTACCCGCCCGGCTGGATCCTGCCGAGGACGGCGATCCACGCCGACTCGATCGGCGGGGTGGAGATCTCCGCCGGGTCCACGGTGGTGCTGAGCCCGTTCCTGACGCAGCGGCTGCCCGAGTTCTGGGAGCGGCCGCTGGAGTTCGACCCCGGGAGGTTCGCGCCGGAGAACGCCCGCGGACGGCACCGGTACGCCTACTTCCCCTTCTCGGCGGGGCCGCACTCGTGCCTGGGTCCGCGCCTGTTCACGATGGAGGCGCTGCTGCTGGTGGCCGGGATCCTGTGCAGGTACCGGCCGGTGCTGCACACCGACGGCCCGGTGGTCCCCCGGCTGGCCTCGACGTTGCGGGCGACCGCCGGGCTGTCCATGACCCTCGTTCCCGTGGGGCGCGGATGAGCGGCCTGACCGTCGCGGCGGACCTCGGCAGGGCCTGCGCGCTGGGCGTCGAGTGCGCCCGCGACCTGAGCCGCCACGCCGCCCGCTTTCCCGGCCTCTTCCCCGCCAGGCCCTTCGACCCCGGGTTCTTCCACTCGCTGGGCCTGGTCGGCGCGTTCGGCTCGCCCTGGGCGAGGGCGGAGGAGCTGCGGGCGGTCAACCGGGCGGCCCTGTGGGTGTTCGCCGTGGACCTGCTCATCGACCACGTCGCCACGTCGCGGGCCGAGGTGGCCGCGCTGACCGGCGACTGCGTGGCCGTGGCCGCCGGCGGCAAGGAGCCGGACAGCCCGCTCACCCGGTTCCTCGCCGAGCTGCGCGACGACGCCGGCGGGGACCCGCGCTGGTGCGACCAGCTGGAGCGCATGCTCACCGCGATGGAGCGCGAGTGGCAGTGGGGTGCGTCCGGGGCCGTCCTGAAGCTCGACGAGTACCTCGCGAACGCGGACAGCTGCGGCTCCTCCTTCGTCAACCTCTCGCACTGGCTGTCCACCGGCGACCCCGCCACCCCGGCCGGTCTCGACCGGGTCCGCGAGGCCGGTGACGAGGTGCAGCGTTACCTCCGGCTGCTGAACGACCTGACCACGTACGACAGGGAGAGCCGCTGGGGCGACGCCAACGCCCTGACGCTGGGCGCCGAGCGTGACGAGGTGATCGAGCGCATGGCGCGGCACTCGCGCGCGGCGGCCGAGCTGATCGAGCCGCTGCGGGAGAGCTCGCCCAGGGCGGCGCTGTACCTGGAGCGGCAACTGGGCTTCAACACCGGCTTCTACGGCATCACCGACTACTGGGGAGAGATGTGAACGTCACCCGCGAGGCCGGCGCGCTGGTGGCGACGCTGATGTCCACGCCGTGGGGTCAGGTGTCCGCGTCGGTCTACGAGACGGGACGGCTGGTCACCCTGGCCCCGTGGCTGATCGGGCATCGCGAGCGGGTCCACTACCTGCTGCGCACCCAACGGCCCGACGGCTCGTGGGGCGCGCCCGACGGCTACGGCCTGGTGCCGACACTGAGCGCCACGGAGGCCCTGCTCACCGTCGCGTCGGGATCCGGCGAAGGGCTCACCCCCGAGGACATGGAGCACGTGGCGCAGGCGGCGCGCAGCGGGCTGGCCGCGTTGCACGAGCGGCTGCCCCGGGTGTCGGACGTGCCCGACATGCCGGCCGTCGATCTGATCGTCCCCGGGCTGGTCACGCTCATCAACGCGCACGGCGCGAGCGCGCCGCTCCCCCTGCCTCTCGGGCTCGACCACAGCCGGGTCGAGCAGGTCCGCCGGGTGGTGGAGTCCGGCGCGAGCCTGCCGGAGAAGCTGCTGCACGCCCTGGAGGCCACGGGCCTGTCGGGCGGCGCGCGGTCCGTCCGCCCCACGGTGATCGGCACGATCGGCGCCTCGCCCGCCGCGACCGCCGCCTGGCTCTCCAACGGCGCCGAGCTCGAAGCCGACTTCGCGCTGCGCCATCTGGAGGCGGTGGTCACCCGGTACGGCGGCCCGGTGCCCGTGGGGCTGCCGATCACGGTCTTCGAGCGGGGCTGGGTGCTCACCTGGCTCTCGCGGGCGGGTCTCGACGTCCAGGTGCCGCCGGAGATGCTGGCCGACCTCAGGGCGTCGATCGGCCCGGCGGGCACTCCGGCGGGCCCCGGGCTGCCCGCGGACGCCGACACCACGTCGGTGGCGCTGCACGCCCTGGCGCTGCACGGCGTGGCCCTCGATCCGGGGAGCCTGCTGGCGTTCGACACGGGCACGCACTTCTGCACCTGGCAGGGCGAGGACGGCTTCTCCATCAGCGTCAACGCCCACGTGCTCGACGCGTTCGGCTCGTACGCCGCCACCGCCCCGGCGAGGGCGGGGGCGTACGCGGAGGTCAGGACCCGGCTGGCCGGCCTGCTTGCGGAGCGGCAGCACCCGGCGGGCAACTGGGAGGACCGCTGGCACGCCTCACCGCTCTACGCGACGCTGAGCTGCGTGCTCGCGCTCGGCGAGTACGGCGGCCGTGAGCACGCCGCCGCGATCGCCATGGCGCGGGAGTGGGTGCTCGGCACCCAGCGCGCCGACGGGTCGTGGGGGCGCTGGGAGGGCACGCTGGAGGAGACCGCGTACGCGATCCAGGCGTTGCTGCTGCCGGAACGGGCGCGGGGCGGCGCGGTGGACGAGCGGTACGCCCGCGCCGCCGCGCGAGGCCACGCGTACCTGCAGCGTATGGGTGATATGTCGGACTATCCGTCGCTTTGGCATGACAAGGACCTTTACACGCCTATCGCCATTGTCCGGGCGGCGATCCTGGCGGCCCTGCACCTGGGCGCATCTGCCTTAGAATCCCGGTAAATCGGGACTTAAGGTCATGTATTAGGATTTTCCCGCCTTGAGCGGGCCTTGCGGCATTGCTAAGGTATCCCGGGTGCCGTTTGCAGAAATATCCACGAAAGTCTTGACATTCGGCTTGACGCACCCCTCTGACCTGGACGGTTAATATGCGTTTGCGTAACTCAAGCGTGCGGACCAAGGTGACAGCCTTGCTGGTGTCGCTGGTCGCGCTGTGGGGTTTCGCCGCCTGGGTCACCTTGCGGGAGGGCGTCAACCTGCTGGGCGCCACCACTGTCGACAGTGGCGCGGTGCAGCCCGCCGAGGTGCTCCTCGCGGAGCTCCAGCGCGAGCGCCGGATCACGATGGAGGCTCTCGGCAGCCCGAGACGGCTGCCCGACAAGTCGCTGCGCGACCAGCGGGTCAAGACCGACACGGCGCACAGCACGCTCGTCGAGTCCGCGACCAGCGCCAGCGTGCGGTTCGCCGCCGACGCCACCCTGACCCGCCGCATCGACGAGGCGCTCGAGACCACCGAGGGGATCAACGCCACCCGGAAGACCATCGACAGCGGCCGGCTCGACCAGACCCAGGCCGCCGACGCCTACAACGACGTCATCGACTCCCTGTACCGCATGTTCGACGGCGTGGCCGCGCTGGACGACAAGGAGATCGCCAAGGACGCGCGCACCATGCTGGCGATCAGCCAGTCCAGCGAGTACCTGGCCCGCGAGGACGCGCTCTTCGCCGGTGCGCTGGCCAGGGGCGGGTTCACCCGGGCGGAGCACACCGAGTTCGTACGGCTGTCCGGCTTCTACCGGATCTCCCTGGACAAGGCCGCCGCCCAGCTCAGGCCCGAGGACGCGGCCGCGTACCAGGTGTGGGCGAAGAGCCGTGCGGTGCAGCAGCTTCAGGTCCTGGAGCAGCGCATCGCCCAGTCCGACGGCGGGCTCGTGCCGGCCGTGACCGCGCAGGAATGGCGCTCCGCCACCGAGCCCGCCCGCGCCTCGCTGGAGAAGTTCATCACCCAGGGCGGCGACAACCTGGTCGAGCGGGCCGTGCCCGGAGGCATCGGCGTCGTCGTCCGGCTCGTCCTGGCCGGCGGCCTCGGCCTGCTCGCCGTCATCGCCTCCATCGTGCTGTCGATCACCACGACCAGGCAGCTCCTCGCCCAGCTCAAGAAGCTGCGCGACGCCGCCCACGAGCTGTCCGACGAGCGCCTGCCCGGCATCGTCGAGCGCATCGGCCACGGCGAGGAGGTGAACGTCGCCAAGGAGGCCCCGGCGCTCGACTTCGGCGACGACGAGATCGGCCAGGTCGGCCAGGCGTTCAACACCGTGCAGCGCACCGCCATCGCCGTCGCCGCCGAGCAGGCCGAGCTGCGCCGCAGCATCCGCGACATCCTGCTCAGCCTCGCGCGCAGGACGCAGGGCCTGGTGCACCGCCAGCTCACCGTGCTCGACGTGATGGAGCGCCGCGAGACCGACCCCGAGGAGCTGAAGGAGCTCTTCCGGCTCGACCACCTCGCCATCCGCATGCGGCGCAACGCGGAGAACCTCATCGTCCTGTCCGGCTCCTCCCCCGCCCGTACGTGGCGGCGCTCGGTGCCCATGGTCGACGTGGTCCGCGGCGCGCTGGCCGAGGTCGAGGACTACACGCGCGTCTCGCTCATGCCCATGGGCGACGTGGTGCTCGTCGGCCGCGCCGTCGGTGACGTCATCCACCTGCTCGCCGAGCTGATCGAGAACGCCGTGTCGTTCTCGCCCCCGTACACGAACGTGCAGGTCAACGGCCAGCTCGTGGCCAACGGGTACGTGATCGAGATCGAGGACCGCGGCCTGGGCATGAAGCCCGAGGACCTCGACGCGGCCAACGAGCGCATCGCCGACCCGCCCGAGTTCCGCATCACCGGCACCGCCCGGCTGGGGCTCTACGTGGTCAGCCAGCTCGCCAGGCGCCACGAGATCCAGGTGGTGCTCAAGGCGTCCCCCTACGGTGGCACGACGGTCGTGGTGCTGCTGCCGCAGGAGCTCGTCCAGCTCGACCCCACGCCCGAGCCGCGCGACGGCGGCGAGCGGGACCGGCTGCCGCGCAGGCAGCCGGCCGTGGCCACCGCCACCCGGCCCACCAACGGGCCCACCAACGGGCCCGCCACCGGGCCCGCCGGGCCCACCACGGCGGAGAACGTGCGCACGCTCCCGTCGCGGCCCGCGGCCGTCCCTGCCCCCACGCCCCCGCCCGCCCCTCGGCCCCGGCCCGAAGCCGTGCCGAGACCCGAAGCCGTGCCGAGGCCGGAAGCCGTGCCGAGGCCCGAATCCGCGCCCGCCCCGGAACCACAAGCCGAAACGCCAGCCGAACCGGAGCAGCAGTCTGTGACCGAGTTCACACCAGGGGGGCTTCCCCTTCGGGTGCCCCAGGCCAACCTGGCGCCAGCGCTGCGTGACGACACACCCACGCAGCCCGACTTTGAGGAGGACGATGACGAGCGCTCGCCGGAGGAGATCCGCGCGATGATGGGATCTCTGCAGTCAGGCACCCGGCGCGGCCGCTCGCAGGCGGCCAAGATGCTGGAGGAACAGCAAGGAGGTGACGCATGACCCCCACCGCGGGCACCGACCTCAACTGGCTGATGGACGACCTGGTCAACCGGGTCAAGGAGGCCGAGCACGCGATCGTGCTGTCGTCCGACGGGCTGCTGATGGCCTCGTCCGCCGGGCTGCAGCGGACCGACGGCGAGCATCTGTCCGCCGTCGCCTCCGGGCTGCAGAGCCTGGCCAAGGGCGTCTCGGACCACATCTCCGCCGGTGCCGTACGGCAGACGGTCGTGGAGTGGAAGAACCAGTTCCTCATCGTCACCGCGGCCGGTGAGCGGGCCTGCCTGGCCGTCCTGTGCGCGCAGAACGCCGACATCGGGCTGGTGGCGTACGAGATGGCGATGATGGTCGCGCGGGTGGGCCAGTACCTCACCTCCGGCGCGCGCAACGCCCAGGCCGTCGCCGGGAGCGACCGGTGAGAGGCGCGGACGAGCCCACGGACGAGCACTGGGTGGATCCGGAGATCATCCGGCCCTATGTCGTGACCCGTGGCCGTACGCAGCCTGCCCACGGCAGGTTCGACCTGATCTCCATGGCGCTGGCGGTCGGCCCGCCGCCGGGGCCGGACGCCGGGCTGGACCCCGAGCACCTGCGCATACTCCAGCTCTGCCGCGAACCCAAGTCCGTAGCCGAGATAGCCGCATACCTGGACCTACCGGCCGGCACCATCCGCGTGCTGCTCGGCGACCTGTTCGACCGCGAACTCGTCTCTGCCCAGGAACCCCGATCCGAGGTGGACATGCACGACATGAAGATGTACAGGGCGGTGCTCGATGGTCTTCGCTCGCTCTGAGCGTCCGCGCCTGCCGACGGCGATCAAGATCCTGGTCGCCGGCGGGTTCGGCGCGGGCAAGACGACGATGGTGGGCGCGGTCTCCGAGACCCGGCCGCTGCGCACCGAAGAGGTGCTGACCGACCGCGGCATCGGCGTCGACGACCTGACCTCGGTGGAGGCCAAGCGCACCACCACCGTGGCGATGGACTTCGGCCGGATCACCCTCGGCAACGACTACGTCCTGTACCTGTTCGGCACGCCGGGGCAGGAGCGGTTCTGGTTCGTGTGGGACGAGCTGGCGGAGGGCTCCCTGGGCGCCGTCATCCTCGCCGACACCCGGCGCCTGGCCGACTGCTTCCCCTCCGTCGACTACTTCGAGCGGCGCGGCACGCCGTTCGTGGTGGCGGTCAACTGCTTCGAGGGCTCGCCGACGTTCGAGCTCGACGAGGTACGACTGGCCCTGCAGCTCAACCCGTCGATCCCGATCATCATGTGCGACGCCCGCAAGCGGGACTCCAGCAGGGAGGTCCTGATCGCCCTCGTCAAGCACTCGGCCCGGCTGCGCGCCGAACCGGTCGGCAGCTGACTCCCGGGCGCGTCGAGGACGGCCCGCACCCGACCGGTTCCTTCGTCATGTCGATGAGGGGATCGGTCGAGCCCGCGGCGTCCGCCGGCCAGGAGTTGTTCAGAAGCCGTCCGGCACCGTGTAGTACCAGCCCGGCTGCCAGGCGAACCGCCCCTCCCCCAGCACCCCCTCCAGTGAGGCTCCACCGAGCAGGCAGTCCAGCGCCCACCGGTTCGCGGAGTGGGCGATCACCAGCACCCGGGCACCGTCCCACCCCTTGACGAGATCGTGCAGGAAGGCCCGGGTGCCCGCCACGACCTGCCGGTAGCTCTGCCCGCCCGGGAACGGCTCGTCGATGTGGCGGGCGCGGCGTTCGGCGATCAGCGTGGCGGGACTGCCGTTGAGGTCGCCGTAGTCGCATTCCCGCAGCCGCCGGTCCTGGTGGATCGGGGGGTGGGCGTCGGGGAAGGCGATCCGGGCCGTCTGGACGGCGCGGTGCAGGTCGGAGACGAACACCGCCGCGAGGCCGTCGGCCCGGCGGCGGTCGCCCAGCTCGCGGGCCTGGCGGTGGCCCGCGGCCGACAACTCGCCCGGGAGCCAGCCGGTGGAGATGCCGTCCTCGTTGTCGGTGGTGGTGGCGTGCGTCTCGTAGATGAGCTCCACGGCCATGGCGGGCCTCCTCCGGCTCGCGTTTCGGGGCCGGTCGTGAAGGCCGTCCGGCTGGCCTCCATCCTCGCCGCCCCATGGCCGGCAAGGCCAGAGGCGGCCTGGAAGTCCTCCGGCACGGCTCGGGCGGGGGCTCAGCGGTCGTACAGGGCGGCCAGGCGGGGCAGGCGGCGGTCGAGCTCGTCGCCCTCCTCGAAGTCGAAGCTCCACTCCGGGTCGAGGTCGGGGTAACGAATCGTGTAGGACCCCTGCGGCAGCCGCTCACCGGTCGCCTTCTCGTAGGCGCTGTAGGCGGCCCCCAGCATCTCCTCACAGTCCTTCTCCAGCCGGCCGGCCGCCGCCTCCTGGACGGCAGGCAGGTCGGCGAGCGAGTCGGGATCGGCCACGACCCGTTCGAACACCTCACGCCCCTGCGTGATCAGCCAGCCCCGGAAGTACTCGAAGGCGTCGTCCGAGCAGCCGCCGTTGATCATGTAGGCGGCTCCCCAGAGCGGGGCCCGGTAGGAGCCGGCCATCAGGTCCCAGAAGGCCTGCGCGGCGGCGATGATCTCCGCGGGCGGAAGGGCGGAGAGCCGGTCGGTGAGCCGGGCGGCGACCTCCCACTCGTCGCCCGCGCCGGCGCGGGAGTCCTCCACGAGCTGCCAGTAGCGTGTGGTGTCCATGGCCGGACAGCATGCCAGCCGGGGCCGACAAGAAACCTCACGCCGGCCCGTCCAGGTACGCGTCCAGCGCCGCCGCGCCCCGCAGCATCGCCCGGCCCCTGGCCGACAGCCGTGCCTGCCAGTCGCCCAGCGCGCTCTCCAGGGGGGCGAGGCCGCCCGCCGTACGCACCTGGCGGATCAGCGGCGCGATCTGCTCCAGCAGGTAGCCGCCCCGCCGGAGCTGGTGGGCGAGCTGCGCGTCGCGTACGTCGGCGGCGCTGTAGACGCGGTAGCCGGTGGCCGGGTCGCGGCGCGGCTCGACCAGCCCGGCCTGCTCCCACTTGCGCAACGTCGCGGGGCGGATCCCCAGCCTCCTGGCCAGCGGCCCGATGAACGTGACCCCCGGCTCCGGCGAGCGCAGCGGCACCAGGGAGCGCAGCGCCTGCTCGACCGCCTGGAGGGTGCGCCGGTCCTCCAGGAGCTGGGCGTGGCTCTCGTCGATGAGCCGCAGCGCCTCCTCGGTGGCGCCCCCGCTCGCCGCCCGCATGATCGACGTGGCCGTCGCGTGCCCGTGCCCGGGCACCAGGGCGAGGAACGCGCGCAGCGCCTGCGCGTGGCGGCTGGTGTAGGTGCGGTAGCCGTGCTCGGTGCGCGCGGCGGGCGGGAGGATCCCGGCCTCCTCGTAGTTGCGGACCGCCTGGGTGGACAGGCCGTGCTCGCGCGCCAGGTCCACCGGGCGCAGCCGCCCTCGGGGCATCGCGTACCTCACCAGGTTGAGGGTCCGGCGGAGGCATCGCACCGGAACAAGCGTCAAAGTCTCAACGGAAGCTTCAACGATACCGTAGAAGGCATGAACCCGACAGAACAGGACCGTGCCATGAGTGCCGCCCCGTCGGTCGGCGACGCCGCCCTGGACCTCGACGTCGAGGGCATCGGCGCCGTCACCCGGCTCGTCCGCGCGCTGCCCGCCCGTCCGCGGCTGCTCGGCCTGGGCGAGGCGTTGCACGACGAGCGGCCGATCCACGAGCTGCGCAACGAGATCTTCCGTGAGCTGGTGGAGCACGAGGGCTTCGGCGCGTTCGCCATCGAGAGCGACTGCCTGGCGGGCCTGGTGGTGGACGAGTACGTCCGGACGGGCGCCGGCTCGCTGGACGAGGTCATGCGGACGGGGTTCAGCCACGGCTTCTGGGACCGGGAGGCGACCCGCGACCTCATCCGCTGGATGCGCGCGTACAACGAGGGCCGCCCCGCCGGGGAGCGGCTGCGCTTCTTCGGCTTCGACGCGCCCATCGAGATGATGTACGCGGCCGGCCCTCGCGGCCCCCTCATCGCGCTGCACGACTATCTGACGGGGGCCGGCGTCCCCGTCCCGGTCGAACGCGACACCCTGGAGCGCCTCCTCGGCCCCGACGAGCGGTGGACGAACGAGGCCGCCGCCATGGACCCGTCCCAGTCGGTGGGCCGCTCCGCCGAGGCCGCCGAGCTGCGCCTGCTCGCCGACGACCTCGTGCCGCTGCTCACCGTGCACGCGCCGCACCTGCTCCGCGCGGCCTCGCGGGAGGAGTGGGAGCGGGCGCACCTGTACGCGCGCACCGCCACGGGGCTGCTCCGCTACCACGCGGTCATGGCCGACCCGTCGCCGTCACGCGTCGGGCGGATGCTGGGGCTGCGCGACGCGATGATGGCCGACAACCTCGAAGCCGTCGCGCGGCACGGGCCCGCGCTCGTCTTCGCCCACAACCGGCACCTCCAGCGCGAGGTCAGCCGGTGGCAGCTCGCGGACCTGGAGCTGGAATGGTGGAGCGCGGGGGCCATCACCGCCGCGCGCCTGGGCACCGGCTACGCCTTCCTGGCCTCGGTCCTCGGCGCCGTCCGCCATCAGGGTCTCGGCGTCCCCGGTCCCCGCACGCTGGAAGGCATGCTGGCCGCGCTTCCCGGCGAGCGGTACGTGGTCGACCCGCGCCTGCTGGCGGCGGTGCTGGGGGAGTCCGGGCTGGGGGAGGCGGTGCTGGAGCAGCGCACGGAGGTCGCCGGCAACCACGGGTACTTCCCGTTCGACCCCCACCACCTGGGCGGGACCGACGGGCTCGTCTTCGTCAAGCACGTGCGCCCCTAGGGCGACAGGATCCGCGCCGTGGCGGCCCACCCCTCGCGGGCGCGGGTAGCGGGGCGCCCACCCCGCCGCCGTAGCGCCTCCGCGTGCGCCCGCTTGGTCAGCGGCTCGTCGTCCACCACGTTGTACGTCCCCCCGGGCACCGCCGGCGCGGCCGTCACGCTCGGGCTGCCGCCCGCCGGCCGCCGGTAGCCGCCAGCACCTGCTCGCACGCCAGCAGCAGCACCCCCGCGCTCCAGGCGTGCGACAGCGTCAGGTACATGCCCTTGGGCTGGAAGCAGTCCGTCTGGTAGTAGCGCTCGGTGATCATGCCCCGGTACGCGTTGAGGTCGCCGTCGGCCGCCGGGAGGAGCTGGCGGAAGCAGTCCAGCGTCTCGTGCGCCCGCTCCGCGTAGTACGGATCCCCGAGCGCCTGCGACAGCTCCACCAGCTCCGCCGTGCACACCAGCCCGTACGCGTGCAGGTGCTGGTTCGACGGCGAGGCCTGGTCGGCGCCGCGGGTGGCGAAGCCGTAACGGCCGAGCGGGGTGCGGGGGCCGAAGCGCACGTTGTAGGTGTAGCGGAAGGTGAGGGTCCAGTCGGCGGCGCGGCGGGCCAGGTCGAGCCAGCGGGCGGCGCCCGTGCGGCGGTGCAGCGCCATGTACGCCATCACGGCGGCGTACCCGTCCTCCGAGGTCGGAGCCAGGTCCACGTCCTCGGGGGCGCCGTAGACGAACTCGTCGTCCACGAACGAGGCGTAGTACTCCCCCGCCCGCTCGGCCGCCCGCAGGTGGTCCGGGTCGCCGGACTCGGCGAGCGCGGCCACCCAGGTCAGGCCCGAGGCGCCGGACCAGGACAGGACCTCGCCGGTGGCGGCGTGGTGCAGCGTGCCGAGGTTGCCGTCGGCGCGCTGGCGGGCCGCCATCACCCGCAGGTTGGAGCGGGCGGCCGCCTCCCACGCCGGGTTCGGGCGGGAGCGCAGCGCGCGCAGCAGGAACAGGGTCGCCTCCCCCAGCGTGCGCGCGTGCAGGGCGTCCTTGACGTGACTCCAGCTCTGCGACCAGCCCGACTGCCGGTACCAGACGCCCCAGAACGTGCCGGACGGCGACAGGCCGGCGCAGATGAAGTCGATGACCCGTTCGGCGGCGGCGACGTGCTCGGGCCGTCCCCTCCGCAGCCCGTACTCCAGGAGCGCCGCCGCCCACGGGATCCCGCTCACCCAGCCGACGTGCATGGCCTGCCGGTCCACCCGCTCGCCGTTGGTGCCGCTCACCTCCCGGTCGAACCCGACCGTCTCCAGCAGCACGCCGGGGTCGGGGTCGTAGTGCCAGCGGTACAGCCCCTCGGCGGCGATGTCGGCGGCCTGCTCGACGTCCTCCCACGGCTCGATGGGGGCGGCGGGCAGGCGCAGGTCGCGGTCCTCGCGCAGGAGCGGCGCGTACGCGTGCCGGTCCGGGGGCAGCGCGCCGGTCGCGAGCGTGAGGACGTGCGACTCGCCCGGCTGCCACACGTACGTCGCGGCCCGGGCGGGCAGCGCCAGCGCGGAGCCGTAGTACGTGACCGGGAACTCCCGGTACGGGAACAGCAGCGCGATCGTCGCCTGCCCGGCCTCGTGCTCGATGGCCAGGCCGGTCGGGCCGAGCGTCGACTCCTCGTCCGCGATCAGCGCGGTGCCGCCGGCGTCGCCCCAGACCAGGACGGCGGGGGTGGCGGCCCGGTCGGCGCGGAAGCCCCAGCGGGCCGAGACCATCTCCTCGGGGCGGTCGGCGCCCGGCTCGAAGCGGGGGAAGACGCGCTGGCAGTCCGCGGGCCGGTTCTCGCCGTAGAAGAGGCCGGGGATCAGCCACCACGGGTCGCCGGTCGCGGTCACCGACCTGCTGACGCGGACGGTCGCGGCGGCGGGCGCGGCGCCGTCGTACCGGATGCTCAGGCTCAGCTCGCGGCGGCCCGTGGGGCGCCGCTCGCCCCACCGCCACTCCACGCCGAACGGGCCCGCGCCCAGCAGCTCGACGAGCACCTCGCCGCCGTCGGGGTCGGGGACGACGACGCGCGGCGCCTGCCGCGGCAGCCCTGCGAGCTCACCGGGCCGGGGCAGATCCGCGACCGGGCCGCCGGCCTCGCCGGGGCGGGGCGGGTCCGCGACCGGCCCGGCGGCTCCGCTCGTCACCAGGCCTCCACGGTGAACGCGCCCTTGCGCACGCCCAGCTCGACCAGGTCGGTCTCCATCGCGGACAGCGGGTCGTCGAGCGGGATCCTGAACGTGCGGATCTCGCTCGGCCCGAAGTCGGCGACGAGCCTGATCCCGGCCATGGGGATGTTCAGCGTCGCGACCGCGGGATGCCCGGTGCTCTCGACGGCGCGGACCACGAGGTCGCGCGGGGCGTCCTCGTGCAGCTTCACCGCCGTCACCATGACCTGGCCGCTCCCGTCGTCGAGGTAGCCGCGGGCGCTGGGCAGCGGGCCGTCGTGGAAGCTCTCCAGCATCGCCCGCACCGGGGAGCCGAGCAGCGCGGCCCGCCTGGTGAGCCCGGCGGCCCGCCAGTCGCCGCCGTGCGGCACCAGCAGGTACGAGAACCGCTGCGTCCCCTGGTCCTGGAAGGAGTAGTAGCCGTCCGGGTCGAGCAGCCGCGGATCGTGCCAGGAGTGGACCGGGCTGCGCACGGCGGTGATGCCGATGCTGTGGCTGCGGCCGGGGCTCGGCGGGGAGACGTCGTAGCCGTGCTTGGCGTTGTTCACCACGGCCAGGCCGGCCCGGGCGCCGCGCACGGCGCCCGACAGGTCCACCCACGACTGGGCGGGCTCCTCGGCTCCGTCGATGGGCCTGTTCAGGTGGGCGAACGGGATCTCGTACGTGGCCACGGGGCTCTCCAGCCCGACCGGGAAGCGCAGCTTCATCAGGTGCGCCCGCTCCCGCCAGTCGAGCTCGACCCGCACCTCGACGGCGTCGTCGGCCCCAGCGCCCAGGATGAACTCCTCGGCCATGGTGGAGCGGCCCCACTCCCGCTCGACCCGGAGCCTGGCCCGCAGCGGGCCGTGCTCGCGCAGGACGACGGCGGTGGTGGCCATCTCCTCGCCGGGCCAGTCGTAGGAGACGACGCGATGGCCCCAGGTGTCGGTGGGGTCCTCGCAGACCTGCGTGTGCGGGCCGGAGGCGCCGGCCAGGAGGTCGACGCCGGTGCGCTTGTCGACCAGGCTGGACAGCCAGCCGGTGACGGGGTCGAGCTCCAGCCGCAGCACGTCGTTCTCCAGGTGGCTCCCGGAGGCCAGCAGGGTGCCGGCCGGGTGCGCGCCCGGGCCCTGGCGCAGCCGGTAGAGGCGGTAGCCCAGCGCGGGCAGCTCCGCCTGGAACACGGTGGCGCCACGGCCCCTGTCGTCGGTGGTGGCGACCGACTGGGTGCGCTGGCAGGGCACGTCGGCGCCGTCGGCGTCCACGACGTGCACGCCGTTCGGGGCCAGGCCGTACTGCATCTCGACCCGGGTGGTGACGGGCCACGGGTGCGGGTTGAACACCACGACCGGCTGGGTGCCGCTCTCCTCGGGCACCGAGATGTCGCGGGCGATCACGTTGTGCGCCCTGGCGATGACCCGCTTGGAGATCGCCACTGCCTCGCCGAGCTGGTCGCGGGCGTCGTCGTAGGCGGGCTCGATGGCCGAGCCGGGCAGCACGTCGTGGAACTGGTTGAACAGCACCTGCTTCCACGCGCGCTCCAGGTCGGCGCGGGCGTCGTGGCCCGCCACGGCGGCCCACCGCTCGGCCGACAGGACCGCCGCCTGCGCCCTGCGCTGCCAGGCCTTGATCCCGGAGTGCGCGGAGTAGCAGCCGGCCGCGTGGTGCTGCAGGTCGTCGCGCCACACGGGCAACTCGGCCAGTCCCTGCTCGCCGAGCCGCTTGGCCATCTCGTCGAAGTAGCGGCGCGGGGACGACATCGTCAGCTCCCCGAACGTGCCCATCCGGTCGTAGCGGTGGATGGACTCGATGTTGGCCCTGGTGGGGCCACCGCCGTGGTTGCCCACCCCATAGAAGATCATCAGGTCGCCGAGCGAGCGGTCGAGCTGGCCGAGCGCCTTCTCCGTCTGGCCGGCCACCTCTCCGGGCGGGCTGCAGTACTCGAACGGGATGCGGTAGGCCAGCACGCGGCTGCCGTCGGGCGCCTCCCACCAGAACATCGTGCCGGGCAGCTCGCTCTCGTGCGGCCCGGGGCGCAGGAAGCAGTACGAGTCCATGCCCTGGCCGCGCAGGATGGCGGGCAGCATGGCGTTGTGGCCGAACGGGTCCACGTTCATGCCGACCGAGGCCGTGACGCCGAACTTCTCCTTGAGGTAACGCTGGCCGTACAGGCCCTGTCGGACGAACGACTCGCCCGACGGCATGTTGCAGTCGGGCTCCACCCACCAGCCGCCCGTCATGACCCAGCGGCCCTCGGCCACCCTCTCCTGGATCCTGGCGAACAGCTCGGGGTCCGACTCCTCCACCCACGACAGCAGCACGACCTGGTCGCAGGTGAAGACGAAGTCCGGGTACTCCTCCATGCGGTGGATCGCCGACCAGAACGTGGCCCGCGCCTCCTGGTAGCCCTCCTGCCACGGCCACAACCACACCGGGTCGAGGTGCGCGTTGCCGATCATGTGCAGGGTGCGGGCGGGGGACGCCGCGGGCCTGGGGGCTCTGGGCAGGTCGCGCGGCTGACTGCCGGAGGGCGCGTTCGACATGGGGGCCGTGCGCCTGTTCACGCGGCCGCCCATGCGTCGACCTTCTCGCTGATCATGTGCAGCATCAGTGTGTGGATCTCCTGGATGCGCGGGGTCTCTGAGCTGGGGGCGAGCAGGACGTGGTCGGCGTGCTTGGCGGCGGCGCCGCCGTCGCCACCGCCGAACAGCACCGTCACCGCGCCGTTGGTCCGTGCGGCCTCGAGCGCGCTGACCACGTTGGGCGAGTTGCCGCTCGTGGTGAACGCGGCCACGACGTCGCCCGGGCGGGCCAGCGCCCGGACCTGGCGGGCGAAGACGTCATCATAGGCGTAGTCATTGGCTATGCACGTCATAACGGTCGCATCGGTTGTCAGGGTGACCGTGGGCAGCGGGCGGCGGTCCCGCTTGTAGTGGCCGATCAGCTCGCCGGTGAGGTGCTGGGCGTCGGCGGCGCTGCCGCCGTTGCCCATCGTGTAGAGGGTGCAGCCGCGGGTGAAGGCGTCGATGAGCAGGTCGGCGACGTTCTCGACGGCGGGCAGCAGGGCCGCCATGCCGCGTGCGGCGGCGAGGTGACCCGCCACGTGTTCGGCGAGGACGTCGGAGATCGGGGGCATCGGGGGAAGATCAGGCATGGGTCTTTCCTGAGGCGAGGTCAGGGGCCGGTTCGTGGGGCCGGTTCGTGGGGCCGGTTCGTCGGGTTTTGCGCGAGCGGGGTCAGGCTCTGAGGTCGTGGGCGAGGGCAGGTCAGGCCTTGGCGCCGGTGACCAGGTCGTGGGCGACGGCTCCGGCGCCGACCACGCAGACGCCGTCGCCCAGCTCGGCCAGCGTGAAGCGGGCGGCGCGGGCGGCGGGCGGCATGGCGTCCCTGGCGACCGCCGCGGCGACGGGGTCGAGGAGGCGGGCGCCGGACCGGGTGACGCCGCCGCCGAGGACGACGAGCTCCGGCTCGAACGCGTTGACCAGATCGGTGAGCGCGGTGCCCAGCGCCCATGTGGTCTCGTCCCACACCTCGATCGCGAGCGGGTCGCCCGCCTCGGCGGCGCGTGAGACGTCCTCGGCCGTGGGCGGCGCGAGGGCGGACAGCGACGAGGGGTGGCCGGCGGCCAGGGCCTCGCGGGCGCGCTCGGCGATGGAGGTGCCGGACGCGTACGCCTCCAGGCAGCCCCGCCGCCCGCACGAGCACTTCCGCCCGCCCGGACGCACCATGACGTGCCCGAGCTCGCCGCCGTTGCCGGCCGCGCCGCGGTGCAGGCGGCCGCCGATGACGGAGCCGCCGCCGACGCCCGTGGAGATCGTGAGGTAGATCATGGTGCTGGTGCCGCGACCGGCGCCGTACCGGAATTCGCCCAGCGCCGCGGCCGTGGCATCGTTCTCAAGGGCGGCGGGGACGCCGAACGCCTCCGTGGCCAGCGAGACGATCGGGACGTCGATCCAGCCCGGCAGGTGCGGCGGGCACTCCAGGATGCCGGTCGTGGTGTCCAGCGGCCCGCCGCAGGAGATGCCGACGGCGGCCACCTCGGGCACGCCGGCCTCCGCGACCGCCTTCCTACCCAGGTCGAACAGCCTGGTCAGAACGGGTCGCGGCCCCTCCTCCCTGCGGGTGGGGGTGACCTGCCAGCCGTGGATCAGGCCGTCGCCCGTGACCACGCCCGCGGCGAGTTTGGTGCCGCCGATGTCGAGGGACAGGACGGCGGGAAGATCGTTCTCCATGGGGCCTCCGACGGGAACGGCTGGCGATGAGGCTGTGACATCGTTCCCACACGGGATCCTAGGGCGACCTTTCCCCATGGGTCAACGCACCGGAAGACAGAAATGTCAGAGGGAGGGTGGCTGCGCGGTGGATTCGCGCTCGACGAGCCGCACGTTGAGCACGGTCGTGACCGAGTCGGACTCGGGCCGCTCGATGCGCTCGTCGAGCCTGCGCACGGCGGTCGCGCCCAGGTTGAAGGTGTCCTGCGAGACCGCGCTGACCGTGGGCGAGACCATGCTCATCCAGGGCGCGTCGTCGAAGGCGACGAGGCTGATGTCGCCGGGCACGCGCAGGCCCAGCTCGCCGATCGCCCGCCAGACGCCTTCCGCGAGCACGTTGTTGGCGGCGAACACGGCCGTGGGACGGTCGGGGCCGCGCAGCATGTCGAGCGCCCGGCGGCGCGAGTCGGCCACGTCCCAGCCCGAGGAGACCACCAGGCCGGGATCGACCTTGATGTCGCCGGCGTTCAGCGCCTCCAGGTAGCCCTGGTAGCGCTCGTACCCGGTGGTCCAGTCGGTCTCGTCGATGAACAGCGCGATCCTGCGGTGGCCGAGCCCGACGAGGTGGGCGGTGGCGGTGCGCGCGCCGACACGGTTGCCGACCACGACGCCGTCGGTCGAGCCGGCCGCGAACTGCCGGTCGACCTCGACCACCGGGATGCCGTGGGAGGCGAGGTAGGTGGACACGGCGGAGGAGTTGGGCGTCACGACCACCCCGGCCACCCGGAGCGCGACCAGCGCCTCCGCGGCCTCGCCCTCGGCCTGCGCCGACAGGCTCGTGTCGGCCAGCACCATGGTGTAGCCGCGCTCCCGGGCCTCCCTGCTGGCGCCGGCGGCCAGCTCCGCGTAGAACGGGTTGCGCAGGTCGCTCACCAGGACCCCGACCGACCGGCTGACCTGCTGCTTGAGCGTGCGTGCCATGATGTCGGGCACGTAACCCAGCTCGGCCGCGGCCCGCAGCACCCGCTCGCGCACGTCGCTGGCGGCGTAGCCGCGCCCGGTCAGCGCCCTGGAGACGGTGGAGCGCGAGACGCCGGCCGCCTCCGCCACGTCCTTGATCGTGGGACGGCGGGAACGGCCGAGGGGGGCGCTGCGCCGTTCTACGGTCATCGAATCCCTTCCGCGACCACGTCGACCAGCGCCTCGGCGTGCTGCCCGAGTCGCAGATCGCCGATGGTCAGATCGACTGCGAGGCGTACGCGGCGTCGCGGCACGACGTCGGCGCCGAGACGGAGATGCACCTGCTCCATACCCCCTCCGGGCAACCTAAGCGTCAGTGATCCCTGCTCGCGCCGCCAGCCGGGCGGCACCACCGGCTCGACGGTGGCCACGACCTTGTCCGGCCACGGGTTGCGCACGGTGGCCGTCAGCACGACCTCGCCGCCCGCGGGGACGCTCGTATAGTACGGCGTCAGGCGGCACAGCACGCCGTCAGCCCCGAGGTCCAGCCGGTCCAGCGGGAGCAGGTCGTGGTGCAGCGCGACCAGCTCCTCGCCCCGCTCGGTCATCATGTGCAGGTAGCCGTCGTCCACCCAGCGGGGCCGCCAGTGGCCGCTGACCATGAGGTCGGGGCGCAGGCGCCGGTAGAGCGCGGCGCTCTTGCGGTAGTCCTCGATCTGGAACCTGTTCTTGTACTGGAAGTTCAGGATCTCCTGGCGCTCGTCCGGGATGCCCATCCCGTCCTGCTGGTCGCCGGTTACCAGCACGCGGTGCCCGTCCACCTGGAACTCGTACGCCGCCGCGAACAGCGTGTGCCCCGGCAGGTCGTGCACCGTGATCTCGTACTCCCGCCAGCGCACCGTCTCCCCCAGGCCGAGCACCCGGTCGGCGGGGATCGGGTCGAACCACTGGCACGGCAGGTCGTGGTGAAGGGGCGCGGCCAGGATGGGAGCGATGTGGGAAGGTGCCCAGATCGCGGTGCCCTCGACGTCGCGCAGCAGCGGCATGCCCGCCACGTGGTCGTCGTGGTAGTGGGTCGGCAGGGCGACCTCGACGCTGGTGACGCCGTAGTGCTCGCGCAGCGCGGGCAGGGAGGCCAGCCAGGGGCGGCGCGCCTCGCGCGCGGTGCTCTTCACCAGGCCGGTGGACATGTCGTAGCCGAAGTCGAACACCATGGCCGCGCCCGACTCCGACAGCAGCACGTAGCTGTAGGACTGGCTGCTCCTGTTCATCAGCAGGTGCGGCGTGACCTGCACGAACGGGTTGTCGAGCAGGCCGCGCACGTCCCAGGGGTGCGGGCGGCGGAAGTCCACGTACCGCTGCATGGCGGCCGACAGGCGGGCCAGGGCGTCCTTCGGGTCGATCATCGGCTCGCCGTGCGAGGGCAGCAGCACGTCGAGCTCCTCCCGCTGGAGCAGCTCGGAGCTGAGGACGACCATGGCGGGGCCCTCGTTCTCGGTGTACGACCACTGGGTGGCGGCCAGCGACCACACCTTGCCGGGGGCGTAGATCAGGTCGCCGGTGAAGGCGACCCGGCCCACCACGTACGTGACGGAGCCGGGAGTGTGACCCGGTGTGGGCAGGACGCGCACGTCCACCCCGCCGTATCGGGCCGTCCGATATTCCGGCACCACGTCCGTGACCGCGACCGGCTCCAGCAGCGAGAAGCGGTCGTCGCGCAGGTCGTAGTCGTTGAGCAGTTGCCGCCCCTCCCACATCTCGCCGACCTTCTCGAACAGGTCGCGCTCGACGGGCGGCACGTGGATCCGCACGCCCGCCGCGACCGCCCGGTGCAGCCCCTGCACCTGGTCGCGGTGGTGGTGGGTGACCAGGACATCGGTGATGCGGTCGAGGCCCAGCTCGTCGAGCAGGTCGAGCACCCGCCCCGAACCGAAGTCGACGGCGATCCCGGTGCGCTCCCCGCCCTGGAGGGCGGGAGCCTTGATGACGTAGACGTGGCAGGTGTCCTCGACGCGGAGCACCCCGGGCACGACTTCGGTTACTTCCGTGAGCACGAGGCCAGATCCTATCCGGTATCGTTCCCACAATGGAGGTCCTGGAATGGATTGTTCCCTGTCCGAAAAAGGCCACTTTCGGTATTTCGCACGTCGAGCTTCGTGACGCCGGGGTCCAGGGCGACGCGGCCGCCGGAAGTGCCGTCGGCGAGCTGCGCCGGGCACTCCCGCCGGCGCCGGACGCTCCGGCGCTCATCAAGGTGCGGGTCGACGCCGGCGCCGGGTTGCCGCCGGAGGGGTACACCCTGACGGCGGGCGACGGCCGGGTGACGATCGTGGGGGCCGATCCCGCCGGGGCGTTCTACGGGGCGCAGACCCTCATCGCGCTGGCGGCGGCCCCGTGCTCCGAGCATGTGGCGTGCGTGCCCGAGTCGGACGTGCGCGACTGGCCCGACCTGCCGCTCCGGGGCACCATCGAGGGCTTCTACGGCACCCCGTGGACCCACGCCGACCGCATGGACCACCTGCGCTTCTCCGCCAGGCACAAGCTGAACGCCTACGTGTACGCGCCGAAGGACGACCCGTTCCACCGGGAGCGGTGGCGGGAGCCGTACCCGCAGGAGGAGCTGGCGCGGCTGGCCGAGCTGGTCGCGGAGGCGGCGGCGCGGCACGTGCGGTTCGTGTTCGCGCTCAGCCCCGGCCTGTCGATGGTCTGCAGCGACCCGGCGGAGCGGGCGGCGCTGCGGGCCAAGGCCGAGCAGGTGTGGCAGGCGGGCGTCAGGGAGTTCGCGCTGCTCTTCGACGACATCCCGCCCGAGCTGAGCCACCTGCCCGACCGCGAGGCGTACGGCACGGCGGAGGGGGCGAGCGCAAGCGCCCACGCGGCGGTCTGCCGCGACTTCGCCGAGCGGTTCCTCGCACCCCGCGGCGCCGACCGGCCGCTGACCATGGTGCCCACCGACTACGCCGGCACCGCCCGCACGGCCTACCGTGACCGGCTGGCGGCCGAGCTGCCCGCCGACGTGCTGGTCTGGTGGACGGGGTCCGACGTGGTGGTGGGCGCGATCTCGGCCTACGACATGACGGCGGCGGCGGCCTCCTACGGCCACCGGGTGGCGCTGTGGGACAACTTCCCGGTCAACGACTTCGACTTCTCCAGGGTCTTCCTGGGCCCGCTGGCCGGGCGGGCCACGGACCTGGACGACGTTCCGCTGGAGGGCATCACCGCCAACCCGATGGTGGAGGCGGCGGCCTCGCGGATCGCGCTGGCGACGGTGGCCGACTACGCCTGGCACCTGGCGGCCTACGACCCGGCGCGCTCGCACCGGCGCGCGATCCGGCTGCTGCCGGGCGCCGAGGAGCTGCTGCCGCTGGTGGAGGCGTGCTCGGCGTGGCCGCCGGGCGCTGACCAGAGCCCGGCGCTGACCGCCCTGTGCGCGGCCGCGCTGGAGGGCGGGCCCTACGAGGCGCTGCGCGCCGAGCTGGCCCGGCTGGCGGAGCTGCCGACCGGCGTGCCGGGGCCGATCGCCAGGGAGCTGGCCCCGTGGGTGTCGGCGGCCAGGGACATGGGCGCGGCCGGGCTGGCCGCGCTCGGCCTGCTGACGGGCGCGGGCACGCTGGCGGCGGCCGAGGAGGCGCTGGCCCGCGCCGAGACGCACGAGGCGAACGTGCTGCGCAAGGTGATCCCGCCGTTCGCCCGCCAGGTCATCGAACGCGTCACCGCCTGAAAACCGCAGGACGGCCCGTGGCGGGTGCGCTCGCCCCGGGCCTTTCCGCGTGCAGTCCTGATCCGCCCGGGCCGTGCGGCGTGCAGTCCTGATCCGCCCGGGCCGTGCGGCGGGTCAGAGCGACAGCACCTGGCCGGCCGCCCGCAGCTCCTCCTGCAGCGCCGTCACGTCCACGTCCTGCACCCCCTTCCCGCTCCCCGCCGCCTGGGCGGCGGCCAGCCCGGCGGCGTGCCCGAGCATCTGGTACTGCACCTCCATCCGGATGGAGGAGAACGCCACGTGCGAGGCGGACACGCACACCGGCACCACCAGGTTCGAGCACTCCTCCCGCCGCGGCACGATCGCCCCGTACGGGATCGGGTACGGCGCCACCCCCACCGACAGGTACCCCTCGGTCACCACCATGGGCACCGGATCGGGATGCTCGTACACCTCCCGCCACGTCCGCTGCACCTCACGGATGTCCAGGTGGTAGGAGCCCATCGCGATCACGTCCGGATGGAGCCGCCCCTGGAGGAGGTCGTGCTCGGTCAGGTGCCTGTCCCCCAGCATCCGCCGCGCCTCGCGCACGTAGAGCTGGTGCGGCAGGTGCCCGGTGTCGGCGAACTCGTCGGCCGGCAGCCCCCACCGTGACAGCTCGGCCCGGACGGCGGCGGGCACCTCGGGGTCGTGGGAGAGGAAGTACAGCAGGTCCTGGGCGTGGTGGAGGTGGTGCAGGCGGATGCGCTCGCGCCCGGCGGCGTCCGCGTCGGGGTAGGCCCAGGCCGAGCGGTCGAGCACGCTGAGCGAGAACGGCCCGAGCGAGTTGCCGTCGCACTTGCCGTGGGGCAGGTTCGGCTCCAGGCCGACCAGGCGTCCGGCACGGGGCTCGACGCCCTGCTCGCGCCAGTGGCGGAAGAGCCGCCGCCCCAGCTCCCAGTGCTCCTCGTCGTAGCCGGGCCGCCGCTCGAACGGGATCCGGTCGGGCGCGGTGGTCATGCAGACGCGGTAGCCGTACGACATGACGCCGCCGTCGCCCGCGCCCACCTCGGCCATCGGCCCGTCGGCGACCTGCGGCAGCAGCGTGCCGTCGGCGCGGAACGGCGAGATCCACGGCGGGAAGTTGTGCATGCCGGGCACCACCTCGCGCCGCCCGGCGAAGGTCTCCCCGTGCAGGGAGCGGTCCTCCCTGCCGACGCGGTACGACACCCCGGCGGCGGCCAGCAGGTCACCCTCGTAGCCGGCGTCCACGAACACCCCGGCCGCGTGCTCCCCCACCGACACGATGCGCTCGCCCGAGGTGACCACCGCGCCCAGCGGCGCGCCGAACACCACCTCCACGCCGGCCCGCTCCAGCCAGGACAGGAAGATCTCCTCGGCGACGTGCGGCTCCGGCCCGGCGTAGTGCCCGGGGGCGACCCCGTACGCGTCGGCGACCGCCTGGCGGAACTCGGCGGCCATGCCGCCCAGCACGCGGGCGTCGCCGACGTCGGTGTAGCCGAGGCCGCCCGAGGTCATGCCGCCGGCGTGCCGGCCGGGTTCGAGCAGCACGGTGTCCAGGCCGCGCCGGGCGGCGGCCACGGCGGCGCACACGCCCGCCGAGGTGGCGCCGTACACGACCACCTCGGCCTGTCTCACCGCAGGCCCCACCAGGCCGCCACCTGGTCGAGGTCCGCGCCGGTGATCGGCTCGCCGGTGTTGTCGATGGACTCGACGTAGTACAGGGCGGGCACGCCGAGCTCGGGCTGGGCCCGCGCGTAGGCGAGCCAGTCGGCCCGGCTCGGCATGGGCCACTGGTCGGTGTCGATCAGGTGGTGCGGCATGGCGTGCGTGGCCACGGCGTGCCGGTAGCGGAGCTGGTCCACGGCGGGCACGAGGTCGCCGCGGGCGTCGTACTCCAGCACGTCGTTGAGCCTGATCATGTCGGTGACGTCGGCGAAGGCGGGGTGCGGGGTGTGGGTGATCATGAGGGCGTCGGGCTTGACCTGCTTGGCGGCGTCGTACATGGTGGCGAGCAGCTCGTGCAGGAGGGCGATCCCCCAGGTCGAGCCGTACGTCTTCAGGTGCGAGCCGCTGGGTGACCACTGCGTGAAGTCCACCTTGAAGCCGTCGGCATCGAGGTCGCCCAGGAGCCGTTCCACGATGGCCCGCACGCGCAGCCGGTAGGCGGGGTTCGACGGGTCGGCGGCCACGGGGCGGCCGCCCGCGTCCGCCACGCACTCCTCCGGCGGCAGGCCGTCGGCCGACCAGGCGCGCCACCACAGCAGCACGCGCTGGCCGCGGGCGTGCCGGCCGGCGATCCACTCGCGCAGCTCCGGCCACTTGGCCTCGTCGGGCTCGCAGTCGCCGTACGTGCGCTGCCACCGGTCGTCGATGACGATCGTGCCGGGCACGATGCCGTGCTCCTCCAGCCTGGCCAGCCACTGGTCGTACAGGTCGCGCCGCGACAGCTCCACCGGGGAGACGCCGTCGGCCCTGGCGCACTGCGCGCCCCAGCCGCAGAAGATCGGCCGGCTCCACCAGTCGGCGCGCTCGGGAGCGCCCGGCGGGGCCAGGCCGTGCTCGACGAGGTCGGCGCGGTGCTGGGCGATCGCCTCCCAGGGCGAGGGCGCGGCCCTGAACACCACGGCGGGCGAGGCCCACGAGCCGCGCACCTCGGTGCGGCACTCGTAGTCGAAGCGCAGCAGCGCGCCGCCGTCCAGCGGCTCGTACGTCAGCTCGGTGAAGGTCAGCTCGGCGATCCCGGCGCGGACCGAGGCGCCCAGCCAGTCGCCGGCCGGGACGGCGGTCGCCCCGTCGGGCTCGTCCTTGCAGAAGGCCAGCACCAGCGGCGGCGGGGAGAAGACGGCGTGCAGGCGGCCGGGCGAGGCGTCGCCGACGACGGTCAGCGCGACCGGCGCGGACACCGGCCGCACCACCCGCACGGGGTGCGCGGGCGTGGGGCTGAAGACGCCGCGCGCGTGGATCCCCGACCGGAACGTGCCGGCCGCGCGGGTGTTGAGCACGGCCCTGCCGCCCATCAGCGTCACGTCGCCGAGCACGCCGTCGCCCTCGACCCGCACCTCCAGCGCGATCGTCTCGGGGGTGCAGGTCAGCCTGACCGTCTTGGCCTCCCACTCGGTGGTGCGCTGCGGGAAGTCGAAGATCACCTGGTTGCCGCGCTCGACGAGCACGGGCGGCAGCGTCTCGTACGTCTCGTCGCGCCCGCCCCTGGTGTTCACCGAGGCCAGCAGGTTGAGCGTCATCCAGCCGACCAGCTCGGCGCTGGGGTCGGTGCGCGAGACGGTCAGGTGGTAGTGGCCGCTGTCCAGGTGGTAGGCCGTGTCGGTGGTGGTGATCCGCATGGGGTGCGGAAGGCTCATCCCTTGCTCCCGGTCGTGGCGATGCCCTTGACGAAGTGCTTCTGGCCGAGGAAGAACAGGATGATCATCGGGATCGTGGTGATCACGCTGGCCGTCATGACGATCTCCCAGTGCCACTCGCCGCCGAACCCGAACTGGTCGAGCAGCGCCTTCAGCCCGCGTGGCACGGTGAACGTGCTGGAGTCACGCAGGTAGATGAGCGGCCGCATGAGGTCCGTCCACGCCGCCTGGAACTCGAACAGCAGCGTCACCACGACCGCCGGCTTGCACAGCGGCAGGGCCATCCTGGTGAAGATCTTCCAGTTGTTCGCCCCGTCGATCTTCGCCGCCTCGAACGGCTCGCGTGGCAGGCCCATGAAGAACTGCCGCAGCAGGAAGATGTAGAACGCGCTGCCGAACAGGTTCTGCGCCCACAGCGGGGTCAGGGTGCCGACCATGCCGAGGGAGTTCCAGATGAGGAACACCGGGACCATGGTGACCGCGCCCGGCAGCATCATGGTGGCCAGCAACAGGCCGAACAGCGCGTTCCGGCCGGGGAAGCGGAAGTAGGCGAAGCCCCACGCCACCATCGCGCTGGTGATCGTCACGGCCACCGCGGCCAGCACCGTCACCAGCAGCGTGTTGAACATCCACAGCGCCAGCGGCGCCTCCTGCCACACCTGGATGTAGTTGTCGAAGGTGAACGTCTCGGGCAGGATCCGGTGGTCGAACACCTCGCTGCGCGGCTTGAAGGAGGCGCTGAGCAGCCAGATGAACGGGTAGATGAACGCGATGGCGAACGCGCTCAGCGCGACCCACGTCAGGATCTTCGGCAGCCGCCTCACGAGTTCCCCCCTTCGTAGTGCACGAACCGCCTGGTCACCAGGAACTGCACGCCGGTGATCGCCATGATCACGATGAACAGCAGCCAGGCCAGCGCGGAGGCGTATCCCATGTGCAGGAACTCGAAGGCCTGCTGGAACAGGTAGATCGCGTAGAACAGGGCGGCGTCGTTGCTGTAGGTGGTGTTGCCGGAGCCGAAGAAGGCGGTGTACGCCTCGGTGAACGACTGCAGGGCGTTGATGCTGTCCACGATGAACAGGAAGAACAGCGTGGGGCTGATCATCGGCACGGTGATCCGCAGGGTGCGCTTCCACCATCCGGCCCCGTCCACGAGGGCGGAGTCGTACAGCTCCTGGGGGACGCCGCGCAGCGAGGCCAGGATGATGACCACCGACGACCCGACGGTCCACAGGCTCATCAGCACCAGGCCCGGCTTGACCCAGACGGGGTCGGTGGTCCAGGCGGGGCCGTCGATGCCGAAGACGCCGAGGAAGGCGTTGATCAGGCCGTCCTGGCCGTTGAACAGCATCAGCAGCAGGATGCCGACCGCGACCGGCGGCGTCATCTTGGGCAGGAAGAAGGCGGTGCGGAAGAAGCCGGTGGCCTTGGTGGCGCTGTTGAGCAGCAGCGCCAGCCCGAGGGAGACGACGAGCTGGGTCGGCACGGACATCACGGTGTACAGGAACGTGTTGCGCAGCGCCAGCCCGACCTTCGGATCCTCGAAGAGGGTCACGTAGTTGTCGAAGCCGATGAACGACGGGTCGTTGATGACGTCGTAGTCGGTCAGCGACAGGTAGGCGCTGTTGATGACGGGCCACGCGGTGAAGATCAGGAAGCCGATGATCCAGGGGCTGATGAACAGCAGCGCCGCGCGGGTCTCGATGAACCGCATGGACCGCCGGCGCGGCGCCGTGGTGCGCGAGAGGGGCATCGCCTTAGTTCGTTCGCTTCGTCCAGTCGGCCCATGCCTTGTCCAGGGCCGCCTGGGCGTCCTTCTGCGCCCTGTCCATGGCGGCCTGCGGCTCTTCCTGGCCGTTGAGCACCCGGTTCACCGCGCCCTGCCAGGCGTCCTTGAACTCCTTGTCGGCGGGGTTGGCCGGCAGGCTGAAGGTGTTCTGGTTGGCCTCGTAGACGGCCTTGACGCCGGCGTCCCAGGGCTCGCCGCCCGAGGTGACCATCTTCTGGATCTCCTCGTCGGCCTTGACGTTGCCGGTCAGGACGCCGGTGAACGGCTTGCCCTCGGCCTTGCGCTTGTCCAGGCGGGCCTGGGCGGCGGCCTTCCACGACTCCACCAGCGTCATCGTCTTGGCGAAGCGGCAGGCGGCGCCGGGGTTCTTGGAGCCCTTGGGGATGGCCCACGACGAGCCGGAGGAGTAGGCCAGCGGCTTGCCCTCGGGGGTGCGGAAGCTGTCGAAGGCCATGGGCGCCTTGGGCGAGACGTCGTTGAGCACGTTGACGTACCACTGCTCCATCGGCATGACGCCCAGCGCGTTCTTGGCGAACTGGTTGCCCTTGCCGAAGAAGTCGGCCGAGTCGCGCACGGCCTTGACCTTGGCGAAGCCGCCCTGCGCGTCGTAGACGGCCACCGCGAACTGCAGCGCCCTGACCACCTCGGGGGTGTTGAGCTGGGCGGTCCTGCCGTCGGCCGAGAGCAGGTCGGCGCCGAGGGACTTGGCCCACAGCGGCAGGAACTCCGGCAGCTTGCTGTCGAAGCCGATCACCTGGAGCTTGCCGCCGGGCGCCTTGACCAGCTTCTCGGTCGCCGCGGTGATCTTGTCCCAGTTGGAGCCGTTGACGTCGGCGATCGTCAGGCCGGCCTTGCCGAGCAGGTCGGCGTTGGCCATGGTGATCTGGACCTGGTTGAACTCGGGGATCGCGTAGACCTCGTTGCCGAAGGTCACCTGGCTGAGCGCGTTCTTGTTGTACATCGAGGTGTCGATCTGCTCGCCCTGGACGCACGAGGTGAGCGGGATGATCGCGCCGCGCGAGGCGAAGGTGCCGATCTGGTCGCGGTTGGCGTAGATGATGTCCGGCGGGTCGCCGGCCGCCACCGCCGACAGGAACTGCTGGATGTCGAGGTCGCCCTCGATGAGCTTCACGTCCGCGCCCTTGAGCGACGTCTTGGCCAGCTCGACGCGGGTCGCACCGATCTCGTCGGTCGCGCCGAAGCCCATGACCGAGATGGTGCCCTGGTAGGAGGCTCCGGGGTTGAACTGGCTTGCCGACGGAGCGGGCGCCGCGGCGCCACCGGTGCCCTTGGCGCACGCGGTGAGCGCCAGCGCGAGCGACACGGAAAGGACTGACCAGCGGACGAGCGGGGATCTCATTGGGGGTTTCGCCTCCACACTGGAACAAGCGGAGCATCAGGCATGCTGATGACGGCCACGTGGCGCCAGGCCAGTGTGGCAACGTTCACACATCTGAGAACGTACCCATACCGCTGAAATCCCGTCAACCACTCACTTCACTGCGTTTCTGTCCTGTTAAGAAACTCCAGCAGGTGTGGGACGCCCCACTGGGACGCCCGCCCCTCCTTCCCCGCCGGGGATCCCGTACACGCGAGAGGGCCCGGCCGTTGTCACGGCCGGGCCCTCGCGGGCAAGGCGCCCCGGGGCAGGGGGGTCGGGCGCCTCTCCCAGGGGGTTGGCGTCAGTGTTCGGAGGCCTTCTCGGCGCCGACGCCGGTGAGCGAGCGGACCTCGATCTCGGCGTACTTGGCGGCGTTGTACTCCTTGCTGAGGATCGTGCCGAGCCAGCCGCACAGGAAGCCCAGCGGGATCGAGACGATGCCGGGGTTGCTCAGCGGGAAGAGCACGAAGTCGGCCGTCTTGAACAGCGCCGTCTCGCCGCCGGAGACGACCGGCGAGAAGATCACCAGCACCAGGGCGGAGACGAGACCGCCGTAGATGGCCGAGACCGCGCCGGCCGTGTTGAACCTCTTCCAGAACAGGCTGTAGAGGATCGCCGGCAGGTTGCCCGAGGCCGCCACGGCGAACGCCAGGGCCACCAGGAACGCCACGTTCTGGCCCTGGGCGAGGATGCCCAGGCCGATCGCCACGGCTCCGATGACCAGCGCGGAGAGGCGGGCCACCACGACCTCCTGGCGCTCGCTGGCCTGGCCGCGCTTGAAGACGTGCGCGTACAGGTCGTGGGAGAAGCTGGAGGAGGAGGCGAGGGTCAGGCCCGCGACCACGGCCAGGATCGTGGCGAAGGCCACGGCGCCGATGAGCGCCAGCAGGATCGTGCCGCCGACCGGGCCGAAGATGTCCGCCCCGATCTGCTGCGCCAGCAGCGGGGCCGCCGTGTTGCCCGCCTTGTCTCCCGCGACGATCGCGTCCTTGCCCACCAGGGCCGCCGCGCCGAAGCCGAGGACCAGGGTGAGCAGGTAGAAGGCGCCGATGATGCCGATGCCCCACAGGACCGACTTGCGGGCGTCCTTGGCGGTCGGGACGGTGTAGAAGCGGATGAGGATGTGCGGCAGGCCCGCCGTGCCCAGCACCAGCGCCAGGCCGAGGCTGATCAGGTCGATCTTGCCGGCCAGGCCCTGCGCCTCGGTGCCGTACTTCAGGCCGGGGATCAGGAAGTTGCCGGGGTTGGCCGCGGGGCCGCTCTTGGCGGCGGCCTCGCCGAGCAGGGCCGACAGGTTGAAGCCGTACTTGCCCAGCACCAGCAGCGTCACCAGGGCGGCGCCGCCCATGAGCAGCACGGCCTTGACGATCTGCACCCAGGTGGTGCCCTTCATGCCGCCGAAGACGACGTACACGATCATCAGCGCGCCCACGCCGACGATCGTCCAGGCCTTGCCCGCCTCGCCGGTGATGCCGAGCAGCAGGCCGACCAGCGCGCCCGCGCCCACCATCTGCGCCAGCAGGTAGAAGATGCTCACCACGATCGTGGACACGCCCGCCGCCGTGCGGACCGGGCGCGGGCTCATCCTGAACGCCAGCACGTCGGCCATGGTGAACTTGCCGGAGTTCCGCATCAGCTCGGCCACCAGCAGCAGCGCCACCAGCCAGGCGACCAGGAAGCCGATCGAGTAGAGGAACCCGTCATAACCGGACAGCGCGATGATGCCCGCGATGCCGAGGAAGGAGGCGGCCGACATGTAGTCGCCGCCGATCGCCAGGCCGTTCTGCACGCCGCTGAACGACCGGCCGCCCGCGTAGTAGTCGGCGGCCGTCTTGGTCTGGCGGCTCGCCCAGAACGTGATCGCCAGGGTGGCGGCCACGAAGGTGAGGAAGAGGATCATCCCCAGGGTCGTCGAGCTCACTGGGTCTTCTCCTCCACCTCGTGGCGCAGCTTGTCGGCGATCGGGTCGAGCTTCTTCTCCGCGTGCCTGGCGTACGCCCACGCGATGAGGAAGGTGGACACGAACTGCAGCAGGCCGAGGACCAGGCCGACGTTGATGTCGCCGAGCAGCTTGATCCCCATGAACCCGCGCGCCCATCCGGACAGCACCACGTAGAGCAGGTACCACGCGAGGAACGCCACGGTCATGGGGAACGTCCAGCGGCGGAAGGCCCTTTTCAGCTCCTGGAACTCACTGCTCTCCTGTACTTGTTCATAGACCGACGCGTCATGTTCTCTAGTCGTCACGAGACCTCCACTGTGATGCGGATCACGCCCAACGTAAGAGCGCAACCTACCCGTCGTGGAGATCCGTAGGAGGGTTGTTCGGTGAGGCGGTGCCGTCCGGCGATTAGTTGGGGATGGCCTGCGGTGAAAGGTCTGTCTAGCGCGATGAGCGGTCGGCCATCCCTTTCACCCCTTTACGGCTCCCGCGGTCAGCCCCTCCACGATGTAGCGGCGGATGGCGGCGAACAGGACGAGCGTGGGCACCACCGAGACGACCGTGGCCGCCGCCATCGAGCCCCAGTCGATGTCGTACTGGGTGATGAAGGAGTTCATGGCGACCGGGATGGTCTTGGCGTCCTCGCTGTCGATGAACGTGATCGCCAGGAACAGCTCGTTCCAGCACTGCACGAACGCGAAGATGAACGTGGCCGCGATGCCCGGCAGCATCACCGGGATCACCACCCTGACCATCGCCGCCAGCCGCGAGGCGCCGTCCACCTGCGCCGCCTCCTCCAGCGCCACCGGCACCCGCTCGTAGAAGCCGCGCATGATGATCGTCGAGAACGGCACCAGCATGGCCACGTACACCAGCATCAGCCCCGCCAGCCGGTTGAGCAGGTCGAGGTCGGACATCAGCAGGTAGAGCGGGCCGAGCGCGATGAACAGCGGGATCATCTGGGTGACCAGGAAGGCCAGCATCAGCGCGCCCCGGCCGGGGAAGGCGAAGCGGGCCAGCGTGTAGCCGCCCAGCACGCCGATCGCGGTCACGGCGAACGCCGCCGCGAGGGAGACCAGGAGCGAGTTCAGCAGGTACGTCCCGAAGTCGGCGAACTCGAACAACTCGGCGTAGTGCTCGAAGGTGACGTTCGCCGGCCAGTACCGCAGCGGCACCGAGAAGATCTCGGGCTTGGGCTTGAGCGAGGTGACGACGATCCAGTACAGCGGGAACAGTGTGATCAGCAGCCAGGCGCCCAGCACGACGGCCTTGGCCACGGTGCCCAGGCGCCTCATCGGGCCTTCTCGAATCGGGTGGCGTTCAGGTAGAAGATGCTGAAGGCCAGCAGCAGGGCGAGGACGAGCAGGCCCACAGCGCCCGCCCGGCCGTAGTCGCCGCCGATGACCTGCTGGATGAGGAACGTGGTGACGATGTCGGTGCTGCCGGCCGGGCCGCCGCCGGTCATCGCGTAGATGAGGTCGGGGAAGTTGAGGATCCAGATGATCCGCAGCAGCACGATCAGGGCCAGCGTGGGGCGGATGTGCGGGAGCGTGACGTGCCAGAACCGGCGCGGCCGGGAGGCCCCGTCCACGGCCGCCGCCTCGTACAGTTCCCTGGGCACCGACTGCAGCGCGGCCATGATCATGATGGCGAAGAACGTGACGCCGTACCAGATGTTGGCCACGATGACCGAGGTCATCGCCCACCCCGGCGAGGCCAGGAAGCCGATGCGCTCCTCGATCAGCCCCGCCTTCAGCAGCAGGTCGTTGACCACGCCGAACTGGCCGTTGAACATCCACCGCCACAGCAGCCCGATCAGGAACCCCGACATGGCCCAGGGGAAGAACACCCACGCCTGGTAGAGCCCCCGCCCCCGGAAGTGCCCGCGCAGCAGCAGCGCCAGCCCGAAACCGAGGAAGAACTGGAAGAACAGCGAGACGGCCACCCACGTGCCGGTGTTGCGCAGCGCCGTCCAGAAGCGGTCCTCGGCCAGCACGGCGCGGAAGTTCTCCAGGCCGGTGAACGGGGTGGAGGTGAGGTCGAACAGGTTGTAGCGCTGGAAGGCGATCACCGCGCCGCGCACCATCGGGTAGTAGGTGAACAGCGCCACGAACACCACGCCCGGCAGCAGGCACAGCGCGATGAACCGGGCCCTGCGGACGGTGAACGTCCTCATGAGACCTTCTTGGCCTGGTCCACCCAGAAGGCGTCCCACGCCTTGAGCACCTCGGCGGTGCTCTTCTTGCCGGTGATCAGGGCCTGGACGTCACGGTCGGAGTCCACCAGGAACTGGCTCCAGCCCGGATAGTCCACCGGCCTGATCGTGATCACCTGCTTCGGGTCCTGCTGGGCCTGGAGGTAGGCCTTCCACGCGCCTTGGGAGAACTGCGGGTCGCTCTGGGCCTGCCTGGAGATCGGGATGAGCGAGTTGCCCTTGGCGAAGGCGATGCTCTGCTCGGCCTCGGACAGGAACTGCACCAGCCTGACCGCCTCCTTCGGGTGCGGGCTGAAGGAGGTCACGCCCCAGCCGGCGTAGCCGACGGGCTGGTAGGCGTACCCGGTGGGGCCCTTGGGGATCGGCGCGGTGGACCAGGCCGTGACGCCGCTCTCCTCGACCGTCTTGATCACCTCGGGGTCCTGGATGAGCATGCCGGTGACGCCCGAGGTGAAGCCCTGGACCATCTCCGGGTAGCCCCAGGACACGGAGTCGGGCGGTGACGCCTCCTTGAAGATCCTGACGAAGAGGTCGAGGGCCTGGGCCGCCTCGGGGGTCGAGAAGATCGTGCGCTTGTCCTTCAGATAGAAGGATTTCTCCGGATTCAGCGCGTCGCCGTTGTAGGCGCTGATCATCATCACCGCGTAGTCCGCGCCGCCCTTGCCGCCACGGAACGAGTAGCCGAAGCGGTCGCCGGAGGTCATCCGCCTGCCGGACTCGTACAACTCCTGCCAGGTGGCCGGGGGCCGGGTCATGCCGAAGTCCGTACGGTAGAACAGCGTGCGCTGGTAGAACCCGTACGGGATCAGGTAGGCCTTGCCCCCGACCTCCACCGCCTTCTTCTGGGCCAGCTCGGTCAGGTCCGGCCAGCCGGCCCAGCCCGTGGTGGGCAGCTCGGCCAGCCAGCCGTTGTTGGAGAAGGACTTGGCCGTGTGGTCGCGCACCTCCAGCACGTCCAGGCCCTTCTTCGTCTGCAGGATCTGGGTGATCTTCTGGTCGGCGCTGTCGAGCGGCGGGGAGATGAGCTCGACGGTGACGCCCGGGTTGGCCCGTTCGAAGTCGGCGATGAGGGACTTGATGAGCTTCGTACGCTCGGGGCCGGTCAGGCTCTCGATCATCCGTAACCTGATCTCGTCCGGTGCGCCGGAGGAGCCCGAGCCGCAGCCCGCGAGTGCCAACGTGACGACAGCGGCCGCGGCCGCGAGGACGGGGTTTCTCATGACGAGCCTCCCGCGAGGTCAGACAGCGCTGTCAATCACGTTAGGCGGACATTCCCTCCAGGGCCAGACCGAGATCCTTGATCAGGATCTCCGCGGGCTCCAGGCCGACCGAGAGCCGCACGAGGCCGACGGGGATGCCCATGGTGGCCCGCACGCTCTCCTCGGTGGACAGCGCGGGCGCGTTCACCAGGCTCTCGAACCCGCCCCACGACACCCCGATCCGGAAATGCCGCAACCTGGAGAGGAACCCCCCGACCTCCGGCCGGGACTCCGTGTCGAGCTCCAGGCTGAACAGGCTGGAGAAGCCGGACATCTGCCGCACCGCGATCGCATGCCCCGGATGCGACGGCAGCCCCGGATGGTTCACCGACCGCACGGCCGGATGGTCCCGCAGGAACGCCGCCACCGCCAGGCCGCGCTCCTGGTGCGCCGCCATCCGCACCGGCAGCGTCCGCAGCCCCTTGATCACCTTGGCCGCGTCGTGCGGCGACATGGCGGCCCCGTAGAGCTGGTACTCGGTCAGCGCCAGCGGCCTGATCAGCCGCGCCGGCCCCACCACCACGCCGCCCACCAGGTCGCTGTGCCCGCCGATGTACTTCGACAACGAGTGCACCACCAGGTCCACGCCCATCGTCAGCGGCTTCTGGAACAGCGGCGTGGACCACGTGTTGTCCATCACCGTCACCAGCCCCCGCTCCTTCGCCCAGCCCGTCACCTCGGCGATGTCCACCACCGCGTAGGCCATGTAGGACGGGGACTCGAAGTAGAGTAGGCGGGTGCTCGCCTTGATAGCGCTGTCACCTTCATCGAGGTCCCTGACGTGCGTATGCGTCACCCCGAACTTCTCCAGGTAACGCAGGAACTGCGTGGTGGGCCCGTAGACCGCGCCGAGCACCAGCACGTGGTCGCCGGCCGACACGAGCGAGGAGATGGTCGCCGAGATCGCGCCCATGCCCGACCCGAAACACTTGGCCCGCTCTCCCCGCTCCAGCGCGGCGAGCTTACGCTGGGCGAGATCCACCGTCGGGTTGGTCCCCCGCCAGTAGACGTAGCGCTCGTCCTCGTTCCTGACGGCCTCGCCGAGCTCCTCCGCCGTCGCGAACGTGAACACCGAGTTCTCGAACACCGGCGGGTTGACCGCGCCCAGCATCCAAGGCTCGTCCTCACCCAACCGGCCACAAATCCATTCATCATCCATGGGGGCACACTATGACAGCCAGGGAGTTCCTCCACCTGGAGGAGCGATGTGCTCCGTGCGAGCGGACCAGGCAGCAGCGCGGCGACCAGAGCGGGGAAAGGCGGCCGGCGACCGAGCGGCGGAGCGGAGCGGAGCGATGAAACGCGGCAAGCCGACCATGGCGGACGTCGCCCGGCAAGCGGGTGTGAGCCTCAAGACCGTCTCGCGGGTCGTCAACCAGGAGCCCCACGTCCGGGCGTCGCTGCAGCAGCGGGTGCAGGCCGCGATCAGCGCCCTCGGCTACCGCCGCAACGAGGCCGCCGCCCGGCTGGCCAGGGGCGCGACCATGCTGACGCTCGGGCTGGTGATGGAGAACATCTCCAACGAGTTCTACTCGCGCCTGGCCGCCGCCGTGGAGGCCGCCGCGGCCGACCACGAGGCGCTGGTGGTGTTCGGCTCGTACGAGGAGAGCGCCGACAAGGAACGCATGCTGATCGAGTCCATGTACGCCCGGGGCGTGGACTCCCTCATCGTCGTGCCCTCGGCGGCCGACCACTCCTGGCTGGCCGAGCACGCCGGCCTCACCACCGTGTTCGTGGACCGGGTGCCGCCGGGCCTGGACGGGGCCGACGTGGTGCTGCTCGACGACGTGTGGGGCGGCCGCATCGCCACCGAGCACCTGCTCGCCCGCGGCCACCGCCGGATCGCGCTGATCTCCGACGACGACGGGATCAGCTCGGTGCGCGACCGGGCGACCGGCTACCGCGCCGCCCTGGCCGGCGCGGGGCTGCCGGCCGGCGAGGAGCTGGTGGTGCGCGAGCTGTACGACCCCGGCCGGGTGTCGGGCGAGGTCACCCGGCTGCTCGACCTGCCCTCGCCGCCCACGGCGTTCTTCGCCACGAACAACCGGGCCGCCATCGGCATCCTCCAGGCCCTGCGCGAGCGGCCCGAGCGGCCCGCGTACGTGGGGTTCGACGACTTCGCGCTGGCGGACGTGTTCAACCCCGGCGTGACCGTGGTCCGCTACGACACCGCCCGCCTGGCGCGCGCCGCCGTGGACCTCCTGCTGAACCCGTCGCCGGCGGCACGCCGCATCAAGGTGCCGGTGGAGCTGGTGCCGCGCGGCTCCGGCGAGCTGCCACCCGCCTGAACTGCCAAAACGTGGTCACGTCTGCCCATCGCCGCGGCTGAGCCCTCTCCCGGGTGGGTAACCACTCGGCTGGGGGTGGGCCATGACAGAGGACGCGGAGAGTCCGACCGAGGACATCGATCCGGACGTCTACCTCGACGTGCCCGTCGTCCTGGTGGACGAGATCAGCCTGGACGTGCAGGACCTGCGGGCGAAGGTGTCGCTGCAGGCCGAGGTGCTCGATCTGCTCAAGCTGAGCGTGGGCGCGGACGTGTTCCTCGGCTCCGTCAACCTCACGATCAAGGGCGTGGAGGCGCAGGCGCTGCTGAAGGTGCGGCTGGACAACGTGGCGCGCATCATCGACCGGGTGCTGCAGACCATCGACGACAACCCCCAGATCCTGGAGAACCTCACCCGCAACCTCGGCATGGCCGTGCGGGACATCGGGAGCGGGGCCGGGTACGCGGTGCGGGACGTGGGAGCCGGCGCGGGGCACGCCGTGCGGGATGTCGGAGCGGGGGCCGGGCATGCCGTGCGCGACGTGGGGACGGGAGCCGGTGCGGCCGTCCGCGACGTCGGCGCCGGAGCCGGTGGCGCCGTGCGGGACGTCGGGGCCGGGGCGGGCGGCGCCGTCCGCGACGTGGGGGCCGGGGCCGGTGAGGTCGTGCAGGACGTCGGGACCACGGCCGGTGGTGCGGTTCAGGACGCCACGGGTGCCGTACGGGACGTCGGCACAGGCGCCGTGCGGGACGTCGGCGCGGAGGCCGCCCGAGCGGCCGAGCCTGTCAGGCCACCCGAGCTCCCCCAGCCCACTGAGCCCACCGAGCTCCCGGAGGACGACGAACCGGACGATTCCGAGCAGGGCAAGCCGCAGCACCGCCACCATCGCTACCACTTCAAGCGCCGCCACAACCGCAAGTGAGCACCACCATGCCGAAACCCGAACACCCGCGCACCCCGGACGTCGAGATCAGCGCCTCCGCCACGGCCGAGGAGCTCCGCTTCCACGAGCGACCGGAGGTGTCGGTGGACGCGGAGGCGGAGCCCGGCGGCGAGTGCGCCTGGGGCAGCGACCGCACGAACCTGCCCGACCAGGTCGAGCCGAACGTCACCTACCGCGACATCCGCATCGACTTCCGCGTGGCCGCCGCCCTCACCGACCCCACCGAAGCCGACGCCGAAGCCGACGCCGACGGGGAGCAGGCCACCGACCCGGAGCGAGCCACCGATCCGGAGCAAGTCACCGACCCGGAGCAAGTCACCCGCCCTGGCGAGGAGCCGCCGTCGCCCTAGCCGTCGCGCCCGGCCTGGCAGGCCTCGCGCAGGACCGTGGCCAGCTCGTCCGCCAGCTCCGGGGTGGCGGCCACGACGCCGCTCCACCGCCTGGTCAGATCGGTGTCCAGCTCGACCGCCCGCCCGAACACGTCCCTGACCGCCCCGCCCGCCGCCTCGGCCAGCACGACGGAGGCGGCGATGTCCACCAGGCGGTGCGTGTCGGTGGCGGCGTCGGCGAAGGCGTCGGTCGCGCCCTGCGCCACGAGCGCGCCCTCCAGGCAGCTCGTGCTGAGGATCCGCACGCGGGCCGCCCGCCGCGCCACCTCCCACCAGGCGGCGCCCGCTCCCGGGTCGGCGGTGTGGGGCCGCAGGAGGGAGACCGCGGCGCCTGAGAGCGCCGTGCGGCCGCTCGTACGCAGCGGGGACGGCTCGCCCGCCCGGGCCCACCAGCTCCGCCCGGTGTCCAGCCACACCGTCAGCGCCTCGGTGAAGACGCCGTCCTCGGCCACGGCCGCCGAGAAGGCCGCCAGGGGGACGCCGGCGGCGGCGTTGGCCGAGCCGTCGACCGGGTCGATGACGAGGGTCAGCGCCGAGCCGTGGTCCACCCAGCCGGTCTCCTCGGTCAGGACGTTGACCGGGTGCCGGGCCAGGGCTCCCAGGATCGCGTCCTCCACGAGCACGTCGATGCGCATGGTGGGGGTGCCGTCCGCGCCGTCCGCCACGACGGCGGCCAGGGTGGCGCGGTCGTGCTCGGCGGTGGCGGCGGTGTACGCGTCCAGCGCCGCCACGGCCGCCGCGGCGAGCGCCGGATGCGCCTCCCCCGGCACCCCGACCCTCCACCCCCGCACGTTCCGCACCCCGGACCCCGCACCGGACCCATCCGGCGCGGACGCCTCCGCTCCGTGTCCATCCGGCGCGGACGCCTCCGCTCCGTGGCCATCCGGCACGGCCGACCGGGTCTCGTGCCCTTCAACGCCGGCCATCGGCGTCCCCTCTCCTCGCGGCGCCCGCGTCACTGTCCTACCCCCGCCGGCACCGCGAAGTCACCGGCCGTGACGGTGGTGCGCACCGTCGGCCACCCCCGTTCCACGGTCACGACGGCCAGGTCCCCGCGCTGCCCCGCCACCAGCGCGCCCCGGTCCGCCAGCCCGGCGACGGCGGCGGGCCCTGAGGTGACCAGCGCCACGGCCCGCGGCAACGGCACGATGCCGCGCGCGGCCAGCAGCAGCGCCGCCGCCAGCGGCGTGGAGGGCAGGTAGTCGCTGGACAGCCCGTCCACCAGCCCCGCCGCCACCAGCTCCGCCGCCGACACGTTGCCCGAGTGGGAGCCGCCGCGCAGGACGTTCGGCGCCCCGGCCACCACCCGCAGCCCACGCTCGCGGGCGGCCCGGGCGGCTCCCGTGGTCGTGGCGAACTCGGCGACCGCGACCCCGTTGGCCACCGCCACGTCGATCTCGGCCGCGGTCACGGGGTCGTGCGCGAGCAGCCGCGCCCGCCCCTGCGCGGCCAGCTCCGCCAGCCGCCCGAGCGCGATCTCCCGGTGCCCGATACGCGTGTCGCGCTCGGCCACCAGCGTCTCCACCCGCCGCTGGGCCTCCTCGGGAGAGATCCCCTCGGTGCCCTCCAGCCAGCGCCGGTACACGGCCGAGTCGCGGTACTGGCCCTGCCCCGGCGTGTGGTCCTTGAAGGACACCAGGGGCGGCGGCACGGGCGTACCGGACAGGCAGGAGTCGAGGGCCGCCAGGCCGTAGCTCTCGTGGTGAGCGTGCCGCCCTTCTCGACCATCGACGCGATCGGCGTGATCCTGGCGCCGTTGCTCCTGGCGAGCACGTACGACAGCGGCCCGAACTCGGGGATGGCGGCGAAGCGCAGCACATCGCCGCCGTCCGCACTGCTGCCGGCGGCCGAGGAGCAGCCCGCCGCCGCGAGCGCGCCGATCATGGCCAGGGCGGTGAGGGTACGTTTCACAGTCGGTTCTCCGAGCTTGGTCGCAGGTCGCGGATCTGGCCGGCCACGCTCGCCGCCGACTGTGAGGAGCAGGCCAGACGCGCCTGACCCTGCACGAACCGGGGGGTTAACTCAGGGCGAACCCACCGGCCCGTAACCCTCCGGCCGGTGCACCTCCACCGCGCGGCCACCGTCCGGTCACGGAGGCGGGGTCATCCTGCGTGCACCAAAACCCCCAGAAGAGGACAACTCATGCTCTCTCCGGCTGAACTACACGCCCTCCAGGCCGCCGCCCACGCCGTCGCGGCGGGAGCGGACGACGAACTGGTCCTGGCCGCCGCCTTCCACGACGTGGGCCGCGCCCGCGAGGTCGCCACCCGCTACCGCGGCCTGCCCCACGAGCAGGCCGGCGCCGCCTTCGCCCGCGACCACCTCACGCGACGCTCGGTCTGGGCCGCTGGGACGACGCCGCCAAGGACCCCGAGGGCCCGGTGCTGGCCATGGACGACCTGGTGGCGGCGTACGGGAGGGTGATGCGCTAGGACGAGCGGGGACGCCAGTCGCCGCGGTCGAGGTCGAGGTCCTCCGGGGTGTGCAGCCTGACCATGGTCCTGGCCACGCCGGCCGGCACCCGGTGCGGGGTCAGGAAGGACACCGCCACCATCACCGTGAACGCGATCGGCACCGTCCACGCCGCCGGCTGGGCCAGCAGCGCCCCCGCCAGGCCCCGCTGCGGCCCCGCGACGATCGTGACGAGCACGGCGGCGCAGGCCAGCCCGCCTCCCACGAACAGCCCCGCCAGCGCCCCCGTCGTGGACAGCCGCCGCCACCAGATGCCCAGCACCAGCAGCGGGCAGAACGACGAGGCCGCCACGGCGAACGCCAGCCCCACCACGTCAGCCACCGGCAGCGCCCGCGCCCACAGCGCCAGGGCCAGCGGCACGGCCACCGCCATCAGGGTGGCGACCCTGAACGAGCGCACCCCGCCCTTGAGCAGGTCCTGGGCGATCACCCCCGCGACGGACACGGTCAGGCCCGAGGAGGTGGACAGGAACGCGGCGAACGCGCCGGCGGTGACCAGCGCGGTCAGCAGGTCGCCCAGGGTGCCGCCGATCATGCGGGAGGGCAGCGTGAGCACGACGGTGTCGGTGCGGACGAGCTCGGGCGTGTACATGCGGCCCAGCCACCCGTACACGGCCGGCAGCAGGTAGAAGGCCCCGAGCAGCGACAGCACCACGAGCGTCGTACGGCGCGCGGCCCGCCCGTCGGGGTTGGTGTAGAAGCGGACGAGCACGTGCGGCAGCCCCATCGTGCCCAGGAACGTGGCCAGGATCAGCGAGTACGTCGAGTACAGCCCGTACTCCTTGCCCCCGGCCAGCGGCACCTGCCAGGTGGCCGCGTCCGCCGCGCTGACGTTGGGCGCCCCGTCGGCCTGCCAGGCCATCAGCAGGAACACCAGCGGCACCGCCAGCGCCGTCAGCTTGAGCCAGTACTGGAACGCCTGCACGAACGTGATCGACCGCATCCCGCCCGACAGCACGTTCACCGCCACGACGACAGCCACCAGCAGTCCGCCCACCCACACGGGCGCGCCGGTGATCGTGCGCAGCACCAGGCCCGCGCTCTGGAACTGCGGCATGAGGTAGAGCCAGCCGATCAGCACGACCAGCACGCTCGCGGTGCGGCGCACGGGCATCGACTCGAGCCTGGCCTCGGCGAAGTCGGGCAGCGTGTACGCCCCGGACCGGCGCAGCGGCGCCGAGACCAGCACCAGCAGCACCAGGTAGCCGCCGGTCCAGCCGACGGGCAGCCACAACATGTCCACGCCGAAGGACAGGATCAGCCCGGCGACCCCTAGGAAGGAGGCCGCCGACAGGTACTCGCCGCCGATGGCCGAGGCGTTCCAGAGCGGGCTGACCGTGCGGGAGGCGACGTAGAAGTCGGAGGTGGTGCGCGAGAACCTGATCCCGAACGCCCCGATGAGCACGGCCGCCACCACCACGACCAGCACCGCCGCCAGGCTCATGCGCCCGGCTCCGTGCCACATCGCGCCAGGTGCCCGGCACCATGCCGCGCCAGGCGCCCGCTCGCCGGCTCCGTGCCACGCCGCGCCAGGTGCCCGCTCACCGGCGTTCGACCAGCTCGGCGAAGTGCCGCTCGTTGCGCTCGGCCTGGCGGACGTAGAGCCAGGCGCCGATGACGAACGCCGGATAGATGAGACCGGCGAGCACCGCCCACGGGAGCGGCACGCCGAGCACGTCCACCTCGCGCAGGTCGGGGATGAGCAGGAACAGCAGCGGCAGCCCGCCCACCACGCACGCCAGCACCGTGCAGACGAACAGGGCCAGCCGGAACTGGGTGCGCAGCAGGGAGTGCATGTAGACCTCGCCGAGCCGGGTCTGCTCGTCGATCTCCCGGGTGGCGGGGTAACGGGGGCGCCTGGCGGCGGCGGTGCGCGGGCTGGTGACGGCGACGCGGCGGGGATGGGGCGAGCGTCGCGCCGGACGCGGCTGCTCGGCGCTCACTCCGGCCTGCCCTTCCTGGCCCGCCGCACCAGCAGGTCGCGCAGCTCGCGGGTGTGCCGCCGGCTGACCGGGATCTCGGTGTCGCCGACCCGTACGCTGCACTTGCCGGAGTCGATGTGCAGCTCCTCGATGTGCTTGACCGCCACCAGGTGGCTGCGGTGCACCCGGACGAACCCGGCCGACGCCCACCGCTCCTCCAGCGTGGCCAGCGGGATGCGCACCAGGTGGCTGCCCGCGGCCGTGTGCAGGCGGGCGTAGTCGCCGTGCGCCTCCACGTACATGACGTCGGCGCTGGAGACGAACCGGGTCACCCCGCCCAGCTCGACCGGGATCGTGTCGCTCTCACCGCCCTCCGCCGGCACGTCGGCGGAGATCGCGACGCGCCTGATCGCCTCCGCCAGCCGCTCGGGGCGGACGGGCTTGAGCAGGTAGTCCTCGGCCTTGATCTCGAACGCGTCCACCGCGTGCTCCTCGTAGGCGGTCACGAACACCACCCTCGGCGGGTTCGCGAACTGCGACAGCAGCCGCCCGAGCACCACGCCGTCCAGCCCGCGCATCCTGATGTCGAGGAACACGGCGTCGATCGGCCGCCCGTCGGCGATGGCGCGGTCGAGCAGCCGCAGCGCCGCGGCGCCGTCCCTGGCGGTGACCACCTCGCCGATGCGGGGATCTGCGCGCAGCAGGTACGACAGGTCTTCGAGGGCGGGCAGCTCGTCATCGACGGCGAGTACCCGGAGTTGTGCCATAGACAGTGATGAAACCGACAACAAAGATCGAGGTCAACGGGCAGAGACGCCTGGGTGATATTTCGGCAATCTGATGTTGACCTTGGTGCCCGCGCCGCTGGCCGTTTCGACGACGAGACCGTACTCGTCGCCGTACACCTGGCGCAGCCGCTCGTCCACGTTCGCCAGCCCGACGCCGCCCGCGGGGGTGATCTCACCTGCGAGGATGCGGCGCAGCCTGTCGGGGTCCATGCCGAGGCCGTCGTCCTCGACGCTGATGCGGCACTCGGCGCCGGCGTCCTCGGCGATGATCGTGATGCGGCCGACGCCGTTCTTGCTCTCCAGGCCGTGCCGTACGGCGTTCTCGACCAGCGGCTGCAGGCACAGGAACGGCACCGCGACCGGCAGCACCTCGGGCGCGATGCGCAGCGTCACCTGGAGCTGGTCGCCGAACCTGGCCCGCTCCAGGATCAGGTAGCGGTCGATCGAGCGCAGCTCCTCGGCCAGCGTGGTGAACTCGCCGTGCCGCCGGAAGGAGTAGCGGGTGAAGTCGGCGAACTCCAGCAGCAGCTCCCTGGCCCGCTCGGGGTCGGTGCGCACGAAGGAGGCGATGGTGGTGAGCGAGTTGTAGATGAAGTGCGGGGAGATCTGCGCGCGCAGCGCCCGCACCTCGGCCTCCATGAGCAGCGTGCGCGAGCGGTCCAGCTCGGCCAGCTCCAGTTGCGAGTCGACCCAGCCGGCCACCTCCTGCGCGGCCCTGACGAGCCCGGCCGAGGCGTTCTGCCCGTAGGCGGCCAGCGCGCCCACGACGCGGTCGTCGGTGGTCAGCGGCACCACGACGGCGTGCCTGATGGGGCATTCGAGCAGGTCGCAGTCGATGGTGAGCACCTGCGTGCGGCCGTCCTTCAGGGTGGCGGCCGCGTGCTCGAACGCCTGCTCGGCGTGGTGGTCGTCGCCGTCGCCGTCGTACACGAGCAGGCGCTCGACGTCGGTGATGGCCACGGCGGCCGAGCCGAGCAGCGTGCGCAGGTGCCGCGAGGCGCGCTCGGCGCCGTCGGCGGTGAGGCCGGCCCGCAGCGGCGGCCCGGCGAGCGAGGCGGTGTGCAGGGTCTCGAACGTGGCCCGCTCCGCGGGGCTGGTGCCCAGCTCGCGGCGGCCCCGCATGACCCGCCACCACACGATCGAGGGCACACCGACGAGCACCGCGACGACGGCCACGCCGACCAGGTACTCCACGCGGCCAGAGCCTAGCCGGTCAGCGGGCCTCGGCGATGCGGCGGGCCTCGGCGATGCGGCGGGCCTCGGCGATGCGGCGGGCCTCGGCGATGCGGCGGGCCTCGGCGATGCGGCGGACTCTGCTGATTCAGCGGGCCTTGGCGATGAGGTCGGCGTACGCCTGGGCCTCCTCGGCGGAGTCGTACGTCGTGCGCGGCCAGAAGAAGCCGCGCAGCCCGTCCTTCTTGTTACGCGGCACGACGTGCACGTGCAGGTGCGCCACGCTCTGGCTGATGCGGTTGTTCATGGCCACGAAGGTGCCGCCCGCCTCCAGCCCCTGCTCCACCGCCCGCGCCATGGCCTGCACCCGCTCGAAGAACGGCCCGACGTCGCCGAGGTCGGTCAGCGTCTCCACGTGCGCACGCGGGACGACCAGCACATGCCCCTTGAAGACGGGGCGGGTGTCGAGGAAGGAGACCGCCACCTCGTCGGCGCCCACCACATGGGCGGGCCGCTCCCCGGCGATGATCTCGCAGAACAGGTCGGTGCTCACCGCCCGACCTTATCCGCGAACGCCGTCCAGCTCGTCATGTTGGGAGCCGACCACTCCGAGGGCGCGTGCAGGAAGTGCTCGCCCACCCGCTCGCGCAGCCGCTCGGGCACCTCCTCGACCTTGGCGCCCCGGCAGTGGTAGACCAGCCCGCCCCCGCGCTGCCCCATGGCCATCCACGGCAGCCACGGCGACACCCGGCACCAGGAGAACACGCACGGCACGTCCGCCGCCCCCGACTCCACGTCGGCCGCCGAGGCGAAGAACTGGAACAGCTCCAGCGCCCGATAGGTGTCGCCGGCGCTGTTGTCGGGGTAGTCGGCCACCTTGAGCGGCGACGGGTAGGCCAGCCGTACGTCCACGTTGTAGACGATCTGGCCCCCGAGCCGCGTCTCGGGCACCGGGTAGGCGCCCAGCCGCTGGTTGACCGGGTCGTTGAAGACGTGCCGCACCTCGACCTCGCGCCCGGTGAACGGGTTGGGCCAGGAGTCGAGCACCTCCCGGCTCCTGGGGTCGAGGTAGAGCGCGGCCTCCCTGGTCAGGAGCTGCCACCCGCCGTCGGTCTCGACGGCCCTGGCCACGTTCAGCCCCTCGAACCCGAACAGGTGGTGCGGCCCGTCGTCGTCCTGCCAGCCGTAGACGTCACCGGTCCAGTACGAGATCGTCTCCGTGCCGTCGGAGGAGGCACGCACCCGGAGGAAGTCCATGATCGGCAGCCTAACGCGGGACGACGGTCACGGCGAAGACCGCTTCTCCTGACTGCTGCCTGCTCTCCTCCGTGGCGGGCGTCGCGGCCTGCCCGCACCGCCAGCAGTCGAACAGCCTGATCTCGGTCGTGCCCGGCAGCTTGCCGTTGAACACGAAGTACGTCGTGCGCCCTGACCCCGGCCCGCCGCCCTCGCCCTGGTGCTCCTCGCTGATGAACGAGGCCACCTTCGCGTCGGGCAGCTCCACCAGCTCCCAGCTGTCGCCCACCGACGGATTGTCGGTGACGGCCAGCGAGAACCGCTGCCCGGAGTGCACCTCGACCTGCACGGTCGCGCCCTTGGAGCCCTTGACCACCTTGCCGTAGTCGCTCACCGCGGACCCGGCGCCGCACCCTGCCACCAGGAGGGCGAGCAGGGCTGCGGCTGATGTCCTGCGTATCACTCCGGCAGGTTATCGGGCTCGGGCGGATCCCTCGGCACCGCGTACGGCTCCCGCTCGGCCGGCTGCCCTTCGGCGATCTTGCGCTGCCTGACCAGCTCGGCGTCCAGCTCGGCGCCGAGCAGCAGCACCATGTTCGACAACCACAACCAGACGAGGAACACCACGACCGCCGCGAGCGTCCCGTACGTCCGGTCGTAGGAGGCGAAGTAGGCCGCGTACAGGGCGAAGCCGCCCGAGACGAGCACCCACAGCACCACCGCCAGTAGCCCGCCCGGCGTGAGCCAGCGCACGCCGGGCTGCCGGACGTTGGGCGCCGCCCAGTACAGCACCATGATCATGCCCGCGGCGACCAGGGCGAGCACCGGCCATTTGAGCACGTTCCAGGCGGTGACCATCGCGTCGTCCACGCCCAGCGCAGCGCCCACGGTCTCGGCCAGTTGCCCGGTCAGCGTGACCGCGACCGCCCCTACCGCGAGCAGCACGGTGGTCAGGATCGTCAGGGCGAGCCTGAGCGGGGTGATCTTCCAGAACGGGCGCCCCTCCTCGATGTCGTAGATCACGTTGCCGGCCCTGATGAAGGCGCCGATGTAGCCCGAGGCGGACCACAGGGCGATCACGAGCCCGGCCGCGGCCACGACGCTCGCCGCGTAGTCCGTGCCCTCGACCGCCCGCACGCCCTGTTCGATCACGCTGCGCACCTCGGCGGGCGCCACCGCCAGCAGGCTGCCCACGACCGCGGCCGCGTCCTGCCTGCCCAGCAGGCGGAACAGGGACACCAGCACGATCAGGGCGGGGAAGATGGACAGCACGGCGTAGTACGTCAGCCCTGCCGCCAGGTCCTGGAGACGATCGTTGCGGAACTCCGCGATCGTCCGCCGTAACACGTGCCACCACGCCCTGCGCGGCAGCTCGGCCGGATGGTCGGGGACAGCCTGGGGGGAAGGCATGCGCTACTTGGCCGCCCTGCGTCGCCTCATCATGCGGCGCAGCACGAACGCGGTCACCGCGCCGATGGCCGCGATCAGCACCACGGGCCGCTTCCTCGCCTCGGCTGCGGCGTCCTTGACCTGGTCGGGCGTGTGGTCGCGGACCTTGCCCGCCACCTCGGTGGCCTTGCCCCTGACGGTCTCCGCCGCGTCGGCGGCCCGATCCTTGGCCACCTCCGCCGCGTGCCCGGCCCGATCCTTGGCCACCTCAGCCGCGTGCCCGGCCTTGTCCTTGGCCACCTCAGCCGCGTGCCCCGCGCGGCCCTTCACGTCGGCCTTGGCCGCGAGCTGGCTGACGGTCTCGCCCATCTCTCTTCGGGTCTCCTCTATGTTCTTGCGCACGGCGTCCTCATCCTCCTCTTCGTCTTCCCCGCGCGCCCCGCGCATGGACTCCTCCTCGGTCCGGAGGTGCTCGGCGGCCTCCGACCGCTCGTCCTGAATGGGGGCTTCGGGGATGAAGGTCTCGTGGTCCTGCCTGGCCACCTCGGCCTGTCGCGCGTTCTCCGCCGCACCGGGCCTGGTGGGAGGGACGTTGATGGATTCGCGCTCCGTCGGCGTGCCCACGGTCGCTCTGCGGGCGCCGACGTCACCGGCGTGCTGCTCGCTGTATCCGGGGTCGGTCTCGCTCATCGCCGTGCCCTCTCCTTGACCATGTCGATGTCGGCCTTGACGCTCGCGATGGCCTCCTCGGGGACCGGCGGCGTGGCCCGTTTGACCTCGTTCTTGCCGAACAGCCCGAGCAGGGCGGAGACGATGAACAGCGCTCCCGCCACGATGGCGGCGGCCGCCCACCCGGGCAGTACCAGAGCGAGGAGCATGACGACGGCGGCCACCAGCGTGGCGCCGCCGAAGAACGCGGCCATCCCGGCCGCGCCGAACAGGCCCGCGCCGAATCCGGCGCGCTTGCCCTTCTCCGTGAGCTCCATCCTGGCCAGGCGAAGCTCATCCTTCACGAGCCTGGTGACCTGCTCGGAGAGATCGTTGACCAGTTTGTGGGTGTCGTTCACGATGTTCGCCTCCTCCGCTGAGGAAGGCGACTACCCAGACAAATGGCCTTCTATCACGCGCAAAAAGCGCTCAGCGGCGCTTCTTCGCCGCCGTCCTCAGCAGGAAGCCGAGCACGGAGACCACAGGGTCCTTCTGGACCTCGCACCAGTTGTCGGGCTTCTTCGGCTTGCTCCACGGGGAGGGGAGCTCGCACGAGGGAGCCTGCGGCTTCGGCCGCTCACACCACGATCCTGGACGCTCCATACCTCGATCCTACGTCCTCGGGCGGCGGCACGACAGACGAGATATGTCGTCATTGCCGTCAGGCAGTGGACTGGCAGATGAGATGCGTCAGGGCCGCCACCGCCCGGTAAGGGTCGGTACGCCCCGCCCGCTCCTCCGCCGCCAGCAGCTCGTCGAGATCATCGGGCACGGCCGCCCCGTCGGGCGCCACGTCCGTGAACACCCGCACCCCGTACCACTGCCGCACCACCAGCCCATGACCGGCCAGCCGCCGCGTCAGCTCGTCGCGCCGGTCGGCCCTGGCCGTCACGCCGACCCTGTTGGGGTAGTACACCTCGTCGAAGGCCCGCAGCGCCCCCGCCCAGTCACCCAGCAGCCCCGCCCGCATGGCCAGCGCGTCACCGTTGCGCACGAGCAGCGACAACACGCCGCCGGGCGCCAGCATGCCCGCCAGACCGGCCAGCAGCGGGCCCGGGTCGTCGAAGTACATCAGCACGCCGTGGCACAGGACCGCGTCGAACCCTCCCGGCTCGAACAGCTCCCCCAGCCGCTCCGCCTCCGCCTGCACGGTCCTGACGCGCATGCCCGGCTGGATCCCCGCCTCCAGGATGCCGAGCAGCTCGCGGGAGGCGTCCAGCGCGGTCACGTGGTGACCTCTGGCCGCCATCCTGAGGGCCTGCGTGCCCTGCCCGGAGCCGACGTCGAGGATGCGGCAGGGCGTCGCCGGAAGGTGCCCGGCGAGCTGGCGGGTGACGAGCTCCTGGCGTACGACGTCGCGCAGCGTGCCGAGCCGCTCCCGCCACCTGCCCTCGGCCCCCGAGAACCTCATGCTCCCGACCTTAACCGCCGCCCGTCCACAGGCTCCAGACGGCCTGCCCCGATCTTCCGCCGGTCCGGGTAACCTGCCGGGGTGCTGGTACACGGGGTATGGACGACGGACGGGCTCGCCTTCTGGGCCGAGTCCACCACCGCCGACCCCACCCCCGTCGCCCCCGCACCCGCCGCCCCCGCACCCGCCGCCTCGGGGCGTGCACGTCCGGCGGCCGGCGCGCCGCGTCCCCACCCGTTCGCCGCCCCCGCTGCCGCCCTCGCCGCCGCCCTCGGCCTCAACGCCCCACCGCCGGCCGGGACGGGCACCCCGCCGCCCATGCCTGAGCGCGGTGCCGAACTCGCCGCGCCCGAGCGCCGTGCCGAGCCACGTGGTTCCGGGCGCGTCACCGAGCCGCGGGTGCTGGAGCTGCTTCTGCCCGGATCGGCTCAGGAGCCGCTGCCCTCGCCCGAGACCGGGCGCATGGCCGAGGTCGCGCGGCCGAGACTGCGGTTGTGGCAGGTCCCGGCCCTCGTCCCGCCCGCCGCCGACGCCTTGCCCGTCCTTGCCGAGCACACCGGCACCGCCACCGCGCGCCACTGGGCCGCCGTCGCCGCCTTCGCCCACGACCTGGTACGACGGGGCCGCGTGATCCCGCAGCTCGTGCCGCTCACCGTCGAAGAGCGCGAGCACGCGGCGAGCACGCCGGCCGACACCGCCAGGACCACGCGGGCGAGCTCCCAGGGCGACCCCATGGCCATGTGGGCGGTCCCCCAGGACAACGCGAGGGCCGTGTGGCGGCCGGTCCTGACGGGGGCCGATGCCGCCTACTTCCGTGAGCTGGCGCTGGCCATGCCGCCCGCCTGCCGTACGTCCTCGGTCGAACGCCCTTCCACGGACGTCCAGCGCGAGGCCCTGGAGGCGTTCACCGACGCCGTCGTCCGCCGCACGCTCACCGAGCCCCTGCTCGCCAGGCCGCCCAAGACCCTCCAGGAGCGCTGGCTGGCCGCGCTCACCGGCGACGGCACGATCTGCCCTGACGTGCCGGAGCTCCGCCGCGAGCTGGAGAGGTGGCACGAGGCGGTGACCACCTCCGAGGGCGCGACGCGGGTGTGCTTCCGCCTGCTGGAGCCCACCGGCACCAGCGCCGATGCCGGGGCCGGGGACAATCCCGAGGCCGATGCCGATGCCGATCCCAGTGTCAGGGCCGATGCCGGGGTCGGCGCTGGGGCCGGGGCCGACGACTGGCGGGTGGAGCTGGCGTTGCAGGCCGCTGACGACCCCAGCCTCTACGTCCCGGCCGCCCAAATCTGGGGCGGCGTGACGGGGCTGCCGGGCAAGCCGGAACGGGAGCTGCTCACCGGCCTCGGCCGGGCGGTGCGGCTGTACCCGGAGCTGGACCGGGCGCTGCGCGTGCCGGCGCCGAGCGAGCTGGCGCTGGACACGGCCGGCGCGTTCGGGTTCCTGCGGCAGGCCGCGCCGCTGCTGCAGGCGGCCGGGTTCGGGGTGCAGCTCCCGCGGTGGGCGGGCCGTACGCGGCTGGGCCTGAAACTGACCACCCGCACCAGGAAGCAGCAGTCGGCGGCGGCCGGCCAGGGCTTCGGCATGCGGGAGCTGGTCGACTTCCGGGTGGACCTGGCGGTGGGCGACGAGACGATCAGCGAGGAGGAGCTGGCCGAGCTGGCCAGGCTCAAGGTGCCGCTGGTCCGGGTGCGCGGCCAGTGGGTGGAGCTGGACGACAGGCAGCTCAAGGCGGCGCTCAGGGCGGTGGAGGGCATCCGCGCGGGCGAGGCCAGCGCCGCCGACATCCTGCGGCAGGTCGTGCGGAGCGACGACGAGGAGCTGCCGCTGCTGGAGATCGACGCCGACGGGGTGCTGGGCGACCTGCTGTCCGGGCAGGCCGAGCGGCGGCTCACCCCGCTGGCCACCCCGGCGGGCCTGGACGCCACGCTGCGGCCGTACCAGGAGCGGGGGCTGGCGTGGCTGAGCTTCCTGTCGGAGCTGGGACTGGGCGGGGTGCTGGCCGACGACATGGGGCTGGGCAAGACGATCACCACGCTGGCGCTGCTCGTACACGAACGTGCCACAGCCCTGACACCCTCGCACGAGCACGCCGCCGACGCGAGGCCCGCGCACGAGCACGCCACCGACCCGGCACCCGCGCACGAAGGCGCTGCCGTCCCCACCACGGGCGTGCACCAACGGGCCATCGCCCCGACGCTGCTCGTGTGCCCGATGTCGCTGATCGGCAACTGGCAGCGTGAGGCGGCCAGGTTCGCGCCGGGCCTGCGGGTGTACGTGCACCACGGCAGCGGGCGCGACGCGGCCGGGATCGAGCACGCCGACCTGGTGATCACCACCTACGGCACCGCCCACCGCGACCTGAAGACCCTGGAGCAGTACGCCTGGCGCAGGGTCGTGTGCGACGAGGCCCAGGCGATCAAGAACAGCGGCACGCTGCAGGCCCAGGCCGTGCGGGCCATCCCCACAGGCACCCGGCTGGCGCTGACGGGCACCCCGGTGGAGAACCACCTGGCCGAGCTCTGGTCGATCATGGAGTTCGCCAACCCCGGCCTGCTGGGGCCGCGTTCGCGGTTCAGGACCCGTTTCCAGGAGCCGATCGAGGCCCGCCAGGACGAGCAGGCGGCCACGGCGCTCAAGCGGGCGACGGGCCCGTTCATCCTGCGCCGCCTCAAGACCGACAAGTCGATCATCACGGACCTGCCGGAGAAGCTGGAGGTCAAGGAGTGGTGCCCGCTCACGACCGAGCAGGCCACGCTCTACCAGGCGGTCGTGGACGACATGCTGGCCAAGATCGACAGCAGTGAGGGCATCGAGCGGCGCGGCCTGGTGCTGTCGGCCATGGCCAAGCTCAAGCAGGTCTGCAACCACCCGGCCCACCTGCTGAAGGACGGCTCCCGCCTGGCCGGCAGGTCCGGCAAGCTCGCCCGGCTGGAGCAGCTGGCGGAGGAGATCCTGGCGGAGGGCGAGAAGGCCCTGCTGTTCACGCAGTACGCCGAGTTCGGCGCCATGCTGCAGCCCTACCTGGCCCAGCGGCTCGACCGCCCGGTGTTGTGGCTGCACGGCGGCCTGCCGAAGAAGACGCGCGACCGGCTGGTCGACCGTTTCCAGCACGATCCCGAGCCGACGCTGTTCGTGCTCTCGCTGAAGGCCGCCGGGGTCGGGCTCAACCTGACCGCCGCCAACCACGTCGTGCACGTGGACCGGTGGTGGAACCCCGCCGTGGAGGACCAGGCCACCGACCGCGCGTTCCGGATCGGGCAGCGCAAGAACGTCCAGGTGCGCAAGCTCATCTGCGCCGGCACCCTGGAGGAGCGCGTGGACCAGATGATCGAGCGCAAGAAGGCGCTGGCCGAGCGGGTCGTCGGCACAGGCGAGGAGTGGCTGACCGACCTGTCCACCGAGGAGCTGCGCGAGGTGTTCCGCCTGACGGCCGAGGGGGTGGGCTGATGCCAAGAAGGAAGGCCGGCGAGCCCGGACAGGCCCAGCGGAAGGCCGACGGGCCCGGACAAGTCCGGAATGCCTGGTTCGAGGCGGGCGAGCCGATCAGGGTCGAAGGCGGTCTCAAGGCGCGGTCGCAGCGCGGCAGCATCGGCTCCGCCTGGTGGTCGCGGCGGTTCATCGACATCCTGGAGCGCATCTGCGACAAGGGCCGTCTCTCGCGCGGCCGGGCCTACGCCCGCAAGGGCCAGGTGCTGACCATCGACCTGTCCCCCGGCGAGGTCACGGCCGCCGTGCAGGGGTCGCGGCCCGACCCGTACGAGGTCGTGATCAGGATCGAGGCGTACGGCGAGACACGCTGGGCCGCCATCGAGGAGGAGATCGCGGCGCAGGCCGTCTACCGGGCCAGGCTGCTGGCGGGCGAGATGCCGGCGGAGATCGAGGAGCTGTTCGCCGCGATGGGCGTCGACCTGTTCCCGCGCGACCTGGACATGGACTGCTCGTGCCCCGACTGGGGTTTCCCCTGCAAGCACCTGTCGGCGGTGCTCTACCTGCTGGCCGAGTCGTTCGACGACGACCCGTTCCTGGTGCTGGCCTGGCGCGGGCGCACCAGGGAGCAGCTGCTCGGCTCGCTGGCCGACGAGCCGGCGATGGACCCGCTGCGGGTGGCGGACGTGCCGTTCGCGGACCGGCTGGCCGACTTCTACGCGCCGGGAGCCACGGCGCACCGGCCCGAGCGCCGTCCCGCTGCCGCCGCCCCCGACCTGCTCCTGCGGGTCTTCCCGCCGCCCGGCGATCTGGAGCGCGCGCTCACCCCGGCGTACAAGGGGCTGGCCCAGGCGTGAAAGCGCACGCCCCCTCTCGCACTTCCTGCCCGTGACGTACAGCGACTACTCGATTACGGTGAGTAGAGGAAGCCGTGACTAGGGAAGGGCGAGAACATGGGATTTTCCTGGACGTGAGCCGCTGACTCAGCGGTCCTCGAAGGCTGCGGGCACCATGACGCGCACTCCGTTCGGGACCACGCGGAGCCTGATCGGGGTGCGCAGCCGCACCTCGCCGTCCACGTCGGCGGCCATCGGCGGGTCGGTCTCCAGCAGCATCTCCCTGCCCACCACGAACGGCCCGCCCGCCAGGCTGCGCCAGCGGCCGGTCGTGGCCCGCAGCAGCGTCTCGCCGAGCAGCCGCAGCTTCTTGCCCGAGCCGAGCTGGTAGGCCACCAGCATGCCGTTGTCGATGCTGATGTCCCTGGCCACCTGCCAGCCGCCGTGGAACCGGCCGTTGGCGATGTTGAGCTGGTGGGTGAGCAGCTCGTGCCGCTGCCCCTCCACCGTGATGTACGCGCGGAACGCCCGGTGGTTCGGCAGGATCGTCAGCGCGGTGAGCGGGTAGGCGGGGCGGCCCACGATGCGCTTGAGCCACGGCTTGACCTTGCCGGCCACCTCGACGGAGACGCCGAAGCTGGCCAGGTTCGCGAACGGCCGGTCGTCGGCCATGCCGAGGTCGATGTCGGCCACCTTGCCGGTGGCGAACACCCTGATCGCCCCCGCCAGGTCGAGCGGCAGGCCGAGGCTGCGCGCGAAGTTGTTGGTGGTGCCCAGCGGCAGCACGCCGAGCGCCACGTCGCGGTGGGCGACGTGGCGCACGGCGGTGGACAGGGTGCCGTCGCCACCGCCGACGATGAGCAGGTCGGGGTCGGTGGCCAGGGCGGTGTCGAGCAGGTCGCGCAGCTTCTTGGTGTTGTAGACCGACAGCTCCGCCAGCGGCTCGAACCCGAGGTTGTGGATCTGCTCGATCACCTCGAAGTAGTGACGGCGGCCGCGGCGCGAGCGAGTGTTCACCACCACCGCGACCCGGCGATCCCGCCGGATCGCCTCGGTGTGCTCATCTTTGGTGCGCAGTTCGCTCATGGTCATCAATCGTAGGTGCAAAGACTCGCGACCTGAGATCGATCGCTGGACGCGACCGATCATAGGGGGCCCCGGGGTTACCGGTGGCCCCCTGGATGATTACTTCTTCGGGGGCACGACGTGAACGATCGCGCCCAGGTTCCCGGGCAGCGGGCTCACGAGCTTGAACTGCACGCCCAGCGCCTTGCCCTCGTCACCGGGGTTGCCGGTGCCGAGGACGGAGCCGGCGGCCACCTGGCCGTACAGCTCGGTGGCCGGGGTGCCGTCCTGGTGCACCACGCGGGTGGTGTAGGTCTGGTCGCCCTTCGACGGCACGACCACCGAGGCGTCGGCGTCCCGGTAGTACAGGCCGCCGTCGATCACCTCGAGACCCGGGTACCAGGTCTTCGCGTCGGTGAAGGTGGAGACGCCCTTCTGCGCGGGGATGTCCGTGCAGTACTCGCTGAACGGCTCGTCCGCCGCCTCCAGGCACTCCTTGAACGGGTAGGTCTTGCCGAACCCGAACGCGGCGTTGGAGGTCTGCACCCGTCCCTGCAGGTTCTTCTGCAGCGTCGGGTCCTTCTCGGCCGCGACGCCGGTGCGGCGCAGCGGCTCGAAGTGGGAGTCCACGACGAGCAGGCTGCCCTTCGGGCCGAGGCTCGGCGGCTGCCTGAGGGTGTCGCCGACGTTGTTGTTGATGTAGGTCGAGTCGCGGTACCAGACGAGCAGGCCCGGCGCGTTGTACTTCACCTTCTGCACCTTCCACGCCCCGTCACGGAGGTAGTCGGTGTCGTAGGTGTACTGCAGGCCCTTGTCGAAGCCGTCGAAGTTGCGCCACTCGGCGAGGTAGAAGCGCTCGATCTGGCGCTCGCCGTTGTTGCGGGTCCAGCCCGTGCCGCTGGTGTTGGTGAACGTGCCGTGCAGGGGCTTCCAGCCCGTGTCGGTCTCGACGTCGTCGCTCCACACGGCGGTGCCGCCGTTGGTGAGCTCGAAGTCGTCCACGTGCCAGCCGCGCATCTGGTAGGCGGCGTCGGTGTTGTACGTCAGCCGCAGCTTGATCGTCTGCCCGGCGAACGGCGTCAGGTTCACGTAGTCGTGCCGCCAGGCGCCGCCGGTGTCACCGGTGAGGCCGTACTTCTTGTTGCCGAAGGTCTTGAGGTTCTTGTACGGGTCCGGGTAGTCGTCCGGCGTGGTGACCTCGTTGCCGGCCTCGTCGTAGACCTTCTGCTGGGTCCACGTCTCGCCGCCGTCGGTCGAGACCTCGACGAAGCCGAAGTCCCAGTCCTGCTCGATCTCGTAGTTGTTCCACATCCACAGCTTGAGATCGGTGCCGGCGGGGACGGGCAGGTCGCGCTGCAGGCTGAGGTTGGCCCAGTCCTGGTCGAGGCCGCTCCACCAGGCGTTCGAGCCGCTGTGCACGTCGATCATCTTCAGCGGCGTGGAGGCCAGGTTGACCCGGACGCCGTCCTGGGTGAGCTTGGGCGTGCGGGAGGTCTGGCCGACGGTGACGAGCCTGGCGGCGTCACCGGGGTTGAACGTCTTCGGGTTGGCCCAGCCGAGCACCCACTTGTCCCACAGACCCATGTGGGTCGGCATGGACTGGAAGATCGGGCCGGAGTGGGAGCCGCTGGACATCAGGTCCCAGAAGTCCACGGCGGAGCTGGCCGCGCCGGAGGTGTCGTACAGGTCGGGCAGGCCCAGGTCGTGGCCGTACTCGTGGGCGAAGACGCCGACGCCGGAGTCCTCGGGCTGCACGATGTAGTTGGAGATCTTCTTGTCGGTGCCGGGGATCTTGTAGCCGCCGGCCACCGCGCTGGAGTGGGCCCAGATGGCGTACGTGCCCTGGGCGCCGCCGTCGGAGGACTTGTCCTTGCCGGCGTGCACGAGCACGAGGTGGTCGATCACGCCGTCGGGCTCGGCGAAGTTGCCGTCACCGTCGGCGTCGGAGATGTCCTCGACGTCGTAGTCGGCCCACGGGAAGTCCGGCTGGGCCTGGGCCAGCGAGTTCACCGTGTCGATCGGGAGCTGCTGGGCGCCGAGCGGGTTGTCGGGGTGACCCGACATGTCCTGGGGCGGGTTGCCGCAGGCGGCGGCGCCGTACCAGGCCTCGGAGTGCGGGACCTTGATCCAGCCGACGGCCGAGCCGGTGACGGAGTAGGCGCCCTTGGACATCTCCTCGTACATCTTCTTCATCGTGAAGCCGGAGATGTCGATGCCGGGCTTGCCGTCGCGCGGGTCCTTCAGGTCCTTGCGCACGCGCTCGGTGATGCCCTTGTCGGTGTAGAGCATCTTGTTGAAGTGGTCGGTGCTGAAGTCCTTGACCCAGAAGGAGTTGTTGTCCTTGTGCGGCAGCGTGGCCGGGTCGGGGATCTGGTTGTGCAGCGGGCCGTTCAGCAGCGTGCCCGGCGGCTCGACGACGCAGTCGTCCGCCCCGCTCTGGGTGCTGCGCAGCCGGTTGAACCCGGAGAAGTCGTCGTTGGCCTGCTCGTTGAACTCGACGAGGACGGTCAGGAGCTTGGCCGTGCGGGTCTGCTTGGTGTTCTTGAAGATCCATTCAGCGGGGTTGCGGCCGGTCCTGATGGCCTGGTCCTCGCGGGCGGCGAGAATGCGGCCGGTGACCGGGTTTCCGCTGTTGAACTTCCTGTCGAACTTCTGCGCCGGAGTGAGCGAGCGGGACCTCGCGTCGTCGAGCGTCGGCTCCTTGGTGTCCTCGGGGACCGCCGGGGGAGCGTAGTTGATGTAGTAGTCCGCGGCCGTGGGCTGGTAGTTCGCGACGGACGTCGCGGCTGCCGGCGGCGTGGACAGGGCGGCGCCAAGAAGGGCGACCGCCGGGATCGTTGCTAACAGGCGCTTAGAACGTGGCACCAGGAACCCTCTCTGCCCGGGATCGCCGGGCGCATGGCCATAGGGTGTGCAATGCCGGACGCTAAGGGGTGCGTCAACCGAACGTAAAGTACGTTGTTGAAACGTGATCAAACTACGACATTTCAGAACATCAACATCACTGCGGCGATCCCGCCCGCAATAGCCCCGCCGTAACACATCACTGCCACCAGCAGGTCGAACCTGGCGATGCCGAGCAGTTCCTCACTGGTGTGCCGGATCCGGTGCGCGGCGTGGAAGAGGCACAGCACGACCACCACGACCAGCGCGAGCCGTACGAGCACGCCGTCCAGCAGCCCGCGCAGGTGCTCGGCGGTGGGCCAGTCGACGATCCCGAGCGGCATGAGCACCCCGAACAGCAGCACGAGCACCGGCACCACCAGCGCCGCCACCACTCCCCCGCCGCTGAACAGCAGCCACAGGTACGGCTCCAGCGTCCGCCTCACCGGAACCCCCTCAGCACGAAGAACGCGATGACCGCGGAGACGAGCAGCCACAACGAGTGGTTGCCGCCCTGGATCATCCACGCGGGCAGCCGGTAGCCGTCCAGGCGCACCACCGTGGCCTTGGGCGCGAGGTTGAGGAACGTGACCGAGTGGAACGCGGCCGCGGCCAGCGCGACCACGTTGATCGCGATCATCCATGGCTGCGCGGCCAGCGCCGCGAACCCCTCCAGGGTTCCGTCGAGCACCGCGGCGACCAGCATCAGCAGGAACACCATCGACCAGGCCACGAACACGCTGGTCAGCTCGCGCAACACGAAGATCGTGTAGTTGCGGCTGCGGGCGAACCAGAGGTTGTCCCGCCGGGGCCGGTAGGCGGCCGACGTGGTCCGTACGGCGGCGCTCGGCGTCACCTTGTCACGCGCCTTCACCGCTCGCTCCCCATCACCGCTCGCTCCCCGTTCACCGCTCGCTCCCCGTTCACCGTCTGCTCCACGGCAGCACCGAGCGCAGGGCCGCGGTCAGCTTGTAACGCTGGATCGCCTCGGCCGGGTCCACGTGCTTGGGACAGACCCGGGTGCACTCGCCGACGAACGTGCACCCCCACACCGCGTCGTCCTGGCTGAGCACGTCGAACCGGTCGCCCATGTCGCGCGAGTCCAGGTTGTAGCGCTGGGCCAGCGCGATGGCCGCCGGGCCGAGGAAGTCGGGGTCGAGCACGTAGACCGGGCAGGCCGAGTAACACAGCAGGCAGTTGATGCACATGCTGTACTGCTTGTACGCCTCCAGCTGCTCGGGAGTCTGGGCGTACTCGGCGGTCAGCGGCAGGTCCTCGCCCTCCCTGATCAGCCAGGGCCGCACGGACGACAGCTTGGCCAGGAAGTCGTCGATGTCCACCACCAGGTCCCTGATCACCGGGAACCCCTTCAGCGGCTCGATCCGCACCGGCCCCTCGCCGTACTCGGTGAGGAAGGTGCCGCAGGTCAGCCGGGCCTCGCCGTTGACGGTCATGCCGCACGAGCCGCACACGCCCATCCGGCACGACCAGCGGTAGGACAGGCTGCCGTCGAGCTGGTCCTTGATGTGGTTGAGGCCGTCGAGCACGGCCCAGTCGCTCATGAGCGGCACGTCGTAGCCCTGGAACACCGGCTCGGCGTCCTGCCCTGGACGATACCTGGCCACTTCCATCCGGATCGTCCGGGTGCCCGCCGCCTGCCGTACCGCTTGCGTCGTGTCAGTCACGGCCGTAAACCCTTTCTCCCGGAGGCCAGCGGGTGATCGTCACGGGCAGCAGGCCGACCGACGGCGTGCCGTCGGGCGCGCGGTGCACCAGCGAGTGCGCCAGGAACGCCTCGTCGTCCCTGGCGGAGAAGTCGGTGCGCTGGTGCGCGCCGCGCGACTCCTGCCTGTTCAGCGCGCAGGCCACGACCGTCTGCGCGATCTCCAGCATGCTGTGCAGCTCCTGCAGGTTGATCAGCTCGGTGTTGAAGGCGGTGCTGGTGTCGTCGACGCGCGCCTCCTCGGCCCGCTCGCGCAGGTCCGCGAGCGTGTCCACGGCCTTGGCCAGCTCGTCGCCCGTGCGGTAGATGCCGGCGGCTCCTTCGAGCGTGTGCTGCATCTGCTCGCGCAGGTCGGCGATCCGCTCACCGTGTCTGCTGCCCTCGCGCGCCCGCTCCAACCGCCGCCGCTCGTCGCCGCCCTGGCTCCGCACGGCGGGCGGCTCGGCGTCGCGGTGCTCCCTGGCGAAGGCGGCCGCCGCGATGCCCGCCCGGCGGCCGAAGACGAGGATCTCGGGCAGCGAGTTGGAGCCGAGCCGGTTGGCGCCGTTGATGCTCACGCAGGCCGTCTCCCCGGCCGCGAACAGCCCGGCGATCGGGGTGGCGCCGTCGAGGTCGGTGTGGACGCCGCCCATCATGTAGTGCACGACCGGGCGCACCGGGATGAGGTCGGTGGCCGGGTCCAGGTTCTGGTAGCTGCGGCACAGCTCGCGCACGAACGGGATGCGGGCGTCGATCTTGCCTTCGCCGAGGTGGCGCAGGTCCAGGTAGACGACGGGCCCGTACGGGGTGTCCACGGTGCGGCCCTTGTGCTGCTCGTGCACGAACGCCTGCGACAGCCGGTCGCGCGGGCCCAGCTCCATGCTGCGCAGCTTCGGGGTGGGCGTGGGCTTGCCCAGGTCGTAGTCCTGGAGGTAGCGGTAGCCGTCCTTGTTGATCAGCCAGCCGCCCTCCGCCCTGGCCGCCTCGGTGATGAGGATGCCGGTGAACGGCAGGCCGGTGGGGTGGTACTGAACGAACTCCATGTCCTTCAGCGGCGCGCCCTCCCGGTAGGCCAGGGCCATGCCGTCGCCGGTCTTGATGGCGGCGTTGGTGGTGAAGGGGAAGACCTTGCCGCAGCCGCCGGTGGCCAGGATGACGGTCCGGGCCGGGATGGTCTCGATGCGGCCGGTCCTGATCTCCACGGCCACGACCCCGTGGACGCGGCCGTCGTCGACGACGAGCTTGGTGACGAACCACTCGTCGTACCTGATGACGTCCTGATATTTCAGGGTCGTCTGGAAGAGCGTGTGCAGCAGGTGGAAGCCCGTCTTGTCGGCGGCGTACCACGTGCGCATCTTCTTCATGCCGCCGAACGGCCGCACCGCCACGCGGCCGTCGCTCTCGCGGCTCCACGGGCAGCCCCAGTGCTCCAGCTGGATCAGCTCCCTGGGCGCCTCGGCCACGAACGCCTCCACCGCGTCCTGGTCGCAGAGCCAGTCGCCGCCGGAGATCGTGTCGTAGCAGTGCTCGTCGAGCGTGTCGCCGGCGCCGATCACCGCGGCGGCGCCGCCCTCGGCGGAGACGGTGTGGCTGCGCATCGGATAGACCTTCGACACGACCGCCACCTTCAGCGAAGGATCCGTCTCGGCGACCGCGACAGCCGCCCGCAGCCCGGCTCCGCCTCCCCCGACGATGAGCACATCGATCATTTACGTCACTTCCCGTGGTCGGGTTGTATCGGGTCCTTCACCCGCTTGCCGTCGTGGCGGATGGCCGACAGGTGGATGCTGCCGTCGTGGTACTCGTGCCGGATGCGGCGGCAGCCGCAGTCGAAGAACTGGTCGCGGATGACCAGGCCGTAGCCGTCGTCGTCGACGAGGCGATCACCTCCGGACTTCTTCCCGCAGGGGGCCGTCTCGGGGTCGAAGGGAATCTTCGTGCCTGTCATCGCCGATCTCCCTAGATAGGCGAAACATCATGGAGGAGGGTCAGCCGGGTGCGTCATGGCGCGGCGGCACCTCCGGGGTGCCCGCCTCGCCTGTCTCCGGCTTCCCGTCGGGCTTCTCATCGAGCTTCTCGTGCGGGTAGTGCAGGTCGAAGGCCGGCCGTTCGGAGCGGATCGGCGGCATGAAGGTGAAGTTGTGGCGCGGCGGCGGGCAGCTCGTCGCCCACTCCAGGGAGTTGCCGTAGCCCCACGGGTCGTCGAGCGTGACCTTGGGCGCGTGCCTGGCGGTCTTCCAGACGTTGTAGAGGAACGGCAGCGTCGAGGCGCCCAGCAGGAACGCGCCGACCGAGGAGACCTGGTTGAGCGCGGTGAAGCCGTCGGCCACGCCGTAGTCGGCGTAGCGCCTGGGCATGCCGAGCTGCCCGAGCACGTGCTGGATGAGGAACGTGGTGTGGAAGCCGATGAACAGCGTCCAGAAGTGCACCTTGCCGAGCCGGTCGTCGAGCATGCGGCCGGTCATCTTCGGCCACCAGAAGTAGAACCCGGCGAACATGGCGAAGACGACGGTGCCGAAGACCACGTAGTGGAAGTGCGCGACGACGAAGTAGGTGTCGGTGATGTGGAAGTCGAGCGGCGGCGAGGCCAGGATGATCCCGGTGAGCCCGCCGAGCAGGAACGTCACCAGGAAGCCCACGGCGAACAACATGGGCGACTCGAACGTCAGGTGCCCGCGCCACATCGTGCCGATCCAGTTGAAGAACTTCACCCCGGTGGGCACCGCGATGAGGAACGTCATGAACGAGAAGAACGGCAGCAGCACCTGCCCGGTGGGGAACATGTGGTGCGCCCACACCGTCATCGACAGCCCGGCGATCGCGATCGTGGCCCCGACCAGGCTCATGTAGCCGAAGATCGGCTTACGGCTGAAGACCGGGATGACCTCGGTGATGATCCCGAAGAACGGCAGCGCGATGATGTAGACCTCGGGATGGCCGAAGAACCAGAACAGGTGCTGCCAGAGCATCGGCCCGCCGTTGTCGGCCAGGAAGACCTGGGTGCCGAGCTTGCGGTCCGACTCCAGCACCAGCAGCGCCGCGGCCAGCACGGGGAAGGCCATCAGCACGAGCATGCTGGTCAGCAGCACGTTCCAGGTGAACAGCGGCATCCGGAACATCGTCATGCCGGGCGCCCGCATGCCGATGATCGTGGTGATGAAGTTGACCGCGCCGAGGATCGTACCGAGGCCCGACAGGGCCAGGCCCATGATCCACAGGTCCGCGCCGACCTGCGGCGAGTAGATCGACGACGCCAGCGGCGTGTACGCGAACCAGCCGAAGTCGGCCGCCCCGCCCGGCGTGAAGAACCCGGCGAGCACCATCAGCCCGCCGAACAGGAACAGCCAGTACGCCACCGCGTTCAGCCGCGGGAAGGCCACGTCGGGCGCGCCGATCTGCAGCGGCATCACCACGTTCGCGAACCCGGCGAACAGCGGGGTGGCGAACAGCAGCAGCATCACCGTGCCGTGGATGGTGAACAGCTGGTTGTACTGCTGCTGGCTGACGACCTGCATGCCGGGCGTGGCGAGCTCGGCCCTGATGAACATGGCCATGACGCCGGCGACGAGGAAGAACCCGAACGAGGTGATCAGGTAGAGGTACCCGATGACCTTGTGGTCGGTCGTCGACAGCCAGGATGCGATGACGGTCCCGGTGCGACGGCGCCTGACCTGCTCGATCGAGGTCTCTCGAACGGTCGTCACGGCTGCTCCCTCCGACGCGGAGTTGTGCCTGCCCCGATCTACCCATTCCACGCCAACGATCGCCGCTCGGCTAGGCGTTCTTTGTTATTCGCCCGCGAAAGCTTTGACCCCGCCCGGTCCACATTCCGGATACTTACCGGCCTACCTGGTGACATCTTCTATCCTTCGTAGGCCACACAGAATCGGAGGAGATGCTCGTGACCGCCCAGAGTGACTACGCCGACCTCGTCCAGCGAGGGCTCTCGCTCGACCTCACCCGGGGAAAGCCGTCGCCGCGCCAGCTCGACCTCTCTGACGATCTGCTGAAACTGCCCACGACGTACAAGGCGGCCGACGGCACCGACGGCCGCAACTACGGCAACCTGCAGGGCCTGGCCGAGCTGCGCGAGTTGTTCGCGCCGCTGGTGCGGGTGCCGGCGGAGCAGCTCGTCGTCGGGGGCAACTCCAGCCTGGCCATGATGCACGACACCGTGGTGCACGCGCTGCTCACCCCGGTGCCGGGCGCCGCGCGCCGGTGGGTCGAGGAGCCGGAGATCACGTTCCTGTGCCCCGTCCCCGGTTATGACCGGCATTTCACCATCTGCGAGCGGTTCGGGATCAAGATGGTCCCCGTCCCGATGAACGCGGACGGCCCCGACATGGACGTGGTCGAGCGCCTGGTGGCCGAGGACGCGAGCGTCAAGGGCATGTGGTGCGTGCCGAAGTACAGCAACCCGTCCGGCATCACCTACAGCGACGAGACCGTGCGCAGGCTGGCCGCCATGCCGACGGCCGCGCCCGACTTCCGGATCTTCTGGGACAACGCGTACGCGGTGCACCACCTCACCGACACCCCCGACGAGCTGGCCGACCTGCTCGCGCTGGCCGCCGGGCACGGCAACGCCGACCGGGTGTTCGTCTACGCCTCGACCTCGAAGGTGACGCTGGCCGGCTCCGGCGTCTCGTTCTTCGGCGGCTCGCCGGCGAACGTGAAGTGGTTCCTGCACAACACCTCGAAGCAGTCCATCGGCCCCGACAAGATCAACCAGCTCCGTCACGTGGAGTTCCTGCGTGACGGCGCCGGCGTGGCCGCGCACATGCGCAAGCACGCCGAGCTGATCGGGCCGAAGTTCGAGCTGGTCGACAAGGTGCTGAGCGAGCGGCTCGGCGACCTGGCCACCTGGACGAGCCCGCGGGGCGGCTACTTCATCAGCCTGGAGGTGCCGCACGCCGCCGAGGTGGTGGCCAAGGCCAAGGCGGCGGGCATCGCGCTGACCCCCGCCGGCGCCACGCACCCGTACGGCAAGGACCCCGACGACCGCACGATCAGGATCGCGCCGACCTACCCGGACCTGGAGGAGCTGGAGCAGGCCATCCACGGCCTGGCCGTCTGCGTCCGCCTGGTGGCCGAAGAGCAGGCCTGACCGTCCCGGCCCTCGCCCTCCTCAGGGGCGGGGGCCGCCGCCGTTCCTGAAGCCGAAGATGTACTCGCGCGTCTCGCTCGGATGGAACGTCACGCCCACGCCCGGCTCGAAGACGACGTTGTCGCGGGCGCAGTAGTACAGCCCCTCCCACACGGCCAGGGCCTTCTCCCTGGCCGGGGCCTCCAGCGTGTCGCGCTTGCGGGCGCCGTGCGCGCCGAGCACGTTCAGCAGGCCGAAGCCCCAGAACAGGCCCGTCAGGCAGAACGGCGCCAGCAGCACCTCGCCCCAGTTCGGGTCCTGCCCCATGGCGATCACCAGTGACACGACGAGATGCACCAGGGCCGCGACCAGCAGCAGCACGTACCCCTGGTTCCTGGCCCAGGGCGTGTAGTGGCGGCTGGGGAACGACAGCCACACCGCGAGCTGCGTGCGGCTCATGACGTGCTTCGACGCGCCCAGCGCCGCCTGGGTGGGCAGGTCCGCGACCTCCCGCGTGCCCGGTAACCTGACCCGCCCGATCTTGTACGTGGTGCCGGCGGCCACCGCTCCGGGAACCGCGACAACCTGGTCAGTCTCCAAACACACCGGGCACCCGACTTTCACCCGGGCAGTCTGGCCTTAAGGAACGCAAGGCGCAAACCATAGGGTGCATAGTGTGAGACCGATTGATGCCCTGGTGGACGCTCTGTCCGAAGCCCGCGTTCTGACCGACCCCGATGTGATCGACTCCTACGCCCGCGACCGCACGTTCCTGGAGCCCGGCAAGCCGCTCGGCGTCGTGCTCGCCACCTCCCGCGACGACGTGGTGACCACCATGAAGTGGGCCACCGAGCACCGGGTGCCGGTGGTGCCGCGCGGCGGCGGCACCGGCCTGGCGGGCGCGTCGGTGGCCGGCGACGGCTCGGTGATCCTCTCGCTGGCCAGGATGACCGCGATCAGGGAGCTCTCCCCCGCCGACGAGATCGCCGTCGTCGAGCCCGGCGTCATCACCGCCGACCTGGACAAGGCCGCCAGGGAGCACGGGCTGATGTACGCGCCGGACCCGTCGTCGTACGAGATCTCCACCATCGGCGGCAACCTGGCCACCAACGCCGGCGGGCTGCGCTGCGTGAAGTACGGCGTGACCAGGGACTCGGCGCTCGGCCTCGAGGTCGTGCTGGCCGACGGCCGGGTGCTGAACACCGGGCGGCGCACGATGAAGGGCGTCACGGGCTACGACCTGACCGGGCTGTTCGTCGGCTCGGAAGGCACGCTCGGCGTGATCACCGCCGCCACGGTGCGGCTGCGGCGCGCGCCCGCCACGCCGCCCGCGACGTTCGCGGCCGACTTCTCCTCGCTGCGGGACGCCGGAGCGGCCGTGTCGGCGATCATGGCGGCCGGCTGCCAGCCGTCCCTGATGGAGCTGCTCGACCGGGCCACGCTGCAGGCCATCGACGAGTGGCGCAACATCGGCCTCGAACCCGGCACGCAGGCCATGCTCATCGGCCAGTCCGACGCCGCCGACAGCCAGGCCGCCGTGGAGCGCATGGAGCGCATCTGCACCGAGAACGGCGCCTCGTTCGTCGCCGTCTCGTCGAGCCCGCAGGAGGCCGACGAGCTGATCGGGCTGCGGCGGCTGGCGTACGGGGCCAAGGAGCGCCAGGGCGCGTGCCTGGTGGAGGACGTGTGCGTGCCGCGGTCCGCGCTGGCCGAGATGATCGGCCGGATCGAGGCGGCGGCGGTGCGGCACGGCGTGCGGATCGCCACCGTGGCGCACGCCGGCGACGGCAACCTGCACCCGGTCTTCATCTTCGAGCACGGCACCGTGGAGCCGCCGCCGGAGGTGTGGGCCGCGGCGGACGAGGTCTTCAAGGACGCGCTGGAGCTCGGCGGCACGCTCACCGGGGAGCACGGCGTGGGGCTGCTGAAGCGGCGCTGGCTGGAGCTGGAGTCCGGGCCCGTCGCGGGCGAGCTGCAGCGGGGGATCAAGGCCGTGTTCGACCCCCTCGGTCTGCTCAATCCCGGCAAGGCGATCTGACGTCCGACGATTGGATCTTGCCTTCACCAAGCCGTGACCTTGGGCGTTTCGGCGCACACGACCTGCGACGGAAGCCTGACTTTCTTCGTCAAAACATGAAACTTCTGATAGGTCCGGCAGACGTCCCAAGGGTCTCGCTGGTAGCGTTTTGCCTCATCTATTGGGTTGTGATGGGGGTCCGACGTGAATCAGTTCCAGCCGTTGGCGGCGGACGATCCGCGGCGGCTGGGGGCGTATGACATCGTCGCCCGGCTCGGCGAGGGCGGCCAGGGTGTTGTCTATCTGGGCAAGAGCGACTCCGGGGAACAGGTCGCGGTCAAGCTGCTGCACAATGCCCTGGTGGCGGACGCCGACGCCAGGACGCGCTTCCTGCGCGAGGTGGCGGTGGCGCAGCGCGTCGCCCGGTTCTGCACCGCTCCGGTGCTCCACGCCGACCTGGACGGGAGCCGGCCGTACATCGTCAGCGAGTTCGTGCCCGGGCCGTCCCTGCGCGAGCTCGTCATCAACGAGGGGCCGCGGCGGGGTGCGGCCCTGGAACGACTGGCGATCAGTACGGCGACCGCCTTGGCGGCCATCCACCGGGCCGGGATCCTGCATCGCGACTTCAAGCCCGCCAACGTGCTGATGGGGCCCGAGGGTCCCGTCGTGATCGACTTCGGCATCGCCCGCGCCCTCGACTCCCCCGGGGCCACGGCCACCGGGATGGCCATGGGGACGCCGTCGTACCTGGCGCCCGAACAGCTCAGCGGGGCGCAGGTTTCGGAAGCGGCCGACGTGTTCGCCTGGGGCGTCACGATGGTGTTCGCCGCCACGGGCAAGCCCGCCTTCGGGGCCGACTCCATTCCCGTGGTGATGAACCGGATCCTGAACGAGGAGCCGGAGCTCGGGAAGATGGAGGGGCTGCTGGGCGACCTGGTGGCCGCCTGCCTGTCCAAGGACCCCGCGCAGCGGCCGAGCGCCGACGAGCTGATCGTGCACCTCACGGGGCAGCCCGCGCCCAAGGCGGCCATCGAGCCGGTGACGGGCGGCCAGAAGACCACCTTCGGCGCCGCCGGTGCGGCTGCCGCTGCGGCCGGCTCTGGCGCTGCCGGTGGTGTCGGTGCGGCCGCCAACGCCGCTCAGGCGGGCGCTGACGGCTCCGGCGGCCCCGGTGGCGCGGCCGGGCAGGACGACTACCCCGGCCCGTGGCACCAGCCGACCGGCCCCCAGCAGCTCCCCCTGCCGCAGACGGGCGACTACGGCCGCCAGGCGGCCGCGGCGGCCCAGGGCGGCCCCGCTGGCAACGCGCCTCACGGCGGCCTGCCGGGCAACGCGGCCCAAGCCGGCGCGGCTCAGGGCGGCTCGCCCCAGGGCGGGGCCGGCCAGGGCGGCGCCGCGGGCAACGGACCGCAGGCGGGCATGCCCCAGGGCGGCCCCGCCGGAAACGGCCCCCACGGCGGCCCCGTCCAGGGTGGCACGCCGCAGGGCGGGCCCGGTGGGATGCCGCTCGGAGCGCCCCAGCCCGGAATGCCGGGCGGCGGCCCGCAGCAGGGAAGGCCCGGCGGCCCGCAGGCAGGCGCTTCCGGTATGCCCTCGCACGGCCCCGGCCAGCCCTTCCAGGCGGGAGCCCACGGCGGCCCGGCGGGTCCGGGCAGGCCTCAAGGGCCGGGTGGCCGAGGCGGACCGGGCAGGCCCCATGGTCCGGCCGGTCCCGGTGCGGCCGGTGGCCCGGCGGGGGCGGCCGGGACGCGGCCGGACGGCGGGGTGCCCGCCAAGCAGCGCCGTACCCTGACCCTCGCCCTGTCCGGCGCCGCGGCGGCGGCGCTGCTGGTCGTGGCGGGCGCGATCGTCGTGCAGGCCAACAGCAAGGAGCCCGCGGTCGTCGCGGTGGGCAACTCCGCCAACGAGAGCGACGGCGGCTCGGGCGGCGCGGGCCAGCCGAGCGAGCCCCCGGTGGCTCAGCAGTCCCCGCCGGTGGTGGCCCCGACGGACAGCGCGGCTCCGGTGCCCACGCTGGACATCGAGCCGGATGAGACCAAGAAGACCAAGAAGCCGACCAAGGAGCCCATCGCACAGGTTCCGCAGGTGGTCACCGAGGCCCCCAGGCCCCAGACCACCACGAAGAGCGTCCAGCCCACGCCCACCCCGTCGCCGACCAAGAAGAAGAAGACCACGCTGGTCGAGCCCGACCTGGCCCCGACGGAGAAGCAGACCGCCGGCCCCGCGCCGACCGGGCGTGCGCCGGGCGAGGCGGACAAGCCGGGCACGTCGCTGAAGCTGAACACGTACAAGCCGACGGCGGTGTGCGGCGCGGGTTACAAGGTCGTCGACTCGCGCGCGCTGGGCAGCAACGCCACGATCTACCTGCTGTACAACAGCAGCGCGGGCAAGAACTGCGTGGTCACGATGTCACGCCTGGTCTTCCCGAAGAAGATGCAGATGAGCGCGACCCTGCAGGTCAAGGGCGGCTCCAGCGGCAACAACTCGGGCTCGTTCACCGCGTACGCCGGACCGGTGCGCCTGCCCGCCGCCAAGAAGTGCGTGATCTGGGGCGGCTCCTGGAGCTCCTACACCTGGAAGTCCGGCTGGAGTCACTGCAGCTGATCCGGCACGTCGATCGAGCCGCCGCCCGCCACGGGGTGGCGGCTCGTTCCATGCCTGGGCTAGCGTGCTTGGCATGATCGTCGGAAGGACGCCGTGATCAGGACCAGACTCGACACCGGAAGCGACGACTACCGTGCCAGGCGCGAGGCGATGCTGGCCAAGCTGGCCGAGCTGGAGGCCGAGCAGGCCAAGGCGGTGGCCGGAGGCGGCGAGAAGTACGTCGCGCGGCACCGTGCCCGCGGCAAGCTGCTGGCCAGGGAGCGCGTGGAGCTGCTCGTCGACCCCGACTCCCCCTTCCTGGAGCTGTCGCCGCTGGCGGCCTGGGGCAGCGACTTCCCCGTCGGGGCGAGCGTGGTGACGGGGATCGGGGTGATCGAGGGCGTCGAGTGCGTGATCACCGCGAACGACCCCACGGTCCGCGGTGGCGCCTCGAACCCGTGGACGCTCAGGAAGACCCTGCGCGCCGCGGAGATCGCACTGCGCAACCGGCTCCCGTACGTGAACCTGGTCGAGAGCGGCGGCGCGGACCTGCCGACGCAGAAGGAGATCTTCATCCCGGGCGGGCAGATCTTCCGCGACCTGACCAGGCTGTCGGCGGCGGGGGTGCCGACGGTGGCGCTGGTGTTCGGCAACTCGACCGCCGGCGGCGCGTACGTGCCCGGGATGAGCGACCACGTCGTGATGGTGCGGGAGCGGGCCAAGGTGTTCCTCGGCGGGCCGCCGCTGGTGAAGATGGCGACCGGTGAGGAGTCCGACGACGAGTCGCTGGGCGGGGCCGAGATGCACGCCAGGGTCAGCGGCCTGGCCGACCACCTGGCGCAGGACGAGCACGACGCGCTGCGGATCGGGCGGCGCGTGATCGCCTCGCTGGGCTGGCGGAAGCTGGGCCGCGCGCCGGATCCCGGCGTGGCGGAGCCGGTGCATCCGGCCGAGGAGCTGCTCGGGATCGTGCCGGAGGACCTGAAGGTGCCGTTCGACCCGCGGGAGGTGATCGCGCGGGTGGTGGACGGCAGCGAGTTCGACGAGTTCAAGCCGCTGTACGGCGCCTCGCTGGTGACCGGGTGGGCGCGCATCCACGGCTATCCGGTGGGGGTGCTGGCCAACGCGCGCGGGGTGCTGTTCAGCGAGGAGTCGCAGAAAGCCACGCAGTTCATCCAGCTCGCGAACCAGTCGCGCACGCCGCTGCTGTTCCTGCAGAACACGACCGGCTACATGGTCGGCAAGGACTACGAGCAGGGCGGCATCATCAAGCACGGCGCCATGATGATCAACGCGGTGTCGAACTCGACCGTGCCGCATCTGACGGTCGTCATGGGCGCCTCGTACGGTGCGGGCAACTACGGGATGTGCGGGCGCGCGTACGAGCCCCGCTTCCTGTTCAGCTGGCCGAGCGCCAAGTCGGCGGTGATGGGCCCGGCCCAGCTCGCCGGCGTGCTGTCCATCGTGGGGCGGGCGTCGGCACTGGCCAGGGGGCAGGTGTACGACGAGGAGGCCGACGCGGCGATGCGGGCGATGGTGGAGGCGCAGATCGAGGCCGAGTCGCTTGCCTTCTTCCTGTCGGGGCGGCTGTACGACGACGGGGTGATCGATCCGCGCGACACCCGTACCGTGCTGGGCATGTGCCTGTCGGCGATCAACAGCGCGCCGGTGCCCGAGGCGGCGGGATACGGGGTGTTCCGGCCGTGATCACCCGCCTGCTCGTCGCGAACCGGGGCGAGATCGCCCGCCGCGTCTTCCGCACCTGCCGGGAGCTCGGCATCTCCACGGTGGCCGTGTTCTCCGACGCCGACGCGGACGCGCCGCACGTGGCCGAGGCCGACCTGGCGGTGCGCCTGCCGGGCACGCGCCCGGCCGACACGTACCTGGACGTGGAGCGGCTGCTGGCGGCCTGCCGGGCCTCGGGGGCGGACGCGGTGCATCCGGGTTACGGGTTCCTGTCCGAGAGCGCGGAGTTCGCGCGGGAGGTGCTGGCGGCCGGGCTGGTCTGGGTGGGCCCGCCGCCCGAGGCCATCGCGGCCATGGGCGTCAAGATCGGGGCCAAGCGGCTGATGGCGGAGGCCGGGGTGCCGGTGTTACCCTCGCTGGACCTCGCCGCACCGGAGGAGTTCCCGCTGCTGGTGAAGGCGTCCGCGGGCGGCGGCGGGCGCGGGATGCGGGTGGTGCGCGGGCCCGGGGAGCTGGCCGGGGCGGTGGAGTCGGCGCGGCGGGAGGCCGCCGCGGCGTTCGGCGACGGCACGGTGTTCGCGGAGCCGCTGCTGGAGCGGGCCAGGCACGTGGAGGTGCAGGTGCTGGCCGACCGGCACGGGGCCGTGTGGGCGCTGGGCGAGCGCGAGTGCAGCGTGCAGCGGCGGCACCAGAAGGTGATCGAGGAGTGTCCCTCGCCGGGGATCTCGCAGGCGACGCGGTCGCTGCTGTACGAGGCCGCGGTCCGGGCGGCGCGCACGATCGGGTACGTCGGGGCCGGGACGGTGGAGTTCCTGGTCAAGGGCGACCGGGTGGCGTTCCTGGAGATGAACACCCGGCTCCAGGTCGAGCACCCGGTGACCGAGCTGGTGCACGGCGTGGACCTCGTGCGGCTGCAGATCGAGGTGGCGGAGGGGGCCGCGCTGCCCGCCGAGCCGCCTCCGCCCGTGGGGTGGGCGGTCGAGGCGCGGCTGTACGCCGAGGACGACGATCATGTGCCGCAGGCCGGGGTGTTGCGGCGGTTCGAGATCCCGGGTGACGTGCGGGTGGACGCCGGGGTGGAGTCGGGGTCGGTGGTGTCGCCGCACTACGACGCGCTGCTGGCCAAGGTGGTGGCGCACGGCGCGACGCGGGCGGAGGCGGTGCGCCGGCTGGTGGCGGCGTTGCGCCGGGCCCGGCTGCACGGCTTGATCACGAATCGGGATTTGCTCGTAAATATCCTGACAAATCGGGAGTTTGCGGCGGGTGACACCCACACCGGCTTCCTCGACCCCGACGGCCCCGTCCGCGCCTCGGCTACGGCCACGGAGAAGCCCGCCGAGGCTGGGCCCACGGCCGCCCCGGCAGGACCGGCGGCCGGGCACGCGGGACCGGCAGCGCCGGCGGCCGGGTACGCGGAGCTGGCGGCCGCGCTGGCCGTGGCGGCGCTCAACCGCAGCCGCGCCCGCGTGCTCCCCGGCCTCCCCTCCGGCTGGCGGAACGTGCGCTCCCAGCCCCGCACCATCCGCTTCGAGGAGACCGGCGAGGTGACCTACGACCCGCTCCCCGAGGGCGTCACCGTCGTCGGCGCGGACCCGTACCGGGTGGTCCTGGAGCACGGCGGCCTGCGCCGCACGTACGAGATCGCCCACTACCCGGGCAGCGTGTGCGTCGACCACGCGGGCGGCCACGCCGGGCTGACCCCCGTCCCCCGGCTCCCCGAGCCGGCCGAGCACGTCGCCCCCGGATCACTGTTGGCCCCCATGCCGGGTAACGTGCTGCGGGTCGAGGTGGAGCCCGGCGATCGGGTGGTGAAGGGCCAGGCGGTCCTGGTCCTGGAGGCGATGAAGATGGAGCACCGGATCACCGCCCCGGCCGACGGCGTGGTGTCCGTCGTGCACGTGGAGAAGGGCCGGCAGGTCGACGCGGGAGCGGTGCTGGTGATCATCCAGGAGGGGGACTCATGACGGACCTGGTGCACAGGGAGCTCGCGGGGGGCGTCGCGACGATCACGCTGGACTCGCCGCCCAACCGCAACGCGCTGTCCAGCCGCCTGCTCGCCGAGCTGGCCGACCGGCTGCGCTGGGCGCTGGCCGAGCCGGAGGCCAGGGTGGTCGTGCTGACCGCCACGGGGCACGTGTTCTGCTCGGGGGCCGACATCAAGGAGCAGCGCGCCTCCGGGGCGCCGGTGACGGCCTCGTTCCCGGAGGTCCTGGAGCTGATCTGGGAGAGCCCCAAGCCGGTGATCTGCCGGCTCAACGGCACCGCGCGCGCCGGCGGCCTGGGGCTGGTGGCGGCGTGCGACTTCGCGATCGCGCCGCTGACGGCGTCGTTCGCGTTCACGGAGGTGCGCATCGGCGTCGCGCCCGCCATGATCGCCGTGCCGGTGCTGCGCAGGCTGAGCGCCCGCGCGGCGGCCGAGTACTTCCTGACCGGCGAGGTCTTCGACGCGGCGCGGGCGGTGGAGATCGGCCTGCTGTCGGCGGCCGTCGCGCCCGAGGGCCTGGACGCGACCGTGGCCCGCTACGCGGAGATGCTGATGAAGGGCGGCCCGGAGGCGCTGGCGATCACGAAGCGGCTCGTCAGGGAGGTGCCGGCGATGTCGTTCAGGGGAGGGCTGCAGCGGATGACCGAGCTGTCGGCCGAGCGGTTCACCTCGGCGGAGGGTCAGGAGGGCATCGCGGCGTTCATGGCCAAGCGCCCGCCCGAGTGGGTGCCGCGGGAGGGCTGACCATGGTCCTGCGCGTCGCGAACTGCAGCGGCTTCTACGGCGACCGGCTCTCCGCCGCCAGGGAGATGGTCGAGGGCGGCCCGATCGACGTGCTCACCGGCGACTGGCTGGCCGAGCTGACGATGCTCATCCTGGCCGGCAACCGGCTCAAGGGCCGCCCGGGCTACGCCCCGACGTTCCTGCGCCAGCTGGAGGACGTGCTGGGGGCCTGCCTCGACCGGGGCATCAGGATCGTGACGAACGCGGGCGGCCTCGACCCGGCCGGCTGCGCGGACGCCGTCCACGACCTCGCCGCCCGCCTCGGCCTGTCCCCGTCCGTCGCGTACGTCACCGGCGACGACCTCACCGGCCGGCCGTTCCCCCTCGTCAACGCCGACACGGGCGAGCACCTCACCGCGACCCCGCTGACCGCCAACGCCTACCTCGGCGGCCGTCCCATCGCCGCCGCCCTGTCGGCGGGCGCGGACGTGGTGGTCACCGGCCGCGTCACGGACGCCGCCCTGGTGACCGGCCCCGGCATCTGGCGGTACGGCTGGGGGCCCGACGACCTCGACCCGCTGGCGGGCTCGGTGGTGGCCGGGCACGTCATCGAGTGCGGCTGCCAGGCGACGGGCGGCAACTACGCGTTCTTCCAGGACGTGCCCGACCTGGCCCACTGCGGCTTCCCCCTCGCCGAGCTGCGCGCGGACGGCTCGTCCGTCATCACCAAGCACCCGGGCACGGGCGGCCTGGTCTCGATCGGCACGGTCACGGCGCAGCTCGTCTACGAGCTGGGCGGCCCCCGCTACCTCGGCCCGGACGTGGTGGCCCGCTTCGACACGATCACCCTGTCCGACGACGGCCCCGACCGCGTCCTGATCTCCGGCGTCCGCGGCGAGCCGCCACCGGACACGCTGAAGGTCGCCGTCAACTACCTGGGCGGCTACCGGAACACGATGACGCTGGTGCTGACGGGCCTGGACGTGCCGGCCAAGGCGCGGGCGGCCGAGGAGGCGATCTGGGCCCGCGTGCCGCGCGAGTCGTTCGACGAGGTGGACGTCACGCTCACGGACTCCGGGCTGCTGCGCGTCACCGTGATGTCCGCGGACGAGCGCAGGGCCGGCCGCGCCTTCTCCTCCGCCGTGGTGGAGACGGGCCTGGCCAGCTACCCGGGCTTCTACGGCCTCTCCCCGCCGGGAAACGCCTCGCCGTACGGGGTGTACTGGCCGGTGCTGGTCCCGGCCTCGGAGGTGCACCCGAGGGTGTTCCTGAACGGCGAGGAGATCCCCCTCCCGGCGCCGCAGCGGCGGGAGAACGTGCGGCCCGTGATCACCCTTCCACCGCCCCCGCGGGCGGAGCCGCAGGGCTCCGGCACCACCACCATCCCCCTGGGCCGCATCGCGGGCGCCCGTTCGGGCGACAAGGGCGGGAACGCGAACCTGGGCGTCTGGACCGATACCCGGGCCCGCTACGACTGGCTGGCGGCCCACCTCACCACCGACGCGCTCAAGCGCCTCCTCCCGGCCCTCGCCCCCTACCGCGTCGACCGCCACGACCTGCCCAACCTCAAGGCGCTGAACTTCGTCGTCCACGGCCTCCTGGGCAGGGGCGTGGCCGCGAGCCCCCGGATGGACCCGCAGGCCAAGGCGCTGGGCGAGGAGCTGCGAGCGCGGCCGGTGGACGTCCCTACGCCCCTGGCGCCGCCCGCCACCCCAGCAGCCCCGCCCCCATGAGCCCCGCCCTGGCCCCGAGCGACGACGCCCGCACCTCCGGCGCCTGCCGGAACCCCAGCCGGGCGCTCAGCCGCGCCCGCAGCGGCACGAGGAGGGTGTCGCCCGCCTGAGAGACCCCGCCGCCGATCACGATGGCCGCGGGGTCGAGCACCAGCGTGTACGTGGCCAGCGCCAGGGCGAGCGCCTCCACGGCCTCGTCCCACACCGCCACGGCCCGCGCGTCCCCCGCCAGCACCGCCCTGACCACCTCCTCGGCGCCGGGGAGGCCGCACCGCGCCGCCACGGCCCCGCCGGAGGCGTAGGCCGCCAGGCAGCCCCGCTGCCCGCACCCGCAGGCCGCCCCGTCGGGCCGCACGGGGATGTGGCCGACCTGCCCGGCCCACCCGCCCGCGCCGCCGTACAGCGCCCCCGACAGCACCACGGCGCCCGCGATGCCGGTGCCTATGGGCAGGTACAGCACGTCCCGCCCGCCCTCCCCGTACGCGAGCTCCGCCTCCCCCGCGGCCCGCACGTCGTGTCCCAGCGCCACCGGCAGCCTCACCCCGGGGGCGAACGCGTGCGCGGGCACGTCCCGCCAGCCGAACGCGGCCGAGAAGACGGCGTGGGTGGGCGTGACGAGCCCGGGCACCGCGAGCCCGACCGCCAGGGGGCGCACGCCGTCACGGGGGCGGGCGAGGTCGGCGACGAAGGCGGCGACGGCGCCGACGACCTCCTCGGGGCCGCCCGCGCGGGGCGTGGGGCGGCGCTCGGCGTGATGGATCGTCCCGTCCCTGGTGACGAGCCCGCCCTTCATGGTGGTGCCGCCGACGTCGATGGCCGCCACGTACGTCATCCAAGCCTCCCGAGCCGTGCCGATAATCGCTTTGAGTCATCCGTCGTCCATGCAGAAGAATGCCCTCCATGACCGTTCGCCGCCTCACCGCCGACGACCTCGACGACTGCACCCGCCTGGCCAAGGACCGCGGCTGGCTGCCCGAGCGGCACAAGTGGGGCCTGCTGTTCGAGGTCGGCGAGCCGTACGGCATCGACGCCCCCGACGGCGACGGCCTGGCCGCCACGAACGTGCTGACCCGCTACGGCGACGACCACGCCGCGATCAGCATGGTGCTGACGGCCGCCAGATACGAGCGGCAGGGCCTGGGCCGCAGGCTCATGGAGCACGTGCTGGAGCAGGCGGGCGGGCGCACGGTCTCGCTGTACGCCACCGAGATGGGCCGTCCCCTGTACGAGCGGCTCGGTTTCCGCGTCGCCGGCCTGGCCGCCAAGCACACGGGTGTCTTCCGCGGCGAGCCGTCGGGCCGCACCCGCCCGGCCACGCGGGCGGATCTCGACGGCATCCTGCGGCTCGACGCGGAGGTGTTCGGCACGGACCGGTCGGCGCTGCTGCGGCGCATGTTCGGCTTCGGCGAGCAGGTGCGGGTCGCCGAGGGCGGCTTCGGCCACTGCTGGCGCAACGACGACAACACGGTGATCGGCCCGGTCGTGGCCGGGGACGAGGAGACGGCCAGGGCGCTGATCGGCGATCTGGCGCTGCACGCGGGGGGCGAGGTGCGGATGGACTTCGACCTGTCCAGGCAGGCGCTCGTCGCGTGGGCGGGCGAGCACGGCATCGGCAGCCCGTGGCAGGTCTCGATGATGGTGCGCGACGGGGAGCTGCCGGGCGACCGGTCGCGCCAGTACCTGCCGTTCATGCAGGCGCTGGGTTGACCGTGCGGGCGGCGCTCTCATAGGGTCGAGCACCAGAATATCGTTCTGTAGAGGGGCGGTACATGACCTCCACCCACATCGACGTCGGGGCCATCGACTTCGCCGAGCTCGGCGCGTGGATGGACGCCGAGGGGCTGCCGGGCGGCCCGATCACGGACCCGGCGCCGGTCCTGGGCGGCACGCAGAACGTCATGGTCCGCTTCGAGCGGGGCGGCCGCCCGTACGTGCTGCGCCGCCCTCCCCTGCACACCCGCCGCAAGAGCAACGAGGTGCTGCGCCGCGAGGCGCGGGTGCTGGCGGCGCTGCGTGACACGCCCGTGCCGGCGCCCCGGCTGGTGGCCGCACAGACGGCGCGGGAGCCGGTGTTCTACCTGATGGAGCCGGTCGACGGGTTCAACCCCTCGACGGGGCTGCCGGAGCCGCACGCGTCCGACCCGGCGATCAGGCACCGGATGGGGCTGGAGGCCGCCGCCGCGCTGGCCGAGCTGGGGCGGATCGACCCGGCGGTGCTGCCCGGGTTCGGGCGGCCGGAGGGCTTCCTGGAGCGGCAGGTGCCGCGCTGGCTGAAGGAGCTCGACTCCTACGGCGAGCTCGACGGCTATCCGGGCCCCGACATCCCCGGCCTGCGCGAGACGGCCGACTGGCTCACCGGCCACCTGCCCCGCACGTTCACGCCGGGCGTCATGCACGGCGACTACCACTTCGCCAACCTCATGTTCGCCCCCGACGGCCCCCGCGTGGCCGCGATCGTCGACTGGGAGATGTGCACGGTCGGCGACCCGCTGGTGGATCTCGGCTGGCTGCTGGCCATGTGGCCGTCGGGCAACGATCACGTGCCGGGCCTGCCGCCGCCGCGCGAGCTCGTCGCGTACTACGCGGCGCTGTCGGAGCGCGACATGTCGGCCATCGACTGGTACGCGGTGATGGCCTGCTTCAAGCTCGGCATCGTGCTCGAAGGCACCCACGCCCGGGCGTTCGCCGGAAAGGCGCCCAAGGACATCGGCGATCTGCTGCACGCGACGACGCTGGCCCTGTTCGGACGGGCCCAGGAGTTCATGGACGGCGCGCTCGGCTAATCACGATTTCCAGGAAAGACGATCACGGAGCCGACCCCCGAGCGTACAATTGCGCGCAATTGCTCAATTAAATCGGGGAAGGATCGTCATGCGAATGCGGTTCCTCGGCTCCACCTCGGAGGCGGGCGCCTGTCCCACCCTGTACGAGACCGACCGCGGCACCATCGTCGTGCAAGGTCTCCAAGTCACCGACGCGGAGGCGCTCGCGGACCTGCGCGACGTCCTCGACGGCGAGACCGCCGTGGAGGTCCCCCGCGAGCTCATCACCGAGATCGCCCGCCGCGTCCTGCCGGACGCCGGAGAAACCCATGACCGCCAGGCAAACGCTTTCCCGACCAGTGGAGGAACACCGACGGCAACCGGTTGATCACAATTGCCGCGGGCCCTGGCATGATCGGCATCGGCGGGGCTAGCCTCTTGCGCCGTGACGTCGTTTCAGCAGGCGCGCATCGACCTCGGCAGCCAGCTACGTCAGCTGCGCGAGGCGGCCCATCTGTCGGGCAAGGAACTGGCCGAGCGGCTGCGCTGGCAGCCGTCCAAGGTCTCCAGGCTGGAGAACGCCCGGCAGACGGCGACCGAGGATGACGTGGTCGTGTGGGCGCAGGCCGTCAACGCCTCGCCCGACACGACGGACGAGCTGATCAGGCAGTCCATCGCGCTCCTGGAGCGGCACGACGACTGGAAGCAGCGTCACCGCAGCGGCCTGGCCGCGATCCAGGAGGACGTGCGCGACCTGGAGGCGCGCACGAAGGTCTTCCGCGTCTTCGAGCCGGGCATCATCGTCGGCCTGCTGCAGACCTCCGAGTACGCCAGGCACGTGTTCCGCAAGGTCAAGCGGCTCTACAGCGCGGCCGACCAGATCGACGCGGCGGTACGGGTGCGCATGCAGCGCCAGGAGATCCTCTACGACCGCACGCGCACCTTCAGGTTCGTGGTCACCGAGGCCGCGCTGCGCACGATGCTGGCGCCGCCCGAGGTGATGCGCGGCCAGCTCGACCGCCTGCTCGCCGTCAGCACGCTGCCCAACGTCGAGTTCGGCGTCATCCCGTTCGGCACCGAGCTGCCGGCCAACCCGGTCAACGGCTTCTGGATCTACAACGAGGCCATGGTCGCGGTCGCCACGATGACCAAGGACCTCATCCTGCGCGACCCCGACGACATCTCCTTCTACGTGCGGGCGTTCGACGACTACGCGAAGTCGGCGGAGTTCGGGGAACCGGGGCGGGAAGTCATCATCGCGATTCTTCACGATTACCGGAAACAAACTCCACATTAACCGCAGCAATTGCTTGCCCCGCACCGCAAGATCGTGCAATTCTGGCGCGAGACGTTGCGGAGGTGACGCATGATGCTTGATACCGCGCTCTGCCTCGAGCGGTTCGCCTGGCACGCGGGTCGTCATGCCGACCTGGCCGTGCAGAGCCTGGCCCTGTCCAGCGACCCGGCGTACGTATCGGTCCGCAACCGCTTCTCGGCCACCCTCGCCGAGACCGTGACCTGCTCCGACGAGGGCGCCTTCATCACCTCGTGGGGCTACCGCCTGGGCACCACGGAGGACGTCGAGTCCGCCGCCGCCCGCCTCGCCTTCCTGCTGGCGGCCCTGCCCGCCTAACTGCCCGCCTAACTGCCCGCCTAACTGCCCGCCTAGGGCTGCTTGAACGGGATGTTGAGCCAGGGGCTGGCGGGGTCGGTCGTCAGGATCCGGTGCGCGTTCAGCATCCCGGCGTACCAGTCGCCGAACTCCTCCTCGTCGAAGTGCAGGCAGCGGCCCAGGATGTAGCCGGCCGAGAAGTCCTCCCAGGAGCGGTAGTTCAGCCGGCTGACCCGCCCGGCGCGCACGACCGCCCGCTCGGCCTCCTCCAGGGTGCAGAAGCGGGCGCCCAGCCCCCAGCGGGCCATCTTCGAGGCCCGCCCGTAGTCCCACGCCTCCACCGAGTGCACGAACCGGCCCTCGGCGAGCAGCCCGTCCGCGCGGAAGCGGGCCTCGTACCGGACGATGCGCCCGATGAGCCGCTGCGCGCCGGCGACCATGGCCTCCGCCTCGGCCTCGTCCAGCGGCTCCAGCCCCTCCGCCGCACGGCTGCGCAGGACGCGCGCGGTCACCTGCCGCCAGTGGTCCACCTCGACCGCGCCGCCGTAGTCGAGGGCCAGGCTGCGGCGCACGCCCAGCACGAAGCTCCAGACGGAGCTGCTCATCCGACCGGCGAGCAGCGTCTCCAGCGCGTCCGCCAGCGCCTCCGGGCCGGTGATGTCCCACCACTCCCGCAGGCGCTTGCGCTCGCCGACGTAGCCGGTGCCGTGCCAGCCCATCGCGTTCCACAGGGAGCCGTTGCTGACGCAGAGCAGCGCCCCGCAGGCGAGCCCGTGGGCGACCGGGCCGTGCAGCGGGCCGCCCGACCACAGGGTGCGCAGCCGGTCGCCGGGGGCGACGGTCACGCCCTCGGTGTGCCGGCGCCACACCTGCCGGTGGGCGGCCGTCGCGGGGAAGAACGCCTCGCACGGGCTGCCCGGGTTGACGGCCATCCACGCCTCGCCGCCGGGCCAGTCGTGGGCCAGGGCCGCCAGGTCGGTCCTGAAGAAGACCGGGTCCGGCACGGGCGCGGGAAGCATCCCGTCGGTGAGGAACACCAGGCTCCGGACGCCGTGCCGGGGGTCCCAGCGGACGGGGTTGTAGAAGTTCCAGTCCTGCCGGGAGTCGGCCTGGGCGCGCGACATCGCGTGGAAGAGCTTCACCCGGGCGAGGACGTCGAAGTAGGCCGGCCAGTCGCCGCGCGACCTGGCGTCGTACAGGCCGCGCTCGATCTCCGTGGGCGCCTGCCAGTGCGCAACGGGCGGCGCACCCGCCCCTAGATCGTTCCGCACCCTCATGCGGCGTTACCTTACATCCGGTGTGTACGGTCCTGTCGTCAGCACCCCGCCTTGTAGAGCACCTTCCGCACCTCGGGCCGGTCCACGTTCGCGGCGGTGACGATGGTGGCGTCGGTCGGGATCGACGGCGTGACCTGCTGTCCCCTGACCGCCGCGACGGCCTGCTCCACCCCCTTCGCCCCGATGTCGCCGGGCAACTGCGCGATCAGCGCCTGCACGACGCCGTCCTTGAGCTGCTCGACCTGGGCCGGCCCCGCGTCGAAGCCGACCATCTTGACCTTGCCGAGCTTGCCGGTCTGCTGGAGGGCGGTGCCGGCGCCGGTGGCCGAGTTCAGGTTCGTGGCGAACACCCCGGCCAGGTCGGCGTCCTTGGCCAGCGCGGCGTTCATGATGCGCGAGGCCTCGCCGACGTCGTTGTGCGAGTACTGCACGCCGAGGTAGGACAGGCCCGGGTGGTTCGCCGCGACCTCCTCCTCGAAGCCCTTGATCCGGGCGTCCACGGTGCTGACGCCCGGGTCGGTGGAGATCACCAGCACCTTGCCCTTGCCGCCGACCTGCTCCGACAGCGCCCTGGCCGCCGCCGCGCCGCCCTTGAGGTTGTCGGTGCTGATCCTGGACAGGCCGATGCTCTGGTCCTCGACCACCGTGTCCACCAGGATGATCTTGATGTTCTGCTGCTTGGCCTGGGTCAGCGGCGCGATCATGGCCTTGACGTCGGTCGGGGCGATCAGCAGGGCGTCCGGCCCGCCCGCCACGACGGAGTTGACGATCGGCGTCTGCAGCGTCGGGTCGAACTTCTGCGGCCCCTGCACGTCCAGCGCCACCCCCAGCTCCGCGGCCCTGGCCCGGGCTCCGCACGCCATGGTCTCGTAGAACTCCTCCCCCGCGAGCCCCTGCACGAGCGTCACCCTGATCTGGTCGCCGCCCCCGCCCGCGCCGCCACCGTCCGCGCCTCCGCAGGCGGTGAGCAGCAACGTCGCTCCGAGAGCGGCCATGGCCTTGCGCATGGTGGTGCCTCCTTCACTGGTCGCGGGCCCGGCGCCTCCACTGGTCCACGTAGACGGCGGCGACGAGCACGGCGCCCACCACCACCTGCTGCCAGAACGGCCGAACGCCGAGGATCTGGAAGCCGTTCTGGAGCACGACGGGGATGGACACGCCGATGACCGTGCCCGCCACCGTCCCCACCCCGCCGAACAGGGACGTGCCGCCGATCACCACGGCCGCGATGGCCTGGAGGTTGTCGGTGGAGTGCGCGGAGACGCCGGTGATGCCGTACTTGGCCAGCGACAGGTGCCCGGCCAGCCCGGCGAGCAGGCCGGCCAGGCCGTACACCTTGATCAGGTGCCTGCGCACGGCCACGCCGCCGCGCCGGGCGGCCTCGGCGTTGGAGCCGATGGCGTACGTGTGGCGGCCGAAGCGGGTCCAGGCCAGCGCGAGCGCCAGGACGGCGGTGATGGCGGCGCAGATCCACACGATCAGCGGCACGCCCAGCCAGCGCGCCAGCCCGAGCCCCAGGTTGAGATCGGCGGGCGCGCGCAGGTCGACGCCTCCGGTGAGCAGCAGCGCGCCGCCGAGCGACATGCCCAGCGTGCCCAGCGTCACGATCAGCGCCGGGATCCGGCCCAGCGCGACCAGCACGCCGTTCAGCACTCCCCAGGCCAGGCCGGTGGCCAGCGCGCCGGCCGCGCCGAGCGGCGGCGAGCCCGTGCCCTCGATGACCCTGGCCGCCACCACGGCCGAGAACACCAGCACACCCCCGACCGACAGGTCGATCCCCGCCGTGATGATGACGAACGTCATGCCGGTGGCCAGCAGGAGGAGGATGGCGGCGTCGCTCACCAGGTTCAGCAAGTTGAACGAGGTGGGGAACGCGCGCGGAGCCAGCGCCGAGAACGCGACCAGCAGCCCGGCCAGCACCAGCCCGATCCACACGACCTGGAGCCCGCCCAGCCGCGCCGGCCTGCCTCCCCGGCCGCTCATCCCTGGCTCTCCCACTGTTCGAGCACGCCTGTCATGGCGCCGACCAGCTCCTCCATCGACACCCGCGCGGTGTCGAACCTGGCGACCCTGCGTCCCAGCCGCAGCACCTCGACCCGGTCCGAGACCGCCATGACGTCCTGCATGTTGTGGCTGATGAGCACGACGGAGACGCCGGAGTCCCGTACGGACCTGATGAGGTCGAGCACCCGCCGCGTCTGCACCACGCCCAGCGCCGCCGTCGGCTCGTCCATGAACACCGCCCGCCGCGCCCACGTCACCGCCCTGGCCACCGCGACGCCCTGCCGCTGCCCGCCGGACAGGGCCGACACGGGCGCGCTCTGGGACGCCAGCCGCACGCCGAGCCGCTCGCACGCCTCCTGGGTCTCGCGCCGCATGGCCGCGTTGTCCAGCACGCCGAGCAGCCCGAGCAGGCCGGGCCGCAGGCGTTCCCTGCCGAGGAAGAAGTTGGCGGCGGGGCTGAGGTCGGCGCAGAGCGCGAGGTCCTGGTAGACGGTCTCGATCCCGGCGGCCCTGGCCTCCTCCACGGACCCGAACGCGACCGGAGCGCCGTCGACCTCGACCGTCCCGCCGTCCGGCCGCTCGACGCCCGAGAGGATCTTGGCCAGCGTGGACTTCCCGGCCCCGTTGTCGCCGATCAGCGCGACCACCTCGCCGGCTCCCAGGCTGAAGTCCGCGCCGCGCAGCGCCTCGACCTGGCCGTAGCTCTTCTCGATCCCGCGGGCGGCGATCAGCGGTACGGCCATGAGACCATCAAGAAACGGCCTGACATCGTTGTCAAGACCCAGCGCGGCGGCGCTCCGGCCCTCGTCTACGCCGTGCAGTCGTAGAGGCCGTCCTGGCCGTCCACGGCCGTGCAGTTCTGCTGCACCCAGGTCGTCACCTCCGTGTTGCCCCGGCCTGGCCAGCCGCCTGTGCCGGCCAGGACGTACCGGAGCTGTCCCGAGGAGACCAGCGACCCGAGCCGATCCACGGTCATGGCGGGGTCGCTGCCGGTGAAGCCGCCCATGGCGATGACCGGCTCGCCGGTGGACAGGATGAGGCCGGACGCCTGCTGGGCGCTGCTCACCGCGACCAGCCACGTGGCGCTCCCCCGGTTGGCCACCAGGTACGCCGCCATCTCGTCGCTGACGCCGCCGCCCGGGAACCGGCCGCCGTCCGGCATCCGTCCTCGCGTGCCTGCGGGCCCGCCGAAGCCCATCCGTCCCGACGAGGGGCCGGCGGTCGGGTTCGTCCCGTTGATCTGGGACTGCAGCGGCGTCACCGCGTACGCGGCGGGCCCGGCCAGCCCGGCGACGACCGCGGCCGCCAGCGCGACCGCCGCGACCCGCGTCGTCACCCGCGCCCGCACCCTAGCCAGGACGAGCACCGCCACGGCCACCAGGGTCGCCCCGAGCACGACCCAGGCCAGCCACGGCAGCCACTCGGGCGTGCGGCGCAGCACCACGAACGACCAGCCCCCGGTCAGCGCCACCGCCAGCGGCAACGCCCAGGCCCACGCCCGCGACCGCCGGTACGCCCGCCACATCACCACGAGCCCCGTCCCGGCCAGCGCGGCCACCGCCGGAGCCATGGCGGTCGTGTAGTAGGGGTGGAAGGTGCCGCTGGAGAAGCTGAACACCACGTAGTGCACGACCAGCCACCCGCCCCACACCAGCCAGGCCGCCGCCGCGGGCCCGTCATGGTGCAGGCGCCGCACCCGTAGCAGGATCGCGAGCGCCAGCGTCACCACGCAGAACGGCAGCAGCCACGAGATCTGCCCTGCCAGGATGTCGTTGAACAGCCGCCCGGCCCCCGGCTCCCCGCCGAAGCCACCGCCGCCGCCACCACCGACACCGCCGCCCCGGCCCTGGCCGAAGACGCGGCCGAGGCCGTTGTAACCGATCACGAGGTCCCACACGGTGTTGTCGGTGGAGCCGCCGACGTAGGGGCGGGAGCCCGCGGGCCACAGGTCGGTGATCACCATCCACCAGGCGCTGGACACCACCAGCACGCCCCCGGCTGCCAGCAGGTGCCCCACCCGCTTCATCCACGGCACCCGCGCGCACCCCAGGTACGCCAGCGCGAGCGCCGGCACCACCAGGTACGCCTGCAACATCTTGGCGTTGAACCCGAGCCCCACGAAGAACGCCGCCAGCAGCAGCGGCCGCAGCCGCCCCGTCCGCAGCGCCTCCAGGCAGAACCAGGCCGACAGCACCAGCAGCAGCACGAGCACGGTATCGGGGTTGTTGTCCCGGTTGATCGCCACGGTGATCGGCGTCAGCGTCATGACCACGGCGGCGATCAGCGCCGCGACGTGCCCCTGGCGCGCGCCGCCCTCGACCGGCCGCGGCCCGTGGCCGGGGCCCGCCGGGCCGGTGAAGGCGCGGCGCACGGCCGAGTGCACCAGGCCGACGGCGGCCACCCCGGCGAACGCCTGCGGGAGCAGCATGCTCCAGGTGCCGTAGCCGAAGATCCGCGCCGAGAGCCCCATCACCCACAGCGCCAGCGGCGGCTTGTCCACGGTGATGAAGGAGCCGGCGTCGATCGCGCCGAAGAAGAACGCCTTCCAGCTCCGGGTGCCCGACAGGACGGCGGCGGCGTAGTACTCGTTGGCGTTGCCGCTCAGCGCCCACGCGTACAGGACGAACGCCACGGCGAGCACCGCCCACAGCGCGGGCCGCGACCAGCGTGGGTCCTGTTCGGCGCCGAGGAGGGCGCGGGCGAGCGCGCCGCGCCTGCCTGCGGCCCGGTGCCCGGGCCTGGTGGCGGTGACGGTCATCGGGTGGCCCCCCTCTTCGGGTTGAAGACCCATGCGCGCAGCAGCAGGAAACGTACGAGTGTGGCGGCCGCGTTGGCGACGATGACCGCGACCAGCTCCACCCCGTGGGAGACCCCGACGGGCAGCAGAGACAGGCTGCCCGAGGTCAGCGCCAGCCCGACGAGGAACGCGATCAGCCCCTCGAACTGGTGCCGCACGGCCCGGCCCGAGCCCTTGACGCCGAACGTGAAGCGGCGGTTCGCTGCGGTGTTGGCCACGGCGGTCACCAGCAGCGCGACCGCGTTGGCCGCGAGGGGCGGCACGACCTGGCGCAGCAACGAGTACAGCAGCAGGTACGCCAGCGTGCTGATCACTCCCACGATCGCGAACCGCGGGAGCTGCCTGGCCATGCCCTTCGGCAGCTCGGCCCGCTCGGCCCTGGCGGACACGGGGATGCGGGCGGCGCCGGACAGCGTCCTGCGGCCGACCCGCGCCATGCCGCGCAGGTCGTCCAGGGCGGTCCGGACGATGTCCACCCGGCTGTCCGGGTCGTCCACCCAGTCGACGGGCACCTCGTGGATGCGCAGCCCGTGGCGTTCGGCCAGGAGCAGCAGCTCGGTGTCGAAGAACCACTGCTCGTCCTCGACACCGGGCAGCAGAGCCTGGGCGATCTCCGTACGGACGGCCTTGAAGCCGCACTGCGCGTCCGAGAACCCGGCGCCCATGCCGAAGCGGAGCAGCAGGTTGTAGGAGCGGGAGATGAACTCCCGCTTGGGCCCCCGCTCCACCCGCGCCGCGCGGGCCAGGCGGGTGCCGATGGCCAGGTCGCTGTGGCCGGTCAGCAGCGGGGCCACCAGCGGCAGGAACGCGTCGAGGTCGGTGGACAGGTCCACGTCCATGTAGCTGACGACGTCGGCCTCGCTCTGCGACCACACGGTGCGCAGCGCCCGCCCGCGGCCCTTCTCGCCGAGGTGCACGGCGCGGACGTTCGGCAGCTCCCTGGCCAGCTCGGTGGCGAGCTGCCAGGTGTTGTCGGTGCTGGCGTTGTCGGCGATCGTGATGCGGAAGCCGTAGGGGAAGTTCCTGGTGAGGTAGGTCTGCAGCCGGGTGATGCTGGCGCGCAACGCCCGCTGCTCGTTGTGGACCGGGACGACCACCTCGACCAGGCGGGTCCGCACTGCTGTTGTCTCCATGCAGCTAAGGACACGTTTTGGGTCTTTAAGGCGACTTATCCGATTCTGAGCTACGAATGAGAGTTCCCGGCAGGCTCATGGTGGCGATGGCTCCGCCGTCGGGGACGTTCGCCAGGCTCACGCTGCCGCCGGCCTCCGTGACGGCCTGCGCCACGATCGCCAGCCCCAGCCCCGAGCCGGGCAGGCCGCGCGCCGACGGGGAGCGCCAGAACCGCTCGAAGACGTGCGGCAGCTCCTCCTCGGGCAGGCCGGGGCCGTGGTCGCGCACGGTCAGGCGGCCGTCGTGCAGCTTCACCTCGACCTGGGCGCCCGGCGGGCTGAACTTGGCGGCGTTGTCGATGAGGTTCAGCACGGCACGTTCCAGCGAGGTGGCGCTGCCCACGACGTACCAGGGGCGCAGGTCGGTGACGACCTCGGCGCCGCGCAGCCTGGCCCGCTCGACGGCGGCCGTGACCACCTCGTGCAGGCCCAGCTCGACGTGCGGCTCGTGGTCGCTGTCGCCCCTGGCGAGCTGGAGCAGGTCGGCCACCAGCGTGGACAGCTCGGCGAACTGCGCCTTCACGTTGACCAGCAGGCGCTCCTTGGCGCCCGGGTCGAGGCTGCGGCCGGTCTGCTCGCTGCGCAGCAGCAGGTCGATGTTGGTGCGCAGGGTGGTCAGCGGGGTTCGCAGCTCGTGGCCGGCGTCGGCGACGAGCTGTTTCTGGCGCTCGCGCGAGCCGGCCAGGGCGGCGGTCATGGCGTTGAAGGAGGAGGACAGGCGGGCGATCTCGTCGGTGCCGGTGACGGGGATGCGCGTGTCGAGGTCCTCGGTCTGCGCGATGTGCTCGACCGCCCTGGTCAGGTCACCGACCGGGCGCAGGGCGGAGCGGGAGATCGCCAGCCCGGCCATGGCGGCGCCGAGCACGCCGAGCACGGAGATGCCCCCGAGCATGATCCCTGCGTTGCGCAGGGTGCGCTGGATGTAGCCGACGGGCCTGGCCTCCATGACCGCCACGCCGGGCTTGAAGTTGATCGTCACCACGCGCACGTCCTTGCCGTCGCGCGTCGTCCCGTACCGGTAGACGGGCTCGCACGGCTCGAAGGCCTGCGAGTCGTTCTCGTAGTCCGGCACGATCGGGGACGGGCCGATCGAGCACGTGGTGCCGTTGGCGTACAGTAACGTCGCCAGCCCGTCGGTGAACGGGCCCCGCGAGCCCTCCGGCGTGCAGTTGCGGTCCAGGAACTCCTTGTTGCCGCCCCGCAGGGAGTCCAGGATGCTCTGGTCGAAGTTGCCGATGAGCCTGTTCTCCAGGACGACGTACGACGCGCCCGCGCACATCGCGATGGCCAGCGCCACGGCCACCGTCACCAGGAGCGTCAGGCGCGTGTGCAGGGTGCCGCGGGTGGCCAGCCGGCGCAGGCGCTCACCCAGCCCGGCGCCGTTCACTGCGCCGCCCGGAGCACATAACCCACCCCGCGCACGGTGTGGATCACGCGCGGCTCGCCCCCGGCCTCGGTCTTGCGCCTCAGGTACATCACGTACACGTCGAGCGAGTTGGACGTCGGCTCGAAGTCGAAGCCCCACACCTCGCTGAGGATCTGGTCCCTGGTCAGCACCTGGCGCGGGTGCGCCAGGAACAGCTCCATCAGCAGGTATTCGGTCCTGGTCAGGTCGAGCCTGCGGTCGCCGCGCGTGACCTCCCTGGTCGCCGGGTCCATGTGCAGGTCGCCGTAGGAGAGCGTGTCGCCCTCCGGGGTGCCCGTGCTGAGCGCGCCGCGCCGCAGCAGAGCCCGCACCCTGGCCAGCAGCTCGTCCAGCTCGAACGGCTTGACGAGGTAGTCGTCGGCGCCCGCGTCGAGCCCGGAGACCCGGTCGCCGACCGCGTCGCGGGCCGTGAGCATGAGCACCGGCACGTGGTTGCCCGACCCGCGCAGCCTGCGGCACGCGGTCAGCCCGTCGAGCCTGGGCATCATGACGTCGAGCAGCACCGCGTCGTACGAATCCGCCGCCAGGGCGTCGAGTGCCTGCTGCCCGTCGTTGGCGGTGACGACCTTGTAGCCCTCGAACTCCAGGCTCGACTGCAGAGCCTCGCGCAACGCGGGCTCGTCGTCCACTACCAGCAACCGTGCGGGCTCACTCATACTTACCGACGCTAGATGTCCATCATGAGAACGTGATGAACGACCTCACAGAAGATTCATAAGGATCACCACGCCACGGGCATCGAAGTGAGCCCGAAGATGGGTCCATCGTACTTGGCGGGCAGTTCCTCGTCGGCCACCGTGACCCGCAGGCCGGGCAGGCGCTCGAACAGCGTGCGCAGCGCGATCTCCAGCTCGGCGCGCGCCAGGTTCTGGCCCAGGCACTGGTGCACGCCGTAGCCGAAGGCCACGTGGTGGCGGGCGCCGCGCTCCACGTCGAACTCGTCGGGCCGCTCGAACGCCCTCGCGTCCCGGTTGGCGGAGGCGCCCAGCACGAAGATGCCCTCACCCTTCCTGACGAGCCGGCCGCCGATCTCCTGGTCCTCGGCGGCGACCCGGTCGAAGGCCACCCAGTCCACGATCGAGTGGTAACGCAACAGCTCATCGACCGCCATGGGCCAGCGGCCGGGGTTCTCGCGCAGCGCGGCGAGCTGGTCCGGGTGACGCAGGAGGGTGAGCGTGGCCAGCGGGATCATGTTGGCGGTGGTCTCGTGGCCGGCGACGAGCAGCAGGAACATCACGCCCACCAGCTCGTCGTGCGTGAGCCGCCCGCCGGTGATCAGCCGGCCGAGGAGGTCGTCCTTGGGGGCCTTCTCGGCATTGGTGACGAGCCCGTCGAGGTAGTCCCTGATCGCGAACGCCGACGTGTGGAAGTCGCCGTCGGAGCTGAGCATCTCGCGGGTGCGCGCCTGGAAGAACTCGCGGTCGGCGTACGGGACGCCGAGGAGCCGGCAGATCACCAGCGAGGGCAGCGCGAGCCCGAACGCCTGGACCAGCTCCGCCTCGGAGCCCCGCGCGACCATGTCGTCGATGAGCCCGTCGACCAGCGCCTGGATCCCCGGCCGCAGGTCCTTGATCCGCCTGACGGTGAACTCGGGGATGAGCAGCCGCCGGAACCTGGTGTGCGCGGGCGGGTCCAGGTCGATGAAGTGGCCGGCCAGGAACTTGGCCATGGCCGCCGCCTCCTCGGGCGACGGCGGCGGCGTGGGGCGGAGGGCGGCGTTGGGATGGCCGGGCGTGGCCGGGCTGGTGCTGATGCCGCTGCCGCTGAGGACCTGCTGGGCCTCGGCGTGCCGGGTGACGAGCCAGACGTCGCCGCCGGGCAGGGAGGTCCTGACGAGCGGGGCCTCCTCGCGCATCCGCTCGTACTCGGGCGGCGGCGCGAACGGGCAGGTACGCGGAACCGGGAAGGAATGCGCCATAGTGTTGCCCCCAAAGAAGCCGATCGCATTGCTTACTTACGCGAAAGTAAGCAATGATGCGATGGGCCGTCAAGTGATGGGAGCGGAATGGCGGGCCGGCGGACGGACACACGTGAGCGGATCCAGCAGGTGGCGCTGGAGTTGTTCGCCGAGCGCGGATACGACAAGACCTCGCTGCAGGAGGTCGCCGAGCGGCTGGAGATCACCAGGCCGGCGCTCTACTACCACTTCCGCACCAAGGAGGACATCCTCGCCAGCGTGGTGGACCGGCTGTGCGACTCGATCGACGAGCTGATGACCTGGGCGGGAGAACAGCCGAGGACGGCCGAGTCACGCCGGGAGATCCTGCGGCGCATCTCGGGGCTGATGGAGGATCAGTGGCGGCCAATGTTCAGGTTCGCGCAGGTCAACCAGGGTGTCATGCAGCACAACGTGGCCGGTGAGCGCATGCGCAGCCGGATCGTCGGCATGGTGTCGGTGCTGGCCGTGCCGGGGGTGAGCGCGGTCAAGCAGTTCGAGTCCAGGCTGGCGGTGTTCGCGGTGATCCTCGGGAGCGCGCCGTTCCTGTTCGACATGGACCTGGACGAGGCGGAGCGGGCGGACGTCGCCCTGGAGGTGGCCGCCAAGCTCGTCGCCGACTGAGCCTCCGGGCTACCGCAGGAGTGCCATGGCGGCGTTGTGGCCGCCGATGCCGCTGACGCCGCCGCCCCTGCGGGCGCCCGCGCCGCACATCAGGATGCGCTCGTGCTCGGTCTCGACGCCCCAGCCGCCGCCCTCGGCGTACGGCCAGCTCAGGTCGGTGTGGAAGATGTGACCGCCGGGCAGGCCGGCGTCCCGTTCGAGGTCCACCGGGGTCTTGACCTCGACGCACGGGGTGCCGTCGGGGGCGGTGAGCAGGCAGTCCTCGATGGGCTCGGCGAGGACGGCGTTCATGGAGGCGAAAGTGGCGTCCAGGGCCACCTTCCTCGCCTTATCCGGATTTTTCCGGAAGAGGCGGGCGGGCATGTGCAGGCCGAACAGCGTCATCGTCTCGGCCCTGCCCCGCAGCTCGGGCCCGAGGATGGAGGCGTCGGTCAGCGAGTGGCAGTAGACCTCGGCGGGCGGCAGCTCGGGCATCTCACCGCGGGCCGCCTGCTCGTACGCCCCCGCGAGCTGCTCGCGCCCCTCGTTGATGTGGAACGTCCCGCTGAAGGCCGCCCGCGGATCCACGGTGGTGTCCTTGAGCCGGGGCAGCCGCGTCAGCACCATGTTGACCTTGAGCTGCGCCCCCTCGGGCACCGTCACCGGCCGCCCCATCACCCGGTCCAGCACGGCCGGCGGCAGGTTCACCAGCACGTGCCCGCCGCTGACGGTGTGCTCGCCGTCGTCCGCCACGAACGTCACCTCGCCCGACGGCGAGATGCCGACGATCTCGGCCCCCGTCCTGATCTCGGCGCCCGCCCGCCTGGCCGCCGCCTCCAGCGCGCCGGAGACCGCGCCCATGCCGCCGACCGGCACGTTCCAGTCGCCGGTGCCGTCGCCGATCACGTGGTAGAGGAAGCACCGGTTGGCCAGCAGGTCGGTGGCCGGGTCGGCGAACGTGCCGATCAGTGCGTCGGTCAGCACGACGCCGCGCACGGTGTCGTCGCGGAACCGCTCGTCCACCGTCTCCCCGATCGGCCGCGCGAACAGGTCGCGCCACGCCTCCTGCCCGACCAGGCGCTCGATCTCGGCCTGCGGGCGCAGGGGTTCGAGCAGCGTGGGGGCCAGGGCGCGCGCCACCTCGGCGGTCATGCCGTAGAACCGCCGCCACGCCTCGTGGTCGGCCTCGCCGCCCGTGACGTTCCTGAACGAGGCCGCCGTACGCAGGTCGTCCTCGTTGTCGACGAGCAGGCCCGTGTCGCCCATCGGGGTGTAGGAGGCGTACCGGCGGCGGCGCAGCTCCAGGTCGAGCCCCAGGTCGCGGACGATCCGGGTGGGCAGCAGGCTCACCAGGTAGGAGTAGCGCGACAGCCGCACGTCCACGCCGGGGAACGCCCGCGCGGAGACCGCCAGGCCGCCCGCGTGCGCGTACCGCTCCAGCACGAGCACCCGGCGCCCGGCCCCGGCGAGGTACGCCGCCGCGACCAGCCCGTTGTGCCCGCCCCCTGCCACGACCACGTCATACGAACCCACCCTGGCACCCTACGACCCGCCCCGCCCCGCCCGTCAACGCCCCCCACCCGCCCACGCCCCTCCTCCACACCCACCCGCCCACGCTCCCTCCTCCGCACCCACCCGGCAACGTAGACGCCCGCTGCCCGCCGGCCCGGCAACACACCCGCCCGGCAACGCTCACGCCGCCGATCACCCGTCCGGCAACACCCCCGCCGACCACCCGCTCGGCCGAGCACCGGCCCACCGGGCGGGCCACCGGGCAACAGGAAGCCGCTAGCCGAGCACGGCGCAGGTGCTGAGCGCTGCAGCTCCGCAGGCACCGTAGGCGGGCGGCGGGCGATGGCGGGTGACGGCGCGGCTGGCGCGGCGTCGGCGGCGGGCGCCGGACGGCGGACGACGGGCGACGGACGGCGGGCGGCGGGCGGTCCGGGCGCATGATGCCCGGCTGGGCCGGTCAGGGGCGGGTCGCGATGGCCAGGAGGGTCGCCGCGGGGCCGGTCAGGGGGCGGCCCCGGCGCCACACCGCGCGCAGGCTGCGGACCAGGTTGACCCCCGTGAGCGGCACCTCCACCAGCCGCCCCGTCGCCACGTCGGACTCCACCGCGTACCCGCTCAGCACCGCCGGCGCCGCCCCGGCCTGCGCGGCCCCCTTCACCGCCGAGTTGGACCCCAGCTCCAGCCGCGGGCTGGCCCGATGCATCGCGGCGAACGCCACGTCCAGCGTCTCCCGCGTCCCGGAGCCGGTCTCCCGCACGACCAGCGGCGTCGCGGCCAGCTCCGGCCCCCGCAGCACGGTGCGGCGGCGCGCCCACGGATGCGCCGGCGCCACCACGACCACGAGCCGATCCGTCCCCACGACGCGCACGTCGAGCCCGTCGGGCACGGTCGGCCCTTCGACGAACCCCAGCTCCACCTCCCCGGCCAGCACCCGCGCCGCGACGTCGGCCGAGTTGACCACGTCCAGCCCCACCTGGACCTCGGGCTCCCGGTGCTGCAGCTCGCCGAGCCAGCGCGGCACCAGGTACTCGGCCACCGTCATGCTCGACGCCACCCGGAGGTGAGCGGCCTCGCTGAGCCGTACGGCCTGGGCGGCCCGCATGAGCTCCTGGGCCGCGGCGAGCACCTGCGTGGCCCAGCCGGCCACCATCTTGCCCTCGGCGGTGAGCCTGGAACCGCGCGGCGTGCGTTCGAGCAGGGGGAGACCGAGGCGGCGTTCGAGCAGGGCGATCCGCTTGCTGGCGGACGGCTGCGCGATCCCGGCCGCCCTGGCCGCTCGCCCGAGACTGCCCAGCTCGCCGACGTCGACGAGGAGCTTGAGCGAGTCGAGATCCGGCAGCGCACTCATAGCCTCAGGCTATGACCTTCCAGGCAAGGCATGGCTACCGGGCGTCGCTCCCGCTCCCAAGACTGGGATCATGCTCACCACCCCGCGCGACCCCGCCGCCCGCCAGCACCGGTCACGCACGGTGCGGGGTCACGGGCCACGCCCGGACCGGCCCGGCCCGCGGACGCGCCGCGAAGGACCCGCACCTCGGCGGGAGCGCCGCTCCCCGTCCGGCTCCTGGCGGGCACGCCATGCCGGATCCTGGCGGGCAAGCCGGGCCGGCTCCTGGCGGGCACGCCTCGCCTGGCTCTCCGCCTGGTGGGCACACCTCGCCGGGCCGGGCTCACGACGGAGCACCCGCGACGAGCCGGGCGGCCGGTGGACGCGGCGGGCGAAGGCGTGGATCGGCCCGCACTGGCCGGGGTTGGTCGTGGCGGCCGTGGCGGTGGTGTTCGCGACGCTCGTCAACCGGCTCGTCCCCGCCCTCACCCCCGCCGTCGTGGCGGTCGTGGCCGGAGCGGCGGTGGCGAGCGTGGCGGGTGTCGGCGAGCGGCTGAGGCCGGGGCTGGCGTTCGTGTCCAGGCGGGTGCTGCGGGTGGCGATCGCCCTCCTGGGGCTGCAGATCGCCGTGCCTCAGGTGCTGGCGCTCGGCTGGCAGAGCCTGGCGGTCGTGGCGGTGGCGACCGGGGTGACGTTCGCCGTGACGCCGCCGATCGGCCGCAGGCTGGGCCTGAGCCGCGGCACGTCCCTGCTCATCGCCACGGGCGTGGCCATCTGCGGCGCCGCCGCCATCGCCGCGATGCGCGAGAGCACGGACCTGCCGGACGAGGACGAGGCCGCCGCGAGCGCCCTCGGCGTCGTGGTCCTGTACGGGACCGCGGCCATCGCCCTGATCCCCCTGCTGGCGAACCTCATGGACCTGTCACCGGCCCAGCTCGGCATGTGGACGGGCGCGGCCGTCCACGAGGTGGCGCAGGTGGCCGCGATCGGCGCCGCCTCGGGCGTGCTGGCCACGGCCGTGACGGTCAAGCTGGGCCGCGTCGTCCTCCTGGCCCCGATCGTGGCACTGACCGCCTGCCGCGAGCGGTCCGCCCGGATCGCCACGCGAACGCCGGACCGGGGACGGCGGCGGCAGGGTGGGCGCAGGCCGCCGGTCGTGCCGTTGTTCGTGGCCGCGTTCCTGGCGATGGTGGCCGTGCGGAGCACCGGGCTGGTGCCCGCGGCGGTGACCGACACGGTCCCCGCCGTGACGAACGTGCTCATGGCCGCCGCCCTGTTCGGCCTCGGCACCGGCATCGACGTGCGCAGACTTGTGCGGGGCGGCCGGGCGGCGCTGCTCGGCGGCATCGCCACGGCGATCATCGCGGCCACGTCCCTGGCGGGGGTCTCCTTCCTCGTGTGATCCTCGGAGTGGACGCCCGGGCCGGGGGCCCGTACCCTGCTCCGTTTGGAACAAATACCGCGAAAGCGGCCGTTCCCCGTAGGCAGGTCCAGGCCCATTCAAGGAGCACGAAACTCACCATGCACAGCACCACCGACTCCATCCTGCAGCCGTCCGACGAGGTCGCCGAGGCCCTGGCCGCGGGCGCGCCGGTCGTGGCGCTGGAGTCCACGATCATCTCCCACGGGCTGCCGCAGCCGCGCAACCTGGAGGTGGCGCGTGAGCTGGAGGGAGTCGTACGGGCGGCGGGCGCCGTGCCGGCCACGATCGCCGTCCTGGACGGCGTGCCCCGCATCGGCCTGGACGAGGCGGAGCTGGAGCGCATCGCGTCGGAGCCCGGGCTGCGCAAGCTGGGCCAGCGCGACCTGCCCCTGGCGGCGGCGCTGAAGGCGAGCGGCGCGACCACGGTGTCGGCCACGTCGTTCCTGGCCGCGCGCGCCGGGATCCGGGTCTTCGCCACCGGCGGGCTCGGCGGCGTGCACCGCGGCTGGGCCGAGGACCAGGACGAGTCCGCCGACCTCGACACGCTGGCCCGCACGCGGATCACCGTCGTCTGCGCGGGCGTGAAGTCCATCCTCGACGTGCCGGCGACGCTGCAGCGGCTGGAGACGCGGGGCGTGAGCGTGGTGGGGTTCGGCACGGACACCTTCCCCGGCTTCTACCTGCACTCCTCCGGCCAGCCGATCGACTGGCGGATCGAGTCGCCCGACGAGGCCGCAGCCGTCATGCGCGGCCAGGACGCCCTCGGCGGCCCCGAGACCGCGCTGATCGTGGCCAACCCGGTCCCCGAGGACCAGCAGCTCGACCCGGAGCTGCACGACCGCGTGCTGAGTGAGGCGCTGGCCGCCGCCGAGCGCGAGGGCGTCAAGGGGCAGGCGATCACCCCGTTCCTGCTCGGTTACCTGGTGAACGGCACCGCCGGCGCGTCCCTGGAGGCCAACCTCGCCGCCGTGCGCGGCAACACCGCCCTGGCGGCCCGGATCGCCGTCTCCTGGGCCCGATCGTGACCGACAACGCCATCCTGATCATCGGTGACGTCGTCACCGATGTGGTGGCGTTGCACGGCTCCCCGGTGCGCTCCGGCACCGACACGGCCGCCGACATCGTGCTGCGCCCCGGCGGCTCCGGCGCGAACACCGCCGCCTGGGCCGCCTGCCTGGGCGCCGAGGTGCACCTGCTGGCCAGGCTCGGCTACGACAGCAGCGAGTGGCACACGACCGAGCTGGTCAAGACGGGCGTGCACCCGCACATGGCCGTGGATCCCGACCGTCCCACAGCGGTCGTGATCGCGATGGTGGATCGAAGCGGCGAGCGCTCGATGCTCACCAACCGCGGCGCAGGCGGCCTCATCTCGGCGGCCGACTGGGACCCGGCCCTGCTCGACGGCATGGCCCGGCTGCACCTGTCGGGCTACATCCTGTTCGCCGAGGCCGGGCTGGACCTGGCCAGGCGCGCCATGGCGGACGCCGCGGCGGCGGGCGTCGCCATCAGCGTCGATCCGGCCTCCACGGGCCCGCTGCGCGACTTCGGCGTTGAACGTTTCACCCGCGAGACCGCGCCGGCCGGCCTGATCATCCCGAACCTCGACGAGGCCCTCCTCCTCACCGGGGCCAGGACGCCGGAGCAGGCGGCCGTACACTTGAGTGAGAGATATGGCACAGCGGTGGTGAAGCTGGGCGCGAAGGGCGCGCTGGCCGCCGTGGACGGCGAGGTGGTGGCCACCGCTGAAGGGGTGTCCGCCGAGGTCGTCGACTCCACGGGGGCGGGTGACGCGTTCGCCGCCGGGTTCCTCGCCGCGAAACTGCTCGGCGCCGACGAACAGGCCGCCTTGCAGGCCGGTTGCCGTGCCGGTGCCGAATGTGTGGCCCAGGTGGGCGGCCGTCCACGGTACGGTTTGGATCTGAACCGTCTTTACCCTATTCACACTGATTGATAGCTTGCCGCGTAGGCTGCACCATTAGCCACATGCGTTACGGGCAGCACCACGCGGCTCACTGGGGAGGATAAGGTCCGCCGATGGAAGTCGAGTCATCGATCTGCCTGAGCGACCTAGTCCCTGCGCTGCGTTGGAGCCGCCCGCAGCAGGTGGCCGAGGCGTTGGGTGATCCGCGCCTGCCCGCGGGGTGGTGGTCCTCCCTGGCGCTGTCCAAGGCGCTCGGCACGGCGGGGCTCGACTGGATCTGCGACCGCCTGGCCCGGCTGGCCTCCTCCCGCTGGGACCATCTGCCGCTGGCCGACCTGCTGCCCGCGCTGACGGTTCACCACATCGATCCCGCGCTGCCGGGCTGGCCCGAGGCCACCCGCACGGCGATCGCCGGCCTCGGCGGCTGGCAGCGGCTGCGCCGCCTGTCGCCCAGCGACCTGTCCACCCCGTCGGCCACGCCCGAGGCCGTGATCGGGTCGGTCTTCCGCGAGATCCTCGGCCGCATCCCGGCCCAGCGCGAGGTTCCCGTCGCCGCCGCCCAGGCGGGCCATCCGGAGGTCACCCGGCCGCTCCAGCGCGGCCAGGCGCCCGCCTCCTCCGCCGGTACGGGCTCCTTCGCCGCGCAGCCCTCCCCCGCGGCCGGGCCGCGCCAGACCGGCTCCTTCCCGCTGCCCGCCGCCGCCGACAACGGCCCGGGGGCACGCCAGACAGGCTCCTTCCCGGCGGTGCCCGGCGAGCGCCAGAGCGGCCCCTTCCCCGCCGTGCCCGGTGAACGCCAGACCGGCTCCTTCCCCGCCGTGCCGGGCGAGCGCCAGAGCGGCCCCTTCCCGGCAGCCGACGCGACGCCCGGGTCCTTCCCCGGCGCACCGCAACAGCCCTCGGAACGCCAGCCGGGCTCCTTCCCCGCGCCGCCCGCGGCCGACGGCACACCCGGATCCCGCCAGACCGGCTCGTTCCCCGCCGTGCCGGGCGAACGCCAGACAGGCTCCTTTCCGGCGGTGCCCGGTGAGCGCCAGACCGGCTCGTTCCCCGCGGTACCGGGTGAGCGCCAGACGGGGTCCTTTCCCGCGGTACCGGGTGAGCGCCAGACCGGCTCCTTTCCCGCCGTACCAGGTGAGCGCCAGACCGGCTCCTTTCCCGCCGTACCAGGTGAGCGCCAGACCGGCTCCTTTCCCGCCGTACCAGGTGAGCGCCAGACCGGTTCCTTCCCCGCGGCCGACGGCACGCCGGGGTCGCGTGAGACGGGCTCGTTCCCCGCGCAGTCGCCGGGCGGGCCGCGCCAGGGGTTCGCCGGCGAGGGCGGCCTGCCGCAGCGCCCGGCCCCCGGGCAGCAGGAACGCCTCCCGCAACGCCCCACGGGCCCGCAGCCCGGACGCCAGGACCCGAACGCCCTCCCGTCCCGTCCCGGAGCAGCCGGTCCCGTCCCGGGCACTCCCGGCTCCCCCGTCCCCAGCACTCCTGGCTCCGGGGCTCCCGGCTCGAACGCCGGCGCACCAGGCCCTCGACCCGGCGCCTCCCCGCTCCCCGGCACTCCCGGATCCACCCCGGCCGGCTCGATCCCGCCCCTCCCCGGCGGCGCCGACCCCGCCAAGAGCTACCCCACCCCCGTCCCCTCCGACACCGACCACGCGATGGTCCGGGTGGTGGACAGCCTCTTCCGCGGCCTGGACAAGCTGGAGCTGGCCGTCGCCGTGCACCGGCTGTTCGCCGAGGACCCGGTCAGCCTGCGTACGCTCGCCCACAAGATGCTGGTGGAGCGGGAGGCGCTCTCCCAGGCCCAGCGCACCGCCGAGGAACGCGTCCTGCAGTGGCTGCGCTCCTCCGAGTCCGCGCCGGTCACCGGCCACATGTTCCGCCTGACCGAGTGGCTGGGCGCGGCGGCCACCGAGGAGCAGCTCATCGGCGCGGACCCGGCCCACCCGGTGATGGTCCCGTCGCTGCGCACGCCGCTGTGGCGGGTGCTGGTGACGCTGATGCCCGACCGCCGTCTCCAGGACGGCTGGCTCGTCGTGGGCGACATCCACGGCCTGCAGGCCCGTACGCGGCAGCTCCTGGCCGCGAGCTCGCCCGACGCCGACGTCGTGGAGCTGATGAGCGAGCTGGGCATCCGCGCCCACTCGGCCAAGGCCTGGCTCGACGCGTTGCCTCCCGAGACCGGACCCGACCAGGCGGCCTCGGCCCCGTCTCCGGCCCAGCCCCTCCCCCGCCGCACGCCCGGTGCCAACGGCCACCACCACCGGGGCGGCCAGCCCATCCCGGCGGCGACGAGCGGCGCCATCGACCCCTCCGCCGCGCTCGCCACGCTGTCGGCGCTGTCGGGCGGCCGCTCGTCGATGCTGCCCGCGGGCGGCCTGGCGGGCGCCCCGTCCACGCCTCCTCCGCCGCTGCCGAGCCCGTCCTCCGACCCGCGCCGCTGGCAGCGCATAGAGGTCACACCCGAGCACCTCAGGGGCGGCCCGGTGGCCGTGCCCGAGGGGTACGCGGCGCAGCTCGGCATGCGTCCCGGCACCCTGCTGTCGGTGACGGGGCCGGGCGACAACGCGATCGTCCTGGTCTGGCAGGGCCACCAGCCGGTCTTCGACTCGCTGCAGCCCGTCCTCATGCGCCTGAACGCCCGCCCGGGCGACCAGGTGTACGTCACGGTGGACGGCTACCGCCTGGAAGCCCAGCTCACCGCCTGACGCCGCCCTCCCCGGGCTCCTGCGTCGGGAAGAAGATCGCACTCAGCACGTACGGCACCCGCCCCGCCCCGGGCCCGTTGCCCGCGCGGGCCCTGAGCACGTCCCGCAGCTCGATCGCCACCTCCCCCATCTCCTCCGGGCTGAGCCACAACGTCCCCTGCCGGTACCCCACCCGGTCGACCTCCGGATCGGCCGCCGGCCGGTCGAGATAGGCGTTGAACTCGGCCAGCAGCGCCGCCATGGCCGCCGCGAACCCGTGCCGGTGATCCTCCAGCGTCATCGTCCTGGCCGTGTCGAGGTCGATGTCGGTGGCGCCCTGCCGCAGCCGGTAGTGGCGCTCGACCACCCCCCGCACCCGCTGCTCGCCGGCCACCTCCAGCAGCCCGGCGTCGGCGAGCAGGCCGACGTGCCGGTAGAGAGTGGTCTTGGGCACGTCGGGCAGGCTCTCGCACAGCTCGGACGTGGTGCGGATCCGCCCGCCCGACAAGGCCCACATGATGCGCAACCGGATGGGATGCAAGATCAACTCAAGCGTGTCCATTTCCCAATATTCCCATACCTGGTACTGTTCCCAAAGTTGGAAACATTGAACATGAAGGGCAACCAGTGACGACGACACCGCAGGCCCGGCTCGGCGACACGGCGATCATCCCCCTGCGCACCCTGGATCCCGCCGCCGCGCTGAACGACCTCGAATGGCTGGACGACGCGATCGGCGACGCGCGGGTGGTGGCGATCGGCGAGAGCGCGCACTACAACCGCGAGACCTACGAGCTGCGCCATCGCCTGCTGCGCTACCTGGTCGAGCGGCACGGTTTCGGCGCGTACGCGATGGAGACCGGCTTCACGGAGGGCCGGCACACCGACGCCTGGATCCGCCACCGGAACGACCAGCACGCGGACGACCAGCGCGGGAACGACCAGCGCGGGAACGACCAGCGCAGGGACGACCAGGGGCGAGACGCCCAGGGACGAGACGCCCATGGCGCGGACGATCGGCTCGGTCGCATCATGGCGAGCGGCCTGACCTCGCTGACCGGCCTGTGGCGGCAGATGGGCGCGCACCTGGAGTGGATGCGCCGGCACAACGCCACCGCCGAGCGCCCCATCGGCTTCTACGGCATCGACCTGGGCGGCCAGAACGCCTCCCTGCTGCCCGGCCTGGACGCCGTGTCCGCCTACCTCGCGCAGGCCGACCCCGGCTTCGACCTCGACCCGGCCGTCCGGGAGACGTCCGCGGCCTTCGCGGCGACGTCCGCGTTCGCCGCTCCCGCGACCCTGGCCGCCTACGCCCAGCTCCCCGCCGGGACGAAGGACGCGCTGACGGCGGGCCTGGCCGCCCTCGCCGTACGGATGCGGGGCCGGCGTCTGGAGTACGTCCGGCGCACCGGCGCCGAGGCGTACGAGCGGGCGCTGCGCTCGATGCGGCTCGTCGTCACGCTGGAGGCGGTCATCCGCGACATGAGCCGCGGCGACCAGCGGAGCGTGATGTACAACCGCGACGCCGAGATCGCCGACACGGTCGAGTGGATCCTGCGGCGGGAGGACCGGATCGTCCTGGCCGCCCACAACGGTCACGTCCAGCGCTGGCCCGGCGTGCTCCCCGGCATGGACCCGGTGACCCCGATGGGCATGCACCTGGCCGACCGGCTCGGCGACGACTACCTGGTCATCGGCGCCACCTTCGGCACCGGGCAGATGCTCAACTCCGACGCCGCCGCCTTCCAGTCCGGCACGATCTTCGCCCCCGCGCAGCCGCCGGAGCCCGGCAGCCTGGACGCCCTCATGCACGCCAGCCACGACGGCCCCTTCGTCGTGGACCTTCGGCGGCTGTCCGCCGCCGACACCGACGCCGTCCGCGCCGCCACCGTCCAGCGCGCCGGTTTCGGCACCTTCCATGCCCCCGTGAGCCCGCTGGACGCCTACGACCTCGTCGTGCACCTGCCCCACGTCACGGGCGCCGACCCCGACGAGACCGCCCTCGCCTGCTCACCCCAGGAGGTGCGGGAGGTCTTCTCCCACTACAAGCCGCAGTGACGCGCCCCGGCCGGGCCTCGACCACACCACCGCAGGCGGCCACCGCTCCGAAGAGCGGCAGGCGTTCCGTCACAGCGAGCGCCGCCCAACAGCCGCAGGCAGCCCGACGCAACGGATGCCCGCCCCACGACCCAGGCGTTCCGTCACAGCGAGCGCCGCCCGACACCCGCAGACGGCCCGACGCCCGAGCGCCGCCCGACAAGCGCAGGCGGGGCGTCATGGCGGGCGTCAGTCGAACAGGCGCAGGCGGTGGGCCGTGGCGGCGGCCTCGCCGCGTGTGGCCACCCCCAGCTTGGCCAGGATGTTCGACACGTGCACGCTCACCGTCTTGACCGAGATGACCAGCTCCTCGGCGATCTCGCGGTTGCTCCGCCCGCTCGTCACCTCCCGCAGCACCTCCAGCTCCCGAGCCGTGAGCCCGAGCGGCTGCCCGCCGGCGGCCTCCTCCGAGCCGCCGCCGATCCTGGCCCGCCGCGCGAAGGTGTCGAGCTGCTCCAGCAGCGGCGTGGCGCCGAGCTCGCGGGCCAGGTCGCGGGAGCGGGTGATCCGGGCCGCCGCCCCCTGCCGGTCGCCGGACGCGAGCGCCGCCTGCGCCGCGCCCAGCAGGCAGAGCGCCTCGGCGTACGGCTCCCGCAACGCCTCCCACGCCCCCACCGCCAGGTCCCACGCCTTCAGCCGCCAGGCGACCGCCTCGGCCGCGTGCTCCAGCGGCGCCTCGGGCCCGGTCAGCGCGCCGAACGTGAGCCGGTGCGCCTGCTGCAGATCGCCCTCGGCCAGCAGCTCCCCGCCGAGCGCCCGCAGCCGCGGCAGCAGCGACAGCGCGAGCCGCGCGACCGCCCCCAGCTCCGAAGGCTCCGCGAACTGCCCGAACTGCCCGGCTCCGCCGAACTGCGCGGACCCCACAGACCGCGCGGATCCCATGGACCCCCCGGACTCCGCGGACCTCACGGACCGCGCGGACCCTTCGGACTGCGCCGAGTGCGCCAAGTTCGCGGCCTCGCTGGGCTCGGCCGTGCCGGGGCCCGCCGTGGCGCCCATGAGCCGCAACGGCGGCACCGCGGCCCAGACGAGCTGCGCGACGGCCACCAGCACCGGCCAGGCATAGCGCGGGTTGCTCACCAGGTCGCGCTCTTCCAGGGCGCGCGCCGCCGTCTCCACGGCCTGGTCGAGCTGCCCCCGCGCCTGCAGCAGCCGGATCTCCCTGCACAGGTGGGGCAGCGTCGTCTGGTCACGGTAGCTGCCCCGGGACAGCACGCTCCGGGACGCGTCCAGTGACTTCTCGGCCCGGTCGAACTGCCCGCGCGCCAGCGCGATGTCGGTGGCGAAGCCCTGCAGGCTGGCCCGGTAGGGGGCGGGCGGCGCGAGCTCGAGGGCGTGCTCGACCACCTGGAGCGCCTCGTCCCAGCGGCCCAGCGACACCAGCGGCTCGGCCAGGTTGATCGACAGGAACGTGCCCGACGTGCGGGCCAGGCCGTACTGGCGGGCCTCCTCGACCCCCTCGCGGGCGACCTGCGCGGCCCGCTCGTGCATGCCGCAGCCTTCCAGCGCGTCGGACTCGGAGATCGCGCAGCGCATCAGCGCGTTGTACGCCTCGTCGCGGGAGGCGATGCGGCGCGCCTCGGCGAACGCGGCGAGCTGGGAGTCCATGTCGGAGTAGCAGGAGTGCCCCCAGGTGAGGCTGATCATGGCGTGCGCCTCGACGTTGGCGTCGCCGACCTCGTGGCCGATCTCCATGGCGTGCCGGGCGGTGGCCTGCCGCTCCGGCCGGTCCTCCGGGCGGTGGAGCATGCGCGACAGGCTCTCCAGCACCTGGCCGCGCAGCTTGAGCTGGTCGGCGGGGACGAGGGCGGCGGCCGTGCGCAGGTCTTCGAGGTGGCCGGGGCGGCTCAGGTCGTAGCGGGTCAGGCCGCGCTGGCGCAGCAGCATGGCGGCCCTGATCGGGTCGACGCAGTGATCGAGCTCGTCGAGCGCTGCGCTGGCCATGGCGATGCTGCGCTCGTACTCGCCGGACAGGTGCGCGACCGTGGCCGTCTGCCTGAGCACGTCGATGCGGTCGGCGCCGATGCGCTCGATCGCGTCGGGCACCTGGTCCCACAGCTCCAGCACCCGGGACAGCATGCGGAGCTGCTCGTCGTAGGCGGTGGACTTGCGGGCCGCGGCGGCGGCGTGCCAGGCGCTGGTCAGCGCCCAGGTGGAGTCGTGGGCGGAGTGCCAGTGGTGGGCCAGCTCGATCGCGCCGCGCGGGGCGGGCAGGATCGACAGGTCGCGCTCCAGCGCCTCGGCGTAGCGGGTGTGCAGGCGGACGTGCTCGCCGGGCAGCAGGTCGTCGTGGAGCGCCTCGCGGATGAGGGCGTGGCGGAAGCTGTAGCCCTCGCCGTCGACCACCAGCACGTTGCCCGCGACGGCGGGCCGCAGGGCGCGTGACAGCGCGTTCTCGTCGAGCCCGGCGACGGCGCTGAGCAGGGCGTGCTCGATGCGCTGGCCGCCGGCGCTGGCCACCCGCAGCAGCTCCTGCGTCTCCTCCGGCAGCCGCTCGACGCTGGCCAGCAGCAGGTCGCGCAGCGACTCGGGCAGCGCCTCGCCACCACCGCACTCGTTGAGCAGCGCCTCGACGAACAGCGGGTTGCCCTCGCTGCGCGCGTAGATGAGGTCCATGTCGGCGGGGGACGGCTCCCGCTCCAGGATCCCGGCCGCCAGGGCGACGGCCTCCCTGCGGGTGAGCCTGCGCAGCTCGGCCCTGGTCACCCACTCGACCCGGCCGAGCTCGGCGAGCAGCGGGCGCAGCGGGTGGTTGCGGTGCAGCTCGTCGGTGCGGTAGGTCACCACGACGAGCAGGCGGGCCGCCGTACGCTGATAGCGCACGAGGAACGTCAGCAGGTCGCGGGTGGAGCGGTCGGCCCAGTGGGCGTCCTCCACGATCAGCACCACGGGCCGCTCCTCGGCCAGCCGCTCCAGCAGCCCGAGCACCTGCTCGAACAGCCGTGCCCTGGCCTCGGGCCCGTCCTTGCCCGGCTCTCCGAACTCGGGCAGCAGCCGCGCCAGGGCGCGCGCGTTGCCGCCGGGCACGAGCGCGGCCACCGCGTCGCGGCCCAGCTCGCGCACCAGCCCGCGCAGCACGGCGGTGAACGGCGCGAACGGCAGGCCCTCCGTGCCCAGCTCCAGGCAGCCGCCGACGAGCACCAGGGCGTCTCCTGCCCGGTGGTCGACGAACTCCTTGACCAGCCGCGTCTTGCCGACGCCGGCCTCGCCGCCCACCAGCACGGTGGACGACGCTCCGGCACGCGATCTGGCCAGGGCGTCACCGAGAGCGGCGAGCTCGCGGGCACGCCCGACGAACAGGGGGCTCACGGCGTGGATACTCACGCCCCAAGGATGCCATCCGCCCACGACAGAAACGTTCGCGAGCCCCGCCTTACGCGCTCAGCGCAGGACCTTGCGGAAGAACGTGGCCGACGCCTCGTACCCCAGCGCGTGGTAGAACTCCGGCGCCCGCCGCGTCGCCATCGCCACGTAGCCGGCCTCGCGCGAGCGGGCCCACCGCTCGAACTCCTCCAGCAGCGCCCGCCCGATCCCCTGCCGCCGCGACCCGGACCCGACCATGGCCTCCTCGACCCAGGCGACCGGCCCGTTCGCGAACAGCGTCAGATGCACGAACCCGAGCAGGTAGCCGTGCACCCGCCCGCCCACGACGGCAGTGAGCAGCAGGGCGTCGTCGTTGGCCAGCAACGAGGGCAGCGCGGCGTCGAAGGCGTCGCGCTCCGGCCTGAAGGTCAGGCCGAACTCGCGGGCCAGCGCGAACACCTCGTCCGCGTCCGACTTCTCCGCCCTCCTGATGAGAAGATCGTCAGCCGTCATGACCAACGACCCTAGATCGTCGTGAGCGCATTTAGCAAACACCTGTTCACAGGTCACCGAGGCCGAGTTGCCGCGCGATGAGCATACGCTGCACCTCGCTGGTGCCCTCGCCGATCTCCAGGATCTTGGCGTCGCGGTAGAAACGCCCGACGGGGAACTCGTTCATGAACCCGTACCCGCCGAAGATCTGCGTCGCCTCCCGCGCGTTGTCCATCGCCGCGTTCGAGGAGACCAGCTTGGCGATCGCCGCCTCCTTCTTGAACGGCACCCCGGCCAGCATCTTCTCGGCCGCGTGGTAGTAGGCCAGGCGGGCGGTGTGCGTGCGGGCCTCCATGTCGGCGATCTTGAACTGGATGGCCTGGTAGTGGCCGATCGGATGACCGAACGCCTTACGGTCCCTGACGTACCTCAGGCACTCGTCCACGCAGCCCTGTGCCAGCCCCACGCCGATCGCCGCGATCGCGATGCGGCCCTCGTCGAGGGTCTGCAGGAACTGGGCGTAGCCGCGGCCGCGCTCGCCCAGCAGGTTGCCGGCGGGCACGCGGCAGTCGGTGAACGACAGCTCCCGGGTGTCGGAGGCGTTCCAGCCGACCTTGGAGTACTTCTTCGACACCGCGAAGCCGGGCGTGCCGCTCGGCACCAGGATCGTGGAGATCTCCCGCTCGCCGGTGAGCGCGGCCACGCCGACGACGCCGGTGAGGTCGGTGCCGGAGTTCGTGATGAACGCCTTCGTCCCGTTGATCACCCACTCGTTGCCGTCGAGCACGGCGGTGGTGCGCATGCCGCCAGGCACGTCGGAGCCGCCGCCCGGCTCGGTGAGCCCGAACGCGCCCAGCCGCTCCCCGGCGGCCAGCCTGGGCAGCCACTCCTCGCGCTGCTCCGCGGTGCCGTACCGGAAGATCGGCATCGCGCCCAGCGACACCGCCGCCTCCAGGGTGATGGCCACGCTGGAGTCGACCCTGGCCAGCTCCTCCAGGGCCAGGCAGAGGGCGAAGTAGTCGCCCCCCATCCCGCCGTACTCCTCGGGGAACGGCAGGCCGAACAGCCCCATCGCGCCCATCTGCCGCACGACGTCGTACGGGAACTCCTCCCGTTCGTAGAAGTCGCCGATCACCGGCGCGACCACCTCACGGGCGAACGCCTCTACCGTCTTGCGCAGCTCTTCGTACTCGTCGTTGAGCATGTCTCAGCCTTTCGAAAGCGCCTGTACGACGCGGGACGGGCTGGGCCTGCCGAGCAGCTCCGCCAGCCAGGCGCTGGTGGACACGAGCTTGCCCAGGTCGAGGCCGGTCTCGATACCGAGGCCGCGCAGCATCCAGACCAGGTCCTCGGTGGCCAGGTTGCCGGTGGCGGACTCGGCGTACGGGCAGCCGCCGATGCCGCCCGTGGAGGCGTCGATGGTGGTGACGCCCGATCTCAGCGCTGCCAGGGTGTTGGACAGCGCCTGTCCGTAGGTGTCGTGGAAGTGCACGGCCAGCCGCTCCGGCGTGCGGAAGGCCTCGATCAGGGCCGTGACGTGGCCCGGGGTGCCGACGCCGATCGTGTCGCCCAGCGACAGCTCGTAGCAGCCCAGCCCGAGCAGCCGCTCGCCGACCCTGACGACCTGCGCGATCGGCGTGGGCCCCTCCCAGGGGTCGCCGAAGCACATCGACACGTACGCGCGCACCTTCATCCCGCTGTCCAGCGCCCTGGCCACGACCGGCTCGAACATCTCGAACTGGCTCTCCAGGCTGCGGTTCAGGTTCTTGGCGGCGAACGTCTCGGTGGCGCTGGCGAAGATGGCGATCTCGTCCACGCCCAGGTCGAGGGCGCGGTCGAGGCCGCGCAGGTTCGGCACGAGCACGGGGTAGCGCACGCCGGGCTTCCTGTGCAGCCTGGTCAGGAGCCGGTCGGCGTCGGCGAGCTGCGGCACCCACTTCGGGTGCACGAAGCTGGTCGCCTCGATCACCTTGTGCCCGGCGTCCGCGAGCCGGTCGATGAACTCGGCCTTCACCTCGACGGGGACGATCGCGGACTCGTTCTGCAGGCCGTCGCGCGGGCCGACCTCGTAGATCGTGACCTGGTGCGGCAGACCTTCCATGGGGTACGGCATCACGCCTCCTCGCTGGTGACCACGGCCAGGACGGCGTCCATGTCGACCGGCTGACCGGCCCGCGCGGACAGCTCGGTGACGACGCCGTCGCACGGGGCCGTGACCGTGTGCTCCATCTTCATGGCCTCCACGATGAGCAGCGGCTGGCCCTGGCTCACGCGCTCGCCCTGCTGCGCCTTGACCACCAGGACGGTGCCGGGCATGGGGCTCCTGACCACGCCGTCGCCCGCCGCGGCGGCGCCCGCGCGGTCGCCGGGGTCGCCGATGAGGTGCCGGGTGAGCGGCCAGGACGCGCCGTCCCGGCCGAGCCAGAGGGTGTCGCCGTCGCGTACGCAGAGGTAGCGCGCGGTGCGCCCGCCGATCGTCACGGCCAGGTCGGCGCCCGGCCGGATGCGCGCCGGCACCGCTTCACCATTGATCAGGACTTCGGCGGACTCTTCGGGCAGCCCGCGGACCTGGATCGTGTGCACGCCGTCCCTGGACTCCAGCCGCCACGCCGTCCAGGCCCGCTCCCCGATCCGCCAGCCGTCGGTGACCTCCCACGGGTCGTCGCCCTGTGGCATGGCGTGGAAGACGAGCGCCGCCACGGCCTGGACCTCCTCGGGCGTCGCCTCGCCCGGCACCAGCTCGGGCAGGACGCGCTCGACCAGGCCGGTGTCCAGCTCGCCCGCCGCGACGGCCGGATGCTCGGCCAGGGCGCGCAGGAACGGGATGTTGGTCACCACGCCGAGCACGGCCGTGTCCGCGAGCGCCTGGTCCAGCGTCCGCAGCGCCGTCGCCCGGTCGGGCGCCCAGGCGATCACCTTGGACAACATGGGGTCGAACTCGCTGCCGACGACCCCGCCCTCCACCAGCCCCGAGTCCACCCGTACGGCATCGCGGGCGGGCTCCCGCAGCGCCAGCACCCGGCCGCCCGTCGGCAGGAAGCCGCGCGCCGGGTCCTCGGCGTACACCCGGGCCTCCACCGCGTGCCCGTCGAGCCGCACGTCCTCCTGCGCGAACGGCAGCCGCTCCCCCGCCGCCACCCGCAGTTGCAGCTCCACCAGGTCCAGCCCGGTCACCAGCTCGGTGACCGGGTGCTCGACCTGCAGCCGGGTGTTCATCTCCATGAAGTGGTAGGCGCCGGTGGTGCCGTCCACGATGAACTCGACCGTGCCCGCGCCCACGTACCCGACCGAGCGGGCGGCCTCCACCGCCGCCGCGCCCATCCGGGCGCGCATGCCGGGGGAGACGAACGGCGACGGGGCCTCCTCGATGATCTTCTGGTGCCGGCGCTGGAGGCTGCACTCGCGCTCGCCCAGATGCACGACGCCGCCGTGGGCGTCGGCGAGGATCTGGATCTCGATGTGGCGGGGGTTCTCGACGTACCGCTCGATCAGCAGCGTGCCGTCACCGAACGCGGCCAGCGCCGTACGCCGCGCCGATTCCAGGGCGTCGGGCAGCTCGGCGGCCGACCGCACCAGCACCATGCCCTTGCCCCCGCCGCCCGCCGACGGCTTGATCAGGGCGGGGAAGTCGCGCCACTCCTCCAGCCCCGGTTCGGTGGCGCCGGGCACCACGGGCACCCCGGCGGCGGACACGGTGGCCTTGGCGCGGATCTTGTCGCCCATCGCGTCGATGGCGTCGGCGGGCGGCCCGACGAACACCACCCCGGCCTCGGCGCAGCGCCGCGCGAACGCGGCGTTCTCGGCCAGGAACCCGTAGCCGGGATGCACGGCCTGCGCCCCGGAGGCCAGTGCCGCGGCGACGATGGCCTCGATGTCCAGATATCTCGGCACCTCAAGGGCGAGGTCGGCCTCGCGGACGTGCCTGGCCCCCGCGTCGGACGGCGTGTGCACGGCCACGGACGCGATGCCGAGCCCGCGCAGCGTGCGCGCGATCCGTACGGCGATCTCGCCCCTGTTGGCGATCAGAACACGGTCGAACAGCATGCGTCACATCCGGAAGACGCCGTAACCGGCGGGATCGAGCGGCGCGTTGGCCGCCGCGGACAGCGCCAGGCCCAGGACCGTGCGGGTGTCGAGCGGGTCGATCACGCCGTCGTCCCAGAGCCTGGCCGTGGAGTAGTAGGGGTTGCCCTGGTGCTCGTACTGGGCCCTGATCGCGTCGGGGTCGGCGTCGCCGACGGTGGTCAGGACGTTCGCGGCCTGCTCGCCGCCCATGACCGAGATGCGGGCGTTCGGCCACATCCACAGGAACCTGGGTGAGTACGCCCGCCCGGCCATCGCGTAGTTGCCCGCGCCGAACGACCCGCCGATCACCACCGTGAGCTTGGGCACCCGGGCGCACGCCACCGCCGTCACCATCTTGGCGCCGTGCTTGGCGATGCCGCCCGCCTCGTAGGCCTTGCCGACCATGAAGCCGCTGATGTTCTGCAGGAACAGCAGGGGGATGCGGCGCTGGTCGCACAGCTCGATGAAGTGCGCCCCCTTCATCGCCGACTCGCTGAACAGGATGCCGTTGTTGGCCAGGATGCCGACCGGGTGCCCGTGGACGTGGGCGAAACCGGTGACGAGCGTCGAGCCGTACTCGGCCTTGAACTCCAGGAAGCGCGACCCGTCGGCGATCCTGGCGATCACCTCGCGCACGTCGTACGGCTGGCGGGTGTCGCCGGGCACGAGCCCGTACAGGTCGCGGGGGTCGTGGCGGGGCGGCTCGGGCGCGATCGTCTCCCAGGGCCGCTCGGCGCGCGGGGCCAGCGTGGAGACGATGTCGCGGACGATGGCCAGCGCGTGCGCGTCGTCCTCGGCCAGGTGGTCGGTGACGCCGCTGACCCGCGCGTGCAGGTCGCCGCCGCCCAGTTCCTCAGCCGTGACCTCCTCGCCGGTGGCCGCCTTCACCAGCGGCGGGCCGCCCAGGAAGATCGTGCCCTGGCCGCGCACGATGACCGCCTCGTCGCTCATGGCGGGCACGTACGCGCCGCCGGCGGTGCAGGAGCCCAGCACGGCGGCGATCTGGGGGATGCCGCGCGCGGACATCGTGGCCTGGTTGTAGAAGATGCGGCCGAAGTGCTCGCGGTCGGGGAACACCTCGTCCTGCCTGGGCAGGAACGCTCCACCCGAGTCCACCAGGTAGACGCAGGGCAGGCGGTTGTGCAGCGCCACCTCCTGCGCGCGCAGGTGCTTCTTGACCGTGACCGGGTAGTACGTGCCGCCCTTGACGGTGGCGTCGTTGGCCACGATCACGCACTCTCGGCCGGAGACGCGGCCGACCCCGGTGATGATGCCCGCCGCCGGGGCCTGGTCGTCGTAGAGGCCGTTGGCGGCCAGCGGCGACAGCTCCAGGAAGCGGGAGCCCGGGTCGAGCAGGCCGTCGACGCGCTCGCGCGGCAGCAGCTTGCCGCGCTCGACGTGCCGCCGCCGGGACCGCTCCGGGCCGCCGAGCGCGGCGGCCTGGAGGCGTTCGAGCAGCTCGGCGGCGAGCCGCTCGTTGAGCTCGGCGTTGTGCTTGTACGCCTCACTCCCGGGCTCCACAGCCGTCTTCAACACCGGCCAGTCGCTCCTCATGGCACCAGATGTTAGTCATCATTAACGTCATCGTCTAGCATGTGAGACGTGACCACCGCCTCTGACACCCCTACCCGCAGCCGGCGCAACAGGCGCGCGGAGATCCTGGAGGCGGCCGCCCGGCTGTTCGCGGCCCGCGGTTTCCACGGCGTGTCGATCGAGGACATCGGCGCCGCGGTCGGCGTCTCGGGTCCCGCCCTCTACCGCCACTTCGACGGCAAGGACGCGCTGCTGTCGGAGATGCTGCTCGACGTCAGCTCACGGCTGCGCGAGTCGGCCGTCACGGTCGTCACCGGCTCCGCCGGCCCGGAAGAGACCCTGGACGCCCTGCTCGACGTGCAGATCGCCTTCGCGACGGACCACCCGGCGCTCATCACCGTGCACGACAGGGAGCTGGGCAACGTGCCCGAGCCGGCGCGCCGGCAGATCAGGCGGCTGCAGCGGCTCTACGTCGAGGAGTGGGTGACGGTCCTGGCCGAGCTGCATCCCGACTGCCCCGCCGCGCGGCTGCGGGCGGCGACGCACGCGGTGTTCGGCCTGCTCAACTCGACCCCGCACAGCGCGGGCGAGCTGCCCGCGCAGGACATGCGCCCGATGCTGCACGCGATGGCCCGCGCGGCCATCGCCGCGTGCGCCCGTTAAGGCTCGTTAACTTATCGTCCTCGCCTTGTCGGCTCTACTATCTAGATATATCGTCACCATATCTCGATAGTTGGAGGCGATCATGCGCGACCACCACGAGTTCTGGGACGCTCCCCCACCCCCGCCGCCCCCCTTCCCCCCGCCGGGACCGATGCCGGGACAGATGCCGGGGCCGGCGCCGATGCCCTTCCCGCCCGGCCCGCCGCCGCCCCACCACGTCGTCCACTGGGAGCAGGCCGCCCCGCGGATCCGGCGCGGCGACGTCAGGGCGGCCCTGCTGGCCCTCCTGCACGAGGGGCCGCAGAACGGCTACCAGATGATCCAGGACATCGAGGAGCGCAGCCGCGGCGTGTGGCGGCCCAGCCCGGGATCGGTCTACCCGGCGTTGCAGCAGCTCGAGGACGAGGGCCTGGTGTCCGGGGACGAATCAGGCGGGAGCCGTACGTACCGGCTGACCGAGCAGGGCCGCGCGCAGGCCGCCAGGCACGCGCAGGAGGCGCCCTGGGAAGAGGTGGCCCGCACGGTCCCCGACGACCACCACGAGCTGCGCCTGCTGTGGGCCCAGCTCAACGAGGCGTTCGGCCACCTGGTCCGCACGGGCGGCGAACGCCAGCTCGCCGAGGCCAAGAAGCTCATCAAGCAGACGCGCAGGTCCGTCTTCCAGATCCTCGCGGAGGACTAGATGGCCGCGCACGCGGCGGTGTCCGTACGCGGATTACAGAAGGCGTACGGGAAGATCGAGGCCGTCAAGGGCGTCGACTTCGAGGTGCGTCCCGGCGAGGTGTTCGGCTTCCTCGGCCCGAACGGCGCCGGCAAGACCACCACCATCAGCATGCTCTGCACCCTGGTCAACCCGACCGGCGGCAGCGCCACGGTCGCCGGGCACGACGTGGTCAGGGAGCGCGACAAGGTACGCAGGAACATCGGCCTGGTCTTCCAGGACCCCACCCTCGACGGTTACCTCAGCGCCGAGCAGAACCTGCGCTTCCACGCCGAGCTGTACGGCGTGCCGAAGAGCGTCGTGCACGACCGGATCCGCACGGTGATGGAGATGGTCGCGCTGTGGGACCGCAAGGACGCCAAGGTCATGACGTTCTCGGGCGGCATGAAGCGGCGGCTGGAGATCGCGCGCGGGCTGCTGCACTCGCCCCGCGTGCTGTTCCTGGACGAGCCCACCGTCGGCCTCGACCCGCAGACCCGCTCGGCCATCTGGGGATACATCAACCAGTTGCGGCTCATTGAGGACATCACCATCTTCATGACCACGCACTACATGGACGAGGCCGAGTACTGCGACCGGATCGCGATCATCGACCACGGCCGCGTCGTGGTCATCGACTCCCCCGAGGCGCTGAAGGCCGGCGTCGGCAAGGACCGCGTACAGATCCAGACCGCCGACGACCCCGCGGCGATCAAGGCGCTGCGGGAGCGGTTCGGGCTGGAGGCGGCCGTGCACGAGGGCGCGGTGACGTTCGCGGTGGCCTCCGGCGAGGAGTTCGTGCCGCGGCTGTTCGCCGAGCTCGGCATGCCGATCAGGTCGGTGAGCGTGTCGCGGCCGTCGCTGGACGACGTGTTCATGTCCTACACCGGCTCCACGATCCGCGACGCCGAGGCGGACGACGGCAACCTGGCGTGGATGAGAGCGATGGCGAGGCGATAGTCATGGCGACAGAGGCCATCGGCGTCCGGGTACCGGACCGCGGCGCCTGGCACGACCTCCGGGCCGTCAAGATCGTGCTGCACCGCGAGATGCTGCGCTTCGTCAACGACCGCACCCGCATGTTGTCGATGCTCATGCAGCCCGTGCTGTGGCTGTTCGTCATGGGGACGGGGCTGGGGTCGCTGGTGCAGGGCTCGATCCCCGGGGTCGACTACCGCACCTTCATGTACCCCGGCATGATCTCCATGACCGTGATCATGACCGCGATGTTCTCGGCCGGGTCCATCGTGTGGGACCGCGAGTTCGGCTTCCTGCGGGAGATGCTGGTCGCGCCCGTGTCGCGGGGGGCGATCGTGATCGGCAAGTGCCTGGGCGGGGCCGTCGTGGCCGTCGGGCAGGGCGTCGTCATCGTGGCGATGGCGGGACTGGTGGGGGTGCCGTACGAGCCGGGGCTGATCGTCACGCTGCTGCTGGAGATGTTCCTGGCGGCCTTCACCATCACGGCCTTCGGGGTGACGCTGGCCGCCCGCATGAAGAACATGCAGACCTTCTTCGGGCTGATGCAGATGGCGATCATGCCGATGATGTTCCTGTCGGGGGCCATGTTCCCGCTGGCCAACCTGCCGTCGTGGCTGCACGTGCTGACCATGGTGAATCCGATGACGTACGCGGTGGATCCGATGCGGCAGGCCGTGTTCGCGCACCTGGACGTGCCGGCGGCGGCCGAGGTGATGCTCAATCCCGGGGTGCGGTGGTTCGACTACCAGGTGCCCGTGGGGGTGGAGCTGGGGATCGTGGCGGGGCTGGGGGTGGTTTTGCTGGGGGTGGCGGTCCTGCAGTTCCGGAAGGCTGAGTAGATACGACTATTCCTTGTATCTCTCTGCGGTCGATCATGGACGGAGGGTAGCTTTCCTCAAGTGCCGCGCGGCGCCGACCTTTCCCTCCATGCGCAAGGAGCGCCTTCGATATGTTCGACCTCCGGAACACGTGTCGTGACCTGCAAGTCCGGGTCGCGAAGCTGGAGCAGGCTACTGTCAGTGGCATGCCCGACGCCAGCATCGCAGAACGCTTCGACGAGCTTCACCACCGAGTGGACACCGTCGGACAGAACATCCTCGACAGGATGGACAAGGGCTTCGCAAGGCTCGACAAGGAGCTCGGCGGGGTGAAGTCGGACCTCACCGACTTCAAGACGTCGGTGAACGGACGCTTCAGCGACGTCGAGCGCGAGATCAGCGACTTCAAGACATCGGTGGACGGACGCTTCAACGACGTCGAACGCGAGATCAGCGACTTCAAGACATCAGTGGACGGACGCTTCAACGACGTCGAACGCGAGATCGGCGACGTCAAGCTGACGATGAACGAGCGCTTCGGCGAGGTCGACGACCGGTTCACACAGGTCGACTCGCGACTCGGCCTGCTCCAGACAGAGGTCACCAAGGTGACACAGCTGACGCAGACGATTCACAACGACAACGGCCTGCGCGACCTGCGGATCGACCGAATGGAGAAGCGGCTCGACGGCCACGACGGGCGATTCGATCGCATCGACGCGCGGCTCGACGGTCACGACCAGCGCTTCGACCGCATCGACGCGCGGCTCGACGGTCACGACCAGCGCTTCGACAAGATCGAGGCTCTTCTCGTGCGAATCGACGCCAAGCTCCCCGACGACCAGCCCGTCTGAGCCCGCACGCGGAACGAGGCCCGGGGTAGGTGCCCCCCGGGCCTCGTTCCGGCGTTCAGGTGATCAGATCAGCGCTTCACGCGGACATAGTCCGTACGGCTGTGATCGCCGTAGGTGTCCCCGTCACCGCTGAACACGAACTTCCAGTGCCCCGACTTCCAGGCCCTGGCCTTCGTGTAGAGCCGCCCGCTGTCACCGGACGACGTCGTCTTCACGAACTGCCACTTCTTCGAGCCCAGCGGCTTGAAGAACAGCGCCACCTTGCCCGAGTAACCCTCCCACGAGCCTTCGTCGTCGACCTGCAGCAGCCCCCTGAACTTCAGGTACTTGCCGCGCTTGACCGGCTCCGGGTAGGCGTTGAACTTGATCAGCCGCGTGTCCGCCTTCTCCTCCTCCGGCGGCGGGGCGGGCTGGTTGACCTTCACCCAGTCGGCCCTGCTGACCGAGCCGTTGACGCCGCGGGTGCCGCGGTACTCGGCGCGCCACCAGCCGGAGGTGACGGCCTCGGCGGAGGCGCCGAAGCGGCCGTGGCGGCCGGTCACGTCGCTGGTGACGTACTCCCAGCGGCTGGAGCCGTCGGCCTTGAAGAAGATCGACACGCGCTGGCCGGCCAGGCCGCCGCGGTCCTCGACGCGCAGGGCGCCGGAGAGGGACAGCCTGTCGCCCTTGTCGACCGGCTCGGGTTCGGCGTCGAAGCCGGCGATGCGGCTGCCGAGGTTGGCGCGCCGGACGTCCACCCGGTCGGCGTCGCTGACGGAGGCCCTGGCGGTGCCGGTGGCCGCGAACTCGGCCCGCCACCAGCCGGTGGCGTTGGCCTGGACGCGGGCGCCGAACCAGCCGCCGCGGCCGGTCGTGACCTTGGCGACCTCGCGGTAGGTGTCCGAGCCGCGCTCCCGGAAGGTGACGGACACGCTCTGGCCGTCGTAGCCCCTGCCGTCGGCGAGCAGGCGGCCGGTGGCCCGGATGGTGTCGCCCTTGTCGACGAGGTCGGGGCTGGCGTCGAAGTCGCCGAACCTGGTGGTGAGCGCCCTGACGACGTCGAACGAGCCGGACTGGGTGACCGAGCCGCCGTCGCCGGTGGCGGTGGCGGCGTAGTTCCACTTGCCGACGGCGCCGGCGCCGAAGGACTTGGTGCCCGTCCACTTCAGCCCGCCCGTGACGGCCGCGGACGTGACGTTCACGGTGTCACCGTTGAGCTTGAGAGCGGCCGTGGTCGCGTTCGTCGTGGTGAAGGTGAACGTGACGCTGACATCGCTGTCGAAGACCACGACGGGCGCGGCCGGGCTGAGCTCGACCTTGGTGATGGTGGGGGTGGGAGCCGCCGACGCCGCGGGCGTGGCCAGGGCTGTCGTCCCTGAGACGCCCAGTACGAAGGCGAGGGCGGCGACACGGATGCGTTGTAACATGCGGGTTCCTTTCTGGAGACCCCAGTGGTTCAACGCGGCATTGAGGGTGCCACGTGTGCTCTACCAGTAGACGTGCAGGCCGCCGGTGAAGTTGTGATTTCTGACAAACAGTTATCGGCGGGGGTCAAAAGGACCGGTCCACAACATGTCGCCGGCGTCCGGCAGACGTCAGGGCCGATCAGGGACATAATCGATGCTGTGGCGCGCGACACAGTTGAGACTCACTTCACCGAGACGGTTTCGACGCTCGAGGCGGGCCCGGCCCGAGATCCGGGGCTGCCGGTCCGGGAGGGCACGTCCCTGACCGGGGAGCAGTGCGGGTCGCTGTTCAGGCGCCAGCTCGACAGCCGGCTGCTCGACATCGCGGCCCGCTGGCTGCGCGAGCGCGACGAGGGCCACTACACGATCGGCTCGGCCGGTCACGAGGGCAACGCGGCCGTCGCCGTCGCCCTGCGGCCCACCGACCCGGCGCTGCTGCACTACCGCTCCGGCGCCTTCTACCTGGCCAGGTCCGAGCAGGCCGGGCGGGTGCCCGAGCAGGGTATCCGCGACGTGCTGAAGGGCCTGACCGCCGCCGCGGACGAGCCCATCGCGGGCGGCCGGCACAAGGTGTTCGGCCATCCCGACCTGGCCGTCATCCCCCAGACCTCCACGATCGCCAGCCACCTGCCCAGGGCCGTCGGCGTGGCGTTCGCCATCGAGCGCGCCCGCGCGCTGGGCGTGCCGGGCGCGTGGCCCGAAGACGCGATCGCGGTGTGCAGCTTCGGCGACGCCTCCGTCAACCACGCCAGCGCCCTGTCCGGCTTCAACACCGCCGCCTACGCCACCTTCCAGGGGCAGGCGCTGCCGGTGCTGTTCGTGTGCGAGGACAACGGCATCGGCATCAGCGTGCGCACCCCCAAGGGCTGGGTGGAGGCGGCCGCCCGGCGGCCCGGCATCGAGTACATCGCCGCCGACGGCTGCGACCTGCCCGCCGCGTACGACGCCGCGGTCGAGGCCGTCCGGCACGTGCGCGAGCGGCGTTCGCCGGTCTTCCTGCACCTGTCGACGGTGCGGCTCATGGGGCACGCCGGGTCCGACGTCGAGTCGGCGTACCGCACTCAGCGGGAGATCAGGGCCGACCTGGAGCGCGATCCGCTGGTGCGCACCGCCGCCCTGATGGTCGAGGCGGGGCTGATCACACCGGAGGAGCTGCTCACGACGTACGAGATGGCGCGCGAGCACGTCCTGAAGATCGCTGAGGAGACGGCGCGCAGCCCGCGGCTGAGCTCCGCCAAGGAGGTCATGGAGCCGATCGCGCCGCGCAGGCCGGACCTGATCGCCAAGATCAGCCCGATGGCGGCCGCGCCGGCGGACAGGGAGAAGGCGTTCGCCGGGTCGTTGCCGGAGAACGACAAGCCGATGACGCTCTCCCAGGCCGTCAACCGCACGCTCGCCGACGCGCTGGCCGTCTATCCGGAGATGACGGTGTTCGGCGAGGACGTCGCCAAGAAGGGCGGCGTGTACGGCGTGACGCGCGGGCTGCAGAAGCGGTTCGGGGCGGGGCGGGTGTTCGACACGCTGCTCGACGAGCAGGCCATCCTGGGGCTCGCGCTCGGGTCGGGGGTGTCGAAGCTGCTGCCGGTGCCCGAGATCCAGTACCTCGCCTACCTGCACAACGCGCTCGACCAGATCCGCGGGGAGGCGGCCACGCTGTCGTTCTTCTCGCGCGGCGCCTACACCAACCCGATGGTGGTGCGGGTGGCCTCGTACGCCTACCAGAAGGGATTCGGCGGGCACTTCCACAACGACAACGCGGTGGCCGCGCTGCGTGACATCCCCGGCCTGGTCATCGCCTCGCCCGCCCGGCCCGACGACGCCTCGGCCATGCTGCGCACGTGCCTGGCGGCGGCGCGTACCGCGGGGTCCGTCTGCGTGTTCCTGGAGCCGATCGCGCTCTACCACACGCGTGACCTGTTCGACGAGGGCGACGGGGGGTGGCTGGCGCCGTACGCGCCGCCCGCGCGCTGGGCGGAGACGCACGTGCCGATCGGGCGGGCGCGCTCCTACGGCGACGGGCGCGACCTGACGATCGTGACGTTCGGCAACGGGGTGCGGATGAGCCTGCGGGCGGCGGTGCGGCTGACCCAGGAGGGGTACGGGTGCCGCGTGCTCGACCTGCGCTGGCTGGCGCCGCTGCCGATCGACGACCTGCTGCGGGCGGCCGAGCTGACCGGCAACGTGCTGATCGCCGACGAGACCCGGCACAGCGGCGGCGTCTCGGAAGGGATCGTGGCCGAGCTGCTCGACGCCGGGTTCACCGGGGCGATCGGACGGGTGACCTCCTCCGACAGCTTCATCCCGCTGGGCAGGGCAGCCGATCACGTGCTGCTGTCGGAGGAGGAGATCGAGCAGGCGGCGCGCAAGCTACTGGGTTGAGCGCGCCACTGCGCCCCTGATGCAGGCCGGTTTCGACCAGGCGACCGTGGTGGTCTCCGAGATGCGCAGCGGCACGCCCACCAGGAAGCAGTAGCCGCTGTCCGGGTCGAGGCCGGCGACGCGGGCCGAGGTGGTGCCCTGCGACAGCGGGGTGATGGCCTGCTCGCCCTGCTCGACCGGGGAACGCTGGACGACGACCGGGTACTCGCGGGCGCCCGCGGGCAGCGACCAGCGCAGCTCCACCAGCGCGCCCTGGTCGGCGGTCACCTTGACCTGGCGGGGGGCCAGGGCGGCCACCTGCTCCTTGCCGATGGGCTCCTGCTGTCCGGCGGTGGGGGTCGTGGCCGGCGTGGTGGTGGTCGTGGTGGACGGCCGCATCGAGAGGTGGACCGCCAGGGCGGTGCCGGCGACGACCACGGCCGCGACCGCGCCGCCGATCAGGATCATCCTGCCCGTGCGGGAGGCGCTCCCGGCCGGGGGCATCGTGGGGGCGGGCGGGACGAGCCCGCCGGTCGGCTGGTGGCCCGGGGCCGGTGTGGGCGGCAAGTGGTGGCCGGTGCTCGGGAAGCCGGTGCTCGCGGACTGAGGCAGCGGAACGCCTAGGTCCGGGCGAGGGGCCGGTGCGGGGTCCTGGCCGACCAGGTCGGTGACCGGGAGGCCGAGCCGTGCCTGCAGCGCCTGGAGGTGCCGGGCGAGCTCGCGCGCGGACCCGTACCGCGACTCAGGCTGCTTGGACATCGCCCGCACGATCGTCTCGAACACCGGCGCCGGCACGTCCGGCCGGTTGATCGGCGGCGGGTCGAGGCTGAGCACCCGGTACATCAGCGGCGCGATCGACGGGTCGGCCGGGTTGTGGAAGGCGGGCCGGCCGGCCAGCAGGTGGTAGAGGGTCGAGCCGAGCGAGTAGATGTCGGTGGAGGCGGAGTGGGGCCGGCCGGTGAGCACCTCGGGGGCGGCGTGCAGCGGGGTGAACGCCTGCGAGGTGACCGAGATCTCCGAGGAGTCCACGACCCTGGCCACGCCGAAGTCGGCGATCGCGAGCTCGCCGTACCGGGAGATGAGGATGTTCTGCGGTTTGATGTCGCCGTGCAGGACCCCGGCCTCGTGGACGGCCGCCAGCGCGCCGGCCAGCTTGACGCCCGCCCGCAGCAGTTCGGGCAGCGGAAGCGGCCCGTCCTTGCGGATCTTGTCGCGCAGGCAGCCGTTCTCGAAGAAGTCCATCGCGATGTACGGCTTGCCGGAGCGCGTCACGCCGGTGTCGAAGACGGTCACGACGTTCGGATGGCCGGTGAGGCGGCCGGTGAGCTGCAGCTCGCGCTGGAACCTGCGCATCGTGCGCTGGTCCACCCGGTCCACGGACAGCACCTTCAGCGCCACGACCCGATCGAGGCGTTCCTGGTAGGCGCGGTACACGACGGCGAACCCGCCCTGGCCCGCCTGATCGAGCACCCGGTAGCCGGGCGCGTCCTCGGCTGGCAGCACTCCACTCTCCCCCTGTTGCTGAGGAGTTTAGTGCGAAATTTCGGGACTAGAGGGGGTTCATGAGGTACGCGCCGAACAGCACGGACGCCAGCGACACGAGCAGGAAGAAGAACACGTAGAACCCGCCGGGCAGGAACGTCAGCCGCGCGAGCTGGTCGGCGTCGGAGTCTCGCGCCTGCCGTCGGCGCCGCTTGTGCTGCAGCTCGATGATCGGCCTGATCCCGCCGAAGAGCAGGAACCACACCGAGACCAGGGCCACGACCTGCTGGATGTCAGCCGGGGCGTACATGATCAGGGCGAACACCGCGCCGCCCGTCACCAGGAGGATCAGCGCCCCGTACAGGTTGCGGATCAGCAGCAGCATGCAGACCAGGAGCAGCAGCACGCCCCAGACCAGCAGCGTGATGCGGCCCTGCTCGGTCAGCCAGGCGGCGCCCAGCCCGAGCAGCGGCGGCGCCAGGTAGCCGGCGAGCGCGGTCAGCACCATGCCGGGCCCGGTGGGCCTGCCCCTGGTCAGCGTCACGCCGGAGGTGTCGGAGTGCAGGCGGATGCCTTCGAGCTTGCGCCGCGTGAGCAGCGCCATGAGCGCGTGACCGCCTTCGTGGGCGATCGTGATCAGCCCCCTGGACACCTGCCAGGGCATGCGGAAACCGACGATCACCAGCGCGACGAGAGCCGAGACCACCACGACCCAGGGGTCGGGGTCAGGCTGAACCTTGATCAGGTGGGCCCAGAACTTGTCCATCGAGAAGAACCCTAGCCGGTCAACTTCCGGTCCGGCGCCGGTAAAGGGCGTCCTCGTGGAACCCGGACCCCACGTCCGCGCCCAGCGGGGCCGCCACGTGCGGGAGCAGCGGGGCGGCCGTGGTCTGATAGAGGGGTGAACGATCGGCACGTGGCGCTCATCAGCGCCTTCTACGACGCTCTGGGCCGGGCGGACTTCGCGGCCATGGAGCGCTGTTACCACCCTGAGGTCAGTTTCGGCGACCCCATCTTCCAGGAGGTCGAGGGGCGTGACCAGGTGATGCGGATGTGGCGGCTCCAGCTCGGCGTGCGTGACGGGTTGAGGTCGGAGTACCGCGGCGTGACGGCCGACGACTTCACCGCGACCGCGCACTGGACCTCCCGCTACACCTTCCACCGGACGGGCCGCGAGGTGGTCAACGAGATCGACTCGTTCTTCAGGTTCGAGGACGACCTGATTGTTCGCCACCACGACGACTTCGATTTCCGCCGATGGTCGAAGATGGCACTCGGAAGGCCACATGGGGCTTTTGTTCGGATGGACACCGATGTGGCGGAAAACCATCAGGGACCGCGCGGCTCAGCAGCTTGCCGAGCTGCGTCCGTCGTAGTCGTTCTCGGGAGGAGCGATGGCCAGGGTGAAGGGGTTCAGGCGCAGCGGGGACTCCCGCGAGGAGGCTCCCGAGCACTCGATGGACCCGCGCGCCGCCGAGGAGCGCCCCTACCGCCCCACGGTCATCGACAACGCGATCTACCGCAACGGCGAGCGGGTCGACAACCCCGGCTCGCTCGCCGACGCCTTCGAGCGGCTCAAGCAGATGCCGGACGCCATGGCCTGGATCGGGCTGTACCGCCCGAAGGAGTGGGAGCTGGTCAAGCTCGGCGAGGAGTTCGAGCTGCACGAGCTGGCGCTGGAGGACGCCATCGTCGGCTCCCAGCGCCCCAAGGCCGACCGCTACGGCGACACCTTGTTCGTGGTGCTGCGCGCCGCGCGTTACCTGGACGAGGTGGAGGAGGTGGCGTTCGGCGAGGTGCACGTCTTCGTCGGCCCCAACTTCGTGATCACCGTGCGCCACGCCGAGGCCCCCGACCTGCAGGCCGTCCGCAAGCGCATGGAGTCCGACCCCGAGCTGCTGCGGCAGGGCCCGCAGGCCGTCCTGTACGCCATCCTCGACGCCGTGGTCGACGGGTACGCGCCGGTGGTGGCCGGGCTGCAGAAGGACATCGAGGAGATCGAGGTCCAGGTCTTCGGCGGCGACCCGTCGGTGTCGCGACGCGTGTACGAGCTGTCGGGCGAGGTCATCGAGTTCCAGCGGGCCACCGCGCCGCTGGTCGGGATGATCCACGGGTTCATCGCGGGCGCGCGCAAGTACGGGGTGACCGACGAGCTGCAGAGCTACCTGCGCGACGTGGCCGACCACGCGATCACCGTGACCGAGCGCATCTCCTCCTTCCGCCAGATGCTGCAGAACATCCTGGTCGTCAACTCCACCCTGGTCACGCAGGCCCAGAACGCGGAGATGGCGCGGATGACCGAGGCCAGCATCCAGCAGGGCGAGGAGGTCAAGAAGATCTCCGCCTGGGCGGCCATCCTCTTCGCCCCCACCCTGGTCGGCACCGTGTACGGGATGAACTTCGACTTCATGCCGGAGACGCACTGGGCGTTCGGCTACCCGTTCGCCATCGTGCTCATGGCCGCCGTCTGCGTGGCGCTCTACACGGTCTTCAAGCGCCGCGACTGGCTCTGATCACGGGGTGAGACCGGCCAGGAGCAGCCAGAGCATGGCAGCCTGGATCAGGCCCACCACGTCGATGGCCAGGAACCAGGCGAGGCCGTTCAGCGTCGTCCGCGAGACGACGTAGCTCAGGGGAAGGGTGAGCGCGGCCTGGATCATCGTGTAGCGGTCCGGCACGCCGCGCTGAGAAGTGAACCCGGCCACCATCCCGAGGACGATCACCACCGCCGCGTAACTGCCTGCCACCCACGTCGCCACTGCCCTTCTCCTCACGGTCCGTTTCCCGATGGGAGACGCTTCCCGCCGAGTCCCCGGCGATGCGCGCCTCTTTCAAGACCCTACGTTGACGCGGTGGATCAGTCAGGGAAGCCGGTCAGCGACTGCTCGGCCTCCGCGACGGCGCGGCGGAGCTCCTCCGCGTACGACGCGACCTGGTCAGGGCCGAACCTGGCCGAGGGGATCGAGATCGAGAAGGCGCCCACCGCGGTGCCGCGGCCGTTGTGCAGAGCGGCGCCGACGGCGGAGACGCCCTGCTCGGTGCCCTCGATGTTGAGCGCGTACCCGCGGGAGCGGACCTCGGCCAGCTCGTGGGTCAGGATCATGCGGTCCCTGGCCGGGAGGTCCGCGTAGAGGTCCCGTACGTGGTCGGGAGGCAGCGCCGCGAGCAGGGCCCGGCCGCCGGAGGCGAGGTGGGCGGGCAGGATGGTGCCGCGCCGGTCGCCCACGTGCAGGATCTGCTGGGACTCCACGCTGTCCAGGAAGCGGACCTCCGTGCCCACCCTGACCACGAGGTTCACCGTTTCCAGGACGCGGGCGCAGAGTGCCTCCATCGCGGGCCTGGTGCGGGCGCGCAGCTCGCGCAGGGCGGAGCCGCCCGGGGCGGCGGGGGTGGCGGCGAGGAACGGCCCGGGCAGGTACGTGTGCTGCTCGTCCTGCACGGCGAAGTCGCGGTAGACCAGCATCGCCAGCAGCCGGTGCGCGGTCGAGCGGGCGATGCCCAGCTCGCCGGCCACGTCGGTGACCGTGAGCCGGCCCCGGTCGCGCAGCATGTGCAGGACGAGCAGCGCGTTGTCCACCGAGCCCAGCGCGTACAGGGGCTTGTTCTTCACAGCGGAATGCTAGTCCCCCATAGAAGAATTCACCGTGATCACGGTCAGCACGCCGGGCGCTTCGGGGGACACGACGGTGACACCCTCGGCGGTCCGCAGGTAGCCGGTCGACAGCAGCGACGGCCGCACCGCCTGGCCCTCTCCCGGGAGGTGGCGCAGCGAGACCGTGAAGCCGTCGCCGTCCCCCAGCACCACCGTCCCGCCGCGCCACGACAGCACCTTCAGCGCCGGGTCGAAGTGCCACAGGCTGCGCAGCGCGCCCGTGGGGACGCTGTCGTGCACGGTCAGCAGGTCCGGGGCGTGGCCGACCAGCACGCGCCGCGTCCGCCTCACCCCGTAGGCCTCGTCGGCCAGCTCGTACGACTGGCTCGACGGCCCGATGGAGGCATGCAGCAGGCGGGCGGTGGTGCCGGGGCGGAACGTCCCGGAGGTGGGGACGGGCACGTTGTGGGCCTCGGGGGAGCGCGTCCAGTCGACGTAGCCGGTCCGTTCGTAGGAGTGGAAGCCGGCCTCCACGAGGATGCGGCGGCCCTGGGCGGAGTAGGTCACGCCCAGGTGGTCCTCGTGGCCGTGCAGCCGCCTGCCCGGGCCGAACCTGATGGAGTAGTACGCGGCCGCGGGGTCGTCCCAGGCGCTCCTGCCGAACACGTATCCCCCGTCGAAGACCCGCACCGGCGGCCCCTCCTGCGGGAACCCGTCGGCGCGGGCGTCGGCCGGGCTGTCGCCGATGGGGACGAGGTGGCCGTCCGGCTGGGTGGCGTGGGCCACGTACGACTCCAGCGCCCGTCGCCTGGCCAGCAGCCGCTCGGGCACCTCGGCGCCGCTCTCGCGGATCGCGCGCAGGGCGACCCCGAGGCGGCGGTGCACGTACAGGCCGTAGCGCGGCGCCTGCTCGTGCAGGACGCCCTGGGCGTCGATCGCCAGCTCGGCCGAGGCCGTCATCCTGCGCACGGCCAGGTCCCGCCAGCGTGCCCGGCCCAGGCGGCAGCCGACGACGAGCAGCGCGATGTCCTGGTCGAGGCCGTGGTTGTGGCCCTCGCGGTAGAGGGAGGGGTCGGCCAGGACCTCGCCGTGATCGGCCAGGCTGTCCCACAGGCGCTCGGTCCTGACGTGCTCGCTCAGGCACACCAGCGCCGGGGCGCGCAGCGCGACCGCGTGCTCGGCCCACGCCCAGGGGCTGGTGCCGGCGCCGCCCCTGGGGTTCGCGCCGATCCAGTCGTTGGTGATGGCGCGGGCGCGGTCGAGGCACGCCGCCTCGCCCGACCGTTCGTAGGCGGCCACGAGGCGGCCCATCCAGCGCAGCGTGTGCAGGTGCAGCGCCCAGGAGCGGTTGCCGTGCGGGTTGGCGGTCCAGTCGATCGGCGTGCCGAGCCGCACGGGCGGCAGCTTCACGAACGTCACCAGGCCGTCCATCACCTCCTCCACCTTGATCCCTGGGAACTGGTCGCTCAGGCAGATGGCCCTGCCTGAGGTCGTTCGGGCACGCCGGAACACGTCATGACTCCTGTTTCAGGGCGCGCGGGACCCACGCGCGGCGCCGTCGAAGCTAGGGGCGGCGGGGGCCCTCGTCGGTCCAGCCGGCGACGAGGACGAGCTCGGAGCGCGTGCCGTCCTCGCTGGACAGCACCTGCGAGGTGCCCGGGTCGATGATCAGCGTCCGGCGGACGCCGGAGGGCAGGCCGAACGAGAACGCCTCACCCGCGCGCCCCCGGTCGTCCGTGGCGGTGCCCAGGTAGCGGACCTCGGGCAGGTCGGCGAGCGCGCGGTAGGCAGCGGCGCGCACGCCGGGCGGGGACGGCTTGGTCCACAGCAGGCCGCAGAGCGCGTCGGCGAGCAGGGACTCAGAGCCGGGCGGGAGCATCGCGGCCACCCGCTCGCGCAGCTCGGCGGCGTCGGCGGGCAGGGCCTGGATCTCCTCGAAGGTCAGGTCGCGCCCGGCCATGCTGAACGGCGAGCGGCCGGTGACGCGGGTGACGCGGCCCTGCTCGGCGGTCCACGCCCGGCCCTGCCTGGTGACCCAGAGCTCGCTCTCCCTGGCGCCGTCGTGCAGCTTCCTGACGTGCCAGTAGGTGCCCTGCGAGGTGGAGGACGCGGCGGAGGTGGCGGCCGTCAGGAGGATCTGCCTGCCTGTCTCCACCGGCTGGTCACGGGGGACCAGGAGGAACAGGGCGAGAGCCGCGGCGGCGGCGGAGATCGCCGCAGTCCAGGACAGGCGGCGACGCCGGCGGCGGGCCGTGATCCGCCGCCACACCCTGGTCTGGGCGTGCGGGCCCGGCTGCGGCCTGCCGTACAGCTCGCGGATCAGCTCATCCATCGCCGCGCACCTCCCCCAGGCGGCCGCGCAGCTTCTTCCTGGCGCGGCTCAGGCGGGAGCCGACCGTGCCGTACGGGATGCCGAGCGCGGTGGCGATCTCGTCGTGGCCGAGCCCGGCCAGCGCGACCAGCAGCAGCACGTCGCGGTCGCGCCGGTCCAGCTCGGCCAGGGCGGCGGCCAGTTCGGGGCGCAGGCTCTGGGCGCTGACCCGCACGGCCACGGACTCCTCGTGGCCGGGCGCGTCGGTCTCCGGGCCGCAGCGGCCGAGCGCGCGCAGCGTGCGGGCCTCCAGGCGGCGGTGCTTGCCGATGAGGTTCGTGGCGATGCCGTACAGCCAGGCCCGCACCCCCGCGCGGGACGGGTCGTAACGGTCGCGCTTGCGGAACGCGGTGAGGAACGTCTCGGCCACGATGTCCTCGGCGTGGTCGGGGCCGAGGCGCTGGGCGACGTAGGCGTGGATCTCGCCGAAGTAGGCGTCGAACACGGCGCTGAACGCGTCGGCGTCGTCCAGCGTGTGGCGCGGCGTGTCCTGCGCGGCCCCGGGCGCGCGGGCCGTCCAGGGCACCGTGGCCGCGATGGTCTCCCCCGTCATGAACAACCTTCCGATGTATCAGCTCTCGTCTGTTATCACCCGATACACCGGATCGCTTTCACGGCCGTCCGGGATCGCCTCCACGACCGTCCGGGATCGCTTTCACGACCGTCCGAGGAAACGGCGGACGTCGGCGAGCTCGTCGTCCAGGGCGGGCAACTCGCCGAACGCCTGCACGCCCACCTCGGCGCCCTTGCGCCCCCACACTCCCCTGATCACGCCGTCCACCAGCACGACCGGGCGCAGGACGCCGCCGCCGGGGAACACCTTCCTGGCGTGCTCGGGGGCCAGGATGGGGTCCCTGTCGCGCCAGCCCATCAGGTACTCGTCGAAGGCGGGCGCGAGGCGGACCAGCGGGGCGTCCTCCGGCGGAGGCGGGGGCGCCGGGCTCAGGCCCCAGGCGGTGCGGGCCTCGCCTAGGGGCAGGCCCGACCAGGCGGCCAGATCCTCGGGGGTGGCGGGGTGGTGGGCGCGGCGGTAGCGGGTGGCCAGCTCCTTCAGCGCGCGCTCGCGGTCGGGCTCGGGGACGACGGGGGCGCCGAGCCAGTCGGCGGCGTGCACGTACGTGGGCTTCCCCGCGCGCTGCGGGCCCAGGACGGCCAGGCCGTGGTGGGCGGCCAGCGCCACCAGGTGCACGACGCCCTGGCCGCGGGCCCGGCCCTTGAGGCGTTCCTCCAGGCCGGCCTTCGTGAGGGGGCCCTGGCCTTCGAGGGCGCCGGTGATGAGCGCCAGGAGGTCGTCGCCGGTGACGCCCTCCTCGGCCAGGCGGCGCAGGGTGCCGGTGGCGCGGCCGGTCAGGGCGTGGATCCAGGGCAGGTCGTCGGCGTGCACGAAGTGCAGGGTGCCGCGCGGGCCCCACGTCCTGACGAGCTCGCGGGACTGCCAGGCCGCCTCGACGTCGGCCGGGGTGAGGGTGGCGGAGCGGGCGCGGAAGGCCAGCAGGGCCGAGGGCACGTCCTGGGCCTGCATGGCCGCCAGGCGCCTGACGATCTCGCCTGCCGCCAGGCCGGGCGGGCGGTGCAGGAGCTGGGCCTCGACGCTTCTCATGGGCCGATCATCGCAGGAGGAGGCGGTCGCGCAGGCGGGTGCGGAAGGGCTTGCGGGCGCGTGCGGCTCTGCGGACGGCGTCGCTGCGCTGCCAGGCCTCGGTGGCGTGGGCCTCGGTGACGCCTTCTGGCGCGTACCGCACGAGATTGGAAATTTCAGCCAACGGATGGAGATGTGCTGAAATTTCGCCCGACTGGCGGGACACCACGTCGCCCGCCGTGAGCGCGTGCTCCCTGCCGAGCCCCACGTCGTCGCACGCCTGCCGCCACGCCCCCAGCACCCGCTGGGCGGGCTCCGGCGCGCGGCGGCGGCCGTGCCTGCGCCGCCACGGCACGGCGACCGCCACGCCCGCGTACACCGCCAGCAGCCCGCCCGCAGCCACCGCCGCGACCAGCCACGGGTCAGGGCCGCCGGCCACCTGCTCGTCCCGGCCCGCCTCCTGCGGCTGGGACGTCTTCGGCCGGTCGCTGCCGCCCTCGGCGAACTCGCCCTCCAGCTTCTCGCTCTCCTCGATCGCCGAGGAGGCCACCTCGTGGTCGTCCTTGGCCCCGCTGCGACCCGGCGTCGGATAGAACGGCCGCCACCCCAGCCCCTCGAACTTGATCTCCGCCCACGCCATGACATGCCCCGACTTGACGTGATACACGCCGCCGGACTGCTCGCCCGGCCTGAACCCCACGACCACCCGCGACGGCAGCCCGAGCGTCCTGGCCATGAGCGCGAACGTGGCCGCGAACTGCTCCGACGTCCCCCTGTGCGTGGTCTGCAGAAAGAACTCCAGACCCTTGAGCGAGTGACCGGGGGGCGCCGTGACGTCGTAGGCGGCGCTCGTGCGCAGGTAGCTCTGGAGCCGGTACGCCTGCTTGATCGGCTCGCCGGCGCCCTTGACCGCCTGCTGGGCGAGCCTGCGGAAGAGCCGTTCCTGGGGCCCGTCGGGGAAGGCGGTCAGGCTCGCGTCACGGACGGGGACGGCGGCCAGCAGGTCCTCCTTGGCGGGCCGGGGCACGCGCGAGGTCACCTCGTAGCTGAAGCCCTTGGCCGGCTTGGCGCCGGCCAGCAGCGACCCGCTGGCGGGGTCCACGGCCAGGTCGCGCACGCCGGTGACCTCCTCGGGCCGTTCGGCGGCGGGCAGCCAGGTGCCGGGCAGGCCGCCGAACGTGACGCGCTGACGCACCACGTCCGCGTCGCCGGTCCACTCGCCCGCGGGGACGCGGCCGCCGGTGGGCTGGAAGCGGGCGCCGGAGGTCCAGCGCACGCCGTCGTACCGGTCGAGCACGGCCAGGCGCCAGTTCTGCGGCTCGCCGGCCTCGACGGTGAACAGCTCGCGGTCGGGGATCTGCAACCACGCCGAGACCCGGTCGAGCGGGCTGACGCTGTCCACGCGGGCGGGAGGGGGCAGGTCGGCGTCCTGCCGGGGGTTGTACGGCTCGGCGGCGATGGGCAGCAGCGGCCCCGCCACCAGCGCGATCCCGGCCAGCGCGGCGGCGGCCGGGATCCCGGCGAGCAGCCAGGCCGGGGAGCGGCCGTCGCGGACCAGGGCCAGCGCCGCGATCAGCACGAACAGGGCCGCCGCCACCGGCAGGTTCGAGCCCTCGCCGTCCACGCCCAGCAGCAGCGCCACGCCGTGGACGGCCAGGGCGGGGAGCGCGGCGGCGATCCGCGTGCCGGTGCGGGTCAGGGTCTCCGCGCCGATGGTCGCCGCCGCCCAGACCAGCGTGTGCACGAGGACCAGCAGCTCCGGCTCCGGCTGGGCGGGCAGGAGCGTGGTGAGCAGGGCGTGCCAGGCGTTGGCGACGTCGGCGGGGACGGCCGGGGACAACGTTCCGTACAGGGGGACGGTGCCGGCCAGCCAGAGGACGACGTCCAGGGCCAGGGCCAGCCAGAGGGGCCGGGCCCGGGTCAGGGCCGCGACCGCCGCGGGCGCGACGGCGGCCGGGACGACGGCCAGGAGCAGCTCGCCGCCCGGGAACACCCGGTGGAAGCCCCAGCCCGCCACGGCGGCCAGCGCCGCGACGATCGCCAGCCCGGCCGCCCAGCGCCACCACGGCCCGCCCGAAGCGGTACCGCGCCGCCTGTTCTGGCTCATCGGGTGCCCCATGCCGCCGGCAGCTCGTCCAGGCTCGCGATCCGCACGACCGTCACCCCGGGCGGGCCGGCCGGGACCGGGCCGGGGCCCACGTACACGCAGATGACGCGGTCGAAGCGGCGCCGCGCACCCGCGACCCGCCCCGCCTCCGACGGATCCCCCGTCACCAGCACCAGCGACCCTCCGCCCCTGGCCGCCCGCAGCGCCTCCGTGACGCCGGCCGTGCCGGGGCGGACCAGCGCGAGCCGGTCCAGCACGGCCTCGGGGTCCGGCTTCGTGCCGGGCATCGGCCCGTCACCGGTCAGGACGCGAACCGGGAACCCGGCCCTGGCGGCGGCGACGGCGGCCGAGGCGGCGGCGTCCACGGCCGGCTCCGTCAGGCCCCGCGTGTCGAGCAGGACGGTCGTGGTGGGCAGGCCGGCGTCGATGAACTGGCGGACCATCAGGGTGCCCGTGCGGGCGCTGGAGCGCCAGTGCACGTGGCGCAGGTCGTCGCCCAGGACGTACTCGCGCAGGGTGTGGAAGGTGACCGTGCCCGCGGGCGCGTTGTCGCTGGCCGGGCCCTCGAGGTGGTGTGCCCTGCCGGACGGCGGGACGGGCAGGGCGACCGTGCGGGGGCGCACCAGGAGGGTGACGGGACCGCCGTACTCGCGCAGGCGGCGCGTCAGCCCGAACGGGTCGGCGCGCACGAGCACGAGCGGCCCCACCGGGATCTCCCCCCGCGTGTCCGTCGGCAGCGGGTACGACACCGTCCGCACCGCCCCCTTGGGCAGCCTCGGCAGGTCGACCGTGTGCTCCGACGAGCCGATGCGGTCCTGGGCGCGCAGGCCGGACAGGCCGCGGCGGCCGAGGTTGGTCACGCTGAGGACGGCCACGGCGGCGTCGCCGCGCGGCACCTTGAGCGGGGTGACCTCCCTGCGCACCTCCAGCCTCGGCTTCGGAGCGGTCCACGCCAGGGCCGCGGCCAGCGCGAGCAGCGCGCCCGTGGCCAGCACCACGGGCTCCGGGTAGCCGAGCGCGAACCCGGCGGCGTACAGCGCCACGGACCCGGCCAGCGTGCCCCGGCCCAGCGGCGTCAGGACCGCGGCGAGTCCGGTACGCGGGGGCCGCGCGGCGGTGGGCCCGGGCGGCGGCGGGGGCTGCACCTACGCCGCCTGCGGCACCGGCATCCCGGCGAGGATCTCGCCGAGCGCGGCGGCCTCGGTGACCTCGCGCAGCTCGGCCTCCGGCGTGAGGATCAGGCGGTGCGCCAGCACCGGCACGGCCAGCGCCTTCACGTCCTCGGGCACCACGTAGTGCCGACCGGCCGCGGCGGCCTTGACGCGGGCGGCGCGCAGCAGCGCGAGGCTCCCCCGGGGGCTGGCGCCGAGCCGCAGGTGCGGGCTCGTGCGGGTGGCGCCGCACAGCGCCACGATGTAGTCGTAGACCGGGTCGGCCACGTGGATGCGCGAGGCGAAGTCGATCATGCCGGCCACGTCGGAGGACCTGGCCACCACCGGCAGCCGCTCGACCTGCGGCCCCGTCGGCATGCCCTTGAGCACCTCGACCTCCGACGCGTGGTCCGGGTACCCGACGGAGATCTTCATCAGGAACCGGTCGAGCTGCGCCTCGGGCAGCGGGTACGTGCCGTCCATGTCCACCGGGTTCTGCGTGGCCACGACGAGGAACGGCCGGGGCACCGGATGCGGCTCGGCGTCCACCGTGACCCGGCGCTCCTCCATCACCTCCAGCAGCGCCGCCTGCGTCTTCGGGGAGGCGCGGTTGATCTCGTCGGCCAGCACGATGTTGGCGAAGACCGGCCCCTGGTGGAACTCGAACCTCTGGTGCGCCTGGTTGAAGATCGACACGCCGGTGATGTCGCTGGGCAGCAGGTCGGGCGTGAACTGGATGCGCCGCCACTCGGCGTCCACGCTGGCGGCCAGGGAGCGCGCGAGCGTGGTCTTGCCGGTGCCCGGGACGTCCTCGACGAGCAGGTGCCCCTCGGCGAACAGGCAGATCAGGGCCAGCTCGATGGCCTCGTGCTTGCCGCGGATGATGCGCTCGATGTTGGCGGCCAGGAGCTGGAAGCGCTGCGCGAACTGGCCGGCGAGCTGCTGCTGCGGTTGCTGGTGCTGCTCGTACGCCGGCGGCGGCTGCTGGAACTGGTCCTGGTAGTTGTACTGGGTCAACTGAGTCCCCTTCTCAGTCGGTGCACTCGAAGAGCGGCCCCTCAGGGAAACCGCCGTCCGGAGTCGCCACCAGGGTGTCGTTCAGGTAGCCGTTGCCGTACTGGCTCTCGATCCGGTTCCACACGTCGCTGGTCCTGCCGGTCGAGGAGTCGGTGTACGAGGCGCCCTTGACCTGGCAGATCACGGTCAGGGTGATGTACTGGCCCTTCGGGATCGTGCCGGCGGCCGTGCCGCCGGTCGACGGGCCGGGGCGGATCAGGGTGTTGGTGTCGTCGTTGCTGGCGTTCTTGTACTGCTGGCGCGGGTAGGCCAGGTCCACCTCGGCCGTGGCCACGTCGGGGCTCTCCCCTGCGGCGTTCCTGGCCTTGAGCTTGAAGGTGTGCTTCTGGTTGTTCGCCAGCCCGGTCGCGGTGAACGACGTGCCCTTGATGCCGCTGCCGGTGGCGGCGCCGGTCAGCTCGTACGTGGTGGCGTCGTCGGCGCCCTCGGGGACGGTCCAGGTCAGCTCGGCGCCCCGGTTCTTCGCCTTGGCCGCGAAGGCGGTGGGCGAGCCGGGCGCCACGCACGGCCGCACCCCGGCGCTGGGCTCGGACTCGACCTCGCCGCCCGGCCAGTGGGCGACCACGGTGAAGGTGTACTCGTTCGCGCAGTCGCCGCCCGTGAACTCGAACTGGAACGGCCCGTCCGCGTCCACCGACTGCGGTGTGGACCTGCCGCCGCCGGAGGTTCTCAGCGTGTACCGCTCGACCTCGCCGCCGGTGGACGCGCTGAAGGTGACCGTCACCTTGCCGGGGCCCGACCTGGCGGTCACGGCGCCGGGCGCGGAGGGCGCGCTCGCCGACGGCGTCGCGCTGGGGCTCCTGCTGGGGGTCTCCCGCGTGCGGGTGGAGGTGGGGCCGGGCCGGTCGGTGGTCCTGACCGGGTCCGGGTCGGGCTGCTGCTCGGGCTCCTGCTCGGGCGGGGAGTCGGGGCGGGTGGGCTCGGTGCTCGGCGTCGGCCTGGGCTTGGGGGTGCTGGACGGCCCCGGCACGTCGGAGTCGCCCTTGTCGACGTCGTGCTTGCGGCCCTCGGGGTCGATGACGACGGCCTTGTCGCCGTTCTCGTCGTTGGCCCAGAGCAGGCCGTCCTTGACGAACACGTCCACCGGGCCCGGCTCCTGCGCCACCTGGAGCGTGGTCGGGCGGCCGCCCGCCGCGCTGTCCCAGACGATCAGCGCGCCGCTGCCCTGGTCCGGCACGTACACCTTGCTGCCGAGCACCTGCGGCACCCCCAGGCCGGCCGGGTCGCGGGTGGCGAGCTTGGTGCTGAGCACGGAGTTGGAGCCCGTGTCGATCACGACGAGCAGCCCCGAGCCGCCGGGCGCCAGGATCGGCACCAGCGCCCCCTCGGTGGCGGCGGGGGTGAGCGCGCCGCCCCTGGCGGCCTGGGCCACCCCCTTGGGCAGGGTGATCTCGCCGACGCCGCCGTCGGAGCCGATGATCGTGGCGGTGGCGGCCCTGGTGTTGACCACGACGGGCAGGCCGCCGGCGATGGTGACCGACAGCTCCTCGCCGGGCTCGCCCACCTTGATCGGGCTCGCCGCGGTGCCGTTCGAGACCGGGACGACCTGGCCCCGCGCCGTCACGGGCACCCACAGGCGGCCCCCGCCGTCGACGCGGGCCGCGCCCAGCGGGCCCGGCAGGGTCAGCGCGGCGCCGACGGTGCCCAGCGTGACGGGGTCGATCTGCTGGACCTTGCCCGCGGCCGGGTCCACGGCGTACGCGGTGCTCCCCGACATGGCGAGCTGCGTCCCGGCGGCGCCGAGGTCGCGGGTCTCGGTGACGGTGAGCTGGCTGGGCTCGACGCGGCTGACGTACCCGGTGCGGTCGTCCACGAGCAGGACGTTGCCGCCGTCCTGGACGACGCGGAGCCGGCGGCCCGCCTTGTCGTCGAGGTAGCCGTCCACCTCGCCGGACAGGCCGTTGACGTGCACGATCCTGCCGCGCGCCGCGGTCCACAACCACGCGCCGACGTCGGCCAGCTTGGGGTTGGCGCTGGAGACGCCCACGCCGAACCACGCCGCCGCGGCGACCAGGATCACGGCCGCCGCTCCGGCGATCACCGCCGTGGCGCGATCGCCGCGAAGCACCCCCACCTTGCGCCCCCACCCCGGTTTGTACGACTAGGGAGCGTTTCGCCCCGGAATAACGGGGATCACCCTAGCGCTCGGACGTCTCTCCCGGGTATGTACTGGCTGGTAGCCATGGGAGCGCCGGTGCGCGAGTGCCAAGAGTGTCGGTGTGAAGCCGTACCTTAGAGCCCGTGTCCGAACAGCCCCTGACCCTCGACTCCGTCCTCACCGACGAGGCGGTCCTGTCGACCTACCGCCGCATGTTCGCCGCGCTGGCCCGCGACAGCGGGGCGGTGGTCGACGATCCGGCCCTGGTCGACATCGCCGAGACGCTGTTCGCGGCGTTCGCGGAGGCGGGCGAGGAGTGGCTGACGCACGAGCAGATGCGCTTCGCCTGCCGCGCCTACCCCACCGACCAGTTCGACAACCGGCTGCGCGTGCTCAGGGGGCTCGGCGCCATCCGCGAAATCTTCCCCAAGCCCAACCAGCTCCGCTACCGCGCCTCCTTCACCAGCGTGGTGGGGCTGATGTTCATCAGGCGGATGATGGACGACGGCGGCCAGTCCGAGATGCACCGGCTGCTGGCGCTCGAAGACCTCAATGTCGCCGACCCGCGCACCACGATGGAGGAGGCCAGGCAGAGCGCGCTCAACCTGGCGCGGGCGTTCCGGCTGTGGGCGCTGGAGCTGATCACGCTCACCACCGGCACCATCGAGGAGCTGCGCGAGCAGGCGCCCAAGCTGTGGGGCACCGAGGAGATCGCGCGGCGGGCGCAGGGCCTGCACGGCACGATCCTGACCCGCTGGCCGGAGCTCGACCGGGTCTGCACCGACCTGCGCGCCGCCATCTACGCCTACAGCGACGCCTCGCGCCGCGCGGCGGGCCGCCTGGCCGACTCGGCGGGCACGACGCGCAACCTGACGCTGCTGCCGACCGAGACGTGGCGCACGTTCGCGCAGACGGCGTCGAGAGAGCGGCTGGCGGCCGTGCTCGACGGGTTCCTCTTCGACGCGCCCGCGCCCTGGCACGATCCCGCCGCCATCGCTCGGGCGGTCGACGAGGCGCCGCGGCCGGTCCCCGCCCAGCCCACTCCCCCGCGCTCCACGCTGCCCGACCCCGGGCCCGAGTCCTCGCTCGACACCTCGCCCGGCGCCGCGCTCGAACGGCTCGCCCAGATGGCCGAGTCGTTGCTGGGAGAGGCCTCACGGGTGGCGCTGTCCGACGTGCTGGGCTCCTCCGACTGGGTCGCCGCCCGGCGCGTGCTGGCCGACCTGACCACCGTGGACCTGCGGCCCGAGCTGCCCTACCGGCTCACCTGGTCCGACGGGCTCACCGTCGATCCCGATCGCGAGCCCGCCTGGCTCTCCCACGGTTACCTGGAGCGCGTCTGATGGATCAGCGACAAGCGGCCGTCTCCCATGCGCTGGTGCGGGCCCACGGGCCGGCCCGGCTGGGCGCCGGGGTGCTCGCCGCCCCCGGCATGATCCGGCTGACCAGGCCCGACTCCACCGGCGACGCCCTGCCCGTGTGGCCCGACGGGGTGACGCCGTCGCTGCTGGACGAGCACCAGGTGGCGCCCGTGCCCGTGGAGCGGTCCGGCGAGACGCGGCGGGTGCTGGCCGCGGTGCTCAAGTGCTGCTGGACCGATCTGTCCGTGGATCCGTGGCCGGGCGATCCCGCGCCGGTGGAGCTGGTGCTCGACACCTACCGGGAGCTGATCGGGCGCACCGACGACCTGATGCGCAACTGGGCGCGGGGCGCCCTGCGGCGGCTGCACGACTCGGCCTGGGTCGTGATGGACGACGGGGTGGTGCTGCTCGGGCCGAGGTGCGCGCTGTGGCCGGTGGAGGCGCACGCGCAGCTCCAGGAACTGGTGCGGCGGCTGCCCGAGCCCGAGCGGCCCGAGCTGACCGTGGTGGGCGACGCCGACATCGTCGCCGCCGCGCGGGGTGAGGTCGCCGCGCGGGCTGAGGCCGTCACGGCCGCGGAGGCCGTCGCCGGGGCTGAGGCCGCTGCAGGGGCTGAGGCCGTCATGTCCGCGGACGTCGTCGCGGGGGCCGGGCGGGTGGAAGGCGGGGTGGCCGAGTTCGACGACCTGCTGGGCGGCTACGACGAGCGGCGGCGGGCCGAGCTGGTGGCGGCGTTCATGGTGGTCGAGCACGCCGCCGAGCCGGTGCAGGAGGTGCGCTTCGCCGCCCTGCGCGACCCGGCGCTGCGCCACACGCTGGGCGAGATGCTGGCCAGGCGCGGCCGTACGCTCATCCAGCACCGCGACCGCTGGATCTCCGGCTACGACGACGGCGCGGCCGCCGCCATCGGCGCCCTCGGTGTCGCCGGCACGCCCGAGACGGCGCACGGGCCGCTCGGAGTGAGCGAGCGGGCGGTGCTGACGCTCGTGCTGGTGCACTCCGTGGCCATCCCGCGAGCCGAGGGGCTGCTGCCGGAGGACTCGTGGTCGTCGCCGCACCCGACGCCGGTCGAGGAACTGCGCCGCCACACCCAGCTCCCGATCGGCGAGCTGGAGTCGGCGCTGCGGACGTTGCGGCACGCGGGGCTGCTCGGCCAGGTGAAGGCGGGCGAGGAGGCGGGCGGTTACGTGCCGGGGCCGCAGTTCCACCGGCTCACCGCGGCGGCGCGGCGGCGGTTGCAGGAGGAGCTGATCCTGGCGGCCGGGCCGAACACCCCGCTCGCGACGGCCGTGCTGGCGCGTAGATCCGCCAGGTAAGAGCGTTTTCTGATGGATGGAAGGGTTACGGGGGTTCGAGGTGTCGCAGATGGAGAACGTCGTCGGAGACCGGGTGCTGATCGCCATGCAGGCGGTCAACATCTCACGGCTGTCGACCCATCCGGTGCCCACCGTCCCCGGCACACTCATCGTGGTGGCGGGCGCGGGGCCCAAGGACTCCAACGGCGCGGGCAAGTCCTCGTTCATCGCCTCCATCACCGCGCTGCTCGGTGACGAGCAGTGGCGTTTCGCCTCGGGCGCCAAGGCGGTGTCGGAGCTGCTGTTCAACGCCGAGCTGGCCAGCGGCGCGGGGGCCCGGCAGTGGGCCAGCGCCGATCACGGCTACATCGTGGGCGTCTTCGGACCGCCCGGCATGAACGGCTTCGACCCGGCCCCTGCGCCGGACGGCGAGCCGGCCCCCCTCCCGGCCTCATCCCCGGACGGCGAACGCGCCACGGCCCCAGCGCCGGGCGGCGAGCACGCCTCCGGCCCTGTCCCTTCCGAGCTCGCTTCCCCTGGTCGCGGTTCCGAGCTCGTGCTCGGGGAGGCCGATGACAGCGGCGGGGAGCTGTTCGAGGTGCCCGACACCTCGGGCGGGGCGCTGACCGTGTGGCTGAAGGTCAACCAGGAGGCGCCGCACCTGGAGATCCGCTGGCGGGAGGGCGTGCACCTGGCGGCGTCCCCGTCCGAGGCCGAGCGGGTGGCGCGGGCCGACGAGATCTGGGCGTCGCTGCCGAGGTCGGCCGGGCGGCGCGACGTCGTGGCCCGCGACCTGACCAAGGTGCTCTACGGCGACAGGGTCAGGTGCGTGTCGTTCCTGTCCACGTCCGTACGCAGCAAGGTCGCCACCAACCTGCTCTCCCAGCCGCTCAACGAGATCTCCCCCGAGCGCGTCTTCGAGGCCATCGCCGCGCTCACCGGCCTGGACGCCGAGCTGGAGCAGGAGCGCGAGGCCCGCCGCGACGAGCACGCCAAGCGGGTGCGGGCGGCGCAGGCGGCCGAGCGGCTGGCCGAGTTCGAGTCGGAGTCGAAGGCGCTGCTGACCACGTTCGACCGGCGCGACCAGGCGCGCATCCGGTTGGCCGACGCGCTGCGGTGCTGGCGCGGGCGGCAGGCGCGCAAGCTGGCCGACGCCGCGGCCAAGGACGAGGCGCTGCTCGCCGACCTCGAACGGCACCGCGCCGCGGGCGAGGCGGCGGGCGAGGCGATCGCCATGGTCAAGGCGGAGATCGCCACGCTGCGCGAGGACACCCTCGACCGGCAGGTCTCCCAGGCCCGCAAGGAGCTGTCGGCCATGCAGGCGCGGGCGGCCAAGCTCGACGCCGACCGCGCCGTGGCGGAGAACTCCGCCGACGAGCTGCGCGGGCTGATCCCCGGTCTGGAGGAGACCCGGCGGTTCGCCGACGGGCGGGACGTGCCCGCGGCCGAGCGGGAGCTGGGCGAGGTGCGGCTGCGGCTCAACGAGGCGCTCAAGGCCCTGGGCGTGGCCGACCAGGAGGTCGCCTCGGCGCAGGCCGCGCTGGACGACGCCGAGGGCGGCCCGGCGGCGGCCCAGCTCAACGCGCTCGCGGCGGCCGGGATCGGGGCCACCGGCCTGCTGGACGCGCTGGACGTGGCGGAGCAGGCCCGCGACGCCGCCCACGCGGCCCCGTCCGCCCTGCCCGGCTCGCGTTCGCGTGCGGGTGCCGTCGGCGCCGGCGCGGGCGGCGACGGCGGTTCCGGCGCGGGCGGCGGGCAGGCGCTGGGCGAGGCGCTCAAGGCCCGCTACGGCAAGGCGTCCGACGCGGCTTCCGATGCGGCGACCGGCGCGGCGACGGGCCCTGCGACCGGTGCCGCGTCCGGCGCTGGGTCCGGCGCTGGGTCCGGGCTCGCGTTGGGTGAGCTCCGTGGGTGGCCGAACGAGCATGCCGTGATCGTGGACGCCGCGCAGCTCGGCGAGGCGGCCGTCGCGCTGGCGGAGCTGCCGGGGTCGGTGCTGGTCAGCGCGGCCGGGGTGAGCGTCGTGGGGGCGTTCGACGGGGTGGCGACCGGGCGGGAGGCCCGGATCAAGGCCGCCGAGCAGCGGCTCAACCGGGCCAAGGACGTGCAGGAGAGCGCGGCGCAGGCCGTGCACGACGGCGAGGAGGCCGTCGCGCAGGCGCAGCGGCGGCTGGAGGGGGCCAGGGCCGGAGTGCGGCTGGCCGAGATCGAGGCCAAGCTCGGCGAGCGGCGCGCCAGGCTGGGCGAGCTGAACGCGGCCATCGAGGAGCTGACCCCGAAGGTCGCCGAGGCCGAACGGCAGGCGGGCGCGCTGGACTTCCGCGCGCGTACCAGGGACATGGAGATCGAACGCCTGGAGGGCCGCAGGCACCGGCACGAGTCCGAGCGGGCGCAGGCCCGCGAGCAGGAGACGAGAGTCGGGGCGGAGCGCGAGTCGCTCAAGCTCGGCGCGTTGGCCGCCGACTGGGGCGGCACGGTCGAGACCGCCCGCGAATGGCTGGAGGCGCTGCCCGAGGAGGAGCGGCCCCGGGCGGCCGAGGAATGGTGGCGGGTCGCCGAACGCCACCTCGACCAGGCGTTGCGCGACACGTTCCCGTCCGATGACGAGGCGGAGATTCCGGAGGAGCTGCGGTTCCTGCTGAGCGAGCGGGAGGGCAGCACGGCGCGCGAGCAGGCGACGTTCCCGGCGGTGTGCGGGGCGCTGGCGTCGTACCTGCGGGGGCAGGAGGAGTACGAGCGGCACCAGCGGCGGCAGATCGAGGCGCAGCTCGTCTCGCGCCAGCGGGACCTGGCGGCGGCGGCCAGGGGCGCCGAGGAGGCGGCCCAGTCCACGGCCGTGCACCGGGCGGCGCTGACGGCGGCGATCAAGGCGCGGCTGGCGCGGGTGGCCGAGGAGTTCGACAAGCTCGACACCTCCTACGGCGGTTACGGCGCGACCCTGGAGTTCCCCGTGCCGCCCGCGCCCGCCGATCCCGAGCAGCGCTGGCAGTGGCGGGTGACGCCGAAGTGGCGGCGGGGCGAGGGGCAGGGGTTCGTGCCGTACAACCGGCGGGCCAACACGGCGCTCATGGACGAGAAGGCCGTCAAGCTGGTGTGCGCGGCGGCCATCGCGTCGTCCGGTGGCGGTCATCTGTGCCTCGTGCTCGACGAGCTGGGGCGCAACCTGGGCAAGGAGCACCGGCGGGAGGCCGTGGCGCTGTTCAGGAGGATCGGGGAGACGTACGGGATCACGGTGATCGGGGCGCTGCAGGACGACATGGAGCCGTACGCGATCGACGCGTGCGGGCAGTACATCAAGCTGCGGCGGTCGTCGGACGCGATGCCGTACAACGATCCGCCGGTGATCGTCGGGCACGACCAGCACGCCGAGCGGGTGCGCGCCCTGGCCGCGTACGTGGACCGGGTCACACCCGCCCTCACATGACCGGCGTACGAGCGAGGGAGGCCTCGCAAGATCGGCGGGCCCGACGACCGGAGGGCTCACGCGGGTGGCGAGCCCGACGACCGAAGGGCTCACTCGATCGGGCCCGACGACCGGAGGGCTCCCTCGATCGGGCCCGACGACCGGAGGGCTCCCTCGATCGGGCCCGACGACCGGAGGGCTCACTCGATCGGGCCCGACGGCCGGAGGGCTCACGCGGGTGGCGGGCCCGCCGGCTGGAGGCTCATGCGATCGGCGGGCCTGTGTAGGAGGCGCGGAGGCGGAGGAGGGCGCCGCGTTCGTACTCCTCCATGGCGTGGGCCAGCCAGCCCGCCACCCTGGCCACAGCGAAGATCGCCTCGCCGGCGCCCGGCACCATGCCGCTGACGGCGGACAGGGTGGCCAGGGCGAAGTCGACGTTGCGATCGGGCAGGCGGCGGCGTCGCATCTCCGCCAGCACCGCCTCACCCGCCGCGATCCGCCCGTGCCCGGGGGCGGCCTGCTTGACCAGGTCGAGCAGGGTGGCGCCGCGGCCGTCGCCGTTCTTGTAGACGCTGTGGCCGAAGCCGGGGATGCGCTCGCCGCGCCGCACCCGCTCGGCGATGGCGCGGGCGGCGTGCCGGGGCTCGGCGATCTCGGCCAGCAGGCGTTCGGCGCCGTACGACGCGCCGCCGTGCAGCGGGCCGCCCAGGACGCCGAGGCCGGTCAGCACCACCGCGTACGGGTCGGCCTTGGCGGAGGCGGCCACCCTGGCGGCCAGCGTCGAGGCGGCCAGCTCGTGGTCGGCGAGCAGCACCAGCGCGGCCTCCATGGCCGTGAGCAGGGCCGGGGTGGCGGGCTGCGGGCACAGGCGGGACCACAGGCGCTCGGCGATCGAGTCGCCCTGGGGGTCGCTCAGCGGGGGCAGCGCGTCCACCAGGCCCGCGATCAGGCGGCGGCCGGTGGCGGTGACGGAGTCGCGGTCGAGCTGGTAGCGGAGGGTGTCGGACGCACCGAGCACCGTGGTGATCACCTGGAGCCGGTCGAGGGGGAGCAGGTCGTCCGGCAGCCCGCGCTGCGCGGTGACGGCGGCCCGCAACCCTTCCTCGGGCTCGCACCACCACGGCTGCCCGCCCCGCCTCACCGCACCCGGCCCATCACCCGGCCCCTTACCCGGCTCGCGGCGCGTGCTCGCTCCCGGCCCGCCGCCGGTGCTCGCTCCCGGCCCGCCGCCGGTGCTCGCTCCCGGCCCGCCGCCGGTGCTCGCGCCCGGACCTCCACTCGGCTTCCCACTCATCTTCGCGCCCGGCCCGCCATCCGGCTTCCCGCTCACCTTCGCGCCCGGCCCGGCGGCCCGCCCGGCGCGCCTCGCCACACCCCCGTCGTCCTCGCTCGTGACGTCGGCGGGTGGGCGCCAGACGGCCGGGTCGCCGGTCCACAGCCACTCGGCGACCGTCTCGAACGAGACCGTCGCCGCCAGGCCGAGGACGTCGATCCCCCGGTAGTAGGGCCGATCGACGCCGAGCGCCGTCACGGACGACTCGATGACGAGCTCCGGCGGCTGGCTGCGCGGCCGGCCGCGGCGCGCGAGACGTTCGATCTCCTCGGCCGAGAAGAGGCTGCGCCGCCCGTCCTCGCCGTGCCGCCGCCGCAGCACCCCACGGCTCACGTACGCGTACAGCGTGGCGGGCTTGACGCCCAGCCGTTCCGCCGCCGTGGCCGCGTCGATCCACTCCACCGCTGCCCAGCCCTCCCATAGTTGACGAAAATCAATATTGATCCACGTTGAACGAGCATGTCAACGTGAGGACATGCCAAAAGTTCACTTCCTCGACGTCACCAACCGGGACGGCGTGCAGACCGCGCGCACCGGCCTGTCGAAGTTCGGCAAGACCATGGTCAACTTCTATCTGGCCAAGCTCGGCGTGGCTCAGTCCGAGATCGGCTTCCCGTTCCTCTTCCACGAGGTCCCCTACGTCCGGGCGCAGGTGGCGCTGGCGCAGGCGGGGGCGTTCGGGGAGCTGAGGCTGTCCGGGTGGTGCCGGGGCGTGCCGCAGGACGTGGAGAAGGCCGCGCCGCTCGGCCTGCGGCACTACAACCTGTCCATCTCGACGTCCGACTACATGATCCAGAACAAGTTCCGCGGCCGGCTGGACAGGGACGCGATCATCAGGGAGATGGCGGCGGCGGTCCGCGTGGCCAAGGACGCGGGCGCGCTGACCGTCGGGGTGAACGCCGAGGACGGCTCGCGTACGGATGACGGGTTCCTGCTGGAGTTCGCGCTGGCGGCCAAGCAGGCGGGCGCCGACCGCGTACGCTACTGCGACACCATCGGCGGCGACACGCCCGACCGGATCCGCGAGCGCTTCGCCAAGCTGGCCTCCGCCACCGCGATGCCCGTCGAGACCCACTGCCACAACGACCTGGGCATGGCCGTCGCCAACTCCGTGTCGGGAGCCCTCGGCGACCTCGACGCCGGGCAGGACGCGTGGATCAACACCTGCGTGAACGGCATCGGCGAGCGCTCGGGCAACGCCGACCTGCTCTCCACGATCCTGGCCTTCCGTCACGGGTTCGGGCTGGAGCCTGCGCAGATCGGGGACGCGCTGAACCTGGAGTGGGCCCGCCGGTTCGGGCTGTGGGCCAGTTACGCGCTGGGGCAGCCGCTGCCGTACAACCAGGTGGGGGTGGGGCGCAACGCGTTCGCGCACGAGTCGGGCATCCACGCGGACGGCGCGCTGAAGGACCACGGCAACTACGAGCTGTACGACGAGGCGACGCTGGGGCCGTTCCCCGAGGACTGGCACGGGCGGCCGGGCCGGGTGGTGCTGACCGGCGAGTACGGCGGCAAGGCCGGGTTCCGCCACGTCATGGACGGGCTCGGGGCCGAGGTGGCCGACGAGGACGAGTCGTTCCGGCTGGTGCAGCTCTGCAACGCGATGACGGGCAGGCCGCTCACGGACGACGAGTTGCGTCTGATCGCGGCCTACCCGCGCGAGTTGTCGCTGATGTTCCCCGGGTACGCCTGACCGCCGGCCGGTCAGGCCCGGCGCTCACGCGGCGGGCGCCTGACGGGCATCCGGGCCGGGCTTCGCGGCGGGCGTCCGGCGGGCATCCGGGCCGGGCGTCTGACGGATGTCCTGGCCGGGCTTCGCCGCGGCCGGAGTCCGAGGCTCGTCCGAGCCGGCCTGCTCGCCGGCCGGCACACCCTGAACGGCCTGATCACCCTGGACGGCCTGGACACCCTGAACGGCCTGCGCGCCCTGAACGGCCTCGACGGCCGGTCGGGCGGCCGGAGCTTCGTGGACCGGGGCCGCAGTCGCGGCCGGAGCTTCGTGGGCGGGGGCCGGGGGTGCGGCCGGGCGGACGGCCGGGCCCGACTGGTCGGCGGTCAGCGCCTGGCGGAAGTCCTCGTCCGCGTGCTCGATCGCCTCCAGCCGCACCGTCTCGCGCCGGAACAGCCCCGCCAGCAGCCAGTCGGCCAGCACAGCGGCCTTGTGCCGCATCGTCGGCACCCACCCCAGGTGGTAGGCCCGGTGCGCCAGCCACCCGAGCACGCCGGTGAGCTTGATCCGGTACACCTGGGCGACCCCCTGGTGGTGGCCGAGCCCGGCGACCGAGCCGAGGTAGGCGTGCCGGTACGCCTTGAGCCGCCGCCCCCGCACGTACGCGACCAGGTTCCGCCCCAGCAGCTTGGCCTGCCGCACCGCGTGCTGGGCGTTGGGCGCGGTGAACTCGCCCGGCCGGGTCAGGTCGGGCACGGCGGCCCCGTCACCGGCCGTGAAGGCGTCCTCGACGCCCGCCACCGTCAGGTACTCGGTCGCGAGGAGCCGCCCGATGCGGTCCACCGGCAGCCCGCTGGCCGCCGCGAGCGGGCTGGGCCGCCCGCCCGCCGCCCACACGACCGTGCCGGCGTCGAGCTCGGTCCCGTCCGAGAGCACCGTCACCCCGCCCGCCAGCGAGGTGAGCCGGGTGCCGAGCCGCACGTCCACGGCGCGCTTGCGCAGCGCGTCCACGGTCCAGCGGCCGAGGTCGGCGTGCAGCTCGGGCAGGATGTGGTCGTTGGCCTCGACGAGCGTCCAGCTCAGGTCGGCGGCCTCGATCCCTTCGTGGTAGCGGACGGCCTCGTCTGCCAGCCCCTGCATCTCGGCCAGCGCCTCGACGCCCGAGAACCCGCCGCCGACCACCACGAACGTCAGCGCCCTGCGCCGGATCAGCTCGTCGTCGGTGGAGGCGGCGGCGGCGAGGCCGGCCAGCACGCGGTTGCGCAGGTGCACGGCCTCGCCGATGCTCTTGAAGCCGACCGCGTGCTCGGCCAGCCCCGGGATGGGCAGCCCGCGGGTGATCGAGCCGGCCGCCATGACGAGGATGTCGTACTCGATCGTCCTGGCCGGGCCCTGGACCGGCTGGAACTCGGCGCTGCGCGCCTCGTGCTCCACCCGCGTGACGCGGCCGGTCAGCACCCGCATGCCCTTGAGCACCTGCCCGAGCGGGGCGGCCACGTGGCGCGGCTCGATCGAGCCGCCCACCGCCTCGGCGAGGAACGGCATGTAGGTCATGTAGCCGCGCGGGTCGACCACGGTGACGGTCACCTCGCCGGAACGGACCAGCTTACGCAGCCCCATCGCGGTGTACATGCCGACGTATCCGCCACCGACGATCAGGATGTGCTTCCTCATTGCCCCGTCTCCTTTCGGGTTCTACACCCCATGGACGGGACAGCCGCGCCATTCGTGACACGTTCCGGCGAAATCTTCAGAGCGTCCGGTCGCCGGTCTCCGGCAGGGCGAGCAGGCAGAGCAGGCTCAGCAGCGCCATCGCGGAGACGTACGCGCCGATCGCCATCACGCCCAGCCCGCCGGCCTGCATGCCGGTCGCGACCAGCGGCGGCACCGCGCCACCGAGCACGCCGCCGAGGCTGTAGGCGACGGACGCGCCGCTGTAGCGGTACTCGGTCCTGAACAGCTCCGGCAGGTACGCCCCCATCGGCCCGAAGACGAGCCCCATCAGCGCGAGCGCCCCGGCCAGCGCCAGCCCGACCAGGAAGATCGAGCGCGTCTCCATCAGCGGGAACATCACGAGCCCCCACACGACGGCCGCGACCGTGCCCCAGATCAGCGTCCGGCGGCGGCCCACCCGGTCGGACACCAGGGCCGAGACGACCGTGCCCGCCGCCATGAACACCACGCCGACCATGGTCAGCGCGAGCATCGTGGTGCGCGGGATCCGCAGGGTGTCGGTGCCGTAGGCCAGGCAGTAGGTGGTGGCGGTGTAGAAGAGCGTGTAGGCGACGGTCATGGCGCCGGCGCCGAGCAGCACGCGCCGCCACTGGTGCCGCATGAGCCCGGCGAACGGCACCTTGGCGATCCGGCGCTGGTCCATGGCCGCCTGGAAGACGGGTGTCTCGGAGATCTTCAGCCGCACGTACAGGCCGACCACGACCAGCAGCAGGCTCGCCACGAACGGCAGCCGCCAGCCCCAGCTCTCGAACTCCCCGTCGCTCAGCGTGGCGCCGAGGATCAGGAACAGCCCGTTGGCCACGATGAACCCGGCCGACGGGCCGAGCTGCGGGAACATCGCGTACAGGCCGCGCTTGCCGGGCGGCGCGTGCTCGGTGGCCAGCAGCGCCGCGCCGCCCCACTCGCCGCCGAGGCCGATGCCCTGCGTGAAGCGCAGCAGCACCAGCAGCACGGGCGCGATCACGCCGATCGCGGCGTAGCCGGGCAGCAGGCCGATCAGGACCGTCGACAGGCCCATCACCAGCAGCGAGACGACCAGCATGGACTTGCGGCCGACGCGGTCGCCCCAGTGCCCGAACACGGCCGAGCCGAGCGGCCGCGAGATGAACGCCACGGCGAACGTCGAGAACGAGGCCAGCGTGCCCGCCACCGAGTCCATCTTGGGGAAGAACGCGGTGTTCAGCACCAGGGCCGCGGCGGTGCCGTAGATGTAGAAATCATAGAATTCGATCGCGGTGCCGATGAGGCTGGCCGCCGCGATCCGCGACCGGCTGGGCGCCGCGGTCGGGGGGGAAGTCGTCATGGGGTTGTCTCACTATGCGGACTAGCGTCTTGTGAAGCGATACACAGACGCTACCACCTGCGCAATGTCACGTATCGCCCGGGAGAAGGGGGACGGTTTGACCGTCGAGCTGGTGATCTTCGACTGTGACGGGGTGCTCGTGGACAGCGAGCCGATCTCCGTACGCGTGGGCACCGCCGCGCTGCGGCGGCTCGGCTGGGACATCGACGAGACCGAGTACGCCGAGCGGTTCGTGGGCTGCACGAACGAGTACTGGGCCGAGCAGGTCGGCCAGACCCCGCCGGGCTGGCGCGAGCAGGTCAACGCCGACTACGCCGCCGCCATCGCCGCCGAGCTGTGCGCGATCGACGGCATCGAGGCGGCACTCGACCGGCTGTCCATCCCCTACTGCGTGGCCTCCAACGGCCGGCACCCGACCATCCGCCGCAGCCTGGAGCTGACCGGGCTCGCCGGCAGGTTCGACGGGCGGGTGTTCAGCGCCGAGGACGTCGCCAGGGGCAAGCCGGAGCCCGACCTGTTCCTGCACGCCGCGGCCACGATGGGCGCCGAGCCCGGGCGCTGCGTGGTGGTGGAGGACAGCCCGTTCGGCGTGACGGCGGCGATGCGCGCCGGCATGCGCTGCTTCGCCTTCGCCGGCGGCCTGACGCCTCCCGCCCGGCTGACCGGCCTGGGCGCGACGCTCTTCCACGACCCGGCCACGCTGCCCGACCTGATCGCCGCCCTCGACTGACTCATCGCGTCAACTACCGTGAGGCCACGCCTTCAGGCACGCAACGTCCTTACGTGGTGGCCCACGTCGCTGTGTCCGCCGACGGGGCCACCACGGGATTCCAGCCGGACGTCACCCGCTTCTACCGGCTCGCGCAGACCTGGAAGGAAGACCTCACCCTGGCGGGGGCCGACGCCGTCCTCGCCCAGGAGCAGGCCCTGGCGGGCGGCGACCTCTCCGGCCCCGCGCCCGGCGGCCCCTGCCGGCCGTCGTGGACGGCCGCGGCCGGGTCGGCCGGTGGGAGGCGCTGCGCGCGGCCGGGCTGGTGGACGAGGTCAGCCTGCTCCACCCGTGCCTGGCCGGCGAGCATGCCACCCGCATCTGGTAAGGCGACCGCCCCGCCGCCGCGCCCCTCACCCTGATCACCGCGCAGAGCCTGCCCGGCGGCCTCGTCGGGCTCCGTCATCACCCCTGACGGGTGCGGCCGTTCTCGTCCAGGTAGTCGCGCCACGACCGCTTCGGCGCCCAGCCGAGCAGCCGGTGCGCCTTGGCGCAGGAGATGCCCGAGGCGTCGGGGCGGGCCAGCGGCCGCAACTCGATCCGGTCGCCGAAGTAGCGGTGCAGCATGGCGGCGAAGTCGTGCCCGCCCGCGTTGTCGGGCGAGGCGATGTAGAACACCTCGTGCCCGGGCAGGTCCGACTCGGCGGCCAGCACGATCGCGTCCGCCAGGTCGTACACGTCGATGTAGCTCCACAGCCCCGCGCCCGCCTGGGAGCTGTCGCGGACCTGCGGGCCGAGGTTGCGCTCGTAGTTGCCCTCGTGCTGCACCCAGCTCGGGCGCAGCGAGATGCAGCGGATGTCCGAGCGGCGCACCGCCGCGTCCATGAGCTGCTCGCCGAAGTGCTTGGCCAGCGCGTACGGATCCTGCGGCCGGGTCGGGTGCTCCTCGTCCACCGGCGCGTAGTCGGGCAGGAACGACCGCTCGGCGAAGAAGAACCCGGGGACGGTCTCGCTGGAGATGTTCACGAACCGCGGCACCCCGAACCGCACCGCCGCCTCCAGCACGTTGAACGTCGCCATCAGGTTGTTCTGGAACACCACCTGCGGCGCGTTGGCCGTCGGGTCGGGGATGGCCGCCGCGTGCACCACCGCCTCGGCCTCGCGTACGACGGCGAACGCCTGCCCCGCGTCCGTCAGGTCGGCCTGCACGTAACGCGGCTCACCAGGCTCGCGCCGCTCCCAGACCGGGCGCGTCAGATCGGTGGCGGTCACCTCGTGACCCGCCGCGGCCAGGGCGCTGACGGCCGCCCTGCCGACCTTGCCGTGGGCTCCGGTGACGACGACACGCATCGATGGCTCCTTAGGTAGATCCCGGGGTGCTGCTGTCAGACTCCCACGGCCTTGAGCGTGGAGCCCGTGCGCGTCTTGGTCACCTTGAGCTGCGCCGTGATCCGGGAGCGCAGCTCGGCCACGTGGCTGACGAGGCCCACGGCCCGGCCGCCGTCGCGCAGCCCGTCGAGGATGTCCAGCACGCCGTCGAGCGTGTCCTCGTCGAGCGTGCCGAACCCCTCGTCCACGAACAGCGTGCCCAGCTCCGCGCCACCCGCCTCCGCCGTGACGACGTCGGCCAGCCCCAGCGCCAGGGCCAGCGAGGTGATGAAGCTCTCGCCGCCGGACAGCGTGGCCGGATCCCGGTCGACGCCGGTCCACCCGTCGGCCACCCGCAGCCCGAGCCCGCCGCCCGCGCGGGCCCGCGAGCCCGCCGTCTTGCGCAGGTCGTGCCGCAGCAGGTAGCGGCCGCCCGACATGTGGTCCAGCCGCTCGTTCGCCGCCGCCACCACCTGGCGCAGCCGCTCGCCCAGCACGAACGACGACAGGCTCATGCTCCACTGGTTGTCGTTCGAGGTGCCGCTGGCCAGCGCCGCCATCCGCTCGGCCAGCCGGTGCCTGTCGGCCGCGGGACGCCAGCGTTCGATGCGGCCGGACAGCTCGCCGCACAGCTCCTCCAGCCGCCGCGCCCGCGCCCCGGCCCGGTCGCGGGCGCTGGCCAGCCTCGTGTACGCCTGCTCCAGCGCGTCCCGCTCGGCCCCGATCGCCGCCAGGTCCGGCGCCGGCTCCGCCGCGGCGGCCACCAGCTCCGGGTCGGCCAGGACGCCGGTGACGGCCGCGTGCTCGTCGTCCAGCCTGCGCAGCAGCTCCGCCTTGCTCTCCCGCTCGGCGACGCTCCGGTAGGCGGCCTCCGCCTCCCGCACGTCCCCGAACCCGGCCTCCTCCGCAGCCTCCCCGGCCGCCCGCCCGGCCCGCTCCAGCTCCTCCCCGGCCGCCACCGCCGCCTGCGTCGCCTCCAGCGCCTCGCGCAGCAGCTCCGCCTCGTCGTGCAGCCTCGACAGGCGGGCGGTCAGGGTGGCGTCGTCGCCGCGCGCCGCATCCAGCCTCGCGCTCAGCCGCCCGGCGTCGCCGCTCAGCTCCTCATGCCTGGTACGCCCGGCCGCCAGCCTCGCCGCGACCCGGCGGCCCCGCTCCTCCAGCTCCTGCCACTCGCGCCGCAGCCCCGCGGCCTCCTCGGCCAGCGCCCGCTCCCGGCCCGCCGACGCCTCCAGCCTGCGCAACTCCCGCTCGGCCCCGGCCAGCACCCGCTCACCGTCCACCTCCCCGGCCTTCGCAGTGCGACCCTCCTCGCCCACGCCCGGCCCGTCGCCGGTCACTGCACCCTGCGCGCCGGGCGTGACGGCCTGGGCGAGCTGCGTGCGGACGCGGACCCGTTCGGACTCCAGGTGGCGGTGGTGGGCGCGGTGGGCGGCCAGGGCCTCGGCCAGCTCCCTCGACTGGTCGCGAACCCGCTCGCGATCGATCTCGACCCGTTCCAGCGCGGCGGCCAGGGCGGGCTCGCGATCGGCCACCGCCTGCAGGCGGAACACCTCCTGCTCGGCCAGCTCCACCCGATCCCCCGCCGCCGCCACATCCAGCCCGCCGGTGGCCTCGACCGCGTCGGCGTGCCGGGACTCCAGCGACGCGAGCGCCCGCTCGGCGGCCTCGCGCTCGGCCAGGGCGGCTTCGTGGGCGCCCTCGGCCTCCTGCTCGTCGTCGGCCGAAGGAGCGCTCTCGGCCGGGGAGGCCGGGTGCGGGTGGTGCTCGGAGCCGCACACCGCGCACGGCCGCCCGTCGGACAGCTCGCGCGCCAGCTCGGCCGCCATGCCGTCGATGCGGGCCTGCCGCAGGTCGAGCCAGCGCTCGCGCAACGCCTGCGCCTGGTCCACCAGCACCTGGTGCGCGGCGACGGCCGCCTCCAGCTCCGCCGCCAGCGCCTCCCGCCGGTGGGCGGCCTCCAGCGCGGCCCTGGCGGCGTCGAGGCTCGCGGTCGCGGCGGGGATGACCGCCGCCTGCGCACGCACCTCGGCCAGGGCGGCGCTCGCGTCGGCGAGCCGTGCGGGGAGCTCGGCCTCGGCGGCGGCCACCTCTGCCTCGCGCTGGGCCAGCGCGTCCAGCTCCCCCGCCAGCCTGGCCAGCTCGCCGTCGATCTCGATCAGGTGGGCTGCGGCGTCGCGAACGGCCCGCGCGGCCGGGATCCTCGCGGCGTCCACCCGCGCCCCGGCCAGCCTGGCCTCGGCCTGCTCGATCAGCCCGGGCAGCACGGCCAGCCGCGCGGCCACGGCCTCGTCGGCGCGTACCAGCTCGGCCAGCTCCTGCTCGACGCGCAGCAGGTCGCGCCGCACCACCGACAGGCGGGCCTCCTCGGTGAGCAGCTCGGACAGCCGCGCGACCTCGTCCTGCCGCCGCCGTTCCAACCCGGCCAGCTCGGCCACGGACGGCTCCGTGCTCCGGTACGCCGTGAGGTCCTGGTCCTGGTCCTGGTCGTGGTCCTGGTCGTGGGCCGGGCCGGTGGCGGAAAGGAGGGGGCGGGCGCGGGCGAGGGCGTCGGCGGCCAGCGTGCGGGCCTTGGTGGCGGCCTCCGAGCGCTGGCGGGCGGCCGTGAGGAGCGGGACCACGCGGTCGGCCCTGGCGGCGTCGTCCAGGATCGCCTGCAGGTCGGCCCGCTCGTCGGCGCGCTCGTCGAGGGTGCGGCGCAGGGTGAGCGCCTCGGCGTGGCGGCGCCGGCGGTCGGCGAGCGCGGCGGCCCCCTCGAAACGCGCCCGCGCCGCCCGCAGTTGCTGGCCGGCCGCCACGTGCTCCTCGTCGGCGCGCAGCACGACGGCTCGCGCGGCGGCCAGCAGGGCGCCCGCCCACCGCACAGGATCGGTTTCCGGCGACGGCACCTCCTCGCCCGCCCCGCCACCGTCCTCCGACGCGCCGGCTTCGGACGTGCTCGGTCGCTCCGCGGCGGGCAGGTCGAAGAGGGCCGGCGGCGCCGCGGGATCAGCCCTCGGCGCGTCCAGTACCTCGGCGGTCAGTGCAGCGGAGAGGTCGTCGCCCGCGGCCTCCTCCACCCGCTTGACGGCGAAGTCCACCTCCTGCCGCAGCTCCTGCGCCTCCCGCCAGGCGAGCTTGCGGTGCTCGGCCAGCCACGACTCCGCAGAAGTGAAGATCTTGACGGTGAACAGCCGCTCCAGCAGCTTCGACCGCTCATCCCCATCAGCCCGCAGGAACCGCGCGAAATCGCCCTGCGGCAACATCGCCACCTGGCAGAACTGATCGGCGTTCATCCCGAGCAGCCCGCCCACCAGGTCGCCGGCCTCGTCGAGCCGCGTGGTCAGCCCGTGCCAGTCGCCCCCCTGCCACTCCGACAGCACCACCTTGGACTTCTCCTCGGTGACCCCGGACCCCCGCAGCTTGGGCCGCAGCCAGGCCGGGGAGCGCTGGATGCGCAGTAAGCGCCCCCTGATCGTCACCTCCAGCGCCACCGACGGCCCCACCGACGGCGGGGCGTGGTCGCAACGCAGGCTGCGGGCGCTGTTGCGCTGCCCGGGCACCTGCCCGTAGAGGGCGAAGCACAGCGCGTCGAGGATCGTGGTCTTGCCCGCCCCGGTGGGCCCGTGGACGAGGAAGAGCCCGGCCGCCGACAGGGCGTCGAAGTCGACCGTCTCGGTGCCCGGGAAGGACCCGAACGCCGTGAGCGTGAGCCGGTGCGGCCGCATCTACGCCATCGTCTCCTTCACCCTGGACGCCTCGATGGCCTGTCTTAGCAGGTCTTCCTCCTCAGGTGCGGCAGGCTCGCCGCGCACCTCCCGGACGAAGTCGAGCGCCACCTCCGCCTCCGGCCGCCCGCTGAGGCGCACGGGCTGCGCGGCGGGTGCGGCGCCCACCGGGTCGAAGGAGAGGGCGAGGGTGTGCGGGAAGCGGGCGCGCAGCCGCTCCATGGCGGATTTCGGGCGGACGGCGTCGGTGAGCACGACCTGCAGCCAGTGGTCCTCGTAGCCCTCGTAGGCGGGCAGCGTCAGCAGCTCCTCCAGCTCCCCGCGCAACCGGCCGACCGGACGCGGCACCGGAGCGGGGACGAACTCCGCCCCCTCGCCCAGCGTCACCAGCCACGACCCCTTGAGATGCCCCACCTCGGAGAAGGAGTACGCCAGCGGCGAGCCGGAGTAACGAACGGTCTCCGACATGCGCTGCCGCCCGTGCAGGTGGCCCAGCGCCACGTAGTCGACCCCGTCGAACACCTGCAGCGGCACGTGCGCCACCCCGCCCACGCTGATGTCGCGCTCGCTGTCGCTGACCTGCCCGCCCGTCACGAAGCAGTGCGACAGCACCACCGACGCCCGGTGGCGTACGGCATCGGCCCTGATGCGCGTCATCGCATGGGAGATCGCCGCCGTGTGACTGCGGTCGGGCAGCTCCCACGCCGCGCGCACCAGCTCGGGCTCCAGGTACGGGATGCCGTAGAAGGCGACGCCGTCGACCAGCACCGGCTCCCACGACTGGTCGGGCGAGGTGCGCACGTGCACCCCCGCCGCCTCGAACAGCGCCGAGCCGAACCGCAGCCGCAGCGCCGAGTCGTGGTTGCCGCTGATCAGCACCACCCGCGCCCCGGCCCCACGCAGCCGCCCGAGCGCCTCGTCGAGCAGCGCGACCGCGTCGACCGGCGGCAGCGCCCTGTCGTAGACGTCGCCGGCCACCGCCACCACGTCGACCTGCTCGGCCAGCACCGTCTCCACCAGGTGATCGACGAACGCCGCCTGCGCCGAGAGCAGGCTCTCCCGGTGGAAGGAGCGCCCGAGATGCCAGTCGGAGGTGTGCAGGATCCGCATGTCGCAGGAAGCTAACAGGTCTCACCGACAAATGAGGTACCTCCAGTCCCACACGCTGGGAGTAGGCTGGAAGATCAGCGGGCAAACCAACGCACATGGGGAGGCCAATGCGCACTGGCCGTGGCACCTTGAGCGTCGCCGCCGGTCTGGTGCTGGTGGCTCTCGCTTCGGTCGGATACGTACTGCCACCCGCGTTCGACCCACCGCCGCTCAAGGTGGATCCAGCCTTCCAGTCGATCCCGGCGCAGCCGGGCGGCGAGCTGAAGCCTGTGGTGGCCGTGGATCCGGTCCGCAGCGAGGAGATCTCGATCCCGGCGGAGGCCCAGCGGCTGGAGGGCACGCTCCGGGTGCCGCTCACACCTGGGCGCCATCCGGCGATGGTGTTCGTGTCGGGCTCGGGCAACGGCTCGCGCACGGAGTTCACGCCGCAGGCGGAGTACCTGGCCAAGGCGGGCGTCGCGACGATCGCGTTCGACAAGCGCACGATCGGCTACAACTTCCGCGACCGCGACTTCGGGCTGCTCGCCGACGACGCGCTGCGGATGGTGGAGTACCTGCGCACCCGCCCCGAGGTGGATCCCGACCGCGTCGGCATCTGGGCCGTCTCGGAAGGCGGCTGGGTGGCGCCCATCGCGGCCGCCAAGAGCTCGTCGGTCGGGTTCATGGTGCTGGTGTCCTCGCCGAACGTCTCCCCGCTGCGCCAGGTCGCCTGGGCGCTCAACGAGCAGCTCCTGCGGCTGCGCGCCCCCATCGGCGCCCGCGACCTGCTGACCAGGGCGATGGGCGGCGTCGGCTTCGACTTCCTGCGCTACGACGCGATGCCCGCCTTAAGCCAGGTCAAGCAGCCGGTCCTGGCCTTCTACGGCACCACCGACCCCTCGATCCCCTTCGTCGAGTCCACCAAGGCGCTCATCACGGCCATGCACAAGGCGGGCAACGACGACTACACGATCCGCTTCATGGCCAACGGCGACCACGCCATGCGCGTCAAGGGCGGCCCCTTCACCAAGGGATACCTCGAGACCCTGGCCAACTGGATCAAGGGCCTGCCCGGCACGTCCAGACCTCCCGTGCACATGGCCGGCGCCACGCCCGTCCAGCGGTTCGAGGCCAGCGACGTGCCCGCGGCCCCCTGGTACGCCGGCGGCACGATGCTCGGCCTGACCATCTGCCTGGCCGCCGTCGGCTACGTGGCCGGCCCGGTCGCCGCCGTGGTCGTACGCCTGCGCCACCGCCGGCAGACCCCCGTCGAGACCAACGCCAGGCTGTGGCCGCCGATCAGGCGCAGGCTCAGCCGGATGGCCTGGACGGGGCTCGGCCTGCTGGCCTCGGTGGTGGCGTTCATCACGCTGCTGGTGCTGTTCTCGGTCAACCAGGCGGGCGCGTGGCCCGCCGTGCTGGCCGGCTGGCTGGTGGTGCGGCTGCTCGCCGTGCTGATGCTGATCCAGGAGGTCACGGCGGTGGCGGCGTACGTCTCGGCGCTGCGCGAGGGCCTGCAGCCCAGCCGGTGGCAGCACGTGGCCGTCGGGGGCGTGCTCGGCGGCACCGGCCTGCTGCTGGTGGCCGCCGCCTACTACGGCCTGTTCTCGTTCCCCTGGTGACCCGCCGGCTGTCCCAGGTAGGCGGCCATCCAGCGGTCCAGCTCGGCGAAGACCTGCTTGCGCGCCGGCTCGGCCGACAGCACCAGGTCGTGCAGCCCGTCCGGGATCCGCACGCACGTCACGTGCGGCCCCAGCGAGGTGGACCAGCGGGCGATGTGCCGCGGGTCGAGCACGATGTCGGCCGAGCGCGCCTCCGGCACGAAGTCGCGCACCCGCAGCCCGGTCGAGGAGGCGAGCACCAGCACCGGCACGTCCACCGACAGGCCCTGGTGCAGCCGCCGCTGCGCCCGCCGGATCGCGGCCAGCCACATGGCGTGCACGGAGAAACCGCCCAGCGGCTTGAGCTCCAGGTCGTAGTTCCACTCGCCCTGCTCGTCGCGGTGCAGCGTCCGCCCGTAGACGGTGCTGGAGCCCAGCGGCAGCGCCCGCCGGCTGTACGACAGCGGCGTCCTGAGCAGGTCGGCCGCCAGCCGCATCGGAGCGGGCACGTTGAGGTCGAAGAACGGGCTGTTGAGCACGAGCCCCTGCACCAGGCCCCGGCCGCGCACCCGGTCCGCCCACAGCGGCGCGATCAGGCCGCCCGTGGAATGGGCGTTGATCGTCACCTCGTCGTGGTCGCGGCGGATGATCCGCACGGCCTCGTCGATCTCCGGGAAGTAGTCGGTGACGCTCCTGATCAGCCCCCTGGTCTGGTGCGGCAGCAGCGAGCGGCCGTACTTGCGCAGGTCGAGGGCGTAGAAGTCGATGCCGCGCTGCACGTAGTGCTCGGCCAGGTGGTCCTGGAAGAAGTAGTCGGTGAACCCGTGCAGGTAGAGCACCGCCCGGCGGGAGCCCGCCTCGGCCCTCCTGCTCACCAGCGTCGCCACGACCTGGCCCTCGAAGTCGTCGGGCATCGGCAGCACGGTGGTCTCGTACATGCTAGACACCATAGGGATCGTCCGGCCACGACGGCACACCGGGCGGCAGATCCTGGCTCACCTTCATCGGGAAGTCGGCCTGCCGCTTCTCCAGGAACGCCGTCACGCCCTCCCTCGCGTCGGGCGCGCCGCCCAGCTCGCTCATCAGGCGGGAGTCCGCGGCGTGCGCCTCCCAGGGCGAGGACGCCGACAGGCCCGACCACAGTAGCCGCCGGACGGCGGCCACGGAGACGCCCGAGGTGTTGTCGGCGATCTCCCGGGCCAGCGCGTACGCCGCCGGGAGCAGCTCCTCCTGCGGGTAGACGCGCGAGACCAGCCGCCCCTCCAGCGCCTCGGACGCGGGGAAGACCCGGCCGGTCGCCGCCCACTCCATGGCCTGGGCGATGCCCACGATCCTGGGCAGGAACCAGCTCGACGCCGCCTCCGTGACGATCCCGCGCCGCGCGAACACGAAGCCGAACCGCGCCGACTCCGACGCCAGCCGCACGTCCATCGGCAGCGTCATCGTGACGCCGACCCCCACGGCCGGCCCGTTGACGGCGCCGATGACGGGCTTGAACGAGCGGGCGATCCGCAGCGCGACCGTGCCGCCGCCGTCACGCGGCGCCCCGTCCACCGTCTCGCCTTCCTGACGGTGCCCGAACGTGCCGCCTCCGCCGCCGAGGTCCGCGCCGGCGCAGAACGCCCGGCCGGCCCCGGTCACCACGACCGCGCGCACGTCGTCATCGGCGTCGGCGAGATCGAAAGCCTCGATCAACTCCCCGCGCATCGTAAAGGTGAACGCGTTGAGCCGTTCGGGACGCTTCAATGTGACGGTGGCGATGCGATCGGTCACCCCGTACTCGATCTCCGTGAAGGCCATGCCCCGAATCTTATTCGGTTACTGATGTTCACCCTCCGATAAAGACATATTTCGTATCTGATGCATAGGCTGCCGCCCCTATGGGAGCCTGAGGCGACCGCACCCATGCGGTTCACCGCAGGTTGCGGACTTTGCGCCTATGGTGGAATTCGCGGGGAAACGGGGAAGGCGTGCGGCAGGCTAAGGAACCAACGAGCGCCGGGGCGGTCCTCGGGTGGCTGGTGCTGGCGGCACTCGCGCCCGGGGCCGCTCATCTGCGTGCCGGCCGGCGCAAGACGGGCCTCGTCCTCATCTCCCTCTACGCCGCCCTCCTGCTGGGCCTGCTCGCCTTCGTCCTCATGAACGACATCGGCAACCTGGCCGGCTCGGTCACCAAGGACTCCTGGCTCGCCACCATCATGTTCGGCGCCATCGTCCTCGGGCTGGCCTGGTTCGGCCTGATCGTCCACTCGTTCGTGGTGCTGCGGCCCGGCCGGCTCGCGCAGTCAGGGCAGATCCTCGCCGGCACCGCGGCCGGCCTGCTCGCCGTCGTGGTCGTGATCCCCTTCGGATTCGCCGCGCAGACGGCCAGCACCTCCCGCCAGGCACTCGACAACATCTTCAAGGCCCCCGAGAACGAGGGCGAGCCCCCGGCGCCCGAGCCCGAGCCCGAGGACCCCTGGGCCGGCCGCGACCGCGTCAACATCCTGCTGCTCGGCGGCGACGCCGACGACAACCGCGTCGGCGTCCGCACCGACAGCATGAACCTCGCCAGCATCGACGTGAAGACCGGCAACACCGTCCTGTTCAGCCTCCCCCGCAACCTCGAGGACGTGCGCTTCCGCCCCGGCACCCCGATGGCCCGCCGCTTCCCCAACGGCTTCGACCTGCCCAAGGACGCCAACGGCGGCTCCAGCGACCTGCTCAACAGCGTCTGGGAGTACTCCGACGCCCACCCCGAGATCTTCGGCGGCAAGCCGCACCAGGGCCCCAAGGTCCTCATGGACACCATCGGCTACACCCTCGGCCTCAAAGTCGACTGGTACGCCCTGGTCAACATGTGGGGCTTCGCCCGCCTCATCGACGCCGTCGGCGGCGTCACCATCACCGTCGAGCAGGACGTCGTCTTCGGCAAGTACAACGAGGGCCTGGTCAAGGCCGGCACGCGCAAGCTCAAGGGCGCCGACGCCATGTGGTACGCCCGCTCGCGCACCTACAGCGACGACTACACCCGCATGCGCCGCCAGCGGTGCGTGCTCGGCGCCATCCTCGACCAGGCGGACCCCGGCACCGTGCTGTCCAGGTTCAACCAGATCGCGCTGGCCACCAAGGAGCTGATCAGGACCGACATCCCGCGCACCTGGCTGCAGCACCTGGTGCCGCTGGCGCTGAAGGTCAAGGACGCCGAGGTGACGAGCGTGCAGTTCGTGCCGCCGCTCATCAGCACCGGCTACCCGGACTGGGAGAAGATCCGCGACATCGCGGCCAAGGCGGTGCGCGACTCGACCCGCACCAAGGCGCCCGTCGCGGCCTCCGCCAGCCCGTCGTCCTCCTCCTCCGCTTCGTCCGTGCCCACGTCGCCGGCCTCGCCCTCGCCCAAGAAGACGAAGAAGCCCGCGAAGGAGACCGGCGACGACCCCACGAAGGGGCTCACCGAAGGCTGCGGGACCTCGGCCGCCAAGGGCTAGCCTCCCGCCTTTACGTTGTAGATCACAGCAGCGCGCCGGCGAGCCGCCGCCAGTGCGGCATGGCGGAGCCTCCGGGCTCCAGGACCTGGATCCCGACGTGGTCCGCGCCCGCGTCGAGGTGGTCGTGCAGCCTGCGGGCGATCGTGTCGAGATCGCCCCAGACCACGAGGTCGTCCACCAGCCTGTCACTGCCGCGGCCGCCGTCGATGTCCGCCTCGGTGTAGCCCAGGCGCAGGAACTTGGCGATGTTGTACGGCGTGGTGAAGTAGGGGCGCAGGTGCTCGCGGGCCAGCTCCCGCGCCCTGCCGGGATCGCTCTCGAACAGCACCGCCTGCTCCACGCCGAGGAACGGCCCCTCCCCCAGCGTCCGCCGCGCCTGCTGCGTGTGCCGCACCGTCACGTGGTAGGTGTGCGCGCCGTCGGCCCGGTCGCGGGCCAGCTCCAGCATCTTCGGCCCGTACGCCGCCAGCAGCCGCCGCATCCGCCCCCTCGGCGCGGGCACGGCGCCCGCCGCCGCGTCCATGGCGTCCAGATAGCCGCCCATCGCCCGCAACGGCTTCACCTCGGACCGCTTCTCGCCGCCGAAGCCCAGCCCGAGCAGGTGACGGCCGGGGTAGGCGTCGGCCAGGAGGGTCGCCGCGCTCTGCGCCCACCGGGGCTCGCGGGACCAGATCTGCGCGATGCCGTTGACGACCTTGATCCGCTCGGTGCAGGACAGCAGGAAGCCCGCGTGCGTCAGAGCCTCCCGCCCCCGCAGCTCCGGCACCCAGATCGCCTGCCAGCCCAGCTCTTCGAGCTCCCGCACGGACTCGCGCATCGCGCTCGCCGGCAGGGCGTCGAAGTCGAACGTCCAGACCCCGAACCGCCCCAGGTCCATGCCCTCGATCGCGCCCATGTCTCCTCCATCGACATATCGCATATTTTCGATATGAGCGTACAGGCTGGAGGCGGATGCCGGTGACCCGGCGCTGTCAGAGCGAGTGGCCGAGCACGTCCACGAGGCGCGAGATGCGTTCCTCGTCGCGCTTGTAGTGGGTCCACTTCCCCACGCGGGTGGAGCGCACCAGCCCGGCGCGCTCCAGCGCGGCCATGTAGGCGGAGACGGTGGACTGGGCGAGGCCGAGCTTGGCCTGGATGTGGCTCACGCAGACGCCGACCTCGTGCGGGTCGGCGATGCCGGTCTCCACCGGGAAGTGCGCCTCGGGGTCGCGCAACCACTGGAGCACCTGGAGGCGCACGGGGTTGGCGAGCGCCTTGAAGACCTCGACGAGGTGCGCGGAGGTGTCGTCCTGAGCCATCGGTACGAGTATAGGCCGACATTTCGCGGAACCTCGATATGACATGGGAAAACCGGTGGTCGCGGCGCGGAGGGGCGTACAGACTGGGTGCGATGAGCGATGAGGAGCTGCGGTCGGCGGCGATGACCGGGCAGGCCGAGGAGGTCGGGCGGCTGCTGGCGGCCGGCACGCCTCCCGACGCGCCGGACGGCACGGCGCTCTACCTGGCGGCCGTGCAGGGGCACGCCGAAGTCGTACGGAAGTTGCTGGCGGCGGGCGCCGACCCGGACCGCGAGAGCGAGGGCGACGGTGAGGGGCTGCCGCTGTGCGCGGCCGCCTGCTGGGGGCACCTCGACACCGTGAACGCGCTGCTCGACGCGGGCGCCGACCCCGACCGGCCGGAGGCGCCCGGGGCCATGCCGGCCCTGCACTGGGCGGCGGCCAACGACCGGGTGGCCGTCGCGCGCGCCCTGCTCGGCCGGGGCGCCGACCCCGGCCTGCGTGACTCCGCCGGCAACACCCCGCTCTCCCGCGCCGCCGAGCGCGGCTCGGCGGCCCTGGTCCAGGCGCTGCTCGACCATGGCGCCACTCCGGCGGCGCGTCCTCTCGAACTGGCCCGGCGGTACGCCGGCCGGGACATCGAGGCCGAGGTGCGGGCGCGGGCCGGGCAGCTCGCTCCGGAGGGCGCGCGGATCGTCGTGCGGCGCGAGCGGGCCGAAGGGGGTGGCGTGCGGGTGGTGGCCGAGGTACGCGACAGCGAGGGCCGGCTCCGGTCGGAGACCTGCCTGGGCACCGGGCACGCCGAGATCGTCCGCCTCCTTCAGGCCCGGCTGAACGCGGGCCCTGGTGAACGTGGAAGCCCCGGAATGAGCGCGGGAGCGTAAAGATCCTGCCTCGCCGCTGTGGCGCATCCGGCCGGACCCTGGCGGGCCGTGGTCTCCTGGGCGGAATCTCATCACCCAGGAGGTCCGACATGCGCCGCCGCGCCCAGCTACTGCTCGCCACCGCCGCCCTGACCACCGGCCTCGTCACCGCCCTGGCGCCGGTCGCCACAGCCGGCCGCCCGGCGGGCCTCGACCCGGTGCCGGGCGTGACGGGCACCACCCAGGCGGTCCGTCACGCGCTCATGCAGACGGGCCGGCACTTCTACTTCCTGTCCGACATCATCGGCGGCATCAACTGGCACAACCAGCTCACGCTCTGACGCCACCGGGCTCCCGAACCGGCGTCACGCCCGGCTCACGCGCCGGCGTCACGCGCGAAACGACTCCTTGGCCAGGCGCCGCACCCGCGCCTCGTCGATGTCGTGCCCGAGCCCCGACTGGGTCAGCGGCACCGCGATGACCCCCGCGTTCGCGCCGACGATCGGGGTGACGATCTGGTTCTGCCGGGGCGGCTGCGTGACGTCGCACGGCAGCGTGCAGCCCGGCAGGCTGGCCACCGCCACCGTCGCCGCCCTTGCCAGGCCCGCTCCCTGGCCGCCGGTGCACTGGATGTCCCAGCCCGCCGCCGCGGCCTTGTCGTGCGCGCGCCGGACCTCCGACAGCGAGGTGAACGCTGCCGGCCGCAGCAGCAGCACCCGCGCCGCCCGCATCGTCAGGTAGTCGTCCAGCTCGGCGGAGGAGCCGGCCTCGACCGCCACCGAGGCGGTCACCTGGTCCTGGAGCGAGGCGTGGGCGTAGACGTCGGAGGTGGCGAAGGGCCGCTCGATGACCTCCAGGCCGTAGGAGTCGAGCGCGACGAGCTGGCCGTGGTCGGAATAGGCGTTGCCGCAGTCGACGGCCAGGGTCAGCGCGGGGTACGCCTGCCGCACCGCGCGTACGGGCTCGACGTCCCAGCCCGGCCTGACGTCCAGCGTGACGTGCCCGTACCCGGCGCAGACCTGCTGGTTGACCCGCGACACGAGGCTCTCGACGGACGGGTCCGGCGCCAGCCGGACCGTGGCCATGAGCGAGGTGCGGGTGCCGCCGATCGCCTCGGCGAGCGGCACCCCGCGCATCCTCGTCCACAGGTCCCAGCAGGCCATGTCCACAGCGGAGTCACCGCCGGCCACCGTGTCGGGATGCTCCCAGTCCAGCCCGACCAGCGTCGCCGCCAGCGACTCCTCCAGCCTCGACCAGGTCTTCGCCGCAGGAGCGGTCGCCTCACCCCACCCGGTCATCCCCCCGTGGTCGGTGAGCTTCACGAGCAGGGTCTCCGTTCTCCTGCCGTACGGCAGGAGAAGCCGGAAGACCTCGAGCTCCCGCACTCGCGGCATGTACCCCCCTTATGACGCGGTTCCCTCCATAGTGCCCGCTGCCCGGGAGTGAACGAAACGCGGGGCCAGCACGGCGCCCAGAAGCGCGAGCCCGACGGTGAAGGCGAGACCGGCCGCGTAGTTCTGCGCGGCGGCGGTGAACAGGGCTCCGCTGACCGCGACGGCCACCACGGTGAACACCGACTCGCCTACGCCCACGGCCGCGGTGTTGTTGCCCTCCTCGCCCTCCTTCGACATCTCCAGCACCAGCACCGACACGGTCGGGTGCAGCATGCCGATGCCCAGGCCGACGGCGGCCATGCCCACGTGGGCGAGCACGAGCGGCACCGGGTCGATCAGGACGAGCGTCACCAGCGAGATGCCGGCCGCGATCAGCAGCGCGCCGCCGCGCAGGGCCGCCATGTTGCCGATCATGCCGCGGCCCTTGAGCCAGGAGCCGGTGGACCAGCCGAGGGCCCCGACGGTGAGCACGATGCCGGCCGCGGTGACGCTCAGGCCGCGCTCGTACTTGAGCATGAGCGGGATGAGCACCTCGGCCGCCGTGTACGAGCCGAACGCCAGCCCGCGCAGCAGCGGGCCGGTCGGCAGGCCGCGGGCGGCCCGCATCGAGCCCGGCAGCAGCAGCTTCGGCAGCGACACGGCCAGCAGGACGATGCCGGCGGCGAGCAGGGGCAGGCCGGCGAGCTTGAGGGCGCTGCCGTACTGGATGAGGGCGGCGGCGACGGCGGTCAGCGTGGCGAAGAGGAGCTTGCGGCCGAGGCCGGGGGCGGGCTCGGCGACGCCGTCCTGGACGGCCCTGCCCGCGGTCCCGCGCCAGAGCAGCAGCGCCGACGGGATGACGACCACGATGACCCCGAGGAAGATCCAGCGCCAGTCGAAGCTCTCCGCGATGAAGCCGGCGATGGCCGGGCCGATCATGGAGGGCACCACCCAGGCCGCCGAGAACGCGGCGAACACCCGGGGATGCATCGCCGGCGGGTACGCCCTGGCCACCAGCACGTACAAGGCCACCTGCGTCAGCCCGGTCCCGAGCCCCTGCACGAACCGGCCCGCGACGAACAACTCCATGGTCGGCGCGAGCCCCGCCAGCAGCAGCCCCGCCACGAACGTCACCACGCCGGCGCCGATGGGCTGGAGCGGCCCCCGCACGTCGCTCCAGCGTCCGCCCAGCACCGTCGCGATCACGCTGGCCGCGAGGGTGGCGCTGAAGGCCAGGTTGTACAGGTGCATGCCGTCGAGCTCGCGGGCTATCACGGGCATCGCCGTGGCCACCGCCATGGCCTCGAAGGCCTGCAACGTGACCAGCGCGACCAGCCCGATGCTGAGCGCGCGGTACTGCGGCGAGACCACGCTCGCCGGGGTCCCCACGGGGCTTTCAAGAGTCGTTGTCATACCGGCAAACTATGGCGAAGGCCCAGCTCAGCACATCGGGCGCAGGGCCTAGGCAATTCGCCCTAAGGCCCTGCGGCCTAGGCCTTGGGCATGCGCGCCTCGATGCCGTCGAGCAGCAGCTCCAGCCCGTAGGTGAAGCGGTCCTCGCCGTCGCCGGCGGTCAGGTCCATCACGTGCTCGCTCAGGTGCGGGAAGCGCTCGCGCGGAAGCCCCTGGTAGTAGGAGATGATCTGCGCGACGAACGCCTGGAAGTACTCCTCGGGCCCGCTCATCCCGGCCGCGCGCATCCGCGCCCAGTGCAGGGAGCCCTCGTAGGCGTCGCCGACGAGGTAGAGCGTGAGCCGGTCCATCGCCAGGGACGCCTCCGCCGGGGGCATGCCGGCCTCGATCAGCAGCCCGTACGTGAACTCGCCCGCGCGCAGCGAGCTCTCGCCCGTCGGGATGTTGGCCAGAGCCGCCCTGGCCACGTCGGCGTGCTCGCGGAAGACGCGGTGCACCTCCTGGGCGTACTCCCGCAGTTGCTCCTTCCAGCGGGCCGGGTCGGGCTCCGGCAGCCGCACCTCGCTGAGCACCCGGTCGTAGATCAGCTCCAGCAGCTCCTCCTTGCCGGACACGTGGGCGTACAGCGAGGCGGGGCCGGTGTCGAGCTCCTGGGCCACCCGTCTCATGCTCAGCGCGTCGAACCCCTCGGCGTCGAGGATGCGCAGCCCGGTCTCGACGATCAGCTCCTGGCTGAGCTGCCGCTTGACCTGCGCCGGGCGGCGCGACTTGCGCCACGGGGGCGCCGGCACGTCACGGGAGTCCTTGCTCATGCGAACACTGTACTTGACACGAACGCTGTTCGTAACTAAAACGGTGTTCGTTGACGAACGTCGTTCGTTGGCTAGAACACCGTTTGAAGGAGTTGTCATGACAGTCACCGCCTCAGGGGCGACGACCGAGGCCCCGCCGTACCGCTGGCGCTGGGTCGCCCTGTTCGTGATCCTGTCCGCCGAGGTCATGGACCTGCTCGACGCGCTCGTCACCGCGATCGCCGCGCCCACGATCCAGGAGGAGCTCGGCGGCTCGGAGAGCCTCGTGCAGTGGCTCGGCGCGAGCTACACCCTGGCCATGGCCGTGGGCCTGATCACCGGCGGGCGGCTCGGCGACCTGTACGGCAGGAAGCGCATGTTCGTGATCGGCGCCGCCGGCTTCACCGTCGCCTCGCTGCTGTGCGGCATCGCCGCCGGCCCCGAGATGCTGGTCGCGGGCCGGGCGGTGCAGGGCCTGTTCGGAGCCGTGATGTTGCCGCAGGGGCTGGGGCTGATCAGGGAGATGTTCCCGCCGCAGGAGATGGGCAAGGCGTTCGGCATGTTCGGGCCGGTCATGACCATCTCCTCCGTCGGCGGGCCCGTGCTGGCGGGCTGGCTGGTGGACGCCGACTTCTTCGGCACGGGCTGGCGCATGATCTTCCTGATCAACCTGCCCCTCGGGCTCGCCGCCGTGCTGGCCGCGCTGCGCTTCCTGCCCGAGTTCCGCCTCTCCAACGCCACCCGGCTCGACCTGCCCGGCGTCGCGCTCGTCTCGGTCGCCGCGTTCCTGCTGATCTTCCCGCTCATCCAGGGCCGCGAGGCGGGCTGGCCGGCCTGGACGTTCGTGTCGATGGCCGCCTCCGCCGCGCTGTTCGTCCTCTTCGCCCGGTACGAGTCGCGCCGCGCCAGGTCGGGCCGGGACCCGCTGGTCACGCCCTCCCTGTTCCGCAAGCGGGCCTTCGTCGGCGGCCTCGTCGCCGGCCTCGCCTTCTTCTCCGGCATGACCGGCTTCGGCGTCGTCTTCAGCTTCTACACGCAGGCCGGGCTCGGGTTCACGCCGCTCCAGGCCGGTCTGACCGCGCTGCCGCAGGCCATCGGCGGCGTCGCCGGCTTCGGCCTGGCGATGGCCGGGCTGCAGGAGAAGCTGGGCCGCGGCCTCATGCAGCTCGGCACCGTCGTGATGGCGGCCGGGGCGGCCGTGCTCGCCCTCACCATCCACGTGGCCGGGGTCGACGTCAGCGGCTGGCAGCTCGCTCCCGGGCTGACCCTGGTGGGCGTCGGGATGGGGCTGACCATGGCGCCGTTCTTCGACATCGTGCTGGCCGGGGTCGAGCCGCACGAGAGCGGCTCCGCCTCCGGCACGCTCACCGGGGTGCAGCAGCTCGGCGGCGCGTTCGGCACCGCCGTGCTCGGCACGCTCTTCTTCGGGCTGCTCGCCGAGCAGTGGGAGTTCGGGGCGTCGATGGAGGTCACGGTGTGGGTGGAGGTCGGGTTGTTGTTGCTGACGTTCGCCCTGTCGTACCTGCTGCCGCGCCGCGCCCGCCCGGAGCCGGCACCGCACGGTGCCTGACGCCTGCACCTGCGGCTGGGCGGGCTGGGGGACGCGGGGGGTGCTCGTCAGGTGCGGTGGCCCGCCGTCAGGACGTGACGCGTCGCCGCCCGGGCGCGCGGGGGCGCCGTCAGGGTGTGATGTGCCGTTCGGCCCAGCGCGCGATGTCGCGGCGCTCGATCGCCGCCGCCATCAGGTCGGGGAAGGCGTCGGGTGTGCATGCGAAGGCGGGCACGCCCATCGCCGCCAGGGCGGCGGCGTTCTCGTGGTCGTAGAACGGCGCGCCCTCGTCGGACAGCGCCAGCAGCACGATCACCTGCACCCCGGCCTGCGTCATCGCCGCCACCCTGCGCAGCATCTCCTGCCTGATCCCGCCCTCGTACAGGTCGCTGATCAGGATGAAGACGGAATTGGCCGGGCGGGTGATGAGCCCCTGGCCGTAGGCGACGGCGCGGTTGATGTCGGTGCCACCGCCTAGCTGGGTGCCGAACAGCACCTCCACCGGGTCGTGCAGCTGATCGGTGAGATCCACCACCGCCGTGTCGAACACGACGAGCGACGTCTTCAGCGACCGCATCGACGCCAGCACCGCCCCGAACACGCTCGAATACACCACCGAGGCCGCCATCGACCCGCTCTGGTCGATGCACAGCACCACCTCCCGCTGCACCGACCGCTGCCTGCGCGCGAAGCCGATCAGGCGGGACGGGACCACGGTGTTCCTGTCGGGCAGGTAGTTCTTCAGGTTCGCCCTGATCGTGCGGTCCCAGTCGATGTCGGCCACCCGCTTGGGCCGATGTGTCCTGGCCGAGCGGTCCAGCGCCCCGGACACGGCGGCCCTGGTCTTCTGCGCCAGCCTGCGCTCCAGGTCCGCCACCACCTTGCGCACCAGCGCCCTGGCCGACTCCCGGGCCTGGTCGGGCATGACCTTGTTGAGCGCGAGCAGGGTGCCGACCAGGTGCACGTCCGGCTCCACCGCCTCCAGCATCTCGGGCTCCAGGAGGAGCCTGGTGAGGTTCAGCTTCTCGATCGCGTCCTTCTGCATGACCTGGACGACCGTGGACGGGAAGTACGTGCGGATGTCGCCCAGCCACCTGGCCACCCGCGGCGCCGACGCCCCCAGGCCGCCCTGCCTGCGGTCGCCATCCTCGCCGCCCTGGCCGCCCTGGTCGTAGACGGCGGCCAGGGCGGCGTCCATCCGCGCGTCCACGCCTTCCAGCCCGCACCCGGTGCCGTCGGCCGGCCCGCCGCCGAGCACCATCCGCCAGCGCCGCATCCGCTCATCCGCCGCACTCATCGCCCCGCCCCTTCCGTCCACCGCGCCGCCCGGCCGCACTCATCGCCCGGCCCCTTCGCACCCAACGCGCCGCCCGATGGCACTCATCGCGCCGACCTTCGCGTAGCCCGGCCGATGCTCATCCGCTCGCCCTTCCGATGATCGAGAGCACGGTGGCGACGGCCGCCGCGGCGCGGCGTTCGTCCACGTCCTGCTCCCCTTCCCCCTCGTCACGGCCTGCCGAGCGCAGCCGTTCGCCGATCGCCCTGCGCTCCGGCGCGGCGAACGCGCCGAACGTGCGGCGCAGCAGCGGCAGCACGTCCGTGAACTGCTCGCCGGACAGCCCGGTCAGCCAGCCGTCCACCAGGGCCAGCAGGCGCGGGTCGTGCACCAGCAGCAGCCCTCCCCCGGCCAGGAAGCCCTCGACCCACGCCGCCGCCCGCGCCGGCGCCTGGCCCCGCGACATGGCCCTGGACATGCGGTCACCGGCGTCGTCCAGCTCGCCGGAGTCCAGCAGGATCCTGGTCAGGCGGCCCTCGATGAGGCCGTGCAGGTCCTGCCGGTCGCTGATGCCCCGCAACGTGCCCAGCCACCGCCCCCGAGGCCCTGCCCCGTCCGGAGCCCCGTCCGACGCCCCGTCGGGAGCGCCGTCCGGAGCGCCGTCCGAGGGGTCGGGCAGGAGGGCGACGGCCGAGTGCACCGCGTCCACGTGCTTGAGCAGGTCCGCCGCCGCCTCGTCGTCCAGCCCCGTCACCGCCACCGGCAGCCCGACGCGGATCCGCTCCAGCATCGACCGCACGATCACCGCCAGCCCCTCCGCCGAGGTGCCGCGCACGTCGCCGTACCGGTGCGCGCGCACCATCGCGGGCAGCGCCGCCATCAGGCGGGTGACGTCCGTGTCGAGCGCCGCCTTGGCCGACAGCGCCGCGAGCACGTCCGGCAGCGCCCCCGGCAGGTCCGCCAGCAGGCACCGCTCCACCAGCGACGTCAGGTCGGCCAGCGTCGCCGACGACTGCCCGGCCAGGTCCCCGGCCCGCCGCGCCGCCGCCGCGGCCACGGTCGTGCCGAGCGCGGCGTGCTCGATGAGCGCGAGATCGTGCTCGGGGCGCCACCGCAGCGTCCACGTCTCCCTGAACGTGCCCTTGCCGCGCGCCTGCCCCGGCATGCCCCAGCCCACCCCCAGCAGCGCCAGCCGGTGCAGCAGGTGGCTGCGGTCGAGGTCGAGGGGCTTGCGCAGGTCGAGGTCGATCTCCCGGTCGAGCGCCTCGGGCTTGAGCTTGAGCCGCCGCTGCTGCTCGCGCAGGTCCCGCTGCAACGGCACCATCGGCGTGCCGTCGCAGACGTGGCCGAGCCGTTCGCCGACGACCATGCGCCGCTGGATCAGCTCCACGGCCAGGTCGTCGCCCTCGCACAGCACCGCCCTGGCCGCCTCGGTGACCTCGCCGAGCCCGGCCAGCGGCCTGCCGCGCAGGGCGGCCAGGCTGCCCGCGAGGCGTACGGACTCGATGACGTGCGCCGACGACACGGCCAGCCCCTCGTCACGCAGCACCCCCGCCGCCTGCGCCAGCCACCGCTCCACGGGCCGGTCGGGCGCCTCGAACAGGTGGTGGTACCAGCCGGGCGAGGTGATCCCCGCGCCGTAGCCGCTCCAGGAGGCCAGCCGCCCGTACGTCCACGGCACCCACGTGAGCTCCGCCTTCACCTTCGGCAGGCCGCGCAGGACGGCGTTGTCCGCGGCGACGGACGGCAGGGGGCCGGTCAGCGCGGGCACGTGCCAGGCGCCGCAGATCACCGCGATCCGGCCGAAACCCTGCTTCAGGGCCGCGCGGAGGGTCTTGCGCATGTACGCCTCGCGCCTGGCCTCACGCTCGCCCGGCTGGTGGCCCTCGCGTACGGCGGCCATGGCCTCGGCGATCACCTCGAACGGCGTGTCGCCGCCCCGGTGCTCGACGACGTCCTCCCACCAGCGCTCCGGGTCGTCGTACCCGGCCACGGCGGCCAGGGAACCGATCGGGTCCTCCTGCGCCGGCTCTCGTCCGCCGCGTCCACCGTGTCCACCGCGTTCCCCGCCGTCGTCACGGTCGCCGCCTTGCCCGCGGTCGTCGAGGTCGTCGCGGTCGTCGCGGTCGTCGGCCAAGGAGTGGGCTGCGGGGAGGTCGCAGAAGCGCACCGGGATGCCCGCCGAGGTGCCGTACAGGATGGCCTGCCACTCGGGCGAGAACACGGCGAACGGCCAGAACGCGGCCCGCGACGGCGCGCCCGGCACGTGGGCGAGCAGCGCGACCGGCGGCTCCATGCCGGGCGCGAGCGTGACCAGGGCGTCCGCCTCGGGCGGGCCCTCGATGAGGATCGCGTCGGGCCGCAGCCGTTCGAGCTCCCGCCGCACGGCCCGCGCGGACCCGGGCCCGTGATGCCGCACCCCCAGGACCGACACGCCGTTCATGACACCTCGCGGCAGGCGCGGTAGAAGTCGCGCCAGTCGGAACGCTCGCGGACCACGGTCTCCAGGTACTCGCGCCACACCACCCGGTCCGACACCGGCTCCTGCACCACCGCGCCCACGATCCCCGCGGCCACGTCCGCCGGACGCAGCACCCCGTCGCCGAAGTGGGCGGCCAGGGCGATGCCGCTGGTCAGGACCGAGATGGCCTCGGCCGTGGACAGGGTGCCGCTGGGCGACTTGACCTTGGTGCGGCCGTCCTCCGTGACCCCCGTGCGCAGCTCCCTGAACACCGTCACCACCCGCCGGATCTCCGCCAGCCCCGTCGTCGTCTCCGGCAGCTCCAGGGAACGGCCGAGCTGGCTGACGCGGCGGGCGACGATGTCCACCTCCTCCTCGGCGGTGGCGGGGACCGGCAGCACGACGGTGTTGAAGCGGCGGCGCAGCGCGCTGGACAGCTCGTTGACGCCCCGGTCGCGGTCGTTGGCCGTGGCGATCACGTTGAAGCCGCTCTGCGCCTGCACCTCGCGGTTGAGCTCCGGGATCGGCAGCGTCTTCTCCGACAGCACGGTGATCAGGGCGTCCTGCACGTCGGAGGGCATGCGGGTGAGCTCCTCCACCCGGGCCACCCGGCCCTCGGCCATCGCGCGCATGACCGGCGACGGGGTCAGCGCGTCCATCGACGGGCCCTCGGCCAGCAGCCGGGCGTAGTTCCAGCCGTACCGGACGGCCTCCTCGGCGGTGCCCGCGGTGCCCTGCACGAGCAGCGTCGAGTCACCGCTGATCGCGGCGGCCAGATGCTCCGACAGCCACGTCTTCGCGGTGCCGGGCACGCCGAGCAGCAGCAGCGCGCGGTCGGTGGCCAGCGTCGCCACGGCCACCTCGACGATGCGGCGCGCGCCGACGTATTTGGGGGTGATGCGGTCGCCGTCGCCCAGGACGTACGTGGTCACCGCCCACGGCGAGAGCTTCCAGCCCGGCGGCCTGGGCCGGTCGTCGTCCTTGGCGAGGACGGCCAGCTCCTCGGCGTACTGGTCTTCCGCGTGCGGGCGCAGAACGGTCATCGGGAGAGCTCCTTGTACATGTCAGCACGAAAACGCAGCAGGGCGGCGACCTGCTGGATGGGCTCGGCCGGCGAGTAGTCCTCGGCCAGCTCGAACAGGGCCGGGTCGATGTGCTCGCCTGCCAGCTTGACCAGCTCGCCGAGGTTCCACGGCTGCGTGGCGTTCACCTTCACGATCTTGCTGAGGACGGCCGTGGCCAGGCCCTCGCGCCAGTGGGACGACACGCCGCCCAGCACCATGATCAACTGGCTGTCCAGGTCGTGGCCGCGCACGAACCTGGCGGCCAGCTCCTGCTGCTCCTCGGGCGGGAGACATTCGAGCAGGTCGGCGATCGGGTCCCAGCCGAACATCGCCCGCGCCCACCCGGGGTCGCGCTGCAGCACCGCGGCGCGTACCCAGGCCGCCTTCACCTCGGCGTCCCAGTCGGGGATCTTCATCGCCAGCAGGGCCTGCGGCCGGCCCCAGAAGGACAGCGGGGCGCGGGAGACGATCTGCTGCAGCCACCAGGCGCGCTCGCCGATGCCGCGGGGCGGCTTCGGGCGCACGCCGTCGCGTTCCATGTCCTTGTCGCAGGCCGTGGGCGCCTCGACGGTGATCGTGTCGCCGCTGATCGTCACGCAGGCACGCACCCTCCCGGCCATGCGCTGCGACAGGCGCGAGCCGGGCAGGCGGGCGAGAAGGTTGGCGGCCGACTGGCGCACCTCCCTGCGGCGGTCGTCCAGCGCCTGCTCAAGGAACGGCTCGTCCGCCATGCTCAGCCCCTCGGCCAGCACCTCCACGAACCCGGCCCGGTCGTCCGGCGTCTCGCGCTCCCACGTGCTCTCCAGCAGCCGCCTGGCCTGGGCGGGGTCGGCCGCCCTGAGCGCGCACAGGTGGGCGCGCCGGTCGGCGGCGCCGCCCAGCTCCCACGTCTCGCCCGTGGGCTCCTCCAGCAGGTACGCCCAGGCGGGGTTGAGGCCGGCCAGCCAGCGGCCGCGCTGCCCGGCCAGCACGCCGAGATGCACCCTGATCGAACGGTCGCGGCGGCCGCGTTCGAGCAGCTCGGGCAGCACGTACGCGGGCACCCTGCGGCCGGTGGCGGCGGCCGCGGCCAGCCATTCGGGGATCAGCCTCTCATGCTCGCCGCCGAGCAGCCTGCCCAGCCGCTCGGCCGCCCGCCTGCTCACCGCCTCGCGCTCCTCACCGGGCGCGGGCTCCACGCCGCCGGGCTCGTTCGCCTTGCGGCCCGCGCGCCGCCGCGCCACCTCGACGGCCGCCGCTTCGAGCAGGTCGCCCCTGTACGGTCTGCGGTCGGTGCCCACGAGCGCCGTCGAGGCCAGGTCGTCCCAGCCGGTCACAGGATCACCGCCGTTCCGTCGTCGTCCCAGGCGGTCAGGGGGCGCAGGCCCTGTGGCGTCCACTCGACCGCCACGGTGAGCGGCTGCCCGCCGGAGACGGCGATCAGCCGCCAGGGGTCGTGGGCGCGCGGGTGGAGGGGGAGGCCGCCGATGGTGGTGCGGCCGGGGACCACGCCGGTGATGACCAGCGGCCACGACTCTGTCCATGGATCCTCGGCCAGCGCCCACGCCACCTCGTCGAGCGCCTCGTCGGGCGACATCCCGGGCGGCACGAGCCCGGACCGCCCAGCGGGCGCGCCGGGCACCGCCGTGCCGGGCACCGCCGTGCCGGGCATCGCCGTGGCGGGTGGTGCGGCGGAGGGCGTGGTCGGTGGCGGCATGGCCGGTCGCGTGGCCGACTGCGCCGCGGCGGGCGGGGGCTCTGTCGGCGCGACAGCCGGGAACGGCGACGGCGCGGTGACCGGGGGCTGTGCCGACGCAACAGCCAGGGACGGCGGTGCGGCGGGCGGGTCCTGTGCCAACGCGGCGGGCGGGTCCTGTGTCGGCGCAGCGGCCAGGGATGGCGGCGATGCTGCGGGCGCGTCCTGTGCCAACGCGGCGGGTGGGGAGTGTGCCGGCGCGACGGGCGGGGACGCCGGCGCCGCGGGCGGTCGCGGGGCATCCGGCTGCGCGGCGGGCTCTTGTGCGGCGGCCGGAGATGCGGGTGGCGTGGTGGGCGGAGATGCGGGTGGCATGGTGGGCGGGGGGACGAGGGCGTGGCGGGTGGCCACGAGGGCGCGGAGGGGGGCGGCGCCCGGGTAGAAGGTGAGGTCGGCGTCGATGGTCGTGCCCGTGACCAGGGAGGCGTCCAGCGGCTGGCCCTGGGGGGCGAACGACAGGATGAGGGCCGGACGGCCGGTGTGGCGGCCCCGGAGCCAGACGCGGCGGGCCGTCAGCCGGTCCTGCGACTCGTCACGCCTGCCCAGCACGTCCCAGTGGTCGCGCACCGGCGGGCCCGCCAGGACCTCTTCCCTCGTGATGGGGAAACCGGTGCGGATCAGGACGGTCTGGGCCAGGGGCGCCGGCAGGCCGGCCCGGCGGCGGTAGGCGATGGCGAGCAGGTTGACCAGGGCGTACTCCTCCAGGAGCCGGCCCGGCCAGCCCTCCTCGGCGCGCACCCGTGCCAGCCGGGACACGACGCCCGCCACTCCGGGCGCCTGGGCGTCGATGAGCCGCTTGGCCAGGCCCTCCCAATCGTGCTCCTGGGCCCCCGCCAGCCCCTGCCGCACCTGGTCGGCCAGCCATCGCTCCAGCTCGGCCAGCCCGGCTGCGACCCGCTGGTGACGTACGGACTCCACCCGGCCGCCGGAGCCCGCCAAGACCCCGCCCTGCCCGCCACGCTCAGCGCCCGCGCCGGCCCCGGCACCGGTCCGAGATCCGCCGGTCGCACCGCGGGCAGGCTCGTCGCCCGCCCCCGAGCCACCGCCAGCACCGCCTGCCTGAGCAGCCACCGCTCCCGAGGCCGCGCCCACACCGGAGGGAGCGCCCAGCCCGGCGCCCGGCACCGCAGGGCCGGAGCCCAGGGCTGAAGGGCTGGAGCCGAGGGCTGAGGAGCTGGAGCCGAGGGCTGAGGAGCTGGATGCCGAGGGGGCCAGGGCCAAAGGGTCGGCGGCCGAAGGATCCGCGCCTGGGGCTGGAGGCGTCATGCCCGAGGCCGCCAGGTCGGAGTCGGAGGCAGCCGTGCCCGAGGTGGAAGGGGCCGAGGTCGAGGCGGCCCTGCCTGAAGCCGAGGGGGCGGAGGCCGGGTGTGGGTCGCCGTCGGTGGCCAGGCGGGCGCGGGCGGCGTCGAGCCGGGCCGCCGACTTGGCGGCGCGTTCGGCGCGCCCGTCGAGCCACTCCGTCACCCACTGCGGCGCCGCCTCCTGGGCGGGCACCCCGTCAGATGACCACAGGAGCAGCAGCCCGAGCGCGTGCTTGCACGGGAACTTCCTGCTCGGGCAGCTGCACCGGTAAGCGGGCTCGCTCAGGTCGACGGCCGCCAGGTAGGGGCGGGCGCCGCTGCCCTTGCACTCGCCGTACAGCACCCTGCCCGTCGTGCCGCGCAGCGACCACTTGCCGGCCGCCGCCACCCCCTGCGCCGCCTTCTGGGACGAGGCGTCGGGGGCGAGGGCGAGCACCTGGTCGCGGCTCCACCGTTCAGTCACCTGCCGCAGATTACTCAGGTGGACCGACAATCCGCGCGGGGTCCGGATGATCCCGGACGTCCGGTTTCAGCCCCCGCTCACCTCAGCCGCCGGCAGGCAGGAGCCGCCGCCAGCGGCCCGGCGGAGCCAGCACAAGCCGCCAGCGTCCCGGCGGAGCAGGCACAAGCCGCCAGCGTCCCGGCGGAGCAGGCACAAGCCGCCAGCGTCCCGGCGGGACAGTGGTTGTCCGAAATATCCTCATAAACTTGGCCTGTGGAGTTGCGGATCTACCCGGACGGCCCGTCCACCGAGGTCCCCGACGAGGCGGCGGCCCTGGCCAGCCCGCTCGACGGGCAGCTCGTCCTGGACGGCAGCCGCTTCCTGCGCAGGGACGTCACCGGCGCCCCCGTCGCCTTCGTCGTACGCCCGCCCATCGCCGAGGCCCTGGACCTGCTCCCGCACCCGGAGGGCGGCTGGTTCAGGGAGACCTACCGCTCGCCCGTCACGTTCACGCCGGACGGGTATCCGGGGCCCCGGCCCAGCGCCACCGCCATCTACTTCCTGCTGCACCCGGGCGAGGAGTCCGTGCCGCACATGGTCACCTCGGCGGAGATCTGGCTGTGGCACCGCGGCGGGCCGCTCGACCTGACGATCGGGGACGAGACGGTCGTCCTGGGCCCCGACGTCGAGCACGGCCAGGTGCCGCAGGCGGTCGTGCCGGGCGGCGTGTGGCAGTCGGCCCGGCCGGCGGGCGGCACGGAGGTGCTGGTGAGCTGCCTGGTCTCGCCGGGCTTCGACTTCGCCGACTTTCACGCCTGACATTCGCCGGCTTTCACCCCTGACATTCGCCGGCTCTCACGCCTGACAGAAGAAGCTCCCGACCGGACGTGCTGCGCCGTCCGGCCGGGAGCTTCGGTCAACTGCGGTCGTGCCGCGTCAGTGGATCATCAGTTCGGCGGCACCGCCGGCGGCCTGAAGATCTCCCAGACGCGGTAGGCGCGCGTCCACCACTTCGACCCGAAGCCCTGCGAACGCGGAGCCTCCGACGCGTACGGCTTGGAGGCCGGGCCGTGTCCGGTGCCCTGCCACGCGATGCCTTCCGTCTCGGTCCTGCTGCTCCTCGTGTACGCCCCGGTGGGCCGGGTCCTGCCCAACTGCTCGTCGATCGAGCGTTTCTGCGCCTCGCTCAGCCCGCGCGACTGGCTCTGGCTGGGGTTCGGCGCGTTGCGCTGCGCCTTGGGCGGAGACTGCCGTGTGACCGACTTGCGGCTGGTCGGGCGTACGGCGGGCCGGTGCCTGACCGTGGCCTTGGAGGGCCTGCTCGCCCGCCTGGTCACCGCCCTGCGCGCGGCCTCGGCCCGGCGCCTGGCAGCCGCGGCCCTGCGCTGGGCCGCCGCCGCTCGCCGCCTGGCCGCCGCGGCGGCCGCCCGCTGCCTGGCCAGCGCGGCCTTCTTCCTGGCCGCGAGTGCCGCCCTCCTCTTCGCGGCTTCAGCGGCGCGCTTCCTCGCCGCCTCGGCCGCCCTCTTCCTGGCGGCCTCGGCGGCCCTGCGCCTGGCCGCCTCCAGAGCGCGCTTCCTGGCCGCCTCGGCGGCCCTGCGCCTGGCGGCGGCGAGCGCCGCACGCCTGGCCGCGGCCGCCGCCGCACGCCTCGCCGCGGCCTGCGCCAGCCTCCTGGCGATGGCACGCGCCGCGATCCTCGCCGCGATGCCGACGGCGAACCAGAACAGCTGACCGTCGGGGTCGCTCATGGTGACGGGGCTGTTGTTGGCGTAGGCGTAGGCGTTGAGCTGCTGCGGATCCTCCTCGTCGATGATCGGGTCGACCGAGAGGAAGCGGCCGTTGGCCGGGTCGTACTCGCGGGCGCCGAGGTGGACGAGGCCGGTGGTCGCGTCCTTGGTGCCGCCGACGAACCCGCGCTGCCCCGGCCACCAGGGTGGCGCCGTCCCGCGGTCCTCTCCGAACGGGGTCTGCCTGCGCACGGCCAGCTCACCGTTGCCGGCGTTCACCATGGCCTGCGCGGTGCCCTGGTGGTCGTTGGCCATGAAGTAGACCTGGTTGTCCGGCGTGCGGACCGCGATGGCCTCGCCGCCGATGGTGTAGTAGCGGGTCTGCTCGACGGCGTCCTTGGCGTAGTCGAGCCGCAGCTCCATGTCGTCGATGTAGAGCGTGGCGTCGGTGGTGGTCTTGCGGAGCAGGCGGTCGCCGTCCGCGTCGTAGACGAACGAGGTCGTCTTGCCGGCCTCGGTCACCGATGCCAGGTTGCCCTCGGCGTCCCACACCAGGCTCTGGTCGGAGTTGCCGACCTTGCGCCTGGTGGTGTTGCCCGCCGCGTCGTACTCGAACAGGTCCTGCCCGACACTCTGCAGCGCGTGCGGCTGCTTGCCGCCCGCCGTGGGATAGGTGAAGCTGCGGACGCTCTCGCCGCCGCTGCCGAAGGCGTGCTTGGTCTCCTTGGTCCGGTTGCCGGTGACGTCGTAGCCGTAGCTGACCGCGTACGGGGCCACGCCGCCGATCGTCGAGGACTGCGGGGCGGCGCTCGCGCAGTCGTCCGTGGCCGTCCACGCCGAGGTCAGCCGGCGCAGGTGGTCATGGGTGAAGCACTGCGTGTCCTGGTTCGCCTTGTCGGCGATCTTGGTGACGTTGCCGGCCGCGTCGTAGGTGTAGGCGAGGTCCAGGTCGCTGCGGGGGGCGCCCGACCGGTCCAGCCGCATGCCGGTCAGCCTGCGGGTGCCCTCGTCGTGGGTGTAGGTGAGCCAGGTCTTCTTGTCGCCGTCGCCCAGCTCGTACTGCAGGGTCTCGCCGAGCTTGGAGTAGCGGGTGGCGGTGACGTACGCCGACAGGCCGGTGACCTTGGTCGGCTGGCTGAGCGCGTCGTAGCTGTAGACGACCGATTCCTCCGCCAGCCCGCCGCCCGCCGGGAAGCTGATCGACTGGACCTGGTCGTCGAGCGTGTAGCGGGTGTTGAGCTGGTAGGAGCCCGCCAGCTTGCCCTCCCGCGCCGGGACGGTCACGGTCTGGCGAAGCGTGCGGTAGTCGGCGTCGATCGCGTTGATCTCGGCCGTGTACGCCTGCCCGTCCACGTACCGGATGCTGGCGTTGAGGTGCCCCTTGGCCAGGGCGTCGTACTTCCACTCGGCCAGCAGGGTGCCGGTCGCCGAGCCCTCGCGCAGCTGCGTCTTGCGGCCCAGCGCGTCGTAGCCGTACCACAGGGTCTTGCCGCGCGAGTCGGTCGTGGTGACGACCTCGTCGGCGTCGTTGTACGTGGTGGTCGTGACGCCCTTGTCCGGGTCCTCGGTCCTGATCTCCCGGCCGCGGAAGTCGTAGTGGTGACGCCAGACGTTGCCCGCCGGGTCGGTCACCGTGGACAGGCGTCCGGCGTGGTCGTAGGTGTACTTGGTGGACTCGTACTCGCCGGTCGGGGTCGCGCCCTTGTACTGGCGCAGCTCGATCAGCCGGTCCTGCGCGTCACCGATGCGGGTGGTCGCGGTGCCGCCGGGCGGCGGGGTGATGTGGATCCTGTCGCCCTCCTCCTTGGCGCTGACGCGGTACTTCTCCGCGCCCTTCACCTTGAAGACCTCGGCGTTCTTCTCGCCCACGCCGTCGAACAGCGACACGACCTGGCTCGGCACGGCGGCGTCGGCCACCGCCAGCAGCGCGGTGGACGGCGTGCCCGTGGCGAAGTAGCCGGTGTTCTGCTTGTACTCCTCGCCCTGGGAGTTGTAGAAGGTGTCGGTGATCGTGCGGCCGTCACGCAGTGCCGGGTCCTGCGTCTGGTCGTCCGCGGGCGCCGGCTCCTGGGTCTGGCGCTCGCGCATCAGGCCGTCGTACAGCTCGTGGCTGACGGTGTAGCCGCCGTCCGCGTTCAGCGTCTTGGTGGTGACGACGCTGGGCCCGTCGGAGCGCACGGTGTAGGAGTACTCGGTGCTGGGCGACTGCCCGGCCGCCTTGCTGCGGTCGGCCTGCCAGACCTTGATCAGGCGGCCCAGCGCGTCGTACTCCAGGTCGACGCGGCGGTTGTTGGCGTCGACCTCGGTGACCGGCTCGCCCCAGGCCGGTTCGAGCTGGGTGCGCTCGAGGTGGCCGAGCTGGTTCGTCTCGGTGGTCTCCCTCGCCGGGGCGCCGGTGGCGGGGCTGTAGGCGGTCACGGACTTGGTGCCGACCGGGTCGGTCTCGCTGGTCTCGCGGCCGTAGACGTCGTAGGTGTGGGTGCTGCCGTTGATCGTCTGGCCGTCGGCCGAGACGACCTCCTGGACGGCGGTCACGTCGCCCTTGGTCGGGGGCTGGCCGTTAGCCTGGCCGTCGTAGTGGATCTTCTCGTCGGAGAGCACCTCACCGGCGGCCAGCGTGGACACCGCGGTGCCGCAGCCCGCGGCGACCTTCTGGACCCGGCTGGGGTAGTCGAGCATCCAGGAGGTGTCGTTGCGGGCGTAGGTGTAGCGGATGCACTCGTCGTCGTCGGTGCTGGCCAGGTCGCCCTTCTCGTCCACCTGAAGGAGCAGTCCCTTGGCGTCGTACTCGCGGTCCTCCCCGGTGCGCCGCCACTTGCCGCCGGGCATCGAGTCGCGGGTGACCATGGACTTGGGCTGGACCACGTACGCGGCCTTGGTGACGCCGCCCTGCGTGGACTCGGCCGTCTTGACCGCCCACGGCTGCTGGGCGGTCGCGGTCAGGAGCGTGCCGCCGTCGCCGTCGAAGAGGATCTCCTCCCGCTCGAACCCGGCGAGCTGGTCCAGGTCGTCCATCTTGACGCCCTCGGAGTCCTCCACCTGCGCGACGCGCTTGGAGCCGTCGGCCTGCTTGTCGCCGTGCATGCCGCGGAAGTAGCGGAACTCCGTCATCGTGCGCTTGGTGTCCTGGCCGTCGCCCTCGCGCACCCGGACCCGGCCGAACCCGCGGAAGTCCGACCACGTGCGGTGCTCGGGCTTGACCAGGATGTTCTCGGCGTAGCGCCAGGCGGCGCCGTCCAGGTACTCGTAGTCGGTGACCACGTTCGGGGAGCCGGCGACCCGGTCGACCTCGATGGTCTGGGTGACCAGGTACTTGTGGAACCAGTCGGTGACCTCGGTCTCGTTCGGCGGGGCCCAGCGCTGCGGGAAGCAACGCCTGGTGTTCTTGTCCGCCGCGGGCACGTCGCCCGGCTTGCAGTCGGCCGCGGAGTAGTTGATCCGCAGCTCGCCGCCGGACTCGTTGTTGATCGCCTGCACCCGCCACTTGACCAGCGGGGCGCGGCCCTCCAGGGCGTCCACCCGGTTGGGCAGCTGCACGCCGGTGAACTTCACCGGGGGCAGCGTGATCGTGCCGCCCACGTGGCCGGTCTGCTGGATCGAGGCCAGCCACAGCGCCGGGCTCATCCCGTCACCCGAGGCGGGGAACTGGTGGGTCAGCGCCCACGAGTCCACCGGGTAGTACTGCCCGGAGGCGTTGAGCACCTGGGTGGTGACCTTGGTGAGCCTCTTGCGGGTGAAGAACGTCGGCGCGAGGCGGTCGACGCACTTCACTCCCGCGTCGCAGATCTGGTCGAAGGGGACGTCCGGCCAGTGGCTCGCCGTCTCCTTCTTCAGCTCGGCGGGCGCGCAGGTGACGGTGCCGCTCGGCAGGCAGCGCTCGGCCGTCTCGAACAGCACCCGGGCGGCCGGCGACCTGGTGAACAGCTCGCTCTTGAGGTAGCCGTAGTCGATGCGGGCCAGGTACGCGCCGCGCACGTACTGGGTGCCCAGCTCCGGCTTCATGTTGCGGCCGTAGTAGTTGGTCTCCCGCTCGTACCAGTAGGTGGTGGCGTTGCCGTGGGTGTCCACCTCGGAGTCGAGGTTCCACCGGTAGGCCTGCTGGCACCAGGCGTTGGCCGGGGTGCTGTTGTAGCAGGGCTCACCGCTGTTGTTGCCGAACACCGGCACCGTCTGCACCGACTTGGTCTCGGCCTTGCCGCTCACCCAGCCGGGCAGGCGGTTGAGGCCGAAGGTGTACTGGGTGCCGTCCGGGGTGGTGACCCGCCAGTACTCGCCGTTGTTGTCGCCGTTCGTGGCGCCGGTCAGGGCCTCGATCCTGGTGCCGTCGTCCCGCTTGGGCCGCCACTGCTTCGTGGTGGCGTCCTTGACGAGCTCGACCGAGGAGTCGCCCATGGACATGATGGCGTTGTCCTGGTCCCAGCACAGGTCGCCGGTCTTCTTGCCGTCGATCATGCAGGACTTGTAGCGGCGCTCGATGTAGCCGCCCGGGTTCAGCTCGAAGCCCTCACCGGCCCAGGACGCCTGGTTGTTGGTGGAGGCGGTGCGGCCGTCCACGCTCTGCGAGGAGTAGCCCAGCGACACGCCCGGCTCCTCGCCGCCCAGCGACGGAGGCGTCCGCAGGTCGTAGCCCCAGGTGAAGTCGCCCGACTGGGTGCCCACGCTCCAGTCCGACGAGGCGGTCAGGGAGGTGGCCGCGTGGTCGCCCGACGGGCCGGAGGCGGCGGCGGTCAGCGCGTACAGGCCGCCCGTCTCGACCTCGGCGGTCACCGTGCCCGTCGCGGCGTTGTTGTCGCTCTTGACTGGCTGCGGCGCGGCGCATCCGGGCGCGCCGGTCAGCGCGCACTCCTCCAGCTTGACCAGGCGCAGCCGGGAGCCGTAGTCACCGCCGTAGGCGTGGCGGAAGCCGGAGTAGTCCACCTCCAGGCGGGACTTGACGGGCTTGGCCGCGGCCGTGGCCGCCACGCCCTGCCCCGGCGTGACGCGCATCGCCAGGCCGAGACGGTCGGTGTCGAGCAGCTCGACGCTGATCGGGGTCGCCGCCTGCGCCGTCCTGGCGGCCGTCCCCGGGGCCAGCTTCACCGGGAAGCCGGCCTTCAGGGTGGAGACGGAGCCGCCCAGCTCGGCCTTCTGCGGCTTGGGCCAGGTGACGGCGGGCGCGGCCTTCCACGCCTGCTTGGCGACGGGGTCCGGCAGCGGCGGCTTGACGGGCACCTTCTCGCCCGTCACCGGCGTCTCCTTCTGCACGCCCGGCGCCGTGCGCGGGGCCGCGTAGGCGGGCATGGCGTACGCCATCTCCACCATCAGAACGATCGCGAGAACGGGGGCCAGCCTGCGAGGCCAGCGCGATTCGGGCTTTGCTTCCTGTGTCGCGAAACGATTCCACGACAGGTCCGGGCGATCCGGCTCTTGAGGGGGTGGTTGCAGGCCGTTCCATCGGGAGTCAGGCAGGTCTAACTCACTCGGCTGATCCATTGAGCTCCTCCGGGGGTAACGGGGAGACCGGCTGAGCGAGCTGTGCGGTGCTCAGCCAGCCGCGGCAGACGCGAGAGCCCGGCGGGCCTCGCTGCTCGAGGAGACGATCTCGGCGGGTCCGGCCAGCCCTTCCCTGGCTTCGTGACACGATCACCGCCGATGATCGAATCGTCACCTCCGGGCCGCTGTTGGTCCAGACTTTTGCTCTTTCTGCTCAAATGTTCTTCAGAGAAGAGGGCATCCCTGAAACTTTCCGCCCGACGTGGCCTTCCCGAACGAGGATTGAACGTGACCCTCACCCATCCGGCCGGCCCCGCGCCCGGCCGGCGCTGTTCGACCTCCACCGGACGCTGCTCGACGTGGGCGCGGCGTTCGTGCGGGGGGCGGGGCTGCGGGGCATCTGGGTCGGCCACGGCACCTGGCCGGAACACGAGCACGGCGCCGAACACGTGGTCGGCCACGTGGCCGGCCACGTCCTGGACGGCATCGCCATCCTGGCCGCCGCCTCCCGCTGAGCGTCAGGTTTACCACCGGCCTGCCGGTAAGGGGCGGGGCATGGACACCAAGGAATGGACCGTGCGCATCTCGCTCGCCGAGGCCGGTGACGACACCTCGGCGCAGGCGACGCTGACCACCGCGAAAGGCGAGCACGTGACCGGGACCGGGAAGGCGCGCCGCAACCCGGCCGACCCGTCGAAGCCGGTGATCGGGGACGAGCTGGCCGCCTCGCGCGCGCTGGCCGACCTGGCGCAACGCCTGGCGGTCATCGCCAACCACGACATCTCGGAATCCGCCGCGGACGCTCCGCCTCCCACCCGCTCGTGGTGAACGCGGATCCCGGGCCTGGGCCGTTCGCGGCCGCCGCCGGGGCCGCGGCGCCGGGTGGCCGGCCTTACCATTGATCCTTCATGGGGAGAATGCACGCCGACGAGGCGGACATCGACGTTGCTCTGGTACGCCGCCTGCTGGCCGCGCAGTTCCCGCAATGGGCGGATCTGCCCGCCGAGCCGTTCCCCTCCTCAGGGACGGTCAACGCGGTCTACCGGCTGGGCCACCACCTGTCCGTACGCCTGCCGCGCATCGAGAACGGCGTCGGCGACATCGACAAGGAGCACCGCTGGCTGCCGCGGCTGGCCCCGCTGCTGCCCGTCGCCATCCCCGACGTGCTCGGCAGGGGCGCGCCGTCCGCCGAGTTCCCCTGGCCGTGGTCGGTCAGCCGCTGGATCGACGGCGAGAACCCGCGCGAGGGTCACGAGGACGGGCTGCTGGCCGAGGACCTGGCCGGGTTCGTCGAGGCGTTCCGCCGCATCGACCTGCCGGACGGGCCGGCGGCGTACCGGGCGGGGCCGCTGGCCAGGGTGGACGCGGGGACCAGGCGCGCGATCGGCGAGCTGGAGGGGCTGATCGACACCGGGGCGGCCACCGAGGCGTGGGAGGCGGCCGCCGGCGCGCCCGAGTGGGCGGGACGGCCCGTGTGGGTGCACTCCGACCTGATGCCCGGCAACCTCCTGGTCCGGGGCGGGCGGCTCACGGGGGTGATCGACTTCGCGACCATGGGCGTGGGCGATCCCGCCGTCGACCTCATCCCGGCCTGGAACCTGCTCACCCCCGCCTCCCGCGAGGTCTTCCGCGCCGCGCTCGGCCCCGACGACGCGACGTGGGCGCGCGGCAGGGGCTGGGCGCTGTCGATGGCGCTCATCCAGCTCCCCTACTACCTGCACACCAACCCGGGGATCGCGGCCAACGCCAGGTACGTGATCGGCCAGGTGCTGGCCGACAGGATCGAGGACCGCCCCCTGGGGTAACGTCCCTCCCGTCGCGCCGACCGCACAAGGAGAGACCCCGAATGATCCGCAAGGCCGTGATCCCGGTGGCCGGGCTGGGCACCCGGCTGCTGCCCCTGACGAAGGCGCTGCCCAAGGAGATGCTGCCGATCGGCGACAAGCCGGTCATCGAGCACACCATCCGCGAGCTCGTGGACTCCGGCATCGACGAGATCACCATCGTCACCTCGGCCCGCAAGGACCTCGTCCAGCGGCACTTCGCCCCGGACTGCGACCTGGAGCGGGAGCTGCGCACGGCCGGCAAGGACGACCTGGCCGACGCGGTGGCCGAGCTGTCGTCGCTGGCCCACATCACGTACCTGTACCAGCGCGGCCCGTACGGCAACGGCACGCCGGTGCTGAACGCCGCGCGGGTCATCGGCGACGAGCCGTTCATGGTGTTGTGGGCCGACGACGTGTTCGTGGCCGAGGTGCCGCGCGCCAGGCAGCTCAAGTCGGCCTACGACGCCACGGGCGCGCCGGTGCTGGCCCTGATGCCGATGGCGGTCGAGGACGCCGCCCGCTACGGCGTACCGATCGTCGAGGAGGACCTCGGCGGCGGCCGCCTGCGCATCTCGGGGCTGGTGGAGAAGCCGCGCCCGGAGGAGGCGCCCTCCCGCTACGCCGCCATCGGCGGTTACGTCGTCACGCCCGGGGTGGTGGCCGAGCTGGAGGCCGCCACGCGCCGCTGGCACGAGCGCCCCGAGGGCGAGATCTACCTCACCGACGCCCTGCACCGCCACGCCGCGGCCAACCCGGTGTACGGGCAGGTCATCGACGGCACCTGGTGGGACACCGGCTCGCCGCTCAACTACCTGCGGGCACAGTTCGCCGCGGCGCTGGCCGATCCGGTCCACGGGCCGGAGCTGCGCAAACTGGCGCGCGACAGCTAGCGTCTACGACAGAACTTACGAGGAGGGCACCGGTGAGCCGACAAATCGTTTCCATCGTGGGCGGCAAGGACGTGGCGGCCGTGAGCACGTACGAGTCGATCAATCCCGCCCGCACGGGCGAGGTCGTGGCGCGGGTGGGCCTGGCGGACGCGGAGACGTTCGCGGCGGCCTGCCGCACCGCCAGGGAGGCGCAGCGCGAGTGGGCGAAGGTGCCCGCGCCGGTGCGCGGCCGGGTGATCGCCTCGATCGGGCGGCTGGTGGAGGCCAACACCGAGCGGCTGGCCAGGCTGGTGACCGAGGAGATCGGCAAGCCGTACGCCGAGGCGCTGGGCGAGGTCAGGGAGATCGTGGACACCTGCGACTTCTTCCTGGGCGAGGGCCGCAGGCTGTACGGGCAGACGGTCCCGTCGGAGATGCCGGCCAAGAACCTGTTCACGTTCAGGAATCCGATCGGCGTGGCGGCGGTGGTGACGGCGGGCAACTTCCCGGTGGCCGTCCCGTCGTGGTATCTCGTCCCGGCGCTGCTGTGCGGCAACGCCGTGGTGTGGAAGCCCGCCGAGTACGCCGCCGCCTCCGCGCACGCCCTGTTCCGGCTGTTCACGGCGGCGGGCCTGCCCGACGGCGTGCTGAACATCGTCTTCGCCGGCGGCGCCGACACCTTCGGCGGCCTGGAGCGGGCGCTCGGCGAGGGCACGGTGCACAAGGTGGGCTTCACCGGCTCCAGCGAGGTGGGCAGGAAGATCGGCGAGCTGACGGGCCGCCACCTGCAGTCGGCCTGCCTGGAGCTGGGCGGCAAGAACCCGATGGTGATCATGCCGGACGCCGATCTCGACCTGGCCGTCGAGGGGGCGCTGTTCTCCGGCTTCGGCACCGCCGGCCAGCGCTGCACCAGCCTGGGCACGGTGATCGTGCACGAGAGCGTGCACGACGCGTTCGTGGAGCGGTTCGCGCGGGCGGTCGGCGCGGCCAGGATCGGCGACCCGGGCCAGGACGTGCTGGCGGGGCCGCTGCTGGACGGCAAGTTCGCCGACCGGTACGAGGAGTACCTGACCTGGATCGAGCCGCACCACCGGGTGGTCACCGGCCCGACCGGCCGGATCACCGCGGACAACCCGCGCGGCGACTTCGACGGCGGCGACGGGCTCTACTACCACCCGGTCGTGGTGGACGGCGTGCGGCCGGGCGACCGGCTGTTCATGGAGGAGACGTTCGGCCCGATCGTGGGCGTGACCGCGTTCTCCACCATGGAGGAGGCGCTCGACCTGGCCAACCTGCCCGGTTACGGCCTGTCGAGCTCCATCTACACCACGGACCCGCAGCACGCCTTCCGCTTCAGGGAGGGCGTCTTGGCGGGCATGGTCAGCGTCAACAACTCCACCTCGGGCGCCGAGGCGCACCTGCCGTTCGGCGGCAACGGCAAGTCGGGCAACGGCAGCCGCCAGTCGGGCATGTGGGTGCTTGACCAGTTCACCCGCTGGCAGGCGATGAACTGGGACCACTCGGGGCGCCTGCAGAAGGCGCAGATGGACGTGGCGGACATCGTTCCCGACCTGGACTTCCGCCTGGCATGACAGAAGCGGGGCCCTTCTTCGCGAAGGGCCCCGCTCCCGTTGCGGACGATCAGACCTGGCCGGCCTTCTCCAGCGCCGCGCAGCAGGTGTTCACCAGCAGGCGGGCGACCACGTACGGGTCGACGTTGGCGTTCGGGCGGCGGTCCTCGATGTAACCCTTCTTGTCCACCTCGACCTGCCACGGGATGCGCACGGAGGCGCCGCGGTCGGACACGCCGTAGCTGTACTTGTTCCACGGGGCGGTCTCGTGGGCGCCGGTCAGGCGGCTCTCGATGTCGGCGCCGTACTGGGAGACGTGCTCCATCGGCTTGTCGCCCTCACCGAGCGCCTCGCAGGCGGTGATGATGGCCTCGTAGCCCTCGCGCATGGCCTTGGTGGAGAAGTTGGTGTGCGCGCCGGCGCCGTTCCAGTCGCCGCGGGCGGGCTTGGCGTCGAGGGTGGCCTCCACGCCGTACTCCTCGGCGGTCCGGTAGAGCAGGTAGCGGGCGACCCACAGGTGGTCGGCGACCTCGAGCGGGCCCGCCGGGCCGACCTGGAACTCCCACTGGCCGGGCATGACCTCGGCGTTGATGCCGGAGATCGCCAGACCGGCGGCGAGGCAGCGGTCGAGGTGCAGCTCGACGATCTCGCGGCCGAACACGGCCTCGGCGCCGACACCGCAGTAGTAGTGGCCCTGCGGGGCGGGGAAGCCGCCCTCGGGGAAGCCGAGCGGGCGGCTGCCCTTGAAGAAGGTGTACTCCTGCTCGATGCCGAACCAGGACTCCTGCGCGGCGTACTGCTCGGCGATCGGGCGCAGCAGGGCACGGGTGTTGCTGACGTGCGCGTCGCCGTTGATCTCCTCGACCTCGCACAGGACGAGCTTGTTGTCGCCGCCGCGGATCGGGTCGGGGCAGACGAACACGGGGCGGAGCACGCGGTCCGACGAGTGACCCTCGGCCTGGTTGGTGCTGGAACCGTCGAAGCCCCAGACCGGAGGCTCGGCTCCGTCGGCAAGGATCTTCGTCTTCGAGCGCAGCAGAGCGGTGGGCTCGGTGCCGTCGATCCAGATGTACTCAGCCTTGTAGCTCACGGCGGTCCTTTCGGGGTTTCTCTCAGCCACGCCGAGTCTTATGGACGGCCGTTTCCCGGTTTTTGCCCGAATGTGAACGCCGTGTTAATCGGGAAGCTTTACCTCTCGTGAGGTCACCCCTCCCTCACAGTGCCGTCGGCCGCCACGGTGAGCGTCACCTGGGGGGCGCCCTCGCCACAGTCGGGCCCGTTGGGGAAGGTGGCCTTGGGCGTCACCCTGATCGTACGGGTCAGCACCGGCTCCGGGCCGCCGTCGCCGAGCGTCAGCCGCACCTCGACCGGCCGCTTCGGCAGCCCGCTGATCGTGCCGAACCCGAACTTGCCGCCCGTGCGGACGGCCGTCACCGAGCAGGTGTCCCCGGAGCAGGTCTGCTCGCCCGGCCGCGTGGCCGGCATCAGCTCGCCGCTCGACCGCCGGCACGTGCCGTCCCAGCAGACCTCCATCGCCAGGCGCTCGGCCCGGGCCGAGACGGCCTGGTCGACGTTGACGTGCACGCCTTCCAGGCTGCCCATCAGCGTGCATGGTCTCTCACCGGACGAGCAGGCGGTCAGGGAGGCGAGCAGGAGGAGGCTGAGTCTGAGCACACCCGTAAGACGGGGGACGGGCGTGCCCGGTTCAAGGCAGGAAGGGGGTCAGCTCGGGCACCGTCGTCCCGTCCAGGATCGAGCGGGCCAGCGCGTCGCCCGTGAACGGCGCCATCGTCAGCCCCGCCGCGCCGAACCCCGTCACCACGTGCAGCCCGTCCTCGCCCGGCAGCGGCCCGGCGATCGGCACCTGCCCCGACGGCAGCGGCCGCAGCCCGACCCGCGTCTCGATGAGCGTCGCGTCGGCCAGCCCGGGCGCGATCCGCAACGCGTCGGACAGCACCTGCCACTGCCCGCGAGCCGTCACCCGAGCGTCGAACCCGCTGCCCGTCTCCCTGGTCGCCCCCACCGCCACCCGCGAGTCGTCGAAGGCCACCATGTAGTGGTGCGACAGCGGGTGCACCGACGGCCAGCCGCTGGTGTCGACGCCGTCGAGGCGCAGGTGGGAGATCTGGCCGCGCTGCGGCTCGACCGCCAGGCGCAGGCCGCGTGGCGCCAGCAGCTCGTTGGCCCAGGCGCCGGAGGCCACCAGCACGGCGTCGGCCTCCAGCACGCCGGAGCCCACCTCCACCGCGGGCGATCCCTGCGGGCGCAGCCTGGCCCGCCCGCGCACCTGACGGGCGCCGTGGTGCACCGCGCCCTGGAGCAGCGCGTCGCACATGGTGCGCCCGTCCACCCGGCCGCCGCCGGAGACGAACACGCCCTCCAGGTTGCCGGCCAGCACCGGGAACAGGGCGCGCACCTCGTCGTTGCCTATGCGCCGCACCTCGCCGACGATCCCGCCGGCCTCGCGGGCGCGCGCCTGGACGAGGGCGTGCGCCTCGTCCAGCCGCGCCGGGTCCTCGTGCACGAGCAGCTCGCCGTTGCGGCGGTAGTCGGTACGCTCCACGCCCGCCTCGGCCAGCAGCCCGATGACCTCGGGGTAGTAGGCGGCGCCGGCCGCGTACAGGTCGTAGAAGGGCCCCTGCACGGAGGAGGCCCACGGGGCGATGATGCCGGCGCTGGCCGCCGTGGCCTGCCCGGCCTCGCCCGAGTCGACCACCGTGACGGCCGCGCCCCTGCGGGCCAGTGCGAAGGCGGCGCTCGCACCCGCGATGCCGCCGCCGATGACGATCACATGCATGATCTCCTTCCTACCGTACGGCGCATGGGCTCCGGCCCACCGGGTACCACCTGCGACGACACGCGTTCGCAGTCGCCTCCCCCACGACGGCCGGCACAGGGAGCCTTGGTGCACGTTTCCGCCGCGGTGTGGTGGCTGACGATCCTGGGGATCGTCGGGCTGCTGTTGTTCGACTTCTTCTTCCACGTACGCAAGTCGCACGTGCCCACGCTGCGCGAGGCGTCGATCTGGTCGGCCCTGTACGTCGGCATCGCCCTGCTGTTCGGCGCCGGTGTCTGGTTCTTCGGCGGCTCGGACCCGGGGGCGGAGTACTTCGCCGGTTACGTGACCGAGAAGGCGCTGTCGGTCGACAACCTGTTCGTCTTCCTCGTCATCATGTCGAGCTTCAAGGTGCCGCGCGCCGACCAGCAGAAGGCGCTGCTGTTCGGCATCGTCTTCTCGCTGCTGGCCAGGAGCGGGTTCATCCTGGTCGGGGCCGCGCTGATCAACATGTTCGCCTGGGTGTTCTACCTGTTCGGGCTCATTCTGCTGCTCACGGCGGGCAACCTGCTCAAGCCGGAGGGCGAGGAGAGCCACTCCCCCGACAACCTCATGGTGCGCGTGGCCCGGCGGCTGCTGCGTACCAGTGACACCTATGACGGCGACAAGCTCTTCACCGTGCAGGACGGCAGGCGGGTCATGACGCCGATGCTGCTCGTCATGATCGCCATCGGCGGGACCGACATCCTGTTCGCGCTGGACTCCATCCCGGCCATCTTCGGCCTCACCCAGAACGTCTACCTCGTCTTCACCGCCACCGCGTTCTCCCTGATGGGCCTGCGGCAGCTCTACTTCCTCATCGACGGGCTGCTGGACCGGCTGATCTACCTCTCCTACGGCCTGGCCTTCATCCTGGCCTTCATCGGCGTGAAGCTGATCCTGCACGCGCTGCACGAGAACAACGTGCCGTTCATCAACGACGGCGAGCCGGTGCCGGTGGTGGAGATCAGCACGGGCCTGTCCCTGACGGTGATCATCGGCGTGCTGGCGATCACGGTGGTGGCCTCGCTGGCCAGTGCCAGGGGCCGGGCGCAGAACACGGTGTCGAGGGTGCGCCGGCACGCCCAGGAGTACCTCGACGTCGAGCACGACCCCGAGCAGCGCGAGCAGCTCTTCGCCAAGCTGCTGGCCGAGGAGGAGCAGCTCGGGCGGCTGCCGGAGAAGTTCAGGAAGCAGATCCGCGACGAGGAAAGACTGATGGCGCTGCTGCGCCGCGCCCACGAGGAGCACGAGCGCCGGTGAGGCGGGCACGAGCGGGCCGGGGCGCTCGCTGGAACGCCCCGGCCCGCACGCGGCCCGCAGGTCAGGTACGGCGGTCGGTGCCGTTGCCGTCGTAGCCGAGCAGCCGCATGGCCGTGTCCGGGTCCATCGCCGCGGCCAGGAGCTGGGCGCGGGCGTGGGCCTGGTCGCGTTCCCGCTCCGCCTTGGCCTGCGCCGCGCGGATGCCCTTGATCGCGACGAACGCCAGCCCCGCGCCCACGATGCCCGCCACGACCACGACGAACAGCAGGAGCAACAGCCCTGGCGAGGCCACGCCGGACGCCGCGGAGCCGGAGCCGTTGCCGCCGCCTCCCGCCAGCGTGCCCGTCACCGCGAGCGCCGCGATGATCGACAGCACCACGAGCCCGAGCAGGCTGGCGATGACCAGCCAGACCCGGCCCACGGCACGCCGAGGGGCGGGTGGCGCGGCGGCCGGGGCGCCCACGACGACGGGCACCGCCGCCTCCGCCGGCGCCGGCGGCTGGGCGCTGCCGGCCCAGGGCACGAACTCCGGCCGATCGGACGGCTGCTCGGCGGCCGGCCCCGGAGCGGCGACCGGACCCGGAGCGTCAGCAGGTGGCGGCACGAGCGGCAGGGGCGGGCCGACGGGCGGCGCCATGGGCAGGGACGGGCCCGCGGGAGGCGGCGCGGACGCCTGGACCACCACCGGCGGACCGGGCGGGGGCGCCTGCATCACGGGCGGTGAACCGGGCGGGGGCGCCTGGAGCAGCGGAGCCGCACCGGGTGGCGCCGGGTGCACGACCATGGCGGCTGGAGCACCGCCGAAGGCCGCCGGCACGGCCTCGACCGGCTCCTGGTGCCCGGGCAGCTCGCGATCGATCCGGCTGTGCTCCTTGTGCGCCCTGACCGCGTCCCGGTGGTACTCCTCCAGCTCCTGGTAGAGCTCGTCGGAGGCGTAGATGCCGCCGTCGAGCAGCGGCCCCCGCTCCCTGCGGATGATGGCGACCACGTCGTCGCCGTTGAGCGTCTTGTGCGTCTCCAGCGCGTGCGCCAGGCAGAGCACCTCCCTGCGGTGCTCCTGCAGCAGCTCCTCGGTCTTCTCCAGCAGCCGCACCAGGTTGAACTCGATGCGCTCGCCCAGCACGTCGGGCGTCATGTCGGGCTGGTTCCTGGTCGGCTCCCTGTCGGTGATGCCGATGGCGCCGCCGCCGGGCGTCTTGCGCACGGCCTTGCCGCCCATGATCTCCAGCTCCTGGAGGGCGGGCAGCGACGTGACGCCCGAGCCCATCCCCCAGTACGACTCCATCATCGCCGTCAGGTACGTGGCGGAGTACAGGTCGCCGGAGACGCCCGAGGAGTTGTCCTCGCCGAAGAACATGCGCTCGCCCGCCAGCGAGGCCAGGGAGACCATGATGTCGGCCTCGTGCTCGGACTTCCACCGGGTGAACTGGTCCTCGGGCTTGATCGAGGCGACCATGCCCAGGTAGTCGGCGCCCTTCTCGATGGTGGCGATGTCGATCTCGAGGTGGAAGCGGGTGACGTACGCGACGACGGCGTGGCAGGCCTCGTGCACGGCCACGGCGTGCCGTTCGCGCTCGATGTACTCGACGTCCTCGGGCGGGCCGAGCTGCTTGAGCCGCTTGGCGCGCAGCACGTCCGACCAGGTGATGACCTCGCGGCCGTCCCTGATGGCGGTGATGAGCGACTCGTTGACCAGGTCCTTGATCGTGGCGCCCGTGGCGTACGGGGTGATCGTGGCCAGCTTGTCGACCTGCTCGTGGGTGAGCTCGTGCGAGACCTTGTCGAAGTAGCCCTGGTAGGTGCGCACCCGCCCGGCCTTGGACGGGTAGCCGACCTTGTAGATGCGGTCGATGCGGCCCGGCCGCAGCAGCGCCTCGTCCAGCGCGTCGGGCCGGTTGGTGGCCATCATGACGAGGATGCGGTACTTCGGCGGCGGCTTGGGCCGCATGCCGAGCAGCCGGCGCACCAGCCGGTTGAAGAACCCGCGCGGCTTCTTGAGCCCGGACAGCTCGGTGAGCAGCGCCTGCAGCGTGCCGGGGTCGCCGCTGTTCATCATGCCGCCGCCCATCATGAAGCGGTTGCGCCCGCCCGGCTCCTCCTGCCTTCCCGCCCGGAAGGTGAGCATCTGGCGGGTGGCCTCGGACATGTAGCTCATGCCGTGGCAGCCGTCGAAGCCCGACGAGTGCCCGGCGAAGCCGCCGCCCTGCCCGGGCGGGCCCTGCTGGGCCAGCCTGCCGCGCTTGCCGAGCGAGTCGGCCTCGTCGAAGAAGACGATCACGCCGCCGTACCGGAGTGCCAGCTTGCGCAGCTTCCTGAACAGCGACTTGACCTTGAGGATGCCGATGCCCATGAACATGTTCGTGAACGCGCCCGGATCCACGAACACGTACGGCTTGCCGGTCTCGCCGGCCACGGCCTCGGCCATCAGGGTCTTGCCGGTGCCCGGCGGGCCCCACAGCAGCAGGCCGCTGGGGACGTAACCGCCGCGCCTCTCGATCTCGTCGGGCCGCTCCAGGAAGACGATGTTCTCCTGGACGCGCTCGACCACGTGGTCCTGTCCCCACACGTCGTCGAAGCGGGTCTTGATGTCATCGGGGAAGTACGTCTCGACGCCGCCCCTGGACAGGAACCAGAACAGGCCCACGAACTGGATGATGACGAAGAAGAACAGGAAGACGATCTGGAGGAAGAACGGCAGCGCCTGCCAGATCAGCGCCGGCGCCTGGAGCAGCGCGGTGAACGGGCTGACGTCCAGCACCGCCCCCAGCACCAGGGCGATCAGCGTGACGAAGAAGAGGATCTTCAGCGCGCGGGCGAGGCGGAAGCGGGTCCAGTCGTCGAAGCGGCGGTGCGTCCAGCGCTCGAACCCGCCGAAGACCTTCTGGCTCCAGAAGCGGTGGTAGCCCGACCAGTGCTCGCTGACGAAGAAGTGAAGCTGCCTGGTGATCTCCACGCCGAGGAGCCAGAAGATCCACTGGTACTCCATCGCGATCTGCCGCGCGCCCTCGGGGAAACTCATGATGCCCTCGTGGTCCGCCATCACCTTCCAGGTGAGGACGAGATAGGCCAGCACGAGAGCGATGAGAAACTTGCTCCGGTCCCAGAACTGCATTTTCTTCCTGGTCACGGATTCGGGATCGTTGGGCCCGCTGCCGGGGGCGCGCAGCCCTTCATGGTGAATCGTGGTGGTCAATGACGCTCCCTCATCCGGGCAGCCGGAGCAGCTTGAAAGAACTCGCGATCTTGTCGAACTCCGCGGCGCGCTTGGCGAAGCAGACCGACTGGCAGCCGATGATCATGACGGAGACCTTGGTGCCCGTCCCGTCGAGGAGGGCGGTGTGGTCGAAGGTCTGGATCTCGTTGCCGATCTGGTAGTTGAAGCGGACGCGGATCCCCTTCGCGCCGCCGTCGAGGGCCAGCACCTCGTCCTTGATGAGCTCGAAGCGGCCGAACATGGGCGGCTGGTTCGCCTGGATGGCCTGCTGCAGATAGGCCGTGCGCATCTCCTCTGTCACCGGCAGGATGAAGTCGCGCAGCCTGTTCAGGGAGATCGCGTCCCGTTGCTCCTCGGTGAGCTGGTGCACGGTGGCGTAGACGAACGGCTCCGTCGAGCCGAGGAGATGGTTGACCGACGGATCCGCCGACTGGTCGAAGGCCGTCGACCAGACCCGCTGCGCCCGCAGGGCCGCCGCCTGCGAGCCGGGGTGGTCGCCCGACAGGTACAGCTCGATGGGGGAGGCGTCGAGCTGGGTGAACGAGGCGGGCACCTTGAAGTAGGTGGTCCCGGCCTTGTCGCGTACGTAGGTGAACTCGGGCTGCCCGCAGGCGGACAGCATCAGGACCGCGACCATGAGCGCGATCAAAGCCCGTGTCTTTTTCACCAGGGCTTACCTCCGCATGACGGACCAACGGAGTTGTTGTGCCCGCTTTGGAGTGAAATCAGCTCACCGAGCGGTGAGAAATCTTGACCAAATCTTGGCTATGCATTGGCTTTACTTGTTACAGAGCCAACTTGCCGCTCCGTGCAGGGGCGGCGGCGCTCCGGCTACAACGTTCATGCAACCCCCATTGGTTCATCTCGGTAAGTAGCGAAAGATATGAGGATCTCGTATCGACAACCCTGGAGCGGACAATGACAGAACCCGCGATGGAGACCGTCGACTCCTTCGGCATGACGGCCGAGCGTCAGTTCGCCGAGCTGTGGTCACGGTCGGTGCTGACGGTGCGGGAGCGCCGCCTGCTCCTCCTCGGGCTGCTCGTCGGCCAGGGGCTGCACGAGATGACGGACGTCCAGCTCGACGTGGCGTTGCGCGCCGGCGAGCTGGGCGAGGCCGAGCTGCGGGAGGTGGCGGTCTTCCTGACCCACTACGCGGGCTGGGCCAGGGGCGCCAAGCTGAACGACCAGGTGGAGTCGCTGATCGAGCAGGTCAGGCGGGCTCGATCCGATAGATCGGACCCTGCAGGCTGAGCGCGTACAGCTCGCCGTCGGGGCCCTGCCCGAACGACGAGAGCTGCTCCACCCTGCCGACCTCGGCCGCGCTCTCCACGTCGCCCGCGGGTGCGGCCCTGACCCAGCCGGCGCAGAAGTCACCGTACAGGAACTGCCCCTTCAGCCAGGGGATCCGCTCGCCGCGGTAGACGTACCCGGCGATCACCGAGCAGTTGCCGCCCTCGTTCAGCGGGTAGACGATCACCGGCTCGACGAGGTCGCGGGCCTGGCCCTCGCGGAAGCGCGCCCTGCCCTCGCGCAGGTTCCAGCCGTAGTTCTCGCCGCCCTTCGAGCTCGCGGGCTGGTGGTCGACCTCCTCCCACGCGTTCTGCCCGACGTCACCGATCCACAGGTCGCCGGTGCCCCGGTCGAAGCTGAACCGCCAGGGGTTGCGCAGGCCGTAGGCCCAGATCTCGCCGCGCGCGCCCCGCCTGCCGGCGAACGGGTTGTCCTTCGGGATCGCGTACGGGTCGCCGCGCGGGTCGATGCGCACGATCTTGCCGAGCAGCGTGCCCAGGTCCTGGCCGTTGCCCTCGGGGTCGCCCGCGCTGCCGCCGTCGCCGAAGGCGATGTAGAGATAGCCGTCGGGGCCGAAGGCGAGCTGGCCGCCGTTGTGGTTGGCGAACGGCTGGCTCTGGGTGAGCACGTCGCGCCTGCCGGTGGCGCGCTCGCCGTCGTAGGCCCACTCGGTGATGTGGGTGTGGCCCCGCGCGTCGGTCCAGTCGAGGTAGAGCCAGCGGCCCGTGGGGTGGAACGCGACGCCGAGCAGCCCCTGCTCGTTGCCCGTGCTCACCTCGCGGGACAGGTCGATCACGGTCCTGCCGTCGGTGGTGCGCAGCCGGCCCGACTGCTCGGCCACGTAGAGCCGGTCGTCGCCCTTGCGCACGGCGAAGGCCACCGGCTGCTCCAGCCTGGCGATCTCGGTGAAGCGCAGCTCGCCCCGCTCGGCGGGCGTGGTCGTGGTCGTGGTCGTGGTCGTGGTCGTGGCAGTCTGCGGCTCGGGCGGGCCGGTGCGCGGCGAGGGCACGGTGGTCGCGGGGGCGCGGGTGGCCGACCCGGCGGGTTGCTCGGGCGTGCATGCGGTGAGGGCCATGAGGAGGATCCCGGCCACGACGAGGCGCACGTCACCCATCCTGCCATGACCGTTAAGGTGCAGGCATGCCAACCGCACTGATCACTGGCGCGACCGCGGGCATCGGCGCCGCCTTCGCCCGCCACCTGGCCGCCGAGGCCTTCTCCCTCGTCCTCGTGGCGCGCGACGAGCTCCGCCTGGCCAAGACCGCCGACCAGCTCAAGCTCAGGTACGGCGTGAGCGTCGAGGTGCTGCCCGCCGACCTGTCGACCGAGGAGGGCCTGGCCAGGGTCGAGTCGAGGCTGCGTGACGGCGTCGATCTGCTGGTCAACAACGCCGGCTTCGGCAACGCGGGCAACTTCCCGCACGTGCCGGTCGGCAACGAGGTCCGCATGCTCAAGGTGCACTGCGAGGCGGTGCTGCGGCTGACGCTGGCGGCGCTGCCCGGCATGCGGGAGCGGGAGCGGGGCGCGATCGTGAACGTCGCGTCCGTGGCGGCGTTCTTCACGCGCGGCACCTACAGCGCGTCCAAGGCGTGGGTGGTGAACTTCAGCGAGTCGGCCGCGACCACGGTCGGGCCGCGCATCAGGGTCATGGCGCTGTGCCCCGGTTTCGTGCGCACCGAGTTCCACCAGCGGGCCTCGATGGACGCCTCGGGCATCCCCTGGTTCCTGTGGCTGAAGGCCGACGACGTGGTGCGCGAGGCGATGCGGGACCTGGCGGTGGGCAGGCGGGTCTCGATCCCCAGCCTGCGTTACAAGCTCGTCGTGGCGGTCGGCCGGCTGATCCCGCGCGGCGTGCAGGCCATGGTGTCGCAGCGGATCGGCCGCTGACCTCCGTACCGGAGGACGCCTGCCGCCGTACCGGAGAAGACGGGTGTGCCGAGAAGGGCGGCCGTGCCGAAAAGGACGGGCCCCCGCCGCGGGAGGGGGTCGCGGTGGGGGCCCGGGCGGTCGCGGGCTCACGCCCGCGGCCGGGAATCGGTTGTCAGCGGCGGCTCAGCGGCCGCTCAGCGGTTGGCCTCGTGGCCGATCGACAGGCCGGAGGCCGGGTCGAAGAAGTGCAGGTTGTGCGTGTCGACGACCAGCTCGATGTTCTGGCCGGGGCGCACGTGGCTGCGGGCGTTGACGCGGGCGGTCCACAGGGACTTGTCGCCCGACAGCGGCAGCGTGGCGTCCTCGTCGTCACCCGCGTCGGCGGCGGCGACGGTGTCCTTGTGCTCGACCGGCGGGGCGTCGATCAGGAACAGGACGTTGATCTCGGAGCCCAGCTCCTCGGTGACCTCGGCCTTGACGGGCAGCGTGGCCCAGCCGTTGGCGTGGTTGCCGGCGGAGGCGGAGTCCTCGAAGTCGGACGGGCGGATGCCGAGGATGATCTTCTTGCCGATGTACTGGTCGAGGCCCGGCTTCTCCGAGAACGTCGACTCGGGGATCGACAGCCTGATGTCGGCGAAGGTCACGGCGGCGCCGCCGTCGCCGCGGACCAGCTCGGCGGTGGCGAAGTTCATCGACGGCGAGCCCATGAAGCCGGCCACGAACAGGTTCACCGGCTTGTCGAACAGGTTCTGCGGGGTGTCGACCTGCTGCAGCAGACCGTCGCGCAGCACGCAGACGCGGTCGCCGAGGGTCATGGCCTCGACCTGGTCGTGCGTGACGTAGACGGTGGTGACGCCGAGGCGCTCGTGCATCTGGTTGAGCGAGGCGCGCATGGAGACGCGGAGCTTGGCGTCCAGGTTGGACAGCGGCTCGTCCATGAGGAAGGCCTGCGGCTCACGGACGATGGCGCGGCCCATGGCGACACGCTGGCGCTGACCACCGGACAGGGCGGCCGGCTTGCGCTTGAGGTAGGTCTCCAGGCCGAGCATCTTGGCGGCCTCGTTGACCCGCTTCTGGATCTCCGGCTTGGGCATCTTGCGAAGCTTGAGGCCGAAGGCGAGGTTCTCCTCGACCGTCATGTGCGGGTAGAGCGCGTAGTTCTGGAAGACCATCGCGATGTCGCGGTCCTTCGGCGGGAGGTGGTTGACCACCTTGTCGCCGATGGCGATCTCGCCACCGCTGATGTCCTCCAGACCCGCGATCATCCGGAGCGCGGTCGACTTACCGCAACCGGACGGGCCGACCAGCACCATGAACTCGCCATCCTTGATCTCAAGGTTGAGCCCGTTCACGGCCTTCACTCCACCGGCGTAGATCTTGTCGACGTTCGTCAGAACGATGGATGCCATGACATTCCTTCGCGCTCCAGGGCGGATGGCCCGGATGGTCCCGTCAGATTCGCTCGCACGGAGCGAATCCCCCCACTCGGCGTGGATACGTTTTCAAGCATCTCACCCGAAACGGACATCGGTGTCAAGGGTTACGGCGTGACCAGCCTTTGCGCGCACGGGCTGCTTCCGGTTCGGGGGAAACCATGATGGAATCGTTTCCATGGAGAAGCGGGCGACGATCAAGGATGTGGCCGAGGCGGCCGGCGTGGGCGTCGCCACCGTCTCCCGGGTGCTGTCGGGCGGCTCGGCCAGCCCGCAGACCAGGGAGCGGGTCCTGACCGTGGCCGCCCAGCTCGACTACCGCCCCAGCGCGCTCGGCCGCAACCTGCGCCAGCGCCGCACCGGCGGCATGGGCCTGCTCGTCCCCGACCTGACCGACACCTTCTACGCCCAGCTCGCCGAGGGCGTGCTCGCCTGCGCCCGCTCGGCCGGCGAGCCCGTCGTGCTCGGCTCCACGGCCGGCGACCCCGAGCAGGAGGCCGAGCTGATCGGCATGCTGCTGGAGCAGAGCGTCGACCGGCTCATCGCCGTCCCCTCGGGCGAGGAGGACAGCTGGGCCCCGGCGTTGCGCGCGGGCATGACGGTCGTCTTCGCCGACCGCCTCCCGGCCCGGCCCGCCCCCGAGGAGGAGGACCCCGCCGCCGCGGCCGTCGGCGACCTCATGCTCCTCGACGGCATCGCCGCGCCCCCGCCCGCTCCCGGCCGCTCGGCCGAGCCGCCGGCGCTGCCGTCCGTGCTGGCCGACGACCGGGCGGGCATCCGCACGGCGGTCCGCTATCTGCGCGGCCTGGGCCACAGGCGCATCGCCTTCCTCGGTGGGCCCGGCCACGGCCGGCGCGTGTCGGCGTTCAGGGAGGCGGTCGGCTCGCCGGTGGACGAGGAGCTGGTCGTGTTCGGCACGGGCAGCCGCGACTCGGCCTACGCCGCCGCCTCGGGCCTGTTCCAGAGCCGCCCCGACCTGTCGGCGGTGGTCGCCGCCGGCAACGTGCTCGGCGAGGCCGCGGTGCTGGCGGCCAGGGAGCTGGACCTGCGGGTGCCGCGCGACGTGTCCCTCGTCATGTACGACGACGTGCCCTGGGCCGAGCTGTGCTCGCCTCCCCTGACCGTGATCGCCCAGCCGGGCCGCGACATGGGCTACCGGGCGGCCGAGCTGGTGCTGCGCTCGGGCGGCCGCCGGGCCCGCTCCGTCATGCTGCCCACGGAGCTCATCGTCAGGGGCAGCTGCGGCCCCCGCCGCTAGCCGAGGCCCGCTACCGGAGCCCCGTGTAGCGGCGGGGCAGGATCATCACGGGGTTGTCGTCGAGGATCACCTCCGGCGGGCCGAACCCCGCCGCGACCTCCCTGATCTCCGGCTCGTCGAGCAGCAGCAGCCGCCCCCGCTCCACGAACGTCTCCCCGTCCACCACCACGGTCGGCCGGTCCACCTGGCAGTCGCAGTGCGCGAAGCCCGGCCCCGTGGTGACCGGCACGCCGTCGGTCAGCCCGTCGAGGCCGCAGTAGAAGGCTCCGGCGTGCTTCTCCCGCTCGAACTGCGTGCCGCCCGCGACGCGCACCTTCGGGTTCAGCCCGAACAGGGCGTGGCGCATGTAGAAGCCCTCGGGCGCGTAGCGGCGGAGCTGCCCGGCGGCGGCCCCGCCCTCGATCTTGCGGACCAGGTTGCCTTCCAGCGTGATGCGCAGCGGCTCCTCAGGCACGCCGGTGACGGTGCTGTCCTCGACGACGAGCACGCCCTCGGTGCCGGCCGGCCAGAAGTTGACGCCGCCGTACGGGAAGGGCCGCCAGTCGCCGGGCCGCAGCCCGTCCGGGCCGGCGTCCTCGAAGGTCACGCCGGAGAACGTCAGGTCCGTGCCACGCGCGGAGGTCACCCTGATCGAGGAGGCGCCGGTCAGCCGGCGCAGCGCCCTGGCCACCAGCGCGTGGAACACCTGCGCGGGCAGCCGCGCGCCGGTCAGCAGCGCGCCGGCCGTGGCCGTCATGTGCAGCGACAGGAAGCGGGCCGAGCGGGCCCTGATCTGGTCGAAGAACAGCGGCGCCGTGTGCACCTCGCCCCACCAGGTGCCGCTGATCACGACGTCCGCCTCGTGGAAGGCGGCCGTCTCGATCGGCAGCGGCGCCTCACGGTCCCACCCGCCCGCGCTGAACGGCGGCACCGACAGGATGCGCACGTCCGCGTCGCGCAGCGCCGCCGCCGCGGCGATGGCCTGCACGACGACCGGGTCCACGGTGTGCTCCATCATCAGCAGCACCCGCTCTCCCGCGGCCAGCCTGACGTACTCGCACAGGTTGTGCACGCCGGGCATCAGCTCGACGATCGCGTACGGGGCCACGGCCGGCTCGGCGACATAGCTGAAGGGTGATGCCGCGTACGGATTGGTCGTCATGCCCGAGCTCCTTCGGCGCCTCGCGTTCTCGGGCGTTCGATACCCAGTGCGACCGCTTGCGTACCCTTCGTGGCCGGATGTGCGGCGGTCGCCGCCGCCCTACAGTGGCGTTCGTGCTGTTCGGACGATCGGCGGAGCTCGCCGCCCTCGATGACGTGATCTCCCGGGCCCGCGGCGGCGCGGGCTCCGCGCTCGTGCTGCGCGGCGAGGCGGGCGTGGGCAAGACCGCCCTGCTGGACCAGGCGGCCTCCCGGGGCGGCGGCATGCGGGTGCTGCGCACGACCGGCGTCGAGCCCGAGTCGGACCTGGCCTTCGCCGCCCTCCACCAGCTGCTGCGGCCGGTGGTGGGGTTGCTGGAGGCGCTGCCGGAGCCGCAGCGCGACGCTGTGCGCGGGGTGCTCGGGCTGGGCGGGAGCGCGTCGGGCGATCGGTTCCTGCTGGCGGCGGGGGTGCTGTCGCTGCTGGCCGAGGCCGCTGCGGCGGGCGGGCTGGTGTGCGTGGTGGACGACTTCCAGTGGGTGGACCGGGCCTCGGCGGACGCCCTGCTGTTCGCCGCCCGGCGGCTGGGCACGGAGCCGATCGCGATGCTGCTGGCGGTGCGGGGGGACGCCGCGCCGGTCAAGGGCGTGCCGTCCCTGCCGATCGGCGGCCTGCCGGAGCCCGCCGCGACCGAGCTCCTGGACGCCGCCGCGCCCATGAGCTGGGCCCCTCCTGCCCGAGCCGCCACCGATCCCACGAGCGCGGCCGTGCCAGACCGGACCGCCCCCGATCCCGTCGGCGCGGCCGTTCCCGCCCGGGCCGGGGGCGGCGCGATGGTGCCCGCCGTGAAGCGTGCGCTGGTGGCGCTGACCGGGGGCAATCCGCTGGCCCTGCGCGAGACCGTACGACGGCTGAGCCCCGAGCAGCTCGCCGGACGGGAGCCGCTGCCCGACCCCCTCCCGGGCGGGACGCACCTCTTCGGGGAGCAGGTGGCGGCGCTGCCCGGGGACGCCCGGCTGGTGGCCCTGCTGGCGTCCGTCGAGGGCGACCTCGACCTGATCCTGCGCGCCGCCGACCGGATGGGCGCGGGCCCGCAGGCGCTGCACGACCTGGAGGCGACCGGCCTGGCGCGGATCGAGGGCACGTCCGTACGGTTCCGCCACCCCCTCGTCCGCTCGGCCGTGCACGAGGCCGCGCCCCCGGCGGACCGCCGTGAGGCGCACCGGGTGCTGGCCGGGGAGTCCGAAGGGGACCGCCGCGCCTGGCACCTGGCGGCGGCGGCGCTGGGCCAGGACGAGGCCGTCGCCGCCGCGCTCGCCGAGACCGCCGCGCGAGCCCGCGACCGGGGCGGGTACGGCGACGCCGCCACCGCCCTGACCAGGGCCGCCGAGCTGACGCCCGATCCCGCGAGGAGGGCCGCCCGGCTCAAGGACGCCGCGGTGGCCGCGTGGCTGGGCGGCCGTCCCGGGCAGGCGGAGTCGCTGCTGGCCGAGGCCAGGGAGCACGCGGGCGGCGACGCGGTGCTGGGGATGGAGCTGGCGCAGCTTCGCGGCCGGTTCGAGCTGAACTCCGGCAGCGCCGCCGAGGCCGTGCGGATCCTGGCCGCGGGTGACAGCCTGGAGATGCTGGCCGACGCCGCCGAGGCGGCCTCGTACGCGGGCGACGTCGCCGCCATCGTCGAGATCGGCCGCCGCGCCTCGGCCCACCCGGAGGGCTTCCTGCGCGACGTCCTGACCGGCATCGGCCTGACCCTCTCCGGCGGCGGCACATCCACCTCGAGCGAGCGCACACTCTCCCACGCCCGCACGCCGGCCCAGCCCCCCGACGCCGCGCACGCACAAGCCCCAGCGCTCGCCCACCCCCACGACGCCGCGCACGCCCTCCTCAGGCGGGCGCTGGCCAGGACCGGGGAGCTGACCGAGGCGGCCGGGTTCCTGTGGGCGACGGCGGCGGCCAGTTACCTGGGCGAGGCGGACCTGTCGGCCGAGCTGGCGGCGCGGGCGGGCCGCGTCGCCCGGGTGTCGGGCATGGTGGGCCAGCTCCCCGTGGTCCTGGAGTTCGTGGCCACCGCCGACCGCGTCGCCGGGCGGCTGGCGGAGAGCCAGGCGGTGTCGGAGGAGGGCCTGGAGCTGGCCCGCGAGGCCGGCTACACCAACACGGTGGCCGCGCACCTGGCCAACCTCGCGGTCCTGGCGGCGCTGCGCGGCGAGGAGGACGAGTGCCGCCGCCTGGCCCAGGAGGCGCTGGCCATCGCGCTCCCCCACCGGGTGGGGCTGCGCGCGGGTGTGGCCGCGTACGCGCTGGCCATGCTGGACCTGGGGACGGGCCGGTTCGCCGCGGCCCACGACCGGTTCACGGCGATCGCGGCGGCCGGGCCGGGCGCCGGGCATCCGACGGTCGTGTGGCGTTCGACGCCGGACCGGATCGAGGCCGCCGTCGGGGTGGGCGACCTGGAGGCGGCCGGGGCGGCGCTGGAGGCGTACGAGCGGTGGTCGGCGAACGCGGCCACGGCCGAGTCCCGGGCCCTGCTGGCCCGGTGCCGGGCCCAGGTCACGGGTGGCCACGAGGGTTACGAGGAGGCGCTGCGGCTGCACGGCAACCCGTACGAGGCGGCCAGGACCGCGCTGCTGCTGGGTGAGCGGCTGCGCAGGGCGCACCGCCCGGGCGAGGCGCGCCCGTACCTGCGGACGGCTCTGGAGACGTTCCTGCGGTCGGGAGCGCGACCGTGGGCCCGGCGCGCGCACGGCGAACTCCGCGCAACGGGCGAGACCACGCTGAGCGCCAGCGGCGCAGGCGGCGGTGGTGCGAGCGGGCACGGTGGTGTGAGCGGCGGTGGCGCGGGCGGCGCATCCAGGAGCGGCGCGGGCGGCGCGTCCCCGAGTGGCGCGGGCGGTGCGAACGCGAACCGCGCGGGCGCCGGCGGTGGCGCGGGCGGCGCGAACGCGGGCGCGGCGGGCGAGCACGGTACGGGCGAGGGCGCGGCGGGCGGGAGCGCGTCGGGCGGGAGCGCCGAGCCGGTCTCCGGCCCCGGGCTGGAGGTGCTGACCCCGCAGGAGCTGCGCATCGCCGGGCTGGTCGCCGACGGCCTGTCCAGCAAGGAGATCGCCGCCCAGCTCTTCCTCAGCCCCCGGACGGTGGAGTACCACCTGTACAAGATCTATCCGAAGCTCGGCATCGGCACCCGTACTGAACTGGCGCGGCTAGTAGTTCTACGGAAGGCGCCCGCACCCCGTCACGACATGCTGTGAGCATGCAAAACGACATCTGGAGTGAAGAGTTCGGCAACGCCGCCGACGAGCCGATTCTGCTGATCATGGGTTCGATGTCGCAGGGCATCCTGTGGCCGGACGAGTTCGTGGGCAGGCTGACCGCCGGTGGCCGGCGGGTGATCCGGTACGACCATCGCGACACGGGCCGCTCCCGCACCGTGGACTTCGAGCGGGAGCCGTACACCTGGGAGGACATCAAGGACGACGTGCTGCGGGTGATGGACGCGCACGGCCTGGAGAGCGCGCACCTGGTCTGCCATTCGGCGGGCGGCCTGCTCGGCCAGCTGATCGCGGTGGAGCGGCCGGAGCGGGTGCGCACGCTCACCGTCATCGGCTCCTCGCCGCTGGGCGAGCGCGAGGGCATGGTGCTCATGCGGGCGCTGATGGGCGAGCCGCAGCCGGAGGGCAGCCTGCCGGAGCCCACGCCGGAGTTCGTGGACTTCTACCGCGCGCTGATCACCGCCCCGCCGCCCGCCGGCCGGCGCGAGCGGATCGAGTCGATGATCGCCGAGCAGCGCCTGCTGCACGGGACGGCGCTGCCGTTCGACGAGGACGCCGCCCGCCGCCTGCAGGAGCGTGTCTACGACCGGGCCCGCGACCTGGACGCCGTGGCCAACCATCGCCTGGCGGCGGCGGCCAGGCCGGACTTCGAGCCGGCGGGGGTGCTGCACCGGGTCAAGGCTCCGACGCTGGTCGTGGAGGGCACTCATGAGCCGTGCAAGCCCGGCCACGGCGCGATCATCGCCGAGCGGATCCCCGGCGCGCGGCTGCTGATGATCGAGGGAATGGGGCACACGCTGCCGCCGGAGGTGCACGAGGAGCTGGCGCGGGCCGTCCTGGCGCACACCTCAGCGGCTGACGGCTAGAGCAGCCGCTCGATCGCCGAGGTGATCGCCGGGTCCTCCGGGGTGACGCGGGGCCGGAAGCGGGCCACGACCTCGCCCTGGCCGTCCACGAGGAACTTCTCGAAGTTCCACTGCACGTCGCCCGCCTCTCCCTGCTCGTCGGGGGTCCGGATGAGCTCGGTGTAGAGGGGGTGGCGGCCGGGGCCGTTCACCTCGGACTTCTCCAGCAGCGGGAAGTCCACGCCGTAGGTGGTCGAGCAGAAGTGCTGGATCTCCTTGGCGGTGCCGGGCTCCTGGCCGGCGAACTGGTTGCACGGCATGCCGATCACCGTGAAGCCGCGCGGGCCGTACTGCTCCTGGAGCTTGACCAGCCCGATGTACTGCGGGGTGAGCCCGCATCGCGAGGCCACGTTGACGATGAGGGCGGGCTTGCGCGAGGCCAGCTCTGCCAGCGTGGTCGGCTCGTTCGTCAGAGTGCGAAGCGGGATGTCGCTGAGGCTCATGGTTCGACCCTACAGAACGAGTCAGGGTGAAATTGTGACGCAGTCCTCATTTTTCCGACAAACCCGCATGAAAAGGTATATATCGAGATCTTTACTGACGATCTACGTTCCCATGGTCAATTCGCAGTAAAGGGAGCTTATCGGGCAGGGTGGCGCGGTCCACGAACCCCCTCGAAAGGGAACCCGCATGCCCATGCTCCGCCGTACCGGCGTCCTGGTCCTGACCGCCACCCTGGTGGCGGCGGGCGGCGCCTCGGCCGCACAGGCGCAGAGCTCCCAGACCAGCGGCAGGAACAAGGCCATCGCCAAGACCATGGTGGTCAAGCGCGGCTGGGACAGCGCCCAGTTCAGGTGCCTGGTGAAACTCTGGCACCGCGAGAGCGGATGGAACCACCGCGCCGGCAACGGCTCGGGCGCCTACGGCATCCCGCAGGCGCTCCCCGGCCACAAGATGGCCTCGTCAGGACGTGACTGGCGGACCAACCCGCGCACCCAGATCAAATGGGGCCTCGGCTACATCAAGCAGCGTTACAAGTCGCCGTGTCGCGCCTGGGGGCACTTCCAATCCCACGGTTGGTACTGAGTCAAACCCCAGGCTTGCTCGCTGATTCCGGCAAGGGCCACCCAATCAGGCGGCGGACCGGGCAAAACCGGGCCAGCGAGCGCCCCCTTTATCCGCAACGGTCACACAAACACCTGTCCTTCGCGTGTCCTGGTGTATGACCCGCGGTGACGGCGCGTAATAGGAATCGTGCTAGAGGACACGTCGCGGTGCCCTCCGGGCCGCCCAGCACGACCGGGCGGAGGCATGATGCGTCCCGGAGGGCCGCGCGGACCCTCCGCGTCCGAGCCACGGACGCGGACGGCGGGGCGCCCGCTCAGGGCGCCCGTCCGCACGCGACCCGACAGCAAGGATCGCCTTGGACAGCAAACGCGCCCTCAGTGGCACACTCGTTTCCGTCACCGCATTCACCGCACTCAGCGCAACGGCCGCCACGGCCGAGTCGAAACCGCCGATCAGGGCGACGGCCGCCATGGCCGAGTCGCAACAGCCGATCCGGACCGGGGTCTGGACCACGTCGGCGCAACCGAAGATGGCGGCCGTCCGGCCCGCCGGCAGGAACAAGAAGATCGCCCTGGACCACGTCGTGCAGCGGGCCTGGAACTATCGCGAGTTCCGCTGCCTGGACAACCTGTGGACCAGGGAGAGCAACTGGAACCACCGGGCGCTCAACCACTCATCCGGCGCGTACGGCATCCCGCAGGCCCTGCCCGCCGGGAAGATGAGCGGCGCGGGCCGTGACTGGAAGTCCAACCCGGAGACCCAGATCCGCTGGGGTCTGGCCTACATCAAGGGGAGGTACGGCAGGCCTTGCGGCGCCTGGGGACACTGGAAATCGCACAACTGGTACTAGCCGGCTCAGGAGGGCATCCGGAGCGGCTCACCGGGTGCCCTCCCGACGCCCCGCGTACGCCTCGATCGCCTTGATCAGCAGTTCGAGCCCGAACTCGAACTCCTCCTCGTGATCGCACTGGTCGAGCAGCGCGGACAGCGAGCTGACCTCGGGGAACAGCGCGGGATCCACCCCGTCGGCCCTGATCGTCCTGGTCTGCACGGGCGCGAACGTCGGCGTCACCCCGACCTCCCGCAGCAGCGAGCCCACGATGTAGGCGATGAACATCCGCAACATCCGCACCGCGTCGGCCCCGTCGAACCCGGCGCTGCGCAGCGTGGCCAGCGCCCGCTCGACGGGCAGCAGCCCGGCGGCCGAGTGCAGCTGGCGGCTGACCACGAGCATGGTCGAGCGCGGGTGGTGGTGCGCGATCTGCCGGAAGGCCCTGGCCTGCATGCGCACCCGGTCGGTCCAGTGCGCGTCGGGGTCGTCGGTGAACTCGATCTGGCTCAGCACCGCCTCGGCCACCCCGTTGAGCAGGGCGTCCTTGCCGGGCACGTGGTTGTAGAGCGACATGACGCCCACGCCCAGCTCGGCCGCGATGCGACGCATGGAGATCGCGTCGGCGCCCTCCCGCTCGATGAGGTCGATGGCCGCGGCGACGATGCGTGCCCGGGAGAGGGGCTCGGTGCTCATAGCTCATTCTATTGACGGGCGCACGGCGCGGGCGCAGGCTCGGAGCACGGACGTACGGTGTACGTAACCCTCCAGCAGCCCCCCATCGGAGGTCCCATGTCGACCCACGATCTCTACACCATCCCCGCCGGGCTCTCGACGTGGAACGTCGAGATGGCCGGAGCGAGCCGTTTCACCTGGGAGTACGACGACGGCCGCGACCGCATGCTCGCCCTCTACCAGAAGGGCAAGGACAAGCAGTGGGACTCGGCCAGGCGCATCGACTGGGACCTGGAGGTGGACCCGTACAACGTGCTCGGGGTCCCCGACCAGACCATCGCCATCCACGGCACCCCGCTGTGGGAGCGGATGAGCCCCGCGGTGCGCCAGGACGTCCGGCTGCACGGCGCGGCCTGGCAGTTCTCCCAGTTCCTGCACGGCGAGCAGGGCGCGATGATCTGCTCGGCCAAGATCGTGGAGTCGGTGCCCGACCTGGACTCGAAGTTCTACGCCGCCACCCAGACCATGGACGAGGCCCGCCACGCCGAGACCTACGCCCGTTTCCTCCAGGAGAAGGTGGGCCTGGCCTACCCGATCAACGAGCACCTCAAGTCGCTGCTCGACAGCACGCTGAGCGACTCCCGCTGGGACATGCCGTACCTGGGGATGCAGGTGCTCATCGAGGGGCTGGCGCTGGCGGCGTTCGGGGTGATGCGCGACATCACCACCAAGCCGCTGCCCAAGCAGATCCTCTCGTACGTGATGCAGGACGAGGCCCGGCACGTCGCCTTCGGCCGGATGGCGCTGCGCGACCACTACCGCGGCCTGTCCGACGGCGAGCTGCGCGAGCGCGAGGAGTTCGTCATCGAGGGCTGCTACCTGATGCGCGACCGGCTGCGCGGCCGGGAGACGTGGGAGAACCTGGGCCTGTCCAAGGCCGAGGTGGACGAGGCCATGGAGGCCACGGACCGCTCCGACTACCTGCGGGCGTTCCGGTCGCTGCTGTTCAGCCGGATCGTGCCGTGCGTCAAGGACATCGGGCTGTGGAGCCCGCGGCTGCGGCAGGCGTACGCGGACATGGGCGTGCTGGAGATGGCCGGGCAGTCGCTGGACGCGCTGATGCGGCAGGACGAGGAGATCGCGGACCGGATCGACGCCGAGCGGTTCGCCGCCGAGGAGGAGTCGAGGCACGCCGAGGTGGCCGAGACGATCGCGCTCGGCGCCGAGAGCTGAACGGCTCCCCCGGCCCGCGATCTTCGGCAGACTGGGAGACGTGCGGCAGATCCTGACCTACCACCATTCCGTGGTCCTGCTCGGAGGGCCCAGCAGGATCACGAACCTCCTCGACCGGGCGTCGTCCCTGGCGCTGTTCGGGATGCAGGCCGTCGACCTGTTCGACGCCCGCGCGGAGGCGGTCCGGCTCGGCGACGCCTTCATCAGGACGCTGCGCGACAAGGTGAAGGGGCTGAGCCGGTACGACGCGACGCAGCGGATGGTGGCGGCCCACTCGGTCATCGTGGTCACCGCCTACCTGGAGGCGCTGTCCGAGATGGACGTGCTGCGCGAGCTCACCCCTGAGGAGCAGCGGAGGATCACCGGGACCGGTGTCAGCCCCATCCTGCTCGCGCCCCTGCCCATGCCGAGCCCGACCTGGCCCTACGAGCAGGTGCTGGCCGACCTCAGGGACCTGTACCGGACCTTCACCGACGGGCTGTGCGAACTCCTGCGGGGGCTCGCCGTCTGGGACACCTGGGACGAGACCTCTCGCGACAGGTTCCCGCACGAGGTGACCACTCGGGCGTCGCGCCGCTACGAGGAGCTGTTCCGCCGGCTCTGCGCCGAGTTCCCCGAGGTCGCGTGCTGGTCCGACCGCGTCGATCACCAGGCCACCAGGCAGGAGGTCAGAAACCTGTCCCGGGGCATGGCGGATCTGCGGGAGCAGCTCGCCAGGATCCCCGGCGGCCGCGGCCCGTCCGACCGGCTGGCGGCGTTGATCCGGTCGAACCAGGCGGCGCTCAGGCGGCCGATCCTCTCCTCGACGCGCATGCCGGCCGGGTTGACGGTCCCCACGCTGGAGGAGGGGTACCTCACCCCCGACTACCGCCTGCTGCCCGCCGGCGAGCGGCCGGTCGCGCTGGAGGAGGGCTGGTCGACGCTCCCCCGTCGGCGCGACCTGGACAGCTTCCTGTCCGGGCATCTCACGCTTCCCCGGGCCACCGACTCGCCTCTCCTCGTTCTCGGCCAGCCGGGCGCGGGCAAGTCCGTGCTGACGCGCATGCTCGCCGCCCGCCTGCCCGCCACCGAGTTCCTCCCCCTCAGGGTCGAGCTGCGCGGCGTCCCGGCCGACGCCGACGTGCTCGCGCAGATCGAGCACGGCATCAGCGCGGCGCTGGACGAGCAGCTGTCGTGGCCGGAGTTCGTCCACGCCGCCGAGGGCGCGCTGCCCGTCGTCATGCTCGACGGATTCGACGAGTTGCTCCAGGCGACCGGCGTGAGCCAGACCGACTATCTGGAGCGCGTCGCCCAGTTCCAGCACGAGCAGGCGGAGAAGGGCCGGGCGCTGGCGGTCATCGTCACCTCCAGGATCGCCGTCGCCGACCGGGCACGGCTGCCCCAGCTCTCCTACGTCATCCGTCTGGAGCCCTTCGAGGACGACCAGATCCGCCAGTGGGTCACCGTCTGGAACGACGCCAACCACGAGTACTTCACCGAACGCGACCTGGAGCCGCTGCCGCTGGACCGCGTCCTGGCGGTGCCGAAGCTCGGCGAGCAGCCGCTGCTGCTGCTCATGCTCGCCCTGTACGACGCCGACGCCAACGCCCTGCGGCACCTGCGCGAGGACCTCCACGAGGCGGAGCTGTACGAGCGGCTGCTGCACGACTTCGCCGTCCGCGAGGTCGGCAAGTCCCGCCCGCACCTCGCGGACGGCGACCTCGGGCAGGCCGTGGAGGACGAGCTGCGGCGCCTGTCGATCACGGCGTTCGCGATGTTCAACCGCGGCCTGCAGTGGATCGCCGAGCAGGACCTGGACGCCGACCTGCGGGCGCTGCAACCGCGGCAGGCGCCCCGCCCGCAGGGCCTGCGCCGCCCGCTGAGCCCGGCGGAGGGCGTGATCGGCGGCTTCTTCTTCATCCACACGACGCAGGCGCTGCGCGACGAGCAGCGGCTGAAGACCTACGAGTTCCTGCACGCCACGTTCGGCGAGTACCTGGTCGCGCGCATGGTCGTCAGGGAGCTCGTCGAGATGGTGGAGGAGCTGGCGTTCGCCGAGGCGCGCCGCCGGCCTGCCAGGGCCAACGACGATCTCCTCCAGGCGCTGCTGTCGTTCGCGGCCCTGAGCGTGCGCGCCCCCACCGTGGACTTCCTGCGGCACGGCATCGCGAGCGAGGTGCCCCGCGACCGGCGCGCGCTGCTGACACGGCACCTGTGCGGGCTCTTCTCGCAGTCGCTCCGGGCCGTCCCCGGCGCCGCCCATGAGGCGTACCAGCCGGTTCAGGCGGAGCTGACCGCGCGCTGCGCCGCCTACAGCGTCAACCTGATGCTGCTCGCCGTGCTGTCGTCGGACGAGCCCCTGCCGGGCGCCCGGCTGTTCGACGTCGAGCAGCCCGAGCACGCGAACGAGCGCTGGCGCAGGATCGCCCGGCTGTGGCACTCCCAGCTCAGCAGGGCGGAGTGGGACTCGCTCACGCGCACGATCTGGGTCCGCCACTTCCTGGACGGCAGGAGCAGGGTGATGCGGCTGGAGTTCGACCGGGACCCGGAGTTCGACCTGCGCGAGATGGTCTTCTTCACCTGGCCGGACACTCTGCTGAGCTACCCCTACCAGCACAGGGCGACAGGCGCCACGCCGACCGCGGACTGGATGCGGGCGATCTCCTTCCGCGACGACAGCGAGATGGCGCATCTCTTCCTGGACCTGCTCCCCTACGCGGTGGAGGTCGGCGGCCGGCTCGACGCGCAGCCCGGCAGCCCGGTCGCCTGCCTGCTGCGCCTCCTGCTGAGCAGCGCTCCCCACCGTGACCTGTACCTGGCCGCCCTGGAGTGCTCGCCGAACCCGCGCTACACCGAGCGGGTGCTGCGGCAGCTGGAGGCGGACGCGCACAGGATGCCGGCCGGCGACGTGATCACGGTCCTGTACTCGGCCGGCGACCTGAACGATCTGCACGGCCGGCAGTGCCGCCGCGTCGTCGAGATGCTGGAGCAGCGGCCGGACCTCGACCCCGAGGCGCTGCGCGCCCTACGCGCGCGGCAGCCGCAGGACCAGCCGGGTCCGTGGCCCGCCCTCGATCCGGAGGTCTCCCCCGTGAGCCCTGGCGATGTCCCGGGCGATCGGCAGCCCTAGCCCGCTCCCCCCGGTGTCCCGCGACCTCGTGCGATCCAGCCGGGTGAACCGCTCGAACACCCGCTCCCGCATCTCCTCGGGAATCCCGGGCCCGTCATCGGCCACCTCCAGCACCACCTCGTCCCCGTCCCCCCGCACCGACACCCACACCGCCGTGTCCCCGTACCGGTCGGCGTTGGACAGCAGGTTCGTCAGGATCCTGGTCAGCCGCAGGTGGCTGCCCTGCACGTACAGCTCCGGCTCCGCCCGCAGCGTCACGGGCAGCCGCGCGCGCCGCCGCGCCACCTCCTCCTCGGCCAGCCGCCCGACGTCGACCCGCTCGCGGCCGATCTCCGTGCCGGCGTCCAGCCGGGCCATCAGCAGCAGGTCACCCACGATGTCCGACAGCCGCTGGGCGTCGGACATGGCCGCCCGCCAGTCGGCCTCGGTCCGTTCGTCCAGCCCCGCCTCCAGCCGTACCAGCAGCCCCGCGATCGGCGAGCGCAGCTCGTGGGAGGCGTCGGAGACGAAGCGCCGGTGGCGCTCCACCGCGTCCTCCAGCCGCCCCAGCGTGTCGTTGACGGTGCCCGCGAGTGCGGCCACCTCGTCCCTGTTGGACGGCACCTCGACCCGCCTGCTGAGGTCCTCCGCGTTGATGCGTTCGAGGCCCCGCCGGATCCGCTCCACGGGCGCCAGCACCCGGCCGACCCCGAACCAGGCGGCCCAGCCCAGCATCGCCACCAGGACGGCGCCGGACCCGTACAGCACGGCGGGCAGGAAGGACGAGCGCAGCAGGAACGGTTCGCGTACGGCGGCGTAGGCCACGGCGGGCCCGTAGACGGTGGCACGGTTGCTGGTGCCCACCACGACCATGCAGCCCCAGGGCCGGCACACCCGGTCGCTGACGCGCGAGTCGCCGCCGGTGGGCCGGGCCGAGGTGAGCGGGGCCCGGCCGGTGAGGGCGGCGCTGGCCGCCACGACCTGGCCGTTGGCGTCCACCACCTGGAGGAGACCGACGCCGTCCTGCGGCGGGATCGAGCCGGCGAAGCGAGTGCTGTCGATCATCGTGGTGATGCGGCGGCTGGCCTTGTCGGCCTGTTCGACGAGGTCGGCGCGGGCCCGCACCGGGTACATCATCGAGATCGCGGTCACCCCGCTCATGATGAGGATCCCGAACGCCACCACCGTCGCGATCGTCACCCGGGCCCTGATGGAGCGACAGTGCACCATGTGTCTGACTATGTCACGGAGAGTACAAACAGCAGGTCAAACGGCAGTGTAAAAGCGGCGGTGCAGCTCGCGCACTTCCCCGGCCAGCTCCGGCACGGGCCCGTCCACGATCACTCCTGGCGCGATCTCACCGACCGGCAGCGTGCGCACGGGCGGCGCGGGCACCCCGAGCTCGGCCAGCCAGCCGGCGAGCTGGGCCGAGGAGGCGACGTACACGATGCGCCCGAGCCCCACCCAGGCGTGCGCGGCGGCGCACATGGGGCAGTGCTCGCCGGAGGTGTAGACGGTGGCGGCGGCCCGCTCCGCGGGCGTCAGGTGCTCGGCGGACCAGCGGGCCAGGGCGAACTCCGGGTGCCGGGTGCGGTCTCCGGAGGCCACCCGGTTGTGGTCCTCGGCCAGCACCGCCCCGTCCCCGGAGACCAGCACCGAGCCGAAAGGCTCGTCGCCCACCTCCAGCGCCCGGGTGGCCAGCTCGACACAGCGCCGCAGGTACGGCAGCTCAGATGGCTCGATCATGACAACTCCAACACAGGTATCGGCCCGCCGAAAGTGCATGAACATTCATGTTTCCGCACGTCATGTACAGAAATCCGACCTTGGGGCCACAGAAAATCGGTTGATCCCACGTATTAGCCTAGAAGGGATGCCTCCCGATACGCAGAAACCTCGCCGTCCCCTGCTGTCTTCCAACTCCCTGTGGCGGATGAAGCCGTATCTCCGCCCGTACGTCGCCAGACTGATCGTCATCTGGCTGACCGCACTCGTCGGTGTCGCTCTCGTCATCGTCTTCCCCCTCATCATCAAGACCGTGATCGACGGCCCCGTCGAACACGGCGACTCCGGCGCGCTGCTGCCCCTCGGGCTGCTCGCGATCGGCGTCGGCACGCTCGAGGCGCTGCTGATCCTCTTCCGGCGCTACATCCAGGTCAAACCGGTGCTCGGCCTGGAGACCGCGGTCCGCGACGATCTGTACGAGCACCTGCAACGCCTGCCCATGGGCTTCCACGGAGACTGGCAGTCCGGGCAGCTCTTATCGCGGGCCACCACGGACCTGTCGACGATCCGCCGCTTCCTCGGCTTCGGCGCCCTGTTCCTGGTCATGAACGTGCTGCAGGTCATCACGGTCACCGTGCTGCTGCTGAACATGTACTGGCCGCTCGGCCTGCTGGTGCTGGCCTCGGTGGTGCCGATCGTGTGGACGTCGCAGCGCTTCGAGAAGCGCTACATCAAGATCTCCCGTCAGGTCCAGGACGAGCAGGGCGACCTCGCCACGCTCGTCGAGGAGTCCGCGACCGGCATCCGCACGATCAAGGCGTTCGGCCGCCGCCACCACGTCTACGACCAGTACGACGACGCGGCGCTCAAGGTCTACGGCTCCTCGATGGACAAGGTGCGCCTGTCGGCCAAGTTCTTCTCCTTCCTGGAGATCGTCCCCAACATCACGCTGGCCCTGGTGCTGCTGATCGGCGCGCTGGCGGTCGGCTCCGGCACCCTGACCCTGGGCGCGCTGATCGCCTTCACCACGCTGATGCTGCAGCTCGTGTGGCCCGTGGCGAGCCTGGGCTACCTCCTGGTCATGGCGCAGGAGGCGATGACCTCCGCCGACCGGCTCATGGAGGTCATGGACACCGTCCCGGCCATCGAGGGCGGCACCGGCACGATCGAGGAGCCGCGCGGCCACCTGCGCTTCGAGGGGGTCGGCTTCCGCTTCGCCGACTCCGAGGAGCCGGTGCTGAAGGACGTCTGGCTGGAGGTCCGGCCGGGCGAGACGGTCGCCGTGGTGGGCCCGACCGGGGCGGGCAAGACGACGCTGACCGCGCTGGTGCCCCGCCTGATCGACCCCACCTCCGGCCGGGTCACGATCGACGGGCACGACGTGCGCGACCTCGATCTGAAGACCCTGCGCTCGGTGGTGGCCACCGCGTTCGAGGAGCCCACGCTGTTCTCGATGAGCGTGCGCGAGAACCTCATGCTCGGCCGGCCCGACGCCACCGAGGAGGAGCTGGCGCAGGCCATCCGGACCGCGCAGGCCATGTTCGTGCACGACCTGCCGTGGGGTCTCGACACCCGCATCGGCGAGCAGGGCCTGTCCCTGTCCGGTGGGCAGCGGCAGCGGCTCGCGCTGGCCAGGGCGGTGCTGAGCAAGCCGCGCATCCTCGTGCTCGACGACACGCTGTCGGCGCTCGACGCCGAGACCGAGGCCCTGGTGGAGGAGGCGCTGCGGCACGTGCTGCGCGACGCGACCGGCATCGTGGTCGCCCATCGCGCCTCCACCGTGCTGCTGGCCGACAAGGTGGCGCTGCTGCGCGACGGCACGATCACGCACGTCGGGCAGCATCGCGAGCTGCTGGCGCGGGTGCCCGAGTACCGGGAGCTGCTGGCGCAGGACGCCGACTTCGACGACGCGGCGGAAGGAGCGCTTCGATGACCACGACGGTCCAGGAGAAGAGCGGTTCCTGGCGCGGCGTCGCCTCCGAGGACCAGGAGGAGCTGTCGGAGAAGGTGTCCGTGCTGCTGCGGGCGCGTTCGCGGCGGCTGCTCGGCGACCTGCTGCGGCCGTACAAGAAGCGGATCGCGCTGCTCGTACTGATCATCGTGGTCTCCAACGCGGCCGGGCTGTCGATCCCCTACCTGGTCTCGGTGGGCATCGACTCGGGCATCCCGCCGATCACGAACGGCTCCGGCTCCGGGATCCTGGTGACGGTGGTCGGGGTGATCCTGGCCGCGGCGGTCACGCAGGCGCTCACCCGGCAGGCGTTCCTGCGCCTGATGGGCGCGGTGGGCCAGAGCATCCTGCTGACGCTGCGCAGGAGGGTGTTCGACCACTTCCAGCGGCTGTCGCTGAGCTTCCACGAGCAGTACACCTCGGGCCGGGTGATCTCCCGGCTGACCTCCGACATCGAGGCCATCGCCGAGCTGGTGCAGTCGGGGTTCGACGCACTGGTCAAGGCCGTGCTGACGCTGGTGGGCACGGCGGTGCTGCTGCTGGTGCTGGACGTGCACCTCGGCCTGGTGGCGCTGATCCCGATCCCGCTGCTGCTGCTGTTCACCAAATGGTTCCAGCGGCAGTCGGCCGCGGTCTACCGGCGCACACGCGAGACGGTCGCCTTGGTGATCGTTCACTTCGTGGAGTCGATGATCGGCATCCGCGCGGTGCAGGCCTTCCGCAGGGAGCCGCGCAACCAGGAGATCTTCGAGCAGCTCAACGACGACTACCGCGACGCGAACGCGCGCAGCATGATCCTCGGCGCGACGTTCATGACCGGCGTCAAGCTGATCGGCAACATGACGATCGGCGCGGTGCTGCTCTACGGCGGCTACCTGGCCCTGAGGGGCGAGGTCTCCCCCGGCGTGCTGGCCGGCTTCATGCTGTACCTGCGCTCGTTCTACGAGCCGATGCAGGAGATCAGCCAGTTCTACAACACGCTGCAGTCGGCCGGCGCGGCGCTGGAGAAGCTGTCGGGCGTGCTGGAGGAGGAGCCCTCCGTGCCCGAGCCGCGCGAGCCCGTGGCGCTGCCGCAGGGCAGGGCGCGGGGCAAGGTGCGCTTCGACGGCGTCGAGTTCGCCTACGTCAAGGAGATGCCGATCCTGCCCCGCCTGGACCTGACGATCCCGGCGGGGCAGAGCGTGGCGCTGGTCGGCGCGACGGGCGCGGGCAAGACGACGCTGGCCAAGCTCATCTCCCGCTTCTACGACCCGACGGACGGGCGGGTGCTGCTCGACGGCGTGGACCTGCGCCGGCTCGACGAGCCGACGCTGCGCCAGGCCGTCGTCATGGTGACCCAGGAGAACTTCCTGTTCGACGGCACGGTCGCGGACAACATCCGGTTCGGCAAGCCTGACGCCACCGACCGGCAGGTACGCGAGGCGGCCAAGGCCATCGGCGCGCACGAGTTCATCTCCGGCCTGCCCCAGGGCTACGACACCGAGGTGGGCAAGCACGGCGGCCGGATGTCGGCCGGGCAGCGGCAGCTCGTCGCGTTCGCCCGGGCGTTCCTCGCGGATCCGGCCGTGCTGATCCTCGACGAGGCCACCTCCAGCCTCGACGTGCCGAGTGAGCGGCTGGTGCAGCGGGCGCTGCGCACGATCCTGGCCGAGCGCACGGCGCTGATCATCGCGCACCGGCTGTCGACGGTGGAGATCGCCGACCGGGTGCTGGTGATGGAGCGCGGCCGGATCGTCGAGGACGGGCCGCCGGAGCAGCTCATCGCCGCCGCGGGCCGCTTCGCCGGGCTGCACCGGGCGTGGCTGGAGAGCCTCAGCTCCTAGGGCTGGGGATGTGCCGCGGCCACGGCGCCGGCGTACAGCTCGTAGCCGACGAACAGGGCCAGCGGCACGCCCAGCGCGATCAGGAGCCTGCCGGGCAGGGGCGTCCGCTCAGGAAACGGAGCGGACGCCCTGTCCGGCGGCTCCGCCGGCGCGAGCGCCGGCTCGGGTTCGGGCTCAGGGCCGGGCTCGCGGTGGCGGGCCGGACGCCCGGAGGGGTACCAGGTCACCCGGTACGCGCCGCAGGCCGGGCAGCAGGCCCCCGACCAGGGCGGCGGCACGGGAACTCCCGAGCTGAGCCAGATGTCGCCCCCGTTGCCGTAGGCGTCGCAGAGGTGAACGAACTCCTCTGTCCAGGCGTGCAGGCAGCGCAGGCATTCGAAGGGCCACGTCTCACAGGTCTCGGACCCAGGCACTCGGACCACCCCCGGCTTGTCGGTCGCCGTGTCACCGTGAGTGTCCGCCCGGCTACGAAATCCCTTCAAGACGGGCTTCTGACACCGGCGGCCATCAAAGCCTTACCGGTTGTCAGATTGCGTAGTCAGTACAGCGGCTTCGGCACGGGGCTCAACAGCGGCGTCGCGTCGGGCACGGCGGGCCCGACCGGCGGGATCAGCTCCGGATGGCGTGACAGGTACCCGTCCGGGAACGTGGTCGCCTGCTCACTGCCGCACTGCGGGCAGATGGCGCCCGACGGCGGTGGGACGCGCAGCCCGGCGGACAGCCAGACCTCACCCTCGTTGCCGTGATCGTCCTCGCTCCGCCTGACGACGTAGTCCTCCTGCCAGACGTGCCAGCAGCCGCGGCACTCGAATGGCACGTTTCTCAGTTCTTCTTCCACCTTGCGGTCACCCCCGATTTCGAGTGTCCGCCTCCTCCGGATAAATCCGCAACCAGGCTTACCGAATGGTGAAGACAAAGGTGAAGGCCCCCGCGACCACGCCCAACGTGCCGAGCCAGGCGAACAGCGCGTCGAGCCCGGCGTCCAGGGGCCTGCCGCCGTGCAGGGCGGCCTGTACCCGGCGGTACCGCAGCCCCGTCCTGATCAGGAGCACGCCGCCGCAGAGCGCGGACATCGCGAAGGCGACGGTGGCGAGCACGGGCAGGCCGTGACGGACCGCGAGCCCGGCCGCGCCGAGCCCGCCGGTGGCCAGGGCCACGGCGGTGCGGACCCAGGCCATCCGGGTGCGCTCGCTCTGCAGCCCCCGGTCCCAGATCTCCTCTTCGGCCGTCATGCGGTCACGCGGACAGGATGATCAGGACGAGGGCCACGACGGCCACGGCCGCGACGCCGTAGCCGAAGACGGCCGCGAGCGCGGGCGGCGGGAGCGGCGCCTGCTGACGCAGCGCGCGCTGGATGTTGCGCCAGCGGGGGTAGGCCATGCCCGCCGCCAGCGCGGAGAGGGAGACCAGCACGATGGCCAGCCCGGTACGGATCCACGGCACGAACACGTCCGACGGCACCGCCGCCATGGCCACCCCACCCGCACTGAGCGCCAGCGCCGTGCTCAGCCAGGTGAGGAAGGTGCGTTCGTTGGCCAAGGTGAAACGCGGATCGGGTTCCATGGGAAAAACGCTAATTCGTACCCATTTCCCCTAGAGAAGCCGGGATTATCCCAGCAGGTCAGCTACAGGCCTGGGCCACCTTCTCCACGTAGGCCGCGCTTTCCGCGGTGACCTTCTGCAGCGCGTCGACGGCGTCGTTGGCGTCCTGGACCGTGATGCTCGTCAAGGTGCCGGCCATGCTGTCGGTGGCCTCCTTGAGCGTGGTGTTGGCGGCCTGGTCGGCCACCCCGTTCAGCTTGTTGGCCGCGTCGTCGATGGCCTTGTCCATGGCCTGCGGGTCGTTGGTGAGCTTGCTGATCTCGGCGCCGAGCTCAGTTATGATCTTGGGTGCTTCGAGGCACGCCTGGGCCTTGTCGATCGTGCTGTTGACCTCGCTGCACCCGGCAGCGAGGACACCTGCGGCGAACAGGGCCAGCGGCAGGAACCGGCTCTTGACATGTCGCATGCCTCGACCCTACCCAAGGGCCCGGCCATCTGCGGCCACTCTGCGCAACCAATCGATCACCAGCCGGTTGACCTCCCCGGGCCGTTCCTGCTGGACCCAGTGGCCGCAGCCCTCCAGCAGGTGGGCGCCGGCCAGGCCGGGCATGGTCCGGGGGAAGGCCTCGATGGCGCCGGCCATCCAGGTGGTGCTGGCGTCCAGCGCCCCGCCGACGAACAGCGAGGGCTGCGTGATCGGCGCGCCGTCCCAGGCCGCGAGGTCCTCCCAGTCGCGGTCCACGTTGCGGTAGCGGTTCAGGGCTCCGGTCAGGCCGGTCCGCTCGAACTCGCCCGCGTACACGTCCAGGTCGGCCTCCGTCAGCCAGGACGGCAGCGCGCCCTCCGGGAAGCGGTCGCGCAGCCGCCCGCCCCTGGGCACGAAGTAGGCGCCCTGCCCGTCGCCTGACAGGGCGGCGTAGAAGCCCGCCAGCCAGCCGCGCACGTCCGGCTCGATCTCGGCCTCGGCGCGGCCCTCCGCCTGGAAGTAGCCGACGTAGAACTCCTCCTCGCCGCCCATCGCGGCGAACCCGTCGGTGGGGCGGTGCGGGCCGCGCGGCGCGTACGGGACGCTCAGCAGGCCGACGGCCCGGAAGACGTCGGGCCGCAGCAGCGCGCTGTTCGCGGCGATCGAGGCGCCCCAGTCGTGGCCGACGATCACGGCCGAGCGCTCGCCGAGCCCGCGGACGACGGCGGCGTTGTCGGCCACGTGGGCCAGCATCCGGTAGTCCGCGACGCGGGCGGGCGCGGAGGAGCGGCCGTAGCCGCGCACGTCGATCGCCGCCGCGCGGAACCCGGCCGCGGCGAGGGCGGGCAACTGGTGGCGCCAGGAGTACCCCGACTCGGGAAAGCCGTGCACCAGCAGGACCAGCGGCCCGCTGCCCTGCTCGACCACGTGGATCCGGCCTCCCGGCACCTCGACCAGGCGATGCGTCCGTGACATGTACGTGCCTCCGTTCCGTTCCCTGGCACTATCCGGCGCGAAGCGCGCGACAGGCGAATCCTGTTGCCGTTCCGGCAACATCGGCTCTCCGGGCGTCCCTGCCCCCTCGCCTTTGACCTGCACCGATACGACATCGGATATCGCCCGTTTCGCGATATCGCTATTAGACATGACGCGATCGCATCTGCTTTGCTCCTCACCTCCGAACCCATCGCACGACAGCGAGGACCACGCATGCGACACCTCCGCTCCCGGGCCGCCCTCCAGGCCACCGCGCTGACCTTCAGCCTCGTGGCGGGCGGCGCGCTCACCACGGGCACGGCCTCGGCCACGGCTCCGGTCACGCAGCAGGTGACGGCGCCGGACGCGGCGGCACAGGTGAAGAAGGAGCTGCGCGCGCTGGAGGCGTCCTTCAAGGGCCGCATCGGCGCGTACGCCATCGACACCGCGACCGGCAGGACCGTCGGATACCGCTCGGGCGAGCGTTTCCCGCTGCTGTCCACGTTCAAGGCGCCGCTGTGCGCGGCCGCGCTGCACAAGGCCCGCACCTCCGAGCCCGGCCTGATGGAGAAGGTCGTCAAGTGGACGGCCGCCGACCTCAAGCCCAACTCCCCGACCACCGAGAAGCACGTCGAGGACGGCCTGAGCGTCGCCAGGCTCTGCGAGGCGACCATCACCGAGAGCGACAACACCGCGGCCAACGTGATCCTCAAGCAGATCGGCGGGCCGGCGGGGCTGACGAAGTACTTCCGCTCGCTCAAGGACCCGATCTCGCGGCTCGACCGCTACGAGACCGAGCTGAACGACTGGACCGCCAAGGAGAAGCGCGACACCACCACGCCGGCGGCCATCGCCCGTGACCTGCGCCTGCTCACGGCCGGCAACGCGCTGCAGGCCAAGGACCGCGAGCAGCTCAACGCCTGGCTGGTCGCGAACAAGACCGGCGACGCCCGCATCCGCGCCGGCCTGCCCAGGACGTGGAAGATCGGCGACAAGACGGGCACGAACGGCGAGATCGGCGGCGCCAACGACATCGCCGTCGTCTGGCCGTCCGGCACGTCGGGCGCGCCGATCATCCTGGCCGTCTACACCCACCGCACGGTCGCCGCCGCGGACGACGCGGTCGTCGCCAGGACCGCCACGATCCTGGCCCGCGGGCTCGGCAGGCTCTGATGTCGCGTCGGGGGACGAACATCGTGCGCCTGGCCGCCGCGGGCGCGGCGGCGGGCCTGGTGGTGGCCGCGATCGCGGTCCCGGCGGTCGGGGGCGCCGGGCTCGGCTTCGTGACGGCGGCGGGCGAGGTCAACCTCAAGCCGCTCGACCTGGCCGAGCCGCCGCCGGCGGAGGTCACGATCGTGCGGGACGCCAAGGGCGGGGAGATCGCCCGCTTCTACGAGGAGTACCGCGAGGTCGTCGGGTTCGACGAGATCGCCGCGACGATGAAGACGGCGATCGTGGCGATCGAGGACTTCCGCTTCTACGAGCACGGGGCGATCGACATCGAGGGCACGCTGCGCGCGCTGGCCACGAATCTGCAGTCGGGCAAGGTGAGCCAGGGCGGGTCCAGCATCACCCAGCAGTACGTCAAGCAGGTGCTGCTCAACTCGGCCGACACCGAGCAGGAGCGGAACGCCGCCGTCGAGGCGAGCTACGCGCGCAAGCTCAACGAGCTGCGGTACGCGATGGACATCGAGGAGAAGTACACCAAGGACGAGATTCTCGCCAAATATCTGAACATCGCGTACTTCGGCGCCAGCGCGTACGGCGTGGAGGCGGCAGCCAGGCGCTTCTTCGGCGTCTCCGCGGCCGACCTCACCCTCCCCCAGGCCGCCACGCTGGCCGGCGCCGTCCAGGACCCGAACGCCACGGACCCGAACCTGGGCAGGCAGCAGCGCGACCGCCTGCTCAAGCGCCGCAACGTCGTCCTGGACCGGATGGCCGAGCTGGGGAAGATCACCGCGGCCGAGGCCGCCAAGGCGAAGGCCGCCAAGCTCGGCTACAAGGGCACCGGCATCCCGGGCGGCTGCGAGAGCAGCAAGCACCCGTACTTCTGCCTCTACGTCCGCCACGAGATCCTCGGCAACCCGGACTTCGGCCGCACAGCCAAGGCCAGGCTCGCGATGCTCAACCGCGGCGGCCTGACGATCACGACCACGCTCGACCCGGCCATGCAGGCGGCGGCCGACCGGGCGCTCAAGCGGTACGTGCACCCGTCGGACGCCCCGGTCGCCGCCCAGGCCCTGATCAAACCCGGCACGGGCGCGATCAAGGCCATGGCGGCCAGCCGGCGCTACGGCAGGAGCGCGGCCAGGAACGAGATCTCCTACAACGTCGTGGCCGACACCGCCCACGGCGGCGGCATCGGCTTCCAGCCCGGCTCCACGTTCAAGACGTTCACCCTGATCACGGCGTTGCAGCAGGGCATGAAGCTGGACGACGGCATCGCGGCGGGCGCGGGCTACCGGGCGCCGGCGTACTCGACGTTCAAGACCTGCAAGGGCCAGAACATCGGCGACCCGACCCACACCGTCACCAACGACGAGGGCTCCCCCGGCTGGAAGACCCTCAAGACCGGCACGTGGGGCTCGGTGAACACGTTCTTCATGGAGCTGGAGGAGCGGGTCGGCCTCTGCGAGACGGTCAGGACGGCCAGGTCGCTGGGCATCCGCCGCGCGGACGGCAAGAAGCTGCAGGAGTACGAGACGTTCACGCTCGGCATCAACGAGTCCGACCCCGTCACGGTCGCCACCGCCTACGCGGCGATCGCGGCCCGCGGCACGTACTGCGCCCCGCTGGCGATCACCCAGATCACCGACCGCGACGGCGAGACGACCCGCTACCGCCCGAAATGCCGCCAGGCTCTCGACCCGGGCATCGCGGACGCCACGGCCGAAGTCCTGTCGGGCGTCTTCACCGAGGGCACGATGAGCGGCGTCGGCGGCCTCGACCGCGACGCGGCCGGCAAGACGGGCACCACGGACGACTACGCCTCGGCCTGGTTCGCCGGCTTCACCCCCGACCTGGCGGGCGCGGTCAGCCTGGGCGACCCGCGCGGCTCCCAGCAGCACAAGCTGACGGGCGTCACCATCGGCGGCCGGTACTACGGGGCCGTCCAGGGGGCCAGCATCCCCGGGCCCATCTGGCGCGACACGATGCTGTCGGCGCTGCGCGGCGTGCCCGCCACGCCGTTCACGGCCCTCGACGAGGCCCGCTTCGGGGGCTGCTCGGAGAGCTGCCGCCCCGACAAGGGGCCGGAGGACGGCGAGGCCACCCCGGAGGTGACCCTGTCCCCCGAGGACGTCCTGGAGTAAGGCGGATCGGCCCCGTCCCGCCGCCACGCCCGTGGTGTTCGAGTGCAGGGTCGGGCGCCGGGCCGAGTGCCGCCCGAAGAAGCCCACCGACGCCCCGATCATCCGGTCGCCGTCGAAGGCGCCCGAGACGTAGTTGCCCGCATGGGACAGCGCCCGCATCAGCCCGGCGCTGATCGGCCGGCCGTCCGGCTCGAACCGCCAGATCCGCTCGAACAGCTCGTCGACCTGAGCGAACTCCTCGCCGGCATGGAGTTCCCTGATCATCGCGCGTCGCTCCGTCACCCGAGGAACGCTAGGAGGACCAGGGGCGATACGTCCAACACGCGCCGGCTCATGGGTCGATAGCTGTAGGCGTATGGCCGCCCGAACTCGCGCCGCCCTAGCTCGCACGGTGGAGAATCAGGATCAGGCGGCGGATCCGTGGCCGGAGGGCGGCCAGATGACGCCCAGCGGGCGCATGCCCTCCTCGACGTAGTCGGCGATAGGGCGGCTGCCACCGTCGAGGTACCACTGCTCGAGTGCGGCGAAGTAGCCGAAGACGAGAGCGTTCGTGACCACGCGAGCCTGCGTCTCGGTCAGCTCGCCCGTCGCCGCGATCAGCGGCGCGATGCGCCGGCTCGCGCGGTCCAGGGTGGCGCAGACGGCCGTCCGGACCGAGGGCTCGGCGAAGAAGTAACGAACTCTGCGCCATGGGCTCTTCTCGACCTGGGGGCCTTCGCGCGTGGTCTCGGCCCCGTGGGCGCCCTCCGGCCCGGACTCGTAGGCGCGGACGGCGCGGAGCAGGCTGCCGATGGGATCGCCGGGGTCGAGGAAGTCCTTGAGCGTCTCGGGGCTCACCCTGTCGAACTCGTCGGCGACCACGATCCCTTCCTTGGTGCCGAAGTAGCGGTAGACCGACGACGGCGACACCTCGGCCGCGGCCGCGATCTCCTCGATCGTGACCGCGGCGAACCCTCTCTCGTCGAAGAGGTCGAGGGCGCGTTCCTGGATGGCGCGCATGGCCTTGATCCGCTGGCGTTCGCGTAGCCCGCTCATGTGATCAGCATATCAGGAAGTTCAACGCTGGAGCTTGCGACTGTCTGCAGACATTGACTGTCTGAACCGGACGTCCTAGAGTCGCTTTCCGTTGTCGGACTGTCACCACGGACGGCAGGCCGGCATGCGCTGACGGCCCCGCGCTGAGCATCCGGCTGCCCCGGCGGACGCTGCTGTGGGCCTCGATGCTGAGCTTTCTGCTGGCCACTGCGGCAATGGCGCGTTCGTCGCGATCGTCGCCGTGGGCGTCGTCGTCCTGGCGGGCCTGCTCACTCTGATGCCCACGGTCGCCGGCGGCGAGGCGCGATCACAGCCAGGGACCGGATTCGACCACGACTCGATGCGCCGGTACGCCGACAGCCCGGCTCTCACCCTGGCGCAGATGCGCCTCTTCCAGCGGCTCGCCGTCCCGCCGGGGACCGACGCCCGCGCGATGTCGCCCCTGTACGCCGGCGACCTGGGCGGGCCGGCTCCGGCGCTCGTGGTGGTGCCGACCGTCGATCCGGTGGCCGATCACGGCCGCGGCTACGCCGGACGCCTGCGGGCGGCCGGGACGCCCGGCTCACCGAGTACCCGGGAGCGACGCACGCGTTCCTCAGCATGCCGGGCGTGGTGCCGCAGGCCAGGCCCGCCGGCGGAGATCGCCGCCTTCCTCCGGCAGGCCCTGGCCCGATCATGACGCCGGAACAGGACCGTGTACGACCTCTCAATCCGCTCCTGGCGGGGCGTAGACGAAACGATGCGCGTAGAGCAGGCTCTCGTCCGCTTCCACGGCCACCCCGAACGGATCCACGGGGTGATCACGCGGATCGACGGGCATCGCCTCGCTCGTACGGAGGAACCACACCATCCCGGCGACCGGCTCGGCGGCGGGGAAGGGGAACGGCACTTCGTCGGCGTTGGCGTGGAGGATCTCGTACAGGGCGCTGCTCACATCCGGCACCTCGGCACGCACCTCCTCCTCCCGGGCATCCGGCTGGATCGTGCGGTACGCGCTCCGCCCCGCCTCGACGATCCGCCCGAAGTCCTCGACGTAGTGGTCGGTACGGGTCAGGACGGAGATCACACCCCCGGCCCCGGCACTCCCCTCCGGGAACCCGCCGGCGGATTCCGATCGCGCTGCCTCATCAACCATGCGGTCGCCCTTCCAGCTCCAGCCCTCCACGCCTTCCTTGATCACCCGTCACCGTACAGAATGATCGGGTGACGCAGAACCTCCAGGTCGAGCACATGTCTGCCACCGCCCACATCGCCAGATTCATCATGGCCCTCCAGATGGGCGGCGGCCTCGCGGGCATCGCCTTGATGATCTACGTCGTCTTCGCATCCGGCTTCATCCCCGCCCTCCTGCTGCTCCTACTCGCTCAGGCCGCCGTGACAGCGCTCTTGTGGCTGCTGTGGGCCCGATGGCCGTCCCGCAAGAAGTCGGTGCGATGGGGGGCCATCGCCATCGCGGCGGCCTCATGCGTCCTGGTCCTGGCCCTGCCCATGCTCGACAGCGGCATCGGCTCATTGAGCACGCTCGTCGGGAGCGTCGTCCCAGCGGCGACCATCATCCTGCTCGCCGTCCCCTCCACGGGGCGCTGGTTCGACCGCTGAGCCCGTTCCTGATCCCATCGCTCGGGTAGCGCCGCAGGCATGCGCGTCGTCACACTCAACCTCTGGGCCCGCCACGGCTCCTGGAACAGGCGCAGGCAACTGCTGATCGACGGGCTGCGCGACCTGGACCCCGACCTCGTCGCCCTGCAGGAATCCGTCGTCACGGACGACTACGACCAGGTCGTCGACCTGCTGGGCCCCGGCTACCACGTCATGCACCAGGAAGGCGGCGAAGCCGACGGCACGCGGGCCTCGATCGCCAGCCGCTGGCCCCTGCGCGAGACCTGGCAGACGAGGCTGGACGTCACCGCCCGCGTGGACCCGTCGGAGTTCGCGGGATGGGTCGGGCTGGCCGAGGTGCTGGTCCCGGAGCTGCGGCCGGCGCCCCTGCTGTTCGTCAACCACAAGCCGTCCTTCCGCCTCGGCCACGAGCACGAACGCGAGCTGCAGGCCGTCCGCGCGGCCAGGCTCGTCGAGGAGGCCGTCGCGAACCGGGACATCGGACACGTGATCGTGGCGGGCGACTTCGACGCGACGCCCGAGTCCGCGAGCGTCCGGTTCTGGTCCGGGCTGCAATCCCTGGAGGGGATCAGCGTGGCCTACCGCGACGTGTGGCGATGGGCGCACCCGAACGCGCCCGGCCACACGTTCACGCCGGTCAACCCGCTGGTGAGAAGCGGGAACTGGCCGCTGGAGACGGGCCGTCGCATCGACTACCTGTTCGTACGATGCCACGGCAACGGCCCGACGCTGCGGCTGCTGAACTGCCGCCAGATCTTCGACCACCCGGTGGACGGCGTCTGGGCCGGCGACCACTTCGGCCTCATGGCGGACCTCGAGGCGATGCCGTGACTCAGCGCGGACCGGCGGCCCGCAGCAGCTGAAGCTGCCCGATCTCGGTGACGTTCTTCATCAGCTCGGCGTTCACCCAGGCGACCATGTGGGCCACGGTGTGCCCGGACTCCTCCGGCCAGGGGAACGCGGCCGGGGCGTCCAGCTCGGCGTCGCCGAGACCCGCCAGCACCTCCAGCCACTCCTCCCGCAGCGCGCGCAGCCACGCGACGGCGCTCTCCCCGTCACCCGGCCACCTGATCTCGGACCTGTCGCGCGGAGCCCGCCCCAGCGCGTGATCGACGCTCACGCTCCACCACCAGCCGATGTGCCAGCTCACCCAGGCGATCGTGGGCACGGGAACGGGGTCGGGCTCGGTCTCCGCCCAGTCCGGCTCCCACACCCCCTCGGCGTCACGCCGCACGGTCCAGCAGCTCGAAGCCGGCTCCCACAGGAAATCCTCCGGCTCCAGCCGCTCCAGGTGATACTCGAACAGAGACCAGGTGAACTCGAACTGCCAGCGCAGCAGCTCACATCGCGATCCGGACATCGGCCGATGCTCGCACGCCCGGGCCCCGCCCGTAAAACCGTTTTCGGACGCCCTCAGAACTCGTCGTGACCCGAGACCTGAGCGATGGAGAACACGTGCCGGCTCGCGGCACAGATCGTCTCAAGGACGTGAACGGGAATGTCCGCGGTCGAGTAACTCGCCCGCAGCACCTGGACGATCCACTCCTCCGCGTCGAGCTCCAGCGTCTCCCGCTCGAACGCCACCGGCGGCCGGGCGACCAGGCTCTCCTCGGCGCGGCCGAACGTGTGCCCGAGGGCGACGAGCGCCGACTGCAGCGACGGCCGCACGAACTCCGGCTCGGCGAGCCGCGTGCCGCCGAACAGGTCGGCGCGCAAGTAACTCGTGGCGATGCGCACGGGGACGTCGTTCGCGGTCATCATCTTGCGCCGCGCCACGACGTCCGCGCCCGGCTCGACCCGCAGGCAGGCCGCCACCTGGTCACTGGCCGGCTCCAGCCCGACGTACAACATCCGCCGACCGGCCTTCAGCCCCTGGCGCTCCGCCTCCGCCAGGAACAGGGACGCGGAGCCCCGGACGGCGGGCTCCGTCGGCAACGTCCGCCGCACGAGCACGCGCGGAGGTGAGCCCTCAGGGGCTCGTCCGGCCGGCTCGCTCTCCTGAGTGCTGTCGCGCCCCAGCATCCTGTCGTCCATGTGGATGTCGTACCCTCCCCGAATCCGGCATGCGCAGGCACTCTAGTGCCCTGCCGCTGCGTCGGATTCGTCAGCCGGATCGTCGTGCGACGGTGAGGACCGCCGACCAGTGGCGCGTGACCCGACCGTCCGGGCGTGCGGCGAGGAGGCGACGGATCTCGCGGTAGAGGCGCCCCCTCTTGTCCGGATCCATCGCGATATGGCCAGAGAACGTGTCCAGCAGAGCGATGTACTCGTCGGCCGTGTAGCGCAGGGCCCACACGTACAGCTTCGTCCCGGTCACCGTGAAGTGCCCGGACGCCTCGATCTCGGCCGCCATGGAGTCGGGCCGCTCCTCGGGCCGTGGGGGCGGCCACGGGCTGCCGTCGCCCTCGCCGAGCTCGTCGTAGACCTTCTGGATGTCGGTGAAGAACGGGTCGAAGCCCTCCGGGAACGCGTGATCGGCGTTCCAGACCGCCAGGTGCCCGCCATCGGCGAGCAGGCCGGCCGCCTTCGCGTACTTGGCCTCCGGGGCCACCCACTTCCAGGCCGTGGCCGCGTAGAGGAGTTCGAAGCGGGCGCCCGCAGGTGGCTCCCACTCCTCGAACGACGACGTGATCACCGAGACGCCGGGGAATCGCGCGAGATGCTCCCGCGCCTTGGCGGCCAGGGCGTCGCCGAGCTCGATCGCGGTGATCCGGAAACCCATCCGTGCCAGCGGGAGCGTGGCCTTGCCCGGGCCGCAGCCTACTTCGAGCAGGTGGGCGGGTGGGTCGAGCGCGGTTGCCGCGAGGAGGTCGGCGTACAGGTCGGGCGGGTAGTCGGGGCGGGCGCTCTGGTAGGTGTCGGCCGCGCGGTTGAAGGTGGCTCGGAGCGGAGGGCCGTGGGACATGATCTGATTCTGGCAGCGCGCCACATCAAGATCGCGCCATCAACACGTGGGAGTCTTGCAGGACGCGCATGGGGTCTTGCAGGACATCCGAGTCGTCCCGAGCAGCCCAGGTCGGGACACGTCACCGCAGTCAGGCAGCACTTCGGTGTGACATGGTTGCCAGATGGGGCCAGATCCGCACCCGAACGCCAGGCTCGCTCGCCACCTCTACGATCTCATCGAGAATGGCGATCTTGATGGTTATCTCGCCCTGATCGCCGACGACGCCGTGCGGAGAGCGTGTCGAGATGGACAACTTCAACGTCTACCGCTTCGAGCGAGGGTCGGTCGCGGAACGCTGGGAATACGTGGCCGACCAGCACGCTCATGATGCCTTCTGGCGGCGATGACGGCGACCTCGACGATCGGGTGGTCAGGCGGCTCGGCCTTGTGCGGTCGGCTCGCGGCGCGGTGCGTTCGCCGGCCTTCGCCGCCTTCCTGGGGTGAGCAGGCACTCCGCACTCCTTGACGAGCCTGCGCCAAGCGGCCGGGAAGGGGTTCGGAGCGCTGCCAAGCGGGCGCGAGCGTCGACTTGCCCCGCAGGCGCGGGGGCGCGCCGCAGGCGCCCAGACCAGAACGCCTGAGCCTCGCAGCGCGAAGCCCTTGCGGGGAGGGCGGCAACGGCCCACCCCGCGAACGGGCAACGGGCGGGCTACAGCTTGGAGAAGCAGGGCCCGTCGAAGGTGTAGGCCTGGGCCGTCGGCCCCGTGAAGAAGTCCTTCACGATGGTGACACCCGTGGTCGCCTTGTCATCCACCTTGTTGATCAACGTCTGCCTGAAGACCGCCGCCGGGTCCGCGAAGTTGCCCGCCTCCGCCGGCAGCATCCCCTCGTAGTCGACCGTCTTCAGCGTCTTCACCGCCGCCAGCAGGCCACTCCTGCTCACGTTCCCGCCGGCCACCATCGCGTCCAGGGCCGCCTTCATGGGATACGCCCACGCCCACCCCGACGTGTAACCGTCATTGGGGGTGACCCCGGGGAGCGCGTCCCGCATCGCCTTGTGGCCGGGGGTGTCGGCGTCCCAGGGCTTGCCGGGGGCCGACTGCTCGTACAGGGCCTTCAGGGCGGGGGCGGCGGGCGATTGCAGCAGGGCCGGGTTCCAGGTCGGGCCGGTGCCGATGAAGCGGCCCTTGTACCCGGCCGCGGCCGACTGGCCGACGATCGTGGCGGCGTCCGCGGGACCAGTGGTCAGGATGACCAGGTCGGGCTTGTTCTTGGTGATCTCGGTGATGGCGCGGCCCTGCTCGGTGGCGCCGCTCGGGGTCTCGACGTTGGTGAAGGTCAGGCCGCTGCGCTCGGCGGCCGCCTTGGCGCCGGCCGCGGCGTCCGCGCCGTAGTCACCGGCCAGGTGCACGGCCATGACGCTCTTCACCTTGTACGTGTCCACCGCGTAGTCGACCGAGTTCATCGCCTCCACGCAGTAGTTCGACCCGGTCTCGATGATGACGTCCTCGAACTCCCAGGCCGAGGTCCACGAGGCGGGAGCGGCGACGATGTTGCCGGCCTTGAGGTCGCCGATGATGGCGGCGGTCGTGGGCGAGCCGAGGGTCTGGGCGAGGCCGAGCACCTGGTCCTTGATCTCGTTGTAGACCTGCCGGTGCACCTCGGGGTTGTACTTGTTGTCCTTGACGTACTTGGTGACGTCCACCTCGTACTTGCCGCCGATGCCGCCCGCCTTGTTGACGCGCGCCCAGAAGGCCTTCTGGGCGTCGGTGATGGGCACGGCGAGCGCGGCGAAGGGGCCGGCGGTGAGGTCGGAGATGGTGCCGAGGTAGATGCAGCCCTTCTTGCTGTCCACCGCGGAGGGGCAGGGCTCGGTGGTGACACCCGGCGCCGCGACGGCGCCGCCCTGCGTGCCCTGGTCGTCCCCCCGGAAGACGCCGCATGCGGACAGAAGGGCCGCCATGGCGACAACAGTGACTGCATAGCGACTCTTCATGGAGAACCCTCCTGGAGCGAGCTAGTACGAGAAAGGCCAGGACTTCCAGTAGTTGCGGACCCGGATCCACAGGCCGAACAGGCCCCGTGGCTCGAAGATGAGGAACAGCACGATCAGCAGCCCGTACAGGACGGTCTCGACCTGGAACACGTTCGGCGTCTGCGTGGTGTCCCCGCTGATGAACGGCACCAGCGCCGGCAGCGACCTGGTCACCGGCTGCAGCAGCGAGATGAACAGCGCCCCCGCGATGGCCCCCGACACCGTCGCCACCCCGCCGATCAGCACCATCGCGATGAACTGCACCGACAGCAGCAGGTTGAACGACCCCGGCTCGACGTACCCGGAGATCGTGTAGAGCAGCCCGCCCGCGCACCCCGCGTAGAACGAGGAGATGCCGAAGGCGAGCACCTTGTAGCGGGTGAGCGGCACCCCGATGACGGCGGCGGCGATGTCGCGGTCGCGGATGGCGGCGAAGGCGCGGCCGATGCGGGAGCGCGCCAGGTTGCGGGCGGCCACGGCGAAGACGATGAGCAGCGTCAGCATGAGCGTGTGGAGGAGCTGCTCCTTGGTGCCGAGCGGCCCGTCCTGGTCCAGCCGCACGCCGAAGAGCTGCGGGATCGCCGCCTCCCTGCCGACGCCGGGCCCGCCGGTCAGCTCCTGCCACTCCTTGAAGATGTGCTCGCCCAGGAAGACCAGCCCGAGCGTGACGACGGCCAGGTAGAGTCCGCGCAGCCGGGTGGCCAGCGGCGCGACGAGCACCCCGGCCGCGGCGGCGACCAGGCCGGCGGCGGGCAGCCAGATCCACAGCTCGGCGACGCCGTACCCGATGTTCTCCCCACCGGGCGGGCCCGACAGGGCGGCCGCCGTGTACGCGCCGATCGCGACGAAGAACGCGTGCCCGAGCGAGACCTGCCCCGCGTACCCGGTGACGATGTTGAGCCCGATCGCCCCGATGGCCAGCACGTACGCCCCCGCCAGCACCTCCAGCGACCGGTCCTGGAGCAGCACCGCCAGCGCGAACGCCACCAGCACCAGCAGGCCCGTGGACACCTTCTTGGCGGGCGTGTCGAGCAGCGCCATGTCCTGGGCGTAGGAGGTGTAGAGCAGCGGCCGGCCGCGCACCCGCCGAGACCGGCCGGTCGGTATGTCAGGAGGCGCCGCCGCCGTCGTCCGCGTCTCCGTCATACCCGCTCGACCTCCCGGGTCCCGAACAGCCCGTACGGCCGCACCAGCAGCACGATCAGCATCACCACGTACGGCGACACGACCGCGAAGTTCTGCCCCAGCCACGGCGCGAGCTCCCCCTGGTACGACTGGAACAGCGACTCCACCACGCCCACGACCAGCCCGCCCGCCACGGCCCCGCCCAGCGAGTCGAGCCCGCCCACGATGATCGCCGGCAGCGCCTTCAGCGCGATCACCCAGGTCATCTGCTCGATCCCCTGCCCGGTGCCGACGAACATCCCGGCGATCGCCGCCAGGAACCCGGCCAGCCCCCACGACAGCGCGAACACCGCGCCCACGGAGACCCCCTGGGCCAGTGCGATCTCCTGGTCGAAGGCCGCCGCCCGCATCGCCAGCCCGTAGCGCGTGTAGCGGAAGAACGCGAACAGCAGCGCCACCAGCACGGCGGTGACCAGCATCATGGCCAGCCAGCGCGACTGCACGACCAGCGGCCCGAGCGAGACCTGCGTGAACCCCCACGGGTCGCCGACCTGCCGCACGTCCCGGCCGATGAAGGTGTTGACCACCACCCGCAGCACCACGTCGATGCCGAGCGTGATGATCGCCACCACGAACACCGGCCGGCCCACCATCGGCCTGATCGCCACCCGCTCGACGACCAGCGCCACGCCCGCGATGAGCAGCGCCGACAGCAGCACGGCCGGGTAGAAGCCGGTCACCCCGGCCAGGTAGCTGACCGCGACGGCCCCGGCCAGCATGAGGGCGGGCTGGGCGAAGCTGATCACGCGCGTGGCCTTGTAGATGATCACGAAGCCGAGCGCCAGCAGCGCGTACACCGAGCCGTTCCCCAGGCCCCTGATCACCGACTCCAGCAACCCCTTCACCGGGCGTACATCCCTTCGACCAGGTCCTCGAAGAGCTTGGCGATGGCCGAGCGCTTGACCTTCTGGGTGGCGGTCAGCTCGCCGTCCTCGTGGTCGAGCTCCTTGGGCAGGAACGCGAACCGCTTGACCTGCTCCACGTACGCGAACCGCTCGTTCACCCCGTTCACGATCCCCTGGACCAGCTCGCGCACCTGCGGCTTGTCCGACAGGTCCCGGTAGGTCGTGTACGGCAGGCCGCGCCGCCGCGCCCACTCCCCCACGGTGTCCAGCTCGATCCCGATCAGCGCCACCAGGTAGGGCCGCTGGTCCCCGATGACCACGGCCTCCTTCACGTACGGGGACGCCTTCAGCGCGTTCTCGATCTCGCTGGGCGCGATGTTCTTGCCGCCGGCCGTGATGATGAGGTCCTTCATGCGGTCGGTGATCCGCACGTGCGTGCCGTCCACCCATTCGCCCACGTCGCCGGTGTGCAGCCAGCCGTCCTCGTCCAGCACGTCGGCGGTGGCGCGCGGGTTGCGCCAGTAGCCGGCGAAGTTGCCCGGGTGCCTGGTCATGATCTCGCCGGTGGCCTCGTCGATCTTCAGCTCGATGCCGGGCTGCGGCTCGCCGACCGTGCCGAGGCGGATCCGTCCGGGGCGGTTGGCGGTGGCGACGGCGGTGTTCTCGCTCATGCCGTACACCTCGTGCATCGGCACGCCGATCCCCATGTAGAACTTGAGCACGTCCGGCGCGATCGGCGCGGCGCCGGAGGCGGCGTAGCGGACCCGCCGCATGCCGAGCCGCTCGCGCAGCGAGCGGTAGCAGAACACCCAGCCCGCCGCGTACGCCGCCCGCGTCCAGGCCGTGTGCCGGCCGCCGGTGCGCACCAGCGTGTCGCCGACCCGGTCGGCCACCCGCAGCCAGAGCCTGGTGAACGCCCGCTTCACCGGCGAGGCCGACTCCAGCCTGATGTTGACCTGCGCCAGCACCTTCTCCCAGATGCGCGGCACCCCGAACAGGATCGTCGGCTGCACCTCCCGCAGGTTGGCCTGGACGGTGTCGATGGACTCGGCGAAGTTCACCTGCACCCCGGCCGCCGAGTTGAACCAGACGGTGAACGCCCGCTCGGCGACGTGGCACAGCGGCAGGTACGACAGCGCGAGATCGTGTTCCGCCGGCGGCGGGGAGGTGAAGCCGCCGCCCTCGACCAGCGTGCGGACGGCGAACTCGACGTTGGCGACGGTGAGCATCACGCCCTTGGGCGGCCCGGTGGTGCCGGAGGTGTAGATGAGCGTCATCACGTCGGCGGGCTCGGCCTCGGCCATGCGGTGCTCCACGGCGCCGGGGTGCGCGGCGCGGTGCTCGGCCCCGAGCGCGAGCAGCTCGGGCCAGGACATGAGCACGTCGTCGTCGTAGCGGCCGCGGATGCCGCGCGGCTCCAGGTAGACGATGCGCCGCAGCTCGGGGCACTCGTCGAGGACGGCCAGCGCCTTGTCCACCTGCTCCTGGTCCTCGGCGACGAGGATCTTCGCGCCGGAGTCGGCCAGCAGGTAGGCGACCTCCGCGGGCGGGTTCGTCGGGTACAGGCCGACCGTGATGCCGCGCGCGGCGACCGTGCCGAGGTCGGCGTGGAGCCATTCCGGGCGGTTCTCGGAGTGCACGGCCACCCGGTCGCCCGGCTCGACGCCGAGCGCGAGCAGGGCGTGGGCGACGAGCTCGACCTGCGTCCAGTACGCGGCCCAGGTGACCTCCTGCCAGATGCCGAGGTCCTTGTGCCGCATGGCGACGGCCTCGGGGGCGTTCCTGGCGCGCTCGCGCACCCTCGTCACGATGGTGGCGGTCCTCGACGCGACGCCCGTGCTCATGCCGTTCCTCCCAGGTACGCCTCGATGACCGCGGGGTCCTGCTGCACCTCGGCCGGGTCGCCGAGCGCGACGGGGCGGCCGAAGTCGAGCACGAGCACCCGGTCGGCCAGGTCCATGACCAGCGCCATGTCGTGGTCCACGAGCACGACGGGGATGCCCAGCTCGTCCCGGATGTCCAGCACGAACCTGGCCATGTCCTCGGTCTCCTCCAGGTTCATGCCGGCCACGGGCTCGTCCAGCAGGAGCAGCCGGGGCTCCATGGCCAGCGCCCGGCCCAGCTCGACCCGCTTCTGGATCCCGTACGGCAGCAGCCGCACGGGGTGGCGGCGCCACGCCTCCAGCTCCAGGAAGTCGATGATGTCCTCGATCCTGGCGCGGGCGGCCAGCTCGGCGCGCCTGGCGCGGCCGTACCAGGCGAGCGCGGACAGGGCGCCGTAGCGGAAGTGGTGGTGGCGGCCGAGCATGAGGTTGTCCAGGACGGTCAGGTTGTGGAAGAGCTCCACGTTCTGGAAGGTCCGCGCCAGGCCCATGGCGGCGATCTCGTGCGGGCGGCGGCCCAGCACGTCCTCGCCGAGGAAGGTGACCCGGCCGCGCTGCGGCCGGTAGACGCCGGACAGCACGTTGAAGATCGAGGTCTTGCCGGCGCCGTTCGGGCCGATGAGGGCCAGCAGCTCCGCCTGGTGCACCTCGAAGGACACCCCGTCGATGGCCTTGACCCCGGCGAAGCTCAGGTGCACGTCCTCGAACGTCAGGAGAGCCATCGTTTTCTCCGCTTGTAGTGCTTGACCTCGCGGAAGGACCGGACGGCCCCCAGGTAGAACTCCTTGATGTCCTCGTCGGCGAGCAGCTCGCGCGACGGCTTGTCCATCACGATCTTCCCGGTCTCCATGACGTAGCCGTGCGAGGCGATGGACAGGGCCATCGTGGCGTTCTGCTCGACCAGCAGGACGGTGGTGCCCTGGCGGTTGATCTCCACGATGAGGTCGCGCACCTGGCCGACCAGTGACGGGGCCAGGCCCAGGCTGGGCTCGTCCAGCAGGAGGTACTTCGGGCCCGCCATGAGGGCGCGGCCGACGGCCAGCATCTGCTGCTCGCCGCCCGACAGGTAGCCCGACACGGCCCTGCGCCGCTCCCGCAGCACCGGGAACAGGCCGTAGACGCGGTCGAGATGGGACTGCGCCGCCGTGTGGCCGCCGACCCTGAGGTTGTCCTCGACGGTCAGCTCGGCCAGGATGCGCCGGCCCTCCATCACCTGGCTGACGCCGCGCCGGACGATCTGGGCGGGCCGCAGGTGGTGGATGGGCTCGCCCTCCAGCGTGACCTCGCCCTTGGTGATCTCGCCGTCGTGCACGTCGAGCAGCCCCGACAGCGCCCGCAGCAGGGTGGTCTTGCCCGCGCCGTTCGCGCCGAGCAGCGCCACGATCGAGCCGGGCGGCACACGGATGCTCACGCCGCGCAACACGAGCATCACGTCGTCGTAGACGACCTCGAGGTTGCGTACCTCAAGCACGCTCGGCTCCTCGGAATTGTGTGGCCTACATCACTCCCCCCGATGAGGCCAATGTCCACGCTTGCTCCGCGACCGACAAGAGGCCCGGCCGAAATTCGATCGGCACGGTGCGCCTAGGATTTCTGGTATGGCAATTTGTGAACATCTTTCCAAGGCCGACGACCCCGCGGCGAAGACGCCGGAGGGCTGCGAGGAGTGCCTGGCCGAGGGGGGCCGCTGGGTGCACCTGCGGCGCTGCCTGGAGTGCGGGCACGTCGGATGTTGCGACTCCTCCCCGGCCAAGCACGCCACGGGGCACTTCCACCAGACGGGTCACCCGGTCATGCAGTCGTACGAGCGGGGCGAGAGCTGGCGGTGGTGCTTCGTGGACAGTCAGATGGGGTGAGGCTCACCTTTCGAGGATCGCCTCCTCGAAGTCGAGCTGCGCCATCACCTCGCGCAGCACCTCGTCGTCGAGGCGGCGCTCGTCACGCAGCCGGACGAACACCTGACGCTCGGCCTGCAGCATGTCGCGGCGCAGGCGGCGGTAGAGGGCGCTCGGCGTCTCGGCGCCGCCCGCGCCCGTGCCGCCGCCCAGGCGCTCCCACGCCGTCAGCGAGCGGCGCCACGACTTCTCCCTGAGCTGGTCGATGACCTGGCGCTGGATCTCGTCGGGCTCGTCGTCCAGCTCGCCGACCAGCCGCTCCAGCTCCGCCAGGCCCGACTCCAGCGCGGCCTGCTGCGCCGCCGCCTCGGCCAGGCGGTCCTCGTACTGCTCCTGCTCGCTGGACACGCCCAGCCGCCTGATCAGCGCGGGGAACGTGGTGCCCTGGATGAGCAGCGTGCCGATCACGGTCGTGAACGTCAGGAACAGCAGCAGCGCCCGGTCCCGCGGGGCCACCCCCGAGATCGAGAACGCCGCCGCCAGCGACACCACGCCCCGCATGCCCGCCCAGCCGAGGATCACCGACTCCGCTGCCGACGGCCCGCTCCCCCTGCGCCACACCTTGACCACGTACGTCACCGCGAACACCCACACGAACCTGGTGACGATCGTCACCGCCAGCACCGCCGCCGCGTACCCGGCGACCGCCCAGGGGCTGTAGCCGGTGATGCCCTCGATCACGGTGACGAGCTGCAGCCCGATCAGCGCGAACACGATCGCCTCGAGGAAGAAGTCGGTGACCTTCCACACCGCGTCGGACACCAGCCGGGTGCCGAACCCCCGCAGATGCATGCGGTAGCCGAGGTAGAGACCGACGATCACGACCGCGATCACGCCGGAGGCGTGCACGCTCTCCGCCGCCAGGTAGGCGGCGAACGGGATCAGCAGCATCAGTGTGTTCTCGACCAGCGAGTCACGGGTGTGCTGGAAGATCCAGGCGAAGAGGAACGCCAGCGCCAGCCCGATCACCACCCCGCCCACGGCGGCGAACAGGAACTCCCACAGCCCCTCCCACAGGCTGACGGCCCCGCCCACGGCCGCCCCGATGGCCACGCGGTAGAGCGTGAGGGCGGTGGCGTCGTTGAACAGGCTCTCGCCGATGAGGATGGTCAGCGACCTGCGCGGCAGCCCCAGCCGCCGGCCGACCGCGACGGCCGCCACCGCGTCGGGCGGCGCGATGATGGCGCCCAGCGCGAACGCCAGCGCCAGCGGCAGGTCGGGCAGCATGAGGTGGACGACCAGGCCGACGACGGCCGTGGTGAACAGCACCAGCCCGATCGACAACAGCCCCACGGCCCGCTTGACGTCACGCAGGCGCAGGTAGGAGCTGTCGAGCGCGGCCGAGTAGAGCAGCGGCGGCAGGAACACGTACAGCACCAGCTCCGGTTGCAGCGGCACCGCCGGCACCAGCGGCGAGACCAGCAGCCCGGCCGCCACCAGCAGCAGCGGGGCCGGCCAGCCCCTGCGCCGCGCGATCGCCGCCACGCCCACCGCGCCCCCGGCGAGCAACAGCAGCTGCAAACCCATGCTCGGATCCACCGGCGCCCCTCCAGCCCCCAGCCGGGCGATCGCGAGCCGACGACCGCCTCAGCCCTATCGTCCAGCCGGAAGCGTACCCGCCGCGCCGCGGTGGGGCGTCACCACTCCCTGCGGTCGCTTCTCTCGTGGTAGTCGGGCTGCTCGGGGCGCAGGCGCTCACCCGTGGAGAACATGGGGTCCCCGACGTACGGGCGGGACATGCCCGCGTCGGGCTGCTGCGTGTACGGGTCCTGGGCGTACTGGTCCTGCGGCGGGTACTGCTCCTGGCGGCCGAGCGCCAGCAGCGGGTCCACCGGGTTGGGCTGCTGCGGGCTCGGCTGCTGGTAGGAGCCGTAGTCCTGGGCGGGCTGCGGCTGCTGCTGGGGAGCGGCCCGGCGGCGGCCCGCCCCCGGGATGCCGTGCATGGGCGTGCCCAGCCCCGCCGTGCTCGCCTGGGCCTGGGGCTGCGGCTGCGCCGGCTGCTGGGCCTGCTGGTAGCCGTCGGAGCGCCGGCTCCCGTACGGGTCGGAGGAGTACGGGTCCTGCTGGTACTGCTGCTGCTGGGCCGGCGCATACGGGTCGGCGGCCTGGGAGGGGAAGCCGAGCGGGTCGGTGCTGAGCGGCGACTGCCTGCGCTGGTCGCCGCCGGGCATCTGGTAGACGGGCTCGGCGCTGTCGATGTACTGCGGGCCGGTGAAGGGCTCGGCCTGCGGGGGCTGCTGCGTGTAGTGGGGGCCGCTCAGCGGGTCGGAGATGTACTGCGGGCCGCTGTACGGGTCGCCGGTGTACTTCGGCTGCGGGCCCGTCGACTCCACGTACTGCGGGCCGGTGAAGGGCGCGCGGGGCTCGCCGTACGCGGGAGTGGTGTCCCTGGGCCCCGTGGTCTCGCTGTAGGAGGCCACCAGCTTGTCCTGCGGCGCCGGGCCCCTGGCCACGAGGACGTCGTTGGGCGACAGGGCGGCGGTGGGCCGCTCGTCGAGCTGGGGCGGCGGCGGTTGCTGGCCGTGCTGCTGGGGCCGGTGGTACGTGCCGGTGCCCGGCATGACCTCCGTGCCGGGGTCGTGCGCGGGCACGGCGGGCTGCTCGCCCGTGGCCTCCGCGAACCCCTCGTCGAGGGTGTCGAGCAGCCGGCCGACGTCCTCCATCGGCATGCGGAAGCTCGCTGTGCACATCTCACCGCGCCACAGGCTGAGGACCAGTGTCCCCTCATGCCATGTGACGCGGAGGCACCGCTCCTGACCTCGTGCATCGAAGAAGACTTCGCCGAACGACGGCAACGGGACAACTTCCGACATGGCAGACATACTGCTTTAACCAGCCTTTATTCGTCCACTCAACCCCGGAAAACCCAGAGGAACCGGCCTGACCATCTACACCCGGGCTCCCTCCGGTCACACCCTGTGAGGCTCTTCCGCGACCAGTTGGAGTCCCGATCGCCCAGTGTGCCACGCAACCCGCCGGGAGTATCCGGGAACGCCGGGATGCGTCTGGCCGATCACACCGCGTTCGGCGCGGCGACCCCGGAATGCGGGTAGCGTTTACTGCCGTGCCGGACTCCCATCTCCCACCAGTGGACGAACTGCTCAGCATCGCGGTCAGCGCTCTCGGCGGGAGCGAACGGCAGGGCCAGCTCACCATGGTCCGCGCCGTGCAGAAGGCCATCGACGACGATGAGCACCTGGCCGTCCAGGCGGGCACCGGCACCGGCAAGTCACTGGCCTACCTCGTGCCCTCGATCCGGCACGCCATGGGCAGCGACTCCCCCGTCGTCATCTCCACCGCCACCATCGCGCTGCAGCGCCAGCTCGTCGACCGCGACCTGCCCCGGCTGGCCGAGACGCTGGCCAAGGAGCTGCCGCACGAGCCGACGTTCGCCATACTCAAGGGCCGCCGCAACTACCTGTGCCGCTACAAGGCGACGGCCGGCTGGCCCGAGGAGGACGAGCAGGACCAGCTCTTCGACCCGCGCGAGGTGAGCGCGACCGGCCGCATGGTGCAGCGCATCCAGGAGTGGGCCGAGGAGACCGAGACCGGCGACCGCGACGAGCTGGTGCCGGGCGTCAGCGAGCAGGCGTGGCGGCAGTTCTCCGTGAGCGCCCAGGAGTGCCTGGGCGCCGGCCGCTGCCCCAGCGGGGCCGAGTGCTTCGCCGAGCTGGCCAGGGCGCGGGCCGGCGAGGTCGACGTCGTCGTCACCAACCACGCGCTGCTGGCCATCGACGCCATGGGCGACCTGCCGGTCCTGCCCGAGCACGAGGTCGTGGTGGTCGACGAGGCCCACGAGCTGGTCGACCGGGTCACCTCGGTGGTCACCGCCGAGCTGTCGGAGGCGTCGGTCATGCTGGCCGTACGCCGGGTCGGCCGCCTGATCGACCAGCCCGTAGCCGACCAGCTCATGGAGGCCGGCGAAGACCTCAAGGCGCTGCTGGCCGCCGCCCCGCCCGGCCGCATCGACGAGCTGCCGCAGGTGCTGGGGCTGACCCTGCAGCTCATCCGCGACACCGCCTGGCGCTGCATCACCGCCATGGGCCCGCGCAACGCCGACAAGGACGACCCCGACAAGGCGGGCCAGCGCAAGGCCGCGTTCACCGCGCTCGACGAGGTGCACGACACGGCGGTGCGCATGCTCGACGCGTACGGGCACGCCTCCGAGGCCGACCGGGCCGAGGTGGTCTGGCTCGACGGCGCCACCGACCGCCGCCCGCCCTCCCTGCGCGTCGCGCCGCTCACCGTCAGCGGCATGCTCCGGGACAAGCTGTTCGGCGAGCGCACGGTGGTGCTCACCTCCGCCACGCTGGCGCTCGGCGGCACGTTCGAGGCGCTGGCGGCGCAGTGGGGGCTCGCCGACGGCAAGTGGCAGGGCATCGACGTCGGCTCCCCGTTCGACCACCCCCGCGCCGGCATCCTGTACGTCGCCAAGCACCTGCCCCAGCCCGGCCGCGACGGGCTCCCGCAGCAGTACCTCGACGAGATCACCGAGCTCATCGAGGCCGCCGGCGGGCGCACGCTCGGCCTGTTCTCCTCCATGCGCGCCGCCAAGGCCGCCACCGAGGCGCTGCGCGACCGCCTGGACGTGCCGCTGCTGTGCCAGGGCGACGACTCGACGATGCTGCTGGTCAAGCAGTTCGCCGAGGACGAGCCGACCTGCCTGTTCGGCACCCTGTCGCTCTGGCAGGGTGTCGACGTGCCCGGCCCGTCCCTCAGGCTCGTCATCATCGACCGCGTCCCCTTCCCCCGCCCCGACGACCCCCTCACCTCCGCCAGGCAACGCCACGTGGCGGCCAGGGGCGGCAACGGCTTCATGGCGGTGGCGGCCAACCACGCCGCGCTCCTGCTCGCCCAGGGCGCCGGCCGCCTCCTGCGCGCCCAGAACGACAAGGGCGTCATCGCGGTCCTCGACCCCCGCCTCGCCACGGCCCGCTACAGCGGCTTCCTCCTCAACTCCCTGCCCCCGTTCTGGCGCACCACCGACCCGGCCATCCCCCGCGCCGCCCTCAAGCGCCTCACAACCGACCCCTCCTGACACCCCACGGGCCAGCGCGCGTTGCGCCCGGCACGGCAACGCTCGGCGTGACCGCGCCCGGCACAGCAGCGCCCCGCGTGACGGCGCCCCGCGTGACGGCGCCCCGCGTGACGGCGCTCAGCATCGGCAGCGTGCGACGCGCCCGCGCCGTTCACGCGACGCGCCGCACAGTGCGAGCGCATCGGCGGTCAGGACCGCGCCAAGGAGACCGAGCGCGCTCTGGGGCGGTGCCGATCGGCGTGACGGCTGGCGCTGTCCCCGCGGTTCAGCGCGCGAGGCGAACGCCACGCAAGCGAACGCCACGCAAACGCGAGCGCCACGCAAGACGAACGCCGCCCTACGCGAGCGCCGTGGGTTCTGACCTACCCACGACCCGCGCCACCACAGCGCCGGCGCGGCGAGAGGCCGTGCGGCGCGGCCCGGCGCAACGCGTACGGCGCGCGAGGGGTCCGACCACGAACCCGGCCAAGGATGCGCCGTGACGGCGGCCGACCCCGTGCGGGTCTGGAAGCGTCCCCCTGGAGGCCCTCAGCCCCGTACGTCGGTTGGCGCCACGCCCGCCTGCCGTAACACAAAAAAATGCTAGAGCCAGGGGGCGAGGTCGGGGCGCTTGGGGGACAGCCCGTCACCCGAGGACACCCCCCGGAGCCGGCGCGACATCCACGGCACCAGATGCTCGCGCAGCCACTGAGCATCCTCGCGCCGCCGGGCCCGCGGATCCACCGCCCGGTCCGGCCACTCCTTGCGCCAGTCCTCGAACGGCACCCCCAGCACGTCGAGCACCCGGGCGGCCACCAGCCGGTGCCCGTCCTCGTTCATGTGCAGCCGATCGGGGCTCCACGCCCGCCAGTCACGCAGCCCCTGCATGGACCACTGATCGACGAGCCGGCACCCGTACAGGTCGGCGATGGACCGCACGTGCAGGTAGAAGACGGCGAAGCGCCCGCGCAGCCGCCGCATCAGCGGCGTGTCCCGCGGGTCGACCCCCGTGAACAGCACCACCTCCGCCCCGCAGCCGCGCAGGTCCCGCACGGCCCGGGCGAGCTTCTTGGCCATCACGTCGGGGTCGCTGCCGGGCCGCAGCAGATCGTTCCCGCCGGCGCAGAAGCTGATCAGGTCGGGCGCCATGTCGACGGCCAGCGGCACCTGCTCGGCCACGACCTGGTCGAGCAGCTTGCCGCGCACGGCCAGATTGGCGTAGCGGAAGGAGGAGTCGTCGGCGGCGAGCCGCTCGGCCACCCGGTCGGCCCAGCCACGGTAGTGCCCGTCCGGCCCGGGATCGTTCAGTCCTTCTGTGAAGCTGTCGCCGAGGGCGACGAAGGACTTGTAGTGCCTCATGAGGTGGTGTTCATCTCCGAGATAGCGTGCAGCGCAAGGACGTACGACTGTAGTCCGAACCCGGCGATGGTGCCCGTCGCCACCCCGGCCACGACGGAGGTATGGCGAAACTCTTCCCTGGCCGCGGGGTTGGAGATGTGCACCTCGATGAGCGGGGCGGTGCGCTGGGCGATCGCGTCGCGCAGGGCGTAGGAGTAATGCGTGAAAGCTGCCGGATTGAGCACGACCGGGATGCTGCCGTCGCACGCCTCGTGGATCCACCCGATCAGCTCGGCCTCGGAGTCGGTCTGGCGCACCTCGACGTCGTGGCCGAGCTTGCCGCCGGTCTCGCGGCAGAGCTCGACCAGGTCCTCGTACGTGTCGGCCCCGTAGACGGAGGGCTCACGCTTGCCGAGCCGGCCCAGGTTGGGCCCGTTGAGCACGAGGATCATTCGGAGATCTCCTTGTAGGCGGCTTCGAGCAGCTCTTCTGCGGGGTCTTCGAGGCGGCCCGGCCTGGCCAGGTCGTCGAGCACGACGAACCGCTGCTTGGCCCCGCGGTTCTTCTTGTCCAGGCGCATGTGGTCGCGCAGCCGGGGCCAGGCGTCGGCGCGGTAGGCGGTGGGCAGGCCGACGGCGGTGAGGACGGCGCGGGTGCGGGCGACGACGTCGGCGCGGCCGGAGAGCCTGGACAGCTCGGCGGCGTAGACCATGCCGATGGCGACGGCCTCGCCGTGGCGGATGCCGTAGTGCCGGTCGCGTTCGATGGCGTGGGCGAGGGTGTGGCCGTAGTTGAGGATCTCGCGCAGGCCGGCCTCGCGCAGGTCGGCGCCCACGACGTCGGCCTTGACCTGGATCTTGCGTTCGATCAGCTCGCGGGTGTGGAGGCCGTCGGGGCGGGTGGCGGCCTCGGGGGCCTCCTCGATGAGCCGCAGGATCTCCGGGTCGGCGATGAAGCCGCCCTTGATGATCTCGGCCAGGCCGGCGACGTAGTCGGCCTTCGGCATGCCGGCCAGCGTGGACAGCTCGCACAGCACGCCCGCCGGGGGCAGGAAGGTGCCGACGAGGTTCTTGCCCTCGGGCGTGTCGATGCCGTTCTTGCCGCCGACCGCCGCGTCGACCATGGCCAGCAGCGTCGTGGGCACGAGCACGACCTGCACGCCGCGCAGCCACGTGGCGGCCACGAACCCGGCCAGGTCGGTCGTCGCGCCGCCGCCCACGCCGACCACGGCGTCGGAGCGGGTGACGCCGTGGCGGCCCAGCTCGGACCAGAGCCCCGCGGCCACCTCGACGGTCTTGGCCGCCTCGCCGTCGGGCACGGGCAGCTCGACGACCTCGTAGCCGCCCGCGGCCAGCACCTCGCGCACCGGCCGGGTGATCTCGGGCAGGGTCTCGGGGCCGATCACCGCGACGGTGCGCACGCCGGGCTTGAGCAGCGTGGTCAGCTCGGCCAGCACGCCGGTGCCGACCACCACGTCGTACGGGTTGTCGCCGCGCACGTGGATTCTCGTCGCGGCCGTCATGCGGGCAGCCCCTTCAGGATCTCGTCGGCGAGCTCCCCCGGCTCGCGCTTGTCGGTCACCACGGTGACCGCGGCCAGCCGCTCGTAGACCGGCCGCCGCTCCTCCATGAGCTTCTTGAGCTGGCTGCGCGGGTTGAGCACCAGCAGCGGCCTGGCCGCCGCGAGCCCGACCCGCTGGACCGCGTCGGACAGCCCGACCTGCAGGTAGACGACGTGGTGACCGGCGAGCAGGGCCTGGGTCTCCTCGTGCAGCACGGCGCCGCCGCCGAGGGACAGGATGCCGTCGTGCTCGGCCAGCGCGCGGCGCACGGCCTCGTGCTCCAGCTCGCGGAAGCGGGCCTCGCCGTCCTCGACGAAGATGTCGGCGACGGGCTTGCCCGCCACGGCCTCGACGTCGGCGTCGGTGTCGCGGAATGCGACGCCGAGCCGCTCGGCCAGCAGCCGCCCGAGCGTGCTCTTGCCGGACCCGGGCGGGCCGATCAGCACAGCGCGTGTCATTTGATCACCATGGAAGAGAGGTAGCCGGACAGGTTGCGGGCGACTTCCTCCACGGAGTCGCCGCCGAACTTCTCGATCGCCGCGTCGGCCAGCACCAGCGCGACCATCGCCTCGGCCACGATGCCCGCGGCCGGGACGGCGCACACGTCGGAGCGCTCGTGGTGGGCCTTGGCGGCCTCGCCGGTCTTGACGTCGATCGTGGCCAGCGCCCTGGGCACGGTGGAGATCGGCTTCATCGCGGCGCTGACCCGCAGGATCTCGCCGTTGGTCATGCCTCCTTCGAGGCCGCCCGCGCGGTTGGTGATGCGGCGGACGCCGTCGTCGGTGGTGTACTCGATCTCGTCGTGGGCGCGGGAGCCGGGCCTGCGCGCGGTCTCGAAGCCGTCGCCGACAGCGACGCCCTTGATCGCCTGGATGCCCATGAGCGCGCCGGCGAGCCTGGAGTCGAGCCTGCGGTCCCAGTGCGTGTAGCTGCCCAGGCCCGGCGGCAGGCCGTAGGCGAGAACCTCGACGACGCCGCCGAGCGTGTCGCCGTCCTTGTGCGCCTTGTCGATCACGGCGACCATCGCGGCGCTGCCCTCGGGGTCGGAGCACCTGACCGGGTCGTCGTCGATCCTGGCCAGGTCGCCGGGGCCCGGCAGCGTCTCGGACGGGGTGCGCGCGCCGCCGATCTCGGTCACGTGGCTGACGATGTCGACGCCGAGCGCCTGCTTCAGGAAGCGCCTGGCGACCTCGCCGAGCGCCACCCTGGCGGCGGTCTCGCGGGCGCTGGCCCGGTCGAGCACGTTGCGGGCGTCGTCGAGGCCGTACTTCTGCATGCCGGCCAGGTCGGCGTGGCCGGGGCGGGGGCGGGACCTCGGGGCGTTGCGGGCCAGGCCCTCCAGCTCCTCCGGGTCGACCGGGTCGGCCGCCATGACCTTCTCCCACTTGGGCCACTCGGTGTTGCCCACGCGGATCGCGACCGGGCTGCCCATCGTGCGACCGTGGCGGACGCCTCCGGAGATCGTCACCTGGTCCTGCTCGAACTTCATCCGCGCGCCGCGGCCATAACCGAGCCTGCGGCGGCGCAGGGCCTCGTCGACGGCGGCCGTGGTCACCTCTACCCCGGCCGGCAGGCCTTCGAGGATGGCGACGAGTTCGGGCCCGTGGGACTCTCCGGCGGTCAACCAGCGCAACATACGTACAAGTCTTCCATGTACGGCCTAGTGAGATGTCCTTCGGTCACGATGCGAGACAGAGTGTCGGCAGCGTTCCGAGCAGCATGAAGGTGCCGAAGGGGAACTGGGTGTGCCGGGTGCCGCGCCCGGTCACCAGCAGGGAGAGCGCGTAGAGCGCGCCGAGCAGCTGCCCGCAGAACGCCGCCGCCACCAGGGCCTGCCAGCTCAGCGCGGCGCCGGCCATGCCGATCAGCCCGGCGATCTTGACGTCGCCGAGCCCCATCGCCTCCGGTCTGAGGAGCCACAGCAGCCCGTACACCGCGGTCAGCGCCGCCCCGCCGGCCAGCGCCCTGGGCAGCGCCCCCGTCGGGAGCAGCGCCAGCGCCATGATCGGGTACGCCGGGAGCGTGATCGCGTCGGGCAGGGTGCTGGTGCGCCAGTCGATGACGGCCAGCGCGACGGCGATCACGGCGAAGCACGCGTACGGTGGCCCGGCCCGCCAGGCGGCCAGCGCGACCACGGCGGCGGTGACCAGCTCCAGGGCCGGCCACGGGCGTGCGGGCGCCAGGGGTTCGCCGTCGCCGGCGCGGTAGGAGGCGGCCAGCGCCCTGATGCGGTCTCCGCAGACGAGGCCGGCGAGCGCCATGAGTGCCACCATCCCGCCGACGCTAGCCGCGCCCGCCCGCGATCCTCCCGCCGCCATACGCATCCGGCATGAAGATCAGGGGATGAGGCCGGGAGTGCATCCAGACGTCCCCTCTGCCGGCGGCCTCTCTGCCGGCGTCCTCTCTGCCAGCAGGCCCCTCTGCCGGCGACGCCTCTGTCAGCGGCGCCGCGAGAACCAGCGGCGCCTGCGCGGCGGGGCGGGCTCCACGCGGGCCACCGTCACGCCGGACAGCTCGTTCACGGTGCCGGACTCGACCGCGGCCAGCGCCTCCAGCACCTCGCCCTCGATCACGAACTGCACCGGCCCCGCCACGTCCACCACGACCGCCGCCGCCCGCTCCTGCACGGCGGCCTGGCAGACCTGCAGCGTGGTGGCCTGGATCGGCCGCGCGTCGGGCCGCCACCGGGTGAGCGCCTCCGTGCCGGTGAACGCGAGCACCGCCTGCCTGCCGTCCTGCCCGACGAGCTTGGGCAGCGCCATCTCGCTCTCCTTCTCCTGCCGCAGCCCGTGCTCGCCCACCTCGGACTCGGTCAGCAGCGCGACCACGGGCACCAGCAGGCGGGCGCCGCCGAGCGCGTTCAGCACCTCGGCGGGGCCCGCGGCGCCGTCCTGGTAGGCGGCCAGCGCGGCGGCGACGGCGGGGGCGGCGCTGCCGTCGTCGTTCGGGTCAAGGGGTTGCGGGATGCTCGGCACAGCGTCCGAGACTACCCGCGCCCGTCGCCGTCCCCGATTCGGGCCCGGATGGCGTGCACCGCCGCGGCCAGCACGGGCGGCACGGTGATCACGATCACCACGGCGTCGGTGACCCGCTCGGCCGCCGCGTCCAGCACCAGCCAGCCGAGCAGCGGCGCGAGCAGGGCCCACGTCCGCAGGTCCGACCGCACGACCCAGCGCAGGCACCGCGTCGCCGCCCGTCCGGCCGCCGCGGCGCGTCCCGCCGGAGCGGTCCGCCGGTCCCGGACGGCCGCACGTCCCCCGCGGGTGAGGGCGGCTTGCCGGCGCAGGGTCAGCGCCATGCGCGGCATGCCGGCCAGCAGCCAGAGCGCGAACCTCAGCCGGGCGCGCCCGCCGGGCAGCGTGAGCAGCTCGCCGAGCCATTCCTCCAGCCACCTGGGCCGGGCCGCCGCCGGGAGCATGCTCGCCCCCGCGGTGATGGCCCCGAAGAGAGTCCGGGCGCCACCGAGCCCGGACAGGTTGGCCATGGCCAGCCGCCGCAGCTCCTCCTCGACCTCCGTCAGCCCCAGCCGCCTCGCGACAGGAGCGACGACGTCCAGGTTCTCCTGGGAGTTCACCCGTTGTCTGGCCTCGGGCAGACCGCTGATGGTGCGCTGGTTGTGCAGCCGGTCCGCGAGCTTGAGCGTGAGCACGCGCTCGTCCGTCGAGACAGGCCACTCGGGCGGTCTGCGCTCGACGGAGTCGAGCATCCGCATGCCGCGCAGCAGGTTGGTGATCGGCTCGCCGAACTCCGCCGCCAACGCCTCCTCGGTGCAGGCGGTGTCCGTGAGCACGTCATGGAGCAGCGCCGCGCAGACCAGCTCGTGGTCCAGGTCCATCTCGGCCACGATCACCGCGACGGCGACCGGATGGGTGATGTAAGGGCTCCCGTCCCGGCGGAACCGCCCGCTGTGCCAGCGGTCGGCCACCTCGTACGCCCGCAGCACCAGACGCAGGCGTTCGCCCCCCAGCGAGCCGCCCACAGCCGTCAGCAGCGGCCGCAGGTGCCCGCTCACGACGAGTCTCCCACGGGCCCCGCCACCCAGCCCGGCACCCGCTGCCTGCGCGCCCTGTAAGCCTTGGCGATGGCCTCTCGCGCCTGCTGAGCCCCGTCCGCGGTGACCCGGTAGTAGCGTCGCCGCGGCCGCCCTTCGGCCACGTGGGCCGTGGGATCCTCCCACCGGCTCTCCACCCAGCCGGCCCGCTCCAGCCGCGCCAGGATCGGGTACAGCGTCCCGCTGGGCAGGTCCGCGAGCTCGCACAGCTCCAGCCCGTAGCGCTCCTGCCGGGGATCGCCCAGAAGGGCCCGCAGAACCGCCTGAGTCGGCATGGTCATCCGTAAGCCGCCGTGCATGTCTCGAACTCTACATAGGTAGATCTCCGCCGACCGTCACCGGACGGTACGAGCCGTGTGACCCCCAGCGGTCACCCCAGATCGGCGATCGCCGCCACCGGCCCGCCTCCGGACGGCCCCTGGTGCACGGCCGCCACCGACACGAACACCGCGGGATCCCCGGTGACCGAGGCGGCCACCCCGCCCGCGGCGGCCTTGATCTGCCGGTGCCAGTGCACGTCGGAGTCGTCCAGCATGATGTTGCGCCGCCCCCGCACCCGCCCCGACGGATCGGCCTCGCACTTCATGAACACGTTCACCAGCCGCCCGCCGAGATCCGACGGATGCGGCCGCTCCGGCAGCGGAAGGCCGCAGTCGCGGATGGCCTCCCAGATCCCGTCGGCGTCCAGCGCGTCCTTCATCACGCTGTGCCCGATGCGGTACCGTCCCCCGATCCCGCGCACGTTCCCCACCAGCACGATCTGGGCCCGGTCCAGCTCCACCCCGGACGAGCACGAGGCGACGGACGAGTACAGCGACAGGTCCTTGTGGATCTGCCCGGCGGCCGGCATCTCGATCTCGCCGAGTGCCACGGCGATGCCGAGGGCGGTGGTGGAGTTGGACAGGTCCATCGAGGGGCCGGTCTCCTCGATGGCGGTGTCCTGGCCGCGGCTCTTGGCGTCGGTGATGGTGGCCAGCGTGAGCAGCGGGGTCTTGGTCTGCACGTAGTGCACGTCGCGCGGGTCGTCGATGCCGGCGATCTTCATGGCCTCGCGCACCCCGGCGGCGACCTTCTCGACCATGGCCGGCCTGCCGATGTCCTCGGGGAGGATGACCTCGCTCATCGCGACGCCGACCGACAGCCGGGGCTCCTCGGAGGCGGGGGCGTCGGCCGTGGTGGCGAAGATCGTGGCGTGCGGGCTGAGGATGCCGTCGGTGCCGCCGGACCACACCAGCGGCACGCTCTCCGGGGCGGGATGCCCGTGCTCGGTCAGGACCTCGCGGAAGGCGCGGTCGGCGAGGATGCGCGTGTAGTCGTTCACGCCGCCGTTGCCCTCGGTCTTGCCGATGACGGCCAGCACCCGGCCCGCCTCGATCACCCCGTCGGCGATGAGCCTGGACAGGCCGGAGGCGTCGGTGACGCTCTCGATCGGCACCTTGCGCACTTCGATCGGGTCCGGCATGCGTACGCCCTTTCTGCTGGCGGCGGGTCCCCACGCTACCGAGCCGGTCGGCGGGGTTCATGGTCAATGTGTGCCCAGGAACCCCGCCGGCGATGTCAAGACGCGCTGATCGCGGGCGGCGATCCTCGACGCAGGACGAACGCCATAGGGTCGGGCTGTGATTCGCGACGCGCACGTCAACGGGATCAGGCTCGTCTACCGGGAGGAAGGCGACCCCTCCGCTCCCCCTCTGCTGCTGCTCCACGGCCGCACCGCCGACCACAACGACTGGAACGGCATCACCCAGCACCTCGCGGCCCGCTTCCACGTCTTCGCGCCCGACCTGCGCGGCCACGGGGCCAGCGACCATCCCGGCGGCTACGCGCTGCCCGACATGGCCGCGGACGTCGTCGCCCTGCTCGACCACCTGGGCGCGGAGCGGGTCAGGCTGGTGGGGCACTCGCTCGGCGGCGTGATCGCCGCTCTCGTGGCGGCGGGCCGTCCTGAGCGGATCGAGCGGCTGGTCCTGGAGGACCCGCCGCCCGCGTACGCGCTCACGGGGCGCCCGCCGATCGTGGAGGACGGCTCGACCGGGTTCGACTGGCGGATGGTGCACGAGACCGAACGGCAGATGCTGCATCCCACGTGGGGAGACGGGCTCGCGAAGATCACGGCGCCCACGCTCGTGCTCTCGGGGACGCTCAGCCCGTTCGAGCCGGACGTGGCGGCGCGCATCCCGGGGGCGGAGCTGGTCAGGATCGAGGCGGGGCACCTGGTCCACATGGACGCCCGCAAGGAGTTCCTGCGCACGGTGGACGCCTTCCTCGGCTGAGCAGGGTGCGCCAGGTGCGCCGGGCGACCCCCTCCGGCAGACCCTCAGGCGCCCTCCAAAAGGACTTAGATGGGTCAAACGTGACCTTACTGTCATAAAGATCCGCCATGGTGGAGGGGTGCTAACCAGGCTCAGCGATCTTGTGAAGGAACGGCTGGGCACGTTCGGCCTGACGGCGCCGTCGATCGCGCAGTGCGCGGTGGGCTCGGCCCTGGCCTGGACCGCCGCCGTCGAGCTGCTCGGCCACCCCGCCCCGTTCTTCGCCCCCATCTCCGTGCTGATCTGCGTGGGCGTCGGCCTCGGGCAGCGGCTGCGGCGGGTCGTCGAGCTGGTCGTCGGGGTCAGCCTGGGCGTAGGGGTCGGCGACCTGCTGGTGGCGTGGATCGGCTCGGGCGCCTGGCAGCTCGCGCTGGTGGTGGGGCTGGCCATGACGGTGGCCGTGCTGCTCAACAGCGGCGCCCTGTTCGTCGCGCAGGCCGGCTCGTCGGCCGTGCTGGTGGCCACCCTGGTGCCGGGCGACGGGGCCGGCGGGCTCGACCGCATGGCCGACGCGCTCACGGGCGGCGTCATCGGGATCGCGGCGGTGGCGCTGCTGCCCGCCAGCCCGTTCACGATCGCGGCCAAGCACCTGTCGGGCGTGCTGGACGCGCTGTCCACGGTGCTGGAGCGGGCGGCGGAGGCCATCGAGAAACGCGACGCGGACCTGGCGGCCGAGGCTCTGGAGGAGGCGCGCACGACGCAGGCGGCGGTGGAGGAGTTCGAGGCGGCGCTGGAGACCAGCAAGGAGATCACGATGATCTCGCCGCTGCACTGGCACCGGCGCGCCCGCCTGGCCCGCTACGAGACCGCGGCCGTGCCCGTGGACCTGGCGCTGCGCAACGCCAGGGTGCTGAGCAGGCGCACCCTGGCCTCGCTCGGGGAGGCCAGCCCGCCCCCCGCCGCGCTGGCCGAGGCGATGCGCGAGGTGTCGGAGGCGGCGCTGCTGCTGCAACTGGAGCTGGGGGCAGGGCGGGAGCCGGCCCTGGCCCGGCAGGCGCTGCTGGCGGTGGCGGCCCGGGAGCGGCCCGAGGGGCTGGGGTTCTCGGCGCACGTGATCATCGCGCAGTTGCGGTCCGTGGTGGTGGATCTGCTGCAGGCGACGGGGATGGAGCACCAGGAGGCCACGGCGGCGCTGACGCCGCTGGACGGGGCCGGCGTGGGCGACGAGGCCTCACGGCGCGGGTGACCGGTCCCGTCAGGCAGGCGTCCTGGCCGAAGAGGGCGGCCACTACGCGTTGACCACGTTTCCGCAAGCCTGGGTGCGTTCCTCCTAGGAACTTCTCACCACTTCCTCAGCCCTTCCGGCCTCGGCAGACTCGTCAGCGCCGCCACCCGGCGGCGGCCTGACCACGGAGGGTTGGAAGCGAACATGATCGGCAAAGTGCTGCTCGCCATCGGCATGCTCACCGCGATGACCGCCTGCGCCGACGGTGGCCGCGGCGCCGAGCAGGCGCCGGGGCGGGCATCGGAGAAGGCACCGGGGCGGGCGAGCGCCGCCCCGCACCCGTACGTCGGCATGTGGGTGACCGCCGACGGGCGCATCAGGCAGGAGCTGCTGCCCGACGGCCGCTACGAGGAGGAGCGCGACGGCCGCAAGCGCGCCTACACCGGCCGGTACACCGTCACCGGCAGCCACCTCGACTACTTCGACGACGCCGGGTTCACCGCCACCGGCGACGTCCGTGACGGCGTGCTGTACCACGAGCACCTCGTGCTCCACCGGGAGCGGTGACGTGCCGCCTGGGCCGGCGGCGGCCGGGTGCCGCCGCCGGCCGCGAGGTCACGGCAGGGCGGGGTACGGCTCCGTGACGCGGTAGAGGGCCGTGTCGCCGTCGGAGCTCACCTGATGGAACCCGGCCTTCTCCAGCACCCGGAGCGAGGGCGGGTTCGACAGCTCCACGTGGGCGCGCACCGCGTGCACCCCCGGCGCGGTCAGGGCGAACGCCGCCAGGGCCCGGGTGGCCTCGGGGGCGTAGCCTCGGCCCCGGCGTGAGGCGACGATGCCGTACCCGAGCTCGACCTCGCCGTTCGCGGGCGGCCAGAACAGGCCGATGGAGCCGACCACCAGCCCGCTGTCGCGCTCGATGATCTGGCGGTGGCCGTGGACGTCCAGCCAGGCGGGATGCTCGGCGAACAGGCCGGCGATGACCTGGTCGCCTTCGGCCGGGAAGTCCCCGGCCCAGTGCCCGGGCCGGGCGCCGTTCAGGACCGCCGCCACCTCATCGGGCGTCCAGACGCGAAGGACGAGGCGGTCGGTGATCAGGTCGGCGCCGGCCGGGGTAAGGGAAGAACTCACGTGACACTCCTGGTCGTTGGGGAGACGACCGGGCCGCGAGCGACCTGCTCAAGCGGACCGGCCGAGGGCATGCCGAACACGGCTGCCGACAGCCATATTCATCAGCCCCCTCTCCTCCAGAAGTGATCCGGGCCACCTTAACAGGGTCAGGAGGACAGGCGCTTGAGCCGGGTGACCGCCTCGTCGATGACCTCGTCCTTCTTGCAGAAGGCGAACCGGACGAAGTGCCGCCCCCGCTCGGGGTGGTCGTAGAAGACCTGCGTGGGGATGGCCACCACACCCGCCAGCTCGGGCAGCCGCCGCGCGAGCTCCAGCCCGTCGGAGAAGCCCAGCGGGCGGATGTCGGTCTGCACGAAGTACGTCCCCGCCGGCCGCAGCACCGAGAAGCCCGCCGCCGACAGCCCCTCCATGAGCCGGTCGCGCTTGTCCTGGAGCCCGGCCCCGAGCGCGGCCACCCACTCCATCTCGTGCCGCAGCCCGTACGCCACCGCGAGCTGCCACGGCGCGCCCGCCGTGAACGTGAGGAACTGCTTGACCGTCTGCACCGCCGTGACCAGCGCCGGGGGCGCGCACACCCAGCCGGTCTTCCAGCCGGTGACCGAGAACGTCTTGCCCGCGGACGAGATCATGACCGTGCGCTCCCGCATCCCGGGCAGCGTGGCCATCGGCACGTGCCCGACCCCGTCGAAGGTGAGGTGCTCGTACACCTCGTCGGTGATCGCGATCAGCCCGTGCTCCTGGCAGAGCTCGGCGATGACGGTCAGCTCGGCGCGGGTGAAGACCGTGCCCGTGGGATTGTGCGGGGAGTTGACCAGGATGGCGCGGGTGCGCGGGGTGACGGCGGCGCGCAGCTCGTCGGGGTCGAAGGTGAAGCGGCCGTCGACCGGCCTGAGCGTGACGGCCACCAGCCGCGCCTGCGCCAGGGCGATCGAGGCGGCGTAGGAGTCGTAGTACGGCTCGAAGGCGATCACCTCGTCGCCCGGCTCGCACAGGGCGAGCACGCTCGCCGCCACCGCCTCGGTGGCGCCCACCGTGACCATGATCTCGCCCACCGGGTCGTAGGCGAGCCCGTAGTGCGCCGCCCGGTGCTCCGAGACCGCCTGCCGCAGCTCCAGCACGCCCGGCCCCGGCGGGTACTGGTTGGCGCCCGCGCCGATGGCCTGGACGGCGCGGTCGAGCATCGCGGCCGGCCCGTCGGTGTCGGGGAAGCCCTGGCCGAGGTTGATCGCCCCGGTCTGGACGGCGAGCGCGCTCATCTCGGCGAAAATGGTCGTACCGAAGGTGCGCATCCTGCTGACAAGTGGTTCGGTCACGGCTCCACACTATTAGTCTCGTCCCGTGATCATTCGGGTCGTGCTCGCCCTCGCCCTGTCCGCGCCTCCCGTCATGACCTCGGCCGGAGCCCCGTCCGTGCCCTGCCCGGTCCCGATGCCGGCCCGTACGAGCTGCGGTTTCCTGGAGGTTCCCGAGCGCAGGGACGCGCCGGAGCGGAAGATCAAGGTCGGGTACGCCGTGCACCTCTCGACGGCCGCCGACCGCAAGCCCGACCCGGTGGTCTACATGAGCGGCGGCCCCGGGTCGGCGTCCATGCAGCTCACGGGGTTCCTGAGCCAGATGTTCCCCGACCGCGACGTGGTCGCCGTCGAGCAGCGCGGCAGCAGATACTCCCAGCCGGCGCTGGCCTGCCCCGAGACCGCGCAGGCGCTGCTCGGGCGGCTGCGGCAGCCGCGGGCCGACGTCGGTGCCGCCGCCAACCGGTGCCGCGAGCGGCTCGCCGAGCAGGGCGTCGACCTGCGCGGCTACAACACGAAGGAGATCGCGGCCGACGTGGTCGCCTTACGGCGGCAGCTCGGGTACGCCTCGTGGAACCTGTTCGGCGTCAGCTACTCGACCAGGGTCATGATGGACGTGGCCGCGGCCGACCCCGAGGGGGTGCGGTCGGTGGTGCTCGACTCGTACCTGCCCGCGGGCGTCGCCTGGTACGACGACGCCGACCGGAACCTGGGCGACACGATGGCGCTGCTGGGGGTGCGGGAGCGCTACGAGACCATGCTGGCGCGGCTCAACCGGACACCGGCCCTGGTCCCGGTGCTGGATCCGCTCGCGGGCCGGGAGTTCACGGCGCGGATGAGCGGTGACGACGTGGCCACGATCCTGGCGGAGGCCCTGCACGAGGCGGAGGTGGCCGCCGTGGTGCCTGAGCTGGTGGGGGCGCTGGCCGAGGGGCATGACGAGCTGCTGAGGCCGCTGGCGGACGCGGTGGGCGAGGGGCTGACGTCGCACGAGTTCGGGCTGTACCACGCGGTGCAGTGCCAGGACGAGGTCCCGTTCAACACCTACGCCCGGGGATCGCGGTTGTTCACGGTGAACGCGGACAAGGCCGTGTGTGATGCGTGGCGGCTGCCCGCGAGCGCACCCACGGCCCCCGTCGTGAAGGCCCCGGTCTACGTGCTCGCCGGCCAGTACGACCCGACGACGCCCCCGAGGACCGCGGGGCCCGCCGCCGAGTCCCTGCCCGACGGGCGTTTCCAGCAGTTCGCCGGCCTCTCCCACGCCGTCTTCCTGGCCAGCGCCTGCGCCCGCCGGGAGATCGCCGGGTTCGTCGGCGACCCGGCCCGCCAGTCGCTCACCCCGTGCCCCGCCCCGGAGATCCGGCCCGGCGGCCTGCACGTGACCGGCGCGCCGTACCAGATCTCCCGCTCGCCCTGGCTGGCCGCGCCCCTCGCCCTGTACGCGCTGGCCTGCCTGGTCCAGCTCGTCACGGCGGCGCTGAGGGGCAGAGCACTGGCCGCCTTCGGCGGGCTGGCGGGCGTGGCGTTCACGGGCGTCGTGGCCCAGTCCGTCCTCGGCCTGGTGAACAGGAACGAGACGGCCCTGGCCGTCGGCCTGCCCGACCTGGTGGTCCCGTACGGCTCGATCGCGGCGATCTCCGCCATACTGACTGCGGCGGCGCTCTTCATCGACCGCAGATGGCCGCACATCGCGGCAACCGTCATCAGCGGCGGATTCCTCGTATGGTGGTTCACCTGGGTCCTGTAAAGACGCGCATCCATGAGCTCGACGCCCTACGCGGCTTCGCGGTGGGCGGCATCATGCTGGTCAACACGTGGCAGCACGTCGAGCTCAAGAAGGCGCACCCGGTCGGGCTCGACTGGTTCGTCGAGGGCCTGTTCCAGAGCCGGTTCTATCCGATCTTCTCGTTGCTGTTCGGCATCAGCTTCATGCTGTTCCTCCAGGGCAACAGCCGCTGGGCGCTGCTGAGCAGGTTGTTCTGGCTGTTCTGCTTCGGGATGGTCCAGCACCAGTTCTACGAGGGCGAGGTGCTGACCGACTACGCCTTCTACGGCGCGCTGGTGCTGGTGCCCGCCTCGTTCCTGGCCGAAGGGCTCCCCGTGCTGCTGCTGGGCCTGGCGGGCGTCGGGTGGGCGCTCATGCCCGGGGTGGGCGGCGGGCCGCTGCTGATCCCCGGGCTGTTCCTGGTCGGCATGGGCCTGTGGCAGCTCCGGCCGCCCCGGTCCCTGCTGCTGCCCGGGTTCGCGGTCACCGCGCTGGCCTCGGTGCTGCTCACCATGGCGTGGATCAGCACGAACGACTGGACCGTCTACAGCGTGGCGGCCCTGACGGGCGCGGCGGCGTACGTGCTGGGCCTGCTGCTGGTCCTGCGGCCCTGGTTGTCGGCGCTGCTGGAGCCGCTGGGCAGGATGGCGCTGACGAACTACGTCTCCGGCACCGCCGTGATCGTCCTGGCCCTGCCGCTGCTGGAGTCCGACCGGAGCCGGTGGTCGGTCGTGGCGCTGGCGGCGATCACGCTGATCGCTCAGGGGCTGTTGAGCTGGTGGTGGTTGTCACGGTTCAGATATGGCCCGCTTGAATGGATATGGCGGTGCCTGACCTGGTTTCGGGTGGTGCCCAACCGGCTACAGTCGAGCCGTGACCAGAATCGCCCTCTGCCAGATCCCGGTGTCCCCTGATCCTTCGGCGAACCTCAAGAGGGCCAGAGAGGCACTCGCGTCCGCCGAGGGCGCCGACCTGGCGATCTTCCCCGAGGCCACGCTGACCCGGTACGGCCGGCGGATCACCACGCTCGCCGAGCCGCTGGACGGGCCGTTCGTGTCGGGGCTGGCCGAGTCGGCCCGCGAGCACGGGCTGGCGGTGATCGCGGGCGTGTTCGAGCCCGGCGAGGATCGTGTGCACAACACCGCGGTGGCGATCGACGCGCGGGGCGAGGTGAAGGCGGCCTACCGGAAGATCCACCTGTTCGACTCGTTCGGCGCGAAGGAGTCCGACCTGGTCGCGCCGGGCGCCGAGCCGGCCGTGGTGGAGCTGGCAGGCGTCAGGGTGGGGCTCATCACCTGTTACGACGTGCGCTTCCCCGAGCTGGCCAGGGCGCTGGTCGACCGGGGCGCCGAGCTGTTCGCGGTGATCGCCGCCTGGGGCTCCGGGCCGCTCAAGGAGGACCACTGGGTCACGCTGGTCAGGGCGCGGGCGCTGGAGAACACCATGTGGACGGCCGCCGTCGGCCAGGCGCCCAACCCGGCGGAGTCGTCCGACGGGTTCGGGGTGGGCCGCAGCATGCTGGTCGACCCGCTCGGCGTGGTCCGCTCCGACCTGGGCACCGGCCCCGGCGTGCGGATCGTCGAGGTGGACCGCGAGTGGACGGCCACCGCCCGGGCGATGCTGCCGTGCCTCGAACACCGGGTGCTGTGACCCCGACGCGGTCCACCCCGGGGTCAAGCGATCGTAAAGTAGGACTGTGAGCGGAACGCAGATGCAGAAGGTGGTCCCGCCGCGTCTGCTCGTGCCATACCTGTCGGGCAAGCGCACGGTCATCTCGGGTTACGTCTACCGGGTGCAGGATTGTGTCAGGCTGACCACCCCCGAAGCCCTCTACTACGGGCTCGACCTGTCCTTCGACGGCTCCGAGCTGTTCGCCGAGGCACCCGAGCTGTACATGATGCGGTGGTTCGCCCGCGACGTCGACACCTACGCGGTGCCGTACGGGCCCCACATGGGAGGCGACTGGAGCGACGCGCCGCCGTTCGCGGGCAACGGGTTCACCACGTCGTCGGAGCACGTGGTGCCGCAGTTCCACACCGTCCCGATGCCGATCCCGGCCGGGGCGGAGATCGTGCACGTCACCGGCGAGGGCGAGCGGCCCTTCGCCGAGTACGACGGGCTGACCTGGCGGCCCGCCGCATGAGCGACGAGATCACGCCGGTCGCCTCCGGCTTCGTGGCCCGCTTCGGCGAGCGCACGCTGCCCGCCGCCCTCGGCCCCGACAACGACCAGGTGGTGCTGTTCAGCGAGACGGAGCTGGAGGGCTTCGACGCCGCCTCCGGCTACTGGCGGCGGGTGGTGCCCAGGTCCCAGGTCGAGTGGCTGGTGCTCATCCGCACGGTGGGCGCGTTCGGCGGCGAGCCGTGCATCGTGCTCGACGAGGACGACGACGGGCTGCACATCGCCTACACCGGGCACAGCGGGATGAAGGCCGAGGCGCTGGGCTACTGGATGGTCGACCACGGCGCGTACGAGGTCGTGGTGCCCCGCGAGGAGGTCTTCTCCATCCGGGTCGAAAGGATTCCGGTCCCGTAGTCAACCTCCGGCGCGCCCGTGTGTCTCTAGGGATGTGACCGAAACAGCGACCATGGCGCAGCCGTCGTTCGCCGAGCTGTTCGCGGCCCAGTACCACTCCCTGGTACGCCTGGCCGGGCTGCTCGGCGCGGACGACCCCGAGGACATCGTCCAGGAGGCGTTCGCCCGGCTGCACTCGCGGCGGTTGCGCGACGACGGGGCCGCGATGGCCTATCTCCGCGCGACCGTCTGCAATCTGACCCGCAACCGCCTGCGGCATCTGCGCCTCATCCGGCTGCGCCGCCCCGACCCTCCGGAGCCCGCCCGCAGCAGCGAGCACGCCGTGCTCGTCTCCGAGGAGAACCGCGAGCTGCTGGCGGCCGTGGACCGCCTGCCGCGCCGCCAGCGCGAGGCGCTCGTCCTGCGTTACTGGCTGGACCTTTCGGAGCGCGAGATCGCCGACGCCATGGGCGTCTCGCCGGGATCGGTGAAGACCCACGCCAGCAGGGCCCTGGCGGCCCTGGGCAGGGCGCTGAAGGAGGAGGACCGGTGACCGACCTGGAAGAGCGCCTGCGGGCGGCCTTCGACGCCCGCGCGCAGACCTTCGAGACCAGCCCGGACGCCTGGCTGCGGGTGCGCGAGCGCAGGCCGCGCCGGTACCGCGCCGCCCGCCTGCTGGTGGCCGCGCTGCCGGTGGCGCTGCTCGCGGTGTTCGTGCCCGCCCTGCTCAACGGGGATCTGGGCAGGAACACCGCGGCCGACGCCGACGCGATCCACCAGGGGCTCATGCGCGACAGGACCGCCGTAGGCGAGCAGGTCACGGTGGACAACCCGACCGAGGGCAGGCCGCTGCGGCTCTGGTTCGCCAAGGGCAGGCTGGGCGATCCCGAGCTCTGCTACGTCCTGGAGCGGGCGGACGCCGAGGCGTACGGGGGCTGCTCGCGCGTCCCCACGATCGGCTCCGACGCCTGGTTCGCGGGCAGCACCGCCCGCGACGGTTCCGGCACCGCGCTGGACTGGGGCGTGGCGCTCGACGACATCGGGACCGTCACCGGGGTCGCGGGCGACGGGCAGCGGTTCCCTGGACGGCTGTGGCGGCCCGCAGGAGCCCCGTACCGGATCTGGACCGTGACCTACCCCGCCCTGCGGCAACCGGCGGGGATCGAGATCGCCGACGACCGGGGCAGGAATCTCGGCCGGCGCTCGCGCGACCTGTTCGCCGCTCCGGAGCGGGGGCAGGCGCTCGGGGAGTCCCTCGACCTGGCCGCCGGGGTGACCATGCGGCCGTACCGGACGGAGGAGGGCACGGAGCTGCGCATGACCCGGCTGGGCGCGGAGCTCGGCACGTCCCTGATCGGCAAGGACCTGCCGCCGGTGGACGTGCGCGTGCGGGAGAACCTGATCATCGGGGTGGCCCGCGGGAACGTCTCCAGGATCGAGGTCTCCTTCGACGACGGGACCACCGCCCGGGCCGAGACGCGGCCGGATCCGTGGAGCCTCGGCGTCACGCTCTTCGCCGCCGAAGGCGCCCCGGACGACGGGCAGGTGCGACATCGCCTGGTCGCCTACGACGCGTCGGGCGCGGAGGTCTGGCGCGAGGAGGTCAAGGGCCCGCGGGACGGGATGCCGCCCGCCGGCGAGGTGATGAGCCTGCCCGGCACCGGAGCGGTCGGTGAGCCGGTGCGCGTCTGGTTCACCGACGCCGATGCCGACCGGACCGGCCCCGTGGTCACGCTCTGCCACTCCGGCGGCGTGAACCCGGACCTGTCCTGCGTCGGCAAGCGCGAGGAACACTTCGCCGGCCCGCTGAGGGCCGTCCAGTACCTTCCGGAGCCCGGCACCGTCAGCTACTTCGGCGCGGCGGGCGAGGACTGGGAGTCGGTGGAGGCCGTGCTCGCCGACGGGCGGCGCCTGCCCGCCACGTTCCGGCGCGGTACGGGCACCCCGGCCCCGATCTGGTACGTCACGATCCCGTCCAGCGACGCGAAGGTCGCGGGTTTCACCATGAAGCGCGAGGACCGGCCGCTCGAGCTGTTCCCCGAGGCGGGCAAGGACTGCGGGCTGCGGGCCCTGCGCTCCGACGCCCCCCGCCACCCGCTGCCCGCGGGCGTCACCGCGCTCGTGAGCGAGCCGAGCTGCCTGGCCTTCTGGGAGAACGGCGAGCCGGCCGCGGGCCTGCCCGGACCGCTCCCTGGGACCAGGCTGAGCGACCTGCTCAGCACCGGGCAACCGGTGAGGTGGGGCCGCGGCGCCCACGCCTGGTACGGCTACGCGCTCGCCGGCACCGCCAGGATCGAGCTCACCACGCCGAACGGCCTCACCGGCACCGCCGAGGCCGCCCCCGACCCGTGGGGGCAGGGGGTGACGTTGTTCGCGGCGCCGCTCCCCGAGGGCGCCGACCTCTCCGCCGGCATGGTGATCAAGGGCTTCGACGCCGGCGGCAAGCAGCTCTGGCAGCACTAGCCCAGGTTGCGGTACCGGGCCTGGCGGGCCGCGAAGCGGTCGGCCGGGCCCACCCGCAGCAGCTCCGCGATCTCGTACTCCAGCGCCCTGCCGACCCGCTCGCAGAACTGCCGCGGCTCGTAGGCGGCGTCGGGCAGCTCGGGGATCACCCGGTCCACGATGCCGTCGCGGCGCAGGTCGGTGGCGCGGATGTGCTGCGCCTGGGCGATCTCGGGGGCGAAGTCGACCGAGCGGTAGAGGATGGCGGAGGCGCCTTCGGGCGGCAGCGGCGCCAGCCAGGCGTGCTGCGCGCAGAGCACCCGGTCGGCGGGCAGCAGCGCCAGCGCCGCGCCCCCCGCGCCCTCGCCGAGCAGCAGGCAGACGGTCGGCGCGTCGAGCGTGAGCAGCTCGGCCAGGCAGCGGGCGATCTCGGCGGCCAGCCCGCCCTCCTCGGCCGCCTTGGACAGGTCGGCGCCGGCCGTGTCGATCACGGTGACCAGCGGCAGGCCGAGCTCGGCGGCCAGCCGCATGCCGCGCCTGGCCACCCGCAGCCCCGCGGGCCCGAGCGGGGAGTTGGCGCGCTGGAGGCGCCGGTCCTGGCCGAGCACCACCGCCGGGGCGGTGCCGAACCTGGCCAGCGCGAGCAGCAGCCCCGGCTCGTTCCTGCCCGCCCCGGTGCCGCTGAGCGGCGTCACGTCCGTGGCGGCGAGCTTGAGCAGGGCGCGCACGCCCGGCCGGTCGTCGCGCCTGGACCGGGTGATCGCCTCCCACGCCTCCACCGGCCGCAGGTCCTCCTCGGGCGCCTGGCCGGCCTCGATCGCCGAGCGGTCGGCGGCGAGCACGGCCAGCGCCCTGATCGCCACCTCCCGCGCGTCCTCGGCGGAGACCACCGCGTCGAGCAGGCCCTTGCCGTGCAGGTTCTCCGACACCTGCACGCCCTCGGGGAACGGGTAGCCGTGCAGCGACTCGAACACCCGCGGCCCGAGGAACCCGATCAGCGCCCCCGGCTCCGCCACCGTGACGTGCCCGAGCGACCCCCAGGACGCGAACACCCCGCCGGTCGTCGGATGCCGCAGGTACACCAGGTACGGCAGGCCGACCGCCCGGAGCTCCTGGATCGCCGCGGTGATCTTGACCATCTGGACGAACGCGAGCGCGCCCTCCTGCATGCGCGTGCCGCCCGAGGCGGGCAGGGCCAGCAGCGGCAGCCGCTCCCGGGTGGCCCGCTCGGCCGCGGTCACGAACCGCTCGGCCGCCACCACCCCGATCGAGCCCGCCATGAACGAGAACTCGCACGCCACGACGGCCACCCTGCGCCCGCCGAGCAGCCCCTCGCCGGTGATCACGGCCTCGTCGTAGCCGGACTTGACGCGGGCCGCGGCCAGCTCGTCGGCGTAGGAGGAGCCGGGCTCGGCCGGATCGGCGGGCGGCGCGTCCCACGACTTCCACGACCCCCGGTCGAGGATCGTTTCGATCAGTGTGCGCGCGTCCGGACGGCTCACTATCGCTCCCTAGATGTCAGCCAACGTTGCAATGTTGACGCATGAGCGCCCCGGCCGGTGCCACCAGTTCGCGATCATCGTTCGCGCTCCTCCAGCCAGGCGAGCACGGCGTCGCCGTCCTGGCCGAGCATGGGAGGCGCGGTGTGCTCGACCCCGGTCAGCCCGTCGAAGCGCAGCGGCGGCCCCGGCAGCTCGATCGGGCCGAGCACCGGGTGCTCCACCTCGACGACCAGGCCCTGCGAGCGGGTCTGCTCCCAGGCGTAGACCTCGTCGAGCGTCCTGATCGCGCCCGCGGGCACGCCCGCGGCGGCCAGCTCCGCCAGCCAGTGGGCGCGGTCGTGCGCGGACAGGGCCTTCTCCATGTCGGCGATCAGCTCGTCGCGGTGGGCGAACCGGTCGCGGTTGGTGGCGTAGCGCGCCTGCCCGGCGTCGATGCCGAGGAGCGCGGCCACCTTGCGCCACTGGCCGTCGTTGGCGGCGGCGATCTGCAGCATGCCGTCGGAGCAGCGGAAGGCGCCGTAGGGGGCGATGGAGGCGTGGTGGTTGCCGCCCGCCGCGGGCACCTTGCCGCCGACCGTCCAGGCGGTGCCGTGGTAGGCGTGCACGCCGGTGATCGCGGCCAGCAGCGAGGTGCGCACGACCCGGCCCCTGCCGGTGCGCTCGCGCTCGTAGAGCGCGCTGACCACCCCGTACGCGCCGTACATGCCGGCCAGCAGGTCGCCGATGGAGGCGCCGACGCGGTACGGCTCGTCGGGCGAGGGGCCGGTCAGCGACATCAGCCCGGCCTCGCCCTGGGCGATCTGGTCGTAACCGGGACGGCCGCCCTCGGGGCCGTCGTGGCCGAAGCCCGTGATCGACAGGACGACCAGACGCGGGTTGAGCTCGTGCAGCCGCTCGGCGGAGAAGCCGAGGCGGTCGAGCACGCCGGTGCGGAAGTTCTCCACCAGGACGTCGCTGTGGCGCACCAGGCGCTCGATGAGCTCCTTGCCCCCGGCGGACTTCATGTCGACGGCGATGGACTGCTTGTTGCGGTTGGCCGCCAGGAAGTAGGTCGAGATGTCGTGATCCGGCCCGACGAACGGCGGACCCCAGCCCCGCGACTCGTCGCCCCCGTCCGGATGCTCGACCTTGATCACCCGAGCGCCCAGGTCACCGAGCATCTGCGCGGCGTGCGGCCCGGCCAGGGCCCTGGACAGGTCGAGTACGACGATGTCACCGAGGGGTCCGAGCAAGATCCAACCTCCTGCTTGCGTTCGGGGTGAAAGAACATTCTCTCAGGCATGCGCCCCCCGTCACCTACCCTGGGTCCGGTGAAAGACCTGGCCTCTCGCATCTGCGGCCTGCGCCCCTCCTGCGGCCCGGTCCGCCTGGTCGCCGTGGACGGGCCCGCCGGGTCGGGCAAGACGACGTTCGCCGGGCTGCTGGCGGCCGAGCTAAGTTGCCAGGTGATCCACAGCGACGACTTCCCGGTGCCGTGGGAGGAAGGGCCCGGCGGCTGGTTCCACGCGCTGGAGTCCCAGGTGCTGCGGCCGCTCCAGCGCGGGCTCCCCGGCGGGTTCCGCAGGTACGACTGGGTGCGGGGCGGCTACGCCGAGCGGGTGGCGGTGCCTGTCGCGCCCGCCCTGGTCGTCGAGGGCGTCGGGACGGCGCGGGCCTCGGTGGCCGGCCTGCTGGCGTACACCGTCTGGGTGGAGGCAGCCGAGCCGGTGCGCCTACGGCGGGTGCTGGAGCGGGACGGCGCCGCGCTGGAGCCGCGCTGGCGGGAGTGGTTCGAGGCGGAGCGGACGTGGTTCGCCGAGGACCGCACCCGGGAGCGGGCCGACCTCGTGGTCACGACGTGAGGTGGGCGACGTCGTTGAAGCTGACGAGCTCGCCCCCGGTGCGCCAGACCGACACCGAGGCGTTCAGCACCGGCGCGAACTCCAGCACGGCCGCCAGCTCCGTGTCCGGCCGCTTGTCCAGGACGTGGCGCAGGGCGAGCACCACCGAGTCGTGCGCGACGATCAGCACCCGCCGCCCGGCGGCCCGCACGTCCAGGTCACGCAGGAAGTCGCGCAGCCGCACCACGACGTCGGCCAGCGACTCGCCGCCGGGCGGGCGGAAGGCGTAGGCGCCCTCGGCCTCGCGCCGCACCAGCTCCTCGGGGTGCCGCTCCCGGATCGCCGCCAGGTTGAGGTGCGCGAACGCGCCCGTCTCCTGGTCCCTGAGCCGCTCGTCCACGGTGACGGGCAGGGGCTCGACGCCCCACGCCTCCTGGGCGATCTTCCAGGTGTCGAGCGCGCGCAGGTACGGCGAGCACCACACCAGCTCGGGCGCCTCGCGGACGGGCAGCGCCGCCAGCAGCCGGCCCAGCGCCGCCGCCTGCGCCCTGCCCAGCTCCGTCACCGTCACCTCGTCGTCGCCGCGCTCGTAGACCAGCGGCGTCCGGCCGGCCTGCCTGTGGGCGAGGTTGGCCTCGCTCTCGCCGTGCCGCACCGCCATGATCCGCCCGGGTCCCATGTGCTGATCGTACGGTGGTGGCATGACTTCTGTCGCAGTACTCGGAACGGGGCTCATGGGGCTGCCCATGGCCCGGAACCTGGCCAGGGCCGGCCTGCGGGTGGCGGCGTGGAACCGTACCAGGGACAAGGCCCTGCCGCTGGAGGCGGACGGCGCGGTGGTCGCGCACACCCCCGCCGAGGCGGTCACGGGCGCGGATGTGATCGTCACGATGCTGAGCGACGGCGAGGCCGTGCACGAGGCCGTCACCGCCGCCGCTCCCGGGCTGCGCGCCGGGCAGGTGTGGGCGCAGATGAGCACGGCCGGGCTCGCCGCCGTGGAGCGGCTCTCGGCGCTGGCGGCGGAGCACGGGCTGACGTTCGTGGACGCGCCCGTCCAGGGCACCCGGCAGCCCGCCGAGCAGGGCAAGCTGGTCATCCTCGCCTCGGGCCCCGCCTCCGCCCGGTCCACGCTGGAGCCGGTCTTCGACGCGCTCGGCCAGCGGACGCTCTGGCTGGGGGACGCCGGCGCCGGCACGCGGCTCAAGATGGCCACGGTCAGCTTCGGCATCTCCCTGACCGCCGTGGTGGCCGAGGCGCTCGCGCTCGCCCAGGGGCTCGGGCTCGACCCCGACCTGGTCCGCCAGGTGATCACCGGCGGGCCGATGGACAGCGCCTACTTCCAGGCCAAGTCGGCGGCCATGCTGTCCGGCGACTTCACGCCCAGCTTCACGGTGCGCAACGCCGAGAAGGACACGCGGCTGATCGGCGAGGCGGGCCAGGCCGCCGGGGTGCGGCTGGACGTGGTGGCCGCCGCCGGTGAACGCTTCCGCCGGGCGCAGGCCCAGGGCCACGGGGACGAGGACATGGCGGCCACGTATTTCGCGAGCTTCGACAAGGGGTAGGCGCTAGGGTTTCCGGCAGGCCGCCTTCCTGCGGGGAGGCCGGAAGTGGGCCCGGGTGGACCGCCGGACGACGGGAGCCCGGGCTTCGCGCTCTCAGCGGTTCCTCACAATTCGTCCACCTCGGCGTAACCCCTCCCGCCCGAGAGTTTCGCGTACCCGGGCCCCCGGTCGAAGAACCGGTCCGTCGGGGGTCGCAGGCGGGCGCGGAGTTCGGCGGTGCCCTGCTCGTCGATGCGATCCCCGTCCAGGACCACGCCGTAGTCGCCCAGCGCGCCCGCGATCGACACCTTGCCGTCGCGCACGTCGGCCGCCACCGCCCGCGGGTCGCGGTCGTACGGCGAGCCCCAGCCGCCCCCGCCGGTGGTGCGGATCCTGATCAGGTCGCCCGCCTGCACCGGGTGGTCGTCCACCAGGCCCTCCATCTCCTTGCCCGCGATCTCCACCCGGAACGGCCGCCCCGCCAGGCCGCCGTTGACGCCCCAGCAGGACAGGATGGACCGGTCGGCGATGGACATGTACGAGGCGTCGCGCAGCATGCGGATGTGCTTGTCGTAGCCGAGCCCGCCCCTGAACATGCCCGGCCCGCCCGAGTCGCAGGCCAGCGCCAGCCGCTCCACCCGGAACGGCCAGCGCGCCTCGGCGAACTCGACCGGGATGTTGCGCGAGTCGGGCACCACGTGGATGGTGTCCTCGCCGTCGGCGTACCAGCGGCCGCCGGAGCCGCCGCCCAGGACTTCGCGCATGAGGTACGGCTGCGCGTCGGCGTCCGTGCCGTACACGCCCGTGTAGCGGATGGTCTCCTGGTCGGCGGGCATGCGGCCGCCGGTGGCCTTGGCCAGGACGCCGGCCAGGACGCCGAGCAGGCGCAGGATGACGAACGTTCGGGCGTTGGTCGGGGCGGGGAAGACGGGGGTGAGGAGGGTGCCCTTCTCGGGGAAGATCATTTTGATGAGGGGCACCACTCCCTCGTTCACGTCCAGCTCGGCCATGCGCTCCGGCGTGTCGGCCAGGTTGCGCAGCACCGGGGCCAGCCACTTCTTCAGGAACACGCCGTCGGCGTAGTCGCCGGCGTGGTTGATGGGGCCCTTGGCCTGGGGTGAGGTGCCGGTGAAGTCGATCGTGAGCGGCGCGTCGGCCGCGTGGTCCACGCTGAGGGTGATGCGCTGGGCGTGCAGGCGGGGCTCGTCCACGCCGTCGTGCTCGGCGTAGTCCTCCCAGACGTACGTCCCCTCGGGGATCTTCGCCAGCAGCTCCCTGCGGAACGTCTCGGTCGTCTTGTCGATGATGGCGTCGAAGCACTCCTGGACGGCCTGCCTGCCGTACCGCTCGAACAGCTCGCCCAGCCGCCGCGCGCCCATCAGGCAGGCCGAGCACTCGGCGTCGAGGTCCCCGGCCAGGGAGTCGGGCATGCGGGAGTTGCGGGTCATGATGCGCAGCGCGGCCTCGTTGGGCACGCCCTGGTCCCACAGCTTGATCGGCGGGACCATCAGGCCCTCTTCGTAGACCGAGCGGGCGTGGGAGGGCATGGAGCCGGGCACCGAGCCGCCGATGTCGTCGTGGTGGCCGAAGGCCTGGACGAAGGCGACGACCTCGCCGTCGTGGAAGACCGGGACGGTGACGCACAGGTCGGGCAGGTGGCCGATGCCGCCTTCCGACAGGTAGACGTCGTTGTGGAAGTAGACGTCGCCGGGCCGCATGGTCTCGATCGGGAAGTCGCGCACGACGGGCTGGACGAGCGCACTGTAGGAGCGGCCGGTGAGCTTGCGCAGCCGTACGTCGTGGATGCCCGCGCGGAAGTCGTGCGCGTCGCGGATCATCGGCGAGCGGGCCGTGCGGGCGATGGCGGTCTCGACCTCCTTCTCGACGGAGGCGAGCGTGCCCTCGACGATCTCCACCAGGATGGGATCAGTCACGACTTATCTCCACATTTCCGTATTCGTCGATCTTCGCGGTGAAGCCGGGGTGGATCGGGATCGTCGAGCCGTACTCCTCGATCACCGCCGGCCCCTGCACGGTGGCGCCGGGGCCAAGGGCGGCGCGCTGGTGGATCGGGGTGTCGCGGGTCTGCTCGAAGTGCACGGGACGGACCGACGTGGCGCCCTCTCCGGCCTTCTCCAGGCGGCGGACGACCGGGCGGGTGATGGGGCCGATGCCGGAGACGCGCAGGTTCACCCACTCCACGCCGTGGCGGGGGTCGTCGCGGTAGGCGTAGCCGTACAGCTTCTCGTGGGCGTCGTGGAAGCGGGAGATCACCTCGGCGTGCCAGTCGTCGTCGATCTCGCCGGCGGGCGCGGGCACGCGGACCTCGTAGGCCTGGCCGTAGTAACGCAGGTCGGCGCTGCGCTGGTAGACGGGGTCGTCGAAGCCCTCGCGGTCGAGGGCCTCGCCCGCCTGATGCTCCAGGTCGTGGAAGATCTCGACGGCCTTGCCGAGCGAGAGGTCGCGGGTGACGTACGTACGCACGTAGTCGTTCTTGACGTCCACCGTGAGCAGCCCGAACGCCGAGACGTTGCCCGGGTCGCGCGGCACGACCACCGACGGCAGGCCGAGGATGTCGATGAGCCGGCACGCCAGCAGCGGCCCCGACCCGCCGAACGTCACCAGCGGGAAGTCCCGCACGTCCAGCCCGCGCTTGACGGTGAGCTGCCTGATCGCGTTGCTCTGGTTGAACGCGCTGATCTCCAGGATGCCGGTCGCCGTGCGCTCGGGGGTGAGGCCGAGCTTGTCGGCCAGCGCCTTGATGCCGGTGCGCGCGGCGTCCACGTCGAGCGGGATCTCCCCGCCGAGCAGGTGCGGCGGGATGCGGCCGAGGAACACGTGCGCGTCCGTCACCGTCACCTCGGTCCCGCCCTTGCCGTAGCAGAGGGGGCCGGGGTCGGCGCCGGCGGAGCGGGGGCCCACCTTGAGCGTGCCCTCGGGCGAGATCCACGCCACCGACCCGCCGCCCGCGCCGACCGTGATGATGTCGATCATCGGGATCTTGCACGGGTAGCGGCCGACGGAGCCCTCGGTGGTGATGGAGGGCTCGCCGTCGATCACCACGGCCACGTCCGTCGAGGTGCCGCCGCCGTCCAGCGTGATCACCGACTGGTGGCCCGCGGTGGAGGCGATCAGCGCCGCGCCCAGCGCGCCCGCCGCCGGGCCCGACAGGACCGTGCTGATGGGCTGGTTGACGACCTCGCGGGCGGACAGGACGCCGCCGTTGGACTTCATCACGGAGAACGGCATGCCGAGCCGGTTCGACAGGGTCGCGATGTAGCTGCGCATGGCCGGTTTGACGGCGGCGTCGACGAGGGTGGTGACCGAGCGCTCGTACTCGCGGTACTCGCGCAGCACGTCGCTGGACAGCGAGATCACCGCCTCCGGGTGCTCGCGCCAGAGGATCTCGCGCATGCGGCGCTCGTGCTCGGGGTTGGCGTAGGAGTGCAGGAAGCAGACCCCGATCGCGGTGATGCCCTTGGCGCGGAACCAGCGGGCCACCTCGGCGGCCTGCTCGTCGGAGAACGGCCGCACCTCGTTGCCCAGGTGGTCGAGCCGCCCGCCGACGGTCTTGACGAGGTGGACGGGCACGATCCTGGGCGGTTTGACCCAGAAGTAGGAGTTGCCGTAGCTGTCGGGCACGCTCTGCCTGGCGATCTCCAGGACGTACTCGAACCCCTCGGTGGTGATGAACCCGAGGCCGCCGATGCGGTCCTCCAGGAGCCGGTTCGTGGCCACCGTGGTGCCGTGCACGATCGAGCCGACGTCGAGCCGGCCGAGCTTCTCGATGCCCGCGAGGAACCCGTCGGCCGGGTTCGCGGGGGTCGAGGGGGTCTTGGTGGTGAGGATCTCACCGGTCTGCTCGTCCACCGCCACCACGTCGGTGAACGTTCCTCCGGTGTCCACTCCGATACGCACGCTACGCATGGCTCCTCAGCTCCGGCGACGGCCGAGCACTTCGTCGATGACTCGGGGCGCGTTCGTGGGGCCCACGTACGCCGCCAGGCGCACCACCATCTCCTGCGTCCTGGCGAGCTCCGCCTCGACCCTGGCCTTGCCCGACTGGCCGGCCTGGACTCCGAAGTAAGCCCCGATAATGGTACCGATCACCCCCGCCACACCGGCGAACAGCGCGGCGAACTCTCCCGAGGCGAAGACGGCGGCGCCGAACGCGATGAGCAGCGCGACGATGCCCGCCACCACGACGAGGAAGCCGTAACGCCAGCGGGTGGCGTCCGCCTGGGCCGCCGTGAGTTCGTCCTGCCGCATCAGCGCGTCCAGCGGCGATGACTCGGACGATGGTTTGTCGGTGACCACAGATTCCTCCTGAACAACTACAGGGGAGAAATGTCCCACGAGGTCATGGAACAAGCCAAGCCACTAAGCTGGCGGCCCGTGACCGAACTGTCTGCCTTGTCTGCCGTGCCATCCGGTGCCCGAGATGCCGTACTGAAGTTCTACTTCGGCCCCATGGACTGCGGGAAGTCCACCCTGGCGCTGCAGATGAACTACAACCACGGACGGCAGGGCAGACGCGGCCTGGTGCTGACCAAGCACGACCGCTCGGGAGGGCCGAAGGTCACCAGCCGGATCGGGCTCGGCCTGGAGGCGATCGAGGTGGAGGACTCCCTCGATCTCGTCCGGCTGGTCGCCGGGCACGACCGCATCGACTACCTGATCTGCGACGAGGCCTGCTTCTACACCGTCGAGCAGATCGAGCAGCTCGCCGACCTGGTCGACTCCCACGGCGTGGACGTCTACGCGTTCGGCCTGGCCTCAGACTTCAGGTCGGTGATGTTCCCGGCGGCGCAGCGGCTGTTCGAGCTGGCCGACGAGGTGTGCCGGCTGCAGGTCGAGGTGCTGTGCTGGTGCGGGCGTCCCGGCCAGCTCAACGCGCGGATCGTGGGCGGGGCGATGGCGCGTACGGGCGAGCAGGTCGTGATCGGCGACACCGACGACGCGCCCGTGCGCTACCAGGTGCTCTGCCGCCGCCACCACCGCGCGGGTCAGCTCGGGGAGGACACGCACCTCAGCGCGGACGCAGGCGCGCACATCGGCGCGGACGTCAGCGCGGGCCCGGGCGCGGACATCGGCGCGGGCCCAGGCGCGGGCGCGGACATCGGCGCGGGCGCGGGCGTCGTCGGCGTGGGAGCCCCGGAGGGCGGCTCAGCCGCCTGAGCGCGGCGGGACCAGGCGCTCCAGGGCGTCCCTGAGCAGCCTGGCGTCACCGTCGGGCAGCGGCGCCAGGAACTCCGCCTCGGCCGCCGCCACCACCCGCACGGCCTCGGCCAGCACCTCCCGGCCGCGCTCGGTCGGCTCCACGATGTTCTTGCGCCGGTCGGCGGGGTGCGGCCGGCGCCCGACGAGCCCCTTGCGCTCCAGCCCGTCGACCATGGCGACCATGGTCGTCCGGTCGATCCCCATCCGCTGGGCCGCCTCCAGCTGCGACAACGGCTCGGAGCCGCCCAGCGCCGACAGCACGCCGAACTCGCGCCCGTCGATGCCGCACGGCTCCAGCGCCGGGCCCATCAGCTCCGACAGGCGCAGGTTGGCGTGCTTGAGCAGGTATGCAAGGCTGCGACTCGACACCCTGTGATTCTCCCACCGTGCCCGGCTCAGACGGCGCAGTACCCGTCGTCGCACCCGTCGCCCGGGGCCGCGAGCTGCGTGATCGGCGTCTGCCCCGTCCGCTCGGCCACCTCGTCGATGGCGGCGGCGAAGGCGTCCTCAGGCTGCGCGCCCGACACGGCGTACTTGCCCTCGAACAGGAACAGCGGCACCCCGGAGACGCCCAGCGAGCGCGCCCTGGCGAGTTGCTCGCGCACCTCTTCCGCGCCCTCGCCGGAGTCGCGCACGCCCACCTCGCCCGCCAGCCTGTCCAGCACGCCGGGGTCGGCCACGTTCAGCCCTTCGGTGAAGTACGCGCGGAAGAGCCGCTCGGCCATCTCCTTGCCGAGCCCCTGCCGCGTGGCGACCTCGATGAGGCGGTGCGCCTCGAACGTGGCGGCGTTGACGGCCTTGTCGTAGTGCAGCTCCAGCCCCTCGGCGGTGGCGGCGCCGACGACCCGCTCGACCATCTGGCCGGCGTTCGGGCCGAACTTGCGCTCCAGCGCCGGGATCAGCGGCTCGCCGTCGGACGAGGCGTCCGGGTTGAGCTGGAACGGCCGCATCGTGACCTCGATGGTGCCGCCCTTGGCCCGGAACCGCTCCGCGGCCCTGGCGAACCGGACATGCCCGATGTAACACCAGGGGCACACGACATCGGAAAAAATCTCGACCTTCATACCGGGGGACAACCCGATCGCGCCCGCGGGGATTCCGGCCCTATCCGGCCGCCAGCTCCTCCAGCCGGTACGGCAGGTACGCCGAGTCGTCCACCAGCGCCGACGCGCCCCGCCACCAGCCGAACCACTCGCCGCTGCGCCACATCCAGTCGACCCGCTCGATGGCGGCCACCACGTCGCCCACCGTCTTCCACCGCTCGCCGAGCTGCTCGGAGGAGGCGCCGTGGCGCATCGCCCACGTCGTCAGGATGCCGACGGCCTCGGCGGGCACCTCGCGCGCGTACGGGTCGGGCACCTCGCCGGGCAGCCGGTGCGGCCCGAGCCCGGCCGCGACGCCCCAGCTCCACTGCGCCTCGGCGGGCCGCGAGTAACGCAGCGACTGGAAGTCGAGGTTGGAGCCGAGCTCCTCGTCGGCCCGCCGGGCGACGACCGCGTCGAGCCGGCCTCCGGCGTCGAAGTGCACGACGAGGCGCTGCCCCGGCTTGACGCCCGGCGGCAGGCGGAAGCGGTCCTCGGCCTGCCAGGAGTTGAGGTCGACCTGCGCGACGGGCGCTCCCCACATCTGGTCGGCGGCGTCGTCGGAGATCCAGGCCGCCAGCATCTCCAGCGCGGTCAGGTCGGTCCAGGGCTCGATGGCGACCGCCGTGCGCACCACCTCGTCGGGCGCGGGCAGCTTGCCGCCCCTGGGCTTGGACCACCAGCCCTCGCCCAGCTCGCGGGTGCCGACGAGCAGCGCGGCGATGGCGGCCAGCTCGGCCGAGCGCCGGGTGAGCTGGGCGCCGAGTGCCAGCTCCAGCGTGCGGTCCGTACGCTCGTCGCCGAGCACGGGACGCACGTCGCCGATCAGCATCTGCGCTGTCGGGCGCTCCTCGCCCAGGAGGTTGCGTACGACTCGCCTGGCCTCGGTCCGTGCGTCTTCAGCATGTGCCTGCCGCATACCGCCACGCTACGCCGGGAGATCCTTTTCCGCGAGAGTCCCCGAGGCCATCAACCTCATGCGCCTCGCCGGCGCGACCCGCGGCCCAGCAGCCAGCCCAGGGTGACCCCGCCGAGCGCGACCCCGGCCCCCATGCCGAACGCCGCCAGCATCACCCACGGGCGTGTCTCGGTGTGCTGCTTGGCGGGCCGCTGGAAGACCTGGCCCGGCGCCGGGCGGCTCTCGGGGATCAGGTGCGTCTCGGCGGAGGCGGGCACGGGCTCGGCGGGCAGGCCGAGCCCGGCGGGCAGGCCGGGCTCGGCGGTCGGGACCGAGGTGCGCAGGTGCTCCTCCACGGCCGCGAAGAACTCGCTCGCCGTGCGCTTGGCGACGGAGCCGAGCATGCGCTGCCCCACCCCGCCGATCATCCCGCCGACCACCGCCTCGGCGTCGTAGTCCACCCGCGTCCCGCCGTCGGTCTCGCTCAGCCGGACGAGGACGGTCGCGTCCACGGTCCCCGGCGCGCCCTGCCCGCGCGCCTTGAGCGTGAAGCTCTCGGGCTCCAGCGGGTCGGACAGCGCCACCTCGCCCTGGTAGACGCCCTTGATCGAGCCCACGCCCGCGTTGATCGTCATCCGGTACGTGTCCGGCCCCGTCTCCTCCAGCCGCTCGCACCCGGGAAGGGTGCGCACCAGCACCGCCGGGTCCCTGAGCGCCGCCCACGTCCGCTGCCTGTCCACGCCGATCTCGGCACTGCCCGCCAGTTTCATGCGGCCACTCTAGGCAGCGGCGGCCGCGTGGATAAGGGCAACACCTCACAGAGGCTGGCAAGATGGTGCCCCATGTTCAGGGGACAGCGGATGATCGGCGTGGCGTGCGTCCTGGCGCTGGCGGCCTGCGCCCCCGCCGGCACCGCCTCCAGCCCCTCGCCCGGGCCCTCCGCGCCCGTCACGGCGACGCCGGGGAGGAAGACCCCCGAGGCGGCGGGGCCGCCGGGCGTCAAGCCCCGCGCGGGCGAGGTGCGCCCGATCCCCCGCGCCGGCGGCCTGCCGCCGGTGATCAGCTCGATCCCCACCAGGCGCAAGGTCGTCTTCCTGACCATCGACGACGGCTGGGAGCAGGACCCGGGCTTCGTCAGGCAGGTGCGCGACCAGCGCATCCCGATCACCGCCTTCGCCATGCGCGACGCCGTCGAGGCCAAGGGCACCCCGGACGAGTCGGGCGGCCCGGCCCGCTACGTGGGCGCCGGTAAGTGGGGATATTTCCGGCAGCTTCGCGACGCAGGCGTCCCCGTCGAGAACCACACCCTCACCCACCCGAACCTCCGCCTGCTCGGCTACCCCGCCCAGCGCCGCGAGCTCTGCGGCTCCTCGAAGCTGATCGAGAAGGAGATCGGGACGCGGCCCACCCTGTTCAGGCCGCCGTTCGGCAACTACAACACCGACACGCTGCGGGCGGCCAAGAGCTGCGGCATGTCGGCCGTGCTGCTCTGGACCGCCACCGTCCAGCCGGGCGGCAAGATCGCCTACCAGGTGCCGGACAAGAAGCTGCGCCCCGGCGACGTCCTGCTCCTGCACTTCCGCCCGAACCTCGCCAGGGACTTCCGCATCCTGGTGAACAAGATCAAGCGCCGCGGCTACGAGCTCGGCGACCTCCAGGCGTACCTGGCGGCGGCGCGGGCCCGCTGAGGTCCGCCACACGGCGTACGCGCCGATCAGCCGGGCGGGGGACGCGCCGCGGCGCCCCCGGGCGCGATCCTCGATAGAGCAACCAGCACAGGCGATGTGACCAAGCTCGCATCGCGTTGCTCTACAGCTTGTAGTACTACTACAGGTAGATGTACTACAGCTTGTAGAGCTCAGGAGACGACGGGGAAGATGGACGCACTTGACCTGGCGCGGTGGCAGTTCGGGGTGACCACCGTGTACCACTTTCTGTTCGTGCCCTTGACCATCGGTCTCGGGATCTTCGTGGCCGGCCTGCAGACGGCCTGGCACCGCACCGGCAACGAGCAGTACCTGAAGCTCACGAAGTTCTTCGGCAAGCTGTTTCTGATCAACTTCGCCATGGGCGTGGTCACCGGCATCGTGCAGGAGTTCCAGTTCGGGATGAACTGGAGCGAGTACTCCACGTTCGTCGGTGACGTCTTCGGGGCGCCGCTGGCCATGGAGGCGCTGCTGGCCTTCTTCATGGAGTCGACGTTCCTCGGACTGTGGATCTTCGGCTGGGACCGGCTGCCGAAGAGGGTGCACCTGGCGACCATCTGGGCGGCGGCCATCGGCTCCAACCTGTCGGCCTACTTCATCCTGGCTGCCAACGCCTGGATGAAGCACCCCGTCGGCTACGAGGTCGTGGACGGCAAGGCCAGGATGACCGACCTGTGGGCGGTGCTGACCAACTCCACCGCGCTCGCCCAGGTCCCGCACGTGATCGCGGGCTCGTTCGTGGTGGCGGGCGGCTTCGTGCTGGCGGTGTGCGGCTACTGGCTGCTGCGCACGCGCGCGGAGATGTGGCGCGGCGCCGCCCGCGCCGCGCTGCTCATGACGGCCATCGCGGGGGCGGTCGTCGCGGGCACCGGCGACCACTCGGCCAAGCTCATGTACGAGCAGCAGCCCATGAAGCTGGCCGCCGCCGAGGGCCTGGAGCACGACACCGAGGGCGCCGGGTTCAGCGTCGTGCCCGGCATCGAGATCCCGAAGCTGCTGAGCTTCCTGTCCACCTACGACTTCGAGGCCCCCGTCCAGGGCACCGAGGACCTGCAGCGGCGCTTCGAGCAGCAGTTCGGCCCCGGAGACTACCGCCCGGACGGCACCGTCGTCTTCTGGTCGTTCCGCGTGATGATCGTGTTCGGCCTGGCCACGGTGGGCCTGTCGGTGCTCGGCCTGTGGCTGACCCGCCGCAGACGGCCGTTCCCCGCGTGGCTGTCGCGGGCGATGCTGCTCGCGCTGCCGCTCCCGCTGATCGCGGTGATCGCCGGCTGGCTGCTCAGCGAGATCGGCCGCCAGCCCTGGACGGTCGCGGGCGAGCTCCTCACGGCCTCCAGCGTGTCCCCGAGCGTCTCGCTGGCCGAGGTGGCCACGTCCCTGACGATCTTCACGCTCCTGTACGGCGCGCTCGCCGTGGCCGAGACCGTGCTGCTGGCCAGGCACGTCCGCAGGGGCGCCGAGGAGCCGGCGCCGGTCCAGGCGGCCGAGGCGCCGCGCGAGCCGTCCCTGATGTACTGAGGAGCCTCCCCCAATGATCGAGTTGTGGTTCGCCATCATCGCCTTCCTCTGGACCGGCTACTTCGTCCTCGAAGGCTTCGACTTCGGCGTCGGCATGCTGGCGCCCCTGGTGAGCAGGAACGCCGCCGAGCAGCGCGCCGGCCTGCAGACCATCGGCCCGGTGTGGGACGGCAACGAGGTGTGGCTGATCACCGCGGTCGGCGCCATGTTCGCCGCCTTCCCCGCCTGGTACGCGGGCGTGTTCAGCTCCTTCTACCTGCCCGTGACGCTGATCCTGGTGGGGCTCATCGTGCGCGGCGTCGGCCTGGAGTGGCGCGGCAAGGTGGACAACCCCGTCTGGTGCGACCTGGGCATCGTGGTGGGCAGCGCGCTGCCCGCGTTCCTGTGGGGCTCGGTCTTCGCCGACCTGCTGTTCGACAGCGCGCTCGCGGCCGTCGTGGGCGGCGTGTTCACCCTGGCGACGTGCGTCCTGCACGGGGCCGTCTTCCTCGCCCTGAAGACCACCGGCCCCGTACGCCGCCGCGCCCGCGTCGCCGCCCTGATCGCCGGCGGCGTCACGATCCCGGTGGCCGTGGCCGCCCTGTCGAGCCTGGGCACCATCCCGGCCCTCGCCTCCATGGCGGCCCTCGCGGCGGCCACGGCGCTGATCTGGCGCCGCCGGGAGGGCTGGGCGTTCGCGGCCACGGCGGGCTCGATCGTGCTGGCCACGCTGGCGGTCTTCATGGAGCTGCGGGTCCGGCCGCTGCCGGGGCTGACGCTGGCGGAGGCGGCTTCGGCCCCGTACACGCTGGGGATGCTGACGTGGATCGGGCTGATCGCGCTGCCGTTCGTGCTGGTGTACCAGGGGTGGACGTACTGGGTGTTCAGGAAGCGCGTGCAGGTGCGGACGGCCGGGTAGCGGCTAGGTGGCGGGGGCGCCTCCCAGGTAGAGGCGCCCCAGGCGCGGGTCGGCGGCCAGCTCTCGGGCGGGCCCCGAGATGTGCACCCGCCCGAGGTCGAGCACGCACCCCAGATCCGCCATCTCCAGCGCCCTGCGCGCGTTCTGCTCCACCAGCAGCACCGCCACCCCGGACCGGCGCATGAGGTCGATCTGCTCGAAGACGACGGAGGTGTTGCGCGGGTCGAGCCCCATGGACGGCTCGTCCAGCAGCACCACCGACGGCTCCAGCATCAGCGCCCGCGCGAACTCCACCTGCTTCTGCTGCCCGCCCGACAGCAGCCCCGCCATGCTGCCCCACCGCTCCCCCACGACGGGGAACAGCTCCTTGACCACCGCGATGCGCGCGTTCAGCCGGGCCTGGTCGCGTACGGTGAAGCCGCCGAGCCGGACGTTCTCGGCCACGGTCATCTCGCGGAAGACGCTGTGCCCCTGCAGCACGTGTGCCAGGCCGAGGCCGAGCAGGCGCTGCGGCGGCAGGCCCGTCACGTCGCGGCCCGCCAGCAGGACGCGGCCGGAGCGGGGCGCGAGCAGGCCGCTGGCGACCTTGAGGGCGGTGGACTTGCCGGCGCCGTTGGGGCCGACGAGGCAGACGACCTCCCCGGCGCGGACGGCGACGGTCAGGCCGCGCAGCACCGGCGCCGCCCGCCCGTACCCCGCGACGACGTCTTCCAGGGACAACACCGTCTCAGACACCGAGGTACGCCTCCAGCACGCGCGGGTCCTGCCTGATCAGAGCGGGCGGGCCCGCGGCGATGGGCGCGCCGCGGTCGAAGACGATCACGTGGTCGCACATGCCCATCACCATGTCCATGTTGTGCTCGACGACGAGGAACGTGCGGCCCTCCGCGTTGAGCTCGCGGACGAGGTCCGCGATGCGGTCGATCAGCGCCGGGTTGATCCCGCCCGCGGGCTCGTCGAGGAGCACCAGGTCCGGCTCGGCCATGAGCACGGCGGCCAGTTCGAGCAGCTTCTGCTGCCCGTACGACAGGTCGCGCGCCTCGGCCTCCTCCAGGTGCTCGATGCCCATGCGGCGCAGCCAGTGGCGGGCCCGCTCGACCTCGCCCTTGTCGCGCAGCCCTGCCAGCAGCTCGCGCAGGCGGGTACGGCGGACCGCGACCAGCATGTTCTCCAGCACGGTCAGGCGCGGGAAGATGCGGCAGAGCTGGAAGGTGCGGCCGATGCCGGCGTGCGCGATGCGGTGCGGCGAGTGCCGGGTGATCTCGCGGTCGCGGTAGAGCACCCGCCCGGAGTCCGGCCTGATCATGCCGGTGACGATGTTGAAGAACGTGGTCTTGCCGGAGCCGTTCGGCCCGATCAGGCCGTTGATCTTCCCGTCGCGGAGCTCGACGGAGGCGTCGGCGACGGCCAGCACGCCGCCGAACGCCTTGGTCAGCCCCTGCGTGCGCAGGGAAGTCATGGCGCCACCCCCTGGAGTCTCTGGTCGGCGCTCTCGCCGGGGATGGAGGGCCCGGCCCGCCTGCGGGTGAAGCGGGCCAGGATGCCGTCCGGCATGAACAGCACGACCAGCACCAGCACCAGCCCCGTCGCGGTCAGGTGGATCTGCGTCTCGCCCAGCGCGATCAGGAAGTACTCCCCCGCCGGGGCCACGATGAGCGCGCCGAGCAGCGGCCCGTACAGGTGCCTGACGCCGCCGAGCAGGCTCATCAGCACCATGGAGGAGGCGATCAGGATCGAGAAGACGAAGATCGGGTCGAGGCTGCCGAACCAGAGCGCGTAGAGCCCGCCGGCCAGCGCCACGAACAGGGCGGACAGGGCGAAGGCCGCCACCTTGTACGCCCCGGTGGGCACGCCCAGCGACTCGGCCTTGTCCTCGTCCTCCCTGATGGCCCGGAGGCCCGCGCCGAAGCGGGAGCGGGAGACGTACCACCAGGACAGCAGCGCGAGCGCGAGCAGCGCCAGGAACAAGTGGAAGAAGACGATGTGCGTCTGGCCGCGGTGCAGGGAGGGGAAGGGCGAGGGGACCTGCAGGCCGGTGGAGCCGCCGGTCAGGGAGCGCCAGCCCTGCACGATGAGGTTCATCATGGACACCAGCGCGAGGGACACGATCACGAACGAGGCGCCGCGCACGCGGACCGCCGCGATGCCGACGCCGACGGCGAACGCCGTGACCAGCAGCGCCGACGCGAGCAGGGCCACGGCCCAGGGCACGTCCAGCCGGACGACGAGCAGCCCAGTGCCGTACGCGCCGAGGCCGAAGAACGCCGAGTGGCCGAGCGAGACGTAGCCGGTGAAGCCGCCCAGGAGGTTCCAGGAGGTGGACATGGCGGCGTACATGACGGTCAGCGCGCCCGCGTACACCAGGTAGTAGTTGGGCGCCAGCCACGGGTAGGCGATCGCCAGCGCGGCGAACAGCAGCGGCAGCCCCCTAGAAACGGTGCGCAAGCCGGCCTCCGAAGAACCCCTGGGGGCGCGCGAGCAGGGTCAGGAAGAGGAAGACGTAGAACATCATCGTGGCCCAGGTGGCGTCCACGGTGACCAGCACGACGCCCTCGACCACCCCGAGCAGCACGGCGGCCAGCGCCGCGCCCACCACGCTGCCCAGCCCGCCGACGACGATGATGGCCATGAGCTTGCCGATCCACACCCAGTGCGAGGCGGGGAAGAACGGCGTGATCAGCGCCAGCACGGTGCCGCCGACGGCGGCGGTGGCCAGGCCGACGCCGAAGCCGTACCCGGCGACGCGCTCGGTCTGGATGCCGACCAGCCTGGCCGCCTCGCGGTGCTGGATCGTGGCCCGCAGCGCCTGCCCGAACCGGCTCCTGACCAGCACCGCGAACAGCACGGCGAGGGTGAGCCCCGCCACGCAGAAGGCGATGATCTTGTCGTACGGCAGGTGCACGCCGCCGATGCTCAGCGACCGGGTGGCGTACTCCATGCTGACCGACTTGTAGGAGCCCGTGTAGAACGTGCCGAGCAGCCCCTCGATGGTCAGCGCGATCCCGAACGTCAGCAGCACCGACATCATCGCCAGGTTGTCGGGCGCGAGCCGGGCGATCAGCAGCCGCTGCACCGCCACGCCCAGCACGAAGAAGAGCGGCACGGTCAGCGGCAACGCCAGGAACGGGTCCACGCCGAGCGTGGTGTGCACGGTGTAGGTGAGGTAGGCGGCCAGGAACAGGAACGCCGGGTGCGCCACCATGACCACCCGCATCACGCCGAAGTACAGCGACAGGCCCGAGGCGAGCAGGGCGTAGAGCCCGCCGGTCAGCACGCCCAGGGCCAGCCCCTGCAGGAGCAGGGTCACCATTCCTGCTTCGGGTACACGATCGAGGCGGTCCTGGCCTGCTCGGGGAGCACGATCTCGACCTTGCCGTCCACGTACTGCTGGATCATGTGCGCCTGCTCCGGCCTGCCCTTGTCGTCGAAGGACAGCGGCCCCACGACGGTGTCGAACGTGCCCTGCCTGATGTGCTCGGTCAGCTTGTCCTGGCACTCCTTGGCGGGGTCGACGCACTTGACGGCGTTCACGGCGGCCTCGACGATCTGCCCCACGGTGTAGCCGTTGGCGGCGTCCTCGTTGGCCTCGCCGCCGAACAGCTCCTTGTAGCGCTTGACCATCTCCTGGTTGCCGGTGAACGTCGCGGTGGCGGACCAGCCGACCGGCGAGAGAATGTGCTCGGCCGCCCCCTTCACCGCCGCGGGGAACTCGGCCAGCGTCGGCCCCGTCGAGAACGCCGCCAGCTTGGGCTGCACCTTCAGCTCCTGCAGCGCGCGCACCAGGCCGACCGAGTCCTCGAACTGCGTGCCGCCCACCACCAGGTCCGGCTTCGCGGCGGCGATCTTGGCGGCGATGGGGGCGAAGTCGGTGGTCTCCGGCGGGTACACCTCGTCCACGACGGTCCTGACGCCGGCCGCGGCCAGCTTGTCGCGCAGGCCGTACGCGGTGCCCTGCGCGAACGGGTCGTCCAGGCTGGCGTACGCCGCCGTCTTCGGCCGCTGGCCGGCCGGCAGCTTCGTGATGTAGTCGGCCAGATAGTTGTAGTGGTCGCTCGCGATCGCGGGCGCCGCGTAGAAGAGCCGCTTGAAGCCCTGCTCGAACACCTCGGCGGCGGCACCGGCCGGCTCCACGAAGAGCATGCCGTACGACTCGGCGACCTTCGCCGCGGGGATCACCAGGCGCGAGGAGAACGGCCCGAAGACCAGGTCGACCTTGTCCTGCGTGATGAGGGACTCGTAGTCGGAGCTGACCCGGTTGGGGTCGGAGGCGTCGTCGCGGAAGATCAGCTCGACCTTCCTGCCGAGCAGGCCGCCCCTGGCGTTCACCTGGTCGGCCCACACCTTGTACCCCTCCTGGATGCCCTTGCCGGGCTCGGAGAAGTCGCCGGTGAGCGGGAGCGAGATGCCGATCTTGACCGGCCCCTGCTGCTGTCCCGGCGACTGCGCCGCGCCGGGTTCGTCGGTCTTGGCGCACGCGGTGAGCGCCAATGCGCAGATGGAGATGATCGTCAGGCCCTTGCGAACTCTTGCCATCGAGGAGACCCCCGTCAGAAGAGGCGGAGCGAAAGCGCTTTCGGAAGCGCTTTCGGTTACGATTACACGGGATTCCGCCCTGGACAAGGGGGTCCGCACCACATGGCGAAGCGACCTTCTCACCCCGGCCCGCCCCGCCTGGTCGACGTGGCCGAGGCCGCCGGAGTCTCGCTGGCGACGGCCTCGCGGGCGATGAACGGCAGCACGGGGGTGAGCGCCGAGGTCGCGGCGCACGTCCAGGCGATCGCCACCCAGGTGGGCTACGTGCCGAACAGCCACGCGCGGGCGCTGGCCGGCGGGCAGGCGTCCATGGTCGGGCTGATCGTGCACGACGTGGGCGATCCGTACTTCGGCGAGATCGCCAGGGGCGTGCTGCGCGAGACGGACAGCCGCGGCTACCTGGCGCTGATCAGCCAGACCGAGCGCGACCCGCAGGCGGAGCTGGCCCGCATCCGCGCCCTGCGCGCGCACCGGGTGACCTCGATCGTGCTGGCCGGGTCCGGCTACGTCGAGGCGCGCACGGAGACCGACATCGCGGCCGAGCTGCGCTCGTTCACCACGGCGGGCGGCCGGGTCGCGGTGATCGGCCGCCACCACCTGCCGGTGGACGCGGTGCTGCCCGACAACGCGGCCGGCGGCGCCACGCTCATGCGGCACCTGCTCGACCTCGGCCACCGCCGCCTGGGGGTGCTCGGCGGGCCCGCCAACCTGACCACCGTGGAGGACCGGCTGGCCGGGCTGCGGGCGGCGTTCGGGGCGGCCGGGCTCGACTGGCGCTCGGTGCCCGTCGTGCACGGGGACTTCACCAGGGAGGGCGGCGCGGCGGCCACCGCGCGGCTGGTGCGGGCGCATCCCGGCCTGACGGCGGTGGTCGCGCTGAACGACCCGATGGCGGTGGGGGCGCTGTCGTGGCTGCTCAACCACGGGCGGCGGGTGCCGGACGAGATCTCGGTGGCCGGGTTCGACGACGTGCCGGTGGCGCGCGACGTGTACCCGGCGCTGACCACGGTGCGGCTGCCGATGGTGGGGATGGGCAAGCAGGCGCTGGAGCTGGTGCTGCGGCCGCCCGCGTCCCGGCCGCGGCGGCGGCGTACGCGGCACGAGCTGGTGGTCCGCGCCTCCACCGCCCCGCCTCCCTCTTGACATGACCTTGGGCCGGGTTACGATCCGAAAGTCCCGAAAGCGCTTTCGCCCTCCGGGGCACCCGCGAGAGGACCCCCGATGTCAGCCTTTCGCACCGTCTTTCACACCGTCTTTCGCACCGTCCCCGCCGTTCTCCTGATCGCCGCGCTCTGCACCCCTGCCTCTCCGGCCCTCGCGGAGCCGGTGCCCGTCGCGGACCCCGTGCCGGAGAAGCCGATCGCCTCGCCGCTCACGCTCACCCTGGAGGAGTTCGCCTCCTTCCCCAGGAGCGAGCCGATCCCGCCCCCGAGCAACGACCCGCGGCTGGTGCGCCACGCCAGGATCAACTACCTGGGAGAGCTCCCCGACGGCTCCCGCCGCCTGTACGTCAACGACCTCAACGGCCGGCTGTACCTGCTCGGCAGGGACCGGCAGCCCCAGGAGTACCTGGACGTGGCCGCCGCGTTCGCCCCCGACTTCGTCTCGGGGCGCGGCCTGGGCAGCGGCTTCGGCTTCACCGCCTTCCACCCGGAGTTCGGCCGCAACGGCAGGTTCTACACGGTCCACACCGAGTGGGGCGCCGCGCTCACCACGAAGACCCCCGACCTGCCGCCCCAGCCCGGCACCAGGTTCCACGGCGTGATCACCGAGTGGACGGCCGCCGACCCGCGCGCCGGCGTGTTCTCCGGCACGCGCAGGGAGGTGCTCAGGCTCGGCTTCTCCGGCCAGATCCACGGCATCCAGCAGATCGACTTCAACCCCGGCGCCCGCCCCGGCGACGCCGACTACGGCCTGCTCTACATCGCGGCGGGCGACGGCGGCAGGGGCGCCTCCAGCGACGACCCGCAGAACCTGGCCATCCCCCAGGGCAAGCTCCTCAGGATCGACCCGGCCGGCACGGACGGCCGCAAGTACGGCATCCCGCCCGCCAACCCCTTCGCCGGCCAGGAGGGCAGGCTCGGCGAGATCTACGCGTACGGCATGCGCGACCCCCACCGCTTCAGCTGGGACGGCGACCGCATCCTGCTCGGCCACATCGGCGAGCACGCCATCGAGGCCGTCTACGACGTCGGCCCCGGCGACAACCTGGGCTGGAGCGAGCGCGAAGGCTCCTTCGTGTTCGACCAGGCCGACCGCTGCCGCCTCTACACGCTTCCGGACGACGACGCCCGGTACGGCTACACGTACCCGGTGGCCGCCTACGACCACGATCCGCCGCCGGGCCACCCCTGCAACGCCGACAGCGGCCACGCGATCGTCGGCGGCTTCGTCTACCGCGGCGACCGGCTGCCGCTGCTGTCCGGGACGTACCTGTTCGGCGACATCGTGGACGGCCAGATCTTCCACGCCACCGCCGCCCACCTGCGCGAAGGGCTCGGCCGGGCCGCGATCTACCAGCCGCGCCTGGTGGACGCCGCGGGGAACGCGGTGACCATGCGGGACCTGGCCGGCGACACCCGCGTGGACCTGCGCTTCGGCCGGGACGCCAGGGGCGAGCTGTACGTGCTGTCGAAGGCCAACGGCAGGATCTGGAAGGTCACGCGGGCCGCCTACGCCCCGGCCGGCGTGCTGCCGTCGTTGCGGCGCGGCCTGGTGGCCGCCTACGACTTCGAGCACCCGCTGCCGGGCGACCCGGCCCGCGAGCAGGACCAGGGCCTGTCCGGCACCGATCTGTCCCTGGTCAACGGCGGCGCCGCGATGCGCGTGGAGGACGGCGCGTACCGGGGCAGCGCGCACGCGCTCCAGACCGGCCAGGTCGAGCCCGCGACCGCGGGCAACGACGACTGGAAGGCCGGCGTGTACGCCGAGCCGGGCGTGCCCACCCTGCGCTCCTTCAACGCGGTCGCGGGCGCCACCGTCATGGGCTGGTTCAAGGTGCGGGCCGACGGCCCGGCGCCCGACTCCAACACCGCGGACCCGGCCGACCGGTACAACGCGATCGGCCTGGCGGGCGTCCTCACCGGCACCTCCCAGGGGCACGACGTGCGGGCGCTGCTGGAGCTGATCACGGTGAACGGCGAGCTGAAGGTGGTGGCGCTGGCCAGGAGGGTGGACGGGTCCGCCTCCCAGACCTTCGCCGCCGACCTGCCGTGGCAGCGCGTCCTGCCTCGCGACCAGTGGGTCTTCCTCGCCGCCACGTTCGACTTCGACACCGGCGCCATGCGCCTCTACCGCAACGGCCGCCCGCTGGACGGCTCCTCCACGGTCGCCGGTGATCCATGGGGCGTGGAGGGCGCCCCCGAGCCCGACCTCACCTCACCGACCGATCCCCGCGGCATCAAGATCGGCGGCAGCTACCCGCAGAACACCAGGGAGCAGAACCCCTGCGACTGCCGCATGGACGGCCTGCTGTTCCTGGACCGGGTGGCCGCCCCCGGCGAGATCAGGGCCCAGTACGAGCTCCTGCGCCACCGCTAGCCGACGACCTGCATCTTCTTCGTCCGATGGTCGGTGAGATGCAGGTCGCCGCCGAGCCGCTCCTTGAGCAGATCGAGCACCTTCCTGCTGGACAGCACGGTCCAGAGCGGTCCCACCAGGTGCGGGTTGTACTCGGGGGCGGCGTCCATCCAGGCGTCCTTGCCCGCCTGGCTGTGGAACGTCGTGACGAAGAACTCGCCGTCCGGGGTCCTGCAGTACCCCGTGCGGAGCTCGGAGGCGTTCACCTGCATGCGCGGCGTGCAGCCCACCTTGGCGGAGAGCTGCTCGACCGTGAGGGGGGCGGCGCCGGCCTGCTGTCCGGCTGCCGCGACATGGCCGCCGCCGCTCCCGGAGGAGCAGCCGGCGACCAGCCCGGCCAGCAGCGCGAAGGCGGCCAGACGTGGAATCGTCGTCATGTGCGGAGGTACGCAGGCCCCGCGCCGGGAGTTCAGACACCGACTAGTTCGGTTGGGGTGTCATCGAGACCCGGTGATCGGTCAGGTGCAGGTCGCCGTTGAGCGGCCCGCGCAGCGCCTCCAGCACCTTCAGCGGCCCCAGCACGGTCCACTTGGGCCCCACCAGGTGCGGGTTGTACTCGGGCGCCCGGTCCATCCACTCGTTCTTGAGCTCCTCGGTCTTGAAGGTGTTGACGAAGAACTCGCCGTCCTGCGTCTTGCAGTACGCCGTCCGCACCTCGTCGGCGTCGACCTGCATCTTCGGCTTGCAGCCGACCTTCTTGGAGATCTGCTCGACCGTCATGGGCGAGGCGGTGGCGGGCTGGGACTTGCCTGCTGCGACGTAGTCGCTCCAGCCGCCTCCTGAGGAGCAGCCGGCGACCAGTCCGGCCAGCAGCGCAATAGTGGCCAGACGTGGAAATGTCGTCATGTGCGAGGGTACGCAGCCCCGCGCGGCCCGGTTCACCGCTGCGCAGGGATCGTGTCACCGCAAGACGACGCAGCCTCGCGCCTCCAGGCGGCGCAGCGCCTCGGGCTCGCCGTCGAGCTTGTTCCACCGCAGGTCGAGCTTGTCCAGGTCGGGCAGGCCGGCGGGCAGCTCCCGCAGCCGGTTGTTGCGCAGGTCGAGCTGCTTGAGCCCGGCCGGCAGCGTCTCCGGCAGCGCGCGGAGCAGGTTGTTGCGCAGGTCGAGCTGCCTCAGCCCGGCGGGCAGCGTCGCGGGCAGCTCGCGCAGCCGGTTGCCCTGCAGGTGCAGCTCGCGCAGCCGCGACAGGCGGCCGATCGAGCCGGGCAGCCGCTCCAGCCGGTTGTTGTAGAGCCGCAGCTCGACCAGCGAGGCCATGGACCCGATCGTGTCGGGCAGGGTCTCCAGCCGGTTGTCGGTCAGGTTGAGGTAGGCCAGCCGGTCCAGCCGCCCGATCGAGCCGGGCACCTCGGTGAACAGGTTGTCGCTGAGGTAGAGGTAGTCGGTGAGCGGCAGGTCGCCGAGCTCTGGCGGGATCTCGGTGAGCCGGTTGTGCCCGAGGTCCAGCATGCGCAGCCGGGTCAGGCCGCCGATGGCGGCGGGGATCTCGGTGAGGGCGTTCTCGGCCAGGTTGAGCGACTCCAGGCCGGTCAGCTTCCACAGCGTCTCCGGCACGCCGCTCAGGCCGTTCCCGCCGGCTGCCAGGTGGCGCAGCGCCGGAGGGAGCCGGTCGGGCAGGGCGGCGACGCGGTTGCCGTACAGGAAGAGGGTCTCCAGGGCCGGCGGCAGGCCGGGCAGGGCGGTCAGCTCGTTGCCGTCGAGGTGCAGCGCGCGCAGCGCGGCGAGCCCGGACAGGGAGGGCAGCTCGCGCAGGCGGTTGCCGTCGAGCCGCAGCTCCTCCAGCGCGGCGAGCCCGGCCACCCGCTCCGGGACCTCCGTGATCGCGTTCCACGCCAGGTCGACGACCCTGACGTCGGCGGGCACGGCGGGAAAGGCGGTCAGGCCGGAGTCGGGCGCGCGCATGCCGCCGATCATCCCACGCGCCCGCCGGCGCGCATGCCGCCGATCACCCACGGCGCCCGCCGGCGCCCGTGCGGCCGTGCGGCGGTGCCGGGAGGTCAGTCCGTACGGGCGGCGCGCAGATCGAACAGCTCGGACGGCGAGATCGGCATGCGGTTGATCTCGATGCCCTCGGCGTCCTCGACGGCCGAGGCGATGACGGCCGAGACGGGGATCACCCCGGCCTCGCCCGCCCCCTTGATGCCCAGGGGGTTGAGCGGCGACGGCGTCTCCAGGTGACCGGTCTCGACGTGGGGGATCTCGGTGGCGTACGGCATGAGGAAGTCCATGAAGGAGGCGTTCACGAGCTGCCCGTGCTGGTCGTAGACCATGCGCTCGTACAGGGCGCCCCCGATGCCCTGGGCCACCCCGCCGTGGATCTGCCCCTCCACGATCATGGGATTGATCAGCCGCCCGCAGTCGTGCACGACGGCGTAGCGCAGGATCCTGATCTCGGCGGTGTCGGGGTCGGTCTCGACGATCGCGGCATGCATCCCGGCCGCGAACGTGGACCGGATCGGCGAGTAGTAGTCGCGCCCCTCCAGCCCCGGCTCCTCCCCCTCGGCGACCGGCGGCCGGTCGGGGGCGGCGGACCCCGCGAACTGGGTGGCCTTGGCGGTCTCCTCGTCGAAGGCGTAGCGCAGCGGGTTGGCCAGCACCGCCACCGTGGACAGCGGGATGGCGGCGGAGGGGGTGCCGGCCACGTGCACGATGCCCTCGGCGATGTCCAGGTCGTCCGGGTTGGCCTCCAGCGCGTCGGCGGCGATGCGCAGCGCCTTCTCGCGCACCTTCCTGCACGCCAGCGCGATGGCGTTGCCGCTGACGACGGCCGCTCTGGAGGCGAAGGTGCCGACGGCGTAGCCGAACCTGCGGGTGTCGCCGGTGACCACGCTGACCCGCTCGATGGGCACGCCCAGCTCGGTGGCGGCGATCTGGGCGAAGGCCGTCTCGTGGCCCTGCCCCTGCGAGGTGAGGCCGGTGGAGACGTGGACGCGGCCGTCGGAGGTGATCTGCACGTGCCCGCCCTCGTACGGCCCCACGCCGGTGCCCTCGACGTAGCACCCGATCCCGATCCCGAGGCCCGGCCGGCGCTCGAAGGCGTCCCAGCCGATCAGCTCCTTGATCATCCGCAGCATCTCGGGGTAGTCGCCGCTGTCGTAGATCAACGGCCGCCCGTCCTGGAAGGTCATGCCCTGGTCGTAGGGGAACTCGTCGGGCCGGATGAAGTTGGCCGCCCGCACCTCGGTGCGGTCCTTGCCCAGGTATCGGGCGATCTTGTCCATCGTGCGTTCCATGCAGAACACGCCCTGGGGCCGCCCGGCCCCGCGGTAGGGCGTCACCTGCACGGTGTTGGTGTAGACGGCGGTGAACTCGACCCGGTAGGAGCCCGGCTTGTACGGCCCCAGCAGCTGCGTCGAGGTGACGATGGGGACGATGATCCCGTACGGGGTGTAGGCGCCGTGGTCGTGCAGGATCGTGACGTCCAGCCCCAGCACGCGCCCGTCGTCGTCGAACCCGACCCGCACGTACTGCACCTGTCCCCGCTCGTGCGCCGAGGAGATGAAGTGCTCCCTGCGGTCCTCGGTCCACTTGATCTCCCGCCCGAGGGTCATCGCGGCCCACGGGACCAGCACCTCCTCGGGCCACGGGTGCACGATCTTCACCCCGAAACCGCCGCCCACGTCGGGGGCGATCACCTCGACCTGCGGCAGCGGCAGGCCGAGCGCGGCGGCCACGGCCATGCGCACGCTGGTGGAGGTCTGGGTGCTGGAGTAGACGCGCAGGTCGCGGCCGTCCCAGCGGGCGTACACACCGCGGCCCTCCAGCGGCATGCTGGCGCTGCGCTCGATGTCGAGCCGGAAGGCCAGCGTGTGCGGCGAGGTCTCGATGGCCTCCCTGGCGCCGCGCCCGCCGGTGCCCGCGACCTCCTGGACGAGGTGCGCGCCGACGTTCCCCGGCACGTCCTCGTGCACGAGCTGCGCCCCCTGGACGGCCTCCTCGATGCCGACGACGGGCTTGAGCGGCTCGTAGTCGACCTCGATGAGGGCGCAGGCGTCCTCGGCGGCGTACCGGTCGGCGGCCACCACCATGACCACCGGCTCGCCGACGTGCCTGACGACGTCCCTGGCCAGCGGGTGGGCGGTGCGCCCGTGCGTGAGCGCGGGGTGCGGGATGAGCAGCGGCAGCGCCCGGCCGACCCGCTCGGGCAGGTCCTCCCAGGTGTAGATGGCGACCAGCCCCGGCACGTCGAGCGCGCCTGCCACGTCGATGTCGCGGACGCGGGCGTGGGCGTGCGGCGAGCGCACGAACGCCGCCGCCAGCGCCTCCCGGCCCAGGTCGTCGAGGTAGCGGCCCTGCCCGGTGAGCAGCCGGGGGTCCTCGCGCCGCTGTACGGCCTCCCCGAACAACCTGGTCGTCATGATTCCTCCGCCAGCAGCTCGGCGGCCCGGTGGACGGCCTTGACGATGTTCTGGTAGCCGGTGCAGCGGCACAGGTTGCCCGAGATGCCCTCGGTCACCTCGTCGTCGGTGGGCACCGGGTTCTCCCTCAGCAGGGCCGTCACCGTGCACAGGAAGCCCGGCGTGCAGAACCCGCACTGCAGCCCGTGACACTCGGCGAACGCGCGCTGCACGGCCGACAGCCCTCCGTCCGGTCCGGCCAGCCCTTCCACGGTGGTGATCCCGGCGCCGTCCACGGTCACGGCGAACGTCAGGCACGACCGTACGGGCCGCCCGTCGAGCAGCACCGTGCAGCAGCCGCAGACGCCGTGCTCGCAGCCCACGTGCGTGCCGGTCAGGCCGAGGTCGTGGCGCAGGCAGTCGGACAGCAACCGCCGCGCCGGGACGCGGACCCGCCTGGCCGTGCCGTTCACGACGAGCGTGATCTCATGCTCCACGGGCCGCCGCCCCCTCCCGCGCCGCGTTGCGCAGCGCCCGCTCGGCCAGCACGCCCACCAGGTGCCTGCGGTAGGCGGCGGAGGCGTGGATGTCGCCCTCGGGAGCGGTGGCGTCCTGTACGAGGGCCGCCGCCGCCCGCCGGCGGCCACCTGCGTCCGACGCGCCGTCACCGTCCAAGGCCCGGGCCGAGCCCCCGCCCGAGCCCTCGTCCGGGTTCTGGTACAGGTCCATGTCCAGGTCCACCACGACAGGCCGCGCGCCGACCCCGATGCAGGCGACCCTGGCGCCGTCCGGGGTGACCACGGCGCACACGCCCGCGAGGGCGTAGTCGCCGTGCCGGCGCGCCACCTCCTCGAACGCGATCCCGGCCCCTTCCCCCAATGCCGGGAAAAATGCGGACACGGCCAGCTCGCCGGGTCCGACCGCCGACTCCATGGGCCCGACGAAGAACTCCTCAGCGGGCACCTCCCGCACGACGACCCGGCCGTCCCAGCGGGCCACCCGCACGCTCCCGCCCAGCACCGCCAGCACGGCGGGCAGCTCGGCCGCCGGATCGGCGTGCACGAGGCTGCCCACCACGGTCCCCCGGTTGCGGATCACCGGATGGGCCACCAGCTTGAGCGCCCGGGTGAGCAGCGGGTGCACCTCGGCCCGCTCGACGTCCGCGTGCCTGGCCAGCGCCCCCACCGTCACCCCCGCCGGGGTCGCCTCGATCCCGTCGAGCCCGGCCACGCGGTTGATGTCCACGAGATGCTCCGGCGCGGCCAGCCGCATGTTGAGCATCGGGATGAGGCTCTGCCCACCCGCCAGCACCTTCCCGCCGGCCTCCGCGAGCGTGCGCAGCGCCGCGGGCAGGTCTCGGGGCGCGTGGTAGGTGAACGGCGGCGGCTTCACCCTGCCTCGCTCCTGACGGGCTCGGGGCTGCGGCCCGCGACGGCGCGCAGCAGGTGGTAGCCGCCCAGCACCACGAGCGTGCCGAGCGCGATGCCCTCAAGGGTGAAATCCCCGCCGATGAAGTGCTTCACAGGTCCGATGGCCAGGATGATGCCCGCCCCGATCGGAACCATGTTCACGGGATCGGCGAAGTTCACCCGGTTCTCGATCCAGATCTTCGCGCCGAGCAGCCCGATCATCCCGTACAGGATCACGGTCACGCCGCCGAGCACGCCGCCGGGCGTGGCCGCGACGAGCGCGCCGAACTTGGGGCAGAGCCCGAACAGGATCGCGATGACGCCGGCGATGTAGTAGGCGGCGGTCGAGTAGACCTTGGTGGCCGCCATGACGCCGATGTTCTCGGCGTAGGTGGTGGTGGGCGAGCCGCCGACGGCGCTGGTGACCACGGTGCCGACGCCGTCGGCCAGGACGGCGCGCCCCACGTACGGGTCCACGTCCGTCCCGGTCATCTCCCCGACGGCCTTGACGTGCCCGATGTTCTCGGCGATCAGCGCGATCACGGCGGGCAGCACCAGCAGCACGGCCGAGGTCCTGAAGTCGGGCGCGTGGAAGCTCGGCAGCCCGAACCAGGGCGCGTCGGCCACCGACTGGAAGCTCACCCGGTCGTGCGGGAAGGCCGTCGCCACGCAGTACGTGCCCTCGGCCGGGCAGGGGTTCCCCGCGGCGTCCCGCAGGTTGGCGCCCGGCAGCACGGACGTGACCGGCCCGGCGGCCCTGTCCAGCACCCAGGACAGCACGAACCCGGCCACCAGCCCGATCAGCACCCCGATCCGCCCGATGAATCCCTTGAACGCCACGATCACCACGAACGTGATGAGCATCGTGACGAGCGCCACCCAGTGGTCCTGCGGCCAGTAGACGTCCGCCACCACGAACGCCAGCCCGAACCCGATCAGCATCACGACCGCGCCGGTGACCACGGGCGGGAACACCCGGTGGATGATCTGCACGCCGAGGAAGTGGATGGCCAGCCCGGCCAGCGCCAGCACGAGCCCGGCGACCAGGATGGCGCCGGTCACGATCGCGTCCGCGCCGCCGGTGTCGCCGCCGGCCGCCGCCCTGATCGCGAACACGCCGCCGACGAAGGACGCGCTGGTGCCCAGGTAGCTGGGCACCTTCCCCTTCACGATCAGCAGGAACAGGATCGTCGCGACGCCCGACATCATCACGGCCACGTTCGGGTCCAGCCCCATGACCAGCGGGAAGACGAACGTCGCGCCGAACATCGCGATCACGTGCTGCGCCCCGAACCCCACCGTCCGGGGCCAGCTCAGCCTCTCGTCGGGCCTGACCACCTCGCCGGGGGCCAGGTGCTTGCCGTCACCGTGTTTGGTCCAACGCAAAACCATGCGAGCCCCCTCGTGTGCCGGGCGCCTGGACGTGCCGTTGGCGGGCACATTAGGCCCGGTGGTACGCTCCTACACGGGCATGATCTGCCAAATCTGCCCCGCCGACCAGAGAGAACCTCGCGCACACGGCGCGGCCGCGGATGTGAGGGCGCTACCGCCGTGCGGCGCGCAGCAGGTGGTAGCCGACGAGCAGCACGATCGTGCCGAGCGCGATGCCGCTGAGCGCGAACGTGCCGGTGATCGGGAACGCGACGGGGCCGATGGCGCAGATGATCCCGGCGCCCGTCGGCACGAGGTTGCGGGGGTCGGACAGGTCCACCCGGTTCTCGATCCAGATCTTGGCGCCGAGCAGGCCGATCATCCCGTACAGGATGGTCGTCACGCCGCCCAGCACCCCGCCCGGCGTGGCCGCGATGAGCGCGCCGAACTTGGGGCAGAGCCCGAACAGGATCGCGATGACGGCCGCGATGTAGTAGGCGGCGGTCGAGTACACCTTGGTGGCCGCCATGACGCCGATGTTCTCGGCGTACGTGGTCGTCGCGGAGCCGCCCACGGAGGTGGCCACGACGGTCCCGACGCCGTCGGCCATGACCGCCCGCCCCATGTAGGCGTCGACGTCGGCCCCGGTCATCTCGCCCACGGCCTTGACGTGCCCGACGTTCTCGGCGATCAGCGCGATCACCACGGGCAGCACCAGCACGATGGCCGACACCTCGAACACGGGCCCGTGCAGCGACGGCAGCCCGATCCAGTCGGCCTGCGCCACCGCGTCCAGGTTCACCCGGAAGTGCTCGGTCACCTTGCCGCTGTCGTCGGGCGCGGTGATCGGCCCGCCCACGAGGTCCCACGCCCAGGACAGCAGGAACCCGAACACGAGCCCGAGCAGCACGCCGATCCGGCCGAGGAAGCCCTTGAACACCCCGATGAAGACGAACGTGGCCGCCATCGTCAGCAACGCCACCCACGGGTCCTTCGGCCAGTAGACGTCCGCCGCCACGTACGCCATGCCGAACCCGATGAGCATCACCACCCCGCCGGTCACGATCGGCGGGAAGACCCGGTGGATGACGCCGACGCCCAGCTTGTGGATCGCGAACCCGCACGCGGCGAGCACGACCCCGACGACGAGCAGCGCCCCGGTGACGGTCGCGTCGCCGCCCCCGGCCGCCCTGATCGCCACGACGGCCCCCACGAAGGACGCGCTGGACCCGACGTAGCTGGGCACCTTGCCCTTCACGATCAGCAGGAACAGGATCGTCGCGACCCCGGACATCATCACGGCGAGATTCGCGTCCAGCCCCATGACCAGCGGGAAGACGAAGGTCGCGCCGAACATCGCGATGACGTGCTGCGCCCCGATGCCCACCATCCGGGGCCAGCTCAGCCGCTCGTCCGGCTTGACCACCTCACCCGGCGTCAGGCGCTTCCCATCGCCGTGCACCTTCCACCCGAACGCCACGAACACACCTCGATCTCCCGCCTGAACTGCGGGTATGTCTCCTGCTCCGATGCTGGAGAGCACAATAGAGGGTGCCGTCGCGTGCTCGCGCACCGGCTAGGCGACGTGGATCTCGAACCCGTCGCCGCTGACCACCTGCCCCGTCCGGATCTTGGCGCGCTTGCGCAGCTCCACCTCTCCGTCGACCTGGACCATGCCCTCGTCGATGAGCTGCTTGGCCATCCCTCCGGTCTCGGTGATGCCGCAGTACTTCAGCAGGTCGCACAGCGGGATGTACTCGTCGCGCAGCTCGAATTCCAGTGATTCCACAAGGCAGCAGCCTAGATGCCCCGCATCCGCAGCACGTGCAGGGCCAGCGTGAGGTTGAGCCGCAGGTGCGGGTCGTCGGTGAAGTTGCCCAGCAGGCGCTCCAGCTTGCCGATCCGGTAGCGCAGCGTGTTGTAGTGGAAGTGCAGCCGCCGCGCCGTCTCCGCCACGTTCAGGTTGGTCTCCAGCAGCGACTGCAGCGTGCGCCGCAGGTCGGCGTTCTCAGCGTCGTCGTCGGAGGCCAGCGGGCCGAGCGTCTCGCGGACGAACGCGTGCAGCTCGTCGGTGTCGTTCACCAGCGACAGCAGCCGGTAGACGCCGAGCTGGTCGAAGTGCGCCACCGCCCCCGGCCCGTGGAGCTGCCGCCCCACCCTGGCCGCCTTCAGCGCCTGCGAGTACGCCTCGGGCAGCGTCTCCGCGCCGGGGCTCGGCCGGGAGGTGCCGGTGGAGAACGTGGCGGGCGGCACGTCGGCGAAGGCGGAGGCGGCGTCCTTGGCCACGCGGGCGGCGTCGATGGCGGCGTCCACCACGGCCACCACCTCGTGCGAGAAGCCGGCGACGGCGCCGTGCGGGTCGTGCCGCCTGATGGCGGCGGTCCAGCAGGAGACGAGGCGGTCCTGGGCGCTGCGCTCGTCGCCGTCGGGGTCGAGCTCGGCCACCAGCACGGTCACGGGCCGCGACAGGTCCCAGCCGAACGCCCGGGCGCGGGCGGTGACCCGCTCCGCCGTGCCGGCCCGGCCGGTGAGCACGTCGCGCAGGAAGTCGGCGCGGTACTTGCTCTCGACGGCGTTGACCGCCTCCTGCCGGGTGACGACGAGGGCCGCCACGGTGGCGGCGCGCTCCAGGATGCCGACGTCGCTGTCCCTGATCGCGGCGGCCGGGCTGTAGGCGACGATCCTGCCGTGGTGGTGGCCGCCGGCGAGCACGGGCACCGAGGCGAACGAGCGGGCGCGCGCGGCGGGCGTACGGGGAGGCGACGTGGGCGGCCCCTCGCGGGAGATCGACTCCCGCAGCACGCTCACGTGGTCGCCGGGCCCGGCGGTGGCCAGGACGCGGCCCGAGCCGTCCACGGCCGCCACCGCCACGTCGAGGAGCTGCGCCACCTCCGCGGTGACCTCGTCCAGGCCACCGCCGGCCAGCACCACCTGGACCAGCGCCCGGTGCGCCTCCTCGGCGCGGGCGAGCACGGCGGCCTGGCGGTTGAGGATGTCGGTGAGCACCTGGTTGAGGATGTCGTCGAAGCCGACGTCGTTGGGCAGCAGGATGAGCGGGAAGCCGAGCCTGTCGGCCTGCTCCACCATCTCGGCGGGCAGCTCGTCGACGTAGCGGCCGAGCTTGATGGCCAGCGCGGCCAGCCCGCGCTCGTCGAGGTCGGCGACCAGCCGGCCGAGCGACTGCGGCGTGTTGCGCAGCGGGTAGCCGGTGGTGAGCAGCAGCTCGTGCGGCTTGACCCAGGCCAGGATGTCGGGCACTTCCATGACGTTGAGCCGCTGCACGATGCGGCCGAGGCCGCTCTCCCCGGCGATCAGCCTGGCCTCGGCGAGAGTGGACACGCCGAGCACCTCGCCCACGGACACGCCGTGGATGATCGTGCCGGTGCTGGCGAGACGGACCGGGGGCTCCATGGGGAAATTGTGACCCCGAAGGCCGTCTGTCAGGAAGAGCCAACCAACCCGCTGACTGTTGGCAAATTTACCCGTACGGAGGGTTCACCGCCCGTTCTACGGTCAGGTCCAAGGTCGGTTGGGAGGTCCGGTGACCGTCAGTACTTCCGCGCGGCGTACCCGCGTCCACGTCACGGGCGCGGCCAGCACCGCGGTCCGCCCCGTCCTCGAGGCCCAGCGCCGCCCCGCGCGCGTGCTCGCGGCGTTCCCCGCGGGCGTGTACCTGGAGGTCAGGACCGAGCTGGAGCCCTCGGTGATCGCCGTCATCACGGGAGAGGCCACCCGGCTGCCGAACTCGGTGCTGCTGGCGGGGCCGCTCCCGCACCTCACGGTGGGTGACGACGCCTCGGTGGGCGACCGGGCGATCGAGCTGGGCCCGCTGAGCCTGAACGTGCGCCGCTGGTGGGATCCGGCCCCGCCGCTGGGGAGGCTGGACGCCGTCTGGCCGGCGGACGCCCTGCCGAAGGACCCGCCGGGCGCCGGGCTGGCGGGCAACGGCGCGGTGGACATGCTCGCGAGCAGTTGCGCGAAGGGCTGGCTGCTGGGGGCGGTGACGGCGGCCGAGCAGCTCGTCGGGCTCGGCCCCGGGCTGACGCCCAGCGGCGACGACGTGCTGGCCGGGCTGCTGGTGACGCTGCGGCGCCTGGGCACGGCCGCGGGCTGCGAGCGGGCGGTCTGGCTGGCCGACTGGCTGGCGGCGACCGTGACGTTCGACGCGCGCACGCGTACGACGCCGATCTCGGCCACGCTCCTGCACTGCGCCGCCAGGGGCGAGGCCAGCCCCGAGGTGACCGCGGTGCTGCGCGGCGTGGCGGGCCAGCAGGCGCTCGAACCGGCGCTGCGCCGCCTGCACCGGCTCGGCCACACCTCGGGCGCCGACCTGGCCCAGGGCATCGCCATCGGCGTGGCCGCCGTCCGCTCCCTGAGCGGGGCGCGATGACCGGCCTGCCGCAGGCGGTGCTGGTACGGCGGGGGGCCTACCACGACTCGGTCACCCTCATGCGGGTCAGCCGGGCGCTGTCGGAGCTGCCGGGCGTGGAGGCGGCCATGGTCGCCATGGCGACGGACCTCAACGTCTCGATCCTGCGGGAGATGGGCTTCGACGTCCCGGAGTCCGAGCCGGGCGACCTGCTGATCGCCGTACGGGCGAAGGACCCGGACGCGGCCGTCGAGGAGGCCGAGCGCCGGCTCACCGAGGTGGACCGGCCGCGGTCCGGCGCCGCGGAACAGCCGCCGCTGACCACCCGCTCGGCCGCCGCCCGCGGGCCTGCGGACCTCGTGCTGGTCTCCACCCCTGGTGAGTACGCCTTCTTCGAGGCCCTGGACGCCGTCGAGGCCGGGCTGCCCGTCATGATCTTCAGCGATGGCGTCGGCGTGGCCCAGGAGCGCCGGTTGAAGGAGCTGGCCGAGGCCAGGGGCGTGCTCGTCATGGGCCCCGACTGCGGCACCGCCGCGATCTGCGGCGCCGGTCTCGGCTTCGCGAACGTGCTGACCCCCGGCCCCGTCGGCGTGGTCGCCGCGTCCGGCACCGGCGCGCAGCAGGTGACGTGCCTGCTCGACTGGGCCGGCGTCGGGGTGAGCCACGTGCTCGGGGTCGGCGGCAGGGACCTGTCGGCCGAGGTGGGCGGCCTGTCGGCGGCGCGCGCCCTGCGCATGCTGGACGAGGACCCGGCCACGGAGCTGATCGTGCTCATCTCCAAGCCGCCCGCTCCCGAGGTGGCGCGGGCCGTGCTGGGGCAGCGGCTGCGCACGCCCGTCGTCCCCGCCCTGCTGGGCCCGCCCGCGCTCGCGCAGGCGGGCGGCCTCACGCAACCGGGCGGCCCCGCGCCGGCCTGGGACCTCACGCAAGCGGGCGGCCCCGCGCCGGCCGGGGACCTCACGCAGGCTGTCGAGCAGGCGTTGCGTGCCCTCGGCAGGCCCGTCCCCGAGTGGCCGTGCTGGCCCGCCCCGCCCGGCACGCGCCCCGCCCCCAAACGGATCAAGGGCCTGTACTCGGGCGGCACGCTGGGCGCCGAGGCCGCGCTGGTCGCCGGGCAGGGCGAGTTCGTCGACTACGGCGACGACGCCTACACCAGGGGCAGGGCGCATCCGATGATCGACCCGACGCTGCGGGTGGAGGCGCTGGCCCGCGCCGGCGAGCGGGACGTGGTGCTCATGGACGTGGTCCTGGGCCACGGCGCCGACCCCGACCCGGCCGCCACGCTGGCCCCCGCGGTCGCCGGCACGCCGGCCACGGTCGTGCTCGCCCTGATCGGCACCGAGGGCGACCCTCAGGACCTGCACCGCCAGGCCGCGGCCTTCCGCGAGGCGGGCGCGGCCGTCTTCACCTCCAACGCCCAGGCCGCCCGCCACGCCAGGAGCCTGCTGTGACGTGCCGGGTGCCTGCTCTGGCGTGCCGGGAGCCTGCTGTGACGTGTCAGGAGTCGCCGTGACCACCCTGCTGAACGCCCCGCCACGCGTGATCACCGTCGGCGCGGGCCTGCTCGACGAGGCGCTGCGCGCGCAGGCGGTGGCGACGGCCCCGGTCGCCTGGCGCCCGCCGCTGCCCGGCACCGCCGACGCCCTGGCCAGGGTGCTGGCCGACCCGCGCCGCAAGGAGGCCAACGAGCTGGCCGTGCGCAGGCTGACCTCGGCCCGCCCGCACCTGGTGGGGGTGCGGCGCGCCTCCGAGCTGCTCGACGGGGACACGTTCCTGCACGCGGGCCCGCCCATCACCTGGGAGCGCGCCTCGGGCCCGATGCGTGGCGCGCTGATCGGCGCGATGCTCCTGGAGGGCCGGGCCGCGGACGAGCACGAGGCCGCGGACAGGCTGGCGGCGGGCGCGGTCGCGCTGCGCCCCTGCCACGAGCGCGCGGCCGTGGGCCCGATGGCGGGCGTGGTGAGCCCGTCGATGTGGCTGTTCGAGGTGCGCGACGACGAGCACGGCGGCACCGCGTACTGCTCGCTCAACGAGGGCCTGGGCAAGGTGCTCAGGTACGGCGCGTACGGCCCGGAGGTCCTCGACCGGCTGCGCTGGATGGACCGGGTGCTCGGTCCCGCGCTGGCGGCGACGCTGGAGCGTACGGGGCCGATCGATCTGCGCTCGCTGATCGCGCAGGCCCTGCAGATGGGCGACGAGCTGCACAACCGCAACCGGGCCGCCACCTCGCTGCTGCTGCGGGAGCTGGCCCCGGCCGTGGTGGAGGCGGCGCCCGGCGCCGCGGCCGAGGTGCTGCGCTTCGTCAACGGCAACGACCACTTCTTCCTCAACATCGGGATGGCCGCGGCCAAGGCCGGCACGGACGCGGCCCGCGACGTGCCCGGCTCGTCCCTGGTCGTGGCCATGGCCAGGAACGGCACCGACTTCGGCGTCCAGGTGTCAGGGCTGGGCGGGCGCTGGTTCACGGGCCCGGCGGGGGTGCCGGACGGGCTCTACCTCGGCTCGTACGGCCCGCAGGACGCCAACCCGGACATCGGCGACTCCACGATCACGGAGACGTCGGGGCTGGGCGGGTTCGCGATGGCGGCGTCACCGGCGATCGTGCGGTTCGTGGGCGGCGAGGTGGCGGACGCGGTGCGGGCCACCCGCTCCATGTACGAGATCACGCTGGCCGAGCATCCCGTCTACCAGATTCCCGGCCTCGGTTTCCGCGGCACGCCGGTCGGCATCGACGTGACGCTGGTGGCGCGGACGGGCCTGCTGCCGGTGGTCAACACGGGCATCGCGGGCCGCGTCGCGGGGACGGGCCAGGTCGGCGCGGGCCTGGTCGAGCCGCCTGCCGAGGCGTTCACCAGCGCGTTGCTGGCCCTCGCCGAGGCAGAATAAGTGATCCATTTTAATGCCGACATATCCCCACGTCAGTGGCAATGTAAGACAGTATCGCCTTCCCTTGCGGATTCGCCGCCGATATCGTAACGATCCTCATAATCTGCAAGTAGCGTGAAGAACGCACGTGACGGATGAGGCGAGATGGGGGCGGAACATGGCAGCCGACCGCTTGCTCAGCGGGCCCGGCTCTGAAGGAGGTGCCACGGGGGGCGCTCCGCAGAGCCAGGGTCGCCTGATCGGCAGGCGCTACCGACTGATGTCGCCCGTGGGCAGAGGCGGCATGGGCATGGTGTGGCACGCGCACGACGTGCTGCTCGACAGGGACGTGGCCGTCAAGGAGCTGATCCTGCCCTACGGCCTGGACCACGCGGGCAAGCAGGTGGCCCACCGGCGCATGCTGCGCGAGGCACGATCGGCCGCGCGGCTGACGCACCCGGGCATCGTGACCGTGCACGACGTGGTCGAGGAGGACGGCCGGCCCTGGATCGTGATGGAGCTGGTCCGGGCGTGGTCGCTGGAGCAGGCCGTACGCCAGAGCGGGCCGCTCCCGGTGATCCAGGCGGCCGAGATCGGCATCCGGGTGCTCGACGCGCTCATGCACGCGCACGCGGCCGGGATCCTGCACCGCGACATCAAGCCGGGCAACGTGCTGCTCACCCAGGACCGGGTGGTGCTGACCGACTTCGGCATCGCGGCCATCGAGGGCGACGTCACGATCACCCAGACGGGCCTGCTCATGGGGTCGCCGGCGTACATCCCGCCGGAGCGCCTGTCCGGCCAGCCGATCACGCAGGCGGCGGACCTGTGGTCGTTCGGCGCGACCCTGTACGCCGCCGTCGAGGGCCGCCCGCCGTACGAGGGGCCCGACCCGGTGGCGGTGCTCGGCGCGGTGGTCACCCAGGACCCGATCAGACCACAGCGGGCCGGCTCGCTGATGCCGGTGATCGAGGGCCTGCTGCGCAAGAACCCGGCCGAGCGGCTCACCGCCCCGCAGGTGATCGAGATGCTGGAGGCGGTGCTGCGCGCGCACGGCGCGCCCCGGCCGCGCACTCCGGAGACGCTGCCCAGCCCGTCCGACCCGACCCCGGCCGGGCTGCTGCCCCCGCTGGACACCCCGTCGGGGCCGATGCCCTCGCGCATCGTGGAGACGCCCTCCGGTCCCGTACGGGTGCCGTACGACCCGCTGAACAGCCCGTCGGGCGGCCACTCGATGCCCTACGACGGGATGACGAGCCCGTCGGGCAGCCACCGCACCGACCAGCTCCCGCCGCTGCCGCGCACCCCCGCCCAGCAGCCGTCCCAGCAGCGCGGCGCCTACGACTCCCTGGCCGGCCCCTCCGGCCCGTACGACCAGCTGAGCAGCCCGTCCGGCCCGTACGACTCGCTGGGCGGCCCTTCGGGCCCGTACGACTCGCTGGGCAGCCCGTCCGGCCCGTACGACTCGCTGGGCAGCCCGTCCGGCCCGTACGACTCGCTGGGCAGCCCGTCCGGCCCGTACGACTCGCTGGGCAGTTCGTCGGGCCCGTACGACTCCCTGGCCTCCCCCTCGGGCCCGCGGCAGCCGCCGTTCGGCGCGCCGCCCGACCCCCGGATGGGGCGCCGCGACGTCGACGACCTCGACGACCCGAGCGGCCCGCACCCCCAGCCGATCCTGCCGCTGACCACGGACAGCCGGACGTCGTCCGGCGCCACGCCGTGGCCGCTGGCCTCGGCCGACGACCTGCGCGAGCAGTCGCGCGACCTGTCCCACGACCTCTCCCGCAGCCGCCTGGCCACGCTGCCCGGCGGCGGTCAGCGCCAGGGCAAGAGCCGGCGCCGGGTGGAGGACGACGACGGCGGCCCCTGGATCCGCGACGGGCGGCCCACCCCGCTCACGATCATCAGCTCGCTGCTGGCCGTGGCCGTCGTGGCGGGCGCCGTGTGGATCATCCTGACGGGCGGCTCGGCGCAGGCACCGGTCACCGCCTCCGCCACCGTCTCCGAGAGCGCCACGACGGAGGACGCGGCCGAGCCGTCGATCATCCCCGAGGGGTACCAGGAGCACACGGGCCCCGGCTTCTCGGCCGCCGTGCCCCAGGACTGGAAGCTCGCGACGTCGGGCGGCGTGGCCACGTTCAGCGGCCCGAAGGACTCGGGCATGCGGATCCTGGTCGAGCGCGCCGCCCCGCAGAGCGACGGCGGGCTGTCGGAGCTGGGCAGGCTGGAGGCGGACGGCGGCATGGAGAGCTACATCCAGGTGCAGCTCCAGGCCGTCGACTACCGCGACTGGCAGGCCGCCGACTGGGAGTACACCTACACCACCGCCAACGGTGTCCCCATGCACGCCCTGACCAGGTACGTCTCCATCGACGACGCCGCATTCAAGATCACGATGGACCTGCCCGAGCTGAAGTGGGACGACCAGGCCGACACCCGCAAGGTGTTCCTCAACACGTTCCGCCAGGCCACCTGAACCGTATTGCACCAACCGTTCCAAAACGTGTAGCGTGCCTGCCATGGCGCGACCGAGGAAGTTCGAGGAGGACCAGGCGATCGAGGCGGCCATGCGCGCGTTCTGGAGCGCGGGCTACGAGGCCACCTCGACGCAGGACCTGTGCGCGGCCACGGGGCTCGGGCGCAGCAGCATCTACAACACCTTCGCCAGCAAGCACGACCTGTTCCGGCGATCGCTGCGGCACTACATGGACGAGCGCAACGCGGGGCTCGCCGAGCTCATGGACAGCGAGCTGCCGATCAAGGAGAAGATCAGGACCGTGCTGTGGTGGGCGGTCGAGCCCCACCCCGGCGACCCGGCCGGCTGCCTGGTGGTGAACTCGCTGGTCGAGCTGGCCCCGCGCGACGCGGAGATCGCGGAGATGCTGCGCCGCGACAACGACAAGCGGGTCGGGATCGTCAGATCCGCGATCGAGGCCGCCCGCACCCGCGGCGAGCTCGACCCGGGCAGCGACCCGCCGGCCCTGGCCCACTTCCTGGCCGCGACGGTCAGCGGCCTGCGCGTCGCGGCCCGCGGCGGGGCCGGCCGGGCCACCCTCGAATCGATCGCGAACACCGCGCTGGGCGCTTTCTGATTTTTTCGCGCCCACATTTTGAACTGATCAATCTAAAACTGTCGGAAGGGAGGATCGCCATGCCGTTGGCGGTCTACGTACTGGGGCTCTCGATCTTCGCGCAGGGCACCTCCGAGCTCATGCTGGCCGGGCTGCTCCCCGAGCTGGCACGCGACCTCGGGGTGTCGGTGCCGGACGCGGGGCTGCTGATCTCGGCGTTCGCGATCGGGATGCTGGTGGGGGCGCCGGTGCTGGCCGTCGTCACGTTGCGGTGGCCGCGCCGTACGGTGCTGCTGGCGTTCCTCGGCCTGTTCGCCCTGTCGCACGTCGCGGGCGCGCTGACGTCGAGCTACGGCGTGCTGTTCGCCACCCGCGTGGTCGGCGCCTTCGTCTACGCGGGCTTCTGGGCCGTGGCGGCCGGCACCGCGATCGGGCTGGTGCCCGCGGGCGCCCGCGCCAGGGCGATGAGCGTGCTGGCCGGCGGGCTCACCGTGGCCACCGTCCTCGGCCTGTCGGCGGGCACGGTGATCGGGCAGCACCTGGGCTGGCGGGCGGCGTTCTGGGCGGTCGCCGCGCTGTCGGCGCTGGCCGGCATCGGCGTGTTCGCCACGATCCCCGGCGGACGCCCCGACTCCGGCAGCCTGCCCCGCGTCTCCGACGAGCTGCGCGCGCTGGGCAGGCCCGCGCTGTGGCTCGCTTACGGCACCACCGCGCTGACCACCGGCGCGCTGCTGTCGTCCTTCAGCTACCTCAGCCCGCTGCTGAGCGACGTCACCGGCGTGGACCCGGCCTGGGTGCCCGCCGTGCTCGGCCTGTACGGGGTGGGCTCCCTCCTCGGCATCACCCTCGGCGGCCGGATCGCCGACGCGCGGCCGTACCCGCTGCTGTACGCCGGCGTCACCGGCCTGATCCTGACCTCGGCGGCGCTGGCCGCGTCCGCGCCCGTGGCCCTGCTCGCCATCCCGCTGATCTTCCTGCTCGGCGCGTTCGGCTTCGGCACCAACCCCGCGCTGAACGCCCGCCCCTTCGCCCTCGCCAGGAACGCCCCCACGCTGGCCGCCGCCATGAACGTGGCCGCCTTCAACGTCGGCATCACCGCCGGGCCGTGGGCGGGCGGCCTGGCCATCGACGCGGGCCTCGGCTACGCGTCCGTCGCCTGGATCGGCGCGGCCATCGGCGTGGCCGCCCTGGCCGCCGTGGCGCTCGGCGCGAGCCTGCACCGCAGGAGCGAGCTCGTCCGGGTGAGGCCCGAAACCAGTGAGATACGGTCAGCCGTATGAAGCTGGCGAGCATCTCCCGCTACCCCGTCAAGTCCGCCTCGGGGCACGAGGTCACCGAGGCCGAGGTACAGCCGTGGGGGCTGGCCGGCGACCGCCGCCACGTCGTCACCGACGAGAGCGGCGCGGTGCTCACCGCCCGGCAGGAGCCGCGCCTGCTGGCCTGCGTGCCCGTGCTCGACGGCGGCGCGCTCACGCTGACCGGCCCGCACGCCGACCCGCTGACGGTGCTCCCCGCCGGCCCGAGGTCCGTCGTGCACCTGCCGAGGACCTCCGTGGAGGTCACCGACTGCGGCGACGACGCCGCCGGATGGCTGAGCGGGCTGGTGGGGCGGCCCGTCCGGCTCAGGTGGCTCGACGATCCCACCCGCCGCCCGGTCGACCCGGCGTACGGCCGGCCGGAGGACCGGGTGAGCCTGGCCGACGCGTTCCCGCTGCTGCTCACCACGACCGCCTCGCTCGCCCGCCTCAACGAGTGGATCGCCGGGACCGCCTCGGAGCTCGGCGAGGAGCCTGGCCCGCTGCCGATGCGCAGGTTCCGGCCGAACGTGGTCATCGACGGCGCGGCGGAGCCGTTCGCCGAGGACGAGTGGAAGCGCCTGCGCATCGGGGACGTGGAATTCCGCGTGAGCAAGGGTTGCGATCGCTGCGTGCTGACCACCGTTGACACCACGACCTACCGCAAGGGCAAGGAGCCGCTCAGGACGCTGGCCCGTCACCGCAAGCGGGACGGCAAGGTCTGGTTCGGGGTGAACCTGATCCCCGACCTGATCCCCGGAACCTACGGGCGGATCGCGCAAGGAGATCCCGTTCTCGTGCTCTGAAAAATCATGATGAAAATCCCTATTTCCCGATAAATAAGATCACCGTCCCCTTTGGGGCACTGTTAGGGGTTATGCGAGACTTCACGGGTGACCAGTGCCCCCACAAAGCCCGCTGTCTCGCCCCCTGACCGAATCCAGCGCGTACAACGGCGGACCCTGGCGGTCCTGTCGGCGGCACAGATCGTGGGCGGGGTGGGCGTGGCCGTCGGGCTGGCGCTCAGCTCGGTCGTCGTGGACGAGCTGTCCCGCTCGACCGTGATCAGCGGCTTCGCGGGCACGGCCACGGTGCTGGGCGCGGCGCTGCTCGCCCTGCCGACCGCCAAGGCGTCGGGCCGGGGCGGGCGGCGGGCGGGGCTGTCGCTGGCCTACACGGCGGCGCTGGTGGGCTGCGCGATCTCGGTGCTGGCCATCAGCCTGCGCAACTGGCCGCTGCTGCTGGCGGGCCTCGTGCTGGTCGGCGGCGGCAGCGCGGGCAGCCTGGCGGCCCGCTACTCGGCCACCGACCTGTCGCCGAAGGACCGCTCGGCCCGCCACCTGTCGCTGGTCGTCTGGGCCTCGACCATCGGCTCGGTCGCCGGCCCCAACCTGGCCGAGCCCGCCGACCGGATCGGCAGGAGCCTCGGGCTGGTGGAGAAGGCGGGGCCGTTCGCGTTCGCGGCCCTGGCCTTCGCGCTGGCGGTGGTCATCGTCCTCGCCTTCCTCCGCCCCGACCCCCTCCAGCTCGCCCGGGCCGGCACACGCCGGGAGGACTCCGGCGCGAACCGCACGATCCGTACGGCCTGGCGGACCCTGCGCACCACCCCGATGGCCCGCCGCGCCATGGTCATGATCGCCGTCAGCCACACGGCGATGGTGTCCGTCATGTCCATGACCCCGGTCAAGCTCCACCACGACGGCTCGAACCTGGACGTCATCGGCATCGTGATCAGCCTGCACATCGCCGGCATGTACGTGCTCTCACCGGTCGTGGGCTGGCTGGCCGACAAGGCGGGCAAGGTGCCGGTGCTGGTGCTCGGCTCGGCCCTGCTGCTGGCCGCCGCAGCCCTCGCCGGCACGGCCGGTCACCGGGTGTGGCAGGTCACAGCGGCGCTCGTGCTGCTCGGCCTGGGCTGGTCGTGCGGCCTGGTGGCCGGCTCGGCACTGGTCACGGAGTCGGTGCCGATCGAGCGCCGCCCGGCCGTGCAGGGGCTGTCGGACCTGCTGATGAACGTCTGCGGCGCCACCGGCACGATCGTCGCGGGCGCCATCGTGGGGGTGCTCGGCTACGGCATGCTCGGCCTGGTCGTCGGCATCATGGTCGCCCTGGCCGGCCTGTGGCTCACCATCATCTGGCGCCGCGCCACCTGACGGCCGCCAGGCTCCCCGGCCCGCCGGCCTCCGGGCCGGGCACCACCGCTCCACGCACGCCGGGAACCGGCGGCTCACTTCGCGTCGGCGTAGGACTTGACCGCCACCGCCTCCATCGGGAACCGCACCGGCGTCGCGCCGAACAACAACCGGCTGGCCTCCGCCGCCGAGGCCGCCACGGCCGCGATCACCTCCTCGGCCAGCTCCGCCGGGCAGTGCACCATCACCTCGTCGTGCTGGAAGAACACCAGCCGCGCCGGCTCCGGCAGCCGCCCCCGCAGCACGGCCAGCAGCGCCAGCGCCCACTCGGCCGCCGTGCCCTGCACCACGAAGTTGCGCGTGAACCGCCCGCGGTCCCTGGCCGCCCGCCCGCCCTCGGGCCCCGACACCAGCTCCTTCCACCGATCCGACGGGGGCGGGCTGGTGCGCCCGAGCCAGGACCGCACGATCCGCCCCTCCTCCCCCGTCTTGGCCGCGTCCTCCACGAACTGGTACGCCTTCGGGAAGCGCTGCCGCATCACGGCCAGCAGCTTGGAGGCGTCGCCGCTGGTGCCGCCGTACATCGCGGACAGCATCGCGATCTTGGCGTTGCCCCGCTCGCCGCCGAACGACTGCGCCAGCGCGGAGTACAGATCGATCTCCCCCGCGGCCCTGGCCAGCCCCACGTCGCCGGCCATCGCCGCCAGCACCCGCGGCTCGAGCTGCGCCGCGTCGGCGACGACCAGCAACCACCCGTCGTCGGCCATCACCACCCGCCGCATCACCTTGGGGATCTGCAGCGCCCCGCCCCCGTTGGTGGCCCACCGCCCGGACACGACGCCGCCCACCACGTATTCGGGCCTGAACCGCCCGCCGCGCACCCACTGGTCGGCCCACGCCCACCCGTGGGCGCTGAACAGCCTGGCCAGCTCCTTGTAGGCGAGCAGTGGCGCCACCGCCGGATGGTCGATCTGCTTGAGCTCCCACTGCCTGGTCGTCTTCAGCGCCACCCCCGCGCCCTTGAACGCCTTGACGAGCTGCTGCACCGAGTCGGGGTTGACCTGGTGCCCGAACGCGGCCGCCACCTCGTCGGCCAGCGCCTGCAGCTTGGCCGGGCGCATGCCGTGCACCGGGCGCGGCCCGAGCAGGTCGGTCAGCAGCGCGTCGTGCACGTCCCTGCGCCAGGGCATGCCCTCGTGCGACATCTCGGCCGCGACCAGCGCGCCGGCCGACTCGGCCGCCACCAGCAGCCGGAACCGGCCGGGCTCGGGCAGCTCCGAGATGCGCCTGAGCTGGTCGGCCAGCACCTCGGCGACCGTCTCGGCGCCGAGCGGCTCCGGCGCGAACAGCGTGCCGGGCGCGCTCGGCTGCTCGTCCGGCACCGGCAGGCCGTGCAGCCTGGCGTGCGCGGCCCTGGCCGAGCGCGGCTCGCCGTAGCGGCCCTCGTACGCCAGCAGCAGCCCCTCGGTCAGCGCGAGGTCGTGGCAGCGCGCGACCCGCACCCCCCGCTCCAGCAGCGGAGGGTAGGACTCCCGCGCGTCGGCCCACACCCACCGCGGCCCCTCGGCCGCCTCCAGCTCGCGCACGGCCCGCGCCAGGTCGGCGGGACGGCGCGCCGCGCCACCGACCGGCAGCACCGTCTCCCCTGCGACCACGACGTACACGTGCTCAAGGGTGCCAAACGGCCCCGACAAAAAGTCACGGGGTCACACGAGGCTGATGCGCACCTCGTCCTCCAGCGGCGGCTCCAGCTCCTGCGCCAGGCACCCGGTGGCCGCGAAGCAGCGCAGGGTCAGCTCCCGCGGGGTGACCGTGGCGTGCAGGAACTGCTTGAAGAACGGCGGCGTGTCCCAGTCGGACAGCTCGGACAGGTAGCGGTGGAACACCCGGTCCACCGGCAGCCGCAGCGGCCACGGCCAGGCGCCCAGCAGCCGCGCGGCCCACCGCATCCGCCGAGTGATCTTCACTGGCCCTTCCGGGGTCCTGACGGGCTCGTTCCTGATGTGCTCCGACATGATGCACAGCGCCTCGGAGGGCGTCAGGTAGAGCCACTTCATCCGCAGCCGCCTGGCGTAGAGCTGGCTGTAGAAGGACAGCGAGTCACCGCGCAGGGGGTAGCACCTGAACGCGTCCTCGTGCACGCCGGCGACGTCCACGCGCCCGATGGTGTGCGTGGCGTGCATGAACGCGCCGCCGCCGCCCGACACGACGTACTGGATCACGCGGTCGCCCACCCGGACCGGATAGCGCTGGTAGTTGTGCACGTCGCCGCCGATGGCCGCGACGTACCGGTGTGCCGGGTCGCGCACGATGTCGTCGATCGTCCCGCCGCCCTCCAGCTGCGACGGCTTGTACGTGTTGCCGGTGTAGATCGGCTTGCCGGTCACCAGCACCTTCGGCCTCGGGTCGAGCGAGACCCGGCGCAGCCACGCCGTCTGCTTCCTGTCGAGCACGTTCCTGATGCCGGTGTCGACGCCCACGATCAGCAGGCTGTCGCTCTCGATCGTCCAGTACGGCCCCGGCTGCGTCGCCTGCTGCGACGGCCTGCCCCTGAGCTCGCGCGCCTCGGCCAGCTTCGCCTCGTCGATGGTCTCCGGCTTGCGCCAGAGCAGGCCGCGCAGCCCGCGGTCCGGCTTCGGCTTGAGCGGCGGCGCGTCGCAGAAGACCCGCATGAAGCCGCCGAGCCCGTCGTACCAGTCGTGGTTGCCGGGGATGGCGTAGATCGGCGCGTCATAGTCCTGGTACGGGCGGAAGAACTTGTCGCCGTACTCGTTGCCCGATCCCGTGGGATAGATCACGTCACTGGCGATGATGGCGAAGGACGTCTGCCGCCCGAGTTTCATCATTCCCGGAACAACGGCGTACTGGGAGGCGTCGCCTTCTCCGGTATCGCCCAGCAGAAGAAAACTGAAATGACTCCCGACAGCCGGTTTTATGCGAAATTCCGGATCAATCCCGCGCGCTTCCTGGGACTCCACCCAGCGCGCCCGCACCTCTCCTGACGGATCGCCGAACAAGCCCGCCAGGATCTCGTTGCGGGACAGCCAGAGCGTCCGTACATTCAACCAGGTAAAGCCCTGCTTGTTGGGCCTGAGCTGCGCAAACGCCCCTGGTTGCACACAGGCCCAACCAGCACCCTCCTCCGAGACCCGGGAGGAAACCTGCTTTCCACGCTCAGCCGCGACTTCCACCATGACCACATCTTTACCGTGATCTACCCATTGCGCATCCTGAACGCTCCGTACCGCTCGGAACACACATGGTGTGCAATGGTGTAGCCTCACCCCCCAAGCAAGCGGTTGGGACTGCCTAGGAGGCTCCCATGACCCGTAACGGCCCGGACGACGCGACCCGCAGAGGCACCTCCGCTGTGGCGGCCATCGAGGGCCTGCTCGCCTTCGCCACCAACCGGCCGCGCTGGGCCGGCGGCTCGGCGCTCCACAGCGCGAGCGAGGCGATCGCGAGAAGCCGGGCGTTGGCCGCGCAGTCGCCGGGCGAGCACACGCCGCTGCTGGCCCGGTGCCTGCGCACGACCGCGAGGCTGTTGCTGGTGCGGGGGCGCGCCACGGAGGCGCTGCCGCTGGCGCAGGAGGCCGTGGCGCTCACCCGGGCGGCCGGCGGCGCCGCGCTGTCGATGTCGCTGCGGCGCCTGGCCGAGGTCCAGGAGGCCCTGCACCGCTTCAGCGACGCCGCCGCCACGCTGGCCGAGGCGGACGACCTCCCGCCCCCGCCCGACTGACCTCCGGCTCCGCGCGACTCACCTCCGTCCTCGCCCGGCCGTCCTCCGGCTCCGCGCGACTGACCCCCGGCTCCGCGCGACTGACCCCCGGCTCCGCGCGACTGACCTTCGGCTCCGCCGGCCGGCCTCAGGCTCCGGTCGGCCGCGGCTCCGGCTGGTCTACGACGCGGGTGGCGGGACCAGCGCGCCCGGGTTGAGTATCCCCGCGGGGTCGAGCTCGGCCTTGACCGCGCGCAGGATGCCCGCGCCGACGGGCCCGAGCTCGCTCGCGTAGGCGTCCAGGTGGTCGCGGCCCACGCCGTGGTGGTGGCTGATCGTGCCGCCCGCCTCGACGACGGCCGCGTTCACCGCCGCCTTGGCCCGCTCCCACTGCGCCACGGGGTCGGCGTCCTGCGGGGTCACGACGGTGAAGTAGAGCGAGGCGCCGGTCTCGTACACGTGGGAGATGTGACACATGACGAGCGGCGAGCCGAGCGCGCCGAGCAGGGCCAGCCGGACCGCGTCGTACAGGCGCGGCAGGTTCGCCCAGAAGCCCGCCGTCTCCAGCGTCTCGACGGTGGCGCCGGCGGCGAGCAGGGAGTCGCGCAGGTACGGGGCCGAGAAGCGGCCGTGCTCCCACGCCTCCCCGGGCTCGGGCCCGAGCGGCTCGCCGCCCGCCCGCGCCAGCACGGCGGAGGCGGCGGCATGCCGGCTCCCGACCCGCTCCCCCTCGTACCCGGCGATCAGCAGGCATCCGGAGCCGGCCGGGCCACCGGAGCCCGCACCACCGGAGTCCTCCGCACCGCCGGAGCCGCCTGCTCCACCGGAGCCGCCCGCTCCGCCCGCGTCACGGGAATCGCCGATCGTGTCCGGCTTGGCCAGGCCGATCATCGTCTCGGTCTCGTCCGAGAGGCGCAGCACGGTCGGCAGCGGCCCTTCCTGGGCGAGCGCCCGCACAGCGGCGGAACCCGCCGCGAACGAGGCGAACCGCCACCCTTCGTACCGCCGCTCGGCGGGAGCCCTGCGCACCCGCAGCCGCAGGGACGTGATCACCCCGAAGGCCCCCTCCGAGCCGAGCACGAGCTGCCGGAGGTCGGGCCCGGCCGCCGACTTGGGGGCGCGCCCGAGCTCCAGGGTGCCCGAGGGCGTGGCCAGGGTGAGCCCGACGACCATGTCGTCGAAGCGCCCGTACCCGGCCGACGCCTGGCCGCTGGACCGGGCGGCGGCGAAGCCGCCGAGCGTGGCGTACTCGAAGGACTGGGGGAAGTGCCCCAGCGTCAGCCCGCGCGCGGCCAGCAGCCGCTCCGCCTCGGGAGCCCGCACTCCCGGCTCGAACCCCGCCACCATGGACTCCTCGTCCACGAACAGCAGCCGGTCGAGCCGCCCCAGGTCGAGCGCGATCACTCCGGTGAAGCCGGCGCGGCCGGCGGCGAGCCCGCCCACCACCGAGGTGCCGCCGCCGAACGGCACGACCGCGACACGCTCGCGCGAGCACAGCCGCAGCAGCTCGGCCACCTCCTCGTGCGAGCCGGGCAGCACCACGGCGTCCGGCGCGGCCGAGCCGTCGCCCGCGCGCATGCGCAGCAGGTCGGGCGTGGACTTGCCGCGCGTGTGGCGGACGCGGGCCTCGTGGCCGGTCAGGACGTGCCCGTCGCCGACCACCTCCGCCAGCGCGCCGAGCAGCGGCCCCGCCAGCGCGACCGCCGGGAGGGCGACCTGGTCCAGCGAGGCGGCGGGCGTGCCGGGCGCGCGCACGCCGAGCAGGTCGCGCAGCAGGGCCCGCACCGGCTCGGGCAGCTCGCGGGCCTTGGCGGGGTCGCCCCACCCCGACCACGACATCGGTTCTGCAGTCACGCTTACACTGTGACACATGACGTCGATTCGTCACAATGAGGGCGTGCTGGACGCGGCGCGCGACTGCGTGCTGGCGTACGGGGTGCGCAGGACGACGCTCACGGACGTGGCCCGGCGGGCGGGGGTGTCGCGGATGACGATCTACCGCCGCTGGCCCGACGTGCGCACACTGGTGGCCGACCTGATGACCAGGGAGTGGGTGCGGGTGGTCGAGGGGCTCGACCTGTCGGACCCCGTACGGGCGGTCGTGGCCGGCGTGCGGGGGCTGCGCGGGCACCCGTTGTGGCGCAAGATCGTGGAGGCGGACCCGGAGCTGCTGGTGCCGTACCTGCTGGATCGGCGCGGCGCCAGCCACGAGGCCATCCTGGCGGTGCTGGAGCCGGCCGTCGGCGATCCTGCCAGGGCCAGGGCGGTGCTGCTGGTGGCCCAGTCGTTCCTGCTGTCCGCTCCGACCATGCTCGACCCCGTCACGCTGGACGAGCTCGACGCCGAGCTCGCCGCCCTGCTGGAGGCCTACCTTGGATAGCTCGCTGAACGCCGACAGACGCTCCCGGGAGCTGCGCCGGGTCGCGGAGGAGCGGGTGGACGTGCTGGTGGTGGGACTCGGCGCGACGGGCGCGGGCGCCGCGCTCGACGCCGCGTCCCGGGGGTTGAGCGTAGCGGCGATCGACGCGCACGACCTGGCTTTCGGCACCTCCAGATGGAGCTCCAAGATGGTGCACGGCGGCCTGCGCTACCTGGCGAAGGGCCAGGCGGGCGTGGCGTACGAGAGCGCCGCCGAGCGCGGCATCCTGCTCCGCCGGACCGCTCCGCACCTGGTCAGGGCGCATCCGTACCTGCTGCCCCTGACCCCGGCCGTCTCGCGCCGGCAGGCGGCGCTGGTGATGACCGGCTACCGGCTCGGCGACGGCCTGCGGGCGGCCGCGCGCACACCGCGCCGCATGCTGCCGGGCCCCACCCGGCTGAACGCGGCCCGCGCGCACACGCTGGCGCCGATCCTGCGCGCCGACGGGCTGCGCGGCGCGCTGCTGTCGTGGGACGGCCGGCTGCTCGACGACGCCCGGCTGGTGGTGGCCATCGCGCGGACGGCCGCCGCGCACGGGGCCCGGATCCTGACCCGCTGCCGCGCGCTGCGCCTGACGGGCAGCGGGGCCGGTCATAGGCCCGGTCATGGGCCCGGCCCCGGGGCGGACGTGCGCGACGAGCTGACGGGCGAGGAGTTCACGATCCGGGCCCGGGTGGTGATCAACGCCACCGGGGTCTGGGCGGGCGCGCTGGACCCCCAGGTACGGCTGCGCCCGTCGCGCGGCAGCCACCTCGTCCTGGAGCCGGGCACGCTGCCCGGGCTGATCGCGGGCATGCACGTGCCCATCCCGGGCGAGAGCAACCGGTTCGCGCTCGTGCTGCCGCAGCCCGATGGCCGGATTTACGTGGGTCTGACTGACGAGCCGGTGGACGGGCCGGTGCCGGACGTCCCCGAAGTGCCCGAGGAGGACGTCAGAACGCTTCTGGAGGTGTTGAACGGCGTCCTTGAGGTCCCAGTGACCAGGGAGGCGGTTGCGGGCGCGTACGCGGGCCTCAGGCCGCTCCTGGCGGCCGACGGCAGGACGGCCGACCTGTCGCGGGAGCACGCGGTGTTCTCGGAGGGCGGGGTCGTGACCGTCGTGGGAGGAAAACTGACGACATATCGCCGCATGGCGGAGGACGCGGTGGATCGAGCGGTCTCGCAGGGGAACCTCCGCGCCCGCCGCTGCCGCACCCGGCGCATCCCGCTCGTGGGCGCGGGACCGCGGCCGTCCGGAGTGCCGCCGCGCCTGGCCGAGCGGTACGGCTCCGAGGCCGAGGCGGCGCACGAGCTCGTCAAGCGGCACCCGGAGGAGGTCGGGCTCGGCTTCACCGAGGGCGACCTGCTCTGGTCGGTCCTGCACGAGGGCGCGCTCGACGAGGGCGACCTGCTCGACAGGCGGACGCGGATCGGCCTGGTCGAACGCGACAGGAACCGCGCCCTCCCCGCGACACGGGACGTGCTGGGGCGATTCTCCCGCGCGTGAACCCACCTATCCGTTAGGTTAGTCTTACCTAAGTCGGATCAAGGAAGGGGCGGGAGCGTTGGCGAGGGGCTGCGAGCATCCGACGGGGTGCCACACCGGCGAGATGCCCACACTGGCCAGCGCCACCGTGGGAGCCAGGCTGTGGCTGCTCATCGAATACACCGGAGCCTGGCCCTCGCGCCTGGAAAACTTCGAACTTCCTACGGAAATCTCGAAACTCGTCCGGCGGGCGCTCCAACGCGGTATCAGGCCCCAGCTCATCCGCCGCCCCGGCAAGCGGACCCGCCCACGGGACCAGGGGATCCGTGTGCTAGTGGGCTACGCGGCAGGCGAGAGCCCCTGGATAGCGCAGGGCGTCATCGCAGGTCCTGACGATCTTGACCTGGACGCGCTCGTGGCCGGAGTGGTCCCGGAGTCCTGCATACTTGAAGACGAGCCGGTATTTCTGGTCTGCACGCACGCCAAGCGCAATGTGTGCTGCGCCCGCATTGGACTACCCCTCGCTCGGTCCCTGGCCGAAATCTTGCCGGACAGAGTGTGGGAAACGTCACACGTTGGCGGCGATCGCTACGCCGCCAACCTCGTGTGCTTGCCACACGGAATTTTCTACGGCAGCATGTCTCAGGCTGCTGCATCGGCAGCGGCTAACGCGTACCGGTCGGGCGAGATCATTCTCGACCGCTACCGGGGACGCGCAGGCATCCCTGAGCCATTGCAGGCCGTCGAGCACTTCGCCCGAGCCCATACGGGAGAGTGCTCCGTCGGCGCGGTGGCCGTGGAATCCTCCAGGACGGACGGCGACGTCACCGAAGCCATTGTGCGCTGCGGCGACGTCCGGCTCCAGGTTGTGATCGAGCCATCGGCGTTCACCGCGCCGTGTGGTACGGCTTGCGCCGAGACGATCACCACCTACCGGCTGGTTTCGCTGGACAGGCTCGCGCCTGTGCGGTACGCCACGCCCGCTCTCGCCTGAACAGGGAACATCACGGCCCGAGGTTGCGTTGGAACAGTGACGCCATAAGCGTCCAATGCGGCTCAATTACCGAAATACCTCTCACGAAGGTGGTTTTCTCATGTCTCAGGTACGTCGGCAGCTCGCCCGCCCGCGCCCCAGCTGGGGTTGGCAGGATGATGCCGCGTGCCGGGGTGAGGACCTCGTGCTCTTCTTCGGCCCCGACGGGGAGCGGCAGCCCGAGCGTGACGTACGAGAGCGGAAGGCCAAGGCGATCTGCGCCGGGTGCCCTGTCCGCAACGAGTGCCTTGACTACGCGCTGTCCCGGCCGGAGAAGTACGGCACGTGGGGCGGTCTCAACGAGGACGAGCGCGCCAGCGAGCGTCGCCGTCGCATGCGCCGCGCGGCCAGCGCCGGCATCACCGCCGCCTGACACACCCGGCAGCATCACCATCATCGCGTGATCACGCAGTTGTCCCGATGAGCCGGAGCCTGGACATCCTTACCAGGCTCTGGTGAACCCGGTCGGGGCAACTGCCTGATCAGGCTCCGGGATGGTTCACCCCAGCACGTGACTTCGCACCGCGGGCTCCACCGCGGTGGCGAAGTCGTTACATTTCAGGACATATCACGACCTGCCCGACATCTGGCGGTCATCGCCCGTTGCCGTGCGTTCGGGATCGCGTCATGTGCCCGCCCTAGTGTGCCCGGCATGAAACGCATCGCGATCCTGATGTGCGCGGGCGCGCTGACCCTCGGTCTGGCATCCGTCCCCGCCACCGCGGACCCCGGCAAGGCCCCCTCCTTCGGGCAGGCCACGCTGACCGGGTTCGCCTCCCTCCCGGCGCTGACCTTCGTCCCCGGCAGCGAGCCGTCCGGCTCGCTCCTGGGCACGACGCCGGTCAACGGCGTCACCCCGCCGTTCACCGGCCAGCCGGTGCAGGGCTTCAGCGGCATCGCGCGCCGCCACGACGGCACCTTCGACGTGCTGTCCGACAACGGCTACGGCAACAAGGCCAACAGCTCGGACTTCCTGCTGCGCGTCCACCGCGTCAAGCCGGACTTCAGGTCCAGGACCGTCCAGGTGCTCGGCGGCTTCAACCTCACCGACCCGCGCGGGCTCGTCCCCTTCGCCCTGACCCGCCAGGACCGCACGCTCACGGGCTCCGACTTCGACGTCGAGTCGATCGTGCGCGCGGCGGACGGCACGTACTGGATCGGCGACGAGTTCGGCCCGTACCTGCTGCACTTCGACCACAAGGGCCGCCTCCTGGACGCCCCGGCCCCGCTCCCCGGCGTCCGGGCCCCCGAGAACCCCGACCTGAACGGCGGGCAGCCCAACCTGGCCAGCAGCAAGGGCTTCGAGGGCATGGCCAGGGGCGTGGACGGCCGCCGCCTCTACCCGCTGCTGGAGGGCACGGTCAGCGGCGACCCCGCGGGCACGCTGCGCATGTACGAGTTCGACCTGCGCAAGCGGGCCTACACCGACCGGCGCTGGACGTACCGGCTGGAGGACCCCTCCCACGCGATCGGCGACGCCATCGCGGTCGACGAGAACCGGTTCCTGATCATCGAGCGGGACAACGGGCAGGGCGACGCCGCCAAGGTCAAGCGCATCTACCTGGCGGACAGGCGCGACCAGGACCGCGACGGCGCCCTGGACAAGACCCTGGTCGCCGACCTGCTGAACCTCGCCGACCCGCGCGGGCTGGGCGGCGCGCCGGGCACGTTCCGGTTCCCGTTCCAGACGATCGAGGACGTGATCATCCTCGACGACCGCACGCTCGGCGTGCTCGACGACAACAACTTCCCCTTCTCCAACGGCCGCACGGCCGGCAAGCCGGACGACAACGAGTTCATCACCGTACGGCTGACGCGCGGCCTGAAGGCCGACCCCCGCGTATACCGCTGACGCGCGGTCTGAAGGCCGGCCTTCGCGTGTACCGCTGACGCGGCCCGCAGGCGGACCCCCGCGTGTGACCGCTGACACGCGGGGCGGTGGCCGGCGGCCCCGGACCGCCGGCCACCGCCCGGCGAGGCCGTCGATAGGGTGCCTGCCATGTCAGCAGCACCACAGCTCACGCCGGCGGCCGCCGCGGCCGACCTCGAAGAGATCATCCGCCTGGCCGTCGAGACGCTACGGCAGGCGCGGGAGCCGGCCGCCTGGGACGCCAAGGCGGGCTCGCTCGACTGGACCTGCTGGGAGACGGCCGAGCACCTGGCCGACGACCTGTTCGCCTATGCCGTGCAACTCGGCCTCACGACGCCGCCGCTGGACGTCACCGTGCCGTTCGTCCTGGAGAGCCGCAGGCCGGGCGGGCCGGGCAACGCCGTGCACGCCGACCGCGCCGCGGGTGTCACGGGCCTGATGCAGGTGCTGCAGTCGAGCGGGGCGCTGCTGGCCGCGATGGTGCGCACCGCGCCGCCGCACGCCCGCGCCCACCACGGCTTCGGCCCCGCCGACGCCTCGGCCTCCGCCGCGATGGGCCTCACCGAGGCCCTCGTCCACGTGCACGACCTGGCCGGTGGCCTCGGCCTCACCTGGGACCCGCCGGCGGACGTGTGCGCCCGCGTGCTCGCCCGGCTCTTCCCCGACGCCCCTCGGGACACCGACCCCTGGACGACCCTGCTGTGGGCCACGGGCCGCGCCGAGCTTCCCGGCCGTCCCCGCCTGACGCGCTGGCGCTGGCACAACGCGCCCCCGTCCCTACAGTCGTGACCGAAAACCCGCGTCGCCGGGTCCGTAACCCGGCGGCCGGGTGACGCCCTCACACGATGAGGTCGTCGAACTCCCCGTCCTTGGCCCCGAGAACGAACGCGGTGATCTCGGCGCGGGTGTAGACCAGCGCCGGCCCTTCGGGGAAGCGTGAGTTGCGCATGGCGATCTCCCCCGTGGGCAGGTCCGCCACCTCGACGCAGTTGCCGTTGGGGTTGCTCCGCTTGCTCTTGCGCCAGACGACGGGAAGGCGGCCGGAGGGCGTTCCGTTCCGGAACTCGTGCATGGGGGCAGCTCCTCGCGATCTTACGGATGCACGTGCATCCGCGTTTGCGAGGTGACAATACGGCAACAGGAAGTGCTCCATATACCGGACGACCAAAAATCCCGGTATGGAGTGGATCACAGGGAAAAACGGCAGCTCATCCGGACAGCAGGCGTTCCAGGAAGCGCCTGGTCGTCTTGGGCTCCTCCGCCTGGATGCTCAGCCGGTCCATGACCTCCATGTAGTGGTCGGAGTCGGCGGGTTTGTCCAGGTAGAGGGCGCTGGTGAGCTGCTCCATGTACACGACGTCGGGCAGCTCGCGCTCGGGGAAGCGCAGGATGCTGAAGGGGCCGCCGGCCGCCGCGTGGCCGCCGCGGTCGAAGGGCATGATCTGCACGGTGACGTTGCGCCCGGACGTGATCTCCAGCAGGTGCGCGATCTGCTCGCGCATGATCTCGGGGCTGCCCAGCGTGCGGCGCACCACCGCCTCGTCGATCACGGCCCAGAGCGTCAGGCCGCTCTCCAGCCGCTTCTGCCGGGTCATGCGCAGCGCCACCCGGCGCTCCAGCTCCGACTCGGCCGCCTTCTCGTGCGCCAGCTCGATCACCGCCCTGGCGTAGGCAGGCGTCTGGAGCAGGCCGGGGACGAACTGGTTCTCGTAGGTGCGGATACCGGCGGCGGCGCCCTCCAGGCCGATGTAGACCTCGAACCAGGCGGGCAGCAGGTCGCCGTACTTGTGCCACCAGCCGGGGGCGTTGGCCTGCTTGGCCAGGGCCAGCAGCGGCTCGCGCTCCTTGGGGTCGGTGACGCCGTACAGGGTGAGCAGGTCGGCGACGTCGCGCTGCTTGAAGCTGACCTGGCCGAGCTCCAGGCGGCTGATCTTCGCGTGAGATGCCCGAATCGAATACCCGGCGTCCTCGCGCGAGATACCCTTCTCCGTACGGAGCCTGCGCAGTTGCGTCCCCAGCAGGATCCGCAGCACCGTCGGGCTTCCCGGCGAGTAGCTGAGAAGCTTCCCTTCCGTGCTCTGTGCGCTCACTCCGCCGCTCCTAGGTCATCTGCACGTGCAGATGCGTTTCGCATCCGTAAACTACGAAAAGTCTTGCATCGGTAAGCACTCCCCGTAAAGATGGGTATTGGATCACCAGACCGCGCTTCGGGGGCCAGAATGACGACTTTCGACGCTCGGCCGCAAGCCGCCATCGGTGCCCGGCCACCTGGATGGCTTCTGCCCATCCTGGTGGAGGGACGCGCCGTTGCGTGCGACGCCGTGTTCCCGTTCCATCGTGGAACGGCGCTGGAGCCGTCCTGCGTCGCCACGGCCCGCCGGTTCGTCGATCAGACGCTCACCTCGTGGGGCACCCTGGACCACGCCTTCGACGCCCAGCTGGTGGTCTCGGAGCTGGTGACCAACGCGATGCGCCACGGCGGCGGGGCCGCGCAGCTGCGGCTGCTGGCGCACGAGGCGGAGCTGGCGTGCGTGGTGACCGACTACAGCCATACCGTGCCGGTGACGGCCGCGCCGGACGTCTTCTCGGAGTACGGGCGAGGGCTGCGGCTGGTGGACGCCCTGTGCACGGCGTGGGGCTGGCTCTCGCCGGAGGGCACCCGCAAGATCGTCTGGGCGATCATCGCGGGCTGAGGTCTCTGGTCGCGGACCGCTCTCCGGCCGCGGACCGAGGTCTCCAGTCGCGGGCCGAGGTCTCCAGCGCCGGCCATCGGTCACGGGCCGAGGTCTCAGTCACGGCCCAGCAGGTGCAGGACGTCGGCGTCGCTGAGCTGGTCGAACCGTTCGTACCACTGGCCCACCGCGCGGAAGTCGAGCGGTGTCCTGAGCACGACCACCTCGTCCGCCTCCTCCAGCATGGACTGCACCGTCTCGCGGGCGCCGACCGGCACGGCCAGCGTCACCTTGCCGGGCTTCATCGTGGCCACCGCCCTGAGCGCGGCCCTCGCGGTGCCGCCCGTGGCCAGGCCGTCGTCGACCACGATCACCTCCCTGCCCTCGACCGGGGGCAGCGGGCGGTCGCCGCGGTAGGCGCGCACCCGACGGGCGAGCTCCCACCGCTCCTCCTCCACCACGTCGGCGACGTCCTCGGGCGTCATGCCCAGGCGCCGCAGCAGCAGCGGGTCGAACACCGGCTCGCCGCCCTCCGCCACCGCCCCGACGCCCAGCTCAGGGGTCGGCGGGTAGCCGATCTTCCTCGTCACGAGCACGTCGAGCACGGCGCCGAGGCGGCGCGCGATGGGCACGGCCACCGCCACGCCGCCGCGGGGCAGAGCCAGGATCACGGGGTCGTGCGCGTCCCGCAGCCGCTCGGCGAGCTGCGCCCCTGCGTCGGCCCGGTCTTGGAAGAGCTCCATGACCTGTGCCTACCCGCTGACACCCGCTCCTCGCCTCCTCACCCCGTCCCGCTCGCCCGCCGCCGCGGAGGCTCGGCCACCGCCCCCGCGGCCGACGCACGACTGCCGCCCACCTGACCGGCCGGACGATCACGCGAGCCGGTCACGCGAGCCGGTCACAAGCGCGGACCGAGCGCGCGGCCGGTCACCCGGCCCGAGCGTGCGGGCCGAGCGTGCGGGCCGAGCGTGCGGGCCGAGCGTGCGGGCCGAGCGTGCGGGCCGAGCGTGTAAGTGGGCCGGTCAGGGGCGGCTGCGGCCGGAGCGCCGCATCTCCTTGGTGGTGACCTTCCACTTGTTCTGCTGTTCCTTGCGCAGCCGCGCGTCGGTCCTGGAGGCCATCCACGCCGCCTCCCGCTGCAGCTTGCGCCAGCTCTCCAGGCGCCGCTCCGGCAGCTCCCCCCGTTCCAGGGCGGCGAGCACCGCGCATCCCGGCTCGCCGTTGTGGCCGCAGTCGCCGAAGCGGCACCGCTCCGCGAGCTCCTCGATGTCGGAGAAGACGAGGTCGACGCCCTCCCCCATGTCGTAGAGCCCGATCCGGCGGATGCCCGGGGTGTCGATGACGAGCCCGCCCCCGGGCAGCGGGATCAGCTCCCGGTGCACGGTGGTGTGCCGGCCGCGGCCGTCGGCGGCGCGGACCTGCTGGGTCTCCATGACGGTGTCGTCGGCCAGGGCGTTGACCAGCGTGGACTTGCCGGCGCCCGACGGGCCGAGGATGACGGCCGTGCGGGAGCCCTCCAGGTGGTCGCGGACGAGCCGGACACCGTCCCCCAGCAGGGAGGAGACGGCGTGCACGGTCACGCCGGGCGCGGTGCCGCGGACATCGTCGAGGAGCTGGTCCAGGCCGCTCTCGAACAGGTCGGACTTGGTGATGAGCACAACGGGCGTGCCGCCGGACTCCCAGGCGAGCGCGACGAGGCGCTCGATGCGGCCGAGGTCGGCGAAGTCGGTGGCGTGCATCGACGGCTCGGCCACGAAGACGACGTCCACGTTGGCCGCGAGCACCTGGCCCTGGCCGTCGCCCGACAGGCCGCCGACCGAGGTGCGGCTGACGCCGCCCCGGACGAAGGCGGTGGTGCGGGGCAGGACCGCGTCGAGCTCGTAGCGGCCCTCGGGCAGCCACGTGAGCGCGACCCAGTCGCCGACGCAGGGCAGCGCAACCGGGTCGGCGGCGGCGGCGCGGCGTACGCGGGCGGTGTACCTGGCCTGGTGCTGGCCGTCGGCGGCGATGACCTCGGCCGCGCCGCGGTCGACGCGGGAGACGCGGGCCGGGACGGTGCCCTCAGGCAGCTCGGCGGCGCGGAAGGCGGTCCAGCCGAGCAGGGAAAGATCGTAAGACAACGTAGTGAAACCTTTGATCGAGAAGGAAATGCGAAGAAGAACGGGCTGGTCAGACGAGAGCCCGGAAGTGAGCTGAGGACACGTTGAACAGGACGACCCGCATAGTCCTCACCTCCTCGATCAGTTGCTGCAGCGACTCTACGCAGAGTGGCCCCGGCGATGCAATCGCATTATCTTCCGCGATCTGTTGAACCGTGCCAGGGCGGCTCCCCGTACCACCTCTCGACGGACTGAGAAAGGGGAATGATGCGAATCAGCACGTATCCCCCGCCCTCGGCCGAGGGAGCCGCCCCGATGGGCAAGCCGCGCTTACGACACCTGATCCGGCGCGTACGCCCGGACGACGAGGTGGTCGTGTCCGCGCTCTACCGGGAATACCACAGGCCGCTGCTGGCCTTCGTGATCCGGCTGACCGCGGGCGATCGGCAGTGGGCGGAAGACGTGGTGCAGGAGACCATGATCCGGGCCTGGCGCAGTGCGGAGCAGCTCGACCCCGACTCGGTCTCGCTGATGCCCTGGCTCGCCACGGTCGCCAGACGTATCGTGATCGATGACCGGCGGCGCAGGGACGCCCGGCCCCAGGAGTCGGGTGACGGACCGCTGGAGAGCATGCCCGTGCCCGACGAGATGGAGGGACTGCTGCACCAGGTGGTCGTGTCCGAGGCGCTGAAGGCGTTGTCGCCGGCACACCGCGAGATCCTCAACGAGACGATCCTGCGGGACCGGTCGGTCAACGACGCCGCGGAAGCGCTCGGCATTCCGGTGGGCACCGTGAAGTCCCGGGTCTACTACGCCGTGCGCGCGCTGCGCATCGCGCTGGAGGAGAGGGGGGTGAAGGCATGACGTCGAGAGTCGAGCACACGGACGTGGGAGCGTACGCGCTCGGGCTGCTGGACGAGGACGACCGGCTGGCCTTCGAGGCCCATCTCCTCGGCTGCTCCGCCTGCCGGTACGAGCTGTCCGACCTGGCGGGGGTGGCCAGCGTGCTGCACGGGATCGGCCCCGTGGAGGACCTCGGCCCTCCTTCCCTTGAGCCCCAGGGCGACGTGGTGGACCTGCTGCGGCGCAAGAAGGCGGCCGACCGGCGGACGCGCAGGGGCACGTTCGTGATCGGGATGGCGGCGGCGGTCACGCTGGTGGCCGGCGGGCTGACGATCGGCACGCAGCTCAGCGCGGGCGAGGCACCGCAGGTGGCGCAGGGGCACGGCGGTCACATGGGGACGAACATGGGCCCGGCCGAGCAGTTCTACGCCGACGGCAAGCCCATCGCGGGCACGGGCGTGGCCGGCGTGACGGGCGGGCTGGTCGTGGAGTCGAAGGGGTGGGGCACGCACGCGGCGCTCAAGCTGTCGGGGGTGAAGGGGCCGCTGGAGTGCGAGCTGATCTCGGTCGGCAAGTCGGGTGACAGACGGGTGATGACGGGGTGGTCCGTGCCTCCAGCCGGGTACGGAGTGCCGGGATCGCCCGATCCGCTCTACATGCACGGCGGCAGCGCGACGCAGTTGCGGGACATCGATCATTTCGAGGTGGTCACGTCGGCGGGCAGGAGACTGCTCACCATCAAGGCCTGACTCTGATCGAGTGATGCCCTCTCACCGCTGGTGGGAGGGCATCTTCGTGTGCCGTTGCGAAGGCGGGAAATTGCCGGCCCAGGGATTGAACCTCTCCGGCTCGCGGCGCGTACTGCCTGCCGTACCGATTGAAATATCGAGCCTTTTATGAGGTTTCCTGATGTCTATCCGTAAGATCGCTATTTGTGCGGTTTTAGGGGCGGGTGTGCTTGCCGCCCCCGCTGTGCCCGCGCACGCGTCCGGTGACGAGGTCCATCTCGCGGCGGCCCTGCGCGGCGCGAACGAGGTGGGCGCCCCCGGCGACACGGACGGCCACTCGACGGTCGTGCTCAGGATCAGCGGGAACGAGGTGACGTTCGCGGCCCGCTGGGACAGGATCGGCACCCCTACCGCCGTCCACGTCCACCTCGGGGCCAGGGGCGCCGACGGCGACGTCCGGCTCGGCCTGCTCACCACGCCCCCGCCGTCCTCCGCCCGCGGCGTCACCGGCACCGTCAGGGCCGGGAACGACCTCGTCCAGGCACTCGTCGCCGACCCCGCAGGCTTCTACGTCAACCTGCACGACGCCGCCCACCCCAAGGGCGCGGTACGCGGCCAGTTCCACCGGCTGAGCAAGCCCGTCGACCTCGGCGGCGTCCTGCACGGCGGCGACCAGGCCACGCTCTCCTCCCAGGCCGGCGGCGGCCGGCACGTGCCGGGCGGCGACGCGGACGGCAGGGCCGTGTGGTGGCTGAGGCCCGGCGGCTCCTCCATCGCCTACACCGTCTCCTGGAGCGGGCTGGGCCGGGTGAGCGCGGGGCGCCTGCACAAGGGCGCGCCGGGCAGGAGCGGCGCGGTGGTGGCCGACCTGTTCGCGGCCGCGCGGGGGCTGCCCGAGAACGTGACCGGCGTCGCGGGGGTGACGCCGGTCAGCGCCGGGGTCGCCGAGCGCATCGCCGCGAAGCCGGACGCGTACTACACGAACCTGCACACGCTGGACTTCCGCGGCGGCGCGGTGCGCGGCCCGCTCTCCGGCGAGCCGTTCACCCACCCGCGCGCGCTCACCGCGGAGGTGCTGCGCGGCTCGCAGATCTACGCCTGCACGCCCCTGCCGGCGGGCGGCCACGGGTTCACCCAGCTCGGCGTGACGGCCAGGCTGCGGCGCGGCATCGACCACTCGTTCGTCACGCCGGGCTCGGGGCCGCCGCAGTGGATCGCCCCGGACGGGAGCGCGGTGCGCGGCTCGGTCGTCACCAGGACGCCGAACGGCGGCCACATCCCCGAGCTGGTCCTCGACGCCGCCCAGGCGGGCGCGGGCACCGGCCTGCTCGCCCACGCCACCCAGATCCTGCGCCTCAACACGACCGGCGGCACCGCGCCCGCGGGGGCCTGCGTGCCGGGCACGGAGGCCAGGGTGCCGTACGGGGCCGACTACGTCTTCCTCGGGTGAGCCTGGAGCTTGAGCCCGAGGCTTGAACCTTGAGGCCTTCAGGGGACGATTCGGTCCCGTCCCTGGAAGGCCGTCCCAGGCCGATCCGGACCAGTCCTCCGGGCCGGGATCGGCCACCGCGACGGGGTACTCCGGCCCACCCCGATCGCACGAAGCACCCCACCGCGCACCGGGAGCCCGCGCGGTGGGGTGCTTCTCTCGTGCCGGAGATTCCTTACAGGCCGGGGGCCGGGAACTGGGCGGTGAGCTCGCTGACCTCGTGGTGGACGCGGGTGATCACGTCCTCGGCGTCGCCCTTGGCCAGGGCGGTGACGACCTCGTCCATCCACGCGCCGATCTGGCGCATCTCGGCCTCGCCCATGCCGCGCGAGGTCACCGACGGCGTGCCGATGCGGATGCCCGACGGGTCGAACGGCTTGCGGGTGTCGAACGGCACCGTGTTGTAGTTGGTCTCCAGGCCCGCGCGGTCGAGCGCCTGGGCGGCCGGCTTGCCGCCGATGCCCTTGGGCGTGAGGTCGAGCAGGATCAGGTGGTTGTCGGTGCCGCCGGAGACCAGGTCGAAGCCGCGCGAGGACAGCTCCTCGGCCAGGGCCTTGGCGTTGCGCACCACCTGGTGGGCGTAGTCGCGGAAGGCCGGCTGGGCGGCCTCGTGCAGGGCGACGGCGATGGCGGCGGTGGTGTGGTTGTGGGGGCCGCCCTGAAGGCCCGGGAAGACGGCCTTGTTGAGCGCCGTGGCGTGCTCGTCGGACGTGGCCATGAGCATGGCGCCGCGCGGCCCGCGCAGCGTCTTGTGGGTGGTCGTGGAGATCACGTCGGCGTGGCCCACCGGGGACGGGTGCGCGCCGCCCGCGACCAGGCCCGCGATGTGCGCGATGTCGGCGGCCAGCACGGCGCCGACCTCGCGGGCGATCGAGGCGAAGCCCTCGAAGTCGATCGTGCGCGGGATCGCGGTGCCGCCGCAGAAGATCAGCTTGGGCCGGTGCTCCAGGGCGAGCCGGCGGACCTCGTCGAGGTCGATGCGGCCGGTGTCCTTGCGCACGCCGTAGCGGACCGGGTTGAACCACTTGCCGGTGGCCGAGACGGACCAGCCGTGCGTGAGGTGGCCGCCGAACGGCAGGCCCATGCCCATCACGGTGTCGCCGGGCTGCACGAAGGCCATGTAGACGGCGAGGTTGGCGGGCGAGCCGGAGTAGGGCTGGACGTTGGCGTGGTTGACGCCGAACACGGCCTTGGCCCGCTCGATGGCCAGGGTCTCGACCTGGTCGATGACCTGCTGGCCCTCGTAGTAACGCTTGCCGGCGTAGCCCTCGGAGTACTTGTTGGTCAGGACGGTGCCGGTGGCCTCCAGCACGGCCTTGGACACGTAGTTCTCCGAGGCGATCAGCTTGACCGTGTCGGACTGGCGGCGCTCCTCGGCCTTGATGAGCTCGGCGATCTGCGGGTCGACGCTAGCGAGAGAACTCATGACTCTCCTGTCATCGTTGACGATGTGCGAAGACCCAGGCGCACGGCCTCCGCTCCTTTCGCTCCCTGGTGGTCGATCCCACCCAATGCGCCAGTCGCGTCTCGTTCCTAGACCTTATCGGATGCGCCAGGGGCTTATTTCTTCGTGATCAGCAGGTTCGCGTAGTGTCCGAGGTTCTTCATGTCCAGGTCGACCGTCGTCACGGCGGCGGGCACGGCGCGGAAGACGGCGAAGAAACGCCGCTCCTGGCCGGCGGGGATGAAGTCGCCGGGAGCCATGCCGGAGCAGGCGCACCGGTCGTCCTGCCACAGGGGCCTGATGGGCAGCGGATCATCGGGCAGGAGCAGCTCGATGTCCCCCAGGTTCGAGGAGTTGGACTCGGTGAGGCCGTAGACGCCGAGCGAGTTCTGCGAGTGGTCGTTGCGGATGGTGAACTCGAGCCTGACGTTCTCCCCCTGCCTGCGGAGCGAGGCGATCCGGATGACGGCCGGGTACTCGTCCCAGCCGTTGTTGATCTTCCTTGACACCACCGCCTGCTTGCTGCCGGGGGTGACGGTGGCCGGCGGCTCGGCGGTCTCGGAGGCGGGTCCCGTCTGTTCCCGGTCCGGGGTGGCGGCGCCCGATCCCGCCGTGGTGGTGACGGTCTCCTGGACGGTGCGAAGGACCGTGGGCGTGCCCGCGCCCGCCTGCCACGGCCGCCACATCGCCAGCGCGCCGCCCATCGTCAGCGCGGACGCGAGCACCGCCGCGGCCGCGGGCGCGACCCAGCGGCCGCCCTGCCGCCGCTCGCGGGACGTCGCGGGGGGCGGGGACGTCGCGGGGGGCGGGGGCGGCGTCCGCCCGTTCAGGAGCGGCGTCCAGGCGTCGCTGACCGCGCGGGTGGCCGAGGCGACCGTGGCGCGCTCGCGGCCGAGCAGCCGGTCCAGGAGCTGCTGGGCGCTCGGCCGCCTGGCCGGGTCCTTGCGCAGCGCCTGCTCCACCAGCTCGCGCAGCCGCTCGTCGAGCCCGTCGAGCCGGGGCTCGTGGTGCGCCACCCGGTACAGCACCTCCGGCACCTGCCCGGTGCCGAACGGCGGCCGGCCGGTTCCCGCGTACGTGACGACGCCGCCCCAGGCGAACACGTCGCTGGCGGCCGTGATGGGCCCGCCGCCCGCCTGCTCGGGCGCCATGTACGCGGGCGTGCCCACGACGACGGCGGACTGCGTGGCGTCCGGCTCGGCCAGGCGGGCGATGCCGAAGTCGATGACGCGCGGCCCGACGGCGCTGAGCAGGATGTTCGACGGCTTGAGGTCGCGGTGCACGACGCCGGCCTCGTGGATGGCGGCCAGCGCGGTGGCCACGCCGACGGCCAGCGCCTCCAGGTTGGCGCCGCGCATGGGGCCGCGCGTCTCGATCATGCCCGTCAGGTCGGGGCCGTCGACGTACTCGGTGACGAGGTAGGCCGTGCCGCCCTCGATGCCGGCGTCGAGCACGGGCGCGGTGCAGAACCTGGCCACCTGCCTGGCCGCCTCCGCCTCTCTGGTGAAGCGGCGCCGGAAGTCCTCGCGGCCGGCCAGCTCGGGCCGCAGCACCTTGAGCGCGACCGGGGCGAAGCCGGGGTCCTGGGCGAGGTAGACGATGCCCATGCCGCCCTCGCCGAGCTTGCGTACGAGGGTGTACGGTCCGATCCGCTTCGTCTGATCATTCACAGGAGACATTCCGTCCGTCGGGGACACCGGGCTCATGCCCCGGTGACGGCCACGTTCTTGATCGAGCCGAGCGGCCCCAGGTTGACGTCCACCCGCTCCGCGGTCTCGGGCAGCCCCTCGAAGACGGCCCAGAGCTGGAGCTGCGCGCCCCCGGGGAACGAGGCCTTGGGGACGGTGAAGCACTGGCAGGCGCCGTCCTTGAAGGCCGGGTAGAGCGGATTGCCGACCCCTGGCGGGACGATGCTCACGCGCGAGACGGTCTCGTCGAACACGCCGGAGCCGAGCTTGCCGACCAGGGGCGCGTTCTCGGTGCCGACGTTCTTGACCGTCCACTGCAGGCGGGCCCTGGCGCCCTCGCGCACCAGCGAGTCGACCCGCACCTCTAGCCGGCTGCCCAGGGCGTCGATCGTGGCGGCGGCCGCCGGGGTGCCCGGCTGGACGCCCGGCCGCTCCCCGGGGCGTACCAGGGCGAAGGTGACGCCCGCCCCGACGGCGGCGGCGACCACGGCGCCGACGATCGCCAGCCAGGGAAACGCGCGACGCGGAGCGGACGGCCGCACGACGGGGGGCCGCCAGCTCTCCGAGACCGCCTCGGTGGCGGCGGAGACCGGCACGCCCGTGCGGCCGAGGAGGCCGTCCACGAGCTGCTGGGCGGTCGGGCGGCGCGCCGGGTCCTTGTCCAGCGCCCGTTCGACCAGCGGCCTGATGCGCTCGTCGAGCCCGTCGAGCTTGGGGGCGTGGTTGATGACGCGGTAGACGACCTCCGCCACGCCGCCGAGGCCGAAGGGCGGCCTGCCGGTGCCGGCGTACGTCACCAGGGCGCCCCAGGAGAAGACGTCACCCGCCGGAGTCACGTGCTCGCCCCTCGCCTGCTCCGGCGACATGTACGCGGGCGTCCCCATCATCGTCGCGATCGTCGCCACCGCGCCCGGGGTGTCGGCGAGCTGGGCGACGCCGAAGTCGATGACCCGCGGCCCGACGGGGCTGAGCAGCACGTTGGACGGCTTGAGGTCGCGGTGCACGACCCCCGCCTGGTGGATGGCGGCCAGCGCGGTGGCCACGCCGACGGCCAGCGCCTCCAGGTTGGAGCCGGTCAGCGGGGCCTGGGCGACCACCGAGGACAGGTCGGGGCCCTCGACGAACTCGGTGACGAGGTAGGCGGTGCCGTTGTCGAACCCGGCGTCGAGCACGGGCGCGGTGCAGAACCTGGCGACCCTCCTGGCCGCCTCGCTCTCCTTGCCGAAGCGCCGCCTGAACTCCTCCCGCCCGGCCAGGTCGGGCCGCATGGTCTTCAGCGCCACGCGCCGCCCCGACGGGTCCTGCGCGAGGTGGACGACGCCCATCCCGCCCTCCCCGAGCTTCCTGAGGAGGGTGTACGGCCCGACCCGCTGCTGCACGTTCACCGGTGGGATTATTCCGGACATGATCCGGCGGCGGAATGGTTATCTGGTACGGCTCACGCCCGGCCAGAGCCGGTCGACCTCGGCGTTCAGGATGGCCCCGATGAGCACGGCCAGCGCCGTGATGTAGAGCCACAGCAGCAGCGCGATGGGCGCGGCCAGCGAGCCGTACACCGAGACGGGCGAGAACCAGGCGGCCAGCACGGCGCGCAGCACGGCCGCGCAGACGATCCACAGGAACAGCGCCAGGATGGCCCCCGGCAGCTCGCGGTACCACTTCGTGCGCACCGGGACGCTGACGTGGTAGAGCACGGTGAGGAACAGCACCGAGCCGATGATCACGACGGGCCAGTAGAGCAGGTCGATGAGGATGCCGTAGTCGGCGGGCAGCGCGTCCTTGATCAGGGTCGGGCCGACGACGAGGATCGGCATGACGATGATGCCGATGATCAGGCCGATGACGTAGAGGCCGAACGACATCAGCCGGGTGCGGATGATGCCGCGCTCCTCCCCCAGCCCGTAGGCGACGGAGATGAGGTCGACGTACACGTACAGCGCCCTGGAGCCGGACCAGAGCGACAGCAGGAAGCCCAGCGAGATGATCGACACCTTGCCGGCGTCGTCGCTGAGCACGTCGGTGAGCAGCGGGTTGATCACCTTGTTGACCGCGTCGTCGGTGAACAGCAGCCCCGCCTGCTCGATCACCCAGGTCTTCACCTGGGTGACGACGGTGGGGCCCAGCCAGGTGCCGAGCTTGCCCAGCACGCCGATCAGGCCCAGCACGAACGGCGGCAGCGAGAGCAGCGCGAAGAACGCCGCCTCCCCCGCCAGGCCGGTGACGCGGTAGGTGACGCCGGCGTTGGTGGCGGCGCGCACGATCGCCCACGTGTTGGTGTCGAGCACCCAGTTCAGCCTGGCCCGGGCATGGGAGACGAGCCCGCGCTTGGGCCGGGGAGGCGCATCGGTGGACGTCATGGCACCCAACGGTATGTCGCAGTGACTCTTCGGGACAGCTTACGTCCCGGCGCCACTGCTAGTCGTTGTCCACGATGCGCGCGCCCAGCGGAAGGAGGGAGACGGGGATGAGTTTGATGTTCGCCACGCCCATCGGGATGCCGATGATCGAGATGAACAGCGGGATCGAGGTGACCACGTGGCCGATGGCCAGCCAGATGCCGGCGACCACGAACCAGATGATGTTGCCGACAAGGGAGAGGACGCCGGCGCCGGGGTCGCGGACCACGGTGCGGCCGAAGGGCCACAGCGCGTACTTGGCGATTCTGAACGAGGCGATGCCGAACGGGATCGTGACGATGAGGATGCAGCAGATGACCCCCGCCAGCGCGTAGCCCATCGCCAGCCAGATCCCCGCGAACACCAGCCAGATGACGTTCAGGATTGTGCGCATGCTCACAGCATGTCACGGATCATGACGTGAGCGTCATCCGGAATGACCCTGATTCACCCCCGATTTGGGGCTCCGTCCCTTTCCGGGTGGCCCCGCGAAGCACTGCGCGATCTCCATCCAGGCCCGCGCGGGCTCGCCCACCGGCTCCAGGGCGGTGTCCGACAGATGGATGCGCTGGGTGACGACGAGGCAGAAGTCCAGGGCGGTGCCGCGGACGAGCGAGGGGGCGTCCGGCGGGCCGGCCGTCCAGGCGCCGCCGCCGGGCAGGACGAGCTCCACGCGTACGGGCTCGGCGGGGGCGGGCAGGCCGCGGACGGCGAAGCTGTACGGGCGGGCCCTGAAGCCCATCATGGCCACGTGCCGCAGCCGCGGCGTCGGCTCCCTGGTGACGCCGAGCGCGTCGGCCACGTCCTGGCCGTGCGCCCACGTCTCCATCAGCCGCGCCGTGACGAACGAGGCGGCCGACATGTCCGGCCCGAACCACGGCAGCCGGTCGCGGGCGTCGAGCCCGGCGAACACCTCCAGGCTGCGGGCGCGGGACGCGCGGAACCAGGCGAGCAGCTCCCGCGGCGCCATCGCGCGGGCCTCGGCCGCGACGTCGTCCACGGACGTGAAACGCGCCAGCGAGGCGCGGTGGCCATCGGGGTCGCCGGCGGCCAGCACGGCGGCGTCGTCGAACCACGCCAGGTGGCTCACCTGGTCGCGGACCGCCCAGCCCTCGGCCGGCGTGGGCCGCTCCCAGTCGCCGTCCCGCACGTCGCGCAGCAGCGCCTCGAAGGACTCGGTCTCGGCGCGCAGATCGGCGAGCAACTCGGCCATGAGGTCCACGCGCGCCAGCCTAACGTGAGCGACGTTCTGGGAGAATAATGTCGTAACGTGATCTGCGAGAGCTGCAAGGACAAACGCCACGAAGACTGCCGCGGCGGCTCGTGGTGCGACTGCCAGCACAAGGAGCAGGCGCTGCCGGAGGAATCGGAGCTCGACTGGCCGCGTCAGGGCTGAGGCCCAGGCAGAGGGGGCCACTATCCCACACTCTGGACCCGGTCTTGGACATCTCGGACAGCCAGAGTACTCTCGAAGCATGCCAGCGGACCCCATGCTCGTCGGTCGACGACACGTCGACCTTCAGCGTGTCCGCAGTGCCATCTGTTGCGACGCCCGCTAACCCACGTCGATTTCCACCGCTGAGCGCGTCGCACTCCATCCTCTCCAGCCCTGCCCTTCGACGATGAAGGCAGGAGGAACGTTGCGCGCGCCCATGATCTTAAGGACGCGCAATGAGCACCCCTGCCAGCCGCACCCCTGCCAGCCGGCACCACAAGCGCCCGCGCGGCGAAGGCCAGTGGGCTCTCGGTTACCGTGAGCCGCTCAACAAGAACGAAGAGAACAAGAAGAACGACGACGGTCTCAACGTCCGCCAGCGCATCATCGACATCTACTCCAAGCGGGGCTTCGACTCGATCGACCCGGCCGACCTGCGGGGCCGCATGCGGTGGTACGGCCTCTACACGCAGCGCAAGCCGGGGATCGACGGCGGCAAGACGGCCATTCTGGAGCCGGAGGAGCTCGACGACAGCTACTTCATGCTGCGCGTGCGCATCGACGGCGGCCAGCTCGACCTGGCCCAGCTCCGGGCGATCGCCGACATCTCCAACGACTACGCCCGCGGCACGGCCGACATCACCGACCGCCAGAACATCCAGCTCCACTGGGTGGAGATCGAGTCGGTGCCCGACATCTGGGAGCGCCTGGAGGCCGTGGGGCTGTCGACCACCGAGGCGTGCGGCGACACCCCGCGTGTGATCATGGGGTGTCCGCTGGCCGGGATCGACGTCGACGAGGTGCTCGACGCCACCCCGCAGATCTCCGAGATCTACGACCGGGTCGTCGGCAACCCGGCGTACTCGAACCTGCCGCGCAAGTTCAAGACGGCGCTGAGCGGCTGCCCGGCGCACTGCACGGTGCACGAGATCAACGACGTGGCGTTCGTCGGCGTGGTCAACGAGCGCGGCGAGGCCGGCTACGACCTGTGGGTGGGCGGCGGCCTGTCGACCAACCCGATGCTGGGCAAGCGGCTGGGCGTGTTCGTCAGCCCCGAGAAGGCCGCCGACGTGCACGAGGGCGTCGTCGGGATCTTCCGCGACTACGGCTACCGGCGGCTGCGGCACCGGGCGCGCATCAAGTTCCTGGTCAACGACTGGGGGCCGGAGAAGTTCAGGGAGATCCTGGAGACCGAGTACCTCAAGGAGAAGCTGCCCGACGGGCCCGCCCCCGAGCAGCCGCGCAGCAACCGGCGCGACCACGTGGGCGTCTTCCCGCAGAAGGACGGCAACTTCTACGTCGGCTTCGCGCCCAAGGTGGGCCGGGTCGACGGCGACAAGCTGCACCTGATCGCCGACATCGCCGAGCGGCACGGCTCCGGCCGGGTCCGCACCACGGTCGAGCAGAAGATGGTCATCCTCGACGTCGCGCCCGAGCGGGTCGACTCCATCGTGGCCGAGCTGGAGGCCAACGACCTGCAGGTCAAGCCCTCGACGTTCCGCCGCCAGACGATGGCCTGCACCGGCATCGAGTACTGCAAGCTCGCCATCGTCGAGACCAAGGCCACGGCCATGGACCTGATCGACGAGCTGGAGCGGCGGCTGCCCGACTTCGAGGAGCCGCTGACCATCAACCTCAACGGCTGCCCCAACTCCTGCGCCCGCATCCAGGTCGCCGACATCGGCCTGAAGGGCCAGCTCGTCGTGGACGAGAACGGCGACCAGGTCGAGGGCTTCCAGATCCACCTGGGCGGCTCGCTCGGCGTCAACGCCGGGTTCGGCAGGAAGGTGCGCGGTCTCAAGACCACAGCCAAGGCGCTGCCCGACTACGTGGCGCGCGTCGTGTCCAACTACGACAGCCAGAAGAAGGAAGGCGAGTCGTTCGCCGACTGGGTTCAGCGAGCAGACGAGGCCGACCTGAAATGACCACACGAGCGGTTCCCTTCCACTGCCCCTACTGCGGCGAAGAGGATCTCGAACCCTACGAGGGTGATGGCGGCTGGTACTGCCGCGCCTGCGCTCGTGCCTTCAAGCTGAAGTTCCTTGGAATCGGAGTGAAGATATGACGCTGGTCGACATCGAGGTCGGACTGAGAGAGCAGCGCGGCGCGCTCGACCTTCAGGACATCGTCGAGTCCGCCGCCAAGTTCCTGGACGACGCCCCCGCGCGGGAGATCATCCGCTGGGCGGCGGCGACGTTCGGCGACCGGCTGTGCCTGACCTCCTCGATGAGCGACGCCCTGCTCATCGACCTGGTCAGCCGGGTCAAACCCGGCGTGGACGTGTTGTTCATCGACACCGGCTACCACTTCGCCGAGACCATCGGCACGCGGGACGCCGTGCGGCAGGTCTATGACGTCAACGTGATCGACATCAAGCCGTCGCGGACGGTCGCGGAGCAGGACCGCGACCTCGGGCCGCGCCTGTTCGGCCGCAACCCCGACCTGTGCTGCTACCTGCGCAAGGTGGAGCCGCTGAACCGGGCGCTGGAGCCGTACCTGGCGTGGATCTCCGGCATCCGCCGCGACGAGTCGTCCAGCCGGACCGGCACCAAGGTCGTGGAGTGGGACGCCAAGCGGCAGATGGTGAAGGTGAACCCCATCGCCGCCTGGACGCAGGAGGACGTGGACAACTACATCGCCGACAACGGGGTGCTGATCAACCCGTTGCACTACGACAACTACCCCTCGATCGGCTGCGCGCCGTGCACGCGGCAGGTCGCGGAGGGAGAGGATCCGCGCAGCGGACGCTGGGCGGGCCTGGGGAAGGTCGAATGCGGCATTCACCTGTGATCCCCAGCGGGGGACCCGTCCCGTTGGCAGGCGGGACGGCCCCCGGCCGCGTGCCACTGGTGGCGGTGGCGCACGGGTCTCGCGACCCGAGGGCCGCCGCCACCGTGGCCGCGTTGCTCGACCGGGTGCCGCTCGACGTGCGGGTGGCGTACCTGGACCACAGCGCCCCGACCCTCGGCCAGGCCCTCACCGGCCTGCGGGAGGCCGTGGTGCTGCCGCTGCTGCTCACCGAGGCCTACCACAGCCGGGTGGACCTGCCGGCGGCGCTGAACGAGGCGCGTGCGCGCGAGCCCCGGCTGCGCGTCCGCTACGGGCACACGCTGGGCCCGCACCCGCTGCTGCTGACCGCGCTGGAGCGGCGGCTGGGCGAGGCGGGCGTGCCGGCGGGCGACCCGGAGACGGCCGTGGTGCTGGTGTCGGCCGGGTCGAGCGACGCGCGGGCCAACGCGGTGATCGCGGAGACGGCGCGGGTGTGGCGGCGGTCCGGCTGGTGGACCGTCACCCCCGCGTACGCCTCCGCCGCCTCCCCCACGCCGGCCGAAGCGGTCGCCTCACTGGTCAGGGCGGGGGCGCCGCGGGTGGTCGTGGCGCCGTACCTGCTGGCTCCCGGGTACTTCGCCGACAAGGTGCGCCGCGACACGCTGGCGGCGGGCGCCTCGGTCGTCTCGGACGTGCTGGGGCCGGCGCCCGAGCTGGTGGACGTGCTGATGGAGCGTTACGAGGCCGCTCAGCGCCAGCCGGTCACCCTGGCCGGCTGACGGCCTCCGGTCACCCGGGCTCGCCGGCTGTCCTGCCCTCCCCGTCCCGCAGGAGCGGGGAGGGGGAGGGCGGGCCGGTCGCGGGGATGGGGCGGCTCGCCCCGCCGGGCCGCAGGTGTGGGACGGCTCGCCCCGCCGGGTCACAGGCCCAGGCGGCGATGGTCCTCGCGCAGCTGGCGGCGCAGCTCGCGTCCCTCCTCGCGGACCTGGCGGCCGATCTCGCGCCAGTCGTCGCCGTGCAGCCGCCGCCAGTGCTCGCGCCACGCCGCGAAGCCGCGCTGGAGCGGCTGCACCTGCGAGTCGCCGATCACCTTGACGTCGCCCATCACGGCGTACGCCTGCACGCGCACCACAGGCACGTTCATGCCGGGAGGCGCCTGCATGACGTTGACCTTCTTGTCGCCCATGACCGCCATGCCGTCGAGGTCCACGTACACCCCGTCGGGCACGATGATCTTGACGTCGCCCATCACGGAGACGGCCAGGATCTCCACCCGGTCCGTGCGCACCTCTGCCTCGCGCAGGTCGAGCAGGACGTCGCCCATCACGGCGACGGCGCCGAGCTCCTGGTCGATGCGCCAGGTGCCGCGGCGCTTGGAGTCGCCCATGACGCCGACGAACCACCGCCGCTTCTTGCGCTCCGGCCCGGCGACGGGGGCGGCGACCCCGGCCGCGGGCAGGTCCTGGGTCAGCATGGCCAGCTCGGCCTGGGTGGTCGCGGTGTAGGCGGCCTCCGTGCGGTCGGTCAGCTCGGCGAGCGTGAGCCGCCCATCGACCGAGGCGACACGGAGCTGCTCGACGACGGCCTCGCGCTCGGCGTCCGACGCGCGGACCTCCCCGGGTTCAGTCATACTCGCAACATATCGCGTTTGTGCCCGGCTGCAGCTCCTCCTTCCGGAGGAATCCCGCCATCCATCGAAACATGCACATTCAGTATGAAATCTGAACCGGTGCGCGGGCGGGGCGCGTACCACGCCATGACACGGGGCCCCGGCCTTGGTCCGGGGCGCGGCCGGACCAGGCTAGGGTCCCTTGTCATGCATGCAGAACAGCTCTACCGCGCGGCGTTGATCGGCGACATCGAGACCGTGGGCAAGCTGCTCGCCGGCGGCCTCGACCCCAACACGCCCAGCGAGGGATCAGAAGAGGGCGGGGCGGAGGGCGGGCTGGCCCTGTGCGCGGCCGCCTCCCGCGACCGCGCCGAGGTGATCACGGCGCTGCTGTCCGCGGGCGCCGACGTCAACGCCACGGAGGACGGCGGCTGGACGGCCCTGCTGTGGGCCGCCGCCAACGGCCACGCCGACGCCGCCAGGCTGCTCATCGAGGCGGGCGCCGACGTGAACGCCACCAACGAGGTCGGCGACATCCCGCTCACGCTCGCCGCCAGCCGCGGCGCCCCCGGCGTGGTGCAGGTGCTGCTGGAGGCGGGCGCCGACCACGAGAAGTACGACGGCGACGGCGACACCCCGCTCGAGGTCGCCCTCGGCTGGGCGGGCGTGCACCTGGAGACCGCGCTGCTGGAGCAGATCGAGCAGGACGGCTGGGAGTACGTCGTGGCCCGCCAGTACGCCAAGGACGGCACCGAGCTCATCACCGTGGCCGGCCGCTCCCCCGACGGCGAGCAGAGCGAGCAGGTGCAGGCCCAGCGCGGCCACGCCGCCGTCGCGACCCTGCTGGAGGACGCGGCGGGCGTCTACACGCCGTTCGAGCAGCTCGTGGCCAGGGCCCTGGCGCACCGCGACGTCGACGAGGACGCCGAGACCTGGTGGATCGTGGCCGACTCGCTGGGCAGGCGGGCCGACGAGGAGACGTACGAGGCGCTGGCCAGACTGTGCGTGAGCGAGGACGCCAGGGAGCGCGAGTTCGGCGTGGACGCGATCGCGCAGTTCGGGTTCGCCGACGGGGAGAAGCCGTACCTGGAGCGGACCCTGCCGCTGCTGCAGAAGATGGTCACCACCGAGGGCAACCCGCAGGTGCTGCGCTCGGTGCTGTCGGCTCTCGGGCACCAGGGCGACCCGCGGGCGCTGCCGTACGTGCTGGACGTCCTCGGCCGTCCCGGGCACAAGCGCACGATGACGGACCCGATCGCGCTGTCCGACGTGCTGCCGCCGGACCACGAGGAGGGGCTGTCGCTGCTGATCTCCATGACGGAGGACGAGGAGTCGGAGATCCGCGACTGGGCCACCTCCGGGCTCGCCGGGCTGGCCGCCGACACGCCGCGGATCAGGGAGGCCCTGGCCGCCCGGCTGTCCGACCCCGACCTGCGCACGGTGGCCGAGGCCACCCGCGGCCTGGCCGACCGCGGGGACGAGCGGGCCGCGCAGGGCGTCTCCCGGGTGCTGGCGGAGAGCGACGACGAGTACGCCAGGGAGCTGGTCACCCGGCCCGCCGCCGGGGCCTGACCCGCCGGCACGAGGGCTCAGTCGCCGTTGAGCACGCGGGTCACCCAGTCGAGCGTCCCCGTGCTCAGGGCCTCCTCGGCCAGGCGCTTGCCCGTCTCGGTGGTGATCGCGGCCAGCGAGCTGTCGATCCACCCCTGGACGTTCTGGTGGCCCTGCTCGCGGTACTCGACGGCCTGGATGAGGCACTCCAGCTTGTCGGCGTCGCGGGCGCACACGGCTTCGAGGGTGGCCTTCTCCTCGTACTCGGCCACGGCGTCGCTGACGATGGAGGCCACCTCGGCCGGCAGGCCACGCACCTGGTCGGCCGTGACGTCCTCGTTGGAGGCGGCCGTGAGGTAGCGCTTGCCGATGTACGGGATGTCGGTGACGCGGGTCTCCTGCGTGTCGTGGAAGAGGCTCATGAACGCGGCCCGCTCCGGATTGCCGCCCTCCAGCCCGGCGATCACGGCTGCGATGACCGCCGCCCGGAAGGAGTGCTCGGCGATGCTCTCCGGATCGCGGACGCCCGCGACCAGCCAGCCGGTTCGTTTGTAGCGCTTGAGCAGCCCGAACTCGTACAGAAACCCCGCGAGACCCGTCACGTCACCCGCCACGAGGACCCCCTTCTCGTCTTGCGCAGAGTCTGATTCCTGCCCCGAAATCACGCCGCGAATGCCGTGACCGGCCGGGCGGCCACGGCTTTCGCGGGACGTCGCGCGTTCAAGCGCCCGGCTCCGGGTCAGCCTTCGTCGCCGCCCTCGTCGCCGCCCTCGTCACCGAAGGGGGACCACTTCTCGACGTCCCACGCGAACGGGTCCTCCTCGTGGTCGTGCTTGACCGGCTTGTGGTCGTCCTTGATCGGGCGGTGGTCCTTGATGGGGCGGTGGTCCTTGATGGGGCGGTGCTCGTCCTTGACGGGCTTGCGAGCGTCCTTGACAGGCTTGCGCTCGGCCTGCACCGGCGGCTCTTCCGGCCGCTCCGGGGCCGGCTCGACGTGGTGGCCGACGCCGGTCGGGACGGCCGACGCGCCGGCGACCCCCTGGCCCGCGGGAAGGAGCATGAGGCCCGCGGTGACGCCGGCCACGGCGAGCGCCGCGAAATGCCGACGCTTGTGTGGAATTTCGGTATTCACATGCATTTTTCATCCTGGGTAGTTCGGCCCGGAATCCCGCGCCCCTTTCCGGGGCACTCGGACAAGGGCAGGCGTACCCATGCACGGAATCGCCTTTACCTCCACCGATCTCAATAACCCGTCAAATCACCAGCACGAATAGCCGCGCGGTAATTAGTCCCTTTTTATGGGGTTACGGGCCTGAAAGGGCGGGGGCGGTGGCCAGCACGTCCCTGGCCAGCGCGAGATCACCCTCCAGGTCTGCGGGGAAGTCGGCGGGATCCCCCCTTCCGCCGAGCAGGAAGCAGAATTTCTTCACGTCGGCCGTGATGCGCGCGTCGGGCTCGCCCGGCGCGGCGTCCTCCACGCCCAGCGCGACCCGCCACTCTCCGCCGCCCTCGCCGGTCAGCGTGAGGTGGAGGGTGCGGCCCGTGCCGTCCACGCCGCCGAAGAGCATCGTGAAGGGCAGCAGGCGGGCGCACAGGTCGGCGGTGGGATGGACGTGCCGCGCGATCGGGTCGGGCAGGCGGATCTCGGCCGTCTCGGCCGCGTCGGAGGTGTGGACCCACGTCTCCAGGCACCTGGCCAGGATGTGGTCGTTGACCGGCGCCTCCAGGCCGTCGACCGTGGCCTGGGTGGTGGGAGGCAGCTCGGCCAGGTGGCGGCAGAGGGCGTCCGCCTGGGCGCGCCAGTCCCTGCGGGTCTGCTCGGGGCTGCGGGCCCGCTCGTAGGCCTGGACGTCGTTCGTCCGGGACAGCGAGTCAACCGCGCCGATCGGCGGGCCCAGCACGGGCGCGCCGACGGAGGCGGCCAGCAGGCCGTCCTTGGCCGCCAGGTGGGCGACGAGCTCCTGGAGCGTCCAGCCCTCGACGATGATCCGCGACCAGTCGTCGTCCACCGCCGAGGCCAGCAGCGCGTCCATCGCGGCCACGCGGCCGGCGTACGGCTCCGCCCAGGCGGCGGTGGGGGCCGCCGGCCGGCGCCTGGCCCGGGCCCCGGCGAGGAGCTGGGGCCGCAGCGAGCGGGCCGGCACCTCGGGGTCCTCCATCAGCGCGTCGAGGTAGAGACGCTCGACGGGGTCCATCACACCTCTTCCTGCGTTTGCGGGTACGCCTCGGCCGTGTGCGGCGGCCCGGCGTCCATCACCCTTCTTCCCCGGACCGTGTGCGGCGGCCGGGCTTCCATCACACTTCTTCCTCTGCCAGCGCGTCCGCCAGGCGCCGCAGCGCCAGCCGGATGCGCGACTTGGCCGTTCCCTCCGGCACGCCGAGCTCCTCGCCGACCTGCCGGTAGGTCCTGCCGCCGAAATAGGCCAGCTCGACGGCCTCACGTAAGCCTTCGGGCAGGGACGTCACCGCTTGGCGTACCCGCTGGGCCTCGTCGGCGGCCAGCACGGTGTCCTCTAGTCTCACGGGCTCGCGCTCGAACAGCCTGGGCCCGAGCGCCGACACGCGCCTGCGCTCCTCGGCCCGCACGTGATCGACCGCACGCCGGTGCGCGATCGTGGCCAGCCAGGCGCGCAGGGTGCCGCGTTCCGGGTCGTAGGCCAGCGGCCGCTCCCAGAAGACCAGGAAGACCTCCTGCGTGATGTCCTCGGCGATCACCCGGTCCCTGGTGACCCGCAGGGCGAGACCGAAGATCAGCGAAGAGAGCCGATCGTAGACCTCCCCCAGCGCGGACTCATCGCCGCCGACCACCCGCTGGTGCAGCAGGCGGTCGTCGTACGGTGCCTCCACTGGCACCACACTCCCGTTTATTCCGGACCAAGGCGGCGGGTGCGCCGCGACCCGAGCATGTCACTATTCGCGCCAAATGTAGAGCCGGATGACCGGCGGGCAAGACTCTTTCGCGCCACGATAAGGTCGAAAGGTAACAACGGAGGGAGCAATCGTCATGGCCACCACCCGCACCGCCACCACCCAGTGGAAGGGCGCCCTGATCGACGGTTCGGGCACCGTCGCGCTCAACACCTCAGGCGTCGGCACGTTCGACGTCTCCTGGGCTTCCAGGTCCCAGTCGGCCGACGGCAAGACCTCCCCCGAGGAGCTCATCGCCGCCGCCCACTCCTCGTGCTTCTCGATGGCGCTCTCGCACGCCCTCGCCGGCGCGGGCACGCCGCCGCAGTCGCTGGAGACCAGCGCCGACGTGACGTTCCAGCCGGGCGAGGGCATCACGGGCATCGTGCTCACGGTGAAGGGGCACGTGCCCGGCATCACGGCCGAGCAGTTCCAGGAGGCTGCCGAGACGGCCAAGGTCAACTGCCCCGTGAGCAAGGCGCTGGCCGGCACGACGATCAGCCTCAAGGCCGAGCTCCTCTAGCCCCCTGCGCACGCGGGAGACAGCGATCCGGTCATTGGAAGACCAAGAGCGCTTTCGCGTGCGACAATCGGGTCACATGCGCGAGGTCTGGCCGGGCGAGCCCTATCCACTCGGCGGCACCTGGGATGGCGTTGGCACCAGCTTTTCGGTGTTCTCCGAGGTCGCCGAGCGGGTCGAGCTGTGCCTTTTCCACGATGACGGTTCCGAGGAACGCGTCGACCTGCCCGAGGTCGACGGGTTCGTCTGGCATGGCTACCTGCCGGGCATCCAGCCGGGGCAGCGTTACGGCTACCGGATGCACGGGCCGTACGAGCCGTCGCAGGGGCACCGGTGCAACCCGGCCAAGCTGCTGCTCGACCCGTACGCCAAGGCCATCGACGGCGACCTGGAGTGGAACCAGGCGCTGTTCCCCTATTACTTCACCGACCCCACCCGGCGCAACACCGAGGACAGCGCGCCGTACATGCCGAAGAACGTGGTGATCAACCCGTTCTTCGAGTGGGGCAACGACCGGCCGCCGCGCATCCCGTACCACCAGACCGTGATCTACGAGGCGCACGTGCGCGGGCTCACCATGCGCCACCCCGACGTGCCGCCGGACCTGCGCGGCACGTACGCCGGGGTGGGGCATCCGGCGATCATCGAGCACCTGCTGTCGCTCGGGGTGACGGCGGTCGAGCTGATGCCGGTGCACCACTACGTGCCCGAGCACTTCCTGGTGGCGCGGGGGTTGACCAACTACTGGGGCTACAACACCATGGCCTACCTGGCCCCCCACGGGCGCTACTCCAGCGCCGGCACCAGGGGGCAGCAGGTGCTGGAGTTCAAGGCCATGGTGCGGGCGCTGCACGAGGCGGGCATCGAGGTCATCCTCGACGTGGTCTACAACCACACGGCCGAGGGCGACCACATGGGGCCCACGCTGGGTTTCAGGGGCATCGACAACGCCGCCTACTACCGGCTGCACGACGGCGACCGGCGCTACTACCTCGACTACACCGGGTGCGGCAACTCCCTCAACGTGCGCTCGCCGCACGCCCTGCAGCTCATCATGGACTCGCTGCGCTACTGGGTGCTGGAGATGCACGTCGACGGGTTCCGCTTCGACCTGGCCTCGGCGCTGGCCAGGGAGCTGCACGACGTCGACCGGCTGAGCGCGTTCTTCGACCTGATCCAGCAGGATCCGGTGATCTCGCAGGTCAAGCTGATCGCCGAGCCGTGGGACGTGGGGCCCGGCGGCTACCAGGTGGGCAACTTCCCGCCGTTGTGGACGGAGTGGAACGGCAAGTACCGCGACATCGTCCGCGACTTCTGGCGGGGCACCCACTCCGCGCTGCCCGAGTTCGCCTCCCGCCTGACCGGCTCCGCCGACCTGTACGAGTCCTCCGGCCGCCGCCCCGTCGCCTCGATCAACTTCGTCACCTGTCACGACGGGTTCACGCTGGCCGACCTGGTCTCCTACGACCACAAGCACAACGAGGACAACGGCGAGGACAACCGCGACGGCACCAACGACAACCGCTCCTGGAACTGCGGCGCGGAGGGCCCGGTCGAGGACCCGCAGATCGTCACGCTGCGCCGCCGCCAGCGCCGCAACTTCCTGGCCACGCTGTTCCTGTCGCAGGGGGTGCCGATGCTCTCCCACGGCGACGAGATCGGGCGCACGCAGCGCGGCAACAACAACGCCTACTGCCAGGACAACGAGCTGGCCTGGATCGACTGGTCGCTGGTGAACGCCGAGTCGGAGCTGCTGGAGTTCGTGCGGGCGCTGGCCAAGCTGCGCCGCGAGCACCCGGTCTTCCAGCGGCGCCGCTTCTTCCACGGCCGCCATCCCGACAACGGGGCCCGCGACCTGGTCTGGCTGACGCCCGGCGGGCGGGAGATGACGGCCGGCGACTGGCACATCAGCTACGCCAAGTCGCTGATGGTCTACCTCAACGGCGAGGCGATCACGGAGATGGGGCCGCGCGGCGAGCGCATCGCGGACGACTCGTTCCTGCTGCTGATCAACGCGCACCACGAGAGCCTGCCGTTCACGCTGCCGGGCGAGGAGTTCGGCACGCGCTGGCTGCCCGTGCTCGACACCACCCATGACGTGGTGGAGGAGGGGTTCGCCGACGACGGGTGGCAGGCGGGCGATGTGGTGGCCGTCACGGCGCGCTCGCTGCAGGTGCTGCGCCGCCCCAGGAGCGCCAAGCCCTGACAGGCCGGCGAGCTCAGAAGACGCGGGTCGCGCTGGCGGTGAGGAAGACCAGCGTGAACGCCGTCACCCCGGCCAGGCCGTGCAGCGTCACGGCCAGGGCGGGGAAGCTCCGGCCCGCCATCTGGTGGCGGCCGGCGCCGAGCCAGCGGGTGAACATCGCGAAGCCGAGGAGGGCGGCCACCGCCAGGCCCGCGAAGGCCGCCCAGGCGAGCGCGCGGCTGCCCGTGGCGAGGCCGGCGGCGTAGCAGACCAGCGCCGACACCGCGAGCGCCGGGTGGGCGAAGACGAGGGCGGCGGGGAAGCGGGTGACCTTGGCGCGGCGCAGGCCGCCGCCCGCCAGCCACAAGGAGAGCAGGTACACCCCGGCGAGCGCGGCGACCGTCCATGCCACGGCGGTGAGCAGCCCCACAGCGTGCCTCCCGTCAATCCCCATCCCTATCGTCACGTTAAGCGGAGAATCGCCGGTACGTCCGCCGATACGGAAAAGCGGTATCCGTGGCGAAACCCTGGCCGATCGAATGTCGGTGGCGTGTGCCAAGGTAGAGGGGTGCGGCGCATCTATCCCGACATACAGGACAACCCGGATATCGTGCAGGCCTACGCCTACCCCGGCGACCGGCCATGGCTGCGGCTCAACATGGTCGCCAGCGCCGACGGCGCCGCCTGGCTGAAGGGGCGCTCTGGCCCGCTGTCGAGCAAGGGCGACAAGCGCATCTTCCAGACCCTGCGCGGGCTGGCCGACGTGGTCGTCGCGGGCGCCGCGACCGTGCGCAAGGAGGGGTACGGCCCCGTCCCGCCGCGCGACGCCTGGGCGGAGATCAGGCAGGGGCGGCCCGAGGTGCCGCCCATCGCCGTGATCACCCGCAGCCTCGCGCTCGACCTCGACGGCGACCTGTTCTGCGACGCCCCCAGCAGGACGATCGTGATCACCTGCGAGGCCGCGCCGCACGAACGGCGCAAGGAGGCGGCCAAGCTCGCCGACCTGATCGTGGCCGGCGAGGAGAGCGTCGACATGCGGCAGGCCGTGGCCGAGCTGCACCGGCGCGGCCTGACCAGGGTGCTGTGCGAGGGCGGCCCCCGGATCAACGCCCAGCTCTCGGCCTGCGACCTGGTCGACGAGCTGTGCCTGTCGATCAGCCCGCTGCTGGTCGGCGGCGGTGCGGCGCGCATTCAGAACGGCGAGCCCGCGCAGGTCGCGCTGGATCTCAGCCAGGTGCTGGAGGAGGATGGCGTCCTCTTCTGCAAGTACACGAGGGCCACTCACGGGGACGAGGGAGAGCAGCCATGACCGACGAGCCGACCGCACCGGAGGTGCCCGAGGAGCCGGAGCCGGTGCCCGACCTGGTGGTGCGGCCGCCGGTGGCGCCGATGCTGGCCAAGCCGGTCAAGGCCATGCCGAAGCAGGACGGCACCCTGCTCTACGAGCCGAAGTGGGACGGGTTCCGCTGCATCATCTTCCGCGACGGCGACGAGGTCTACCTGGGCAGCCGCAACGAGCGGCCGTTCACCCGCTACTTCCCCGAGCTGGTCGACGCGGTCAGGGCCGAGCTGCCCGACAAGGTGGTGATCGACGGCGAGATCGTGCTGCCGGTGGGCACGCAGCTCGACTTCGACGCCCTGCAGCAGCGCATCCATCCGGCCAAGTCGCGCGTGACGATGTTGTCGGAGCGCACGCCGGCCCAGTTCATCGCCTTCGACCTGCTGGCGCTGGGCGAGGAGTCGCTGATGGAGACGCCGTTCTCGCAGCGGCGGGCGCGGCTGGAGGGGTTGTTCGGCGAGAAGGCCGGCTCCGTGCGGCTGACGCCCGTCACGACCGACTACGAGCAGGCCCTCGAATGGTTCGAGACGTTCGAGGGGGCCGGGCTCGACGGCATCATCGTCAAGCCGGGCGACCAGCCGTACATCCCTGACAAGCGCACGATGTTCAAGGTCAAGCACGAGCGCACCGCCGACGTGGTGATCTGCGGCTACCGCGAGCACAAGACCGGGCCGATCGTGGGCTCGCTGCTGCTCGGCCTGTGGGGCGACGACGGCCGGCTGCACCACGTGGGCGTGGCGGCCTCCTTCCCCATGAAGCGCAGGGCCGAGCTGGTCGAGGAGATCAGGCCGTACCTCGCGGAGCTGAGCGAGCACCCCTGGGGCCACTGGGCGGAGCAGGCGCAGGCCAACATCGGCCAGCCGGCCGCCGGGCCCGCGACGGGCGGGCAGCGGGTGCCGGGCGCGGTGTCGCGGTGGAACGCCAAGAAGGACCTGTCGTTCATCCCGCTGCGGCCGGAGCTGGTGATCGAGGTGGCCTACGACCAGATGGAGGGCGACCGGTTCCGGCACACGGCGCAGTTCCGGCGGTGGCGGCCCGACCGTACGCCCGAATCATGCACCTATGAGCAGTTGGAGCGTCCGGTTAGTTACAACCTTGACGACATCCTTGCCCGCTAGCACCGGATCCCGTTATATCTCGACATATGAATACAGGGGATGAGTTACGGGCCGCCGTGTCCGCGCGGCGGGATCTGGGGCCCGAGTACGAGAACGAGGTCGTCGAGTCGTTCCTCGACAAGATGGGGCAGGAGATCGACCGGCGGGTCGACGAGCGGCTGGCCACGACCGCGCCCAAGGCCAGGCCGGTCAACCAGACCGTGGCCGACGGGCAGCGGCTCGCCCTGGCCATCGTCTCGCTGGTGCTGGGCACGGGAGCCACGCTCGCCTTCGTCCTCACGGGCAACGACGCGTCCTACGTCATCCCGGTCTGGATCGGCGTCATCATCGTGAACGCGATCTTCAACAGCAACCGGGCGAAGGGCTAGACCAGCCAGATCAGCCCGGCGAACCGGCCGCCGGGCTGCTCCCTGCGATGGGAGTAGAGCTCCTGCGCCTCGATCGTGCAGCGCGCGTCGTGGCGCACGTCGGCCAGCCCCGCGGCCCGGAGCTGGGCCTCGATGCCGGCCCGCAGGTCGAGCGCGGGCGTCTGCCACGACGTCGTGGACCACGTCGCCGGCACCTTGGACGCCACCCGCTCGCGCAGGTCGGCGGGCACCTCGTAGCAGCGGCCGCACGCGCCGGGCCCGATCAGCGCGAGCATCCTGCCCGGCTCGGCGCCCTTGGCCGCCATGGCCTCCACCAGCGCCGTGGCGATGCCCGCCTCGGTGCCGGGGCGGCCGGAGTGCGCCGCGCCGACCATGCGGGCCACCGGATCGGCCACCAGCACCGCCGGGCAGTCGGCTCCGAGCGAGGCCAGCGCCAGGCCCGGCTCGGTGGTGAACACGCCGTCGAGCGGCGGCGGGTCGTCGCCGAACGGCTCGCTCACGTACGCGACGTCGGCGCTGTGCACCTGCCGCATGAACACCACGGCCCGCACGCCCAGCTCGTCCCGGACGCCGTCGCGGTTGGCGCGCACGCTGGCCGGGTCGTCGCCGACGAGGCCGCCGAGGTTGCGCGAGCCGTAGGGCGGGGCGCTGACGCCTCCGTGGCGGTCGGTGACGGCGACGTGGACACCGGGGGCGAGCTCCATGCCCCCGATCTTAGATCCCCTGCCGGTCAGGAGGGCCGGGACGTCCTCCGGGACCGGGCCGCGCACACGTGCCCAGGGGCGGGTGATATCGAGGGAAGGCAAACGGGCAGAGCTGGAGCTGTGGGGCGAGGACGACACCGGCCGTCGCACCACGCCCGGGCGCGCCGAAGTGATCCATGACGAGGAGACCCCTGATGACCAGCCTTGCCGGCCTCCATGCCCTGATGTCCCGGCTCGGGCACCCGGTTGCGCAGTCCGCCGCGCCCTCCGGGGCCGGGTTCGCGGACGGGGCGCCGTACCGTTTCGAGATCCCCAGTGTCGAGGGGCCCGAGGTGCTGGAGGCGGTGGTCGCGGAGGCCGACCGGCTCGGCGTGCCCGTCGCCAGGACCTCGCAGGGCAGCGGCGTGATGATGCTGACCGACGAGGAGATCACGCGGATGGCCCGGATCGGGGCCGAGCGGGGCATCGAGGTGAACCTGTTCCTCGGGCCGCGCGCCGCCTGGGACACCGGCGGCCAGGCCAAGCTCACGCAGGCCGTCGGCGCCGCCGCGCGCGGCAACGCGATGGTGGCGGCGTGCCTGGCGGACGCGCTGCGGGCCTGCTCGCTGGGCATCCGCAGCCTGCTCGTCGGCGATCTCGGAACCCTGGACGTGCTGCGCGCGCTCAAGGCGGACGGGACGCTGCCCGCGAACCTCGTCCTGAAGACGTCGGTGCTGATGCCGCTCACCAACGGCCCGACCGCGGCCCTGTACGAGCGGCTCGGCGCGACCACCGTCAACGTGGGCACCGACCTCACCGTGCCACACCTGGCCGAGATCCGGGCGGCCACCGGGCTGCCGATCGACCTCTATCTGGAGGTGCCGGATGATCAGGGCGGGTTCGTCCGCTTCTACGAGGCGGTGGAGATCGTCCGGGCAGCCGCTCCCGTCTACCTGAAGATGGGGCTGCGCAACGCGCCCAACATCTACCCCGCGGGCGGGCATCTCGGAGCGGTGCCCAGGGAGCTGGGACGCGAGCGGGTGCGGCGGGCGGCGCTGGTGCAGCGGCTGATCGAGGAGCTCGACCCGGCGCTCGCCAAGCCGTCGCAGACCTCCGACCTGGGCGTGCCCGAGGTCCAGCCGCGCGGGTGATCGGATCGTCATGTGAGCCGAAGGGTTCGGCGAAGGGCCGTGCGCCGGGCCCCGGCCGCCTCACGAGCTCCGCGATGCTGGACGGGCCTCGCGGAACCCGCTCGTGGATCGGAGTGGACGCCTTGTCCCAGACCTATGACCCTCGCCGGACGGCCGTCCTGCTGGTGGACCCCTACAACGACTTCCTGTCGGAAGGCGGCAGGATCTGGCCGCGGGTGGAGGCCGTGGCCACGCAGGTCGGGCTGCTCGACCACCTCCGGTCCGTGATCGCGTCGGCCCGCGAGGCCGGCGTCCACGTGATGTTCGTCCCGCACCGGCGCTGGGAGCCGGGCGACTACGGGACGTGGGACCACCCCAACCCCACCCAGCGCGGCATCATGGAGCGGCACAGCTTCGCCCGCGGGACCTGGGGCGGGGAGTTCCACCCCGACTTCCGGCCGCGGCCGGGCGACGTCGTGGCCCGGGAGCACTGGGCGCAGAGCGGCTTCGCCAACACCGACCTCGACATGCAGCTCAAGCAGCACGGCGTCACGCACGTCGTGCTCGTCGGCCTGCTCGCCAACACCTGCATCGAGTCCACCGGCCGCTTCGCCATGGAGCTCGGCTACCACGTCACGCTGGTGCGCGACGCGACCGCGGCGTTCCTGCCCGAGATGATGCACGCCGCGCACGAGTTGAACGGCCCCACCTTCGCCCACGCCATCACCACCACCGCCGAGCTCACCTCGGCGTTCGGCGCGGCGCGCGCCTGAGCGGCCGCCGGAGGTCAGGCGTGCAGGCGGTGGACCGTGAGAGGGCCGCCGCCCCAGCGCCCGATCGCCTCCTCGTCGGCGAAGGCGAGCACGCGCATCATGTTCCCGCCGTCGCTCAGCTCCACGTTGCGGCGCAGCCGATTGACCAGGTCGGCGGGCAGCCTGGTGGTGCCGGCCTCGATGGTGTCGCCGTAGTGCGGGGCGAAGGCCACCCCGGCGAAGCCGCACCGGCCGAGCAGCGTGCGCACGGTCTCGGAGGAGTAGAACATCAGGTGGTTCTTGGTGAAGCCGCTCCAGGCCGGCCCGTACGCCTTGAGCAGCAGCGAGCGCGCGTTCACCGTCAGGATGAGCAGCACGCCGCCGGGCGCGAGCAGGCTGCGGAAGCGCCGGAAGTCCTCCAGCGGCCTGGGCAGGTGGGCGAGCACCGACCACAGGGTGATCACGTCGAAGCCGCCGGCCGCGATCTCGGGCACGTCCTCGGGGGCCCCGAAGAAGGTGCGGGCCCGGCTGAGCCGCTGGTTGGCCTGCTCGACCGACTCCGGCGACAGGTCCACCCCGTAGGCGTCGAACCCGCGCTGCTCGGCCAGCTCCAGGAACAGCCCGACCCCGGAGCCGAAGTCGAGCAGCCGCCGCTCCTTGCCCTCGTCGAACACCGGGGCGAACGCCCTCATGGTGAGGTCGTAGCGGCGCTGCCGGTTGGCGGCGTACTTGCCGGTCAGGAAGGTGCTGTAGCCGGTGGCGTACAGGTCGCCGAGCCGCTCGGGCAGCACGTTGGGATTGCGGTAGAGGAAGCCGCAGGACGGGCAGCGGACGACGTGGTAACGCCAGCCCTTCCCGCCGGTCGGGGTGAAGAGGGGCTGCTGGCGGGACTCCCCGCACATCATGCAGCTCAGGAACTCCTCGATCTCGCCCAGGGGCCGCAGCTGCTGGTACTCGGCCAGCGACATGACCTTCGCCTGCCTGAGCAGCAGGCGCCACTGCGCCTCCCGGATGAGCCGCTCCCCTGGACGGACATAGACCCTCTGGCCCCAAGGGACCCGGTCGTAACGTGAGCCGTACGCCAGCCGGCCGAGCAATTTGTGCGCCATAGTCACCACCCTTGTGCGTTTGTGCCCATGGGTTTCCCGGCTATGCGCGCGAATCCGGGCGCTTTACATGATCTTTGGACTGGCCGGGCGAGTTGAGCAAGCATATGCTTGGTTTCATGCCTGAGTTCCGCAACCTCATCGGCGGCGAGCTGCTCCCCGCCACCCGCACGATGGACACGGTCAACCCGGCCACGGGCGAGGCGTGGGCCACGATCCCGGCCGGCGGCGCCGCGGAGGCCGAGGCGGCCGTCGAGGCGGCCGGGCGCGCCTTCCCCGCCTGGTCGGCGCTGCCCGCCCTGGCCAGGGCGCACTACCTGCGCAAGGTCTCGGAGGTGTTCGGCCGGCACGCCGAGGAACTGGCCCGGCTGGAGACGCGCGACAACGGCCGCATCCTGCGCGACACCCTCAAACGGGACCTGCCGGGCATGGCGCACCTGTGGCAGCTCGCCGCCGGTCAGTGCCTCGACGCGGTCAAGGGCGACACCGTGCTGCTCGGGCCGGACGCGCTGGGGCTGACGCGGCGCGAGCCGTACGGGGTGGCGGTCTGCATCATCCCGTGGAACTCCCCCATCTCGACCTTCTCCGCCAAGGCCGCGTACGCGCTGGCGGCCGGCAACACGGTGATCGTCAAGCCGGCCGAGCAGGCGAGCGCGTCCGTGCTGCGGCTGGGCGAGTTGCTGGCGGAGGTGCTCCCGCCCGGGGTGCTGAACATCGTCAGCGGCCTGGGTGAGGAGGTCGGCGACGCCCTCGTACGGCACCCCGGCGTCGCCAAGATCAGCCTCACCGGCTCGACCGCCACCGGCCAGGCCATCACGCGGGCCTCGGCGGACGCGCTCAAGCCGATGACGTTCGAGCTGGGCGGCAAGTCGCCCAACATCGTCTTCCCGGACGCCGACCTGGACGCCGCCACCCAGGGCGTCACCGTGAACTCCGTCTACACGGGCAACGCCGGGCAGGTGTGCGTGGCCGGCTCGCGCATCCTCATCCACCGCTCGATCTGGGACGAGATGCTCGGGCGCATCGAGCGGGCCTGCGCCGGGCTGGTCCTCGGGGACCCGCTCGACCTGGCGACGACGATGGGGCCGATCGTGTCGGCCGGCCAGTACGAGCGGGTCACGTCGTACCTGGAGCTGGCCGAGAAGGAGGGCGCGCGGCTCGTCTTCGGCGCGCGGACCGGCGCGGACGTGGTGCCCGCCCTGCCCGGGGGCTACTGGGTGGCGCCCACGCTGTACGCGACCGAGGACAACGCGCTGCGCGTGTGCCAGGAGGAGATCTTCGGGCCGGTCGCGGTGGCCATCCCGTTCTCGGCGGAGGAGGAGGCGGTGGCGATCGCGAACGACTCGCCCTACGGGCTGGCCGCCGGGGTGTGGACGCGCGACCTGGGGCGGGCGCACCGGCTCGTCCGGGATCTGCGCAGCGGTACGGTGTGGGTGAACACCTTCAGGCAGATGCCGCCGGGGCTGCCGTTCGGCGGGGTCAAGGACAGCGGGTACGGCCACGATTCGGTCCTGGAGTACACCCGCGAAAAGGCCGCCATTATCCAGATCTAGTTGGATAGATTTACCCCTCATGAGCGAGGGGATCAAGGACCATTCCGGGCTGTCCGAGGCGGCCGCCCAATCCCGGGCCTCGGTGCTGCGCAGCCGGGCCGAGTCGTACATCGCACTCTCGCGGCACGACGCCGCGATCGCGGACCTGACGGAGGCGATCGCGCTGGCGCCGGACAACGCCCGCGCCTGGCGGCTGCGCGGGGAGAGCCACCGGGTGATCGAGCGGCACGAGGCCGCGCTGGAGGACTTCGGCGAGGCGCTGCGGCTGGAGCCCGACAGCGCCTACGCCCTGGGCTCGCGCGGCCAGACCTACGCCGCGATGGGCCGCCTGGACGAGGCCATGGACGACTTCGAGCACGCGCTCACCCTCGCGCCCGACTCGTTGTGGATCCTGGAGGCGAAGGCGGACGCCCTGGTGGACCTGGACCGGCTGGACGAGGCGCTGGGCGAGCACTCCAAGATCATTTCTTTGAACGAGGGGCTCGCGTACTCGTGGGTGGCCCGGGGCGACCTGTACCAGCGGATGCAGCTCTACACCGAGGCCGTAGACGACTACTCCAAGGCGCTGGAGGCGGACCCCGACTACGTGCGCGCGCTGAGCCGGCGGGGGGAGGCGTTGCGGATGATGGACCGCTACGAGGAGGCGCTGACGGACCTGAACCGGGCGCTGGAGCTCGAACCCGGGAACGACCGGGCGCTCGGGAGCCGGGGGGCGGTGCTGAGCGAGCTGGGGGACAACGAGGCGGCGTTGAAGGACCTGGACGCGGCGATCGAGCTGGATCCGGAGTACGTGTGGGCGTTCCGGGCGCGCGGGGAGATCCTGCAGGAGCTGGATCGGCACGAGGAGGCCATCGCCGACTTCACCCGGGCCCTGCACCTGGACTTCGGCGACTGAACCCTCGGCCGCGACCGGGCGGCGGCCAACCCATGCGGCGGCGGCCTTCGGCCGCCAGCCACTCCACGGCCGCCGTGCCGGACGAGGGCAGCACCGAGATGTGACCGTCACCGGGCGACAGGCGGAGCTCGGCCGTGGGGCAGAGGCGGGCCAGCCGGCCGGCATGGCCGACGGGCACCACGCGATCCCTGTCACCGTGGACGAGCAGGATCGGGGCCGTCACGGCGGCAACGTCGCAGCCCCACGGGCTCACGTAGGCCAGGTCGTCGGCGATGAGCCCGCCGGGCCCCGCCGCCACGGCGGGGCCGACCACGCTGTCGAACCAGGACCACTTCCCCTCGAACGCCGCATGGTCTTCGGGGGTGAACATCTCCGGGTCGTACCCGGCCGCGGCCTCGTGACGTTCCTTGGCCGCCCGCCCCTGGGCGGCGGCGCGCAGGGAGGCCTCGCAGGAAGGCGCCATGCCCGCGAACCAGTCGAAGTCGTCCGCCGCGCGCGCCGCCCGACCGGCCTGACCGCGCGCCGCCTCCCCCGTCACGTCCTGCGGCACGGGCGCCGCCGCGCAGGGCGCCAGGCCGGACACGCCGGCCACGGCCAGCACGCGCTCACCCAGCAGGGCCGCGCAGGCCAGGGCGTGGGAGGCGCCGCCGGAATGGCCCATGACGGCGAAGCGGCCGAGGCCGAGGGCGCCGGCGACGTGGCTCGCGTAACCGGCCGCCGACGCCAGGGTGCGGCCCGGCTCGGGGGTGGAGCCGCCGTAGCCCGGGCGGTCGTAGGAGATCCAGCGCAGGCCGAGCCGGTCGTCGAAGAGAGGCTCGGGCGGCGCGCCGAGGTTGGGGGTGCCGTGGTGCCACAGGACCGGCAGGCGGTCGGTGGCCCCCGGAGCCGTGTCGTAGACGTGCAGGATCCGGCCGTCACCGATCGTGAGTTCGAATTCCTTCGTCACGGGACCAGCCTAGCCCCCGCCGGGACCGCGCACGACGGAAAAGCGAGCACCGGCGGGCGGGAGCGAGGGCCCCGGCGTCCCGCCGCCGGGGCCGCGTGCGGCGGACCCGCCGTCCCGCCGCCGGAACCGCGTACGGCGGCCCCGGCGGGCGGTGTCACAGGGCCAGCAGGGTGCTGACCGGGAGGCGGGAGTCCGACAGGGGGCGGATGGCGATGCGGAGCAGCGCCAGCGCGTTGTCGTCGCCCGCGATGCGGTTGGCGCTGAGCCCGCCGCACGACTGGCAGCAGTGGATGATCAGCCACTCCCCGTCGCGCCGGACGGTGACGCTCAGCGCCGCCATCCGGCCCCGGCAGCCCGCCCGCCGATCCCCCGGGACACGGTGGTCGACGTGCAGGCTGGTCAGGCAGTGCGGGCAGTGGTTGCGGTGCGCGGTGCCCGGCGCGATCATCGGCACGTCCATGCGGCACCCGACGCAGCGGAACGCGTCGCCGGGCTCGCCGTGATGGGCCTTCTTGCGCCGTTGCGGCCGTTCCCGGCCCGGGTTCCTCCTGGGCATGTCACAGATCACCGAACGCCTCGAGCGGGAACGGCGGCTGCGCCAGCGGCCGTACGGCCATGCGCATGAGGATGAGCTGGTTGTCGTCCCCGCAGATGGGGTTGGACGTGAGCGCACCGCACCGGGTGCAGCGATGGATGATCATCCACTCGCCGGTGCGCAGGACGGCGATCGAGATGGGGATCATTCGTGACCTGCACTCGTCGGGCAGATGCAGCGAATGCAGGCAGCTCGGACAGTGGTTGCGGCGAACACCGTCCGGCGCGTGCGCGGTGACCGTGAGGCCGCAGCGTACGCACTGGAAGGTCTCGGTGCTCGCGATGGAACGGGATTTGCCGTTGGCAGACAACCTGGGTACTCCTTGCCGGAATGGTGGATCTCAGGACAGCAAGGAAGCCCTGGCGTGCCTCGCGGGCATGCTCTTGATGCGGCGGGTGGTCGTTAGGGGCAGGATCCGCCGATGACACAGCGAGGCGCGCAGGGCGCGGTGCCAGGCATAAATCCCCCTCCTTGACGGGCGCGACAGGCCCGGATCTCTCCACCGAACGGACGCAAGCGAGCGTAACGGGACACGCTGGCCGATCGCCAACCATTTTCCGGTGGCCATCGACCGAACGAAGTTCTAGGGTCGGCCCATGGGCATCGGGTTGACCGAGGAGCACGTGGCGCTGGCGGCCTCCGTCCACGGGGTGGCCGGGCGGGGCGCCGATCACGCGGCACTGGCGGCGCAGGGGCTGCTGGGGCTGCATCTGCCGGAGGAGTGCGGCGGGCAGGGGTTCGGGCTGCTGGAGCTCTGCGTGGCGGTCGAGGCGCTGGGCGAGCGGCGGATCCGCGGGGCGTACCTGCCGACCGTGCTGGCCTCGGCGGTGCTCGGCGCGTACGGCGCGGAGCTGCCCGCGGGCACCAGGCTGGAGCTGCTGCGCGGGCTCGCCGGCGGCTCGCTGACCGCCGCCGTGGCGCTGCTGCCCGGCTGCGCGATCGGGTCGGCGCAGGCCGAGCTGTTCGTCGTGCCGGCCGGTGACGGCGGGTGGGCGGTGCTCGATCGGGGCGACGTCACCGCCGGCCCCCTGGAGGGGGTCGATCCGGACCGGCCGCTCTGCGCTGTCACCGCCCGCGCCGTCCCCGCCGGCCGGGTGCTCGGCGGGGCGCCCGTACGCGAGCTCGCCGCCGTGCTGCTCGGCGCGGACGCGTGCGGGGTCGCGGCCTGGGCCGTGGCGACGGCGGCCGGGCACGCCAAGGTACGCGAGCAGTTCGGGCGGCCGATCGGGCAGTTCCAGGGGGTCAAGCACCGGGTGGCGGGCGCTCTGGTGGCCTTGGAGCAGGCGCGGGCCGCCGTTTGGGACGCCGCCAGAGCCCTGGACGAGACACGCGGCCCGGCTTCCGGCACGGAGCCGGCCGCTGGAGCGGCCCCGGGGACGGCTGCGGAGCCCGGGGCGGTCACGAAGCCGGAGGCCTTGTCGGAGCCGGGGGCGGTTACGGAGCCGGGGGCGGCGGGTGAGGGGCTTGGCGAGGAGGTGCGGCTGGCCGTGAGCGTGGCGGCCGTGCTCGCGCCGGACGCCGCCGTCCGCTGCACGGCCGACGCGATCCAGGTGCTCGGCGGCATCGGCTACACCTTCGAGCACGACGCCCACCGCTACTACCGCCGCGCCCTGTCCGGCCGCATGCTGGCCGGCGACCCGGGCCCGTGGGCCGAGGAGGCGGCGCGGATGGCGGTGGCGGGGGTCCGGCGGCGGATGGAGCCTGACCTGCCGGCGGAGGCCGCCCCTGTCAGGGACGCCATCAGGGCGCAGGCCGAGTCGCTGCGAGCCGGGGAGCAGGCGGCCAGGCGGGCCCGGCTCGCGCGGGAGGGCTGGATCATGCCGCATCTCCCCCGCCCCTGGGGCCGGTCCGCCACTCCGCTGGAGCAGGTGATCATCCATCAGGAGTTCCGCGACCTCGGCCGCCCCAACCTGGGCATCGCGGCGTGGGCGGTCCCGTCCATCGTCCGTTACGGCACCCGCGAGCAGCAGGAACGTTTCCTGCCCGGAACGTTCGCCGGCGAGATCGTCTGGTGCCAGCTCTTCAGCGAGCCCGGCGCGGGGTCGGACCTGGCCGGGCTGACGACCAAGGCCGCACGGGTGGAGGGAGGCTGGTCGCTGACCGGCCAGAAGATCTGGACGTCCCTGGCGCAGTACGCCCACTGGGGCATCTGCCTGGCCCGCACCTCCCCGGACAGGCCCAAGCACGACGGCATCTCCTACTTCCTGGTGGACATGTCGTCCCCGGGCGTCACCGTCAGGCCGCTCAAGGAGATCAACGGGGACGAGATCTTCAACGAGGTGTTCCTCGACGACGTGTTCGTGCCGGACGACCTGGTCGTCGGCGCGGTGAACGAGGGCTGGCGGGTGGCCCGCGACACGCTCTCCCACGAGCGGGTCGCGCTCGGCGACTCCTGGGGCCCCGGGTCGCGGCACACCGACATGGCCCGGCACATCGCCCGGCTGCCCCCGCTCAGGCAGGCGCAACGCGAGCAGGCGGGCCGCCTGTGGGCCGAGGGCCAGGCCATCTCGGCGCTCGGGCTGCGGGTGACGCTGTCGCAGCTCGCCGGCGCCGACCCGGGCGCGGCCCCGAGCGTGCGCAAGCTGCTCGGCATGCGGCACGCGCAGGCGATCTCGGAGTTCTGCTGGTCGCTGGACCCGTCGGACCGGTACTGGAGCCGCATGATCCTCGGCACCCGGGCGTTCACGATCGGCGGTGGCACGACGGAGGTGCAGCTCAACATCATCGCCGAGCGCGCGCTCGGCCTCCCCCGGGATCCGTGATCAGCGCCCGGGACGGTACGGGGCCGCGAGGTGGGCGTACACGATCGTGTTGTCCTCGTAGCTGTGCGCCTGCCGGTCGAACGCGCCGCCGCAGGTCACCAGCCGCAGCCCCGGGTAGCGGAGCTCGCCGTATACCTTCTCGGCGGGGAAGCGCCGCTTCGGGGTGTGCTCGACCTTTTCGACGACGAAGACGGCCACCGAGCGGTCGGCCCGCAGCACCTGCACCTGGGCGCCGCGCTTGACGTCCTTGAGCCGGGCGAAGACGGCGGGGCCCGTCCGCGTGTCCAGGTGGCCGGTGATCACGGCGGCGCCGCGCTGGCCGGGGACGGGGCCGTAGCGGTACCAGCCGGCCAGGTTCGGCGGGTCGAACGGCGGGTTCTGGATGGCGCCCCTCGCGTCCAGTCCCAGCTCCATCAGCGGGGCGGCCACGCCGATGGAGGGGATGTAGACGGCGGTGGGGCGGGCCGCGCGCATGGGCCCGGCCACCTTGGACGGCGAGATGCCGGCCAGCTCCTTGAGCGGCGCGGCGGTGGCGCCGGGCTGCCGGGCGGCCGGGGCGGGGGCCGTGTCGCCGCCTCCACCGAGCGCGCCGCCGACGCCGAGCACGATCAGCAGCACGCCCGCCATCGACACGGCCGCCGCCCCGCCCAGCACGAGCCGGTTTCCCGGCGTTCGCGGGGGCGGGGGCAGGTCAGACGACATCCCTGCGGCGCCGTACCGCGAAGCCGGTCAGGCCCGCGCCGGTGAGCAGCGCCACCCCGCCCACCGCGAACGGCCACAACGGCCCGCCGGCCGCGAGCCCGCCGCCTCCCGTCTCCGGATGGCCCTCGGGCACCCGGTGCTCGTCCTCTCCCGCCGGCCGCCACGGAGGCTCGGCCCCGGCAGGCCAGGAATCGGTGGGCACGGGGGCGTTCGACCAGGACTCGTTGGGCTTGGGAGCGTCCGGCCCGGACTCGTGGGGCTCGGGGGCGTTCGACCACGAGTCGTGGGGCTGGGGCGCCTCGGAGTGCCCGGGAGCGCTCGACCACGAATCGCCGGGTTCGGCGTCACCCGACCAGGATTCGTCCGCGGGCTCGTCGCAGAGCAGCGGCAGGTGCACCATGCAGGTGGACTCCGCGCCGGGGACCTGGGGATCGGTGCCGGCCCAGGCGGGGCCGGCGAGGCCGGCCGCCAGGCTCGTCCCGGCCACCACGAAGGCGGTCGCCGCTCCAGCCGCCGCGAGACGTCGCGCTCTTGCCATGAGAAGGCTCCAGACTCCGGTTGTCGCCCCCCGATGCATAAGTGAGCCTTGCGAACTATTAGACCGGCAGTCAAGTAATGTGACCGAAGTGAAACCGTCCAGACACGGAGGGTTTGGCTCTGGCGCGGCGTGGCAGGAGATACCCCACAAAGGGGGACAAAACGCCATGAGCAATCCACAACAGCCAGAGCTGCGCAGGTCAGGCAAGGCCAGCACCGACTCCAAGTCCGCGGACGCCGTCAGGGAGACGAAGAAGCGTTCCGGCCGCTCACACGGCACGGACAAGGGCCGCAAGGGCGGCGGCAAGGGCGGCGGCGTGCCCCCGGCCCAGCGACCTCAACATCCGGAGTGAAGTCACGTGAAGGGAAGCCTGCAGTTCATCGGGAACGCCACCACGCTGATCCGTTACAACGGCTTCACGCTGCTGACGGACCCCAACTTCCTGCACCGGGGGCAGCGGGCGTACCTCGGGTACGGCCTGTCGTCGCGGCGCCTCACCGACCCGGCCGTGGAGATCGGGGACCTGCCGCCGCTGGACGCGGTGCTGCTGTCCCACCTGCACGGCGACCACTGGGACAGGGTGGCGCAGCGGGGCCTGGACAAGGCGACGCCCGTCGTCACGACCACCGCGGCGGCCGGCCGGCTGCGCCGCCGCGGCTTCCGCAGGAGCGTGGGGCTGGAGAACTGGCAGCAGCACGAGCTGCGCGGCCCCGGGGGCACCGTGCGGATCACCGCGCTGCCCGCCAAGCACGCGCCGGGCGCGGCCGAGGCGCTGCTGCCGCCGGTGATCGGCACGATGGTGGAGTTCTGCAACCAGGACGAACGGGTCGAGCTGCGCATGCACATCAGCGGTGACACGCTGCTCGACCGCCGCCTGGACTCCATCCCGCGCCGCTTTCCCGACATCGACCTGGCCATCGTGCACCTGGGCGGCACCAAGCTGCTCGGCACCATGCTCGTGACCATGGACGGCGAGCAGGGCGCCGCGTGGGTGGACCTGATCAACCCGCACACGGTGGTGCCGGTCCACTACGACGACTACTCCGTCTTCAGCTCGCCGCTGGACGACTTCCGCCACCACATCGAGCAGGCCGGGCTCGCCGATCGGGTCGTCTACCTGGAGCGGGGCGAGACGCGCGAGCTCGCGCCGCACCACCTGGTACGCCACTGAGCCAGGCCGCGCCACCTCCTCGCCGCGCGGGGCCGGGCGACCTCGGGGCGGCGCGCGCGTTGGCGGAACCGCCGTTTCGGCTTCGGGCAGACCACCGGTGCACTACGATCTGCGACGAAATCGTTTCGCATCGTGACCATCGTCGAAGGCGGGCGGTCATCTCCATGAAGCATGCGCTCAGGCCGGCCGCGGCCGCACTGGTGATCGTGGGCGTGGCGGCGATCGGCTGCGACGGCACGACCTCACTGACCGAGCGGCCCCGGATCATCCCCATGCCGCGCCCCGTGGCTCCGGAGCTCGCGGTGACGATGCTCGTCTCGCCGACGCCGCCCGTGCCGTCGCCCCTTCCGGAGTCGAAGCCGGAGCCGAGCCCGGCGTCCAGCACGGAATCGAGCACAAAATCGAGCACAAAATCGAGCACGGGATCGAGCACGGGGCCGACCTGAGCGAGCGGGCGGGCAGCCGTTACGTGTCGGACCGGGCCTTGCTCGGCTGGACGCGCTTGGGCTCGCCGGGCATCTTCGGATAGTTCGGCGGATAGGGCAGATCGCCCCGCTCGTCCTCGGCGTACAGGTCGAGGAGGGCCTCGATCGAGTACGCCCGGTCGTCGATGGCCGCGTGCGCGTCGCCCAGCTTCGCGAAGCGGGCGGGCACCGTGCGGATGTCGAAGTCGCGCGGGTCGGCGTCGGCGAGCTCGTCCCAGGTCACGGGCGTCGAGACGGGGGCGTGCGGCTGGGCGCGCACCGAGTAGGCGCTGGCCACGGTGCGGTCTCTGGCGTTCTGGTTGTAGTCGATGAACACCCGCTCGCCCCGCTCCTCCTTCCACCAGGCCGTGGTCACCAGGCTCGGGTCGCGGGCCTCGACGGCCCTGGCCAGGGCGATGCCGGCGTGGCGTACCTGGATGAAGTCCCAGCGCGGCTCGATGCGGACGGCGATGTGCGCGCCGCGGTTGCCGGAGGTCTTCACGAAACCCTCCATGCCCAGCTCGCCGAGCACCTCCCTGGTCAGGAACGCGGCCCTGCGCGCGGCGTCGAACTCCAGGCCCGGCTGCGGGTCCAGGTCGATGCGCAGCTCGTCGGGGTGCTCGACGTCGCCGGCCCGCACCTGCCAGGGGTGGAAGTCGATGGTGCCGAGGTTGGCGCAGTAGGCGATGGCCGCCACCTCGGTGACGCGCAGCGACTGCGCGGTGCGCCCGCTGGGGAAGGTCACGGTGACCGATTCCAGCCAGTCGGGGTGCTTGGGCGGCATGCGCTTCTGGTAGATCGCCTCCGTCTGCACGCCGTCGGGGTGGCGCTTGATGTTCGTCGGCCGGTCCTTGAGCGCGCGCAGCGCCCCCTCGCCGACGCTCACGTAGTACTCGACCAGTTCCCGCTTGGTGGCGCCGATCTCAGGAAAGTAGACCTTGTCGGGGTTGGTGACCTTGACGGTCCGCTCCCCCACCTCGAGCTCTATGTACGGCGATGCCATGTCCCCGAACCTACTCCAAGCGGGGTGGGCCCGTCCCGGAGCCTCCTCGGTGGCGGGACCGAGGGCTCGACGAGACGGGCCGCGAGACCATCCGCCGCCGTTCCGGGCGCTGGCGCGCCACCCGGCCGGCCGTGGCGATCCCCAGCGGCGCCAGCACGGGCGTGGGCTGTGCCGCTCAGCGGGATCTGCGGATGATCACCCCTTGGCAAGGAGGCGATGACACCCCCTTGCCTACAAAGACGCAAATTCACCCCAGAACAGATGCTTCACCCTGCGGAGATCTCTTTTTGCACGATCTCGTACGCTGGACGTATGGACAAGGTGGTCAAGAGCGAGGCCGACTGGCGGGCCCAGCTGTCGCCAGAGGAGTTCCACGTCCTCAGGAAGGCCGGGACCGAGCGCCCGTTCACGGGGGAGTACGTCGACACCAAGACCGAGGGCGTGTACTCGTGCCGCGCCTGCGGGGCCGAGTTGTTCCGGTCTGACACGAAGTTCGAGTCGCACTGCGGGTGGCCGAGCTTCTTCGAGCCGTCCGAGACCGACGCGGTGCGGCTGATCGAGGACCACAGCCACGGCATGGTCCGGACCGAGGTGCGGTGTGCCCGGTGCGACTCGCACCTGGGGCACGTGTTCCACGGCGAGGGTTATCCGACGCCGACGGACGACCGCTACTGCATCAACTCGATCTCCCTGCGGCTCGAACCCAAGGGGTGATCAAGCAGCGACGCGGCGTATCGATCGCCTTCCACGGGTACGAGTGCCGCGTGCGCTTTGTCCACCTTCGACACCGGTGGGTGACCATCGAGTCCATCGGGCGCGTCGTCACCCAACGGTGCGAGGTGTGCGCGAAAACGCGGGTCCGAGTCCGCTGACCCGGACCCCGCCGCTCAGCCCGGGGCCGGGTGGGTGACGCGGCAGCTCCGGTCGGCGGGGCCGAGGATGTTGGCGAGCACCGGGTTCCCGTTTCCGCCGAACTCGGCCTGCACGAACACCACCGGATCCTCGACCCCACGGCTGCGGAGGTAGGCGAGGCCGCGTTCGCACAGGATGATCGCGGTCAGCGAGTTGTCCGCCGTTTCCGGCAGGTCCGTATAAATGCGCAAATATCCACCGACGCTGCGGACGTCCTTGAGTCGTTTCATGGCCTTGTCGTCCGGGCCCCAGTTCGTACGGAAGTACTCCGCCGCCTGGTGATCCGTGTGCCGTGAAGGGCCGTCGGCCCGGTAGTCGTCACCGTCCCCGGGGTCGGGGCCGCCCGCCAGCACGTCCTCCGGGGCCGTGGTGCCGGACACCATCCCCGGGCGGGGCCCTCCTGGCTGACCGGAGGTGGCCGCCGGGTCCGGCGCCTGCGAGCGCTGCGCCTCCCGCATCCGCGCCTCCGCGCTCGCCTCCGCGCTCGCCCCCGTGCTCGCCCCCGTGCTCGCCCCCGTGCCGATCCCCTCGGTCCCCGCGGTCCCGCCGTCCCCGCCCGAAGCCGCCGCCGGCCCACCAGGACCGGTCGCGCCCGTCCCGCCCTTCACACCTGCGGAGGCCGGGCCGCCCCCGTCGTGCCCCTCGCCGCCGTGCGTGCCCGCGGCACCGGCACCCGACTGCGCTCCTCCGAGCAGCGCGCCCGGCCCGATCCCGCCGTACGCGCCGAGCACCGCGACCACCCCACCGGCCAGCACCAGCACCACCGCCGCCAACCGGCCCCTCCGCACCGCCGACCGGCCCCTCCGCCATGCCGACCGGCCCCTCCACACTGCCGACCGGCCCCTCCGCACCGCCGACCGGCCCCTCCGCCATGCCGACCGGCGCTCCCTCGCACCCGCACGCCCGCCCGCACGCGCGCCCGCCTCTCCTTCGCGCACCGGAGAGCGCCGCGACCCGGCCGCTCCCGGCCCGCTCCCGATGACCAGCGGCCCCGTTCCCGCCCCGCCGTCCTCCAGGGCCCGACGTCCCGTTCCCGGCCCGCCGTCGTCCGGAGCCTGCCGCCCCTCGCCCGTCGCCGCCCCGCCGCTCCCCGTACGGCGCCGGGCGTGCCGGGGGCGGTGTCCCGCGGCATGGCGTCCGGCCGCGTGCCGACGGCGGCCTCGTCCTCCGGTCTCCTCCACCCCGACCGACCTCCCCGCAATAGGCCCGTTCCCTAGACGCCCGGCCGCCTTGGAACGTTCACATCGGCCCGCCCCCGAAAGCGCGATCCCCCACCGCGCCCATGACTCAAGGAGACCACCGCCGGCCGCGCCAGGCAGCCCGATGGCGCAGAAGGAAGCACGAAGGCGCCCGGCCGGACGAGCGGACGGGCGCCTTCGGACGCGGAGGTTACGGAAGAGCGGCGACGAGCTCCTGCAGCGGCTTGCGCGCCCCGGTGTAGAACGGGATCTCGACACGGGTGTGGCGGCGGGCCTGCGCGCCCCGCAACGTACGCATGAGGTCGACGATCCGGTGCAGCTCGTCGGCCTCGAACGCCAGCATCCACTCGTAGTCGTTGAGCGAGAAGCACGCCACCGTGTTGGCCCGCACGTCGGGGTAGTCGCGCGCCATCCTGCCGTGCTCGGCGAGCATGGCCCGGCGCTCGGAGTCCTCCAGCAGGTACCACTCGTAGGAGCGCACGAACGGGTAGACGCTCACGTACGCCCGCGGCTCCTCCTCGGCGAGGAAGGCCGGGATGTGCGACTTGTTGAACTCGGCCGGCCGGTGCAGCGCCATCGCCGACCACACGGGCCTGGTGTTGCGGCCCAGCCGGGTGCGGCGGAAGCGGGAGTACACGTCCTGGAGATCCTCGGGCGTGGGCGCGTGCCACCAGAACATGAAGTCGGCGTCGGCCCGCAGCCCGGCCACGTCGTAGACCCCCCTGGTCACGACGTCCTTGCCGGCGGCCTGGTCGAGCAGCTCCTGGACCTCGGCCGCGAGCCCGTCGCGGTCGCCAGGACACGGCTCGGTCACCTGGAAGACCGACCACATCGTGTAACGGATCACCTGGTTGAGATCGCGGGCCTTCGGCCGCGGAGCGCCCTCTGTCATGGTGACTATTCTCCTCGCCTGGTGAGGTGGTCCAGAATCCGGGCGGCGGCCGTGCGGGCGGTGCCGACGCAGGCGGGGATGCCGATGCCGTCGTAGGCCGCCCCGCACACCGCCAGGCCCGGCTCGACCGACACCGCGGCGCGCACCCGGGCCACCCGGTCGAGGTGGCCCACGTTGTACTGCGGCAGTCCGCCGCCCCACCGCGTCACCCGCGTGTCGAGCGGCAGCCCGCGCACGCCCATGACGTCGCCCATCTCGGCCGTGGCCAGCGACACCAGCTCGGCGTCCTCGCGCTGGAGCAGGTGCTCCTCGCCGATCCGGCCGACGGAGCAGCGCAGGATCACCAGGTCCTTGGTCAGGTGGGGCCACTTCACCGAGCTGAACGTGACCGCCTTGACCGGCCGCCGCTCCACCGGCGGCACGAGGTAGCCGCTGGTGCCGGGCTGCTCGGGGAAGGCGTCCATCGGGTAGGCCAGCGTGACGACGGCCATGCTCGCGTACTGGATCCGGGCCAGCTCGGCGGCGGCCTTCGGCACCTCGGACTTGAGCAGCCGGCCGGCGGCGGGCCCCGGCGTGGCCAGGATCACCGCGTCGGCCTCGATCACCTCGGGACGCGGCACGGGGCCGGTGACCAGCCGCCAGCCGGTCTCGGTGCGGTGCAGCTCGCGGACGGTGACGCCGGTCCTGACGTCCGCCTCCGACGCCTTGGCGACGGCCTCGGGCAGGGCGCCGACGCCGCCGCGCAGCGAGGTGAAGACCGGCCCCGCGTCCTTGGGCGTCTCCGCGGCCAGGTGCCTGGCCGCGCTCAGCAGGGAGCGCTCGGAACGGGCCACCGCCGCCACCCGCGGCATCGTGGCCTCCAGCGACAACATGTCGGCCCGGCCCGCGTAGACGCCGCCGAGCAGCGGCTCGACCAGCCGGTCCACGATCTCGCCGCCCATCCTGGCGCGGATGTAGGCGGCGACGGACACGTCGGTGCGGACGAGGGTCGGCGGCAGGATCTGGTCGAGCGGCACGCGCAGCAGGCCGCCCGGCGACACGATGCCGGACTTGGCCAGCTCGGTCAGGTCGGACGGCACGCCCATGATCTGCCCCTTGGGCAGGTGGCGCAGCTCTCCCCTGCTGTAGACGGCCGAGCTCAGCGTGCCGGGGAAGACCAGGTCGTCGCCGAGGCCCACGGCCCTGGCCAGCTCCTTGCCCTCGGGCCGCCTGGCCAGCATGGACTCCGCGCCCGCGTCGACGCTCACCCCGGCGACCTCCGAGGCGTACAGCTTCCCGCCGATGCGCGGCGAGCCCTCCAGGACCGTCACCCTGACGCGATCGCCCGCACTCTGGCGGAGATACCACGCGGCGGCGAGGCCGGAGATCCCCGCGCCGACGATGACCACGTGCGCCCGATTCCCTTCCACGCCTCCTGACGCTACCGCCTCAACGGCTCGGCCAGCCGCGCGGGGCACGTGACCGTACCGTGATTCCCCCTGTCAAACCGGGGAGGCCCGCTGCCCGTCATAAGGGGCATGACGAGATTCCGGTACGGCCTGGCTCTCACCGCGGCCTGCTCGGCCGTGTTACTGACCGCCTGCGGTGGCGGCGGCTCCGCTGTCCGGTCCGGCGCGGAGCCGGCCTCCATGTCCTCCTCCGCGCCCGAGGCCGCCGCCCGCGGCGAGAGCGCGGACAAGGAGCCGCAGGCACGGCAGACGGGCCAGAGCGGCGGGGTCGCGTCCGGCGTCGAGGTGGCCCAGCAGCAGCGGCAGGTCATCTACACCGGCAGCATGACCGTGCGGGCCGAGCGGGTGACGCCGGCCGTCCAGCAGGCCAAGCAGGTGGTCACGGAGGCCGGCGGCTACCTGTCGCAGGAGGAGAGCAACTCCTCGGCCGACAGCGAGGCGTCCGCCATGCTGGAGTTCAAGATCCCGACCGCGAAGTACGCCGAGGTGCTGCGGCGGCTCGGGGGTGAGCTGGGCAAGCAGCTCTCGCTGGACCAGAAGGCCCAGGACGTCACGCTGAAGGTGGCCGACGTCGAGAGCCGGCTGAAGTCGGCGCAGCAGTCGCTGGAGTCGCTGCGCACGCTGCTGAAGCGGGCGGACACGATCGGGCAGGTGCTGGACGTGGAGCGGGAGATCTCCACCCGGGAGGCCGATCTGGAGTCGTTGCAGGCCCAGCAGAAGGAGCTGGCCGCCCAGACCGCCATGGCCACGCTGACGTTGCGGCTGGTGGGGCCGGTGACGGAGGTGGACGACCCGGACGACGAGCCCCCCGGGTTCTTCGGCGGGCTGACGGCCGGGTGGCGGGCGCTGGTGTCGTTCACCAAGACGGCGCTGACGCTGGTCGGGGCGCTGCTGCCGTGGATGGCCGCATCGCTGCCGCTGGTCGTGCTGGTGGTCTGGCTCGTACGCCGCGACCGCCGCCGGCGCCCGGCCCCGGCCGCCCGCCCCGGCCCGGAGTCAGCCTGAGGTCACCGGTGCTCGTGGACCAGGTCCGTGAGGCGCTTGAGCTGATCGGGGTCGGTCGAGGGCAGCACGCCGTGGCCCAGGTTGAACACGTGCCCCTCGGCCGCCTCGCCCTGCCGCAGCACCTCGCGGGCCTTGCGCTCGACGACCTCCCACGGCGCGAGCAGGATCGCCGGGTCGAGGTTGCCCTGCAGCGCCCTGCCCGGCCCGACCCGCCGCGCGGCCTCGTCGAGGGGCACCCGCCAGTCGACCCCCACCACGTCGGCGCCCGCCTCGCCGAGCACTCCGAGCAGCTCTCCCGTGCCCACTCCGAAGTGGATGCGCGGCACGTCGGCGACGCTTTCGAAGATGCGCCGCGTGTGCGGCAGGATGAACTCGCGGTAGTCGTCAGGCGCCACGGCGCCGACCCAGGAGTCGAAGAGCTGCACGGCCGACGCCCCGGCCGCGATCTGGATGCGCAGGTGCTCGGCCACGATGCCGGACAGCCGCTCCATGAACTGGTGCCACAGCTGCGGCTCGCCGTACATCATGGCCTTGGTGCGGTCGTGGTTCTTGGACGGGCCGCCCTCGATGAGGTAGGAGCCGAGCGTGAACGGCGCGCCGGCGAAGCCGATCAGCGGGGTGCCGCCGAGCTCCCCGGTGAGGGCCTGGATCGACTCGGTGACGTAGGGCACGTCGCCGGGCTCCAGCGGCCGCAGCGCCTGCAGGCCCCTGGCGTCGCGGATCGGGTCGGCCACGACGGGGCCGACGCCCGGCTTGATGTCGAGGTCGACGCCGATGGCCTTGAGCGGGACCACGATGTCGCTGAAGAAGATGGCCGCGTCGACGCCGTAGCGGCGGACGGGCTGCATGGTGATCTCGACGATCAGGTCGGGCGTCGCGCACGCGGTGAGCATCGGCACGCCCTCGCGGACCTTCAGGTATTCCGGCAGCGACCGCCCGGCCTGGCGCATGTACCAGACAGGGGTGTGCGGGACGGGCTGGCGGCGGCAGGCACGCAGGAACGCTGAGTCGGCGAGGTTCACCTCACCAGGGTAGTGGCTGGGGGCGTGGGTGCGGGGTGCGGGGAACGCGGGCACGGAGGGCCGGGACACGGGTCCGAGGTGTCGGAAAAAGATGCATTGGACACCCCAAATCATGATCAGATAGCCAGATGAAGGTTTACCGGTCTGCTCGGCATCGGCACCGCACACGGGTCGAACACACCCCATGTCCGGCCAGAGAGCCGGTCTCGACTGGGCCAAATGTTCCCCAAGCCACCGCGCGGCATCGATTCAGCGACCACTTTCGGGACACGCCGAGCGCGTTGCGGGGAATTGTCAGCGGCTCGTGCCAACGTCGGAGCCACGACCCGAAGAAAGGCCCCGGTTCGATGACTCGTGCGATGACCGCGTTGTGGACTTCCCCAGAGCGCCGCAGTGAGCGCTGCCCTACCTGCGCCGAGGAACGGGCGTTCGAGCAGCCGCCGTGCCTGGACGGGCACGAGCCGGGCCACTGCCCCGAGTGGGCCTGCGTCGGCTGCGGCCACGCGATCATGTTCGCGACCGCCGAAACCATCCGCCCGGCACGCCAGCTCGTTACGGCATCGGCTTGATCACGAAGGATGAGCACCCCCGTGGTCCCCTTCCGCCCGTCTTCGACCTACGCTTCCGCTATGACACTCGGTGACCAGCCACCGCCTCCGGCCGTGTTCACGCGCGCCGCGCAGAGCCTGCGGCGGGCCGAGGTCAGGCCGGAGATCGAGCTCGAGGACCTGCCCGCGCCGCAGCGGCTGGCCCCCTACTCCGCCGCCATCGGCGCGTCGGTCTACCGCGACGACGACGAGCTCGCGGTCGGCCGGCTGATCCTGCTCTACGACCCCGACGGCCAGCGCGGATGGGAGGGCCCCTTCCGGCTGGTGGCCTACGTCAGGGCCGACATGGAGCCGGAGATCACCTCCGACCCGCTGCTCGGGCCGGTCGCGTGGAGCTGGCTGACCGAGGCTCTCGACGCGCATCAAGCCGACTACTCCGCCGCTGGCGGTACCGTGACAAGAGCCGTGTCCGAGGGGTTCGGCAACAAGGCCGACGACCCGGTCACGACCGAGCTCGAGCTGCGGGCGTCGTGGTCACCCGCGCAGGAGGATCTGTCCGGCCATGTCGCCGCGTGGTGCGACCTCATGTGCCTGGCGGCGGGCATCCCGCCGCTTCCCCCCGACGTGGCCGCCCTGCCCCGCCGACGTGATGATCCGGAGAGTGACCGAACGAAGTGAGGGCACCAGTCAAGACAGCACCAGCGTCATGAGGTCGGTGAGCTCATGACAGAAGAACGCACAGTGGAGCCGCTGCTGGAGCCGCGTGACGGCATACCCGCGGTCATCGCCGACGCCACCGGGCTGGCGGAGGTGGTGGCGAGGTTCGCCGCCGGCAGCGGCCCCGTCGCGGTGGACGCCGAGCGGGCCTCCGGCTACCGCTACGGCAACCGCGCCTACCTCGTGCAGCTGCGCCGGGCCGGGGCTGGCACCGCGCTGATCGATCCGATCGGGTGCCCCGACCTGTCGGCGCTCGACGAGGCCGTGGCCGACGCGGAGATCGTCCTGCACGCCGCCTCGCAGGACCTGCCGTGCCTGATGGAGGTGGGGTTCAAGCCGCGGGTGATGTTCGACACCGAGCTGGCCGGGCGGCTGCTCGGCTACGAGCGGGTCGGGCTGGGCACGATGGTCGAGACCGTGCTCGGGCTGCGCCTGGAGAAGGGGCACTCGGCGGCCGACTGGTCCACCAGGCCGCTGCCCGAAGACTGGCTGCGCTACGCCGCGCTCGACGTGGAGGTGCTGGTCGAGCTGCGCGACGTGCTGCACCAGGAGCTGACGGAGTCGGGCAAGCTGGACTGGGCGCGCGAGGAGTTCGCGGCCGTGCTCGACACCCCGCCGCCGTCGCCGCGCTCCGACCCGTGGCGGCGTACGTCGGGCATCCACAAGGTGCGCAACGTGCGCGCGCTGGCGATCGTGCGGGAGCTGTGGACCATGCGCGACCGCATCGCCAGGGAGGCCGACCTCGCCCCCGGCCGGGTGCTGCCGGACGCGGCGATCGTCACCGCCGCGCTGGAAGGACCCCGCACCAAGAAGGCATTGACCGAAATTTCGGCATTCACCGGGCGAAGCGCGCGAAAGCACATGAGCGACTGGCTCGCCGCCGTGGCCAGGGCGCGCAACCTGCCCGACAACCAGCTCCCCCAGCCCAGCACGCCCGGCGACGGCCCGCCCCCGCCCAACCGCTGGGCCGACCGCGACCCGGCCGCCGCCAAGCGCCTGGCCGCGGCCCGCGCCGTGGTCGCCGCGCTGGCCGAGGAGCACCACATGCCCACGGAGAACCTGCTGCAGCCCGACGCGGTGCGCAGGCTCACCTGGGAGCCCCCCGCCGAGATCACCGAGGAGAGCGTGACGGACAGGCTGCGCGAGCTCGGCGCTCGCGAGTGGCAGCTCTCCCTGGCGGCCGCTCCCATCTCCAAGGCCCTGGCCAGGCTGGGGACGCGCGGCGAGCTCTAAGCTCGGCACCGGGCGCCCCGGCCGGAGGTCCGGCAGGCCCACCTGAGGTTCGCGCTACTTGACGCCTTCGGTGGCCCGGCCGTACGGTTCGGGAAAGCGCTTTCCAGATGTTGTGCCTGAAGGGATCCTCATGAGCGTGCGCACCATCGGCGTCGTGATGAACGGCGTCACCGGACGGATGGGCTACCGCCAGCACCTGGTCCGGTCCGTCCTGGCCATCAACGAGCAGGGCGGCGTGACGCTCTCGGACGGCTCCAGGGTGAAGCTCAAGCCGGTACTGGTCGGCCGTAACGCCGACAAACTTGCAGATATCGCGGCAAAGCATGAAATTGCGGATTTCACCACGGACCTCGACGCGGCACTCGCCGCCGACGACAACCTGATCTACTTCGACGCCCAGGTCACCAGCGCCCGCGTCAAGGCCGTGCTCAAGGCCATCGAGGCCGGCAAGCACATCTACGCCGAGAAGCCGACGGCCGAGTCGACGCAGGAGGCCATCGCGCTGGCCGAGGCCGCCACCGCCAAGGGCGTCAAGAACGGCGTCGTGCAGGACAAGCTGTTCCTGCCCGGCCTGCTCAAGCTGAAGCGGCTGATCGACGGCGGCTTCTTCGGCCGCATCCTGTCGGTGCGCGGCGAGTTCGGCTACTGGGTGTTCGAGGGTGACTGGCAGGAGGCCCAGCGCCCGTCGTGGAACTACCGGGCCGAGGACGGCGGCGGCATCGTGCTCGACATGTTCCCGCACTGGCACTACGTGATGGAGAACCTGTTCGGCCGCGTCACGTCGGTCTACGCCCAGGCCGTGACGCACATCCCGGCCCGCGTGGACGAGCAGGGCAGGGAGTACCCGGCCACCGCCGACGACGCCGCGTACGGGATCTTCGAGCTGGAGGGCGGCATCGTCGCCCAGATCAACTCCTCCTGGACGGTCCGCGTGAACCGCGACGAGCTGGTCGAGTTCCAGGTGGACGGCACGCACGGCAGCGCCGTCGCGGGCCTGCGCAACTGCCGCGTCCAGCACCGCTCCGCCACCCCCAAGCCCGTCTGGAACCCCGACCTGCCCGCCACGGCGCGCTTCCGCGACGGCTGGCAGGAGGTGCCGGACAACGCCGAGTTCGACAACGGCTTCAAGATCCAGTGGGAGGCGTTCGTCAGGCACGTGCTGGAGGACGCGCCGTTCTCGAACGACTTCGCCTCGGGCGCCCGCGGCGTGCAGCTCGCCGAGCTGGGGCTGCGCTCCAACGCCGAGGGCCGCAGGATCGAGGTGCCGGGGCTGTGAGGATCGAGCTTCCCGGGTTCGGCTCGTACCCGCTGAGCGAGCCCACGACCTGGCCGGCGGTGGACCGGCCGGCGACCAGCCGCATCGTGTACGCCGCCGCGCACGTGGTGGCCGACCCGCTCGGCGACAACACCCCCGGCTCCCCCGCCGCCGTCGACTGGGAAGCCACCCTGCGCTTCCGCCGCCACCTGTGGTCGCTGGGCCTGCGCGTCGCCGACGCCATGGACACCGCGCAGCGCAACATGGGCCTTGACTGGGCCGCGACCAGGGAGCTGATCCAGCGCAGCGCCGCCGAGGCCCGCTCGTACGGCGACCCCGCCACGCTGGTCTCCTGCGGCGCCGGCACCGACCACGACCCGGACGCCGGCACCCTGGACGCGATCGCCGCCGCGTACGCCGAGCAGATCGAGACCGTGCAGTCCGCCGGGGCCGGCGTGATCGTCATGGCCTCCCGCCAGCTCGCCAGGATCGCCTCGGGGCCGGCGGACTACCACCAGGTGTACGGCAAGCTGTTCGGCGTGGCCGAGCGGCCGGTGATCCTGCACTGGCTGGGCGAGATGTTCGACCCGCAGCTCGCCGGCTACTGGGGCTCGCGCGACGTGGCGGCGGCCACCGGGTCGTTCCTGGAGCTGATCCACGCCAACGCCTCGATGGTCGACGGCGTGAAGGTGTCGCTGCTGGACGAGGAGCACGAGATCGGCCTGCGGGCCGCGCTGCCCGAGGGCGTGAAGCTCTACACCGGCGACGACTTCAACTACCCGTCGCTGATCAAGTCGGGCTCGCACGCGCTGCTCGGCATCTTCGACGCGATCGCCCCGGCCGCGGCGGCGGCGCTGCAGGTGCTGGACGCGGCCGAGGCGTCCTGCACCGACGAGGGCCGGGAGCGGCTGCTGACCCAGTACGACGAGATCCTCGCGCCGACCGTCCCGCTGTCGCGCAAGATCTTCGAGACGCCCACGTACAACTACAAGACCGGCATCGTCTTCCTGGCCTGGCTGAACGGCCACCAGGACGCGTTCGCCATGGTGAACGGCGCCCAGTCGGCCCGCTCGCTGCTGCACCTGTCGGAGGTGTTCCGCCTGGCCGACCAGGCCGGGCTGCTGGCCGACCAGGAGCTGGCCGTGCGCCGGATGAAGTCGCTGCTGGCGGTGAACGGCCTGTGAGCCTTTCGCTGAACCAGTGGACGACCCGGCACTGGACGCTGCCCGAGGCCGTGGACGGGTGCGTCAGGCACGGCCTGGAGGCGATCGGGCTGTGGCGGGAGAAGGTCGCCGAGACGGGCCTCGCGCAGAGCGTCAAGCTGGTGCGGTCGGCCGGGCTGCGGGTGTCGTCGCTGTGCCGCGGCGGCTTCCTCACCGCGGGCGGGCTGCCGGGCGAGGACGGCCGTACGGCCTTCGCGCAGGCGCTGGAGGAGAACCGGCGGGCCATCGACGAGGCGGCCGAGCTGGAGGCGGCCTGCCTCGTGCTGGTCGTGGGCGGGCTGCCGGGGGTGAAGCCCGGCGAGCCGCTGCCCGCCGCCTTCTCCCGTGACCTGGCAGGAGCCCGCGAGCGGGTGGCCGAGGCGCTGGCGGAGCTGGCGCCGTACGCCGGGGAGCGGGGGGTCAAGCTGGCGCTGGAGCCGCTGCACCCGATCTACTGCCCGGACCGGGCGGTGATCTCCACGCTCGGCCAGGCGCTGGAGCTGAGCCTGCCGTACCCGGTGGAGCAGGTCGGCGTCGTCGTGGACACCTTCCACGTGTGGTGGGACCCGCGCCTGTTCGAGGACATCGCGCGGGCCGGGAGCCGGATCGCCGGCTACCAGGTGTGCGACTACCTGCACCCGCTGCCGGAGGACGTGCTGCTCGGGCGGGGCATGATGGGCGACGGCGTGATCGGCTTCCGGCCGATCACGGCGGCGGTCCAGGCGGCCGGATACACGGGGGACGTCGAGGTGGAGATCTTCAACGCCGACGTCTGGGCGGCGGACCCCGACGAGGTCGTGGCCACGATGAAGGCCCGCTACGAGGAGGTCGTGCTCGCCTGAGCACCGGACGGGCGGCGTCTCGGCCGGAGACTCCGCCCGCCCGCACCCGACTGGATGAGGCGCCGCTCAGATGAGGTGGCGCTAGATGAGGCGGCGTTCCATCGCCACCACCACGGCCGCCGCCCTGTTGTCCACGCCCAGCTTGGCGAAAACGTGCTTGAGGTGCGTCTTCACGGTGGTCTCGCTGATCAGCAGCGCCCGCGCCACCTCCTTGTTGGCGGCCCCGCGCGCGATCAGCCTCAGCACCTCCAGCTCCCGCGGGGTCGGCGCCGCCGCGGGCTTGCGGCCCAGGCCGTCGATGAGCTGCGAGGTGATCCGCTGGGCCAGGACCCGCCCGCCGGCCGCCGCCGTCCGCACGGCCGCCTGGAGCTCCTCGCGCGGCGCGTCCTTGAGCAGGTAGCCGGCCACCCCGGCGGCCAGCGCCCGCGACACGTCGGCATCCGTGTCGTACGTGGTCAGCACCACCACCCGGATCCGCGGATGGTCGGCGGACAGCCGCTCGATCGCGCCGACCCCGTCGAGCCCCGGCATGCGCAGGTCCATCAGCACCACGTCGGGCGAGGCCGCCCTGGCCTGCGCGAGGGCCTCGTGACCGTCGCCCGCCTCGGCCACCACCTCGATGTCCGGCACGCCGTCGAAGATGCCGCGCAGCCCGTCGCGGACCACGGGGTGGTCGTCGACGATCATCAGGCGCAGGGGATGCTCACGCACAACGCCGTCCCTTCTCCCAGCGCCGACTCCACGGTGACGGTGCCGCCCGAGCGCGCGGCCCGTTCGCGCATCGCGATCAGCCCGTACCCGCCTGCCGTGCCTTCGGGGTCGAAGCCCGCGCCGTCGTCGAGCACGTCCAGGGTGACCTCCTCCTCCATGTACGACAACGTCAGGACGGCGCGGCGCGCCCTGGCGTGCTTGGCCACGTTCGCCAGGCCTTCCTGGGCGGCGCGTAACAGCGTGGCCTCCACGTCCTCGGGCAGCCGCCGCGGCCCGCCGTCCACCGAGACGGTCGCCGGCACGCCGGTCGCGGCCGACCAGCGCTCGGCCACGCCTTTCAGCGCCTCGTGCAGCGGGGCCCGCTCCAGCGGCTCGGGGCGCAGCGCGTCCACCGAGCGCCTGGCCTCCTTGAGGCTGTCGCGGGCCAGTCGCTTGGCCTGCGCGATGCGCTTGCGCACCGCCTCGGGGTCGTCGATGCCCTGCTCGGCCGCTTCGAGCTGGGCGATGATGCCGCTGAACCCCTGGGCGAGCGTGTCGTGGATCTCCCTGGCGAGCCTGGCCCGCTCCTCCATCGCGCCCAGGATCAGGTTCTGCTGGCTGTGCCTGACGAGGTCGTGCGTCAGGAGCCCCATGATGAGCGTCAGCGCGGTGCTGCCCACGACGTACGCGAGCACGGACGGGTCGCCGGGGATGGCCTCGAACGCCCCGGCCCCCGCGGCGCTCGACAGCACGAACAGCACCGCTCCGGCGTAGCCCCACCGCCCGGGCAGCAGCACGTAGGGCAGCGCGACCATGCCGTACGCCATCGCCTGGTAGGCGGGGTTGGCCCTGACGAGCGCGTAGTTCAGCGCGACCAGCACCAGGAAGTGCCAGGCCATGGGGTTGAGCCGTTCGAGGAACGCGGGCCTGCGGGCGATGAAGAACGTGTACCAGGCGGCCAGGAGCGTGGCCAGCCCGAGCCCGGCGGGATCGGGCCCCTCCTCCACGGTCGCGATGGTGATCGCCATCGCGAGGCAGGTGTAGAAGAGCAGGTGGAAGACCCGGGGCCAGGCTGCCTCGTCCAACGTGCGATCACTCCCAGCGGAACAACGCGACCGCGATGGCGGTGCCGACCACAATAGTCGCCGAGACGATGAGGAAGGGCATCGCCGAGGGGGCGCCGAACCAGCTCTCCCGCAGCACGGTGACGGCGTGGGTGAGCGGCAGGTACTCGCCGATCTCGCGCAGCTCCCCCGGCACGCCCTCGCGGGGGATGGCCGCGCCCGCCAGGAAGATCATCGGGAACATGACGAGCAGGCCCATCAGGTCCGCCGTCCTGGCCCGGGGCGCGAGTGCGGCCAGCACGAAGCCGATGGCGTAGCACATGAGCGCGCACAGCACGAAGGACAGCACCAGCGCGGCCGGATGCGCGGGCAGCGCCACCCCGAACCCGAGCACCGCCACCCCGACCAGGATGGCGGCCCCCGCGAGCGCCATCACGAGCTGGGCCGCGATCTGCGCGGTGAGCAGCGCGAACGGGGAGACAGGGGTGGTGGCCATGCGGCGCAGCACCTTGCGCTCGCGGTAGCTCGCCATGACGCCGGGCAGCGTGGAGATCCCGCCGATGGCCAGGACCATCGCCAGGTAGCCGGGCACGAAGACTTCGAGGTCGTCGTTGCTGCCGTTCAGGAGCAGCAGCATGGCCGGGAAGGCGACCATGAAGAACAGGGTGCCCGGGTCCCTCGACAGCAGCCGCAGCTCCGACGCCGACAGGTGCGCGAACGCCCTCATCGCCCCTCCTCCGCCAGTGCCAGGTACGCGTTCTCCAGCGAGTCGGTGCCGGTGCGGCCGGTCAGCTCGCGCGGGCTGCCGAGCGCCACGATCCTCCCCTTGCGGAACACGGCGACCCGGTCGCACAGCTCCTCGGCCTCGTCCATGTAGTGGCTCACGAGCACCACCGTGGTGCCGGCCGCCTTGAGGTCGCCGATGAGCGTCCACGTCTCGCGGCGGGCCACGGGGTCGAGCCCGGTGGTCAGCTCGTCGAGCACGACCAGCTCCGGCCCGCCGACCAGGGCCAGGGCGAGCTTGAGCCGCTGCTTCTGGCCGCCGGACAGGTCGCCGTACGCCTTGGCCGCGATGGGGCCGAGGTCCCAGCGCTGCAGCACCGCCCGCCAGTCGTCCGGGCGGTCGTACAGGGCCGCGAACAGCCGCATCGCCTCGGCCACCTTGAGCCGGTCGGGCAGCTCGCCCTCCTGCAGTTGCACGCCCAGACGCTGGGCCAGGGCCCGGCGGCGGCGCGCGGGGTCCTGATCGAACACGCGGACCGTGCCGGAGTCCGGCCTGCGCAGGCCGGACAGGCATTCCACCGTGGTGGTCTTGCCCGCGCCGTTGTGGCCGAGCACGCCGAACGTCTCGCCCTTCGCCACCGTGAACGAGACGCCGTCCACGGCGCGATTGTGGCCGTAGGCCTTGTGGAGGTCCTCGACCTCGATCACTGTCATGCTCCGAGCCTCGCGGGAGGCGGCTCGGAGCGGCATCGCCCGATCGTGCGCCCGGCATCCTCCTTCCGGAGGATGGCGATCAGGCGGGCTTGTCCCAGACCAGCAGGTAGCGGTGCAGCAGCAGGCGGCGGAACCGGCAGCCCGGCAGCGCCCGGCGGGCCAGCCGACCGGTCTCTCCCCAGGACAGGACGGGGTCCATGGCGGGCACGGCCTTGCCGGGGCCGCTCTTGGGGCCGTTGCGCAGGCGCAGCGCGCGGGAGGCGAGCTGCCCGGCGCCGCTGACGATCCAGTCGAGCGGCGTCCGGTTCCTCGCCAGGCCGATCACCACCAGCCGCCCGCCGGGCGCCAGCAGGCGGGCCAGCGCCGCGGCGGCCTCGGTGAAGCCGGCGTGGTGGACGACCGCGACGGCGCTGACGAAGTCGTGCTTGCCCTCGGGGAGCAGGCCGCGCGGGTCGTCGAGGTAGTCGGCCGTGACGAACTCGACGTTGTCCAGGCCGCCGTGGCGCTCGCAGGCCATGGCGACCGCCTCGGGAGCGCGGTCGGCGGCGGTGACGTGGGCGGCCCGGGCGGCCAGCCTGCTCGCCAGCAGCCCGTCGCCGCAGCCCACGTCGAGTGCCCGCCGGCAGCTCGCGGGCATGAGCTTCATGACCAGGCGCTGGTAGTGGACGTTGTGGTTCCAGTACGGCACTGACACGTGATCACGTTAGCGCCGGGGCTCGCGTCAGCGCCTGACATATGGCGATTTGTCAGGATTTTTCGAGGATTGTCACCGTTCCGGCGGCGCCGTTCACCGTGATCTGCTGCCCCGAGGTGATGCGGTGGGTGGCGTCGGGCACGCCGACGACGGCGGGGATGCCGTACTCCCTGGCCACCACCGCGCCGTGCGACATCGCGCCGCCCATCTCCATCACCAGGCCGCCCGCCGTCAGGAACAGCGGCGTCCAGCCCGGGTCCGTGGAGGGGCAGACGAGGATCTCGCCCGGCTCCAGGTGGGCGCCGATCGGGTCGAGCACCACCCTGGCCACGCCCGTGACCGTGCCGGGCGAGGCGGCGCTGCCCGTGAGGGCGCCCTCCGCGGCGGGCTCCTGGAGGGCCTCGGGCTCGGTGCCGTCGGAGAGCAGCACCCGGGGGACGTGCCTGCGGCGCCGCTCCTGCTCGTACGTGGCCCGCCGCCCGGCCACCAGCTCCCGCAGGTCGCCGCCCGCCAGCGCGGCCCTGGTCTCCCTCAGGTCCAGGAAGAACACATCCGCCGCCGCGTCCAGCACGCCCAGGCCCACCAGGTGCTCCCCCACCACGAGCAGGCTGCGCCGGACCGCCGCAAGCGTCTTGACCAGGTAGAACTTGGGCAGCTCGCGCAGCCCGGCGTACCGGCGCGTGCGTCCGAGCCCGAAGCGCACCACGGCGGCCCGCCACCGGCCCCCGCGCCGGGCCCTGGCCGCCACGTGCGCCATGGTCGCGCGGGCCTGCCTCGCCCCGTCGGCGAACTGCTCGGAGGGGGACAGCTTCTGGTCCATGCGCAGGTAGTTGGCCAGCACGCCGAGGATGTGGCCGGGCTCCTCCGACCATCGCGGCACGCCCAGGTCGATCTCGGCGATGCCGCGGTGACCGTACCGGCCGAGGAACGCGGCGATCTCGCGCTGAGCGATCGGCGGGAGCCCGCCCTGGCGATAGCGGGCGACCAGCTCCGGCACGGACAGCTCCCTGAACGGCTCCGGCTCGATGCGGGTGGACAGCTCCCACAACTCCAGGTCCATCTCGGTGGTCGGGTTGTGCGGCAGGCTGCGCAGCACGTCGCTCATCTCGGGCACGGGCACGCCGGAGAGCCTGGAGGCCAGCGCGAACAGGCCGTAGCCGGTGATGACGGTCGGCATGATCGAGATGATCAGGGGGAAGGTGCCGGCCAGGACGCGTTCGGCGTGGTCCAGGCGCTGCTCCGGAGTCGCGGAGGCGGGCACCCTGAGCCTGCCGTCCAGCGCCTCGCCGAGCCGGACCGTGGCGGCCACGGCCTGGTCCGGCCTGGTGAGCGCCGTCAGGATGCGGCGCGGCAGGCGGAGGTTGCCGGCGAACCTGACGAGTCCGCGCAGGAAGGGCCGCATGGACGTGTGCGCCGGAGTCAGGCGCGGGTCCTCGAAGAGCCGTTCCATGACGCCCACGGCGCGGGCCTCGCCCAGCGTCAGCACGCGCGGGAGGATGGCGCGGCCGGGGCGGCTGCGTACGGCGGTGGTGAGGTCGAGCCAGAGCCGCTCCCCCGAGACCGTCACGAATCCGGCCCCGCCGAGGAGGTCGGCGGGCCGGTGACCGGCCAGGCCCGCGCCGCCCGCGCTGATCACCCGGAACGCCGACTGCCCCATCGGCGTCAGCGGCCCCATGACGCCCTGCACGACGTTGACCGAGAAGTACACCCGCAGGCCCGGCCTGGCGTGCTCGGGCAGCGGGTAGAGCGTGGTGATCGGCCTGGCCTGGGTGAGCCAGAGCGTGCCGTCGTGGTCGATGGCCCATTCGGTGTCCTGGGGCGCGCCGTAGTGGGCCTCGACGCGGGCGCCGAGGGCGGCGAGCTCGCGCACCTCGCCGTCGATCAGGCAGAGCCCCTGCCCGTCGGTCTCGACGCGTTCGGTGCCGCCGCCGGGCAGGGAGCGGATGGCCAGCCGCTTGTCGCCCGCGTGGCGTTCGAGGATGCGGCCGTCGTGGACGCGGAAGCGGTCGGGGTTCACCGCGCCGGAGACCACGGCCTCGCCGAGACCGGGGCTCGCGTCGATCACGCTCTCTCGCCGCCTGCCCGTCACCGGGTTGGCGGTGAACATCACGCCCGCCACCCTGGCGTCCACCATCACCTGGACGACCACGGCGAGCCGGACGGCGGCGTGGTCGATGCCGTTCGACTCGCGGTAGGCGACGGCGCGGTCGGTCCAGAGCGAGGCCCAGCACCGGCGTACGGCCTGGACCACCTCCTGCGCGCCCACCACGTTCAGGAACGTGTCCTGCTGCCCGGCGAAGCTGGCGAACGGCAGGTCCTCGGCGGTGGCGGAGGAGCGCACGGCCACGGGCACGTCGTCACCGAGCGCCTCGTACGCCCGCACGATCGCCTCGTGCACGGCGTCCGGCACCGGCGCCTCCATGAGGTGCCGCCTGGCCCGCTCCGCCAAGCCTTCCCCCTCGACGCGCAGGCCCTGCGCGACCTGCCGGTACGCGTCCGTGGTGAGCACCCAGCCCGGGGGCACCGGCAGGCCCGCCCTGGTGAGCTCGCCGAGGTTGGCCGCCTTGCCACCCACTTCGGCGAGCATGCCCGCGTCGATCTCGGAGAAGTCCAGGGCCGTCTTCATCGCGCGTACTCCTGCCGTTCAGCGTCCTGTCATCCCAGTGTTCCGCGTTCCGGCCAAGAATTCAACACTTGATGAATCAGAGGTCCAGCGGGACGCCGTCCAGGCCCCAGGCGGGGTCGACGGGCACGCCGAGGGCGGCCAGCGCGGTGGGCCCCACGTCCACCAGCCGGGGGGCCGCGAGCGGGCGCCCTCCCAGGTCCTCGCCCAGGCGCGCGGCGATGACGAAGACCGTGCGCTCCTCGTCCGAGGTGCCGCCGTGCCCGCCCTCGTCCACGTGGCCGTGGTCGGTCGTGACCAGCACCGTCCAGCGCTCGTCCGCGTACGAGGGGCGGGCGCGGATCGTGTCGAGGAGGCGGCCGAGGTAGGCGTCCTGGGCCTGGAGGGCGGCGGCGTACTCGGGGCAGTGCGGGCCGAGGTCGTGGGCCACCTCGTCGGTGTCGCCGAGGTAGACGAAGCTCGCGTCCGGGCCCTGCCCGGCCAGGTGACGCTCGGCGGCCTCGGCGACCTGCTTGTCCGCGGCGGCCCAGCCGACGGCGTACCCGTCGAGCACGAACCGGTGATCGATCGCCGGGCCGAACGCGCCGTGCTCGGCCAGGGCCGCCCAGCAGAAGAACGCGGAGGTGGTCAGGCCGGGGCGGGAGCTCTTGGCACGCGTCAGAAAGTCCGGATATTTCTGGAACTGCGGGCTTCCGAAGCCGTTGTCCACGACGCCGTGCTTGTCCGGCCAGACCCCGGTGGCGATCGACGACCAGCCGGGGCCGGAGTCGGTACGCGACCTGATCACCCGGCCGCCGTCGCCCGACTCGGGGGTCTTGGGGACGACCTCGCCCGGGGACTCCGTACGGGGTGTCCCGGCTTCGCCGTAGGGGAGCCTGCTGGTGCCGTACGCGCCGGTGGACATCAGGCCGGCCAGGACGGGAGCGTCCAGGGCGAGCAGCCGGTCGAACCTCAGCCCGTCCATGCCGACGACGAGCACCTTGCTTTTAGATGCGGACATCCCCCCATCTAAGCGGTGAAACCGCCGCAAAGCGCGATCCGCCACACGCCACACGCGGCTCGCCGCCGTCACGGGGCGCAGCACCGCACGCGACTCGGGACCATCACGAGGCAAGGCACCACGCGCGGCTCGGGAGCGTCACGAGCCGAAGCGCCGCACCCACTCGGCGGCGCCGGGCAGGATCTCCTCGACCGGGGCCACCTGGGGATACCACGTGCGCTCCCACTCCAGCGACACCCACCCGCCGAACCCGGCCGCCCGCAGCAACTCCCCCGCCTCGTCCAGCGGCACCGAGCCCGTCCACATGGGGACAGGGGTGGTGTCCTGCGCCGAGACCGCGTCCTTGACCTGCACGTAGTCCAGGTACGGCGCCAGCGCCGCCAGCGTCCGCGCCGGCGGCTCGCCGTGCCGCCAGGGGTGCAGCAGGTCCCAGAGGGCACCGGCGGTCCCGGGACAATCGGCCTCGGCGAGCAGCGCGGCCACGGCCTCGCCGGTCGCCATGCGGTCGTGCGTCTCGACGAGCACGCGGCGGCCGAGGTCGCCGGCCGTACCGGAGACGGCTTTGAGGCGGCGGGCGCCGGTGGCGACGTCGTCACCGCGCGGGAACACCCGCACCCCGGGCGCGCCGAGGTCGGCGGCGAGCCGCAGATCGGCGAGGAGCGCCTCGATGACCGGTTCGTCCGGGCCCGGCTCGCAGATGCCGGTATAGCCGGCGAGGGCCGAGATCTCCAGGCCGGCCTGCTCGATCCGCTCCCGCACCGAGCCGCGTTCCGCCGCGTCCAGGCCGGCGTGCACGCCGGTGTCCGGGTGCAGCCGCAGCTCCAGCCCCTGGCAACCGTGCCCCGTCGCGATCTCGATCGCCCTGTCCAGCCCTTCGCCGGGCATCCCCAGCGTGCTGACCGCCAGTTTCACGCCATCCTCCACATCACGTCGTCAGGGTTTCCGCTCGCTCATGCCGGTCCCGCCGCCCGGCTCCCGGCGGCGCCGGCCATGGGCACCATGCGGCCGATGGACGAGCTCGACGGAGCGGGCCTGCGCCCCACGCGACCGACGGACGGCACGCGGCACCCCGGCGGCAGGCGCCACGCGGCCGGCGGCGGCACGCGGCACCGGCGCAGCGGACATGGAATTCCGCGGCCCGGGCGGGCGGCGGGCCGGGCGGAGGGGTCACGCCATTCTCCGGACGCTCTCCCGCAGCACGACCTCGCCGGCGACCTTCTCGACCACGATCGGGTCGTCCTCGTTCAGCGCCAGCTCCAGCGCTCGTGCCCCCATGTCCTTCAGCGGCAGCCGGACGGTCGTCAGCGCGGGCACATGATCACGCAGAGTGACGATGTCGTCGAAACCGGCCACCGAGACGTCCTCCGGCACCCTGACCCCGCGCTCCCGGTAGGCCGCCAGGGCGCCGACAGCCATCACGTCGTTGACGGCGAACACGCAGGTCGCGTCCCCCACCTGCTGGGCGGCCGCGTAGCCGCCGTCGCGGTCGAACGGGCCGTGGATCACCTGAGGGGCGGGCAGCCCGAGCTCGTCGAGGGCCTCGGCGAAGCCGGCGCACCGGTCGGCTGCCGTCACCAGGTGCGGCGGGCCTGCGAGGACCGCGAACTTCGTGTGGCCGAGCCCCGCCAGCGCCCTGGCCAGCTCGGCGGCGCCTTCCCTGTTGGCGGGTGCGACGGTGTCGACGCCGAGGAGGTCCTGGCCGACGCAGGCCGCCCGGCCGCCGCCCGCCTGGTAGCGGGCCAGCTCCTCGCGCAGGCGCTTCGTCACGCCCTGGTCGGCGACGCGGGAGCCGACCAGCAGGACGGCTCGCACGCGCTGGGCGTGCAACGTGGCCAGGTACGCGATCTCCTGCTCCGGGTCGCGATGCGTGGTGCCCACCATGACCAGCAGGCCCTCGGTGGCCGCCGCCCGCATCGCCCCGTCGGCCAGGGCCGCGAAGTAGGGGTCGGTGAGGTCGTGCACGACGATGCCGATGACGTTGCTCGCCCCGCGGGCCAGCGTCTGGGCGGCGATGTTGGCCCGGTAGCCGAGCTCGTCCGCGGCCCGCTCGACGCGTGCCCGCAAGGCGGCGCCCACCTGGCGGGTGCTGCCGTTGAGCACCCGCGAGGCGGTCGCGAGCGAGACGCCCGCCTGCTTGGCGACGTCTTCAAGCGTGACCACGAGACCTCCCGGAAAGCGGTTTCCAAGTCTGCCAGACCGGCACCTGGATCCGCATCCTGCCACGCCCACGGCTCCTGGGGACAGAACGCCCCGTCCAGGAGGGACGCTCCCCGCGCCAGCGCCGGCCAAGCGCCGCCGGCGCTGCATGCCGGCGGGCCACCTTGGGCGAAACTACGACGCTCGACGTCGATGCACCGACGCACGGACGGGCCCCTGCGCGGTGCAGCCCCGCGCGCCGGCCCCGCCCCGGCGCATGGCCGGGCGGGCCGGGGGCGAACAAGTCAGGCGAGGGCCGGGCGATGAGCCAGGCAGGGGCCGCCGGACGGCCAGAGGCCGGAGGCAGGGGGTCAGAGGGTCAGGGAGTCAGGGGTCAGGCCCAGGGGAACAGGATGTCGAGCAGGCCCTTGCGCTCCTCCTGCGTCGGCGTGGGGGCCGGCGCGTGGGTCGTGGCCGGAGGCTGGGTGGACGGCGTCGAGTCACCCGTGTCGTCCGTGCTGTCCTGCTGCTTGTTCGTCCCGGACGACGAGTCGCCGCCCCCGTCGTCCTGCCCCCGCGAGTCCGCCGTGTCGTTCATCGTGCCCTGCGGCTCACGGGTGGGCTTGCGGGTCGGCTCGGCGGTGGTCCTGTCGCGCGTGGCCGTCGGGCTCGGCTCGGCCTCGCGCGTGGGGCGGGACTGCTCCCGCGCCGGGGTCGGGATTGCGGACTCGGGCTCGGTCGGCTCGTCGGTGACCGAATCGGTGGGGTCGGGGGTTTCCTCCGTCGCCTCCTCGACCGGCGTGTCCTCCGGCGCGGCGGACTCGGACGGCGAGGTCACCTCGCCCGCGCTGGCGCACTGGACGCCCGCGCAGGGGTCGTCGGAGGAGGTGCCCGTGAGCATCCAGCCGGCGCCCACGCCGACCAGCACCACCGCCACGGCCGCCACGAGCAGCACCCTGGTACGGCGCCGCACCTCCCCCTCACCTCCGGACGGGCGCCCGTCGTGGGAGTCGCCGGAGTCGTCGGTCCAGCCCGAGCCCAGGAAGCCGCGCTTGGGGCGGTCCTCCTCCAGGTCGTCGTCGCGGGCGTAGCTGCGGTCCAGCGGGAGGTAGGGGTTGTCGTCGCCGTCCTGCACCCGGTGCGGCCCGCTGTGGTCGGCGAGGTCGGCGAGGTCGTCGTAGGTGGCGCCGGTCCGGGCGTCGCGAGCCCCGCTCAGCTCGTCGTAGGCGCCGGCCCGCGTGTCGTGCGGCCCGCTCAGCTCGTCGTAAGCGGCGGCCCGCGTGTCGTGCGGCCCGCTCAGCTCGTCGTACGACGCACCGCCCGGCACGTCACGCGCCCCGCCCAGCTCGTCATAGGCGGCGCCGCCGGAGCCGTAGGAGCCGGCCGCGCCCAGCACGTCGTGGGGCCCGCTCTGGCCACCGAGCTCGTAGGAGGAGCCGCCGAGTGGCGGGGCGGGGTCGTCGAGCACGTCACGCGGGGTCTCACCGATCAGCTGCGGCTCGCCGGTCAGCGCGCCCCTGTCGGGCGGCAGGATGTAGGTCTCGTTGCCGACGACCTGGATGGCGGGCTGCTCGTCGGTGTCGTCGGTGCTCCACCGCGGAGAGAGCACGTCACCCGTCATCTCCGGGTTTAACGACTTACCCTGCCCGCCCTCGTATGGCCTGTCGTTCTCGTCGCGTGCCACGGTGGAACCTCTCTTGTACGAATAGTAACCGCGCCCCTTCCTACCACTACTTGTCCGGAAATTTCACTTGTTTCCCTAAAATCACTCTGAGTAACAATCGCACCAGAGTGTCACCGACCGAGCACTCCCGCGAGCAATTCGTCGAGTGCCGACTTCACCCGCTCGACCGCCACCCCGCACTCCCTGATCCGGTGGGCGAGCAGCGGCGCGGCGAGCGGCGCCAGCAGCGCGTCGGCCAGGCAGGAGGCGTCGGCCTCGGGCCGCTCCAGCCCGATCAGCATGACCAGGTGCGCGTGATAGGCGCCGTACGCGCCGCCGAAGCGCGCCATCGGCCCCGCCGTCTCCGCCATCAGCAGCAGGTCGAGCTGCTCAAGGATCCGGTCCGTCAGCGCCCGCAGGAACGCCCGCGCCCGCTCGGCCGGCTCCGCCCCCGGCCCGAGCGGCGGCGGCCCCTCGATGAACGCCGCCTGGAACTTCCGCTCCCGCGCGTCGATCAACGCGTAGGCCAGCCCGGAACGATCGCCGAAGCGCCGGTAGAGCGTGCCGACCCCGACACCGGCCGCGGCGGCCACCTCGGCCATGGACAGGCCCTGCACCCCGCGCGCGGCCACGATGGCCTCGGCCGCGGCGAGGATCTTGGCGCGGTTGCGGGCCGCGTCGGTGCGCTCGCGTCTCACGATCACCATCCTTGCACCGCTTGTATCCGGAATGCATTCCGCTTAGTTTGAAACGGAATGCATTCCGGATAGGGGGAGTCAGCATGACAAGAAGAGTCGCCCTGGTGACGGGCGGGAGCAGGGGCATCGGCGCGGCCGTCGCGCGCCGGCTGGCGGGTGACGGGTTCGACGTGGCGATCACGTACCGGAGCGCGGGCGACCGGGCCGCCGGCGTGGCCAAGGAGGTCGAGGCGGCGGGCGGGCGCGCGCTCGCCGTGCGGGCCGAGGCCGCCGACCCCGACGCGCTCGTGGCGGCGGTCGAGCGGACGGTGCGCGAGCTGGGCCGGCTCGACGTGCTGGTGAGCAACGCGGGCATCGCGCCGTACGGGCCGCTGGAGGAGGTGACGCGGGCCGAGGTGGACGACGTGTTGGCCGTGCACGCGCGGGCCTCGTTCGTGCTGGCCCAGGCGGCGGCCCGGCACATGGAGGCGGGCGCGCGCATCGTGCTGATCGGCAGCAGCCTGGCCGAGCGGGTGCCGTCCGCGGGGTGGACGGCGTACGCGATGAGCAAGTCCGCGCTGATCGGCCTGGCCAAGGGGCTGGCCAGGGATCTGGGCCCGCGCGGCATCACCGCGAACGTGATCAACCCCGGCTCCACCGACACCGACATGAACCCGGCCACCGGTCCCGAGGCCGGGGAGGAGCGGCGGCTCACCGCGCTGGGCCGCTACTGCGACCCCGAGGAGGTCGCAGCCGCCGTGTCCTACCTCGCGGGAGAGGGCGGCCGGGCCGTCACGGGCGCGTCGATCGCCGTGGACGCGGGCGTGACGGCCTGAGCGCCGGTCACTTGCACGGGTCGGTGTTGCTGTCGACCACCTTGTCCTTGAGCGCGTCCGGGATCGCCGACTGCACCCGCACCCCTGGCCAGTCCTTGCCGATGACGAGCTGGATGACCGGCCCGTCGGGCGCCTGCGCGGGCGGCGTCTTCAGCGCGTACGGCTGCGACGTGACGGCCTTGACCTTACCCTGAACGGGCGTGCGCTTGTCCTTGGACAGCCGCGCCGCCACCGCGTCACCGTAGGCGGGCCCGTCCTGGGCGTCCTTCTTGGCGTACCGGATCGTGGTGGTGTCGGTGGTCGCGGCGTTGCCCACCTGCGTCACCACGAACCCCTGGGCGGCCATCGCGTCCGCCACCTGCAGGGCCTTGCCCTGCTCGCCGGTGCCGTTGAGCACCTGCAGGCGCACCTGCTCGTGCTCGATCTTGGGCGCGCTGGACTTGCCGGGGGACGGGCTGGTCCTGATGTCGGTGTCGTTGCGCACGGCCTCGAAGAAGTCGCGCGCCGCCGGCTGGGCGAACTGCACCCTCGCCTTGTCCTCCGGGTACGCCTCCACCGGCACCGTGATGCCCTTGAGCTCCTTGGCGGTCAGGCCGCTGACGCTCCTGGCGATCTCCAGCATGCGGTCGAGGCCGAGGCCGTCGTCCACGGTGACGGCCTGGGTGGCGGCCCGCAGGAAGGCGTCGAGCTTGCCGGGGTCGGTGAGCAGGCCGCCGCTGGTGACCTTCTCCATCACCTGGGTGAGGAAGATCTGCTGGCGCTCGATCCGGCCGAGGTCGCTGCCGTCGCCCAGGGAGTACCTGGTCCGCACGTACCCCAGCGCCTGCTCGCCGTTGACCACGTGCCTGCCGGCGGGGAGCACGAACTTGGCCTCTTTGTCGTTGACGGCCTTGGGCAGGCAGATCTCGATGCCTTCGAGGGCGTCGATGATGCCCTTGAAGCCGGTGAAGTCGACCTTCACGAAGTGGTCGATCTTGATGTTGGTGAGGGATTCGAGTGTCTTGATCGTGCAGTTGATGCCGCCGTCGTTGAAGGCCGAGTTGATCTGGCGCAGGCCGCCGGGCAGCACGGCACCGTTCCTGCCCTCGCAGTCGGGCACCACGACCATCGAGTCGCGCGGGAAGCTGATCATGGTGGCGGAGTCCCGGTTGGGGGCGATGTGCAGGACCATGATCGTGTCGGTGCGCTCCCCCGCCCCCACGGTCGTGGCGCCGTACTTCTTGTTGTTGCCCTCGCGGGAGTCGGAGCCGACGAGCAGCACGTTGAGCGCGCCGGTGTCGGGCGGGCGGCTCGCGCCGGTGTCGATGGGCACGCGCGGGATGCGGTTGTCCAGGAAGCGGTAGTAGCCGTACGCGCCGAGCGCGGCGGCCACCAGCACCAGCGTCAGCACCACGCTCACCCAGCCGAGCGGCGTCAGCGGGTTGCGCGAGGGTGTGGAGCGGCGCTTGCGCGAGGCAGGCGGAGGCTGCGTGAGGGGCTGAGAGTCGGGCAGCGGGGCGACGCGCCGCCCTGGGCCGCCCTCGTTCCGCCGTTCCCTCACGCGGTCCACCCCTTGCGCCATGATCGCGAAGCATAGCTACAAACTGGTATACGCAAGATAAGTACTGTCATCTCGGCTTGTTCGCCTGTTCATCATCAGCGAGACGATGGCCTCACGGATAGTCCCCTCTCACCCCGATCGAGGGCTCCATCCAATGCGCGGGAATCCGGAGCGTCGCGACGCACGGTGACGCCATCATGACGGTCATGCTGTTGACCGAGATGGCCCCTCCCCCGGGCGCCCAGGAGCTGGCCGGGCTGCGTGCCAGGGCGAGGGCGGCCCGGCGTGGCGCGCTCGTGGCGCTCACCGCCTCGATCGCGCTGCTGACGAGCGTGCAGTTGCTCGCCGACCGGGCCACGACCAGGGAGCAGACGCTGCCGCTGGCCGTACTGTCCCTGGCGCTCTTCGCCGCCGCCCTGCCCGTGATGGCGATCACCCAGTACGTCTGGGGCGCCCGCGCCCGCCAGGTCCGCCGCCGGGAGCGGGAGCTGTACGCGGCGGCCCGCTCCGGCAGGGCGCGCCCGCTGACCCGGATGGCCGTGGCCGCCTGCTGGGCGGTGACGCTGCTGCTCGGCTGGACCGTTCCGCGCTTCTTCCGCGAGGCCGCGCTGCACGCTTTCGCCGGCACCCTGAGCTGGGCCGTCGAGGCGCTGTCGGTGATCAGCGTCGCGGCGGGGGTGTTGTTCCTCCTGTGGTGGGCACGGGACGCGGTGGGGATGCTGGCGCGTGCCCTGCGCTCGGGCGGATCACCTGGCGATCCATGGGACCCCGGCGGCGGCACGCGCCACAGGGAGGGCGCGGCGCTCTGGACGGCCGCGGCCGTGGCGGTCGCGGCCCTGCTCGGAGCCCGCGCCCACCTGTGGGAGCCGGCGACGGGCGTCGTCTACGCGTTGCTCACCGCCGCCCTCGTCTGCGGGGTAGTTACTGACGAGTAGCATGGGCACGGAACCCCTTTCAGCAACGAGGAGCGAATCCGTGCCTTCCTCTCGTGACGTCGTGTTCGTCGACGGCGTACGCACGCCTTTCGGCAGGTCAGGGCCGAAGGGACTGTACGCGGAGACCCGCGCGGACGACCTGGTCGTCCGCGTCATCCGCGAGCTCGTCCGGCGTAACCCCAACCTGCCGCCCGAGCGCGTGGACGAGGTGGCCATCGCCGCGACCACGCAGATCGGCGACCAGGGCCTGACCATCGGCCGCTCGGCCGCCGTGCTGGCCGGGCTGCCCAAGACCGTGCCCGGCTACGCCATCGACCGGATGTGCGCGGGCGCGATGACCGCGGTCACCACGGTCGCGGGCGGCATCGCGTTCGGCGCGTACGACGTCGCCATCGCCGGCGGCGTCGAGCACATGGGCCGCCACCCGATGGGCGAGGGCGTCGACCCGAACCCGCGTTTCCTGTCGGAGAAGCTGGTCGACCCGAGCGCGCTGGTCATGGGCATGACGGCGGAGAACCTGCACGACCGCTACCCGACGATCAGCAAGCAGCGCGCCGACGCGTACGCGGTGCTCTCGCAGGAGAAGGCCGCCAAGGCCTACGCCGACGGCAAGATCCAGCCCGACCTGGTGCCGACCGCGATCAGGACGGCGGAGAAGGGCTGGGGCCTGGCCGTCGAGGACGAGGCGCCCAGGCCGGGCACCACGATGGAGGGGCTGAGCGGGCTCAAGACGCCGTTCCGCCCGCACGGCCACGTCACGGCGGGCAACTCCTCCGGCATCAACGACGGCGCCACCGGCTGCGTCGTGGCCGCCGCGGAGGTCGCCGAGGAGCTGGGCCTGGCACCGAAGATGCGCCTGGTGTCGTACGCCTTCGCGGGCGTGGACCCCGAGGTCATGGGCGTCGGCCCGATCCCGTCCACCGAGAAGGCCCTGCGCCTGGCGGGCCTCGGCATCTCCGACATCGGGCTGTTCGAGATCAACGAGGCGTTCGCCGTGCAGGTGCTGGCGTTCCTGGAGCACTTCGGCCTCGCCGACGACGACGCCCGCGTCAACGCCTACGGCGGCGCCATCGCCTACGGGCACCCGCTCGCCTCCTCCGGCGTGCGGCTGATGACGCAGCTCGCCCGGCAGTTCGGCGAGCGTCCCGACGTGCGTTACGGCATCACCACGATGTGCGTCGGCATGGGCATGGGCGGCACCGTGATCTGGGAGAACCTGGCATGAGCAACATCGAGACCTGGCGCGCGCTGCTGAGCGAGCGCAACACGGACGAGGTCGTCACCAAGGCGCTGGTGCGCGACGTGCAGCTCCCCCACGGGGCGGGCACGATGGCGCTGATCACGCTGGACAACGGCTTCGACCACACCAAGCCCAACACGTTCGGGCCGCACGGCCTGTTCGCGCTGAACGGGGCGCTGTCGGAGATCGCCGCGCGCACCGACCTGGCCGCGGTGGGCGTGACCGGCAAGCCGTTCATCTTCGCCGTCGGCGCCGACCTCAAGGGCGCGGCCTCCGTGACCTCGCGCGAGGAGGCGCTGGCCATCGGCGCGCTCGGCCACCACGTCTTCCGCAGGCTGGGCGAGCTGCCGGTCCCGTCGTTCGCGTTCGTCAACGGCGCGGCCATGGGCGGCGGGCTGGAGATCGCGCTGCACTGCACGTACCGGACCATCTCGTCGGGCGTGCCCGCGGTGGCGCTGCCGGAGTGCTTCCTCGGCCTGGTGCCGGGCTGGGGCGGCACGCAGTTGCTGCCGCGCCTGATCGGCCCGGCGAACGCGGTCAAGCTCATCATCGAGAACCCGCTGTCCAACAACCGCATGATCAAGGGCAGGGACGCGTACGAGCTGGGCGTCGCCGACGCGATGTTCGAGCCCGCCGACTTCCTGGAGGAGTCGCTGCGCTGGGCCGCCCGCGTGGTCAACGGCGAGGTCGCCGTGGCGCGCGAGGAGCACGACGGCTGGGACAAGGCCGTCGCCGACGCCCGCTTCCTGGTGGACATGAAGCTGCGCGGCGCCACGCCGGCCCCGTACCGGGCGCTGGACCTGATCGCGCAGGCCGAGACCGCCACCCGCGACGAGGGCTTCGCGGCCGAGGACGAGGCGCTCGCCGACCTGCTCATGGGCGACGAGCTGCGGGCCGGGCTCTACTCCTTCGACCTGGTGCAGCGCCGCGCCAAGCGGCCCGCGGGCGCGCCGGACAAGTCGCTGGCCCGCAAGGTCACCAAGGTCGGCGTGGTGGGCGCGGGCCTGATGGCCTCGCAGATGGCGCTGCTGTTCGCGCGCCGCCTGGAGGTGCCGGTCGTGCTCACCGACCTCGACCGGGCCCGGCTGGACAAGGGCGTCGGGTACGTGCACGCCGAGGCGGACAAACTGCTCGCCAAGGGCCGCGTGTCGCAGGACCAGGCCAACCGGCTCAAGGCGCTGGTGACCGGCTCGCTGACCAAGGACGCCTTCGCCGACGCCGACTTCGTGATCGAGGCCGTGTTCGAGGACATGGCGGTCAAGAAGCAGGTGTTCGCCGAGGTCGAGGCCGTGGTCTCGGCGGAGTGCGTGCTGGCCACCAACACCTCCTCGCTCTCGCTCACCGAGATGGGCTCGGGCCTGGCCCGCCCCGAGCGGCTGGTCGGGTTCCACTTCTTCAACCCGGTCGCCGTCATGCCGCTGCTGGAGGTCATCAGGGGCGCCTCGACCGACGACGCCACGCTGGCCACGGCGTTCGCGGTGGGCAGGTCGCTGAAGAAGTCGTCGGTGCTGGTCAAGGACGCTCCGGCGTTCGTGGTCAACCGGCTGCTGACCTGCTTCATGGGCGAGGTCGTGGCGGCCGTGGACGAGGGCACGCCGCTGGAGACGGCCGAGCACGCGCTCGACGGGCTCGGGCTGCCGATGACGCCGTTCGCGCTGCTGCAGCTCGTCGGCCCGGCGGTCGGCCTGCACGTGGCCGAGACGCTGCACGAGGCGTTCCCCGACCGCTTCGGCGTCTCGGAGAACATGGCGAAGCTGGTCGAGTCGGGCAAGCCCGGCGTCTACCGGCCGGACTTCACGCTCGACCCCGAGGCGGTGGCCCTGTTCGAGGGCGGCGCCTCCCCGTCCACCGCCGAGCAGGTGCGCGAGCGCGTGCTGAAGGCGCTGGCCAGGGAGATCCGGATCATGCTGGAGGAGGGCGTGGTGGCCGCGCCGCAGGACATCGACCTGTGCATGATCCTGGGCGCCGGCTGGCCGTTCCACCTGGGCGGCATCACGCCGTACCTGGACAGGTCGGGCATCGCGCAGCCGCGTTTCCTCGCATCCGGCGTGGCGTCCGTCCCCGCCTGACTTTGCGCACTCTTTGAGGAGGTCCTGACCGGACCTCCTCACCTGCGCACGCACTCCGTCGTAGCCTTTGGTGCCGTCCTACGAACGGAGAGTAACCATGATGAAGGCAGCCGGCGCCCTCGCGCTCTGCGCCGCCCTCCTGGCGGGCGCCTCCTCGCCCGCCCAGGCCGCGCCGCCCCCGAAGGCCAAGCTCAAGATCGTTGACGGGATGAAGGGCGGGCCGGTGAAGTCGGTCTGGCTCCACTGCGCGCCCGCCGGCGGCACCCACCCCGAGGCGCAGGCCGCCTGCCGCCTGCTGCGGCAGGTGAAGGGCGAGCCGTCACAGCTCAACGTCAGCCCGAAGGCCTCGTGCACCCAGGAGATCAAGCCGCACGCGGTCGCCATCGCGGGCACCTGGTACGGCAGGAGCGTGCGCTGGGCGAAGTTCTTCGCCAACGAATGCCAGATGCGGGCCATGACCGGCTCCGTCACCGCCCTCTGAGCATCCCCGTGCGGTCAGCGGCGGGCCTTCTGCCGGGAGAAGGCCTGCCTGCTGTTCCAGTAGCCGAAGCCGAAGTAGACGACCAGGCCGATGAGCATCCAGACGAGGAAGCGCAGCCACGTCTGCGCCGGCAGGTTCAGCATCAGGTAGAGGCAGGCCAGCACGGACACGATCGGCAGGAACGGCACCAGCGGCGCCTTGAACACCCGTGGCAGGTCGGGCCGCGTCCGCCGCAGGACGACCACCCCGATCGAGACGACCACGAACGCGAACAGCGTGCCGATGTTGACCAGCTCGGCCAGCTCCCCGAACGACACGAACCCGGCCAGCACCATCGTCACGAGCCCGATCAGCACGGTCAGCCTGGCCGGCGTGCCGTAGTGCGGGTCGACCTTCGCCAGCCAGCGCGGCAGCAGCCCGTCGCGGCCCATCGCGAACAGCACACGGGTCTGGCCCAGCAGCAGCACGAGCACCACGGTCGTCAGGCCCGCGATCGCGCCCACGCTGATGATCGTCGCCAGCCAGGCGTGTCCCACCGAGATGAAGGCGTCGGAGAGCGGGGCGGCCGTGCTCAGCTCGCTGTAGCGCTGCATGCCGACGACCACCAGGGAGACGGCGACGTACAGGACGGTGCAGATGGCCAGCGAGCCGATGATGCCGCGCGGCACGTCGCGCTGCGGGTTGATCGTCTCCTCGGCGGCGGTGGCCACGATGTCGAAGCCGATGAAGGCGAAGAACACGATCGCCGCGGCGGAGAAGATGCCGATCACGCCGAAGGCCACCGGCGTGATGCCGAAGATGAGCTGGATGAGCGGCGCCTTCAGCCCCTCCACCCGCGCCGTGGACGTCGCCTCGGGGATGAACGGCGTGTAGTTGGCGGCCTTGACGAAGAACAGCCCCGCCACGATGACCAGCAGCACCACCGCGATCTTGGTGATCACCAGGACCAGGTTCACCCGCGAGGACACCTTGATCCCCGCCACCAGGACCGAGGTGAGCAGCAGCACGATGAGGATGGCGGGCACGTTCACCACCGGATCCTCACCGGCGATGGAGGCGGGCAGCTCCATGCCGATGGAGGCCAGCAGGGAGGCGAAGTACCCCGACCAGCCGGCCGCCACCACGGCTGCGGCCAGCGCCAGCTCCAGGAACAGGTCCCAGCCGATGATCCAGGCGGGGAACTCGCCCAGCGTGGCGAAGGAGAAGGTGTAGGCCGAGCCCGCGACCGGGATCGTGGAGGCGAACTCGGCGTAGCACAGCGCCGCGAGCCCGCACACGATGCCCGCCACGACGAACGAGACCGCCACCGCCGGGCCCGCCATCTCCTTGGCCACCTGACCCGTGAGCACGAAGATCCCGGTGCCGACGATCACGCCGATGCCGAAGACCGTCAGGTCCGTGGCGGTCAGGCGTTTGCGGAGCTGGTGCTCGGGCGCTTCGGTGTCGCGGATCGACTGCTCGACGCTCTTCGTGCGAAAGATGTCCACGCTCGGTGATCCTTCCCACGCCAGGAGTGATCATGCCCGGATCAGGGTGGGATCGGGGACGATCCCGGTGGTGTCGCGCGATCCGGGTAGCAGGCTGAGGCTATGCTCAACGATCTGCTCGACGCCCTGGCCGGGCAAGACCTCGAAGTGGTGCTACCACTGTTGCTGGTCTTCCTGACGCTGGACGCCTCGGTCGGGATCGGCCTCGTCACGCCGGGCGACGGGCTGCTGCTCGTGGCGGGCGCCACGGCCGACAGCGCGGGCGAGGCGCTGGCCCTGATCGGGGCGGGCCTGGTGGCCTGCTTCGCGGGCGCCTCGGGCGGTCACTGGCTCGGCCGGCGCTACGGCTCGCGGCTGCGGCACGGCAGGCTGGGGCGGCGCGTCGGGGAGCGCCGGTGGGCGAGCGCGGAGCGGTTGTTCGAGCGCAACGGGTGGGCGCTGGCGCTGGCGTACTTCCTGCCGGTGCTGCACGCGCTGACGCCGGCCGTGGCGGGCACGGTGGGCATGCCGTACCGCAGGTTCATGCCGTGGGCGATGCTGGGCAGCGCCGCCTGGGTGAGCACGTACGTGACGCTCGGCGCGCTGGCCGGAGAGGTGGCGCGGCGGCACGCGGAGTGGCTGCTGCCGGTCGTGGCCGCGGCGGTGGTCGTCGTGATCGGGATCACCGCCGCGGCCCGCAGGGTCGTCAGCGGCGGGCGGGCTCCACGGAGGAGGTCCGCTTCGCGACCGCCTCGGTGATCTGGCGGGCGAGGTCCTGGCCGGTCAGGCCGACCTTGCCGAGGATCGCGGCCCGCTTGGCGTGGTCGAGGAACTGCTGCGGGATGCCGAAGGTGCGTACGGGCACGTCGACGTCGCCGTCGCGCAGCAGCCGGGCCACGGCGTCGCCCACGCCGCCGACGCGGCCGTTGTCCTCCACGACCGCGACCAGCTTGTGGGCGCTCGCGGCCAGCACCAGCGCCTCGTCCAGCGGCTTGACCCAGCGCGGGTCCACGACGGTGGCCGAGATGCCCTGCGCGTCGAGCAGGACGGCCGCGTCCATGCAGACCTGGGCCATCGGGCCCACGCCGACCAGCAGCACGCCCGGATCGCCGTCGGCGGCCCGCAGAACGTCCATCTCGCCCAGCTTGCCGACCGGCTCGATCGCCTCGGCGACCGGGCCCTTGGGGAAGCGCAGCACGGTGGGGCCGTCGGTGACCGCCACGGCCTCGCCCAGCAGCTCCGTGAGGCGGTCTCCGTCGCGCGGCACCGCGATCCGCAGCCCAGGCACGACCTGGAGGATCGACAGGTCCCACATGCCGTTGTGGCTGGCGCCGTCGTCGCCCGTGACGCCCGCCCGGTCGAGCACCACGGTGACCGGCAGGCGGTGCAGGGCGACGTCCATGAGGAGCTGGTCGAAGGCGCGGTTGAGGAAGGTGGCGTAGACGGCCACGACCGGGTGCAGGCCGCCCAGCGCGAGCCCGGCGGCGCTGGTCAGCGCGTGCTGCTCGGCGATGCCGACGTCGTAGATGCGCTCGGGGTAGGCCTCGGCGAAGGCGTTGAGGCCGGTCGGGTGGAGCATCGCGGCGGTGATCGCGACGAGGTCCTCGCGCTCCTTGCCGAGCCGGACGAGCTCCTCGCTGAAGACGTTGGTCCAGATGCGGCCCTTGGGCTTCTCCGCGCCGGTGGCCCGGTCGAAGGCGCCGGGCGAGTGGAACTGGTCCTCGTCGTGGTTCTCCGCCGGGGTGTAGCCGCGGCCCTTCTGGGTGAGGGCGTGCACGATGACCGGGCCGCGGAAGTCGCGGGCCTGGCGCAGCGCCGCCTCCATGGCCTGCTCGTCGTGGCCGTCGATGGGGCCGACGTACTTGAGGCCGAGGTCCTCGAACATCACCTGCGGCGACAGGACGTCCTTGACACCCTTCTTGAAGCCGTGCAGCGCGTCGTACAGGACGGGAACGTTCCCGATCTTGTCCTTGACGAAGTCGAGCATGTCCTCGTAGCGGCGGTTGACCCGCAGCGAGGACAGATGGGAGGCCAGGCCGCCGATCGTCGGCGAGTAGGAGCGGCCGTTGTCGTTGACCACGATGACGAGCGGCAGGTCCTTGAACGCCGCGATGTTGTTGAGCGCCTCCCAGGCCATGCCGCCGGTCAGCGCGCCGTCGCCGATGATCGCGACGGCCGTGCGGTCGTGCTCGCGGCGCAGCTTGAACGCCTTGGCCAGGCCGTCGGCGTAGGACAGCGCGGTCGAGGCATGGGAGTTCTCGACGAAGTCGTGCTCGGACTCGGCCTGGCTCGGGTAACCCGACAGGCCGCCCTCCTGCTTGAGCGCGGCGAAGCCGGCCGCCCTGCCGGTGAGGATCTTGTGCACGTACGCCTGGTGACCGGTGTCCCAGATCACGGGGTCGTGCGGCGAGTCGAAGACGCGGTGCACCGCGATGGTGAGCTCCACCACACCGAGGTTGGGGCCGAGGTGACCGCCGAACCTGGCGCACGAGTCGACGAGCACGTCGCGGATCTCCCCCGCCAGCCGCGGCAACTCCTCGACACTGAGCCGTTTGACGTCCTGCGGTCCCTTGATCGAGCCCAGCAACCCGCTCACGGATGCGTCTCCCCTCTGCTCTTTTGCGCCGATCCCCCCGAGTCTAGTTCGCGAAGGCCCCACTGACTCCATCGAGTCAAATCCACCCACATATGTCCGATCTTGACCTAGTCTTTCGGTACCTATGAACTCCGTCCCCAAAAGCAGACTCCTGACCCTCGTGGCCGCCGTGCTGGCACTCGTCCTCGCCGCGGCCGCCCTGGTGATGGTGCTGGCGGACGTGGCCACGACGTCCACGGACCCCGTCAACGAGGCCCAGCAGTACGCCTCGCCGCCCGCGAAGGTCTCCAGAGAGAAGACGGGGACGGGCCTGGCGTCCAGGAAGCTGGCCGTGGCCAACCCCCTGTACAAGACCGGGCGGCTCACCGACGTGAACTGCTCGCCCGGCGACCTGCCCGCCGGGAGCATGGTGGCCTACCGGCGCTTCCTGACGCGTGTGACGGCCTGCCTGAACAAGGCGTGGGGGGCGCAGTTCCGCAAGGCGGGCATGCCCTTCAGCAAGCCGCGGCTGCGGATCATCACCAGCAAGGTCAGGACGCCCTGCGGAGCCTGGAACACCGGGGCGGACGGGGTCTACTGCTCCACCGACCGCACGATGTACCTGATGATCAGCAAGGCGCAGCTGCGCAACCCGTTCCCGCTGGGGATCACCCGGCTGGTCGCCCACGAGTACGGCCATCACGTCCAGCAGGTCTCCGGGGTGTGGAGTTACTACTGGACCGCGCGCAGCACCGCCGGCAAGGCCAAGCGGCTGCAGTTGTCGCGCAATTCCGAGTTGCAGGCCGAGTGCTTCTCCGCGGTCTTCATGAGCACGATGAAGGGCACGCCTCTGGTCACTCAGGATGACTGGGCGTACACGGTGAACTGGTTCAAGAAGAACGGCGCCAGGGGCTGGCCGCAGAACGACCACGGAAGGGGCCCCACGCAGGCGTCCTGGATGACCCGCGGGTTCGATCGCGGCGCTCCCGGCGCGTGCAACACCTGGGCCGCAAATCCGCGAAATGTCACCTGATGGCTCTTTAGTCCCGCTTTACCTGGAACTCCCTCTTTAATAGGGTGCGTTCCCATGCGTATCCCTCGATTGGCGCTCATGGCGGGCGCTATGGCCGGCGTGCTGTTCGCCGGCACGGCCCCCGCGGCCGCCTCTTCGGCCCCGTCGTACAAGCCGGTCCTGACGAAGAACGCCCTCTACAAGACGGGCAAGCTGGGCGTGACGGCGTGCGAGGAGCCGCAGGTCCAGAACGGGACGGTCGAAGAGGCCGAGTACTACTTCCAGGCCGTGATGGACTGCCTGAGCAAGGCGTGGTCCCCCATGGTCAAGAAGGCGGGCTACCGCTTCAGCGCGCCGAAGCTCACCGTGGTGACCAAGGAGGGCACGAAGATCGGGAATTGCGGGCGGTTCCCGTGGGGCGCCCAGGCGGTCTACTGCCCCAAGGAAAAGTCGATGTACTTCCTGCTGAGCGACAACGTGATCGAGGAGCCGACGGACCTCGCGCTGATGCAGACGCTCGCTCACGAATACGGCCACCACGTCCAGCAGCTCACCGGCATCCTCAAGGCCACCGACGTGATCATGCGTAAGGACAGCAAGTCGCGTGCGCTGGAGGCTCTGCGCCGCTCCGAGCTGCAGGCCCAGTGCCTGAGCGCGGCGTTCGTCGGCCGCGTGTGGAACTCGCTCGGCCGCGCCGACACCGACTGGAGCATCCTGCTCAAGGGACACCACAACGCGGTCGCCGCCCTGGGCGCCCGCAGTGGCTCCGAGGAGACCCACGGCAGCCACGCCAGCAACAAGCTGTGGCTGGAGAGGGGCTTCAAGGCCCAGTCGGCCAGCGCCTGCAACACCTTCAGCGCACCCAAGAGCAAGGTGCACTAAGGCAAAACCGCACAAGAAGGTCTAAGATCCGCGATCGTGCGCATTCCCCTCACGGCGTTCGCCGTGTGCATGGTCGCGGGTCTCCTCGTTCCCGCACCGGCCGCCGCGGCGGGACGGGTCGGCCAGGCCGGCCTGATGGGCGCGATGGGCGGCGAGGTGGTGCCGCAGAAGTGCGCGGTCCCGGCGATCCGCGTGGGGAGCGTGGCCTCGCTCAGGTCCTTCCACCAGGCGATGGCCGCCTGCGCCGACACGTTCTGGGCGGGCAGGTTCGCCGCGGCGGGGCTGCCGTACAGCTCGCCCGAGGTGACGATCACCACGGGCGGCGACTCGGTGTGCGGGGCGATCACCAGCAGCGGGGCGCAGTACTGCCCCGACCACCGGACGATCGTCATCCGGATCATGAAGCATGACCTGCGGGACCCGTTCAGGATGAACATCGCGCACTCGGTCGCGCACGAGTGGGGTCATCACGTGCAGCAGCTCATCGGGGTGCTGACCGCGCAGGCCGCACTGTACGAGCCGGCCCCGGAGGGGGCGCGCAGGCTGCTGAGCCACCGGCTGGAGATGCAGGCCGAGTGCTTCGCCGGGGTGTTCTACAGCGCGACGCTGAAGTCGATCAGGCCGGGGATCTCGTGGCAGGACTGGCTGTCGGCGGTGCGCAACGCCGACGAGAGCGACGTCCACGGCAAGCCGCGCAACCTGGCGCGCTGGCAGGACCGTGGGTACCGGGGCGGGGCCGCGGGGTTCTGCAACACGTGGACGGCGAGCAAGAACAAGATCACCTGAGCGGGGTCAGGCGTTGGCGCGGGCCAGGACTTCCAAGGGGTCGGACAACACGTGGGCGAAGGCCAGCTCGGCGGCGCCCACCAGGGTCGCGGCGTCCCCGAGCGCCGAGGTGCGCAGCCGTACGCGCTCCCGCTGGGGCGCCATGGCGTGCAGCGTGAGCTGCGAGCGGACCTGGGCGGCCGAGCCCAGGTAGATCTCCCGCAACATCCCCCCGAAGATCACCATCTCGGGGTTGAAGATGTTGACCAGGTTCGCGACGCCGAGGCCCAGCCAGTCGCCGACGCGGCTGAGCCCTTCCTGGGCCACGATGTCTCCGCGGTCGGCCGCGTCCACGACGGCGCGCACCGCGTCGCGGCCCTGGTGACCGGCCGAGACCCGGCCCGCCGACTCCAGCAGGGCCCGCTCCCCCACCTCCGCCTCCAGGCAGCCGTGCGAGCCGCAGGCGCAGGCGCGCCCGCCCGGGTTGACCACCATGTGGCCGACCTCACCACCGTAGCCGTCGTGGCCGCCGAGCAGGTGTCCCGCGGCGATGATGCCGCCGCCGATGCCGACGTCCCCGTGCAAGTAGATGAGGTCGCGTACGGCGACGCCGACACCGCGGCTGTGCTCGGCCAGGGCGGCCAGGTTGGCGTCGTTGCCCACGCTGACGGGCAGGCCGAGGCCGAGCCGACGGCCCAGCTCCTCGCCGAACGGCACCTCCTCGGCCTTCAGGTTGGGCCCGAACGTGACCACGCCGTCGGCCTTGCGCACGCCGCCGGACACGGCCGCGGCAGCGCCGACGCAGACCGTGTCGTCCCTGGTCTTGCGGCGCATCTGCCGGGCGAACCCGGCCAGCGTGCCGGTCAGCTCGTCCACCTCGAACCGGCCGCGGTCGCGTACGGTCTCGCGCCGGTCGAGTATCACCCCGCCCAGCCCGACGCGGGCGACCGCCAGCCGGTCGGGGCCCACGTCGAAGGCGAAGACGTAGACCCGCGCCGACTCCGGGCGCACCACGAGCGAGGGCCGGCCCGCGCGGCCCGTCTCGCGCGGCAGCTCCTCGCGTACCAGGCCCGCGGCGGTGAGATCCGACGTCAGGGCCATGATCGTGCTGCGGTTGAGCCCCATCCTCGAGGTCAGCTCGGCGCGCGAGATCGGCCCGCCCAGGTGGACATGGCGAAGCAGCGCGCCGAGGTTGTGGCGCCTGATGTCCTCTTGGGAGGGGCCGGCACGCATCGTCTGGGGTTCCTTCAGGGGCTGTGAGTCGCTGATCACCTTAGACCAGCGGCAGCCGCCCGCTTGCGCGCCAGGGCGTCGACACCCGCGGCGAGCAGCAGGACGGAACCCGTGACCAGGTACTTCACGCTCGCCCCGTACCCCATCAGACCCATGCCGTTCTCGATCACGGCCACCACGGCGCCGCCGAGCACGGCGTCGAGCACCCTGCCCTTGCCGCCGAAGAGGCTGGTGCCGCCGATGACCGCCGCGCCGACCGCGTACAGCAGGACGGAGCTGCCGCCCGTGTTCGGGTCGACGGAGCTGGCCCGCGAGGCGGCCACGATGCCGCCGACGGCGGCCATCGAGGAGCAGATCACGAAGGCGCTGATCTTGATCCGGTCCACCGGGATGCCGGCTCGCCTGGCCGCCTCGGTGTTGCCGCCGACCGCGTACAGATGACGGCCGAACCCGGTGCGGCGCAGCACCAGCGTCCACGCGACGAGCAGCACCAGGATCACCGGCACCACGATCGGCACGCCGGTGAGCGAGACCAGCGCGGGGTTGCGGCTGCGCTCCAGGTTGAGCGCGGCGACCGCGAGGCCGGCGAACAGCGCCAGCATGCCGACGCGGAAGGCGATCAGCGAGAGCGGGTCGGCGACCAGGCCGCGCTTGGTGCGGTTCCTGGCCCTCCTGAGCTGCACGGCGGCGAAGATCGCCACGCAGAGCAGGTAGAGCGCCCAGCCGAGCCACGGCGGCAGGTTCCTGTTGGCGATGGCGACGACGACGCTGTCGCGGATGGAGATGTTCGTGCCCTCGTCCACCAGCACCAGCACCAGGCCCTGGAAGGCGAGGAAGGCGGCCAGCGTGACCACGAACGACGGGATGCCGACCTTGGCGACCAGCGTGCCGAGCACGGTGCCGATGATCACGCCGGTGAGGATGGCGGCCGCCATGCAGACGTACCAGGGCAGGCCCGCGCTGGTCAGCGTGACGGCGAGGACGGCCGCGCAGACGCCGCTGGCGAAGCCGGCCGACAGGTCGATCTCGCCGAGCAGCAGCACGAACACCAGGCCCATCGCGATGAGCGTGACGGCGGCGCCCTGCGTGAACAGGTTGGCGAAGTTGATCGCGGTGACGAAGGAGGGCCGGGCCACGGCGAAGACCACGCAGAGCACGACCAGGCCGAGCACGGCGGGCAGCGCGCCCATGTCGCCGCCGCGCACCCGCTGGACGTAGGCGAGGAAGCTGTTCTTGATCGAGGGTGCCTGCGCCGCGGCGACGATGGCCTCGCCGGGCAGTTCCTTGACCTTGTTCATGGGGTGACCCCGTTCTTGAGGCCCAGTTCGCCGCTGCGGCCGGAAGTGATCAGTTCGACGACCTGCGCGTGCGTCACGTCGGCGGTCTTGACCTGGGCGGCCATCCTGCCGAGGTAGAGCGCCGCGATCCGGTCGGAGACGGCGAACACGTCGTTCATGTTGTGCGAGATGAGCACCACGGCCAAACCGGTGTCGGCGAGCCTGCGCACCAGCTCCAGCACCTGCGCGGTCTGGGCCACGCCCAGCGCCGCGGTGGGCTCGTCGAGGATGACGACCTTGCTGTTCCACAGCACGGCCTTGGCGATGGCCACGGTCTGCCGCTGCCCGCCGGACAGGCTGGAGACCTGCTGCCTGATGGATTTCACCGTGCGGACGGACAGGCCGCTGAGGGTCTTCTCCGCCAGCTCCTCCATGCTGTCCTCGTCGAGGAAGACGCCGTTCTTGCGCTCCCTGCCGAGGAACATGTTCTGGACGATGTCGAGGTTGTCGCACAGGGCGAGGTCCTGGTAGACGATCTCGATGCCCAGCTCGCCCGCGTCGCGGGGGCTGTGCACGTGGACCTCTTTGCCGTCGAAGAGCAGCTGGCCCGAGTCGATCGGGTAGATGCCGCCGATGCACTTGACCAGCGTGGACTTGCCGGCGCCGTTGTCGCCGACGAGGGCGGTGACCTCACCGGGGTACGCGGAGAGCTCGACGTTGTGCAGGACCTTCACCGGGCCGAAGCTCTTGTCGATCCCACGCACTTCAAGGAGGGGGGTCATGGGGCTCCCTAAAACGAGGGCACGGCCCCCGCTCGTGGCGCGGGCCGTACCCCTCGGTGTTATTGAATTCCTGCCTCGGTGCACTTGGCGGCGAAGTCACCCGTGCACAGTTCCTCCTTGGTGACGTAACCGTCGGCCACCACGTCCTTGACGTTGTCGGCGTAGATGGCCTGCGGGTCCATCAGCTCGGCGGGCACGTCCTGACCCGTCTCCGGGTCCTTGACGCTGCTGCTCGCCGTGGGCTTCTCACCCTTGGCCAGCGCGACGGCGAGCTTGGCCGCCGCGTCGGCCTCCTTCTTGACCGCCTTGTAGACCGTCATGCACTGGTCACCCGCGAGGATGTTCTGCAGGCCCTGGACGGTCGCGTCCTGGCCGGTGACGGGCACCTTGCCGTTGAGGTTGTTCTTCTTCAGCACGGTGATGGCGGCGTTGCCGAGGCCGTCGTTGGCGGCCAGCACCCCGGCGATCTTCGGCTGCTCGGTCAGCATCTGCTCGAAGAGCGTTCCGGCCTGGGTGTTGTCCCAGTCGGGCACCGACTGCTCGGGGCCCTTGACGTACTCGCCGGCGTCGAACTTGGGCTTGAGCACGCCGTCGTAGCCGGCCTTGAACAGCGTCGCGTTGTTGTCCGTCGGCGAGCCGTTCAGGTAGGCCACGATGGGCTTGTCGGCCTTCTTGTCGGTCAGGCACTTGCTCAGGCCCTCGCCCTGGAGCGTGCCCACCTTGGTGTTGTCGAAGCTGACGTAGTAGGCGGCGCCGCCGCCGAGCGTCAGCCGGTCGTAGTCGATCGTGGCCACGCCCTGGGACTTGGCCTTGTCGATGACCGTCTTGCCGGTGCCGCTGTCCAGGTTCACGATCATCAGGACGGTCGCGCCGTTGGTGATCATCTGGTCGGCGATGGTCTGGAACGCCGTCTTGTCGTTCTGGGCGTTCTGGATGTCGTACTGGACGCCGGCGGCCTTGAACGCCTCTTCCAGGTACTTGCGGTCCGCCGTCTCCCACCGGGCGGAGGACTTGCTGTCCGGGAGGATGACACCGATCTTGCCGGCCTTGGCCGCGTCCGTGGCCGAGGCGGTCGACGTCGACGTCGTGGTCTGACCGCCGTCGCCCCCGCAGGCGGTGAGACCGAGGGCGAGCGCGGCTGCCGCGGCGGTCAGGCTGAGGATCCCCTTGCGCATGGTGCAGGGTCCTTTCTTCCGGAGGGGCCCGGATGAATGTTGTTTGCGGCAACGTATTCCGGGACGGACCACATTGGAAGGGGGTGGAGGCGGCTAGTTTGTTGTTTCTGGTAACAATCCAGAAACGTCACCTCAACCTTCTCGACTCCTAAGGGCCAAGGTGAGGGCCGGCCGGGATCGGACCTGTCCCCCGATGGGGGCACATCGGCCGATCAGCGCCGGCCAACGGTGGACAATGCTGCAATGATCCGTACGCGGTTACGCGCGCTGTCTCTCGCGCTGCTCCTGATCCCGGCCTCCGGTTGCGGGCTCCTCGGCTACACCGTCACCATCTCCTCCGAGTCCATGGAGCCGACGATCAAGAAGGGGACGAGCGTCCAGACCCGGCGCGTCGGCGACTACGCTCCCCGCCGCGGCGACATCATCGTCTATCGCACGCCCGAAGGCTGGAACGGCACCACAGCGGGTACGGCCCGGGTCGGACGGGTGATCGGCACGCCGGGCGGCACAGTGAAGTGCTGCGACGCCGCCGGGCGGCTGGAGGTCGACGGCAAGGCGCTGGACGAGCCGTACGTGGCCTCGCCTCCCGCTTCCCACCGGCCGTTCGAGGTGCGGCTCCCGCAGGGCCGGCTCTGGATCATGAATGACAACCGCCACGTCGCCCTGGACTCCCGCGCGTACCAGGACGCCCCCGGCGGCGGAACCGTCGGGGTCTCCGACGTGACGGCCGTCGTCTCGCGCGGCTGACCACGCGCCCGCGTCGAGGTCACCGCGATCTCGACGCGGGCGGGCTCGCATCGGTGACGTCCACATGCGGACACGACTCGTGACAAACCGCCCCGTCATCTGCGATACATCGATCGAGGCCATTCGGCGTGCGGGGACGCTGTTCCTACCCATCTGGGGGTTCCGTGAAGCGGTTCTGCAGCGCCCTGGGCACGATCCTGCTCATCTCCGCCGCCTTGATCGCCGGGAACGTTCCACCCGCGGCGGCGTTACCCGCGCAGTTCCAGAAACAGACGGTCTTCAGCGGCCTGAACCACCCGTCCAACATCGAGTTCTCGCCCGACGGGCGGGTGTTCGTGGCCGAGAAGAGCGGCCTGATCAAGGTCTTCGACTCGCTGAGCGACACCACGCCGGCCACGTACGCCGACCTGCGCACCCAGGTGCACAACTTCTGGGACCGCGGCCTGCTCGGCCTCGCGCTGCACCCGGACTTCCCGTCCGATCCCCGCATGTACGTCCTGTACGCCTACGACGCCGTCCCCGGCGGCACCGCCCCGCGCTGGGGCACCCCTGGCGGCACGGACGACCCCTGCCCGACCCCGCCCGGCGCCACCGCCGACGGGTGCCTGGTCACCGGCCGCCTGTCGGTGATCTCCCCCACCGGGGCCGAGACGCCGCTGATCACCGACTGGTGCCAGCAGCACCCCAGCCACTCCGTGGGCGACCTGCAGTTCGGTCCCGACGGCGCGCTGTACGCCTCCGGCGGCGACGGAGCCAGCTTCAACTTCGCCGACTACGGCCAGGACAACCTGCCCGCCTCCGACATCACCCCGGACAACCCGTGCGGCGACCCGCCGTCCCCGGTCGGCACCGCGCTGACCCCGCCCGCCGCCGAAGGCGGCGCGCTGCGCTCGCAGGACGTGCGCACCGGCGCCGACCCGGCCGGGCTGGCCGGCACGGTTATCCGGATAAATCCGGATACGGGGGCTGCTGCGGCCGGGAACCCCAACGCGAGCAGCGCCGACCCCAACGTCGCCAGGATCGTCGCCCACGGCCTGCGCAACCCGTTCCGCATCACCAACCGCCCGGGGACGAGCGAGATCTGGTCCGGCGAGGTCGGCTGGAGCACGTTCGAGGAGATCAACCGGGTCGCCTCGCCCACGACCGCCGTGCCCAACTTCGGCTGGCCCTGCTACGAGGGCGCCGGCCGCCAGGCTGGCTACGACAACCTCAACCTGAACCTGTGCGAGAGCCTCTACACGGCCGGCGCCGCCGCGCACACCACCCCGTACTTCGCCTGGAACCACAACGCGAGGCCCGCCCCGAACGACCCGTGCCCGACCGGCGGCTCGTCCTCCAGCGGCGTGGCCTTCTACGAGGGCGGCGACTACCCGGCCGCCTACGACGGCGCGCTGTTCTTCTCCGACTACAGCCGCTCGTGCGTCTGGGTGATGACCACCGGCGCGAACGGCCTGCCCGACCCCGCCACCGTGGCCGGTTTCGACTCCGGCATCCCCGCGGTGGAGCTGGAGATCGGCCCCGGCGGCGACCTGTTCGCCGTCGACTACACCAACGGCGCGATCGTCCGCTACATCTACGACAACACCCCGCCCACCGCCGTCATCGACGCCACGCCCGCCTCCGGCGACGCCCCGCTCACGGTGAGCTTCTCCGCCGCCCGCTCGGGCGACGCCGACGGCGACCCCCTCACGTACGCCTGGGACCTGGACGGCGACGGCGACCTCGACGACTCCACCTCCGCCACCCCGTCCTTCACCTACACGCAACCCGGCTCCCCGGTGGTGCGGCTGCGGGTCAGCGACGACCGCGGCGGCCAGGGCGACGCCACCGTGACGATCAACGTGGCCAACACCGCGCCCGCGGCCACCGTCACCGCGCCCACGGCGGCCACCACGTGGGCGGTGGGCCAGTCGATCGCCTTCTCCGGGAGCGGGAGCGACGCGCAGGACGGCACGATCCCCGGCACGCGCATGCGCTGGGCGCTCATCATGCACCACTGCCCCAGCACCTGCCACGAGCACGAGATCACCACGTTCACCGGCGCGAGCGGCTCGTTCCAGGCTCCCGACCACGAGTACCCCTCGCACCTGGAGCTGCGCCTGACCGTCACCGACGCCCACGGGCTGACCGACACCGAGAGCGTGCTGCTGCAGCCCAGGACCGTGCAGTTGACGTTCACCTCCGCGCCGTCCGGGCTGCGGCTGGGCTTCAACAGCGAGCAGGTGGCCACGCCGTTCACGCGCACGGTGATCGTCGGCTCCGGCAACTCGGTCTCGGCGCCGTCGCCGCAGAGCGCGGGCGGCCAGAGCTACGCGTTCGCGTCGTGGTCGGACGGCGGGGCCGCCTCGCACCAGGTGGTGGCGCCCGCGACGGCGAGCACGTATACGGCCGCCTACACGCTGGTGCCGCCCGCGGGCGGGCTCGTGGCCGCGTACGGCATGAACGAGGCCTCGGGCAGCTCGGTGACCGACTCCTCAGGCAACGGCAACACCGGCACGGCCAGCGGCACGAGCCGCACCTCAAGCGGCAGGTACGGCCGGGCGCTGTCCTTCAACGGCCTGCTGAGCTGGGTCGACGTGCCGGACTCCGCCGGGCTGCGGCTGACCGCCGGCATGACGCTGGAGGCTTGGGTACGCCCGTCGAGCGTCAGTGGCTGGCGCACCGTGGTCATGAAGCGGCACTCGGGCGGCCTGGCGTACGCGTTGTCGGCCGGCGCGCCCGACCAGCGGCCCCACGCCCGCGTCCACACCACCGCCGCCGCCGACCTGCCCGGCACCGCCGCGCTCCCGCTCAACACGTGGACGCATCTGGCGGCCACGTACGACGGCTCGCTCCTGCGGCTCTACGTCAACGGCACGCAGGTGGCGCAGCAGCCCGTCACAGGCCCGATCCGCACGGACGGCGGCTCGCTCAGGATCGGCGGCAACGGCCTGCTGAACCAGGTGTTCAGCGGCCAGATCGACGAGGTGCGCATCTACGGCAGAGCCCTCACGGCGGCGCAGATCCAGACCGACATGAACACGCCGGTGAGCTGACCCGCCGAGGCCCGGCGCGGTGCGGCGCGCCGGGCCTCACATGGCGGTGATCACGTTCTGCGCGATCAGCCCCACGGCGGACAGCGCCGCCACCGTCAGCACCGCCACCCGCACCTTGCCCCCGTCGAGGTAGCGCCGCAGCGGCCCCGACACCAGGAACCCGAGCACCATGGGGACGATGAGCACTCCCCCGGTCAGCAGCGCCTGGCCGGGCAGCTCCCCCACGATCTGGAGGATGACCAGCGACTGGGCGGCGCTCAGGAAGAAGAACATCGCGAGTGTGGCCCTGATCTGGGGCCCCTTGGCGTTCTGGTAGACGAGCGCGATGGGCGGCCCGCCGATGCCGGTGGCGGTGCCGGTGATGCCGGAGACGAACCCGGCCGAGGTGATCGTGTACCCGTTGCGCGGCACGCTCAGCGCCCTGGCCGTCAGCGCCACGGCGATCAGCACCATGACGGCGACGAAGATGCCTCGGGTGTAGACGGATACGTAGACAATGATGACTGCGGCGATGGCGCTGCCGGGGAGCCTCCCGAGGAGCGCGAAGCCCAGGCCGCGCCAGTCCACCCGCCGCCATTCCACGGCCAGGGTGAACAGCGGGAGCGTCATGTTGACCACCTGGATCGTGCCCGGCATGAGGTCGGGGGCCAGCATGGTGAGCACGGGCGCGGCGACCAGGCCCAGCCCGAAGCCGACGCCGCCTTGGACGATGGCTCCCACGAAAACCGCCAGGCTGCCCACAATCAGCACCAATGCCGCATTTGTCATGCGGACGAGTCAATCACCTTTACTCTGCGTTGCCATAACCACCCTGAGAGTGAAAGGTGCGCTGTATTGTTTCCGGCAACCCGGGACCGTATCGCGGCACTGGCCAAGAAGGCAGGTGAACCCATGACCGCGATCATCGACCAGGCCATCCGCGAGATGGAGCGCAAACAACGCTGGCAGCACGTCGCGGAGCAGATGGAGCAGACGCGCAGAGAAGATCCACAAGCATGGGCCGACTACCTCGCCGAGTCCGAGCTGGTCCAAGGCCCACCACCACGCTCCACCCGCACCGCACCGGAGTGGGAGGGGCTCATCACGTTTCCCGAGGAGAGAGATGAGGGTGATCCAGGGCGAGATCTGGCTCGCTGACCTGGGCGAGCCGTCCGGCAGAGAGCACGGGCCTGCAGAAGCCCAGCTGGGCCATGGTGGAGCACGTGCGCAGCGTGTCGCCGCACCGGTTCACGGCCAGGATCGGGATCGCACCGGACGAGATCGTCCACGAAGTCACGGACTGGATCACCGACAGCATCTGAGAAGTTCGCCGCCCGGCGAAAAACCGGTTCGCGGGGTGGCGTCTCCCATGCTGTCACAGCCCGCGCATCCCTAAGCTGCCAACCGTGCGATCCACACCCCTCGTCCTCGCCGCGCTCCTCCTGGGAGCCCCGGCCTCCCAGCCCGCGCACGCCGCCACGTCCCCGTTCCCCAAGAGCGCCGGCAGGCTGGCCGTCACCGCGTGCCCCGAGCCGCCGCTCAGCTCCGGCGGGATCCCGCGGACCCGCGAGTACCTCGACACGGTCGTGAAATGCCTGAACAAGTCGTGGTCGGCGTATCTCGCGCGGGCGGGAGTGCGTTTCGAGCGGCCGGCCGTGCGCTACGCCGAGGACGGCACGGTGTGCGGGGTCCCTGTGGCGGACGTGGACGCCTTCTACTGCCATCCCGCCAGGGCCCTGGTGTTCCCGCTGACCGGCCGCTGGATCGAGGGCCGCACCGACCTCTACCCGTTCAAGGTCGCCGCCCACGAGTACGCCCACCACGTGCAGACCCTCACCGGCGTCCGCCGCTCCTACGAGGCCCGCCACCGGGCCGAGCCGCACGCCCGCGGCGAGTTGCGGCGCCGCTTCGAGCTGCAGGCCGACTGCCTGGCCGGGGTATTCATGGGCAGCGTGCGCGCCTCGCTCGCGCGTACGGGCGAGGACTGGTCGGCCCTGTACGAGGCGGTGCGCGCCGGTGGCGACGACGGCGACCGGCGCAGCCACGGCAGGGGCGCCGGCCGGGTCTACTGGTTCAAGCGCGGCGGCGCCACCGTCTCGCCCGCCGCCTGCGACACCTGGTCGGCGCCCGCCGCCAGGGTGGCCTGAGCCGTCACGCCGGTGATGAAGGAGCGCAGCAGGGCGAAGAAGCGCTCGCCCTCGGTGTCCGGGATGAAGTGGCCGGAGCGTTCGAACACCTCCAGGCGCGCGCCCGGCAGGCCGTGCACGATCTCCGTGGCCGCGCCCAGCGGGGTGATCGGGTCGCGGGAGCCGGCCACGACGAGCGCCGGGCACCCGACGGAGGCCAGGCGGGCGGTCAGGTCGAACCGGGCGGTGGACATGAAGCTCATGGTGAGCCCGGGGTTGGGGATCATGCGGGCCATGGCCTGGATGTCGGGCTCCGCGGGGAAGCCCGGGTCCGGGCTGTAGGCGGGGGCGCAGAGCCGGCCGAAGGCGGCGAACGTCTCGGGGGTGCCCTCGGTGAGGAACGCCTTCGCGGCCGTGGCCGCCTCCTCGCCCGCCTCGGTGCGGAAGCCTTCGACGACCCGGTCCAGGTCCCAGCGGGCGACGGTGCTCTGCAGGATCAGCGCGGCCGGGTGGCCGGGGTGGCGGGAGGCGTAGCTCATGGCCACCGCGCCGCCCCAGGACCAGCCGAGGACGATCGGCTTGACGATGCCGAGGGTGTCGCACAGGGCGCGTACGTCGTCGCCCCACTGGTCGAGGTTCCAGGTGGCGGGGTCGGAGCCCTGGCTGCGGCCGTTGCCGCGCTGGTCGACATAGACGAGCTGGGCCAGGTCGGCGAGCTGCCGGTAGGCGGGCTTGAAGATCGTGTGGTCGTGGCCGGGGCCGCCGTGCAGTAACAGCAGGGTCGGTTTCTCGCGCATCGTGTAGCCGTCGGGCTCCAGGGCGGCGCCCTCGACGTCGACGTACAACGACGTGCCGTTCACCTGCACACGCATGGGATCCTCCAGTCGGCGGGCTTCTTGATCAGTCTCGCCGCGCCCGCCGGCGGGGGCCATGAAGGCCACCCCCCGACGCCGGTAGGGAGGACCCCACCGTCAGCCGGTCAGCGCGCCGGCGAGGCGGCCGGCCTGGGCGGCGAGGCCGGGGATGCTGGAGGTGATGAACGACCCGCCTCCGGCCAGGTCCCCCAGCACGTGCAGGCGGGGGTCGGCGGGGACCAGCCCGCCCGTCGGGTGCAGCGCCGCCCGGCCTTCCGCGAGCAGGGCGGTGACCAGCGGTTCCGCCGCGCCGGGCACGGCGTGGGGCGGCGCGTTCACGGCGTTGACCGCGACGTCCACGTCCAGGTCGCCGCCGTCGCCCCGGACCCGGAACCCGCCCCGCGCCGCCTCGATCTTGCGTACGCCGGCGACGACGGACAGTTGCCCCGACTCGAACAGGCGCAGCAGGGCGGCGGCGTTCACCGGCACCATCGGCGAGGCCACGCCGGTGGCCAGGCGGGTGTGGCGGCGCAGCCGCTCGCGGTCGGGCTCGGGCAGCAGCCGCCACGCGAGCGGGCCGACGATGTGGGCGGCCTCCTGCAGCGCCCGCCGCGCGATCGCGGGATCGCCGACGGCGGCCAACTGCCGTCGCAGCCGCTCGACGGGCGGCTCGGACGCCGCCGACAGCAGCTCCCGCGTGAAGGGCGCGAGGTCCTCGCCCGCCGCCTCCAGCTCGGCCCGCAGCTGCCCGGCCAGGTCGTCGAGGGTGACGGCGCCGCGCTCGCGCCGCAGCGCCTCCACCCGTTCGACGGTCAGGTGCCGCCGCTGGTGGCCGAGCGGGCGCTGCCAGACGGCGGGCAGCATGCCGCTGCGGGAGACGAGGGCGATCCGCCCGGCATGACCGCGCGCGGCCAGCGACACGACCACGTCCACGGCCGTCAGCCCGCTGCCGATCACCGCCACGTCGGCCTCGCCCGGCACGCCGCCGAGCGTGCCCGCCAGCGGGTACGGATCGCCGGCGAACCCGGGGGCGCCACGCAGCCCGTAGTGGTCCTGCGGCGTCCCCACGCCCACGCACAGCACGACCTGGTCGGCCGGATGCTCCCGCCCGTCCGCTGAGCCCACCCGGAGCCGGGACCCGTCACCGGCCACCGCGGTGACGCGGGAGGCGACGACGCGGGTCCGCCAGCCCCGGGCCCGCAGCCGTGCCAGGGCGGCCTCGGCGGTCTCGGCCAGGTACTCGCCGTAGCGGGCACGCGGTACCAGTGGCTGCCCCAGCAGCTCGTCCAGGTGGGCGGCGGCACGCTCGGGGCCCAGCCAGGCGGCGTAGTGCCCGGAGTCGGAACCCCGGACGGACATGATCGCGGGCGGCGCGTTGACCAGCACGCTGTCCAGGTCCGGCCCGTAGGGACGGCCCCGCCACAGGTTCGTGCCCGGCTCGAACACGGTGACCTCCGCCCCCTCCGCCTCGCTGACGGCCAGCGCGTCCAGCAGGCCGACCGTGGCGGCGCCCGCCCCGATGATCGCGATATGCACGGCGTTCTCCTTCGTACTCGTCCACGTGACCGGTACGAGCCTCGCGGGCGTCGCGGCCCCGCCCCATCCCCCGCGCGCGGCCGGTCCCCCGGGGAATGACCCCCTCAGACGGGGGGTTGGCGAAACAGGGCAGTCCAGGCAGGCTGGCTCGCGAAGAGGAACCGGGGTGCCCTGAGGAGGCTCGATGACCCGCCCGCACCGCCACGCCGAGGTCCTGACCGCGGCCGAGCGAGCGGCCGACGCGCTCGACTGCTTCGGCCGCGCCTCGGCCCGGCTGCGGCGGCTGGTGCCGTTCGACGCCGCCGTGTGGTCGGCGACCGACCCGGAGACGGGCCTGGTGACCGCGCCCATGCTGGTGCAGAACCTCGGCTCGGGCGAGGGCTGCGGCGCCTACTGGGAGAGCGAGCTCCTGGAGGAGAACGTGCTGCCCTTCCGCGACCTGGCCCGCGCCGCCGTGCCCGTGGCGGGCCTGCGCGCGGCCACCGGCGATCTGCCCGCCCGCAGCGCCCGCTTCCGCAACCTGCTCGGCGGCAAGGGCATCGACGACGAGTTGCGGGCCGTGCTGCGGATCGGCGGCCGCCCGTGGGGCTCGGTCAGCCTGTTCCGCATGCGCGGCGCTCCCGCGTTCGGGCAGGACGACATCGCGCTGCTCGCGGAGCTGTCCGCGCCGCTCGCCGACCGGCTGCGCCGTCTCGCCGTCGCGCACCAGCCGGACGTGGGAGAGAGCAAGGCGGCGCCGGGCCTGCTGCTGTTCGACGAGAACGGCGAGGCCACCTCGATCAACGAGGAGGCGCGTGCCCATCTGGCGTCGCTGCCGGACGGGCCGTCCACGCCGTCGGCGCTCGGCGTGCGGCTGCCGATCTGGCTGGTCGGCACGGCGCTCCAGGCGCGCGCCATCGCCCAGGGCCGCGACCGTGGCAACGCCCGCATCCGCCTGCGCACCCGCGACGGGCGGTGGCTGAGCTGCCGCGCCTCGTCCCTGAGCGGCTCAGGGGGACGGCCGGGCCCTGTCGTGCTCGTCATCGAGCCGGCGGCCCCCGCCGACCTGGCCCTCATCGTCGCCCAGTCGTACGGTCTGACGCCGCGCGAGTTCGAGATCGCCCGGCTCGTGGCGCAGGGGCTGGCCACCTCGGAGATCGCCGCGGCGCTGTTCATCTCCCCGCACACCGTCAGGGGCCATCTCAAGGCCGTCTTCGGCAAGGCGGGCCTCTCCAGCCGTGGCGAGCTCGTCGCCCGGCTGTTCGCCGGCTGAGCCGCTCCGGGAAGGCAAGAGCCGCCTCGCGGGGGGTGTCCCGCGGGGCGGCTCTGTGGGTGTCGGGTGGTTCCCCCGATGCGGGACGCGTGAGGATCGCGCCCCAACCCCCGCCTTCCCGCCCGGCTCATGACCGGGCGGGAACGCGGGAAGACCTAGCTCACTTGGCCAGCAGCGAGCGCAGCACGTACTGCATGATGCCGCCGTGCCGGTAGTAGTCGGCCTCGCCCGGCGTGTCGATGCGGACGACCGCGTCGAACTCGACGTCACCGGCCTTCACGTGCACGGTCCGCGGGATGCCGGTGCCCTTGTTGAGCTCCTCGACGCCCGTGATGTCGAACGTCTCCTCGCCCGTCAGGCCCAGCGCCTGCGCCGAGCCGCCCTCGGGGAACTGCAGCGGCAGCACGCCCATGCCGATCAGGTTGGAGCGGTGGATGCGCTCGTAGGACTCGGCGATGACCGCGCGCACGCCCAGCAGCGCCGTGCCCTTGGCCGCCCAGTCGCGCGAGGAGCCGGAGCCGTACTCCTTGCCCGCCAGCACCACCAGCGGCGTCCCGGCCGCGGCGTAGTTGACCGAGGCGTCGTAGATGAACGACACCGGGCCGTCGGCCTGGGTGAAGTCGCGGGTGTAGCCGCCCTCGGTGCCCGGCGCGATCTGGTTGCGCAGGCGGATGTTGGCGAACGTGCCGCGGATCATCACCTCGTGGTTGCCGCGCCGCGAGCCGTAGGAGTTGAAGTCCTTGACCTCGACGCCGTTGGCCTGGAGGTACTGGGCGGCGGGGGTGCCCACCTTGATGGAGCCGGCCGGCGAGATGTGGTCGGTGGTGACCGAGTCGCCGACCTTGACCAGCACGCGGGCGCCCTTGATGTCGGTGACGGGCTCCGGCTGCTCCGGCATGCCGTCGAAGTAGGGGGCCTTGCGCACGTAGGTGGAGTCAGGGTCCCACTCGAAGGTGTCGCCGGTCGGGATCGGCAGCGAGCGCCAGTGGTCGTCGCCCTTGAACACGTCGGCGTAGTCGCGCTCGAACATGTCGCGGCCGATCGAGGAGTTGACCACCGCGGTGATCTCCTCCGGCGACGGCCAGATGTCGCGCAGGTAGACCGGCTCGCCGTCGTTGCCGAGGCCGAGCGGCTCGGTGTCGAGGTCGAGGTCCATGGTGCCGGCCAGCGCGTAGGCCACGACGAGCGGCGGCGAGGCCAGGTAGTTCATCTTGACGTCGGGGTTGATCCGGCCCTCGAAGTTGCGGTTGCCGGACAGCACCGCGGTGACGGCCAGGTCGCCCGCCTGGATCGCCTCGGAGATCTCCGGCAGCAGCGGGCCGGAGTTGCCGATGCAGGTGGTGCAGCCGTAGCCGACGAGGTTGAAGCCGATCTTGTCGAGGTACGGCTGGAGGCCGGAGCGCTCGAAGTAACCGGTGACGACCTGGGAGCCCGGGGCCAGCGAGGTCTTGACCCACGGCTTGCGGGTCAGGCCCTTCTCGACGGCGTTGCGGGCCAGCAGGGCCGCGCCGAGCATGACGAACGGGTTGGAGGTGTTGGTGCACGAGGTGATCGCGGCGATCGAGACGATGCCGTGGTCGATCTCGAACGAGGTGCCGTCGGCCAGCGTGACGGGCACCGGCTTGTGCGGCCGGCCGCCGTTGGCGCTGGCGTTGGAGGCGGGCGCGTCGGAGGCGGGGAAGGTCTCCTCGACGGCCTCGTCCACGCCGTCGGCCACGTAGTTCTGCACGTCGTGGCGCCAGGTGGACTTGGCCTGCGACAGGACGATGCGGTCCTGCGGGCGCTTGGGGCCGGCGATCGACGGGACGACGGTGGCCAGGTCGAGCTCGATGTACTCGGAGAACTCGGGCTCGGCCGCGGACGGGTCGAGCCACAGGCCCTGGGCCTTGGCGTAGGCCTCGACGAGGGCGATCTGCTCCTCGGAGCGGCCGGTCAGGCGCAGGTAGTCGACGGTCTGGCCGTCGATCGGGAAGATCGCGCAGGTGGAGCCGAACTCGGGGCTCATGTTGCCGATCGTGGCCCGGTCGGCCAGCGGCACGGACGAGACGCCCTCGCCGTAGAACTCGACGAACTTGCCGACCACGCCGTGCTTGCGCAGGATCTCGGTGATCGTGAGCACGAGGTCGGTGGCGGTGGCGCCGGCGGGCAGCTTGCCGCTGAGCTTGAAGCCGACCACGCGCGGGATGAGCATGGAGATCGGCTGGCCGAGCATCGCGGCCTCGGCCTCGATGCCGCCGACGCCCCAGCCGAGCACGCCGATGCCGTTCTCCATCGTGGTGTGGGAGTCGGTGCCGACACAGGTGTCGGGGTAGGCCTTGCCGTCGCGGGTCATGACGACGCGGGCCAGGTGCTCGATGTTGACCTGGTGCACGATGCCGGTGCCGGGCGGGACGACCTTGAACTCGTCGAAGGCCGTCTGGCCCCAGCGCAGGAACTGGTAACGCTCGCGGTTGCGCTCGTACTCGCGCTCGACGTTGCGCTGGAAGGCGTCGGGGTGACCGAAGTAGTCGACGATGACCGAGTGGTCGATGACCATCTCGGCCGGGGCGAGCGGGTTGATGCGCGCGGCGTCGCCGCCGAGGTCGCGCACCGCCTCACGCATGGTGGCCAGGTCGACCACGCACGGCACGCCGGTGAAGTCCTGCATGATGACGCGGGCGGGCGTGAACTGGATCTCCACGCTCGGGGCCGCCTTGGGGTCCCACTCGCCCAGCGCACGGATGTGGTCGGCGGTGATGTTGGCGCCGTCCTCGGTGCGGAGGAGGTTCTCCAGCAGGATCTTCAGGCTGTACGGGAGACGTGCGGCGCCCTCGACGGCATCCAGCCGGAAGATCTCGTACGACGCGTCGCCGACGCGGAGCGTGTCACGGCTGCCGAAGCTGTTCGCGGACACGGTGATTCGCCTCCTCCATAGACAGGTGTTCAGACAGAATCCTCCCGCACTACGGAAGCAGCCAGCACGTTAGGTAACCCTAACCACCTGGCCCTGCGGCAGGTTGTCTCGACGTCAAGATATCCTCAGAATATCTCGACATCAAGTTAAACCGGCGCCAGCCGCCAGAACAGCAGCCCGACGATCGCCACCGACAGGATCGGCGCCAGGATCTTCTGCTCGAACTTCCTGCCCGTCTTGATGCCGATCTTCCACGGCAGCACGAACTTGGCCGCCAATGGCCACAACACCGGGCATCCCCGCTCCGTCATGCAGTCGCCCACGACATGCATCAGGCAGCCGACCCCCACCGCCAGCCCGAGCCAGGCGTAGCCCACGTCGAGCGACATGAACACGGCGTACAGCCCCGCGGTCATGCCGATGTTGACCATGATGGAGCCGATCTTGTTGCCCGGGATGCCCACGCCGATGGCCCGCAGGGCCAGACCGATGAGCAGCACCACCATGATGTCGCGCCCGATCGGGTAGGTGTCGGCCAGCCAGTGCGCGCCCAGCCCGAGCGCCACCGCGAACACCAGCGAGTGCGTCGCCCCGCGGTGCCCGCCGCTGATCCACGAGACGAGCTTGCTCAGCCCCCAGGTGAGCGGCCCGAACGTCTGCGCGATCGTCGCGCTCGGATGGTCGAGGTCGGGCAGCATCGCGGCGCCCGCGCAGATGATCGCACCGGCGATCAGCTCGGCGGGGCTGAGCGCGGTGGCCATGATCCCCGTGTCGATGAAGCGGGAGGACTCGTTCAGCAGCGGCAGCGCCGCCAGAGGGGGAGCCAGCCCCAGCCAGGCGATGGCCCCGGTCATCGCGTGCGTGTGCCCCATCATGATCGGGACTGTACGGCAAAGAAGCTCTTTACGCGCGAGGCGTGCCGCGCGGCCGCTCGCGAGCGGCCTTGAGAGGTCCGCAAACGCAGACGAGGTCGTCTCCGCGGCGACAGCACCCCCCAGCCCTGCCGACGCGGAACGACCTCGTCTGCTGTGAATAACGACGCCCTCCCCAATCCTGTTCCCGGATTCCGCAACTTTTTCGTGATCTGGCTCACTCCCCGGCTGGGCTTGCTGGCGACACACTATCGATATATCGTTGACGCATCGAGAACAGATCGCGATATAGGAGGAAATGACATGACGCACCACTTCGCAGCGAGCGGGCCCTGGCCCGGCGCGCACGAGTACAAGCGCGCGCTCCGCGAGACGCTGCACGCCATGAGCGACGCCTTCGACCAGGTGGGCGAGCAGTTCGGGCGCGGCGGCCGCGGCGAGGGACGCGGCGGTGACCGCGGCGGCCCGCACGACCGGCGACATCGGGGCAGGAGGGGCGGGCCCGGCCCGTTCCCGTTCGACTTCGGGCGCGGCGGCCCGTTCGGCGGCCCAGGCGGGCCGTGGGGCGGCGGTCACCGCGGCTGGGGCGGTCGCGCCCGCAAGGCCAAGCGGGGCGACGTCCGCGCCGCGATCCTGGCCCTGCTCGCCGAGGAGCCGCGCAACGGCTACCAGATCATCCAGGAGATCGCCGAGCGCAGCGAGGGCGGCTGGAAGCCCAGCCCGGGCGCCGTCTACCCGGCGTTGCAGCAGCTCACCGACGAGGGCCTGGTCATCTCGGAGGAGAACGAGGGCCGCAAGACCTTCCGGCTCACCGAGGAAGGGCGCACCTACATCGAGGCGCACGCCGACGAGGTGCGCGCCCCGTGGGACGAGATGCGACCCGACATCGACGACAACACCGCCGATCTCTGGCATATCGCCCGCCAGTCGGCATTCGCCATGATGCAGGTTCTCCAGACCGGAAACGACGCACAAATCCGCGAAGCGCGTAAGACTCTGGTTGAGACCCGGCGCAAGCTCTACCAGATCTTGGCGGACGGCGACGAACCGGGCGAGGAGTAGCGCGAGGGAGTGCCGTCGCCGGGAGGAGCGGCGGGAGCGCGGCGACCAGAGCGGGGGAAGGCGGCGGCGTCCGGCGACCGAGCCCCCGAACGAAGTGAGGCAGTCAAACGCAGCCGGCGTCGCACCGGATGGCCGGTTCGGGGAGAGCGAGGAACCTGGGATGGACCGCAACGATCTCCGCATCGGCGACGCCGAGCGCGAGCAGACGATGGCCGCCCTGCGCGAGCACTTCGCGCAGGGCCGCCTGACCCACGAGGAGCTCGACGAGCGCCTCGACCGGTCGCTGGCCGCCAAGACGGCCCGTGACCTCGCGCAGGTGACGGCCGACCTCCCGGGGCAGGAGCCGGCCCACCGCGAGCCCGCCTCGCCGTACGGGGCGGGCGACTGGCACGCGGCCATGCACGCCCACCGGGCGCAGGTGCAGGCCATGCACCACGCGCAGCGGGAGATGCACCGCGTCGCCTGGATGGCCAGGAGGCACGGGCGCGGGCCCCGTCGCGGGCCGCATCCGGTCCTGCCCGTGCTGGCCGCGCTCGCGGTGGTCGGGCTGATCGTGGGCGGCGCCGGGATCTTCAAGGTGCTGTTCGTGGTGTGGGTGGGGGCGATGGTGTTCAGTCTGGTGCACCGGCGTTTCCACTACCGCGGCTGAGGGCCCCGCCCTGATCGTTTTTGGGCCTTGACCCTGTCAGGGGCCCACCTGATGATCTGGGCGGGCCTTCGACGCGAAAGGGACATCCACATGGCCGAGCAGGGCACTCCGGTCCGCCTCACGAACCCGTTCGCCGCCGTCGCGGGTGCCGGCGGCGTCGTCATGGACGTGCCGGAGTACCAGGCCGGGTTCGACCGCGACCACGCGGTCTGCGCCGAGCCGATGTGGAAGCTGGAACGCGCGCAGGACTTCTACGAGCCCGACGTGGCGAGCTGGCGGGCCATGATGGACGGCGACTGGGAGCGCTCGCTGACCCTCGTCCACGCCATGGCGGGCCCGCTGGCCGACTACTTCCTCCGGTACCAGCCCGTCCGGCGGTTACGCGTGGCCGAGCTGCCGGTCACCCCCTATCTGCAGTGGGAGATGCACGTCCTGGCCCTGCGCGCCGCGGCCGGCTCGCCCTGCCGGGTGGTGCCCGCCGCCCGGGTGGCGGACCTCGATCCGCTGCCGGAGCTGGTGATCTTCTCCCCGTTCCTGATGTACGAGGTGCTCTACGACGAGTACGGCGGCGGGCGCGGCGGCCGCCGGATCACCGACCGCGACGTCGTCGAGCCCTGCCTGCACGCCGTCCGCGCCCTGTTCGACGAGGGCGAGGACGTGCGCGACTTCCACGAGCGCGAGATCGTGCCGCTGCCTCCGCCTGCGGTCACCGACGAGATGCGGGCCGCGCTGCCCGCCTACGCGCACCGTACCGAGGAGTTCAGGATCTGACCTCCTCGTTGAGGCATCTCAGGACCGGGAAGCGGGTCAGCGCGCCCGGGTCCAGCTCGCGGCCGGTGGTCACCTCGAAGACGGCGCTCTCCCCCGGCAGCAGCGTGACGAGCTGGTCGTCCACGCTCGCGGCGGGATCGAGCCGGTCGGGGAAGAGCGCCAGCTCGCGCAGCACGCTCGACGCGGTGACCGTCACCCGGTAGCCGTCCGGCGAGCGCTCCACGTGCGCGTCGTAGGCGGCGGGCGGGTAGGCCACAGCGGGGTCCTCAGCGTAGCAGCGCACCGTGCCCGCCTCGCCGAGCCGGACCGTGAGCAGCTCGCGGGCGGGGTCGTCGGGTGCGGCGACCGACGGCGGGAGCGCCACCCTGAGCACCGAGCGGGGAGCGGCGTGCACGGCGACGACCTCCTTGGCCAGCGGCCGGCCGTCGAGGCCTCTCCGCTCCAGGCGCAGCTCGCCCGACCAGGGCTCGCCGGCGTCGTTGACCAGGGCAGCCTCGCCGTCCTGGACGGTGATCAGCCGGTCGGCGTAGGCGCGGCGCAGCGCGTACCACAGGGGTTTGCGCCGCCCGTCGCCGTCGACGGCCGACCAGGACGTGACCGGCCAGCAGTCGTTGAGCTGCCAGACGATCGTGCCCATGCAGTGCGGCATGAGCGCGCGGAACCGCTCGATGCCGAACGCCATCGCGCGGGCCTGGTTGAGCTGCGTGAGGTAGTGCCAGTCGTCGAACGTCTGCGGCCGCGGCAGGTGGTCGCCGAGGCCGCGCAGCAGCTTGGCCTGCCCGTCGATCGCCTTCTGATGGGCGGAGTCGGGCGTGAGCGGCTCGTCGGAGGAGGCGCGGCGCAGCGTGGCGTGGGCGGGCGGCCCCTGGAAGCCGAACTCGGCCACGAACCGCGGCCGGTAGGCGGCGTAGCGGCGGTAGTCCTCGCGGTTCCAGACGTCCCAGATGTGGATCGTGCCCCGGGCCGGATCGTTCGGGGGCAGGCCGGGAGCGCCCGAGTACGGGCTGCCCGGCCAGTACGGGCGGCCGGGGTCCAGCTCGGCCACGATCGACGGGAGCAGGTCGTGGTAGTAGCCGGCGCCCCAGCTCCGCCCTTCCAGCTTCTCCCGCCAGCCCCAGTCGGCGTGACCCTCCAGGTTCTCGTTGTTGCCGCACCACAGCACCAGGCTCGGGTGCGCGGCCAGCCTGGCGACGTTCTGCCTGGCCTCGGCCTCGACCTCGGAGCGCAGCGGCTCCTCCTCGGGGTAGGCGGCGCAGGCGAACGGGAAGTCCTGCCAGACCAGCAGGCCGAGCTCGTCGGCGAGGCGGTAGAAGTCGTCCGACTCGTACAGGCCGCCGCCCCACACCCGCAGCAGGTTCACCCCGGCGGCCGTGGCCTGCGCGAACCGCCCGGCCAGGCGTTCCCTGGTGACGCGGGAGGGGAAGCAGTCGTCGGGGATCCAGTTGACCCCCCTGACGAACACGGGCACGCCGTTGACCTTGAGCCTGAACGCCTCGCGATCCAGCTCGACGTCCCTGAAGCCGATCCTGCCGCGCCACTCCTGCTGCCCGAGGCGCACGGTCAGGTCGTACAGGGGCTGCTCACCGTAGCCCCGGGGCCACCACAGCGCAGGTCCGGGCACGCGCAGCTCCACCGTCCCGGCGCGCCCGTCCAGGCGCCGCTCCGCGGTGAGCCCGGCGATCTCCGCGGTGAGGGTGAGCGGGTCCTCGGTCGTGCGCTCGACGCGTACGTGCACCTCCACGCGGCCGTCGGCGCGGGCGAGCGGGCGCACCTCGGCCAGCCGGGCGCCCGACCAGCTCTCCAGCCCGATCGGCCGCCAGATGCCCGCCGTCACCAGGGTGGGTCCCCAGTCCCAGCCGAAGTTGCAGGCCATCTTGCGGATGAACGGGTACGGCTCCGCGTAGGCGCCCGGCCGCTCCCCCAGCGCCGCCCGCCGCGCCTCGGCGTAGTCGTAGGCCGAGGAGAAGCGCACGACCAGCTCGTTGGCGCCCTCGCGCAGCAGGTGGCGCACGGGGAAACGGTAGGAGCGGTGCTGGTTGGCCGTCTCGCCGATGGGGACGCCGTTCAGCGTGATCGCCGCGACCGTGTCGAGCCCGTCGCACACCAGGTCGGTGCGCTCGTGCTCGTCCGCCGACCAGGTGAACGCCGTGCGGTAGGTCCACTCCGTACGGCCGATCCAGGCCAGCCGGTGCTCGTTGCCGTCCAGGTACGGATCCTCGATCTTCCCGGCCGCCAGCAGGTCGGTGTGCACGCACCCGGGCACACTCGCGGGGATCTCCCCCGTGTCCCGCGACGACAGAGTCCAGCCGCTGTGCAGCGGACGGTACGTCAAGAAGCTCTCCTTAGCAGGTCTCGAGCCGGGCGCACGCCACGAGATGCCCGGCCTCGGCCTCGAACAGGCCGCCCGAGCCGCCCTCGCGGTGGTACAGGCAGGCCTCCACGGGCACGGCGTCGTCCCAGGCCTCGTGCAGGCGCGGCACGGCCGACAGCAGCTCGCGCGTGTACGGGTGCAGCGGGTCGCCGAAGACCCGCTCGGTCGGCCCCATCTCCACCACGCTGCCCTGGCGCAGCACCACCGTGCGCTCGGCGAGGTAGTTGCCCAGCGACAGGTCGTGCGTGATGTAGAGCACGCTCAGCCCCCGGGTCTTGAGCTCGGCCAGCAGGTTGAGCACGTCGATGCGGGTGGAGGCGTCGAGCATGCTGGTGATCTCGTCGGCGACCAGCAGCTTGATGTCCAGCAGCAGCGCGCGGGCGATGAGCAGGCGCTGGAGCTGGCCGCCGCTGAGCTGGTGCGGGTACTTGCCGAGCACCTGGTCGGGGTTGAGCCGCACGTCGCGCAGGGCCGCGCTCACCCGCCCGGCCCACTCGGGCGCCGGCACGGCCGGGTAGTACGCCTCCTTGATCATGGCGAACACGCGGTCGGCCTTGAACACGGGGTTGAAGGAGCTGAACGGGTCCTGGAAGATGCCCTGGACGCGGCGGTAGTACTCCTTGCCGGAGCGCACGGGCAGGCCGTCGAAGGTGATCGAGCCGCTGGTGACCGGGTTCAGGCCGAGGATCATCCGGCCGATCGTGCTCTTACCGCTGCCGCTCTCGCCGATCAGCGAGACGACCTCGCCGGGCACGACCTCGAACGTCACGCCCTTGACGGCCGCGACGCGTCTGCCGCCGAAGGCGCCGACGCGGAATTCCTTGGTGACGTCGTGGAGCTTCAGCATCAGGCCTTCCAGCAGGCTACGTGGTGGTCGGGGGCGAGCTCGGTCACCGGCGGATCCTGCGCGCACTGCTCGCCCGCGATGGGGCAGCGGTCGCGGAAGCGGCAGCCGGCGGGCGGGTTCAGCAGCGACGGCGGGCTGCCGGCGATGCCTTCCAGCCTGCGGTCGGCGTAGCGGACGCCGACCTCGGGCAGGGAGTCGAGCAGCAGCTTCGTGTACGGGTGCCGCGGCGCCTTGACGATCACGTCGGCGGGCGCCTTCTCGGCCAGCCTGCCCGCGTACATGACCATGATCGTGTCGGCGATGTGGTGGGTGAGCGCGAGGTCGTGGGTGACGAAGATCATGCTCTTGACGTAACCGCTCTCGCGGAAGCCGAGCAGGGCGCGGGCGACGGCCTTCTGGGTGGAGACGTCGAGCGCGGAGGTGACCTCGTCGGCGATCAGCAGCGACGGGTCCAGCAGCGTGGAGATGACCATCACCATGCGCTGCTTCATGCCGCCCGACAGCTCGATCGGGTAGCGGTCGAGCACCTCGCGGGGCAGGCCGACCTGCGACATCCGGCGTTCCAGCTCGGCGAGGTCCGGCGTGGCGCCGCGCGACCTGAGCAGCTCGGTGACCATCCTGCGGATCTTGCGGGTGGGGTTGAGCGCGCTCATGGCGTACTGCGGGATGAGGGAGACCTCACGGAAGCGGAACTCGTTCATCGCGCGGTCGTCGTCGATGGGCAGCTCGCGGCCGTCGAGCACGACCGTGCCGCCGACGCGGCGCATGCGGCCGTCCATGCGGATGAGCGACTTGCCCAGCGTGCTCTTGCCGCAGCCCGACTCGCCGACCAGGCCGAGGATCTCGCCGTCGGCCAGCCCGAACGTCATGCCGTCGAGGGCGCGCACGTCTCCCCTGAGCGTCCTGTAGTGCACCTTCAGCTCGCTGACCTGCAGACTCATGTCTCCCTCAGTTTCGGGTTGAAGACCTCGTCGAGCCCGACGTTGGCCACGTACAGGGCGCCCACGATGGCCGTGATGGCCGCGCCCGGCGGCACGAACCACCACCACAGGCCGAGCTGGAGCGCGCTCCACTGGTTGGCGTTCTGCAACATCAGGCCGAGCGAGACGCCCTCGGTGGGGCCGAGGCCGATGAAGTCCAGCGAGGAGGCGATCAGCACCGAGCCGCCGAACAGCAGGATGAACGTCATGAACAGGTAGGAGCTCATGTTCGGCGCGATCTCCCTGGCGATGATCCTGCCGGTGCCCGCGCCGCTCATCCTGGCCAGGTCCACGAACTCCCTGGTACGCAGCGAGAACGTCTGCGCCCTGATCGCCCGCGCCGCCCACGGCCACTGCGTCAGCCCGATGAACAGGCCCTGCACGGCCACGCTGCGGATGCCCAGGTAGGCGTTGATGATCAGCAGCACGGCCAGCGTGGGGATGACCAGGATGACGTTGGTCAGCATGTTGAGCACCTCGTCCACGATCCCGCCGCGGTAGCCGGCCACGAACCCGACGAGCATGCCGATGACCGCCGCGATGCCGCCGCCGATCACGCCGACCGCGAACGTGCTGCGCAGCCCGTGCACGAACTGCAGGAACACGTCCTGACCGAACGTGGTGGTGCCGAACCAGTGCTCGCCCGAGGGCGGGGTCATGGGCTTGGGGCCGTACTCGTTGGGGACGCCCGCGAACAGCACGGGGCCGAGCAGCCCCAGCAGGAGCAGCACGAGCACGATGCCGAAGCCCGCCATCAGCTTGCCGTTGCGCACCGCGAAGTAGAGCGCCTCGCGCCGCACCCCGGCGGGCTCGCGCGGAGCGACTTCCTGAATCGTGGTCATGCCTGCGCACCCGCCATTCCCGCCCTGGTCCGGGGGTCGACCACGACGTAGACGATGTCGATGATGAAGTTGGCGATCAGCACGCCGAGCACGATGAACAGGAACGCGCCCTGGAGGAGGAAGAAGTCCTTGTTCTGGATGGCCTTGAGGATGAGGCTGCCCAGGCCCGGATAGGCGAAGACGATCTCGGTGACCAGCGCTCCGGCCACCAGCACGCCCAGTTGCAGGGCCAGGCCGGTGATCTGGGGCAGCACGGCGTTGCGGAAGGCGTAGCGGCGGATGAGCCTGCTGGGCGCGCCCAGCGCGGACAGGTAGTTGGAGTAGTCCGACTCCAGCTCATAGATGATCATGTTCCGCATGCCGATGGCCCAGCCGCCCAGCGCCACCAGGAACAGCGACAGGAACGGCAGCGCCCAGTGGTGCACCAGGTCGAGCACGAACGTCATCGACCAGTTGGGCCGCATCGAGAAGCTGTAGCCGCCCGCCACCGGGAACCACCCGAGTATCACGCCGAACGCCCAGGCCAGCAACACGGCCAGCCACATGTACGGCATCGCCGTCAGCACGTAGCCCACCGGCAGCACGGTGTTGTCGAGCAGCTTGCGCCGGGCCGCGTACGCGCCGAACCGGTTGCCCACCACCCAGCTCAGCAGCACCGACGGCACGATCAGAGCCAGCGTGTACGGCACCGCCTGGGTGATCACGTCGCTCACCGGCGTCGGGAACAGCCAGATGCTGACCCCGAAGTCCCCCCGCAGCAGGGCGCCCCAGAAGTTGAGGTACTGCTGCCACAGCGGCTGGTCCAGCCCGAACAGGCTGGTGTAGTACGCCCGCATGGCCTCCACGGCCTCGGGCTTGGTGACGTTGGCCCGCGCGACCATGCTGGCGACCGGGTCGCCCGGCATGAAGCGCGGGATCATCCAGTTGACCGTGACGGCGACGAAGAAGGTCAGTCCATAGATGAGCAGTTTCCTGCCGAAATAACGACGCACGTGTGTTGTCTCCGGGGAGGTCCCTCCGCCCCGGGGATACGCGGGGCGGAGGGATCGGGGGGTTCGTCCGGGCGGCTCGTCAGGAGGCGGCGGGCTGGAGCTGGGTGAGCGTCTCGAAGCCGCCGAGCTCGAGCCAGTTGCGCCACATCACCGCGCCGGTCTTGGGCGCGCTGCCCGCCGCGGCCGGCCAGTTCTTCCACACGCTGGTGCTGGACTGCGCCCACAGGCCGTTGTACCAGAGCGGGATCACCGGCATGTCGTCGAGATGGATCTGCTGGAGCTGCGAGATGACCTTCTGCATGCCCGCCGTGTCGTCGGTCTTGATCTGGTCGAGGTCCTGGACCAGCTTCCAGGCCTGCTCGTTCTCGTAACGGGCGAAGTTGACGGTGTTCTGCTGCTTCTGCACCGGGAGCTGGAACATGTACTCGTAGTAGGTGTACGGCGAGTTCGACAGCTGCCGCTCGTTGTTGATGAGCAGGTCGAAGTCGCCCTTCGCGCGCTGCTCGACCAGCGCGTTGAAGTCGGGGAACTCGGGCGTGATCTGGATGCCGGCGCTCTTGGCGCTGGCGGAGATGGATCTGGCCGACTCCATCCAGTCGGTCCAGCCCGACGGCACGATCAGGGTCAGGCTGATCTTGGAGCCGTCCTTGTTCTCGACGAACCCGTCGCCGTCGGTGTCCTTGTACCCGGCGTCGGACAGCAGCTTCTTGGCCTTGGCGGCGTCGAAGGCGAAGCCGGCGGAGGAGACCACGCTCTGGTCCACGTACTTGTCCCACTGGGGCAGCAGGCCGGTGGGGCTGGCGGCCTTGACGAGGTTGCCGTACACGCCTTCGACGATCTTCTTGACGTCCACGGAGGAGGCCAGCGCCTTGCGGAAGGCCGGGTCGTCCATCGGCTTCTTGGTGGTGTTGGGCACCAGCCACGCGGTGTTGGCCGACAACATGTACGGGGGCTCGTTGTAGTACGTCGTCAGCCCGAAGTTGCCCTTGACCAGGTTGGCCACGCCGGGCAGGAAGTTGTTGCTGAGGTCCAGGCCCTTCTGCAGCAGCATGCCCATCGCCACCTCGTTGCTGGGCGTGGCGATGTCGACGATGTAGCGCGGCTTGGGCTCCATGTTGAGCGCCGTCTTGCCCCACCAGTCGTCGCGCCGCTGCAGGACCACGCGGTCCTGGTCCTTGCTGAGGAACTTGTACGCCCCCGTGCCCACCGGGTTCTCGTTGGTCCCGTCGAGCACGTCCTTCTCCGAGCGGCCCTTCCAGACGTGCTCGGGCACGATGGAGCGGCTGTAGAGGTTGAAGTCCCACTGCTGGTAGTTGGCCTTGGAGAAGGTGAACTTCACGGTCTGGTCGTCGACCGCCTCGACGGTCTTCAGCCAGTCCCACAGGTGGTGGTACGGGATGGTCTCCATCTTGCCGAGCTCGAAGGAGAAGACGACGTCCTTGGCGGTGAAGGGCTGGCCGTCCGACCACTTGATCCCCGGCCGCAGCTTGACCTGGTAGGTGGTGTCGTCGGCCCATGAGCCGCTCTCGGCCAGCCAGCCGTTGAGCTTGGCCGCGTTGGGGTCGTAGTGGAAGAGCGTCTCGTACACCAGGCCCTTGGTGCCGATGGCCGAGTCCCACTCGCGGATCGGGTTGAAGTTGGCCGGCGGCCCCCACTGGGTGCCCGTGGTGTAGAGCGTCTCGTTGCGCGGAAGCTGGTCGGGGTTGGCACTGGCCGCCGCACCCTGGCTCTGCGGCTGGGCGGCCGGCGGGGTCGGCGTGGCTCCGCCACCGGAGCAGGCCGCGGCGAGCAGGCCCGCCGCCACGAGCGGAATCATGATCCGAGCCCGGTTACGCATCGCTTCTCTCCTTCCTCCGCGCCCGGCGCGAAGGGTACGTACGCCTGTCAGACCCCCGAATTCGGCCCCTTGGGAGCGCTCCCAGGGCTGACGCAAAAAGCGCCCGCGCACAAAGGGCCGGTGACCGATTTCTCTGTTCATCAAGTGCGGACCCGGAAGGGCTCGCTGAACCGGATAAGTACCGCGAACGTAAATTCCGCGCGTCCATACAGTCAAGAGCCGTGACGCTTTCGAGACGTGCCCCGCAAACGCTCTCAGAAAACACCCGCCGAACGTTTCAACAGGCGTCACCTGCCAACCAGGCGACACACTCCGCCGTCCTACATCCGTCACATTCGCCACATACGTGAAGGAACTCGACGGTGAGACTTGCCTCCACGCTCGCGACGCTGTTCACCGCGGCCGCGACACTCGGCACGGCGCTCGGCACGGCGCTGCCCGCCCAGGCCGCCGCACCCGCCCTGCAGATCGTGAAGATCTACTACGACTCGCCGGGGGCGGACCGGCGCTCCAACGAGTCGCTGAACGCCGAGTACATCACCCTGCTCAACACCACCAGGAAGGCCATCGACCTGGAGGGGTGGAGCGTGCGGGACAAGACGGGCTACGCCTACGAGTTCGGCGCCGACGTGGTGCTGGGGGCCAAGAAGCGGATCACGGTGCGCACCGGGCAGGGGAACGACGGCACCAGCAGCGTGTTCTGGAACCGCAGGCAGTACGTGTGGAACAACGACCAGGACACCGCCTACGTGCGCAACTCCGGCGGCAAGCTCGTCGACTCCTGCTCCTACAAGGCGCGCAGCACCTCCGCCTACGTGACCTGCTGAGCCTGCGGGACGGGCGGCGGGCTGCCGCTGAACGTCGGAGCGGCCCCGTCGGCCCGCGAGATCGGGCGGCGGCGCTCCCGGCGGCCCCGGGAGCGCCGCTTCGCGCTATTCGCAGAGCGTGACGGTCTCCGCGTCGCACTTGTCGGCGCCGTCACCGCCGTTCGCGCTGTCGGCGCCGTCGCCGCCGAGCAGCACGTCGTCGCCCGTCTGGCCGGCGAGCCGGTCGTCGCCCGCCTCGCCGGCCGCCTGGTCCGTGGCCGTCCCGCCGAAGAACAGGTCCGAGCCCGCACCGAGGACGACCCTCGAGCGCAGCGTGGTCCTGTTCGTCAGCGTGTCGTTCCCCGCGCCCGTGTCGGCCACGATCGTGGTGACGCCGTCGGCGTCGCAGACCGACACGTTCTTGGCGGTCGCGGTGCAGCCGGCGCCGGGGAACAACAACCCGCCGTCGTTCCTGACCACGAGCCTGCCGCCCACCTGCGTGATCGTGATCGCGTCGGCGGCGGCGTCCGCGGTGATCTGCAGCAGCGGCGCCGAGACGCTCACGTTGGCGGCGGCGTGGGCCGGCCCGGCCACGGCGAGCAGCGAGGCGGCCGCGGCGGCGGCCACCGTGGCGCCCGCCGTCAGGGCGCGCACCCCGTGCCGGCGCAGGACGGTGGCCCTCGACCGGCTGCCGGTCCCCCGTGTCGTACTCATACATCCCCCTCTGTCGGATGACAGGCCGCCGCGATCGGCGGCCGAAGATGAGTACAGCTCGGAGGAGGGCCTGGGCTCAGTGCCGGAACGGACACGCCTTCTGTGCCGAATTGCATGGTGTCGCTCGAAGGCGTGGTGTCGCGCTCGATGGCGTGGGGTCGCTCGATGGCGTGGGGTCACGCTCATGGCGTGATGTCGCGCTCGATGGCGTGGGGTCGTGCGGTGGCGTGGGGTCGTTCGGTGGCGCGGGGTCAGAGCCAGCCCATCTGCTGGGCCGTGCGGATGGCCTCCAGCCGGTTCTGCGCGTTCAGCTTGGTCATCGCGCTGGACAGGTAGTTGCGCACCGTGCCCTCGGTCAGGTGCAGCTCGCCGGCGATCCTGGAGATCGTGGCGCCCTCCGCCGCCAGGCGCAGCGCGTCGCGCTCGCGCTCGGTCAGCGGGCTGTCGCCGGCCGCCATCGCCGCCGCCGCCAGCTCCGCGTCCAGGTAGCGGCCGCCGGACTGGACCTTGCGGATGGCCATCGCCAGCTCCTCGGCCGAGGCGTCCTTGCCGAGGAAGCCGCTGACGCCCGCCGCCATGGCCCTGCGCAGGTAACCGGGCCGGCCCAGGCTCGTCAGGATGACGATCTTGCACTGGGAGCTGATCTGCTCGGCCGCGCTCAGCCCGTCCATGCCGGGCATCTCGATGTCGAGCACGGCCACGTCGGGACGGTGCTCGGCGACCGCGCCCACCACCTCGTCCCCCCTGCCCACCTGGGCGACGACCTCGATGCCGTCCTCCAGGTCCAGCAGGGCCGCGATGGCGCCGCGGATCAGGTGCTCGTCGTCGGCCAGCAGCACGCGGGTCGTCATGCGGGCACCGCCGCCCGCAGCAGGTACCGGCCGCCGGCCACCGGCTCGGCCTCCAGGGTGCCGCCCGCCGCGCGCACCCGTTGCGCGAGCCCCGCCAGGCCGATCGGCGCGTGCTCGCCGACCGGTCCGCTGACCCCGTCGTTGGACATCTCCAGCACCCCGTTCTCGATGGTGATCGTGCAGCGTTCGGCCTTGCTGTGCTTGAGGACGTTCGTCGCGCCCTCGCGTACGACGGTGGCCAGCAGCGTCCTGGTCTCGGGCGGCAGCGAGCCGGTGTCGGCCCACACCGTGCAGCGCACGTCGGCCGCCTCCAGCACCGCGCGCACGCTGGCCAGCACCTCGTCCAGGTCGATGGCCCGGTAGTTCTGCACGACGGTGCGCACCTCGCGCAGCGACCTCCTGGACAGGTCGCGCACCTCGAACATCTCGGCCGCGGCCGCCTCCCGGTCGACGGCCAGGGTCCGCTCGGCGTGCTCGGTCCTGACCGCGACGTCGGTGAGGCTGCGGCCGAGCAGGTCGTTCAGGTCGCGGGCGAAACGCAGCCGCTCCTCCGAGACCGCCAGCTTGGCCATCGCCTCCTCCCCCTCGTGCGCCTCCAGGGTGAGCCGCCACAGCTTGAGGTTGGCCAGGACGGCGCCGACGCAGATCGCGGTGAAGAAGGACTGCACCACGAGCAGCAGGGGGACGTTGAATCCCGGGGCGAAGGAGGCGTAGAAGTTGAACAGCACGATCGAGGCGACGGACACGGCGATGATCGTGCGCTTGCGGACGAACGGCGCCAGCAGCGACAGCCAGGTGGGCAGCGCGAACACCTGCCCGGCCGCGGCCAGCAGCACGGCGATCGTCCCGGTGATCGCCAGGATGGCCGTGGGGCGTTTCCCCCCGCGGATCGCGATCCTGAACGGCCGGGTGCTCAGCACGTTGAAGACCAGCAGCAGGCTCGCGCCGACGGCGATCAGCGGCCACGCCACGGCCATCTCCCGCCAGCGGATGTACAGATCGAGGTACCCGAGCACGGGCACCAGGAGCACCAGATCCGTGCAGTAGACGACGAGCCAGCGGACCTTGTCCAGCTTGGACGCGTTCCGCACGCGGTCGAGGACGTTCATGCCGGCACCACCGCGCGCAGGAGGAACCGCCCGTCCGGCGCGGGCTCGGCGGAGAAGGACCCGCCCACGGTGACCAGCCGCTCCGACAGGCCGCGCAGGCCGCTCCCGGGCGCCGCCGGCAGCTCCGTGACCCCGTCGTTGAGCATCTCCAGCACCCCCTCGTCGATTCTGATCTCGCACCGCGTGGCCGCGCTGTGCTTGAGGATGTTCGTGCCGCCCTCGCGGACCGCCCAGGCCAGCAGCATCTTGGCGGACGGCGACAGGCCGCCGGTGCTGGCCTCGATCGCACAGCGGACCCCGGCCGCCTCCAGCGCCGCGCGCACTCCCGCCAGCTCCTCCTCCAGGTCGAGTGCCTGGTAGCCGTGCACCGCCTGCTGCACCTCGAACAGCGACTCGCCGGCGAGCGCGCGCACCTCGGCCATCTCGGCCGCCGCGCGGCCGGCGTCCTTGGTCGCCAGCTTCGCGGCCAGCTCGCTCTTCAGCGTGATGACGGACAGGCTGTGCCCGAGCAGGTCGTGCAGGTCGCGGGCGAAGCGCAGCCGCTCCTCCGCCACCGCGAGCCTGGCCCTGGCCTCGCGGCTCTTGTTGGCGTCCCTGATCACCCACCAGAGCCAGCGCCACAGGACCATGGCGCCGATCGTCAGGGTCGAGTTGACGACCTCGACGAGCAGGACGCCCTGCCAGGGCTGGTCGGTCACCTGGCCGGCGTAGACGGCGATCGCGACGGCCAGCGACGCGGCCATCAAGACCGTCGTGCGCGGTCTGAGATAGAGGGAGGCCAGCGCCGCCCACAGGGTCGGCGTCTGCAACCACGTGGCGACCGAAGCGCCGTCGAGGGGCAGCACCAGGAACAACGCCGCCGAGAACGTGCCCGCGAGCAGCAGCTTCATGGTGGGCCCCGGGCGGTGCTCGAAGGCCTCGTGCAGCAGGAAGGGGGTGAGCGCGTAGAAGCCGGTCGCCAGGACGGCGCTGCACGCCGCTCTGGCGACGGTCAGCCCGCCGCTCGACACGTCCTCGACGATGAAGAGCAGGGACATGAACCAGGCCAGGCCGAGCGTGCCGTACATCCAGTACAGCAGCAGCTTCTTCGCGGTGTCAGGACGTGTCGTCATCACGCCCTCCCCTGCTCGCTGAAGCCACCCTGGTCAGCGAAATCCTATCTTCAGGGCGGAGTTCGCCAAAGAATGCGTGACACGTCCGGCTTCGGGGTGACTCCGCGCAGTGAAAGCCAGGCCAGGCCGTGGCGGGCGGCGTAGTCGGTCAGCACGCGGGCGTCGCGCTCGCTCAGGTCGCCCGCGTCGGCCAGCACCGGGGTCAGCGCGATGCGCCGCCACACCTGGCCGGGGTCCGCCAGCCCCTGGGCCGGCGCGATCTGCTCCGCCGCCGCCCGTACGGACGCCGCCACCCGGCCCAGCCGCGCGCCCGTCGAGGCGCGCGGCTCGATGGGGGCCAGCAGGTTGACGGTGGCGACCTCGGCGCCCGCCTCGTGGGTGGCGCGCAACATCGCGGCGTCGCCGGGGGCCAGGCCGTCGCGGCGCAGCGGCAGCGTGAAGCTGACCCGCAGGCGCCGCTCGCGCTGGACGGCATGGATGGCCCGCGCGCGGCGCAGCACCGCGGCCCGGTCGGCGCTGTCGCGCACCTCGAAGTCCACGGCGGCGGCGTCGAACGCGCCGACCACCCGGCGGTAGGCCGCGGCCAGCCCGCCCGGCCTGGTGCAGGTGGCGGCCAGCTCGGGCCCGCCCGGGCCGCCGAACACGGGCGCGGCGTCGCCGCCCATCGCCCTGAGCCGCCCGATCCGGTTGGCCACCGGGTTCCTGCCCGGGTCGAGCAGGCCCGCACGGCCCACGGCAAGGGCGCCCGCCGAGTCCGCCGATCCGGCCGCAGTGCCTTCCGAGTCCGCCGATCCGGCAGGAGCGCCCGCCGAGTCCGCCCGCCCGGCGCGGCCGGAGGAGAGGTCGCCGTCCGAGTCCACCAGCGCGGTGCGCTCGGGACCGGGAGCGCCGTCCGGCTCCAGCAGGCCGCTCCACTTGGGCGAGCAGCCGTCGCCGCCCGCGATCAGGTGGCCGAGCGCGTACCGGCGCACGCCTGTGCGGCGGGCCTGGGCGGGCAGGTCGAAGGCGGGCTCGCGGGCGGTGTCCACGAACGCCACGAACGCGGCGGGCACCGGCCCCACCGGCGAAGGCGGAGCCGTGACGGGCGGGCGAGCGACGGGGGAACGCGGCTGGGCGGCATCGGCCGGCAGCAGCCGCACCACCGCGGCGGTGCCGGCGGCGAGCGCGAGCGCTCCGAGAACGGCGAGCGGGCGTGGGAGCAGGCCGGGCTCCCTCTTGTGCCGAGGCATGGGCCACCCCGAGTGTCCGGTCGGCTACGTACAGCACTGACCCCGCACGTTAGCAAGCCCGTACGGCGCGGCGCGGGCCTTTTCCGGTTCACGTCCGTTGTGTGCGGATAATGTGGACCATGAAGCTGCGGATCTTCACCGAGCCCCAGCAGGGCGCCACCTATGACGACCTGCTCACCGTCGCCCAGGCCACCGAACGGCTGGGTTTCGACGCTTTCTTCCGGTCCGACCACTACCAGCGCATCGGCCCCGGCGACCCGGGCCCCGGCTCCACCGACGCGTGGATCACGCTTGCCGGCCTGGCCAGGGAGACCTCCGGCATCAGGCTGGGCACGCTGGTGTCGCCGGCCACGTTCCGGCTGCCGGGGCCGCTGGCGATCAGCGTGGCGCAGGTGGACCAGATGAGCGGTGGCCGGGTCGAGCTGGGCTTCGGCACCGGCTGGTTCGATGGAGAGCATGCGGCCTACGGCATTCCGTTCCCGCCGGCGGGCGAGCGTTTCGGCCGCTTCGAGGAGCAGTTGGAGATCGTCACCGGGTTGTGGACCGCGCAGGACACCTACTCCTTCGAGGGCAGCTACTACCGGCTGGCCGACTCCCCCGCGCTGCCCAAGCCGGTCCAGCGGCCGCGCCCGCCGCTGATCATCGGTGGGGTCGGGGTCAAGCGCACGCCGCGGCTGGCGGCCACGTACGCCGACGAGTACAACGTGCCGTTCCACACGCTTGCGGACACCGGCGCGGCGTTCGACCGGGTGCGCGCGGCGTGCGAGGCGACCGGCCGCACCGTGCTGCTGTCGGCGGCGCAGGTCACCGTGGTCGGCAAGGACCGCGCGGAGGTCGAGCGGCGCGCGACCGCCATCGGTGAGGACCCCGACCGGCTGCGCGAGAGCGGGCTGGCGGGCACCCCGGAGGAGATCGTGGCGAAGATCGGGGAGTTCGCCGGGCTCGGGGCCGAGCGGATCTATCTGCAGATCCTCGACCTCGGCGACCTGGACCACCTGGAGCTGATCGCCGCCGAGGTCCTGCCGCACGTGTGATTCCCGGGGTTGCGCCGCCGGTAATCGGTTGGCGGCGCTTTGCTGGGTTACGGCAGACTTGGGGCGTGCTGCTGACGATCACGACCACCGCCAGGCCCGCCACCGACCTGGGCTTTCTCCTGCACAAGCATCCCGGGCGCGTGCAGGAGTTCGGCCAGTCGTTCGGCACGGCCACGGTGTTCTATCCCGAGGCGGGCGAGGAGCGCTGCACGGCGGCGCTCATGCTCGAGGTGGATCCGATCGCGCTGGTCAGGTCGCGCGGCAAGAACTCCCCTGACTTCAGCCTGTCGCAGTACGTCAACGACCGCCCGTACGCGGCCTCGTCGCTGCTGGCCGTGGCGCTGGCCGACGTGTTCCGCACGGCGCGGGCGGGCCGGTGCAAGGCCAGGCCCGAGCTGCCCGGCACGCCGCTGCCGCTGGAGCTGCGGCTGCCCGCGCTGCCCTGCCGGGGCGGGCCCGAGCTCGCGCGGCGGCTGTTCGAGCCGCTCGGCTGGGAGGTGGACGCGCGGCCCGTGCCGCTGGACGAGAACTTCCCCGAGTGGGGCGACTCCCGATATGTCGGGCTCACCCTGCGCGGCACCGTCCGCCTGTCCGACGCGCTCAACCACCTGTACGTGCTGCTGCCCGTCCTCGACGACGGCAAGCACTACTGGGTCGCGCCCGACGAGGTGGACAAGCTGATCAGGGCCGGCGAGGGCTGGCTGGGCGGCCATCCCGAGCGGGGCCTGATCACCCGGCGCTACCTGGGGCGGCGCTGGGCCCTCGCCCGTACGGCGCTGGCGCGGCTGGCCGAGCTGGGCGACGAGACGGAGGAGGAGCTGGAGCCCGCGGTCGAGGAGGACGCGCCCGCGGACGTCACGGCCGCCGACGAGGCGGCCGCCGCCGAAGCCGAAGCCGCCGCCGAAGCCGAGGCCGCCGCTCAGACGGGAGCCCGCGACGCCGCTCAAGCGCAGGCCCCGGACGCCGCCCAGGAGCAGGCGGCACCCGAGCCCAAGGCCAGGCCACTGAACCTGCTGCGGCGCGAGGCCATCCTGGCCAAGCTGGAGGAGCTCGGCGCCGTCAGCGTGATCGACCTCGGCTGCGGCCAGGGCGAGCTGGTCGGCGCGCTGCTGTCCAGGCCCAGGTTCGCCAGGGTCGGCGGCATGGACGTCTCGCCGATGGCGCTCACCATCGCCGCCCGCAAGCTGCGCCTGGAGCGCATGCCCGATGCCAGGCGGGCCCGGCTCACGCTGTTCCAGGGCGCGCTCACGTACACCGACAAGCGTCTGTCCGGCTACGACGCCGCGGTGCTCATGGAGGTGATCGAGCACGTCGACCCGCCGCGCCTGACCGCGCTCGAACGCGTGGTGTTCGGCCGCGCCAAGCCTCAGCACGTGCTGGTCACCACCCCCAACATCGAGTACAACGTCCGCTACGAGTTCCTGACCGGCCTGCGCCACCCCGACCACCGCTTCGAGTGGACCCGGGCCGAGTTCGCCGGCTGGGCCACCCGGGTGGCCGCCCAGTACGGCTACCAGGTCGCCTTCGTCCCGGTCGGCGACGACGACCCCGAGCTCGGCCCCCCGACCCAGATGGGAGTGTTCACCCGTGATCAGCGTTCCTGAGCTCTCCCTCGTGGTGCTCGTCGGCGTGTCCGGCAGCGGCAAGTCCACGTTCGCGCGCAGGCACTTCAGGCCCACGCAAGTCATCTCGTCCGACTTCTGCCGCGGCCTGGTCTCCGACGACGAGAACGACCAGGCGGCCACCCCGGCGGCGTTCGACCTGCTGCACCACATCGTCGGCGTGCGCCTGGCCAGGGGCCTGTTCACGGTGGTCGACGCCACCAACGTCCAGTACCCCGCCCGCAAGAGCCTCATCGACCTGGCCAGGCGGCACCACGTGCTGGCCGACGCGATCGTCCTGGACGTGCCGGAGGAGGTGGCGATCGAGCGCAACGCCGCCCGTCCCGACCGCGACTTCGGCCCCGGCGTGGTGATCAGGCAGCGCAAGGACCTGCGGCGCTCGCTCGGCAAGATCTCGGGTGACGGCTTCCGGCGGGTGCACGTGCTGCGCGGCCTGGAGGAGGTCGAGGCCGCCACGATCACCTACGAGAAGGCGTGGTCCGACAAGACGGAGCTGACGGGTCCGTTCGACATCATCGGCGACGTGCACGGCTGCCGCTCGGAGCTGGAGGCGCTGCTGCGCGAGCTGGGCTGGCAGGGTCCGCGGCACCCCGAGGGGCGCACGGCGGTGTTCGTCGGCGACCTGGTGGACCGCGGCCCCGACACGCCGGGCGTGCTGCGCCTGGTCATGGACATGGTGGAGGCCGGCACGGCGATCTGCGTGTCCGGCAACCACGAGCAGAAGCTGGTGCGCGCGCTCAACGGCCGCAAGGTCAAGGTCGCGCACGGCCTGCAGGAGTCGCTCGACCAGCTCGCCGCGCAGCCGCCCGAGTTCGTGGCGCGGGCCAGGGCGTTCATGGACGGCCTGCTCAGCCACTACCGGCTGGACGGCGGCCGGCTCGTCGTCGCGCACGCGGGGCTCAAGGAGGAGTACCACGGCCGCGCCTCGGGCCGGGTGCGCGCGTTCGCCCTGTACGGCGACACGACCGGCGAGACCGACGAGTACGGCCTGCCGGTCCGCTACCCGTGGGCCGACGAGTACCGCGGCCGCGCCATGGTCGTCTACGGCCACACCCCCATCCCGCACCCCGAATGGGTCAACAACACGATCTGCCTCGACACGGGCGTGGTGTTCGGCGGCCACCTGACGGCGCTGCGCTACCCCGAGCGGCAGCTCGTCCAGGTGCCTGCGGAGAAGGTCTGGTACGAGCCGGCCAAGCCGCTGTCGGCGGCCGGCGGCCGCGACCCGGGCATGCTGGACATCAACGACGTGATCGGCACCCGGCACGTGGAGACCAGGTTCGGCTCCCGGGTCAAGGTCATGGAGCAGAACGCCGCCGCCGCGCTGGAGGTCATGAGCCGCTTCGCGGTGGATCCGCGCTGGCTGGTGTACCTGCCGCCGACCATGGCGCCGCCGGAGACCTCCCGGCTCGACGGCTACCTGGAGCACCCGCACGAGGCGTTCGAGGAGTTCGCGGCGGCCGGGGTGCGCGAGGTCGTGTGCGAGGAGAAGCACATGGGATCGCGGGCCGTGGCCGTGCTGTGCCGTACGCCGGAGGTGGCCGCGGCCAGGTTCGGGGTGGACGACGGCAGCGCGGGCGCGCTCTACACCCGTACCGGGCGGCCGTTCTTCACCGACACCGCGCCGCTGGTGGAGCGGCTGCGGGAGGCGTGCGCGCCGCTGTGGCCGGAGCTGGGCTCCGACTGGGTGGTGCTCGACTGCGAGCTGCTGCCCTGGTCGGCCAAGGCCGGGGAGCTGATCAGGTCGCAGTACGCCTCCGTCGGCGCGGCCGCGGGCGCCGCGCTGCCGGAAGCGGTCGCGGCTCTTGAGGCGGCGGCCGGGCGCGGGCTGGGTGTGGGCGATCTGCTTGACCGCGCCCGACGCCGCACCGGCAACGCTGCCCTGTTCCGCGACGCCTATGCCCGTTACTGCTGGCCCGTCGACGGCCTGGAGGGGATCCGCGTGGCGCCGTTCCAGATCCTGGCCTGCGAGGGGCGGGCCACGGCGCTGGAGCCGCACGCGTGGCACCTGTCCACGCTGGCCCTGCTCGACTCGCCGCTGATCACCGCGACCCGGCACGTGTTCGTCTCCCTGGACTCGCCGGAGTCCAGGGCCGGGGCGACCGAGTGGTGGGAGTCGATGACGGCGGCCGGGGGCGAGGGCATGGTGGTCAAGCCGGCGGCGTACGCGCCCGGCCGGGTGCAGCCGGGGGTCAAGGTGCGCGGGCGCGAGTACCTGCGCATCATCTACGGCCCCGACTACACCGAGTCGCTGGACGTGCTGCGGCGCCGCTTCCTCGGCAAGAAGCGGTCGCTGGCGCTGCGCGAGTACGTCCTCGGCCTGGAGGCGCTGTCGCGGCTGGCGGAGGGGGAGGCGGGCTGGCGGGTGCACGAGCCGGTCTTCGCCGTCCTCGCCCTGGAGTCGGAGCCGGTCGACCCGCGCCTGTGAGCCCTGACCGGGGAATACGTGGGTGATCGACGGGTAGTTCCCCGACCATTCGGGGGAGGTGCCTGCATGGCAACGCAATACACCCATCATGAGCATCTGGGGCATGTCATCTTCATCACGGCAGCCGCGGCCATCGGTGGGTTCCTGTTCGGTTACGACAGCTCCGTCATCAACGGCGCGGTGGTCGGCATCCAGAAGCACTTCCAGGTGGGCTCGTTCGAGACCGGCTTCGTGGTGGCCATCGCTCTGCTGGGCTCCGCCCTGGGCGCCTGGGTGGGTGGCGGGCTGGCGGACCGGTGGGGGCGTACGCGGTCGATGCAGGTCGCGGCGTTGCTGTTCGCGGTCAGCTCCATCGGGCAGATGTTGCCGTTCGCCATCTGGGACCTGGCGCTGTGGCGGATCGTGGCGGGCTTCGCGATCGGCATGGCGTCGGTGCTCGGCCCCGCGTACATCGCCGAGGTCGCCCCGCCCGCCTACCGCGGCCGGCTGGGCTCCTTCCAGCAGCTCGCCATCGTGCTCGGGATCGCGGTCTCGCAGCTCGTCGACTACCTGATCGCCCGCCTGGCGGGCGGGGACGTCAACAACATCCTGTGGGGGCTGGAGGCGTGGCAGTGGATGCTCGGCGCCTGCGTCGTGCCGGCGCTGCTGTTCCTGCTGTTCGCCTCGACCATCCCCGAGTCGCCCCGCTACCTGGTCATGTCGGGGCGGACGCGGCGGGCCCGCGAGGTGCTGTCCGAGATCGAGGGCGACGACGTGGATCTCGACAACCGCATCGCCGAGATCCAGCACGTGCTGCGCACCGAGCGCGTGCCGGGGCTGAAGGACCTGCGCGGCCCGGCGATGGGACTGCTGCCGATCGTGTGGATCGGCATCGTGCTCTCGGCCTTCCAGCAGTTCGTCGGCATCAACGTGATCTTCTACTACTCGTCCGTGTTGTGGCAGTCGGTCGGCATCAACCAGAGCGACTCGCTGCTGATCAGCTTCTCCAGCTCGATCATCAACATCGTGGGCACGTTCATCGCGATCTCGCTGGTGGACAAGATCGGCCGCCGGCCGCTGCTGCTGGTCGGCTCGGCCGGCATGGCGATCTCGCTGGCCACGGCGGCGTGGGCGTTCAGCTCCGCCCAGGGCCAGGGCGAGGCCGTCTCGCTGCCCGACCCGCAGGGCGCGATCGCGCTGATCGCGGCCAACGTGTTCGTGTTGTTCTTCGCTCTGTCGTGGGGTGTGGTGGTCTGGGTCCTGCTGGGCGAGATGTTCCCCAACCGCATCCGCGCCGCCGCCCTGGGCGTCGCGGCGGCGGCCCAGTGGATCGCCAACTGGCTGATCACGGTGTCGTTCCCGGCCCTGGCCGAGTGGAACCTGCCGCTCACCTACACCATGTACGCGATCTTCGCGCTGCTGTCCTTCGTGTTCGTGAACAAGTGGGTCAAGGAGACCAAGGGCCGCAAGCTGGAGGAGATGGGCTGATCACCCTCCTTCATCGGCTACCCTCCGGCACGTGCTCGACGACGTTCTCGGCCCCTCGCTCGACGTGCTGTTCTGCGGCATCAACCCCGGCCTCATGTCCGAGGCCACCGGCCATCACTTCGCCCGCCCCGGCAACCGCTTCTGGCCGGCGCTGCACCTGTCGGGCTTCACGCCGCGCCTGCTGGCGCCCGCCGAGCAGCACCTGCTGCCCTCGTACGGGCTGGGCATCACCAACATCGTGCCCCGGGCCAGCGCCAAGGCCGCCGAGCTGACCCGCGACGAGCTGGTGGCGGGCGGCGAGGCGCTGGCCGCGAAGGTCGCCTTGGCCGGCCCGAAGGTGCTGGCCGTGCTCGGCATCTCCGCCTACCGCACCGCCTTCGCCCGTCCCAAGGCGGTCATCGGGCCGCAACCGGAGGCGGTCGGCGGCGCCCGCGTGTGGGTGCTGCCGAACCCGAGCGGCCTCAACGCCCACTGGACGGTGGCGACGATCGCCGGGGAGATGGGCCGCCTGCGCTCGTCGCTCTGAGGAGCCGCCTTCACGCCGGGGCCAGGGCTCCCGGAGGACCCTGGCCCCGGTCACAGGCGAAACCCGATCACCTGGCCGCGAAGTTCTGGGTCCAGTAGAGGGTGCCCGAGGAGTCCTTGGCCACGCCGACCCCGATGAGGTTGTACTTGCAGTTCATGATGTTGGCCTTGTGCCCGGGGCTGTTCATCCAGGACTGCATGACCTGGGCGGGCGTGCGCTGACCCTTGGCGATGTTCTCGGCCCAGCCGGAGCCTCCGGTGAAGCCGGCCGCCCTGATGCGGTCCATGAAGGAGCGGCCGTCCTTGGACGTGTGGTCGAAGTAGTTCTTCGCCGCCATGTCCGAGGAGTGCCCGAAGGCGGCCGCGCGCAGCTGCGGGTCGTGCTTGACGGCGGAGCAGCCGCCCTTGGCCCGCTCCTCGTTGACCAGCCGCACGACCTCGTTCTCCTCGGCGGTGCCCACGGCGCCGGAGGACGGGGCCGAGGAGGTGGGGCTCGGCGCGGGCGACGTGGGGGCGGGCGAGGTGGGGCTCGGGCTGGGGGTCGGCGTGCCACTGCCCGGCGTGCAGGTCAGCTTGGCGGCCTTGGACTTGACCGGACGGCCGCGGTAGTCGGTGGCCATCGCGTAGTAGGTGCCGGGCTCGCAGGCGAGCGTGAGCGTGAGGCGGCCCTTCCTGGTGGCGCCGCTCTTGACGACCGGGTCCTTGCCGGGAACGGCCCGCATGATGCGGATGCGCAGCAGTGCGGAATTGAAGCAGCCGCGCCGGGCGGCCGAGGTCTGGATCTTCAGTGTGTCGCTGACGTGCGGCTTGGCCACACTCACGCGACACCGCGCCGCTTCCGACGCCGCGGCAGCCTGCGCCCCGCTCACGGGCGTGGCGATCGCTGCCAGGCCGACGGCTGCGGCAAGTACCCCAAGGGGTCTACGCATAGGGGGTTTCCTCCAGTTGCGGTAGACGCTGGATGGCACCGCATTCTGTCGGGACCGATACCGACTTGTCATCTAAAACGGAATATTTCCCTAAAGCGGGTGTAAACCAAAGTGATCGATGAGGCGTCCGCGCAGGCCATCGGCGTCGTCATCCGGCAGGACCGAAAACCCCCCACGCCTGCCTGATACGCTTCGGAATGGACGGCCCAGCGCGGCATCCCGCGCCACTCACCGGCCGGCGCCCGCACTTCGCCTGCGCCGCCATCCGGCCCATCGCCGTCCTCTCAGCCGAACGACCAACGGATCAGGACGATCCGTCGTCCAACGGCGTCCGGATCCACGACCAGTGAGGAACGATCCGGTGAAGCGCTACATCCTGACCGGCACCCCCGGAGCGGGCAAGACCGCCATCCTGCGGTCGCTGGAGCTCGATGGCCACACGGTCGTCGAGGAGGCGGCGACCGACGTCATCGCCCTGCGCCAGGCCCAGGGCGACGACGAGCCGTGGACCGGAGCGTCCTTCGTGGCGGACGTCGTCGCCCTGCAACGGCGCCGCCAGGAGCGGGCCGCCGCCCTGCCCGGCGGCGCGCAGTTCTACGACCGCTCCCCCATCTGCACCTACGCCCTGGCCACCTACCTCGGCCACCCCGTCCCACCGGCCCTGACGCGCGAGCTGGAACGGGTCGAGGAGCGGCGGATCTACGACAGGACGGTCCTGTTCGTGTGCAGCCCCGGGTTCGTCACCCCGACCGCGGCACGACGGATCACCCACGAGGAGGCGCTCCGGTTCGAGCGGATCCACCTGGAGGCCTACACCTCGTTCGGGTACGAGTGCGTCCCCATCCCGCCGGGACCGCTGGCGGATCGGGTGGCGACGGTGACGGAGCGGCTCGGCCGTCACCGGTGACGCCTGGCTCGCGACCCGGCGGGCTCAGTGCTGGGAGAGCAGGTGGGCGAGCTCCTGCTCCACCTCCTGGCTGGCCACGAAGAGCAGCTCGTCGCCGGCCTCCAGCGGGTCGTCGGCCGTCGGGACCAGGACGCGGCCCTCGCGCAGGATCGCCACCAGGGCGGAGTCGACCGGCCACGGCACCGAGCCCGCGCGCTGGCCCACCACCGGCGCGTCCTCCGCCAGGGTCAGCTCCACCAGGTTCGCCTGGCCCTGGCGGAACGTCATCAGGCGCACCAGGTCGCCGACGCTGACCGCCTCCTCCACCAGGGCGCTCAGCAGGCGCGGCGTGGAGACGGCGACGTCCACGCCCCACGACTCGTTGAACAACCACTCGTTGTTGGGGTGGTTGATGCGGGCGACCACGCGCGGCACGCCGTACTCGGTCTTGGCCAGCAGCGAGACCACCAGGTTGACCTTGTCGTCGCCGGAGGAGGCGACGACGACGTGGCAGTTGTTGAGGCCGGCCTCGTCGAGCGAGGCGATCTCGCAGGCGTCCGCGAGCAGCCACTCGGCGCGGGGCACGCTGTCGATCTTGATGGCCCGGGGGTCGCTGTCGATCAGCAGGACCTCGTGGCCGTTCTCCAGGAGCTCTGCCGCGATGGAACGGCCGACGGCGCCCGCTCCGGCGATGGCGACGCGCATCTCACTCGTCCTCTTCCGGTGCCGCGGCGAGCACCTTGTTGATCCGGTCCATGTCGCTCTCCGCGGCGATGACGTGCAGCACGTCGCCCTCCTGCACCACGGTGTCGTGGGAGATCGTGACGGCCTCGCCCATGCGGTTGAGGAAGGCGGCGCGGGAGCGGGTGCGGCTCTCGAGGTCGACGACGCGGGTGCCGATCCAGGAGGTGTTCACGGTGACCTCGGCCAGGACGACGGTGCCGGTGGGGTCGCGCCAGAGCGGCTCGGCGCCCTCGGGCAGGATGCGGCGCATGATCTGGTCGGCGGTCCAGCGCACGGTGGCCACCGTGGGGATGCCCAGCCGCTGGTAGACCTCGGCCCTGCGGGGGTCGTAGATGCGGGCCACCACGTTGTCGACGCCGAACGTCTCCCGCGCCACCCGGGCGGAGATGATGTTGGAGTTGTCGCCGCTGGAGACCGCGACGAAGGCGGTGGCCGACTCGACGCCGGCCTCGGTGAGCACGTCGCGATCGAAGCCGACGCCGGTCACCCGCCGCCCGCGGAACCCGGCGCGCAGCCGGCGGAACGCCTGCGGGTCACGGTCGATGATGGCGACGGAATGTCCGCTGTCTTCAAGGATGTGCGCGAGGGTCGATCCCACCCGGCCACATCCCATGATCACTATATGCATTTCCCCCCGCATCGTCAGCGGTCGGCCGGTTGCTCGACACCAGTATGGCCCCAGGGGGGAGCCGCGCGTTTAGGGCCTCGGCATGGGGCTAGCATCTCGTTACGTGGCGAAGGTAACGGATCTTGTCAAACGCCTGCTCGTGGGACGCGCCCTGCGAAGCGGGCAGCTCCACGAGCAACTACTCCCCAAACGGATCGCACTGCCGGTCTTCGCGAGCGACGCGCTCTCCTCCGTCGCGTACGCCCCCCAGGAGATCCTGGTCATCCTCTCCCTGGCCGGCGTCTCCTTCTACTCCTTCAGCCCCTGGGTCGCCATCGCCGTCGTGGTCGTGATGCTCACGGTTGTGGCCTCGTACCGGCAGAACGTGCACGCCTACCCCAGCGGCGGCGGCGACTACGAGGTCGCCACCACCAACCTCGGCAAGAACGCCGGCCTCACCGTGGCCAGCGCCCTCATGGTCGACTACGTGCTGACCGTCGCGGTGTCCGTCGCGAACGGCGTCGACTACGTCGGCGCCACGATCCCGTTCGTGGGCCAGCACAAGCCCGCCGTCGCCATCGTCATCGTCGTCCTGCTCACCGTGGTCAACCTGCGCGGCATCCGCGAGTCCGGCGCCGCCTTCGCCATCCCCACGTACGCGTTCATGATCGCCGTTCTGAGCCTGATCGCCTGGGGCGGGTTCCGGCTGCTGGTGCTGCACGAGGACATCGAGGCGCCGAGCGCGCACTTCACGATCGAGCCCGAGCAGCACAACCTCACCGCCTTCGCCGCGGCGTTCCTGGTCCTGCGCGCGTTCTCGTCGGGTTGCGCCGCGCTGACCGGTGTGGAGGCCATCAGCAACGGCGTGCCCGCCTTCAGGAAGCCCAAGAGCAAGAACGCCGCCACCACGCTGCTGATGATGGGCCTCGTCGCGATCACCATGTTCAGCGGCATCATCGCTCTCGGCCTGGCGTCGGGCGTGAAGGTGGCCGAGCCGTCGGTGGTCGCCCGCGACCTGCTCAGGCCCGATGGCACGCCCGTCGGCCCCGACTACTACCAGCAGCCGATCATCTCGCAGGTGGCCGACGCGGTGTTCGGCGGCGGCTCCGTGCCGTTCATCGTGATCTCCGCGGTGACGGCGCTGATCCTGTTCCTGGCGGCGAACACCGCCTTCAACGGCTTCCCGGTGCTCGGCTCGATCCTGGCGCAGGACCGTTACCTGCCGCGCCAGCTCCACACCCGGGGCGACCGGCTGGCCTTCTCCAACGGCATCATCATCCTGGCGCTGGGCGCGTGCCTGCTGCTGTGGGGGTTCCAGGCGGACGTCAGCCGCCTGCTGAACCTGTACATCGTCGGCGTCTTCGTCTCCTTCACGCTCAGCCAGACCGGCATGGTCATCCACTGGACCCGCCACCTGAAGACCGAGACCGACCTCAGGATCCGCCACCAGATGCACCGCTCCCGCGTGATCAACTTCTTCGGCGGGGTCATGACGGGGCTGGTGCTGATCGTGGTGCTGCTGACGAAGTTCCTGGTCGGCGCGTGGATCGTGGTGATCGCGATGCCGATCCTGTTCCTCATGATGAAGGGCATCAGGCGCCACTACGACAAGGTGGCGGCCGAGCTGGAGCTCACCGAGGACTACGAGCCGGCCATGCTGCCCGCCCGCAACCACACGATCGTGCTCGTCTCCAAGCTGCACAAGCCGACCATGCGCGCCCTGGCCTACGCCCGCGCCACCCGCCCCTCCACGCTGGAGGCCGTCACGGTCGGCGTGGAGGGCGAGGAGGCGCGCAGGCTGCAGGAGGAGTGGGAGCGGCGGGGCATCCCGGTGCCGCTGAAGATGCTCGACTCGCCGTACCGGGAGATCACGCAGCCGATCCTCGACTACGTCAAGACCATCCGCCGGCGCTCGCCGCGCGACGTGGTGACGGTCTTCATCCCCGAGTACGTCGTCGGCCACTGGTGGGAGCACCTGCTGCACAACCAGAGCGCGCTGCGGCTCAAGGCGCGGCTGCTGTTCAAGCCCGGCGTGATGGTGACCAGCGTGCCGTGGCAGCTCCACTCGTCCGACCGGCTCCAGGGCAGGCCGGAGCCGTTCGCGCCGGGATCGGTGCGGCGGCCCTGGCACCAGACGGTCAAGGAGGAGTCGGAGCAGCTAGCCGACAAGCGCCCGTAGCCGCCACGTGTCGTGCGGGCTCCAGCCCGGCGGCGCGGCCACGGCGGCCCAGCCGTCGACGATGTTGGCGCCGTAGCGGTGGCCGTGGCCCGGCGGCACGTCCAGCGCGCTCGTCATGTCCACCAGCACCTGCCAGAACGTCACCAGCGGGAACCAGTTCATCTCCGGGTTCACCCCCGGCCCGCGCGGGCCCTCCAGCCACGCCGGCCTGCGGTAGATGAGCCGGGGCGACCACCACACGACGGGGTCGGAGGCGTTCTGCAGGTAGACCACGCGCGGGCGCGGCCACGGCGCGCCCGGCAGGTGCAGGTCGGCGGGGTGCTGGGCGAACCTGGCGGTCCTGCCTTCCTGGTAGACGGGCCGCCACACGGGGCTGCCGCGATCGCGGCCGGCAGTGAGGCGCTGCCAGATGGGGTTGGCGTTCGGCGGCCCCACGAACACCGCGCCGTCCGCCCGCGCCACCAGGTCCTCCAGGTCACCGAACGCCTGCTCCAGCTCGTAGGAGCCCAGGCTCTCGCCCGACAGCAGCAGCCTCGGCCGCGCGCCGGTCGGCAGCCGCTCCCACCGCTCGCGCACGGCCTCGAACAGCGCCCTGCCGGCTGCCGCCGCCTTCTCCCTGTCGACCAGGAACGACACCCAGCTCGGCAGGTACGAGTACTGCATCGCGACCATCGCGGTGCGGCCGTTGTACATGTACTCCAGGGTGTCGGCGATGTGCGGGTCGACCCAGCCGGTGCCCGTGGTGCCGAGCACGGCCAGCACCGGCCTGCCGAACGCTCCCGTGCGCTCCAGCTCCCGCACGGCCAGGGCCGCCTGGGCGGCCGTCGAGGCCGCGCTGTCAAGGCCGATGTAAACCCTGATCGGCTCCGTGGCCGGCCGTCCGGAGAAGGCCCGCAGCCGCGACGGCGTCGCGGCCGTGCCGGTGAACCGGCGGCCCTCCCGGCCCAGCGACTCCCAGCTCACCAGCGACTTCGGCCCGCCCGACAGGTACGCCGAGGCCGGTGGGCGCACGCCCGGATGCGTGCCGTCGTTCGCGACCGAGGAGATGTCGCTCATCCTGGCCACGAACCCGTTGAACAGCACGTCGTTGGCGAACACCGCCACCAGCGACCCGATGACCAGCACCCCGACGGCATGACCCACGTACACGGGGACGTACCGGTCGAGCCAGGCGATCAGCCTGCGGCCGCCGAGCCGTACCAGCCGGGCGGCCAGCAGCGCCGCGGCGAACAGGACGAGCGTCACGGCCAGGATCACCGGCGGGAACCACGTGATCCGCGTGTCCATCCCCATCAGCGCCCGCAGGTCGCGCTGCCAGTCGAAGCTGTACCACAGCGCCACCACCGCCAGCACGCCGCAGCCGGCGAGCATCACCCGCCAGGCGGCCCGCCGCCCCCGCTCGGGCAGCCGGATCACCGTACGGCACAGCGCCCCGATCGCCGCGCCCACCGCGTACCCGAGTATGCCGGTGACCGCGCCCATCACCCCCTGGTACAGCCACGTGCGGGGCAGCAGCGACGGCGTCAGCGAGGCGCAGGCGAACAGCGTGGCCAGCAGCGTCCCGCCGAACCCGAGCCGCCGCCGCACCACCCTTCCCATGAACACCCAGCGTAATGGATCAAGTCCGATAAGTGGTCATCCGGGCAAGGGCACTAAGGTGTCGGATGTGGAACAGGCATCTCTCGAGCTGACGGTAGGTCCGGTCGCCCATGGCGGCTGGTGTGTGGCGCGCCACGAAGGGCGGGTGGTGTTCGTACGGCACGCCTTGCCAGGCGAGCGGGTGATCGCCGACGTCACCGAGGAGACCTCCCGCTTCCTCCGGGCCGACGCCGTCGAGATCCTCGAGGCCTCCCCCGACCGCGTCGTGCCGCCCTGCCCCTACGCGGGCCCGGGCCGCTGCGGCGGCTGCGACTGGCAGCACGCCACACTGGAGGCGCAGCGCCGCCTCAAGGCCCAGGTCGTGGCCGAGCAGCTGCGCCGCCTGGCGGGCATCGAGCGCGAGGTCGTCGTGGAGGAGGTGCCCGGGGCCAAGGACGGGCTCGGCTGGCGCACCCGCGTGCAGTTCGCCGCCACCCCCACCGGCGAGCTGGGCTTCCGCCGGCACCGCTCGCACGACATCGAGGTCGTCGACGCCTGCCTGATCGCCCACCCCGAGGTGGAGGCGGCCGGCGCCGAGGACCACCTGTGGCCGGGCGCCGCGGGTGTCGAGGTCATCGCCTCCTCCGGCGGCGACCGCGCCGTCGTCGTCGCGCCCCGCGCCCGGCGCAGCGTCACCGTCCCCGACCTGGAGGCGCCCGCCTCGGTCCTGCTCGACCAGGGCAAGGGCCGCACGGTCCCGCGGCGCGGCTCGGGCGTGCTGCACGAGCAGGTCGGCGACCGGGAGTTCCGGGTCGCGGGCAGCGGCTTCTGGCAGGTCCACCCCGGCGCCGCCGAGACCCTGCTCGACGCGGTGCTCGCCTACGCCGCCCCCGAGCCCGGCGAGTGGGCGCTCGACCTCTACTGCGGCGTCGGCCTCTTCGCGGCCGGCCTGGCGGAGGTGGTGGGCCCGGAGGGAGCGGTGTTCGGCCTGGAGTCGGAGGCCGCCGCCGTGCGCGACGCCCGCGCCAACCTCCGCGACCTGCCCCAGGCCCGGGTGGAGCGGGGGCGCGTGGAGGAGGCCCTGGACCGCTTCCAGATCGAACGCGCCGACCTCGTCGTGGTCGACCCGCCCCGCTCCGGCCTGGGCCGCGACGTGGTCGACCGCATCGTCTCCCTGGACGCCCTGCGCGTCGTCTACGTGTCCTGCGACCCGGCCACCCTGGCCCGGGACCTGGCCTGGTTCAGGGACGGCGGCTACGCCCTCTCCGACCTGCGCGCCTTCGACGCCTTCCCGATGACCCACCACGTGGAATGCGTCGCCCTGCTGGTCAAGGAGTAGGTGGGCCCGCGCACGCCCGCCCGCGGCCTCGGCCCTCCGGCCACCGCGAACACGTACCCCTTGACCACCTCCGCGCCGGCCACCTCGCCGTGACCGGCGACCTCACCGGCCGGCGCGAGGTCGTAGCGCCGGAGCCGGACGCCGAACTCCAGGCGGCCGTCCTCCTCCTCGCCCGCCGGCCAGGTGATGGCGGCGGGTCGAGCACCTGGGCCTGGTCGGCCACCCGGCGGCGCCGTCCGGATGGCCGGCGTGGCGCGTGTCCACCCGGAAGACCTGCCCCGCCTCGGTGAGCGGCGCCTGGTTGACGGACTCCTGGACCCAACCGGCGCCGTCGATCGCCGAATGGCCCGCCGGCACCCCGGACACCTTCCCGACGGGCGCGGCGACGGTCAGGGTCGCGCCTTCGCCGGGGTGACGGCGTACTCGGTGAACCGGCCGCAGGAGCGGAAGCCCAGACGGCGGTAGACGGGTTCGCCGTCCGCGGACGCCTGGAGGACCGCGATGCGGTGATGGCGGCGGGCGGTGTGCAGGGCGGCGAGGGTGATGGCGGCCCCGTAGCCGCGCCGGCGGTGACCGGCGAGGGTGCAGATGTTGTAGATGCCGGCCACGCCCGCGTGCAGGAAGACCTCGGCCGAGCAGACCGGGCGGTCGTCCACGTACCCGACCAGGTAACGGGCCTGGCAACCGGTGGCCAGCGCCTGCGAAGCGGCGCGGCCGAAGAAGCGGCGCACGGTCGCGGCGGGCGGGTCCCAGTTGGCGGCGAGAACCGTGGCGTAGTCGGACAGTTGCTCGGGGGCGGTCACCGCGCGGATCTCCAGGCCGTCCACGGGCGGTCGCGGCGGAGGGTCCCGCAGGTCGGCCCACATGGCCGTCTCGTGTTCCGTGGCCGGCAGACCGGCCGCCGGAAGGCGGGTGTCCAGGTCGTCCGGGGTGGAGGCGGGGCCCACCCACCAGGAGAAGGGGCGGCCGGTGGCGGCCAGCGTCCGGACCGTCTCGGCGATCCGCCGCCGGGCGGTGGCGGGGGTGAAGCGGGCCGCCGCGACGATGTTGAACGTGTCGTCGGCGAGGCCGCTGTCGGCGACCAGGAGGTCGCCGGTCTCCAGGACGGTCGCGCCGTCCAGCCGGCGGTGCAGGTGACAGGCGTGCTCGGCCAGGTTCCGCTCCATCCTGGCCGGCAGGTCACTCTCATCGCGCAACTGACTTCTCATCGCACTCACCCTGATCGATCCCGTCCCGGACACGCGACTTCTTTCCGGCCGTGACAACGATGCTTCCGTCTGAACCAACGAGCCGATACATATAGACCAAGCGATACGCATGGGTCTAGCATGCTGCCATGACCAGGAGTCCTCACACGGTTACAACGCGCAACGCTCGTGCCTGAGCCACCGTCCGCGATGCCCCCGCACGACGATCGACGCGCCGCCGGACTGTCCGCCTTCTGAGCACCCCGCGCCCGACATCCGCAGCGCCCTCATCCACTCCAAGCGCATCCCCCGCCGTCCCTCGGGTTCGACGTGCGGTCACCCAGTCACAGCTAGACGGAGGAGAATCACGTGACCGATACGCATGACCACCACCCCAGAGACGCCCCCATCAGGGAGCGCGAGAACGAAGGCGCTGATGCAGACCCGGGCGCGGACGGGGGTGACCAGGCCGGCAGCAGAGGCCAACGCCGCGCCCCCGCCTTCGACGTCCCGCACGCCTTCCCGCACCCGGCGCCCCCGCAGAACGGCCACATCAGGATCGCCTGGGGCCCTTCGTGGGGCAGGGCCCCCTCCATCAGGATCCGCGACCTCACCTGCGAATGCCTGCCGACCAGCTACGAACTGTGCGCCGGAGGCGGCCTGCTGCACATCCGCCGAACCCAGAGGAGACCTCAAGGCACACGGATCAGCGAAAGCCCCTGGGTCAGAACAGCAGAAGGGCTGGCACTCTGGATCGCCCTGCTCGAAGGCCGCGCCAGATAGGGCCGTCGGGACCCGTTCCAGCGTGAAGCCCCTCGCGACCTTCCCCGCGAGGGGCCTCACGCTGGAACGGGTCCGGTCTCAGTACATGCCGTACCCGTGACCGTGCTCGTCCTCCTCGTCCTCCTCGTCCTCGCACCCGGTGATCGTGGTCCGCACGGACATCGGCGAGCCCATCCTGATGGCGTAGGTCACTCCCTTGTCGCACATGGTGATGGACGGCCCGCGGTAGTCCAGGTCCTCGTCGGCCAGCGCGGGCACGGCGGTGAGGAGCAGGGCGGCGGCGGTCATGGTGAGGGCGGCGATGGCGCTTTTATACATGGTGATCCCCGATGCGGTGTGAGGTGGTCGTTCGCCTGCCTTCGTACCCGCACGAGTGGATCAAGTGGTTCAGGGTTCGATGCGAAGATCTTTACCCGGGGTGGATCCCCCACTCCTCCCGCAGCCCCGCCAGCGCCTCGTGGAAGCCGGGGAACGTCTTCTTCACGCATCCGGGGTCGTCCAGCGTGATCCCCGGCGTGCGCAGCCCCGTGACGCTGAACGACATGGCGATCCGGTGGTCGCCGTGGCAGGCGATCTCGGCGGGACGGGGCCGGGCCGGGGTGATCTCGATCCAGTCGCGGCCGAGACTCACCGGCACGCCCAGCCGCCGCAGGTTCTCCGCGCAGGCCTCCAGCCGGTCGCACTCCTTGACGCGGGTGTTGTACACGTCCTCGATCCGCACCGGGCCGTCGGCGAACGGAGCGATGGCGGCGAGCGTGGGGACGGTGTCGGAGATGTCGCGCATGTTGACGGTCAGGCCACGCAGGCGGCCCGTACCGGTGACGGTCATGGAATCGGGTGACATCTCCACCGAAGCGCCCATCCGCTCCAGCACCCCGGCGAAGCGGACGTCCCCTTGCAGCGCCCCGGAGCCCAGCCCGGGGATCGTGATGGTGTTCCCGGTCAGGGCCGCCGCGGCGAGCGGGTAACTGGCCGTGGAGGCGTCCGGCTCGATGGCGTAGTCGGCCGCCTCGTACCCGTGCGGCGGCACGTGGAACGTGTCCCCCTCCCGCCGCACCTCGGCCCCGAAGCCGCGCATCATCGCCAGCGTGATCTCGACGTACGGCGCCGACACGAGGTCGGTGACGGTGATCTCCAGCCCTTCGGCGGTCAGCGGGCCGACGAGCAGTAACGCGGTGAGGAACTGCGACGACAACCCCGCGTCCAGCGTGATCCGCCCGCCCTTGATGCCGCCGGCCCGCACGGTCAGCGGGTGATGCCCCTCCTGCTCCTCATGCGTCAGGTCCACGCCGAGCTCGCGCAGCGCCCGGGTGAGAGGTCCGAGCGGGCGGCGGCGCATCTGCGCGGAGGCGTCGAAGCGGAACACGCCGCGCCCGGCCGCCGCCAGCGCGGGCAGGAACCGCGCGGTCGTGGCGCCGTCGCGGCAGAACACCTCCGCCTCGCCGTACGCGGGCCCCTCCGGCCGGCCGCCGATCGTCCACGCCCGCGGCCCGCGCTCCACCCGGTAACCGAGCGCGGCCAGCCCCTGCGCGAACCCCTCCGTGTCGTCGGAGACCAGCGGGCGCCGCAGCACGGTCGTGCCCCGCGCGGCGGCGGCGAGGAACAGGGCGCGGGCGGTGACGGACTTCGAGCCTGGAACCTGCATGATCGTCATGCACGGCAGCCTAGACGCGGGGCCGCCCCGCTCGGCTGCCCGCCCCGGCCGCCGACGAAGGCGCCGATCCGGCCCTGGCCAGCACTCCCGCCACTCCCAGCACCGCCACCGACAACGTGACGGTCAGGACCTCGTGCAGCGGATTGATCCCGTGCACCGCCATGACGGCGATCACCGGCACCAGCACGACCGCCACCCGCCGCCCGACGGGTGAGCGCAGCGCCAGCGCCCCCGCGACCAGCACGAGCACGGCCGCGACGGGCAGGCCTGCCCATCTGGCGATCATGGCCGCCAGAACGGACGACCCGGCCACCGCGACCGTCCACTTGAGCAGCCGCGGCGTGCCCGCGGAGCCGGGGCCGGGCGAGGGTGCCACGGCCAGCATGACGGCGCACAGACCGGACGGCACCAGGCCCATGGCGATGTCGCTCACCTCGACGGGATTCGCCTGCACGAGCACACCGTCGGCATTCCCCGCCGCGAATTCGTAGTCCCGCCGAGAGATCGACCACCCCGTTAACAGCGAATATCCCGCGGCGCACGCGACCGCCGCCCAGCGCCGGTTGAGCCAGGCGAACAACGCCAGCAGCCCGTACGGCAGCGCGGACGCCCCCGCCTCCCCCATCAGCCGCAGCCCCTCCCGGTTGAACTCCCCCCGCAACACCCACTCGCCGTAGGCGGCGGCGCCCAAGAGGTGGATCACGAAGAGGGCGAGGGGCGCGAGCAGCGCGGCGATGTTGAGCGCGTCCCGCCAGTACAGGCTCGACCGGTCATCGACGGCGCGCCGCAGCCGGATCGCCAGGCCGCCGCGCACCACGTCGAGGGCGTCCCTGGGCGACGGCCGCCGCCGGCCGGGCGCCGAGCCCGCGAGCAGCACCGCGATCATCTCCTCCTCGTGCCGGGCCCGATGCTCCTTCGGGTAGGCCGCCATCAGCCGCCGGAAGCCCCGCTCCAGGCCCGTCATGCGCCACTTCCCATCGTCCCGAGGCCGTGCCGTGATCGCAGCCGCGCGGTCGCGGTCTCGACGTTGCGCCGCAGCTGCTCGGTCTCGGCCGCCAGCCGTTCCGCCCCGGGCGGGGTCAGCCGGTAGTAACGCCGCGCCCGCCCGTCCACGACCTCCTCCCGCTCGGTCTCGACCAGCCCTTCCCCTTCCAGCCGGTCGAGCGCCGCGTACAGGGTGCCGGCGCGCAGCCGCACCCGCTCACCGGAGATCCGCAGCACGTCGGTGATGATCCCGTACCCGTGCTGCGGCCCGGCCGCCAGCGCCGTCAGGATCAGGAACGTCGGCTCCTGCATCGCTCGTTTCATCACATCGACGATATATACCGGTGATCTGACCATGATGCAAGCGGGGCAAAGTTCACCTGTCTTTCACCTGCCCCACCGGATGCCGGCCTGCCCAGGGGTAGGGGGCGAGCATGCGCTACAACGTGCTGGCCTGCGACTACGACGAAACCCTGGCCAGGGACGGCCAGGTGGACGACGCGACGATCGAGGCGCTGGAGCGGCTGTCCCGGGCCGGGTTCAAGCTGCTGCTGGTCACCGGGCGCGAGCTGGACGACCTGCTCTCGGTCTTCCCGCACCCCGCCCTGTTCGACCTGATCGTGGCCGAGAACGGCGGCCTCCTGTACGACCCGCGCCAGCGCACCTGCGACGCCCTCGCCGCGCCGCCGCCCGCCGAGCTGGCCGAGCGGCTGCGGACGGAGGGGGTGAGCCCGCTGGGCGTCGGCCAGGTGCTGGTCGCCACGCGTGAGCCCCACGACGTGCACGTCCTGGGGCTGATCCGCGAGCTCGGCCTGGAGCTGCAGGTCATCTACAACAAGGGCGCGGTCATGGTGCTGCCTCCCGGCGTGAACAAGGCCACCGGCCTGTGCGCCGCCCTTGACCGCATGGGCCTGTCACGGCACAGCGTGGTCGCGGTCGGCGACGGTGAGAACGACCACGCGTTCCTGACCGCCGCCGAGTGCGGCGCCGCCGTCGCCAACGCCCTGCCCGCGCTCAAGGACGCCTGCGACCTCTGCCTGGACGAGGCGAACGGTCGCGGGGTGAGCGAGCTGGCGGGGCTGCTGCTCACGGGCGACCTCGACGAGCTGGACCTGCCGCGCCACGACGTCCTGCTCGGCCACGCGGGCGAGGAGGAGGTACGCCTGCCCTCGTACGGCATCGGCCTGCTGGTGGCGGGCCCGTCCGGCAGCGGCAAGTCCACAGTCACCACCGCGCTGCTCGAACGGCTCACCGGCGACGGCTACCAGTGCGCGATCGTGGACCCGGAGGGCGACTACGCGGAGTACCCGGGCCTCACCGTGCTCGGCGACCCCGACCGGGTGCCGGCCGTGGACGAGGTCGTGCACGTCCTGGAGCAGCCCGGCCACAGCGTCGTGATCAACCTGATCGGCCTGCAGCTGCGCGACCGGCCCGCGTACTTCGCCGAGCTGCTGCCCCGCCTGACCGGCCTGCGCGCCAAGCTGGGCCACCCGCACTGGCTCATCATCGACGAGGCCCACCACCTGATGCCCGCGGAGGTGCGCCACGTGCCCATCCAGCACCCCGGCGATCTCGGCGCGCTCCTGATGATCACCGTTCATCCCGACGCGATGAGCCCCGCCGCGCTCCGCCTGGTCACCAGCACGATCGCGGTGGGCAGGGAGCCCGGCAACACGCTGGCCGCCTTCGCCACCGCCCGCGGCCTCGACGCGCCCACGGTGCGCCCGGCCCCGAAGGGCGATCTGGCGCTCTGGCGGGACGGCGCGCAGTACGCGCGCGAGCTGACCCTGGCCCCCGCCCGCGCCGAGCGCACCAGGCACCGGCGCAAGTACGCGGCCGGCACCATGGCCAAGGACAAGAGCTTCTACTTCACCGGGCCGCAGGAGCGGCTGCGGCTGCGGGCCAGGAACCTGCACACGTTCGTGGAGCTGAGCGAGGGCGTGGACGACGACACCTGGCTGCACCACCTGCGGCGCGGCGACTACTCGGCGTGGATCCGCGACAAGCTGGGCGACGCCGAGCTGGCGGACGAGGTGGCCGCCGTGGAGCGGGCCGAGGGCGAGCTGTCGCCGCGGGACGGCAGGCAGCGCGTGGCGGACCTCATCGGCGCCCGCTACACCCTGCCCGCCGAGCCCACCGACTTCGACCCCGACCACAGGGACCGCTGACTCCCCGGCGGCGCCGGGGAGCCGTCAGGCGGGTGCGACAGGTGGCTTGATCGGCGTGCGGCCGCGGCCGAGCATCCACAACATGGCCGCCAGCGCGGCGACCTGCAGCGGCCAGCCCATCACGATCTTGGCGAAGCCGAGCGCCGCCACCGCCTCGTCGCCGCCGCCGAACAGGTACACAGGCCCCTGCACGGCCACCCGGACCGCGCAGGGCAGCATGAGCAGCCACGTCAGCCGCGTGCACAGCCGCACGATGCCGGGATCCTTGTGCCAGGCGGTCGGATCGCCCGTCACAGAGCCGATCAGGAAGCCGACGACCGGCCACCGCGTGACGATCGAGATCAGCATCGCCACCGCGTAACCGGCGTTGTACAGGATGCCGGGCAGGAAGTAGTCCTTCGCGTCGCCCGACCTGCTGGCGAAGAACGCGCCGATCGCGATGCCGATCAGGCTGTTGATCACGAACTGCGGTGTGGAGCGCTGGATGAGCCGCACCGCCAGCAGCACCACCGACAACCCGATGCTGATGATGAGCGACAGCTTCAGGTCTTCCGTCGTGATCCAGGACAACGTGAACGCGATCGTCGGGACGGCCGCCTCGATGATGCCGCGCACTCCGCCGAGGGCCTTGGCGAGCTGTGCTCGCACCGCCGCCTCAACGGTGTCGTGGGCGACCTCTTCCGCCTCAGCACTCACCTGATCAACTCCCTGGGCGCAGCTCGTAACGCGGATTGAACATCACCTTGCGCCCGTCCTGCATGCTGACCAGGCCCTCGGCCTTGACCGTGCGGCCCGGCTCGATGCCCGCGATCTTGCGGCGGCCGAGCCAGACCAGGTCGATCACGTCGGACCCGTCGTAGAGCTCGGCCTCGAGAGCAGGGGCTCCGCCCCTCGGACGCAGAGTCACCGTACGTAGCGTACCCGCCACACAGAAGCGGCGGCGACCGCCACACGAGACGATCGGGGTGGCGCCGACCTCGTCGGCGTCCTCCCGGAGTTCCTGGGCCTCGATCTCGGACTGGCTGGTGGCCAGCCGACTGAAGAACCCGCGCAATCCCCCACGTTTAGGGGGCTCTGCCGTACTCATGATGCATCAGCCTATGTGATGTCAGCTCTTAGCGAATCTCACTGATTTCAGGTCCCCGCTTGAACGGGTTGAAACCCTGCCGCTGCTCGCCGGCCTCACCCGCCTGCTCGTTCGGACGGCGCAGCGGGATGGGCTCCTCGCGGGCCATCGGCTCGTCGCCGCGGACCACCACGACGTCCTTGATGAAGTCGATGTACGCCTGCGCGACCGTGTCGTCGGCGGCCGCCTTGCCGGAGATCACCGCCAGCAGGAACCAGCGGGGGCCGTCGATGCCGAGGTAGCGGGCCGGGCGGCTGTTGCCCTCGACCTTCATCTCGCCGGTCAGCTCGCTGCCGAACGGCCCCTCCCGCTCCTCCAGGTGCTTGGCCTGGGCCGAGATCTTGGTCTTGACCTCGTCCCACAGGCCGGAGCTGCGGGGGGCGGCCAGGGCCTGGAGCTGCAGCGAGCTCTCGTCGTACAGGACTACCACCCCGACGTGCTGGTCCCCGACGGAGGCCAGCCGCACGTCGAAGTCGGGGTTGTGCGGCAAACGCAGGCCGCCCAGGTCGATGCGCTCGGCCTCCGGGTGGGGCTCGTCGGCGTCCCACGGGCCGGATTCGCGCGTCGGCTCAGCGGCCTCCTGCTCGACCGCCTGGTCCGGCTGCTCACGACGACGACGTCGGAACACGTTCCTCACTCTCCCTGTTCGTCGGGCCGCTGCCGGGCCCGTAGTTCGCTCGGGCCCCGCAGGGCCCCTTCCCACGCCACGATCAGCGCCCCGCCGATCCGAAACCACCGGTCGGTCCGAAGCCGCCGGTCGATCCGAAGCCGCCGGCGCCGCGCACGGATTCCGGCAACCGCTCGGCCTCCACGAACGCCACGCGTTCCACCCGCTGGATCACGAGCTGCGCCACCCGGTCGCCCCGCCGCAGCCTGAACGGCTCCTTGAGGTCGGTGTTGATCACCGTCACCTTGATCTCGCCCCGGTAACCGGCGTCCACCGTACCCGGCGCGTTGACCAGCGTGACGCCGTGCTTGGCCGCCAGCCCCGAACGGGGATGCACGAACGCGGCATAGCCGTCGGGCAGGGCGATCGCGAGCCCGGTGCCGACGACGGCCCGCTCGCCGGGCATCAGCTCCACGTCCTCGGCGGCGTGGAGGTCGGCTCCCGCGTCGCCCGGATGGGCGTACGACGGGACCGGCAGCCCGGGGTCGAGCCGCTGGATGAGGACCTCTGCTCCGCTCAAGGGTTCACCTCGTAGTCCTGATGTTCGGCGGCGATGGCGGCCAGATCGCCATGCTTGGCGAAGTGTTCCATGTTCACCTCGATGAACAGCGCTGCCGCGCGGACGGCGACCGGACCGTCTGGAGCGCCGATGCGCCCCTCAGCCTCAAGGTACGCCTTTCTGCCGTCGATGCCGTTGCACCAGGCACGCAGGTGGAGTGTCGTGCCCACGGGAACGGGGAGCACGTAGTCGGTCTCCAGCCGCCCTGTCACGTAGGGCTTGTGGAACAGGTAGACGGACATGCCGATGACTTCGTCCATGGCGGCGGCCAGGACGCCGCCGTGCGCCAGCCTCGGCGCTCCCTGGTGCGCCTCCCCCACCGTGAACTCCGCCTCCACGGTGGTGCCGTCGGGGGTCCTGGCGTTGAGGTGCAGCCCGGTCGGGTGACCGGTGCCGCAGCCGAAGCACTGGCTGTAGTGGGAGCCCAGGGCGCTGCCCGCCGGCGGCGCGTCGGGATGCGCGGCGGGCGGCTGCGCGCCGGGCGGCGGGGTGGTGAGGGAGGAACGCGTCACGGGTGACGAGGTTACTCCGTGTCCTTCCCCCGCTCGCCCCCAGCGGCCGCCGACACGATCGGGCCTTCCGATCGCGGCTCGGGGGCGCCGGGCCGCGTCGCCGGAGCGTCGGGCCCCTCGTCGCGGCCGCCGGGCCCGCCTTCGCCGCCGCGGAACCCGCCGCCCGCCTCACCCGGGCCGGGCGGTGGTGACCCGCCCGATGAGGTGTCGTCATGCCCCGGCGGCAGCGCCGGTGGCTGATGCCGCAGCTCCGGCAGCGCCCGGTAGATCACCGCCGCCACCGGCACGGCCACGGCGGCCCCCGCGATGCCCGCCAGGATGCCTCCGATGGACAGCACGAGGATGATGGCCAGCGGGTGGAAGTTGAGCGCCCGCCCCACGATCAGCGGCTGCAGCACGTGGTTCTCCAGCTGCTGCTCCACGATGAGGATGCCGAGGAAGATCAGGGCGTACACGAGCCCCTTGGCCCCCAGCGTGACCAGGGTCGCGATCGTCCCGGCGAAGAAGATGCCGACGATGGGGATGAAGCTGGCGAAGAAGATCAGCACGGCCAGCGGCGCCCACAGCGGCACCCCCATCCCGGCCAGCACGATGCCCATGATCAGGCCGTGCACGGCGGCCACCGCCACCGTGCCCTGCACGTAGTGGGAGAGCGTGGCCCACGCGGCCCGCCCGGCCCGGTCGACGCGCGGCGCCACCCCGCCGAACGCCTTGAGGAACCACGTCCAGATCCGGTCGCCGTCCTTGAGCAGGAAGAACGTCACGAACAGCAGCAGCACGATGGACGCGAGCACCTCGACGGCCACCGCGCCGGCCGACAGCACCGTGCCGGTGATGGCCGTGCGCTGGGCGTTGAGCATGGCGGCGATCTCGTCGACGTAGCCGGTGATCTGCGTCTGCTCCAGATGCAGCGGGCCCTGGATCAGCCACTCCTGCACGGATCTGGCCGTATCCTGCACCTGCTCGACCAGGTTGGGGAACTCCTCGCTGGCCCGCGCCCCGACCAGCCAGCCGGTGCCGACGAGCACGGCCAGGGCCACCAGCATGGTGATCCAGGTGGCGTAGATGGGCCGCATGCCGGCGCTGCGCAGCGAGTTCGTCAAGGGGAAGAGCAGCGCCGTCAGCAGGAGCGCGATCGCCACGGGCAGAGCCACGAACGCCAGGCGGGCGATCGCCTGGACGATGAAGTAGACGACCACGCCGACGAGGATCAGGCACCCACTCCATGCGGCCATCCTGGCCAGCACGGGTGGCACGAGCTTGGTGGGGCGGTCGGTCAGCACGTGTTCAAGACTGGCACGTCCGGGCTCCGGATGCGCGCGGATATCGGGCCGGCAGCTTTGAGCGTAATGGAGCAGCGCCTCCCCGCCCTGTTCTCGGGCGAGATCGGGCCTGTGCAGGGGCGGGGGCCCGTGCCACCGTCGTGGTCATGAAGGCTGTGATGGTCCTCACCGTGCTGGCGTCCCTCGTCGCCGCCCCCGCCCCCGCGTACGCCTCCCGCGCCGCCCTGGCGCTGGAGGTGCTCTCCAGCCGCCCCGACCAGGTGACCGGCGGCGACGCCCTGATCAGAGTCCGCGGCACGGGCGGCGCCCGGCTCAGGGTGCTCCGCAACGGCGAGGACGTCACGGCGGCCTTCAAGCAGACCAGGGACGATCTCACCGGCCTGGTGAGCGGCCTCGCCGCCGGCGACAACACGATCACCGCCACGGCGTGGCCGCACAGGCGCACGATGAGGATCCGCAACCACCCCGTCCAGGGCCCGGTCTTCTCGGGCGCCCACCAGTACCCGTTCCTGTGCAAGACCGAGCGCAGCGGCCTGGGCCCGCCCGTCGCGGACAACCAGGACGGCCAGGGCATGCGCGTCACCGGCGGCTGGAGCAGGGACTGCTTCGCCCCCACGGTCACCGACCGCCTCTACCGCTCCATGGACGGCACGTACAAGCCGATGCCGGAGCAGGGCCGCCCCGCCGACCTGGCCACGACCACGCTGCTGGACGGCCGCACGGCCGACTTCGTGGTCCGGCGGGAGCGCGGCGTGATCAACCGCTTCCTCTACTCGATCGCCATGCTGGAGGACGGCTGGAACGGCAGGGCGATGTACCGCTTCGACGGCGGCGTGGGCATCGGCCACGACCAGGGCACCCTCGGCGGCAGCGCCCTGGACCCGTACGGCCTGGGCCAGGGCTACGCGATCCTGCACTCCTCGGGCACCCGCACCTCGACCCACTACAACCTCATCCTCGGCGGCGAGACGGCCCTGATGGTCAAGGAGCGCTTCGTCGAGCGGCACGGCCTGCCGCTCTACACGGTCGGGGTCGGCGGCTCGGGCGGCGCCATCCAGCAGTACATCTACGCCCAGAACCACGGCGACCGGGTGATCGACGCAGCGATCCCGCAGTACTCCTACCCGGACATGGTCACCCAGACCATCCACGTGGGCGACTGCGAGCTGCTCGAACGTTACATGGACGCGCGTCCCCGCTGGGCGCGGTGGGACGATCGCACGGCCCTGATCGGCATGAACGCCAGCGACACCGTCGTCAACCCGACCACCGGCAGGCCGGGCTCCGACGAGTGCGTCAACGGCTGGCGCGGCCTGACCCCGCTGACCATGAACCCGCTGTGGACGAGCAACAACGATCCCGAGTGGCAGCGCATGGACCCGCCGGGCGTCAAGGACACCGTCCAGTGGACGCACTGGGACGACCTGCGCAAGGTGTACGGGGTGGACGAGCAGGGCTACGCCCGTTCGACGTGGGACAACGTGGGCGTCCAGTACGGCCTCAAGGCGCTGACGGACGGCGTGATCACCCCGGAGGAGTTCCTCGGCCTGAACGCCGAGGCGGGCTCGTGGAAGGAGGCGGCCGACATGGTGCAGGAGGGCTGCCCGTTCGTGCCGTCCGCCTGCCCGGCCGACTTCGACCCGTGGAGCGCCCGCAACGCGAACCTGGGCGGCGATCCCGCCCCGAGGCGTACCGGCGACCCGGTGGCGATCAGGAACGTGCGCGGCAGCGGCCTGGTGTTCGGCGGCGACGTCGACCTGCCGGTCATCGACTGGCGGCACTACCTGGAGGAGCAGCTTGACATGCACAACGCGCACCAGTCGTTCGCCTCCAGGAAGCGCATGCTGGACCACGACGGCCGGGCCGGGAACCAGGTCATCTGGTTCACGGACGCCCGCCCTGACGGGCCGAGGTTCGACCAGACGCCCGAGGCGCTGCGGGTGATCGACGCCTGGATGGCCAATATCCGGAAATATCCGGCGCGCGGCGTCGCCGGGAACCGGCCGCCCCAGGCCGTGGACCGCTGCTTCGCCACCGACGGCACCGAGCTGGCCGCCGGCCCGAACGTCTGGGACGGCGTCCTCGACCGCCGCGCCCCCGGCCCGTGCACCCAGCGCTTCCCGCTCCACGGGACCTCGCGCACGGTGGCGGGCGGCCCGATCGAGGGCGGCGTGTACAAGTGCCGGCTTCAGCCGGTCGAGCGCGCGATCGCCAGGGGCCTGTACGGCTCGTGGCGGCCGGACGCCGGCCAGCGGGCCAGGCTGAAGCAGATCTTCCCGACAGGGGTCTGCGACTACTGACGCTCCTCCACCACGGGCAGCTCCCGCATCGTCCGCATGGGCGAGGTGAACACCCACAGGAACGCCAGGCAGGCCCCGACACCGGCGACCACCAGCGTGCTCCTGACGCCGATCACCTCGCCCAGCACGCCGCCGAGCAGCCCGCCCAGCGGCATCGTCCCCCAGACGAGGAAGCGCATGGTGGCGTTCATCCGGCCCAGCAGTTCCTCGGGCGTCGCGGCCTGGCGGAAGCTGAGCTGGGTGACGTTGTAGACGACCACGCCCGCCCCGACGAAGAACTCGTAGACGACGACCAGGCCGAGCCGCCAGTCGTCCTGCACCCACGGCAGCAGGAACGTCAGCGGCGCGGGGATCACGATGGCCAGCCACATCGTCGGCCCCTGCCCCAGCCACCGGGCCAGCCGGGCGTTGAGCACCGCGCCCACCAGGCCGCCGAGCCCGCCGGCGGCCATGAGCAGGCCGATCGTGCCCGCGCTCACCTTCAGCTCCCCGGCCAGCAGCAGCAGGAGCATGGGGTGGGCGATCGCGCCGAACAGGTTCGCGGTGCCGGTGCAGCCGGCGATGCGGCGCAGCAGCCGGTGCCCGAACACGAACCTGACGCCCTCGCCGATCTCCTTGGCCAGATGCGCGCGGGGCCGCTCCTGGCGCGTCTCCCGCTTGCGGATGGTGCCCAGGCACAGCGCCGACCAGGCGAATCCGGCCACGGTGACGACCAGCGCGAACGGCGCGGTGAGGAACTGGATCAGGTAGCCGCCGACGCTCGGCCCGCCGAGCTGCGCCACCGTCCGCACGATCTCCAGCGTGGAGTTGCCCTCGACCAGCCGCTCGCGCCCGACGAGGTGTGGCAGGTAGCTCTGGTACGCGGCGTCGAAGAACACGGTGAACACGCCGAGCACCAGCGCCACGGCGTAGAGCTGGTACATCGTCAGCACGCCCAGCCACCAGGCGAGCGGCACGGAGGCCAGCGCCAGCGCCCGCGCCCAGTCGCTGACCACCATCACCATGCGCTTGCGCCGCCGGTCCACGATCGCGCCGGCGGGCAACCCGATCACCACGAACGCCAGCGTCTCGCACGCGGTCAGCAGCCCCAGCTCGAACGCCGAGGCGTCCAGCGCGGTCACCGCCACCAGGGGGAGGGCCAGGAACAGGAGCTGGGTGCCCACCTGGCTGGCGGAGTCCGCCAGGAACAGCCCCCGGAAGTCGTGCTCGCGTAAGAGGCTCACGAGTCAGAACCTCTCACAACCGATTGACGAATTTCAACCGGTTGTAGGGTGGCCTCCCATGGGCACCCGACGCCGCCCCGCGACCGAGGCCGAGGCCCGCGCGCTGGCCTCCGCCATCCGGCTGCGCATCCTGCGCCTCTGCCTGGACCAGGCACTGACCAACAAGGAGATCGCCGACCGGCTCGGCGCCAACCCCGCCACGACCCTGCACCACGTCCGCAAGCTGGTGGAGACCGGCTTCCTGGCGGCCGAGCCGAGCAGGCCCGGCCCGCGCGGCTCGACCGAGATCCCCTACCGGGCCACGGGCAAGTCGTGGGAGATGGACGTCCGCGAGAGCGGCGTGACCGGCGGCAGGGCCGCCATGCTCGACGCCTTCCTGGAGGAGGTCAGGATGGTGGACATCGAGGAGGTCAGCTTCACCAGGCTCGGGCTCAGGCTCACCCCCGAGGGCCACGCCGAGCTGCTCGAACGCCTCCGAGAGGTGTTCGACGAGTTCTGCTACCGGCAGCCGCCGGCGGACGGGAAGGCGTACTCGCTGTTCTTCGCCCTCCACAGAGACGTCAGCAGGGACGCCAGCAGGGACATCAGCAGGGACATCAGCAGGGACATCAGCGGAGACATCAGCGGAGACACCGACAGGGACACCGGCGGAGACGCCTGACGCCGGGCGCGCACGCGCCCGGGCGTCAGAAGGGGACCGCTCAGCCCAGCTGCACCTCGACCTTGAGCGTGTCACCGTACTCCAGCACGAACTCCTCGACGTTGCCCGCCGCGCACAGGTCGTCCTGCGCCTGCCGCACCAGCTCCACGTCGGGCGCCCACACGGTCAGCCGCGACACCTCGGCCCGCATCGACTGCTTGGCCTCGGACTTGGCCTTGCGCACCTGCCCGAGCACCTCGGAGGCCACGCTCAGCACGGCCGGGTCGCCCGCGCCGCGCTCCACCGCGGGCCAGGAGGCGTGGTGCACGGAGCCGTCGCGCCACCACGACCACACCTCCTCGGTCACGAACGGCAGGAACGGCGCGAACAGCCGCAGCAGCACGTCCAGCGCCTGCCGCAGCGCCGCGTGCGCCGAGGCCGAGGCGGCGCCGGACTCGTACGCCCTGGCCTTGACCAGCTCCACGTAGTCGTCGCAGAACGCCCAGAAGAACCGCTCCACGGCCTCGATGGCCCGCGTGTGGTCGTAACCCTCGAACGCCGCCGTGGCCTCGCGCACGGCGTCGGACAGCGCCGCCAGCATGGCCAGGTCGAGCGGCTCGCTCACCTCGGCGGCGGACTCCTCGGCGGCCAGCCCCAGCACGAACTTCGAGGCGTTCAGGATCTTGATGGCCAGCCGCCGCCCCACCTTGAGCTGCCCGGCGTCGAAGGCGGTGTCGACGCCGTAGCGGCCGTTGGCCGCCCAGTAGCGCACCGCGTCGGAGCCGTGCTGCTCCAGCAGGTCGATCGGGGTGACGACGTTGCCCTTGGACTTGGACATCTTCTTGCGGTCGGGGTCGAGGATCCACCCCGAGATCGCCACGTCGCTCCACGGCAGCGTGCCGAACTCGTAGTGCGACCTGACCACGGTCGCGAACAGCCAGGTGCGGATGATCTCGTGGCTCTGCGCCCGCAGGTCGGCGGGGTAGACGCCGCGGAACAGCTCGTCGTCGGTGCCCCACCGGCCGGCGATCTGCGGCGTCAGCGACGAGGTGGCCCAGGTGTCCATGACGTCGGGGTCGGCCATGAAGCCGCCGGGCACGCCGCGCTGCTCCTCGGTGTAGCCGGGCGGCACGTCGGAGGACGGGTCGACCGGCAGCATCTCCTCGGTGGGCAGGATCGGCGCGTCGTGGACGGGCTGCCCGGACTCGTCGATCGGATACCACACGGGGAACGGCACGCCGAAGAAGCGCTGCCGCGAGATCAGCCAGTCGCCGGTGAGCCCCTCGACCCAGTTGTCGTAGCGCACCCGCATGTGCGGCGGGTGCCAGGTCAGCTCCCGCCCGCGCGCCAGCAGCCGCTCGCGCAGCTCCTCGTCGCGCCCGCCGTTGCGGATGTACCACTGGCGGGTGGTGACGATCTCCAGGGGCCTGTCGCCCTTCTCGAAGAACTTCACCGTGCGCTGCACCGGACGGGGCTCGCCGTCGAGGTCGCCGGACTCGCGCAGCAGCTCCACGATGCGCTCGCGGGCGCTGTGCACGGTCTTGCCGGCCAGCTCCTTGTACGGCTCGGCGTCCACGCCCTCCGGCGGCTCGGGCAGCAGCCGGCCGTCCCAGCCGATCACGGGCCGGGTGGGCAGGTGCAGCTCCCGCCACCAGGTGACGTCGGTGAGGTCGCCGAACGTGCAGATCATCGCGATGCCCGTGCCCTTGTCGGGCTCGGCCAGGCGGTGGGCCAGCTCCGGCACCTCGACCCCGAACAGCGGCGTCAGCACCGAGGTGCCGAACAGCTCCTGGTAGCGCTCGTCGTCGGGATGGGCGACCAGCGCCACGCAGGCCGGGATCAGCTCGGGCCGGGTCGTCTCGATGTGGACGGGCCCCTTCTCGCCGTAGAAGGAGATCTTGTGGAAGGCGCCGGGCCACTCCCGGTCCTCCAGCTCGGCCTGGGCCACGGCGGTGCGGAACGACACGTCCCACAGCGTCGGCGCCTCGGCCAGGTAGGCCTCGCCGCGCAGCAGGTTGCGCAGGAACGCCCGCTGCGCCACCGCCCGCGACTCGTCGCCGATCGTGGTGTAGAGCAGCGACCAGTCCACCGACAGGCCGATGCGCCGCCACATCTCCTCGTAGGCCTGCTCGTCGATGGCGGTCAGCTTGTGGCACAGCTCCACGAAGTTGCGCCGGGAGATGGAGATCTCCCGCTTGCCCGGCTTGTCCGGCGGCACGAAGTCGGGGTCGTACGGCAGCGACGGGTCGCAGCGCACGCCGTAGACGTTCTGCACGCGGCGCTCGGTCGGCAGGCCGTTGTCGTCCCAGCCGATCGGGTAGAACACCGTCTTGCCGAGCATCCGCTGGTAGCGGGCCATGATGTCGGTGTGCGTGTAGGAGAAGGCATGACCCACGTGCAGGGAACCGGACACGGTCGGCGGCGGCGTGTCGATGGAGAAGACCCGCTCGCGCGGCGCCGACCTGTCGAAGCGGTAGGTGCCCTCGTCCTCCCAGCGAGCTACCCATACCTGCTCCAAGCCGTCAAGGGTCGGCTTGTCGGGCATGGATGCATGGCGTAGTCGCTGTTGAGTCATGCCTCCTTATGGTACGGCTTCGCAGGCCCGGCAGGCGTTAGAGACTAGTGTTCGTTACAAAGGGGAAGGGAGATCGGCATGGCGGAGGACAAGCCCGATATCGCCTGGCGCGTCGTGGGCGGCCTGGTGGGGCTCGTGACGGCGTGGGCGGCCAGGAAGATCCTCGGGTTCGCCTGGAAGAAGGCGACCGGCAAGGAGCCGCCCATCGACACCGACTCGCCCGAGGTCAGCATGGGCGAGGCGATCGGTTACGCCGTCGTCATGGGGGTCGGCATGTCGGTGGCGCAGATCGTGGTCAACCGGACCGCCAAGAAGCGCTACGACGCGTGGAAGTCGCTGAAGCAGGTGACTCCAGGGCAGTGAGGAACTCACTCGCCCAGCGGTCCACGTCGTAGGTGGCGACCCGGCGGCGCATCGTGCGCATCCGCCGGGCCAGCTCGTGCGGCGTGGCCCGCATGGCCGCCAGCATCTGCCGCTTGACGTCCTCCACGTCGTACGGGTTGACCAGGTACGCCTGCCGCAGCTCGTCGGCGGCCCCGGCGAACTCGCTCAGCACGAGCGCCCCGTGCAGGTCGTGGTGACAGGAGATGTACTCCTTGGCCACCAGGTTCATCCCGTCGCGCAGGGGCGTGACGACCATGACGTCGGCGGCCAGGTAGAGCGCGGCCAGCTCGTCGTGGCCGTACGACTGGTGGAAGTACCACACCGGCTGGTAGCCGAGCTGCGCGTGCTCCCCGTTGATCCGGCCTACCTGCAGCTCGATGTCGTCGCGCAGCTTCCTGTACTCGTCCACCCGCTCCCTGCTCGGCGTGGCGATCTGCACGAACACGGCCTCGCCCGGCTGCAGCCGCCCGTCCTTGAGCAGCTCGCCGAACCCTTCCAGGCGCTGCCCGATGCCCTTGGTGTAGTCGAGCCGGTCCACGCCCAGCAGCACGTGCTCGGGGTCGCCGAGCTCGACCCTGATCTCCTTGGCCCGGTCCACGATGCGCGGCTCGCGCACGAGCGAGTCGAGCTGCGCGAAGTCCACGGAGATCGGGAACGCCTGCGTGGTCACGATCCGGTCGTCGAGGAAGATCTCGTTCCCCTTGTACGGCAGCCCGAGCAGCCGCCGGCACAGCCTGCGGAAGTTCGAGGCCCCGCCGGGGAGCTGGAAGCCCACGAGGTCGGCCCCGAGCAGCCCCTCGACGAGTTCCTTGCGCCACGGCAGCCGCCAGAACAGCTCCGTGGGCGGGAACGGGATGTGCAGGAAGAACCCGATGCGCAGGTCGGGGCGGAGCTTGCGGAGCATCGCGGGCACGAGCTGGAGCTGGTAGTCCTGCACCCACACGACCGCGTTCTCCTCGGCCGCCCGCGCGGCGGCCTCGGCGAAGCGCTGGTTGACGCTGCGGTAGGTCTCCCACATCTCCCTGTCGAACACCGGCGTCGCGACCACGTCGTGGTAGAGCGGCCACAGGGTGGCGTTGGAGAACCCCTCGTAGTAGAGCTCGACCTCACGTGCGGACAGCGGGATCGGGATGAGGCTCATGCCGTCCTGTTCGAACGGCTCCAGCGTCTCGTCGGCCGCCCCGTGCCAGCCGGCCCAGGCTCCGTGACGGCGCTGCATCACCGGCGCTATCGCGGTGACGAGGCCGCCGGGACTCCTGCGCCACGAAGCCGTTCCGTCAGGCTCGATCGTGCGATCGACCGGCAACCGGTTCGCGACGATCAGAAACGAGCTACGGCCACTCAACGCAGTCCTCCTATGGGGTCATGTGTCAGGAAAGCCGCCAAGCGCACGGCTAACAGCGGCCGCCACCGACTCCGGCCCCGCATGGGGGATGATCGCGGCGATGTGGGAATCGGGCCTGATGAGCCATGCCTCATCCGGCCCGGCGCCGAGCCTCTCAGCGAGCGAGCCAGTCCCATCCATCTCCGCGAGCCCGCGTACGGCGAGCGGCGCCGGTATGACCTTGCCCAGGACCTGCACAAACAAACTCGAATCGCACATATCGCCCAACAGCACGAGGAATCCGTCCCGCGTGAACTCCCGCAATCTGCCTCCCGGCAGCGGCAGGTCGGGCAGGATCACGCCGGGCGCGGGCGTGCACAGGGCCCCCTTGGGCGGCCGTCCCAGGAAGGGCCGGGCCGGCTCCGGGGTGGTGAGCGGCGAGTCCACGTACCAGAACGGCTCGGCGAACCGCCCCGAGTCCACCTCCTCGATCCGCCCGCCCTCCAGCGCCGCGCGCCTGCGCATCCGCTCCTCGACACTCCCGGGGGCGAGGAAGCGCATGGTGGCGGCGGTGATCTCCAGGTTCTCCAGCGCGGCGGCGTGCCGTTCGGCGTGGTAGGACTCCAGCAGCTCGGGCCCGGCCCAGCCGTTGAGCGCGAAGGCCAGCTTCCAGGCCGCGTTCTCGGCGTCCGGCACGCCCGAGTTGAGCCCGCGCGCGCCGAACGGGGCCACCAGATGGGCGCAGTCGCCCGCCAGAAGGACCCGCCCGACCCGCATCCGGGAGGCGATCCGCGAGTGGAAGCGGTACGTGCTGTGCCAGAGCAGCTCGTACGGCCGATCCCCGATGATTTGCCGGATTTTTCGCGATATATCGACATCTGTTGGGATGAAGTCTGGCGCGATCTGCCAGTCGATCCGGTACGTGCCCCCGGGGCACGGATGAATGAGCACCTGGCGGCCCGGATTCCAGACGGGGTCGAAGTAGAAGCGCCGCTCGCTCTCCAGGCCCGGCAGGTCCGCCTTGATGTCGCAGATCAGGAACTGGTCCGCGAACGTCTCCCCGGAGAACGACACCCCCAGCGACGCCCGGATCCCCTGCGCCCTGGCGCCCGCGCAGACCAGCACGTACGGCGCGCGCAGCCGCCGCTGGCCGCAGTGCACGCTCACCCCGGAGGCGTCCTGGCTCAGCCCCGTGACCTCGTGGTCCCAGCGCACCTCGATGAGCGGCTGCCCGGCGATGGCCTCGTCGAGGATCTGCTCGGTGCGGGCCTGGGAGATGTTCACGCACGGCGGCAGGGGCCCCTCGCGCTCGAACGTCCAGGAGAACAGCTCGCGGTCGCGGTAGTAGGTGCGGGCCGTGGTCCAGGCCAGCCCCTCCTCGGCCACCTTGCCCGCGCCCGCGGCGGCCCAGATGTCGAGCACGTCGCGCTGCTGGCAGATGGACTTCGACCCGCCGCTCCCCCGCCCCGGCCGCTGGTCCAGCACCAGCACCTGCACACCCCACCGGGCCAGCAGCAGCGCCGCGCTCTGCCCGACCGGCCCGGCCCCGACCACGATGACCTGCGCCTGGTTCATGACTGCAGCTCGTCCCACACCTGGCGGTCGCGCTCGGCGGTCCACACGCGCGGCCGCTCGACGCCGTGCAGCTCGTCCCAGAGCCTGGAGACGTTGAACGGCAGGCAGTGCTCGAAGATCGGCCAGCGGCCGTAGCGGGGCTCCAGGGCGCGGTGCGTGCGCTCGAACGCCTCCTTCAGCGACCCGGCCCCGCCCACCTCGCGCAGCATCACGGCCAGGAAGTCGCGGGTCTGCCCGATGGCCGACTCGACGCCCTCCTTGCCTCTGGCCACCGCGCCTCTGCCGCCGACCAGGGTCTCGGCGCCGAGCGAGGCGACCCGGTCGAGGGTGCCGGAGGACCAGTCGCGGTGGAAGGCGTCGCCGGTGTAGAGGGCGGCCTGCGACTCGACGAGGTCGCCGGCGAACAGGATGCGGTGCCTGGGCAGCCACGCCACCAGGTCTCCCTCGGTGTGGCCGCGCCCGCAGTACTGCAGCACCAGGTCGCCGCGCCCGCCGCCGAGGTCGATGGTGAAGCGGTCGCTGAAGGTGGCCGTCGGCCAGGTCAGGCCCGGGATCGAGGCGGGGTCCTTGAACAGGCGGGGCATCCTGGCGTACTCGCTGGCCCAGTCCTGCTCTCCGCGTTCGGCGATCAGCTCGCGGGTCTTCTCGTGCGTCACGATCACGTCCGCGCCGAAGGCCGACGCGCCGAGCACGCGGACCGCGTGGTAGTGCGACAGCACCAGATAGCGGATCGGCTTGGTGGTGTGCTCGCGCAGCCTGGCCAGCCAGTCGCGGGCGGCCACCGGGGTGGCCAGCGCCTCGAAGCAGACGAGGAAGTCCTCGCCCTCGATCGCGCCCACGTTCGGGTCGCCTTCGGCGGTGAGCGCGTACACGCCGTCCGCGAGCACCTCCAGTGACTGTTGTTTCTCGCCGAGATCCGCCGACGAGGCGAACGGCTTGGCCATCGCTGCTCCTCCCGCTCAGGCGTGGTTCCGTGAGAGGCATACCCCGCGGCGCCGCTCGAACCTGCGGCCCGGTCCCTTGACAGGGAAGTCAGGCCGATGATTTGTTTACCGAACATTCGGTCAGTTAACAAGGGAGATCCGCGTTGGAGAGCGCGCGTCGCATGATGGACGCCGACACCGCCTCCGCCGCCCTGGGCATCGAGCTGGCGGAGCTGGGCGAGGGCCGGGCGGTGTGCCGCATGGCCGTGACCGACCAGATGATCAACGGCCACGACCTGTGTCACGGCGGGTACGTGTTCCTGCTGGCCGACACGGCCTTCGCGTGCGCGTGCAACACCTCCGGCCCCGTCACGGTGGCGGCCGGCGCGGAGATCGCGTTCGTCTCCCCCGCCCGCGCCGGTGACGTGCTGGTGGCCGAGGCCGCCGAGCGCACCCGCTACGGGCGCAGCGGCATCTACGACGTCACCGTGCGGCGGCCCGACGGTCAGGTGGTCGCGGAGTTCCGCGGCCGGAGCCGGGAGTTGAGATGAGACTTGGAGATCCCCCCGCCGGCCACGAGCTCGACCCGATCGAGCGCGTGTCCCGCGACGAGCTCATGGCGCTCCAGCTCGAACGCCTTCAGCGCACCCTGCGCCGCGCCTACGAGCACGTCCCGCTCTACCGGGACAAGTTCGACCGGGCGGGCGTGCATCCGAGCGACTGCAAGGAGCTCGGCGACCTGGCGAAGTTCCCCTTCACCACGAAGCAGGACCTGCGCGAGTCCTACCCGTTCGGCATGTTCGCGGTGCCGCGCGAGCAGGTGGTGCGCGTCCACGCCTCCAGCGGCACCACCGGCCAGCCCACCGTGGTCGGTTACACCAAAAACGACATCGACGTCTGGGCGGAGGTCGTGGCCCGCTCGATCCGCGCCTCCGGCGGGCGGCCGGGCGACATCGTGCACGTCGCCTACGGCTACGGCCTGTTCACCGGCGGCCTGGGCGCGCACTACGGGGCCGAGCGGCTCGGCTGCACGGTGGTGCCCGTCTCCGGCGGGATGACGCCCCGTCAGGTGCGGCTCATCCAGGACTTCCGGCCCGACGTGATCATGGTGACGCCGTCGTACATGCTGGCCCTGCTGGACGAGTTCGCCGCCCAGGGCCTGGACCCGCGCGAGTCGTCGCTGCGGATCGGCATCTTCGGCGCCGAGCCGTGGACCGAGAAGATGCGCGCGGAGATCGAGGACCGCTTCGACCTGCACGCCGTGGACATCTACGGGCTGTCGGAGGTGATGGGCCCCGGCGTGGCCAACGAGTGCGTCGAGACCAAGGACGGGCTGCACATCTGGGAGGACCACTTCTACCCGGAGACCGTCGACCCGTTCACCGGCGAGCCCGCCCCCGAGGGCGAGCTGGTCTTCACCAGCCTCACCAAGGAGGCCATGCCGGTCATCCGCTACCGCACGCGCGACCTGACCCGGCTGCTGCCCGGCACCGCGAGGCCGGCCTTCCGGCGCATGGAGAAGGTGACCGGGCGCACCGACGACATGATCATCCTGCGGGGCGTGAACGTGTTCCCGACCCAGATCGAGGAGCTGGTGCTGGGCATCGAGGGCCTGTCGCCGCACTTCCAGCTCCACCTGACCCGCCCGGAGCGGCTCGACGTGATGACGGTCAGGGTCGAGGCGCGCCCCGGCTTCTCAGGCCGGGCGGAGGCGGGCGAGGTGCTGGCCAGGGCGGTCAAGGACACCGTCGGCGTCAGCGTCGAGATCGACGTCGTGGACCCGGAGACGCTGGAACGGTCGGTCGGCAAGCTCAGGCGCGTCGTCGACAGGCGGGACGGCTAGCACCCACCGGCCGGCACCGCCTGGCACCCGCCGGCACTGCCTGGCACCGGGTGGCACCGCCTACTACCACGGCCGCCGGAGCCCCGCGCGGCCGGGCGGTCCGCTCTGCCGCCTAGGGGGCGAGCTCGTCCCGGCCGGGGTCCTGGGGCAGCGAGGGACGCTTGACGCGCAGATCGTTGCGGATGGCCTCGCCCAGTTTCTTGGTGGCCATGCGGTTGAGCGCGCCTCCGGCGATGGCGCCGGTCAGGAACGGGCCGAAGGTGGTCAGATGCCGCCCCAGCGTCCGCATGAGACGGTTGCGCAGAGCCGTCTTGGTGGCGGCTCCCAGAGCCAGGGAGACGGACGCGGGTGCGAGGGGGTCGATGCCGCGTTGTCTGGCCCAGGCCGCGGTGAACGCGATGGCGCGCTGGGTGCCGGTGCCCTGCACGTGTACGCCGTAGACCTCGTGCAGCTCGGCCAGCAGCTTGACCTCGATGGCGGCGACGACGATGGTCTCGGCGACGAGCTGGGCGGGGGCGGAGAGCAGGAGGGGTGGCGCGGCGAACTCGGCCGCTGCCAGTGCTCCGCCGATGGCGCCGACCGTCATCGTGGCCTTCTGCGCGGTGCGCACCAGGTCGTCGGCGAGCTCTTCGCCGGTCAGGCCATGATGATGCTCGGCAAGGGTGTGCAGATCCCTGATCGGGATGCGCGGCGCGATGTTGAGGAAGACGTCGGCCAGCCAGCGGCCCCGGCCCGCGCCGGTCGCCCGTGCCTTCTTCGCCCCGGCGGACAGCGCCTGGGCTAGTCGGCCGAGCAGCCTGCGCCGCTCGGCCGGCTCGAGTTCACCGGGTCCGGTGAGCCTGCCAACGAGCTCGCCGACCTCACGATCGGGGTCGGCGATCTCACTGCCTGGTTGCTGGTCTTTCTCTGGTACGGCCACGCGGTGCCTCCATGTCTCTTGGTCGCGATCGCCCAGGGTGTGCCGTCTCTCTGCCCGCCCCGAGCTCCTTCGCTCCAGGAATTAGGCGGCGCACTCCCGGCAGACCTGCTGGCCGTTCTTCTCGGAGGCCAGCTGGCTGCGGTGGTGCACCAGGAAGCAGCGCGAGCAGGTGAACTCGTCGGCCTGACGGGGGATCACCCGCAGGGAGAGCTCTTCGTTCGACAGGTCCGCACCGGGCAGCTCAAGCGACTCGGCCAGGTCGGTCTCGTCGATGTCGATGCTGCCAGACGACTTGTCGGTGCGCCGCGCCTGCAGCTCCTGGAGGCTGTCCTCCCCCAGGTCGTCGTCTGTCTTGCGCGGGCTGTCGTAGTCGGTAGCCATTGTGCTTACTCCATCCCCCTCATCCATATGTGTTCGCGCTCATCGCGCGTCTTCTAACGTCCGGGAAGCCCATCTTGTGCCCGTTCCGTCGGGGAGATTTCCCATCGGTACCCCGCGGAAACGGACAACGAACCTCCCAACACGTCAGGGCCTGCTGCCGACGGCAATGGTTAGCCAAATATGGCGAAACCCACAGCCTTGGCGTCATGCACCACCGTGTTCGACGGCACATCCAACCACATGTGCGGCGTGGATGAGACGCCCCCCGTGACTCAACACGCACACGAACGCGCCACGGCGGCACAGCCGTTCATCGCCTCGGAAGCCGAATGGTCACGACCAGCCCTCCACCATCGCGCGGCACGGCGGCAACATTCCCGCCGTGCGCCTGCACCACCGCACGGACGATGGACAGCCCCAGACCCGATCCCTTGGCCGAGTCCACACGGTCCGCGTGGAGCCTCCTGAACGGCTCGAACAGGCTGTTCACCTCGTACGCCGGCACATGCTGTCCTGTGTTGGCCACCTGAACAACCAAGGCACCGTCCGCCATTCCCGTCCGGATCCAGACTTTTCCGTTTTCGGGAATGTTGTACTTGACGGCGTTCTCCAGCAGGTTGCTGACAGAGCGTTCCAGCAGCACCGGATCGCCTATGGTAGGCGCGCTGACCAGTTCGGTGGAGACCGTTACGCCGTGCTCTTCGGCGAAGGGCGCGAGCTGTTCCACGGCGGTCTGGGCGACTTCCATGACGTCGAGCGGTTTGCGCACGGCGAGTTCGCGTTCGCTCCTGGCGAGCAGCAGCAGCCCCTCGATGAGCTTCTCGTTGCGCGCGTTGACCTCCAGCAGGGTGCGGCCGAGCGCCTTGAGGTCCTGCGACGCCTCCGGGTCCGACAGGGCGATCTCCAGGACCGTCCTGTTGATGGTGAGGGGGGTGCGCAGCTCGTGCGAGGCGTTGGCCACGAACCTGCGCTGGGTGTCGAAGGCGACGTTGAGGCGGGTGAGCATGGCGTCGAAGGTGTCGGCCAGCTCCTTCAGCTCGTCGTTGGGGCCCTCCAGGGCGATGCGCTGGTGGGCCAGGGTGCTCTCCGACAGCTTCTTGGCCGTGGCGGTCATCTGCGCCACGGGCCGCAGCGCCCGGTCGGCGATGAAGTAGCCGATGATCAGCGCCAGGATGCCGACGCCCACCAGCGCCATCACGGAGCTGGTCAGCAGCGCGTCCCTGGCGTACTGCACCGCCAGCTTCTGGTAGCTGCGCATGTACTCCTGGAACTGCGCGTCCAGAGTGGGCGGCAGGTTGGTCTCGAAGATCGGCCATGCCGCGCTGATGGCGTTGCCGACGATGGCGTAGACGGAGAACAGCAGCGCGGCCGCCGCCGCGAAGACCAGCGCGCTGTAGGTGATCGTCAGCCGCCAGCGGATGCTCACCTTGCCGGGAAGCTCCTTCACACGCTCCATGGTGGAGCGTGGAACCACCGGCTGCGCAGGCGGGGGCGGGCCGTCCCAGGCGGGCGGTCCGCTGGGCGGCGGGGCCGCCTGCACGCGCGTCGCCTTCCTCGCCGAGTGCGGGCTGATCATCGGGTGCGTCGGCCCCGCCTCACGCTCTGGCCGTTCAGTCACAACTTGTACCCAACCCCGGGCACAGTCTCGATCACCTGAGGCTCACCCAGCTTCTTCCGCAGCGTCATCATGGTCACGCGGACCACGTTCGTGAAGGGATCGATGTTCTCGTCCCACGCCTTGTCCAGCAGGTCCTCCTGGCTGACCACGGCCCCTTCGGCCCGCATCAGCTCCTCCAGCACCGCGAACTCCTTCTTGGTCAGCACGACCTCCCTGCCGTCGCGCTCCACCAGCCGCTTGCCGGGGTCGAGCCTGATCCCGGCCCGCTCCAGCACGGGCGGCAGGGCGGGGGCGGAGCGGCGGCCGAGCGCGCGCACCCGGGCGACCAGCTCGATGAACACGAACGGCTTGGCCAGGTAGTCGTCGGCCCCCAGACCGAGCCCCTCCACCTTGTCGTCCACGTCGCCGGACGCGGTCAGCATCAGGATGCGCGAGGCCGTGCGCTGCTCCACCAGCCGCCGGCACACCTCGTCGCCGTGCACCACCGGCAGGTCCCGGTCCAGCACGATCACGTCGTAGTCGATGTAGGAGGTCCGCTCCAGGGCGCCGCCACCGTCGTAGGCGACGTCCACCGCCATGGCCTCGCGCCGCAGCCCCGTCGCGATCGCGTCAGCGAGCACCCGCTCATCCTCTACAACCAGCACGCGCACGCCGGTACACCTCTCTCCGATTCTGGGCACTCATTCTGCCCACAGGCTCGATAAGCGCACGGTAAGGCATGTTCAGGGGTCGGTGACCCCGGCGCGAGTCGAAGCGGCGCGAAATTCATGTTTCGGAAGGCGACAAGCCGGGGTATGCCTGCGGGACACCCCTTGCCCGGTCTTCATCCGGCAACGGGAGACTTCGCCCCCCGCATGAGTCGAACCCCCAGAGAGTAGGTGAGATGGGCGAGTTCACGACCACGATCGAACACCGCCTCGACCAGGCTTACAAGGGCCTTCGGGAGGCCCGTAGCGTCGGCGACGACTACCTCGCCGACACCCTCACCGCCATGATCGAGGACCTGCGCCGTCTGGCCGACGATCACGGCATCCCGTTGCCCCGCTAGCCATGCGAAACGGCCGGAGCCCAGGGCTCCGGCCGTTTCGCCACCAGATCAGGAGTCGCGTTCGGGGTTCAGCGGCGCCAGCAGGTCATGCAGCTCCTCGAACAGCCCCGGGGCCGCGCACAACGCGTAGTCGGGGCTGGCAGGCCGCCCGTTCAGCCCGCCGAACCTGGCGCCCGACTCGGTCGCCAGCAGGCCCGCCGCGGCGTAGTCCCACTGGTTGATGCCGCGCTCGTAGTAGGCGTCCACCCGCCCCGCCGCCAGCGAGCACAGGTCGACGGCGCACGATCCGCCGCGCCGGATGTCGCGGACGCGCGGCAGCACCTGGGCGACCACCTCGCCCTGCACCGCGCGCCGGGTCTCGGAGTAGCCGAAGCCGGTCGCCACCAGCGCCTGGGCCAGCGGCACGCCCGTGTTGCAGCGCAGCCGCGAGCCGCCCAGCCAGGCGCCCTCGCCGCGTGCCGCGGTGAAGACCTCGCCGCGCGACGGCACGTTGACGACGCCGGCCACGACCTCGCCGCGTACCTCGACGGCGATGGACACCGCCCAGTCCGGCAGGCCGTACAGGAAGTTGACGGTGCCGTCGACGGGGTCCACGATCCAGCGCACGTCGGACTCGCCGGGGTCCTCGCCGCCCTCCTCGCCGAGGACGCGGTCGCCGGGCCTGGCGGCCAGGATGCGCTCGCGGATGAGCTCCTCGGACTCCTTGTCCAGCGCGGTGACCACGTCGGTGGGGCTGGACTTGGTCTCGATCTCGCCGGACATCGTGGGCCGCTTGGCCAGCAGCATGTCGCCGGCCTCGCGGGCGATGTCCTCGGCGAGCCTCAGGAAGTCCGTCATCACGCCACCGAGTCCGGGCGCTTCCACTCCTGGCCGAGCACGTGCTGACCGAGGAAGGCCAGGACGGTCTCGTACCAGGCGACGATGTTGCCGGGCTTGAGGATCCAGTGGTTCTCGTCGGGGAAGTACAGGAACTTCGCGTCCACCTCGGTGCGCCGCAGGTCCCACCACAGCCGCAGCGCCTCGCCGATGGGCACCCGGTAGTCCTTGTCGCCGTGGATGACGAGCATCGGAGTGGTGATCTTGTCGAGGGCGTTGTGCGGCGACAGCAGCGAGTAGCGCTCACCGCCGGGCAGGCCGAACTCGCGCTGCCAGTACATCGCGGCGTCCGTGGTGCCGGCGAACTGGTCGAGGTTCCACAGCGAGGCGTGCGTGACGATGGCCTTGTAGCGGTCGGTGTGGCCGGCCAGCCAGTTGGCCATGTAGCCGCCGAACGAGCCGCCCATCGCGGCGATCCGCTCGCTGTCGATGTCGTCCCTGGCCAGGGCGGCGTCCACGATCGCGTCGAGGTCGGCCTGGGTGCGCGGGCCCCAGTCGCCCCAGCCGCGGTCGATCATCTCCTGGCCGTAGCCGGTGGACATGCAGGGGTCGGGCATGAGGACGGCGTACCCGTGCTGGGCCAGGATCCACGACTGCCAGCGCCACTGCCAGTCGTTCCAGGAGCCGAGCGGGCCGCCGTGGATGAACAGCACGAACGGCGCGGGGCTGGCGGCGGAGGCGCCCTCCGGCAGGGCCAGCCAGCCGCGGATCGTGGTGCCGTCGTCGGCGCTGGCGGTGACCTCGGTGAGCGTGCCGGTCACCTCCGGCCGCGGCGCGGGCGAGAGCAGGTCGGCGATCTCGCCGGTGGCGGCGTCGATCCTGGCCGGGGCGGGGGCGAGGTCGACCGCGCTGCGCAGGGCGTAGATCCAGCGGCCGTCGGGCGACGGGTTGAGGCCGAGGTAGGAGGCGTCGTCCTGGGTGAGCCTGGCCGGCTCCCCGCCCAGCGGGACCCGGAAGACCGGGCGGCGGCCCTGGTGGTCGGCCGCGATGTAGACGGCCGAGGAGTCCGGCGCCCAGTCGACGTCCGAGGGCCACAGGCCCGGCGCGTAGGCGCGGCCCTGACCGGTGGCCAGGTCGGCGATCCACAGCTCGCTGTACGCCGAGACGTCGAGCGAGGTGAGCCGGTCGCGCGAGCAGGCCAGCCTGGCGCCGTCGGGCGAGATCGCCAGCGGCCCGGTGAAGTCGTGGGCCTCGTCGGACAGCAGCACGCGCCGCTCGCCGGTGGCCACGTCGATGGCGACCAGCTCGGTGCGCGACTCGCCCTTCGGCAACTGCACGCGCCAGGTGCTGATCACGGTGGTGCCGTCGGGGGTCAGCTCGAACCCGCCCTCGCGCAGCGCGTCGCCCGCGTCGGGGGTCAGGTCGCGCACGTCCTCCAGGCGGTCGGCGCCGAGCCTGGCCGCGAACAGCCTGGGCCGGCCGGGCCCGAGGTCGTGGTCCCAGTAGCGGACGGGGTAGCCCTCGTGCAGGATCGCGCTGATGCCGGCCTCCTTGCGGGCCTTGCGCTTCTCCTCGTCGGCCGACTCCTCGCCGTCGAGCACGTCGGAGACGAACACGACCACGTCGCCGGCCGTGCGCACGCCGCCGATGCCGCCGGGCCGGGTGGCCACCTGGCGGGCCTCGCCGCCCGCCCGGGGCAGCAGCCACAGCGCGGGCACCTCCTCGCCGGGCTCCTTGGCGGTCGGGTCGGGGCGGGCGGAGGTGAACAGCACGTCGCCCGCGTCGGTGAAGACGGCTGCGGACTCGCCCTTGGCCGAGCGCGTCAGCCGGTACGGCTCGCCGTCCAGCGGGACGGCCCAGAGCGCGGTGCCGAACGACTTGCCGTCGGGATTGAGGGACTGAACGGTGGAGATCAACCTGGAGCCATCAGGCGAAAGCCGCAGAGAAAGGACCCGGGGAATGGCCACATAGTCACGAATGTCGTTGAATGCGCTCACTCGATCGAACCTACCTCGCGGGGAGGACCGCCGACACTCCCCCATAGTGTGGTCACGTGGGAATTTACGACGCCTTGCTGGTCCTGTCGTTCGGCGGTCCCGGGGGTCCGGACGACGTGATGCCGTTCCTGGAGAATGTCGTGCGCGGCCGTGGCGTGCCGCGCGAGCGCCTGCTCGAAGTGGCCGAGCACTACCAGAGCTTCGGCGGGGTCAGCCCGATCAACCAGCAGAACCGCGACCTGGTCGAGGCGCTGCGCCCGGTGCTCGACGTGCCGGTCTACTGGGGCAACCGCAACTGGCACCCGTTCGGCGAGGACACCGTGCGCCAGATGCGGGCCGACGGGGTCAGGAAGGCCGCCGTCTTCGCCACCTCGGCGTTCGCGGGCTACTCGAGCTGCCGCCAGTACTACGAGGACATCAGGCGGATCTCGATCGAGGGCGGCCCCGAGCTGATCAAGATGCGCCACTACGGCGAGCACCCCGGCTTCGTGGCGGCCATGGCCGACCACACGAGGGCGGCGCTGGAGCGGCTCGGCCGCGACGACGCCCGGCTCGTCTTCACCGCCCACAGCATCCCCGTCTCCATGGCCGAGACCGCGGGCCCCGAGGGCGGGCTCTACGAGGAGCAGCTGCGCAGGAGCGCCGAGCTGGTCAACCAGGCGCTGGGCCGCACCGGGCCGTGGGACCTGGTGTGGCAGTCGCGCAGCGGGCCGCCGCAGGTGCCGTGGCTGGAGCCGGACGTCTGCGACCACCTGCGCAAGATCGAGGCGCCCGCCGTGGTGCTGGTGCCGATCGGGTTCGTCTCCGACCACATGGAGGTCGTCTACGACCTCGACACCGAGGCCAGGGCCGTGGCCGCCGAGCTGGGCCTGCCGCTGGAGCGGGCCGCGACGGCGGGCACGCATCCGCGGTTCGTGGGGATGGTGCGCGAGCTGATGGCCGAGCCGGAGCCGGTGCCGTGCCCGCTCACCTGCTGCCCGGCCCCCAAGCGGCGGCCTCAGGCGTAGGTCTTCGCGTACGCGTCGGCGATCGACATGACCTTGTTCACGTAGTCCCACGAGTGGTTGTAGAACCAGATCGCCTTGCGCAGCCTCTCGCCGCCCTGCCCGGCCTTGTTGGCGCACAGGTAGTTCGCCGCACCGGGCACGGCGTCGTACGGGCTCCAGATGTCCTTCTTGCCGTCCCCGTCGCCGTCCACGCCGTAGTGCTTCCAGGTGGCGGGCATGAACTGCATGGGCCCCAGCGCGCCCGCGCTCGACGGCCCGTTGTTGCGCCCGTGGCTGCTCTCCACCTGCCCGATCGCGGCCAGCACCGTCCATGACAGCCCGGGGCAGCGGGTGGCGGCGGCCTTGTAGAGCTCCAGGTAGCTGCTCGGCCGGCCCACGCTGACCTGCTGCGGCTGCTCCTGGGCGGGCTGTTGCTGCTGCTTCGGGGCACGCGCGGCGGCGTCGAGCACGACGACCTGGGCGCCCTTGCCGAGCGCCTTGCGCACGCCCGCCTCGCCGATCCTGCCCTCCTTGCCGTGCAGGAGCACCGCCACGCCCTGCGCGAACCCCAGCGTCCTGCCCACGTCCGCGCTGATCAGCCCGTCCACGCCGGTCAGCCCGAGCGCGGCCGAGGCCGCGACGCGCAGCCTGGGCCCGCCGTCCACCTGGTACACCGCGCCCAGGATCATCCCGAGCCTGCGCATCGCGGTCGTCTCGGCGACGAGCTCGCCCCTGGCCAGCGCGCTCCACACGGCGGGCTGGTCGGCGACGGGCTGCGGTGTCCACGAGCGGAAGCCGGACGGGTCCACGGCCAGCAGGTTCAGCCCGGTGCCCGAGATCTTGACCGCACCCGCGTCCACGATGGTGACCTTCTGCACGTGCTTCAGCTTCGCGAGCTTGAGCCTGGTCTCCCTGGGGACGGTGCCCGCGGCGATCGCCAGCACGCGGGCCGGCGTGGAGGTGACGCCGGGGCCGCCGGCGCCGAAGTCCCTGACCGGCTCGGTGGTGGGCACGAGCTGGTCGAGGCGGGGTGCGGCCGCCGGCTGCTGGGTGGCGCGGGGCCGGCCGCGTCCCGGGTCCTGGGCGCTGCCGCTGAGCAGGTCACCGTCCATGAGGACCACGACGCCGCCGGCGGCGGCGGTGACCGCGAGCACGGCGATGAGCATGAGCATGACCGCACGGACAGTGGGAAGACCGGACACTCGGGACACGTTAACTCACGCCAGCCCGAAACCACTTGCGATCCCGACATATGTGCGCAATGGTTAGCTGCTTGAGTAAGGGGGAAACAGCGTGGTCGGGCCTTACCGGGGGTTGTTCGAAAGGCCCGGAACGAAGGCGTTCGTGCTGGCGGGGCTCGTCGGCCGGATGCCGATGTCGATGCTCGGCATCGGCGTCATCCTGCTGATCACCGCGCTGACCGACAACTACGCCACCGCCGGCGCCGTCGGAGCCGTCTCCAACCTGGCCTTCGCCGCCGCCGCCCCGCTGTCGGGCCGGCTCGCCGACAGGTTCGGGCAGGGCCGGGTGATCCCCCCGTTCGCCGTCGTCAACGCGCTGGCACTGGCGGCCCTCATGCTCTCCGCCGGCGGCGGGCTGCCCGAATGGACGCTGTACGCCGCGGGGCTGGTCATCGGCGCCACGTCGCTGTCGCTGGGCTCCATGGTGCGGGCGCGCTGGTCGGTGATCCACGGCGGCACGGACCGGCTGCACACCGCCTTCGCGTTCGAGTCGGTGGCGGACGAGGTCGTCTTCGTCACCGGTCCCGCGCTGGTCACGGTGCTCGCGACCACCGTCAACCCCTACGCCGGCCTGATCGTGGCCCTGGTCTGCATGCTGGCCGGCTCCCTGGCGCTGGCCGCGCAGCGGCGCACCCAGCCACCCGTGCAGCTCGTCAGGTCGTCGGGCGGCACGCCGATCCTCATCCCCGCCGTCGCCCTGCTGGCCGCCGTCTCCCTGGCGCTGGGCGCGATCTTCGGCTCCGTGGACCTGATCACGGTGGCCTTCGCCGAGGAGCAGGGGGTCAAGTGGGCCTCCGGGTTCCTGCTGGCCTCGTTCGCGGGCGGGTCGATGGTGTCGGGGCTCTGGTTCGGCTCGCGCAGCTGGCGGATCTCGCTGCGCGCGCGGTTCGTGCGCGCGCTGGCCCTGTTCGTGGTGGGGCTGTTGCCGATCCTGTTCATCGACACCCCGGGCATCATGGCGGCGGCGCTGTTCCTGGCGGGGTTCGCCATCTCGCCGACGCTCATCACCTGCTTCTCCCTCACCGAGCGGCTGGTGCCGCAGTACCTGCTCACCGAGGGCATGGCGTGGATCTCGACCGCGATCACGCTCGGCGTGGCGCTCGGCTCGTGGGCGGGCGGGCAGCTCACCGAGACGTACGGGGCCTCCGACGCGTACGTGTTCTCCATCGTCGCCGCGGCCGTCGCCGTGATCGTGGGCATCGGAGGTTCGGGTTTGCTGAGACTTCCCGAGGCTCCTTCACCCGCGAAGAGCTGATCCGCTACGGTCGGGACATCCCTCGCAACACCCATCACACTGGAAGCACTAGTTATGTCCCGACAAATCAGTTCACTTCTAGCTATCGCGGCTGTTTGCGTGACCCTTGCTCCGGCGCCGGCCTTCGCGCAGGCTCCGAAGAAGGAGCCCGTGGATTGCGATCAGGTCAAGTGCATCGCGCTGACCTTCGACGACGGGCCGGGCAAGTATGCGGGCACGCTGCTCGACACGCTCAAGAAGTACGACGCCAAGGCGACGTTCTTCCTTGAGGGCCAATACGTGAAGAGCCGCCCGCAGTACGTCAAGCGCATGGTCGCCGAGGGCCACGAGCTCGGCAACCACAGTTACAGCCACCCGGACTTCACCAAGAGCGAGCCCGGGACGATCCGGAGCGAGATCCAGAAGACGCAGGACGCGGTGAAGAAGGCCGCGGGCGTCGAGCCCAAGCTGCTGCGCCCGCCGTACGGGATGGCCGACCTGCAGGTCTCCGACATCGCCGCGGAGTTCGGCATGCCGATGATCCTGTGGACCGCGGGCTCCCAGGACTGGAGCTCCAAGAACGTCGACGCCATCCAGAAGCAGACCCTCGCCGTCGCCAAGCCGAACTCGATCATCCTCATGCACGACTGGGTGAAGCAGACGGTGGACGGCATGCCCGCGCTCATCAAGACCCTGCAGAACAAGGGCTACCACCTCGTCACGGTCTCCGACGTGGTCAAGAACGAGGACCTGAAGCCCGGCGACATCTTCCCCGTTCCCGACGGCTGGGAGAAGTGAGTATCGTTCACGTTTAACCGGAACGATGCTCTGGAGGGGTGCCCGTGGCCTTCGTGAACTGGGCGCGCAACCAGTCGGGCACCCCCGCCGAGGTGCGCTCCCCGTCCTCCGTCGAGGACGTCGTACGCGCCGTGCGCGACGCCGCCGCCTCCGGGCGGCGGCTCCGCATGGTCGGCACGGGGCACTCCTTCACCGGGGTGGCGCTCACCGACGGCATCATGCTGCGGCCCGGCGCCCTGACCGGGGTCAGGACGTGGGCGGACGACCGCGTCACCGTGCTGGCCGGCACTTCCCTGCGGGCGCTGAACGAATCACTCGCCCGGCGCGGCCTGGCCCTGGCGAACATGGGCGACATCACCGAGCAGACCGTCGCCGGCGCCATCCAGACCGGCACCCACGGCACCGGCCGTGACAGCGGCGGCCTCGCCGACCAGGTCACCGAGCTGGAGCTGGTGCTGGCCGACGGCACCGTGGCCACCGTCGCGCCCGGCGAGGACCTGTTCGACGCGGCCCGGGTGGGGCTGGGCGCGCTCGGCGTCCTGACAGCGGTGACCTTACGGGTGGAGCCCGCGTTCCTGCTGCGCAACCGGCGGCGCAGGCTGCCGCTCGGCGACATCCTCGGCACGCTCGACGAGCTGACCACCGCCAACGAGCACCTCGACTTCTTCTGGCTGCCGCACACCGACGCGTGCCTGGTCAAGACCAACAACCGCAGCCCCGGACCGGCCCGCCCGCCGGGCGCGTTCCGCCGCTGGCTGGACACCGTCTTCCTGGAGAACACCCTGTTCGGCGCGGCCTGCGCGCTCGGGGCCCGCGTGCCCGCCCTGATCCCGCGGATCAACGAGCTCAGCGCGGCGGCGCTCGGCGACTCCGAGTCGGTGGACGCCTCGTACAGGGCGTTCACCGCGCGTCGGGACGTGCGCTTCCTGGAGATGGAGTACGCCGTGCCGCGCGAGCGCCTGGCCCAGGCGTTGCGCGAGACGCGCGACCTGGTCGAGCGGATGGACTGGAAGATCACCTTCCCGGTGGAGGTGCGGGTGACGCCGCCCAGCGACGCGTGGCTGTCCACCGCGTACGGGCGGCCGTCGGCGTACGTCGCCTGCCACCTCTACCGCCCGACGCCGAACCCCGACTACTTCGAGGGCGTCGAGGAGATCATGACCCGCCTGGACGGCCGCCCCCACTGGGGCAAGCTGCACACCCGCGACGCCGCCTACCTCGCCAAGGTCTACCCCCGCTTCGCGGACTTCGCGGCCCTGCGCGACCGCCTGGACCCCGGCCGCCTGTTCACCAACGCCTACCTGGACACCGTGCTGGGCGCCTGAGCAGGCGGAGTGCCCCGCTCCGTGCCGGGCGCCTAGCCCGGCGGCGTGCCGTGCTCCGGCTCGGCCCGCTCCGTGTCGGGTGACGGCGCCTCCTCGACCACGTCCGGCTCCTCCTGCGTCGGCGGGGCGCTGGGCGTGCCCTCCTGCGACGGCTCCACCGTCTCGGACGGGGTGGGCGCCGGGGTCGGCGTCGGCTCGGGGGTGGGCGTGACGGTCCTGCTGGGCGTGGGGGTGGGCGTCGGCGCCGGGGTGTCCTCAGGGGTGACCGGCGCGTCCGTGTACGCGGGCGGCCCCTCGCTCACGGTCTCCCGCGTGGCCGGCGCGCGCTCCTCCTCCTGCTGTTTCTGCTGCGCCTTCGCCGGTGTCCTGCCCGTCACCTGCTCGTGCACGGTCTGCTGGGCGGCCGCCTGGTAGACCAGGATGCTGCCCATGCTCACCCCGAACACGATCGCCGCCGCCGCGCCGATCTTCAGCCACGGCAGCCGCCACCTCGGCGCCGGCCGTACGGCGGGCATCACCAGCGTGACGTCGCCACCCGGCCGCTCCTCCTCCTGAGACCCCTCGCGCCGGACTACCAGCGGCGTGCGGTGCTTGACCCGCTCCCCCGTCTGCTTGAGATAGTGCGTGTAGACGGCCGTGGCCACCGTGCTGGCGACGCTGACCACCGCCGCCCCGATCACCGTCCCGGCCACGCCCAGATACGACGCCGCCACCGCCGCGGTGACCGCGGCCAGCGCGCTGCCCAGGATCTGCGGCACGCTCAGCTCGAACTTCCGCTGCTCGCCGCTCATCCCCCGGATCAGTCCTTCCTTGCCCCGCGTTCGGTAAAGACCTGTCTCGTGAATAGACGCGAGCGCGTGTCCTGTTGTTCCTGTGACCTGCGTGACAGGCATCCTTGCCGATCGTGCCCCGACGACTCGGCCTGCCCTCCGTGTACCTCGCCGCGGCCGTGGCAACGGCCGCGGCGACCGCCGCCCCTCTCGCCATGACCCCCGCCGCGGGACTCACGCTGCACCCCGACCATCCCGAGCCCGCCCGGCCCTACATCGTCACCGCGCGCGACCGGGAGGCCGCCCGCGACCTCGTCGGCGAGGTGCGCTGGAGGGTGCGCCGCTACTACACCTCGGCGCTGCCGGGGTTCGCCACCTTCCTCACCGCCTCCGAGCTGGAGGAACTGCGCGCCGACTCGCGGGTGCGCACCATCGAGCCGGACCGCCAGATCCATCCCATGGCCCTGCGCGCCCCCCAACGCCCGCCCTCGGCCCGGGGCGGCGGCGCCGGCACCACCGTGTACGTCCTGGACAGCGGCGTCGCCATGCGCCGCGCCGAGTTCGGCGACCGGGTCTGGCGCGCCTTCGACGCCACCGGCGGCACCGGGCGCGCCTGCGGCCGCCACGGCACACGCGTCGCCGCCCGCGCCCACGACGTCGCCCCCAAGGCGGGGATCGCCTCCGTGCGGGTGCTCGGCTGCGGCGGCTCCGGCACGCTGGCCGACATGCTGGCGGGGCTCGACTGGATCCACCGGCACGCCCGCGGACCGTCCGTGGCGCTCCTGCCCACCGACGGCGCCGACTCGCCCGCCCTCACCCGATCCGCGCGCTCGCTCGTACGCTCGGGCGTGTTCGTCATCGGCGCCGCCAACGGCGGCGCCTGCCGGCTCACCTCTGACGGCCGGGCGTTCTCCGCCCACGCCCCGCACCTCGCCGGAGCCGCCGCCCGCCATCTCGAACGTCATCCGAACACCGACCCCGCGACCCTTTCCGCCTGGCTGGACTGCACGACGGCCCGGGGCGCGATTCGCCAGAACCCGTCGAGGCCAAATAACCTCCTGGTACGCAACGGCGGGCTCTAGAGGGATGGACACCACAAATGTGACCGGCGTCACATCGCCCCGGGGCTATCCCAGGAAGGCGATGTTCGGACATGCCGGGTACGGTGCTGGCAGGCAACCGGCACACGCGAGAGACTCAAGGGTCCGGGGGAAGAATGGCGACGCTGACGAAGGGACTCGCATGCAGGAGCTCCGACTCGTCGCGGTGAGTGAGGACGGCACCTACCTCGTGCTGGCTACTGCGGGGCGAGGTACGCGCTTCACGCTTCCCGTGGACGACCGGCTCCGTGCTGCCGTCCGCGGCAACTTCTCCCGTCTCGGCCAGTACGAGATCGAAGTGGAGAGTCCGTTGCGCCCCAAGGAGATCCAGGCCCGCATCCGTGCCGGAGAGACGGCGGAGGAGATCGCCGCGACCGCCGGGATCCCGGTCGAGCGTGTCCGCTGGTTCGAGGGGCCCGTGCTCCAGGAGCGGGAGTACGTCGCCCAGCAGGCGCAGCGCGTCGCCGTCCGCATGCCGGGCGAGTCCGCCCCCGGTCCCACCCTCGGCGAGCTCGTCGCTGAGCGGCTGACCAGGCGCGGCGTGCCCACCGACGAGATCGACTGGGACAGCGCCAAGCGCGACGACGGCCTGTGGCGGGTCAAGCTCGGCTACGTGTGGAACGGTCACACGCGCCACGCCGAATGGCTCTTCGACCCGCGCAAGCGGCACGTCACCCCGCACGACGACGAGGCCATGCGCCTGTCGGCCGCCGACTTCGACCCCGAGCCCGCCGTGGTGGAGGACACCACGGTGACGCCGTTCGCGCCGCGCGTGGCCAAGCTGCAGCCCGTGCCGCCGCTGGCCTCCGACCCGCTGCCGTTCCCCTCGGTGGTGCGCGGCGAGCCCGAGCCCTACTCCCCCTCGTCCGAGACGGCCTACCCGCCCTCCCGCGAAGCGCCCTTCGATCCGCCGGCCAGAGAAGAACCGCCGTCACGCGAGCCCTTCCGGCCCGAGCCGCCCGCCCGCGAAACCGGCTACGCCCGCCCCGGCGACACCTCGTCCCGCCGCGGCGGGTCTTCGCCATGGCTGCCCGACTTCGGGTCCGGCCGGGCGGAGCACGAGTCCATCTACGCCCCGGCCACCCCGCCGTCGTCCCGCCCGGACCCTCGGCCGGCAGCACAGCCGACGGCCGAGGAGCCCGCACCCCCGTCCAGGCCGGTCCCCGCACCTGCCGCCCAGACCGGGCCCACGGCTCAGCCGGTCGCCGAATCCACCGCGCGCGTCGAGCCGGTCGCCGCACCGGCCGCACAGGCCCAGACCGTGGCGGGACCGGTCGCCGACCCCGCCGCGCGCGCCGAACCCGCAGCCGAGCCGGTCGCCGCGTCCGCACCCCAGGCCGACCCCATGGCGGGCCGTGTCATCGAGGTTCCGACGCCCACGACTCCCGAGGCCCCGGCCAGGCAGGAAGCATCGCCCGCCGAAGCGGAAGCACCGCGCGCCGGGGCAGAGCCGCCGCACGCCGAGGCGGCGCCCGCCCCGAGCGCGGCGGCTTCCACCCAGGCGGCGCCCACCGCAGGCACTGCGGCTTCCACCGAGGTGGCCGCCACTGGCGCGGAGGTGGCCGGTGCGCCGGTCGCCGACCTCGGCACACCCGCCGTCCAGGGAGCGGTCGCCACCGAGCCTGCCCCTGCCGCACTGCCTTCCGCCCAGCCGGACGCGCCCACGGCCACCGTCAGTTCGCCCCCGTCCGCCACGCCGGCCACCGACGCGGAAGCGTCGTCCCGGCCGAGCGTCGCTCCCGAGGTCTCCACCCAGACGAGCACCGACACCGAAGCGGCCCCGGCAGCTCCCGCCGCGGCAGTCGCCGACGCGGCTCCAGCAGCCGCGAGCACCGACACCGCCGCGGCAGCCGCAGGCACCGGCACGGCCAAGGAGCCGACAGCCGTCGCGGAGCCCGACGTGGTCACTGCCACCACGGCAGAGCCCCAGGCGTCCGCCACCCCGAGCCGGCCCCAGGTGGCCACCGCCCCTTCGGGTCAGCCGCAAGTGGCGCAGACGCCCGCTGCACAGGCCGTTGCACCCGAGGCCGTTGCGCCCGAGGCCGTTGCGCCCGAATCCGTTACGCCCGAGGCCGAGTCGGTCTCGAGCCCGGCAGCGGCGGCAAGCCCCACGCAGGACGCGAGCCCCGCACCGGCCGCAGGGGCCGCACCGGCCGGCGGCTCCGAGCTTCCCGCCCGCCCTGAACCGGCTGCGAGCACGCAGGCACCCGCGAACACGGAACCGGCCGCGCGGACGGAAACCGTCGAGAAGGCAGAGGCCGTCGCGAGCGGTGACGCCGTCGCGAGCGGCGACGCAGCCACCGCCCAGACCGCCACTGCCCAAGCCGCCACGGTCGAGGGCGCCGCGGTCGAGTCCGGCACAGCCGAGACCGCCACGGTCGAGGCCGCCGCGACTCGGGCCACTGCGCCTGAGCCGGCGTCAACCGCGACCGAGGAGCCGAAGCCCGCGGCTGAGGAGCCCGCCGCCGAGGAGCCCACGGTCAAGGAGACCGCGGCACAGGAGACTCCGGCACAGGAGGCTGCGGCCCAAGAGGCTGCGGCCCAGGAGGCTGCGGCCCAAGAGGCTGCGGCCCAAGAGGCTGCGGCCCAAGAGGTTGCGGCTGAGGAGACGGCCGCGGTCGTCGCCGAGCAGCCGGTGGTGGCAGAGCCCGAGCCGGTCGTCCCCGAGAAGCCCGCCGTCCCGGAGCCCACGCCGGCCGCCGAGCAGCCGGCCGCGCCCGGGAAGAAGGCGGCGCAGCCGGAGCCCGTCCAGGAGAGCAAGCCTCCCGCGCCCCAGCCCAAGCCGAAGCCCGCTCCCGCGGTCCCGGCGGCGCGGGCCGGCAAGGACGAGAGCAAGGAGGAGCCGCCCGTGCCGGTGCCGTCTCCGCCGCCCGCCCCGGCCGCACGTCAGGCGCGCAAGAACTCGCGGGGGCGCCGGGCGTCCGTGCCGACCTGGGACGAGATCATGTTCGGCGCCCGTCGCCAGGACTGACCGCAGGAGACGACGACACCACCGAGCACGCCGTAACCCCCCGGGCACGCAGCGGCCGCGCGCCAGGAAACCCCTCCACGGCCGCCCACGAGCGACCGGCCCGGCCAGGGTCCACCGCGCTCCAGAACCACCGCGAACCGGCCCGCCGGGATGGCAGCGCCCCGCGAACGGCGCCGGCCGGGTCCGTCAAGACTCGCCGCGCTCCAGGAACGGCGCCAGCCACTCGGGCGTCACCTCCGCGGCGAACTCCACCCCCTGCGCCTCGGCGACGTCGATCGCCGAATAACCCCCCTTGCCGGCCCCGACCCCGGCGATCAGCGTGAGCACCCCGGCCCGCCGCTGGAACCAGGTCTGCCGCAGCCGCCACCCCACCACGGCCCGGCGTTCGACCACGGCCTGCGCCCGCCGCAGCGACCCCGACCGCACCGCCAGGCGCCCGCCGTCGTAGCCGTGCCCCAGCGACGCGTACCTGTCGAGCCCCAGCGGCACCCCGCCGCCGGCCAGGAGCAGCGCTAGCACCAGCAGGACCCACCAGAAGACGCCCCCGGTGGCCCAGAGGCCGGCGACGCTCACGGCGGCCAGCACCAGCCACGGGAAGACGGCCCGGAACAGGCGGCGCCTGCGGGCCACGGGCGGATGAGGGCGCAGGGCCGCGTCGTAGGGGCCGATCGCGTCGCCGGTCACCTGGAACGCGACCGTCCGCGGCACGTCGGGCAGGAGCTGCCCGCGCGTCTCCGAGTCACCGAGCCCCGTCACGATGGCCCACACGCGTACGACCCCGGCCCACCGTTCGGCCAGGCCGTCCACGATCTCGTAGCCGCGCACCCGCTTCGACTCCAGCGACACGCTGCGCCGGTTGATCAGTCCGCGCTCGGCCACCAGGTAGCCGTCGCGGCGCTTGAGCTCGAAGTTCCAGTTGAAGACCGCGTACATCAGCCCGCCCGCGAACGGCATCGCCAGCACGAGCAGCACCGCCACGCCGATCAGGAGGTAGGGGTGCCCCCAGAGCCACTCCCCCGCGCTCAGGGCGTCGTCCTGGCTGAGGCCCAGGTCGTCCCCCCACTGGAAGGCCAGCCCGACCGCGCCGCCGACGAAGGCGAAGGGGGTGAGCAGGTACGCGCCGGACAGCGGCCCGTACAGGAGCCACTTGCGCGGCACGCCGATGATGGTGCGTTCCTTGGGGCCCGCGGCGGCGTGGGGGACGTGCGCGTCCCCGGCGGGTTCGGCCGTGCGGCGCAGGAGGAGCGCCTTGAGGCGTTCGGCCTCGTCCAGGGAGACGCCGGCGAGCTTGGCCTCCTCCTCGTCGCCGCTCGCCCCCGTGTCGATCTTGAGGATGGTCAGGCCGAGCAGCCGGTGCATGGGCGGGGTGGAGACGTCGACGCCGCGGATGCGTTCCAGCGGGATGGTGCGGACGGAGCGGCTGATCAGCGAGCGCTTGGTCTCCAGGCGGTCGCCGACGATCTCGTACGTGAAAGTGGCCCACCTGACGGTCGCGAACACGATGGCGGCCAGGACGCCGACGGCCGCGTAGGCGTACGACCTGGCCGAGAAGCCGCCCACGAACAGGACTCCGACCAGAGGGAGGAGGAGTGAGGGCAGCATCCGCACGGGGTCGATGAGCAGCACCTTGGGGCTGAGCCGCTGCGGCGCCCGCCCCGCAGGCGGCGGCCAGGGAAACGGCCCCCCAGGCCCCGGGTACGGCCCGCCGGCGCCAGGATGCGGCCCGCCAGGCCCGGGATACGGCCCCCCGGGCCCGGGGTAGGGCCCCCCGGGCCCGGGGTAGGGCGGCCCGCCGGGCACCGGTGGTGGCGCTCCGTGCGCGGGAGACGGCCCTACGGGTCCGGGCACGGGGCCTCTGGGAGCCGCGGGCGGCTCGCCACCGGCCGGCGGAGGAGGCGTGGGCGAGGCCCAGCCGCCGTCCGGGCCTGGGGCGGGTTCGTCGGGACGGGGGTCGGTCATGTGGCGTCGTCCCTGAGCTCTTCCGCCCGGCGCGCGAGCTGCTCGGCCAGCTCGGCCGCCACCCGGTAGTCGAGACCCTTGATCGTCGAGGACCCCGCGTGGGAGGCCGTGCGGATCTCCAGCGTGGCCAGCCCGAGCAGCCGCTCGAACCACCCCTGCCCCTTGTCGACGGTCTGGATGCGGCTCACAGGCACGAACACCCACTCCCTGGTCAGGAACCCCGACCGGGCGTAGACGACGTCCCCAGAAAGCTCCCAGCGATGCACGAAGTACCGTACGAACGGCTCGGCCACCAGGAACGGCACCGTCACCGCCATGACCGCGACGGGCAGCAGCCACGCGTCCGCCGCCAGCCATCGCGGCACCCACGACCAGTCGCTGCCGTCGACCCATCGCGACACGAGCAGCGAGCCGCCCAGGAAGAACACGAACGCGACCAGCGACTCCAGCAGCCACATCCGGATGGCTTTGGGCGAGACGCGGTTCGCCGGATCACGCAGAGCGCCCATTGACGTCACAAGGCCAGCTTATGGCGCGAACCCGGCAGGCGATCTGTCAGCGGGCCGGGAAAGGGACGGGCAGGTGCGGATTTCCGCCCGGCGGGGCGGGCAAAGATCCGCGCGCCGTCCCGGCGTGTCTGCCGACCCCCGGCCCGGCCCCGGTGCCATGCTCGGTGGCGGCCCGGCCGCAGGCTGTCGAGCTTGGCCACGTCGGCGGCGCCACGTACGTGCCAGCCAGGTTCGGCCAGCGCGTCGTGACCGCACCACTGCGCGAGCGCCTCACGCGACGTGGCAGCCGCCGTCCGCATCCAGGGGCCCGTTCTTCTCCGGGAAGCCCCGATCTGGCGCGCCTGGTTTCTGCGCCGCCGCCTGCCCGAAACCCATGTCCGTTTCGTGGGGTGGTCGCCGGGTCCACCTCCGCCGCGCGCCATGACATACCAGCAGGCGGATGAGGCTGCCCCGGCGGGGGCTGATCCGCACGCCAGGAGCCCGCGCGCGGGCGTCGTTGTGGCCAAGCTCACTACGCGAATGCCCGCATTCTTGGGCTTTTCGGATCCTTTACCGACCACCGACCATCGAGAAACGGTCTGCGCACCGCCGAGAGCCGCGTAGCATCGTCCGGCATGGGGCTGTGTAACGCGGCATCGCGCATGCGACGCTTCGTCGTCAGTGTGACGGCGGCGGCTGTCGCGTTGTCCCTGTCGGGTTGCAGCAGCCTCAGCTTCATCGGCAGATCCCAGGCTCAGGACATCGCCGAGATGAACGTCACGAGTCCTGAGCTGCGCGAGGGCAAGCCGCTGCCCGGCGACTACTCCTGCCAGAGCGACCAGGGCAGCCCACCGCTGCGCTGGTCCAGCCAGCCGCTGCAGGACGCCAAGTCGATCGCCATCGTGGTCGACAGCCACACGTCCTCGAAGTCGGCGGTGCACTGGGTGCTCTACGACATCCCGGCGACCACGACCGAGCTGGGCCCCAACGCCGCCGCCGACCCTCCAGAGGGCACGGGGCAGGCGAGGGTCACCAGCGGCAGGGTGGGTTACGAGCCGCCCTGCGAGAAGGACGCCAGCTATCGCTTCACGGTGTACACGCTCAGCGGCAAGGTCGCTCTCGCGGCGGGCTCCCCGCTGCCCGCGATCCTGAAGAAGATCGCGGAGCAGACCATCGCCAGGGGTCGTCTCACGGCGGTGAACATCCAGTGAGAGGCCGAACACGGCAGGTAGTGCCGGTGTACCAATTATTCACGTAGGGTGTGACAACTCTCATAGTGGTCCGACACAATCAGATCCAATTGTTAGGCACTGGTGATCAAAGGGGGCAGATCGCGTCGATGGCCGCGCGATCTCATCGGTGCCAGAGGGAGGCCATGGCTTTGAGGGTGGTGCAATGATCGCGGTCGTAGTGAGCTTGGTCGCTGTCGTGCTCCTCGTGCTCGTCGTCGTGGCACTGGGCATGCGCTCGATGAACCGCAGGGAGAGCTCGCTTCCTCCGGAACGGCTGAAGGAGATGGCCGAGAAGGAGGAGCAGACACAGACTCGTTCGACGGACCAGTTCGCGGCGCACGAGCCGCGGATGGCCAATTTCAGCCCGGACTTCAGTCCCATCGACGAGGTCAAGCAGAAACCGGTGCGCACCGGTCAGCGTGGCAGGCGTGGCGTCGACGAGTGGGGCAACCCCACCAACGACGACGATGACGAGGAGTTCTGGGCCAACATCCGCAGCGATGCGGAGGAGGGCGAGTTCGGCGCCGGGGGCACGGTGGCCGCCAGGAAGGCCGCCTCCCGCCCGGTCGAGCGCGAGCGCCCCGCCGCCGAGGCCGAGCGTCCAGCCGAGCGACCCGCCAAACGTTCCGCGCGCGCCGCCAAGCCGCGGCCCGCCACCGCCTCCGCCGACGTCGACCCCAACGCGGCCACCGTCCAGGCCCCCCTGCCGCAGCGCCAGCCCGCCGCCGCGTCGGCCGCGGCCAACCTCGCCGACCTGGTCGAGCCGCAGAAGCGCACCCCCAGCCAGGCCGAGCTGGCCGACCAGCGCACCGTGACGTTCGCGGCGCCGACGGCCGACGTGCTGAGCATCCTCGGCGCGGGCGCCCAGCCGGTGCCCGCCCCCACGCGCCCCGAGCCGTCCCCCTCCCCCCGGCCCGCCCCCGTCTCCTCCAACTCGGTCTCCTCCAACAGCGTTTATCCGGCCGCCGTTAACGGCAGCGGCTCCTTCCCCGCGGTGAGCCCGACCTCCAGCGGCAACTTCCCGGCCGCTCCCGCCCCCATCCACGGCGCGCCGACGAGCGACCCGTTCCCCGCCTACGGCGGCGGCGCGGCCGACCCCGTCGAGACCACCTGGAGCCAGCAGCCCGCGGGCACCACGTCCGGCTCCTGGGCGGCCTCGGCCGACATCCTCGACGACCCGGCCCCCGCCCCCGCCCCCGCCCCCGCCACGCCCTACGCCGGTGCGAGCTCGTGGCCGGCGTTCGAGCAGCCCGCCGCCCGCTCGTCCTATCCCGCCTCGTACGAGGTGCGCTCCGGCTGGGCCGTGGCCGACGACTCCGACCCGCTCACCGGCCCCTCACCCGCCGCCGGCACGCCGACCGTGCCCGGGCGGGCGGTCTCCAACTACGACGTGCTGTCGGCTCCCACCCCGCCGGCTCCGCCGGTCTCCCCGTTCGCCGCAGGCGCCTACGAGACCGGCGACATCACGACCAGTCCCGCGGCCTGGCCCGCGCCGCCGTCGGCGGCCAACGGCGCGCACGGGGGCTGGCCGGCCCAGCCCCCGCAGCCTCAGGCCAACGGCCACGGCAACCACCGGCGAGGCCCGGAGCAGCAGGACCATCCGCACGACTACTACCGGTGATCTTCAGCACCCATTAATCCGTAAAACCAGCGCGACGCCCCCTTAAAGCGAGGACGTCGGAGCAATAGGGTTTGCTCCATGTTCCGCGACACGCAGAGTAGCTGGATGAGCACCCTCCGGCATGATGTGCCAGCCTCGCTCGTGGTCTTCCTCATCGCGGTGCCCCTCTCCCTGGGCATCGCGATGGCCTCCGGAGCGCCGCTGGCAGCCGGACTGATCGCCGCCGTGGTGGGCGGCATCGTGGCCGGTGCCCTGGGCGGCTCGGCCGTCCAGGTGAGCGGCCCCGCCGCCGGTCTGTCCCTGGTGGTCGTGGACCTCGTCCACACCTACGGCTGGCGGGCCACCTGCATGATCACCCTGCTGGCGGGGGCCGTACAACTCGTCCTGGGGGTCTTCAAGGCGGCCAGGGCGGCGCTGGCGGTCTCGCCGGCCGTGATCCACGGCATGCTGGCGGCCGTCGGCATCATCATCGCCCTCTCCCAGCTCCACGTGGTGCTGGGCGGCAGCTCGCAGAAGTCGGCCATCGCGAACGTGCTGGAGCTGCCCGGCCAGATCGCCGACCTCCACGGTCACAAGGTGGCCGTCGGCATCCTCACGATCACCGTCCTGGCGCTGTGGACGCGGCTCCCCAAACGCGTCAAGGTGGTCCCGGCGCCGCTGGCGGCGCTGGCCGCGGCGGCGGTCACCGCGTGGGCGTTCGGCTGGGACGTCACGCGGGTGGACCTGTCCAACAGCCTCACCGAGTGGGCCTTCCCGGTGCTGCCGCAGGGCGACTGGCACCTGGTGGTGTCCGCGGTGCTGCTCGTGGCGCTGCTGGCCGGCTGCGAGTCGCTGCTGTGCTCGGTGGCGGTCGACGGGATGCACGGCGGGCGCCGGGTGGACCTCGACCAGGAGCTGACCGGTCAGGGCGTGGCCAACATGGTCACCGGCGCGCTCGGCGGCCTGCCCGTCGCCGGGGTGATCGTGCGCAGCACCGCGAACGCGCAGGCGGGCGCCCGTACCCGCTGGTCGGCGATCCTGCACGGGGTGTGGGTGCTGGTGTTCGCGCTCGGGTTCGGCTGGACGATCACGCTGATCCCGCTGGAGGCGCTGGCCGCGCTGCTGGTTCTCATCGGCGTGCAGATGGTGAACCTGGGCCACATCAGGAAGGTCCACGGGCACGGCGAGGTGCCGGTGTACGTGGTGACGATGGCCGCCGTGATCCTGCTCGGCCTGGCCGAGGGCGTGCTGGCGGGGCTGGCGCTGGCCGCGCTGCTCGCGCTGCGCCGCCTGACCTGGGTGACCGTGCTCAAGCGGGAGGACCGCGACGGCCGGCTGCACGTGACGATCTCGGGGTCGCTGACGTTCCTGGGCGTGCCGCGGCTGACGCACGAGCTGCGTACGATCCCCGCCGCCACGATCGTGGACCTCGACCTGAACATCGACTTCATGGACAACGGCGCCTTCGAGGCCATCCATTCGTGGCGGCTGGACCACGAGCGGATGGGCGGCACCGTGGTCATCGACGAGCTGCACGACGAGTGGTACGCGCTGGCGGCCAGCGGGGCGCGCATGTTCCCCGCCAAGTCGCCGCCGAAGGCGCCGGACCGCTGGTGGCTGCCGTGGGCGCACCGGCGACGCGAGGCGGAGCCGATCACCATGCCGTCCGACGGCACCACGGAGTGCCTGCTCACGGCCGGGGCGCGCGAGTACCACCGGCACACGGCGCCGCTCGTGCGGCCCATCTTCACCGAGCTGGCCCGCAAGCAGCAGCCGTCGCACCTGTTCATCACGTGCGCCGACTCCCGCATCATGCCCAGCCTGATCACGGCGAGCGGGCCCGGCGACCTGTTCACCGTGCGCAACATCGGCAACCTGGTGCCGCGCAGGGGCACCGAGCCGCACGACGACTCGGTGGTGGCCGCGATCGAGTACGCCACGCAGGTGCTGGGCGTCCACACGATCACGGTGTGCGGGCACTCGGGCTGCGGCGCGATGGCCGGGGTGCTGAGCGGCGGGGTGCAGGCGGGCAGCCTGCCGGGGCTGCGCAGGTGGCTGCGGCACGGGGACCACAGCCTGGCCACGTTCATCGAGACCGAGGGCGACCGGCTGCACGCCGGGGCGCTGGACGTGCTGTGCCGGGTCAACGTGCAGCAGCAGCTGGAGAACCTGCGCACGTACCGGAAGGTCGACGAGCAGGTGCGGGCGGGCAAGCTGGAGCTGGTCGGGCTGTACTTCGACATCGGCTCGGCCAGGGTGCACATGGTGCCGCCGCTGCGTCCTACGCTCTCCGTGAAGACGTTCGATCGCCGGTTGGTGACGAGCGAGGATTGAGCCCATGAAGGTTCTGGTCATGGGTGGGTCGGGGTTCCTGGGGCGCGCCGCCGTGGAGGCGGCGCTGGCCCGGGGGCATGAGGTGACGACGTTCAACAGGGGGCGCAGCGGGGCCGACGTGCCCGGCGTGGAGGCCGTGCGGGGCGACCGTGAGGCGCCCGCTGACCTGTCGCGGCTGGTCGAGGGCCGCTCGTGGGACGTCGTGATCGACACCTGCGGTTACGTGCCGCGCGTGGTGGGCGAGTCGGTGCGGGCGCTGTCGGGCCGGGCGGCCACGTACGCGTTCGTGTCCAGCGTGTCGGCGGTCGACGGCTTCCCCGCCAAGCCGGCCACGGAGGAGGGCCAGGGCTGGGCGTGCGCGCCCGACGCGGGGCCTGACGACGGCGACTACGGCGTGCTCAAGGCGGGCTGCGAGCGGGCGGTCGAGCAGGGCTTCGACGGCAACGCGCTGATCGTGCGGCCCGGCCTGATCCTCGGGCCGCACGAGGACGTCGCCAGGCTGCCGTGGTGGCTGACCAGGATCTCCCGCGGCGGGAGGGTGCTGGCGCCCGGCGACCCGTCCGCCCCGCTGCAGCTCGTGGACGCGCGCGACGTGGCGGCCTTCACGCTCGACCAGGCCGAGCGCGGCGCCTCCGGCGGCTTCCTGGTGACGGGCCCCGCGGGTGAGACGACGTACGGCTCGTGGCTGGCCGCCTGCGTGTCGGCCACGGGCTCCGACGCGGAGCTCGTGTGGGTGGACGACACGTTCCTGGTCGAACGGGAGGCGGGGGCGTTCGTGGAGCTGCCGCTGTGGAGCCCGCCGTCGGAGACCAGGGACAACTTCTGGAGCGTCCCGACGGCCAAGGCCGAGGCGGCCGGGCTGCGTACCCGGCCGGTATCGGAGACGGTGCGCGACACGTGGGCGTGGCTGCGCGAGATCCCTGAGGACAGGCGCAGCTACGGCAAGCGCAACCGGCACGGCATGGACGCGGAGAAGGAGGCGGGCATCCTGGCGGCGTGGGATGCGCGTTCTGCGTAATCCTCCGCAGAACGGGCGGCGGGGGCGGGGTTAGGGTCACTGTGCCAGCGAGGTTCTCCACTTGCCCATGGCGCTCCTCGCGACGCCGGTCCTCACTCCCAGGGGCCGGAGGGGCGGAGGTGCCCGCCGGCGAGCCATGCCCTCTGGACGGGGCCGCCGATGATGGCTCGACGGCAGGACGGATCACCTCCGCCCCTCACCATGCCTGCGTGCGGTCGCGGAGGCCGTCGGGGTTGATCGCGCAGCTCGGCCGTCTCAGGACGGTCGTGTGCCGAGCGCGGCGGTCACTACGGCCGTCTTGGGAAGGACGAGACCGCGCGCCGCCGCCACCTCGGCGGTCTCTGGGCCGGGGCCGAGCGCCGCGGTCGCCTCGGCCGGCTCAGGAAGGGCGGGGCCGAGCCCCATGATCACTTCGGCGCGGTGAACGACGTCCTCCGCGCCGTTCGTCGTGTGCTCAGTGGTTGAAGCCCGCCGAGTGGTCGCCCGACGCGGTCACGGTCACCGTGCCGGCCGTCTCGGCCCGCGCCTCGGCGACCATGGCCCGGAGCCGGGCCGCCAGCTCCTCGTCCGCCGCCATCAGCCTGCGGATCTGCACCCGCAACGCCGCCTGCAGGTCGGGGTCGTCCGGAGCCTGCGCCAGCTCGATGACCGTCTCCGGGACGTCGTCCTCGTCCGGCCGCACGCCGAAGATCTGCTGGAGCATGCGCCGCCCCCACCCCACCGTGGCGTCGGCCGCCTCCTCCTGGGCCCGCGCCAGCACGGTGGCCCCGTACGCGCCCACGGCGGCCGTCACGTACGGTGACAGCTCACCGACCAACGTGGCCAGCTCAGCGCCCATCTCCCCGCCCCCCTCATGACACCCGGTCCTCGACCGAGCCTGGCCAAGAATCTAGCGTGCCCTTCGAGGCTCGGGCTTCGGCTCTCACGAACCCGTCACTTCATGGCTACGGCCTTCGTGCTCTCCAGCCCCGGCTAACACCGTGGAAACAGCAGGGCAGGAATGCTGCCTGCCATGTATTTCATGGCATCGCACGATATTTCCCCTTTTCTCCCCGCTGCGTGCGGGTAGGGCGGCGTGCTGCCCACGAAGCCTGGGCCGCGGCTTCCGCCCGAGCCCGAGGCCCGGCCACCCGCGACGCCCGAGGCGCGGCCACCCGCGACGCCCGAGGCCCGGCCACCCGCGAAGCCCGAGGCCCGGCTGCTTGTACCACCCGAGGCGCGGCCACCAACGACACCCGGGGCTCGGCCGTCCGCAAAGTCTGGGGCGTGGCTGCGCCGACGGGTAGCGCTGGCGGGCGCGCTCGTGCCGCTGGCCCTCCTCGCGTCGAGCGGTGTCCCTCATACCCTGCCCGCAGCCGCGACCCTTCCCCTCTCCCCCGTCGCCATCACGTCCGCGCCGGAGCCGGCCAAGCAGCCCGCACCCAAGCAGCCCGCGTCCAGGCGGCCCTCGTACAGAAAGGGCCTGACCCGATCGCTCGACCGTTACCTCGACGACCTGCCGGGCGACCTCGCCGTGTCGGTGCGCGAGCTCTCCTCCGGCCTCACCTACTCCTACAACCGCCGCCTCAGAACGGCCACGGCCAGCATCGTCAAGGTCAACATCGTGGTGGCGCTGCTGCTCCGCGCCCAGCGGGAGCATCGCAGGCTGACGGGATGGGAGAAGCGCGCGGCGGCACAGGCGATCAAGGTCAGCGACAACGACGCCGCGTCCCGGCTGTGGGCGGCGATCGGCGGCGCCTCGGGGCTGGCCGCGGCCAACAAGAAGCTCGGGCTGCGGGACACCCGTCCCGGGCCCGGCGGCGCATGGGGATCGACCACGACGAGCGCCGCCGATCAGGTACGGCTGCTGAACGCGCTGGTGTCGTCCAGCAGCCCGCTGTCGCCCCGCCACCGCCGCCACGTGCTGGAGCTGATGGGGCACGTGGCGCCGGAGCAGGCGTGGGGCGTCAGCGCGGCCGGCAGCGGCGCGCAGGTCAAGAACGGGTGGCTGCCTCGGGAACGCGACGCAGGGCGATGGACGGTCAACAGCATCGGGCGCGTACGGGAGCGGGGGCGTACGTACCTGATCGCCGTCATCTCGCGCCGGCACCGCTCGCTGGGGGCGGGGATCAAGGCGGTCGAGCACGTGAGCAAGCTGGTCGCCAAGGTCATCGGCAGGGCCGCGAAGAACTGATCGTGCGGCGAGGCATGCTGGAAAGAGCCGTTCTGAGGGGATTCGATGACGCGACAGGCCGATTTCCAGCATCCGCGCTTCGCCCAGGCGTACGCCCGGGTGGCCGAGCTCGTGGACCGGCGGGGCGCCTACGACCACCGCCGGCGGTTGCTGGCCGGGGCCGAGGGGCGGGTGATCGAGGTCGGCGCCGGCAACGGCCGCAACTTCGCCCACTACCCGCCGGCGGTCACGGAGGTCGTCGCCGTCGAGCCGGAGGACACGTTGCGCGACCTGGCCGGGGCGCAGGCCCGGTCGGCGCCGGTACCGGTGTCGGTGACGTCCGGGCACGCCGAGGAGCTGCCCGCCGGCGACGGCGCGTTCGATGTCGTGGTGGTGTCGCTGGTACTGTGCTCGGTGCCGTCGCAGGAGCGCGCCCTGGCGGAGGCCGCCCGCGTGCTCAGGCCCGGCGGCGAGCTGCGGTTCTACGAGCACGTACGGCCGGCCAACCCCGCGCTCGGCCTGCTGGCGGACATCGTGACACCGGTGTGGCGGCGGGCCGCGGGCGGCTGCCGGCCGAACCGGGACACGCTCGGGGCGATCCGCCGGGCCGGGTTCGAGGTGGTCGAGGCCGACACGTTCGGGTTCGCCCCGCAGCCGGGGGTGCCGCGCCTGACGCACGTCCTGGGGTACGCCCGGAAATGACGGTGCCCGCCGCCGGCGAGGCCGCTTTCACCAAGACACGCTGGCGCGAGCGTCAATAACCACGATCGCCCTGGTCAGGGGCCGTAAACTGATGTCGTACCGGTCAGTAGCAGCGCACGATACTCACACCCGCTCGCCCTCACATCCGTTGCGCGGGCCGAGCATGCTTCGCAGACACGTCATCACTCGGAAACGGCGTGCTCCCCAACGGAGGTAGGCGGGATGGACAGTCGCTGGCATGTGACGCTCGCCCTCGGCGTAGCGGCCATCGTGGCCTTGTTCGTGGCGATTTTGGTCCTCGTGGACACCAAGGCCGAGCTGATGGCCGCGGGCACAGCGGCCGGGGCCTCCTTCGTGGGGGTGGCCGGGCTGGCGCTCACGATCGTCGGCCTCAGCCACAGAAAGCCCTGACATCGATGATCAGACCTCGCTGGGGACTCCGCTCACAGGAAGTCCAGCACCAGGTGTACCGCGCCGAGGCCGAGCGCGATCGTCCCCAGCATCAGCCCCGCCACTGACATGCTGCGGTTGGACACCGTGGAGATCGTGGGCTTGCTTCGCAGTCCAGGCCATGCCAGTGCCAGCGCGACGATCCCGAGAGCCGGCATGGTCCAGCTCGATGGTGGTGCTCCCCATCTCTCTCCCAGCGGGGTGCCGGCGAGCACGGCGAGGATGGCGACGATGAGGGAGAGGGGACCTAATCGGTCGAACAAGCCCGTCATGACGAGCGAGTGTAGATCACTCGCCCGCCTTTTTCGCGGTGACCGTACTCTGCTTGAGGGGTGACGAGCCGGCCCGTAGGCCGGGTTCCTTTCTCGGTTCGGCATGAGCTGCTGGGATCTTCGTCATGGGGGTTGCGACCTGCACGTTTCGTTCTCGCAGCTTCTCAACGTTTCGTGCATGATCGTGATGTCATGCGCCCCGAATGTGCCCTGCGCATCATCATCGCCGTGATAGGACTCGAACCAGATTCTCCCGTGTCAGTCAGTTCACGCTGATCCGGATGCGAGGTCAGGCCGGGCAATCGAGTCCAGACCCGTTCACACTGATTCAGCGCGTGTGGCTCTCCACTTGACTCCCCCTTGGGCGTTCAGCCAATCACGCCCTTGCAAGTGTGCCGTGCGATCTGCGAGACGTCGGGAGGATGTCCCCGAGCGTTGGCCGCTGGTCGACAAGAAGGTGGGTACGCCGAACACCCCGGCTATTCTCTGAGGCTCGCGGTACGGCAACTCGACAGCTAATGTCGCATGGATCTCGCGAGATCCCTGACCTGCCGAAGCTGACTCTCGGTAAGACGTCGCACGTCCCAGATCAGCTCGGCCACGTCAGCAACATCTGGTTTCTGAACCGAGGCTGCGCCAGGCAGCGCAACGCCGGTCAACGCTGCCAGGTCGTCGGCGGGGACATCGAGCACAGCGGAGAAATCGGCCAGGAGCTCGGGAGTCAGCTGCGTACGGCCGTGGCCCACCCCACCGTAGGTGGCAGGAGACCAGTACCGCCCTGTGAGTACCAGGAACGTCTTGGCTGTGGCCGTCCAGCCGAGATTTCGGTTCCGGGCCATGCGCATGAGCAGGGCACCAGGACCCGCCAGGTACTGCTCGTGCACCGGTGGTTTGTGAAGGGGCTGGGCCCGCTCCTCCTGCGGCAGGGACGCTACGAACTGGCGTAACGCGGTCCTTTCCTCCGGCGGCAGAGTGACGGCGTCTCGGACCAAGTAGGGAACGTGCCATCCGGCCGTGGCATCCAGGGGAGCGAGGTCCTCGGGTATGTCTAGATCTGCGATGGCAAAGAGGTCTGCCGCGTGCAGACCGAGCACGAGTGCGAGCCGCCGTAGCGGAGACGGGCTCGGCGCCCCACCCTGAAACACTGCCGGCAGCTCGGCCTCGGGGACGGAAGGCAAGGCAACGAGGTCTAGGCGCCTGCGATCCGCTAATCGCTTCAACGCCACACCGAAGCCGTCTTCCCATGCCATCAGGCCAGCCTAGTGCGGTGATCACACCCATGTCAGAATCAGCTGTCGGCACGAGGATGGGATCGAACCCTTGACGCCTTCGATGCGAAGCACTCATGGTAGATCTCTGTGCTGACTGTTTCGCCTGATGGGACCACGTTGCGATGTGCATTGAGGTGCATGATCGAGCAGCCTTGGGCATTGCTGATGTCACTCGGTTTGTCACTCACGGGGATACCCGGGCAGTGAGTTCGTTGGCGACCACTCTAAGAATCCGCAGGTGACAACGATATTTGTCGGAGTCGACTGTCATCATGACGACATGACCCTGCAGCCCCTCGATATCTCGTGGCTTTGCGGCGAATACGCCGAAGAGTGCTACAGCTTCATCTATGTCCGTGCCACACCTGAACAGGTGGTTGCACGTCTCGGTGGTCGATGGGAGGACTTCACGTCGGGGCCCTTCCCCGACAACGCCGATTACTACTCAAGCGGACCCCTCGGCGTCACCTCCATCGGCGATTGGACGTTCGTTTTCGATCCCGACTGGCTCGGCACCGACGAAGACCTGATCACTAGACTCTCCGAGGGCACCTGCCTCGTTTCCCAAGCCGCACTCGGCATCAAGTGCTTGGACTACTTCTATTGGTGTGAGGACGGTGAGATCAGATTCGCTTGGGGAGGCGACGAGGGATACCTGACAGAGATTCCGGACGAACTCGTGGACACGATCACAGAGATCGACATGCTCTTTCCATCGTCTCTCCGGCTCTACGAGGGACCGGCCTTCCTGCTCGTAGAGCACCTGACCGGGATCAGAGCGACGGAGAACCTCCTGAAGAGCTCCCCGTTCAAGTGGGGCGTCGTCCCCAAACCAACCAAGTCGTAGCCCCCTTGGCCTGCCCGTCTGCCGTCGCCCCACCCGAAGAGGTAACGGGGCCGGCCGCGGGGCCGCCCCTGCCGCGCGCCCGGCGCCAGGACCGTGATGGAAGGAAGGCGGCCCGCGGCTGGTCTGCTAGGGCTTGCCCTGGGACGGCGGCAGGCGGGCAGGCTTCCACCGCAACCCGATCGACACGGAACGATCTTGGCCTGCCCGGAGCCGTAGACCCCCGCCGGGACGTCCCCATGCCCGTTCGTCGCGGCGACGATCCGACAGCAGGTCCAGCACTTCGACCTGGCTTCCGATGATGACCTGTGCCTAACCGGCCGGGGCACGTGACCTTCCACGATCTTCGCCGCACGTTCGCGAGTACCGCACTGGAGGAAGGCGTCCCCATCTCTGAGGTGTCCCGGTGGCTCGCCCACAAGTCCATCACCACCGCCGTGGATCTGTACGGCCGTCTGGTACCGGAGCGAGACGCACTCGACAAGGCGTTCAAGCCCGCGCTGAAAGTGCCCTGCGGGATCTTGAGGATGGCTGCGGTGCAGGTCAGAAGGATGATGGGGTGACGAGTCGGCCTGTAGGCCGGGTTCTGTCCTTCGTACGAAGGGGCGACCATCCATCTAGGACCGCCGTTGCCGGCGGTCTCGAGCGGTCTACCCGCGCGGCTCGGGCGGGCAGCCCTCGAACGTCGCGCGCGGAACGCCCCGAAGAGCGTCCCTTCTTGACCTTGCTCCGGGTGGGGTTTACCTAGCCGCCCACGTCACCGTGGGCGCTGGTGGTCTCTTACACCACCCTTTCACCCTTACCTCCCGGCCAGGCCGGGAGGCGGTCTGCTTTCTGTGGCACTGTCCCGCGGGTCACCCCGGGTCGGCGTTACCGACCACCCTGCCCTGTGGAGCCCGGACCTTCCTCGGCGGGCCTGATGAGGCCCGACGCGGTCGCCCGGCCGACTCGTCTGGTGGACTGTATCAAATCTCAAGCCGTTCCCAACTCAACGACAAGATCGATTCGCTGGAATGGCGGAGTCATCGCCTGAGGGGGGCGGTGGCAATGCGGCGGTCGTGCCGGGTGCGTCACTGGTGGCGCCCGGCACGGCTCCGCTCTCAGCGCAGGTGCGAGGTGTCGTTGAAGGTCTTCACGACGGCCGGCCCGTCGGCGTAGTACTCGATCAGCGACAGGCACGCCAGGTCGAGATGCATGCGGTAGAGGGACTGCAGCGGCGCCAGCAGGGCGTCTCTGAGCAGCAGCTTGATCGGCGTCACGTGCGAGACGGCCAGCACGGTCTTGCCTTCGTACCGCTCCACCAGCCGCTCTCTCGCCGCCTGCACGCGGCGGGCGGTCTGCGCGAAGCTCTCGCCGCCCGGCGGGGCCACGTCGGGGTCCGCCAGCCAGGCTGCCAGCTCGGCGGGCCAGCGGCGCTGGACCTCCGTGAACGTGTGGCCCTCCCAGGCGCCGAAATCCGCCTCCCTGAGCTCTTCGAGCACCTCGACCTCGACGCCCGCCTGCTCGGCGACCGCCTGCGCGGTCTGCCTGGCGCGCCTGAGCGGGGAGGTGACGACCACGTCCAGCCGGTACGGGTCGCGCGACAGCCGTGCGGCCGCAGCCGAGGCCTGGGCCAGGCCGTTCGCGGTGAGCTCGGCGTCTCCGCGACCGGAGAACCTGCGTTCGAGCGACAGCTCGGTCTCGCCGTGCCTGAGGAGGAGCAGGGAGGTGGCGACGCGGGTGGGCGGAGCCCAGCCCGTGCCCTTGGCCGTGCCCGTGGCCCTGGCCTGGGCGGTGGCCACGGAGGCCGTGGGGGCGGAGATGTCGCCCCCGTCGAGGAGGTCCGTCTGCCGGCCGGTCGTCGGCGCGGCACCGGTCGCGGCAGCCCGCGCGCCCGTGCCGGCAGGCCCTGACGCGTCGCCCGTGCCGCCCGTGCCGGCAGGCCCCGGCGCGCCGGCGCCGGTCGTGCCGCCCGCCTTCCACTTCAGGCCCTTGGCTGCGGCGTCCATGGCCTCGTTGGCGAGGCGGTCGGCGTGGGAGTTGCGTTCGCGGGGGATCCACGTCCACTCCGTCACCCGCAGCCGCCTCACCAGCGTGCCGGCCTCGGCCGCCAGCGGGCGCAGGCCCTCGTTCTTGATCTTCCAGCGGCCGGCCATCTGCTCGACGACCAGCTTCGAGTCCATCCTGACGGCCACGTGCGCCCCGTCGCCGCCCAGGTCGAGCACGGCCCGCAGGCCGGCGATCAGGCCGCGGTACTCGGCGACGTTGTTGGTCGTGACGCCGATGGCCTCGGCCGCCTCCGCCAGCACCTGGCCGTCGGAGGCGTCCATGACGACCGCGCCGTAGCCGGCCGGGCCCGGGTTGCCGCGCGAGCCGCCGTCGGCCTCGATGACGTACGAGGTCACAGGCCCGACTCTGCGGTGCGGACGAGGATGCGGCGGCACTCCTCGCACCGGAGCACCTCGTCGTGGGGGGCTGCCTTGATGCGGTTCATCTCGGCGATGGACAGGGCCACCTTGCAGCCCTGGCACCGGCCGCCGTGCAGCATGGCGGCGCCCACACCGTACTGCTCCCTGAGCTTCTCGTAGAGCTTGAGCAGGTCGGCGGGGATGTCGCCGACGACGCCCGCGCGCCGGCCCTGCACCTCGCCCGACTCCTTCTCGATCTCGCTCAGCGCGGCGTCGCGGCGGTCCTCCGCCGTGGAGAGCGTGGCGCGCTCCTCGTCACGCTTGGCCACCAGGTCGGTGACCTTGGTGTCGGCGGCCTCCCTGCGCTCCATGATCTCCAGCACGACCTCCTCCAGGTCGCCCTGCCGCCTGTGCAGCGAGGTGATCTCGGACTGCAGGCTCGCCAGGTCGCGCGGCGAGGTCACGGCCCCGGAGTCGAGGCGCTTCTGGTCTCGGTCGGCCCGGGTGCGCACGGCGTCGACGTCGCTCTCGGCCTTGGCCTGCTCGCGGGCGAGGTCGCCGGCCTCGGTCTCGGCCTCGATCACCTGGGTGGAGAGCCTGGCGAACGCCTTGGAGCGCTCGTCGATCTCGGCCAGCTCGGGCAGGGTGCGGCGGCGGTGCGCCAGCCGATCAATCACGGAGTCGAGCTCTGCCAGGTCGAGCAGTCGCTTCTGTGCCTCAGGGGCTGCTTTCATGATCAATATCCTCTTGTCCAAGCATCGGTGACCGTGGCGGAGACACGTGTTTCAACGGTAACGCCACTCTCGCGCAGGATGGACGCCGCACTGTCGAGCCAGGGCCACTCGGTCGCCCAGTGCGCGGCGTCGATCAGCGCGGGCCCGCCCGACTCCACGAACTCGCTGGCAGGATGGTGCCGCAGGTCCGCCGTGAGGAACACGTCGACGCCCGCGGCGGCGGCCGTACCGAGGAGCGAGTCGCCCGCGCCGCCGCTGACGGCCACGCGCAGGACCGGGCGCGACAGGTCGCCCGCCACGCGGATCCCCCACGACGTGCGCGGCAGCCCGTCGGCCGCCCGCCGCGCGAACTCGCCCAGCGTCGTCTTCTCCGGCAGCTCCCCGACGCGGCCGAGCCCGCGCCACGGGTCGTCGGGGAACGGCCGCAGCGGGACCAGGTCGCCGGCCAGCCCGACGGCCCTGGCCAGGGCGTCGGAAACGCCCGGGTTCGCGACGTCGGCGTTGGTGTGGGCGGTGTAGAGGGCGATGTCGTTCTTGATCAGGGTGTGGACGAGCCTGCCCTTGGGCGTGGTCGCGGCCACGGAGGTGGTGCCGCGCAGGTAGAGGGGGTGGTGGGTGACGATCAGGTCGGCGCCGCAGTCGAGCGCCTCCTCGGCCACGGCGGCGACCGGGTCGACTGCGAACAGCACCCGGCGCACCTGCTGGGCCGGGTCGCCGCTGACCAGCCCCACCGCGTCCCACGACTCGGCCCGGGCGGGCGGGTAGGCCGCCTCGAGCACCTCGATCACGTCAGTCAACGTCACAGCAGCCACCTGCGCAGACTACCGGCCCGCGGGACGCCTCGCGGCGGGCGCGGCGAGGGGTGTCTTCGGAACGGGGTTCGGCGTAATGTAAGTGAATCCTGACTTACGTGCGGAGGGCGGCATGGCACCAAGCGTCGCGATCGTCGGAGCGGGTTTCGGCGGGCTGTGCATGGCGATCCAGCTCGAACGGGCGGGGATTCGCTCGTACACGGTCTTCGAGAAGGCCGGGGATCTCGGCGGCACCTGGCGGGACAACAGCTATCCCGGGGCGGGGTGCGACATTCCCTCGCATCTGTACTCGTACTCCTTCGAGAAGTACGCGAGCTGGAGCCGCCGCTACCCGGAACAACCAGAGATTCTCGAATATCTCGAACATTGCGCCGACAAATACCACGTGAGGGAAAAGATCCGCTTCGGCACGGAAGTGCGGCGGGCCGTTTTCGACGGCACGCGATGGCAGGTCACCACGCCGGGCGGCACGGAGGCGTTCGACGTGCTCGTCATGGGGGTGGGGCAGCTCAACCGGCCCCGCCTGCCGGACATTCCCGGCATGGCGGATTTCGAGGGGGTGTCGTTCCATTCCGCCCGCTGGGACCACGAGCACGACATCTCCGGCCGGCGCGTCGCCGTGATCGGGAACGGGTCCTCCGCGGCCCAGCTCATCCCCCGCGTCGCGGAGCGCGCCGAGCACCTGTACGTCTTCCAGCGCACGCCCAACTGGGTGATCCCGAAGCCCGACGCCACGTTCGGCCCGCTCACCCGGCTGGCCTTCCACTACGTCCCCGGGCTGCAGCGGGCCTATCGGGAGTGGATCTATCGGTACGCCGAAGGCACCCTCTACCCGGCACTGTCCGAGGGGTGGAGCACGGGGCTGCTCAAGCAGCGGGCGCTGCGGCACCTGCGCGACCAGGTGCCCGACCCGGGGCTGCGGGCGAGGCTGACGCCCGACTACCCGCCCGGCTGCAAGCGGGTGGTCATCGACAGCAGCTTCTATCCGGCACTGACCAGGCCGAACGTGTCGCTGGTGACCGACAAGATCGTGCGGGTCACGGCCAAGGGGATCGAGACGACCGAGGGGCCGTACGAGGTGGACACGATCGTGTACGCCACCGGCTTCAAGAGCACCGAGTTCCTGGTCCCCATGGAGGTGGTGGGACGCGGGGGGCGGTCGCTGGAGGAGCGGTGGGACAAGGGGGCCGAGGCCTATCTGGGGATCTCGGTGCCCGGGTTCCCGAACATGTTCATGCTGTACGGGCCGAACACGAACCTGGGGCACAACTCGATCATCTTCATGATCGAATGCCAGGTGAACCATGTCATGTCCTGCCTGCCGTACCTGGCGGGGAGCGGCCCCATCGAGGTGCGGGCCGAGGTGATGGCGGCGTGGCGCAGGCGGCTCGACGCGGCGATGGCCGGGATGGTGTGGGGGGCGGGGTGCCAGAGCTGGTACAAGACCGCGTCCGGGCGCGTCACCAACAACTGGCCGGGGACCACGACGCTGTACCGCAGGCTCACGGCCCGGCCGCCGCAGCCCGCCTACCGGCCGACCGGCCCGGCCGGCTGAGGCGAACCGGCGTTCAGCCGGCCCGGCCCGCTGAGGCGAACCGGCGTTCAGCCGGCCCGGTGGGCGGGCAGTCCATCAAACCCAGGTCGTACAACTGATCAAAAAAATCGGACCTGGGACGCATTGGAGCAGGTCCCAGCCTCGCGATACCGTCCTGCCATGACGCTTCCCCTGCACCAGCGCGCTGTCGTGGCCGACACTCACAACGACCTGCTGATGGCGGTCTCCGCCAGGCCTCCGCACCAGTGGGCCTCGTTCTTCCGGGAGAGATGGCTGCCGCAGCTCCTCGACGGAGGCGTCAACCTGCAGGTGCTGCCCGTCTTCATCGACGACCAGTTTCTCCCGGAGGGCGCGCTGCGGCAGACCCTGCGCATGATCGAGTGCGCGCACGTGCTGGCGGAGGGCAACCCCGACCACGTACGCCTCTGCCTCGACGCCTCCGACATCGACCGGGCGCTCGACGACGGCAAGATCGCCCTGGTGCTCGCGATGGAGAGCATGCCCGGCCTCGACGCCAGCGTCGAGCTGATCCCGACCGTGCACCGCCTGGGCGTTCGGGTGGCCTCCATCGCCCACTTCGGCCGCACCCCGCTGGCCGACGGCAGCGGCGAGGACGCCACGGGCAGCGGCCTGACCTCAGCCGGCGTCGCGGCCCTGCAGGAGATGGAGCGCCTGGGCATCGTCTTCGACGTCTCCCATCTGGGCGCCTCGGGCGTCGCCCACGTGCTGGAGCTGGCCACCAGGCCGGTCATCGCCACCCACTCCTCCGCCCGCGCCCTGCGCGACCACCACCGCAACCTCACCGACGACCAGCTCAGGGCCGTCGCCGCCACCGGCGGCGTCATCTGCGTCAACTTCTTCGCCCCGTTCCTCGCCGAGCGCGAGGAGGACATGACGCTCGACCGCCTGCTCGACCACATCGAGCACATCGTGTCCGTCGCCGGCATCGACCACGTGGGTCTCGGCCCCGACTTCATCCGCGAGGTGATGGACGACCTGACGCCGCCCTGCTGCGAGGACCTGCACACCAGAGGGGTGGACCCGAAGCAGGCGATCCAGGGCCTGGAGGGGCCGCGCGGGCTGCCCATGGTCACGGAGGGGCTGCTCGCGCGCGGGCTGCCGGAGAAGGACGTGATGCAGATCATCGGCGGCAACGTCCACCGGCTCTTCGGCGAGCTCCTCTCGTGACAGCCCCGGCCCCTGCCACCCAGCCGCCGCCGAGCCCTGCCACCCTGCCGTCACAGGGCCCTGCCACCCTGCGGTCGCGGGGCCCTGGCGCCCGGCCGTCGCAGGTCTCGCACAGCAGGCCGAAGTCACTTCTCGGAGGACGACGATCATGAGCATGATCGACAACACCTCCCAGCAGGCCGCCGGCATGGTCGAAGACCTGGAGGAGCTGGTCCTGTGCGAGTCCTTCTCCAGTGACCTGGAGGCCGTGGCCCGCAGCGCGAAGGTGGTGGCCGCGATGGGCGCCCGCCACCTGGGCACCGGTCCGGAGTTCCTGGTGATCGACGGCGTCACGCACCTGCGCTGGTCGTTCGGCACGCCCAGGGTCCTGCTGCTCGGTCACCACGACACCGTCTGGCCGATCGGCACCCTCGCCACCCACCCGTGGTCCCTGGTGGACGGGGTGGCGCGGGGGCCGGGGGTCTTCGACATGAAGGCGGGGCTGGTGCAGACGTTCCACGCGCTGGCCGGGCTCGGCTCGCTCGACGGCGTCACCTTGCTGATCACCGGCGACGAGGAGGTCGGCTCGCTCACCTCCTCGCCCCTGATCCAGGAGACCGCCCGCGGGCTGGCCGCCACCTTCGTCATGGAGGCCGGCGCCGACGGCGGAGCGCTGAAGACCGCCCGCAAGGGCACCTCCAACTACACCGTCAACGTGCACGGCAAGGCGGCGCACGCCGGGCTCGAGCCGGAGAAGGGCGCCAACGCCGGCATCGAGCTCGCCCACCAGATCCTGTCGGTCGCCGCCATGGGCGCGGGGGCGACCACGGTCACGCCGACGGTGCTGTCGGGCGGCACGTCCTTCAACACGGTGCCGGCCGCCGCCTCGGTGGGCGTGGACGTGCGGGTGGCGGAGGTCGCGGAGCAGGCTCGGGTGGACGCGGCGATGCACGCGCTGCGCCCCGTGGTGCCGGGCACCCGCCTGGAAATCCTCGGCGGCCCCAACCGGCCGCCCCTGGAGGCCTCGATGTCCGCCGGCCTCTTCGCGCTGGCGCAGGAGCTGGCGGCGGGGCTGGGGCTGGGCACGCTGGCATCGGCCTCGGTGGGCGGCGCCTCCGACGGCAACTTCACGGCCGGGGTCGGCTGCCCCACCCTCGACGGGCTGGGCGCGGTGGGTGGCGGCGCCCACGCGGATCACGAACACGCCATCGTCGCCGAGATGCCGGGACGCACGGCCCTGCTACGGGCGCTCATCGAGGCGGTCCGGTAGGGGCGGGCGGGCGTCAGCGCGCGGGCGGTGTGAGGGTGCTGAAGGGCCGTCCATGCGCGGGCGGCGTGAAGTGCTGAAGGGGCGTCAACGCGCTGGGTTGGGCGTGGGCATGATGCGCGGCCAAGGTGGCGAGGGGCGATGTGATGTCAGGGGCGGTCCCAGATGCGGGCTGTGGCCCAGGCGTACTCCCAGGCCTGGATGTCCGGGGGTTGGATGCCGAAGGCTGTGAGGATGGCGCAGACCTGCTCGCGATGGTGATTGGCGTGGTTGAGAGCCTGGGCCAGGAAGATGCCGGCGCGGACCTCGCGTGTTTCCTGGTCCACGACGATCACTCGTTCCGCGTCGATCGGCTTGGCCAGGATGTCCTCCCAGACCTGCTCCGACGCCGAGGCCCGAGCGAGCAGTTCCTGCAGATCGACCTCGCCCTCGCTGTGCACCCAGGGGAGCTCGGCTCCGGCGAGGCGCTGGGCGTAGCTTCCGTCGCAGTCCACGATGTGGCGGAGAGTGGCGAGAATGCCGCCGAAGGTGCCGACTCCGGGCACCTCGAGTTGGTCCGGCGGAAGGTTCTGGGCCTGGCAGAACTCGATGAGTCGCCTGGTGGCCCAGTTGTTGTGGCGGATCGCGTCGAGCAGGATCTCGTTCATGGCCTTCCTTTCCTTCGTCCGGCACGTCGCCACGATCCTGTTCGGCCGCAGGTCGGAAGCGCAAAGCAATTAGGCGTGGTGGGGGGGCGGGCGAGGGGCGAGGGTGTTCGGTACGGGCCCTGGGCTCGGCTCGCCGGGAAGGTCGTCATCCGGTGCGGGCCAGTGCAGCTCGCAGTGAAGGGCGTACGTGGTGTGGGGAGGGCTGGGCTTGGCAGGAAGGTGGTCATCCGGTGCCAGGCGAACTCGGCTCACCGGGAAGGGGCATGCTCGGTGTGGGCGGCCCTCGGCTCACCGGGAAGGGGCATGCTCGGTGTGGGCGGCCCTCGGCTCACCGGGAAGGGGCATGCTCGGTGTGGGCGGCCCTCGGCTCACCGGGAAAGGGCATGCTCGGTGTGGGCGGCCCTCGGCTCACCGGGAAAGGGCATGCTCGGTGTGGGCGGCCCTCGGCTCACCGGGGAAGGGCATGCTCGGTGTGGGGCGGCCCTCGGCTCACGGAAAAGGGGCTTGTTCGGTGTGGGGTGGGTTGGGCTTGTGGGGAAGGGCGGCGTGCCACTGGTCGACTGCCTTGCGGCTGCGTAGCACGATGACGTTCGTGGGGGCGGTGACGTGCTCGGCCAGCAGGGCGCGGACGCGTGGGGCCATGGTCTTCCGGTAGCGGCAGATGTAGGTGATGAAGTCCCAGGTGATGCGGTCGTACACGCCGGTCTCGGCATGCTGGCCGCCCCGGTGTCGCCATCGGCGGGTGGCGATGCCCCGCAGGCAGGTCAGGGCGGGCAGGTCGAGGAAGATCACTGTGTCTGCGGCGGCGAGGCGGATGGGGAGGGTGGAGGCGTAGTTGCCGTCGGCGATCCATGACTCGCGGGCGACGAGCGACCGTTGCCGCCGGGCGAACTCCTCCTGCGGCAGCGGTGTCCAGGTGTCGTCGTAGTAGAGGGCGTCCAGGTGGGTGACGGGGATGCCGAGTGCCGCGCCGAGGCGGTTGGCCAGGACGGTCTTCCCGCTGCCACCGCAACCGAGCACCGCGATCCTGCGCGGGCTCCGGCCCGCCGGCCATGTCATGCCTGAGTCACCGTCCACCTCACCAGCCGCGTCATGCCCGAACAGCCGTCCGCCCATGCCACCGGCCGCGGCACGCCTGGATCACCGTCCGCCGCCCCGCCGGTCAGGTCGTGCCCGAATCACCGTCCACCCACGTCACCGGCCGCGGCATGCCCGGGTCACCGTCCACCCACGTCACCGGCCGCGGCATGCCCGGGTCACCGTCCGCCCGGCCCGCCGGGCGCTTCAGGTCTGGGTCACTCTCCACCGGGACCGTGCTCTGCTGCGCCCGCGCGGGTGAAGCGGGCGCCCCAGGTGCGGAGCTGGTCGAGCAGCTCGGGTGGGTCGAGAACGTGGAAGTCCGCGTCGAGCACGCCCAAGGCCATGATGGGCCATTCCAGGGAGTCGACGACCATGCGCACCCGGCACCGGCTCTCGTCGATCTCCTCGACCGTGCTCCACCTGCCGATGCGCTCCCGCACCGCCCCGGCAGGGGCGTGCACCAGGACCTCCACCTGGTAGGAGCGGGGCAGGCCGTCCAGGCCGGCGCGGACGAACTCGGCGGCGTCGGCCGTGGGCAGCGTACGGGGGCGGAAGCGGGCGCCGGTGCCCTGCGGCGCCGACAGCCGGTCGACCCGGAAGCTGCGCCAGTCGTGCCGCTCCAGGTCGTAGGCGACCAGGTACCAGCGGCGGCCGAGTGACACCAGCCGGTGCGGCTCGGTGTGCCGGTCGGTGCGCCGGCCGTCGGCGGCGGTGTAGGAGAAGCGGAGCCGTTCGGTGTCGCGGCAGGTCAGCGCGATCGCGGTCAGGACGCCCGGGTCGACGCCCGCCCTGGCCTGGCCGGCCCAGCCTGCGGAGACGGTCATGGCGCGCAGCGCGTCGATCCGCCGCCGCAGCCGGACCGGCATCACCTGCACCACCTTGGCCAGCACCCGGACCGAGGACTCCGCGATGCCCTCCACCGGGTTCTGCGCGGCGGCCTGCAGCCCCACGGCCAGGGCGACCGCCTCCTCGTCGTCGATCACCAGCGGCGGCAGGGCGGCGCCCGCCGCGAGCTGGTAGCCGCCGTCCACGCCGCGCTGCGCCTGGACGGGGTAGCCGAGCTCGCGCAGCCTGCCGACGTCCCTGCGCAGGGTGCGGGCGGAGACGCCGAGCCGCTCGGACAGCTCGGCGCCCGGCCAGTAGCGGTGGGTCTGCAGCAGGGAGAGCAGCCGCAGCGTCCGGGTGCTGGTGTTCGCCATGTTCCCGATTCTTCCGCCATTCAGGTCAGGAAGTGGCCGCTATGGCTGACAGTCTGTTTCTTGAGCGAGAGGAACGCCTCACTGTTCTCGAGCGGCAGAACATCCCAACGGAAGGCAGCGATCATGACCGTCAACACGCCGAACCCGGGCAGCACCAGCGACGTGACCGGGGAGCGCGCCGACCTGCTGGCGGCGCTGGCGCAGAGCCGTCACTTCCTGCGCTTCACCACCCGCGACCTCACCGACGAGCAGGCCGGGACGCGGACGACCGCCAGCGAGCTGACCCTGGGCGGTCTGATCAAGCACGTGGCGCAGATGGAGCGGAACTGGGTGGACTTCATCCTGCAAGGCCCGTCGGCGATGAAGGACTTCACCGCGATGACCGAGGCCGACCTGGCGGAGTTCACGGACGGGTTCCGGCTGCTGCCCGGCGAGACGCTGGCCGGGGTGCTGGCCGAGTACGAGGAGGCGGCCAAGAGGACCGATGAGGTGGTCGTCACCCTGCCGGACCTGGACGTCGATCACCCGCTGCCGGCCGCGCCGTGGTTCCGGCCCGGCGAGCGCCGGTCGGCCAGGCGGGTGCTGCTGCAGCTCATCGCCGAGACGTCGCAGCACGCAGGGCACGCCGACATCATCCGCGAGTCGCTGGACGGCGCCAAGAGCATGGGCTGAGCAAGCGGCTGCGGCGAGCGCGCGGGCCGGCCGAGCGGCCGATCGTGCGGCGAGCGGCTGGAGTGACAGGGCGACGCCTGCCCGGGAGGCAGGCGTCGCCGTCAGGTCTCTGCCGGCTAGCCGGCGACCGGGCCGAGCTCCCGTTCCAGCACGCACCGGTTCGGGAACTCCTCGTAGTACGACTCAGGCCGCCCGTACCAGTGTCCCTGCGCCTCCACCTCCACCGGATCCCAGATCAGCGGACAGGGCCCGGGATCGACCTCCAGGTCGTGCAGGTAGCCGTCCACCGAGCGCAGCGCGTCGCAGGCCGCCCGCGGGTACGGGTGCAGGCCCCCGTCAGGGTCGCAGGTGAGGCGCATCGAGTACGCGCCGCCGTCGCGCGGGGTGACGGTGATGTAGAGGTCCGCCCCGGCGGCGGCGTGGGCGGGAAGCGTCGTGAACGGGCCGGCGATTACCGCGGCGGCGCACAGTCCGAGCGCAGCCAGCCTGCGGGCGGCGGTCAGCACGAGCGACATGATGTCCTCCCTGGTCAATGGGCGTCCCGGCATGGGACGACGCACCCACCATGACTACAGGGAGTGAGATGGCGATGACCAGGATCGGCGTAGGTATCACTCCGTGATGGATCAGATACAGACAGCTATCTTCGCAGCTCATAGGCAGAGCAGCCGTGACCGCGTGCGTAAATGGAGGGATGGAGCATGAGGAGGCGGCGGCCAGGGCCGGCGTGGTGATCAGGGAGCTGCGGGAGATCGGCGAGTTCGAGCAGGTCTACCGGCTCTTCGACGAGATCTGGCATCCGGAGCCGGCGAACGTGCCGGTGACCGTGGAGCTGATGGCCGGGTTCGCGCACACGGGCAACTACGTCGCCGGGGCGTTCGCGGGTGACGCCCTGGTCGGGGCGTCCGTGGGGTTCCTGGCGTCGGGCGAGGCGCTGCACTCGCACGTCACGGGGGCCGTCATCGGCAGGGGCGTCGGGTACGCGCTGAAGCTGCACCAGCGCGCCTGGTGCCGGGAGCGCGGGCTGGCGCGGATCACGTGGACGTTCGACCCGCTCGTCCGGCGCAACGCCCACTTCAACCTGGTCAAGCTGGGCGCGCGGCCGGAGGCGTACCTGACGGAGTTCTACGGGGCGATGGCGGACGCGATCAACGAGGGCGACGCCTCGGACCGGCTGCTCGCGGTGTGGCGCGTCACCGGCGGGCAGGAGGAGAAGGCGTGCCCGGAGGAGGCGTACACGCTGGTGCGGGAGGCGGACGACGGCCGCCCCGTGATCGGGGACCCCGGCGGGCGCCGGGTGCTGCTCGTGGGGACGCCGCGCGACGTGGAGGGGTTGCGGCGGCAGGACGCCGGGAAGGCGATGGCGTGGCGGATGGCGGTGCGCGACGCGCTCGGCGGGGCCATGGCGGCCGGGGCGCGTGTGGCGGGATTCACGGAACGAGGCGAATACGTGGTGGTAATTAACTAGGTATTCCACTGGTGTTTCGGGTCTCTGTAATGTGGCGGGCAAGCAAGCTGAGCAAGGAGATCCGCATGGCGGAATTCACCCCCACCGTTCCTGCGCGAGTCCTACCCACCGTCGCCGTGCGCGACCTACCCGAGCCGCCCCGATCGACGTGGCGGGTCATCGGCCCCGGCCTGGTGGGCGCCGGTGTCGGGCTCGCGTCGGGCGAGTTCATCCTCTGGCCGTACATCGCCTCGCAAGTCGGCCTCGTGTTCATCTGGGGAGCCGCGATCGGCATCATCACCCAGTGGTTCCTGAACATGGAGATCGAGCGTTACACCCTGGCCACCGGCGAGACCGCGCTGACCGGATTCAGCCGCATGTGGAAACACTGGGGCCTGGTCTTCGTAATCATGACACTCTGCTCGAACCTCTGGCCGGGCTGGGTGACCACGTCCGCGACCATGGTCACGTACCTGACCGGCTCGGGCGAGGGCGCCGTACGGTGGATCGCGATCGGCATGCTGCTGCTGATCGCGATCAGCCTGACCATGGCGCCCGTGATCTACATCCTGCTCGAACGGGTCATCTTCGTGAAGATCGCGCTGGTGGCGACGCTGATCGTGGTGGCGATCCTGTTCGCGATCAACGCGGAGAGCTGGGTGGAGCTGGGCAGGGGCCTGACGGTCGGGGCCAGGTTCCCGGTGCCGCCGCTGGAGTTCGCGGTGCTGATGGGCGCCATCGCGTACGCCGGCGCGGGCGGCGGCCAGAACCTGTGCCAGAGCAACTGGATCCGCGACAAGGGCTTCGGCATGGGCGTGTACGTCCCGCGCCTGGTCAGCCCCGTCACGGGTCACGAGGAGGCGGTCTCCTCGACCGGCTTCCAGTTCGCGCCGACGAAGGAGAACCTGGCGCGGTGGAAGCAGTGGTGGCGCTTCGCCAACATCGAGCAGGCGTGGACGTTCGCCATGGTGTCGTTCGTGACGATCGCGCTCATGTCGATGCTGGCCCACTCCACGGTGTTCGGCCGGCCGGGGCTGGAGAACAGCATCGGCTTCCTGGAGGTCGAGGGCCAGGTGCTGCAGAGCACGGTCGGCACGTGGTTCGGCCTGCTGTTCTGGGTGATCGGGGCGCTGGCCCTGTTCGCCTCGGCCATGGGCATCGTCGACTACACCTCGCGGCTGGCCTCCGACACCATCAAGACGGTCTACCTGCGTGACAGGTCCGTCTCGGTGAACCGGGTCTACTTCTACACGGTGTGGGCGATGGCGCTGATCGGCACCGTCATCCTGCTGGCGGGCCTGGACCAGCCGCTGATCCTGCTGGTGTTCTCGGCGTGCTTCGCGGCCGTGATGATGTTCGTGTACTCGATCCTGCTGATCATCCTCAACCGGCGGGCGCTGCCCGAGGCCATCAAGGTGCGGTCGTACCGGCTGGGCGCGCTGGTCTGGTCGGTGGCGTTCTTCGGCACGCTGACCGTGATCGTGGTCGTCCAGCAGGCTCAGCGCCTCATGGGAGGTTGACCTCAACCGAGCTTGAGGTACCACACTCGGCGCCATGAAGATTGCCGAGGTGACGAGGTTCGGCGGTCCCGAGGTGCTGGTGGCCGGGCGGGCGCCCGACCCCGAGGCGGGGCCGGGGCAGGTCGTGATCGGCGTGTCGGTGGTGGACGTGATGTCCGTCGACACGCAGCTGCGTGCCGGGTGGGGGCGTGACTGGTTCCCCGCCCGGCCGCCGTACGTGCCCGGCACCGGCGTGGCCGGGCGGGTGATCGCGGCCGGCGACGGGGTCGAGGCCGGGTGGGCGGGGCGGCGGGTGGCCGCGCTGCTCCCCGGCGGCGGAGCCTACGCCGAGCGCGCCGTGGCGGGCGTGGAGACGGTCGTCGCGGTGCCCGACGAGGTGCCGCTGTGGCAGGCCGCGGCACTCGTCCAGGTCGGTCCGGCCGCGCTGAGCCTGGTGGAGGCGGCGGAGCTGCGGCCCGGCACGCGGGTGCTGGTCACGGGGGCCGGTGGCGCGCTGGGGCTGCCGCTGGTACGGCTCGCGAGCGCGGCCGGCGCCCTGGTGACGGCGGCGGCGCACGGCCCGGCCAAGCGCGAGGCGGCCTTGGCGGCGGGGGCGGCCCAGGCCGTGGACTACTCGGAGCTGACGGGACCGGCCGCCGAAGCCGCCGGGGCCGGAACGAGAGCCGGAACAAGGGCCGACGCGTTCGGCGGGGCCGGAGGCCAGGCCGCTGCTGGGGCTTTCGATGTCGTCTTCGACGGGGTCGGTGGTGAGGTCGGCGCGGCGGCGTTCGCGCGGACCGCACGCGGCGGAACGTTCTTCGCGTACGGAGTGCCCAGCGGTTCGACGGCCCCCGTCGAGAGGGCGGAGGCCGAGCGGCGCGAGGTCCGGGTGATCGGCATGGAGCAGGTCCAGTTCACCCCAGACGAGTTCACCCGCCTGGCCGAGCAGGCGCTGAAGGAGGCGGCGGCCGGACGTCTGGCGACCGCCGTGGGCCTGGTCGTGCCGCTGGAGCGGGCGGCCGAGGCGCACGCCGCGCTGGAGGCCCGCGAGCTGGTCGGCAAGGCCCTGCTGCTGGCCTGCGCGCAGGCCGTCCGCTACGACGGGCACGGCGGCCCCGAGGTGCTGGAGCTGACGGAGATCCCGCTGCCCGAGCCGGGCCCCGGCCAGGTGCGGGTGGCGGTGAGGGCGGCAGGCGTGAACCCCATCGACTGGAAGATGCGGCGCGGCTTCCGCGGCGCCCCGCCCGACGGGCCGCAGGGGACCGGCATGGAGCTGGCGGGCACGGTGGACGCGCTCGGCGAGGGCGTGACCGGGCTGCGGCTCGGCGACCCGGTGTACGGGCAGGTGGCGCCGGGCGCCGTGGCCACGCACGCGATCGCCGAGGCGGACGCGCTGGCGTACAAGCCGGACGACCTCACCTACGAGGAGGCCGCGGCGCTGCCCGTGGCCGTCGAGACGGCCCGACGCGCGCTGCGCGACCTCGCCCTCCAGGAGGGCGAGACGCTGCTGATCCACGCGGTCGCGGGCGGCGTCGGCCTGGCCGCCGCGCAGCTCGCCCTGGCCAGGGGCGCCACGGTCGTCGGCACGGCGAGCGAGCGCCACCACGAGTTCCTGCGCGGGCTCGGCGTGCGGCCCGTGACCTACGGCGAGGGGCTGGAGCGGCGCCTGCCGCGGTCCGTCGATCGGGTGCTGGACGCCTCGGGCCGGGGCGAGCTGGCCCTGTCGATCGAGCTCACCGGCGACCCCGGCAGGGTGATCACGATCGCCGACCGGGAGGGGGCGGAACGGCTCGGGGTGCGCTTCTCGACCGGCGACGGGGCCGTGGCCGCCGCGCGGGCGCTGCGCGAGTCGCCGCACGTACGGCTGCCGGTCGCCGAGGTGTTCCCCCTGGAGCGGGCGGCGGACGCCCACCGCCGCAGCGAGGAGGGCCACTTCCTCGGCAAGCTGGTCATCACCACGGAACTCGTCAACACGGCAGTCGTCAACGTGGAAGCCGTCAACGCGGCGGTCATCAACACGGAAGCGTCCTTGCCGCAATAGCGGGCACACTGGTGCCCATGCTGGAAACCTCGGCCCGCCTGCTCAAGCTCCTGTCCCTGCTCCAGGCGCACCGCGACTGGTCGGGCCCGGAGCTGTCGACCCGGCTCGGCGTCTCGACCAGGACCATCCGCAACGACGTGGAGCGCCTGCGCTCGCTCGGCTATCCGGTGCACGCCACCCCGGGCGTGGCGGGCGGCTACCGGCTGGGGGCGGGGGCGGCGCTGCCGCCGCTGCTGCTGGACGACGAGGAGGCCGTGGCGGTGGCGGTCGGGCTGGGCCGGGCGGCCGGGGGCGGCGTCGAGGGCATCGAGGAGACCTCGGTCCGCGCCCTGGCCAAGCTGGAGCAGGTGCTCCCGTCCCGGCTGCGGCGGCGGGTGAGCGCGCTCAACGCCTACACGGTGCAGATCCCGGGCAACGCGCCGTCCGTGCCGCCGGAGGTGCTGACCACGATCGCGAACGCGGCCCGCGACCACGAGGGCCTGCGCTTCGACTACACCGGCCACGAGGGTGACGCGACGATGCGCAACGTCGAGCCGCACCGTCTGGTGCACCGGCGCGGCCGCTGGTACCTCGTGGGCTACGACGTGGACCGCGGCGGCTGGCGCACGTTCAGGGTGGACAGGATGCGCCTGCGCACGCCGTCGGGCCCCCGCTTCACCCCGCGCGAGCTGCCGGGCGACGGCGACGTGGCGGCGTACGTGGAGAAGGGGCTGAACACGGCGATGTGGCGCTACCGCGCGACGGTGCTGCTGCACGCCCCCGCCGAGCGGATGCGGGAGCTGCCCCTGGGCCTGGAGGTCGAGCCGGTGGACGAGGCCACCTGCCTGCTCAAGCTGGGCGGCGACGACGTCAACGGGATGGCGGTGTGGATCGGGTTCCTCGGCGTGGACTTCGAGGTGCTCGATCCGCCGGAGCTGGCCGAGCACGTGCTGCGGCTGTCAGAGCGCTACCGGCGGGCGGTCAGCGGCCGGTAAGGCGGCGGTCAGCGGGCTCGGCGAGGCTGCCCTACATGAAGAACATGACCCACGTGGCGGGCGGCAAGGACGACTTCCAGCTCGTCACCCACCTCACGCTCACCGGCAGCCAGTACGAGATCGGCAAGGCGCTCGCCGAGGAGGCCCGCAGGCTCGGCTGGTCCGCCATGCCGATCGACCCGGTCGTGGGCCGGGCGCGCCGGACGTGGTTCGAGCGCCACTGGCCGCAGCACCACGCCCGCATGGACGGCGCGGCGGCGGTGCTCGGCCTCGACCCCGACCAGGACGGGCTGGTCCTCGACGACCAGGGCTACATCCCGGCGGGTCACGGCTGCTCGGCCCTGTGGATCCCGCCCTCGGCCGCGACGGACGGCCACGGCAGGGTGGGCCGCAACTACGACTTCTTCCCCACGACCACCAGCGAGATCATGGGCGGCGAGCGCCGGCCGGGCGAGCTGCCCATGGCCTCCCGCCCGTACGTCATCACCACGATCCCCGACGAGGGGCTCTCCTCCACGGTGCTGACGATGTCGGCGCTCGACGGCTGCATGGACGGCATCAACTCGGCGGGCCTGGCGGTCATGCTGCTGGTCGCCGACTTCGAGTCAGCGGAGGCGCCGGAGGGCTTCGCGCCGCAGGTCGGGGTGAACAGCGTGCAGCTGCCCCGTTTCCTGATGGACACCTGCGAGAACGTGGACCAGGCCAAGCAGGCGCTGCTGGGCGCCAAGCAGTACGACCACGGCATGCCCCTGCACTACCTGGTCGCCGACGCGCACGGCCAGGCGTTCGTGTGGGAGCACGGCAGGGACGGCAGCGAGCACATCATCGAGTTCGGCGACGGCCCGCTGTGCGTCACCAACCACCTGCTGCACCGCCACCCCGACCCGATGAGCCTGCCGGAGGACACCGGGTCGAGCTTCGCCTCCTACAGCCGGCTGCGCACGCTGTACGAGCGCAGCAAGGGCGTCACCATGTCGGCCGGCGACCTGCGCGAGAGCCTGCGCGCCGTCGCGCAGCCCGAGGAGGCCGCCGTGCCGTTCCGCACGCTGTGGAGCACGGTCTTCGACACCGCCGACCGTACCCTGTCCACGCGCTTCTACCTGGGCGAAGGCGGGCGTTACAGCGAGGAGCTGGTGTTCCCGGCGAGGTAGTCGGCGCGCACCTTCGAGCGCGACAGCTTGCCGGTGGGGGTGCGCGGGAGCGCCTCCCGGTACTCGATCACCTTCGGGTGCTTGAACCTGGCGATGCGCGGCCCGCAGTGCTCCATCAGCTCGACCGTGAGCTCGGGGCCCGGCTCGATGCCCTCGGCCGGCTGCACGAGGGCGACCACGTTGTGTCCCCATTCCTCGTCGGGCACCCCGATGACGGCCACGTCGGCCACCGCGGGGTGCTCCAGCAGGGCGGCCTCGATCTCGGCGGGGTAGATGTTCACCCCGCCGGAGACGATCAGGTCGGTGCGCCGGTCGCACAGGAACAGGTAGCCGTCCGCGTCGAGGTAGCCGATGTCGCCGGGCGCGTACCAGTCGCCTCTCTTGCTGGCGGCGGTCTTGGCCGGGTCCTTGCGGTACTCGAAGGAGCCCATGCTGGACTTGACGTAGATCATGCCGGGCTCGCCCGGCGGCAGCTCCTCGCCGCCGTCGTCGAAGATCTTGGCCTCGAACGTGGGCGCGGGGCGGCCCACGGTGCCGGGCCTGGCCAGCCAGTCGTGCGGCTTGACCGAGAAGGCGATCGTGGACTCGGTCGAGCCGTAGTACTCGTACAGCACCGGGCCCCACCAGTCCATGATCTGCTGCTTGACGGAGACCGGGCAGGCGGCGGCGGTGTGGATGACCTGGCGCAGGCTCGACACGTCGTACTTGGCCCGGACGTCCGCGGGCAGCTGCAACATCCGGTGGAACATGGTCGGCACCATCATCGCGTTGGACACCCGGTGCCGCTCGACGAGCTCCAGGATGTGCACCGGGTCGAACCGGGGCGTGATCACCACGGTGTGCCCGAGGTGCAGCGCGAACTGGGCGTGCGCGCAGGGCGCGGAGTGGTACATCGGCGAGGTCACCAGGTGCACCGCGTCGCCCGGCCTCAGATCCACGACCTCGCCGAAGAACCACGTGTACAGGGGCACGATCGCCTCCGGCTCGGCGCCGGGCAGGCCGCGCTGGACGCCCTTGGGGAAGCCGGTGGTGCCGGAGGTGTACCACATGACGGCGCCCGAGGTCCGGCCGGTGGGCGCGTCCGCGGGCTGCCCCTCGGCCAGCCCGGCCGTCCCGACCTCCGCGCCGGGCACGGGCTGGTCAGGCCCGGTGACGACGACCTTGGCGTCGCAGTCGCCCAGGATGTACGCGATCTCGGAGTCGGTCAGGTGCCAGTTGATGGGCACGTAGTAGAGGCCGATCTGCCCGGTCGCCATGACCATGATCAGCGCGTCCACGCCGTTGGGCAGCACGCCCGCCACCACGTCGCCGGTGGTGAGCCCGCGGGCGCGCAGGCCGTGCGAGACCTGGTTGACCCGGGCGAGCAGGTCTCCGTAGGTGACGCGGGTGTCGTCGGTGTCGATCACCGCGAGGCGGCCGGGGTCGGCGGCGGCGATGGCGTAGAAGCCCGGTAGCTCGCTGACGTCCATTACAGCTCCAGCAGTTGTCCGAGACGGGCGCGGTGGTTCCGGGGCGGGCCCAGCAGCACTTCGTCCGCCTTGGCCCGCTTGTAGAACAGGTGGGCGTCGTGCTCCCAGGTGTAGCCGATGCCGCCGTGCAGCAGCAGGTGGTCGCGGGCCACCTCGAAGCAGGCACGGCCGACGTAGGCCTGGGCGAGCGCGGCGGCCTCGGGCAGCTCGTCAGGTGACTCGTCGGCGGCCCAGGCGGCGTACCTGACGATCGACTCGGCCTGTTCGAGCTTGCAGTGCATGTCGGCGAGCTTGTGCTTGACCCCCTGGTAGGAGCCGATGTAGCGGCCGAAGGCCACACGGATCTTGGCGTAGGCGACGATGGCGTCGAGCGCCGCCCGCATCACGCCGAGCTGCTCGGCGGCCAGGGCCACGCACAGCCGGTCGAGGACGCCGGTCTCCGTCGCCGGGCCGAGCACGCGCGCGGGCGCGCCGTCGAGCACGACCTTCGCCTGGCCGCGGGTGAGGTCGAGCGTGTCCAGCGCGGTCCGGGTCACGCCGGGCCCCGACAGCTCGACGGCCACCAGGACCAGGGCGCCGGCCTCACGCGCCGGCGCGAGGAGCACGTCGGCCTCGCCGCCCGAGAGCACCTGCGCGAGCGTGCCGCTGGCCGTGCCGCCGTCGTAGGTCAGCTCGGTGCTGTCGAGCGTGGCCGCGATCCGGCCTTCGGCGATGCCGGTCTGCAGCTCCTTGTCGGGCGCCTGGGTCAGCGCGAGCGCCGCGAACGCGGTGGCCAGGAACGGTCCCGGCAGCAGCGCGGCGCCCGTCTCCTCCAGCGCGACGGCCAGCTCCGACATGCCGGCGCCGGCGCCGCCGTACTCCTCGGGGACGATCAGCCCGGACAGGCCCAGCTCGCCGTTGAGGCGCGCGTACACCTGCGGGTCGTAGCCCTCGCGGACCTTGGGCAGCGGCGAGGCGGTGCGCAGGAAGTCGCGCACGGCCGCGCGCAGCTCCTGCTGTTCCTGGCTGAGTACGAGCTTCACGCCTGCGTCCCCACCTTCAGGTCCTTGAACGGCACAGTCTTGTCCACCCGCGGCTCCGGCGGAAGGCCCAGCACGCGGTCGCCGACGATGTTGCGCATGATCTCGTTGGTGCCGCCGCCCAGCGCCATGCCGGGAGCCATCGAGATCGCGCGGGCGAGCGGGTGGTCGGCCAGCGCGGCCTCCGGGCCGACCAGCCGCGTGGCCAGGTCGGCCTGGTAGAGGGTCAGCTCGGCCAGCAGCAGCTTGGCCGCGCTGCCCCGCGCGCCGGGGAAGATGCCGGCCCGGGTCTCCTGGGCCAGCCGCTGGTTGAACAGCGCCAGCGCGCGGCTGCGGACGTGCAGCTCGACGAGCTCGTCGCGGACCAGCGGGTCGCTGGTGTCGAGGGCCTGGCGCAGCGCCTCCAGCGAGGCCGGGTGGTCCTTCTGGCCGCCCATGCCGACGCCCGCCGAGATCGACAGCCGCTCGTGCAGCAGCGTCGTGACGGCGACGCTCCAGCCGTCGTTGACCTCGCCGACGCGGTGCTCGTCGGGGATGGTGACGTTGTCGAAGAAGATCTCGTTGAAGTTGGCCCTGCCGGACATGTCCTTCAGCGGCCGGACGGTCACGCCGGGGTGGTGCATGTCGATCACGAACATGGTCAGGCCCTTGTGCTTGGGCACGTCCACGTCCGTACGGGCGAGCAGCAGCCCCCAGTCGGCGTGGTGGGCGACGGAGGTCCACACCTTCTGGCCGTTGACGATCCAGTCGTCGCCGTCGCGTACGGCCCTGGTCTGCAGGCTGGCCACGTCGCTGCCGGCGCCGGGCTCGGAGAAGAGCTGGCACCAGACCTCCTCGCCGCGCAGCAGCGGCCGGACGAACCGCTCGCGCTGGGCGTCGGAGCCCCGGTCGACGATCGTGGGGCCGGTCATGCCCAGGCCGATCGAGAAGATGTAGGTGGGCAGGGTGTAGTCGCGGGCCTCCTCGGCGAACACCCGGTCCTCGGCCTGGGTCAGCCCCTGGCCGCCCCACTGTTTCGGCCAGGTGATGCCGGAGTAGCCGGCGTCGTAGAGCTTGGCCATGAACTCCTTGGCCCGGGCGATCCCGTCGGCTTCCGGGTAGTCGTCGGTCGGAGCGTTCTCCCGCAGCCAGTCGCCGGCCGCACGCCGATAATCAGCAAGGTTCACATCGACTCCTCGGCATCAGTGCTCACTTACTCTAGTCAGCGCATCCGGGGACGTACAGAGCATTGCTCTGGACAAACGCGCCCGTTTCGTCCTGGGGATGCCGGTAAGGGATCACTGAGGCGGGTTTGCGGGACCCCGGCCGAAGCGCGTTCGGGTAAACGCGGCTACCATGATCAACGTGACTGTCGGTGAACGGGTAAGCCGGATTGTGCCCGGGTTCCTCATACCAGAACAGATCACGCCCGGTTTGTCCTATAAATACTAGTGATCAGAAGTTAGAGTTACTCGCTGTGACAACAGGTTTCAGCCGATTACGGCGCGAGGATTTGCTGAAAACGGCCTGCGAGGTGATCGCGGAGCAGGGATTCGGGCACACCAGGACCCTGGACATCGCCAGGGCCGCCGGAGTCAGCCAGGCGCTGCTCTTCTACCACTTCGAGACCAAGGAGCGGCTGTTCGCCATGGCGTTCAGCTACGCCGCCCGTCAGCATCTCAACGCGCTGACCGACGTCGAGCAGTCGGCGGGCACGCCCATCGACCGCCTGCGCTCCCTGCTGCGGCTCTGCTCCCCCGCGATCCCCACGGAGGGCTGGCGGTTGTGGATCGACGCCTGGTCCGAGGCGATGCGCAGCGACGAGTTGGAGGAGACCTCGCGGCGGATCGACGCCAGGGGCCGCACGCTGATGCGCGGCATCATCGAGGCCGGCGTGGCGTGCGGCGAGTTCGAGTGCCCCGACCCCGACGCGACGACGTGGCGGCTGTTCGCGCTCATCGACGGGCTGGCGGTCCAGACGCACGCCCATCCCAAGGTGTTGTCACGGCGCCGGGTCAACGTGCTGATCCGCTCGGCGGCGGCGAACGAGCTGGGGGTGCCTTCGGAGAAGCTGTGAAATGCCGCGAACCTCACCCTCCCCAGTCTTATTGGATTCTCCGTACAATTACTGGGCGAGGAGAGGAGTGCACGCGATGTCATCCGCACCGAGCTCTACCGCCGCCAGGGAACGCGACGAACAGGTCGCGAGCCGCAGCGCGTACCGAGCGGTCATCGAACGCCTCTCGAAGGCGTCGGTGGACAAGCACTGGGAGCCGTACCGGGACATCCCGTGGGACGACCCGGAGTTCCACGTGGACCAGACCGATCCGCGCTGGGAGCTGCCCGGGGTGGACCGCCTCGGCGGGCACCCCTGGTACCTCAGCCGCTCCCCCGAGGTGCGCGCGCGGATCGGCCTGTGGCGGGTGGCGACGGCCATGAAGGTCGGGCTGCAGTTCGAGAACCTGCTCAAGCGCGGGCTGCTCAACTACGCCTACCGGCTGCCGAACGGGTCCCCGGAGTTCCGGTACGTCTACCACGAGACCACCGAAGAGGCGCATCACGGGATGATGTTCCAGGAGTTCGTGAACCGTACCGGGCTCCCCATCCGCGGCATGCCGGGGCCGCTCTCGGTGGTCGCCCAGGTGGCGCCCTGGATCCCGCTCATCTCGACCGAGCTGTTCTTCGTCTTCGTGCTGGGCGGCGAGGACCCGATCGACCACGTGCAGCGCCGGCTGCTCAAGGACGGCCGGGTGCACCACCCCCTGGAAGAGACGATCATGCGCATCCACATCGCGGAGGAGGCCAGGCACATCTCCTTCGCCCGGCACTACCTGCGCAACCGGGTGCCGCGCATGCCCGCCTACCGCAGGCTGCTGCTGGGCATCGCCTCGCCGATCATCCTCGGCGTCATGGCCCGGATCATGCTGGCGCCGCCCGGGCCGATGATCCGGCGCTTCCGGATCCCGGCGAGCGTGGTGGCCGAGGTCTACCTGCGCAACCCCGCCGCCCGGCAGGAGATCCGCGACTCGGTGGGCAAGACGCGCGAGCTGTGCGCCGAGATCGGGCTGATCAACCCGCTCACCCGGCGCGTCTGGCAGGTCATGGGGATCTGGGAGGCCGCCGCGCCGTCAGCACCTCGGTGATCGACTCCAGCTCCCAGCGGCCCGACGGGTTCGCCGCCAGCAACTGCCGCCTGGCCTCCTCCTTGAAGGCCGCCAGCCGGTCGCCGAGGCGGGCGGGGGCCGAGTAGGAGTACGAGAGCTGCAGCCCGATCACGGCGTCGAGGCCGTACACCTGGCGCTCCTCGTAGTGGGCCCGGTCGAGGACGCTGAACGGCGAGGTGGCCAGCACGTCGTCGTGGTGCTCGCCGGTGGCCTGGAAGGAGCTGGACGCGCTGAAGGTGTTGACGCCGAACTGGTCGCGCACCCGGCGGGTGACCGGCTCCCAGGGCTCCTCACGAGGCTCGCGGGTCGGCCCGACGAGGGCCACGACGCCGTGCGGGGGCAGCAGCTCGTCCAGCTCCGCCAGCACCGCGCGGCGGTCCATCCAGTGGAACGACCTGCCCATGACGACGTGGTCGAACGCGGGGAGCTCGCGCAGCGCCGTCGAGTCGGCGTTGATCCAGCGGATGTTCCGCTCCCGCGCGGCCAGGCGCCTGCCCTCGGCGAGCATCTCCTCGTCGGGATCGACCGCGAGCACCTCACGGACCCGCCTGCTCAGCGGGATGGCGATGGTGCCGGGGCCGCACCCCAGGTCCAGGACGACGCTGTCGCCGCCGAACGTCATGGCCAGGTGCTCGATCGCCGGATCACCCGGTCTCGTGCGGTACTTCGCGTAATACGGTGCCGCGCCGCCGAACAGGTCTTCCATGGATGGGACCATATACGGGTCCGCAACGTGTTTTATGGAAGGTTCTGATCTGTGAGGCGGCTACTCACGGTCCTGCTGCTCGCGTTCGCCGCCGTGGGGGTCACGTACTCCCCGGCCCAGGCGCACAACGTGCTGATCGGCAGCGACCCGGAGGACGGGGCCACGCTGACGGCCTCGCCCTCGCAGGTGACGCTGGTGTTCGACCAGGCGGTGCGTCAGGGGTACGCGCAGGTGGGCGTGACGGGCGCGGACGGGTCGGCGTGGGCCGACGGGAGCGCCGTGGTCGCGGCCGAGCGCGTCTCCGTGAAGGTCAAGCCGCTGCCGGCCGGTGGGTCGTACGTGGTGGGTTACCGGATCCTGTCGGCCGACGGGCATCCGGTCACCGGGAAGATCAGCTTCAGGCTGGCCGCGGATGCGGCCGGGGTGGCGGCGGGGGTCGCGGCGGGCGGTTCCAGCGCCGAGGCCGCCGAGGCGGCGGCCAACGGCGGGGCCGGGATGGCCGTGGTGTGGATCGTGGGGGCGCTGCTGGTGCTCGCGGCCGGGACGGCGGTCGCCCTGCGCCGCGCCGCCCCGGCCGGGCGCGCCGCCTCCGGCACGGACCCCACCTCGGGCACGGACTCCACCCCCGGCACGGACTCCGCCTCCGGCGAGGGCGCCGGGGTGGGGGCTCAGGCCGGAAGCTCGACGGTGGCCGAGGGCGTGGCCGCGGGTGAGGGCGCCGGGGTGGCGGGGCGTCGTGAGGGGGCGGGCGCGTGACCGTCGTCGCTCCTCCGCTGCCGCGGCAGCGGGCCGGCGGGCGGCTGGTGGCCGGCGCGTTCGGCGTGTGCGCGGTCGTCGCGGCCGTGGCGGCCAGCTCGTTCACCGCCCAGGAGTCGGTGCCCGGCATTCCCATGCCCGGCCCGGTCGTGTCGGTCGGGCTGCCGATCGTGCGGGTGCTGCTCGACGTGGCCGCCGTGGCCGTGGTCGGGCTCAGCCTGCTGCCCAAGCTGCTCGGCTTCGGCATGCCGGAGCGTACGGAGCCGGTGATGCTCAGGGTGCGCCCGCTGGCCGTGATGGCCGCCTGGGCCTGGGCGATCTGCGCGCTGCTCACGATCGTCTTCCACACCGCCGAGCTGAATCCCGGCGCCGTGCCGACGTTCGGGTTGATCGCCGGATATGTCGGCAGTGTCGGCACGGGCCAGGGGCTGCTGTTCAGCGCGGCGTGCGCGCTGGCGGCAGCCGGGATCGGGCTGATGGCGGTGCGGTTCGGCGAGAAGGTCCCGGCCGAGCTGCGGATCATCGTGGCGCTGTTCGGGCTGCTGCCCATCCCCGTCACCGGCCACGCGGTCAACTCCGTCTGGCACGACCCCATCATGATCTCGATGGAGATCCACGTCATGGGGGCGGCGGCGTGGACGGGCGGGCTGGTGGCCACGGCCGTGTTCCTGGCGCCGCACCGTGACCTGCTGGCCGTGGTGCTGCCCAAGTTCTCCAGGATGGCCACCGTCTGCCTGCTGCTGGTGGCGCTGTCCGGGCTCGTCACCGGGCTGGGCACGATGGCGCTCACGCCCGGCGTGACCCTGCCCGACGCCATCGTGACCAGCCACTACGGGGTGCTGGTCGTGGTCAAGACGGCGCTGGTCGCGTTGCTGGTGCCGCTGGCGGCGCACATCCGCTTCCGGCTGCTGCCCGTCATCCGCCGCGGCGGGGCCACCGCCCTGGTCGGGTGGGCGGCGGCCGAGGTCGGGGTGATGGGGCTGGCGTACGGGGTGGCGGTGGCGATCACCCGCGCCTCCATCGCCTGAACCACCCCCCACGTACGGCCGGCTGCGGTCGGGAAGGCGGCTGAGGGCCGGTGCCGGAACGGCTGCCGGCCCTTGGGCTCGCTACGGCGTGGCGGGCGCGACGACCGGGAGCGGCGTGGCCCCCGCCGGCTGGGGCCTGCGCCTGCCCGCGACCCACTCGATGGCCAGCCAGGCGGCGAGCAGGCCCAGCCCGGCCCACACCGCCGACGGCGTGGCCGGCGGGGGCGCTCCCAGCAGGCCCTCCTGGCCCTTGATCGCGCCGTACACCGGGCCCATGATCGCGCTCTGCGCCACCAGCGCGCCGTACGTGACCGCCGTCACCCCGGCCGCGCCGAGCACCGCGCGCACGACCGGCATCCGCACCAGGAACGCCAGGTCCACCAGCAGCCCGGCGGCGACCATGAAGAACGGCACCGCCGACGGCGGGAACCCGGTGAAGGTCAGCAGCGGCCAGATCAGCGTCCTGAACAGCACGTAGCCGCCCGCGACGAGCGTGGCCGCGCCGAACCTGCCGACCAGCAGCCTGGCCGCGACCAGCACCGACAGCACCCCCACCACGGCGTAGACCGGGTACAGGTAGTCGGGCACGGGCAGCGTGAACCCGGCCATCATCGTGCGGTCGATCGGCCGCCCCATCTGGTCGGCGGCGAACTCCAGCAGGATCGGCTCGGCGTAGGTCGCGCGGTTGTCCCACGCGCCGAGCGACAGGATGCCGTACTCCTGGTGCTGCTCGGGGAAGTGCATGTTCTCCAGGAAGAACGCGAAGAAGGCGCCGAGCACGACCACGCGCTCGCGCCCCTGCCGGGCCCCCAGGAACCAGCCGCGGATGACGCCCGCGATCATGAAGAACGTTCCAACGTAGAGCAGGATGTGCGACGGGCTCCACGAGGTGATGTCGAGCCCGTTGACGCGGTGGTTGATCAGGTCGAGCGGCACCGCGATGAGGAAGATCCCCGTGCCCCACTGGATGAGCCGCAGCGCCATCTTGTCGACGCCGTACCCGGTGTAGCCGTGGATCAGGGTGAGGGCGACGGCGATGACCGTGCCGGCGGAGTTGAGCAGGTGCGGCGGGGCGAGGTCGTCACGCAGCCACTTGAAGTGCCACGAGACGTCCCAGGCCGAGCCGAGCACCTTGAGCGTGAACGCCGCCAGCCAGCCGAAATAGAGCACCCTGAACAGGTCTTGCGGAGTTTCGCGGCCCGCCTCGCCGCGAGTCCAGTAGGGCAGGGCCCAGGCGGCGGCCCTCTTGAACGATGCTGGAGACTTCACGGCAGAGAATCTTACGGTCATCTGCCCCGTACGGCCCGATCGCGGGGCCCTACTTCGCCCATGCCCGCAGGGAGTACATGAGAGGAACCCTCGGAACGCCTTCCGGGCGGCGGTAGCAGCCGCCGGCCTCCACCAGGTCGGTGAAGCGGCGGAACAGCGTGTGATCGTGCTCGTGCAGGAACTCCAGGCGCAGGCCGGCCGCTGCGACGGCGCTGACGACGTCGCCGAGCCCGTGCTCGAACTGCACGGAGGTCTGGTGTTCGAGGCTCTGGCCGCCGGTGTAGCTGGAGGGGTAGTCCCAGATCTGGGGCTTGCGGTCGAAGTAGTCGTGGGTGACCCGGGTGCCGGTGTCGTCGTCCAGGACGTTGGTGAACGGGTGGAACTCCGCGAGGTACAGGAAACCGCCGGGCTTCAGCAGGGCGGCGACCGTCTCGGCCCAGCGGGTCAGGTCGGGCAGCCACACCAGGGCGCCGATGCCGGTGTAGACGATGTCGTAGGTCTCGCCGAGCGCCCGGGGCGCGTCGTAGACGTCGGCCGTCACGAACCTGGCCGGGACGCCGCACTCGGCCGCGATGCTCCTGGCCTGCTCGATGGCGGCGTCGGAGAAGTCGAGGCCGGTCACCTCGGCGCCGAGCCTGGCCCAGGAGAGGGTGTCGAGGCCGAGGTGGCACTGCAGGTGCGCCAGGCTGCGGCCGGCCACGTCGCCCACCTCGGCCAGCTCGAACTCCCGCAGCGCGCTGCCGCCCGCCTTGAAGCCCGCCACGTCGTAGAAGTCGCTGTCGAGGTGGACGGGGACGCGCGCGTTCCAGTTGGCCAGGTTGATGCGCAGGTAGTCGACCATGCGGGTGATCCTAGGCAGGAGGCGCCGCCTGTTTCCACGCGTTTCACGGCCGGCGGCGCAGGCGTACCGGCAGGTGCTTGAGCCCGTTCTGGAAGTTGGAGGTGAGGCGGCGCGGGCTGCCGGCGAGCTCGACGTCCCAGGTCAGCAGCTCGCGGAAGACGGAGCGGAACTGGGCGCGGGCCAGGTGCGCGCCGAGGCAGAAGTGCGGGCCGAAACCGAAGCTGACGTGGTCGTTCGGGGTGCGGGCGAGGTCGAAGCGGTCGGGGGCGGGGAAGACGGACGGGTCTCGGTTGGCGGAGGCGTGGTAGACCACGACCTTGTCACCTGCGCGGACGGCCTGGCCGGCGAGGGTGACCTCGCGCGCCGCCGTCCGCCTGAAGTGCATGACCGGAGGCCAGAAGCGCAGCATCTCCTCGATCGCGCAGTCCAGCAGGGACGGGTCGGCGCGCAGGCGGGCCAGCTCGGCGGGGTGCTGGAGCAGGGTGAGCAGGCCGCCGGGGATGCCGTTGCGCAGGGTCTCGTTGCCGGCGACGGCGAAGAGGAAGAACATGTTCTCGAACTCCTCCTCCGTCAGGCCGCCCTCGCGCATCGCGGCCATGATGGACTCGCCGTCCACGGGCGTCCGCGCCAGGGCGTGGGCGTAGGCGAACATGTCGCCCAGCGCGGCCCTCGAACGCGGGTTGACGCCCGGCCCGAGCTCGGGCCGGGCCGCGAGCGCCAGGCGCCCGACGGGGGTGAGGGATGCGACGTCCGCCGTGGACAGGCCCGCGTAGTCGTCGTCCTGGTAGCCGATCACGCGTGACGCCCAGTCGTACAACAGCCGCCTGTCCTGCGCGGGAACGCCCATGACGTGGGCCAGCGTCCACACGGGCAGGTCTGCGGCCACCTCCACGAAGTCGCACTCGCCCTCCTCGAACAGCGCCGCCGCCCGCTCGGCGATCGTGCGCTCCAGCGCCCGTACGGCGCGCGGGGTGAACGCGGCCGCCACGATCCGGCGCAGCCTGGAGTGGTCCGGCGGGTCCATGTTCAGCATCTGGGCCTGGACGAAGCGCAGGTCGGCGGAGGTGTCGGGGTCGCGGATCTGGGTGGCGCCGAGGCGGGAGGAGAAGTCTTGTGGGGTGCGGAGCACGTGCTTGACGTCGGCGTGCCTGAACACCGCCCAGAAGCCGGAACCCTCGCGCCAGGGGCCGATGGGCGGCTCGGGGATCCAGCGGACGGGAGATTCCTCCCTGAGGCGGGCGAACAGGTCGTACGGGACGGCCGTGTCGTAGGTGGACGGAGTGAAGATCTCGACCGGAGACCGGCCTGCTGCGTGACCGTCATGCGTCGCCGACATTCCGTCTTTCGCCTCCCATGGTCCGGACGGTCATCCACAGCCGGCCCCGGACCGCGGCGACTTGTCCACAGGCTCCGGGCTCGGCCTCTCGCACACCCCGTCCAGCGTGCATGATGAGCCCGTGACTCCAGAAGACGCAGAGGCGATTCTCCAGGAATACTTCGCCCCCTGGATCCAGCAGCTCGGCCTCCGGGTGGAGGAGGTGGGCGACCGTCACGCGATCGTGCGGCTGCCCTGGTCCGACGAGCTGGCCAGGGAGGGCGGCGGGCTGTGCGGGCAGGCCATGATGGCGGCGGCCGACACGGCCACGGTGCTGGCCGTCTCCTCGGCGCGGGGCGGGTTCGTGCCGATGACCACGGTGCAGCAGGCCACGACGTTCCAGCGGCCGGTGGTGGGCAAGGACGTCCTGCTCGACGTGCGCATCACGAAGCTGGGGCGTACGCTGGCCTTCACCGAGATCACCCTCACGGCCGAGGGCAGCGCGGAGACGGCCGCCCACGCCACGACGGTCTACGCGATCATGGGTTGACCGCGCCCCGATAGCCGTCCCCCTTATCTCTCAGGTAATCGCCAGACCGCACCGATTCGAGGAGACTGACGAGTGCAGACACCGCCATAACGGATTTGGGGGACGAATCATGACGACTCTGGACACGGTGCAGGAGCTGCTTCGCCGGATCGGTGAGGGCGACGCCGACCGGGCCGCCGAGCTGTTCGCCGAGGAGTGCGACTGGCTCTACAACTGGCCGGCCGAGGGGCATCCGGCGGTGCCGTGGATCCGTCCCCGTTCCAGCCGCAGTGACGCGGCGGATCTCTTCCGCGCGCTGCGGAAGTACCACGTGCCCGAGCTCAACGACACCGTCGTCACGCGGATCCTGGTCGACGGCGACGACGCGGTCGTGTTCGGCCAGTTCACGCAGACCGTCGCGGCCACGGGCCGGCCCTACACCTCCGCGTTCGCCCTGCGGCTCACCGTCGCCGACGGCCGGATCGCCCGCTACCACATCTACGAGGACAGCCTCGCCGTGGCCCGGGCGCACTCCGAGGCCGCCACCCCGGATCAGCAGGCCTCGTGATGAGCGGCCCTGGCAGACTCCGTGATCCACCCGTCCCGCCTTTCGGCAGGTCCCGCCGGGAGTGCGTCTCAGCGATCTCTCAGGTGCGGAAAGTAGGCTCGCCGCATGAAGCGTGTGGCCGCCGTGGTTGCGGCACTCGCCCTCATCGGGGTGACGACGTGGCTCGTGTGGCCGTCGGCTCCGGAGGTGCGGGGCCAGGACCAGCGAATAACCGTCGTCGACGGACCAGCCGACGACCAACGGGTCGAGCTCGATACGACGTTCTTCCCGCCCCCTGACGGGGGGAAGGCGCCTGCCGTGCTGCTCGCCCACGGTTTCGGCGGCAGCAAGCAGAGCATGCGCGACCAGGCGGTCCGCCTCGCCCAGCAGGGCTATGCCGTGCTGACCTGGTCGGCTCGCGGCTTCGGGCGCTCGACCGGGCAGATCGCGCTCAACTCGCCCGACTACGAGGTCAAGGACGTCAAGCAGCTCATCGACTGGCTCGCCAAGCGGCCGGACGTCCGGCTCGACGCCTCGGGCGACCCGCGCGTGGGCATCGCGGGCGGCTCGTACGGCGGGGCCATCGCCTTGATGACGGCGGCCCACGACCAGCGGGTCGACGCGATCGTGCCGCAGATCACCTGGTCCGACCTGGCCGACGCCCTCTTCCCCAACGCCGCCGCACAGCCCGCCGTCCCGAGCACTGAGACCACTACGAGCACGGACGCCGGCACAAGCACGGACGCCGGCACAAGCACGAGCGCCGGCACGAGCGCCGAGGCCGGCGCGGCGGGTGCCGCCGGCGCCAGCGGCGTCTTCAAGCGCATGTGGGCCGGGATCTTCTTCGGTCAGGGCGTTTCGCTGGACGCCACGTCGCTGCTGGGCCGCAGGGAGGCGGCGGCGGGTCCGGTGACGGAGGAGCAGGCGCGGTGCGGCAGGTTCCTGCCCGCGATCTGCGACATCTACCAGCAGGTCGCCGAGGACGGCCGGGCCACGCCGGAGGCCGTCGCGCTGCTGCGCAGGTCCAGCCCGATCACCGTCGCGGGCCGGATCAAGGCTCCGACCCTGCTCATCCAGGGCCAGCGCGACTCGCTGTTCCCCCTCGGCCACGCCGACGCCAACGCCAAGGCCATCGCCGCGGCGGGCACGCCGGTGAGCCTGGCCTGGTTCGACGGCGGGCACGACGGCGGCAACGGCGAGGCCGACTGGCTCTTCGACCAGTCGGCGGCCTGGTTCGCGCGCTATCTCAAGGGCGAGGGCTCCGGGCAGGCCGCGCCGCCGGTGAGCGCGTTCACGGTGACGCGTGACGGCGGGCGCGACCCCGGCACCCGCCAGCGCATCCGGCTCCACCCGGAGGCCGCCTCCTACCCCGGCCTCGCGGGCACCGGCACCACCACCGTCGCGCTGAACGGCCCCGAGCAGAACATCGTCAACCCGCCCGGCGGCGCCCCTGCGTCGATCTCGACCGTGCCGGGCATCGGCGGGCTGCTGGGCGGCCAGAACACCGGCGGGGTCTCGATCGACATGCCGGGCCAGAGCGCCGCGTTCGAGTCCGGCCCGCTCAGCGCGCCGCTGCAGCTCACCGGCAGCCCCACCGTCAAGATCAAGGTGACGGGGAAGGGCGAGGCGACGCTGTTCGCGAAGCTGTACGACGTGGCGGACGACACCCAGCTGCCCACGTTGCCGGCCGGGCTGGTGGCGCCCGTCCGGGTGACGATCCCGGAGGGCGCGGGCAGCGCGGAGGCCACCGTCACCCTGCCCGCCGTGGACCACCGCTTCGCCGTCGGGCACCGGCTCCGCCTGGTCGTGACCACGACCGACATGGGCTTCGCCACCCCCGCGCAGCCCGCCGCCTTCAAGGTCTCGCTGGTCTCCCCCGCCGTCAGCGTGCCCACGGTGGGCACGCTGGCCGCGGCTCCGACCGGGGTGGCCTGGTGGGTGTGGGCGATGCCGCTGTCCGCCGTGGTGATCGCCGCGATCCTCCTGGCCACGGGCCGCACCACCTCCCGCCGCCGGCAGGCCGGCCTGGCCCGGAGCGTGCCGCCGGTCACGACGGACACCCCGCTCCTCACGCCCTCCGCCAACGGCACCGCCCATGACGCCACCGCCCATGACGCCACCGCCGACGACGTCACGGCCGAAGGCGCACTCGACGCCGCCGCCTTCCACGGGACGGAAGACGGCAGCGGTGACCGTGCCGGCATCGGAAGCGCCGGCACGAGCGGTGGCGGTAGCTCCGGTGCCCTCGACCCCAGAGATGGCGTCTCCGGCTCCACCGGTGACGGCGCGTCCTCCCACGGCCGTGGCGGGGCCGAGGTGCCGCTGGAGATCAGCGGTCTGACGAAGGCGTACCGCAACGGTGAGCTGGCCGTCGACGACCTGTCGTTCCGGGTCGAGCGCGGCCAGGTGCTGGGCCTGCTCGGCCCCAACGGCGCGGGCAAGACGACGACGATGCGGATGATGATGGGCCTCATCCGGCCGGACGCCGGCGAGATCCGCATCTTCGGCGAGCAGGTGACCCCGGGCGCGCCGGTGCTGTCCAGGCTGGGCTCGTTCGTCGAGGGGCCGGGCTTCCTGCCGCACCTGTCGGGGCGCGACAACATCGCACTGTACTGGGCCGCCACCGGCCGCCCCGTGGCCGACGCGCACTTCGACGAGGCGCTGGAGATCGCGGACCTGGGCAAGGCGCTCGACCGTGCCGTACGCACGTACTCGCAGGGCATGCGCCAGCGGCTGGCCATCGCGCAGGCCATGCTCGGGCTCCCGGACCTGCTGGTGCTCGACGAGCCCACGAACGGGCTCGACCCGCCCCAGATCCGCGAGATGCGGGAGGTGCTCAAGCGGTACGCGCGCGACGGCCGTACCGTGATCGTGTCCAGCCACATGCTGGCCGAGGTGGAGCAGACCTGCAGCCATGTGGTGGTCATGCAGCGCGGGCGGCTGGTCTCGGCCGGTCCCGTGTCGCGGCTGCTGAGCTCGGCCGCCACCGTCGCCAACGGGCACGGGCCGCGCCTGGAAGACGTGTTCCTCGACCTCATCGGAGACAAGTCATGACCGCCGCGAGCGGCTACGCGCCGAACCGCACGCTGCCGTTGCGGGTGGAGATCGTCAGGCAGTTCAAGCGGCGGCGCACGCTGGGCATGTTCGCGCTGCTGCTGGCGCTGCCGTGGATCCTGGTGATCGCGTTCCAGATCGGGCCGCAGTCGAGCTCGCAGGGCCAGTCGGCGCTGCGCATGTCGGATCTGGCGACGCAGAGCGGCCTCAACTTCGCCGCGTTCGTCCTGTCGGTGTCGGCGAGCTTCCTGCTCGTGGTGGCGGTCGCGCTGTTCTGCGGCGACACCGTGGCGAGCGAGGCCAACTGGTCGTCGCTGCGGTACCTGCTGGCGGCGCCGATCCCGCGCGACCGGCTGCTGCGGCAGAAGCTGGTCGTGGCGCTCGGCTACTCGGCGGCGGCGGTGATCTGCCTGCCGCTGATGGGGCTGCTCGCGGGCACGCTGGCGTTCGGCTGGGACGACATCACGGTGCCCGGCACGGGCGAGACCATCCCGGCGCTCGACGTGCTGCCGCGCTTCGGCATCGTGATCGGGTACGCGCTGGTCAGCCAGCTCGTGGTGGCGGCCCTGGCGTTCCTCATCTCGACCATGACCGACTCCCCGCTCGGCGCGGTGGGCGGGGCGGTCGGGCTGTGGATCGTCTCCACCATCCTTCAGGCGGTCGAGGCGCTGGGGGTGCTGCGCGAGTTCCTGCCCACGTTCTGGAACACCGCCTGGACCGACGCCCTGGTGCCCGAGCTGGACTGGAGCGGGATGGCGAAGGGCGCCTCCGTGTCGATCACGTACGCGGCGATCCTGATCGCGGTGGCGTTCCGGCGCTTCCGCCGCAAGGACGTGGTCAGCTAGCAACCACCGCCTCGGGAGGCGGCCGGCCACGAGGTGGCCGGCTGCCTCGGGAGGTCAGTCGGTGGTCCAGTCGAAGGCCTTGGTGACGGCCTTCTTCCAGCCCGCGTACGCCTTCTCGCGCCGCTCCTCGTTCCACGCCGGGTTCCAGCGGCGCGACTCCGCCCAGTGCGCGCGCAGCTCGGCGGTGTCCTTCCAATAGCCGACCGCCAGCCCGGCGGCGTACGCGGCGCCTAGCGCCGTGGTCTCGGCGACGACGGGGCGGCTGACCGGCACGCCCAGGATGTCGGACTGGAGCTGCATGCACAGGTCGTTGGCGGTGACGCCGCCGTCCACCTTGAGCACGTCGAGCACGACCCCCGAGTCCCGCTGCATGGCCTCGACGACGTCGCGGCTCTGGTAGCAGATGGCCTCCAGCGTGGCGCGGGCGAGGTGGGCGTCGGTGTTGTAGCGGGACAGGCCGACGATGGCGCCGCGGGCGTCGGCACGCCAGTACGGCGCGAACAGGCCGGAGAAGGCGGGCACGAAGTACACGCCCCCGGAGTCGGCCACCTGGCGGGCCAGCGTCTCGCTCTGGCCCGCGGAGGTGATGATGTGGAGCTGGTCGCGCAGCCACTGCACGGCCGAGCCGGTGACCGCGATGGAGCCTTCCAGCGCGTACACGGCGGGCTGGTCGCCGAACTTGTAGGCCACGGTGGTGAGCAGGCCGCTCTGGGAGCGTACGCGGTCGGTGCCGGTGTTGAGCAGCAGGAAGTTGCCGGTGCCGTAGGTGTTCTTGGCCTCGCCGGGCGAGAAGCAGACCTGGCCGACGGTGGCGGCCTGCTGGTCGCCGAGGATGGCGGTGATCGGCACCTCGCCGCCGAGGGGGCCGAACCGGGCGGTGGTGCCGTAGCCGGAGGGGTCGGCGGACGGGCGGATCTCCGGGAGCATGGCGCGGGGGATGCCGAAGTACGACAGCAGCTCGTCGTCCCAGTCGAGGGTGTCGAGGTCCATCAGCATGGTGCGGCTGGCGTTGGTGACGTCGGTGATGTGCACGCCGCCGTTGACGCCGCCGGTGAGGTTCCACAGGGTCCAGGTGTCGGTGTTGCCGAAGACGGCCTCGCCGCGGTCGACGGCCTCGCGGACGCCGGACACGTTCTCGAGGATCCACTGGATCTTGCCGCCGGAGAAGTAGGCCTCGGGCCGCAGGCCGGTCCTGTCGCGGATGACCTGGCCGCGCTCGTCCTGGTCGAGGGCGGCGGCGATGCGGTCGGTGCGGGTGTCCTGCCACACGATGGCGTTGTAGTACGGGCGGCCGGTGCGCGGGTTCCACACGACCGTGGTCTCGCGCTGGTTGGTGACGCCGAGAGCGGCCAGGTCGGTGTCGTGCAGGCCGGTGCGTTGCAGCGTGGTCTGGATGACGGCGGCGGTCCTGGTCCAGATCTCGATCGGGTTGTGCTCGACCCAGCCGGCCCTGGGCAGGATCTGCTCGTGTTCGAGCTGGAACTTGGCGACCTCGGCGCCCTCGTGGTCGAAGATCATGAAGCGCGTGCTGGTGGTGCCCTGGTCGACGGCGCCGACGAAGTCCGGCATGGTGCTCTGCTCTCTCCTCGAGGTCCTCAGTCGGACGGCTTCACGGTGTCGCGGTCCTCTCCCTGCGGGAGGAAACGGGCGATGCACGCCTGGTAGAGCCCGGCGCCGAGGACGCCGCCGACCAGCGGGCCGACGATCGGGACCCAGAAGTAGAGGTCTCCGTACTGATCCCGCCACGCGCCGCCGTAGCCGGTGAGGAAGCTGGCCAGGCGGGGCCCGAAGTCGCGCGCCGGGTTGATGGCGTAGCCCGCGTCGGTGCCGAAGGACATGCCGATGCCGACGACGAGCAGGCCGATGACGAACGGCCCCAGGTTCGCGCTCGGGGCCATGTTGGCCGTGTCGGACAAGGCGAAGATCACGAAGAGCAGGATCGCGGTGCCGATGACCTGGTCGCGCAGGGCGCCCCACAGGTCCACCGGCAGGGTGCCGTTGCCGGGCAGGGTGGAGAAGACGATCTGCGTCTTGATCGTGTGGCCGGGGTCGGCCATGGCCAGCACCTCGGAGTAGTTCCAGCGCACGAGGAGCGCGGCGAGGAACGCTCCGGCGGTCTGCGCGACGGCGTACGGCAGGACCTTGTGCCAGGGGAAGCCCCTGAAGAGGGCGAAGCCCACCGTGACGGCGGGGTTGAGGTGCGCGCCCGTGGTGCGGCCGGCGACGTAGACGCCGAGCATCACGCCGATCCCCCACGCCCAGGCGATGCTGTCGTGGTCGCCGAGCTGGGCGGCGACGACCTGGGCGACGACGCCGGCGCCGAACAGGATGAGCACCATCGTTCCCGCGAACTCGGCGACGAGCTCTCCCGTCAGTCTTCTGCGGGCGGGACGTCCGGCCACCGGTCACCTCCTTAACGCGGCGTTGTGTGCATTCCCTGATCCAAGGAATGAACACACTCCGTGATTCACGCATTACAGAAAGCGATGAGGGGCGCGGGCGTGCCAGTGGCAGGCGTAGCCGGGCGGAGACGTGCGGAGACGAACGGGGGCGCAAGGAGGGCGCATGGGGACGCCCGGGGACGCATGGGGACGCGCGGGGACGCATGGGGACGCGCGGGGACGCGCGGGGACGCGCGGGGGCGCATGGGGACGCGCGGGGACGCATGGGGACGCGCGGGCTGCTGGCGCAGAGCCGCGGCCTCGCGGCGGGCAAGCCGGGCCTGGGCACCGGCACGGGTAGGGGCACGCGCATGGCCGGGGCCGGAGCACCGGCATGGGCTGGGGTCTGGGCCGGACCGGGGCCGGGGACGGGGCACGGGGCACGGGCATGGGCATGGGTCGGATCGGGCCGGGGCACGGGCGTGGGCTGGGCGCGGTGGAGCAGGAGGTGGCGGGCTGCGTGGGGCCGGAGTCGCCGGCCCGGCTCAGGCCCTAGAGGGGTCGGCTGAAGGTGACCAGGCTGGTGCCGGGCCCGTGATAGCCCGGGACCGGCTCGCTCGCCGCGAAGCCCATGCGGCGGTGGAAGGCGATGGAGACGCCGTTGACCGGCGCGGTGACGGCCTTGACGACGCGCCGCCCGTCGGCGCGGGCCAGGTCGAAGAAGCGCTCGTACAGGGTGCGGGCCAGCCCGCCCTCGCGCGCGCCGGGCGCGACGCCGACGAAGTGGATGTACGCCTCGTCCGGCAGCGAGGGCGACAGGAACCCGATCAGGAAGCCGGCCAGCTCGCCGGAGGGGCCCTCGGCGACCAGGCTGGTGCGGTGGAAGTGATCGAGGAAGAGCCTGGGCAGGGCGCCCTGGATCGGGCGGCCCCACCAGTCGTCGAGCACGGCGGCGATGGCGTCGTAGTCGGCGGGGGCGGCGGGGCGCAGCGCGTACACGGTAGGGATGCTAGTCCCAGTGGGGCGGGCGGTTCTCCAGGAAGAAGGCGTCGCCGTCGGCCTCGCGCCACTCGCCCCAGCCGAGATCGGTGTCGTCGGCGGTCTGCTCAGGTAGAAAATCCTTCACGACAGACATGCTACCCAGGCGTACAAACCGGCACCGAGCGTGTCCGCGGGATCAAGGACAGGCCGCTACCACGGCGGTACGATGCGAAGGCAGGTGTCGCCTACCCCCGTGAGGCTGCTCATGGCCACCCCGACAGGCTGGCGGCGTGAAGGCAATCTGCCGGCGGAGCTCACGAGCTTCGTCGGCCGCACTCGTCTCCTCGCCAACCTCAAACGGCACCTCAGCGAGTCGCGGCTGGTGACCGTCACCGGCATCGGCGGGGTGGGCAAGTCACGCACCGTGCTGCGCCTGGCGCACCAGGTGCGCTCCCACTACCCCGACGGCGTCTGGTTCGCCGACCTCGCGCGGCTGCAGGACGCGGGCATGGTCAAGCACACCATCGCCTCCGCGCTGGGCATCGCCGACCAGTCGTCGCGGGCGGAGTCGGAGTCGTTGTCGGAGTGGGTGGGCGAGCGCGACATGCTGCTCATCATCGACACCTGCGAGCATCTCGTGCAGGGCTGCGCGGAGCTGGTGCACGAGCTGCTGGAGGCGGCGCCCAACCTGAAGGTGCTGGCCACCAGCCGCCAGTCGCTGCACCTGCCGTACGAGCACGTGGTGCCGGTGCCGCCGCTGCAGGTGCCGGGCGACGACCCGGCCGAGAGCCTGTTCACCAACGAGTCCGTGCAGCTCTTCGCGGCCAGGGCCGGGGCCAGCGTGCCCGACTTCGTGCTCGACGAGGACAACATCGCGCCCGTCGCGGAGCTGTGCCGCAGGCTCGACGGCATCCCCCTGGCGATCGAGCTGGCCGCGGTGCGGCTGCGGGCGCTGTCGGTGGAGCAGATCCTGGGGCTGCTGGCCGACCGGTTCAGCCTGCTGGCCGGCGCGAGCCGTACGGCGCTGCCCCGCCACCAGACGCTGCGGGCGGCCATCGGCTGGAGTCACGAGCTGTGCGAGCCGGCCGAGCGGCTGCTGTGGGCGCGGCTGTCGGTGTTCGCGGGCGACTTCGAGCTCGACGCGGCCCGGTTCGTCTGCTCCGACGGGCGGCTGCCGTCCGAGGACATCACGGACCTGGTCACCGGGCTGGTGGAGAAGTCGATCCTGCTGATCAGGAGCAACCACGCGGGCGTGCGGTACAAGCTGATCGACACCCTGGCCGAGTACGGCGAGGAGTGGCTCGACAAGCTCGGCCAGAAGGAGCAGATGGCCCAGCGGCACCTGGAGTACTACCTGAGCCTGGCCCAGCGCAGCGAGGACGCCTGGTCGGGGCCGCGGCAGATCTACTGGTTCGTCCGCATGCGGCAGGAGCACGACAACGTGCGCGTCGCGCTGGAGCACGCGCTCAAGTCGCCCGGCAAGTCGGCGCTGGCGCTGACCCTGCTGTCGTCGTTGTGGTTCATGTGGGTGTGCTGCGGGTTCGCCCGCGAGGGGCGCCTGTACCTGGAGCGGGCGCTGGAGGCCAACCCCGCGGTGAGCAAGGAGCGCTGCAAGGCGCTGTGGGTGCTGTCGTACGTCAAGAGCGCGCAGGGCGACAGCGCGGGAGCGCTGGCGGCGGCCGAGACGTGCAGCACCGAGGCCGTCCGGGTCGGCGACTCGCGAGCGGTCATCCTGGCCTCGAAGATGCAGGGCACGGCGGCGCTGCTCCAGGGCGACCTGCAGAAGGCCAGCGCGCTCCTCGGCGTGGCGATCGAGTTCAACACCGAGAACAGGGAGCTCAACCCCGGCCTGCTGCCCGCCATCGTCGAGCTGTCGATCGTGCTGACCACGCAGGGCGAGCTGTACGAGGCCGAGTCGCTGCTGCAGGACTGCCTTCAGGTGTGCAAGGAGCGCGGCGAGCTGTGGGTCAGCTCCCACGCGCAGTGGGCGCTGGCGAGCACGCGCATCGCGACCGGCAGGGTCGAGGACGCGTTGCAGAACGCCAGGGAGGCGCTGCGGATCAAGCGGCACTTCCACGACACGCTCGGCACGCTGATGGCGCTGGAGACGGCGGCGCGGATCTTCGTCCTGTCCGACCGGCTCTCGATGGCCGCCCAGCTCCTCGGCGCGCTCCACCAGAACTGGAAGACAGCCGGGCTGCCGCAGCTCGGCGCGCCCTGGATGACCGACGAGCACAACTCGTGCATGCGTGACTGCCGGCAGCGGCTGGGGGAGCTGGCCTACAAGAACGCCTTCGAGGAGGGCGCCCGGCTGGATCTCGATGAGGCGTCCGCGCTCGCGCTGGACGACCCGGACGCCCCCGACGAGAGCTAGGGTTCGCCGACCGTTAGACGGCCTGCGGCCACTGGGTGCCGTCAGGCCAGGCGTGCACGTAACGCGCACTGCCGAGGGAGAACTCGATGTGGCCTCGCACCCAGTGCTCGAGGCCTCGTACGTACTTGCGGACCGGGAGCGGAGCCCACTGCTCCAGCGCCGCGCGCCGGTCGACGAACGCGGCGATGGCCTCGTTGTGCATCTGGGCGACCTCGCTCAGCGCGTCCTGCAGGACGAGGGACTTGTGCGTGGCCAGCACCGTGACCAGGTTGTGCCGGGCCTTGTCGTTGCCGCGCTCCTTGGCGTACGACAGGAGGTCGTTGTCCCAGCCGATGAGGTCGCACGCCAGGTCGGACAGCGCGCGAACGTCGGGATGGTGCCACTCCTCCGCTTCCAGGCGGTAGCCGCCGCCCGCGTCGATGAGGGCGAAGCAGGTGTAGGTGGCTCCGGTGATGCGGCGCATCAGCACGTAGTCGTCGGGTGTCGGGATGAGGTCGACCTCGCGATTGGCGGCCTCCCAGATCTGGGCGAACAGGTATTCCTTGACCGTGATGCGCCACCGGTCCACCTGGGCGGGGGTGGCGTACTCCGAGATGCGGCGCAGCAGCTCGTTGAGCGCCAGGCCGAACGGGTCGTCGGCGTCGGGGTCGCGCCGCCCGTCGAGGATCTCGAGGAGCGGCGGCAGGGCGCGGGCCAGTGCGGAGGCCCGGTGCCCCATCAGCTCGCCCTCGCAGAACGCGTCGTCGAAGGCGAAGAGCCAGTTGTACCAGTCGTTGATCAACCGGAGGCTGTCGCGCGGCACGGTCGGGTTGGTCCGTGCCGCCAGCATGCCGATCTTCGAGCGCCGGAAGTGCTCGATGGTCTCGGCGCCGTTGAGCATCTTTGAGGCGGCCAGCCATGCGTGACTCTCCGCGTCGACCTCCGAGGCATGAACGTTGATCTCGTTCGGGAACGGACATGGCAGCGGAGGGATGTGGAGCGGTCGCCTGCTGAAGGAGTGCGCAGAAGTAGCCACGTCCTCCAGCATGACTATGGAGTGTTCGAAAGGCCACACTCGGCAACTTCGAGCCCTTTAATGCTTATTTCATACTATGAATCGCTTTGCGTGAACCATTGGATAAACTGGTCATTCGCGAACATTCGCGCGGTCTCCATCGCGGACGGCTGCCCCGCGTGCGGGTCGGCCCCGGCGTCCAGCAACGCTCTGACCACAGCAGACTCCTTCTTGAAGACCGCGCCCGCGAGCGGCGTCTGCCCGCGGTCGTTGGCCCGGTTCGGGTCGGCGCCGCTTGTGACAAGCATGCGTACGGTCTCGGCGTGACCGTAATAAGCCGCCAGCATCAGCAAAGTGTCACCTTTGCCGTTGGTCAGGTCGACCGGCACCCCGGCCTCCACGTACGCGCGCAGCGCCTCGGTGTCGCCCGCCCTGGCCAGGCCGAACAGCTTGGTGGCGAACTCTTCGAGCTCGGGATCCCCGTCCATGGAGCCCATTGTGCCCCGATAGGGTGCCGTGCACGGAATCGATCCGACGCGCCGTAGGTTCTGGTGAAGAGTACCTAGGGAAAGGCTGTTCAACCGTGTTCGACCCGAAGGATCTCTACGAGCTCGCAGACGACGCGCCCGAGCTTGCCGATCCGGTGTTGCTGTACCACTTCGACGGCTTCGTCGACGCGGGCTCGGCCGGACGGCTCGCGCTGGGCCACCTGCTGGCCGAGCTGGAGCACCGGGTCGTGGCGACGTTCGACGTGGACCGGCTGCTCGACTACCGGTCGCGGCGACCCATCATGACGTTCGACACCGACCGGTGGGTGGAGTGCGAGAGCCCCGAGCTGGCCGTCCATGTCGCCAAGGACGCGACGGGGACGCAGTTCCTGGTGATGAGCGGGCCCGAGCCCGACCGGGAGTGGGAGCTGTTCGCCAAGGCCGTGGCGGCTCTGGTGGAGCGGCTGAAGGTGAGCAGGCTGGTGACCTTGCACGGCATCCCGATGGCCGTGCCGCACACCCGCCCGCTCGGCATCACGATGCACGCCAGCAGGCCCGAGTTGCTCAACAATGCGCAAAGCAGTGTGTTCGGGCGTGTCCAGGTGCCCGGCAGCGCCGCGGCGCTGCTGGAGCTGCGGCTGGGGGCGCAGGGCCACGACGCGCTGGGCTACGCGGTGCACGTGCCGCACTACCTCTCGCAGGCCGAGTACCCGACCGCCGCGGTGAGCGGGCTGGAGGCCGTGACGCGCGGGACGGGGCTGGTGTTCCCGATGGACGCGCTGCGCGAGGCCGCTCGGCGTACGACGACGGAGATCGAGGAGCAGATCCGCGCCTCCAGCGAGCTGTCCACCGCGATCACCGGGCTGGAGCAGCAGTACGACGCGTTCGCCGCGGGCTCGGAACGCGAGAACCTGATGGCCGAGACCACTCCCATGCCCACCGGCGACGAGCTCGCCGCCCAGTTCGAGCGCTTCCTCGCCGAGCGTGACGACGAATAGACCGGCACCCCCGATACGCTGGCTCGATGACTGAGATCCGCGTCGGCCTCGTCGGTTACGGCACCGCCGGGGCGTACTTCCACGCCCCGCTGATCCACGCCACCCCCGGCCTGTCCCTGGCGGCCGTCGTCACCAGGAATCCCGATCGCCAGGCCGAGGTGGCCGGCCGGTACGGCGCGGCCGGGGTGAGCGACGTGCGGGAGCTGTGGCAGCGCTGCGACCTCGTCGTGGTCGCCTCCCCCAACAGGACGCACGTGGCCACGGCCGCCGCCGCCCTCGACCAGGGCCTGCCCGTCGTCGTGGACAAGCCGCTGGCCAGGACGGCCGAGGAGGGCCGCGAGCTGGTACGGCTGGCCAAGGAGCGCGGGGTCATGCTCACCGTGTTCCACAACCGGCGCTGGGACGGCGACTTCCGCACCGTGCGGCGGCTGGCCGGCGAGGGGCGGCTGGGCGAGGTGCTGCGGTTCGAGTCGCGCTTCGAGCGCTGGCGGCCGGTGCCGAAGGGCGGCTGGCGGGAGGCCGGCGGCCCCGAGGAGGTCGGCGGGCTGCTGTACGACCTGGGCAGCCACCTCGTCGACCAGGCCGTGCAGCTGCTCGGGCCGGTGCGCGAGGTCTACTGCGAGAGCGACGTCAGGCGTGCGGGGGTCTCGGCCGACGACGACACGTTCGTCGCCCTCACCCATGTCGGCGGCGCCCGGTCCCACCTGTGGGCCAGCTCGATGGCCGCCCGCCTCGGCCCCCGCTTCCGGGTGCTGGGCTCCGCCGCGGCCTTCGTCAAGCACGGGATGGACGTGCAGGAGGAGCGGCTGCGGGCGGGGATGACGCCCGATTCGCCGGGGTTCGGCGACGACGAGGAGGACCGCTGGGGCGTGCTCGGCACCGAGGGCGACCGGGAGATCGTGCGGACCGAGCCGGGAGCGTACCTCGACTTCTACCGGGGCGTGGCGGCGGCGCTGCGCGAGGGCGCGGCGCCGCCGGTGGACCCGGACAGCGCGGTGGACGTGCTGGCGATCATCGAGGCGGCCCGCCTCTCGGCTACCCGGCGGATCGTCGTCCACCTGAGCTGACGTACGACGCCCGGCATGCGGCGCCGACGCACGGCATCAACGGACGGTGCCGAGGAGCGGTGCCGACGCGCGGGGCCGACGCACGGGGCCGACGCACGGGGCCGACGCACGGGGCCGACGCACGGGGCCGACGCACGGGGCCGACGCACGGGGCCGATCAGTCGCGCAGGCGGGCGCGCATCACGGCGGTGTCCTCGTCGGTCCAGCCGTTCCGGGCCAGCCAGCCCAGCGGCCCGCCGAAGCGCTCGTCGAGGACGCCGAGGAACTGCTCGATGTAGCGCGCCCTGGGCAGGTGGTCGTCGGCCGGGCGCGAGTCGAGGTCGCCCCGGTAGGTCTCGCTGGCCCGCAGCCGCTTGAGGATCAGCTCCAGCCGCTCCCCCGTGGCCACGTAGTCCTCGACGATCGCTTCCCGGGTCGCCCCGGCGATCTCCAGCGCCAGCGCCGACAGCACCCCGGTGCGGTCCTTGCCCGCCGCGCAGTGCACCAGCGAGGCCCCGTCGCGCAGCGCCATCGCCCGCAGGGCCGCGATCACCGCGTCCGGCCGGTCGCGCAGGTAGCCGAAGTAGAAGCCGGTCACCCGCAGCTCCTCGTCCACCACCCGCTCCACCCACGGCAGCACCCGGTCACCGTCGATCGTGTCGGCCTCCACGTCGGTGTGCCGGCCGCCCTCGGCGAACAGCGTCAGATGGTGGTGCCGCACCTCGGGCACCCGGGTCAGCGGGCCCGGCCCCTCCAGCGACACCTCGGCGTTCGAGCGCAGGTCCACCACGTGCCGCAGCTTCAGCTCGCCCACCAGCAGCTCCACGTCCGCCGGCGTGAGGCCCTGCAGGTTGTCAGCGCGGAAGATCTGCCCGCGACGGGTGCGGCCGCCGTCACGAGTAGGCAGTCCGCCCAGGTCACGCGCGTTGACCGCGCCTTCCAGATCGATCCACCTCGTCATCTCACTCATTATTACGACCCTATATGTCCGCCAAATATGAGCGAATTCGAGGTTCATAACGCAGCATGAACGTATGGATCCACGAGTGCTGCCTCCACGGCTGGTGATCGATCCATCGCTGCACCCGGAGATCTCGGTCGAGCTGCGGTCGAGTCCGCACATTCTCCGCTTGGCTCGGTCGGGCGCGCGAATGGACACCACACGCAACCCCGCCATGCTCTTCGTCCTACCGGCCTTCTTGATGTTTATCCTGATGGTGGCCGGTGTGGAGTACTTCTTCGTAGCGAGCATGGGAGTCGGCCTGATCGTCCTCATCCGGTGGATGGCGATGGACAGCACCTATCGATCCACCAAGCGAAGACTCAGGCTGGCGCGCGAGCACGCCAACCAGTACATCCTCCCGGAGGACCTCGACTACCCCTGCCAGCAGCTCCTGCGCCGCGCGCAGAACGCGGTCGAGGCGATCATGGCCTCGGCGGTCCACAAGGCCGGCCTGATCGACAGCATCGAGAACCAGGTGTCGCTGCCGGAGGAGGTCTGGCAGATCGCCACCCGGCTGCGGAAGCTGTCGTCGATGCACGCCGAGCAAGGGAAGATCATCCCGCGCGAGCTGCCGAAGGGCATGGAGGACGCGTTCAAGCCGTACACCAGCGCGCTCGACGCCGCCTGGACGTCGCTGTCCCAGCGCGTACGCCACCTGGAGAAGTACGCCAAGCAGGTGCTCAAGGCGGACAAGGTCTACCACGCCCACACCCGGCTGGAGAAGCTGGCGGCCAAGACCCCGGAGTACCAGCAGCTCATCGCCGAGACCGTGCGCGACGAGCTCGCCCACGAGCGCATCAGGGAGCTCTCGGACCAGGCGGCGCACGTGCGCAAGCTGTTCGAGGAGAGCATCCTTCAGGCCAGGCAGGCGGCCGGGGAGCTGCTGCGCTCCCCGCTCACGTAGAGGGCACGGCGCGGCGCAGGAGCTCCAGCGTCCTGCGCATGCCGGCCTCGTTGCCGAGGCTGCGGTAGATCTCCCTGGCCTGCTCCAGCGGCTCCACCGCGGCCGCGCGCCCGCCCGCGTCCAGGTGCGCCTCGCCGAGGTAGCGCAGGCTCCTGGCCATCCACCACCGGTCCTCCAGCTCGGCGAACTCCCGCACCGCCCGCCGCAGCTCCTGCTCCGACTCCTCGATGCGCCCGAGCCTGGCCAGCGCCCGCCCGGCGGACACCGCGGTCCTGGCCACCCCCCACGAGTCGGCCAGCGCGACCAGGATCTCCTCGGCGCGCCGGACGTGGTCCAGCTCGCGCAGCCCGTTGTCCGGGTCGCCCACCTCGCCGGCGGCGCGCAGGCAGCGGGCCTCCTCCCATAACTCCCCGCGCTGCTTGAACATCTCCCCGGCCCGGTCGAGGCTGAAGCCGGCCCTGGTGAACAGGTTGGCGGCCAGCCGGTGGTCGCCGTGGCGGTGCTCGCCGCGTGCCTGGGCCGCCAGCACCTCGCCGTAGACGCGCAGGGTCTGCGCCTCGGAGTAGCGGTTGCCCTCCCGCTTGAAGGTCTCCAAAGCGTCCTCCAGCAGCTCCCTGGCCTCCTCCGGGCGCCGCTCCGCCATCCGCATCTCGGCCAGGTTGCGCTGGGTGCGGGCCATCCACCACACGTCGTCCTCGCCCTTGAACGCGGTGATGGCCCCGATCAGGAAGTCCTGCGCCCGGTCCAGGTGGCCGTCGCTGAACAGCGTCATGCCGATCGTGCGCATGGCCCGGGCGGCCCACCAGGTCTCGCCCAGCTCGTTGAAGATCGCCAGCGCCCGCTCGGACTCCTCCAGGCCCCGCTCGCGCAGCCCCAGTCCGCCGTGCACGGCCGCGGCGTCGAGCAGCGCGATGGCCAGGGAGCGGCGGTCGCCGGCCTTCTCCGCGGCCTGGCAGCCCAGCTCCGCCACGGCCACCCAGTCGGCCCAGTACGCGCGCAGCGAGTGGCACAGCGAGCAGAACGCCCTGGCGAGCCCCCACGTCAGCTCCCAGAGCCGGAGCTGGTGAGCCAGGTGGATCATGGCGAGGAGCGAGAGCCGCTCGGCGTTGAGCCAGTCGCCCGCCCCGAGCTGCCCGTCGGCGCTGGCGCGCCGGCCGCCCCTGCTCCAGTCCTGCGGCCAGCGGTTCTGGGCGGCGTCCTCGGCGCGGCGGCGGTAGCCGTAGAGCACGCGCTCGATGGCGGCGCTGCGCCGCTCGTCCTCGTCGCGATCGGCCAGCTCGGCGGCGAAGACCCGGACCAGGTCGTGCAGGCGGTAGCGCATCGTGCCGGTCTGGTCGGTGCCCGAGCACTCGGCGAGCTGGGCGTCCATGAGCGCCTCCAGCTGGTCGGCGCCGTCCAGCCCGGAGATGTCGAGCAGCTCGCCCGCCACCCAGCCGGGCACGTCGGGCGAGGTCAGCGCGCTGAGCAGGCGCAGCAGGCGGCGCTGCATGCCGGTGCAGTCGTCGTAGCTGAGCTGTACGGAGGCGCGCACGCTCTTGTCCACCGTGGGCGCCACTTCCAGCATGTCGAGGATGCGCCGCGTGTCCACCAGCCGGTTGGCCATCTCGCGCATCGTCCACTGCTCGCGGGTGGCCAGCCGGCCGCCGCAGATGTTGATCGCCAGCGGCAGGTAGTCGCACAACCGCACGACCTCCTTGGCGGCCTCCAGGTCGTCCACGACCCTGGCCCCGCCGGCCAGCCTGGCCAGCAGCTCCACCCCGTGCGCCTCGCTGAACTCGCCGAGCCGCCTGTCGTGCGTGCCGTTCAGGAACAGCGGGGAGCGCGAGGTGACCAGCACCGCGCAGCCGGGCTCGGCCGGGATGAGCGCCTTGACCTGCTCAGCGTCGTGCGCGTTGTCGAGGCCGATGAGGATCTTGCGGCCCTTGGTCCAGGTCAGCCAGAGCTTGCGCAGCTCCTCCAGCCCGCCGGGGTCGGTGGTCAGGCGCACGTCCAGCGCCCGCAGGAACCCGATCAGCACCTCATCGGGCCGTACCGGGGCGTCCACGCCGCCGCGCAGGTCGGCGTAGAGCCGGCCGTCGGGGAACCAGCCGGCCACCTCCTGCCCGAACCTGGTCATGAGCGCCGACTTGCCGACGCCGCCGCGCCCGTACACGGAGACGACCAGCGGCGGCGAGAGGTCGGAGGACTTGCGCCGGGCGGAGAACACCTCGCGCAGCTCGGACAGCGCCTCGGCGCGTCCGGTGAAGTGCTCGGGCACGGGCGGCCACTGGTCGGGGGCCATCGAGTCGGGCTCCGCCCGGGGCCGGCTCTTGGCGCCGGCGCGCGACTCGGTGGTGGCCCAGGTGGTCAGGCCGACGAGCAGGGCCGCGGCCACGGTGACGCCGATCTTGGCGACGGGCGGGATCTCCCACTCCACGGACGCGGCCAGCACGCTCGCGGCGGCTGCCGCCAGCCCGGCGGAGACGGGAGCCGCCCAGGGCACCTTTCTGCGTCGCGGCTTCTCCGGAAGGTTGTCCCCTGTCAACGAACACCCCCTTTGGGGGTGATTCAAGCCGATGGGGTACGGCTTGCGCCAGCCGTACCCCATCGTTCACTCAGATTCCGATCACAGGACAGGTGGCCGTCATGGTCTTGCTGGGGTCGCTCTCCGAGGTGGCGGTGAGCTTGACCTTGGCCAGCCGGTCGCCGCCCGCCTCGCGCACGGCGTTGACGCTCACGAGCGCCTGCTTGCCGAACGCGACGGAGGCCAGCGCGTTGGGGAGCTGGGTGGTCCAGCCCTTGCCCTGGACCTCGGCCTTGAGGCGGTAGAGGTCGGACTTCAGGTAGGCGCCGACGTCCTCCGGGTGCTGCCCCTGGGCCGGGGCCGCCTTGCCGGTGTTGAACAGCGGGAACTTGCAGGTGGAGATGTTCCTGGCGGTGGGGATGCCCGCCGCGGGGAGCAGCTTCAGCCCTCTCCGCTGCGGGCCCGCGCCGTCGAGCGAGCGGATCGCGACGGTGTAGGAGAGCTCACCCTCGCGGTTGCGGTGCACGTCGGTGATGTAGAAGTGCAGGCGGTTGGCCTCGTCGACGTACTCGTACTCGCTGCCGGAGTCGGTGCCTGCGTGGAAGAGCGCGTCGGAGAGCTGCCGGTAGTCGCCGATCGTGATCGGCACCTTGGTCCCGTCGGGCAGGACGTAGTCGGTCATGCCGATGTCCTGCGGGTTGGCGTCGATCACCCACTCGAACGCCGGGAGCTTCCAGCCGGGGCCGCGGTCCTCGTTCTTGGTCTTGGCCAGCAGCACGCCCGCGTCGGGGGTGAAGGAGTCGCTGCCCATGCGGTCCACGACCTCGACGGTGTAGTTCTCCCAGCCGCCGCCGTCGCACATCGGATCGGTGGTGACGTCGCAGGCGGGGCTCTTGTCACCGGTGTCGAAGGAGATGTTGACGCCCGACAGCCCGTTCTCGCCCGGTTGCACGGAGCGGGCCGTGACGCGGGCCGTGACCAGCCCGGACTCGTCCAGTGCCTCGCGCGAGAGCCGCAGCACGTTCTGCTCGTCCACCATGCCCAGCTTGATCTTGTTGCGCAGCATGTGGTGGGCGCCCATGGACGCGCCGCCGGTGGGCGGGATCAGCCAGCGGGAGTGCGGGCCGCCCGGGCCGTTGAAGCTGCCGCGGCTGAGCATCTCCCAGATGCCGGTGTAGGCCCTGTTCACCGGGGTGGCGTAGGGGTTGTTGTAGTTGTCGGCGATGCCCATGATGTGGCTCAGCTCGTGGGCGTAGACCGCCATGCCCGAGCTCTCGGCCTGCACCGAGTCGACGCCGAAGCGGGCGTTGGGCCAGAACGTGGAGCCGGCCTGCCAGGAGGTCCACTCGACGTAACGGGTCGGCGACCAGTTGGGCAGGGCGGGGTCCGGCGGGCCCCACTCGTCGGTCACGTCCTCCTTGGTGGGGAACTTCATCATGCCGAACTCCTGCCAGGTGGACGATTCGTCCTGGCCGGCGCTCAGGTAGAAGACGAAGTCGAACTGGGCGAGCACGTCGGGGCCGACGGCGGCGAGCCAGGCGGCGTTGCCGTCGGTGCGCAGGTTCCGCGTGCAGGTGTCACCCGCGGGGCAGGCGCCGCGCTGGTACTCCATGGCGTACTCGTGGTCCTTGCCCGGCATCGTGTAGGGGCCGAAGCCGGTCAGCTCCACGCCGATCCGCCCGCCGGAGTCCTCCATCCAGTACTCGTGGATGGTGTGTCCCTTGTTCAGGTCGTTCGGGGTGTTGAGGAAGTCCTGGTAGAACTTCGCCACCTGCTCGCGCGGGATGTCGTGGGCCTCGGCGCTCGGGTTGCCGAAGACCGTCGAGCCCTTGGGCTGGGTCACCACGAACGGCTGGTTGGCGTAGTCGAGCAGGACGAGCGCGCCCTTGAAGGTGCGCTGCGAGCCCTTGACCGAGGGGTCGTTCCAGTTGGTGCCGGGCGGCTTCTTGTAGTCCGCCCACGTCATGTTGTCGGGGTTCTCCCAGTTCTGCGGGTCGATGGGCTTGATGCCGCCCGGTGCCGGGCGGGTGCGCAGGGCCGGGGCGTCGTCGAGGGATGTGTCCGACTGCCAGGGCTGCGTTTGCGGCCAGTGGTCCAGCCGCCACGGGTGCTCAGGATCTTCGGGGGGTGCTGCGGAAGCAGGGGTCGCCATCAGGCTCACCGGGATCAGCACGATGGCTGCCAGCAAACCCTTCAGCAGCTTCTTCGGGGCGTTCACGGATTGACGGTATAGACGTTATTGACGGAGATCACCGAGCAGTTGTAGGGAAGACTCGTAGTCACGTTTCCGTCAATTGACGAAAAGTCCACGTAGAGGTGGGATTGTGGCGGATCTCCAGCGGACCGTTGACGAGCTCGCCGCCCGGCTCGACCGCCCTCTCCTGCTGGAGGACCGCGTCCAGCGCGTCGTGGCGTACAGCGAGCAGAGCGGCGCCATGGACGACGTGCGGCGCGACTCGATCCTGCGCCGGCACACCGTGCCCGAGGTGCGGCAGTGGTTACGGACGGCGGGCATCCACGAGGCCACCGGGCCCCTGCGCACGCCCGGCGCCCCGCACCTGGGGCTGCTGCCGCGCGTCTGCGTGCCGATCAGGCACGCGGACGGCCTGCTCGGGTTCCTGTGGCTCATCGACGCCGAGCCGGCCATGACGGACGCCGGCGTCGCCGAGGCGGCGGCCGCCGCGCCCGGGCTGGCCCTGGCGCTGTTCCACGAGAGCCTGGCCAGCGGGCTGGCCTCGCACCGGGAGCTGGAGGCGGTCACCGGGCTGCTGCTCGGCGACCGGGAGGCCGCCAAGGACGCCGCCGAGCAGCTCATCGAGGCGGGCGCGTTCCCCCAGGCGCAACCCGTCAGCGTGCAGGTGGCCAGGCCGCGCACGGCCGAGCCGGACGACGCGCTCAGGCTGGCGCTGGAGCAGGGGCTGCTGGCGCTGCGGCGGCGGCTGAGCGGGCACCATCCGCTGCACCTGGTGCGCTACGACCACGCCGTGCTGCTCACCGCCGGGCCGCCGGTCCCGGCCGACGACCTGCACGCGGCCATGCCGGTGCCGGTGGTGGTGGGGATCGGCCGGCCGAGCCCGGCGCTGGCGCGGGCGGCGGGGTCGTACCGGGAGGCCCGGAACGCGGCCGAGGTGGCCGCGCGGGTGCCGGGGCTGGGGCGGACGGCGGAGTGGGCCCGGCTGGGCGTGTACCGGATGCTCACCCAGCTGCCCGACCAGGAGCTGCACCCCGGGCTCGAAGGGCTGCTCGGCGACGCTCAGTACCTGCCGCTGCTGGAGACGCTGGAGACGTATCTGGACCTGGCGGGCAGCGCGGTGGCGACCTCGCGGGCGCTGCGGCTGCACCGCACGTCGCTGTACTACCGGCTGCAGCGGGTGGAGGAGCTGGCGCGGACGGATCTGAAGGACGGCGGCGAGCGGCTGGCGCTGCACCTCAGTCTCAAGCTCGCGCGGCTCTCGGGGCGCTACTTACCTAGGGATTCACATGGTTCGTCCTGATTGCGGTGATGTCTCAGCTTCACGTTTAATGCTCTGAGGGCTAATTCTTGACGGGGAGTGGGGATGCCGTCCGCGAAGCGTGCCAGGCCGATGATGGGCAGGCGCGCGCCCGCGCCGGTCGTGATCCACTCCGCGCCGATCGTCCTGCCCGTGTGCGCCGATCCGGTGCGTGACGGCGCGGTGGCCACGCGCGGCGAGCGGGTGCTCGCCGTGGGCCCGCGCGCGGAGCTGCTGGCCTCCTACCCGGCCGCCGATGAGGTGCGCTGGTGGGGCATGATCGTGGCGGGCCTGGTGGACGCGTGCTCGGCCGTCCCGTCCGCCGCGCCGGGGGTGACCGCCCGCGCCCGCGTGGTGTCCGACCTGGCCGATCCCCCGGACTTCCCCGGCATCTCGTACGTCGCCGTGACCAGCCGGAGCGAGCAGGAGTGGGAGGACAGCGAGCGGGACGCCGTCATCACCGCCATCCGCGAGATCGACCGGCCCTGCGCGGTCGGGATCGCGGTGCACACCCGCGACCCCCTCGTGCTGGAGGACGTCTCCGTACTGGCCAGGACGTTCGGGCTGCGCCTGCTGGTCGACCTGGACCGGCACTCCCCCGCGGCGCTGGACGAGGCCGGGGTGCTGGGGCCGCTGTGCCACGTGGTGTGCGCCAGGCCGCTCGACCCGGGCGAGCGCAAGCTGCTGCGGCTGCGCAGGACCGTGGTGGCCCTGTGCCCGGCCGCCGAGGACGCGCTGGCCCTGATCGAGGAGGGCAACGTCGTCGCCTTCTGCGACACCGGGGCCTCCGGGCCGCTCGGGCTGGCCGCGGCCGTGCGGCGGCACGTGCGCGGGCTCGGCCTGCGGCCGCGCGGGCTGGACCGCAGGCTGGTGGAGGCCGCCACGCTGGGCGGGGCCAGAGCGCTGGGCCTGGACCGGGGCAGGGGCCGCATCGGGGCGCTGGCCCCCGGCGCCCGCGCCGACTTCGCGGTCTACGACGCGCGCGGGCGGTATCCGTACTCCGCGCTGCTGGCCGAGCCGCCGTGCCTGGGCACGGTCGTCGGCGGCACGCTCGCCGCGTCGGCCTGATCTTCCGGACCTGGCGTCCCGGCACCGGCCTGATCTGCCGAACCGGGCGTCCCGGCACCGGCCTGATCTGCCGAACCGGGCGTCCCGACATCGGCCTGGTCACCCCGACCGGGCGTCCACCGGCCTCGGGTTGATCACCTGAACTGGGCGTCCACCAGCATCAGCAGCTCGCCGAGCTGGTCGCGCTGATCCTGCGAGAGCACCGCGAACAACTCCTCCCCCGCCTGCCTGCGCGCGTCGCGGGCCCGCTCCGCCATGTCCCGGCCCTCGGGCGTGATCACGAGCAGGGTCGAGCGGCGGTTGGCCGGATCGACCTCCCTGCGCACCAGCCCGGCCTCCTCCAGCGCGTCCACGACCGGCGTGAGCGAGCGGGGCACGATGCGCAGCTCGTCGGCGAGCCTGACCATGCGCATGGGCCGCTCGGCCTCGGCGACCGCCCGCAGTGCCCGCGCCTGGCCGGGGTTGAGCCCCAGCGGCACCAGCCGATGACTGTAGCCGTGCCGCAACCGCTTGCCGACCAGGAACAAGAGCTCGGAGAGCTCCTTTTCTTCCATGCTGATCAGTCTAGCGGAACAATTATGAGCTAACCTCTGTTTGAGTGGACATCTGAAAGGAGGCAGCACTTGGCGGAGGAACCCCGTGCGCCGCTCGGGCGCATCGTCAAGCTGTTCGGCGCCTACCGCGGCCGCCTGAGCGTGGTGGCCTCGCTCATCCTGCTGTCGTCCCTGGTCTCGCTGGCCTCGCCGTTCCTGCTCCGTGAGGTGCTGGACGTGGCGATCCCGGCCAGGGACGCCGGGCTGCTCACGCTGCTGGCGCTGGGCATGATCGCCGTGGCGGTCACGACGAGCGTGTTCGACACGCTGCAGACGCTGGTCTCCACCACCGTGGGCCAGCGGGTGATGCACGACCTGCGCATCGCGGTCTACACCCACCTCCAGCGTATGTCCCTGGCCTTCTTCACCAGGACCAGGACAGGCGAGGTGCAGTCACGCATCGCCAACGACATCGGCGGCATGCAGGCGGTCGTCACCTCGACCGCCGCCTCCCTGGTCTCCAACCTGACCACCGTGATCGCCACCATCGTCGCCATGATCGCGCTCGACTGGCGGCTGACCCTGGTCTCGCTCGTGCTGCTGCCGGTGTTCGTGTGGATCAGCCGCAAGGTCGGCAGCGAGCGCAAGCGCATCACCTCCGAGCGCCAGCACAAGCTGGCCGGCATCGCCACCATGGTGCAGGAGTCGTTGTCGATCAGCGGCATCCTGCTGGGCCGCACGATGGGCCGCTCCGCCGAGCTGACCGAGCGCTTCGGCAGGGCCTCCGACGAGCTGGCCGAGCTCGGCGTGCGCACCAGCATGGCCGGGCGGTGGCGGCAGTCGTCCATCCAGATCGTGATGGCGGCCATGCCCGCGGCGATCTACTGGGCCGTCGGCCACACCGGGTCGATCTCGGTGGGCACGCTGGTGGCCTTCACCACGCTGCAGACGAGCCTGTTCAGGCCGGCGGTCTCGCTGCTGCGGCTCGGGGTCGAGGTGCAGACCTCGCTGGCGCTGTTCGGGCGCATCTTCGAGTATCTGGACCTGCCCGTGGACATCCGTCCCGGCACGCGGCGGCTCGACGCCGTACGCGGCGAGGTCCGCTTCGAGCACGTCGGCTTCTCCTACGGCGAGGCCCCCACGCTGACCGACGTGGACGTCACGGTCCCCGCCGGCACGAGCCTGGCGATCGTCGGCGAGACGGGCTCGGGCAAGACCACGATGAGCTACCTGCTCCCCCGCCTGTACGACGTCACCGGCGGCCGCGTCACGATCGACGGGGTGGACGTGCGGGAGCTGACGTTCGAGACGCTGAGCGACGCCGTCGGCGTGGTGTCGCAGGAGACGTACCTGTTCCACGCCTCGATCGCCGACAACCTGCGCTTCGCCCGCCCCTCGGCGACCGGCGACGAGCTGGAGGCGGCGGCGCGGGCGGCGCGCATCCACGACCACATCGCCTCGCTGCCCGACGGCTACGACACGCTGGTGGGCGAGCGCGGCTACCGCTTCTCCGGCGGCGAGAAGCAGCGCCTGGCCATCGCCCGCACGCTGCTGCGCGACCCGCCGGTGCTGATCCTCGACGAGGCCACCAGCTCGCTGGACACGCAGACGGAGCTGGCCGTCCAGCAGGCCCTCGACACGCTGGCGCGGGGCCGTACGACGATCACCATCGCCCACCGCCTGTCCACGATCCGCGACGCCGACCAGATCGTCGTGCTGGACCAGGGGCGCGTCGTGGAACGCGGCACGCACGAGGAGCTGATGGCCGGGGGCGGCCACTACGCGGCGCTGGTGAGCCGCGATCAGCCCGTGGAACTCGTCTAATCGCATTTTAAACGTGTCTTGCCTCACATTCCGGTCAGACCGGAATCGGCTCGCGGGAACGGTGCGTTTGTTCCCGCGGTGCATCATCAAGGCAAGGACCCGTTTTGTCTCCCACATCCTCCACGTTCAGAGCCCTGCGTCATCACAATTACCGGCTCTGGGCGGGAGCTGACATCGTCTCGGTCACCGGCACCTGGATGCAGGTGCTCGGCGTCAACTGGCTCGTCCTCACCCTGACCGGCTCGGCGACCAGCGTCGGGCTGAGCCTCGTCATGCAGGCCCTGCCGACGCTGCTGTTCGGCATGTGGGGCGGCGCGCTGGCCGACCGCCTGCCCAGCAGGCCGGTCGTGGTCGCCGCGCAGCTCGCCCAGGCCGGGCTCGCCGCCGTGCTGGCGGTGCTCGCGTTCACGGACGTGCGCTCCGTGCTGCCCCTCTACGCCGTGGCGCTGGCCGGCGGCCTGGTCTCCGCGCTCGGCGGGCCCGCGCTCGGCCGGTTCGGCGCCGAGGTGGTGCCCCCCGCCGACCTGCCGAACGCGATGGCGCTCGGCTCCATCCTGAACTCCGCCGGCCGCATCCTGGGCATGAGCCTGGCGGGCGTGCTGCTGCCGCTCACCGGCATGGGCGGCCTGTTCGTCATCAACGCCGCCAGCTTCTTCGTGGTGATCGCGGCCATGGCGGCCATGCGGCGCGCGGAGTTCCACGTGCTGGCCGCCGCCGAGCGGCAGCCGGGCGCCGTGCTGGAGGGCCTGCGGTACGTGCTGCGCACGCCCTGGCTGCTCGTCGTCCTGGCGCTCTGGTTCGTCTCGGGCAGCGTCGGGCGCAACTACCAGGTCACCATGGCGGCCATGAGCGCCGGGCCCCTGGAGTCGGGCGCCGGCGGGTACGGCCTGCTGTCCACCGTCTTCGCCGTCGGGACCGTGCTGGGCGGCTTCCTGGCCGCCACCAGGCCGCACCTGACCCTCAGGCTGCTGCTGATCACCGCGTTCCTGACCGGCGTGGCGCAGGCGCTGAGCGGGCTGATGCCGTCGCTGTGGACGTTCGCCGCCATGATGTTGCCGATCGCGGCCGGCGCGGTGGCGCTCGACACCACCGTCAACGCCCGGGCCCAGCTCGACAGCCCCGAGAAGATGCGCGGCCGGGTCATCGCGGCCCTGTCCATCGTCAGCGCGGGTGCGGGCGCGGCCGGCGGACCGCTGCTCGGCTGGCTCAGCGACACGCTCGGCCCGCGGGTGGCGCTGGAGATCGGCGGGGTGGCGTGCGTGGCGGCGGCCCTGCTCACGGCCGTGGCGCTGGCCCGGCTGTCCGGGCGTACGATCCGGCAGGCCGTCAGGCTGCGGCCGAGCCTGGAGAACGCCTGACCCCGCCGGGAATTCCCGCTCACCCCTCTTGGCTTGACTTCAGTGAGCAGGTAACCTACAACTGGAGTTAGAGGTTAGCTGCAAACGAGATCCCACGAGGAGGGTGGACCATGTTGTTGACCTCGATCGACCCGTTCTTCCAGGAGTTCGAGCGGCAGTTCAACCGGCTCGCTCGCCAGACCTTCGACAGCAGCGGCGGCGCCGTCATGCCGATGGACGGGCTGCGCCGCGCGGACGACGTGCTCCTGCGCTTCGACCTGCCCGGCATCGACCCCGACTCCATCGAGGTGACGGTGGACCGCGGCGTCCTCAGCGTCAGCGCCCGCCGCGAGGAGGAGATCGCCGAGGACGAGCGGCTGTTCGTCCGGGAGCGCACCATGGGCACGTTCACCCGGCGGGTCTACCTGTCCGAGCACCTCGACAGCGACAAGATCGACGCCGGGTACGCCAACGGCGTGCTCACCGTCCGCATCCCGGTCCTGGAGCGGGCCAAGCCGCGCAAGGTGGCGATCCAGCGCGGCGAGACCAAGGCCATCAAGGCCTGATGCGCGCGGTACGGGGGCGGGTGTTCCGCCCGCCCCCGCGCCACGAGGAGAATGGAAGCATGCCGGACCTGCCGTTCGACGACGAACACGCGCCTCTCTACTCGCTCGGGCAGGTGGCGGAGATGCTCCAGGTCCAGCAGGCGTTCCTGCGGCGGCTCGACCAGCACGACGTCATCAGGCCGAGCCGGTCGAGCGGCGGCCAGCGGCGTTACTCGCGCCGCGACATCATCATCGTGCAGCACGTGACCCGCATGACCCAGGAGGGCATGACGCTCATCGCCATCCGCCGCATCCTGGAGCTGGAGCATGAGGTCGTCGTGCTCCGCCAGCAGCTCAAGGAGGCCCGCGCCCGGCTGCGCGACCTGGAGTGACCTCGGGGGCCGTGGCGGGCGCGGCCTCGTGGCGGCGCCCGCCCTGGTGGCGGGCGCGTACCCTCATCACGTGCACAACACCAGATACGCGCCTTCCGGCATGGTGTGCAGCGTCGATCACCTGGCCTCGGCGGCCGGGCTGACGATGCTGGAGCGTGGCGGATCGGCCGCGGACGCGGCCATCGCCACCAACGCCGTGCTCGCCGTCGTCGCCCCCCACATGTGCGGTCTCGGCGGCGACCTGTTCGCCCTGGTCCACGAGCCGGCCCGGAGAGGCGGGGCGAGCGCGCTCAACGCCTCCGGCCGGGCGGGATCCGGCGCCGATCCCGCCCGGCTGCGCGCCGAGGGTCACACGCGCATGCCGCACCTGCACGACGTCAGGTCCGTGCCGGTGCCCGGCTGCGTGGACGGCTGGGCGGCGCTGCACGCCCGGCACGGCCGGCTGCCGCTGGCGGAGCTGCTCGCGCCGGCGATCAGGCTGGCCGATCACGGCTTCCCCGCCTCGCCGCTGATGCTGGCGGGCGCCGTGGCCGCGGCCCGCCGGCCCGGCGGCGCCGACTTCGCCGCCGTGCGCGCCGCCGGCGACCGCGTCACCAGGCCGGGCGTCGCGCGGGCGCTGCGCGCGGTGGCCGAGCGCGGCAGGGACGGCTTCTATCTGGGCGAGTTCGGGCAGGGCCTGGTCGAGCTGGGCGCCGGCGAGTACACCGAGGGTGACCTGGCCGTGCCGGGCGCCGACTGGGTCGAGCCGCTGAAGGCGCGCGTGTTCGGCCACGACGTCTGGTCGATGCCGCCCAACTCCCAGGGCTACCTGCTGCTGCGCGCGCTGGCCATCGCCGAGGGGCTCGACCTGCCCCGCTCGCCCCGCCATCCCGCCTGGGCCCACCTGCTGGCCGAGTCCGCCAGGGTCGCCGGGCACGACCGGCTCGACGTGCTGCACGAGGCCGCCAAGGACCTGCTCGAACCGGCCGAGACCGCCAGGCGGCGGGCGCTCATCGACCCGGGCTCCCGGCTGCGGCTGCGCGCCCCGGCCGAGCCGGGCGACACGACGTACCTGTGCGCGGTCGACGCCGACGGCATGGGCGTCTCGCTGATCCAGTCGAACGCGGCCGGGTTCGGCAGCATGCTCTTCGAACCCCGTACCGGGATCAACCTCCACAACCGCGGCATCGGCTTCTCCCTCAAGCCCGGCCATCCCGCCGAGTACGGCCCCGGCAGGCGCCCGCCCCACACGCTCACGCCCGCGCTGATCACCCGCCGCGACGGCACGCTCAGGTCCGTGGTGGGCACGATGGGCGGCGACGCGCAGCCCCAGATCCTGCTGCAGGTCATCACCCGCCTGCTGCTGCACGGCGAGGAGCCGGGGCGGGCGATCTCGGCGCCGCGCTGGCGGCTGGGCACCGGCGGCACCGGGTTCGACACCTGGGACTCCCCCGACGACGCCGTGCTCGACCTGGAGGAGGGCGCGAGCTGGGCCGACGGCCTGGCGGCGATCGGCCACCGGGTGGCGGCGCTGCCGTACGGGAGCTCGTTCGGCCACGCCCACCTCATCGACGTCCGGGACGACGGGATGCTGGCCGGCGCCGCCGACCCCCGCTCGCTCGTCGGATCCGCGATTGGACGCTGACCGTCCGGGTAGCGAGCCACACCATGGCTACGGACGTCATCACTCTCATCACGCAGGACCACAGGGTCGTAGAAGGCATCTTCGACAAGCTCAAGAAGCGGCAGGGCGACCAGAAGGCTCTGGTCGCCGAACTGCACGCCCTCCTGATCGCGCACGCGCGCGCCGAGGAGGACCGCGTCTACCCGGGCATCGACGCCCACCACAGCGTCGAGGAGCACAAGGAGGCGGAGGTCCTGCTCGACTCGCTCGTGCGCGCGCAGCCCGGCACGGCGGAGTTCGCCAAGGCCCTCGACGATCTCATCGAGTCCGTCAACCACCACGTCGAGGAGGAGGAGACCAAGCTCCTGCCCTCGCTGAAGAAGGCGGCGGACGCCAAGGAGCTGGAGCGGCTCGGCAAGGCGTTCTGGGAGCGCAGGGCCGAGGAGCTGCAGGCGCTGGGCGGCCCGGCCGGCTCGGCCGACGGCCCCACCAAGGCCGAGCTGAACGAGCGGGCGCAGCAGGCGGACATCCCCGGCCGCTCCCAGATGGGCAAAGAAGAGTTGGCACAGGCCCTGCGGGACACCAAGTCCTAGGATTCCGGCCCGCTCCCTGGGTAGGGGGCGCGTATGACCGAAACACCTCCGAACCGGCACGGCATGGCAGATGAGCAGGAGATCGAGGTCACCGAGTGGACCGACGATCTCGGCCTCCGCCACGAGGTCGTCGAGGACGACCCGCAACGCAGGGACACCCTGGACGAACGGCTGCGGCGAGAGGCTCCCGAGCGCCTGCGCCAGCCCCGCCCCAAGCACCGGCTGACCCAGCCGGACGAGGGCCTGGAGCCTGACCGGGACGACGAGGAGATCGGTGTGGACTACCTCGACGACAACGACGACCTGTCGGCCGAGGAGCGAGCCGTCCGCATCGATCCCGACGAGAATCTCACGTGAGCCGTTCCAGGGCGGGCAGGAGCGCGTGCAGGTCGTCGACGATCACGTCGGCGGCCTGCGCTTCCTGGCGTTCGGCATGCAGGTAGCCCCAGGGGCCGCGGCGCAGCAGCGCCGTGCGCATGCCCGCGGCGGCGGCCGGCAGCACGTCGTTGTCGAGCCGGTCCCCCACGTAGAGGATCTCGGCCGGCTCGCGGCCCGCCACGGCGGCCACCTTGGCGAAGAAGCCCGCCTCCGGCTTGGACACGCCCCAGCCCTCGGAGGTGTGCACGGAGTCGGCGGGCAGGTCCATGGCGACCAGGGCGTCGTAGGCACGCCGGGGCTGATTGCCCGCGATGATCACCTGGTGCCCGGCCGCGCGGATGGCGGACAGAGCCTCGCGCACGTCGGGGTAGAGGTCGTCGGCGTCGAAGTGGTTGCGCAGGCCGCGGGGGTCGTCCCGCTCCCAGGCGGCCTCCTCGGTCTCGAGGTCGAAGCCCGGCCGGATCAGCCGGAAGGCGTCGCCGTGCGGGCGGTCCAGCGCGGCCATCCCGCCCAGCGCGCCCATCAGCACGAAGTGGCTCACGCCCAGCCGCTCGGCCCAGCGCGACCAGATGCGCGTCTCGTCGATCAGCGTCTCCCCGACGTCGAACACCACTGCTTTGATCATCGATCCCCCCACCCTGTTTCACCTCATACATCTGGGCACTAGCACACACCGGACGAACTATCCGTAAGGGGGATCTTTTCATGCAACCAGAGCGTGACGCGAAGGACCGCCAGCTCGACGAGCACCGCGTGCCACTCGACGACCTCAACATGACCACCGATCAGGGCATCCGGGTCGACGACACGGACAACTCGCTCAAGGCGGGCACCCGCGGGCCGACCCTCATGGAGGACTTCCACTTCCGCGAGAAGATCACCCGCTTCGACCACGAGCGCATCCCCGAGCGGGTGGTGCACGCCAGGGGCTCGGGCGCGTACGGGGTCTTCGAGCTGTACGAGCCGCTCGGCGAGTACACCTCCGCCGCGTTCCTGAACGACACCTCCGTCAAGACGCCCACCTTCGTGCGCTTCTCGACGGTGGCGGGCTTCCGCGGCTCGGCCGACACCGTACGCGACGTGCGCGGCTTCGCCACGAAGTTCTACACCACCCAGGGCAACTTCGACCTGGTCGCCAACAACTTCCCGGTCTTCTTCATCCAGGACGGCATCAAGTTCCCCGACTTCGTGCACGCCGTCAAGCCGGAGCCGCACTGGGAGATCCCGCAGGCGCAGTCGGCGCACGACACGTTCTGGGACTTCATCCAGCTCCAGCCCGAGTCGCTGCACATGATCATGTGGCTGATGTCCGACCGGGCGATCCCGCGCAGCTACCGGATGATGCAGGGCTTCGGGGTGCACACGTTCCGGCTGGTGAACGACCGGGGGCAGGGCACGTTCGTCAAGTGGCACTGGCGGCCGAAGCTGGGGACGTACTCGCTGGTGTGGGACGAGGTGCTGCGCATCCAGGGCAACGACCCCGACTTCAACCGCCGTGACCTGTGGGAGGCGATCGAGCAGGGCGCCTACCCCGAGTACGAGCTGTGCGTGCAGCTCGTGCCCGAGTCGCGCGAGCACGACTTCGACTTCGACCTGCTCGATCCCACGAAGATCATCCCTGAGGAGCAGGTGCCGCTGCGGCCCGTCGGCAAGATGACGCTCACCCGCAACCCGCAGAATTTCCACGCCGAGACCGAGCAGGTGGCCTTCCACACGGCCAACCTCGTGCCCGGCATCGACTTCACCAACGACCCCCTGCTCCAGGCGCGCAACTTCTCCTACCTGGACACCCAGCTCCTGAGGCTCGGCGGGCCCAACTTCCCGCAGATCCCCATCAACCGCCCGATCTCCCCCGTACGCAACGACCAGCGCGACGGCTTCCACCAGCACCTGATCCACGAGTCGCGCACCAGCTACGCGCCCAACTCCATCAGCGGCGGCTGCCCGGCGGCCATGGACGGCTACCGGCACTACCAGGAGAAGGTGGAAGGCTCCAAGATCCGCATGCGCAGCCCGAGCTTCGAGGACCACTACAGCCAGGCCACGCTGTTCTGGAACAGCATGGCCGACTGGGAGAAGCGGCACATCGTGGCCGCCTTCCTGTTCGAGCTGGGGCACGTGGAGCGCAAGCACATCAAGGAGGCCATGGTCGTCCACTGCGGCAAGATCCATCCGGATCTGGGCGCGGCGGTCGCCCAGGGCCTCGGCCTGCCCGCGCCGAGCGGCGGCCAGGTGCACTCCGCCGCCTCGCCCGCGCTCAGCATGACCGGCCAGCCCCGCAGCGTCGCCACCCGCAAGATCGCCATCCTGATGGCCGACGGGACGGACGCCGCCGCCGTCACCGCCTTCCGCCAGGCGCTCGAAGGCCAGGGGGCGATCTGCGAGATCGTGGCGCCGCACGAGGGCGAGATCGGCGGCCTGCCGGTGGACCGGCAGCTCAGCGCGGCCAACTCGGTCATCTACGACGCGGTGGTGGCCGCCGATGGGGGCGCGCTCGCCTCCTCCGCGAGGGCCGTCTTCTTCGTGCTGGAGGCGTTCAGGCACGGCAAGGCCGTGGGGGCCGTGGGGTCGGGGCGGCAGCTCGTGGAGGCCGCTCGGCTGCCCAACGACGTGGGAGTGGTCGTGGGGGACGACATCGCCTCCGCCTTCGCCGAGGCGGTGGCGGGGCACCGGTTCTACGACCGGGACGTGTCCGGCGTACCCGCCTGAGACCTGGTCGGCCGCCTCCGCAACGAGCGGAGGCGGCCGATGCCGTCTACAGTGATCAGGGCGTGAGCTTCTCCATCGCCTTCGCGATCCGCTTCTCCGACACAGGCGTGGGAGTGCCCAGCGTCTGAGCGAAGAAACTCACCCTCAGCTCCTCGATCATCCACCGGATCTCCACCACGTCCGGATCCCCCCGCCGCGCCGGATGCAGCCGCTCCAGCACGTCGAGATAGTCGTCCTCGACCTTGTGCACCCGATCCATCCACTCCTGGTCCCGCCAGGGCTCCTCGGGCAGCTTGGCGAGGCGGCGGTCGATGGCCCGGATGTAGCGCAGGATGTCGGACAGCCGGCGATGGCCCGTGGCCGTCACGAAGCCCTTGTACACCAGCTTGCCGAGCTGATCCCGCACGTCCGCCGTCGCCGCGCTCGCCCGCAGCGCGTCCAGGCGCACGTTCGACTCGTGCCAGACGCTGAGGATCTGCTCCACCTTCGCCAGCACGTCCTGCGCCGCGTCGTACAGGTGGGCGCGCACGTGCTGGTAGAGGCGGTCGAAGCCGACCGGGTCCCAGGCGGGGCCGCCGGCGTCGAGCATGAGCTTGTCCACGGCGGCGTTCACCACGTCGTCGAACAGGGCCACCGCCCCGCCGTGGGGGCTGCGTGACAGGGCCAGCTTGGCCTGGTTGGACAGGCCGCCGAGCAGCGACTTGGCGGGGTTGGTGACGTTGAGCAGCAGGAGGCGGCGCACGCCGGGCCAGTGGGAGCGGCGCTGCTCGGCCTGGGTCTCGAAGATCTTGATGGAGACGGAGTCGCCCGCGTCCACCAGAGCCGGGTAGCCCTTCATGCGGCCCTGCTCGAAGACCTTGGGCAGGGTGCCGAAGCTCCAGGTGTGCAGGCCGGTCTGCTCCAGGTCGTCGCCCGCCTGCGAGAGCGTCTGGCGCAGGCGCGGCGCCAGGCGGCGCTTGAGGGCGTCGAGGTCCTTGTCCTCGGCCACCGTGCGCTTGCGCTCGTCGATCACCCGGTAGGTGATGCGCAGGTGATCGGGCACCTGGTCGAGCTGCCAGGCGTCGCGCGGGACGCGGATGCCGGTCAGGCGCAGCAGCTCGCGTTCGACGGCCTCCAGCAGCGGCTCGCCGCCCTGCTTGACGCCGGCGAGCACCTGCTTGGCGTAGTTGGGGGCGGGCACGAAGTTGCGGCGCACGTGCTTCGGCAGTGAGCGGATCAGTGCGGTGATCAGCTCCTCGCGCAGGCCGGGGATCTGCCAGTCGAAGCCGTCGGAGTTGACCTGGTTGAGCACCTGGAGCGGCACGTGGACGGTGACGCCGTCGGCGTCGGCGCCCGGCTCGAACTGGTAGGTCAGCCTCATCCGCTGGCCGAGCTGTTTCCAGGTGTCGGGGTAGTCGCGGGCGCTGATGTCGGCGCCCTCGTTGACGAGCATCTCCGGCGAGAACGTGAGCAGGTCCGGCTGCTCCTGCCTGACCTGCTTCCACCAGGAGTCGAAGTGGCGGGCCGAGACCACCTCGGCCGGCACCCGGTGGTCGTAGAAGTCGAACAGGGCCTCGTCGTCCACCATGATGTCGCGGCGGCGGGCGCGGTTCTCCAGCTCCTCGACCTCGCCGAGCAGCCGGCGGTTGTCCTTGAGGAACTTGTGGTGGGTGTCCCAGTCGCCCTCGACGAGCGCGTGCCTGATGAACAGCTCGCGCGACAGGTCGGGGTCGATGCGGCCGTAGTTGACCTTGCGGCCGGTCACCAGCGGCACGCCGTACAGGGTGACCTTCTCCAGGGCGATCACGGCGCCCTGGTTCTTCTCCCAGTGCGGCTCGGAGTAGGTGCGCTTGACGAGGTGCTGCGCGAGCGGCTCGACCCAGTCGGGCTCGATCTTGGCGTTGACCCGGGCCCACAGGCGTGAGGTCTCGACGAGCTCGGCCGACATGACCCACTGCGGCTGCTTCTTGGCCAGCGCCGAGCCGGGGAAGATGGCGAAGCGGGCGTTGCGGGCGCCGAGGTACTCCTGGATCGGCCGGCGGCCGTCGGCGCCGCGCTTCTCCATGACGTCCTTGACGCCGATGTGCGACAGCAGGCCGACCAGCAGCGAGGTGTGCACGTGGTACGGGTCGGCCGGGCCGCTGTTGGGCTGGGCGCCGAGCGACTGGCGTATCTGGCTGTAGATGTCCTGCCACTCGCGTACGCGCAGGTAATTGAGGAACTCGGCCTTGCACAACCGCCGGAACGCGCTGGAGGACAGCTCCTTCTGCTTGTCGCGCAGATAGTTCCACAGGTTGAGGTAGGCCATGAAGTCGGACTCGGGGTCGGCGAAGCGGCGGTGCTTCTCGTCGGCCTGCTGCTGCTTGTCGGAGGGGCGCTCGCGCGGGTCCTGGATGGACAGGGCGGCGGCGATCACCATGACCTCGCGCAGGCAGCCGTTCTTCTCGGCCTCCAGGACCATGCGGCCCAGGCGCGGGTCCACCGGGAGCTGGGCGAGCTTGCGGCCGACGCCGGTGAGCTTGTTCTGGGCGTCGAACGCGCCGAGCTCGTGCAGCAGGCTGACGCCGTCCTTGACCTGGCGGCGGTCCGGCGGCTCGACGAACGGGAACGCCTCGATGTCGCCCAGCCCGATCGAGGTCATCTGGAGGATGACGGAGGCCAGGTTGGTACGCAGGATCTCGGGGTCGGTGAACTCCGGCCGGCCCAGGAAGTCCTCCTCCTCGTACAGCCGGATGCAGATGCCGTCGGACGTCCGCCCGGAGCGGCCCTTGCGCTGGTTGGCGCTGGCCTGCGAGATGGGCTCGATCGGCAGGCGCTGCACCTTGGTGCGGTGGCTGTAGCGGGAGATGCGGGCGAAGCCGGGGTCGACGACGTACTTGATGCCGGGGACGGTGAGCGAGGTCTCGGCGACGTTGGTGGCCAGCACGACGCGGCGGCCGGTGTGGCGCTGGAAGACGCGGTGCTGCTCGGCGGCGCTGAGCCGGGCGTAGAGCGGCAGGATCTCGGTGTTGCGGAAGTCCGCCTTGGCCAGGGCGTCGGCGGCGTCGCGGATCTCCCGCTCGCCCGACAGGAACACCAGGATGTCGCCGGGGCCCTCGCCGACCAGCTCCCGGCAGGCGTCCACGATGCCCTGCGTCTGGTCGTCGTCCTCCTCCAGCGGCCGGTAGCGCACCTCCACCGGATAGGTGCGGCCGGACACCTCGATGATCGGCGCGTCGTCGAAGTGGCGGGAGAAGCGCTCGGGGTCGATCGTGGCGCTGGTGATGACGACCTTGAGGTCGGGGCGCTTGGGCAGGAGCTGTTTCAGGTAGCCGAGGATGAAGTCGATGTTGAGGCTGCGCTCGTGGGCCTCGTCGATGATCAGCGTGTCGTACTGGTCGAGCAGGCGGTCGTTCTGCAGCTCGGCCAGCAGGATGCCGTCGGTCATGAGCTTGACGAGGGTGCGGTCGCTCGCCTGGTCGGTGAAGCGCACCTTGTAGCCGACCACCTCGCCGAGGCCGGTGCCGAGCTCCTCGGCGATGCGCTCGGCGACCGTGCGGGCGGCGATGCGGCGGGGCTGGGTGTGGCCGATCAGCCCGCGCACGCCCCGGCCCAGCTCCAGGCAGATCTTGGGGATCTGGGTGGTCTTGCCCGAGCCCGTCTCACCAGCGATGATCACGACCTGGTGGTCGCGGATCGCCTCAAGGATGTCGTCCTTGCGCTGCGATACAGGCAGGTTTTCCGGATATTTCACCACCGGTACGGCCTCGCGGCGCCGTACCAGTCGCTGCTCAGCCCGCTCCAGGTCGGCCAGGATCTCCGCGACGATCTTGTCCCGCGCGTCGCGGGAGCGCACGCGGCGCATGCCGTCGAGCCTGCGCCGCAACCGCCGCTGGTCGCGCGGCATGAGCTCGGGCAGGCGGGACTGGAGCTCGGCGAGTGGAGAGGACAACGAAGGCGTTCCCATACTGCTTTCAGGATATTTGAGCCCGGCATCCCCGGAGCCAACCGCCCATGGTGCCTGACGCGTCCGCCTCGCGCATCCCAATATCGCCGTGTCCCCCGGTGATCGTGAAAAGCGATCGCCCTAGCGGTCGTGGATCGTGATCACGTAGCCCTCGGGGCCGGCGAAGCTGAACGTCCGCCCGAAGGGCCCGTCCACCGGCGGCGTCACGATCGGCACGCCCGCCGCCTGGAGCTCGTCGTGCAGCCGCTGGGCGTCGTCGGCCTTGAGCCAGAGCGCCACGCCGGCCCCCGGCCGTTCGGGCAGGTCCACGCCCGGGAGCGGCTCGCGTACGGCGAAGGCGATGGGCTCGGTGGCGAACACGACCGCGTGCGGCGGGCCGGGGGCGCGCTTGAGACCGAGCCGCGTCTCGTAGAAGCCGGCGGCCTTCTCGAGATCGCGAACTTGGAGCGCGACGAAGTCGATCCCGGTGACGGTCATGATGCCCTCTTTCGATGTCAGGATTTTGACATCGAGGAGCTTATGTCAGACTTCTGACATGAGGCAAGACGATGCCACCCGCACCGTCGGGTACCAGCTCAAGCGGGTGCAGGCCGCGCTGCGGGCCGCCATGGACGCCGCGTTGCGCGCGCACGGGCTCACCACGCCGCAGTACGTGTGCCTGGAGCTGCTCGGGCGGCACCCCAGGCTGTCGAACGCGGAGCTGGCCAGAGGGGCGTTCGTGACCCGCCAGTCCATGAATGTGGTGCTGCGCAACCTGGAGGACGCGGGGCTCGTGTCACGGCCCTCGACGGCGCCGTCGGGGCGCGCGCTGCCCACGCGGCTGACGGCGGCGGGCGAACGGGTCCTGGAGGCGGCCAGGGCCGACGTGCTGGCGATCGAGCGCCGGATGACGGCCGGCCTGGACCGGGCCCAGGCGGAGGTGCTGCTGAGGCAGCTCAACGACATGGCCGACGCCCTGTCCGAGCAGGGCTGAGCGCCGCGGGGCACGTTCCACGCGCCCCGCGGCGTCCGCCCGGAGGTCAGCGGACGGTCTCGACGCGGCCCGCGGCCGCCAGGGCGACGCCGATGATGCCCGCCTGGTTCTGCAGCGCGGCGGGCACCACGGGCGTGTCGAGACGTACGTGCGGCAGGAACTTCTCCGCCTTCTTGCTCACGCCCCCGCCGATCACGATCAGCGACGGCGAGAACAACATCTCGACGTGGCGCAGGTACTCCTCCACCCGCTCGGCCCACTTCTCCCAGCTCAGGTCGTGCTTCTCACGGGCCCGGTCCGAGGCGTGGTGCTCGGCGTCCTTGCCGTTCAGCTCCAGGTGCCCCAGCTCGGTGTTGGGCACCAGCACGCCGTCCACGAACAGGGCGCTGCCGATGCCGGTGCCGAACGTCAGCACCAGGACGGTGCCCCGCCGCCCCCGCCCCTCGCCGAAGCGCACCTCGGCCAGACCGGCGGCGTCGGCGTCGTTGAGCACCGTGGCCCCGCCGAAGAGCCCCGCCGCGTCGACGCCGACCCAGGAGCGGTCCACGTTGGCCGCCGTCTTGATCACGCCGCCCACGACGACGCCGGGGAAGGTGACCCCGACCGGACCGGTCCAGCCGAAATGACCGGTGATGGTGCGCACCACCTCGGCCACCGCGTCCGGCGACGACGGCTCGGGGGTGGGGATGCGCAGCCGCTCTTCCAGCAGCTCACCGGCCTCTGTGTCGACCGGCGCGCCCTTGATGCCCGAGCCGCCGATGTCGATGCCCAGCACGTTCATGATCCTTCTCCTACCCCACCGGCGCGAAAAACTCTATTTCTGGCCCGGCTGAACCTGCCTCCTTCCCTCCGCGTATCTCGCGTCACAAGCGCTAACTAGGAGGCAACGGATGCGGCCACGCATCATCACACTCTGCGCTGTTGCGGTCGTCTTGGGAGCGACTCTCACCTCTCCCGCACACGCCACCACCAGGACGCGATTCGACGTCATCAACCTTGTGTCGGACGTTCAGGGCAAAGCCCCGGTCACCGACCCCAAGGTCGTCAACCCGTGGGGCCTGGCCATGGGCAAGACTCTGTGGGTCTCGAACACCGGCACCGGTAGCGCCACCGTCTACTCCGGCACGGGCAAGAAGGAGAAGACGGAGGTCGCCATCCCGGGCGGAGCTCCGACCGGCCAGGTGTTCAACCCCGGTGAGGGCTTCACCGTCAAGGGCAAGCCCGCCACCTTCATCTTCTCCAGCCCGAGCGGCGCCATCAGCGGCTGGAACGCGGAGGTCGACCCGGCCAACGCGATCATCGCGGCCTTCACCCGCGGCGCCGACTACAAGGGGCTGGAGCTCGTCCAGACCGAGGACGAGGCGTTCCTGCTGGCGGCGGACTTCGCCAGCGGGCGCATCCACGCCTTCGACGAAGACTTCAGGCGCATCGGCCTGGCCCGGTGGCAGTTCAGGGACCGGGCACTGCCGAGGGGCTACAACGCCTACAACGTGGCGGTGGCCAACGGCAACATCTGGGTCGCCTACGCCCTGCGCGACCCGAGCACCGGCAAGCCGGTCTTCGGCAACGGCAAGGGCTTCGTCAGCCGCTTCAACGCCGAGGGGCGCCTGACCGGCCGTATCTCCCGCACCGGGCTGAACGCCCCCTGGGGGATCACCGCCGCGCCCGCGGGCTGGAGCCGGAGCGAGTACCGCAACGCGCTGCTGGTCGGCAACTTCGGCGACGGCACCGTCCACGCCTACCGCAGCGGCCGGCACCTGGGCTCGCTGCGCACCTCCGACGGCAAGCCGATCGTGCTGCCCGGCCTCTGGGACCTCGAACCGGGCACCGCCGCCACCGGCGGCGAGAGCTCGCTGTGGTTCTCCGCCGGCATCGACGGCACCAAGCACGGCCTGATCGGGGTCATCGCCCCGCAGGGCACGAAGGTGAGCTCCAACGGTGCGGCGAGCACGCCGTCGAGCAGCCCGACGCATCCGGCGGGCCACCGGTCGAGCGCCCCGAATACCCAGCCGCCCTCCCAGAATCCCTACGGCGGGTACTGACAGGCGCTCCATCGCCGCCGCCCCCTGGCCTGGCGAGAAGCGCAGCTCGCCCAGCACGGCGAGGGGGCGGCGGTCCACCGCGAAGGACAGCCTCTAGAGTCCGAAGTCATGAGTGAGCAGACGTTCAGCGAGTGGCTGAGGCAGCAGTGCGAGCCCGAGTGGACGGCGGTGGTGACGCACCCGTTCGCGATGGCGATCACCGAGGGAACGGCGGCCGGCGATGAGATGCGGCGCTACCTGGAGCAGGACTTCCAGTTCGTGGACTCCTTCACGGCACTGCTCGGCGCGGCCGTGGCCGCCGCCGACACGTTCGAGGCGCGGGTGCCGTACGGCAGGTTCCTCGGGCAGGTGGCGACCACCGAGGAGAAGACGTACTTCCACCGGGCGCTGGCCGAGCTGGGCGGGCGGACCGAGGTGCCGCTGGAGCCGGTGACGGCGGCGTTCAGGCGGCTGATGGACGAGGTGCGCGCGTCGCAGGACTACCTGCTGATCGCCGCCGTGCTGTGCGTGGCCGAGTGGTGTTACCTCGGCTGGGCCTCGCGGGCGGCCGAGCCGCTGCCGGAGAGCTTCGTGCACCGCGAGTGGATCGAGCTGCACGAGGGCGAGGAGTTCCGCGCCTGGGTGGCCTTCCTGCGCGGCGAGCTGGACCGGCTGGGCGAGGGGCTGGGCGAGGCGCGGCGTCTGGAGGTGCTGGGCGTCTTCCGCCGGGCCGTGGAGCTGGAGCGGGCCTTCTTCGACATGGCCGCCGGCTAGCCCAGGACGTCGGCGAGATCCTGGAACGTCCGGTAGTGGATGCCGGTCATGCCCAGAGCCCTGGCGGCCTCCACGTTCGGCAGCCGGTCGTCGACGAACAGGCAGCGCCCGGGCTCGGCCCCGGCCCGCTCCGCCGCGATCTCGTAGATGCGCGGGTCGGGCTTGGCGACGCCGACCCTGGCGCTGCTGACCACGTCGTCGGCGAAGTACGTCAGCCCGAGCCGGTCGATGTGCTCCTCCAGCGTGTCCATGGCGTTGGTCACGATGATCACCGGCACCCGCTCCTGCGCCCTGGCCAGCAGCTCCCTGACCTGCTCGTCCACCCAGAACCCGATCTCGATGAACTCGGCCACGGCCTGCCGCGCGCGCTCGTCGCCGCCGAGCGCCGCCACGATCGACTCCGCCCACTGCGCCTCGGAGACGTGGCCGAGCGTCGGGGGCAGGATCAGCTCGGGGTCGAAGGCCGTCTTCATCAGGGGCAGGCCATAACGGGCCTCGATGTCGGCCTGAGCGGCGTGGTCGAAGTGGCGCAGCACGCCGTCGAAGTCGGTGAGAACCGCGTCGAAGGGGAACACAGAACAGCATTCTGCCTCACACCCGCACCCGGAGGTCCCCGCCACAGGTACCGGGACGACCCGCGGCACTACCATCTCCGAGACAGGATTCGGTATCGGAACGGTAGGGCATGAGCGATCATCGGCTGCCACGCGAGCTGGGCCCCCTGTTCGCCGACGGCGGCAGGGGGCGCCGGCTGCCCGTGGCCCTGCCTCCCGGTGACGTGGTCTGGCCGGATCCCGGCTACACCGGGCAGGGGGTGCCGGCGCGGCCGGCGTTCTGGATGAGCGACGATCCGGTGACCGGCGCGGACTGGACACTGCTGCGCGAGTGGCACGCGCACAGCGGCCTGTGGCCGCTGCTGCTGGACGAGTCGGCGCAGCCCTGGAGCGTGGGGCAGGTCGTGCCGGACGATCCCCGCCAGATCGACCACTTCACCGCCGAGGGGTTCATGGCCGAGGTGTGGCAGGAGTGGGTGGCGCAGATGCCGCCCGACGCGCTGGAGGAGCTGGACCCGTACGGCGCGATCTGCCCCGGCCTGGCGCCGCCCGGCGTGCTGAGGGCCGAGCCGGAGGCGGTCGCCGACTGGCTGGCGGGCGAGCTGGCGGCCAGGGGCATGCCGCTCGGCCTGGTCGCGGCGGGCCGGGGCGCGGACGCGCTGGCGGTGATGGGCTGGCAGGGGGCGCTGCACCACAACGAGTGGATGGTGCCGATGGCGTCGGTGGTGCGGAGCTGGGAGGACCGGTTCGGGGCGCGGGTGGTGGCCGTCGGCTTCAACACGCTGGAGCTGAGCGTGGCGGCGCCGCCGGTCGATCCCGAGCACGCGCTGCACGTGGCGGCCGAGCACTGGACGTTCTGCCCGGACAACGTGGTGCAGGGGCCGGGCGACCTGGAGGGGTACGCCGGCCAGATCGCCGGGCGGCACGTGTGGTCGTTCTGGTGGGACTGAAAGTGGAGGTTTTGCGCTACCTTTAGCTTCCGTGTCATGGGGAGATCTGACGCCGGAGTTACTGCACTCCTCCGTCTGGGCCGACGGGCTCGTCGAGTCGGCGGGCATCCCCATCTACGACATGCCGCTGGTCTCCGTGGGCGGCGGGCTCGGCTCGTTCACGCTGCTCGACGTGCTGCGCATCCGCGGCGTGGCCGCCTCCGCCATGCGGGTGCTGTCGACCAGCGACTCCCCCTGGCAGACCTGGGAGTACCTGACGCGGGTCTCGCAGCTCCCGGCGCACGAGCGCATCCGCTCCGACTCGGGGGCGCGGCCCGACAACATCTGGGGCTTTCCCTCGTACGCGGTGCAGGAGGCCTGGCAGGAGCGCTCCATCGGGCCGCTGTTCCAGGTGCTCACCGAGCCGATCGGCCGCGACTTCTACAGCCCGCGGGCCGCGCTCGTCCTGCGCGGCGTGCAGCGCGAGGCCGACCGCATCGGCTACTGGGAGATGCTGGCCAAGGGCCAGGTCCGCATGGTCAGGAAGCGGCTGGGCGGCGGCTACTTCACCGTGCTGACGCCGCCGGCGGGCAGCGGGCCGACCAAGCGGGTGGCGCTGCGCTCGCGGTATGTGCACCTGGCCGTGGGGTATCCGGGGCTGAAGTTCCTCGACGACCTCCAGGAGTTCCGGCAGCGCAAGGGTGAGCGGTACCGCGTGGTGAACGCGTACGAGCCGCACGAGCACGTCTACGACCAGCTCAGCAAGCGTCCCGGCGTGGTGGTGGTGCGCGGCGCGGGCATCGTGGCCTCGCGGGTGCTGCAGCGCCTCATGGACGACAGGGAGCGGTACGGCCTGCAGACGCAGATCGTGCACCTGTTCCGCACGTTCGTGACGGGCGCGCACGGGCCCCACGCGTTCATGCGGCGCAAGGGCGGCGACGGGTGGGCGTACCAGGCGTTCACGATGCCCAAGTCGGCGTTCGGCGGCCAGCTCAAGGCGCAGTTCCGCAAGGCGCCGCCGGAGCGGCGGGCCCGGCTGGCCGCGCTGGTGGCCGGCACCACCACGCCGAAGCTGGCCCGCTGGCAGGAGCAGATGCACCGGGCCAGGCAGGGAAGCTGGTACCACCCGGTGCACGCCGTGGTGGAGCGCATCGACCAGACGCCCGACGGCCGGCTGGTCACCCACACCCGCAGCGTCAGCTCGGCGCCCATGCAGTACGTCTCGGACTTCATCATCGACTGCACCGGCCTGGAGGCCGACATGCCGGAGCACCGGGTGCTGGCCGACCTGCTGCAGCACGGCGGCGCCCGCCCCAACAAGGCGGGCCGGCTGCAGGTGGGCCCGAGCTTCGAGGTGCTGGGCGCGGAGAACGGCGACGGCCGGCTGTACGCCTCGGGCGCGGCCACCGCGGGCAACCACTTCCTGGCCGTCGACAGCTTCCTCGGCATGCAGACCGCGGCCCTCGACATCGCCGACGACCTGGCCAGGCGGGGGTTCTGCAAGGGGCTGGGGCCGGTCAGGTCGGTGTCGCAATGGCTGAGGTGGGCGGCGAACAGGAGACCGGCTTGATCCCGACGCTGGCCGGGCGCGTGCAGACCCGGTTGTTCGTGCTGGCCACGGTGGGGGTGGTGCTGACGGCGCTGCTCGGCGCCGTGCTGCCGCTGTCGCTGGGCGACGCGTTCGTGATGCTGCTGGCCGTGGCCGTGGTGGGCGTCGGCTGGGAGCTGCTGTACCACCTGCTGATGCAGTTCCGCTGGGACAAGGACTGGCCGACGCTGTTCGGGCTGGTCACGGTGGTGCCGGAAGGGCTGCTCATGTGGGTCCTGCTCGATCTGGAGCTGGTGCCCGGGGTCGAGGGGCCGGTGTCGTTCTGGGCGTTCGCCGTCATGTTCGGGGTCGTGTGGATCGGCCAGTGGCTGTTCGTGAACGGGCCCATGCGGGTGCTGTTCGTGCAGTGGCGGCTGCGGGGCGGCCGCCTGTTGTGAAGGCGGGCGCGTGGGCGGCGCCGAGCCGGCCAGGGGGCCCGGCCGGCGCGCCGGCCGGAACCGCGACCGCTCAGGCGTGACGGGCGTCAGGGGATCCGGGCCACGGCTCCGTAGTTGCCCGACGCGCTGGGCTGATCGGCACAGGCGATGTCGTGGTCGTCGGGCCGCCATTCCGGAACCCACACCAGCCCCGGCTCTACCAGCACCAGACCTTCGAGCAACGCCTCGACCTCCTCCCGGGTGCGAATCGCGTGCCCCGGCAGCGTCATGGCCAGCAGGTCGTGAATGGCCGGCAACAGCTCCGCCGGAATGGCGTCGAACGTGGTCTGCATGACCGACAGGTAACTCCTCTCGGGGACCACCTGGCGAATCCGCTTGATCACGTAATGGAAGTACTCGTCGTCGTTCAGGCTGTGGGTGGAAAGCAGCAGCACGGCCATCGGCCGGTCCCAGTCGAGGAACGTCTGCAGCACCCGGTCATCGAGGATCTCGTCGATCTCGCGCACGTCGCCCTCTACAACGCGGACGAGGTCGGTGACAGGCTCGATGGTCGCCCGCGCTCCGGCCAGCACCATAGGGTCGTTCTCCACGTAGACCACGCGCGGCACCGAGGCGCTCAGGGCGTCACGGGCCACGTCGTGCAACTGCCTGCCCGGCGGCAGGCCACTCGGGACACCACTCCCGACGATCACGAACTGATCCACGCCCTGGCCGGCCAGATGACGGACCACACGGCGCAAATATTCGAGCACGGCCCTGGCGGCCGTCGTCGTGATGGGCGCGGCCTGATCATAACGGTTTATGACCGCCCGGTCCGCCACGAAGTTGTTCTTCCCACCCGCGGCTGCGTCGAGAATGCGAGTGGCACGCGCTTGGGTCATCTCCAGCTTCGCCAGGTTTCGGATGGCACGCTGACGCATTGAGTGTTACCCCTTTCCCCTCGCCCACTATCTCGGGAAAAGCTGATCCTTTCGGACCCCACTCGATGACCCAGACCATATGATCCTCGCCCCACGGCGAAAGACAACCGCAAAAGCCATTGATTATGGATATACCTACGTTACCAATGGTTGGTACGAATGGGCGGGGAGATCAAATACCCAGAGATCGCGAAAGCCTTTCGCGATGGTAATTGAGCATCTCGAACGTCTCGTCGCGGGTGGTCGTCGTCACCGACAGCTTGGTGAACGCCTGGTGGAAGGCCTCCACGGCGGTCGTGTCGGTGATCAGCGCGTCGGACTCGATGCCGTGGGCGCAGGCGATGTCGGGCTCGAAGGCCTCGGTGAAGCGCCAGAGCGTGAAGGGGCCGGTGCGCGGCACGTACGCCGGGTCCTCCATCGGCACCACGTGCAGGGAGACGTTGGGCCGCTTGGCGTGCTCGATCAGCACGTCGAGCTGGCGGAGCTGGACGTGCTGCCCGACGATCGAGCGGGTCAGCACGCTCTCGTCGATCACGGCCCACAACACCACGCCGTTGTCGCGGGGCACCGCCTCCTGGCGGGCCAGCACGAGCGCCAGCGCCTCCTCCACCGTCTGCTGCCCGAGCGTCGCGGGCCCGGCCACGGTGATGGCCGCCCTGGCGTACTCCTCGGTCTGCAGCAGCGGCGGGACGAACTGGTTGTGGTAGGTGCGGATCACCGTGGCGCGCCCCTCCAGGGCGTAGCCGGTGGCCAGCCACACGGGCACCGACTGCGCGTCGTACCAGGCGGCCTCGCGCTCGCCCCTGGCCAGCGAGAGCACGTACTCGCGGATGGGGGCCACGGACACGCCGTAGACGGTCAGCAGGCGCTCGACGGTGATGGGCGCCGGCGCGATGCGGCCCTCCTCGATGGCGGGGATCGCGGCCGCGCCCCTGCCGATCGCGGTCTCGACCTGCTCGACGGAGAGCTGGGCGGCCAGGCGCAGGCCGTGCAGCCGCTTGCCCAGCGCCCGGCGCTGCGGGCCGCTCAGCGGCGCGACGGCCTCGGGGATGTCGGACGTCGGCTCGGGCTCCTCGGGCAGCCCCTCGGCCTTGCGGGCCAGCTCGACCACGCCGCGCAGCACGGCCAGCGAGGTCTCCGACAGCCCGGAGGCGGACAGGCCGATCGTGGCCGCGCGCAGCTGCAGGTCCTCCACCGAGCCGGACTCGAGGTAGTCGTCGCCGACCAGCCAGCCGACGCTCACCTGCAGGCAGGACGCCAGCGCCCTGAGCACCTGGAGCGTCGGGTTGGTCTGCTTGCCGGTGCGCAGCTGGCTGACGTAGGCGCGGGTGATGGGGATGCCGGCCTCCGTCAGGGCGGAGGCGACCTGCGCGCCGGTGAAGCCGCGCTTGGTCAGCGCGAGATCGAGCCGCTCGGCGAAGTTCGCCACGGCACACCTCCTAGCCGCCCGTGAACATTGTCCAGGGTAAGGGACGCGAGCCCCACTGTCCCCTGCCATGCGGGCAAGCTCTGCCACGCAGGCAGGTATCAACTTATGCGCAAACTGTCAGTTGACATAACCCCCTCACGAAGCGGACTATCGGTTCACGTGGTAACTGTGGCTTAACAGTCTCAGGGTTCTGGAGAGTCCCCCTGCGAGGAGGTGGCCGGACGTGACCATGGATTCGACCTTCCTGGACGGCCCGGCCGTCCCCGGTCAGGAGCGGGTGGTCCAGCGCATCTGCGCCCGCGTGGCGGGACCCGTCGCGGGAGCCGGCGTACACGTCGCCGGCCTGCCGCTGGGCGGGGTCCAGGTCTGGCTGGACGACCCCGGGCACCGCTGGCGCTTCTACCACCGGATGGCCCGCGAGCTGCGGCTGGCGGGCTGGCACACCGAGACGGGCCCTGATCGGCTGCTGTTGCTCGGGTGGAGTGCGGTCTGCCTGAGCCACCGCGTCAGGATGCTCGGCGCGGCCCTCGCGGGCCGGCTGGCGGACTTCGACAAGACGGCGTTCACCGCCGTCATGGTCGCCACCCGGCTGCGTCATGAGGGGTTCCCCGCCGCGGAGCTGCCCGTCGAGGTCGAGACCCACTGCGCCGAGGAGCTGCGCTGGCCGGCCAGACTGGCCGACCTCGACGGTCTCGAACGGCGCTCGTCGCTGGAGCCCCTGCGGCTCAGGCTGGCCCAGGTGGCCGGCCTGGAGGCCAAGGTGGGCCGGCGCTGCGGCGAGCACCTGGCGCTCGCCTCCAAGGTCGCGCGCATGGTGGCCGGCGGTGCGGGACCGGCCCGTACGCGCGCGGCAGGACCCAGAGCCGGGCTGACGGAGCGCATGGTCTGCGTCAGCGTGCCGAACGTGGCCGAGAGCGCGGTGACGGCTCGATGAATCTCCCGGCCTCCACCCGCCTGGACGCGACGGCGGTCATCCCGTCCGCGTCCCGGCGACCGCTGCCACCCGGCGGCGCACGGCCACCGGCCGCCCGCGGCCGGCGCGGGCCGTACGCGGCCCGCGTGGCAGCCCTCCCAGCGCTGGCCCCGGCGCTGTCCCACCCCCCCGGCACCGTGGAGCACGTGCCCGACCTAGTCGGCGCGGTGCTGTCGGCCAGCGCGGTAGCGGCTGGCGTGCTGGCCGTTTCGAGGGGTGGCGCCTGGGGCCGGCTTTCTCACCGCCCGCCGGGTCGCGTGCGCGCGTACGCCGTCCTGCCGCTGATCTCGTGGCGGCGGCGTGCCCGCGACCCGCGGCGGTTTCGCGGCTCCCCAGGAGCCGCCACGATGGCGGCGGCGCCTCCGGCCGTGCCGGTCGTCCGCCGCGTCGGGCTCGGCAGGGTCGTCTACGGCGGTGCATCCGGCCTGGACGGCACCATCGGCACGGCAGCGATGCCGGGCGGAACGATCACCGTGACGGGCGCCACGGTTGCGATCGGCCGGCCACCCCCGAGGGGGCCGGCGCCCGGGCACGCCCGCGTGCTCATGGCCGTACTGCCGGCCACCGTTCTGCTCGCCGCCACGGCGCTGGTGCGGGTCGCCGGGGCGTCGCAACGTGAGAACGGACCCCGATCCCGACGCGCGGCCGAAGAGGGGCCGGCGATGCTGCGCCGGCCCCTCGCCGAACCGCGCGCGAGGCTCGACCGGGCCGGGACCCGACCGGCCCGCCCTGGAGATCCACCCCGAGTAACCCACCCGCTGTAAATAGGAGCGACCGACCATGCTCACCGACGAGTTGCGCACGCAACCCCACGAAGTCCACGCGCGGGGCGTACGGCCCGGCGCGCCGCCGCCGTCCTGGGGCGGGGAACCGCGAGGCGAGGAACAGGCGGCGGGACCGGCGCGCACCGTGCACCGGCTGCGCCGCATCCGGCAGGTGTCCGTCGAAGCCATCACCGAGATCGACGAGGCCCTGCGGCACCGGGCTCACTGAACCCCCTCTCTCGCCTTCCCGCACAGGAGGAAAGACCATGCGCACCGTCCGGGGCACCCGATGAGCCGCCGCAGGGTCGGCGTGCTCGTGGCGCCCGCGAACCCGTCGGCGGAGCCCGAGCTGACCAGACTGCTCGGCTCGCGGGCCGACATGCACGTCGCCCGCCTCCCCGTACGGCCGGGGCCGTCCCTGGCCGACCGGCTCGACGGCTACAACGCCGCCCTGCCCGCCATGATCGGCGCGTTCGACGGCCTGCGGCTGGACGCGATGGTCATGGCCTGCAGCCAGCCCCGCTACCTGCTCGGGCCGGACGAGGACCGCGAGCAGTGCGCCGAGCTGACGGCCGCGACCGGGGTGCCGTTCGCCACCGCCACGCTGGCCACCCGGGAGGCGCTCGAACACGTGATGGCGAGCGACATCGTGCTGGTCTCGCCGTACCAGCCGTGGGTGACGGACCTGGCGGAGCGGTTCTGGAAGACGGCCGGGCTGAACGTCACCCAGGTCGTCCAGGTACGCGCGCCGGACGGCTACTCCCCTTACGGGCACACGCCCTCGTCGCTGGTGAGCCAGGTCGAGCTGGCGGAGCCGCCCGGGGACGCCGTGCTGCTCTTCACCGGCACCGGGCTGCCCACGCTGCCCGTGCTCAGGCCGCTGACCAGCGGCAACGACCGTACCTTGCTCACCTCGAACCTCTGCGTGGCCTGGTGGGCCCTGTCCAAGGCCGTCGGCCGGCACGTGACGCTCAGCCGCGTGCCGTACCGCCGCCACCACATGGCGGCCACGGCGCGCGTGGGAGGCCGGCCATGAACGGCGTGATCGTGGTCGGCGCCGGGCCCGCCGGTCTGACCGCCGCGCTCTGCCTGGCCAGGGCCGGGATCCCGGTCACCGTGCTGGAGCGCGAGCACGAGCTGCCCCGGCAGGCGCGCGCCTGCACCTTCCACCCCGCCACGCTGGACCTGCTGGACGACCTCGGCGTGGCGGCCAGGCTGGTGAGCGCCGGCCGGGTGGTGGACCGGGTGCAGTGGCGCGACCGGTCGGGGATCGTGCTGGCCGAGATGGGCATGAACCGGCTCGACGGCCTGACCAAGCATCCGTTCAGGATCCACGCCGACCAGGCCTCCCTGACCCCGCTGCTGCTGGCCGCCCTGAGCGTCCACCCGGACGTGGACGTGCGGTTCGGCACCCACGTGGACGGTGTGGCGGAGGGCGGCACAGGGATCCGGGTCCGCGTCGGCCACACCTGGACGCGGGCCCGGTACCTGATCGCCGCCGACGGCGCGCACAGCACCGTGCGCGGCTCGCTGGGCCTGCCGTTCCCCCGGTCCGCCTATCCGGTGCAGGCGCTGCGGGTGTTCACCGACTCGCCGCTCGACCGGCTGCTGCCGAGCCTGGCGCCGCTGACGTACGTGCGGGACGTGCAGCAGTCGTGCACCCTGCTCGGGCTGCCCGACCACTGGCGGATCATCTTCAAGATCCCCTGCGACTCGCACGAGCCGCTGTCCCCGTCGAACCTGTCGCTGCTGGTCCGCAGGGCCCTGCCCGGCGCGGGCGAGCCGATCCGGATCACCGGCGCCGACCGGTTCGGACTGTCCCGGGGGGTGCTGACCTCCTACCGGTGCGGGCGGGTGCTGTTCGTGGGCGACGCCGCGCACCTGACCTCGACCGTCGGCGGGCTCAACATGAACGCCGGCATCCACGACGCCGCCGAGGCCGGTCAGGTGATGGCGGCCGTGATCGGCGGCTACGCCCGGCCCGCCGCGCTGGAGGCGTGGGCCTGGCGCCGACGATCGGTGCTGCTGCAACGGGTGATCCCGCGCGGCGAGACCCGGCTGGCGGGCGTGCGCGAACGCGACAGCGCCCGGCTCGCGGCGGCCATGGCCGGGCTGCGGGCCATCGCCGGGGACCCTGACGCCACGCGCGCCTACCTGGCGCAGGCGTCGCTGCTCGACACGCCGAGCTCGGCATCCGCCGATTCGGCCGGGAGGACCTGACCTCGCGACCGTGTCCGCGTACCGAATGGAGGAGGTGACACCGGATGTGGCGAACCCTGTCGGACGACGCGCGCCAGGCCATTCGTGACCTGTGCGACAAGCACGGAGCCCGCCTCTACGACTACTGCCGCACCGAGCTCGCCGCGGGCGACGCCGAGCAGGCGGTCGCCGGGGCCGCGATGACGGTGCACCTGTACGCGGATCGCGTGGTGGATCCGGCCCTGCGCCGGCCCTGGCTGTACGCGGTGGCCAGAGCGCATCGGGCGGTCGTCGCCAAGCCCGCGAGCATCGGCTCGTGGTCGCGGCCCGGCCGCATGTCGGAGCTGCTGCCCGAGGCGCTGCTGTCGCTCGAACGCCCGCAGCGCGAGCTGCTCGACCTGTCCGTACGGCACGGCCTGGCCGACAGGGAGCTCGCCGCGATCTTCGAGCTGCCCGAGCCCGAGGTGCGCGCCATCGTCATGCGGGCCGCGGCGGCCCTGGAGGAATGGTTCGCCGCGATCGTCGCCGCCCGCTCCCGTGACGGCTGCCCCGACCTGACGGCACGCATGGCCGAGTGGGTCGCGGCCCCCGGCCGGCGGGCCAGGGCCAGGATCGGCCGGCACATCCAGTCCTGCGCGACCTGCCGGGCCGCGCCCAGGACCATGACGGCGGGCGCGCTGCTGCGCCGCCTGCCGATCGCGGCACTGCCCGGCACACTTCCCAACCGGCTGGCGTTGGCGCAGCCGTTGCCCGGCGAGGGGCCACTCTGGCGGGCCGACGGCTTTCCTGTGCAGGCCCGCACACTGGTGGAGACCGGCTCCTCGTCGCCGGCTCCTCCGGTCGCCGATGCCACGCCGCCCGCCCCGGTCGCCGGCCCCACGACGGCGACCTCGGGAAAGCCCTGGTCGGCGGCGGGCGCGGCTGCCGCCGACCAGGAGCACCCCGAACGTGAACTCCCCGGCGCCGACGTGGAACGCGCCGGTGGCGGGCTCGGGCATCCCGGCGCGCCCGCCGTGCGCGGGCGGCATCCGTTCACGCCGCCGAGCCGTACGCGGCCCTTCCGCGGCGGCGCGTACGGCGACAAGCTCGTCTACACCACCGCCGTCAAGGGCGAGAGCAACGGCACCCACCACAACGGCGCGATCGTCCGCTACGGCGGCATCACCCTGTCCGCCCTGGAGCAGACGCCCAACGGGGGCGGCGCGCAGTGGCAGGAGTACTGGCGGCCGCCCGCGGACGATGACGACGATCCCGAGCCCGGCACCCCGATCAGGGCCGTGGCCAGGCTCGGGCTGATCCTGGGCGTGGGCCTGCTGGCGGCGGGCCTCATCTGGGCCGTGCTGAACTCCCAGTCCCAGCCGGCCACGCTCACCAAGGCCGCCGCGCAGGCGAGCGTGCCGCCGCAGGCGCCGGCGGCCTGGGGCGCCGAGGTCACCGCCCCCGGCTCCACCGGGTCGGCGCTGAAGTCCCTGCCCAGGAAGTCCGCCCTGCCGCGGCCCGCGCCGCCGGTGGCCCGGCTGTCGCCGTCGTCGTTGTGGCTGGGGACGGGGCGCAGCGGGACGTTCTCGCTGGCGTGCACGGGCCGGTGCGAGATCACCTCGGCCACCGGGACGAACGGCATCGCCGTCTCCGGCAACCGGGTCCGCGTCCGTTCCCCTCAGGATCCCTGTGACCTGGAGCCGGGCACGCACCGCGGGAGGGTGGCCGTGCGGTGGACCGGCCGCGCCACCGGTGACGGCCGCACCACGGGCGGCGTCACGACCGGCGGCGGAACGCTGACCTTGGACGTGGCCTGGACGGTCGGGCGCTCCACGGACGACGACATCGTCATGCTCGACGTCCGCGGCGGCACCCGCCTGAGCCCCTGCGACTGACCCCGCACGACCCCCGCCGCGGCACGGCAGGGGTCGTGGGACCGTCCGGGTCTAGAAGAACTGGAACTCCTGCTCGGGCTGAGGCAGCTCGACCCGCTCGGGCCCGCGGAACCTGGCCGTGTCCTGAGGCACGTCCGCCAGCGGCGTCCCCAGCACGAACGGCACGCTCACGCTGCTACGGGCCAGGTCGACGGTGACGCCGGCGCCCGTCCCGGCCTCATCGGTGTAGGTCGAGTCGGTCCCGGCGATGACGAGCCCGATCCGGTGCCCCTTCTTGAACGTGTAGTCCTGCGGCAGCGTCAGCCACCGCACTGTGCCGTACGTGCCCACCGGCAGCGGCGTGGCCTGGCTGAGCGACTGCCGGTTCTGCACGTCGATCCAGCCGCGGGCGACGATCTCCAGGGGCCGGGTGGCGACGTTCGTGACCACCTTGCGGTAGCAGGCGTCGTCGGCCGCGGTGCTCTCCCCGTGGCAGTCCTCCTCCGCGAGGGTGGTGATGCCCTGGCCGCGGCGCCAGTCCACGCGGGTGCTGTCGCCGAAGTCCACCAGGAGCGCCGTCAGGTTGGAGGTGGGCTTGTCGAGCTTGACCCGCAGGTCGGCGGTGGGCGTGCCGGACAGCCGCAGGTCGAGCGGGAGCGCCCCGGTGGTGAACGCCACCCGGCCGGGATGCGCGGTGCCCACGTCGGCCACCATGTCGTTCTCGCTCATGGCGAGGTCGGTGAAGGAGGCGGTGCTGTTCCTGGCGGCGGGCCGCAGGCCGAGCGAGCCGTCGGCCGCGGGCCGCAGCGACGCCCTGATCGCGAACGGGGCCGGCCAGTCGCGCTGCTTGATCCACTGCACCGGGCCGATCTCGACGTCGGCGCGGGGCTCGTTCATGATCCCGTTGCGTACGCCGTGCAGCCAGTGGTCGAACCACCGGTGCAGCGTGTCCACCCACAGCCCGCGGCGCCCCTCGAAGTCGAACGGGTCGACGTGCTGGGTCTGGCCGACCCAGATCTTGCGGGGCACGTGCCGGTCGGCCAGCGCCTTCCACCAGACGGAGAAGTTGTCGGGCTTGACGTTGAGGTCGTTGACCGTGTGCACGACGAACACGCTCGCCCTGACCTTGGAGACGTCGGCGAGCAGGCCCTCGATGTAGTCGCGCTCGGCCCAGAACGGGTTGTGGTCGCCCGTGGCGTCGCCGTCCTCGGCGTCCATCTTGTCGCGTACGGCCTGGCACTTGGCCTCGGGGTCGGTGTCGACGTAGTTGGCCAGCCAGGAGGCGTAGTCGTAGTTGTAGACGACGCCGTTCGAGCGCTGGTACTTGTACCAGGAGCTGATCGCCGAGATGGGCACGATGGTCTTCAGCCCCTCGACGCCGGTGGCGGCGACGGCGTTGGCGAGGGTGCCGTCGTACGACTTGCCGATCATCGCGGACCTGCCGGTCGTCCAGTCGGCCACGGCCGGGGTGCCGTCGGCCCTGAAGGCCTTGGCGCGGCCGTTCAGCCAGTCGATGACGGCCTTGCCGCCCAGCACGTCGGCCTTGCCGCCGACGTCGGGGCAGCCGTCGGACCTGGTGGTGCCGAGCATGTCGACGTTCAGGACGGCGTAGCCGCGCGGGACGAAGTAGTTGTCATAGAAGAGCGGAAATTTCGTGACATTTCCGGCAGCGTCGTAGACCTTGCGCTCCGACTCGTTGCCGCGGCCCGAGTTGTCGTAGTACGGGCTCTCGTCAATGATCACCGGCACCCGGAGCGAGGGGCCGGACTCCTTGGGGCGGATGATGTCCACCCTGACCTTGTCGAGCGCGCCGTCGAGGTCGCTGTCGACGGTCGACTCCACGTACACGTGCTCGCGGACGGCGTCCGCGTACGAGAAGACCGGCTGCGTGCGGCCGTTCTGGACGGTGATCGCAGGAGCGGCTGCGGCTGCCTGGGCAGGGGTCGCTATCGCGAGGGTGAGGGCGACTGCGAAGAGGGCTGGGCGTAATTGTGACACGCGTGACCTCCGGGACGGACGGACCGAAACAAGCGCAATCTCTCAGACGGTCAGAGAGGTGGCAATATCCAGGGCATGGAAGTGTCGGATCGGGTACGGGGCTGCCTCCTGGGCGGCGCGATCGGCGACGCGCTGGGCGCGCCGATCGAGTTTCAGTCGTTGCGGGAGATCCGCAAGCATCACGGGACGGACGGCATCACGGGATATGTCACGACCTGGCGCGGCAGGACCGGCCTGATCACGGACGACACCCAGATGACCCTCTTCACGGTCGAGGGCCTGCTGGACGCCCGCGTCACCGCGGCTCACGCCAGCCGGACGGCGGGCGAGGAGGATGGCGGCGCGCGGGCCGGGGCGAGGGACGGCGCGCCGATCGCGGCGCGAGGCGACGCACCGGACGCGGAGCCCGGCGGTGCCGGGGGCGGTGCGCGCGCGGCGGCCGTCGACGCCGTTCGGCGGGCGTACCTGCGCTGGCTCGACACCCAGCAGCATCAGGCGCCCCCGCCCGGGGGCCTCCCCCACCGGACGGGCCCGCTCCGCGAGGAGGCCTGGCTGTACTCGCGGCGCGCCCCGGGCAACGCCTGCCTTTCCGGCCTGCACCGCTGGTTCCCCGGCCCGTCCCCGTGGGGCGAGCCCGGCCCGGTCAACCCCGGCTCGAAGGGCTGCGGCACCGTGATGCGCTCGGCCCCGTTCGGGCTGGTCGAGCGCGTGCCGCGGGAGGCGTTCGAGCTGGCGGCGGCCTGCGCGCAGATCACCCACGGCCACCCGACCGGTTACCTCGCCGCCGGCGCGTTCGCGGCGATCATCACGCACCTCATGGCCGGACAGGCGCTGGAGCCCGCCGTCCGCCAGGCGATGGAGCTGCTGGCCGAGTATCCCGGCCACGAGGAGACCACCGCCGCCCTGCGCGCCGCCGTGCGCCTGGCGGGCAGCGGCGGGCACTCGCCCGAGGCGGTCGAGTCGCTGGGCGGCGCCTGGGTGGCGGAGGAGGCGCTGGCCATCGGCGTCTACTGCGCCCTGGCCGAGCCCGCCGTGGACAGGGCCCTGCTCCTGTCGGTCAACCACTCCGGCGACAGCGACTCGACCGGCTCGGTGTGCGGCAACCTCCTGGGCGCCCTGCACGGCGCCGCCCCGCTGCCCGCCGCCTGGCTCGGGCCGCTGGAGGGCAGGGACACGATCGAACGCCTCGCCGCCGAGCTGGCCTGAGCACGTCACCATTAGGGTGGATGTTCTTCCAGCCGAACAGGAGTGGGCGCATGCGTAACGTCGCCAGGACCTCGCTCGTGGACGCCGCCATCGCCGAGCTCCGCAGGGAGATCGCCGCGGGGGTGTGGCCGGTCGGCACCAAGATCCCGTCCGAGAGCCGCCTCGCGGAGAGCCTGGGCATGAGCAGGCTGTCGGTGCGGGAGGCGGTGCGGGTCCTGGCGCACGCGGGGCTGCTGCACACCCGGCAGGGCGACGGCACGTACGTGACCGCGACCGACGAGTCCCAGGTCGCGCTGCGGCGCCGGCTCGACACGGCCGCCGCCATGGACATCATCGACGTGCGCCGCGGCCTCGACCTGGTCGCGGCCCGGCTGGCGGCGGGCCGGCGCACCGAGGAGGACCTGGCCGCGCTGCGCGAGACCCTGGCCCGCAGGAACACGGCGGGCCGGGGCGGCGACCTCGACGGGTTCGCCGACGCGGACGTGGACTTCCACCTGCAGGTGGCCGACGCCGCGCACAACGCGCTGCTGGGCGATCTCTACCGCAGCATGAGCGACGCGCTGCGCGACAGCGTCAGGGATCAGGAGGAGGCGGCGCTGGTGCCCGACACCTCGCACGAGGACCTGCTGCGGGCGATCGAGGAGGGGGACGCGGCGCGGGCCGTCGCGGTCTCGGTCGCCATCCTCGACCAGCAGGAACGCGACCTCTGACAGACGCCGTCCCGACCACTCGCAGACGCCGTCCCGACCTCTGACAGACGCCGCCCCGACCACTCACAGGCGCCGTCCCGACCTCTGACGGGCCGGTTCCGCGCTTCCCGCGAGCGGTCAGCGCATCCTGACGATCAGCCGGCGGATCCTGCGCAGGTCACGCAGCCTGTGCTCGTACGTGGCCCCGGTGAACAGCAGGAACGCGCCCGCCACCGCGATCGGCAACCAGCGCGGGCCCTGGCCCATGAGCTCGGCCAGCGCCGGCGCGAACTCGTGCGCCGCCGTCACCACCAGTACCGCCCCGCCGAGGATCAGCGGGGCCTGCAGCCGCGCCCAGGCGCCGGCCAGGGTGGCGGCGAACGCGGCCACGCCCAGCAGCAGCGGCCTGGCCAGGCCGGGGTCGTTCCAGGCGGCGTACACGCTGGGCAGGAACGTCAGCGCCAGCGCCACGCCGTACCCGGTCCAGGAGGAGATCCCGGGGTCGCGCCGCCTGGCCCGCCACGCCATCACCAGCGCGCCCGCCGACAGGAGCACGGTGTACGCCTCCGGGGCGGTGACGCCGTACAGCCCGAGCCGCAGCCACAGCGCCACCTGCAGCAGCGCCAGCCCCGGCCAGACGGCGGACCGCCGGTCGCGGCGCAGCGCGGTGACGAGGGCCAGCACGCCGGCGCCGGCCAGGGCCGCGTCATGCAGCTCCCGATCGTTGCCCGCCATCAGCACCCCCGCCGCCGCCAGCCCCCACCCGGCCACCTCGGCCCCGATCGCCGCCCACGTCCCGGGCGACACCCCGCCCCCGGCGCTCGACCGCGTCCTGCCCGACGCCACACCCTCGGCGCTCGGCCACGTCCTGCCCGACGCCACAGCCCCGGCGCTCGCCGCCGTCGTGTGCGGCGCGGACGCCGACGGCCTGAGTGTCGCGAGACGGGCGGCGGCGAGGAGGGCCAGGGCGGCGACGGCGAGCACCGCGAACGCCGCCTGCTCCACGCGCAGCCCCGCCGCCGCCGACCAGGCCGCGACCAGCCCGCCCGCCGCGACGGTGGCCGTCGCCGCCGCACCCGTCCGCACGGCCTCGCCGCGCGCCACCGCCGCGGCCGCCACCCCCAGCACCACGACCCCGGCGAGGACCAGCAGCGTGTACGCCTCCACGTCCAGCGACCAGGCCACCACGTGCGCGCCGGCGAGCAGCGCCATCACCCCCGCCGCCCCCGCCCGCGCCCCGCCTGCCGCCTGGACGGTCAGCGCCACCAGCACCACCCCGTGGAAGAGCAGCACCCACGGAAAGGCCAGCTCCGCCACCGGAGGCAGGATCCCCAGGCACAACGGCACGGCGACGGTGGCCACGGACCGCGCCGCCACACCCCCGCGCAGCCGCCGGGCAATGATCACCACGGTGGCCACCACGAACACCCCGGCCCCGAGCGCGGTCGCCGCCTCCGCCCGCTCGAACCCGAAGCCCGCGATCAGCGGCCGGCTCGAATCCCACACCTCCGGATGCGGCACCCATCCACCGAAGTACTCCCTCCACGGACGCCCGGCCCGTCCGTACGGGAACCCCAGCACCTCCATCCAGACCGGCACGTGCGGCAGGATCGCCACGCCCGAGGCCACGCCCGCCAGCGCGTACGCCGCCGGCCTGATCCCGCCCGCGAGCCGCCCGGCCGACGCCGCCAGCGCCAGCCCGCCCACGGCCAGCACCAGCGACAGCCGCGCCACGTCCTGCGTCAGCACCATGGCCACCGGCCACAACCCCAGCGCGGCCGCTCCCAGCGGCCCGGCCACGGCCGGGGGCAGCAGCGGCAGCGCGGCGGCCCGCGACAGCAGGACGATCACCAGCAGCAGGACCAGCGCCGCGTCCGGCTCGCCGAGCCCGCCGCTCAGCGCCGCCGCCACGCTCTCCGCACCGACGGCCAGCCCGGTGACCGTGGCGGCCACGCTCGTCACCGGCGAGCCCCTGCCCCGCACGGCGCACAGCAGCCCCGTCACCGCGATCGCGGCCAGCACCGCGAGCGTCGCCGTACGGTCGGCCAGCGACCAGGACACGGCCAGCGTCGCCGTCCACAGGCTCGCGCCGCCCGCCGCCGACCGGTTCACCGCCGACCAGAGCGCCAGCCCGGCCGTGAGCGCGACCAGGAAGGCGAGCGCCGCCCAATACGGCAGGTCGGCCACCACCGGCAGCGTCGTCGCCGCCACGGGGAACGCGATCCCGGCCACCCCCATGGCGGCCTGCCTGCCCCAGCGCGCCCAGGCCGCCATCGCGCCGGCGGTCGCGGCCAGCACCAGCACCGGCATCAGCAGCGGCTGCGCCTGCCAGGAGCCCGCCGGGCTGAGCGCCTCCCGCGCCCCCTCCGCAGCGCCTGCCCAGGCGTGGGTCAGCCAGCCGTACGGGCCGACGAGCGCGGGCACGACGGCCCCGCTCAGCGGCAGCGGCGCGAGCACGGCCAGCACGCACGCCTCGACCGCCGCCACGGTGCGCCAGGCCCCGCGGGGCCTGCGCCAGGCGGAGGCCGCGGCCAGCACCGCGCCGATCGCCAGCAGCAGCGCCGGCGCCTCCCCCGTCCATCCCGCGACGGCCGCGTTCTCCGGGCCGAACGGCACCTGTGCCAGCGCCACCAGCCCGACCGCCACGGCCGCCGCCTCGGCCGGCGTCCGCCCGCCTGGCCGTACCAGCCGGCTCAGCCGGTCGAGGAAGCCGAGGGCGACGGTGGCGCCCGTCCGCCTGGCCCGTACGACGGCGGCGGCCAGCCTGCGCGACGGCCTGGTCACGACGAGCGTGGCGGCCCGCACGCCGAGCATCGCCAGTGCCGCCGCCATCCCACTCCCGGACAGCGTCCAGACCAGCACCGCCGCCGCCAGCGTCGCCCCGGCGCCTCCCACGGCCTGCACGGCCCTCGGCCGGGCGGCCACGGCACAGCCCGCCAGCACGGCCAGCACCCCGGCCGTCACCGCGACCGCGGCCGCCCGATCGGCCAGCGCCCAGACCATGACGAGCCCGGCCGCGTACGCCCCGAGCCACAACGGCGCCGCGTACCCGCGCGCCGACGCGGCGGCCGTCCACAGGAGCGCGCCGGCCAGGGCCACGAGCACGCCGAGGACCACCTCGTACGGCATCCCCGCCGCCACCGGCGCCGTGAGCACGGCCAAGGAGCCCGCGACCAGGCAGAGCGTACGGCGCAGCCCCGGCGTCCACAGCTCCCCCTTGGGGGGCGCCAGCGCCAGCCCCACCGTCACGGCCGCCATCACCGCGGGCGCGGCCCCGGTGCCGTCCCAGCGGACGCCCGGAGCCAGCAGGTCGGACGCCCGGCCGGTGCGCTCTCCCCAGCCCGTCGTGAGCCAGCCGAGCGGGCCGACCGCGACCGTCATCACCACGTGCGCCTTCCAGCAGGCCGCCACCGCCAGCGCGATCCCGCCGCCCGCCCGGACCCCGTCCCGCACCCGCACGGGCAGCCGGAGTGCGGCGACCAGGACCACCAGGCCCCCGCCTGCGACGACCGCGGCCTGCCACGGCGGGCTCACGATCGAGGCGGGCACGGCACAGCAGGCCCCCACCGCGGCGAGCGCGGCACAGGCGGCGATCACCAGGCGCGCGGCCCGCCCACGCGTCATGGCCGCCCACAGGATCGCCACCACCGAGGCGGCGCCGAGCACGAGGGCCGTCGCGGGCATGAGGTGCACGATCGCCAGCGCCGGCCGGGGATCCGAGCCGGGCACGACGGGAAGGGGAACGAAGCCGCCGTTCGCCGTCACCGTCACGAACGCCGCCACCCCCACCCCACCGGCCCACGCCACCGAACCGGCCACGGCGGTGGTCAGGTACTCGGCGGCGACCCTGGCCCGCCGCGCCGCCCGCCACAGGACCAGGTCGAACGCCGCGGTGCCCACCAGCGCCCCGGCGAGCCACGCCGGCCCGGGCGCCTCGCCGCCCCACCCCGGACCGGGCGCCGTCGCGTCCCCTGCCGACCCGGCCGCCAGTGCGGCCAGCGGCAACGGGACCTGGGCCAGGACGATCGCGACCGGTGTGGGCAGGCGCAGCGGGGCCCGCCACGCGTACACGGCCCACACCACGCTCAGCGCGGCGGCCCCCAGCGCGTAGCCCCACAGAGGATCCGGCCCGGAACCCCCGCCGGACCCGCCACCGTCGAACACCTGCATGACGGCGACGCCGTCCAGGGGGATCAGCACGAGCCCGAGCAGCGCCACCGTCTCGGCGGTCGCGACCAGCCGCCGTCGCACCAGCAACCACGGCGCGGCCAGCACCGCCACCGTGAACAGGATCAGAGTGAGCGCCCGCAGCGCCGGCACCTGCCAGCTCACCAGCGTGAACACCACCGCCGCGATCGACAGCAGGGTCCCGCCGAGCAGGAGCAGCAGGTTCTGCACCGCCCGATGCGACAGATCCCGCCGAGGCCCCCGCCCGCGCTCCGCAGCAGGAGCACTCCCAGCCCCCACCCCGCCAGACGGCACCCCGCCAGACGGCACGGCCCCGGACGTCACCGTCTCGGCCGCCGTCACCACCCCGGCTGAGGAGGTGACGACGTCCACCGGCTCCGGCCGTCCGGATGCGCGAGCCGTCGCCACCGCGGCGGGCACCGCGGAGTGCGCGGCCTGCGCCTCGGTGGCCGCTCGCATGCCCGCCAGCGCCTCCTCCCGCCGCCGCAGCAACTCGGTACGCCGGCGCTCGAGCTCGGCGAGCGCGGCGGAGACCTCCAGGTAGCCGGTGGCGGCGGGCCCGTGCAGGAGCAACCGGCACTCGGGGCAGGCCTCCACCGGGCCGGACAGGGCGGCGCGGCAAGCGGGACAGCGGGGCCAGTCCATGCATGAACCTCGCAGAGATCGGCGACCCCACGACCTTGCCGCACATTTCACTATTTGTCTGGCAATCGAAAAAGCCGCAGCCTCGTCGTGACCCACAGGCCGGAGGGGAAGGAGCCGAGGTGAGCCCCCGACGCGTGCCGCTCGGGAAAGAGGGCGTCGGGAGCGCACCCCGGCGGTCTGCCCCCGCCTCTACCCAGAAATGACGATGCTGTCCTCCGGCGAGCGATCCGGCTCCTCCTCCCTGCGCCGCCGCAGCGCCACCGGCAGTCCCAGGGCCGCCCACGCCACCACCGCGCCACCTGCGGCGGCCAGGAGCAGCGTGTACGCGGGCACCCCGCCAGAAGCGCCCTCAGGAGCGGCCGAGACCGCGGGCACGGCGGACACCGGCGCGGGCACAGCGGCGGGCGGGATCGGGACGGTCTGCACGGTCCCGTCACCGGGCTCGAACCCCGGCGGCCGCACCTTGCCCCAGTAATCGTGGCCGCCCTGCCCGATCGCGTCCACGAGCTCGGGCGCCACGGGCTTGATCCGCAGGCCGCCGGGCACGGTGAGCGTCCCCACCTCGTACGGCTGGAACGGCCCCTGGACGCCCTCCACCTTCCACACGCCTTCGGGCACCACCACGGACGCCAGGTAGTGCGCGGCCTCCGGCAGCGCCGTCCCGCTGAACAGCAGGCTCCTGCCGCCCTCCTCGGTGAGGCGCAGCCCGACGGGCTCCATCTTCCCCGCGAACGGGTGGGTGCCGTGCTGCAGCACCCAGAACCCCAGCGCGTACGACGTCCCGCTCTCGAACCGGGACGGCGCGGGATCCAGGTACGTCACCGCCCATCCGCCCGTAGCGGCGGCCGGCGCACCGCCGGCGACCAGCGCGGCGATCAGGGCGGGCACCGCGATCACCGCGGCCAGGACCTTCTTCATGGGACCACCTCCGGTGTAGATACACCGGCGGCCGGGCGGAGGTTCTCCGAAATCCGGCCGGTCCCCGCAAAGGTCTGCGACATTTCCCGAAACGGCGCGCACAATGGCGGGCAAGGGCGAGAATTCGGCGAGGAGCGAGGAGGCTTGCGTCGTGTCCGCCGCCGGACGTGAATATCTGACCGCGATGCTCGATGTGCTCGTTTACGAGAACGTATTGGTCGCGTGGCGGCGGATGCCGCTGGGCGGATACATGATCGTCTCGCACGAGGGCGAGGAGATCAGGCTGACCGCGCAACAGGCGGAGATGTGGGCCCGTGGCGCCTTCGCGGTCTACCTCGCCCTGGTGGATCAGCGACGCATCAATCCCCGGATCCCCGGCGACACCACCCAAAATTAGCCCACATATCACACAAAATGCTTATTTCTGGATATGTGACGCCTTAACCGTGCAATATACGGCTAGTTGCGGCCGGGGTTTCCGGCCCGGCGCCGGCTGGAGGAATTCCGTCGCCGAGGTGGCGGCCGATCCCCCGACCCGCCGCCAGCCCCGTCCCCCTACCCGGGCCGTTCAGAACCCTCGAGCGTTCAGGACGCCTTGTTGTTCATGAACTGCGAGATCTTCCACTCCTCGCCGTCCTTGGTGAGCACGAACAGCTCACGGTAGTTGTCGCTGCCCTGCTTGCTGGTCGAGCGGACGATCGCGTCGGCGTCCCCCGCGGTGCGCGACTCGTCGATCGTGTGCGTGGCCTGCTTCATGCCGTTGCCCTGCATCTGCTTCTGGAACAGGGTGCGGATCGCCTGGCTGCCCTCCGCCGTGGGCTGGCCGTTCACGGCGGCCACCGCGTCGTCGGAGAAGGAGTTGACGACCTGGTCGACGTTCCCGGACTTGATCGCGCTGAAGAAGCCCTGGACGGCCGTCTGCGCCTGGCCGCCGCCCGCGGTGTCCGTCGGGGAGGCCTCGGCCGTGTCCGTGGCGTCGGGGGAGGTGTCGGTCTCCTCCGGCGACATGGAGTCCATGTCGGTGGGCGTGCCAGGGCTGGCCGCGCCCTTCATCGCCTGGGTGTTGTTCCCCGCGGAGCAGCCCGCGACGAGGAGGGCGGGCACGATCGCCGCCAGCAGGAGCGCCCTGCGCTGAGAAATCTTGCTCATGGCCGCTTTGATGCCCCCGCGGGTAGGCGGCGAATGCCCGGTTTAGCCACTCCGCACGAGCCCTTTACCTGGTCCGGGTATTACTCACGGTAACGCTTCACGGGAATGGGCGAGACCGGTCAGAGCCGTGATCGTTGCCCCATCGATACCAGCGCGTACGGCAGCGCCGATAGCGTCCATCCAGTGCCGCGAACCCGGGCGAACCCCGAACCACTCCCCCAGCGCGAGGACGCCGAACGCTGCGAAAGCGTCGACTCCGATCGGCGCTGCGTGTTACCGGCGGCCCATCGCGGAGCGCACGTCTACCCTCCGGCCGAAGTGAGCGCCGTGGAGATCAGAGCGTAGCCTGCGGCCCCGCCGCGGCGCAGCGATTGCCGACAAAAGCGGCCCCGCCGTCGCGCGGCGATTACCGACGAAGCGACCCAGGCCGTCGTGCGAGCCGGCGGCCTGGGCCTCGTCGTGATCGGCGGCGCCCGCTAGACGCCCGCCTCCACCCGCTGTTCGAGGCTGACCTCCACGTGCCCGCCGTCTCCCACCCGCACGGGGTAGACCGGCACGGTCAGCGTCTCGTCGTCCAGGCAACGCCCGCTCACCAGCGAGTACACCTGCTTGTGCAGCGGCGAGGCCACCGTGGGCTCGCCCTTCCTGGTGCCGACGATGCCGCGCGAGAGCACGTACGCCCCGCTGTACGGGTCGAGGTTGGACAACGCGTACAGCTCGCCCTCGTAGGTCAGGAAGACGGCCACCTGCACGCCCTCCACCAGGGCGCAGACGCCGCTCTCCGGCCGCAGCGCGTCGACGGAGCAGATCGTGGTCCAGTTCATCGGGCCATCACCGGCTTGATCTGGCCGCGCTCGCTGGCGAACACGATCGACGGGTCGGGGGTGCCGGGGGCGTTGACGAAGCTGACGAACCGGCTCAGCTTCTCCGGGTCGTCCAGCGTGGCGGCCCACTCGTCGGCGTACGTCGCGATGTGGTTGTCCATCTGCGCGTCGAGGTCGGCGCAGATGCCCAGCGAATCTTCCATGATCACCTCACGGAGGTAGTCGAGCCCGCCCTCCAGCGACTCGAGCCAGGTTGACGTGCGTTGCAGCCTGTCCGCGGTGCGGATGTAGAACATCAGGAACCGGTCGATGGTCCTGATCAGGTCGTCGGTGCTGAGGTCGTTGGCCAGCAGGTCGGCGTGGCGGGGCTTGAAGCCGCCGTTGCCGCCCACGTACAGGTTCCAGCCCTGCTCGGTGGCGATGATGCCGAAGTCCTTCGACCGGGCCTCCGCGCACTCGCGGGCGCAGCCGGAGACGGCCGACTTGAGCTTGTGCGGCGAGCGCAGGCCCCGGTAGCGCAGCTCCAGCGCGATGGCCATGCCCACCGAGTCCTGCACGCCGTAGCGGCACCAGGTCGAGCCCACGCAGGACTTCACGGTGCGCAGCGCCTTGCCGTACGCGTGCCCCGACTCGAACCCGGCGTCCACCAGCCGCCGCCAGATGGCCGGGAGCTGGTCGACCGTCGCGCCGAACAGGTCGATGCGCTGCCCACCGGTGATCTTCGTGTAGAGGCCGAAGTCGCGGGCCACCTCGCCGATCACGATCAGCTTCTCCGGCGTGATCTCACCGCCGGGGATGCGCGGGACGACGGAGTACGTGCCGTTCTTCTGCATGTTGGCCAGGAACTTGTCGTTGGTGTCCTGGAGGGTCGCGCGCTCGCCCTCAAGCACGTGCCCGTTGTGCAGCGAGGCCAGGATCGAGGCCACCGCCGGCTTGCAGATGTCGCAGCCCCTGCCCTGCCCGTGCTGGGTGATGAGCTCGGAGAACGTCGTGACGCCGCGCACCCGGGCGATGTCGAACAGCTCGGCCCGCGAGTACGTGAAGTGCTCGCACAGGGCCTTGCTCACCTCGACGCCCGACTTCTCCAGCAGCTGCTTGAGCATCGGCACGCAGCTCCCGCAGGTCGTGCCGGCCCGCGTGCACGCCTTCAGCCCGGGCACGTCGGTCACGCCCTTGTCGGCGATGGCCGTGCGGATGTCGCCCGCGCACACGTTGTTGCACGAGCACACCTGCGCCTCGTCCGGCAGGTCGAGCTGCGCCCCGGCCCCGCTGAACAGCAGGTCGGACGGCGAGGCGGGCAGCGACTTGCCCACGAACGGCCGCAGCGACGTGTACGGCGAGGCGTCGCCCACGCAGATGCCGCCGAGCAGCGTCCGCGCGTCGTCGCTGATGAACAGCTTCTTGTAGACCCCGGCCACCGGGTCCATGTAGGTGACGTCCAGCGCCCCGTCCATGGCTCCGAACTGCGCCACCTCGACGCCCAGCAGCTTGAGCTTCGTGGACATGTCGGCGCCCTCGAACGCCGAGAGCCCGCCCATGATCCGGTCGGCCGCCACCTCGGCCATCGTGTTGCAGGGCCCGACGAGCCCGTACACCATGCCGCCGGCCAGCGCGCACTCGCCGACCGCGTAGATGAAGGGGTCGGAGGTGAGCATCCCGGAGTCGACCACGATGCCGCCCCGCGGGCCGACCTCCAGCCCGGCCTGCCTGGCCAGCTCGTCGCGCGGCCTGATGCCCGCCGAGAACACCACGACCTGCGCGTCCACCAGGGTTCCGTCCGGCTTGAGCAGCCCGGTCACCTGGCCGGCGGCGTCGGTGACGATCTCCTGCACGCCGGCGCCGGCGTGCACGCTCAGCCCGAGCCCCTCGATGTGCGACTTCAGCACCGAGCCGCCGCCCTCGTCGACCTGGCGCGGCATCAGCCAGGGGCTCATCTCGACGATGTGCGCCTTGAGCCCGAGCGCCCGCAGCGCGTCGGCGGCCTCCAGGCCGAGCAGGCCGCCGCCGACCACGATGCCCTCCACGGCGTCCTTGGCGGCCGTCCTGATCGCGTCGAGGTCCTCGATCGTGCGGTAGACGTAGGCGTGCTCGGCGCCCGGCACGGGCGGCACGAACGGCGCGGAGCCGGTGGCCAGCACGAGCACGTCGTAGGGCTCGGCGCCGCCGTCGGCCAGCGTGACCTGCCTGGCCTCCCGGTCGATGCCGGTGGCGCGGGTGTTCAGCCGGGTGACGATGCCGGTGGGCACCTCGTAGGTGAGGTCCTCGGCGCTGGTGCCGGACAGGTACGAGGTGAGGTGCACCCGGTCGTAGGCCGGGCGCGGCTCCTCCCCGATCACGGTCACGGTGCCGCCGAAGCCCTTGCCCGTCAGGGTCTCGACGAGCCGGTGAGCCGTCGGACCGTACCCCACGACGACGATCCTGTTCATACCGAAACCCCTTCCTGCTCACAAAGCCAGCCGACGATGCCTTCCACGGCGTCGCGGCAGGTACCGCATCCGGTCGTGGCCCTGGTGGCGCTCGCCACCGCGGCCACGTCCCTGGCCCCGGCCTCCCAGCACGCCCTGATCTGGCCCTTGGTCACGTTGTTGCACTGGCAGACCTTGGCCGCGTCGGGCATCAGCGTCGGGCTGTCGGCCACGGGGGCCGAGGCCAGCCCGGGGAACAGCAGCCCGGCCCGGTCGCCGGGCACCGGCCCGCCGCGGTCGAAGAGCTGGGTGAGCGTGCCGACGGCGTCGCTCTCGCCCAGCAGGATCGCGCCGACCAGGCGGCCGTCCCGGATGACGAGCTTGCGGTAGGTGCCGCGCGCCCGGTGGCTGAAGCGCACCACCTCCGCGTGCTCCTCCCCGAGCTGGGTCTCGCCCATGGCGGCCAGCTCGACGCTCTTGGCCTTGAGCCGGGTGACCAGGCGCGAGCCGCGGTAGAGGGCCTTGCCGCCGGTGATGACGTCGGCGGCCACGGAGGCCTGCTCCCAGGCCGGCGCGACCAGGCCGTAGACGGTGCCGTCGTGCTCGGCGCACTCGCCGATGGCGAAGACGGACGGGTCGTCGGTGCGCAGCTCGTCGTCCACGACGACGCCGCGCCGCACCTCCAGGCCCGCTTCGGCGGCCAGGCCGGTGACGGGGCGGACGCCGCAGGCCAGGACGACGAGGTCGCCCTCGACGAGCTCGCCGTCGTCGAGGCGGACGCCGTGCTCCTCGACGCCGGAGGCGGAGACGCCGGTGCGGATGTCGACGCCGAGCCCGTGCAGGGTCTCGCCGAGCACCTCGCCCGCCTCGACGTCGAGCTGGCGCTCCATGAGGTGTCCCGCCAGGTGCAGCAGGGTGACCGGGAGGCCGCGCCCGGCCAGGCCGCGGGCGGCCTCGATGCCGAGCAGGCCGCCGCCGATGACCACGGCCCGCCCGGCGCTCCGGGCTGAGGCGAGGATGCGCTCGCAGTCGTCGAGGGTGCGGAACGGGATGGCCCGCTCGACGCCGGGGATCGGCGGCACGATGGCGTCGCTGCCGGTGGCCAGCACCAGCAGGTCGTACGGCTCGCGCCGGCCGCCCTCGGTGACGACGTGCCGGGTGTCCCTGTCGATGTGCGCGACCGCGTCGCCGAAGGCGGCCTCCACGTGGTGGGAGTCGTACCAGGCGGGGTCGAGCAGCCGGACCTGTTCCGGTCGGGAGCTGCCGGCGAGCACGTTCGACAGCAGCACCCGGTTGTAGGGGTGGCGCGTCTCCGCGCCGAAAACGGTGATCTTCATGTGCGGGTCGCGGGTGCGCACCTCGCTCACGAGCCGCGACCCGGCCATCCCGTTGCCCACGACGACGAGCCTCATGAGTCCCTCTCCACCCTGACAGCGCAGACCTTGAACTCCGGCATCCTCGACGTCGGGTCGAGTGCCGGGTTGGTGAGCCGGTTGGCGCCCTCCCAGTGGAAGGGCATGAACACGGTGTCGCGCCTGATGGCGTCACTGATCCTGGCGACGGCCTTGGCCTCGCCTCTCCTGCTGCTGACACGCACGACGTCCCCGGGGGTGATGTCGAGCTGCTCGGCCAGGTCCGGGTGCAGCTCGACGTACGGCTCGGGGGCGGCCTGGACGAGCGGCGCGATCCTGCGGGTCTGGGCGCCGCTCTGGTAGTGGGCGAGCACCCGGCCGGTGCTCAGGTAGACGGGGTAGTCCTCGTCGGGCTCCTCGGCGGCCGGCCGGTGCTGGACGGGCACGAACCTGGCCCGGCCGTCGGGGTGGGCGAACCGGTCGAGGAACGGGCGCGGCGTACCGGGGTGCCCGGGGGAAGGACAGGGCCAGAAGACGCCCGTCTCCTCGGCGATGCGCTCGTAGGTGATGCCGGAGTAGTCGGCGGCCCCGCCCGCGCTGGCGCGGCGCAGCTCGTCGAAGACCTTGACCGGCTCGGTCTCGAACGTGTGGCCCAGGCGCTGGGCCAGGGCGGCCAGGACGTCGAGGTCGCTCCTGACGCCTTCGGGCGGCGTGGCGGCCCGGCGGCGGAGCAGGACACGGCCTTCGAGGTTCGTCATGGTGCCGCTCTCCTCGGCCCACTGGGTGACGGGGAAGACCACGTCGGCCAGGGCGGCGGTCTCGGACATGACGAAGTCGCAGACCACGAGCAGGTCGAGGGCGCCGATGCGCCCGGCGACGTGCTCGGCGGCGGGGGCGGAGATGACCGGGTTGGAGCCGAACAACATCAGCGCCTTCGGCCCTTCCGGGGTGCCGAGGGCGTCGAGCAGCTCGTACGCCGACCGCCCCGGCCCCGGGATGTCCTCGGCCGGGATGCCCCAGACGCCTGCCACGTGCTCGCGGGCGGCCGGGTCGTCGATCTTGCGGTAGCCGGGGAGCTGGTCGGCCTTCTGGCCGTGCTCCCTGCCGCCCTGGCCGTTGCCCTGGCCGGTCACGCAGCCGTACCCGGAGCCCTGCCTGCCGGGCAGGCCGAGGGCGAGGGCGAGGTTGATGAACGCGGTGACGGTGTCGGTGCCCTTGGCGTGCTGCTCGGCGCCGCGCCCGGTCAGGATGTAGGCCTTGTCCACGGCCGCCAGGGCCCTGACGGCCTGCCGCATGTGGTGGACGGGCACCCCGGTGACGCGCTCGACCTGCTCGGGCCACCAGGCCGACAGCGAGGTGCGAACCTCCTCGAAGCCGGTGGTGCGGGCGGCGACGTACTCCTCGTCGACCAGGCCGTCGGCGATGGCCAGGTGCAGCAGGCCGAGCGCGAGGGCCAGGTCGGTGCCGGGGGTGGGCTGCAGGTGCAGCCAGGCCAGCTTGGCGGTCTGGGTGCGGCGCGGGTCGATGACGATCAGGCGCGGCCCGTCCAGGTGGCGCACGAACGGCGGCATGGTCTCGGCGACGTTGCCGCCGGCGATCATGACGACGTCGGCGTCGTCCAGGTCGGTGATGGGGAAGGGCATGCCGCGGTCCATCCCGAACGCCTTGATGGAGGCGGCGGCGGCCGAGGACATGCAGAAGCGGCCGTTGTAGTCGATCTGGCTGGTGCCGAGGGCGACCCGGGCGAACTTGCCGAGCGTGTACGCCTTCTCGTTGGTCAGCCCACCCCCGCCGAACACGGCCACGGCGTCGGGGCCGTGCTCGGCGCGGATGGCGGACAACCGGTACGCCACGTAGTCGAGTGCGACGTCCCACTCCACGGGCTCGCCGTGCAGAAGGGGGGCGGTCAGGCGCTCGCCGTTGGTGAGCAGCTCGCCCGCCGTCCATCCCTTCTGGCACAGCGCCCCCGAGGCGTTGGCCGGGATGTCGGTCCTGGGGCTGATGGCCAGCTCAGGGCCGATCTGCATGCCGCACTGCAGGGCGCAGTACGGGCAGTGCGTCTTCGTGGCCGTGTTGATCATGGTGTCAGATCCGGGCATGAGCGAGGCTCGCGACGACCTTGACGCCGACCGTCCTGGTGTAGCACCACCAGGTCAGGGCCAGGCAGGACACGTAGAAGAGGCCGAAGGCCAGGAAGGCGGGGGCCGGGGTGCCGGCCGCGGCGAAGGCCATGCCGAACGCCCTGTTGATGAGGAACCCGCCGAGCGCGCCGACCGCCGAGATGATGCCGATGGCGGCGGAGGCCTGGCGCTTGCCGTGCAGCAGCGTCTCCTCGGTCTCGTCGCCGCGCTCGGCGATGGCCTTGGCCTGGAAGATGGCCGGGATCATGCGGTACGTGGAGCCGTTGCCGATGCCGGAGGTGAGGAAGAGGAGCTGGAAGGACAGGAAGAACAGCCAGAAGTTGCCGGAGGTGCTGGCCCACCAGACGAGCAGGACGCCGCCGCCCATGGCGGCGAAGTTCCACAGCGTGACGGGGGCGCCGCCGAGCCTGTCGGCCAGCCAGCCGCCGATGGGCCTGATCAGGGAGCCGATGAGCGGCCCGGCGAAGGCGACGGCGGCGTACGGGGCGTCGGGGAAGAGGCTCTGGCTCAGCAGGGGGAAGGCGGTGGAGTAGCCGATGAACGAGCCGAACGTCCCGATGTAGAGGAAGGACATGATCCAGGTCTGGGCCTTGCCGGCCACCGCGAGCTGCTGGCGGGGGTTGGCCTTGGCGCTGGTCAGGTTGTCCATGAAGAAGAAGGCGCAGGCGGCGGCCACGACGATGAACGGGATCCAGAACCACCCGGCGGCGGCCAGCCCGAGCGAGCCGATGACCAGCGGCATGACGAGCTGGACGGAGCTGACGCCGATGTTGCCGCCCGCGGCGTTCAGGCCGAGCGCGACGCCCTGCTTGCTGCGCGGGTAGAAGTAGGTGATGTTGGCCATGCTGGAGGCGAAGTTGCCGCCGCCGAAGCCGGCCAGCGCCGCGATGACCAGGAAGAGCCAGTAGGGCGTGCCCGGGTTGTTCACCGCCACGCCGAGCATGATGGCGGGGATGAGCAGCAGGATCGCGCTGACCACGGTGAAGTTGCGGCCACCGAACTTGGCGGGCCCGAACGTGTAGGGCACCCGCAGTACCGAGCCGATCAGGTTCGGCAGGGCGACCAGCCAGAAGAGCTCGTCGGTGGTGAACTCGTACGACCCCATCTTGGTCGCCACGATGCTCCACAGCGTCCACACCGTGAAGCCGAGGTGCTCGGCCACGATCGAGAAGATCAGGTTGCGTCGTGCGACCCGCTTGCCTGAACTCTCCCAGAATGCTGGGTCATCGGGATGCCACTCGGCGATCCAGCGCGCCATCGAACTCTCCTACGCTCGGCGTCCGGGGATCTCCAAGGTAGGAAGGGCTCGTTACGCACTCTGACCCTGCGTGGCTGTGCGCCGGTTACGTGTGATTCACCTCGGTAACAAGCCGCGCACAAGCGTCACCGCGGAAACATGCCCGTAATGATCGGTTACCTGCTCTGTGCTGGGGTAACTGCACTTGAGCAAGGGGGGAAACATGATCAAAAAGCTGCATGACATGGGCATCAAGTCCGGTCACATGTATACCGCTGGGCTCTGCTCGATCGGCCTGGCCTTCGGAAGCTGGCTGCTGTCCACCAAGGCCGAGTCGGCAGGGCTCGACCGGGCCGACCGCTGGGGCATCTTCATCGGGGAGTGGGCGCCCACGTTCTTCGCGATGGGTCTGGCTCTTCGCATGGAGGAGACCCACCGCGATCTGGAAGAGCCGTCGGTGGGGATGTTCGAGCAGGAGAGCACGCGGTCCCGCTCGCACGCCGGCGTTTAAACGCAGATGTCACGCAGGTCACGTCACGGTGCGTGACCTGCGTGACGCGTGCGCGGCTCAGTCGCGCCGCTCGGCCAGGCGGGCGAGCGGCTCGTCGGTGAGCCGGTAGCGGTACCAGTCGTCCTGGTTGACCGCGCCGAGCTTCTCGTAGAAGTCGATGCTGGGCCGGTTCCAGTCGAGCACCGCCCATTCGAGCCGCTGGTAGCCGCGCTCGGCGCAGATCTCCGCCAGCTTGCGCATCAGGCCCACGCCGTGGCCGCCGCCGCGGTGCTGGGGGCGCACGTACAGGTCCTCCATGTAGATGCCATGCGTTCCGCGCCAGGTGGAGTAGGTGAGGAACCAGAGCGTGAAGCCCACCACCTCGCCGTCCTGCTCGGCGATGTGCGCGAAGGCGGCGGGGTGGTCGTGGAAGAGGGTGTCGTGGAGCTGCTCCTCGGTCACGCGCACCTCGTGGGCGGCCTTCTCGTACGTGGCGAGCTCGCGGATCATGCTGACGATCTCGGGCACGTCAGCGGGTGTGGCAGGACGAATCATGGCATTGAGGCTACGCGCCGCCGGAAGCAGCCCCGCACCCGTACCGGCTTTGCCTAGAACGGTATTCGGACCGGTGCGGGGACGCTCAGTGCGGTCGTGAGCGTTGCACCAGGGCCGGCTGTGCGCCCGCCGTCATGCCCGGATGTCGAGATGGCCCTCGTACGCGGCGAGCGTGCCCTGTTCGAGCACGGTGACCTGCAGCGCGCCCGGCGCTGGTTCGACACGGCCTACCAGCAGGCGCAGGAGTGCGGCGACCCGGCGGGCCTGGCGCAGGCGGCGCTGGGCATGGGCGGGATCTGGGTGCACGAGCACCGCACGGCGGTCGAGTCGGAGCAGATCCGGGTCCGCCAGCGGCACGCGCTGTCGCAGGTGAGCCCCGGCTCCCCGCTCGCGCTGCGGCTGCGGCTGCGCCTCCAGGGCGAGGAGGACTACCGCGGCGGCACGCACGAGGGCATCCTGCGGCTGCTGGCCCAGGCCAGGAGCTCGGGCGACGCGCTGGCGCTGGCGGAGGCGCTGAGCCTGGCGCACCACTGCGTGCTGGGCCCGGAGCACGGGGCGCTGCGGCTGGCGCTGGCCGGCGAGCTGATCGGCCAGGCGGCGGTGACCGGCCGCAGGAGCGACCTGATCATGGGCCTGATGTGGCGCACGGCGGACCTCTACCTGGCCGGCGACCCGCACGCGGAGCGCTGCGTGCAGGAGCTGCGCGCCGTGCTGGCCGGCCACCCGTTCCTGGCGGTCGAGTACGTGACGAGCGCGATCGAGGTCATGCTCACCATCCGCGCCGGCCGGTTCGAGGAGGCCGAGAAGCTGGCCGCCGGCTGCTTCGAGCAGGGCGTGACCGCCGGCGACATCGACGCGACCGGCTGGTACGGCGGCCAGCTCGGCGCCATCCGCTGGTACCAGGGCCGCGCCGCCGAGCTGCGGCCCGCCCTGGCGGCCCTGGTCAACTCCCCCACGCTCAGCCCCATCGACAACTCCTACGTGGCGGCCCTGGCGCTGGCCGCGGCCGTCGCGGGAGACCGGCGGCCCGCGGCCGGGCACCTGGCCCGGTTACGCGGCCGCGACCTGGCGGAGCTGCCCAGCTCCAGCTCCTGGATGATCGCGATGTACTGCGTGGTGGAGGCCGCTCACCTGCTGCAGGACGCCGACCTCGCCGCGAGCGCGTACGCGTTGCTGCGCCCGTACGCGCACCTGCCGGTGGTCGCCAGCCTGGGCGTGGCCTGCTTCGGCTCCGTGCAGCACTCGCTGGGCATGGCCGCCCTCACCACCGGCGACCTGGACCTGGCCATCGGGCACCTGCGCGCGGCCGTGCACGACAACCTGGCGCTGGGCCACTGGCCGGCCGCCACGCTGTCGCGCTGCCGGCTCGGCCAGGCGCTGGCGCTGCGCGACGGCCCCGCGGACCCGGCGGCCCGCGCGGAGCTGGCCACCGCCGCCCACGAGGCCGCCGACCTGGGCATGGTGCTGCCCGCGGTGGTCGGCCGCCCGCCGGAGGCGGACGGCGCCTGCCGGCTCCGCCGCGACGGGCGGCACTGGCGCGTCGAGCTGAACGGGCGGGTGGCGCTGGTCGACCACAGCGTCGGCCTGGCGCACCTGGCCACGCTGGCCGCCAACCCCGGGCACGAGATCCCGGCCGCGGACCTGGCGGCGGGCACGCCCGGGCGGGAGGGCCCGCGCGAGCCGGCCCAGCCGCTGCTCGACGACGTGGCCAGGGACTCCTACCGGCGGCGGCTGACCCGGTTGCAGGCCGAGATCGACGAGCACGAGTCGATGCACGACCTGGAACGCGCGGCGGCGCTGCGGATGGAGCGCGAGTGGCTGATCGCGGAGCTGGCCGCGGCGGCCGGCATGGGCGGCCGGGCGCGGCCGTTCACGGGCGGCGAGGAGCGGGCGCGGATCGCGGTCGGCAAGGCGATCAGGCGGGCGCTGGCCCGGATCTCGGCCGTGGACCCGGTGATCGGCGAGGAGCTGCGCGCCACGGTGCAGACGGGGGTGCGCTGCTCGTACCGGCCCAGATGAGGCTGGCACGGCGTGGAACGGGATGTCACGCCTCTCAGGTCGGGGGCCTTTTCCCGTACGTCGACTGGGGGACATTCCATGCGCCATCCGCAAAGGCTCAGCGTACCGATCCACCTTGAGCGTGACCTGCCCGAGCCGCTGCAGGACCAGCTCACCGCCCAGCTCAGGAGGGCCATCGTGCGGGGTCAGCTGGCTCCCCGCACCCGGATGCCGTCCACCCGCACGCTGGCCCGGGTGCTGGGGATCTCGCGGGGCGTGGCGCTGGCCGCCTTCGAGAGGCTGCTCGCGGAGGGGTACATCGCCGGGCGGCACGGCTCCGGCACGTACGTGTGCGAGCCGGCGAGCGCGCGGCGCCGCTCCGCCGTCGCCGGGGAGACGCTCATCGACCTGCGGCTGGACCGGCCGAGCGCGCAGGGCTTCCCGCTGGCCGAGTGGCGGGCGGCCTGGCGACGGGCCGGGCTGCACCGCCCGCCGCTCGGCGGGCCGCTACCCGCCGGCCTGCCCGCGCTGCGGGCCGCCATCGCCGCTCACCTGCGGGCCACGCGCGGGCTGGAGCTCGACGGCCACGAGGTGATCGTCACGGCCGGGTACGCGGACGCGCTGCGGCTGCTCCTGCGCGCGCAGGGCGGCTGCGACCCGGTGATCGCGCTGGAGGATCCCGCCCCGCCGGGGCTCAGGGCGGCGCTCGGCCGGCTCGGCACCGTGCTGCCCCTGCCGGTGGACGGCTCGGGCGCGCGTACCGACCGCCTGCCCGCCGCCTGCGACGTCGTCGCGGTCCTGCCGGAGCGGGGCCTGCCGCTCGGCACGCGGATGCCGCTGGAGCGGCGCCTGGCGCTGGCCGAGTGGGCGCGCGACAGCGGCGGCCTGGTGCTGGAGCCGGCCTTCGACGGCCTGTTCAGTACCGAGGCCGGCCCGCTGCCCAGCGTGCTCGCCCTCGGCGACGCGTGGTCCACGGCCATGGTGGGCTCGTTCGCCGAGGTGCTGACGCCGTCGCTGCGGATGGCGTTCGCGGTGGTGCCGCGCCGGCTGGCCGCGGAGATCGAGCAGGTCATGCCGGCCGGGCCGTCGATCACCAGCCAGCTCGCGGTGACGGACCTGCTCTGGTCCGGCTGCGTGGCCGGCCGGGTGGCGGGGCTGTCCGTCCAGTACGAGGCCAAGCGGGCGCTCGTCCGCCAGGCCCTGGCGGCGTACCCGCACATGCGGCTGCTCGGCGCGCGCACCGGCGCGGCGGCCACGCTCCTGCTGCCCGTGTCGGTGCCGGCCGCGTCGGTGGCCGCGGCGCTGCGGGCCCGGCGGGTCGAGGTGTCCGAGCTGGCCGCCTACCACCATCCGGACGCGCAGCCGGGCAACGGGATCGTGCTCGGCTTCGGCCACCTGGACGGGATCTCGCTGCGCCGGGCGCTGCACACGCTCACCCGCACCCTGGACGAGCACCGCCTGGCCCGCCGCACGGCCGCATGACCCGGCGGGGTAGTGGCGGCAGCGGCGCGTGAGGCGCATCTTTCAGTGATCGGCTCTCCACCGGAGGAGGAGATCACATGAACCGACTCATCGCGCTGCTGCTCCTCGCCCCGCTCACCCCGCCTGCCGGCGGCCCGCCCGACGTGGACCCGGTCCGGGCGTGGAACGAGCAGGCCCTCCAGGTCGTACGCGCCGAGCGGGCCTCCGACGCGGACGCCGCCAGGACGTACGCGATGCTCAACGCCGGCATGTACGACGCCGTCAACGGCATCGCCACCGCCCGCGGCGACCATCGCGCCAGGACGCACGCGCTGCGCGACCCCGGGGGCGCGCCCGCGCGCGGCGACCAGCAGGCCGCGGCCGTGGCGGCGGCCCACGCCGTGCTCACCCGCCTGTATCCCGGCCAGGAGGCCGGGCTCACCGAGCGGCTCAACGCGGACCTGGGCCGATTGGGGACGGGGTCGCGCGTCGCCGAGGGCCGCGCCTGGGGCGAGAGCGTCGGCGGGGACGTGCACGCGGCCAGGCAGGACGACGGCTCCTCGCCGGTGGAGACGCAGCCCGCCGGCTCGGGGCCCGGCGTGTTCGGGCAGGCGTGGTCCGGGGTGCAGTATCGCGGCATGCGGCCGTTCGGCATCGCCGACGCGGCCCCGTACGTGGGCGACGGCCCGCCCGCGCTCGCGAGCCTCGACTACGCGGTGGCGCTCGCCGAGGTCAGGCTGGCGGGCGACGCCGCCATCCCCGACGCGGCCCGGTCGGCCGTCTACCAGTACTGGTCGCTGCCCGCCGGCACCGCGCAGCCGCCCGGCGAGTGGATCAAGATCGCTCTCGCCGTGGACCGGCCGCTGCCGCTGGCGGACGAGGGCCGGCTGTTCGCCCTGCTCGGCATGGCGCTGGCCGACACCTCGATCCCGACGGTCCGGACGAAGTACGCCTTCCGCCACTGGCGGCCCCAGGCGGCGATCCAGCAGGCGGACACCGACGGCAACCCCCACACGGAGCCGGTGCCGGACTGGCGGGCGCGGGCCGGCAGCGCGGGCGGTTCCCCGGAGTACATCTCGGGTCACAGCTCCTTCAGCGGCGCGGGCGCGGCCGTCCTGGCGGGCTTCTTCTGCGCCGACCGGATCCCGTTCACGCTGGTCACCGACAGCGCGCCGGTCGATCCCGCCACCGGGCAGCCGTGGCGGCGGAGCTTCCCCGGCTTCTCGGCCGCCGCGGCGGACGCGGGCCGCTCGCGGGTGGCCGGCGGGCTGCACTTCTCCTTCAGCAACCTCGACGGGCTCGCCATGGGCGCGGACGTCGCCGCGGAGGTACTCGCCAGGCGCCTGCTGCCGCGGACCGGCCCCACGCACACCGGCGAGTGCCCCCGCTGACGCGCGGCGTCCCCGGTTGCCCGCCGGTCCCGATCATCCGGGACACTGGTGCTGGTCAGGCACTTACCTGTGAGGTGGACAGATGGAACAGCGGGTGTTGGGGCGTACCGGACGCCGGGTCGGGGTGGTCGGGCTCGGCGCCTGGCAGCTCGGCGCCGACTGGGGCGAGGTGTCGCAGGACGAGGCCGTCGCCACGCTGAGCGCGGCGGTGGAGTCGGGCGTGACGTTCATCGACACCGCCGACGTGTACGGCGACGGGCGCAGCGAGCAGATCGTCGGCCGCTTCGCCAAGGACCACCCCGGGGTCACCGTGGCCACCAAGATGGGCCGCCGGATGGAGCAGATCCCGTCCAACTACGTGATGTCCAACTTCCGCGCCTGGAACGAGCGCTCCCGCCGGAACCTCGGCGTGGACACCATCGACCTGGTCCAGCTCCACTGCCCGCCGACGCCCGTCTACTCGGCGGACGCCGTGTTCGACGCGCTGGACACGCTGGTGGCGGAGAAGAAGCTCGCCGCGTACGGGGTGAGCGTGGAGACCTGCGAGGAGGCCCTGACCGCCATCGCGCGCCCCGGCGTGGCGACGGTGCAGATCATCCTCAACGCGTTCCGGCTCAAGCCGCTGGAGGAGGTGCTGCCGGCGGCCCGCGCGGCCGGAGTGGGCATCATCGCGCGGGTCCCGCTGGCCAGCGGCCTGCTGTCGGGCAAGTACGACGAGCACACCACGTTCTCCGCCGACGACCACCGCACCTACAACCGGCACGGGGAGTCGTTCGACGTCGGCGAGACGTTCTCGGGCGTGGACTTCGGCACCGGCCTGGAGGCGGTGCGCCGCCTGGCGCCCCTGGTGCCCGAGGGCGTCACCATGGCGCAGTTCGCGCTGCGCTGGATCCTCGACCAGGAGGGCGTGTCGGTGGTGATCCCCGGAGCCCGCAACCCGGCCCAGGCCCGGGCCAACGCCGCCGCCGACGCGGTGCCGCCGCTGGAGGCCGCCACGCTGGACGCCGTACGGGGCGTCTACGACGAGCTCATCCGCCCGCAGGTCCACCACCGCTGGTAGCGGCCGCTTCTCGAAGCGTCCCGCCCGGACCAGCCGAGGCACCGTCAAGCGGCGGCAGGTCTGGTGGCCTCGCGGCCACCGCCACCCATCTCGCTGTCCGGGCGGGACAACCCGCCGGAGAGTTCCACTCCGGACGGTCTCGCGCTCACGCGCGGATGCGTACCTCCACCATGTGCCCCTGAACGTGCTCAAACAAGGGCCCCCGCGCCCATGGCGGTCAGCGGGCGACGGTCTTGTCGTACGAGCCGGCCTTGAACGTCCACTCACGCGACCGGCCGTTCGCGATCGCCGGGCAGCGCCCGTCGAAACGCGCACCGATGACGACCATGACCCGCATGGTCCTGCCGCACTCTTCGAGCGGACGCGCACGGCGGGCGGTCGAGGGCACGTCGCGGCACTCCGGCCTTCGGCGTTCAAGCGATCTTGCTGGTGGGAGGCGGAGGTGATCCGTGGCCCCGACCCTGGCGGGTCCACGGTGGCGCGAATGTGGTCAAGCCTTGCTCGGTGCGGCCGCCCTGGCGGCCTGCTCGATCTTCGCGCAGTAGGCTGCACGGGCTTCCTCGTCGATCGGCTGCTCGTGCTCGGCGCGCAACCCGGTCCGGCCGTCGAGGCCCTCGCGCAGGATGTCGGCCTGCCCGGTATGCCGGATGGACTCGCCGAGAACATGGACCATGACGCCGAACAGGGTCGTGCCGGCATGAGGCTCCGGCCACCACGGCACGTGGCCGGGGGCGTCGAGGGGCAGCTCGTTGATCGTCGCGTCCGAGTGTTCCCACGTGCGCCGGTAGAACGCGATGATCTGATCGCGGGTCTCGTCCTCGGTCGCCCACAGATCGCTGCCGTCGGAGTCCTGCCACCGGGGCAGCGGTTGCGGGGAAGGACGGCCGAAGACCTCGCCGAAGTACCTGGCCTCCACGGTGGCCACGTGTTTGACCAGACCGAGGAGGTTGGTGCCGGTCGCTGTCAAGGGCCGGCGGGCGTCGTATTCGGACAGGCCGTCGAGTTTCCAGAGCAGCGCCTTGCGGTCCCGCCGCAGTCTCCCGTGCAGGTGGTCCTTCGCGAAATCGTCGATCATGGGTCACGATTCTGTCAGGCAGATCGAGGACTACGACGCGGGCGGCGTCGTCGTCCTCCGGGAACGCGACGAGCGCGTCGAGACCCCATGACGCGCGGACCGGCGCCCGCCTGTCCGGCGCCGCCCATGCCTTCCCGACGACGACCTGACCGAGGGAGAGGTACCACCTCGACCCGCTCACGGGGCGACTGCGGCGGCCCTGACCCCGCCCGTAGTTGATACAGACGCAAAAGTAAAGCCTTGGCAAGCGCTTTCCGCGCCGATAAAACGTTCTCATTCTCTGATCACTCGGCAGGAGCACGCCTGTGAGGCTCGCACTCATCGCCGCCGCGGTCACGGCCCTGGCCGTCGTCCCGGCGACCCCCGCCATGGCGGCCCCCCTCGACCCGGCCCCCGGGCTCAGGTTCGACTTCGGCTCCACGACCAGCCCCCTGGCCGACGGCTACACGCGCGTCGCGCACAACACCCTCCATACCGCCGACCGCGGCTACGGCCTGGACCGCGCGGTGGGCTACCGCGACCGCGGCACCGCCGACCCCGTGACGCGGGACTTCACCGTCGCCGCCGCGTACGGCTTCGCCGTGGACGTCCCCGACGGCGAGTACGAGCTGACCGTGATCTCCGGCGACGCCATCGCCCCGAACACCACCACGCTCACCGTGGAGGGCGAGGCCCGCGCCACGATCACCGCGAGCACCGGCGCGTACGGCGACTACACCGGCACCGCCAGGGTCACCGACGGCCGGCTCGACCTGGGCTTCGGCCAGGACGGCCGGGTGAACGCGGTCCTGCTCGGCCCGGCCACCGCCCCCACCGGCCTGGCCGCCGGCGGCGTCGAGGCCACCGCCACCCCGGGCGTCACACTGACCTGGAACGCCACGGGCTCGTCCGGCTACGAGATCTACCGCGCCGGAACCGCCGCGGGCCCCTGGGCCAAGCTGGGCGCGAGCTCCGCGCCCACGTTCACCGACACCACCGCCGAGCTCGGCCTCACCTACGTCTACGCGGTCAAGCTCCCCGGCGGCACGCTGGGCGCGCCTCTCACCGTCACCGTCAAGGACGCCGCCCAGCCCGCCCCGGCCGCCCCCGAGGGCCTGCGGCTCGTCACCGCCACCGCCAAGCAGATCACCCTGCGCTGGCAGCCGGTGGACGGCGCCCTCCTCTACCACCTCTATCGCGACGAGCAGCGCATCGGCGTCGTGACGGGCGAGACCTCCTACACCGACGAGCTCGTGCCCCGCGACCGGCACCACTACCGGGTGGTGGCCGCGGGTCCCGGCGGGCTGTCGGCGCCCTCCGCCACGCTGACCTCGCCGGTCACCGCGTACCCGCTGCGCCGGATGCCGGCGCTGGACCGCGGCCTGGTGGCCGTGCCGACCGGGCAGGGCACGCTGGTGAGCTGGCGCATGCTCGGCACCGACCCGGCCGGCGTGCGCTTCAGGCTCTACCGCGACGGCAGGCTCCTCACCACCACGGACGGCACCAATCACCTGGACAGCGGCACCGGCTCCTACACGGTCTCCGCAGTGCTGGACGGCAGGGAGGGCCCCCGCTCGGCGCAGGCGCGGCCGTGGGCGGCGCCGTACCTGGACGTCCCGCTGGACAAGCCGGCCGGCGGCGTGACCCCGGCAGGCAACGCCTACGACTACCGCGCCAACGACGCCGCCGCCGCCGACCTGGACGGGGACGGGCAGTACGAGATCGTCCTGAAGTGGGACCCGTCCAACTCCAAGGACAACTCCCAGGGCGGCTACACCGGCCCGGCCGTCTTCGACGCCTACGAGCTCGACGGCACCCGCCTGTGGCGGATCGACCTGGGCCGCAACGTCCGCGCCGGAGCGCACTACAGCCCGTTCCTGGTGGACGACTTCGACGGGGACGGGCGGGCCGAGTTCGTGGTCAGGACCGCGGACGGGGCCGTGGACGGCGCCGGCACGGTGATCGGCGACCCCGCGGCGAACCACAACACCGGCGGCCGCATCCTGACCGGCCCCGAGTACCTGACCGTCTTCGACGGCCGCACCGGCAAGGCCCTGGCCACCGTGGACTACGAGCCGGCCCGCGGCAACCTGGCCGACTGGGGCGACACCAGCGCCAACCGCTCCGACCGTTTCCTGGCCGCCTCCGCCTACCTGGACGGCGCCCTGCCCAGCATCGTGATGACCCGCGGCTACTACGCCAAGAGCATGCTGGCCGCCTACGACTGGCGTGACGGCAAGCTGACCAGGCGCTGGACGTTCTCCAGCGCCGGCAACCCGGGCTACGGCGGCCAGGGCAACCACAACCTGTCCGTGGCCGACGTGGACGGCGACGGCCGCGACGAGATCGCCTACGGCGCGATGACCCTGGACGACGACGGCACCGGCCTCTACACCACCAGGCTGGAGCACGGCGACGCCATGCACCTGGGCGACCTCGACCCGGCCCGCCCCGGCCTGGAGATCGTCGGCGTGCACGAGCACACGAACATGCCGTGCGGCCTGGAGATGCACGACGCCGACAGCGGCGAGATCATCTGGTGCGTCAGGACCGGCCAGGACACCGGCCGCGGCCTGACCGGCGACATCGACCCGGCGCATCCGGGCGAGGAGGCCTGGGCCTCCAACGGCGCGGGCCTGCGCACCGCCACCGGCGAGCTCATCTCGGACAGGACCCCGGCGATCAGCAACACCATCTGGTGGGACGGCGACCTGTCGCGGGAGATCCTGGACCACGACTACTCCGCCGACAAGTCGGCCGGCGTGCCCACCATCGGCAAGTGGGACCCGGCCGCCCTGAGCACGGCCAACCTCCTCACGGCGACCGGCACGTACTCCAACAACACCACCAAGGGCAACCCGTCGCTGCAGGCGGACCTCCTCGGCGACTGGCGCGAGGAGCTGCTCGTCCGCACCGAGGACTCCACCGCCCTGCGCCTGTACGCCACGCCGTACGCGACGGACCACCGCTTCCCGACGCTCACCCACGACCCCGTCTACCAGTCGGGCCTCACCTGGCAGAACGTCGGCTACAACCAGCCGCCGCACACCGGCTTCTTCCTGGGCACCGGCATGACCGCCCCGACGGCCCCGTACCTGACCACCGGCGCCCCCGTCCGGGCCCGCCTCCGGCTCCACGGGGACCGGCTCCAGGTGAAGCTCGCGGGCACGCGCGCGCAGCCCCTTCCGTCCACGGTGCGGGCGGTCGCCGACGGCAGGCTCGTCCCCCTCGCCGCCACCCCGCTCCCCCACGACCGGCTCCGCGTCGACACCGCCGCCGTCGAGCAGGCCCTGAGCGGCTACACCGGCACGGTGACGGTCACCGTCACCGGCCACCTGTCCGACGGCCGCACCTTCACCGGCGAGCTGAAGCTGCGCCCGTGACGCCTCACGGGATCGCCCGCCCCCGTGCGGGGTGGGCGATCCCGTCGTCTTGATCACTGCCGCGGACGTTCGGCATGATGGGCGCGAGAAGGGCGGGACAGCCCTCGTGACGGGCGAGAGGCGGGCTCACATGTTCCTGACGACCGTGAAGGTGCTCGCCATGACGGGAGCATGCCTGAACTTCGCGCTCGGGCTCCACATGCTGATCACCAACCGGGTTCCCCGCCCGTTCAGCCGCCGTCAGCAGCGCAGGCCCCGGCTCTTCGGGGCAGGTCTGATGCTCGTCGGCACGGGCGTCGTCCCCATGGTCGCCAACAGCATGCTGCCGGACCTGCCTCTCGAACTGTCCCTCGCGCTGGTCGTCGCGAGCGCCGGGTGCTTGTTGTCCGGCCCGGTCCTGGTCGCCATGTCGGTCTCCGGGGTCAGCCCGCCTCCTCGGTGAGCGCGAAGGGCGAGTCGGGGTCGGACGGCGGCAGCGGCACGTCGAGCCGTTCGAACGCCGCCCGCAGCGCGCTCTCGCTGGCCAGGACCAGCTCGAACGCGTTCGCGTGACGTTGCGCGTCCACGATCTTCGCGAAGAGCTCCAGCAGCTTGTCCGCCTTCTCCTTCCGTTCCGCCAGCATCTGGTCGGTGATGTCGGCGACGTCGTTCGGAGCCTGCGTGAGCCGTACGGCGTGCCGGATCGTCGAGTCCTCCATGGCCTCCTTGAGGAAGCTCTGGCACAGGTCCCGGGACTCCCGCAGCTTGCGCATGCGCAGGTCGAGCTGCTCGGCGCGCGTCTCGATCCTGTACAGCGCGCTCTCGTGGGCGCAGCGCAGCTCGCGCACCTCGTCGGGGACCTCGACCTCGATCACCGCGCGCCACCTGCCCGCGACCGAGTCCGCCGGGAGGTTCGCCAGCCAGCGTTGCACCGCCGCGTCGGCGGCCCGCTCCGCCTGCTCCGCGCGGAAGACGCTGTGCCGCCGCAGCGAGCCCCGGACGATCTCCCTGACGTAGTCCTTGATGACGTGGTCCTTGTCCTCCTTCAGCTCCTTCCAGGGACGGAAGACGAGCGAGCCGGTGGCGGAGCGCCGCCACAGCCAGACCTTGACCGTGAACAGGTATCCGTCTCCCTCGGACGGCGCGGCGAAGACGTAGGAGGCCTCCTCGGGCGTGACGTCGGGCTCCGGCCCCGCCTGGAGCGGCTTGGCGGGGGCGCGGTCGGCGGCCTGCTTGGTCGGCCAGCGCATGATGAGCAGCCGGTGCAGCGTGAACGGCATGTCAGTGCTCCTTCAGGAGGAGGAGATAGCGGGTGAGGTTCGCGGCCGAGATCGTCGCGCGGCTGCTCCACAGGTGGAGGTGGAACGTCCAGGACTTCCTGAGCCTGTCCGGGGCCTGCGCCAGGACGGTCGTGAGGATGGCGTCCATGGTGGGGTCGGTGGCCGCCTGCTGCGCCCAGTCGGCCATGAGCTCCCAGGAGATGGGGGTGAAGGCGGGGGATCTGCTCTTGCCGGCCTTCCTCGACAGGCCCCAGCTCAGGGCGTTGGTCCACAGCGCGGCCAGGTCGCTCACCGGCTGGTGCTCGCGCAGCGCGGGGTAGGCGTCCTGCTCCTGCGGCAGGGAGACGAGCCTGACGAACGCGAGCGCCGCGGTCACCTGCTCGCTCGCCTCCCCCGCCGTCCAGCGGGCGAGCTCGCTCAGCACCCGCTGAGCGGTGGAGGCCGTGTAGATCTCGGCGACCGACCTGGCCACGGCGTCGCAGGTCTCCAGGTAGTTGGTCGCGACGGCGATGGTGCGGAACGCGCCGAGGGCGTCGTCGGGGTTGCCGACGCCGATGGCGGAGCCGTACGAGAGGGCGGCGGCCAGGCGCTGGTTGTAGGTGCCGGTGGCCCAGCCCTTGAGCGTGCGCCGGACCAGGGCCGCGACGTCGCGGTCGGCGAGGGCCGCGGACTCCAGCGCCCAGGTCAGCACCCTGGCCTTGCCGCGCTCCACGCTCCACGGCTTGAAGAACCGCTTGTCGATCACCTCGTAGTCGCAGGTGGCCAGCCTCCCGATGGCGTCGGCCGCCTTGACCTGGACCCGCCAGTCGTCGCGGACGACGAGCTCGGCGAGCCAGTCGTAGAGCACCGGGCGGATCGCCGGCAGTTGCGCCCAGAGCGCGGGCAGGAGCCGCCTGTCCAGGCCGGGCCGCACGTCGATGCGCCGCCCCTGCCCTCCCCGCCCGCCCTCCGCCTCGCTCAGGCGCGAGTAGCCGATCCACTGGCTGAGCCGCTCCCACACCTGCAGGGGACGCTCCTCGTCGGGGTCGTCCTCCTTCTGCTCCTCCTGCCTGATACGGGCCGCCAGCGCCAGCGCGGCCTCGGACACCACGGCCTCGGGCAGGCCGAACAGCACGGAGCCGCTGATCAGGAAGTGCCGGGCCAGGCTGGGGGCGTCCTCCAGGCCCAGGTTCTTCTCCAGCTCGGTGAGCGCCGCGTACGGCAGGTTGTCGATCATCTCCGCCGGGGCCCGTCCCTGGCGGTACCCCTCGGCGAACTGGTGGGCCATCTCCACGGCCTCGGCCGGCCGGCAGCCGGCGATGTGCTCGTGCAGGTGGCCGAGATGCTGCTGCAGCTCGTCCACGAGCTCCGGCGCCAGAGAGGCGATCCACCTCCGGAAGACGTCCAGCGCGGACGGCGGCTCGTGCAGCACCACCGATTTGGTGACGGCGCAGCCGGCCGGGACGAGCGCCACGATCACCGCGCCGCTCGCCCCCGCGACGGCTCTGAGCTGGTCGACGACGGTCTCGGGATGGCGGTGCCAGGTGGCGTCGTCCGCACGCAGCAGGTAGCCGTGCCGCGCCAGCAGGTGCGCCGGCCTGACCTTCTTCAGGTCCTTCGCGCCCAGGGTCCGGCAGGTGAGCCCCATCTCCAGCAGCGCGGACAGGGCGGTCGTCGAGCGCCCGCTGTGCGGCTCGCCCCTCAGCAGGGCCACCGACCTGTTGGTCAGCCGTGTCACGAGCTCCCGCTGCGACGGTGTCTCCACGAAGCACGTGCCGATGCACGCCACGCTCTCCGGATGCGGCGGGATCGTGAAGACGTCCTCCTCGGGCTGCTGGATGCACAGGTCGCGGCCGGCCCCGTAGACGGTGCCGCCGTCCTCGGCCCGGTACTCGGAGCCGCCGAACCAGTTCTGCCCGACGCCGATCATCTCCGCCCGGAGGCGGCGTTCCTGCTGCTCGCGTTCGATCTTCTCGCCCAGCGACTCCTCACCCGCGGGTCCTGCGTCGCCCGCGGCGGGGGCGGGGGTGTTCTCCTCGGTCATCGTTGCGGTTTCCGCTCCGGCATCGTGATGTCGCGGCCGGCCACGTAGCTGACGCCCTGGCCGGAGGTGTTCACGACGCTGCCGCCATACCAGTCGCCGCCGACCGACACCCCGCCCGGCGCCTGCCGCTGATCGCCGCTCTCGTCCGGTACGGCCCCGAGGTCGCCGATCGCGTGGACGTTGTGCCCGGGCAGGTAGACGTAGGCGTCGTACTGCTGCTGCTTGACCTTCACCACGACGTGCCGGAACTGGTCCGGCGCGGGGCCGCCGTAGCCCTGGCCGACGTAGTCGCGGTAGAACTCCTCCGACACGACGATCCCCAGGCTCGCCTCCTGGACCACCCGCAGTGCCGCCCGCAGCGGCCCCGCGTCCACCAGCCGGCCGCTGGCGACGGCATGCCGGCCGGGCGAACCGGCGGGGCCGTCCACGTGCAACGGCCCCGCGTGGACCGCCAGCCGCAGCCGCAGCCGCGGCCCGGACGAGGCGTTGTAGTCGTCGAGGGCCGCACGCAGCGCGTCGGCGAAGGCGCCGGTCAGCCGTGCCGGGTGGATGGCGTCGGGCAGCACCACGAACTCGCCGTCGCCCTGCGGCTGCCGCTTCCAGTCGAGCAGCCCCAGGCCCGCCGCTCCCGCGGCGAGGTCGAGCAGCCGGATCATGGCGGCTTGCAGCGCGTACTGGTCGGCGTTGTTACGGGTGCTGTAGCTCTCGATGTCGTAGCTCAGCATCGCGCGGTATTCCGGCTTGTCGTTCATTCACGCTCCTCGTGAGTTCCTGCCGTTTCCGAGAAGGCTGAATCATCCCTGCGCCCGCCGGCCGCGATTTTTATCGGTCGAGCGGGATCGGTTCGCCTTTGCCGGTCGAGCGGGACCGGTTCGCTTACGGGACCGGCTCGCTCATCGGTCGAGCGGCACCAGTTCCGCGAACCTCGCCAGCCCGGCGACGTCCTTGATCACCACTCGCCGCTGGCCGCGCAGGATCAGGCCGCGATCCGCCAGCGTCCGCATGGCCTTCAGCACCGTCGGCTCCCTGACCCCGATCAGCCCGCCGAGCTCCGCCCTGGTCAGCGGCACGCCGGTGTCCCTGCCCTGCGGGGTGTCATACCCGTGCCGCGCGGCGAGCGAGACGAGGATCCTGGCCAGGCAGACATCGGCGCCGAAGCCGACGAACTCCAGCCGCCGCTGGTTGGCCCAGCGCAGGCGGTCGCTCAAGGAGCCCGAAACGGCGAAGCCGGCCACCGGGTTACGCTGCAGGTAGCCGAGAAAGGCGCTGCCGCGGACGCCGAGCAGGCACATCTCGCCGCAGGCCGTCACGTCGGCGCTGCGCACTCCCGTGCCGAGCACGGCCATCTCCCCGACGAGGTCACCCCGCACGCGTACGGCCAGCAGCGCCTGCTCGCCGTTCTCCACCCGAGCCGTGATCTTCGCCAGCCCCTGGAGGATCACGTACACGAGCGTGCCCGGCTCGCCCTGCCGCAGGACGGTGGCGCCGTCGCCGGCCCGGGAGACCGCGCCGAGCTCCAGCAGGTCGGCCCGCGCTCCCTCCGGCAGCCGGGCCAGGAACGTGCCCAGCGGCCACGGGTCATTCCGGTGACTTCCCACGGCGCACCTCCAGCCCTTCTTCCGCACTATGACACCGAAGAAGAGCCGGACCAACACTTACCGTGCAGGCCCGCCGGGGCCGATCGTCAGCGCTGCTGCTTGAGGCGCAGCGCTTCCTTGCGGGCCTCGGCCTGCACGGCCCGCTCGTGCTCCAGCCACTCCGGGTTCTCCGCCTTCAGCGCGTCGATCTCGGCGGTGGTGAGCGGCTCGGTGACGCCGGCCCTGGCCAGGCCCGAGATGGAGACGCCGAGCTTGGCGGCGACGACCTGCTTGGGGTGCGGGCCGTTGCGGCGCAGGTCGACCAGCCAGGCGGGCGGCGCCGACTGCAACGCGTTCAGCTCGTCCCTGGAGACGACTCCCGCCTGGAACTCGGCGGGAGTGGCCGAGAAGAGCACACCCAGCTTCTTGGCCGCGGTCTCGGGCTTCATCGTCTGGATGTTCTTCGGCTTGGACGAGGTCATGCCGCCAAGCGTAGTCAGTCGGGACGGTTTTCCTGACATCGGTACCCTGTGGACGTGACTGATGGTGAGACCGGCAAGGTGTTCCGGCTGGCGTACGTGCCCGGGGTGACCCCCGCGAAATGGGTCAACGTCTGGACCGAGAGGCTGCCCGACGTACCGATCACCCTCGTCCAGGCCCCCGCCGCCGAGATGGCCGCGCTGCTGCGCGACGGCGGCGCCGACGCCGGCTTCGTCAGGCTCCCGGTCGACCGCGACGGCCTCAGCGTGATCCCCCTCTACGTGGAGACCACCGTGGTCGTGGTGCCCAAGGACCACGCGGTGGCCGCCGCCGACGAGGTGACCACCGCCGACCTGGCCGACGACGAGGTGTTCCACCCGCTGGACGACACCATCGAGTGGACGACCCGCCCCGGGCAGCCCGCGTTCACCCGACCGGCCACGACGGGCGACGCGATCCAGCTCGTGGCGTCCGGCGCCGGGCTCCTCCTGGTCCCGCAGTCGCTGGCGCGCCTGCACCATCGCAGGGACCTCACCTACCGGCCGGTGACGGACGCGCCGCAGTCGCAGGTCGCGCTGGCCTGGCCCGCGGAGGCGACCACCGACCTGGTGGAGGACTTCATCGGCATCGTCCGCGGCCGGACGGTGAACAGCTCCCGCGGCCGCAACGCCCCTGCCCCGCGTGCGGAGAAACCGGCCCAGCGGCAGGCCCGCAAACCCGCCCAGAACGGCTCCGGACGCCGAGCGGCGGCACGCCCCAGCCGCAGGGGCAAGGGCCACCGCCCCCGATAAGACCGCGGAGAACAGCGAAGAGCGACAACTCGATCACGCTTCGGCACGTCTCATCTCCTGTCACGGTTCATCCGCCGCAACCGCAGGAGTGCACGTTGCCCCAGCACCTGGCTCTCGCTGTCATCACCGCCGCCGTCCTCACCGCGTGCGGCACCGGCGCCCCGCCGGCCGCCCCCGCCGTCGAAACCGTCACCGCGACCGTCCAGCCCACCCCGGCGACCACCACTCCCGCCACCCCTGCCGCGACCCACCGCCCGCTGCCGGACGTGGTCGGCATGAACCTCCAGGAAGGCCAGGACACGCTGCAGGCGGCAGGCTTCTACGTGCTCAACGACAAGGACGCCACCGGGCAGAACCGGCTGCAGGTGCTCGACCGCAACTGGGTCGTCACCAGGCAGTCGCCGGCCGCGGGCCGGAAGGTGAGCACCGACACCCTGATCACCCTGTACGCCAAGAAGATCGGCGAATAGCGGACCGTGCCCCCGTGTACCTGCACCAAGATTCGAACTTGGGCCCTCCGCATTATGAGTGCGGCGCTCTCACCGGCTGAGCTATGCAGGCGTACGTCCCGACTATCCCATCAGGGCCGAGCCGGCCTCCACCGTTTTCCACCGGCTGCTCTGATCGTCGCGGCCGTGGTTGGCGGGTCAGGGCTCGGGCAGTTGCCGCTCATGGACGACGATGAGAAGCTCCCCGAGGAGATGCCGCCCGCGATCGGACAGGTCTCCGGCGAGTCCGACACCCTCGCCGCACGAGCCGGAGTCGAGGTACGGGCCACCCCACGCCCGATCCCGAGGGAACCGGTCGAGCCGCCGCCCGACCCCGAGCAGAAGGCCGAGGAGGAGCGGCGGGAGGTCGCGGCCGACGCGGACGACGGCGTGGAGCCCGACGTGGAGCCCACCGACTGAGCACGTCTCCACGACCGCACGCCGACCCCGATGGCCTACGGGCGCCCGTGGCCGCTCTCCCTCCCATCCCGGAGGTGCGGACCCGGCGCGGGCGCATGGCTCTGATCATTTCGTTCCACCAGCGCCATGACCGCTGCCGCCGGCATGAAGGCAAGCCCGATGAGGGCGAAGGTGACGCCCGAGGTGCTCGCCGACGTGAACGCGGCGACAATCAAGGCGAGAATGCCGAGCCCGACGAAGCAGAGCAGTATGTCGCGGTTCTTCATGACCGCGATCGTCAAGGGTGAGGCGCCCGGCGCACAGACGGGCCGGATGCCTAAGGGAGAAGGTGCGCGTCCATAGACGTCGGCCCGCTCCGGACATCTGAGCGGAAAACTCGCGAGTGCGCCACGGAATCCCTGCTACCACATTCTAAACGATCTTCGCAAGCCTTGTCTCATTTGACGGCGACGACTACCTTCAATGTCTCGGCAGACCTTTCTCCGAAGGAGAGCCCCCATGAAAAGAATCGTTTTCCTAGCCACTGCTTCCTTGGCGCTGATCACTGCGGCACTCACCTCGACGTCGGCCGCGGCGGACACGGCAGAGCCGATCCTGATCGGCACCCAGAACGTCAATCCCAACAACAGATGACGAGTGACGGCCGCCAACCTGCCGTCTGCCCCGTTTCCTGACCCGGCCCCTCGAAGAGACCGGCCCTGACCTAGCATCCGGTTCTCTTCGATGCCACACTCCAAGAGTGCGCACATCCATTGACAGAACCAAAATGCTCTTCTTATCGAAGAAGAAGCTGAAGCGATGGAGTGAGGCCACCTTCTTCACGACAGGTGCGGTGGTGGTGACATGGGGCGCGGCCCAGAGACGCGGCATGGAACTGGCCATCCTCACCGCACTGGCCTTCGGATCCTTCATCCTGACGAACTGGACCCGGCAGAGCCGGCTGCCACACTGGTGCCAAGAGCCTGCTTTTATCTACATCACATGGCTTCTTATTACGTTATGCGTGTTCGCTGTGAGCCTGACCCCGATGTCCCTCGAAATCTGTCTCGGGATCTCCGCTTTCACGGTGATAAGTGTCAACACTCTGCAGCGACGGAAAATCGAGCGGGAAGCCGCAGAAGCCGATGAAGTAAGACCCGTGGAAGCTCAGCGGGCGAAAGATCAGGACGATCACTGACGCAACCCCGCGCAGCGATGCTCGGACCTCGCAGCCCCAACGTCCACACTCATGGCACGGTCATGGCACACGCGTGGAAAGCTACCGGGATGGACCGGACTACCTTGGCGAAACTCCTGGAAAGAGGCGGCGAGGCGGAATCCGCCTGCCGGGAGGCGGTTCTGGCGGGTGCCGACTTCACCATCTCGGACGGTGAGACTCCGGTGGGAGACCTCCGGAGCATCTACGCGCGCCGCGAAGAGCACATCAGAGCGCTGGGCATCCCGTCCGTGGGATTCGCCGAGGCCGTGAGGAACCTTGAAGCGTGCGAACTTGATCGGGTTCTTCTTGGAGGTGTGATGTGCACCCGGCCGCCCTACTGGTTCGCAGTCTTCCTCTCACCCGACCGATCTCGGGTCGTTGCCTGCCTGGGGGTCAGCCAGGACCCGGTGCATCGGAGCAAGGACCTTCCTGCAGACGCACCCCATCGCCCCACCTGATCTTCCCGTCTGCCTCGTCCACCCGAAGGGCACTCCGGCGAGCTCCTGGCCGGGCCGCCAAGTCGACAAGAGCGATCCGGACGATGACGATGGATCTTCGGGAGCGCTCGTCCGTGTGAGCTGATGGCCCGTTGACGGCACGAAGCCCCGTGGCAAGATCGCTGCGGGGCTTCTTGATGCAGGTGGGCGGTACTGGGTTCGAACCAGTGACCCCTCGCTTGTAAGGCGAGTGCTCTACCGCTGAGCTAACCGCCCCTGATCGGCACTACACCTTACGACACCAACGGCCCCGATCGCACATCCACCACCCACCCGGCACCCAGCTCAGGTCGCCCGGCCGCGCGCCACCCCAGCAGTGCCGCGCCGAGCATGCCGGCGTCCACCCCGAGGGCCGCCGGGACCAGCGGGGGCGCGTCGCGGAAGGCCAGGCGCTTGATCAGGCGGGTGCGGACCGGGTCGAACAGGGCCGGTCCGGCCTCCGCGAGGCCGCCGCCGAGGACGATGACGGAGGGGTCCAGCAGCAGCGTGTACGTGGCCAGCGCCAGCGACAGCGCCTCCACGGCCTCGTCCCAGACCTCGATGGCGATCGGGTCGTCCGAGGAGACCACCTGCTCCGCCTTGACGCCCTCCACGCCGGCCCGCTGGCTGTAGCGGCGGCCGACCGAGGCCGCCGACGCGTACGTCTCCAGGCAGCCGAACTGGCCGCAGGCGCACTGCTCGCCGTCGGGGAAGACCGGGGTGTGGCCGATCTCGCCGGCCCAGCCGGAGGAGCCGCCGTACGGCTCGCCGCGGATGATCGAGGCGCCGGCGATGCCCGTGCCGATGGGCAGGAAGAGGAAGTCCGTCAGGCCGCGGCCCGCGCCGAGGATGCTCTCGGCCAGGCCGCCCGTGCGGACGTCGTGCCCGAGCATCACCGGGATGTCCAGGGTGGTGAAGCTGGAGGCGGGGACGTCGCGCCAGCCGAGGTTCGCCGCGTAGACGGCCGCGCTGTCGGTCACCAGGCCCGGCACGGCGAGGCCGACGCCGGCCGGGTTGCCGTCGCCGGAGGAGGCCAGGTGGCTGATGAAGTCGGAGATGGCCGTCACGACCGCCTCCGGGCCCTCGGCTCGGGGGGTCGGGCGCCGCTCGCTCAGCAGCACCGCGCCGGACTCGCTGACCAGGCCGCCCTTCATGGACGTGCCACCGACGTCGAGCGCGACGACGAACGAACTCATTGCGGACACGATAGGAGACGATAGCGCAGCTCAGTAAATGTCCGGAAAGGGTGTGAGGGGAAACCGCTCACAAGCCCCGCAGCCCCTCGTGAAGCACCTCAGGGCACGGTCGAGGCCCCCGCGGCCCCAGCGCGGCCTCACAGGGCCACAGAGCTCCTCAGGCCCGTCCCAGCACCCGGTTGAGCGCCGCCTCGACCTCGGCCGACAGACCGGGCGGTGGCGCCACGGGAGCCGGGGGATCGAGCGTCTCGGACGAGCGGGCCAGCCACACGGCCCCGCAGGCCCGGCACTCCACCTCGCCCAGCCGGCAGATCAGCGCCGTGGACGCGCAGGTGGAGCAGGAGTCGAGGTCGAGGTCGTGCAGCCGTTGACAGTCCGGGCAGATCAGCACCTGGGACTCGTTGCGCACCCCGCGCTGCCACGGGCTGGCGCCGCGCACCGGGTCCGTCTGCCGGGCCCCGCAGCGGTAGCAGGGCATCCTTCCCTCCGAAAGTCACGAAGCCGTGAAGTCATGAAATATCGGCGAGTGCCTTGACATAGTCGGCGACGTCGCGTGCCGAGGAGATCGGATTGACCACCGACCACCGGATCACGCCCTCGCCGTCGATGATGAAGGTCCCCCGCCGGGCGAGCCCCCTCGCATCATCGAACACACCGTACGCCTGCGCGACCTGTCCGTGTGGCCAGAAATCAGAGAGCAGGGAGAACGTGTAACCCTCGCGATCCGCCCACGCACGATGCGTGAAGACGGAGTCGACGGAGACGGTCAGCAGCCGCGCGCCCTCGATCGGCTGATCGCGCAGGGCGGACAGCTCGCTGGAGCAGATCCCGCTGAACGCCAGCGGGTAGAAGACCAGCACGACCTTCTCGCCCCGGAGCCGAGCCAGGCTCACCGGGGTGCCGTGCTGGTCCTGCAGCTCGAAATTCGGAGCCGGGACGCCGACCTCGGCAGGATGTGCGTTCACAGCCATCATCCTGCCGTACGGCAGGCGCTCGGGCTCCCTACCTCTTGCCCTTCGGCGGGACGAGCCTGGTCCCGGACCAGTCGGGTGCGGCGGAGATGCTGCTCGTCTGCGAGAGACCCGCGGTGGCGGCATCCTCCCCGACGTCGCTCGGCTCCACGTGGCCCTCGCGCCCCGCTTTGGGAGTCAGCAGCCAGATCTGGCCGCCATCGGCGAGTGCTCGCATGGCGTTGGTCAGAGCGTCGAAGAGATCCCCGTCGCCGTCGCGCCACCACAGCAGCACGACGTCCACGACGTCGTAACTGTCCTCGTCCAGCAGCTCGTTGCCGGTCAGGTCTTCGATGGACCCGCGAAGCTCGTCGTCGACGTCCTCGTCCCAACCGATCTCCTGCACCACCTGACCCGACTTGAGGCCGAGTCGTTCGGCCAGGCCGCGCTCGCCCTGCGCCTGACCCGCGGTCGCGCTCACGTTTATCCCTCCTGCTTGAGTGGCCCCGCTTATGCGGTTTATCGCTTCGGCACAGTCCACACGCTGTGACCCTCAGTCGTCAACGGTCGCCACGGGTACGGCCGTAGTCGGTCAGAATCAATCAGACAAAAACGACAGGCGAACCTGGCGTTGCGGGTTGTCGACGTTCAGGTCGATCAACGCCACCGACTGCCACGTGCCCAGCGCCATTCGCCCGCCCAGCACGGGGATGGTCGCGTACGGCGGGATCAGCGCCGGCATCACGTGCGACCTGCCGTGCCCTTCGGACCCGTGGGCATGACGCCACCGGTCGTCGGCCGGCAGCAGGTCACGCAGCGCCGCCAGCAGGTCGTCGTCGCTGCCCGACCCCAGCTCGAGCAGCGCGATGCCCGCCGTCGCATGCGGCACGAAGACATGCAGCAGGCCGTCCTCACCCTGGGCACGTACGAAATCGGCGCATTCGGCCGTGATGTCGTGCACCGTCTCTCGTGAACCCGTGGCCACAGAGATGATTTCAGATCTCACACGGAAATCCTACTTAGGCACGACGACGGCATCGGGGCCGGGAAACACCAGCCCAGTGTGCCCGTCGTCGAACCGCACCACGTACGGAGGCTCGCCGTTCGTGCCCTGCACCTCCGTGATTACGCCGCTCCGGTCCCTTTCGCCAACGGTATTCCCGTGGACCAGGAGCCGGTCGCCAACCATCGCATTCATACCTCCCACATTGGTACGCCGATAGCCGGACGAAAAGAGTGATTCCGAACTTTTGCGGAGGGCGCGGAGAGAGATCAAATGATGACCGAATCGTTACCAGCCACGGGGCCGCGACCCGCCGCGCGGGCGGGCCACTACGGCGCGAGGCGGCCGCGGACGCCCCTGCGAGCCAGTGCCGTGTGCTATGTGACGTCTCCGCACGCGTGGACCCGCGCAGCCGTACCACGCACCCGCGCCACCTGTCACTTCAGGGGCACGCGGCCTGGTCTACAGGAGAGACGGCTAGACTCGCCCGCCGCGAGTGAGAAGCCTCCCTCCCGGGGAGGCTACGAGCTACAGAGGGAGGCATCCCGGGCGCAACGAGGATTCGAGCGAAATTTCGTCCGTTTTCCTGTCTTGTTAAATTGCTCCCGGGATGTAACCTTTGGTGGCGATTCGTCCTACCATCGGTGGTCTAGGCCATCGCAGATGGCCCTGCCAGCAGGGACACTCTGGTTACCGGCCAGTAGAGATGCGTTTTCTACGGCTAGCGACCAGGATGGAAGGCGACCCAGACCAGACATCAGTCCATCTCGGAAGGCGAGACCCAGTGGCTTCCGGACGCCAGCGATTCTCGATCATCAGCGACGGCCTACCCAGCCAGCTGCCTGATGTCGACCCCAGCGAGACCAACGAGTGGCTCGAGTCCCTCGACAACGTCGTCAAGACCGAGGGCCGCACCAGAGCCCGCTACCTCATGCTCCGCATGCTGGAGCGCGCCCGCGAGCACCAGGTCGGCGTGCCGGGCCTGCGCAGCACCGACTACATCAACACGATCCCGCCGGAGCGCGAGCCCTGGTTCCCGGGCGACGAGCACGTCGAGCGCCGCATCCGCGCCTATATCCGCTGGAACGCGGCCGTCATGGTGTCGCGGGCGAACGCGCGCACCAACGTGGGCGGCCACATCGCCACCTACGCCTCGGCCGCCTCCCTGTACGAGGTGGGCTTCAACCACTTCTTCCGCGGCAAGGACCACGGCGAGTCGGGCGACCAGGTCTTCTTCCAGGGGCACGCGGCCCCGGGCATCTACGCCCGCGCCTTCCTCGAGGGGCGGCTCAACGAGTCGCAGCTCGACGCCTTCCGCCAGGAGTTGTCGCACGGTTTCCACGGCCTGCCCTCCTACCCGCACCCGCGCCTGATGCCGGACTTCTGGGAGTTCCCGACGGTCTCGATGGGCCTGGGCCCGATCGGCGCGATCTACCAGGCGCGGTTCAACCGCTACCTGCTCAACCGGCAGATCAAGGACACCAGCCGCAGCCACGTGTGGGCGTTCCTCGGCGACGGCGAGATGGACGAGCCCGAGTCGCTCGGCGCGATCGGCCTGGCCGCGCGTGAGGAGCTCGACAACCTCACGTTCGTGATCAACTGCAACCTGCAGCGGCTCGACGGCCCGGTACGCGGCAACGGCAAGATCATCCAGGAGCTGGAGTCGTACTTCCGCGGCGCCGGCTGGAACGTCATCAAGGTCGTGTGGGGCCGTGACTGGGACCCGCTGCTGGCGGCCGACGTCGACGGCGTGCTGGTCAACCAGATGAACACCACGCCCGACGGCCAGTTCCAGACCTACTCGGTCGAGGCCGGCGGCTACATCCGCGACAACTTCTTCGGCTCCGACCCGCGCCTGCGCAAGATGGTCGAGCACCTGACCGACGACGACATCCGCAAGCTGTCGCGCGGCGGCCACGACTACCGCAAGGTCTACGCGGCGTTCAAGGCGGCCCGCGAGCACGTCGGCCAGCCGACGGTGATCCTGGCCCAGACCATCAAGGGCTGGACGCTGGGCAAGGACTTCGAGGCGCGCAACGCCACCCACCAGATGAAGAAGCTCACCAAGGCCGAGCTGAAGGAGTTCAGGGACCGGCTCTACCTGCCGATCCCCGACTCGGCTCTGGAAGGCGACCTGCCGCCCTACTTCCACCCGGGCGAGAACGACCCGGAGATCCAGTACATGAAGGAGCGCCGCGCGGCGCTCGGCGGCGTGCTGCCCAAGCGCGTGGTGCGCGCCAAGCCGCTGCAGCTTCCCGGCGACGACGTCTACAAGCAGTTCTCCAAGGGCTCGGGCAAGCAGCAGGTGGCCACCACCATGGCCTTCGTCCGGCTGCTGAAGGACCTCATGCGCGACAAGGAGATCGGCAAGCGGTTCGTGCCGATCATCCCCGACGAGGCCCGGACGTTCGGCATGGACGCCATGTTCCCCAGCGCCAAGATCTACTCGCCGCACGGCCAGACGTACGAGGCCGTCGACCGCGAGCTGCTGCTGTCGTACAAGGAGTCGACCGTCGGTCAGATCCTGCACGAGGGCATCAACGAGGCCGGGTCGATGGCCTCCACGACCGCGGCCGGCACGTCGTACGCCACGCACGGCGAGCACATGATCCCGATCTACATCTTCTACTCGATGTTCGGCTGGCAGCGCACCGGCGACCAGATGTGGCAGATGGCCGACCAGATGACGCGCGGCTTCCTGCTGGGCGCCACGGCGGGCCGCACCACGCTGAACGGCGAGGGCCTGCAGCACGAGGACGGCCACACGCCGCTCATCGCCTCGACGAACCCGGCCGCCGTCTCCTACGACCCGTCCTGGGCCTACGAGACCGCCTACATCGTCAAGGACGGCCTGCGCCGCATGTACGGCGAGGAGCAGGAGAACATCTTCTACTACCTCACCGTCTACAACGAGCCCTACGTCCAGCCCGCCGAGCCGGCGAACCTCGACGTACAGGGCCTGCTCAAGGGCCTGTACAAGTTCGCCGACGGGCCGCAGACGCAGGGCCCGAAGGCCAACATCCTGGTCTCCGGCGTGGCGGGCCCGTGGGCGATGGAGGCGCAGCGCCTGCTGGCCGAGGACTGGGGCGTCTCGGCCGACGTGTGGTCGGCGACGTCGTGGTCGGAGCTGCGCCGCGACGGGCTCGCGTGCGACGAGCACAACCTGCTCAACCCCGACGCCGAGCGCCGCGTCCCCTACGTCACCCAGGCGCTCTCGCAGGCCCAGGGCCCGTTCGTGGGCGTCAGCGACTACATGAAGGCCGTCCAGGACCAGATCGCGCAGTGGGTGCCGGGTGACTGGTCCTCGCTGGGCACCGACGGGTTCGGCCTGTCCGACACCCGCTCGGCGCTGCGCCGCCACTTCCACGTGGACGCCGCCTCGATCACGCTGGCCGTGCTGACCAGCCTGGTCAAGCGGGGCGAGCTCGACGGCGAGGTGCTGCGCGAGGCGATCGCCAAGTACCACCTGAAGAACGGCGTCACCGAGGCCGGGGGCGCGGAGAGCAACGACACCCAGTCCATGGGAGTCTGAGTCATCCAGCAAAGGGCGCTCCCGCGAATTCTCTTCGCGGGAGCGCCGTCATATCCGGCCGTCCGCGCCGTTTGGCCTAGTGAGGCGGCACGTTCAGGAGGGGTACGTGCCGCCTCACCCTGGTTTGGTGCACGGTCACGTATTGTGGGCACTACTTCCCCCTGAGAGATGTGAGGGGAAGTTCGTCATGCGTCGCGTTACAGCCGCCGCCCTGCTCCTGGCGGCCGCCGCCGGTTGCTCCACGGCACCCGCAGAGCCCGCCTCCGGGCCCTCAGCGGACTCCACAGCCGCTTCCGACAAGATCTCCTGGGGTCCCTGCACCGACATCAAGCGCCCGGACGGCGAGCCGCCGGCCCGGCAGGACGCCTCGATCCGGTGCGGCAAGCTCGCGGTGCCCCTCGACTACGCCAAGCCCGACGGCGAGACGCTGGACCTGGCGCTGATCAAGCTGCCGGCCACGGGCGGCGCGAGCAAGCGGCTGGGCTCGGTGGTGTTCAACTTCGGCGGCCCCGGCGCCTCCGGCGTGGACACGCTCGACCAGGCCGGCAAGGCGCTCACCACGCTGCGCGCCCGCTACGACCTGATCAGCTTCGACCCGCGCGGCGTCGAGCGCAGCTACGGCGTGCGCTGCGGTGACGGCGCCGAGATGGACAAGTTCGTCGCACTGGACACGCTGCCTCCGGACGACGAGACGGACCGGCAGCTCTCGGCGGCCAACAAGCGCTTCGCCGCGCTCTGCCAGCAGAACTCCGGCAAGATCCTGCCCTACGTCGGCACCGTGAGCGCCGCCCGCGACATGGACCGCATCCGCGACGCCGTGGGCGACCCCAAGCTCAACTACGTCGGCATGTCGTACGGCACGCAGCTCGGCGCCGTCTACGCCACCCTGTTCCCCAAGGGCGTGGGCCGCATGGTGCTGGACGCGCCGCTGGACCCGACGGTCACGTTCGAGCAGCGCACGCTGGCCCAGACGCGCGGCTTCCAGAAGGCGTACGAGAGCTTCCTGCGCGCCTGCGTGAAGGAGACCTGCGCGCTCGGCAAGGACCAGGCCACCGCCAACACGAACGTCGAGAACCTGCTCAACCAGCTCACCGCCCAGCCGCTGAAGGTCGGCGACCGCGAGCTGAGCCAGGGCCTGGCCTCCACGGGCGTGGCCGCCGCGCTGTACTCGGAGCTGACCTGGCCGTTCCTGGAGGAGGCGCTGGGCGCGGCGCTCAAGGGCAACGGGGAGGCGCTGCTGTACCTGGCCGACTCCTACACCGGGCGCAGCCCCGACGGCAGCTACTCCACGCAGATGACCAGCTTCCCGGCCATCACCTGCGTGGACACCGCCGAGCGGCCCGACGAGGCGACGCTGCGGCGCACCGAGCAGGCCTCGCTGAAGATCTCGCCGCTGTTCGGCAGCGAGGGCTCGGGCGGGCTGTGCCGGGTGTGGCCGGCCAAGGGCAGCGACGAGGCCAGGCGCGTCAACGCCACCGGCTCGGGGCCGATCGTGGTGGTGGGCGGCAAGGGCGACCCGGCCACGCCGTACGAGTGGGCGCCCAAGCTGACGGCCCAGCTCAAGACCGCGACGCTGGTCACGTACGAGGGCGAGGGGCACGGGGCGTACCTGTCGGGCAGCAAGTGCATCCAGGGGCTCGTGGACGCCTACCTGATCGACGGCAAGGTGCCCGCCAAGGGCGCGAGCTGTCCGGCGGCCTAGTCTGGGCGGCGTGACGGACTACCACTCCCAGATCGAGACGGAGGCCGCCCGCCTGGCGGCCCTGGCCGGCGACCTGTCCGTCCCGGTGCCGACGTGCCCGGGATGGACGATCGCCGAGCTGATCACGCATGTCGGCCAGACCCATCGCTGGACCGTGCACATGCTGCGCAACCGCGTGCAGGAGCGGGTCTGGTCGCGGCAGGTGCCCAGCGGGCTGGCCGAGGGGCGGAGCGGCGACGCGGCCTGGCTGGCGGCCGGCGCCGCGGAGCTGCTGGAGGTCCTGCGCGAGACCGACCCGTCCATGGAGGTGTGGACGTGGGGCCCGGACAAGCGGGCCTCGTGGTGGCCGCGCCGGATGCTCTTCGAGCTGGTGGTGCACCGGGTCGACGCCGAGCTCGCGCTGGGCGTCGACCCGGAGATCCCGGCGGGGACCGCGATCGACGGGATCGAGGAGTTCCTCCACAACCTGCCGTCGGCCGCGTGGGTCACCAAGTCCCTGACGGAGCTCGGCGTGGAGGGGGCCACGATCCACCTCCACGCGAGCGACGCCGACGGCGAATGGACCATCACGCAGGGCACCGCCGGGAAGATCGAGTGGGCGCGCGGGCACGCCAAGGGCGACGTCGCCGTGCAGGGGCCGGTGAGCGAGCTGCTGCTCCTGCTCTACGGCCGCCGCTCCCCCGACGCCCTCACCGTCCACGGTGACCGGGCGCTGCTGGAGCGCTGGCTGCGGGCCGTTGACTTCTAGCCGCCTGCTAGCCGCTTTCGGGCCAGGGGCCCTGGACACGCCGCCGCTCGGCGATCGGCGGCGTGTCCAGGGCGAGGGGTGAACCGTCCCCGGGTCGGGGCCCGGCCCGCTCGCCCGCCGGGTGGTCGCGGGGAAGGCGCTGCCCCGGCGTGCGAACGATCATCAGTTGCCCCTCGCTTTTCGAACAAGTCAACGATCTACTGTGATGGCGACAACCCTATGTCGGTGTTTTCGATCAATCAGTCGAGCAGAGTGCCGTGCACGGCCATCTCCGGCACCTCGGTGGCGAAGCCTTCGAGCGGCCGGTCGGGGCATCGCTCGCCGGTGACGATGGCGGCGGCGATGCGATCGAGGCGGAAGACGCGTACGTCGTCGCGCAGCCGGCACCACGCCACGAGATACCAGAACCCGCCCCGCCCGCCCAGGAACACGCCCGGCTCCACGTCACGCGAGGTGAGCGCGCCCTTGGCGTCGGCGTATTCGAGCCTGAGCACCCGCCGCCGCAGCAGCGCCTCCTCGATGGCCCGCGAGATGCCCTCGGCGCCGAGCGGCTGGATCTCGCCGCCCTGCTCCGGTGGTGACCGGACGAGCTGCACGCGCCGCGCCAGCTCCCTGGCCAGGTCACCCTCGGGCCCCGGCATCGCGGCCACCACCTTGCGTAACGCGCTGCGCGCCTGGCGCCCGAACGGCTGGTCGCCGGCCTGGCTGAGCGCCACGGCGATGGCCACGGCCTCGGCCGGGGTGAAGTTGAGCGGGGGCAGCGACATCTTCTTGTCGATGGCGTAACCGCCCTTGCGGCCCGGCTCGGCGTAGATCGGCACGCCGGACTCCTGCAGCGCCGCGATGTCGCGCTCGATCGTGCGCACGCTCACCTCGAACCGCCGGGCGATCTCGCGGGCGGATCGGCAGCGGGGCGCGATGGCGCGCAGGTCTTCGACGAGCGCGTAGAGCCGGTCGGTACGGTTCACAGCCGGAACGCTACGCCCCGCCACCGACAATCGCGGGGCGCTCGCCTGCCCCGGGCACACTCCCGTAACCGCCGGGCCACAGGAGTCTCACGCCTGGGCCACTGCCCCAGGCTCCTCTCCGGGGAGAGTACGCCTGATCCGGCTTTCCCGCCACGCAACGACGCGCCATTTTCCGACGGCGCTCACGCCCCGGGCTCTCCCCGGGTCCAGGAGAGCAGGCGGTCGAGGGGCCAGGCGTTGACGATCCGCTCCGCCTCGATCCCGCACCTGGCGGCGCGCTCGCACCCGTACCGCTGCCAGTCGAGCTGCCCGGGCGCGTGCGCGTCGGAGTCGATCGAGAACACGCATCCCATCTCGTACGCCAGCCGCATCAGCCGCTTCGGCGGGTCCAGCCGGTCGGGCCTGGAGTTGATCTCGACCGCCACCCCGAACCGCCGGCACGCCTCGAAGACCAGCTCCGCCTCGAACTCCGACTCCGGCCGCTTCACCCCCCGCTTCCCACCCGCCTGCACCACCCGCCCGGTGCAGTGACCGAGCACGTCCACCAGCGGGTCGGCGATGGCGGTGACCATGCGGCGGGTCATCTCCTCGCCGCCCATCCGCAGCTTGGAGTGCACGCTGGCGACCACCACGTCGAGCCGCTCCAGCAGCTCGGGCTCCTGGTCGAGCGAGCCGTCGAGGTTGATGTCCACCTCGATGCCGGTCAGGATCCTGAACGGCGCCATCCGCTCGTTCAGCTCGGCCACCACGTCGAGCTGCCGCGCCAGCCGCTCCGCCGACAGGCCCTTGGCCACGGTCAGGCGCGGCGAGTGGTCGGTCAGTGCCCAGTACTCGTGCCCGAGCGCGACGGCCGCCTCGGCCATCTCCTCGATCGGCGAGCCCCCGTCGGACCAGTCGGAGTGGCTGTGCAGGTCGCCCTTGAGCGCGGCCCGCAGCTCGGCCGTCTCGGCGTCGAGCTCCACCCCGGCCGTCGCCCGCATCCGCCGCAAATATGTCGGAACCTGCCCATCGAGGCTTTCGTTGACCACAAGTGCGGTGACTTTCCCGATCCCGGGCAGGTCGCCGAGCGCGCCGCTGTGGGCCAGGTGGGCGAGCTCGTCGGGGGACAGCTCGTCCACGACCGCGGCGGCGCGGCGGAAGGCACGCACGCGGTACGTGGGCTCGCCCGCGCGCTCCAGGAGAAAGGCGATCTCGCGCAGGGCCTCGACCGGATCCATGCGTTCATTCATACCCAAGTGAACGACAAGCGCAGGGCGCTACCAATTGAACGGGGACAAGGGCCGCCGCTAGGCTGATCGGCCCAGGAAAGCAGGAGTTTGATGGCAAAACCGCCGCAGGCGACCACAGAACCGCCGCGCAAATCGTCCAAGGTCGTCCCGCTGGTCGTACTCGGGGTGCTGTCCGTGATGGTCGTCGGCTACTGTGCCGCCGTGTCGGATGACGACGACGACGTCACGGCCGACTGCGTGATGCTGGTGGAGGACGACGACGCCACCCCCACCCCCTTCCCGTCACCGTCACCGTCGCCGAGCGCCGCCACCTCGTCGCCCCCCGCCGGGTCCTACGTGGTGGTCGACGACTCCTACTGCGACGACGACGGCAGATCGACCCACTACTACGGGGGTTCGCGCGGAGCGTACGTCTGGTACTACGGCGGTCACCGGGTCGGCAACCGCGTCCAGGGCGGCACCACGCTCAAGCCCTCCGACGTGACGATCACCAGCCGCACCGGCAAGGAGATCCAGCGCGGCGGCTTCGGCCGGAGCTGGACCGGCGGGAGCTGACCGTGCGCCGTGAACACGCCGCTCCCAGGAACGGCTGGGAGAAGACGATCGAGAGCCAGGGGCTGGCCTACCACCGCGCCGCCCACCCGTCCGGGCTGAGCAGGCCGTACTGGGACGAGTCCGTCCACTACGTCTTCTCCATGGACGAGGTGGAGGAGCTGGAGATGCAGGTCGAGGAGCTGCACGGGATGTGCCTGCGGGCCGTCGACCACGTGGTCGAGGCCGGCCGCTTCGCCGACTTCGCCATCCCCGAGTGGGCCTGGGAGGAGGTCGCGCGCTCGTGGGAGCGCCGCGACGCCTACCTTTATGCCCGCTTCGACCTGCGCTACGACGGCGCGGGCCCGGCCAAGCTGCTGGAGTACAACGCCGACACGCCCACCTCGCTGCTGGAGTCGTCGGTCGTGCAGTGGTTCTGGCTGCAGGACGTCTTCCCCGGCGACGACCAGTGGAACTCCATCCACGAGCGGCTCATCGACCGCTGGCGGGAGCTGCGACTGCCGCCAGGCCCCACGCACTTCGCGTTCACCAACGCCGACGAGACGGGCGAGGAGGCCATGACGGTGGCCTACCTGCAGGAGACCGCCGAGCAGGCGGGCCTGCAGACCGTGGCCGTGGCCATGGAGGACATCGGCTGGGACTCCCTCAACCGCCGCTTCGTGGACGTCGAGGATCGCGTGATCCGCTCGGCGTTCAAGCTCTACCCGTGGGAGTGGATGCTGTCGGACGACTTCGGCCGGCACGCCGTGCGGCACGCCACCTGGTTCGAGCCGCTGTGGAAGACGCTGCTGTCGAACAAGGCGCTGCTGGCGGTGTTGTGGGAGCTCAACCCGGGCCACCCCAACCTGCTGCCCGCCTACCTCGACGGCCCTCGCGACCTGACCTCCTACATCGCCAAGCCGCTGCTCGGCAGGGAGGGCGCCTCGATGCGCATCGTCACGCCGGAGGGCACCCAGGAGACGCCGGGCGGCTACGGCCGGGAAGGCTACGTCTTCCAGGGCTTCGAGGCCCTGCCCGTCTTCGAGGGGCAGCGGCCGGTGCTCGGCGCCTGGATGGTGGCCGACGAGTCCGCCGGCCTGGGCATCAGGGAGACGACCGGCTACATCACCGATGACACCTCCTCGTTCGTCCCCCACCGCATCGCCCTCTGATGTTTCCCCCCACACCCATGCCTTTTGCACGAATGGAACTGACGTGACCCTTCTCGAAACCCTCGCCCGCGGCTCGGGAGCCATCGCCGCCTACGCCGCCGTCGGCCTGATCCTGATGATCGTCGGCTTCTACGTGATCGACTGGGCCACCCCCGGCAAGCTGAGCGAGATCATCCGCAGCGAGCGGAACCCGAACGCCACCCTGCTGGCCACCTCCGCCCTGGCCGCCGTCGGCCTGATCGTGGCCGCCTCCATCTGGGCCTCCGGCGGCCGCCTGGCGGAAGGGCTGGCGGGCACGGCGGTGTTCGGTCTGGTCGGCATCGTGGTGCAGACGGTCGCGATGCTGGTGTTCGACCGGATCGTCGGGATCTCCGTACGGGATCTGGTCAAGGAGCCCGAGCTGCAGCCCGGCGCGCGGCTGCTCTCCGTGACCCACCTGGCGATCGGCCTGATCACCGCGGTCGCCGTGATCTAGCACAGGCGCGAACCACCGTTCCGGTCATCCGGAGGGACCTGGCACTCTAGGAGGCGTGACAGACCGGACCCGGGAGGACACCACCCGCAGGCTCGAGCGGGCCATGGGCTCGCTCGGCACCGCGGCCATGGCCCGCATGGACGAGCAGCTTCCCTGGTTCCGCGCGCTCAGCGCCGAGGACCGGTCATGGGTCGGGCTCGTCGCGCAGGCCGGCATCGCCGCGTTCGTGGAGTGGTTCCAGCACGCGGGCAAGGACCGGCCCACACCCAGCATCGAGTTCTTCGGCACCGCGCCGCGCGAGCTCAAGCGCTCCATCTCGCTGCAGCAGACCGTCGACATCGTCCGGGTCGTGGTCGAGGTGGTCGAGGCCCAGACCCACGAGCTGGCCTCACCCGGCGGCGAGGACCAGCTCCAGCAGGCCATGCTGCGCTACACGCGCGACGTCGCCTTCGCCGCCGCGCACGTCTACGCCCGCGAGGCCGAGGCCAGGGGCTCGTGGGACGCCCGGCTGGAGGCCCTGATCGTCGACGCCCTCGTGCGCGGCGAGGTGGACGACGGCCTGCACTCCTGGGCCGCCGCGCTCGGCTGGACCTCCTCCCCCGTGGTCGTCATCGCCGGGCACGCCCCCGACGACGACCCGCGCGCCGTCATCGACGGGCTGCGCGAGAAGGGCCGCCGCATCGGCATGGACCTGCTGGCCGGGGTGCAGGCCGACCGGCTGATCGTGATCGTCGGCGGCGCGGGCAGCGTGGACGACGCGGCCAAGCAGGTCGTGGCCCGCTTCGGCGTGGGCCCCATCGTCATCGGCCCCGAGGTGCCCGACCTGCACGCCGCCGCCCGTTCCGCGAGGGCGGCGCTGGCCGGGCTGAAGGCGTCCTGCGGCTGGCCCGACGCGCCCCGGCCGGTGCACGCCGAGGACCTGCTGGCCGAGCGGGCGCTCGACGGCGACACCGACGCCAGGGAGCAGCTCATCGAGAACGTCTACCTGCCGCTGGCCGGCACCCCGCTGCTCGACACGCTCGCGACGTACCTGGAGCAGGGCACGTCGCTGGAGGCGACGGCGCGGCTGCTGTTCGTGCACCCCAACACCGTGCGCTACCGGCTGAAGAAGATCACCGAGCTGACCGGCTACCAGCCCACCGAGGGCAGGTCCGCGTTCACGCTGCAGGTGGGCCTGATCCTGGGCAGGCTGTCGGAAAGTGCTGAAACGTGGCGGGCTCTAACGTAATGGCACCGAAATCCCCACTGTAGGGTTCCTACAAATCACCCAGGACAAAGTTCGTACGGATCTCCATCCGCGTGTCGAAGTTCTACAGGGCAAGGTGGTTTTTGTGCTTGTACTCGTCGCCCCGGGCCAAGGTGCCCAAACGCCGGGCTTCCTGACTCCATGGCTCGAGCTGCCCGGACTGGCCGACAGGCTGGGCGCCTGGTCGGAGGTGGCGGGGATCGACCTGGTCGCCTACGGCACCACCGCGGGCGCCGACGAGATCCGCGACACCGCCGTCGCTCAACCCCTGCTCGTGGCAGCCGCGCTGGCCGCCGCCGAGGCGCTCGGCGCGACCCCCGACCTGCTGGCCGGTCACAGCGTCGGCGAGTTCGCCGCCGCCGCGCTGGCCGGGGTGCTCACCCCCGAGCAGGCGCTCCACCTGGTACGTGAGCGCGCCCAGGCCATGGCCAAGGCCGCCGCCGTCACCGAGACCGGCATGACCGCCGTGCTCGGCGGCGTGGCGGAAGAGGTGCTGGCCTCCATCGAGAAGCACGGGCTGACCCCCGCCAACATCAACGGCGCCGGCCAGATCGTGGCCGGCGGCACCCTGGAGCAGCTGGCCGCGTTCAAGGAGGACGCGCCGGCCCGCGCCCGGCTCATCCCGCTCTCCGTCGCGGGGGCCTTCCACACCCGCCACATGGCCCCGGCCGTCGAGAGCCTGCGCGAAGCCGCCTGGAACGTCGTTCCCGGCGACCCCGGCATCACCCTGCTGTCCAACTCCGACGGGCAGGCGGTCGCGACCGGCGCCGAGTTCCTCCAGAGACTGGTCGACCAGGTCAGCAACCCCGTCAGGTGGGACGCCTGCATGGAGACCATGGCCGGGCTCGGCGTCACCAGGATGATCGAGTTGCTGCCCGGCGGCACGCTGACCGGCCTGGCCAAGCGTGGCCTGCGCGGCGTGCAGACCGTGGCGCTGAAGACCCCAGACGACCTTGACGCGGCCAGGGAGCTGATCAAGTGAGGATCCCCGACATCGCCCCAGGCGGCAGGGTGCTGGCCCTCGGCCACTACCAGCCGTCGAACGTCGTCACCAACGACGACCTGGCCAAGACCATGGAGACCAACGACGAGTGGATCCAGTCCCGGGTCGGCATCAAGGAGCGCAGGGTCGCCCCGGCCTCGGAGTCGCTCGAGGACATGGCCACCATCGCCGGCGGCAAGGCGCTGGCCGCCAGCGGCCTGTCCCCCGACGACATCGACCTGGTCATCGTGGCCACCTGCACGCTGGAGACGCAGATCCCCAACGCCTCCGCCGTCGTGGCACACCGCCTCGGCATCACCTCTCCCGGCGCGTTCGACGTCAACGCCGCCTGCGCCGGGTTCTGCTACGCGCTCGGTACCGCCAGCGCCGCCGTACGCGCAGGATCGGCACGCAATGTGCTGGTCATCGGCGCGGAGAAGCTCTCGCAGTGGGTCGACTGGACCGACAGGTCCACCGCCGTGATCTTCGCCGACGGGGCCGGCGCGGCCGTGGTCGGCCCGTCCGAGACCCCCGGCATCGGCCCCGTGGTGTGGGGCAGCGCCGGCGACAAGGCCGACGCGATCATCATCAAGGATCGCGACGACTTCCTCCACCAGGAGGGCCAGACGGTCTTCCGCTGGGCCACGACCGCCCTGGCCCCGGTGGCGCTGGAGGCCTGCGCCCGCGCGGGCGTCGACCCGTCGGAGCTGGCCGCGTTCGTGCCGCACCAGGCCAACCTGCGCATCATCGAGGCCATCGCCCGCAAGCTGGGCGCCGACAAGGCCGTCGTCGCCCGCGACATCGTCACCGCGGGCAACACCTCGGCCGCCTCGATCCCGCTGGCGCTCTCGCGCATGCTGGAGCGCGGCGAGGTGCGCTCGGGCGAGCTGGCGCTGGTGCTCGGCTTCGGCGCGGGCCTGACGTACGCGGGCCAAGTGATCGAGATCCCCTAAGTGCTCCGATCGGTCCTGATGGCAGCCCCGCGCGGGGCTCCCCGTAGGATCCGATCGTCCTACAAGCTTGTGCGGCACCGCTCGCACAGAAACCCTGAAACACCAAAAGGAGAACTAGCGACATGGCTGCCACCGAGCAGGACATCCTCCAGGGCCTCGGCAAGATCATCAACGAGATCACGGGCATCCCGGCGTCCGAGGTCACCCCGGAGAAGAGCTTCGTGGACGACCTCGACATCGACTCCCTGTCCATGGTCGAGATCGCCGTGGCCGCCCAGGACGAGTTCGGCGTCGAGATCCCCGACGACCAGCTCAAGAACCTGAAGACGGTCAAGGACGTCCTCAACTTCATCCAGAACTGAGAAGTAGCAGAGATCCATACCCGCTGATCAGTAAGGAGCGCGAAACAGTGAGTGCGAACCGGGTACGTGTCGTCGTCACCGGGCTTGGCGCGACGACGCCCGTCGGTGGAGACGTCACCTCGACCTGGACGGCCCTCCTCGCCGGTCAGTCGGGTATCGAGACCCTCACCACGGATTGGATCGACGCCGTTCCCGTGAAGTTCGCGGGGACGGCGGCGGTCGATCCCGCCGAGGTGCTGCCCCGGCCCGAGTCCCGCCGCCTCGACCGCAGCGAGCAGTTCGCGCTGGTCGCCGCCAGGGAGGCCTGGAAGGACGCGGGCACGCCCGAGGTGGCGCCCGAGCGGCTCGGCGTGGTGGTCTCCAGCGGCATCGGCGGCATCTCGACCACGCTCAGCGCGTACGACACGTGGAAGGAGCGCGGCTGGAACCGGCTGTCTCCCTTCACCGTGCCGATGCTCATGCCCAACGGCCCTGCCGCCTGGATCGGCCTCGATCTGGGCGCGCAGGCGGGCGTGCACGCCACGGTGTCGGCGTGCGCGTCCGGCGCCGAGGCCATCGGCTACGCGATGGACATGATCAGGGCCGGCCGGGCCGACGTGGTGGTGGCCGGCGGCACCGAGGCCGCCATCCACGGCCTCAACATGGCCGCCTTCGCCGCCGCGCGGGCCATGTCCCAGCGCAACGACGACCCGCAGGGCGCCTCCCGTCCCTGGGACCGCGACCGCGACGGGTTCGTACTCGGCGAGGGCGCCGGCATCGTCGTGCTGGAGTCGGAGGAGCACGCCAGGGCGCGCGGCGCGCGGATCTACGCGTACTGCGCGGGCATCGGCTACTCCGCCGACGCCCACCACATCACCCAGCCCGAGCCCGAGGGCCGGGGCCAGATCATGGCGATGACGCAGGCTCTCACCGACGCCGGCATCACCGGTCTCGACGTCAAGCACGTCAACGCGCACGCCACCTCGACCCCGTCGGGTGACGTCGGCGAGGTGGCGGCGGTGGCCAAGGCCATCGGCACCCACCCGCTGGTGACCTCCACCAAGTCCATGACCGGCCACCTGCTCGGCGGCGCCGGCGGCATCGAGTCCGTCTTCACCATCAAGGCGCTGCAGGAGCGGATCGTCCCCCGCACGATCAACCTCGACAACGTCGACGACGGCATCGAGGTGGACCTCGTCCACGGCGAGAACCGCACGCTGCCCGATGGCGACATCGCCGCGGTCAACAACTCCTTCGGCTTCGGCGGCCACAACGTGACGGTCGTGTTCAAGGGAGCCTGAATGACCCTGCTCGACGGGGTGGTGAGCGAGGGCTCCGACCAGGAGCCCGCCGATCCGCGCGATCCCATCGTCCGGCTGGAGGCGCTACTCGACGAGGGCACGCCGAAGCTGATCACCCCGGAGGGCACCGGCGGCGTCCTGGCCGCCATGGGCCGCGTCGAGGGCGTGCCCGTCGTCGCCTTCTGCAACGACGCCCGCATCCAGGGCGGCGCCATGGGCGGCGAGGGGTGCGAGCACATCGTGCACGCCTACGACGTGGCCGTCCGCGAACGGGTGCCGATCATCGGGATCTGGCACTCCGGCGGTGCGCGACTCGCCGAAGGCGTCGAGTCGCTGCACGCCGTCGGGCGGGTCTTCGCCGCCATGACCAGGGCGTCGGGCGTCGTGCCGCAGATCTCCGTGGTGGTCGGGCCCGCCGCCGGCGGCGCCGCCTACGGCCCGGCGCTCACCGACCTCGTCATCCTGGCCGACTCCGGCCGCATCTTCGTCACCGGCCCCGACGTGGTCCGCAGCGTCACCGGCGAGAGCGTCGACAGCGCGGCGCTGGGCGGCCCCGAGCCGCACGGCAGGCGCAGCGGCGTCGCGCACGTCGTGACCCGCACCGAGACCGAGGCGTTCGCCACGGCGCGCCGGCTCGCCACGCTCCTCGGCCATCAGGGCCGCATCCGCGCGGGCGAGGTCGCCGACGTGGACTTCTCCACGCTGCTGCCCGCGTCCGCCCGCCGGGCCTACGACGTCAAGCCGCTGGTCAGCGGCCTGCTCGACGAGCCCGGCGTCGAGCTGCACCCGAGGTGGGCGCCGAACATCGTCACGTCGCTCGGCCGCCTGGGCGGCCGCACGATCGGCGTGATCGCCAACAACCCGCTGCGGCTCGCCGGCTGCCTCGACGCCACGTCCGCCGAGAAAGCCGCCCGCTTCGTACGTATGTGTGACGCTTTCGGCGTGCCACTGGTTGTCCTCGTGGACGTTCCCGGTTACCTGCCGGGTGTCGGCCAGGAGCACGGCGGCGTGGTGCGGCGCGGCGCCAAGCTGCTGCACGCCTTCGCCGAGGCGTCGGTGCCTCGGGTCACGCTGGTGACGCGCAAGGCGTACGGCGGGGCGTACGTCGCGATGAACTCCCGCTCGCTCGGCGCCACCAAGGTCTTCGCCTGGCCGACGGCCGAGGTGGCGGTCATGGGCGCGGTCGCCGCGGTCCGCGTGCTCAAGCGGCGCGAGCTCGCCGCGGCCGCGGAGGACGAGCGGGCCGGGCTGGAGCTACGGCTCGCCGAGGAGCACGAGAAGCTCGCCGGCGGGCTGGCCAGGGCTCAGGAGCTGGGCGTCATCGACGAGGTCATCAAGCCGGAGGAGACCCGCGGCGCCATCGCCAGGGTCCTGGCCGACGCCACCCCGGCCCGGGGCGCCCACGGCAACATCCCGCTGTAGCGATCCTGTCCGGCAACATCCCGCTGTAGCGATCCTGTCCGGCAACATCCCGCTGTAGCGATCCTGTCCGGCGGCTCGCGGAGGCCGGCGAGCACACCGGTTCGTCCTTCCGGCGGCCCTAGACGGCCGCGTGCAACCACCGCACCGGCGCGCCGTCGCCGGCGTACCTGAACGGCTCCAGCTCCTCGTCCCACGGCTTGCCGAGCATCTTGTCCAGCTCTTCTTCCAGCACGCACCGCCCCTGGGCGGCCATCATCATCGCGGCGCGCAGCCGGTCCTCAGGGATCATGATGTCGCCGGCGACGCCGATGACCGCCGTGAAGGCGCCGAGCGTCGGCGTGTAGGCATGCCGGGAGCCGTCCACTCCTGGCGAGGCGTCCTCGGTGATCTCGAACCTGAGGCGCTGCCAGCCCATGAGCGAGGAGGCGATGGCCGCCGCGATGCCCGGCCGGCCCTCCCACTCCGCCTGCGCGCGCACGACGTTGGGCGCGGCGGGTTGCGGAGTCCACGTCAGATCTACGGGCACGCCAAGGACACCCGCGACTGCCCATTCGATGTGAGGGCACAGCGCGGGCTGAGCCGAGTGGACGTAAAGGACGCCACGAGCAGACACCGGACCTCCCGTTTCGGTACGAGGTGCGCCTTCCCCAACGGCCTCGCCCCGGGATGATCACAAGTGACTAGGGAGAGACTACCGTCGGTCGCCACGTGACACCAGAGGGGGGCCATACCAAGTTGGTGCGGGAGTGGCGGGTGACGGCGGTCCCGCAAGGGAAACACCCCCGCTTATGGAAATGCAATCTGCCGGCGAGGCGTTCATCCGGCCAGGTCAGGTGCTGACCGACCGGACCGCGCTGGCCGCCGTGTCGCGCTGGACCCAGGCGGTCTCGGAGGCCGACGGCGTCTGCGTCGTGCACCTGGCGCCCGGCGTCGACCCCTGCGAGCTCACCGCCGAGCTCCGCGGCCAGGGCCTGCGGGCCTCGCCCAACCACGTGCTGCGCGGCCAGCCGCTGTTCTTCGGCGGGCCCGCATCCAGGCCCTTCCCCACCCCGCCGATCTCCTACAAGGCGGGCCGGGCCCGGTCCGACGTGGTGGTGGGCCTGCTCGACACCGGCGTCGCCCGGCATCCCTGGTGGGCGGGCAGCGACTGGTACGCCCGGGTCGGCCCGGAGGACGCCGACGCCACCGAGGGCTCGCAGGCGGGTCACGGGACGTTCATCGCGGGGCTGCTGACGCGCCGGGCGCCGGGCGTGCGGCTGCGCGTGCACCGGGTCCTCGACGGTGACGGCCTGGCCGACGAGGCCTCCGTCGTACGCGTGCTCCACCGCATGCGGGAGTGGGCCCCGCAGGTGCTCAACCTGTCCTTCGGCGGCCACACCTTCGACGACCGGCCGCCGCCCCTGCTGTCGGACGCCATCGGCGCGCTGTCCGACACCGTGACCGTGGCCTGCGCCGGCAACACCGGCTCCGACCGGCCGTTCTGGCCGGCCGCGCTACCCGGCGTGGTCGGGGTGGCGGCGGTGGACGCCACCCAGCAGCGCCGGGCGCCCTACTCCGGCTACGGCACCTGGGTCGACGCGTGCGCCCGCGGCGACTGGCTGGCGAGCAGCTATCTCGACACCGGCGAGTACGCCGGCTACGCGGCGTGGAGCGGCACGTCGTTCGCGACCGCGCTGGTCGCCGGCGCCATCGCCGACGCGGCCAGGCACGAGCCGGTCAAGAAGTGGATCAGGAACCTCCTTGACTCCGAGGAGACCCCGCAAATTCCCGATCTGGGGGTTCTCTTCCCGGCGAGTCTGTAGAGTTTACGCTCAGTCCCCGGACAAACACGAGGAGGAATGATCTCCTCCTCGTGCCGGCGAAAGGAGGCCGCATGCGCGATCCGGCGGAGCTGCTCGCCGCCGCCGACGACGGCGATCGGTCGGCCTGGGACGAGCTCGAATCGAGGTTCGGCCCGCGCATGTGGGCCGTGGCCCGCGCGTGCGGCCTGAGCCCCGCCGACGCGGCCGACGCCGTCCAGGGCACCTGGCTGCGCCTGCTGCAGAATCTGCGGAGCATCAGGGACCCGGCGGCGGTGGGGGGCTGGCTCATGACGACCGTGCGCCGCGAGGCCCTGCTGCTGCGGCGCAAGGAGCTGCCGGTGATCTCCTCCACGGAGGCGGTCAGCGAGCTCGACCCCGCGGCCGTCGTTCTGGAGGCCGACGACCGGCACCTGCTCTGGAAGACCGTCTCCACCCTGAACGAGCCCTGCCGCACGCTGCTCCAACTGGTCGCGATCGACCTCGGCAACCAGCAGGTGGCCTCGCGGATGGGGATGCCCGCCGGCAGCGTCGGCCCGACCAAGGCGCGCTGCCTGGAAAAACTGCGCACTCTGATCTCGCTACAGGAGACAGCGCAATGATCAACGACGAATACTTCCTGGCGGCTCTCCGGCTCGCCTCCGGGAACGACCCGATCCCCAGCCAGGTGTCGGCCGCCGCGCGCGACGCCTGGCGGCTGCGGATCCCCCAGGCGGTGACCGCCGCCCACGAGGCCGCCACGATCCGGAGCGTGCGCGCCGACGACAGCTCGCACCTGGTGCGCTTCGTCGCGGCGGGTCTCACCTTCGACCTGGAGGTGACGGAGGGCGACGGGCTCATCGACGTGGCGGGGCACATCTCCCCCTATCCGGGAGAGGGCGCCCTCGTCGATGTGAGATCCCCGCACCTGACCCTGACCAGACGCATCGCGCACACCGGCCACTTCGTCGCCACCGGCCTGCCGCCCGGCTGGCTCAGCGTGGTGTGCCACCGGCCCGGCCACGCGCCCATCCAGACCACCTGGGTGCGCATCCGCCCCTGACCCGCCACTGATCCGCCACTGACCCGGCCGGGAGGGCGCGCCCCGCTCCCGGCCGTCTTCGATCGAGGCCGGCCATGAGTGCGACAGCCGACGGGAAGGACCCGTCCGACGACCTGCACCCGCTCGTCAGGGCGGGCGAGGCCGCCCTGATGCGTGCCCTGGTCGACCCCGACCAGGCCCTGCGCGCGGGCCGCGTGATCACCGAGTCCGCGCGCCGCGACCACTGCCCGGAGGCCGAGGTCATGGGGCTGCGGACGATGGCACTGGCCTCCCGCGAGCTGGGCGACCTGGAGAAGGCCGAGCTGCACCTGCGCGAGGCCCTCGCCGTGCGCGGCGCACCCGCCTCGCGGCTCGCCCAGGTGCGCCTGTCCCTCGTCACCGTGCGCACCGAACGCGGCCATCCGCTCCAGGCCCTGCGCGTGGCCGCCCTGGCCTGGGCCTACTTGTGCCCGCTCGACCGCGCCAAGCTCGACACCCAGCGCGCGGTCGCCCTGGCCCACCTCGGCCGCCACCAGGAGGCCATCGCCTCCTGCGACCGGGCGCTGCTGGCCCTGGTGACCGCGCCGGGCAGCATCGACGACCGCAGGTTCCTGGCCGGCGGCCTGCTCAACCGCGGGCTCATCCACGCCTACCGCGGCGACTGGGACGCCGCGATGCGCGACCTGACCGCGTGCCTGCAGATCTCCCAGTACGCCGGGCTGTGGCACCTGGCCCGCCTGGCCGCCGCCAATCTGCCCTTCCTCGCCGTCCGCCGCGGCGACATCGCCGGCGCGTTCCGCCACTACCGCGACGCCGAGGAGACCCTGTTCGGCTACCCCGAACGGCTGGCCGCGATGCGGGCCGACTTCGCCGGCGCCCTGCTGGCGGCGCAGATGCCCGGCGAGGCGGGGACCATGCTGCGCATGGCCGTACCCGACCTGGAGGCGTCGGCCTCGCACACCGCGCTGGCCGAGGCGCGGCTCAAGCTGGCCCAGGTGGAGCTGCTGACCGGCGACCCGCACCGGGCCAGGCAGGTCGCCGAGCAGGCGGCGGCCGAGCTGGCCGCGCAGGACAGGACGTCGTGGCTGCCGCTGGCCACGGAGGTCGTCCTGCGCTCGCGGCTGGCGCTCGAACCCGTCACGCCCGAGCTGGTCGCGGAGCTGATCGCGTGCGCCGACGAACTGGAGGACGGGTTCACCCACCGGGCGGGCGCGGCGGCGCTGCGGCTGGCCGCGGCCGAGGCGGCGCTGACCGTGGACGACCACCCGACCGCCTCCGCCCAGCTCGCCCGGCTCACCCGGCACGCCGAGCGGCGCGAGCGGTGGATGCCCGCCGGCACCCGGCTGACCTCGCTGGCCTCCGAGCCGCAGGCCAGGCAGCTCGCGCAGGCGTCGCAGATCCCGGTGCCGGTGCGCCAGCACGCGCTAGCCCTGCAGGCGGCGCTGCAGGAGGACGTCACGAGTGCCTTCCGCGCCGTCCGCGACGGGCTGGCCGAGGTGAGCGGGCGGGTGGAGGCGTTCGAGGACCCGTCGCTGCGTGCCCACGCGGCCAGGGCCGGGGAGCGGCTGGCGGCCTACGGGCTGGAGCTGGCGGTGCGCGACGGGTGCCCCAAGGAGGTGTTCGAGTGGGCGGAGCGGTGGCGGGCCGTGGCGGCTCCCGCTCACGCGTGCGCGCTGGTGGACCCCGACCGCATCCGCGCCGAGCTGGGGCGGGGGGCGCTGATCGAGTACGTCGCCGACCGGGACACGCTGCTGGCCGTGCTGCTGAGCGAGGACCGCGTGCTGCTGCGGCGCCTGGGCAGCCTCCGGCAGGTCACGGACGCCATCGTGCGCCTGCGGTACGCGCTGCGCCGCCTCAGCCGCCGGCACGACGTCGAGGCCGCAGCCGCGGAGCTCGAACGGCTGGTGCTGCGGCCCCTGGCCGCCGAGCTGTCCGACCGACCGCTGGTCGTGGTGCCGGTGGGGGCGCTGCACACCGTGCCGTGGGGCGCGCTGCCGTCGCTGCGCGAGCGGCCGGTCAGCGTGGCGGCCGGCGCCGCCGCCTGGCTGCGCGCCCGCACCGCCCGAGGCTCCCGCTCCGGCGGCCGGCCGCGGGTGGTGGCGGCGGCCGGGCCCTCGCTGTCGCACGCAGAGGGCGAGGTGGCGCACGTGCTGTCCTGCCACCCCGGCGCACGGCAGGTGCCCGGCCGCGTCCAGCCGGTGCTGGAGGCGCTCGGCACGGCCGACATCGTGCACCTGGCCGCGCACGGGACGTTCCACGCGCGCAGCCCGCTGGTGTCCGGGATCACGCTGGAGGACGGCCAGCTCATGGCCTACGACCTGCTGGACGTCTCCCGCTCGGCCGGGCTGGTGGTGCTGTCGGCGTGCAACTCCGGAATGTCCCGCACGCCGATGGAGGGGGCGCCGCTGGGGCTGCCGGGGACGTTCCTGGCCAAGGGGGCGGCTTGCGTGGTGGCCGGGATGGTGCCGGTGGGGGATGAGATGGCGCGGGCGGTGATGAGCACCTTCCACGAACTCCTGGCCGCCGGCCGTCCGCCGGACGCGGCACTGGCCCTGGCTGCGGCGAAAACCGATGAACTGGGCTTCGTCTGCTTCGGCGCAGGCAACGAGCCCTTCTGCTGAAGATCCTCAACCCGCCCCTTCGTCACGGCACAGCCACCCGCCGCACGTTTGCTGAGGGCCTCCAGGCGAACGCCCTCACCCCCGCCCATTCGTTACGGCACAGCCAACGGCACCGCCACTCGCCGCACGTGGCCGAGGGCCTCCAGGAGAACGCCCGCTGAGCCCGCACGTGGCCGGGCGCCGTTACGTGCGCGTTCTTGACCGTCCACGTGGTCATGCCGGCACCAGGCTGCGATGGAGGACGCCCACGGCCCGCGCCTGACCACGCTGATGGCCCACGGGGCGCGCGTTGCGGCGATCAGCCGGTGAACCGGCGGAGCGTCTCCCTGGACAGGTGCCGGCCACGTGCGGCGGGTGGGGTGACGTTGGCCTTGCCGTAAAGGATGGGTGGAGAGCCTAAGCCCCCGTCGCGACCGGACGAGAGGGGTCGGCGGACCAGTCGGACCAGGAGCCCACGTACAGGGACGCGGGCAGGCCGGCCACCTCCAGGGCCAGCACCTCGTGGGCGGCCGTCACCCCGGAGCCGCAGTACGCGCCGGTCGCCACCCCTTCGCGCACGCCCAGGCCGGCGAAGCGGTCGCGCAGCGCGTCCGCGGCGAGGAACCGGCCGCCGGGGCCGAGGTTCTCGGTCGTGGGTGCGCTGACCGCGCCGGGGACGTGCCCCGCCACCGGATCGATCGGCTCCACCTCGCCCCGGTAGCGCTCCCCCGCCCGGGCGTCGAGCAGCACGCCCTGCCCCGCCAGCGCCGCCGCCTCGTCGGCCGTCAGCGCGGGCATCCCGCCCGGCCGCGCGGTGAAGTCGCCCTCCGCGGGCCGCGGGACGTCCTTCGTGATCGGCAGCCCGGCCTCGATCCAGGCGGGCAGGCCGCCGTCGAGGACACGCACGTCCTGGTGGCCGAAGTAGCGCAGCGTCCACCAGGCCCTGGCGGCGACGGTGGCGCCGGCGTCGTCGTAGACGACCACCGGCCGCCCGCTGAAGACGCCCAGCCGTCGCATGGCGCTCTGGAACGCCCCCGCCTCCGGCAGCGGATGCCGCCCGCCACCGCTGGGCGGGGCCGCGAGGTCGGCGTCGAGGTCGCAGTAGACGGCGCCCTCGATGTGGCCCTCGCGGTAGAAGTCCAGCCCGGGCGGGCCGCCGAGCCGCCAGCGCACGTCGAGCACGGTCGGGCCGTCGAGGGCGGCCAGCTCGGCAGGGCTGATCAACGGGCTGGTCACGACTGAACCTCCAGAAGCGGGACGTGCTGCTCGGCCGCCGTGAGCGAGCCGTGGTAACCGGTGAAGAGCGCCTCGATGCGGTGCGTCGAGGGGGCGGTGATGGCCAGGTCGGTGTGCGGGACGGCCACGACGTCGCCGATGCGGGCGAGCCACGCGTCGGCCACGCGGGGGCCGAACCAGCCGGACTCGACCGCCTCCTGCCTCGACACCACCCACGCCTTGCCGTGCAGGGTCTCGCGCCACGACTCCAGCACCTGCTTGGCGGCCCCCGGGCGGGCGTACACGTGCCTGGCCCTGGCCTCGCCGCCGAGCAGCGCCACCCCTTCGGTCAGCTCCGGGACGCTCTCCGCGTCGATCTTCTCGGTGGCGTTGATCATGCCGTGGTCGGCGGTGACGTACAGGGCGGAGCCGGGCGGCAGCCCCTCGGCCAGCCGCCGCGCCATGTCGTCGACGATGCCGAGCTGGCGCAGCCACTCGTCGCTGCCCCAGCCCACCATGTGTCCGGCCGCGTCGAGGTCGCCGTAGTAGACGGTCACGTACGCGGGGCGCCGCTCGCGCAGCGTCTCGTGGACGCGGGCCACGCGGTCGTCGATGGAGTCGGCGGCCACGTAACGCACGCCGCGGTAGACGGCCCTGGTCAGGCCGGTGCCCTCGAACTCGGCGGGCGCCACGTAGACGGGCTCGACCCCGGCCTCGGCGGCGCGCTGGTAGACGGTCGCGGCGGGCTGCCACTCGTCGGGGTCCATCGTCAGGCCGTCGGGGAGCGTCCAGCGCAGGCAGTTGAACAGGTGGCCGGTGCCCGGCACGGCCAGCATCAGCCCGACCATGCCGTGCTCGCCCGGCGTCAGGCCCGTGCCCAGCGTGCACAGGCTCGTGACGGTCGTGGCGGGGAAGCCCGCGGTGAGCGTTCTGCCGGTCATGCCGGACAGGAACGGTGCGGCCTCTGGGTGTGCGCGCAGCAGATCGGCGCCCAGGCCGTCGACCACGAACAGGCAGACCCGGTCGACGGGGTCGAGGGCCAGCGCGTTGGGCTCGCGCAGGCCGAGGGCGGCCAGCAGCGACCGCGGCACGTCCGCCAGCGATCCACTGCCGTATCCCGGCACCAGCATGCCCTCAGTGTAGTCCTTGGGTGATCTCCGGCCTCGTGTCGTTCTCGACCGTCCGGGATCCGCCCGCCTCCCGGCCGGCATCGCCACCTCGCCGCGTGCTCCTGGCGCCTGCTTCCCGCTCCTGTGGCTGGGCGATCAGCGGTGTCGGGCCGGCTCGTGCGATCGGCAAGGCGCCGCCTTGCCACCGTGAGGGCTCAACGATCACAAGCCGTGTACGCCGGTGGGCCACCATCGGCGCAACGCCGCTTCATACATCGCGCGCCGTGGCAACACGCGCTTTGTGCACCGCGCGCTTCAGGCACCCGGCAGCCGGTCCGTGCCGCCGTTCACGCACACCGCTCCGAGCAGCGGTCATCACGCCGCAGCCACAAGTCACCAGGCCCAGCACCGGCCGCCGCACAGCGCAGCGCTCGCCGTCGTGCCAGGGTGCCGCAGCGTCGCGCCGCATGAGCCGCCAGGCCAGAGCCGGCTCGGTCAGGGGGTGGCGCGGATCGGGCGTGGCGCGGGTCAGGCCGTGGCGCGGGCTGTGGCTTCGGAGAGGGCCTTGGCGAAGGCGAGGACGTGGGTGACCGCCTCCGGGCCGTCGGCGGCCTCGCTGACCCGCAGCGACAGGTCGTCGGCCGTGATGGCGCCCGTGTAGCCGTGGTCGGCCTCGCAGTTCTCGTCGCCGCACGTCGCCGGCTCCAGGTCCACGTGCGAGATGGCGCCCCAGCCGATCGTGAGCGTCACCTCCGTGGGAGGGACGCCTGGAACGTAGGAGGCGGGGTCGGGCACGACGCGGGTGACGGCCACCGACTGGACGCGGCTCAGCCGGACCGCCTCGGTGGTGGTGGAGGCGTGGGACGCCGAGACGCCCTCGACCGCCGGGTGCTCGTCGGTGTGGCAGACCAGCAGCCTCGTCGCCGACAGCACGAGCACGGTGACGTGACGGCGAACCTCCATCGCGGGATCGAAGGTCGCCTCGTGGTGGACCACGAACGCGGTCACGGCCTCCTTGCCCAGCGCGGATTCGACCGCATCGGTGACGAGGTCGGGGTAGTAGCCGCTGCGCTCGATCGCTTCACGCAGGCCCGCGGCTGAGACTCGGGTTTCCCTCATGGCTCCATCCTGCCAGGACCGGGCAGTGCACTCACCCGCCGGACATAACGCTCTATAACGTCTTCTGTCTGGGCAACAGCGGGCACTTGGGTCACTTCATTCGCTGAGGGCGGATCCGCTGACGGCAGACGCCCGAGCCGGCCTCCGCCCGGCCCGGAAGTCCCCCGTCGAGGCGGGCATGAGCACGGCCGCGCGCGGCCGGACCGCCTGTGTCGAGGCGCCGCGAGGGCGCCCGTGTCAGGGGCTGCCCGCACGGCCCGTGCCGAGGCGGCCGGAAGCGCGGGCGGAACCGCTCGGACCGGCCTGTGGCGGGCGGCCCGAGCGACGAGGCCGGCGGGGTCAGGAGAGTGGGCGGGGGCCGACGTCGAGGCGGGCGGGTCAGGAGAGCCGGCGGGGGCCGACGTCTAGGCGGGGGCCCGCAGGGGTGCGGAGGATGGCGCGGGCGCCGAGGATCATGACGTCCGACTCCCCCACGAGCACCTGGTCCAGGTCGAGCCGGGCCACCTCCGGCAGGTCGTGGGCCAGCCGGCCCACCCGTACGAGCAGCTCCTCGAGGGCGTCCACCGCCACGGGCGGGTAACCGTACTCGCCGAACAGCAGCGGCGCGGCGCGGACGGTCCGCACGAGGGCGGCGGCGTCCTCGCCGGTCAGCGGCGCCAGGCGGAAGCCCTGGTCCTGTAGCAGGCGCGCGGTCACCTCGCCCAGCCCGAACGACACGACCGGCCCGAACGCGGGGTCCTCGACGACGCCGACGACCGTGGGCACGGCGGGCTGCGGCGCCATGCGCTGGACCGCCAGCTCCACCCCTTCGCCGAACAGCTCGGCGAACTCGGTGTAGGCGTTGCGCACCATCTCGGGCCCCGTCAGCCCCAGCCGCACGGTGCCGGCGCGGCGGGAGGCGCCGGGGTCGGCCACCTTGACCACCACCGGCCAGCCGAGGCGTTCGGCGGCGGCCACGGCCTCGCCGGCGGAGCGCACGACCTCGGCGGGCCAGACGGTCAGACCGTAGCAGGACAGCAGCTCGGTGGCGTCGATCTCGACCGGCGGCCCGGCCTGCGCGAACCCGGCGGGTGCGGCCTCGGCGTCGGGCGCGCTGCCGGACAGCGTCTCGTGGACGAGCGCCCTGGCGCGCACGGTGTCGATGCCGTCGAGCTCATGCGGCGGTGTCGAGGGCTGGGCGCGCCACGTGGCGTAGCGGACCACGTGGGCCAGGGCCCGCACGGCCTCCTCCGGCGCCGCGTACGACGGGATGGAGCCGCGCGAGGGCGCCGAGGGGCCGGGCACGCGCAGGGCGGGATGCATGCCGAGGTGCCCGCGGAAGGTTGCCAGCACCGGCTTGCCCGAGCCCTTCGACGCCTTCAGCAGCTCGTCGGCGACCTCCTCGGTGCGTCCGGGGATGGGCGGCATGTAGATGACGACGGCCGCGTCGACGTCGGGCGAGGCCAGCTCGCCGGCGAGGGCGGCGCCGTACTCGGCGGCGCCGGCGGCGGGGCCGAGGTTGACGGGGGCGCGCGGCTCCAGGCCGACGGCGCGGCAGGCGTGCGCGGCCAGCAGGCCGAGCGCGTCGGAGTTGGTCACGAGCGCGACCCGCGGGCCCGCGGGCAGCGGCTGGTAGGCGAGGAGCTGGCCCACGTCGAAGAGCTGGATGAGGTCGTCGACCCTGATCAGGCCCGCCTGCTCGAACAGCGAGCTGATCGCCGAGTCGGGCAGGCCCAGCTCCTCGGCCGAGTGCCCGGAGGGGGTGCCGCCGCTCTTGACCACCACGACGGGCTTGCTGCGCGCGATGCGCCTGGCCAGCCGGGTGAACTTGCGCGGGTTACCGAGCGACTCCAGGTAGAGCAGGATGACCTCGGTGGAGTCGTCCTCCTCCCAGTACTGCAACAGGTCGTTGCCCGAGACGTCGGCCCTGTTGCCCGCGGAGACGAACGAGGAGATGCCCATGCCGCGCTGCGCCACCCGCTGCAGGAGCGCGGTGCCGAGCGCGCCCGACTGGCTGAAGAAGCCCACCCTTCCCCTGCCGGGGACGGTGGCGGCCAGGGTGGCGTTGAGCTTGACGGCCGGGTCGGTGTTGGCGATGCCGAGGCAGTTGGGGCCCACGACGCGCAGGCCGTAGGAGCGGGCGATGCGGGCCAGCTCGTCCTGCCTGGCCCTGCCCTGGTCGCCGGTCTCGCCGAAGCCGGAGGAGACCACGACCAGGCCGTGCACCCCCTTCTCCGCGCACTCCTTGACGACGTCGAGCACGCCCTCGGCCGGCACGGCCACCACCGCGAGGTCGACGTCGCCGTCGATCTCGCTCACGCTCGGGTACGCCCGCACGCCCGCCACCGCCCGCACCTCGCGGTGCACGGGATAGACGGGGCCGGTGAAGTCGGCGGCCAGGAGGTTGCGCAGCACGGTCTGGCCCACGCCGCCCGGCTCGCGGGAGGCGCCGATGACGGCGACGGAGCCGGGGGTGAGGAGCCTGGCGATCGAGCGGGACTCCGCGCGGTGCTCGCGGGAGATCGTCACCTCGGTGGAGGTGTCGGTGGGGGTGAGGTCGAGCGTCATGCGGACGACGCCGTCCTCGAACTGGCTCTGGGCCGTGTAGCCGGCCTGCCGCAGCAGCCCCGTCATGCGCATGTTGGCGGGCAGCACGTCGGCGACGAACCGCTCGATGCCGCGCTCGCGCGCCGTGGCCGCCAGGTGCTCCAGCAGGACGGAGGCCACGCCCCTGCCCTGGTGCGCGTCCTCGACGAGGAAGGCGACCTCGGCCTCGCCGGGGCCGGTGCGGTCGTAGCGGATCACGGCCACCATCTCGGCGCCGATGGTGGCGATCAGCGCGACGCGGCCGACGTAGTCGACGTTCGTGAAGCGCTCGACCTCGCGGTCGGAGAGCCGGGGACGCGGCCCGAAGAACCGGAAATAGATCGACTCGTCGGACAGCCTCGAGTAGAAGGAACGGAGGCGGTCGGCGTCGGCGGGCCTGATCGGGCGGACGTGCGCGGTGCCGCCGTCGGCCAGGACGACATCGGCCTCCCAGTGAGCCGGATATTGTGCCTCCACAGTCTCGACTGTAAACCCGCATCCCATATGCCAAGACCAGGGGCCCTGTTGGGCAACGCTTGTGCATCGACTCCTGCCCGGTCTCCGGGGTACGCCCCACGAGCAGCCCGGAAGCTGTTACTTTTGCCGTGGCGTCTCAGCCGTGGTCAGGCTCGATCTGAAGGCAGCAAGGTGGTGACATCATGACGCGGGTCGTCGTGGTGGGCGATCTCATGACCGACGCGGTCGCTCGCGCCCGTTATGCGCTCGCCCGGGCGAGCGACACCCCGGCGATCGTGACCATGCACGGCGGTGGCTCGGGGGCCAACATCTCCTCCTGGCTGGCCGTCGAGGGCGCCGAGGTGGCCTTCATCGGCCGCAGGGGCGCCGACATCACGGGCCGCAACCGCGACATGGAGCTGATGGGCTACGGCGTCGACGCCCGGCTCGTCATGGACCCCGAGCGGCCGACCGGCACCTGCGTGGTGCTGGTCACCCACAAGGGCGAGCGCACGATGCTCTCCGACCCCGGCGCGAACGCGGCCCTGTCCCCCGAGGACCTGCCGCGCGACCTGTTCACCCAGGGCGCGCACCTGCACCTGTCGGGCTACACGCTGATCAACGAGGGCTCGCGCGACGCCGGGCTCGCGGCGCTCGACATGGCCAGGCGCTCCGGGATGTCGATCTCGGTCGACTGCGCCTCCTCCGCGCCGCTGGAGCGCACGGGCGCCGAGCCGTTCCTGGAGTGGACCAACGGCGCCAAGCTGCTGTTCGCCAACATCGACCAGGCCAAGGTGCTGACCGGCCGCGACGACGCCGAGGCCGCCGCCAAGGTGCTGACCGCGTGGTTCCCGCAGGTCGTGATCAAGATGAACTCCGAGGGCGCGCTGTGGTTCAGCAACGGCCGCCCCGACCCGGTGCACGTGGCCGCCGACCCGGTCGACAAGATCGTTGACGGCACGGGCGCGGGTGACGCGTTCTGCGCCGGGTTCCTGCCCGCCTGGCTGGAGGGCAAGCCGCCGGCCGAGGCGCTGTCCTCCGGTTGCCGGCTGGCGGCCAAGGCGATCATGCACCTGGGTGCGCGACCGCCGTTCTAGGCCCGTTCGACGGCGTTAGGGTGGAAGATCCCTGACTGCCCGCGGATGAGGAGGCCGATGGCCGGCGTGCGCCCGTTGCGTTCGAGTGATCCGTCCTCCATCGCCTCCTACGAGCTCACCGGTTTCCTCGGGGAGGGCGGGCAGGGCAGCGTCTACCTGGGGCTGGCGCCGTCCGGGGAGCAGGTGGCCGTCAAGCTGCTGCACACGAGGTTCGCCGAGGACGAGCGGGCCGTGCGGCGCTTCCTGCGCGAGGCCGACTCCGCGCGGCGGGTGGCCGAGTTCTGCACGGCGCGGGTGCTGGACGTGGGCGAGGCCGACGGGCGGCCGTACATCGTCGGCGAGTACGTCGACGGGCCCTCCCTGCACCGGCAGGTGACCACCGAGGGGCCCCTGCAGGCGACGGCGCTGGCGCGGCTGGCCGTGGCCACTGCCACCGCGCTGGCCGCCATCCACCGGGCCGGGGTGATCCACCGGGACTTCAAGCCGGGCAACGTGCTGCTCGGGCCGGGCGGGCCGCGGGTGATCGACTTCGGGATCGCGCGGGCGCTCGACGTGAGTCAGAGCGTGAGCACGAGCGTGGTGGGCACTCCCGCGTTCATGGCGCCCGAGCAGTTCCTGGGGGAGCCGCTTCCGGCCAGTGACGTGTTCGCGTGGGCCGGGACCATGGTGTTCGCGGCCACGGGGCGGGGGCCGTTCGGGTTCGGGGCGTTGCCGGTGGTGATGCACCGGATCATGAACATGGAGCCTGACTTATCGGGGGTGCCCGGCTCGATCGTGCCGTTGCTGCGGGCCGCACTGTCCAAGGACGCGCGTCAGCGGCCCACGGCCGATCGGCTGCTGCAGGAGCTCATCCGCACCTCGGCGCCGGCCGGCGTGCCGCAGGCCGGCCCGACCGTTCCGGTGCCGCGTGCCGGCAGCGGTGCGGGCGGGCCCGGGGCCCGATGGGAGCCGGCGCCGTATCCGCCGGCGCCGCACTCGACCGCCCCGGCGGCGGCCAAGGGCGGGCGGAGGTTGCTGGTGTCGCTGAGCGCGGCGGCGACGGCGCTCGTCGTGGGGCTCGCGGCCTGGGCGGTCGTGCGGCTCAACGACTCAGGGAGCCCGGCGCCGACCCCCACGGCGAGCCTCGCCGAAAACCCCGCGGCGAGCCCGCCCGCCACCGGGTACGGCAGCGCGCTCACCTCCGTCGTGCGCCCGTCCCGCGAGAAGGGCGGCACGGTACGCGTGTCCTCGCAGGCGCTGCTGGAGTCCACCGATCCGGGGGACATGTTCTCCACGTACTCGCGGAACATGGTGCGCCTCTACGGCCGCTCGCTGACGATGTTCAGGCCCGCCGCGGGCCAGGCGGGCACGGAGATCGTCCCTGACCTGGCGGAGAGCCTCGGCCGGTCGGGCGACGGGGGCAGGACCTGGACCTACAGACTCCGGCAAGGCGTGAAATATCAGGACGGGACGCCGATCACCTCGCAGGACGTGAAGTACGCGGTGTTGCGCAGCATGGACCCCGGCTTCGCCCAGGGCGGCCTGTTCTTCGACGTCCTGCTCGACCTCCCCACCGGCTACGAGGGCCCGTACAAGTCCCCCGGCACCGGCACCGACCAGGCGATCGAGACCCCGGACGACCGGACCATCGTCTTCCACCTGCGCAAGCCGCTGGCCACGTTCGACCACGTCGTCCAGCTCCCCGAGACGATCCCGGTGCCGAAGGCGCGCGACACGCGCGGCGGCTACAAGTCGGCCGTGGTGTCGTCCGGGCCGTACCGGATCGAGAGCACCCGGCAGGACTACGTCGCGCTGGCCCGCAACCCCCACTGGGACGCGGCCACCGATCCCAACCGCACGGCGCTCCCCGACCGTTTCGTGTTCACCTACGGCATGGACGCCGCCCAGGTGACCGGCCTGCTGGAGGCGGGCAACACCGAGATGGGCGGCTTCCTGCCGGACGACGCGTACGCGCGGATCCTCGCCGACCCCGTGCTCAGGGCACGCGCGGACGCGCCCGTGGTGGCCGTGCGCACCCTGGCGATCAACCCGCAGGTGCCGCCGCTCGACAAGCTGGAGTGCCGCCGCGCCGTGGTCCGCGCGCTCGAACTGGAGGCCGTGTCCACGGCCTCGCGCGCGCTGCCGGAGCAGGTGCCCACGTCCCTGGTGCCGCCGGACCTGCCGGGCGAGCACTACCGTGACCCCGGCCTGTCGCCGGGGGGCGACCAGGCCGGCGCCCGCGAGGCACTGACGCGGTGCGGGCGGCCGGACGGTTTCAGCACCAGGTACATCTACCGGGAGCTCCCCGGCGAGAAGGAGGCCGCGCAGGCCGTGCGGGACAGCCTGGCCAAGGTCGGCATCGAGGTCACGCTGGACCACGCGCCGGTGGAGAGGTTCCACAAGGAGTTCGGGGGTGTCCCGGCGAGCCTGAAGAAGAACGGCGTCGGGCTCGTCGCCAAGGCCTGGGCCCCCGACTGGCCCGACACCTACACCTACCTGCCCGCCCTCGTGGACAGCAGGGAGCTCGTGGAGGACGCGCCTTCGGTCAACCTCACCGTGCGCCTGCCCGCCGTGGACGAGCTCCTGGACAAGGCGAGAGCGGAGCCCGACCCGAAGGCGCGGGCCGGGCTGTGGGCGCGGGCGGAGCAGCGGGTGGCCGAGGAGGCGGTGCTGGTGCCGACGACGTGGCGCCGCACGTTGCTGCTGCGCGGCGCCACGGCGACCAACCTGCACGTCAACCCGGTGTTCGGCGACTACGACCTGGTGAGCATGGGGGTGGGCGCCGTCAGCTCGTGACCGCCAGGGCCAGCGGCAGGACGGCGGGCGCGCCCGCGTGGCGGACCTGGGCCGCGGCGAGCGTCATCGTCCACCCGGTGTCCACGCGGTCGTCCACGAGCAGCACCGGCCCGCCGCACTGGGCGATCGCGACGCCCAGCTCCTTGGGCATGGCCAGGGTGCCCCTGATCGCCTGCACCCGCTTGGCGCTGTTGAACTGCTTGCCCGGCGTGCCGGACCGGTAGCCCAGCTCACCCAGGTACGTCAGCCGCCCGACCTGGGCCAGCCGCTCGGCGAACCCGCGTACCAGCAGGGGCCGCGACGCGGACGGCACGTTCACCACGGCGACGGGCCTCTCGCGCCAGTCCCAGGCGGACAGAACCTTGATCACGGCCGCGAACATGTCGTCCGGCATCGGCCCGTCCTCGCCCGCGAACAGCTCCCGCAGCCGGTTCCCCCACCCGATGTCGGTCAGCCGCCCGAGCGCTCTGCCGGGCTCGGCGCCCAGCTCGGGCTTGATCCGCCCGGACAGGTCGGGCATGCCGGTCGGCCACTGCTTGCGGGCCTCGATCTCGACGCCCGGCCTGCTCAGCCGCTCGCGGGCGCTCTCGACGGCCTGGGCGCCGATGTCCGCGGAGCGGTGCCGCCCCGTGCAGTTGTCACAGCGGCCGCACGGCATGGCGGCGTCGTCGTCGAGGTGCCTGCGCAGGAACTGCTCGCGGCACTCGGTCGTGGTGAGGTAGGCGAGCATGGCCTCCTGCTCGGCCCGGCGCTCGGCGGCGATGCGCTGGTAGCGCTCGGTGTCGTACGCCCACGGCTCCCCGGTGGCCTCCCAGCCGCCCTTGACGCGGCGGACGGCGCCGTCCACGTCGAGGACCTTGAGCATCATCTCCAGCCGGCTGCGGCTCAGGTCGACGGCCGTCTCCAGGGCCGGGGTGGACATGACGCCCCGCTCCTCCAGCGTCCGCAGGGTGGTGCGGACGACGGTCTCGGGCGGGAAGGCCAGCGAGGCGAAGTACGCCCAGATGTCGCGGTCCTCGGTGCCGGGCAGCAGGATGACCTCGGCCCGCTCGACCCCGCGCCCGGCCCGTCCGACCTGCTGGTAGTAGGCGACGGGCGATTGCGGCGCGCCCACGTGCACGACGAACCCCAGGTCGGGCTTGTCGAAGCCCATGCCCAGCGCGCTCGTCGCCACCAGTGCCTTGATCTTGTTGTTGAGCAGCGCCTCCTCGGCGGCCAGCCGCTCGGCGGGCTCGGTCTGCCCGGAGTAGGCGGCCACCTCCAGCCCCTGCTCGCGCAGGTAGCCGGCGATCTCGTGGGCGGCGGCCACGGTGAGGGTGTAGACGATGCCGGAGCCGGGCAGCTCGCGCAGGGTCTGGGCCAGCCAGGCCAGGCGCTGCTCGGCGCCGGGCAGGCGGACGACGCTCAGGTGCAGGCTCTCGCGCTCCAGCGGCCCGCGCAGCACCAGCGTGTCGTCGCCCTCGGGCCGCAGCTCGGCGGGCAGGCGCAGCTGCTCGGCCACGTCGCGGGTGACGCGCGCGTTGGCGGTGGCGGTGGTGGCCAGCACGGGGATGCCCGGCGGCAGGTCCGCGAACAGCGTGGACAGCCTGCGGTAGTCGGGCCTGAAGTCGTGGCCCCAGTCGGAGATGCAGTGGGCCTCGTCGACCACCACGAGCCCGGCGCTCTCGGCCAGCTCGGGCAGGACGTTGTCGCGGAAGTCGGGGTTGTTGAGCCGCTCGGGGCTGACCAGCAGCACGTCCACCATGCCCTCGGCGACCTGGCCGTAGATCTCCTCCCACGCCTCGGGATTGGCGGAGTTGATCGTGACGGCCCTGATGCCCGCCCGCTCGGCGGCGGCGATCTGGTTGCGCATGAGCGCGAGCAGCGGCGAGACGATGACGGTGGGGCCCTCGCCGAGCTCGCGCAGCAGGGCGGTGGCCACGAAGTAGACGGCCGACTTGCCCCATCCGGTGCGCTGCACGACCAGCACCCTGCGCCGGTCGAGCACCAGCGCCTCAATGGCGGCCCACTGGTCGTCACGGAGGCGAGCGTGGTCGCCGGCGAGCGCCTGCAGGCGCTCTTCCGCCTCTTCCCGCAGCATCGCGGCATCGGGGGCATCAATCATGCCCTCCTTGTTACCAGACTCGCCCCCCGGAACCGCCCCCTTCCCTTACGGCAGAGCCGGCGTCACCCCACCCGCCGCACCTGGCCGGCCCCCGTCCGGGGAGACGCTCCTGCGGTTCACGGGCGGGCCGCCGTGACGCGCGCCCCGTGGGCCGTCGGCGTGGCGAGGCGCGGGCCGTCGGTCATGTGTCGGCGTGCTCGGGGAAGGCGTTGATCGTGACGCGGTGCATGCGGCGGCGTTCGGTGTAGTCGGCCACGGCGTAGTGCTGGGTCGGGCGGTTGTCCCAGAAGGCGAGCGTGCCGGGCCGCCACCGCAGGCGGAGCTGGAACTCCGGCGAGCGGATGTGGTCGATCAGGAACGGCAGCAGCGCCTCGTTCTCCCGGTCGCTCAGCCCGACCAGCCGCGTCGTGGAGGCCCGGTTGACGAAGAGCGCCTTGCGGCCGGTCTCGGCGTGCACGCGCACCACGGGCCGCTCGATCGGCGGCCACTTCGCCTGGATCTCCGCCAGGTCGAACGGGTGCCCCTTGGAGATGGCCTTCTTCATCGACATCGTGATGTCGTGCACGGCCGTCAGCTCGTCGCACAGCCGCTGGATCGGCTTGGACAGCGACTCGTACGCCAGGTAGGTGTTCGCCCAGCACGTGTCGCCGCCCACACTGGGGAGTTGCACGCAGCGCAGCAGCGATCCCATGGGCGGTGTCGGCTCGAAGGTGTTGTCGCTGTGCCATTCGTCGCCGCCCTCCCCCTTGGGAGAGGTCTGGTCGAGGATGTGGATGGGGCTGGCGGAGTCCTTCTTGAAGGCCGGGTGGTTGAGCGTGCCGAAGTTCAGGGCGAACTGCAGGTGCTGATCGTCGTCGATGGGCTGGTCGCGGAAGAACAGCACGAGGTGTTTGAGCCAGCCCGCCCGCAGGGTCGCGACCTCTTCCTGCGACAGCGGCTTGCGCAGATCGACCCCGGTGACCTCGGCGCCGATGTGCTTGGTCACGGGATGGAACTCGATCATGTCGCCTCCGGTGAACAGGTGGGAATCCCCCGGACAGAACGTACGACCCAAGCAATTGCTTGGTCAAGACGCCGGATCGCGACCTGCCCGTTGCTCGAACACATCTGCGATAAATCGAGTACGATGCGGGAGAAGACGTTCTCATCGCACCTGTCGACCTCATGCGGAAAGATCGTTACCGTGGCGTGAGCGTCGCCCTTGATATGCCACGCAAGACCCGGCTCGTGCCATCATCTCCAGGGGCACACACGTCGGATCCCCGCGACGGGGGCAGGTTACGTCGACGCCTCGCACGCCGATCTGACGCTTCGCAAGCGGGCTGACGGCTACGGTTACAGCACGAGAACAGAAGGAGGATGCGCTTCCCCTCGGCGCGACGGCCGAGGCAGCCGCGCAGCACAAGATGGCCCGACGCACGACTGCACCCCCGCCTGAGGACTTCGAGGAGCGGATCGTCGACATCGACGTCTCCGCCGAGATGCGCGTGAGCTTCCTCGAGTACGCGTACTCAGTGATCTATCAGCGCGCCCTGCCCGATGCGCGCGACGGTCTCAAGCCCGTGCAGCGGCGCATCCTGTACTCGATGAGCGAGATGGGCCTGCGCCCCGACCGCGGCCACGTCAAGTCGTCCCGCGTTGTCGGCGACGTCATGGGCAAGCTGCACCCCCACGGCGACAGCGCCATCTACGACGCGCTGGTCCGCCTGGCGCAGCCGTTCTCCATGCGGCTGCCGCTGGTCGACGGCCACGGCAACTTCGGCTCCCCCGACGACCTGCCCGCCGCCATGCGATACACCGAGGCCAGGCTGGCCCCGGCGGCCATGCTCATGGTCGAGTCGCTCGACGAGGACACCGTCGACTTCAAGCCCAACTACGACGGCCAGGAGACCGAGCCCACGGTCATGCCGTCGGCGTTCCCCAACCTCCTGGTCAACGGCACCAGCGGCATCGCGGTGGGCATGGCCACCAACATGGCGCCGCACAACCTCGTCGAGGTCGTGGCCGCCGCCCGCCACCTGATCAAGAAGCCCGACGCGACGCTCGACGAGCTGATGAGGTACGTGCCGGGGCCGGACCTGCCGACCGGCGGCTCGATCATCGGGCTGCAGGGCGTGCGCGACGCGTACGAGACGGGGCGCGGCACCTTCCGCATGCGGGCCAAGTGCGCGGTCGAGCAGATCACGCCCCGGCGCAAGGGCATCATCGTCACCGAGCTGCCCTACAACGTCGGCCCCGAGCGCGTGGTCACCAAGATCAAGGAGCTGGTGACCAGCAAGAGGCTCCAGGGCATCGCCGACCTGAAGGACCTCACCGACCGGCACAAGGGCCTGCGGCTGGTCATCGAGATCAAGAACGGTTTCATCCCCGAGGCCGTCCTGGAGGAGCTCTACCGGCTGACGCCGATGGAGGAGACCTTCGGCATCAACAACGTCGCCCTGGTCGACGGCGAGCCGCGCACCCTCGGGCTGCGCGAGCTGCTGCAGGTCTACGTCGACCACCGGCTGGAGGTCGTGCGCCGCAGGTCGGAGTTCAGGCGGCGCAAGCGCGAGGAGCGCCTGCACCTGGTCGACGGCCTGATCATCGCGCTGCTCAACATCGACGAGGTCATCCAGGTCATCCGTTCCTCCGACGACTCCGCGCAGGCGCGCACCCGCCTGATGGAGGTCTTCGACCTGACCGACATCCAGGCCGCCTACATCCTCGACACGCCGCTGCGCCGCCTGACCCGCTACGACAAGCTGGAGCTCGACCGCGAGAAGGAGACGCTGAGCGAGGAGATCGCCAGGCTCACCGAGATCCTCTCCTCCGAGGCCAAGCTCCGCCAGGTGGTCTCGGGCGAGCTGTCCGAGGTGGCCAAGAAGTACGGCACGCCGCGCCGCACGGTCCTGCTGGAGGCGCCCGGCGTCACCCGCACGCCCGTGGTGGATCTTCAGGTGGCCGACGACCCGTGCCTGGCCATGCTCTCCTCGACCGGCCTGCTGGCCCGCACCTCCGACGCCACGCCGCTGCCCGGCGAGGGCGAACGCGCGGCGCACGACGTGCTGCTCAGCGTGGTACGCACCTCCGTGCGCGGCGAGGTCGGCGTGATCACCTCCCAGGGGCGGCTGATCCGGGTGCAGGTCGTCGATCTGCCCACGCTGCCGCCGTCGGCCAACCCGCCGTCGTTGTCGGGCGGGCATCCGGTGTCCGAGTACGTGTCGCTGCAACCCGACGAGAAGGTGGTCGGCCTGGGCTCCCTCGACCCCGACGGCCCCGGCCTGGCGCTGGGCACGGCGCAGGGCGTGGTCAAGCGGGTGGTGCCCGACTATCCGGCCAACCGCGACGACTTCGAAGTGATCACCTTGAAGGACGGCGACACCGTGGTGGGCGCGGCCGAGCTGGAGTCGGAGTCGCACGACCTGGTGTTCATCTCCTCCGACGCGCAGCTCCTGCGCTACTCCGCCTCGCTCGTACGGCCCCAGGGCCGTCCGGCGGGCGGCATGGCCGGCATCCGGCTCGACGGCGGAGCCAGGGTGATCTGGTTCGGGGTGGTCGATCCCGAGCGTCCCGCGCACGTGGTCACCGTCGCCGGCTCCTCCACGGCGCTGCCCGGCACGCAGGTGGGCGGCGGCAAGCTGTCCGACTACGCCGAGTTCCCCGCCAAGGGGCGCGCGACGGGCGGGGTGCGGGCCCAGCGGTTCCTCAAGGGCGAGGACGAGCTGCTGCTGGCCTGGGCCGGCCCGGCGCCCGCCAAGGCCGTCTCGTCCGTGGGCAAGCCGGTGCCGCTGCCGGACGAGATCGGCCGCAGGGACGGCTCAGGCGTGCGGCTGACGCACACGATCGGCGCCGTCGGCGGCGCCCTCGGCTCCGGCCCCGAGCCCGAGCCGGGCGGCCAGGCGCCCGCGGGCGACGACTCCGCGGACGAGTAGCCGCCGCGACGGCATGACCCGTTGCGGCGGCCCGCCCGGGAGCAGTCCCCTATCGCCCGGCCCGGGCCGCCGCAGCGGGAGTCCTACAGGTCCTGGCAGAGGCAGAACGGGTGCCCCGCCGGGTCGAGGAACACCCGGAAGCTGTCATCCTCGCTGGGCTGGTGCTCGTGCTTGGTCGCACCGATCTTGAGCACCTGCCGCTCCGCCTCGTCCATGTTCGTCACCGTGACGTCGAGGTGGAACTGCTGCGGCCGGTCGGTGCTCGGCCACACGGGCGGCTGGTGGTCGGGGGCGAGCTGGAAGGCCAGCCGCTTGGGCGAGCCGCCGTCGCTGACCACCACCCAGTCCTCCTCCACCGAGACGACCGGCCAGCCCAGCAGCTGAGAGTAGAACTCGGCCAGCCCACGGGGGTCCGGGCAGTCCAGCACGACGGTTCTGAACTCGGCGATGCCGCCCATGCCTATCGGCTCCTTTCACGAGACAATGGATGCCATGGCTGCCAAATCGTTCATGGTTCCGCTCGGCACTCCCGCGCCCGCGTTCGACCTGACCGCCATCGACGGCGGCAGCGTATCGCTCGAAGATCTCAAGGGCTCTCCCGCCACTCTCGTGGTCTTCCTCTCGAACCACTGCCCGTACGTGCGGCACATCGAATCCGGCCTCGGCGCCCTGGCGAGGGACTACGGGGCGAGGTTGTCGATCGTGGCCATCTGCAGCAACGACAGCGTGAACTACCCCGACGACGACCCCACACACCTCGCGGAGCAGGCCGCTCGCGCCGGGTTCACCTTCCCGTACCTGCTGGACGACACCCAGGACGTCGCCAAGGCCTACCGCGCGGCCTGCACCCCCGACTTCTTCCTGTACGACTCCCAGCTCCAGCTCGCCTACCGGGGCGAGTTCGACGGCGCGCGGCCCGGCAACGACGTGCCCGTGACCGGCGCGTCCCTGCGGCCCGCCATCGACGCCCTCCTCGACGGCGGGCCGGTGCCCGAGCGGCAGAACCCGTCGCTCGGATGCGGCGTCAAGTGGAAGCCGGGCAACGAACCCGTGTGATCTTGCTGGTCTCCTCCCGCTCCGTCGCTCTATGATCACCAGCAGTCCCGGGCGAGTCACCGACGACGCGAATGGAGACCGCGATGGTCGCACCACGGACTGCCTTACCCGCTCTGGCCCTGGTGGCCCTGCTCGCCGCCGGCTGCGTCAACCCCGCGCAGCAGCCGGGCGGCGCCACGGGCCCGGCTCCGTCCGGCGGGGCGGGCCGGATCGGCTTCTTCGGCTTCGCCAAGGCCAACTCCTTCTCCGCGGCCACGTTCGCCGGGGTCGAGGAGCAGGCCGGGGCGAGCGGCGCCACGGCCGAGTTCCTCGACTCGAACTTCGACGCCCAGGCCCAGGTGCGGCAGCTCCAGGACGCGGTCACGGCCAAGCGGTTCGACGTGTTCGTCGTGCAGGCCAACGACGGGGCGGCCGTGGTGCCCGCGATCCAGTCGGCCGTGCGGGCCGGGATCACGGTCGTCGTGCAGTTCACCCCCGTCGGCACCCGCTACGACACCGCCGAGCCGCAGGTCGAGGGCACGATCACGCTCGTAGACGTGCCCACGCTGAACGGCGAGGGCCTCGGCCGGCTGGCGATCGAGGCCTGCCGGAGCAGGAAGCTGAGCCCCTGCGAGGTCGCCTACCTGGAGGGCCTGAAGGCGCTGCCCCTGGACAACGCCCGCACCCAGGCGGCCGTCGGCGTGCTGGAGGCCGCACCGGGCGTGCGGGTCAAGGCACGGGTCGAGGGCGGTTACACGCAGGAGAGCGGGCGCAAGGCCATGCAGGACATCCTGCAGAAGGACCCCGGCATCGACGTGGTCATCGGCTCCTCCCAGGCCGTGCTCGGCGCCGAGGCCGTGGCCAAGGGCAAGGACATCCTGTACGTGGCCAACGGCGCCTCCCGCCAGACCGTCGAGGCGGTCCAGCAGGGCCGCTGGTTCGGCGCGTACTACCTGCCCGTCAAGACCCTCGGTGCCAAGGCCGCCGAGCTGGGCCTGGCCAGGGCGCGGGGCGGGAGCGTGCCCGCCACGAACGTGATGACCGACGTCGCGCCCGGCACGGCCATGGGCACCAAGGACGCGCTGGCCCAGGTGCGCGGCGAATACGACGAATGACCCGCGACCACGGCATCCTCGCCGCGGCCGCGGGCCTGGTGGTGCTGCTCTGGCTGGCCACGGACACGTTCCTGACGCCGGGGAACCTCGTCAACCTGCTCGACCAGGCCGTCGTGGTGGGGCTGCTGGCGTGCGGCATGACGCTGTGCGTGATCTGCGGCGTGTTCGACCTGTCGGCCGGCGCGGTGCTCGCCGTGAGCGCCATCGTGGCGGTGGTCGTCACCGAGCGCGCCGGCGTGCCCGCCGGGTACGCGGCGGCGGTCGCGACCGGGGCCCTGCTCGGCACGGTCAACGGCGTGATCGTGGTGCTGTCGCGGGTGCACTCGTTCATCGTCACGCTGGCGCTCGGCCTGGTGCACCGGGGCCTGGCGCTGGTCATCACCGGCGGCGCGATCGTCTACCCCGGCCCGTCCCGGCTGGCGGCGTTCCAGTCGCTGAGCTGGCCGACCGTGCTGGGCGGCGTCACCGCGGCCTCGCTGCTGCTGGTCGCGGTGGCCGTCGTCACGTCGGTGCTGCTGTCGGGCACCACGTTCGGCCGCCGGGTGTACGCGGTGGGCGGGAACCCCGCGGCGGCCTGGCTGTCCGGGATCGGCGTGCGCTCGGTCCGCGTGGGCGTCTTCGCGATCAGCGGGGTCTGCGCGGCCCTGGCCGGGCTGGTGCTGGCCGCGCGGGGCGGCTCGGCACAGTCGGACCTGGGCACGCTGCTGGAGCTGACCGCCATCGCGGCGGTCGTGATCGGCGGGACGAGCATCCTCGGCGGGCAGGGCGCGGTCTGGCGCGGCATGGTGGGCGTGCTGATCCTGACGCTCATCGGGAACGGCTTCAACCTGCTCGGCTGGAACACCACCTACCGCCCGATCGTCGAAGGACTGCTGATCCTGGGGGCGGTGACTCTCGATCAGCGGCTCAGGCATCGAGGCGTTTGACAGGAAAGATCCACAAACTTGTCACAAGGGCGTTACGATCTGTTCCATTCGTTTCGCGGATTCCGAAGGGCCCAGATGACCAACCCCCCGCGCGTACCGAAGGGCATCAATCCCCACGTCCCCAACGCCGCGCGCATGTACGACTACTATCTCGGCGGCAAGGACAACTTCGCGGCCGACCGCGCGGCCGCCGAGAAGATCATGGCGCTGGGGCCGAGCCGGGAGATCTGCCTGGCCAACCGGCGGTTCCTGGGCAGGGCCGTACGCCATGTCGCCGGCCTCGGCATCGACCAGTTCATCGACCTCGGCACCGGCCTGCCCAACCAGAACAACGTGCACGAGGTCGCCCGCGAGGTGCACCCCGGCGCGCACGTCGTCTACGTCGACTACGACCCCGTGGTGATCGTCCACGCCCGCGCCCTGCTGGCCGGCGCCGATTCGAGCATCACGATCGTGCACGCCGACATCCGCGAGCCCGCCACCGTCCTCGACGCCCCGGAGACCGCCGCGCTCATCGACTTCAGCCGGCCGGTGGGCGTGGTGTTCCTCGGCGTGCTGCACTGCCTGACCGACGCGGAGGACCCGTGGGGGGTCGTGGGCGCCTTCCGCGAGCGGATGGCGCCCGGGAGCGCGCTCATCGCCTCCCACCTCACCGACGACGCCCATCCCGACGTGGGCAAGGCGGCGCGGGAGGTGTACGACGAGGCCGACGCGCCCCTGATCCACCGCGGCCACGAGGCGGTCGCCCGCCTGTTCGAGGGCTTCGACGTGCTGGAGCCCGGCGTGACGCACGTGGGCGACTGGCGGCCCGACGAGGCGTGGGAGACCGAGCTCGCGGGCGGCGAGTGGTGGTACGTCGGCGTCGGCCGCAAACCCTGACCCGCGCCCTGACCCGCGCCCTGACCCGCGCCCTGACCCGCGCCCTGACCCGCGCCGGAGCCTAGGTGCCGGCGGCGGCGATCGCGGCGGGCAGGGCGAGCAGCAGCTCGTGCGGCTCGCCGCCCTCCCAGTGCCGGATCAGCCGGGTGCCGGCCTCGCCCGGATCGAACCCCTCACACCCCAGCGGCCCGAAACACCCCGCCTGGTCCAGCATCAGGATGAGCGGATCGTCGTCGGGCAGGCCGCCCGCGTAGGCGGCGGCATCGAGGAGGGCCAGGGCACACCTGGCGTTGCGACCGTCATCCCTGGTCTCCACACGATCGAGGCGACGCCGGGCCTGGGCACGCAGGTACACGGCGAGCGATTCTGACCTACTCACGACAAACCTTCTTGGATTACGTACGTACGGCTACGACATCATCACTCAAGGTGATGGGCTTTCGTGGGAGGTTTGCCAAGTCCAGCCTGTCGCCACCCCGCCATCGCGAGATCTGAGGCATGAGGGATTATTTGTGACATGAGTGCGTTCGACGACCTGTATGCCGCCAACGTGAAGTTCGCCGAGACGTTCGGCAACTCCGGCCTCACGGGCCGGGCAGCGCGCGGCCTCGCCGTTGTGACCTGTATGGACTCACGCATCGACCCGCTGGGGCTGCTCGGGCTGAAGCCCGGCGACGCCAAGATCCTGCGCAACGCCGGCGCGCGCGTGACGGACGACGTGCTGCGCACCCTGGTGCTGGCCGTCGTGCTGCTCGGCGTGGAGCGGGTGCTGGTCATGCCGCACACGGACTGCGGGATGGCGAAGGCGACGGACGCGGACGTGCACGCGATGGCGAGCGAGCGCGGGATCGACACGCGCAGCCTGGAGTTCCACACGGTGCCCGACCAGAACGAGGCGCTCAAGCACGACCTGACCAGGATCAGGACGTTCCCGTTCCTGCCGTCGGGGATGCCGGTGGGCGGCGCGATCTACGACGTCCACACGGGCAGGCTCACCCCGTCCGACCACTGACGCCCCTGACCCGATCCCGCACCACCCGGCCGGACCACCCTGCACGGTTCCGGCCGGACCGGACCTGCGCATGGCTCCGGCCGGACCTGCGCATGATTCAGCCGGACTCCTTCATGGTTCCGGCCGGACTCCCGCGTGGCTCGGGCCGGACTCCCGCGTGGCTCCGGCCGGTCCATATCGCGATATCGAGGCGGCACCACCTCGCCCTGCCTGCGCCGGACGGCGACGTCCAGGCATCGTCCCGCCGTCCTGTCCGGGCCGGAACACACCGCAACGCCACGGCGCGCCGACACCGCCATGCCGGGCGCCCGGCTCGGCACTCACCTCGCCCTGTGCCGCCAGGAACGCCCCTCAGAGGCCCCACCCCGTACGAGAACGGCGGGGACGTGCACTGAGAGGCAGGAGACGCACACGAGCCTCTACGGGGCACCACAGCCCCGCAGAGGCCCCAGAACACCACTGGGACGCCGAGCGCTAGCTCCGACGCAGCGCGGGCCCGTCCCGCAGGCCCGCATTTCCAGCGCGCGAGCGTGCACGCGAACGCGGCCGTCACGTCTTGAATCCTGGCGGCCCGCGCCTGGGCAGCCCCTGCCCCGACCGTCGCACAGGCGATCCCCCGCCCCATGACCACAGGCAGCCGCCCCGGCCGGCCCAGCCACAGACAGTCGCCCTGAGCCGCCGGCCACAGTCCCCCAGCCACAAGCAGTCGCCCTGAATCGCCGGCCACAGGCAATCGCCCCGGCCGACCGGCCACCGGCAGTTGCCCCAGGCAGCCGGCCGTAGGCGGTCGCCCCAAGATCGCGGGCAGCAGGCGTCCACCCCCGAACCGCCGACCGTAGGCGGTCGCCCCAGGCTCGCGGGCCGCAGGCGTCCACCCCGAGCTCGCCGGCCACGGGCGTCCACCCCCGAACTCGCCGACCGCGGGCGGTCGCTTCAAGCTCTCCGGGCGTGAGCCGTCGCCTCAAGCCCGGCCCTTCGGCCGGGGGTGGTCGGCCCCGGGCGGCCGGTCAGGCGTCGATGTGGTCGCGGTCCACCTCGGCCGCGCTGCTGACGATGAACTCCCGCCGCGGCGCGACCTCACTCCCCATCAACAGGTTGAAGATCCCCTCGGCACCTTCGGCGTCCTCGATCCGCACCCGCCGCAGGATCCGGTGGCGCGGGTCCATCGTGGTCTCCGCGAGCTGGTCGGCGTCCATCTCGCCCAGACCCTTGTAACGCTGCACCGGGTCCTTCCACCGCTTGCCGCGCCGCTCCAGGTCGCGCAGCACCTTCTGCAGCTCGGCGTCGGAGTAGCAGTAGATGTACTTCTCCTTGCCCCGCCCCGGGTTGGTCAGCTCGATGCGGTGCAGCGGCGGCACCGCGGCGAACACCCGCCCGGCCTCCACCATCGGCCGCATGTAGCGGTGGAACAGGGTGAGCAGCAGGCAGCGGATGTGGGCGCCGTCGACGTCGGCGTCGGCCATGAGGATGACCTTGCCGTAGCGGGCGGCGTCGATGTCGAACGAGCGCCCGGATCCGGCGCCGACGACCTGGATGATCGCGGCGCACTCGGCGTTCTTGAGCATGTCGCTCACGGACGCCTTCTGGACGTTCAGGATCTTGCCCCGGATCGGCAGCAGCGCCTGGAACTCCGAGTCGCGCGCCAGCTTCGCCGTGCCCAGGGCGGAGTCACCCTCGACGATGAACAGCTCGCTGCGGTCGATGTCGTCGCTGCGGCAGTCGACCAGCTTCGCGGGCAGCGCGGAGCTCTCCAGGGCGCTCTTGCGGCGCTGGTTGTCGCGGTGCTCGCGGGCCGCGATGCGGGCCTTCGCGGCGGCCACGATCTTCTCCAGCACCGCCCTGAGCGGCTGCTTGAAGCCGCGCGGCGGGTTGGTGTACAGCTCCTTGAGCTCACGCGAGACGACGTGGGAGACGATGCGGGTGGCCGCGGAGGTGCCGAGCACCTCCTTGGTCTGCCCCTCGAACTGCGGCTCCGGCACCCGGACCGTGACCACGCCGGTCAGGCCCTCGGAGATGTCGTCCTTGGTGACGGGGTCGTCGCCGTTCTTCAGCAGACGGGTCTCGCGCAGCAGCTCGTTGATCGTACGGACGAGGCCGCGCTCGAACCCGGTCACGTGCGTGCCGCCCTTGGGCGTGGCGATCACGTTGACGAAGGAGCGCACGGTGGACTCGTAGCCCTTGCCCCACCGGATCGCCACGTCCACGCTGAGCTCGCGCTGCACCTCGGTGGGCGTCATGTGGCCCTGGTCGTCGAGGACCGGCACGGTCTCGTGGAAGTGACCCACGCCCTGCAGGCGCAGCACGTCGCAGACGGCCTCGTCGCGGGCCAGGAACTCGGCGAACTCGGAGATGCCGCCCTCGAAGCGGAACTCCTCCTCGATGCGCTCCTCGTGCCTGCTGTCGTAGACGGCCAGGGTCAGGCCGGGCACCAGGAACGCGGTCTGCCGCAGGCGCACGTGGATCTCGTCGAGCGAGACCTCGGCGTCGGGCAGGAAGATCTGCTTGTCGGCCCAGAAGCGCACGCGGGTGCCGGTGACGTTCTTGGGGATCTTGGCCCCCAGGCGCAGACCGGACTTCTTCTTGAACTTGGCCGTCGGCCCCTCGCCGTCGAAGACGCCGGTGACGCCGCGGCGGAAGCTGATCTCGTGCACGAGCCCGTCGAGGTCGACCTCCACGTCGAGGCGCGAGGACAGGGCGTTGACCACGGAGGCGCCCACACCGTGCAGACCGCCGGAGGCGCCGTAGGAGCCGCCGCCGAACTTGCCGCCCGCGTGGAGCTTCGTGTAGACGAGCTCGACGCCGGGCAGGCCGGACTTGGGGTGGACGTCGACCGGGATGCCCCGGCCGTTGTCGCGGACCTCGATGGACCCGTCCGCGTAGAGCTCTACCTCGATCCGGTCGCAGTGCCCGGCCAGCGCCTCGTCGACGCCGTTGTCCACGATCTCCCAGAGGCAGTGCATGAGCCCGCGACTGTCGGTGGACCCGATGTACATGCCCGGGCGTTTCCGCACGGCCTCCAGGCCCTCAAGCACCGAGAGGTGACGAGCCGTGTAACCCGCCTCCACAAGCGTCACTCCAGCTCCCCTGGTCTAGGCATCGAACACGTGTGCGTAGCCTACCGTTCTTCCCCTACGCCCGCGTACAAGCTTGCCATGGCGTCACGTTTGCCGTTACCAACCGGCTGATCGTCATTACTTTGGGACACATTCCGCTCTGGGCGTAGAGAGGGGGCGGTTGGGAACGTCCAGGTCCGGTTAGATGTTGTTCCAAGTGACTGACGCCAGATCCTCGCTTCGGCGGGGGTGACCCGAAAGGCGATACGTGACTGGAGCTCTCGCCCCCGTTAAGCCGCTGACGGCCCTCGACCGCTGCGACCGCTGCGGCGCCCAGGCCTACATTCGCGCGACCCTGCCTGTGGGTGGGGAGCTGCTTTTCTGCGCCCACCATGGGCGTCAGCACATTGCAGCGTTGCGTGAAAAGGGCGCCGACATCCTGGACGAGTCGGCTCGACTCAGCGAAACCCCTTCAATTGCCCCCAACGACGAGCGCTGACCTGCGCTGGTCGTGATGAGATAACCACATATTGCACGACAGTACGGCGACCCTGGGCCAGCCCGGGGTCGCCGTTCTGCTTCCACCCGCCTGACCACCCCACCTCACATCCCGCTCACCAACCCCGCCAACGCCCTCCAGCCCAGCCGGCCACGACCAGGCCGCCCAGCGGCGAGGGCTCGCGTCATGGCGTGCCGCGCACCAAGCCGCGCCGCAGTGCACCTCACGCGCACGACGTGGCACAAAACGGCACGAGGCCGCAGCGCGGCCCGGCGTGGGGCGCGCTGCGCGTGGCGCGAGGGCCGACCTGGCGCAGCGCGAGGGCGCGGCCGAGCGTGGCGGGGCGCATGGCGTGGCGCGCATGGCGTGTCTAGCCGCGCGACGCAGCCCCGGCGGGGCGTGGCCGGGCTCATGGCGGGCCCTAGCCGCGCGGCCAGCCCGGGCGTGGCGCGACGTGGCTGGGCGCATGGAATGCGGCCTGCAGGCTTGCCCACGTGACCCGCCGTGATCCGCGGGGCGCGGCCGCGACGCGGAAGTGCCCTTGCTCGGAGTCAGCGGACCCGGTAGTGGTACCGCCCCGCGACCTCGAACCCCTCACTCCGGTACAGCGCCTGAGCCCCCGTGTTCCCCGCCGTCACGACCAGGTAAGCAGCCCCGAAGCCGTCCCCGGCCCGCGCCACCAGGCCCCGCAGCACCGCGCGCGCCAGCCCCCTGCGCCGGGCCTCGGGCAGCGTGGCCATGCAGTAGATCCCGAGCGTGTCGCCCTGCGGGACGCCGCGCCCCACGGCGAGTGGCACGCCGTCCTCCTCGTACGCCGCATACCAGGCAGGCACACCCGTGCAGATGCGCCCGGCCTCCTCCAGGCCGCTCCCGTACCGGCCGTCCACCGCCCACCAGGTCTCCAGCCATCCCGGCCACGGCCGCTCCTCGACCCGCACCCCGCGTACGGGCTCGCCCTTGGGCGTGCCGGCCATCACGAGGGTGGGATCGACCAGGCCGTAGCCACGACGCTCCAGCTCCTTGTCGAGCCCGGGCGGCACCGCGAGGCCCATCGAGAAGACGCAGCGCTGCCCCCGCTCGCCGTAGAAGGCCTCCGCCGCACGGATCGCGCCGTCGAGGTCGGTGGGCAGGCTTGTGGCGAGCACGGAGTTGGCGCGCTTCGTCACCCCGCCCGCGTGGCGGAACACCCATCCGTCGTGGGCGCGCTGCTCGTACGCGGGCCAGGCCTCGTGGACAAGACGGTCGAAATCCATCCGCGCAGACTAACCGCCCCGCCGGCCGGCGGGGTCCGCCGGGTAGGGCGCTGGCCTGGGCCAATAAGGTAAGTGGCTGTGTTGATTCTGTTGCCGCCGTCCGAAGGCAAGGCCTCGGAGGGCAGCGGGCCTCCCGTGGGCGAGCTGTCCTTCCCGGCCCTGGACAAGCCCCGCACGCGGGTGCTGAACGCGCTGATCCGCGCGTCCAGGCGCCGCGACGCCCTCGACGTGCTGGGGCTGACGCCGGGGCTGGCGGGCGAGCTGGCCAGGAACGCGGCACTGAAAACCGCTCCGACCCTGCCCGCCGCCGCCCTCTACACCGGCGTGCTGTACGACAATCTCGGCCTCGACACTCTGGACGAGGAGGCCCGGAGGCGGGCCGAGGAGTCGTTGCTGATCTTCTCGGGGCTGTGGGGTGTGGTGAAGATCACAGACTGGATCCCGCCCTACCGCCTCTCGATGGGCGTCACGCTGCCGCCGGTCGGCGGGCTGGCCGCGTTCTGGCGTCCCAAGGTCACCAAGGAGCTGGATCGGGTTCCGGGGCTGGTGGTGGATCTCCGCTCGGCCACGTACGCGGGGGCGTGGCAGCCGGGCTCGCGCTCGGTAGCGGTACGGGTCTTCCGCGACGGCAAGGTCGTCAGCCACATGGCCAAGGCCACCCGGGGCGAGATCGCCCGCGCGCTGCTACGCCAGGATGCGGCCCCGGCGAGCCCCGACGAGCTGGCCAAGACCCTCGACGAACTGGGCTACACCGTCGCCCTCGCGGAGCCCGCCCGCCCGACCCGCCCCTGGATCCTGGACGTCCACGTCACCGATCCCGCCTGACCGGCCGAACCTGAGACCCCCGGCGGACGCCCGGGCGTGTCGGGGAGACAAAGACACCACATAACGCCGCGCGCCCCGCCGGGAACTCCCAGCGGGGCGCGCGGTACGAGCAGGTCTCAGTCCAGGTAGTCCCGCAGGACCTGGGACCGCGACGGGTGGCGCAGCTTCGACATGGTCTTCGACTCGATCTGGCGGATGCGCTCACGGGTGACCCCGTAAACCTTGCCGATCTCGTCCAGCGTCTTCGGCTGACCGTCGGTGAGGCCGAACCGCATCGACACGACGCCCGCCTCGCGTTCCGACAGCGTGTCGAGAACGGAGTGCAGCTGCTCCTGCAGCAGCGTGAAGCTGACGGCGTCGGCCGGCACGATGGCCTCGGAGTCCTCGATGAGGTCACCGAACTCGCTGTCGCCCTCCTCACCCAGCGGGGTGTGCAGGGAGATGGGCTCGCGGCCGTACTTCTGGACCTCGACGACCTTCTCGGGCGTCATGTCCAGCTCGCGGGCCAGCTCTTCCGGCGTGGGCTCGCGGCCGAGGTCCTGCAGCATCTGCCGCTGGACGCGGGCCAGCTTGTTGATCACTTCGACCATGTGGACCGGGATGCGGATGGTCCGCGCCTGGTCGGCCATGGCACGCGTGATCGCCTGCCGGATCCACCACGTGGCGTAGGTGGAGAACTTGTAGCCCTTGGTGTAGTCGAACTTCTCCACGGCCCTGATCAGGCCCAGGTTGCCTTCCTGGATCAGGTCGAGGAAGAGCATGCCGCGGCCGGTGTAGCGCTTGGCCAGCGAGACCACGAGCCGGAGGTTGGCCTCCAGCAGGTGGTTCTTGGCGCGGCGGCCGTCCTCGGCGATCCACTCCAGCTCGGCCTTGACGTCGACCGGCAGGTTGTCGGTCTCGCCGCCGCCCAGCTGCTCCTCGGCGAACAGGCCCGCCTCGATGCGCTTGGCCAGCTCGACCTCCTGCTCGGCGTTGAGCAGGGGGACCTTGCCGATCTGCTTGAGGTAGTCCTTCACCGGGTCGGCGGTGGCGCCGGCGGCGGCCACCTGGGCCACCGGAGCGTCATCGTCGTCGTCGGAGAGGATCAGGACCTCTTCCTCGGTCTTCTGCACGGCGGCGACGTCGGCGGCCTTGGGCTCGTCGTCGGAGTCGTCGTCGTCGGAGTCGCCCTCGGAGTCGGACTCGTCCTCGGCGACGATCTCCTCGTCGACGTCGATGTCCTCGAGGTCCTCCAGCTCCACGTCGCCGTCGAGCTCGATGTCCTCGTCGTCGTCCGTCTCGCCCCGCGGGGCCTCGGGCGCCTTCGGCTTGGTCTCGGCAGGCCCAGCGTTCTTCTGCTCGGCCTTCTTGGCGGCGGCGGGTGCCGCGGCCTTCTTCGCCGCCGGGGCGGCCTTCTTGGCAGGGGCCGCCTTCTTGGCGGCCGGCTCGGCTTCAGCGGTGCCCACGACCGCGGTCACGGTCTCGGGCTGCTGCTCTTTGGCGGCCGCCGCCGTCTTGGTCTTGACGGGGGCGGCGGTGCGGCGCTTTGCTGGACCACGAGACTTCTTCGGCGCAGCCGAATCCGCGGCGGTCACCACCACGGTCACGCCCTCTTTGCTGAGGTTCCGCAAGAACGCGGCGGCGTGCGACATGGGGATGTCCGCCTCCTCGAAGGCCTGACGGACATCCTCAGACTCGAGGAAACCCTGCGAGCGCCCACGCTCGAGCAGTCGCTGAATGACGGGCTCGTTCAGCTCTTGTGGCTTCGAGCGAGTCGAACTTGCAGGCGACACGAACACCTCTCGAACGAACGCGTGGCGACAATGGACCCAGATGCCCGCTGGGGGGCTGTTGCCTCTCTCGGAGATCGGTGAGGCCGTGCGGACCGCGACGGACCTGCACAGCATTGTGGCACGACCCCGCACTCCATACGGCCACCTCCCGGCGGTTGACCTCCACCCTAGGCCGACCGAGACAGTAGTGCGTACGTAAGCGGGGCACTGATACCCGAAAGCAACCGTTATGACTGTTTCATTCAGTCACTCTTCGTGGCTGGTGGGACGTGAATTGCGAGCGCGGTAACGTCATCATCCTGTTCATATCCAGACAACATCCGGTCAACCAGGAAGTCCAGCAGCATGTGAGGACTACTCACCACCTCAGGCGGCGCTTCGGTCACAACACTGCAAAGCTCTGCGAGACCGGCGTCGAGCCCCCGCTTCCTGTTCTCGACGAGTCCGTCGGAGTAGAGCACGGCGGTATGGCCGGGCGGCACCACGAACCGGAACTGCCGACGGCTGGTCGGCCAGCCTAGCGGAGTGCCCGGCTCGGCGTCGCACAGAATCGCCGTGCCCTGCGGGGAAACCAGGACGGGTGGCGGGTGACCCGCCAGAGCGAGGGTGCCCTCGCCGGTGACGGGCTCGACCACCATGTACGCCAGCGTCGTGACCTGCTCTTCCTCCTCCGTCGCCTCGAAGACCCGGTCGAGACCGGTGAGGACGGCGGCGGGCGGCGGATTGGTCAGCGCCAGGGCGCGCATGGCGTTGCGGATGCGGCCCATCCCCGCGGCCGCCTTGACGCCCTTGCCCATGACGTCGCCGACGACGGCCGCGACGCGCCCGTCCTGCAGCACGAACGCGTCGTACCAGTCGCCGCCGACCTGCACGTGGCGGCTGCCGGAGCGGAAGCGCTGGGCCAGCACCAGGCCCTTGACCACCGGCAGGCGGTCGGGCAGCAGGCTGCGCTGCAGCGTCTCGGCGGTGCGGTGCTCGCGCTCGAAGAGCGTGGCCCGCTCCACGGCGAGCGCGCACTGGCCGGCCAGCGCCTCCAGGAAGACGCCGTCCTCCTGGGAGATCTTCTGCGGCCTGGTGAAGGAGAACCGGAGCGCTCCCAGGGCGCGTCCCGCGGCGAGCAGCGGCAGGCCCACCCAGGCCCGCTCGTCGCCGTGCGCGAGGAACCCGGCCAGCACCTCCTCGTCGCCGCCGGCCTCCAGGAGCTGGGCCTTCAGCGACTCGGGCGACTCGGCGAACACGGGCCGGCGGCTGTTGACGGCCATGGTCATCACGTTGGAGTGGGACAGCGGGATCTCGTCGCCCGTCGCCCCGGAGGCCTCCAGGATGCCCTCGCCGTTGATCAGCTTGAGCGCGGCGCGGTCGGTGTCGAGCAGCGCGACCGCCGAGCGGTCGGCTGCCAGCGCGGTGCGGCCGACGTCGATGATGACCTGCACCACCTGCTCGACCGTCAGCGCCTCGGCCAGCATGGCGGTGGCGCCCTGCAGCCGGGCGGTGCGCAGGGCGGCGGCGCCGAGCTGGTCGGTCAGCCTGCCGCGCATCTCCTCGGCCTCGCGCTGCGGCGTGACGTCGGTGTTGGCGCCGACCCACTCGACCACCCTGCCGTGGCGGATGATCGGCACGGCGCGCACCTCGAAGTGGCGGTAACCGCTGGCGCGGGTGCGCACGCGGTAGTTCCACTCGAACATGGTGCGCCCGCGCAGCGCCTCGCGCCACGCCTCCTCGGTGTGCTGGCGCTCCTCGGGGTGCACGACCTCCAGCCAGCCGCTGGCGAGGTACTCCTCCAGGCCCTGGCCGGTGATGGCGCGCCACTGCGGGGCGTCCTCGACGACGGCGCCGGTGGGCGAGGTGATCCAGACGAGCTGGGACTGCGCCTCGACCAGCGAGCGGTAGCGCTCCTCGCTGCGGCGCAGCGCCTCCTCGGTCTGGCGGCTCTCGGTCACGTCGAGGCCGACCAGCGCGATCGCGCGCAGCTCGCCGGCGTCGTCGTGGACCGGCGAGAACGACAGCGACCAGTGCCGGGTGTCGCCCTCGGCGGAGCGCACCCGCACGCGGCCCTCGGTCACGGGCGCGTCGGACTCGATGACGGCCTGCACGGCATGGGTGATGATCTGGCTGAGGTCGGCGGCCAGCACCTCGACGGGCTGACGGCCCACCATGCGCTCCGCGGGCACGTTGACGACATCGCTGAACACGTCGTTGACCCGCTGGATGCGGCTGTCGGCGTCGAAGAACGCGAAGGCGAACTCTGCCTCCGACAACATGCCCTTGAAGAGGGCGGAGTCTGAGATGTCCACATCCGACTCCCGGGGACGGGGAACGGAGGTCTCGGCGCTCATGGTCCGCACCTCCGTCGCGTGCCAGGGTCTCCCACGCGGCACATCTCCATAACTGTGTATCGGCGTAGCGCAGCTCCGGGCGACCGGATCCTGCAGTACATCATCGACGATGGGCATGTACGGACGGAAGCCCCCGCCGCGGCCCGGTCGCCTCTAGGGTCTACGCATCCTGTCAAAGTCGCTCCACATTGCGCAGCAAGATCAGGTTACAGCGTCAGATCGCCGGGGCCGGATCGCCGGGGCGGACGCCCGTCAGGCTACTTGCCCTACTGGCTCTTCGCCGCCCGCTTGGCCTCCTGCTTGGCGGCCCGCACGCGGCCCAGACTGTCGGCGTCGACCACGTCGGCGACCGACCGGTGTGACCCCTCCTCGCCGTAGAGCCCGGCCGCCTCACGCCAGCCTGACGGCTGCACGCCCAGCTGCTTGCCCAGCAATGCCAAAAAGATCTGGGCCTTCTGCTTGCCGTATCCCGGCAGGGCCATGAGTCGTTTCAGCAACTCTTTGCCGTCGGCGGCGTCGGCCCAGATCTTCTCCGGCTGCCCGTCGTAGTGCTCGACGAGATAGGCCGCGAGCTGCTGGACCCGGCCCGCCATGGACTTGGGATAGCGGTGCACGGCCGGCTTGTCGGCCAGCAGCGCGACGAACGCCTCGGGATCATAGGAGGCGATCTCCTCCGCCGTCAGGTCGTGCCCGAGCCGCTGGGAGATCGTGTACGGCCCCGTGAACGCCCACTCCATGGGGATCTGCTGGTCGAGCAGCATGCCGACGAGCAGGGCGAGCGGGCTGCGGCCGAGGAGCTCGTCGGCCTCGCTCCGCTGGGCGAGCTGGATGCGCATGGAGACAGCTTCGCACGAAAGCTCGCCCGGTGAAGTGAACACAGACGCCGTGGAGCCTTGACACGAGCCCGAGAAAAGGTGAAATGAGAGCGCAAGTCGCCCTGCAGACATTCCTGGGGGTTTGCCCCCGGGCCTCCAGAGGAATCTCACTCCTATGCTCGCTCTGGCCACACGGTTCCTGCGGGAGCCGGTCAGTCTCAGGCTGGCCGAAGAGTTCCTGACCGTACCCGTGGACACGATCGACCGCTGCGTGGCCGACGTGTGCGCGTGCGCACAGCATCTGGGCATCTCCGCCACGCCCGAGATCGTGGAACGCATCGCCCGCGAGCACCTGCTCGCGATCGTCAACTCCGCGCCCCCTCCCAGGAGCCTGCGCTAGGGGCGTCCGGGGAGGGGCGGCGGTGCCCGTATCGGCGTGCCCGCCGATAACATCGGGGTCACCGGGCCGTGTTCTCCGCACCGTTCGCGTCCGGAATACGAGAGAGTGAGGGTGTGCGCCGACACCGACGAGATCCCCGGGAGAGCACCCCGCCAGACGACGTGTTCAAGGAGATGGTGCAGGCGGCCCGCGAGCTGCTGGCCGTACGCACCCCTCTCGACGCGGAGCTGATGGTCTCCGACATGATCGGAGCCTGGTGGGGCAGGCGGGTCAGGGGCGGCGACGTCGAGCAGGTGCTCGGTGAGGGGCTGGTCGACTACGCGGCCAAGGCCGGCACGCCTGCCTCGCTGACGTTGCTGATCTGCCTGGCCTATCTCGGCACGGCCCGGCAGGGCGCCAAGGCCGAGGGCGCGGCGCTGGCGATGATGGAGTCGGGCGTGGCCAGGCCGGGCTGGGCCGACCGGGTGGGCGCGGTCAAGCCGGCCGGCTGCTACGTCTCGCGCGACGCGTACGGCGACCAGGACACCGTGATCTGCACCTTCGCCTACCGCTGGAACGACAGCGACCAGCCGATCGACCGCCACGCGCTGGTCATGGTGGTCGACCACAACATGAGCGGCATGGCGCGCGACGCCTGGGTGTCCTCCCAGGTCGACAAGCTGCTGGAGCAGGCCAGGGCCGAGGCGGCGGGCAACCCGCTGCTGCTGTTCGAGGAGATCCAGCCGGAGCAGGCCAGGGCGCTGCTGGAGTCGGCGATGAAGGCCACCAGGGAGCCGAAGACGCCGCCGCCGGTGAGCGACAGCTACAGCGCCTACCACGCCTTCGCCCGCGCCCGCCTCAAGGCGCTGCCGCCGGGGCGCAAGCGGCCGGCGCCGCTGCACATCGAGGCTCCGTACAGCAGGGAGCGGCGGGCCATGCTGGCGGCGGAGTTCCTGGCCTCCGACGCGGCCGAGCACCTGTCCGACCCGTCGGCCGCCTCGCGCTGCGCCGACCACATCATCGACTACGGGTGCGAGCAGGACTTCAACCGGCCGCTGCGGGTGAGCCCGACCAAGTGCGAGACGTTCCTGCTCGACTGGCTGCCGCGCAAGGTGATGCTGAGCGTGGCCGAGCAGGAGGCGATGCCGCACGTGCTGTCGGCGTGGGTGCGCTTCGCCGCGCACCGCACGGCGCTGCCCGAGCAGGGGCTGAAGGCCACGCTCGACGCGGTGTGGGAGGCGACCGGGAAGTTCCCCGAGGCCTACCGTGACCCGACGTCGTTCGGGCTCGACCGGCCGCTGCTGGAGCGGCTGCTGCCCGACGGCGACCTGTCGGCGCTGGCCAGGCGGGCCTTCGCGTTCCCCTATCTCCAGGGCACGCACAACGGCATCGAGCTGGACAAGCTCGATCCGGCCGACCAGGCCGACCGGCGCACGTTACTCGAGATCGACCACGGCGGCGTGATCGACCAGGAGCACCTGGCCTGGCACGAGGAGATCGCGACGAGGTTGTGGGACGGCGATCCGCCGCAGCTCTGGGAGGCGGCACAGCGCCTGCTCGACCTGGGGCACGACCGCCACGACGTGCTCCACGTGCTGATCGAGATCGCCGAGCGGATCGGCGGCGACCCGGACGAGCTGGCGGCGGCCCTCGACGACATCGCCGACATCCCTGACGAGTTCTGACCATGGCCATGTACGAGCGGCTGAGCGAGGGCCGTTACCTGGCCTCCGAGCACACCCAGGGCCCGTGGGACCCGCGCACCCAGCACATGGGCCCGGTCACCGCGCTCGTGGCGCACGAGCTGGCCCGCACCGCGCCGCGCCCGGGCCTGGAGCTGTCCCGGCTGGTGGTGGACGTGTTCGCCCCCGTGCCGGTGGCCGAGCTGGAGGTGGCGACCGACGTCGTACGCGACGGCAAGCGGGTGCAGTGCCTGTCGGCGAGCGTGTCGTCCGGCGGACGCGAGTTCGTCAGGGCCACCGCGTGGCGCATCCGCGAGGCCGACACGCCGCCCACGCCGGTGCGGGAGGCCCCGCCCATCCCGGCGCGCGAGGAGGGGCACGCGCGGTCGTGGCTGCAGTCGGGGTTCGGCTACGGCAAGGCGCTCGACTGGCGTTTCGTCACCGGCGGCCCCCTGGAGCTCGGCCCCGCCACGGTCTGGGGCAGGCTCACGATGCCGCTGGTGGAGGGCGAGGAGATGACGCCGGTGGAGCGGGTGGCGGTGTTCGCCGACAGCGGCAACGGCATCAGCCTCGCCCTCGACTTCGACACCCACGTGTTCGTCAACGTGGACCTCACGATCTCGCTGTTCCGCGCGCCGGTCGGCGAATGGGTCTGCATGGACGCGGAGACCGTCATCGGCCCGTCGGGCCGCGGGCTGACCCGTTCGGCGTTGTTCGACGTGGCGGGTGAGATCGGGGCGGCCACGCAGACGCTGTTCGTCGCGCCGAGGCAGGGGTAACCGCCATGATGGACGCATGGTGATCGACCTCAACGCGGACCTGGGCGAGGGTTTCGGCATCTGGAAGCTGGGCGACGACCTCGCCCTGCTCGACGTCGTCACGAGCGCCAACGTGGCCTGCGGCTTCCACGCGGGCGACCCGGTGACGATCAGGCGCACGTGCGCGGCGGCCGTCGACCGGGGCGTGGCGATCGGGGCCCAGGTGTCCTACCGGGACCTGGCCCACTTCGGGCGCAGGGAGATGGAGGTGGAGCCGGAGGAGCTGTGCGCCGAGGTGCTCTACCAGCTCGCCGCCGTCGACGGCATCGCCAGGGCGATGGGCGGCCGGGTCTCCTACGTCAAGCCGCACGGCGCCCTGTACAACCGGATCTGCCGCGACGAGGGCCAGGCTGCGGCGGTGATCGAGGCGGTGGCCGACTACGACCCGTCGCTGCCGGTCCTCACGCTGCCCGGCTCCGTGGTGCACAAGGTGGCGGCGGCCGAGGGCGTGGCGACGGTGAGCGAGGCGTTCGCCGACCGCGCCTACACCCCCGCGGGGATGCTGGTGCCGCGCCGGGAGCAGGGCGCGGTGATCCACGACGCCGCCGCGGTGTCCGCCCGTGCGCGCCAGATGGCCGTGGAAGGCTCTGTGACGGCCTCTGACGGGAGTTCTGTGCCGATATCGGCGCGTTCCATCTGCGTCCACGGAGACACGCCTGACGCGGTCAGACTGGCGCAGGGAGTGCGTGACGAGCTGCTGGCGGCCGGAGTGGTCCTGCAGGCGTTCGCGTGATCCGCACGGCCGGGGAGCACGCGCTGCTCGTGGAGACCGGGTCGCTGGAGCTGTCGCACCGGCTCGACGCGGCGCTGCGCGCCCGGCGGCCGGAGGGGGTCGTGGAGATCGTGCCGGGGCCCGAGACGGTGCTCGTGGTGGCGCCCGGGGCGGATCAAGCCGGGTTGCGGGCGCGGCTGGAGGAGGTCGCGCGCGAGCAGCGGGACCAGGCCGTGGCGGGAGCCGCGGAGGGGCAGCCGCTGGTGACGATTCCCGTCGTCTATGACGGAGCGGATCTCGATTCCGTGGCGGCGCTGGCCGGGATCTCCGCCGAGGAGGTGGTCGCGCGGCACACCGGGCGGGAGCTGGTCGTGGGGTGGCTCGGGTTCGCCCCCGGGTTCGCCTATCTGACGGGGCTGGATCCGGTGCTGGAGACGCCGCGGCTGGAGACGCCGCGCACGTCGGTGCCCGCCGGGTCGGTGGCGGTGGCGGGGCCGTACTCCGCGGTGTATCCGGCGGCCTCCCCCGGCGGGTGGCGGCTGATCGGGCGCACGCCAGTGCGGGTGTGGGACGTGGCGGGCGATCCGCCGTCGTTGTTCCGGCCGGGCATGCGGGTGCGGTTCGAGGCCGCATGATCGAGGTCGTCCACCCCGGGCCGTACGCGACCGTCCAGGATCTGGGCCGGCCCGGTCACGCCCATCTGGGGGTGCCGCGGTCGGGAGCGGCCGACGCCCCGAGCCTGCGCCTGGCCAACCGGCTGGTCGGCAACGCCGAGAGCCTGGCCGGGATCGAGCTGACGTTCGGCGGGGCGCGGCTGCGCTTCCTCGACGGGGCGTGGGCCGCGCTGGCCGGGGCGCCGCTCGCCGAGGCCGGCATGGGGGCGCCGTTCTGGGTGCCCGCGGGCGGCGAGCTGCGGCTGGGGGCGCCCGCGTGGGGGTTGCGCACGTACCTGGCGGTGCGGGGCGGGATCGCGGTCGAAACCGTGCTGGGCAGCCGCTCCACCGACTCGCTGTCGGGCCTGGGGCCCGAGCCGCTGCGGGCCGGCACGCTGCTGCCGGTCGGGCCGCCGCAGGGCGTGATCTCGGTGGACCTGGCGCCGCTGCCGGGCCCCCGGGCGGCGGTGCTGCGCGTGCTGCCGGGGCCGCGGGACGACTGGTTCGTGCCGGAGGCGATGGCCGAGCTGTGCGGGCAGGCGTACACGGTGACGCCCGACAGCAACCGCGTCGGCGTGCGCCTGCGCGGCCCGCGGCTGGAGCGGGCCAAGGAGGGCGAGCTGCCCAGCGAGGGCATGGTGCCCGGGGCCGTGCAGGTGCCGCCGAGCGGGCAGCCGATCGTGTTCCTGACCGATCATCCGCCGACGGGCGGATATCCGGTGATCGGCGTCGTACGCGGCGCCGACCTGCCGGTCCTCGCCCAGCTCGCGCCGGGCGAGGAGGTGCGGTTCACAACTCGACGTGACCCGTGACGCAGGTGATCACCTCGCCGCCCACCCGGACGGCGTCGTCGGAGCCGACGGTGATGTCGACGCGGCCCGCGCGGCCGATCGCCGTGCCCTGCGCGGCCACGTACGGGGCCTTGGCGCGGCCCGTGCGCAGCAGCCACTCCGCCAGCGAGCCGTTCAGGCTGCCCGTCACGGGGTCCTCCACCGTGCTGCCCTGGGAGGGGAAGAACGCCCGCACCTCGAACGCGCACGGCGAACCCTCGGGGTACGGCCCCGCCACGCCGATGTCGTGCGGCACCATCCGGGGGCGCAGCGCGAGCACGGCCTCGGCGTCCTGGAGCAGCACGCCCACCCAGCCGGGGCCGTTGTCGATCCACTCGGCGTCCACGACGTCGTCGCGCGTGATCCCGAGCGACTCGACGATCTGGTCCAGCAGCTCCTCCTCCACGGGCCCCGAGCGGATCAGCGGCGGCGTGCGGAAGGCCAGCCCCGCGTCCGTGGCGTCCACGTGCACCAGCCCGGCGCCGCACTCCTGCACGACCAGGCCCGCCGTGCGGGGCTTGCCCCCGGCCTCCAGCCAGGCGTGGCAGGAGCCCAGCGTGGGGTGACCGGCGAAGGGCAGCTCGGTGTCGGGGGTGAAGATGCGGACCCGGTAGTCGGCCTCCCCCGTGGTCGGCGGCAGCAGGAAGGTGGTCTCCGACAGGTTCGTCCACCGGGCGAAGCTCTGCATCTCCTGCGTGCTCAGCCCGTCGCCGTCGACCACGACCGCGAGCGCGTTTCCCGTGTACGGCCGCCCGGAGGCGAACACGTCGACTTGCGTGAATCTGCGCAACATACTCCGAAGTCTTCCAGACGGGTCTTTCCCCGTGGACACGCCGCCCGCAGACTGGACGGCGTGGCGGACTTTGATGTGGTGGTCCTCGGCTCGGGACCAGGTGGGCAGAAGGCCGCGATCGCGGCGGCGAAACTCGGCAGGCGCGTCGCGATGGTCGAGAAACGGCACATGATCGGCGGCGTGTGCATCAACACGGGCACGATCCCGTCCAAGACGCTGCGCGAGGCCGTCCTCTACCTCACGGGGCTCAACCAGCGGGAGCTGTACGGCGCCAGCTACCGCGTCAAGGACGAGATCACGGTCGCCGACCTCGGCATGCGCACCCAGCACGTGATCGGCCGCGAGATCCAGGTGATCCGCAGCCAGCTCGCCCGCAACCACGTGACGGTGCTGCATGGCACCGGCCGCTTCCTCGACGAGCACACGATCGGGATCACCGGCGAGGAGGAGGAGAAGAAGGTCACCGCCGACAAGATCGTGATCGCCACGGGCACCTCCCCCGCCCGCCCGTCCAGCGTCGAGTTCGACGACAGGACGGTGATCGACTCCGACGCCATCCTGCACCTGGACAAGGTGCCGGAGACGCTGGTCGTGGTGGGCGCCGGGGTGATCGGCATCGAGTACGCCTCCATGTTCGCCGCGCTCGGCACCAAGGTGACGGTGGTGGAACGGCGCGAGCGCATGCTGGAGTTCTGCGACCTGGAGATCGTCGAGGCGCTCAAGTACCACCTGCGCGACCTGGCGGTGACCTTCAGGTTCGGTGAGAACGTGGCGGCCGTCGAGCGCCGCCCGCGCGGCGCGCTGACCCTGCTGGAGAGCGGCAAGAAGATCCCGGCCGACTGCGTCATGTACTCGGCGGGCCGCCAGGGCAAGACGGCCGAGCTCAACCTGGGGGCCGCCGGCCTGGCCGCCGACGACCGGGGCCGGATCAGGGTGGACGAGAACTACGCCACCGAGGTGCCGCACATCTACGCCGTGGGCGACGTGATCGGCTTCCCCGCGCTGGCGGCCACCTCGATGGAGCAGGGGCGGCTGGCCGCGCAGCACGCCTGCGGGGAGCCGGCCGGCGACCTGCACGACCTGCCGCCGATCGGCATCTACACCATCCCCGAGATCAGCTTCGTCGGGAGGTCGGAGGACGAGCTGACCCGGGACAAGGTGCCGTTCGAGGTGGGCATCTCGCGGTACCGGGAGCTCGCGCGCGGGCAGATCATCGGCGACTCGTACGGGATGCTCAAGCTGCTGGTGTCCTCGGAGGACCGGCGGCTGCTGGGCGTGCACGTGTTCGGCACGCAGGCGACGGAGCTGGTGCACATCGGGCAGACGGTCATGGGCTGCGGCGGGACCGTGGACTACCTGGTCAATGCGGTGTTCAACTATCCGACGCTGGCGGAGTCGTACAAGGTGGCGGCACTGGACGCGATGAACAAGATGCGGACGGTGGCCCGGCTCACCGCGGAGATGTGAGCCGGGCCCCTGGTCCTACGGCAGGGTCCACTTCTGGTTGGCGGCGCCCGTGCAGGTCCAGAGCTGCACGGGGGTGCCGTCGGCACTGGTGTTGCCGGTGACGTCGGCGCACTTGTCCGCCGCCGGGTTCACCAGGTCGCGGGCCGCGGTGTGGGTCCACTGCTGGTTGGCGGCGCCGGTGCAGGACCAGAGCTGCAACCGGCTGCCGTCGGCCGTGCCGTGGTCGCGGACGTCGAGGCACTTGCCGAGGGCGCGCAGCGTGCCGTCGCCGGGACGGGTCCACTGCTGGGCGGCGGTGCCGTTGCAGGTGTAGAGCTGTACGGCGGCGCCGTCGGCGCTGCTGCCGCCCGCCACGTCCAGGCACTTGCCGGCCGGCCCGGTGATCCGGCCGCCTGAAGACGTCGTTCCCGGCCAGGTGAACGTGGCCGTGGTGCGGGCGGGCAGCGTGTAGAGGAAGGACTGGCCGCCCCAGTCGACCCTGACGGACTGGGCTGAGGTGCCGCCGTTGTGGGCGATCAGGGCCTTGGAGCCGTCGGGGTTGCGGTAGGCGACGTTCTGGATCGCGGCGCTGGCCGTGGAGTCGATGCGGTAGGCGCCCGGCCTGACGAACTTGGTCAGGTGGCCGGTCGTGTAGTACTCGATCGTGTAGTCCACCTGGCCGGCGCGGGAGCCGCCCTCCTGCACGGTGATCAGGCCGGTGCAGGTGCCGCAGCCGCCGTTGTGCGGGCCCATGTTCTGGTTGAGCGCCAGGCTCCACTTGACCAGGCTGCCGCTCCAGTTGCGGGCGTAGGACACGATGTCGGCCAGGTCCTCGTTGTGCTGGTTGGCGATCCAGGTGCCGCCCGAGTGCTCGGTGCTGAACTGCCTGACCGACGGGTACTGGTTGTGCACCTGGGTGCCGACGGCCGGGTCACCCCAGTAGCCGTGCCAGGCGATGCCGCCGAACAGGGGGTCGTTCCTGAGCGTGGCGTCGGCCAGGATGGGCTGGCCGATCTGGGCGTAGTCGCCGTAGTTCCAGTCGTGGACGAGGATCTTGGTGTTGATGCCGGCGGCCCGGAAGGCGGGGTAGACGAAGTTCTTGGTGAGCTCGATCAGGCCGGAGGCGTTCCAGGACATGCCGGGGTAGTTCATCGCCGTCGGGTTGGACGCCTGGCAGCAGTTGGGCTCGTTCTGGACGGAGACGTAGTCCACGGGCACGCCGGCGGCCTGGTAGCTCTGCACGTACTTGACCAGGTACTGGGCGTAGGTGCCGTAGTGCTCCCACTTGAGCCAGCCCATCTGGTCCATCCGGCCGTTGTCCTTCATCCAGCCGGGCGCGCTCCACGGCACGCCCTTGACGCGCAGGGCCGGGTTGAGCTGCTTGGCCTGGGCGGTGAGCAGGCGCACGTTCGTGTCGTAGCCGTTGGCGCCGAAGTCGTTCAGGTCGCAGCAGGTGTCGTCGAGCGAGACCATGCCGGGGCGCGACAGGTCGGAGGCGCCGATCGGGTTGCGCACGAACGACAGGCCGATCCCGTCCGTGGGATGGAACAGCCTGCGCATGACAGCGTCGCGCGTGGCGGCGCTGACGGGGCCGCCCCGCAGCAGGTGGGCGGTGGTGTCGGTGATCGACGCGCCGCCGCCCTCGAACTGCTGGTACGTGGTGCCCTCGTTGACGGTGATCGTGTGGTTCGCGGAGCCGCCGGCGGGGCCGAAGGCGATCGGGGCCTGCTGGGCCAGGCCGCGGGTGACGGTGCGGCCACCGGAGTCGGAGGTGGTGGTGAGCCAGACGTTCACCGGCTCGTTCGCGGCGGCGGCCGGCAGGGGCGCGGCGGCCACCAGGGCGAGCGCGCAGGCGAGCGCCAGAAGAATTCTGGACACGGCAGAGGTCCTCTCAGGGCCGGGGGGTGATGCCCTTGTAACAAATGAAACAAAGGTGTAACACTGCCTTGCACTGAGCAGCAGAGCACGGGTCAAGACGGCGAGTCAACCGATGTAACGAATGAAACAGTCAGCGCGGGGCCGGGCCCGTGGAGCCGCGCACGACCAGCTCGGTGCCGAGGGATACGTGCAGCGCCTCCAGCGTGTGCCTGCTGAGCAGCCGCATCAGCAGGGTGACCGCCATCCGGCCCATCTCCTCCAGAGGCTGGCGCACGGTGGTCAGGGCGGGCGAGGCCGCCCTGCTGATGTCGATGTCGTCGAAGCCCGCCACCGACAGGTCGCCGGGCACGCTCAGCCCGGCCTCGGCCGCCGCGCGCAGCGCGCCGACCGCCATCTTGTCGTTGAACGCCACCAGCGCCGTCGGCCGGTCCGGCAGGCCGAGCAGCTCGCGGGCCGACAGGTAGCCGTGCTCGATGTTCGGCTCGGGCACGTGGCGCAGCAGCTCGGGGGCCGGCAGCACGCCGGCGTCGGCCAGCGAGGCGGTGTAGCCGGCCAGCCTGGCCTCGCTGGGCAGCCACTTCACCGGGCCGCCGATGATCCCGACCCGCCGGTGGCCCAGCTCCACCACGTGCGCCATCAGCTTGCGGCCACCCGCGAAGTGCGCGGCCGAGACGGCCACGATGTCCTTCGGCGGCGGCGTGCGCGGGTCGATCACCACGAAGGGGAAGCCGCGGTCGCGCAGGCGTACGAGCTCCTCGCCCGGCTCGGGCGGCAGGACGAGGATCGCGCCCGCGACACCCTGCCGGTCGGGCAGGCCCGGCAGCACCGCGCTGCGCTGCGCCGCCTCCCCCGCCCCGAGGATCATCTGCCTGCCGTGCAGCTCGATCGTCTCGCCCACCGAGGAGACGATCAGCCCGAAGTAGTCGGTCAGCACGTACGGGCAGCGCACGTACACCGCACCGCCCCGGGCGTCGGGCGTGGCGCGCGGCCGGGGCGCCTGGTCGCCGAGCCGGCCGACCGCCTGCAGCACCAGCTCGCGGGTGTGCGGGGCGACGTTCGACTGGCCGTTGAGCACGCGGGAGACGGTGGCGATGGACAGGCCCGTCTCGGCCGCGACGTCCCTGACCGTCGCCCGCGCCCTGCCTGTCATCTTCGGCTCCCCGCTCGGCTGTGCCGACAGGATATTCACCGGGTGAAGCTCATCTCCACCCTGCGGTTCCTGGCGCGGCCCTCGGGGTTGTCGCCGCCGTCAGCTCCAGGTTGCAGGAGCCGGAGCCCCTCGCGTCGGTGTATCCGTCGACCCTGCTTGCCCGCCTCGGCCTTCAGCGAGCCCGCCGCCTGTCGCAGGCGGCTCCTGGCCTTGCCGGTCAGCGTGGCCTCGTCGAAGGTCGGCGGCGGCTGTGTGGGGCTGAGCGGGCCGAGCAGCGCGGCCGCGACGCCAAGAGATCGGTACATTCGCCGGCGTCCCCACGTTCGGGATGTGCACGTCCACCGACAGGCGGGCCGGCGAGCTGACATCCCGCGGCGACCGCGGCGAGGGGCACGACCGTCAGGGCTCTCGTCAGCGCCATGGGGCGGGGAGCGTGGCGACGTATCGGGGGAAGATCCGAAGACTCGCCCCGATACGTGCTACTCGGTCGAGGTGCGGCGCGTACGGGCCTGAGGCTTCTTGCGGCCCGCCACCAGCGTGTCACCCGGCGGCGCGGGGGCCGGAGCGGGCTCCTCGTTGCGTTTCTGCTCCACCTGCCCGCGGGGCCGCGGGTGCGGCGCCGTGTCCTCGGTGGGCGAGATCTCCGGCTCGGGCTCCGGCGGCGGGGACTCCTCCGGCTCCCTGAGCGAGGCGATGACCCGGTCGGCCTCGTTGTCGGCGGCGAACTCGCTGGCCGCCTCCGACTCCCTCCGGCGGATCACCACCATGTGGTCCACCGAGATGCGGCCCGCGCCGACCACGGCGAGCAGGAGCGAGGCGGCGCCGAGCAGGATGAGCTCGTTCATGGTGATGGGATTGAGCGGCGGGGCGACCAGGAAGACCGCCAGCGCCTCGGCGAAGAGGATCAGCCCCGTCGCGGAGACCGCCAGGCCGGCGATGAGCAGCGCGCCGCCGATGAGCTCGGCGAGCATGGTGACCGTGGCCCAGGCGCCGGGCGCGGGGGCGCCCTGCTCCAGGAACTTCGCCCCGGTGATCTTCAGCCCGTCTTCCAGCTTGGTCCACCCGTTGGCGAAGAAAATACCGCCCACACCGATGCGGGCGACTAAAGCAGCAAGATCACGGAGGACCTGTTTCACGGTAGTTGTCTGCCCTAATCGGGACATGGCACACCTCAATCACGGCTGAGCAGCATGGCCACCACGGCGGCGGTCAGGCTGAGCAGGACGACGCTCACGACCACGGTCGTGTGCAGGGCGTTGACGAAGGCCCACCGGGCGGCGTCGAGCAGCGCGCCGCCGGCCGAGCCGCCGACCTCGTCCGCGACGTGCGCGGCGGCGGCCAGCGACTGTCTGGCCTTGTCCATGCCGCCCTCCGGCACGCCGGGCACGGACGGCAGGCCGGGGGCGTACACGATCGTGGTGATCGTGCCGAGCACGGCCACGCCCAGGCCGGCCCCCAGCTCGTACGCGGTCTCCTCGATGGCCGCGGCCCCGCCCGCCTGGGACTCGGGGGCGGCGGCCATGATCGTGTCGGAGGCGGCGAGCAGCGCCACCTGCACGCCGAACCCGATGCCCACGAAGCACACCGCCAGCATCACGGGATGACCCTCGACACCCCAGCTCAGGGTGGGGGTCAGGGCCAGCGCGACGAGGCCGAGGCCGCCGCTCATGGTGGCCCGCATGCCGAGCCTGGGCAGGATGTGGGCGGCGGCGAGCCCGCCGGCGATGGCCGACAGGACCAGCGGCAACATCCGCAGCGCCGCGCGCACGGGGCTGTCGCCGAGGACGAGTTGCAGGTACTGGGCGAGCATGAGCTGCAGGCCCACCAGCGCGAACACGCCGAGCAGCACCCCCGCCACGCCGGTCGTGAACTCCCGCCGCCTGAACAGGCCGATCTCCAGGAACGGCGCCGGCAGCCGGGTCTGCCGCCGGACGAACGCGACCAGCAGCCCCACCCCGGCCAGGAACACCGCGACCGACGCCCAGAACGGCATCAGGCTGCCCGAGCCCGCCTCCTTCAGCCCGAACGCCAGTGCCAGGATGCCGGCCACCGACAGGACGGCGCTGACGGCGTCCCAGGGCCGGTGGCGACGCTCGCGCGACTCGGGCAGCAGCCGCATCGCGGCGGGCAGCAGCACCAGCAGGATCGGCACGTTGATCAGGAAGACCGCGCCCCACCAGATGCCGACGAGCACGCCGCCGATGAGCGGCCCGACGGCGGCGCCCGCCGCCGCGACGGCGCTCCAGACGCCCAGGGCGATGGCGCGCTCGCGCCGGTCGGTGAAGACCTGCCGGATGAGCGAGAGCGTGGCCGGCATGATCATCGCGCCGCCCACGCCGAGCAGCGCCCTGGCCAGGATCAGGGTCAGCGGGGTCGGTGCCCACGCGGCCGCGGCCGAGGCGAGGCCGAACAGCACCATGCCGTACAGCACGAGCCGCTTGCGACCGTACTTGTCGCCGAGCGTGCCGAACATGATCAGCAGCGGCGCGACCACCAGCGAGTAGACGTCGATGATCCACAGCAGTTGCACCGCGGAGGGTTCGAGCGCGGCCGTGAGCGCGGGGACCGCGATGTGCAGGACGGTGGCGTCGACCGTGATCAGCAGCAGGGCCAGACAGAGCAGCACCAGAATGGACCAGCGGCGGTCCTGGGGGCTTCGGTCGGCAGTGCGTACGAAGGATGCGGCCTGTGTGACGGTCATGGGCCTCCTCGCAGGCCGATCCGCTTCACAGGGCCCGCACGTGCTGGTGGTCGGCGGCGGCGGAACCGCGGCTCGTCTCTCGCTCCTCCCGAGCTCTGCGGCCTGATTCCGGCGCTCCCGGCTTGCGTGGCAGCTTAGGCCATGCCGGGGGGTTGTGATAGCGGTATCGGCCGATCCACGGTCACCGCACACCTCTCTAGAGAGATACAGCCATATGTCTGGATCTATCCAACATTGGCCCGCCAGCCGATCATGGGACGCGTGGGGACCGACGAAAGCGGCAAAACAGGCAACCATCCCGACCGGTCCTCACGCGAATGGTGCGAGGAGGCCCTGACCAGGCTGAACGCCGGCCGCCCCGAGTCCGCTCTGGACGCCGCCCGCCGCGCCGCCGACCTCGACCCCGGCTCCGAGTGGGCGCACCGGCTGATCAGCCTGGCCCACGAACGGCTGGGCCGCGAGGCCGAGGCCGTGCCCGCCGCCGAGCGGGCGGTGGAGCTGGCCCGTGGCTCGTGGCAGGCCCGGCTGCGCCTGGCCGCGGTGCTGCGCCGGGCGCCCGGGCGGTGGGCGGAGGCGGTCGAGCAGGCCGAGCTGGCCAGGAAGTTCGCACCCGAGGAGGCGGGGCCCGAGATCATGCTCGGCGACCTCGCCCTGCTGCGCGGCGACCACGCGCGGGCCGAGCACTCCTACCGGGCCGCGCTCGCCATCGACCCCGAGGCCCCGCAGGCCCGCGTCAACCTCGGACTGGCGCTGCTGCGCTGGGACCGGCCCCGGCCGCACCACGACCCGGCCTGGCCGGTCGACCCGCGCGAGACGGGCCGGGCCAGGCGCGCGCTGGAGGTCTGGTCCCGCCAGGTGCGGCTGCTGCTCGCCGTGGCCACGCTGGGGATCGCCGCGTGCGCGCTGCTGCTCGACCGGGGCGCCGAGGCCAGGCTCGCCGGTTGCGCGGTGCTCCTGCTGCTGGTGCCGCTCACGGTGCGGCAGGCGCGGCGGGTCGGCGTCTGGCCGTACGCGGGGGCGATGCTGGGCCGGGACCCCTGGCTCGGGGTGTCGGTGGTGTCGGCGGCCCTGTCGGTGGTGGCGTTCGCCGCGTGGCTGCTGCTCGGCGCCGTACGGGTGCTGCCGCCCTCGTTCGATCCCGTCTGGGCCGGGCTGGCGGGCATCGTCGTGCTGGGGTGGCCCGCGCTGGCGGCGGTGCGGGCCCTGGCCGAGTCGTGGCGGGGGCGCCCGCTGCGGGCGCTGGCCGTGACGGAGCCGGCGCGGGAGAGCGAGCGGACCGCCCGGCGCAACGCGGGGGTGGCCCTGTGGATCGTGCTCGGCCGGACCTGGTCGGTGCTGGTGGCGGTGGTGGCGGGGGCGCTGGTGGTGGAGCCGCGGGCGGCGGTGGCCGCGGTGGCGGTGCCGTACCCGGTGGTGCGGGGTTACCTGCGTGCCCGGCGCCGCGGCCACCAGCGGGGTGATCCGTGGCTGGCCGCCGCGACCTGGCTGGTCGTGCCCGCGGCCGTGGCCTGCGCGGCGGGCGGGCTGCTCGGGGCGGCGGAAGGGCTCTTCGGGACAGCGGGCGGGGCCCGGTGGTCGCAGGCGCCGTCGGAGGCCTGGTCGGGGGCCTGGTCGGGGGCGTGGGCGTGGCGGATCGGGCTCGGCGCGCTGGCCGCCGCTGCGCTGGTGTTCCTGCTGCGGGGGCTGCAGGCGTGGTGGCGGGGCGGGCCGGGGCCGTGGCGTTCCTCCCTGCTCATGTGCGACCTGCCCGTGGGCGCCGGGCCGTCGGTGGCGCTGGACCCCGAGGTGCGCCAGACCTTCTCCTACGCCCGCAGCATCGTGCTGTCGTACGGGGACGCGCTCGGGCCCCGGGTCGCGGGCGCGGTGGCGTCCGTCACCTCCTCCGGTGAGCTGCGGCTGATCGCCGAGACGGCGGCGTGGGCGGCGATCGAGGAGGACCCGAGGGTGGCGGTGTTCGCCACCGATCCGCTGCAGCGGCGGTTCTGGGTCGAGGTGCGCGGCGTCGCCAGGGCCGACTCCGACGTGCTGCGCGTGACGCCCAAGCAGGTGCTGTTCGGCGAGTTCCCCGGACGGCACCAGCGCCGCTGACGCGGTGGGTGCGCTCTGGCGCGGGGCGGCACCAGCGGGTAGAACCTTGTTCTATGCGGATCCTGCGCACGCCGGACGATCGCTTCACCGACCTGCCCGGCTTCCCCTACGAGCCCCGTTACGCCGAGGTCGGCGACGGCCTGCGCATGGCCTACGTCGAGGCCGGCCCCACCGGCGGCGAGCCCGTCGTGCTGCTGCACGGCGAGCCGAGCTGGTCCTTCCTCTACCGGCACGTCATGGCCGAGCTGGCCGCGGCCGGGCTGCGCGCGATCGCGCCGGACCTGATCGGGTTCGGCCGCTCCGACAAGCCCGCGGACCTCGCCGACCACACCTACGCCCGGCACGTCGAGTGGACCCGGGCGCTGCTGCTCGACGCGCTCGGCCTGAGCGGCATGACCGTGGTCGGCCAGGACTGGGGCGGGCTGATCGGCCTGCGGCTGGCCGCCGAGCACCCGGAGCGCGTGGCGCGGATCGTGGCCGCCAACACGGGCTTGCCGACGGGTGACATTCCCATGCCCGAGGTGTGGCACCGCTTCAGGAACGCGGTGCTCAAGGCCCCGGTGCTGGACGTCGGCAGGCTCGTCCAGGCCGGGTGCGGGAGCGAGCTGCCGAAGGAGGTGCGGGCGGCCTACGACGCGCCGTTTCCCGACGAGTCGTACAAGGCGGGGCCGCGGGCGATGCCCGGGCTGGTCCCGATCGCGCCCGACGACCCCGCCGCTCCCGCCAACCGCGCTGCCTGGCAGGTTCTCACCACACTCGACAGGCCGTTCCTGGTGGCCTTCTCCGACGGGGACCCGATCACGGGGGGCATGGCTCCCATCTTGCGCAAATCGCTGCGCGGCACGGCTGGCCTGCGACATCCCGTGATCAAGGGCGCCGGGCACTTCCTCCAGGAGGACGCGGGGCCCGAACTCGGGCGTCAGATAGCCCTTTTCGTGACCTCCACCTAGCGTGTCAGGACCGCCCAACAGTCGGTCCCGTGCGGTATAACCGGGGGCGGACCGGGGAGGCGTGATGCGTGAGTCCGGCAGGGCCCAGACCGCGGGGCGGGCCGCGGCGCGGGATCTGTTCGAGAAGGTTCGGCTGCGGTATTTCCAGATTCCCCCGGCCGTGCGCCGGGTGCTCTACGTGGCCGCGCTCGTGGTCACCATGGGCGTGGGCGCAGCCCTCGGGTGGGACCTGCTCAAGACCTTCCCCCTCGTGCTCCTGCTGCTCGCGTTCGTGGCGCTGACCATGCGCTATCCCAGGGCCGCCGCCACCGCGCTGGTCGTGGCGGGCTGGATGGCGCTGGCGCTGCAGGTCTTCGGGCGGCTGTTCCCCGACGGCGCGGCCACCGTGCACGTGATGGTCTTCCTCGCCCTGCCCGTCGCCGGAGCGGCGCACCTCATCCGCTGGGTGACGCCGTGGGTGAGCACGCTGATGGCGCTGGCGCCCGCCGGGCTGCTCGCCGCCGCGATCTCCCCCGTCTCCGACAGCACGGCCGTCTGGGTGGCCTGCGCCGCCGCCGTGGCCGTCCTCGGCTACCGGTTCGTGCTGGCCAGGAAGGTCCGCGCGGAGAGCGTCCTCGCCGAGGAGCAGCAGGTGCGCGTCAGGGTCCGCGAGGGCAGGCCGGAGGCGCCCCACGACAGGTCGGGCGCGCCGCCGCAGATCTCCGTCGAGGACGCGCTCGCCGAGCTGGAGAGCATGATCGGGCTGGCCCCGGTCAAGGAGCAGGTGCGCTCGATCGCCGCCTCCATCGAGGCGTCGCGGCTGCGCGCCGAGGCCGGCTACACCGCCGAGCGGCCCACCAGGCACTTCGTGTTCGTGGGCCCGCCCGGCACCGGCAAGACGAGCGTGGCCCGCGCGCTGGCCAAGATCTTCTACGCGTTCGGCCTGCTGGAGACGCCGTACGTGGTGGAGGCGCAGCGGGCCGACCTGGTGGGCGAGTTCCTGGGCGCGACCGCGATCAAGACCAACGAGCTGGTGGACCGGGCGCTGGGCGGCGTGCTGTTCATCGACGAGGCGTACGGGCTGGTCAACTCCTCCGACGGGCAGCCCGACCGGTTCGGCGCCGAGGCCGTGCAGACGCTGCTCAAGCGGGCCGAGGACGACCGCGAGCGGCTGATCATCATCCTGGCCGGCTACGAGCAGGAGATGGGCTCGTTCCTGACCAGCAATCCCGGGCTGGCCAGCAGGTTCGCCACGCGGGTGCGCTTTCCCGGCTACTCCCCCGCCGAGCTGGTCGAGGTCACAGAGCTGCTGCAGCGGCGCAGGGGCGACCAGATGGACGAGGCGACCAAGCGGGTGCTGCTCGGCCTCTACGACGACGTGCACCGCCGCGGCCTGGTCGACGAGCTGGGCAACGCCCGGTTCGCGCGCAGCCTGGTGGAGGCCTCCGCGCAGGCCCGCGACGTCCGGGTGGTGGGCGCCGGCGGCACGCCGAGCACGCAGGACCTCGTCACCACGACCACGCCCGACGTGACCAAGGCGTTCGAGGAGCTGACCGCCCGCTTCCGCGGCTACGTGGCCACGCCCACGCTGGAGGAGGCGCTGGCCGACCTCGACAGGATGGCCGGGCTGGCTCCGGTCAAGCGGCAGGTGCACGCGATCGCGGCCCAGCTCCAGGTGGCCAGGATGCGCCAGGAGCGCGGGCTGCCCACGCCGCAGCAGATGCGGCACTTCGTGTTCGTCGGCCCGCCGGGCACCGGCAAGACCACGGTCGCCCGCGTGCTGGGCCGCGTCTTCGCCGCGCTCGGCCTGCTGGCCAGGCCCGACGTGGTGGAGGCGCACCGGGCCGACCTGGTCGGCCAGCATCTCGGGGCGACCGCCATCAAGACCAACGAGCTGGTGGACCGGGCGCTGGGCGGCGTGCTGTTCATCGACGAGGCCTACAGCCTGGTCAACCCCGGCTACCAGGGCGGCGACGCGTTCGGCGCCGAGGCGGTGCAGACGCTGCTCAAGCGGGCCGAGGACGACCGCGACCGGCTGGTCGTCGTGCTGGCCGGCTACGAGCGCGAGATGGACGCGTTCCTGGCCACCAACCCCGGCCTGGCCAGCCGCTTCAACCAGCGCGTGGCCTTCCCCAGCTACTCCCCGCGCGAGCTGTCGCAGATCGCGGTGCTGCTGGCGGAGAAGTCGGGCGACACCTTCGACGACGAGGCGCTGCACCGGCTCGACGAGGTGTTCACCTGGGTGTGCGAGGACCGGCTGATCGACGGGCTGGGCAACGGCCGCTTCGCCAGGTCCCTGTTCGAGCGGGCGGCCATGCGGCGCGACGTGCGGCTGGCCGCCCACGCCTCGCGCGGCGGCTCCGCCAGCGCGGCCGACCTGACGACGATCACCAGCGAGGACGTGCGCACAGCGGTGGACGAACTCTCCGGACGCTGACCTTCTTCACATGTTCCGTGCGGCGCGGGGCTCACATGGTGTAGCAATGTGACTACGATGAGTCCGGTGGCTCGGTCGTGCGTGCGGGGCGCGTAGGAGGGGGAGCGATGGCGGGGTTCCTGGCCCGCAGGCTGCTCAACTACGCCGTGCTCGTGGTCGTGGCCGCCAGCCTCGCCTACCTGCTGGCGGCGACGGCGCTCGACCCGCGCTCCAACTACGCCGACCGCACCCCCAAACCGCCGCCCGCCGTGGTCGACGCCCAGCTCGCCGCGCTCAACCTCAACGACAAGACGCCACTGCTGCAGCGCTACGCCGTCTGGGCCGGCGGCGTGCTGCGCGGCGACTTCGGCCGCACGGTGGCGGGCGCGCCGGTCAACGAGGATCTCAAGCGCCGCATGGGCGTGACGTTCCGGCTGGTCATCCTCGGGCTGCTGTGCGGCAGCCTGCTGGGCGTGCTCGTGGGCGCGCTGGCGGCCGTGCGGCAGTACGGCTGGTTCGACCGGCTGTCCACCGGGCTGTCGTTCCTGGTGCTCGCGGTGCCGGTGGTGGTGCTGGCCAACATGCTGATCCTGGTCGCGGCGTGGGCCAACCAGCACCTGTTCGGCCGCCAGGTGCTCCTGGTCAGCGGCGAGTACAGCGCCGACGTCGAGGGCCTGTGGAACCAGGCGGTCGACCGGCTGCAGCACCTGGTCCTGCCGACGATCTCGCTGTCGGTGGGGCTGATCGCGGTCTTCAGCCGCTACCAGCGCAACATGATGCTCGACGTGCTCGGCGCCGACTTCGTCCGCACGGCCAGGGCCAAGGGGCTGAGCAGGCGCAAGGCGCTGACCCGCCACGCGCTGCGCACCGCGATGATCCCGGTGGTGACCTACTTCGCGTTCACGTTCGGGGCGCTGCTGACGGGCGCCACGTTCACGGAGAAGATCTTCGGCTGGCACGGGCTGGGCGAGCAGCTCATCAACTCGATCTTCAGCAACGACGTCAACACCGTCGCCGCCATCTCCCTGCTGGCCGCCGTCGCCGTCCTGTGCGCCTCGCTGGCCGCCGACCTCCTGCGTGCCGCGCTCGACCCGAGGGTGCGGGCCTGATGACGCTGTCGGAGGAGGAGCAGGCGGAGGAGCTCGCCGACGGCGTGCTGACCAGGGCGCCGTCCAGGTCGCGGATGGTCGCCGGGCGGTTCTTCCGCTCCACTCAGGGGCTGATCGGGTTCGCGGTGCTGGCGCTGATGTTCCTGCTGGCCTTCGTGGGGCCGCTGTTCAGCCCGTGGACCTACACCGACAAGGACTTCACCGCGTTCATGCAGCCACCGTCGGCCCGCCACTGGTTCGGAACGCTCCAAACGGGCTCCGACGTGTTCGCCGTGACGCTGCGCGGCATGCAGAAGTCGCTGGTCGTCGGGCTGCTGGCGGCCCTGGTCTCCACGGCGCTGGCGGCGGTCGTGGGCGCGTTCGCGGGCTACTTCCTGGGCTGGACGGACCGGGTGCTGAGCTGGGTGACCGACCTGCTGCTCGTGCTGCCCGCGTTCCTCATCCTGGCGATCCTGTCGCCGCTGTTCGGGTCGGGGCAGTGGCCGCTGTTCGTGGTCATGCTGGCGTTGTTCCTGTGGATGGTGACCTCGAAGATCGTGCGCGGGATGGCGATCTCGGTCAAGGAGCGCGAGTTCGTCCAGGCCGCCCGCTACATGGGCGTGCCGCCGGTGCGGATCATCTTCCGCCACGTGATCCCCAACCTGTCGTCGCTGCTCATCGTGGACGCCACGCTCAACGTGAGCAGCGCGATCCTGACCGAGACGTCGCTGTCGTACTTCGGGTTCGGCATCCAGCCGCCCGACGTGTCGTTCGGGACGCTCATCGCCGACGGCTCCAAGACCGCGGTGTACGCGCCGTGGACGTTCTGGTTCGTGGCCGGGCTGCTGGTGGTCACCGTGCTGGCGGTCAACCTCGTCGGCGACGCGCTGCGTGACGCGTTCGACCCCTCCTCCGGGAAGGCGTGATGGACGAGCCGGTGCTGGAGGTCACCGACCTCAACGTGTCCTTCGGCGACGTGCGCGCCGTGCGCGGGGTGAGCTACGCCGTACGGCCGGGCGAGGTGCTCGGCATCGTGGGCGAGTCAGGCTCGGGCAAGTCGGTCACCTCTGCCGCCGTGATGGGCCTGCTGCCGCCCGGGGCGCGCGTCACCGGCTCGGTACGCCTGCACGGCAAGGAGCTGATCGGCGCACCCGAGCGAGCCCTGAACTCCTTCCGCGGCAAGTCCATCTCGATGGTCTTCCAGGACCCGCTGTCCGCCCTCACCCCGGTCTACCGGGTGGGCGACCAGATCGCCGAGGCCGTGCGCGTGCACCAGCGGGTCGGCAAGGAGACGGCCCTGGTCAAGGCGATCGAGCTGCTGGAGCTGGTGGGCATCCCGCGGCCGGCCGAGCGGGCGCTGGCCTTCCCGCACGAGTTCTCCGGCGGCATGCGGCAGCGCGTGGTGATCGCGATGGCCATCGCCAACGACCCCGACGTGATCATCTGCGACGAGCCGACCACGGCGCTCGACGTGACCATCCAGGCGCAGGTGCTGGAGGTGCTCAAGCGGGCGCAGGCCAAGACCGGCGCGGCCATCATCATGATCACCCACGATCTCGGGGTGGTGGCCGGGTTCGCCGACCGGGTGCTCGTCATGTACGCCGGGCGGCCCGTCGAGGTGGGCGGCGTGGACGACATCTACTACCGCACGCGGATGCCGTACACCGCGGGCCTGCTCGGCTCGGTCCCGCGCGTCGACCGGCGCGGGCGGCAGCCGCTGACGCCCATCGAGGGCAGCCCTCCCTCGCCCGCCGCGCTGCCGCCCGGCTGCCCGTTCGCGCCGCGCTGCCCGATGCGGATCGGCGCGTGCGACGAGCAGGAGCCGCCGCTGTTCGAGGTGGGCCCGGCGCACCGGGCGGCGTGCATCCGGTGGGAGGAGGTGCATCCGCGCGGGCCGGGCCGGCACGAGGCGCCGTCCGGCGGCCCCCGGCTGAGCGTGCGCGGCGAGCGCAGCGTGCTGGAGGTGCACCACCTGGTCAAGGACTACCCCCTGCTCAAGGGGGCGGTGTTCAAGCGCCGGGTGGGCACCGTGCACGCGGTGGCCGGGGTCAGCTTCGACATCCGGCAGGGCGAGACGCTGGGCCTGGTCGGCGAATCGGGCAGCGGCAAGACGACCACGCTGACGCAGATCCTGGAGCTGGTCCCGCCCCAGGAGGGCGGCATCGTGGTGCTCGGGCACGACATCGCCAGGCTGGGCCGGGCCGAGCGCAGGGAGATCCGGCGCGACATGCAGGTCGTCTTCCAGGATCCGCTGGCCTCGCTCGACCCGCGCATGACCGTGCACGACATCCTGGCCGAGCCGCTGCGTACGCACGGGCGGCCCGGCGTGGGGCGGCGGGTCCGCGAGCTGCTCGCCCTGGTCGGCCTCGACCCCTCCCACGCCGCCCGCTACCCGCAGGGCTTCTCCGGCGGGCAGCGGCAGCGCATCGGCATCGCCAGGGCGCTGGCGCTGGAGCCCCGGCTGCTCGTGCTCGACGAGCCGGTCTCCGCGCTCGACGTGTCGATCCAGGCCGGCGTGATCAACCTGCTCGGCTCGCTCAGGGCCAGGCTCGGGCTGTCCTACCTGTTCGTGGCGCACGACCTGGCGGTGGTGCGGTACATCGCCGACCGGGTGGCGGTGATGTACCTCGGCAGGATCGCCGAGCTCGGCCAGGTGGACGCGGTCTACGACAACCCGGCCCATCCGTACACCCAGGCGCTGCTCTCGGCGATCCCGCTGCCCGATCCGGTACGCGAGCGCGCCCGCGAGCGGATCCTGCTCGAAGGCGACCTGCCCAGCCCGGCCAACCCTCCGACGGGCTGTCGATTCCGCACCAGGTGCCCCAAGTTCCGCAACGAGCTCACCGACGCGGAGCGCGCGCTCTGCGTCGGCGTCGAGCCCGAGGTGCGGCCTGTGGGCGAGGACCAGGGTGCGGCCTGCCATTACGCAGAGAGACGCGAAGTCGTATAGACCTCGCTCGATCCAGGAGGAATGTCGCGCGATGAAAGCATCACGTCTGGCCGTGGCCGTCGCCGTGGCGGCTTCGCTGCTGCCCGCGGGCTGCGGTGGAGGCCACGGCAGCGGGCCGGGGGGCCATGAGAGCGCCGGGGACGAGCGGACGATCAAAGCCTCCGACCTCAACCCACAGCCGCGCGAGAAGGTCAAGGACGGCGGCACGCTGCGCTGGGGCATCAACGAGTTCCCCACCCAGTGGAACCGCACCCACGTCGACGGCAACCTCGCGATGGCGGCCGTGATCAGCAACGCGCTGCTGCCGTCGCCGTTCACGTCCAACGAGAAGGCGGAGATCGCGGTCGACCCCGACTACGTGCTCGACGCCAAGGTCACCGAGCAGCGGCCGAAGCAGGTCGTGACGTACACGCTGAACCCGAAGGCCAGGTGGTCGGACGGGAAGCCGATCACGTGGGCCGACTACCAGGCGCAGTGGCAGGCGCTCAACGGGCGTGACCCGGCCTTCCACATCGTCTCCTCGACCGGTTACCAGGACATCGAGAAGGTGGCGCGGGGCAAGGACGACCACGAGGTGGTGGTGACGTTCCGCAAGCCGTTCGGTGACTGGCAGGCGCTGTTCGGGCCGCTGCTGCCGGCCGCCACGAACCGCAGCGCGCAGACGTTCAACAACGCGTGGGTGAACCGGATCCCGGTGACGGCGGGGCCGTTCAAGTTCGGCGGGTTCGACCAGACGGCCAAGACCATCACGATCGTGCGGGACGACACGTGGTGGGGCGAGCGGGCCAAGCTGGACAAGATCATCTATCGGGCCTCGGAGCAGGACTCGCTGATCGGGGCGTTCAACAACGGCGAGCTCGACGTCATCGACGTCGGCACGTCCGCGCCCGACTACGCGCGCGCCAAGGCCACCGCGGGCGCCCAGGTACGCCAGGCGGCCGGCCCCGACTTCCGGCACCTCACCTTCAACGGCTCCAGCGAGCTGCTCAAGGACCGCAACGTCCGGCAGGCCATCCAGCTCGGCATCAACCGCCAGGCCATCGCCCAGTCGGACCTGCAGGGCCTCGACTGGCCGATCGCGCTGCTGAACAACCACTTCTTCATGAACACCCAGGAGGGCTACCAGGACAACGCGGGCGCGCTGGGCGCCTACAACCCCGAGAAGGCCAAGCAGATGCTGGACGCCGCCGGGTGGCGGCTGAACGGCACGGTCAGGCAGAAGGACGGCAAGCCTCTCGACCTGCGGTTCGTGGTGCCGTCCGGGGTGCAGATCAGCAAGGCGGAAGGCGAGCTGGTGCAGAGCATGCTCGGTCAGATCGGCGTCAAGATCACGATCAGGGCCGTGCCCAGCGACGACTTCTTCACCAAGTACGTGATCCCCGGCAACTTCGACATCACCCCGTTCGCCTACATCGGCACGCCCTTCCCCGTCTCCAGCAGCTTCGGCATCTACGCCAACGCCGCCAACGGCCAGAACTGGAACGCCAACTTCGGCCGCACCGGCTCGCCGGCCATCGACGAGGCCATGAGCAGGGCCGCCCAGAGCCTCGACCCCGTACGCGCCCGCGCGGCCACGCAGGCCGCCGACCGGCTCATCTGGGAGCTGGTGAACGTGCTGCCGCTCTACCAGCGGCCGCAGATGGTGGCCGTGCGCAAGGAGCTGGCGAACATCGGGGCGCGCGGCTTCGACGACCTGCGCTACCAGGACATCGGTTTCACGGACTGAACCTGTCCGCGATCCGGTGTAGTAATGGCCAGGTGAAACTGACGTGGTCCCAGATCCTTGCCTGGCGGTTGAGCAGGCAGTTCGTGAGCGCGGCCGACGGCGCCGGCGCGGTGGCGGTCGCGCGGCGGCTGTGCGGGGTGCAGGCGCAGGTCGCCTCCTCCGCCCGGCTCGCCGTGGCCGTCAGGAGCGCCCGGCCCGATCCCGGGGAGATCGACCGGGCGTTGTGGAGCGATCGCACGCTCGTCAAGACGTGGCTCATGCGGGGCGGCACTCTGCACCTGGTGCCGTCGGACCAGCTCGCCGACTACTGCGCGGCGCTGAGCACGCTGCGCTTCTGGGAGAAGGGCGCCTGGCTGCGCGGCCAGGGCGTCACCGCCGGGGAGATCGCGGCCATCCTCGACGCCGTGCCCGCCGCGCTCGGCGACCAGGCCCTGACCAGGGAGGAGCTGGTCGACGCCGTGGTGGCGCGGACCGGTGACGCGCACCTGCGGGAAGCGCTCTCCTCCGGCTGGGGCGCGCTGCTCAAGCCGCTGAGCCGGCTCGGTGAGCTGTGCTACGGGCCGCCGCGCGAGGGCAAGGTGACGTTCACCACGCCGCGTTCCTGGATTCCCGGCTGGCCCGGCTCGCTGCCGCCGCAGGAGGAGGCGGGGGTGCGCCTGGTGCGGGCGTTCCTGGGCGCGCACGGGCCGGCCACGCCGCGGATGTTCGACACGTGGCTCTTCGGCGGGACGGCTCCCAAGGCCGTGCTGAAGGGCTGGTTCCGGGAGCTGGAGCGCGAGCTGACGGAGGTGGAGACCGACGACGGCGCCACGCTGGTGGCGCTGACCGCGCACCTCGACTCCCTCGCCGCCACCGCGCCTTCGGCCGAGGTGCACCTGCTGCCCGGCTTCGACCAGTACATCCTGGGCGCGCCGCGTGACCTCGCACCGCTGCTGCCGCCTGAGCTCAAGGCCAAGGTGAGCAGGCAGGCAGGCTGGATCTCCCCCGTGGTCGTCCACGAGGGGCGGGTCGCCGGGGTGTGGGAGACCAAGGGCGGGGACATCACGCTCGATCTCGCCGCCCCTGTGCCTCAGGAGCCGCTGGACGCGGCGGTCTCACGCATGCGCGAGGTGCTCGGCGCGTTCAGCGCCTAGCTTCGCGCGCCGCCGTCGCCTCAGGTGCCCTGGCGCCCTGGCGCCCTGGCGCTCAGGCGCTCAGGCGCTCAGGCGCTCAGGCGCTCAGGCCGAGGTGCCGGCCATGACGCGGTCGACGATGCCCTCGCTGCCCTCCTCACGCGCGCAGTGGGCGCAGCAGTACCAGTGTTCGCCGGACTGCACGCCGTGCCCGATGACCTTGGTGCCGCAGTGCTCGCAGACGGGCGCCATGGCCTCGATCGCGCACTGGAAGCAGTCGAAGGTGTGCACCGCTCCCTGGGCGTGCACCTCGAAGGCCATGTCGTAGTCGTTACCACAGGTCTCGCAGACAGCCATGGTGATCCCCTTCGCAGTCGATCCGCCGAGGGGGATACCCGGTTCTGTGGTCTCTTTTCCCCAAGAAAGCACCATAATCAGGCTCGCGGGCGCTCGAAGGCGGCCCGGGCGACCAGGGGCAGGCCCAGCAGACCCAGGGCGGCCAGCGCGACGGGCAGGCCGAGCCACCCGCTCAGGCCCGCCACCAGCAGCGGGCTCACCACGAACCCCGTGTAGGAGATCGTGGACACCCCCCACACCATCGTCCCGCTGGGGTCGTCGGCCGCGGCCCGGCTGAGCAGCGCCGGCACCACCGGCCCGAGCGCCAGCCCGGTGAGCCCGAACCCGGCCAGCGAGACCAGCGCTCCCGCACCGAGCCCGGCCAGCGCGATGCCGGCGCCGCCGCCGAGGCCCGCCACCAGGAACAACACGTTGAGCGGCGTCCTGGGCAGCGCCTGCGCGACCAGCCGGCCAGCCGTCAGCGCCGCCATGTAGACCGCGGGCGCGGCGCTGGCCACCAGCGGCGTGGCGCCCCGGTGCTCCTCCAGCAGCAGGACCGACCACTGCTCCACCGAGTTCTCGATGATCAGGACGCAGGCGGCCAGCACCCCGAGCACCACCGCCGCGCCCCACAGCCGCCGCCCGTCGCCCCCGCCGCGCTCCGGCAGCCCGCGCCCCAGGGGCAGGGCCAGGAGGGTGAGCGAGGTGGCGGCCACGATCAGGGCGATGATCAGGAGCACGGTGGGGACGCCGAGCCCGTACGAGCGGGCCAGGCCGGTGAGCGGCGCCGCGGCGATGACCGCGACCGGGAAGGCGGCGTGCACCGGCTGGAACAGGCGGCGGCCGCTCTCGCGCTCGGCGCGCCCCGTGGCCAGGTTCAGCGTGATGTCGAGGGCGCCGCTGGCGGCGCCGACCAGCAGCAGGGCCAGCGCGAGCTGCCAGGCGTCGCCCGCCGGCCCGATGGCGGCCACGGCGAGCGCGAACAGGATCATGGTCGTCGCCAGCGCGCCCCGTTCGCGCCCCCTGGCCAGCCGCCCTGCCAGCGTCATCGCCGGCAGGGCGCCCACCGGTACGGCACTGAGCGCCAGGCCGAGCTCGCCGGCCGTGAGACCGAGCTCCAGCTTGACGGCGGGCAGCAGGGCCGACCACGACCCCCAGAACACGGCCCAGGCCGCACAGACCGCGATCAACGGCATCTACCAGCACTCCTTGAAATTCCGGTCAGGACTCAGTAAAGATCAGCCTTGCCCACATCGCCCTTCGAAGGGAAGCTCGTGCTCCTCCGCTCGGTCATCGCGGCCTGCCTCGTCGCCGCCGGTATCGCCGCCGTCCCGTCCTCCGCGTACGCCGCCACGGCCGCGTACACTCCCGAGCGCGTCTGCGGCAAGGGCTTCCACCGGGTCAAGGACGGTCACCGCGCGATGCGGACGCGCGGCGGAGCCGTGTTCGGTCATGTGTACCTGATGTACAGCAAGCGCAGCGGCAAGAACTGCGTCGCCGCGATCAAGACCGCCTACACCGGCACGCGCACGGTCACCGGCGCCTACCTGGAGGTCCGGGGCGGCGGCCGCAGCGAGGACGCGCAGCGCTACAAGTACTACGCCGAGACCGGGCACATCGACGGGGCCTGGAAGTGCGTCAGGTACGAGGGCTGGACCCACGACCCCGACAACCGCGTCACGGCGTGGGGCGGCCGCAAGAGCTGGGGCAACTGCGACGGCTGATCGGGGGTAGGGGTCTCCTGACGGTCCAGAAGAACCTTTTTCGCCGTAACTGTCACAACGGGACGGGCTGCCCCGTCCTGCTGGCGTACGGACGAGACCTAGGAGGTTCACCATGACCCAGCGGATCAATGTCGCCCAGCAGGTGCCCGAGGCCTACCACCACTTCCTGGCGGTGGAGAAGCTGCTGCACGACAGCGAGTTGCCCGTCGCCACGATCGAGCTGGTCAAGCTGCGTGCCAGCCAGATCAACGGCTGCGGCTACTGCGTGGACATGCACAGCCGTGACATGAAGAAGGCCGGTGAGAGCGACGAGCGGCTGTGGTCGGTGGTGACGTGGCGCGAGGCCACGGTGTTCACCCCGGCGGAGCGGGCCGCGCTGGCGCTGACGGAGGAGGCCACCAGGCTGCCCGACCGGGAGGCCGTGCCGGACGCGGTGTGGCAGCAGGCGGCCGAGCACTACAGCGAGAAGCAGCTCGGGCTGCTCATCGTGGCCATCGCGATGATCAACGCCTGGAACCGCATCGGCGTCACGGCGCGCCTGACTCCCGGCCACTGACCGGGAGCCCCCGCTCATCCGTAGAAATGCATTGAGCGGTCACGCGTGCCCGGATTAGGTTGGCGCGCATGGCGGGCCTCACACCCGTCATGCCGCCGCCCAGCGGCGTCGGAAGGGGAGAGCATGAAACGCGTCAGGATCGCCAAGCCCGCGGCCAAGCGGCGCACCTGGCCGGCAGAGCTGGATCTGCGCTCGCCGGCGGGTCGCAGGCTTCCCTATTGACCTGCTCCTTACACCGAACTTACGGGGGTATCGGTAGATAACTGAGGTAACAGGAACATCACGGGGGGCTCACGATGAAGAGGCTTGCGGCGGTGCCGCCACCTGTCGCGCGGCACAAGATCCGCGACATCCGTTCGGCCGGTCGCCGCAGGCCCCCCAGCGATCCCAAGGTGATCGACCTGCACGCCTACACCGGCAAGAACGTCATCCGCTTCCCCGGCGGGCCCACTCCGGCCGCCTGAGGAGCCGGAGCGGGCGCCCGGCGTCAGCCGCCGTACAAGCGCTTGGCGTAGCTCTCGCCGTAGTAGCTTTCGAGCTGTTCGAGGCTCTCCTCCACCGACTGCACGTCCTTGACCATCCTGGCGTGCGACGGCAGCGTGTCGGGGGCCCAGGAGTCGGGCTTCCACAGGCCCGAGCGCAGGAACGCCTTGGGGCAGTGGAAGAAGATCTGCTCGATCTCGACGACGAGCGCGAGATGCGGGCGGTGCCCCTTCACGATCAGCTCGTCGAAGAACGGGGCCTCGCGGACGAGCCGGGCCCGCCCGTTGATGCGCAGCGTCTCGTTCCTGCGGGGGATCAGGAAGAGCAACCCCACGTGCGGATTCTTCAGGATGTTGAGGAATCCGTCCGCCCTGCGGTTGCCCGGGCGGTCGGGGATCGCGATCGTGGTGTCGTCGATGACGTGCACGAAACCGGCCGGGTCGCCCTTGGGCGAGACGTCGCAGTTGCCCGCCTCGTCCGAGGTGGCGATGAGGCAGAACGGCGAGGCCGCCAGCCATTCGCGGTCGCGCTCGTGCAGGCGCTGCCGTTCCTTGGTCGCGGCCCTCGGCATGACCTCGCCGAGCAGCTCGCGCAGCTCGGCCTCCGACCCGATCTCGGCCCAGCTCATGTGATCTCCCTTCGGGGGTAACACCCCATTTTGTCAGGGAATCGGGTCGAGCATCCGGTGTGGCGTCCGAAGGGCGAGACTGACCTGGTCCTGTCGCGCGTCGGCGGCCAGGCCCGGGCCCGGGCGCATCTCGACGTCCTCCAGCTTGACGACGGCGCCGCAGGTCATGCAGGACGACGTCGGCTCCAGCCGGCCTCCGCAGGTCACGTGGTGGAACACGCGGAGCGGGCCCTTCGTGGCGAGGTTCCGCTCGCCCCACTGCGCCAGCGCCAGCACGGGCAGCCAGAGCTCGCGGCCGACCGGGGTCAGGACGTACTCGTCGCGGGGCGGCGTCTCCTGGTAGCGGCGGCGCTCGAACACGCCGGCCTCGACGAGCGTGGCCAGCCGCTGCGACAGCACCGCCTTCGGGATGTCGAGGTGGGCCTGGAAGTCGCCGAAGCGGCGCACGCCGTACAGGGCGTCGCGGACGATGAGCAGCGTCCAGCGCTCGCCGATCACCTCCAGGGCGCTGGCCAGCGCGCAGCTCTGGCCGTCGTAGTTCTTGCCGAGTGCCATGGATCCCATGTTAGTTCATTCACCGAACCGTGTTAGTGTGCGCGGCATGAGTTCAATCACTGAACCGACAATCACTGAACCGGCAGTGCGCCAGGGGACGCTCGCCGTGGCCTCGTCGGTGCCGCTGCTCGTGCTGACCAACTTCACGCTGCCGATGGCGACGCTGCCGCAGACCGCCGCGTCGCTGGGGGCCGGGCCGACGGGGCCGGTGTGGATCCTCGGCTCGATCGCGCTCGGGCTGGCCTCCCTGTTGCTGGTGGCCGGCGGGCTGGCCGACGACCATGGACGCAGGCGGGTGCTCGTGGCGGGGACGTCCGTGATGGGCGCCGCCGAGATCGTGGCCGCGCTGAGCCCGGACGTGCCGGTGTTCGTGCTGGCCCGGCTGGTGCAGGGCGGGGCGGGGGCCGCCATGCTGGCCGCGAGCCTGGGCATCGTGGGGCACGCCTACCCGTCGGGGGCGCGGCGGGTGCGGGCCACCGCTCTGTACGGGGCCATGATCGGGCTGGGCACGGCCGTGGGGCCGCTGCTGTCCGGCGTGCTGGCCGCCGTGGCGAGCTGGCGGTCGGCGTACTGGGTGATGGCGGCCGGAGCGCTGGTGCTGGCGGTCGCGGCGGCGCGCACCCTGGAGGAGTCGCGCTCCGCGGCGCCGCGCAGGTTCGACGTGCCAGGGGTGGTGCTGCTCAGCCTGGGCGTGGCGGCGCTGGTCGCCGGGGTGACCGAGGGGCGGGCCGGGTGGACGCGGCCGGTCGTGGTCGTGGCGTTCGTGCTGGCCGTGGTGCTGGTGGGGGCGTTCGTGGCGATCGAGCGGCGGCGGGCGGAGCCGCTGCTGGACCTGGAGTTGTTCCGGCGGCCGTTGTTCCTGGTCGCGACCGGCGGGGCGCTGGTCGTGGGCGCTGCGGTGGTGGGGCTGCTCAGCTACCTGCCGACCGTGCTGCAGGTGGCTCACGGGCTGACGCCGCTGGACACGGCGCTGCTGTTCTGCGTGTGGTCGGGGTTGTCGTTCGTGGCCTCGCTGCTGGGCGGGCTCGTGCCGCTGCGGGCCGCCGCGCGGCTGGCCCTCGGGCTCGGGCTGAGCGCGCTCGGCTTCGCCGGGCTGCTGGGCGTGGGCTTCTCGCTGTCGCTGCCGCTGGTCGCCGGCGGGCTGGCGGTGAGCGGGGTCGGGTCCGGGCTGATCAACTCCTCGATCACGCACCTGGCGATCGAGAGCGTGCCCGCGCATCGGGTGAGCATGGGCTCGGGAGCGAACAACACCGCCAGGTACATCGGCTCGTCGCTGGGGGCCGCCGGGATCGCGGCGGTCGTCGGGAGCCTCGGGCCGGGGCAGGGAGCGACGGTCGCGGTGGCCGGATGCGTGGTGCTGACCGGGGTCACGGCGCTCGCCGCCCTGCTCGTCCGGGCCTGAGGCTCGTCCGGACTGGGGGCTCGTCCGGGCTGGGGGGTCGTCCGGGCCTGAGGCTCGTCCGGGCTGGGGGGTCGTCCGGGCTGGGGGTTGCCGCCGCTACCAGCGGCGGGTGCGGGCCATCGCGCCGAGCAGGGCGTCGCGCTCCAGCGCGAACCTGCGCGGCTCCACGCCCTGCCGTTCGGCCCGCAGGTGCAGCATGGTCAGCTCGGTCGCCGCCTGCTGGTAGTCGCTCATGGCCTGGCCGACGCCCGCGCCCCTGGCCCACTTGCGGGCCGCCTTGCGGGCGGACAGCGTGGTGAGCATCCGTACGTCGGCGTCGCTGATCAGCCCCGTCTGACTGTAGGCGGGCAGGTAGTAGGCCATCCTGGCGATGAGGTGCCGGCGCTCGACGACGGTGACGACGATGAGCAGGACCAGTGCCGCCATGATGACCAGGTAGGCCACGCCCAGCCACTCGAGCGAGCCGGTGGTGGCCGCACCGTTCCAGAGACCGTGCAGGAAGACCGCGGCCACGTAGCCGAACGGGATCGCCGCGTACCTGGCGGTGTTGTTGCGGGTCAGCGCGTACGCGACGCCAAGGCCGATCATCGAGGTGTAGATCGGATGGCCGAGCGGGTCGATCAGCCCGCGCAGCACGAAGAGCTGGACGGCCGCCCCCGCGCCGTCCTCGCCGAACGCCAGCAGGTAGTAGCCGACGTTCTCCACGGCGGCGAAGCCCAGGCCGGCCATGGAGGCGTACACGATGCCGTCGGTCAGGCCGTCGATCTCGGCCCGCCGGCGCAGGAGCAGCAGCAGGGCCGAGCCCTTGAGCGCCTCCTCCACGAGCGGGGCGATCACGACGACCCCGATGTTCTCGACCGCGGCGGAGGTGTAGCCCGCCCTGACGAAGAACTGCTGGCCGAGGAGCGTCAGCGCGATGCCCGCCACGATGGCCACCCCCGCGCCCCACGCGAAGGCGAAGGCGAGGTGCAGCTTCGGCTCGGGCTCGAGCCTGTCGAGCGAGAGCACCGCCGCGAGCAGCACCGGCAGGGGCGCCACGGCCAGCAGCGCTGACAGGCCGAACCCGAGGGGGCCACCGGAGAGCAGCATGATGACCAGCACGATCAGCGCGAGGACTCCGGAGACGACCAGCCCGATCAGCAGAGCCTTGCTGGGGCGCTGGGCGAGCGGAGGAGCAGTCATGGTGATGCCTCTCTTCCCGTTGGCTTCGCCCACTATGCGCGCCACGCATCTACAAGCGCTTAACGGTGACTTGAATCGCGGTAGTAGGGATCGGCCACCACGGGCTCGCCGTCGGTGTACGCGTACACCTCCCGGCCGTCGATGAACACCTTCAGCGCCCGGCTCATGACGTCCAGCGGGTCGCCGGACCAGATGACGACGTCACCGTCGAGCCCGGGCCGCAGCGCGCCCACCCGGTCGTCGAGGCCCATGATGCGGGCCGGGTTGACGGTGATCGAGCGCAGCGCGGCCGCCGGGTCGAGCCCTTCCCTGACGGCGAACGTGGCCGAGTGGACCAGGAAGTGGATGGGCACCACGGGGTGGTCGGTGGTGATCGCCACCTCCACGCCCGCGCGGTCGAGGATGCCGGGGTTGCGCAGCGAGCGCTGCCGCAGCTCGACCTTCGACCGGCTGCCGAGCAGCGGGCCGATGATGACCGGCACGTTCCGCTCGGCCAGGGTGTCGGCCAGCAGGTGCCCCTCGGTGCCGTGGTTGAGCACCAGGCGGTAGCCGAACTCGTCGGCCAGGCGCAGCGCGGTGGCGATGTCGTCGGCCCGGTGCGTGTGCTGGCACCAGGGCAGCTCGCCGTCCAGCACGCGGACCAGGATCTCCAGCGTGCCGTCACGGTCGAACGGCTTGCCCTCCTGCTCGGCGGCGGCCCTCCTGGCCCGGTAGTCCTGCGCCCGCAGGAACGCGTCACGGATCACCGCGGCCACGCCCTGCCGGGTGGAGGGCAGCTTCTTCTGGTCGCCGTACACCCGCTTGGGGTTCTCACCGAGCGCGCTCTTGACGCTCACCGGCTCCTTGAGCAGCATCTCGTCCACCGACCTGCCCCAGCACTTGATCGCCACGGTCTGGCCGCCGATCGGGTTGCCGGAGCCCGGCTTGATCACCGCGGTGGTGACCCCGCCGGCCAGCGCGTCACCGAAGGCCAGGTCGGCCGGGTTGATGGCGTCCAGCGCGCGCAGCCGGGCACCGTTGGGGTCGGTCATCTCGTTGGTGTCCTGACCGGCCCAGCCCTCGGCCTCCTCGTGCACGCCGAGATGGCCGTGGGCCTCCACGAAACCGGGCAGCACCCAGGTGCCGGCGGCGTCCACGACCGGGGTCCCCTCCGGCACGGCCACGTCCCGGCCGACCGCCGTGATCTTCCCGTTCTGGATGAGCACGGTCCCGCCGTCGATGGGGTCGCCATCGACGGGTACTACATATCCGCTGGTAATAGCAAGATTCATGACTCGTAACCTACCGGTGAGTGGGTAGTGGGTCCGGATGATCTCAGACCTGTACAGACGATGGCTGCTCGAGCTCTGGAACGGTGAGTTCGAGCTGGCGCACGAACTCGTCACCCCCGACTTCACCGGCCACTGGCCCGGTATGACGGTTTCGGGGCCGGACGAGCTGGTCGAGGCGCTGCGGCAGGGGCACGCGCCGTTCGACGACGTCAAGGTCACGCTGGACGTGGGGCCGATCGTGGACGGGGATCTGGTGTCGGCACGTTGGACGTTCGCGGGCGCGTACCGGGGCGGGCTTCCCGGCGTGACGGCGGCGCAGGGCTCCGGGATCGCGTTCAGCGGGCACGACATCCTGCGGGTGCGGGAGGGGAGGTTCGCCGAGTACTGGGTGATCTCGGACGTCCAGACGCTCAACCGCCAGCTCGGTATAGGGTGAAATTTCCCGATTTACGAGGGCTGGTGGATGGCGGAGAACTACGGTCTCGACGCGGGGCCGGGCCCCCAGTCGCTGAGCGACGAGGAGCTGTCGAACCTGGTGGCCGAGCAGCGCTTCGGCGCGCTGGCCACGATCAGGGCCGACGGGCGGCCCCAGCTGTCCACCGTCACCTACACCTGGGATCCGCGGCAGCGCGTGGTGCGGATCTCCACCATCGCCGACCGGCTCAAGGTGCGCCAGCTCCAGAAGGACGCGCGGTGCTCGCTCTACGTGGCCAGCGACGACTTCCGGTCGTTCGCCGTGGCCGAGGGCGAGGCGGAGCTGTCGCCGGTGAGCCTCGATCCGGGTGACGAGGTGGGGCTGGAGCTGCTGGGCATGCGGCCGCCGCTCGCCGATCCGGTGGGTGAGCTCGCCTTCCTGCGGCAGATGGTGGCCGATCGGCGGCTGGTGATCCGGCTGCGGGTGTCACGTCTGTACGGCACCGAGCTGCCCGTCGGCTGAGCCGGCGAGCACGTACGCCGCCACCCGACACCCATGCGCGCAGACGCCACGCCGCACCCGGCGAGCGCCGCAGCGTTGCCGGCACAGCCGGCGCGGGCCCTGACCCTGTGCGGCGCGCAGCTCTGGGACCCAGTGCGGGCGCGAGGGCCTTGCCAGGCGTGCGAGGCGGGCTTACGATCCGGCTAATTGTTAGGAAACTTTCTTTACTGAAAGGTCTCCGACGTGCGCCGATTAGCCACCCCCCTGCTGGCCGTCCTCGTGATCGCCGCCCTGTGCGCTCTCCCCGCACAGGCCGCGAGCCGCCTCGTCGCCACGTTCACCCTGTCCGGCACCACCGGCACGTTCGTGGTGAGCAACCCGGGCACGACCGCCGTGACCGGCTGGTCGATCGTCTTCGAGCTGCCCTCCGGCGTCACCGCGTCCAGCCCGCAGAACGCCACCATCAGGCAGAACGGCACCAGGGTGACCCTCGCCCCCGCGTTCTACATCAACACCGTGCAACCGGGCAGGAACACCGAGCCGTACAGCCCCAAGATCACGCTCAGCTCCGCCGTCCAGCCGGTGAGCTGCCTGATCGACGGGGCGAACTGCGACGGCAGCGGCGGCGACCCGCCCGCCAAGCCGCCGGTCAGCGCCACCTATGACGTGAACGGGAGCGCGGCCAGGTTCGTGGTGGCCAACAACGGCACGGCCCCGCTCAACGGCTGGACGATCGTCTTCGAGCTTCCGGCCGGGGTCACCGCGGGCAACGCCCAGCACGCCTCGCTCAGCCAGAGCGGCCGTACGGTGACGCTCACGCCCGCGCACTACAACACGACCGTGAACGCGGGCGCGACCACCGAGCCGTACAGCCCGTCCTTCACCGTCAGCACCGCGGGCGCCGAGCCGGTGAGCTGCCGGGTCAACGACGTCAACTGCGACGGCAGCCCCGACGCGCCGCCCGGCACGCCAGGGAACCTGCGCTCGCCCGCCAGGACCACCAGGACCGTCGCACTGGCCTGGGACGCCGCCGCACCCGGCAGCCTGCCGATCACCGGGTACGAGGTCTACAACGGCTCCGCGGTCGCCGCCTCCGTCACCGGCACCACGGCGACCGTCTCCGGCCTGTCGCCCTCGACCGCGTACACGTTCACCGTCAGGGCCAAGGACCGCAAGGGCACGCTGTCACCGGCGTCCGCGCCGCTGGCGGTCACCACCCGCAACCCGGCCGACGACACGCAGCCGCCGACCGCGCCGGGCGACCTGCGCAGCACCGCGCGGACGTCGTCCAGCGTCACTCTGACCTGGGCGGCCTCCTCCGACAACTCCGGCATCGCCGGCTATGACGTCCTTCTCGGCTCTTCGGTGGCGACGACCGTCTCCGGCACCACGGCGGTCGTCTCCGGGCTGTCGCCCTCGACCGAGTACACGTTCACCGTGCGGGCCCGCGACCTGTACGACAACCTCTCCCCGGCCGGCGCGGCGGTGAGGGTGACCACGGCGGACATCGTCGAGACCGGCTACGCCCGCGTCGGATATTTCGTGCAGTGGGGCATCTACGGCCGCCAGTACTTCGTCCGCAACCTCGACACGACCGGCGCGGCGGCGAAGCTGACCCACATCAACTACGCCTTCGCCAACATCGACCCGCAGAACCTCACCTGCCTGCAGGGCGTCACGAAGGGCACCAGCACCGACCCGCAGGATCCCGACCAGGGCGACGGCGCGGGCGACGCCGAGGCCGACTACGGCCGGCCGTTCAGCGCCGCGCAGTCGGTGGACGGCGTGGCGGACACCGGCTGGGAGAAGCTGCGCGGCAACTTCAACCAGATCAAGAAGCTCAAGGCCAAGCACCCGCACCTGAAGGTGCTGATCTCGCTGGGCGGCTGGACGTACTCGAAGTACTTCTCCGACGTGGCGGCCACGGACGCGGCGCGCAAGAAGTTCGTGGCGTCGTGCATCGACATCTACATCAAGGGCAACCTGCCCGCCTACAACGGCGCGGGCGGACCCGGCACGGCGGCGGGCGTCTTCGACGGCATCGACCTCGACTGGGAGTGGCCGGGCGCCGAGGGGCATCCGGGCAACCACGTCAGCCCGGCCGACAAGGCGAACAACACGCTGCTGATCGCCGAGTTCCGCCGCCAGCTCGACGCGCTGACGGCCACGACGGGCAAGCGGTACCAGCTCACGGCCTTCACCCCGGCCGACCCGGCCAAGATCGCCGCCGGCTGGGACCTCCCCGAAGTCACGAAATCTCTGGACATCTTCAATGTCCAGGGGTACGACTTCCACGGCGCGGGCAGCGACAACTCCTGGGAGCCGAACCGTACCGGCCACCAGGGCAACCTCCATCTCGACACCGACAGCCCGTACGACCCGGACTTCAGCGTGGAGAAGGCCGTGGACGTCTACCTCCAGGCCGGGGTCCACCCCCGCAAGATCACCATCGGCCTGGCGTACTACGGCCGCGGCTGGCAGCGGGTGGCCGACGGCGGCAGGTACGGCGAGTGGCAGCAGGCTGGCGGCGCCGCTCCCGGCCAGTTCCAGGAGGAGGCCGGCACCCGCGGCTACACGAACCTGCTGGCCATGGTGCCCGGCTGCACGGTCAGGCACGACGAGCAGGCGGTGGCCACGTACTGCTTCACCGGCGACGGCGGGCAGTGGTGGACGTTCGACGACGCCTGGTCGATCGGGAAGAAGACGGCCTGGCTGCGGAGCAAGGGGCTGCTCGGGGCGATGATCTGGGAGATGTCCGGCGACTCGGGCACCCTGACCACCGCACTCGACGCGGGCCTGCGCTAGGACCGTCCGCACCGAGGGCGAACGCGCCGGGGCGGACCTGCGCTAGGACCGTCCGCACCGGGGGCCGAACGCGCCGGGGCGGGCCGAGCCCGAAAGGGCCCCGCTCCGGCGCGTACGCGCGTCGAATGCTCATCCGCGCGGCACCGTCGAGTTACTCTGCTCTCAACTCCAAGTCACGGGATCTTGTCACCGTCGAGTCGTTGTCTCTCCCCAGCCGAGGAGACCCATGTTCAGGCGACTCGCCGTCCTCATCGCGACCTCCCTCATCTCTCTCACCTTCCTCCCTCCCGCCACCCCCGCCGAAGCCGCGACCATCGTGAACGTCGCCCACCGGGGCGCCTCCGCCTACGCCCCCGAGAACACGATCGCCGCGTTCGAACTGGCCACCACGCAGGGCGCCGACCTGTTCGAGCTGGACGTCCAGGAGACGGCGGACCACGAGCTGGTCCTGATGCACGACACGACGCTGTCCCGCACCACGAACGCCGAGCAGGTCTTCCCCGACCTGTCGCCGTGGAACGTCGGCGACCTCACGCTTGACCAGATCCGCGAGCTGGACGCCGGCTCCTGGCTGTCCGGCCAGTACGACGGCGAGCCCGTCCCCACCCTGGGCGAGGCCCTGCGCGAGATGAGCGGCTCAGGCATGGGCCTGCTGCTGGAGGTCAAGGCCCCGGAGCGCTACGAGGGGATCGAGGCCCGCATCGCCGCCGAGCTGCGCCGCCACCCCTCCTGGCTGGCTCCCGGCAAACTGGTGGTGCAGTCGTTCGACTGGGACTCGATGCGCAGGTTCGACCGGCTGCTGCCCGAGGCGCCGATCGGGCTGCTCGGCACGCCCTCGACCGGTGAGCTGCCTGGGCTGGCGAAGTTCGCCGACCAGATCAACCCGCCGTACACCACGCTCACGGCCTCCTACGTCCGCCGCGTGCACGCCCTCGGCCTGGACGTCCTCACCTGGACCGTCGACAGCTCGGCCGCCATGCGCCGCATGATCGGCTACAAGGTGGACGGCATCATCACCAACCGGCCCGACGTGCTCAGCGACGTGCTCGACTCCTGAGCATTCACGCCGCACGACCGCCTCCACCGGCAGCGCCGCCTGACGCACGGGCCGGTCAGGGCGCGAAGACCGGTCAGGGCGTGGAGGCCGGTCAGGAGGTGGAGGCCGGTCAGGGCGTGGGGGCCGCCGTGGCCGTGGTGTTCGTGGCCCGGTCCCAGGCTGCCCGCAACCCCAGCCAGAAGATCAGCGCATACCCGGCGAACAGTCCCAGCATCGCCGCCATCAGCGCCATCTCCGGCAGCCCGGTCGCGTCCATCAGGTAGTCGATCACCGCGACGTAGTCGCGCTCCGCCCAGTGCCACACCGCGTACACGATGAGCTGCAACAACGGGCTCACCACGAACGCGGTGCCGGCCAGGGTCGCCAGCACCCGGGCGGAGCCGCGCCGCGCCGCCAGCAGCCCGATGGCCGCCCACGCCACCATCTGTGTGGCGAGCACGCCGGACACGGCGACCAGCACGTTCCCCCACGGGTCAGGGGCGTTCCTGTGGTAGTCGACGCAGCAGTCCAGCCCGACGATCATGTCCTGGTTGCCGATCAGCCACGCGACGGCCACCATGGCCAGCCTGTGCACCCCGTACAGCACCGCTCCGAACAGCACGGCGAGCCCCGCGATCCGCCTCATACCCGGCAGCATGACGACCGCAGCGCGCCCGATCCATCCCGCTGTCCGCTACTGGACATCCCCGCGCAGGTACCGGGCGGCCCCGGCGTCGACCGGAAGGTACGCCTCCACCGCGATCTCCTCCAGCCTGGATCTCATTCATCACGACCTCGCCCCTGGCCGCCACCCGCCTCGACCTCAAGGGGGTCATCGCCGAAGGTGACCTCGTCATGCTGCACCATCACCTGACCCCGGCGGGCGAGGAGCGCGGCGTCGCCGTCGTGGACATCTGGCGGCTGGTGGACGGGCAGATCGCCGAGCACTGGGACGTCGTGCAGCCGGTGCCAGATCCCGCACGGCATGTTCTAGGGCGCTCAGCCGCGGCCGGAGGGCTCCGGCGGAGCAGTCATCGGACGCCCTGATCAGTACTGCCAGATGGCGTTGCGACGGTGCCGTGCGGGGTGCACTTCGAGATCATCGATCGCTTCTGAGGCGGAAGAGCCGTCGGCTGTGGCGTTGGCCCTCCGCCGGATGGCTTCGAGCCTGAGACGCAGGCTCTGGCGGGCCCGTCGCTCCTCGATCTCCGCCCACTCCGACACGGACCGGTCCCGGGGATTCGACCTGGCCCAGGAGTAGACGTCGACCTTGCGGCGCAGGAGCATCGGGCGCGGCCGGTGACCCTCTTGCCGGGCCTGTCGCAGGCATGCGGCACTGTAACGGAGATCAACTATCGTCACCGATCGCCAGGGGACTCCCCCGCCGGGAACCGGACGATCAATGTGATGAGCAGTGCGGGACATGAGACTCCCTTGATCACACCGCCAGGTCCGCCGCCCACCGCCATCACCCTGCCCCAACTCGCCGAAGGGGGCCCGGAACGATGTCCGGGCCCCCTTCTCAAGCAGGCACCACGGGCCTCAGCCGATCAAGCCAGGCCGGGTGTCGCCTGTCAGCTGCAGCCGCTGGTCGAGCCGCAGCCCTCGCACACGTAGCAGCTACCGGCCGGACGCATCTTCGTGCCGCACGTCATGCAGAGCGGCGCGTCGGCGGTGAAGCGCTGGTGGCTCTCCAGCGTCAGCTCCTGGACGGCAGGCTGCGGGTCCTCCTTCGGCTGGGCGGCCTCGATCGGCGCCGACTGGGCCAGCGCCTCCCGGTCGACCGTCTCCTGCAGGGCCGCCGGGTCCTCGCCGCGCTGCTGCGCCGCCCGCTCGGCCGCCGAGAAGATGCCCAGCGCCGCCCGCTCGTCGTACGGCAGGTGGTCCAGGGCCAGGCGGCGGAAGATGTAGTCCATCACCGAGGTCGCCATGCGGATGTCGGGGTCGTCCGTCATGCCGGCCGGCTCGAAGCGCATGTTGACGAACTTGCTCATGTACGTCTCCAGCGGCACGCCGTACTGGAGCCCGATGGAGATCGCCACCGAGAACGCGTCCATGACGCCCGCCAGCGTCGAGCCCTGCTTGGACATCTTGAGGAAGACCTCGCCGAGCCCGTCGTCAGGGTAGGACGAGGCGGTCATGTAACCCTTGGCGCCGCCCACCGTGAAGCGGGTGGTCATGCTCGGCCGCTGGTTCGGCATGCGCCTCCGGGTCGGCCGGTTGACCTCGATGACCTTGACCTCGGGCTCGGCCTCCTTCGGCTGCTCCTGCTGCTTCTTGGAGCCGTCGCCGGCCGACAGCGGCTGGCCGACCTTGCAGTTGTCGCGGTAGACGGCCAGCGCCTTGAGGCCGAGCTTCCAGCCCTCCAGGTAGACCTGCTCGATGTCGTCGATCGTGGCCGACTCGGGCAGGTTGACCGTCTTGGAGATCGCGCCGGACAGGAACGGCTGCGTGGCCGCCATCATGCGGACGTGGCCCATGGGCGCGATCGCCCGCTCGCCCATCGCGCAGTCGAACACCTCGTAGTGCTCGGGGCGCAGGCCGGGCGCGTCGACGACGTGGCTGTGCTCGCCGATGTACTCGACGATGGCCTCGATCTGCTCCTGCTGGTAGCCGAGCTGCTTGAGCGCCCGCGGGATCGTCTGGTTGACGATCTGCATGGAGCCGCCGCCGACGAGCTTCTTGAACTTGACCAGCGCCAGGTCCGGCTCGATGCCGGTCGTGTCGCAGTCCATCATCAGGCCGATCGTGCCGGTGGGCGCGAGGAGGCTGGCCTGGGCGTTGCGGTAGCCGTTCTTCTCGCCCAGCTTCAGGCACTCCGACCACTGGCGCGACGCCTCGGCGTGGATCTTCGCGTCCATCGAGCCGACCGTGCGCAGGTCGTCGTTGGCCGCGGCGTGCTTGCGCATCACACGCTTGTGCGGCTCGGCGTTCCTGGCGTAGCCGTCGTACGCGCCGACGACCCCGGCCAGCTCGGCGCTGCGACGGTAGGACACACCAGTCATCAGCGACGTGATCGCCCCCGCCACGGCCCGGCCGCCGTCGGAGTCGTAGGCGTGGCCGGTCGCCATGAGCAGCGCGCCCAGGTTGGCGTAGCCGATGCCGAGCTGGCGGTACGCGCGCGTCGTCTCGCCGATCTTCTCCGTCGGGAAGTCGGCGAAGGTGATCGAGATGTCCATCGCGGTGATGATCAGCTCGGTCAGCTTGACGAAGTCGGCCACGTTGAAGGAGTTGTCGTCCTTCAGGAACTTCAGCAAGTTGATGCTGGCCAGGTTGCAGGAGGAGTTGTCGAGGTGGACGTACTCGCTGCAGGGGTTGCTGGCCGTGATCCGGCCCGTCTCGGGCGTGGTGTGCCAGTCGTTGATCGTGTCGTCGTACTGCACGCCGGGGTCGGCGCACTCCCACGCCGCCTTGGCCATCTTGCGGAACAGGTCCTTGGCGTCGATCTTCTCGATGACCTCGCCGGTCAGGCGGGCCCGCAGGCCGAAGTCGCCGCCCTGCTCCACCGCGCGCATGAACTCGTCGGAGACGCGCACGGAGTTGTTGGCGTTCTGGTACTGGACGGAGACGATGTCCTTGCCGCCGAGGTCCATGTCGAAACCGGCGTCACGCAGCGCGCGGACCTTGTCCTCCTCGCGCGCCTTGGTCTCGATGAACTCCTCGATGTCGGGGTGGTCGACGTCGAGCACGACCATCTTGGCCGCCCGCCGCGTCGCGCCGCCCGACTTGATCGTCCCCGCGCTGGCGTCGGCGCCGCGCATGAAGGAGACCGGCCCGCTGGCCGTGCCGCCGCTGGACAGCAGCTCCTTGGACGAGCGGATCCTCGACAGGTTCACCCCGGAACCCGAACCGCCCTTGAAGATCACACCCTCTTCCTTGTACCAGTCGAGGATCGACTCCATCGTGTCGTCCACGGAGAGGATGAAACACGCGCTCACCTGCTGCGGCGACTGCGTGCCCACGTTGAACCACACCGGCGAGTTGAACGCGAACACCTGGTGCGCCAGGGCGTGCTTCAGCTCGTGGTCGAAGATCTCGGCGTCCTCTTCGCTGGCGAAGTAGCCGTTCTCGAGCCCCGTCCTGGTGTAGACGCCGACGACCCGGTCGATCAGCTGCTTCAGGCTCCACTCGCGCTGCGGGGTGCCCACGGCGCCGCGGAAGTACTTGGTCGTCACGATGTTGGCCGCGTTGACCGACCAGAACGCGGGGAACTCGACGCCCCGCTGCTCAAAGTTGATGGACCCGTCGCGCCAGTTCGTCATGACGACGTCGCGGCGCTCCCACTGGATCTCGTCATACGGGTGCACGCCGGGCTTGGTGAAGATCCGCTTCATCTTCAGTCCCTTACGCGGACGCTTGCCCCCGCGCGCCACTGAACCGCTGGCCGTCTCCGTCATGACTCCCCCTTCTCCGCCTTCAACGATTTGATCTCGGCCTCGAAGTCCGCCAGGCTCTCGAAACCGCGATACACCGATGCGAACCGCAGGTAGGCCACCTCGTCCAGCTCCCGCAGCGGGCCCAGGATGGCCAGGCCCACCTCGTTGGAGGGGATCTCGGCCGCGCCCTTCGCCCTGATGGCCTCCTCCACCCGCTGCCCGAGCTGTGCCAGCGAGTCCTCGCTGACCGGCCTGCCCTGGCACGCCCGCCGCACGCCCGCGACGACCTTGTCCCGCGAGAACGGCTCCGTCACTCCGCTGCGCTTGCTCACCATCAGCAGTACGGTCTCCTGCGTGGTGAACCTGCGCCCGCACTCGGGACAGGTACGGCGGCGCCTGATGGCCGCCCCGTCATCCGTGGAGCGGCTGTCGATGACCCTGGTGTCAGGGTGGCGACAGAACGGACAATGCACGCTTTCGCCTCCAAGAAACCTGTGGCCACCACACGCGCCCTCACCCGCCATGACGGGACGCTCGCGCACACTCCACAGCTGTCCATAGAGCGGTCACAGAAACACAAGGTGTGGTGAACTACATCGGTGTAACTACTAGATGTTGTGGTCCAACCGTAGAAGCGCGCGACCATGAACGCAAGTTGAGCGGTGCCCTCCCGCTGAAGTCGCTGATCAGCCCACCATCATCATCCGTCCCGGGCGTGTCGTCCGGCGATTGCGATCTTCCCGCAGGTCGGAGCGTCACATCGGTTGCTTCCAGCCACGGTCGTGAACAAACCTCACAAAGGTACCCGAGGCCACACCCCGCCCTCGCCCATCCCTTCCCTCGCCCCCTGAGCGACGCTTCCGGCTCTCGCCAGCCGACTGCCGGCAGTACCGTCGCCAGCCGACTGCCGACTGCCGACTGCCGGGCCACCGACCGAGGGCCGAGGGCCGGGCGCGGCTCGCGGCGGACCTCGGTCAGCCTTCGGTTCGCGGCGCGCCGCGGCCGAGCTTCGGCACGCAACGCACCGCGACCGAGCTTCGGTACGCAGCGGGCCACGCCGAGCTTCGGTTCGCGGCGCACCGCGACCGAGCTTCCGTACGCAGCGGGCCACGGCCGGGCTTCGGCACTCGGCCGATCGCAGACCGACTCAGCTTCGGTTGGGCGGCGAGCCGCAGTTGAGCCCGGCAGGACGCCCGCAGCGTTGCCGCCAGCGACGTTCATCATGGCGACAGCAGACGACCACGCGACGGCGACATGCCAGGACAGCAAGCAGGCCAGCGGCACAGCTCACCCACAACGCACCTGTCGCCAGGCTCCCATGCAGCCAGCCCCGCGCGTACGCCGGCAAGGCCCGGCCACAGCACCGCCACAGCGCGCGCAGTTTCGCCGCCAAGGAACAGCGCGACACCGCACACAACGCCAGCGCGGCACCACACAACACCCGGGGCACAGCAACGCCAGCGCGGCACCCCGCAACGCTCCGGCACGGCACAGCTCAGGGCGGCCCGCCACCATGGAGTGGCGTGACGCGACACCAGCGCGGCATAACGCCCCAGCGCGAGGCGGCATACCGGCGCAGCCGACCACGACGGCCCGGAACCGGCAGAGTGTGCCGCGCAAGCGGGTGAGCCACATCGCGACCTTGCCGACGGCGAGGCGAGGCAGACCGCGATACCCCGACCGCACAACACGTCGCGGCCCGATCTGGCCCGATCCGAACTGACCCGCCCCGATCCGAACTGACCCGGCCTGACCCGCCGCAACCGGCCCCGCCTTGCCAGCCCAGTCCGCCCGCCCCAACGCATCCTGTCCGGCCAGCCTGGCTCAGCGGATCCTGTCCGGCCAGCCCAGCACGGCCCGGCTCACCTGACCCCGCCCGGCTTAGTTCGCCTGGCGAAGCGCTGCTTGGTTTGCCCAGCTTGCCCGACCCAGCCCTGCCCTGCTTGCCTGGCTTGTCGCTCCAGCCTGGCCGACCTGCCCTACCTGCCCGGCAAGGCAAGCACTACCCGGCTCGCCTGACTCCGCCCTGCCCTGCCATGCCTGGCCGACCTGCCCTGCCTGCCCAGTTCAGCCCCGCTCGATCCAGCCCCGGCGGCATGGTCAGCGTAAGGCGGCGGTGTCCTTCGGGACGTAGATCCGGGTGCCCGGCCGGATGAGCGAGTCGGACAGGCCGTTCAACCGCTTGATGTCCTCCACCAGAGCCCCCGGGTCATCCCCCTCGGAGAGCGCGTCGGCGATCTCCCACAATGTGTCCCCCTTGTGCACCTCGACCCACGGCAGCCCGGCATGGCCGGCCATCACTACCCGCACCTCCGCGTGCCCCGCCGCCCGCGTACCGAGCCAGAACCCGCCCAACGACAGCAACGCCACAACCACCACCAGCACGACCCGCCCCCGCCGGGTCAGCCGCACAGGAGCGGCGCCCCTCCCGGAACCTCCCCGACCTGCAGAAGCGGCCGCCTGCGCAGAAGCGTCCCGCCGCCCGAAGACGCCCGACCGCCTGGAGACATCCGACTGCCTGGAGACGCCTGACTGAGCGGACACACCTGACCGTCCAGAGCCAGCCGCCTGCCATGAGACAACTGGCTGCCCGCTGGCAGCCGACGGGCCCGAAACAGCCGACCGGCCGGAGACCTCTGAGCGGTCGGAGACCCGTGAGCGCCCGGAGGCACGTCGCCGGCCGAAGACGCCCCGCCGCCCGAAGACCGCCAGCTTTCGAGCCGCGGCGCTCCGCCTCCGCTCGGAGACGCCGTCATTTCGAGCGGAGGCACCACCACCGCGAGCGGAGTCAGCACCGGCCCGAACAGAGCCGGCACCGGCCCGAACCGTGACGGAGCCAGCCCGAACCGAGACGGCGCCCTTCCGAGCACGGCCGCTTCCCTTGGTACGACCGATTCCCTCCCTCGCACGACCGTTCTCCTCCACCGCGCGGAGGCTGCCCTTCCCCGTGGAGGTGGCACGCTCTCGAACGTAGCCCCCGCCGCGCTGCCGAGCGTCGATATCGCCCCGTCGCCCCATGGAGCCGCCGTTGCCCGACGAAGCAGCGGCCCGCCGTGCCCTCTCTCGCCCCCTCGTGCCCTTACCCCCTCCGCTTCGTGCCCCTCGCACCCCGCCCTTGTCGCCGGACCTGCGACCCGCCACGGTGTCATCGCCGTCGCCCCGCCCCTGCCGCCTGACGCCCCTCCCCGGGGGCGGCGGAACGGTGGCATCCGAGCCCTCATCGCCCGAACGCGGTGACGGGACGAGCCGCAAATGGGATCTTCCCCCTCCAGCCGAACGGGGCCCCAGGCTCTTGCCGGAATTCCCGCGAACCGCAGCCCCCGCCCGCGTATTGTCGGCCCGTCGATCCTTACTCTGCGTGGCATCGGCGATCAGTGTCAGCCGGTTGACGTCTTCGCTGGTCGTGTCCGTATTTGTGGGCGTTCGCATGGATGACCTCCTGCCGTGTGGCCTGAGGAAAGGCCAAATAAAGATCAGCAAATCGAACACGATGTCGATCGAACTCCCGTACGATGTTGTACACCACGCTGGCGACAATTTCGAGGAAGACTCGAACAATTGTTTGAAGATGATCTTCAACAGCGATACGGTCGCTGTGTGCGACATCAGGACCACGGACCGGGAGGTTCGCCGGTGAGGCGGGCCGCCAGGCGAGGAGGAAGAGCATGACCGAGCGGGATGACGCAAACGGGGTCAGCGACCTCGCGGTGCGCCGGCGAGACTCCCTGGGCCTGACGCCCAGGCAGCGCAAGATCCTCGAAGTGATCCGCGACTCGGTGCAGCAGCGCGGATATCCACCGTCCATGCGCGAGATCGGCGAGGCGGTGCAGCTGACCAGCACGTCCAGCGTGTCGCACCAGCTCACCGCACTACAGCGCAAGGGTTACCTGCGCCGCGACCCGCACCGGCCGCGCGCGCTGGAGGTCCGCCTCCCGGGCGAGCCCGTGCTCTGGGTCGACCCCGACGCCACCGACGAGGAGCCCACGATCAACCGGCCGACGGCCGCCTACGTCCCTCTCGTGGGCCGCATCGCCGCCGGTGGGCCGATCCTCGCCGAGGAGAGCGTCGAAGACGTCTTCGCCCTGCCCAAGCAGCTTGTCGGTGAGGGCACGCTGTTCCTCCTGCAGGTCGCCGGCGACTCGATGATCGAGGCCGCCATCGCCGACGGTGACTGGGTGGTCGTACGCCAGCAGCCCGTGGCAGAGAGCGGCGACATCGTGGCCGCGATGATCGAGGGCGAAGCCACGGTCAAGACCTTCAAGCGCAAGGACGGCCATGTGTGGCTGGTCCCCCACAACGCCAACTACGAGCCCATCCCCGGTGACGAGGCCAGCGTCCTGGGCAAGGTCGTAGCGGTCCTGCGCCGCCTCTAGCAGGAGCGGGTCACCGTCTCCGGCCGACGAGACAGGCGGGCAACCGCCTGTGGCCAAGGCAGCCTCCGTCTCCAGCCGAGGCGGGTCACCAGGCAGGCCTCTCTCGGGCCGAGGTGGTCATGAGACAGGTCCCCTCTCGGGCCAAGGCGGTCATGAGACAGGTCCCCTCTCGGGTCAAGGTGGGTCAGGGCCTGCAGTGAAGGCAGGTCTCGCTCCCGTTCCAAGGTGGGCCACAGCCTGCGGAGGAGATGATCGCTGTCTCGGCCGAGGCTGGTCGCGACCGGAAGCCAAGGCAGGGCTCCGTCTCCAGCGCAGGCGGGTCACAGCCCTGGCGGAGACGAGTCACCGTCTGGAGCCGAGACCGGTCAGGGCCCGGGCGCGCGTCCGACCGCGCGCCGCGAACCAGCGCGCGCCGAAACATGACCCATGGGTACGTCGCCACGGGGTCCATAGGGCACCGAATGTCGCGTGGTCCCGGTGCCGCCCTACCGCGCCGGGGATCCGTGCCTCGTTGCACAGTGAGTGATGTTGCGCAGCCCTGGGATCGGCAGAGATTTGGAACGTTCCTGGTCCTGATGCTCTTGGAGCGTTCTCCCGCCCCTGCCGGGGTGCGTCCGACTTGGTCGTGGCTTCGCGAGCGGTGTCCGGATGTGACAGAACCGCGTCATAGCGGTCATGAAGGCATTCTGGTGACAATAGGTGCATGCCCGCTTCGCACCGTGTCGTTGTCGCTGTGTTCCCCGACGTTGACCTCCTCGATGTCACCGGTCCCGCGGAAGTCTTCGCGGTCGCGAACCGGGAGATGACCGGCCGCACGCCGTACGAGGTGCTGCTGGCCGGGCCGGACGGCGGCCAGGTGCGCACCAGCGCCGGGGTACGGCTCGCCACCGACCTGACCTTCGACCAGGTCGGCGATCGGGTCGACACACTGGTGGTGCCCGGCGCGGTGGACCGTGACGGTGCACCGGTGATCGATCCGGAGCTGGTCGGCTGGATCGCCGACACCGCCCCGCACGCCCACCGGGTCGCCTCCGTATGCGTCGGGGCGCACCTGCTGGCCGCCGCGGGCCTGCTGGCTGGACGGACGGCCACCACTCACTGGGCCACCGCCGACCGGCTGGCCACCGACCACCCCGATGTCACCGTCGATCCCGACCCGATCTACATCCGATCCGGGAAGGTGTGGACGGGCGCGGGCATCAGCTCCTGCATGGATCTGGCGCTCGCCCTGGTCGCGGAGGACCATGGCGAGCGGATCGCTCTGGCGGTCGCTCGGCAACTCGTGATGTACCTCAAGCGGCAGGGCGGGCAGAGCCAGTTCAGCGTTCCGCTGTGGCAGGCGCCTACCGAGCGCCGCGACATCGACGAGCTGCGGGTGTGGATCACCGCGAACCTCTGCGCCGACCTGTCGGCGGCGGCGCTCGCCGAGCGCGTGTGCCTGAGCGAGCGGCACTTCGCCCGGGTCTTTCGCAAGGAGACCGGGGCCACTCCGGCCGCCTTTGTCGAGTCGGCCCGGGTGGAGGAGGCGCGGCGGTTGCTGGAGGGGACAGATGAGCCGCTCGATCGGGTCGCGGCGGCGTGTGGGCTGGGGTCGGCTGAGACGTTGCATCGGGCGTTCCGGCGGCGCCTCGGCACCACCCCTGTCTCCTATCGGCGACGGTTCCGCACGGCCGCCTGACCTGCCCACCGCCCCTCGGCCTCAACGGGGTCCTCTTCCGGTCCTGGCAGGGGTTTGGTGGGGCGCGGCCGAACCGCCTCCACCTGACCAGCCCAGGCGGAGGGCCTCCGCAGCCTGCGCCAGGTCCAGGCGGGGGCGCGCTCGCAAGGCGTCCGCCCGAGGCGCGCAGGCGGCGGGGCCCGGCACGACGCTTCTGAGCGACAGGTGCGGGGGCACGTTCGCACGGCGTCCGCCCGACCGGCGCAGGCGGCGGGGCCCCGCGACGCTCCTGTGCAACAGATGCGGGGGCACGTTCGCGCGGCGTCCGTCTGATCGGGCAAGACGGAGGCGCGCTCGCTGCGCCTCCGCTCGATCGACGCAGGCGGGCCGCGGTCGCAGCGCCCCTTCCCGATCGGGCACGGCGGGCGTGTGTGGTCGCGCCGTCTGCGCCCGGCGAGGCTGGCCCCTTACTACGGCCGTTGACGGATCCACGTCTGACCACGGCCGGTGATTCACCATGTCCTGTTTCGTACTACTCCAAGGAGAATGAGATGACCGTTTCGACCACTCTGCGCGAAGTGATCGGCCTGGACGGGGCTCTGCCGTCGTTGTCCGCCAGCACCCTGGTCCTGATCGACTTCCAGAACACCTACCGCACCGGCGTCATGGCCCTTCCCGATGCCGACCGCGCTCTGGACGCCGCCGCTCGCCTTCTCGACCGCGCCCGTAGCGCCGGGACGCCGGTGGTGCACGTCGTCAACGACGGTGGCGAGGGGACCCCGTACGACATTCGCGCCGAGATCGGCCAGATCGATTCGCGCGTCGCGCCTCGGGACGGTGAGCCGGTTGTGGTGAAGGGGTTCCCGAACTCCTTCCACGAGACGGATCTGCCGGCGACGCTGCGCCGTCTGGACGCCGGGCCTGACCTGGTGCTGGCGGGCTTCATGACTCACATGTGCGTCCAGTTCACCGCTCAGGGGGCGTTCAATCTCGGCTACCGCCCGACGGTGGTGGCGGAAGCGTGCGCGACGCGGCCGCTGGCCGGTCCGGACGGCACACCGATCCCTGCGGACGCCCTGCACGCCGCGGCCCTGACCACGATCGGCGACCTGTTCGGCTTGGTCGCCGCCCGGGCGACCGACCTGCCCGCCTGAACGAGACCGGGCATGCCCTGCCCCTGTCTGGAAGTGCCGGACAGGGTCCAGCCGGAGCGATGGGGCGGGAACGCTGTGCCTGCTGGGCCGGGCCGGGCGGGCGGCGCAGGACGGGGCGGGCAGGGCCGAGGGGTCAGGCTGGACCGTGCTGAGCCGGCTCGACTGGGCTAAGCCGGACCGGGCTGTGCGTGCCGGGCTGGGCGGGGACCGTGGTGGGCGGGCGCCGGTCTGCCGGTCTGTCCGACCTGACCGTGCCGTGCCGGGCCCGGTCTGCCCGCCCCGAACGTGCCCGGGCCGTGCCTACCGGACCCGGGCCACACCCCGGTTCACTCCAGGACGAAGCTCGCGCTCCCCCGGAAGGCGCTCGACCCGTCATCCCGCTCCACCCACACCTGCCCCGCCCGATGCCGCAGGTAGTACCCGGGAAAGTTCACCGACTCCAACGACACGGTCCCACTGCCGGCGAGCCCGCTGCGCCGCACGAAGCTGGCGTCCGCGGCGAACAGCGCGGAGCCGTCCCGCTGCTCCACCCACGCCTCGTGGTTACGATGCCGCAGATAGTGGCCGGGGAAGTTGGCCGACTCCAGCGACACCGCCCCGCTCCCCGACAGCCCGCTCACCAGCCGGAACTGGGAGTCCGCCAACGGTGACACGTTGGCTTCGAGCCGCGCCCGGTAGTTCCAGTGCCGCACGTACGACCCCGGCGTGTCGTACGACAGGAGGCGCGCCGGCGTGACGCCGTCGGCGACCGGGATGCCGAAGTCGGGGGTGCCGTCCGCGCGCCAGTACACCTTCTGGACGCGCGTACGACGGTTGGGGTCGTTCAACGGGTCGCCGGAGATGTCCCGGTAGGACCGGTCGTGGTAGACGAGGAGGTCGCTCTGCCCGTCCTCCGAGGTGGTGAAGGAGTTGTGGCCGGGGCCGTACTGGCTGGTGGCGGTGTTGGTGGCGAAGACCGGGCCGGGGCTCTTGGTCCAGGACGACGCCTGGAGCGGGTCGGCGGTGGCGGAGGCGGTCAGCAGGCCGAGGCAGTAGTTGGCGTCCGTGGCGCTGGCCGAGTACGTCAGGAAGAGGCGGCCGTTGCGCTGCAGCACCGAAGGCCCTTCCGCGACCTTGTACCCGCGCGTCTCCCAGGCCAGCGTCGGGACGGTCAGGCGGGTCGTGGCGCCGGTGATCGTCCACGGGTTGGCGCCCATCCGGGCGATGTACAGGTTGGAGTTGGTGGCGATGCCGGGCTCCTGCTGGGCCCAGAGCAGGTAGCGCACGCCGCCCGCGACGAACGTGGTGGCGTCGAGGGAGAAGGTGTCCCAGGGGGTGGCGATCCGGCCGCGTTCGGTCCAGGCGCCGGTCAGGGGGTTGGCGGCGGTGCTCTCCAGGACGTACATGCGGATGCGCCAGACGTCGTCGGCGCGGCCGGCGGCGAAGTACACGTACCACTTGCCGTTGATGAAGTGGATCTCCGGCGCCCAGATGTGGGCGCCCATCTCGCCGCTGGTGTGCCTGCGCCAGATGACGCTCTCGGGCGCGGTGGCCAGGCCCTGGATGGTGGTGGCGCGGCGCAGCACGATCCGGTCGTACTGGGGGACGGTGGCGGTGAAGTAGTAGTAACCGTCGGTGTGGCGGAAGATGTGCGGGTCGGCGCGCTGTGCGGCCAGCGGGTTGGTGTACTGCACCGCCGGTGAGGCGTGCGCGGCACCGGGCGACAGGAGGTTGGCGGTCACGGTGAGCAGCGTAACCAGGACGAGGAGGACCGCTTTCCTGCGAGAGGGGCGCATGGGTGTCGTCCTTCAGGAGAGGGGGGAGGTGACCGTGTACGAGGCGTCGGAGGCGAACACCGAGCCGGACGTCCACAGGTCCAGCCGCAGCTCGTAGTTGTAGTGCCGCAGGTATCGCCCGGGCAGGTTGTAGGACTCGAACGACATCGTGCCCCCGCCCGCCAGACCGGCCCGCCCGCAGAACGTGGCGTCGCCCTTGAAGATGGCCGAGCCGTCGTCACGCTGCAGCGCGAGCCGCATGTTGGAGTGCCGCAGGTAGTAGCCGGGCTGCCCGGCGGACTGGAACGAGTAGCACCCGGAGTGCGCCAGCCCGGCCGTGACGGTGAACGTGGCGGACTGCCGGTCGGCGAGCGCGCTGGACGTCGTCAGCGGGTCGAGGTAGGCCAGGCCGCCGCGGTGGCGTACGTACCGGTCGGGGAAGTTGGCCGAGCGCAGCGACCGGTTGCCGGTGGGCACGGCGGTCGTGTCGCCGGCGTCCTCGCGCAGCACGGTGAAGTGCCTGGCCGTCCCGGACAGGCCGGGCAGCTCGGTCCTGGCCCCGAACGACGAGAGGTTCGTGCTGTCGGCGTAGTAGTAGCGCCCGCCGGTGTAGTTGTCGAAGTAGAGCCGCCAGCGGCCGTCCGGCAGCCGCGTCAGCGCCGGGCCCTCCAGCCCGGAGCCCCATCCGGCCCAGTTGCCCGTGCCGGTGAACGTCCACGGCCCGGAGAGCGAGGTGGCGGTGGCGTGCTCGATGTACTTGGTCGTCTCGTTCTTCAGGAAGTTGTGGTAGGTCGAGCCGGACTTGACGAGGAAGCTGTCGATGTAGTTCGCCGGGATGCCCAGCGGGGCCGGGGCGCTCCACGCGGACAGCGCGCTGTTGGTGGCGGTGATCCGGTACGGCCTGAACTGCCCGGCGGTGCCGGTCGTGGACGCGGAGTAGATCACGTGCACGCTGCCGTCGGAGTCCTTGAACCACTCGGGCGCCCAGGTGCTGCCGGTGGCGCCGTTCAGGCCGACGGTCACGTTGCGCAGGAACGTCCAGGTCACGGTGTCGGCGCTGCGGGCGAAGCCGATGGTGTCGCCCGTCCAGTTGGTGGTGTGGACGAGGTAGTAGTAGCCGTCGGTGTGCCGCATCACGCTGGGGTCGCGGATGAGCCCGGACGGCGGCCTGTAGGCGTTGGCCCTGATGAGGTTGAAGGTCCCGGCGTTGAAGGAGTCGTAGACGTACATGTTGGACTCGCTGGCGTTGGTGAACGCCGTCATCAGGTAGTGCGGCGCCGGCCCGGCGGCGTGCGCGGCGCCGGCCGGCACCAGCACGGTGGCCCACAGCACCAGGCATAACGCGAGTAGACGGGTACGCATCCGGCGGCCCTCCGCGATGTTAGCGTTAACACCTCACCGCGCCCGGACGGGCCGCAGTGAGCGCATTCGTACCCCGCCGACGCGCCCCCGTCAATATCAGCGCCGTCAAGATCAGCGCCGTCAGGATCAGCGCGCCCGGTACAGCGCGTGCGCCGCCGAGATCGCCTGGTCGCCGAAGCCGAGCACGTCCCGCCTGCGCTCGAACGGCGAGCCGTACAGCGAGCGCCGCGGCGTGCCGAAGTGGTCACCGAGCCCCGCGATCACGCTGCCCGCCGACGGCAGCGCGGTGTCCTCCTCGCGCAGCCGCAGCGCCTCGTCCACCACGCGGTGCCAGCGCTCGGGGAAGGTCTCGCGCGCGTGCCGCGCCGCCTTCGACTTGGAGGTGATCTCGCCGGTGGCGAGCGTGTAGTGCAGCCGGGCGACGCCGGTGACGACCCAGACGGTGCCGTACCCGCCGAGGCAGATCAGCCCCCACGGGGTGAACGGGCGCCAGGCCCGGGTCACCAGGCGGCGCCAGTAGAGGTCGAGGTTGCGATCGGTCCAGGCGGCCAGGGCGCCGGGATCGTTCCAGATCTTCAGCTCCTCCGGCTTGGGCCCGCGGCAGGTCAGCCCGTGGCGGGCCAGCGTGTGCCAGGTGACGGGGTTGACCGAGCCGCGCCGGTTGAGCCGCCCGGCGTGGGCCTGCGGGCGCTCCCCCAGCTCTGCCGGGTCGCGGCCGAGGTCGTCCCAGGTGAGGTAGACGCCGTCGAAGGGATGGGCGCCGAGTCTGGTGTGGATGCGCTCCAGCACCCCGGCCGGCGGCGGCTGCGACGTCACCGCGACGAAGTCGACGTCGCTGGCGCCCGGCCGGTAGTCGCCGAGCGCCGCGGACCCCTCCAGGTACAGCCCCTCCACCAGCCCTGGAGCCTCCGCGTCGGCCAGGGTGAGGTACGTCTCGACGATCGCGTCGATCTTCGGGTGGGGCGTCATGGCCGCCCAGCCTGCCACACTCCGCGCCACCGCCTCATCACAATCAAGAATCCTAGAATGGCCGAGTGAATGACGCATATACCCCGTTAACCCTTAAATCCACGCATGATGGTCTCAAGTGGGCGGCGGTCGAGCCGGGAGTGATCCCGGCCTGGGTGGCCGACATGGATCTGCCCACCGCGCCCGCGGTCGCCGACGTGCTGCGCCGCCGGGCCGACGGCGACCTGGGTTACCCGGTCTGGCTGCTGGATCAGAACGCGGGCCCGCTGGCCGAGGCGTTCGCCGAGCGCATGACGGCCAGGTTCGGCTGGCAGGCCGACCCCGGGCTGGTGCGTCCGTTCAACGATCTCAACCAGGCGCTCCAGGTCCTCCTCCAGATCTGGACGAAGCCGGGCGACGGGGTGGCGGTGCACGTCCCGGCGTACCACCCGTTCCTGGACACGCTGAGCGTCATGGAGCGCCCGCCGCGCCCCATCCGGATGGAGCCGGACGGCGACACGTGGCGCTTCGAGGTGCCCGACCTGTCGGGCTGCCGGGTGCTCCTGCTGGTGAACCCGCACAACCCGACAGGCCGCGCGTTCACCGAACGGGAGCTGACCGAGCTGGCCGAGCACGCCGAGCGGCACGACCTGCTGGTCATCGCGGACGAGATCCACGCCGACCTGGTGTACGAGCCGCACCGGCACATCCCCTTCGCCACGATCCTGCCCGAGCGCACGGTCACGCTGACCTCGGCGACCAAGGCGTTCAACCTGGGCGGCATCCGCTGCTCGGTGGCCCACTTCGGGCACGAGGGCGCGCGCAGGGCCCTGGAGGCGCAGCCGCCTTTCGTGTACGGCTCCCCCAGCGTGTTCGGCGTGGAGGCGACCGTGGCGGCCTGGCGGCACGGGGACGAGTGGCTGGCGCAGACGGTGGCGCTGCTCGACCGCAACCGGCGCACGATCGCCTCCCGCCTGCCCGCCACGTTCCGGTACCGGATCCCGGAGGCGACCTATCTGGCCTGGCTGGACGTGGGCAGGCCGGGCATGGCGGAGGTGTTCGAGCGCGAGGCGAAGGTGCGCCTGAACGACGGCGCGGCCTTCGGCCCCGGTGGTGAGAGCTGCGTACGGCTCAACTTCGCCACCACCGAGGCCATCCTCGCCGAGATTCTCAGCCGGCTGGCTGGCTGAGCGGCGGCAGGTCGGGGGGCGTGGCGGCCGGCTGCTCGTCGAGCGCGGCCAGGGCGAGCTCGATGGCCCTGTCGAGCTGCGGGTCGCGGCCCGCCACCCGGTCCTGCGGCGTGATCACCACCTCGATGTCGGGATCGACGCCGTAGTTCTCCACCCCCCAGCCCGGCCCGTCGAGCCAGAACGAGTAGCGGGGCTGCGTGACCCGGGTGCCGTCCACGAGCGAGTACCGGGAGTCGATCCCGATCACCCCGCCCCACGTCCGCGTCCCCACCAGCGGCCCGACCCCGCGGGCCTTGATGCCCGCGCTCACGATGTCGCCGTCGGAGCCCGCGAACTCGTCGGTGACCGTCACCACCGGCCCGCGCGGCGAGTCGTCGGGGTAGCGCATCGGCTGGTAGCCGCGGGCCCGCGCCCAGCCGGTCACCTTGCGGGACAGCTTCTCCAGCACCAGCTCCGACAGGTGCCCGCCGCTGTTCTCCCGCACGTCCACGACCAGCCCGTCGTAATCCATCTCGGTACGCAGGTCGCGGTGGAACTGCGCCCACCCGGAGGCCACCATGTCGGGCACGTGCAGGTAGCCGAGCCTGCCCTCCGACGCCTGCCTGACGTAGGCCCGGCGGCCCTCCACCCAGTCGTGGTAGCGCAGCTGCGTCTCGTCGGCGATGGGGCTGACCACGACCCGCCGCACGTCGCCGCCGGAGCCGTGCCGCACGGTCAGCTCGATGGGCTGGTTGGCGGTGCCGGCCAGCAGCGGGAGCGGCCCGCGTACCGGATCGACCGGCCGGCCGCCGACGGCGAGGATGGCGTCGCCGGGGCGGACCGCGACGCCGGGCGCGAGCAGCGGCGAGCGGGCGGCGTGGTCGGACGACTCGCCGGGCAGGATGCGCTCGACCCGCCAGACCCCGTCGCCGTCCCTGGCCAGGTCGGCGCCGAGCAGGCCCTGGCGGCGCCTGGGGTCGACGCCGGAGCCGTTGGGCACGGCGTAGGCGTGGGAGGTGCCGAGCTCGCCCTGCGTCTCCCAGAGCAGGTCGATCAGCTCGGAGTGGGCGCCGATCCGGGAGACCAGCGGCTCGTAGCGGTCGAGCACGCCCTGCCAGTCGACGCCGTTCATGTCCTCGCGCCAGAAGTGGTCGCGCATGAGGCGGCCGGCCTCGCGGAAGCCCTGCCGCCACTCGGCGACGGGGTCGATCTGGACGGTGATCCGGTCGAGCTCGATGGTGACGACCTCGTCGCCCTCGCTCGCGGCGCGGGTCTGCAGGCCGTTCTTGCCGTTGGTGACGAGCCTGGAGCCATCGCCGCTGACCTCGAACGCGCGGATCTCCTTGCCCAGCTCGGCCTTGGCGCGCTTCTTGAGGTCGTAGCGCTCCAGCACGGTCTCGGAGCTCTGCTCGCTGCCGTCGCCGAGCACGCCGCTGAGCGGGTAGCGCAGCCAGAGCAGGGCGTCCTTGGCCGTACGGAGGTTGCCGTAGCTCCCGGCGGGCACCGGCACGGGCACCACGCGGGAGCCCATCCCGTCGGGGTCGACCTCGGTGCGTGGCGGCGCGTCGTCCTTCTTGTCGTCCTTGGACGGCTTGTCGTCCTCGCCGTTGAACCCGCGTCCCTGCAGCGAGGGGTCGAACGGCGACGGCGTGGCGGCCTTCAGCGGCACGATGTACGGCTTGCACCCGTGGGGGAACGACAGGTCGAAGACGTGCGCGTCGTACACGGGGTCGAACGTGCGCACCGACAGGAACGCCAGGTGCTTGCCGTCCTTGGTGAACGCCGGATCGTAGTCCACGAAGCGCGGCGGCGTCACCTCGATCACCGACGTGCCGTCCAGCCGGCCCATCTTGATCTGCGTCAGCCGCCTGTGGTGCGGGAACTCCCAGGCCAGCCAGGTGGAGTCGGGCGAGAACGCCAGCCCGCTGACGTCGCCCTGGTCGGTGCGGTCCAGCTCCCGGACGTTCTCGGTCTCGAGGTCGACGACCAGCAGCCGCCCGTCGTGCGTGGCCACGGCCACGTGCTTGCCGTCGGGCGCGGCGGCCAGCTCCAGAACCCGCCCGAGCTGCCCGGCGGCCAGGGTCCTGGCCTCGCCGCCGGGGGTGCCGAGCTCCAGCCCGTCCTCGCCGCCGGCGTCGGAGACCCACACGGCCCTGCCGTCGGCGTCGAGCACCTGCGGCAGGCGTACGCGCACGCCGGGCTCGGCCCGCAGCACCCCCGCCGGCCCGTCGCGGTGGGTCACCCAGTGCGCGGTGCCCCTGATCTCCACGGCGCTGGCCCGCCCGGTGGCGTCCGGCGAGAACGCGCCCGCCCGCAGGGGCGCCGGCCGCCGGGCCCGCCCCGGCCGCGGCCCGCCGAGCCGCACGTCCAGCCGGTACGGCTCGGCGTCCAGGCTCTCCAGCAACCACAGGTCACCGGCGTGGCTGTAGATCACCCGCTGCCCGTCGCCCGTGGCGTGGCGGGCGTAGAACTCCTCGTGGGAGCTGTGCCTGCGCAGGTCGGAGCCGTCGGGCAGGGCGGAGTAGAGGTTGCCCGTGCCGTCGGTGTCGGACAGGAACACGATCCGGTCGCCTACCCAGCTCACCGACCAGTACTGCGCCGTGCTGTCGGCGAACAGCCTGGCGAACTCGCCGTTCCCCTCGGCGTCCACCCAGATCTTGGCCGCCGTGCCGCCGCGGTAACGCTTCCACTGCGACGGCTCGCGCCACACCACCGACACGGTGGCGACCTTCTCCTCACTGACGGCCGCCTCGCCGACCCATCCGTACGGCAGGCGCGTGGCCGGCCCGCCGTCGAGCGGCACCGCGTGCGCCCAGCGCCGGTTGTCGGAGCTCTGCCCCGCGGCGGTGATCGCGAGCACGTCGCCGCCGGGGGTCCACCCGCGGACGGAGGTGGTGCGGTCGCCCCAGTAGGTCAGCCGTTCGCCTTCCGGCCCGTCGAGCTCGGCCGTGAACGCCTCGGGTGCGCCCTCCTTCGTGCTGGTCCACGCGATCCGGCCGCCGTCGGGTGAGAAGCGCGGATGCGACACGGCCACGCGGTCGGCGGTGAACCGCCAGGCTCTGCCACCGCTCAGCGGAGCGAGCCAGACGTCGTCGTCGGCGACGAAGGTGACCAGGTCACCGTGCAGGTGCGGGTATCTCAGGTATGCGCCATATGCCACCCCTGAACACTAAACCGCGCCACCAAGAGCAGCTCAAGAATTCCGCTGCCAGTGGACGGTCCGCTATGTGGGGGAAGGAGGGCATAAGCCCGATTTCGGAGGAAGCATGAAGATCTTCGCCCGCGCGCACCAGCTCCCGCCCCGCCTGTCCGCCGCCGCCGTCATCCTGAACTCGGGCCTGGACCTGATCGAAGCCGACGAGCAGCGGGCCGTCTCCACGCACGGCATGGCGGCCGGCGCCTACCCCTTCCTGCGCCGCATGGACCCGGCGCTGTTCACCCGGCTGCTGGCCAGGAGCGAGGTCGCCGTCGGCATGGCCCTGCTGGCGCCGTTCGTGCCGTCGCTGCTGGCAGGGGCGGCGCTGACGGGCTTCGCGGCGGGGCTGATCGGCCTGTACCTGCGCACGCCGGGCATGCACCACGAGGGCAGCGTACGGCCGACGCAGCAGGGCATCGGCGTGGTGAAGGACGTCTGGCTGCTGGGCATCGGCCTCGGCCTGGTGATCGAGGAGCTGCGCGAGCGCCGCCAACATTGATCTCCGGACCTTGGCCACTAATGTGAGCAAAGACGGGTAGCCGGGGCGCATGGTACAAATCGGCTACACCTTGATGTCCGAGCAGACGCCGGCCCGCGAGCTGGTCGACTACGCCGCAGCCGCCGAACGGATCGGATTCGACTACGCCGTCATCTCCGACCACTACTTCCCATGGGTGGAGGAGATGGGGCACTCGCCCTACTGCTGGTCGGTGCTGGGCGCCGCGGCCCAGGTCACCGAGCGACTGCCGCTGATGACGTACGTGACCTGCCCCATCATGCGCTACCACCCCGCGGTCGTGGCACAGAAGGCGGCCACGATGGGCGTGCTGAGCCAGGGCAGGTTCACCCTGGGCCTGGGCGCGGGCGAGAACCTGAACGAGCACGTCATCGGCGAGGGCTGGCCGCCCGTGGACACCCGGCACCGCATGTTCGCCGAGGCCGTCCAGATCATCAGGAAGCTCTTCAGCGGCGAGTACGTCACCCACCAGGGCGAGTTCTTCGACGTGGACTCGGCCAAGCTGTACGACCTGCCCGAGCGGCCCGTGCCCATCGGCATCGCCGCCTCCGGCGGCCAGTCGGCCGAGCTGGCCGCGGAGTACGGCGACGTGCTGGTCATCAACGACCCGATGCCCGAGGTGGTGCAGCAGTTCAACGCCTCGGGGGGCGACGGCAAGCCGGTCTACGGCCAGCTCGCCCTCGCCTACGACACCGACGCCGAGGCCGCCAAGCAGCGCGCGCACGAGCTGTGGCGCTGGTCGAGCGTCGGCGGCTGGAAGGTCATGGCCGAGCTGCCCGGGCCGGTGAACTTCGCCGCCGCGGCCGGCACGGTGCGCCCCGAGGACGTGGCGCAGAGCGTGCCGTGCGGCAGCGACGTGGACGCCGTCGTGCAGGGCGTCAAGGAGTTCGCCGACGCCGGGTACACCCACGTGGCGCTCGTCCAGATCGGGCACGACCAGCAGCAGCCGTTCTTCGACTGGGCGGAGAAGGAGCTGCTGCCGGCCTTGCGCAACCTGTGACTAGGGGACGATGTTCACCAGCTTCGGCGCCCGGACGATCACCTTGCGGGGCATGCCCTGCACGTAGGGGGCGATCTTGTCCGAGGCCAGCGCCAGCGCGCGCAGCTCGTCCTCGCTGATGTCGGGCGAGACCTCCAGGCGGTCACGCACCTTGCCCGCCACCTGCACCACGCACGTGACCGAGTCCTGCACCAGCAGCGCGGGGTCGGCCACCGGCCATCCGGCGAACGCGACGGACCCGGTGCGGCCCAGCCGCTCCCAGCCCTCCTCGGCGGTGTACGGCGCCACCAGCGACAGCAGGACCGCCAGCGTCTCGGCGGCCTCGCGCACCGCCGGGTCCGCGGCGCCCGGGCCCGAGTCGATGGCCTTGCGCGCGGCGGAGGTCAGCTCCATCATGCGCGCCACCGCCACGTTGAAGCGCTGGCCCTCGACCAGCTTGGTGGCCTCGTCGATCGTGTGGTGCGTCACCTTGCGCAGCTCGACGTCACCGCCGCCGAACGCGACGCCCGGCTCGCTGGTCACCTCCGACATCACGCGCAGCGCGCGGGCCAGGAACTTCTGCGAGGCGGCGGGCGAGACGTCGGCCCAGTCGATGTCGTCCTCGGGCGGCCCGGCGAACACCATGGTCAGGCGTACGGCGTCGACGCCGAAGTCGTCGATCTGCTGGCCCAGGTCCACGCCGTTGCCCAGGGACTTCGACATGGCCTTGCCGCCGTTGATCACCTGGCCCTGGTTCAGCATGCGCAGGAACGGCTCGGTGAAGTCGACCATGCCCATGTCGTGCAGGACCTTGGTGAAGAAGCGCGAGTACAGCAGGTGCAGCACCGCGTGCTCGATGCCGCCGACGTACTGGTCGATCGGGCCCCACTTGCGCACCTGCTCGGGGTCGAACGGGCCGTCGGTGTAGCCCGGCGAGCAGTAACGCAGGAAGTACCACGACGAGTCGACGAAGGTGTCCATCGTGTCGGTGTCGCGCTTGGCGGGGCCGGCGCACTTCGGGCACTCGACGTTGACCCACTCGGTGGCGCTGGCCAGCGGCGACACGCCCTTGGGCGCCAGCGCCTCGCCGCGCAGGTCGGGCAGCGTGACCGGCAGCTGCTCGTCGGGGACGGGCACCTCGCCGCAGTCGGGGCAGTGGATGATCGGGATCGGCGTGCCCCAGTAACGCTGGCGGGACAGCAGCCAGTCGCGCAGCCGGAAGTTGACCGCGCCGGCGCCCCTGCCCTGCGTCTCCAGGATCTCGATGATCTTGGCGATGGCCTCGGCCTTGGTCAGGCCGTCCAGCGGGCCGGAGTTGACCAGCGTGCCCTCGCCGGGCGTGGCCTCGCCCGTCTCGCCCGGGTCGGCCAGGCCGGTGTGCACGACGACCTTCACCGGCAGGTCGAACTTGCGCGCGAAGTCCAGGTCGCGCTGGTCGTGCGCGGGCACCGCCATGATGGCGCCGTGGCCGTAGTCGGACAGCACGTAGTCGGCCGCCCAGACCTGGATGCGCTCGCCGTTGACCGGGTTGATCGCGTGGCGGCCCAGGAAGACGCCGGTCTTCTCCTTGTCGGTGGCCAGCCGCTCGATGTCGCTCAGCTTGGCGACCTCGGCGCGGTAGGCCTCGAACGCCGGGCGCTGCTCGTCGGTGACGATCTCCTCGGCCAGCGCGGCGTCGGCGGCGACGACGAAGAACGTGGCGCCGTACAGCGTGTCGGGGCGCGTGGTGTAGACGTGGACCGGCTCCTCGCGGCCCTCGATCTCGAACAGCACGTCGGCGCCCTCGGAGCGGCCGATCCAGTTGCGCTGCATGGTCAGCAGCCGCTCCGGCCAGCCGGTCAGCTGCCCCATGTCGTCCAGCAGGCGCTGCGCGTAGTCAGTGATCTTGAAGTACCACTGCGTCAGCTCGCGGCGGATGACGTCGGCGCCGCAGCGCTCGCACTTGCCGGCCACGACCTGCTCGTTGGCCAGCACCGTCTGGTCGTTGGGGCACCAGTTGACCAGGCCGCCCTTGCGGTAGGCCAGGCCGCGCTCGAAGAAGCGGTTGAACAGCCACTGGTTCCAGCGGAAGTAGTCGGGGTCGCTGGTGTGCAGGCGGCGCGACCAGTCGAAGGAGATTCCGTAGCGCCGGAACGAGTTGGCCTGCGTCTCGATGTTGGCGTAGGTCCACTCGGCGGGGTGGGCGTTGCGCTTGATCGCGGCGTTCTCCGCGGGCAGGCCGAAGGAGTCCCAGCCGATCGGGTGCAGGACGTTGTAACCCTTCTGCATCCAGTAGCGCGCGATGACGTCGCCCAGGGCGAACACCTCACCGTGGCCCATGTGCAGGTCGCCGGAAGGGTAGGGGAACATGTCGAGCATGTAGCGGCGCTCGCGCGGGTCCGCCGGGTCCTCGCCGGCCCGGTAGGTCTCTTGCTCCTCCCACCGCTGCTGCCACTTGGCCTGCAGCGCCTGCGGATCGTACTCACTCACGGCTACTGTCCTTCTGGCTTGATTCGGACCCATAAGAAAACCCCTCGTGCACACAACGAGGGGTGGAGCCGCGACGGCGGAGATCTTCTAGGGCCGTCGCGGCCCGCTAAGAAGCAGGGTCGCGGAACGCATGTATCAAGCCTAGCGCACGTCTTCGGCTGAATGCAGGCACTGGATCGAGGTCGGAAGGCACAATGGACCCTTCAGGTCTGGCGAGACCTGATGGTGATGTATCCGTTGTGACCTCATTCGTCCCACGAGAATAGCCTTGACGCCGTGGTATACCCAGCTGAGCCTGATCGACCGGAGGGTGACCTGCCGTTGCAGGATCCGCCCACCGATCCTCATGGCTTCCCTCGTTTCGCTGCGGAACCACCTGTATCTCCTGGAAAATCCCATGAGATCATGCGTCAGACGTCAAATCCGGATATAACGGGACATCCGGACACACACTCGGGAGGGCCGGCAGCAATGGCAACGGAGAATTCCGGACCTCACCTGCCATCCTCCTGGCCGGAGCCGCCACGCCGCGAGCCCGCCCGGAACGACTCCCCCTCCGAGGTTCCCACCTCCTGGCCCAGCGCGCCCGCCGCCGAGGTCCCCACCTCCTGGCCCGAGGCCCCGCGGCCGGGCCACCCCGAGCCGTCATGGCCGGAGCCGCCGCGCAAGGACCCGTCCTGGCCCGAACCGCCGGGCGCCTCCCGCCCCGGTCCCGGCCCCTCCCACCAGGCTCCCCCCGGACCGCCGCCGCAGGGCGCCGCCTGGCCCGACGCCGTTGTGCCCACGGCCTGGCCCGACAACGCCTCCTCGCCCGACGTGCGTGCCGCGTGGCCCGACAACGCCTCCTCGCCCGACGTGCGTGCCGCGTGGCCCGACAACGCCTCCTCGCCCGACGTGCGCAACCCGTGGCCGGAGAACGCGTCGTCGCCGAACGTGCGGACCTCGTGGCCGGAGAACGCCTCCTCGCCCGACGTACGCGCCGCCTGGCAGGACGGGCCGCCGCCGCAGAGCGCCGCAGGCCCCGCCGCCTGGCCCGAGGTGTCGTCGAAGGGCGCCCCGCCCCCTGCAGGGCAGGCGCCGGGCGCGCCGGGGCCCGGGCAGCCCGCGGACCCGGTCCCCGCGTGGGCGCAGCCGCCCACCCCGTCCGGCGACGCCTGGTCCAACCTGTCCAGCCCCGCCCCGTGGCCACCGGCCGACCGCGCGGCGCCCGCGGAGCCGGGAGCCGAGCGCACCGCCGTCCACAACATCGCCGGCGGTCCGCCGCCCGCGATGCACCCGGCGGACGAGCGCACGGTCACCTACGCCCAGCACACCCAGAACCTCCTGAACGATCGCGCGGTGCCCTCCTCCCCCATGGACTCTGCCCAGCCTCACATCGACGCCCCCCAGGGCCCGCCGCCCGGCATGCCCCCGGGCCCGCCCCCCGGCGAGGACCATCCCGGCCGCCCGGGCTCCAACCTGAGCCGCGACCCCTCCGACCCGGAGAACCGGTTCGTCACGGCCGGCCAGATCAGCGGCTCCCGCACCCCGCCGCCCGAGCGCCAGCAGGAGCTCTGGAACACCGTCTTCGGCGACAACTACCAGTCCATGGGCGACCAGGACGTCCTCGACGACGAGGAGCCGGGCAAGCCCCTCTGGATCTACGCCCTCGGCGGCTCCGTGGCGGTCGCGCTGGTGGCCGCGCTGCTGTGGGCGTTCCTGTGGGGCCCGCTGGCGGGCGACGACTCCTCCAGCGCGAGCCTCGCCGCCCAGCAGTCCGCGTCGGCCACGCCCAAGGCGAGCACCACCAGGTCCTCGACCTCGATCGGGCCGCTGCCGAAGTACACCGGCAAGGCCTCGCCCGTCATCGGCCGGGTGCCCGACGCCGGCGCCGGGATCTCGGTGCCGCGCCTCGGCGGCACCTGGCAGCTCGACCAGCGCGCCACGGTGAAGGGCACGTACGGCTTCAACACCCGCCAGTACGTGCAGGTGGCGCCCGAGCGGTACGCCACCGTCATGTCGGGGCCGCTGGCGCAGCGGCTGTCCTCCTACTACGACGCGGACGACCTGGAGCCGGTGATCAAGCAGGTCGTGCTGAGCGCCCGGCGCAGCTTCTTCCCCGACGGCAACAAGGTCCGCAAGATCGCCCAGCAGCCGATCAAGGTGGGCGACCAGACGGGCCGGCTGATCGCCTACTCGCTGACGTCGGAGACCGAGAAGGCCACGATCGTGACGATGGCCGTCAACACCGGCGCCGACGTCCCGGCCATCGTCTACATCTCGATCCCGTCGGAGAGCAAGCAGCTCCTGCCCGACGTCCGCACGGTGATGAACCAGATCCGCCTGACCACCCAGTAGCGGCGGGGGCCCTAGAAGGTGCACTCCATGTGCTTGATCCCGTTGATGAAGCTGGAGTGCAGCCGGTCGGGCTTGCCGACCTCGATCCGCGGGACGCGCCGCAGCAGCTCGCGGAACATCACCGTGATCTCCCGCCGGGCCAGGTGAGCCCCCAGGCAGAAGTGCGGGCCGGGGCCGCCGTAGCCGACGTGCGGGTTGGGGTGGCGGGTGATGTCGAAGCGCCGCGGGTCGTCGAACACGGCCGCGTCCCTGTTGGCGGCCCAGTAGAACAGCACGACCTTCTGCCCCGCGCGGTAGAGGTGGCCGTTCATCTCGAAGTCCCTGGTGGCCTTGCGGCGCATGAAGTTCACCGGGGAGGCCAGCCGGACGATCTCCTCGACGGCTCCGGGCGCGCGGTCGTCGACGTCCTCCAGCCAGAGCGCGCGCTGGTCAGGGTTCTGGGTGAGCAGGCGCATGCCGTAGGAGATGGCGTTGCGTGTGGTCTCGTTGCCCGCCACGACCAGCAGGATGAAGAACGAGCCCAGCTCCTGCATGGTCAGCCGCTCGCCGTCGATGTTGGCGTTGACCAGCGAGGAGGTGAGGTCGCCCGTCGGGTTGTCGGCGCGGTGGGCGGCCAGGTCCTGGACGAGCTGCTGCAGCTCCATGCCGGCGTTGAGCAGGCGCTCGGCGAGCTGGCTGAGGTCGTCGCCGGCGTACTCGGGGTCGAAGCCGCCCAGGATGATGTTGGAGCGGTCGAAGACGAACTGGTAGTCGCGCTCCGGGATGCCCATCATGTCGCAGATGATCTTCAGGGGCAGCCGCGCGGCCACCTCGGTCACGAAGTCGCAGCCGGAGCCCTTGGCGAGCAGGTCGTCCACGATGCCGACGGCCGCCGACTCCACGTCCGACTCGAACTGCTTGATCATCTTGGGTGTGAAGGCGCGGGAGACGATCCTGCGCAGCCGGGCGTGGCGCGGGTCGTCCATGTTGATCATCGAGCCGAAGTACTCGGCGAACTCCGCGGGCATGTCGGGGATGTTCGTCGCACCGCCGTCGCCCGAGCAGAACACCTCGGGGTTGCGACTGGCCTCAAGGATGTCGGCATGCTTGACCAGCGCGTAGTAGCCCGGCCCCTTGGGCATGTACGCCATCTCCGCTTCCTCGAAGAAGGCCGGGGTGTCGAGCGAACGCAGCCGCTCGAACGCTTCCTCGCGCTCGCTCATGGGCTTGGCCCAGAAGTCGCGATCCGACAGGTCGAAGTCCAGGACGCTCATGAGGCCATCATTCGAAAAGCGGCCACTTACGTCAATGGGTTGGACGTACACCGTACGTACGTGGCGCGGAAAAATCCGTGGCTCGTGGTGCGCCGGGGGTCCTAGGCTGGCTCCGTGTTCTTCTTCCGACGTTAGCGATCCGCCGGCGGGTCGCGGACGACCCCACCGCCGGTGATGCGGGACGGCTGACTGACCGCCGTCCCGGGTCGCGACGTGGGAGAAGACAGTTGCATACCTTTGCCGTGGCCAGGGCCGTGCGTGGCATCGAGCCCCTGGTGGCCATGGAGATCCGGCGTTCGCACACGGGCGTGGTGCGCGGGGTGCGCCATCGCGAGGTGTGGTTCGAGGCCCGGCCGGAGGCCGATCTGCTCGGGCTGCGCACGGCCGACGACGTGCTGCTGGCCGCGGCCGTCGTGGACGGGATCGGGTCGGGCCGCTCCGCGCTGCTCCGGCTGGCGCGGGCGGCGCGGGAGGTGGATCCCAGGCTGATGGGCGCCCCCGGGAGCGGGGTGGAGGTGTCGGCGTCGTTCGTGGGGCGGCGCAACTACACCAGGTTCGAGATCGAGGACGCGGTGGGGGCCGAGCTGGCGCGGCCGTTGCGGGTGCCGTACCACTCCAGGCGGGACGGCCGGCGGCCGCCCGCGGGCGCGCGGTCCTGGCGGGTGACGATCGAGGACGATCAGGCGGTCATCGCGGTACGGGTGGCCCCGCGGCCGTTGCACCGGCGGGCGTACAAGACGGCCTCGATCCGGGGCACGCTGCATCCGCCCGTGGCCGCCGCCATGGCGCAGCTCGCCCGGCTCGGCGGGGCCGGGACGGTGCTCGACCCCTGCTGCGGCGCGGGCACCACCTTGATCGAAGCCCGCGCGCTGGCGAGCGAGGGCGCGGGCGCCGCGCGGGTGCGGTTCCTGGGCTTCGACCACGACCCCGCCGCCGTGACGGCCGCGACCCTCAACGCCCGCGCCGCCGCACCCGGAGGGCAGGCCGCACCGGGAGGGCAGGCCGCGGGCGCCGGGGCGACCGTCGCGTGGGCGGTGGCCGACGGCGGGCGCGTCCCGGTGGGTGACGGGTGCGCGGACCGGGTGCTGGTGAACCCGCCGTGGGGACGCCAGGTGCCGCCCGCGGGCCTGCTCTCCCGCGGCCTGGCCCCGTTGTGGCGGGAGGTGCGGCGGGTGCTGGCTCCGGGCGGGCTGGCCGTGGCGCTCGTGCACGACGGCATCCCGCGCGGATTCGCGGTGGAGGAGGCGGTCGAGGTGAGCCTGTCGGGGCAGCACCCGCTGATCGCCGTGCTGGCGCCCCGCTGACCAGGATCGGTCAGGAGGCGGGGCCGAGCCAGTCCAGGATGAGCCGGTTGACCTCGGCGGGCCGTTCCAGGTGGAGGAAGTGCCCGGCGCCCGCCACCTGCTCGGCCCGCGACCCTTCGGGCAGGTGGTCCAGAGCCCCCTTGACCAGGTCGGCGCTCAGGCACCCGTCCTGCGCCCCGTGCAGGTAGAGGACGGGCCCGCTGACCCCGCGCTCGACGTCGGGGTAGCGGCCGGAGCGCGGCGTGGTGCCGAGCATGGCGCGGTAGTAGCCGATGGCCGCGCCGAGGTTGGCTGGGTCGCCGAGGCTGCGCCGGACGAACTCCAGGTCCTCGCTCGCGTCGTACCCGGGTGACCAGTCACGCCAGAGGTTGTCGATGAAGCCGGGCGTGGCGGCGGCCGGCTCGGCCAGCGCGGTCTGGAACAGGAAGATGTAGAACGAACGCTTGAGCTGCTCGTAGTCCAGGAAGAGGCCCGCCAGCGAGCCGGGCGGCGGCACGGCGAGCGTGACGGCCCGCCGGAAGCGCCCGGCGGTGGCGTAGGCGGGGAAGGCGCCCCAGTCGTGCCCGATGACGACGGCGTCGTCCCCGCCTCCGAGCTCCTCGTGCAGCGCGCGCACGTCGGCGACCAGCGCGGCGTCCTCGTAGGCGCCGTCGGCCGGGACCTCCGTGGGCGCGTAGCCGCGCATGAAGGGCGCGACGGCGCGGTAACCGCGCTCGGCCAGCGCGGGCATCAGGTGCCGCCAGGTGTGCGCGGTGTCGGGGAAGCCGTGCAGGCACAGCGCCAGCGGCCCCTCCCCCAACGATAGATACGCGAACTCCACCCCATTGGCGTGGATAGTCCTGATCTCCATGACTGCGAAACCTAGCACGCCGGATCTTCCATCACCGGACATCTCAGAACGCCCACCTCAGATGCTTGACGCCGTTGATGAAGTTGGACAGCAGGAAGTCGGGCTCCCCCACCGCCCTGACCTCCGGCAGCCGGGTGAACAGCTCGCGGAACATCACCGTCATCTCCCTGCGCGCCAGGTGCGCGCCCAGACAGTAGTGCGGCCCCGGGCCGCCGAAGCCGACGTGCGGGTTGGGGTCGCGGGTGATGTCGAAGCTGTCGGGGTCGCGGAAGACCGACTCGTCGCGGTTGGCCGAGTTGTAGAAGAGCAGCACCTTGTCGCCCTTCTTGTACGCCGTCCCGTTCAGCTCGTGGTCCCGCGTCAGCGTGCGGCGGAACTGGATCACCGGCGTGGCGTAGCGCACGATCTCGTCGCAGGCCCCCACGACGCGCCCGTCGAAGTCCGCCAGCAGCAGCTCCCGCTGCTCGGGATGGTCGGTGAAGAGCTTGAGCCCGTACGCGATCGCGTTGCGGGTGGTCTCGCTGCCCGCCACCACCAGCAGGATGAAGAACGAGCCGAGCTGCTGCGAGGTGAGCCGCTCCTCCCCGTTGACCAGCAGGCTGACCAGGTCGCCCGTGGGGCGCCTGCGCCGCTCGTCGCCGAGGCGGGCGGCCAGCCGGTTGAGCGAGTAGCCGGCGTGCAGCAGCTTGACCAGGCCGCGGGCGACGTTGACGCGGCTGAAGTCGGGCGACAGGCCGGTGTACTCGGGATCGGCGTTGCCGAGGATGACGTTCGTCCGCCGCAGCACCATGTCATGAAATTTCGCGGGGATGCCCATCATGTCGCAGATGACCCGTACGGGAAGCCTGGCGGCCACCTGGGTGACGAAGTCGCCGGGCCCCTCCTCGATCGCCCGGTCCACGATCTCGGCGGCGGCCCGCGCCAGGTCCTCCTCCATCTTCGACAGGATGCGCGGGGTGAACGCCCGCGACACGATGCGCCGTAGCCGCGCGTGCCGCGGGTCGTCCATGTTGATCATCGAACCGAAGTACACGCTCAGCCAGCGCGGCATGTCCGGGATGCTGTTGGAGCACGGCTCGCTGCTGAACACGGCCGCGTTCCTGCTGGCCTCGCTCACGTCGGCGTGGCGCACCAGGGCGTAGTAGCCGGGGCCGCCGCCGATGAACGGCACCGCCTGCTCCGGCACGAACGCCGGGCGCTCCAGCTCGCGCAGCTTGCGGAAGGCCTCCATGCGCTCGGCCTGCGACCGCCCCCAGAAGGGGATCTGCGACAGGTCGAGGTCCGCCGGCAGAGTCATACCGTCGAGACTACGCAAGTGACCACTTACGTCAAGCCTTGCTCGCCCTGATCAGGTCGGCCCCCTTCTCGCCGATCATGATCGCGGGGGCGTGGGTGTGGCCGCGGTTCAGCGTCGGCATGATCGACGCGTCGGCCACCCTGAGCCCTTCGACGCCGCGCACCCGCAGCTCCGGGTCCACGACCGAGTTCTCGTCGGTGCCCATGCGGCAGCTCCCGACGGGGTGGTAGAGCGTCTCGCCGCGCTCGCGTACCCACTGGGCCAGCTCCTCGTCGCTCTCCGGCCCCCAGTAAGGCGCCATCGGCCCGCCCGCGTACGGCTTCATCGCGGTCGTCGCGAACACGTGCTTGGCCGCCTTCAGCCCCTCGACCAGGCGCTTGACGTCGGCCTCCGCCGTCAGGTAGCCGGGGTCGATCACCACGTCCCTGCCGCTCAGCCCGATCCTGCCGCGGCTCTCCGGCTGCAGCAGCACGACCCCGACGGTGAGCCCGTGACCGGTCGGCGGCGTGAAGCCGTGGTCCACGAACGGCACCGGCGCGAAGATGAGCTCGATGTCGGGCGCGGGCTCCTCCGGCGAGGTCTTGATGAAGGCCACGGCCTCCCCGACGTTCGTGGTGAGCATGCCGGAGCGCAGCACGATGTAGCGCAGCAGGTTGACCAGCGACTCGGCCTTGGTCAGCGTCACGGGCTGCCTGCACTCGACGAACACGCCGCTCGACAGGTGGTCCTGAAGGTTCTTGCCGACCTCGGGCAGCTCGTGCACGATCGGCACCCCGGCGTCGCGCAGCTCGTCGGGCGCGCCCACGCCGGAGCGCATGAGCAGGTACGGCGAGCCGATCGCGCCCCCCGCCAGGATGACCTCCAGCCTGGCCTTGATCGGGGCGCCGCCGCTGTGCTCGATGCCCGTCGCGCGCCTGCCGTCGAACGTCACCCTGTCCACGGTGGTGTTCGTGATCACGTGGAGGTTGGGCCGGGAGAGGGCGGGGCGCAGGTAGGCGTCGGCGGAGCTCCATCGCCTGCCCCGGTTCTGGGTGACAGGGGTGGGGCAGTAGCCCTCGTTGCTGCGGCCGTTCAGCTCGGCCAGCCGGGTGTAGCCCAGCTCCTCGCACGCCTTCAGGAAGACGCCGGTGGTGACGTTGGGGCTGCGCAGCTCGGAGATGTGGAGCGGGCCGTCGGTGCCGTAGACGCCGCCCTGGTTGCTGCCGATGCGGCGCTCGGCCTTGGTGAAGTAGGGCAGCACGTCGTCGTAGGCCCAGCCGGGCACGCCCCACTGGTCGTAGTCCTGCTGGCAGCCGCGCACCCACATCTGCGCGTTGAGCGAGGAGGAGCCGCCCAGCACCCGGCCGCGGGGCCAGTAGAGCTCGCGGCCGGACATCTCGCTCTGCTTGGCCGTCTGGAAGGCCCAGTCGTACTCGGTCTTGAACAGCTTGGCGAAGCCGGCCGGCATGCGGATCTCGAGCTTGTCGTCCTTGCCGCCCGCCTCGACCAGCGCCACCGATATGCCGGGATCCTCCGACAACCTGCCGGCCAGCACGCAGCCGGCCGAGCCCGCTCCGACGATCACATAGTCGAACTCCATGACACCCCTCCAAGGGGTAAGTAACTTCCTACTTGCTTACTTCACGCGGGGCGGGCGCGTCCATATGCACTTGTGACCTGAGTTACCTACCAGTCGGTATGCGGGTCCTGCGAAGATGTCGCCGAAGCCGTGCTAAAGGGAGGAAGGCGTCATGCTCAACCTGTCGATCGTCCTGGAGGACAGCGCCAGGAACACCCCGGATGGCACCGCGATCGTCTTCGGCGACATGCGGCTGCCGTTCTCCATGATCGACACCGTAGCGAACCAGGTTGCGAACCTGTTGGTGACACGCGGCATCGGCAAGGGCGACAAGGTCGCGCTGGCCTGCCCGAACCTGCCGTACTTCCCGTTCGTCTACTACGGCATCCTGAAGGCCGGGGCGACGGTGGTGCCGCTGAACGTCCTCCTCCAGCCGCGTGAGATCGCCTACCACCTCGACGACAGCGACGCCAAGGCGCTGTTCTGCTTCGAGGGCACGCCGGAGCTGCCGCTGGGCGAGCGCGGCAAGGCCGGGTTCGAGGCCGCCGAGGGCTGCGAGCACTTCTTCGTGCTGCCCGCCACGCCGCTGGCGACCGAGTCGGAGTACGGCGAGTCCTTCTGGGCGGCGCTCGGCGGGATGGCGGCCGAGTTCGAGACCGTGCAGACCGCGCCCGACGACACCGCGGTGATCCTCTACACCTCGGGCACCACCGGCCAGCCCAAGGGCGCCGAGCTCACCCACCAGAACATGCTGATGAACGCCATCATCAGCGACCGCATGTTCCCCCGCACCGAGGGCGGCGACACGTACCTGGCGGTGCTGCCGCTGTTCCACTCCTTCGGCCAGACGACCGTCATGAACACCGGCTTCCTGCGCGGCTCCACGGTCGTGCTGATGCCACGCTTCGAGCCGGGCGAGGCGCTCGCGATCATGGCGAAGGAGGGGGTCACGTACTTCGCGGGCGTGCCCACCATGTACTGGGCCATGCTCACGAAGATCCACAGCGAGGGCGCCGAGCTGCCGCGATCGCTGCAGGTCGCCGTCGCCGGCGGCGCGTCCTCGCCGGTCGAGGTGCTCAGGGACTTCGAGGAGACGTTCGGCGTCGGCATCCTGGAGGGCTACGGGCTCTCGGAGACCTCGCCGGTGGCCTGCTTCAACCAGATCGGCAAGCCCGCCAAGCCCGGCACGATCGGCACCCCGATCTGGGGCGTGGAGATGAAGCTGGTCGACGGCGACTGGAAGACCATCGAGGGCGAGGGCCCCGGCGAGATCGCCATCCGCGGCCACAACGTCATGAAGGGCTACTACGGCCGCCCCGAGGCCACGGCCGAGGTGATGAAGGACGGCTGGTTCCGCACGGGCGACATCGCCACGCGCGACGCCGACGGCTACTACGCCATCATCGACCGGGCCAAGGACATGGTCATCCGGGGCGGCTTCAACGTCTACCCGCGCGAGGTCGAAGAGGTCCTCATGACCCACGAGGCCGTGTCGCTGGCCGCCGTCGTCGGCGTCCCGCACGACTCGCACGGCGAGGAGGTCAAGGCGTACGTCATCCGCACGCCCGGCGCCACGATCAGCGAGGACGAGCTGGTCGCCTGGGCCAAGGAGAACCTGGCCGCCTACAAGTACCCGAGGATCGTCGAGTTCCGCGACGCCCTGCCGATGACGGCCACGGGCAAGATCCTCAAGCGCGAGCTCCGCTGACCTGATCGTCGTCGAGGCGCGGGCGCACTCGTCCGCGCCTCTCGCCTTCCTGGACGGAGGCCTGGTGCTCGCCCTCTTCGACCTGGACAACACGCTGGTCGACCGGCTGGACGCGTTCCGGCGGTGGGCCGCCGAGTTCGCCGCCGAGCGGAAGCTGGGGCCGCGGGCCGTGCCGTGGCTGGAGGCGGCGGACGCCGACGGGTCGGTGCCCATGGACGCCTTCTTCGCCCGCGTACGCGATCGGTTCGGGCTGCCGGAACCGGCCGGGGAGCTGTGGCGGGCCTACCGGGCGCGGCTGCCGCACCTGATCCGGTGCCGGCCGGAGGTGCTGGACGGGCTGGAGCGGCTGCGGGCGGCCGGCTGGACGGTCGGCATCGCGACGAACGGGATGACCGACAACCAGACCGGCAAGATCCGGCACAGCGGGCTGGCCACGCGGGTGCACGGGTGGGCCGTCTCGGAGGCGGAGGGCGTGCGCAAACCGGATGCCCGGCTCTTCGCGATCGCCGCCGCGCGGTGCGGGACGTCCCTGGAGGGCGGCGGCTGGATGGTCGGCGACGACGCCGTGAACGACATCGAGGGCGGGCGGAGCGCGGGACTGCGCACGATCTGGATCGATCGGGGCCGCACCCCGCAGGCGCCCGCGTCCGACCACGTCGTGGGCGACGTGGTCGCCGCCATCGGGCTGCTCGCCGGGATGCGCCTCCCCGGCGCGGACCGGTAGCTTTCCCCCATGCGTGATCGACCGGACGACTTCGACGAAGAGCTGCTGCGCCCCGCGCTGAACGACTGGGGCATCAAGGCGGCCACGCTGGACTACGCGCCGGTCGGTTTCGGCGACTTCCACTGGATCGCGACCGGCGGCGGGCGGCGCTGGTTCGTGACGGTGGCGGACGTGCGGCGGCGGACGTACGACGAGCTCCGGCTGGCCATGGAGACGGCGGCGGCGCTGCGCGAGGAGGCGGGCCTGGGCTTCGTCGTCGCCCCGCTGCGCGCCGCCGACGGCAGCACGCTGCGCCGCCTCGACGCCCACCGGTACGCCATGAGCGTGTTCCCGTACGAGGAGGCCACGGGCGGCGACTTCGGCGACGAGCTGCCGCCCGCCGAGCGCGGCCACGTCATCGACCTGCTGGCCGAGCTGCACGCCACCCCGCCACCGCTGTCCACCCCCGACCGCCCGCCGGCCCTGAACGGCCGGGCGGCGCTGGAGCGGGCGCTGGCCGACACCACCCTGCCCTGGCTCGGCGGCCCCTACTCGGAGCCCGCCCAGGACCTGATCGTCCAGTACGCCGGCCCGTTGCGGAGCAGGCTGGCGGAGTTCGACCGCCTGGCGGGCAGGCCGGGCGAGCCGGTGCTCACGCACGGGGAGCCGCACCCGGGCAACCTCCTGCGGGCCGGCGAGCGCCGCCTGCTGATCGACTGGGACACCGTCGGCATGGCCGTGCCGGAGCGGGACCTGTGGCTGGTGGCCAGAGACGACGACGACCTGGCTCGCTACACGAAGGCGACGGGGCGGGCGGTGGATCACGAGCTGCTGGCGCTGTACCGGCTGCGATGGGCGCTGGACGACGTGGCGGAGTTCGTGGAGTGGTTCCGCTCACCGCATGGGCGCACGGCGGACGCCGAGCAGTCGTGGGACGCGCTCACCGGCACGCTGGAGCAACTGACGCGGTAAGCGCCGAAACTTTCATCGCTGCGCACCCTTTCCAGGAGCTTCTTCGCAGCTCACTGGTCCGTAGTCATGCCCGCATACACCAGGCATGTTGCGCCGCCGAAATTTTCTGTGGACACTCGCAATATTTCGGCTGCCCAGCGAGAGGAACTCGATGAAGCTGAGAGCTCGCATAGCAAGCGCCATCATCGCCGCCGCGGCCCTCGTGGCGGCCGCCCTCATCACCGCGCCACCGGCCGCGTCCGCCCAGCTCACCGAGGTGACGGGCTTCGGCACGAACCCCACGAACCTGCGCATGCACCTGTACGTCCCCGACGGCGTGGCGGCCAGGCCCGCCCTGCTCGTGGCCGTGCACTACTGCACCGGCTCCGGCCCGGCGTTCCACTCCGGCACCGAGTTCGCCTCGCTGGCCGACCGGCACAAGTTCATCGTCGTCTACCCGTCGGCGACCAGGAGCGGGTCCTGCTTCGACGTCTCCTCGCCGCAGTCGCTCACGCACAACGGCGGCAGCGACCCGGTGGGCATCGTCTCCATGGTCAGGTACGTCCAGCAGCGCCACAACGCCGACCCCGAGCGCACGTACGTGACGGGCGCCTCCTCCGGCGGCATGATGACCAACGTGCTGATCGGCGCGTACCCGGACGTGTTCAAGGCGGGGGCGTCGTTCATGGGCGTGCCGTTCGGCTGCTTCGCCACCACCGACGGTTCGAGCTGGAACAGCACCTGCGCCAACGGCCAGCTCGTCAAGACCGCACAGCAGTGGGGCGACCAGGTACGGGCGGCCTATCCCGGCTACAGCGGGCCGCGGCCGCGCATGCAGATCTGGCACGGCACCGAGGACACCACGCTGCGGTACCCGAACTTCCAGGAGCAGATCAAGCAGTGGACCAACGTCCACGGTCTGAGCCAGGCGCCCAGCCTCACCGACCAGCCCCGCTCCGGCTGGACCAGGACCCGCTACGGCGGCACGGGCACGAAGGCGCCGGTGGAGGCGATCAGCCTTCAGGGCGTGGGCCACAACCTGCCGCAGGGCGGGATGGCTGCCATGGTGATCGACTTCTTCGGCCTCTCCGAGGGCGGCACCGACCCGTCGCCCACCATCACGCCCACCATCACGCCCACGGTCACGCCGCCGGTCGGGGCGTGCAAGGTCACGTACACGATGAACACGTGGAACACCGGCTTCACGGCCGCGGTCACGATCGCCAACACGAGCACGACCCCGCTCTCCTCCTGGAGCCTGGGCTTCACCCTGCCGGCCGGCCAGAGCGTCACCTCCGCCTGGAACGCCTCGCTATCGCCCAGCAGCGGCCAGGTGACGGCCAGGAACGTCGCCTACAACGGCGCCGTCGCCCCGGGCGCGTCGGCCTCGTTCGGCTTCCAGGCCACGCACGGCGGCAACACGGGCAAGCCGCCGGCCTTCACTCTGAACGGCACGGCCTGCACCGTCTGAGATGCTCCCCGGCCGGTCGGACCAGCGGTGATTGCGGGGCCGCGAACCGATCGGCCGGGGCCCGCCCGGCCCTGGAAAGGGCTTCACCTTTACCGCGCACGCGCTTGCCCCGACGCCGACTGTAGCCATACGGTCACTTTAAGCAGTCGGCGAGGGGAAGGAGAGCACACGTGGGCAGGCACGCGAAGCCCCACAACCCCAAGGAGCAGGCGCAGGAGTCGCAGGAGGATTCCGGCGCCGACGAGCATCGCCCGAGCAAGGGCCGGCACGCCAAGGACCGGCAGTGCCGCACGCCGGCCGGTCCGGCGCAGTCCTTGTCCGGGTCGGCGGGGTAGGAACGGAGCTTGCGGCAGCCGCAAGCTCCGTTCTCGTCTCACGCGACGGCGCGAGGGGTGGGCAGCGGCCCACCCCTGTACACCACCGGTCAGGGCCAGTCGCGGGCCGGGCGCAGCGGCACGCCGGAGCGGCCGTTCTCGTCCAGCTTGACGCCGAGCACCTGGTGGAGCTGGACCTTGTTGCGTTCGAAGCCGACGATGCAGCCCGCCATGTACAGGGCCCACACCCGGGCCGTGCCCATGCCGACCTCCTGGACCGCGTCCTCCCAGTTGGCGTCCAGGTTGTCGCACCAGTGGCGCAGCGTCCTGGCGTAGTGCTCGCGCAGGTTCTCCTCGTGGCGGATCTCGAAGCCGAGGTCCTCCATCTGCCTGATCAGCCAGCCCACCGACTCCAGCTCGCCGTCGGGGAAGACGTAGCGGTTGATGAAGCCGCCCTTGTTGAACGTCTTCTCCTTGCCGGTCGGCCGGGTGATGCAGTGGTTGAGGATGCGGCCGCCCGGCCTGAGCTTGCCGTACAGGAACTCGAAGTAGGACGGCACGTTGGCCTTGCCGATGTGCTCGGTCAGGCCGATCGAGCTCACCGCGTCGAAGCCGGACTCCTGGACGTCGCGGTAGTCCATGAAGCGCACCTCGGCCAGGTCCTGGAGGCCGGCTTCGGCGATCGCCTTCTGGGCGTACTCCGCCTGCTGGCGGCTGAGGGTGACGCCGAGGGCCTTGACGCCGTACTCCTTGGCGGCGTGCATGACCATGCCGCCCCAGCCGCAGCCGACGTCGAGCAGGCGCATGCCGGGCTCCAGGCCGAGCTTGCGCGCCACCAGGTCGAACTTGGCGTACTGCGCCTCCTCCAGCGTCGAGTCCTCCGTCGGGAAGCAGGCGCACGTGTAGGCCATGGACGGGCCGAGCACCCACTCGTAGAACCGGTTGGAGACGTCGTAGTGGTGGTGGATGGCCTCGGCGTCGCGCTGCTTGGCGTGCCGGGAGCCGAGCCTGGCCAGAGCGCTCTGGCGCATCTCCTGCGGGGGCGGCGGCACCCGCATGAGGAGCGGCTTGACGCCCAGCGCGCGCACCGCGTCGATCTTCTCGGACGTGGTCAGGTCGTTGGTGGTGATGTTCCACATCCGGTCCAGCAGCGAGTACATGTCGCCGTGGACGTCGATGTGGCCCGAGATGTACGCCCTGGCCAGCCCCAGCTCCCCCGGTGCCTGGGCCAGGTAGCCCACGGCGATCGGGGATTTCACCTCGATGGCCAGGTCGGCGCCGTCGGGCCCCGCCTTGCTGCCGTCGTAGGCCATGAACGAGATGTTCGCGCCAGAGCCGACGATCTTCTCAAAGATGGATGCGAGAGCCATCTGCTTGCTCACCTTCCCCGTACACACTTTTCGTACAGGTCCAGCAGGCGCCCATTCGGGTCGTATTCCCGCTTGACCGGCCAATAGGCATCGCCGTTGTACAGCTGCCAGAACTGATCACGGGCGTAGAACGAGGTCGAGTAGAGCGACTTGTGCCCGTCGAGATCGTGCACCGCACGCTCGATGAGCCGGTTGTAGTAACCGTCGAACTGCCCCCGTGGCAGTGGCACCATTCCCCAGAAACCGAAGTTGACGTAGAGCTTGCCCGGCTCGAGCGGGTAGATCGGCCAGCGGGAGCTCGCCCGCAGCGGACACATCCACACCGGGGTCATGCCCACCTTGTCGTGGAAGAACTCCAGGAACTCCGCGCCGCGCTCGACCGGCGTCTCGACGTCCTGGATGACCGATTCGCTCACGGGCTGGTCGCGCCACCTGCCGACGCGGGCCGTGAGGCCGTACTTGCGATCGAGCGCCACCAGACGCCGGTAGACGTCGGAGCGCATCCAGCGGCGCGGCATGAGCGAGCGGACGACCGACTGCTGCACGCCGAAGGCTCGCGAGCACCAGAACCAGTCGGTGTCCCAGCGCCACAGGTAGTCGCGGACCGTCAGCCAGTCGCGGCTGCGCTGCCTGATCGACTGGTAGTAGATCCGCATCCCCGTGTAGTCGGAGATGTAGGGCGCGCGCTCGGAGAAGCGGCCCAGCGTCAGGTACAGCTCGCCGGGCTCGAAGAACACGCCGTCCACGAAGTCGACGCGCTCGCCGTCGTAGACCATGCTGTCGCAGATCTCCTGCATGGCCAGCATGCACTTGCCCGCGTCGGTGAACTTGACGTGCGTCAGGTGCACGTACGGCTGGACCTTGCGCAGCCTGATCTTGATGCGCAACGCGTAGCCGAGCGTGCCGTAGGAGTTGGGGAAGGCGCGGAACAGGTCCCGGTGCTCGTTGTCGTCGCGGGCCACGACGACGCGCCCGTCGCCCGTGAGGATCTCCAGCTCCTCCACCGACTCGTGCGGCAGGCCGTCCCTGAAGCTGGTGGACTCGATGCCGAGCCCGGTCACGGCGCCGCCCAGCGTGATCGTCTTGAGCTGCGGCACCACGTACGGCATGAGCCCGTACGGCAGCGTGGCGTCGACCAGGTGCTCGTACGTCGTCATGCCCTGGACCTCGGCGGTCATGGTCTCGGGATCGACGCTGATGACCTCGTCGAGGTCCCTGGCCGAGAGCTTGGCCGTCCTGCCCCCGTCGCGGAACCTGAAGAGGTTGGACGTCGCCTTGGCCAGCCGGGGCGCGGCGCCGCCGGGGATCTCGGCGTACGACTGCCTGATCTGCTCTACTGCCCGCCGGTGTGTCGACATCGTCGTCGTCACGAAAGCACCCCCTTGAGCTGGTAGAGATCGTCCGTAAGACCGTATCTCCCAAGGGCGACCTCGAACAGACCGGGGTCGTTAAAGACACGAAAACTGTTCATCGTGCCAGGTGAAACCCCTACGGGGTAGGCGATTGCGTAAACTTCCTGGAGATCATAGGCGAAACGCCGTTCACCACTCCCTGCACCGCGCGGCCCTCGACGGCGGCGGCGAGGTTGTCCAGGACCGCGGCGACCAGACGCCCGGTGGACTCCGGCGTGACGCCCGCGACGTGCGGGGAGAGCAGCACGTTCGGCAGGTCGCGCAGCGGGTCGGCGGCCGGGAGCGGCTCGGTGTCGAAGACGTCCAGCGCGGCGCCGCCGAGGTGGCCGGCCGTCAGCGCCTCGACGAGCGCCCCCTGGTCGACCACGCCTCCTCTGGCCGCGTTGACGAGCAGGGCGCCCTGCTTCATGCTTCGGGGGTCGACCAGGCCGCGGGTCTCCTCCGACAGCGCGATCACCACGACCACCACGTCGCTGCCGGACACCAGCGCGTCGAGGTCCTGGTAGCCGGGGTCCTGGCGGGGCGTGCGGGTCCAGTAGGTCACCTCGCAGCCGAGCGCGCGGAACAGGTCGGCGCACATGGCGCCGATCGGGCCGTAGCCGATCACGCCGGCGCGGCGGCCGCGCAGCTCGTGCGGGAGCAGGCCCTGCTGGGGCCACTCGCCGGCGCGGACCGCCGCGTCGGCAGCGAGCAGCTTGCGCGACAGCGCCATCGTGGCGGCCAGGCACCACTCGGCGACCGCGCCGGCGCTGACGCCCGGCGTGTTGGCCAGCGGCACCCCGGCCGCGGCCAGGGCGGCGAGATCGTGGCCGTCCACGCCCACCGACGGCTGCTGCACGAACGCCAGCCCGGGCGCCGCCGCCACCGCCTGCGCGTCCATGACGAGGGCGCCCGTCCAGTCGCCGAGCACGATCTCCGTGCCGGGCAGCGCCGCGAGCAGCGCCTCCCTGTCGCGGGAGGCGGGCACGCGCAGCGTCACCCGGTCGCCGAGCGGGGCGAGCAGGCGGCGCATGGCCTGCTCGGGAAGCGGCGGGAGGGCGAGCAGGTTCCAGGGGCTCATCCCCCCACAGTAAAGCTGTTGATCACCTGCCGCATCAGTGCCCTGTTGCGCTGCCACTGCTCCTCGGCGACGGTCCACGACAGCACGTACGCCGTGTCGCCGATCGCCACGGCTCGGCGGATCTCGTGGTAGCGGGCGCCGGGGCGCACCCAGGGGGCGTCGTTCACCTCGCCCGCCGTCCAGGAGAACTCCCACTGCACGGCCTTGGCGCCCTGGTGCGTGACCGTCCTGCGGCCGCAGTTGACCACGCTCTGCGCGTTCTGCCGCAGCGTCTCCTGCCCGTCGCGGATGATCTGGTTCGGGTCGAGGCTGGCGTACACGGCCTCGACGCCGAGGTGGGCGTTGCCGTCCCTGCGGGTCCACTCGGTGTACGCCTCGCCGAGCGCGCCGCGCCAGCCGGTGGGCCGCATGATCGACCAGCCGTCCCGCGACCTCCACGCCCGCACCGCGGGCACGGCCCTGGTCGCGGTGGGCGACGGGGTGGCCGAGGGCGTCGCGCTCGGCGTCGGCGCCGCGCTGGGCGAGATCGCCTGCGTCGCGGCGGCCGGCTGGGTGGTGGCCCGCGGCGTGCCCTCGGCGGGCGAGGCGGTCCTGAAGTAGACGACCGCGCCGCCCGTGAGCACCAGCACCACCGTCGCGGCGGCGGCGAGCAGCGCCCTGCCGGGGCCCTGCCGCTTCTTCTTCTCCGGGACGTCGAGGTCCTGGGCCGCGGGCCTGGTGGCGATGATCGCCGCTAGCAGCCGGTCGGCCTCCTCGGCGTCCACACGGTCCTGGGGCTCCTTCTGGAGCAGCCCCTTCAGGACCGGGTGCATGGCCGGCGGGATCCTGCGGTAGTCGGGCTCCTCGGTGAGCAGCGCGTTGAGCGTGGCCATGGGGTCGCCGCGCTCGAACGGCGAGCGGCCGACCATGCACGCGTACAGGGTGGCGCCCAGCGACCACAGGTCGGAGGCGGGCCCCGCGTTCTCGGCGCGGACCCGTTCCGGCGCCAGGAAGCTCGGCGAGCCGGTCACCATGCCGGTCCTGGTCAGCGACGCGTCACCCTCGACCGTGGCGATGCCGAAGTCCATCAGCACGGCGCGGCCGTCCTCGGACAGCAGGATGTTGCTCGGCTTGACGTCGCGGTGCAGGATGCCCGCGGCGTGGGCGGTGCGCAGCGCGGACAGCACCTGCCTGCCCAGGTCCGCCGCCTCCCGCACCGGGAGCGCGCCCGTGGTGAGCACGACCTGCTCGACCGTCGGATGGCTGACCAGCTCCATCACGATCCACGGCCGGCCGTCCTCCTCGATCACGTCGTACACGGCGACGACCGAGGGATGGTTGAGCTTGGCCGCCGTACGGGCCTCCCGGGCCGTTCGCAAGAGCTGGCGCTCCTGGTCGCCGGGCGACATCGTGTCCGGCAGCAGCACCTCCTTGATGGCCACCTGCCGGTTCAGCAAAGTGTCGTGGCCTTCCCAGACCACGCCCATCCCCCCGCGGCCCAGTTCGCGCAGTAACTGGTAGCGCCCTGCGATGAGCCGGTTGCTATCCGAAACCATTTCCTACCCCTGTTGACCACCCGACAGTGGGCAAGTTTCCCATACCTCCCAGATCTTCGCCGGAAGTCGGAAAGGCCGCTTGCACCAGTTCACCGAATGTTGTTCTACTGGGGCAGGGTCCACAGCTGAGGAGGGGTCGATGCCTGAGGTTCGCCGAGGTCCGCTGTCCGGGGTGCGAGTGCTGGAGCTCGCCGGGCTCGCCCCTGGGCCGTTCGCGGGGATGATGCTAGCCGATCACGGGGCGGAAGTCCTGCGTATCGACCGGGTGAAGGCGGTTTCCGACCGCCCGCGCGCCGACGTCATGGACCGCGGCAAGCACACGATCGGGCTGGATCTGAAGGCGCCCGAGGGGGTGGCCACGTTCAAGGAGCTCGTCCGGCACGCCGACGTCGTGATCGAGGTGTTCCGCCCGGGGGTGGCCGAGCGGCTCGGCATCGGGCCCGACGACCTGCACGCGATCAACGAGCGGCTCGTCTACGGCCGGATGACCGGATGGGGGCAGGACGGGCCGCTGGCCCCGACCGCCGGGCACGACATCGACTACATCGCCGTGTCGGGCGTGCTGTCGATGCTGGGCCGGGAGGGGGACAAGCCGACGCCGCCGATCAACATCCTCGGCGACTTCGCCGGCGGCGGGCTCATGCTGGCGTACGGCGTGCTGCTGGCCCTGTTCGAGCGGGAGCGCACCGGCCTGGGACGGGTGATCGACGCGGCCATGGTGGACGGCGCGGCGATCCTGTTCTCGATGTTCTACCAGGCGGTCCAGAGCGGGCACTGGGGGCCGCACGGCACGAACCTGCTCGACACCGGCGCCCCGCAGTACGACACGTACGAGACGGCCGACGGGAAACACGTGGCCGTCGGCTCCCTGGAGCCGCAGTTCTGGGAGGCCATGGTCACCCTCATGGGCCTGACCGACCTGCCCGACAGGAACGACCGGGCCCAGTGGCCCGCGCTCAGGGCCCGCCTGTCCGAGGAGTTCAGGAAGAGGACGCGCGCCGAGTGGGAGGCGCTGTTCGACGGCTCCGACGCCTGCGTCTCGCCCGTGTTGTCGATGGCCGAGGCGCCCGCCCACCCGCACAACGCCGCCCGGGGCTCCTTCGTCCAGGTCGGCGGCGTCACCCACCCCGCGCCCGCGCCGCGCCTGCTCGGCGTGCCGGCGCAGGACCTCTCCCCCGCCACCCGCCTGGCCGACCTGTCCGGCTGGGGCCTGTCCCAGGAGGAGGCGGACAAGCTACGCAGCCAAGGGGTACTCGCATGATCGACTTACTCGACGGCGACCTGTACGCCGGCGACCCCTCCCCCGTCTACGCCTGGCTCCGCGAGCACGCCCCCGTCTACCGCGACGAGCCCAACAACCTGTGGGGCGTCTCCCGCCACGCCGACATCTCGGCCATCGAGCGCGACGCCCGCCTGTGGACCAGCACCGTCGGCTACCGCCCCCAGCTCCCCTCGGAGCCGTCCATGATCGGCCTGGACGACCCCGAGCACGCGGAGCGGCGCCGCCTGGTCTACCGCCGCTTCACCCCGCGCCACGTGCACGCCCGCTACGCCGCCCGGGTGCGCGAGGTCGTCGTCGAGCTCATCACGAGCGCGCTGGAGCGGGGCACGGTCGACGCGGTGGGCGAGCTGGCCGCGCCGCTGCCCGCCCGCATGATCGGATGGCTGATCGGCTTCCCCGACGAGGACTGGCCCCGGCTCAAGCACTGGTCGGAGACCACGATCGTGGCCGGCGGCGGCCTGCGCTACGTCACGCACGAGGCCGCCGTGGCCGCCGGCGAGTACGGCCAGGCCGTGCTGGAGCTGGCCGCCGAGCGGCGCGCCCACCCGCGTGACGACCTGCTGTCCCTGTGGTGCGCCACGCCGGGCTACGACGACGAGTGCCTGGCCAACGACGCGCTGCTGCTGCTCGACGGCGGCGCCGAGACCACCCGGACGGTCATCGCGACCACCATCGACGCGCTGATCCGGCATCCGGACCAGTGGCGCCTGCTGCGCGAGGACCGGGGGCTGATGGAGGGGGCGGTGGAGGAGTTCATCCGGTGGACCACGCCGGTCCTGAACATGTGCCGGGCCGCCACCCGCGACACCACGCTGCACGGGCAGGAGATCCGCCAGGGACAGCAGGTGCTGCTCATGTACGGGTCGGCGAACAGGGACCCCGAGGTGTTCGACGACCCGGACGCCTTCGACGTGGCCAGGAAGCCGGGCGGGCACATCGCGTTCGGTCTGGGCGCCCACTTCTGCCTGGGCGCGGCGCTGGCCAGGCTGGAGCTTCGGATCTTCTTCGAGGAGTGGCTGGACCGGGTGGGTTCGGCCGAGTGGGCCGACGCCGAGGGGCCGCGCATCCTGCCCAACGCCTTCGTCAGGGGCGTGACGTCGTTTCCCGTGGTGCTGCGTAGTCCTTGAGCGCGATCGAGTCGTGCAGGCGCACGCCCTTGCTGCCGAGCTTGACCGCGGCCCTGGTCAGGGCGACGGGCAGGCGGTTGACCAGCCGCACGCCCTTCAGGAGCGCCCACAGGTCCAGCCGGCTGCCCGGCACGAGCCGCCTGGCCGCGTTGATCGCGAACGTGCGGCTGCGGCGCACGTACTCGCCGAGCTCGGCCTCGTAGGCCGGGAAGGCCCGCGTGTGGTCGCCGCCGTGCGCGGCCAGCTCGCCCGCCAGCACGTACGCCCCCACGACCGCCAGGCTCGTGCTGCCCCCGACCGCCGGGCCCGGGCAGTAGCCCGCGTCGCCGGCGAGCGTCACCCGGCCGCGTGACCAGGTGTCGAGGCGGAGCTGGGTGATCGAGTCGAAGTAGAAGGCCGAGGCCCGATCCAGCTCCGCCAGCAGCCTGGGCACCTCCCAGCCCACGCCGGCGAAGCGCTCGCGCAGCAGCTCCTTCTGCCTGGCGACGTCCCTGTGGTGGTAGTCGAGCGGCTCCGGCGTCCTGAACAGGAACAGCGCCCGGGCGTCGGGCAGCCGCGCCGCCCCGTACATCGCGGCCAGCCTGCCCACGCCCGTGACGCCCTCCATGCGGCCGTCCAGCCGCAGGTGGTTGGGCACCGAGGCGACCGCCAGGTAGGCGCCGATCCAGGTCGTGAAGCGCGACTCGGGGCCGAAGACCAGGCGGCGCACGTTGGAGTGCAGGCCGTCGGCGCCGATCACCAGGTCGAACCTGGCGGGCGCGCCGCGCTCGAAGGTGACCTCGCCGTCTTCGGAGATCGAGGTGATGGAGTCGCCGAAGACGTACTCGGCGTCGTGACGGGTCGCGTCGTAGAAGATCTCACTCAGGTCGTCGCGCATGATCTCGACGTGCCGGTCGGAGACCGCGCCCATGACGCGCCCGATCTCCAGCACGGCGGGCCGGCCGCCGCGCTCACCACGCACGGTGAGGTGCTCCGTCCCGGTCTTGGCGGCCAGGACCTGCTCCAGCACCCCCATGCGCTCGACGATGTCCATCGCTGGCCTGAACAGGTCGACCGCGTGGCCGCCCGTCCTGCGCAGCGCCGGAGCCCGCTCGACGACGGTGACGGTGAAGCCGTACCTGGCCAGCCAGTACGCCAGCGCCGGCCCCGCGACGCTCGCCCCCGAGATGAGAACCCTCATGACCCCTCCTTACCTACCGTTAAGTAAGCACGCTAGCACGCAGACTTACTTAACGGAAGGTAAGGACTATCCTTGATCCATGCCCAGTGACACCAAGGCCCGCATCCAGGCGGTGGCCCGCGAGCTGTTCGTGCGGCAGGGCGTGCAGAACACCAGCCTGCGCCAGATCTCCGACCGGCTGGGCATCACCAAGCCCGCGCTCTACTACCACTTCTCCTCACGCGACGACCTGGTGCGCAGCATCGTGCAGCCGCTGGTCGAGGACATCGAGGGGTTCCTGCGCGACCGGGCTCAGGCGGGCGACCCCCGCGAGCTGCTCGACGACTACTTCGAGCTGATCTGGCGGCACCGCGAGGTGATCGTGATGATGGTGCGCGACCTGTCCACGCTCGGCTATCTCGACCTGGGCACGCGCATGTTCGAATGGCGGCGGGAGCTGGTGGCCAGGCTGCTCGGGCGGGAGCTCGCGCTGGAGCAGCAGATCCGCGCGACGGTGGCGCTGGGCGGCATGTCGGACTGCGCGGTCGAATTCGCGCACCTGCCGCTGGAGGAGGTCAAGCCGACGGCCGTCGAGGCGGCGGCCGTCGCGCTCGGATTCCGTCAGACGGCCACGTAGAGATCCACCCCGTCGGGGTGGTGCACCTCCAGATCCGTCGTGAAGGCACGCGGTGGCGTGCCGCCCGACTCGGTGTGCTTCCACACCGCCTGCCACGACTCGGCCAGCGCCTGCGGCATCGGGCCGCGGGCCTCCAGTCTCAGCGCGTGGGCCGCGGGAACGCGCACGGCCACCATGCCCTCCGGCAGCCGCGGCACCGTGCGCACACCCGTGCCGACGATCTGCGTGAAGGCCCCGTGATGGTCGCTTTCATAGTCGGTGAGCACCGCGTACAGGTTCTCGTCGACGCGGCCGGGCACGTGCGCGAAGGCCCCTGGCGCACCGGCCCGCCGCCACAACCCGGGCAGCTTGGCCCGCGCCGGATCGAGTTCGTCGGCGTTGGTGGTGCGTACGGCGAAACCGACCACCACCAGTTCGGCCCGTTCGGTGACGTTCACAGACCCTCCCTCCCCCAAAAGTGTCCCGGCCGATCATAAGGCCCCGCGAAACGGGGAAAAGCCTTGTTGACCTGTCAGCACATAAGATGGATGAACGTGAGATTTCTCAACGACCTAGAGCCGCATTACGACCTGACCTACAGCGACGTGTTCATGGTCCCGTCGCGTTCCGCGGTCGGTTCCCGGCTCGCAGTCGATCTTTCGACGAACGACGGCACGGGCACCACCATTCCGATCGTCGTGGCGAACATGACGGCCGTCGCCGGCAAGCGCATGGCCGAGACCGTGGCGCGCCGCGGCGGCATCACCGTGATCCCTCAGGACATCCCCGCCGACGTCGTGGCGGACGTCGTCGACTGGGTCAAGAAGCGCGACCTCGTCCACGACACGGCCCTCACCCTCACCTCGCACGACACCGTCGGCGAGGCCCTGCAACTGCTGCCCAAGCGGGCGCACGGCGCCGTCATCGTGGTCGACTGGGAGAACCGCCCCGTCGGCGTCGTGACCGAGGCCGACTGCCGCGACGTCGACCTGTTCACGCAGCTCTCCCACGTCATGTCGAGCGAGCTGCTCACGCTGCCCGCCGGGCTCGACCCGCGCACCGCCTTCGACCGCCTGCACGAGGGCCGCCACCGCCTGGCGCCCATCGTGGACGAGGAGGGGCGGCTGGTCGGCATCCTCACCCGCACGGGCGCCCTGCGCGCCACCCTCTACCAGCCGGCCGTGGACGCCGAGGGCAGGCTGCGCGTCGCCGCCGCCGTGGGCGTGAACGGCGACGTGGCCGCCAAGGCCAAGGAGCTGCTGGAGGCCGGGATCGACTGCCTGGTCGTGGACACCGCGCACGGCCACCAGGAGAAGATGGCCTCCGCCCTGCGCGCCGTCACCGCCATCGATCCCGGCGTGCCGGTCGCGGCGGGCAACGTGGTGACCGCCGACGGCGTGCGCGACCTCGTGGACGCCGGTGCCGACATCCTCAAGGTCGGCGTCGGCCCCGGCGCCATGTGCACCACCCGCATGATGACCGGCGTCGGCCGGCCGCAGTTCTCCGCCGTGCTGGAGTGCTCCGCCGAGGCCCGCCGCCTGGGGCGGCACGTGTGGGCCGACGGGGGCGTGCGCCATCCGCGCGACGTCGCGCTGGCCCTGGCGGCCGGGGCGTCGAACGTGATGATCGGGTCGTGGTTCGCGGGCACGTACGAGTCGCCGGGCGACACCCACATCGACGCCAACGGGCGGGCGTACAAGGAGAACTACGGCATGGCCTCGGCGCGGGCCGTGCGGCTGCGGACCGCCGACGACTCGGCGTTCGAGCGGGCCAGGAAGGCGCTGTTCGAGGAGGGCATCTCGACGTCCAGGATGTATCTCGATCCGAAGCGGCCCAGTGTGGAGGATCAGATCGACGCGATCGTGGCCGGGCTGCGGTCGTCGTGCACGTACGCCGGGGCGTCGGACCTGGAGGAGTTCCACGCCAAGGCCGTCGTGGGGATCCAGAGCACGTCCGGGTACGCCGAGGGGATGCCGCTGCACCAGAGCTGGTGAGCCGCCGCGTCCGGCACCCGGGCCGCGCTCAGGCCCCGCCGGACGCCGTGCTCAGGTTCTGCGCCAGCCGCCCGCGGCGTTGATTCCGCCGTCCACGTGCAGCGTCGTGCCCGTCACGAACCTGGCCAGGTCGCCGGCCAGGAACAGGGCCGCCGCGGCGGCGTCGCGGGGGTCGCCGAGGTGGCCGAGCGGCGGCACGCGGACCGGCTCGTAGGGCAACGGGCGGGCCAGCATGCGCTCGCGCACGCCCTCCTCTCCCTCGGTCCTGATGGCGTCGGGGGCGATGGCGTTCACCCTGATGCCGCTGGGCGCCAGCTCCAGCGCCAGCGACTTGGTCAGGCTCGCCACGCCTGCCTTCATGGCCGCGTACACGGCGAAACCGGGCGCGGCCTGGTGGGCCTCGCTCGACGTCACGTTGATGATCGACGCGCCCGGCGACATCATCGGCAGCAAACTCCGGATCATGCCGGTGACCTGCGTGAAGTTCTCCTCGATGAGGGTCTGCTCGCCGCGCGGCGAGGTGTCGGCGAACCCCGCGTGAAAGGTGCCGCCCGCGTTGTTGACCAGCACGTCCACGCGGCCCCACCGCTCGCGTACGGCCTGGGCGAACACCTCGACCGCCACGTGGTCGCGCACGTCGAGCGTCATCGCCAGCTCACCGTCCGGCTTGTCGCGGTCGCAGACCGCGACGTGGGCGCCGAACGCCGCGAACGCCTCGGCGATCGCCAGGCCGATGCCCCTGGCCGCCCCGGTGACGACGGCCACGCGGCCGGTGAGCAGGAACGCGTCGGGAGAAAGGGCGGCCATGAACGTTGACCATATCCCGAGCGCATAGAGTCGTCGGGTCCATTCTCTTCGAGAACAACCGTCAACAGGAGCACTTTCGTGGCACTCCAGAAGCCCGAGATCGATTTTCCGGGCGGCGAACCGCCCAAGGACCTCGAGATCGAGGACCTGACCGTCGGCGACGGCCCCGAGGCCAAGCCCGGCCAGAACGTGCGCGTCCACTACGTGGGCGTGTCGTTCTCGACCGGGGAGGAGTTCGACGCGTCGTGGAACCGCGGCGACGCGTTCGAGTTCCCGCTGGGCGCCGGGCGCGTCATCGGTGGCTGGGACCAGGGCGTCGCGGGCATGAAGGTCGGCGGCCGGCGCAAGCTGGTCATCCCGCCGCACCTCGGCTACGGCACCCGCGGCGCGCCTCCGCGCATCAAGCCGAACGAGACGCTCATCTTCGTCGTCGACCTGCTCGGCGTGAGCTGACACCTGCACGGTGACGCGCCGGCGTGCCCGCGGCACGTCCGGCGCGGTGAGGCCCGGGCGTGCCTGTGTACGCCCGGGCGCGCTGAGGCGTCACCGCCCCTCGGCCCTGCCTTGTGGGCCCTGCCGGTCGTGCCTTCCCCCGTGGGCCCCGCCCCCCTTGGCCCTGCCCCGTCGACCTCACACCCCTTGGCCCCGCCCCGTCCGGCCCGCACGCGGCCCCCTCCGGCCCCATGTCGCCAACGTCTTGCCCCCTCCGACCTCGGCGGACCGGGCGGCCCCGGGTGGCACCGCTGCCCTGGCGGCCCGGCGCCTTTCCCCGTTATCGACACATCGCGTGGATATGCCGTTATCAAGTGGGGAAATGTCGCCGACGTAAGGCACCATAGGCGTGTGCTTCTGATCGACGTGGTCCGGGTGTCCGAGGCGGTGACGCGCACGTCCGCGAGGCTGGGCAAGGTGGGTCACCTGGCGGAGTTGCTGGGCCGGGTCGGGCCGGAGGAGGCGGAGATCGCGATCTCCTACCTGTCCGGCGAGCTGCCCCAGCGGCAGGTCGGCGTGGGCTGGCGCACGCTGGAGGACATCCCGCAGCCCAAGCTGGCCGCCACCGCCACGCTCACCGCCGTCGACCGGCTGCTGAGCCGGATCAAGGCCGTGTCGGGCGCCGGCTCGCAGGCCGCGCGCAAGGCGCTGGTGGCCGAGTTGTTCGCGGGGCTGACCAGTCAGGAGCAGCAGTTCATGCGGCGGCTGCTGCACGGCGAGCTGCGCCAGGGCGCGCTCGACGGCGTCATGATCGAGGCGATCGCCAAGGCCTCCGGCGCGCCGTCGGCCGACGTCCGCCGCGCGCTGACGCTGCGCGGCTGGCTCCCGGCCGTCGGCGCGGCCGCGCTGAGCGGCGGGGTGGCGGAGCTGCACGCGTTCCGGCTGGAGGTGGGGAGGGCGGTCGCGCCCATGCTGGCGGGCAGCGCGCCGAACGTGGCGGCGGCCCTGGAGAAGGCCGGCGCGCCGGCGGCGCTGGAGTGGAAGCTCGACGGCGTACGCGTCCAGGCCCACCGCTCCGGCTCGGAGGTGCGGGTGTTCACCCGTACGCTCGACGACATCACCCCGCAGGTCCCCGAGCTGGTCGAGGCGGTGCTGGAGATGCCGTCCGACGACCTCGTGCTCGACGGCGAGGTGATCGCGCTGCGGCCCGACGGGCGGCCGCACCCGTTCCAGGTGACCGCCAGCCGCGTCTCCAGCAAGACGAACGTGGCCGCGCTGCGCACGCAGACCCCGCTGAGCGTGTTCTTCTTCGACGCGCTGCGCGTGGACGGCGCCGACCTGCTCGACCTGCCGTACGCCGAGCGCCAGGAGGTCCTGGCCCGTACGGTCCCGCAGGGCCTGCTGACCCCCCGGCTGGTGACGGGGGAGGTCTCCGAGGCCGAGAAGTTCTTCATCGACGTCGTCAAGGCCGGCCACGAGGGCCTGGTGGTCAAGGCGCTAGCCTCCCCCTACGCGGCGGGCCGGCGCGGGGCGGGCTGGATCAAGGTCAAGCCGCGTCACACGCTCGACCTGGTGGTCCTGGCGGCCGAGTGGGGGCACGGCCGGCGCGAGGGCAAGCTGTCCAACCTGCACCTCGGGGCTCGCGACCCCGAGGGCGGGTTCGTGATGCTCGGCAAGACGTTCAAGGGGCTGACGGACGAGCTGCTGGCCTGGCAGACCGAGCGCTTCCTGGAGCTGGCCGAGGGGCCGACGGACGAGTGGACGGTACGGCTGCGGCCGGAGCTGGTCGTGGAGATCGCCTTCGACGGCGTGCAGCGCTCGCCCCGTTACCCGGGAGGCATGGCGCTGCGCTTCGCCCGGGTGCTGCGCTACCGGCCGGACAAGCGCGTCGAGGACGCCGACACCGTCGAGACGGTGCGCTCCCTGATGCTCTGATCGTTTCCGCGTTCTCCGGAAACGATCAATTCATGGGCGTATGGTCGTCCCTCAAAGCACCCTGTGCGGCATAAGTGAGAAATTTCACTGGATGTCCCATTAAGTTGCCTTTACCTGCTCTTTGTCGCATATGTTCGTGCCCATCGCGCGGGATCCCCCACCCCGCAGCGGGATCGGCCGCCGCATGCCCCCACCCCTCACGGCTCTGGCCTTTCCCTGCCCTATCCCCTATCTAGGACCGTGGTTTACCTTGGGCCAGCACACCCGCAACCCGTCTGCTCAGGACCGCAAGCAGTCCGCTCAGGACCGTAAGCGGTCCGCCCACGACCGCAAGCCGTCCGCTCAGGGCCACCAGGCCAGCGCGAACAAGCGCCGCTGGACCACCGTCGCCGTCGGCGCGGCCGTCCTCGCGGCGGCTTCCACCACCGCCTGGGCCGCCATCGGCAACGACGACTCCCCCGACCGGACGACGGCCCTCACCCCGCTCTCGCCGAAGTCCGCCTCATCCGCAGCCCCCAAGCCTCCTGCCGCGGCGGCGGCCCAGCCGAACGCCACCCGGTCCCCGCAGCCCGGCGGCACGTCCTCCCCCGCACACACCCCGCAGCCCTCCGACGCCTCCTCCCACCCCGGCGAGACCTCGCGATCCTCCGAGACCTCCGGACCCGCCGGATCCCCCCGGCCCTCCGAGACCTCCGCGCCCGCCGGGACTTCCCGGGGCTCCGAGACCTCCCGAGGCGCCGGAGCCCCGCGTCCGGCCGAGACGCCTTCCGAGCCGCCGCAGTCCAAGGCCAAGGCGGAGACGACGAAGCCGAAGTACCGCGTCCTGTCCTCCGGCAGCTGCGGCGCCTCCTACTACGGCGACCCCCAGATGACGGCCAGTGGCGAGCGCTTCAACCCCGCCGCCATGACCGCCGCCCACAAGACCCTCCCGCTGGGCAGCAAGGTCCGCGTCACCAACCCGGACAACGGCGAGTCCGTCACGGTCCGCATCAACGACCGTGGCCCGTACATCGGAGGCCGCTGCCTGGACCTGTCCAAGGCCGCCTTCGCCGCCATCGGGAACATCAACTCCGGCGTGATGCGAGTCAAGTACCAGGTACTGGGCCGCTAGTCACTTCACCAGGCGGATGGTCATGGGATAGCGGAAATTCCCCTCCGACAGCGCCGAGACGCCACCGACGACGGCGAGCACCACCGCCGCGACCCAGATGAACGGCACCAGCACGATGCCGACGAAGGTCAGCGGCAGCAGGATCGAGGCTCCGACCACGGTGATCTGGAAGTTGAGCGCCTCGAGAGCGTGCTTGCGGATGTAGGGCGAGGTCTTGCCCCCGGTGAGCAGCAGGAGCAGCGGGCCGATGACCGGGAAGCCGATGATCGGCAGCGCATGGGCGAGCGCTCCGCCGAGCCGCTCGTTGCTCTCCGCCGTGCCTGCCTGCGGCGCCGGATGCGGGAGCGCGGCGGCGGCCCTGGGCACGGCCTGAGGGCCGTACAGCTCGTTCATGATGGGCACCAGGTCGCCGTGCGTGCGCGCCGTCATGGCGCGCTCCAGCCGGTCGTCGAATTCGAGCTTGTCGAAACGACCTTCCGCGTACGCGGATTTGACGTGCTCGACCACGTTCTCCCGGTCCTGGTTGGTGACGCGCAGATGAGCTGGCGGCACCTGTCCCGGCCCGGGGGTTTTCGGTACCCCAGCCATAATCGTCATGCCTCTCCTCAGGGATTCGAACGGTCACCTCACATACTGCGTCCCGGGTGCTCGCGGTGCCATCGGGAGAATCCCGGATTCGTCCCCGAGATCATCCCCGACGCAAGGGCTTCAGACGGTATAAAAAGGATTCATGAGATGGCGAGACCGCTACGGCATTCGTCGACTGCGCGGCCGCAAGATCGCGAAGTTCGACCGAGAGGCGACCGACGCCGACATCGAGGCGCTCATCGCCTTTGCCCGTTCGCGGCGCGGTGTCGAGTTCTACGTCGAGCCAGAGACATTTGCCACCGATACGACCGCTGTGGCGGTGGCCGACGACGGCGAGTGGACCAGGCGCAGGGTCGGCTCCCCGGCCGTGATCCACAAGGTCGCCCGTGATCTTGCCTTGCCTGTCTACGACGTTCAGCTCACCGGATACCCGCCGCGGATGCGTGCGTACAACGAGCGTCGCAGGAAGGAAGAAGGCAGCCTCTGACCCCCCGCGACCCCCACTGATCCCGCCACGGACCTGAAGGCGGCCTCTCGCCTGGTGGCGTTCGGCCGCCTCGTCGTGACCCAGGCCGGCTCCGGCTGTGCGGCCGGTCGCGTCCAGCGCACCGGCCGGCTCCCGGCGCGAGCTCACGCCGAGCTTCATGAACACGTGCGCAAGCGCTCCTCGGCGAGCTGCCGGCGAAGGAACAGCCGGGCACCGATCTCGGGGCTGCTGCGCCCCGCGACGGCGAGCCGCTCGACACAACCGCCCGCACCCCCTGGCATCCGGACGCACGGGCACACAGCCCGGCAAGACTGCGGGCCCCTGACATCCCGGACGCACTGGCGCGCAGCCCGGCGAGGCTGTCCTGCCGATGTCCGCTTCCCGGAGACCAGAACCTTGCCCTGGCCGGTGCGCATGCCCTCCAGCAGCAGGTCCCGGGTTTCGCCTTCGCGATGCCGGCCACGCCGCAGGGCGGGGAGGGAATCATCGCGCACCCGGCCGGTTGCCCTTGTTCCGGGACTTGCTGCGTGACCTTGGAGGCTCACATCAGGGTGCGGGCGTGTTCGGAGTTGGTGTAGTCGCGCCACTCGACGATCCGGCCGTCCTGGAGCCGGTAGATCGCCATGTTCCTGATCGGGGCCAGAGGGCGGCCGGGCAGGGCGAGTCCGTGAAGTTGTTCCGCGATCACGATGTCGCCGTCGACCGCCTGGTGGAGGGTGCTGAACTCGACCCGTTCCATGGCGGAGAAGACTCCGGCCCACAGGTTGACCACCGCGTCGCGGCCCTTGATCTCGGGGCTGCCGTAGTTCTCGAAGACGATGTCCGGGTGGAAGTAGGGGGCGAGCCTGGTGGCGTCCTTGAGGGCGAAGAGGTCCAGGAACTCTTTGATGATCTTGTCGTTGTCGATGGCGGACGCGTTGTCACGCATGGTCGTGGCTCCTGCCTGGTGAGGTGGTCGGTGTGCGGCCGGGTCCGGGGATCGGCGAACGGTGGAGGTGCTCCGGAGGGAGCTGGGCCGGAGGCCCACCGGGGGCTGGTCAGCGCAGCTTCCTGAAGGTGACCCGGAGGTCGCCGACGAAGGCTTCGGGGTTCTCGTAGTGGACGAAGTGGCCGCCCTTCATGTGGGCGTTGACGTTGATCACGTTGAAGGAGTCGCGCGTCGGGCCGTTCTCGAAGGCGGCGATGCGCTCCTCGACGGTGTTGACGCCGGGCGGGTAGGCGTCGCCGAGCAGGAAGGTGAAGCCGGCCGGCGCCTCGACGACGGGCCTGCGGTCGTGGGAGGGCACCCACGGGTAGCGCACCGCGTTGCGGTACATGCGGATGGAGGAGCCGATGGCCTGGTTCACCCAGAAGGTGGTGGCCTCGGTGAGGATGAAGTCGCGCGGGAAGTTCGCCGCGAAGTCGCCCCGCTTGTCGCTCCACTTCTTCCAGCGCCGCAGCAGCCAGGCGAGCATGCCGATGGGCGAGTCGTTCAGGCCGTGGGTGAGGGTCGAGGCGTCGAGCATGTGCACCGCGACGTGGGAGGCGTAGGTGCTGACGAAGTTCTCCAGGCCCGCCCGCAGCTCCGGTGTGGCGTCCTCGGGGATCTTGGCGCCGTCGGTCAGGTCCCAGAAGCGCTCGTTCGCGAACATGCCGGGCGGCAGGTCCTGGCCGTAGTGCAGGCCGATGATGCTGTCGGCGTACTTGTGGCCGAGCGCGCTGGTCACGAGCGCGCCGTAGTCGGAGCCCGCCGCGGCGTACTTGTCGTAGCCGAGCACCTCGGTCATCAGCTTGTGCATGATGTCGGCGATCTTCCAGTAGTTCAGATCGCCCCTGGCGGGGGTGGACCAACCGAACCCCGGCAGGTCGGGGATGACGACGTCGAAGGAGTCGGCCGGGTCACCGCCGTGCGCGGCGGGATCCGTCAGCGGCCCGATCAGCGGGAGGCTGAACCCGCTGGACCACGGCCAGCCGGAGTGCACGGCCAGCGGGACGGGGTTCGGGCCCTTGCCGCGTACGTGGTAGAAGTGCACGGGCGTGCCGTCGATCTCGACCTTGAACTGCTCGTGGGCGTTCAGCCGCTGCTCCTGCGCACGCCAGTCGAAGCCGTCGGCCCAGTATTCGACGAGCGGCTTGAGGTAGGCGGTGCTGATTCCGTAGTACTCCTCCTCGTTGTCCAGGTCGTCGAAGAATCGGGTCCTCTTCAGCCGGTCCCTGAGGTCGTCCAGGGCCTCCTGGGGGACATCGATCTTGTACGGCTCCAGGTCGCGGGGCTTGTCGTCGCTGCTCATGGCAAGGCTCTTTCCGTGTGTGTCGGACGTGGTTCAGGCGGTGAAGTCGAGGCGGATCCGGGTCTGCTTCAGCTCGGCGATGCACCAGGAGCCGTTCGTCCTGACGAAGCGGGCGTGGTAGTGGCCGAAGCCGTGCATGCCCCGGAACGGGATGTCCTCGGACACGGCGGCAGCCTCGGGCCGGGTGACGATGTCCTCCATCGCCCACACGCCGTGGGCGGCGGTCGAGGAGTCGACGTCGATCTCGTCGGAGAACAGGTGGTGGACCAGGGTGACGCCGGGGCCCCCGCTGGCGCCGACCGTTGCGGCGACCTGCTCCCTGCCCTCCATGTGCAACCAGACCGATCCGTCCGGCTTGTGCGGGGTGAACGTGCCGTCCGGGGTGAACAGGTTCGCCAGGTCCTGCCAGCGTTGGTGATCCGCGTAGCGGACATAGCGAGCCATCAGACGGCGTAGCTCTTCAACGATGCTCAGACGCTCGATGGCATCCATGGTCGATCATTCCTCTGCCGATGATGTGGACGGACCTTCGGCCGGTGCTGCAACACAGCCGGCCGGATCCGCCCAGCGGACTACTCCGCCATTTCCTCTTCTGGACTCCGCGGTCCATTCATGATGCGTCGCCAAAAATGGACTCGCAAGTCCAAAACAGAGGAGACGCCGGCTGCTCGAACCGTCGTCGACCGCCCCCGCCGAACCCGCCGCCAGACGCCGTGACCGCGCCCTTGCCCAAGGGCCGGCGACCGGCCCCAGGCGAACGGAGGGTGGCCGCCTCACGGCAAGGGTGTGGCGACCGCCCGCAGCAAGGTGGCGGCGACCAACACCAGTAGAGCGGCGGCGACCGGTTCCCGCCGGAGTGGTGGCAACCCAGTCCAGGCTCCTTGATGACGCCCGTGGACTGGCCGCGCTTCTTCCGTCCAGCGCTTGGGGCCTGGCCGGCGGCGACTCGCCGGGCAGAGGGGCCGGATCGTCGGCCGTGCCTTCAGTCGAGTGCGGGGAGCGGGTCTTCCTCGTCCAGGAGGCTGATCAAGGGGAGCAGCCAGGCGGCGCAGGCCGAACCCATGGTTTCGTCCAGTTCGGCCGGGGTCGGGAGGCGACCGCGGAGGATGGCCGGGGAGAGCAGGTTCTGGAGGGCGTGCATGAGGAGGTTGGCCATCGAGTAGCCGGGGTCGGCGGTCAGGGCGCGTTCGAGGGCGATGGTGGCCTGGACGCTGTTCCCGGAACGCCAGGCCGCCATCGCCAGCAGCGACGCCACCGGTGGGATGAAGCGCGGCTCCAGCCTGCGGGTCAGGTCCTTCCAGAGCAGGGCGTGGGAGTCGTCCATCAGAGTCCACGCCTCGTCGCGGACTCGCATGATCGTCAGGTCCAGGCCCAGCCTCGCCGCTTCCGCGTCGTTGAGACGGCCGCCGTCGGCGTGGGTCTCCAGCGCCGAACGGACTCTGGTCAGGGCTTCGGACACGAACTGCTCGGCGAAGGCGTTCAGGTCGGTGGCGGTCATGATGCGAGCCTGGAAGTCCGCGATCGCCGCTGACGTGGCTCGGCGCATCGCCATCCGTACGGGGCCCGTGACCGGGGCCAGGGTGCGCTCCAGTGCCTCCCGGTTGGGCAGGGCCACCAGGCCGCGTACGGTCGCCTCGGCCGCGATCTGGCTCGTGGACAGGTCGTACGGGGTGCCCTCCGCCGGGCAGCACGTCGCCAGGTCGCAGACGTACGACCAGTAGCGGCCCTCGTGGGCCCGCAGCGCCTCGCCGACATGGACCCCGTTCTTGGCCGCCAGCCGTCTGGCCTCGTCGACCGCCGGTGTGACCAGGTCTCCCGGGCCGTAACCGATGATGACGATCTCCGTGATGCCCTCGCGGCCGAACAGGGGTGACATCGCGTCGAGCGTGCCCGGCGGGAACGGCAGGCCCCATCTGGCCACCATCTTCGCCCGCCCTCGGGCCAGGCCCACGACGATGAGGCTGGCGGTGGGGTGGAATCCGACGAGGTAGGGCACGGCGGCCAGGACATCGGTGGGGCTGCTCAGGGTGAGGCAGGGCTCTGGGACCAAGGACGCGGGTGAGGGCGATGGCGAAGGTGAGGACGAAGGCGAAGGTATAGGCGAGGGCGAGGGCGAAGGTGTGGGCGGGGAGAGGGACGCCGGGGTGGCGGGTTGAGCGGAGAACTGGTCGAGGGCCTGGCCGCGCGCCTGCGGGGACGTGGAAACGGAGGGCTGCGTGGACGCGGGCATGAAGGCCTGCCCATAAGCCTGAGGCGCGCGGGCGGCGGGCTGTTCGGAGGCTTGCAGGGGTGCGCGGGTGGCGGGCTGCTCGGAGGTCTGGAGGGGTGTTCGGGTGGCGAGCGAGGCTGGGGGATGGGGCGGGGTGGAGGTGATGCGGGGGTGGTCGGGAGCCGCGCCGACGGCAGGGGCGGTGTGCGGGTGGTCGGGAGCGGAGGTGGGGCGGTTGCTCGTCATGGCCCCAGAGAGTGCCGTGTTTAGGGAGGCTGGAACGGCGCTGGGCTCCGATCTGTGGATAAGGGTGAGTGGGGGTCGCGCGGGTTGTGGATGAACCCGGCCCGCGACCGATCCCGACCGCGGGCGCGAGCGGTCCCGCCCGCCCGTGCCCGCCCGTGCCCGCGCGGGCACGACCGCGGGGCACGCGCGGTCGGGGCGCTGGCAGGCGGCCTGGGACGGGGGCGGGGTGGCCGCAGGCCAGCGGGTGGTCGGGTTGCGGTGGTCAGGTTGCGGTGGTCAGGTGGTCAGGCTGCTCGCCCGCCCGTTCACCACGGCACCGGCCCCTCGGCGCTGAAGAAGCCGGCGGTAGGCCCGTTCGCGTCCAGCGTGGCGAGGTGCACCAGGACCGTGGCGCCCTGGGCGGGGGTGAGGAAGCCGCTGTGGTTGTTGATGTCCGTGGCCACGTAGCCCGGGGCGGCGGCGTTGACCAGGATGCCGTCCTTGCGCAGTTCGTTGGCGTACTGCACGGTCAGGGCGTTCAGCGCGGTCTTGGAGGGCGAGTAGGCGGCCGACGCCGGCAGGTCCGTCAGCGGGCTGTCCGGATCGGCGCAGATGGCCAGGGAGCCGCCGCCGCTGCTGACGTTGACGATGCGGGGCGCCGGTGAGCGTCGCAGCAGCGGGAGCACGGCGTTGGTCAGGGCGATCACTCCGAAGACGTTGGTCTCGAACACCGCCCGGACCATGTCGACGTCCACGGTGCTGGGGATCTGGTCGACGGCGTCCTGGGGCGAGACCTGCCCGGAGCCGGTGATGGCGGCGTTGTTGATCAGCACGTCGAGGTGACCGAAGCGTTCCTCGATCCAGCTCGCGGCCCGCTCGATGGTGGCCTGGTCGGTGACGTCCAAGGTGAGCGCGTGGGCGTCGCCGCCCGCCGCGCGTACCGCCTCGGCGGCCTCTTCACCGCGCTGCGGGTCTCTGGCGCCGATCAGGACCGTCATGCCCAGCGCGGCCAGTTGATCGGCCGCCGCGCGGCCGATCCCCTTGTTCGCCCCGGTGATCAACGCCACCTTCTGGTGGGCGGAGTGCTCGTTCACGATCAGGCTCCTGTCAGTGAGAGTCGGTCCTCCCCGGGACGAGACAGCCCCGCCCTTCTGTGACATGGGCGGCTGGTGCACGGCGCGGGGACGGAGTGCCTCATGTCACAGACGGCGTGGCTGTCTCGTCTCGAATGGCGGAGGCAGACACGTACGCCAGGAAGGTGATGAACATGCGGGTGTGGTGCGGGATCTCCCACGTCGTCGCGCGGAACGCCGGGGAGGAGCGGACGTGACGCGGGCCGAGGAGTTCGAGGAGCTGCGGCCGCTGCTGTTCTCGATCGCCTACCGGATCCTGGGCAGTGTGGCCGAGGCCGAGGATGCCGTGCAGGAGACGTGGCTGCGTTACGAGGCTTTCCCGGCGCGGCCGGCGTCGGTCAAGGGGTTCCTGTCGGCGACGGTGTCGCGGATCGCGATCGATGTGCTGCGGTCGGCCCGTGTCCGGCGGGAGGAGTATGCCGGGCAGTGGTTTCCCGAGCCGTTGCTGGCCGATCCGTATGCGGATCCGGAGCGGTCGGCGGAGCTGGCCGATTCGGTGTCGATGGCGGTTCTGCTGCTGCTGGAGCGGCTCAGCCCGCTGGAGCGGGCGGTGTTCGTGCTGCGGGAGGTGTTCGGGTTCGGCTTCGGTGAGGTGGCCTCGGCGGTGGGGCGGTCGGAGGCGGCGTGCCGGCAGCTGGCGGTGCGGGCGCGGCGGCACATGGACGCGGGCCGCGCCCGGTTCGAGGCGGATCGCCGGGAGCGGGAGGAGCTTGCCGGGCGCTTCTTCGACGCCTTCCGCGACGGGGACGTGGACGGGCTGCGCGAGCTGCTGGCCGCCGACGTGCAGATGGTCGGTGACAGCGGGGGCAAGGCGCCGCTGTGGGGCGACGGCGTGTTCGGCGCCGCGAAGGTGGCCCGGGTGCTGGCCGGGTTCGTCGCGCCGTTCGTACGGATCGGCGGCGTCGTGGAGCCGCACGAGGTGAACGGCCAGCCGGGCGCGATCTTCCGCGACCGGGACGGCAAGGTCGTCAACACCTTGACGCTCGACATCCTGGACGGGCAGGTCCAGACGATCCGCGCAGTGCTCAACCCCGACAAGCTCGGGCACCTGGGGCCGGTGGCGGACGCCTGGGCAGTCGTCCGCGAAACCAACCAGGCCCGTCGCCGGCCTGATGGGGCATGAGGAGCCGGATGGCGGGCGCCCCATGGCCGCCTCCCCGCGGGTGAGCGCGGGCGATCCGGCCGAGGTCGCAGTAGCGCTTCACGCGCCCCCGGCACCTGCCGTGCCGCAGGAGACAGCGGACGCGGGGCGATGAGACGAGTGGGCGGGAGTCGTTCCGAAGGGGTCTGGGAGGGTCTAGGGGACCGGAGCCAGCCGGCTCCGGACGAGCAGCGCCGCCCCCGCCACCGCCGCCGGCATGGCGATGACCGCCACGAAGGGCACCAGGAACAGCAGGAACACCGCGACCCCGAACCCCAGCGCGCTGGCCTTGTTGGCGCGCAGCAGGGCGAAGCGCTGCTTCCGGGCGAGGCCGCGGCGTTCGAGGGCGAGCGTGGTGAGCTCGACTGTCAGGAAAAATCCGGACACGAGGGCGCCCAGCACCGGCACCACCGTCTGCCCGACCACCGGCACGAACCCCAGGAAGAACAGCGGAATCGTGAACATCAGCACGAAGAAGAGCGTCACCAGGCTGTCACGGATCGAGCGCGGCAGCGTCCGCCACCACGGCTGCTCCTCCTCCGACTCCAGCACGTCCGCCGCCGCCGACAACTTCTCGTAGAACGGCTCCCCGATGGCCAGCGTGAGCGCCGCGAACGTCAGCACCGCCAGCACCAGCCCGCCCATGAACAGCGCGATGCCCACCAGCGTCCGGAACAGCTCCCGCCAGCTCCACGAGTCGGCGAACGGCGTCAGGAACTCGGCCACGGCGGACGCGTTCGTCCCGAGAAAGACCAGCGCCGCGGCGTAGAGCGCGAACGCGATCAACGCGGGGATCAGCCCGAACAACCACCACCGGGTGTTCCTGGCGACCCACCCGAACCCTTGGAAGAAGAAGCCGACACCGGCCGTGAAGTCGCGCACTGATCGCATGCCCGGCAGGCTAGCGCCAGAACGACGTGACCGCGTAGCCCAGCTCGGCGAGCAGGTCGCGCAGCAGCGGGAGCGAGATGCCCAGCACGTTGCCGTGGTCGCCCTCGATGCCCTCGACGAACCAGCCGCCGCGCCCCTCGATGCTGAACGCCCCGGCCAGGCCGAGCGGCTCGTCGGTGCCGGCGTAGGCGGCGATCTCCTCCTCGGAGGGCAGGCCGAAGCGCACGACCGTGGTGGCGACCTCGGCCACCTGGCGGCCGGCCGCCACGTCGATCACGCAGTGACCGGTGACGAGGCGGCCCGTGCGGCCCCGCATGAGGCGCCAGCGCTCGATGGCCTCCTCGCGGGTGGCGGGCTTGCCGTACGGTCGCCCGTCGAGCTCCAGGATCGAGTCGCAGCCGATGACCAGCCCCTCCTCGAGCCCGCCCGCGACCGCCTCGGCCTTGGCCGTGGCCAGCACCTTGCTGAGCGCGGCGGGTGAGTGCGCGGAGTAGGAGTCCTCGTCGACTCCGCTGACGATCACCTTCGGGTCGAGACCCGCGCTGCGCAGCAGGGCGAGGCGGGCGGGGGAAGCAGAGGCCAAGACGATCACTGGTTCAGCCTACCGGTCACCAGTCGGGGTTCGACCTGCCCGGGGCCACCTCGCGCTCGCTGCGCATCGGATCATGGTATGGGTCGTAGGGCCCCGCCTGCCGCGGCACCGCCGCGCCGCCGAAGATGCCGCCCAGCAGGCTCGCGAGCAGCTCACCGAGCCCGCCGGGGATGGCCGACTCCTCGCGGCTCAGGTCGTCGGCCACGGCCTCGGCGTCCATGTCACGGCTGGCGGCCCGGTTGGCCAGCAGCGACATGATCATGGGTGCGATGAGCGGCAACAGCTTCATGATGGTCGCGGAGTTGACCCCGGCGAGCTGCGAGAGCTGCGCCGCCGCCTGCTCCGTGCCCTGCCCGCCCAGCACGTGGCCGAGGATGCTGTGCCCGTCGCGGGTCAGCGAGGCCACGTCGCCGTTGAACGGGTCCGCGTCCATGTGGTCGTCCAGGGCTCCGCGCAGGGCGTCGGCGCCGTCGGGATGGGTGGCGTTGCGCGCCATGCCGCCGACGATGGTGCCGGACACGGCCTCGATGACCTTGCGGGCGGTCAGTGTGTCCGTGCCGAGCATGCCGGCGATCTGTTCCACTCCTTGGTCTCCGAGTCCGGCGAGAAGCTCGTCATAAAGTGTCACGACGGTCCCCCGATCAGTCTGTCTCGGGTGACCTGCCCTCGCCGGGCCCGGAAGAACGTCCGGATTGTCCTAATTATCGGAAAAGTGTGCCGGGACCGGGGCGGCCGCCGCCGGGCGGTCCTCGGCCGGCCTGGGGAGACCCGCCGCCGTGTACGCGCCGAGCTCGTCGAGCGTCTCGTGCTCCAGCAGGGCCGCCACGATCGCGTCCAGCTTGTCGCGGTTCTCGGTGAGGATGCGGACCGCGCGCTCGTAGCACTCGTCCACGATCCGCCGTGCCTCCTCGTCCACCATGGCGAGCGTGACGGGCGAGGCCTGCGGCTGCTGGCCGTCGTTGGGCAGGATGGTCAGCGGGCCGACCTTCTCCGACATGCCCCACCGGCCCACCATGCCGCGAGCGATCATGGTGACCTGCTCCAGGTCGTTCTCCGCGCCGGTGGTGATGACGCCGTACACGACCTGCTCGGCCGCCATGCCCCCGAGCGCGCCCGTGATGCGCCCGCGCAGGTACTGCTCGTCGTAGGCGTAACGGTCGGTGTCGGGCGTGGAGAGCGTGACGCCGAGCGCCCGGCCGCGCGGGATGATCGAGATCTTCCTGACCGGGTCGGCGCCGGGCTGGAGCATGCCGAGCAGCGCGTGACCGGCCTCGTGGAAGGCCGTCCTGGTGCGCTCCTCCTCCGGCATGACGATGCTGCGCGCCGCGCCGAGCTGCAGTTTCTCCAGCGCGTCGGCGAAGTCGGCCGACGCGACCTTCTCCTTGCCGCGCTTGGCGGCGAGCAGGGCGGCCTCGTTGACCAGGTTCGCCAGGTCGGCGCCCGTCATGCCGGGGGTGGTCTTGGCGATCTGCTCGGCGCTGACCTCGCCGTCGAGCGGCACGCCGCGCGTGTGCACGGCCAGGATCGCCGCGCGCCCGGCCGCGTCGGGCAGGCCCACCTGCACCGTACGGTCGAAGCGCCCGGGACGCAGCAGCGCCGGGTCGAGAATCTCGGGCCGGTTCGTGGCCCCGATGACGATCACGCCCTCGGCCCCGGAGAAGCCGTCCATCTCGGTGAGGATCTGGTTCAGCGTCTGCTCGCGCTCGTCGTGGCCGCCGATGCCGCCGGCGCCGCCCCTGGCGCGGCCGATGGCGTCGATCTCGTCGATGAACACGATCGACGGCGCCACCTTGCGCGCCTCCTCGAACAGGTCGCGCACCCGCGAGGCGCCCACACCGACGATCATCTCGATGAACTCGGAGGCGCTGGCCGAGAAGTACGGCACCTTCGCCTCACCCGCGACCGCCCTGGCCAGCAGCGTCTTGCCGGTGCCGGGAGGCCCCGCCAGCAGCACGCCCTTGGGCAGCTTCGCGCCCAGCTTGCGGTACTTGCCGGGATCCTTGAGGTAGTCGACGATCTCGACGAGCTCGTTCTCGACCTCGTCGATGCCCGCGACGTCCTCGAACGTGACGCGCACCTTCGCCGCCTCGACCGGCTTGGCGGCCTTGGATTTGCCGAGCCCGCCCAGGCCGCCGCCCATCATGCTGGCGCCGCGCCGCATGATCCAGATCCACAGGCCGGCCAGCAGCAGCACGGGGAGCAGCGACAGCAGCAGGTTGGAGAAGAAGCCCCGGGTGATGGGCTGAGAGGTGATCTCGACCTGCCCGGTGGCGAGCTGCTGATCGAGCTGGTCGGTGTTGGCGAACGCCGGGATCTCGGTGGCGAACTTGGTGTACTGCTCGCCGCTCTCCGGGTTCTTCGCCGCCGACCTCAGGTCACCCTCGACCGACAGGCCCTGGGCGTAGATGTCCTTGACGTTCTTGGAGTTCACCTGCTTGGTGAACTCGGTGTACGAGATCGTCTCCACCGAGCCGCTGTCGACGAACGACGACACGATGAAGAAGCCCGCGTAGACGACGAGCAGGGTGACGATGAAACGCCACCAGTTGATCTTGGGCTTGCCTCCGGGCGTGCCCGGCAGGCCCTCCGAGCGCCAGGGCGGCTTGCCCTTGCCCTTGTTCGAGGCCTGCGGCGGTCCAGAGCGTTCCACGGCGTCACTCCCCAATATCGCCGCATTCATGATCTTTCTAGCCTAGAACACGCACCCCTGAGGCCACGCGGCTGATATCGCGCCACTGCTTGCGCTGCGAGTCAGGCACTGTTACGAACGCAAGACCCGGTTTACTTGTTCCCCCGTCCGCCACCACGACGGCGGCGCGTGAGGTGCGCTTGCCGTAGGTGACGCGGTAGAGCAGCATCCAGCCGCGCTCGACGGGCTGCGAGGCCAGCCATGTGATCCTGGAGCCCTTGGGGTGGTGGTTGAGCGTCCAGCGGGCCGCCAGCAGGGCCGTGTCGCGGGGCGACTCCTGCTCCATGATCGGCAGCGGGCAGGTGACGAACATGCCGCGCGTGCTCGTGCCGCGCGGCTTGGGCAGCACCTGCTTGGTGGTGAACGGCGCGGCCCCGTACGACTTCCACGGCCGTGGCAGCTTCGGCACGGCCAGGCCCGTACGCGGGTCCTTGACCGAGCGCCCGCCGGAGGAGCGCAGAGGCAGGCGCTTGACGCCGCGGGTGAGCCGCGGGACGCGCGGGTCGGCGTACAGGGCCTCCATGGCCGTGTAACCGGGCGCCAGCGAGGCGCCGGGGGTGGGCGTCGACCGGGGAGCCGAGGACGACGCCGCCGCCGGAGTGGTCGAGATCTCAGGAGGGGTGCTGGGCGAGGCGCCGGCGGACGGTGCGGAGCCGGACGAGGTCGGCGCGGCCGGCGGCGCGGTTACCGGCCCCGCGACGACCTCGTCCGGCTCTGACGGGAGCACCACGACCACCGCCACGGCGACGACCGCGGCGACGGCGGCGGCCACGGCCAGCCCCCGATACACCACCCGCATGCGGATGTCGCCGATGCGGGAGCGTTTGGGCGGAGAAGTATGGATCCCACGCCTTTCGGCCGTTCTCACTCGGGAACCCTTGATCTCATCTTCCCCATGGAGCACGACGGGAGCGTACGACATATCCCGCCATCGCGCCCTGGAAGCTACCGAAGTGCAATCATGGCGTGGTGGAACAGGTTGAGCTGCGATTCGACCACGCCTCCCGGGCGGCCCAGACGCACACGAATCTCTCCGCCATCCGGCAGAGCTCCACCGGCCTCTGGGTGGCCGGCGACGAGACCGCCACCTTCGAGCACCTGACCTGGACCGGCGACCACTACGGCGACCAGCGCACGTTCATGCTGGCCGACTACGTCGCCCTGCCCGCCGGACCGCGCGACGAGGCGGACATCGAGGGCCTGGCCAGGGCGAACGGCTACCTCTGGCTGGTCGGCTCGCACAGCCTGAAGCGCAGGAAGGTCAAGTCCAAGGACCCTGACAAGGGCCCCGAGCGGCTGGCCACGCTGATCAGGGAGGAGAACCGCTTCATCCTGGCCCGGCTCCCCCTCGACCCCCGCACCGGGCTGCCCCGGCGGGGCTCGGTCCTGTCGGGCGCCCACAGCCTCACCGCGCACCTGCGCGACGATCCGCACCTCGCGCCGTTCCTGGCCCTGCCGGGCAAGGACAACGGGTTCGACGTCGAGGGCATCGTGGTCACGCCGGACCGCCTCTACCTGGGCCTGCGCGGCCCCGTGCTGCGCGGCTGGGCGGTGGTGCTGGAGCTGCGCGTCGAGGACGCGGGCAAGGGGCGGCTGCGGCTGTCCGAGCCGGTCCGCAAGCACTTCCTGAGCCTGGGCGGGCTCGGCGTGCGCGACATGTGCCCGGACGGCAACGCGCTGCTGCTCCTGGCCGGGCCCACCATGGACCTCGACGGGCCGGTCCGGGTGGTGCGCTGGCGGCCCGGCGACAAGCGGCACGGCGTCGTCCCTGCCGACGAGCTGGAGACCGTGCTGGAGCTGCCGTACGGCGTCGGCTGCGACCACCCGGAAGGGCTGGCGCGGCTGTCGGACGGCCGGCTCATCGTGGTCTACGACAGCCCGTCGCCCGCCAGGATCACCCCGGCGGGCGGCGTGCTGGCGGACGTGTTCAGGGCCTAGCGACGCGGCCGGCCAGCCACGGAGCGTCGGCCACGAACGTGCACGAGCCCGGCTCGATCTCGGTGAACCCCGCGTCGCGCACCACGGGCAGCCCTGAGGCCACCATGGCCTCGAAGTCGCCCCGGGTGGCGGCCGTGCGCACCGACACCGCCAGCCCCCGCTCCCGCCAGGCCGCCCGCTCCCCCGCGTCGCTGGCCCACCAGGCGAGCTGGGCGGCGTGCCCCGCCTGCGCCATGGCCTTGCCCGCGGACATCTCCAGCGCCGGGTTGGCCCACAGCACCGGCGGCCCGGCGGGGCCCGGCGCGGCGGTGTCGGTCAGCTCGGTGCCCGACACCTGCAGCCGGGCCAGGTCGCGCGGCCAGTCGTCGAGAGGCACGGGCGGGTGCACGCGCACCTCGGCGGTGCGGTGCTCGATCGTGCGGCCGGGCAGCGCCACGGCCCGGCGCCACTCGGCCCCCCTGGCCCGGCGCACGACCTTGCGGATCTTGCCGGTGGACTGCCAGGCGCGCAGCTCCTCGGCGAACTCGCCCGGGTCGTCCAGCAGGGCCAGCACGGCCATGGCGGCCGCCTCCAAGGCGTCCGTGCGCTCAGGAGGCCCCGGATCAGACCCGGCCCTCTCGATCCGCACGACCAGGGGCAGGACATACAGCTCGGCGTTCATCGCCCTCTAGCATGCCCGATGGCCAGGGACATGCCGGCGGCGAGGAGGCACAGGGCGCCGGCGGCGTACCAGGCCAGGTCGTAGGCGCCCAGGTGGTCGCGGGTGAGCCCGGCGCCGACGGCCGCGATCGCGGCGCCGACCTGGTGCGAGCCGAACACCCAGCCGAACACCACGGCCCCGTCGGCACCGTAGATCCGCCGGCACAGCGCCACCGTGGGCGGCACCGTGGCGACCCAGTCCAGGCCGTAGAAGATGATGAAGATCAGCATGCTGGGCTCGGTCGTGGCCGCGAACAGGCTGGGCAGCACCATCAGCGACAGCCCGCGCAGGGCGTAGTAGACGCCGAGCAGCACCTTGGGGTCGATCTTGTCGCTGAGCCAGCCCGAGGCGATCGTGCCCGCGATGTCGAAGATGCCGATGATCGCCAGCAGGCCCGCGGCGACGGGCTCGGCCATGCCGTGGTCGTGGGCGGCGGGGATGAAGTGAGTGCCGACCAGGCCGTTCGTGCTGGCCCCGCAGATCGCGAAGCCGCCGGCAAGCAGCCAGAACGGCCGGGTCCGGGCCGCCGAGACGAGCACGGTGACGGCCCGCAGCGCCGCGTTGGTCCTGGCGGGCTCCGTGCGCACCTCGCCGGCAGGCGCGCCGAGCGCCGTCGTGCCCACGTCCTCGGGACGGTCGCGCAGCAGCCACCACACGAACGGCACCACGGCCAGCGCCGCCACGGCCACGGTCAGCGAGGCGAAGCGCCATCCGGGCCCCTGCGCGAGCTGGGCGAGCACCGGCAGGAAGATGAGCTGCCCCGTCGCGCCGGCGGCGGTGAGCACGCCGGTCACCAGGCCGCGGTGGCGCACGAACCAGCGGTCCACCACCGTCGCGGCGAACACCAGCGCCATCGACCCCGTGCCCAGCCCGACCAGCACGCCCCAGCAGAGCAGGAGCTGCCAGCTCGCCGTCATGAGCACGGTGAGCCCGCTGCCCGCCGCGATCAGCAGCAGCGCGACGGCCACCACGCGGCGCATGCCGAAGCGGTCCATGAGGGCGGCGGCGAAGGGGGCGGTCAGGCCGTAGAGCACCAGGTTGACGGAGACGGCCAGCGAGATGGTGCCGGCCGACCAGCCGAACTCCTCCTGGAGCGGCGTGATCAGCACGCCGGGGGTGGCGCGGAAGCCCGCCGACCCCAGGATCGCCACGAACGCGACGGCCGCGACGTACCAGGCCCGGTGCAGCCCGCGGCGGGTGGGCGAGTTGGTGCTCACTGTCATGCGCCAATCCTGATTTATCCCATTACATGGTCACGAGTGGCCGGAAAGCCAATATGTGCAAGAATCCGGCCATGGACCGTCATCGTGTCGTCGTCGTGGTGCTCAACCACTTCGCCCCGATCGACCTCGGCGTGCCGGGCCAGGTGTTCTGGGCGGCCGAGACGGCGTCGGGCGAGAAGCTCTACGAGGTGGTGACCTGCTCGGAGGGCCGCGTGCCGGTGCGGTGCAGCGCGGGCTACAGCGTGCTGCCCGACCACGACCTCGACGTGCTCGACAGCGCCGACACCGTCGTGGTGCCCGGCATCCACGCGGGCCGGGCGCTGAAGGACGGCACGATCGGGGACACGCTGCGCGCGGCCCTGCAGGGGCGGCCGCGGACGATGTCGATCTGCACGGGCTCGTTCGTGCTGGCGGCGGCCGGCCTGCTCGACGGCCGCCCGGCCACCACGCACTGGCGGGAGGCGGGCCGCTTCGCCGAGCTGTTCCCGCAGGTCAAACTGGATCCGGACGTCCTGTTCGTGGACGACGGCGACGTGCTGACCTCGGCGGGCGTGGCCGCCGGCCTGGACCTGTGCCTGCATGTGATCAGGCGCGACCACGGCAGCGAGGTGGCCAACCGGGCGGCCAGGCGGTGCGTCATGCCGCCGTGGCGGGACGGCGGCCAGGCCCAGTACATCGACCGGCACCTCCCGCTGGGCGAAGGCGGCGGCACGGCCGGCACCCGCGACTGGATGCTCGCCCACCTCGACACCCCGCTCGACCTCAACGCGCTGGCCGAACATGCCAGGATGAGCGTGCGCACGTTCACCAGGCGCTTTCGCGAGGAGACCGGCCAGAGCCCGGCCAGATGGCTGAACGCGCAGCGCGTGCAGCACGCCAGGCACCTGCTGGAGACGACGGATCTCGGCGTGGAGGAGGTGGCCAGGCGGGCGGGGTTCGGCACGGCGGTCTCGCTGCGCCAGCACCTGCACGCGGCCGTCGGCGTGTCACCGCTGGCCTACCGCCACACCTTCCGCCGCACGCCCTAGGATCCGGCCGGCACTCAACCGTCCGGCCCTCTCAGGTGTCCTTGGGGAGCGGAGGTGCGAGTGGACGATCCGACGTTCGAGACTTTCGTGGCGCAGCGGCTGCCTGCGCTCTTTCGCTACGCCATGGTCCTGACCCGGAACCGGCACGACGCCGAGGACCTGGTCCAGGAGGCGCTCACCCGCGCCGGCCTGCGCTGGGCCGCCGTCAGGCGGAAGGACTCCCCCGAGGGATACGTCCGCACGACCATGATCCGCATCATGGCCAACCGCTGGCGGCGGCCCAGGCGGGAGGTCAGCGTGGCGGCTCCGCCCGAGCCCGTGGCCGAGGACCTCGGCCTGGAACGCCTGCTGGACGACGCCGGGGTGCGCTCCCGGGTCGCCGAGCTGCCACCCCGTACGCGGGCCGTGCTGGTGCTGCGTTACGTCGAGGAGCGCAGCGACGAGGAGATCGCCCGGCTGCTGGGCTGCAGCCGCGGCAGCGTCAAGAGCCAGGCGTCGCGGGGGCTGGCCCGGCTCCGCGAGGCCGTCGTCCGCGCGGAGGTGGACCATGGATGACCTGGAGAACCGGCTGCCCACGCTGCTCGGTGACGCCGGCGGCGGAGATCCGCCGCCGGACCTGGCCGGCCGCATCCACCGGGCCGTGGCCACCAGACGCAGGAACCGCCGAACGGCCTGGCTGGCAGCGGTGGCCGGCGTGACCGCCGTGCTGGTCGCGACGCCACTGGTCCTGCGGAACGGGGGCGGCGACACCGCCGCGACGGTCGATCCCGGCCCGGCCGTGACCGTGACCGTCACCGCCCCCGGCCCCTCCCCCGCCCGGCCGGTGCCCACGAGGACCATCACGGTCTCCCCCGAGGGGGCCCGCGGCCAGGCGTTCGAGGAGCGGTTGCGCCGCCTCGTGGCCGTGACCGGCGTGGTGGACGTCGGGACGCGCACGGCGTCCGGCGAGCCGTTCACGCCGTCGGCGCTCGGCTCCGACGGCGCCGTGCTCGGGCTGACGCCCGGCGGCGCGGCGGCGGAGGCGCCCGCGAGCGGGGGCGCGGCCAGGGACGCCGGCTTCTCCGCGCAGGCGGGCCTGGGGGCGGCCGAGGGGCTGCGCACCTGGACGGAGGACGGCGAGCAGCGCTGCCGCACCCCCGACGGGACCACGCACACGATCAGCCCGCAGGGCGCCGACCCCCGGGCGCCCGTCTGGGTGGACGGCGGCGCGATCGCGGGCAGCGACGTCATGCGGCAGCCCTGGGTGGCCGCCGGCTGCGGCGAGCCCGGCAGGACGCTCACCGACGACCGGCCCGCCGCCGGGACGGCGGTGGCGTTCTCCTACCCCTACCTGTTCACCGTGGAGCCGGCCAACGACAGGAAGCTGCGGCTGGTGGACGTGCGGACGCTGGCGGTCGCGGCCGAGCACCCGCTGCCGGAGGGGGTGCGGGCGCACACGATGGGCCGGCCGCGGCAGGAGTGGTACGCGGCCGCCACCGACACGGCGTTCGTCTGGGTGGCCGGGGACGTGCTGCGGTCGGTGCCGCACGACAACTGGCGGTTCGAGAGGTCGTTCGGCCCGGTGCCGGAGCCGGGCAAGGGCGAGCGGGCCCGGATGACGGCCGGGGATCGGCTGGTCGCGTACACGACGGGCGGCTCCTCGCTCGTGCACGACCCGAAGACGGGCGTCACGCTGAAGCACCGCGGCCTGGTGCTGGTGGCCGGCCCGTGGCTGCTGTGGCAGGAGGGCAGGGGCTACCGGCTGGCCCGGGTGCGGTGAGGCCGCTCAGGCGGGCAGGTGCTTCTCGAACCAGTGGTGGGCGTAACGCTCGTCGTTGAACGCCGGCACCTCGGCGTACCCGGACGACCGGTAGAGGGCGATGGCCTCGGTGAGGGCCCGGTTGGTCTCCAGGCGCAGCGTGCGCACGCCGTGCCCGGCGGCGCGCGACTCCGCCTCGGCGAGCAGCCTGCGCCCGAGCCCGAGGCCCCGGGCCGACGGGGCGACCCACATCCGCTTGAGCTCGGCCGTCTCCTGCCCGGGGTGCAGCTTCAACGCCACGCAGCCCACCGGCTCGGCGCGCAGCGTGGCGACCAGCAACAGCCCCGCGGGCGGCCGCAGCTCGCGGTCGGTCGCGGGGAGGCTGCGCGCCGGGTCGAACCCGGACTCGAAGCGGCGAGCCAGCTCGGCGACGTAGGCCGTCAGGCAGTGGCGGGCGGCCGGCTGCCCGGGGTCGAGCACGCCGATCTCCACCATGGAGGCGGCGAACAGGCGCTCGACCTCGGACATCGCGGCCACCAGCCGCTCGCGCTGCCCGGCGGACAGCCGCCCGAGCATCGAGGCGGCCGCCTCGTCGGAGCGGCGGTCGAGCTCAGCCCGTTCGGCGGCCCCCGCCGGGGTGAGCCTGGCCGTGCGGACCCGCCCGTCGGGCCCGCCGGCCTCGACCACGACCAGGCCGTCGGCCTCCAGGGCACGCAGCAGCCGGCTCAGGTATCCGGAGTCGAGCTCCAGCCGGGCCCGCAGCACGCGCAGCTCGCTGCCTTCCGCGCCGATCTCCCAGAGCAGCCGCGCCTGCCCGAGCGGCCGGTCGCGGCCCATGAAGGCGTCGTCGAGCGCCCCGATGCGCTGTGTCACCGTGCGCTGGAAGCGGCGCACCCGCGCGATCGCCGTGGCATCCATTCTCTGACCCTAGTCAGAGACTCTCAGAATCGCCAGGGGTCGGCGACGGGCACGGTGCTGTAGTCCTCGCCGGCGACCGGGCCGATCTCCTCCCAGTGCACCCAGCGGGCGTTCGCCTCGTGGCGCACGCCCTCGTGCGCCTCCATCGTGCGGGGCGGCCACAGCAGGTATCCCCACCGCGCCCCCTGCGCGTCATCACCCCAGGCGAGCAGGTAACGCGCCGTACCGTCGGGGACCGCCGCCACGATGGGCGGCCGCCAGATCTCAGGTAGTTCCACAGGGCTCATGCGTCCCATCATACGAACGCCTGTTCGAGGATGCTATCCCAACAGCCCCTGGAAACACGAAAAGCCCGCCCGATCATGATGATCGGGCGGGCTGCCGTGGAGCTATGGGGATTCGAACCCCAGACCTCCTCCATGCCATGGAGGCGCGCTACCAACTGCGCCATAGCCCCTCGTTGCGTGTAAAAGTGTATCCGACTTCCGGACCACCTGAGCACGCCCCGGCCGAGGGGCCTGTGACGATCAGCCGACCGATTGGGCTCTTTCGATGAGGGTGGTCAGCTCGGAGACCATCGGATCCTCGGAGGTGGACGCCAGCCGGGCGGCGTGCTCGCGCAGCGTCGGCAGGTCCAGGCCGAAGGCCTCCCGGTCCCGCAGGTACATCGCGAACGCCGCCACCACGACGTCCACCTGCAACCGCACGGGCGCCTGGGACCAGATGCCGTCGGCCAGGTCGCCGGAGCCCAGCGATTCGCTGCTCTCCGAGGCGGCCCTGGTGTCGGGGTCCTGCCAGCGCACGGTGGCCTGAGCGAGCTGGCCGTCGGCGCCCGGCTTGAGCTTGAGCGCGTACAGGGCGGTGACGGAGTGGCCGGGGCCGATCTCGCCGCCGTCGCGGCTGTCGTCGCGGAACTCCTCGGCGGCGAGCGCGCGGTTCTCGTAGCCGACGAGCCGGTAGCTCTCCACCACCGACGGGTTGAAGACGACCTGGGCCTTGGCGTCGCGGGCGCGCAGGTCGAGGGTCGCGGGCAGCTGTGTGGTGAAGAGCCTGGTGGCCTCCTCCTCGGTGCTGACGTACACGGCCATGCCGTCGCCGGTGTCGGCGAGCCGCTCCATCAGCTCGTCGCCGTAGTCGCGGCCGACGCCCACCGTGAGCAGCGTGAGCTGCTTGGCGGCCTGCTCCCTGACCTTGGCCGAGAGGCTCTGCCACACGGTGTCGCCCTGGTTGGCCAGGCCGTCGGAGAGCAGGATGACGCGGTTGGTGGCGGCGGGGCGGAACGCCTTGGACGCCTCCTGGTAGCCGGCGAGCACCCCCGCCTCCACGTTCGTGCCGCCGGAGACGGTCAGTCGCGTCACGGCCGCGCGCAGTTCCTCCCTGGCGGTCAGCGGGGTCATGGAGGCCAGCACCTCGGCGCTCTCGCTGAAGGCGACGATCGAGACCTGGTCGCCGGGGGCGAGCTGGTCGAGCAGCTTCAGCAGGGCCGACTTGACCAGGTCCAGCCGGCCGTCGTCGGCCATCGAGCCGGACACGTCCACCACGAACGTCAGGTTGGCCGGGCGCCGCTGGGAGGAGTCGGAGGCACGCGTCTGCAGGCCGACCCGCAGGACGGCCTCGTCCCGCCGGGGCAGCTTCGCGCCGTCCACGTGCACGGTGAACCCGTCGCCCGACGGCTGCGCGTAGTCCTGGCGGAAGGCGTTCACCCACTCCTCGGGCCGGATCTCGCCGGGCGCGGGCCAGCGGCCCTCCTGGAGGGTACGGCGGGCGTAGCCGTACGAGGCGGTGTCCACGTCCAGGGCGAACGTGGAGATCTGCGCGGTCGTCGTGTCCTGCTCGTCGTCCTGCCGGGGTGACGCGGACGCCTCGGCGTCGCCGGCGTCGGCCTGTCGTTCGGGCACGGCCGGCTGCCGGGGCGCGGCGGTCCCGGCGGGGGCACTCTGGCTGCTGCTCTCCGAGCCGCCTCCGCCGCCACAGGCAGCCAGACCCAGGAGGGCGACAAGGCCAACACCAGCCACCAAAGAACGAAATCTCATCTCAACCACCTCCGAGTCGTACGACGGAATGCGCCCTGCCTCGGCCGGGCCGGTGACGTAAGCGAGCGCAAACCGCGATCGATACGTGATCAGTTGTGACGAATGAGCAAAATGAGGTAAGCCTGGTGCGTGCGCGTCTATTTGGGCCTGGCCACAAAGCGGCAGGACATTTCCCCGGCGGTACTGAATAGAGCCCGTTCCGCAATCGAATGGGCCTTTCCCGTGCCTCCCGAGGTGATTCGCGGCCAGGAATGGCACGGCCGTGGCGTCTCGCTGTTCGCCTGGACCAACGAGCCCGACGACTCCCGGCAGCCGCCGCTGATCTCCCAGCACGGCGGCCGGGTGGTGGGCCTCAACGGCCATCTGGCCGACCCCGCCGAGGTGGCGGCGCTGCCGGACGACTCCGTGGGCGGCTGCTTCTCGGCCTGGTTCGCCCGCGACGGCGAGCTGGGCGCGAGCACCGCGATCAACCGGGTCTGCCCCGTCTTCCACGCCGAGACGCCGGAGCTGCACATCGTCGGCAGCCGCGCCCTGCTCGTGCACCTCGTGTCCCGGCCCGACGACCGGGTCGACTTCGACGTGCTCGCCCTGCAGTCGATGGTCAGGCAGGGGTTCTTCCTGTCGGACGAGACGCCGTACAAGGGGGTGTCTGCGCTGCGGCCCAGCTCCCGCCTGGTGGTGCGGGACGGCGTGCGCGCCATCACCGAGACCCCGCTGCCGGAGGCGGCGCCCGCGCCCACCTCGGCGCGGCGCAAGCGGGCGGCCATCGGCGAGCTGGCGGACGCGCTGCTGGCGACCGTGGCCCCGCTGCGCGACCTGGGCGAGCCGGTGAACCTGGCGCTGACCGGCGGACGCGACACCCGCATCCTGGCGGCGCTGCTGCACGCGGCGCGGGTGCCGTTCAGGACGACGACGAACGGTCTCGACACGCACCCCGACGTGATCCTCGCGCGCATGATCGCCGAGCGACTGGGCGTGGAGCACACGGTCATCGCCCCGCCGCAGACCGCCGCGAAGGACGCGGTGCTGGTGGAGCATCCGCGCAGCCGCGCCTGGGAGACGCTGCGCACGTGCGAGGGCATGACCTCGGCGTACGAGTCGATCGTGAGCTACCTGCCCTACTCCGGCAAGCCCACCATGTCGGGCCAGAGCGGCGAGACGCTGCGTGCCGGCAGCCTGAACCTGCTGCAGAGCGACCTCGGCGACAAGGCCCTGATGCGGCGCATCGACACGACGTTCCGCAAGGACGCGAAGCTCTTCACCGCCGAGGCCAACGAGCACGCCCGTGAGCTGGCCGAGCCGTGGCTGGCGCGGCCGGACCGGCTGGAGGCGCTGGACCACCTCTACATCTGGTACAAGGTCGGGCGCTGGCAGGCCAGCGCCCGCGCGGGCTCGTTGCGGCGCGGCGACCCCGTCCGGCCGTTCCTGGACAACCGGGTGGTGCGGGCGGCGCTCGGCCTGGACCAGGGCTGGCGGCTGTCCGAGGAGGTCATCCACACGCTGATCCTGCGGTTCGCCCCGAAACTGCGGGACGTGCCGATCGAGGGCAAGCCGTGGCGGTTCACCGAGGGCGCGGCCCCGCAGCGCCGGTTCCCCTGGACGACCCGCCTGCCCGAGCCTCCCCCGCACCTGCCCACCGCCAAGACCGGAGGCGGGTGGAGCTGGCGGACCAGCCCCGGCCCCGCGCTCACGGACGTGCTGCGCGAGCAGGTGCTCGGCAGCCTCGACGCCCTCGCGCCCATCGTCGAGCCGGACGAGGTGCGCGCCCTGTTCGCCGACCCGGTCGTGCGCAAACCGGCGCAGGCCTGGCATCTCTACACCGTCAGCACCCTCCTGACCGGCCTGTATCCCGGCAAGGCGCCCGAGGACCTGCCGCAGATCACGGTTTCCAGGCCGGATCCCGGCCGATGAGCCCGAGGAAGCGGTCGAGCGCCGGCGCGTCGTCCGGCACCGCCACCTCGGCGCCGAACGCACCCTGCTCGCGGCCCTTGGGCGCCATCCGCGCGGCGAACGCGGCCAGCACGGCGGCCGTCTCCTCCTCCACCTCCCAGTCGAGGCCCGTCGCCCTCGACAGGTCCCACCCGTGGGCCACGAGGTCGGTCAGCGCCATGTTGGCCAGCACGGCCCTGGGCAGGCCGCCCATGGCCTCGCTGACGCCCTCCCAGGCCTCGGGACGCTCGTAGACGGCGAGCATGCGCTCGACCCGCTCGGGGAAGTCGCCGGTGTACTCCTGCTTCGGCGGCACGAAGGGGCCTCCGGCGGCGACGGACTCGAACAGGGAGGCGCTCCACTCCATGTGGTTGAGCAGCGCCTCGACGTCGTATTCGGTGCACGGCGTGGGCAGCCCGAGCCGGTCGTCGCCGATGGCGCGGACGAGGTCGGTGGTGCGCCCGGCGGCTCGGCGCATCAACGGCAGGATATCGTTCATACGTTCTAGTCTGCCAGTGCGGCGTCCTCCACCCGTATCCGGACGGCGAGAAGTGCCGCATTCGTGATCGTGAACACCAGGGCGGTCACCCAGGCCGTGTGCACGAGCGGCAGCGCGATGCCCTCGGCGACCACGGCGACGTAGTTCGGGTGCCGCATCCACCTGTACGGCCCCCGGTGCACCAGCGGCAGCCCCGGCACCACCACGACGCGCGTGTTCCACTGGTGCCCCAGTGTGCGGATGCACCACCACCGCAGGCCCTGGGCCAGGACGACGACGACCAGCATGGGCCAGCCGAGCGCGGGCAGGAACGGCCGGTCGAGCAGCCACACCTCGGCCGGCGCCGCCGCCAGCAGCCCCACGTGGGCCAGCACGATCCAGGGATAGTGCCGCCTGCCGTACTCGGCTGCGCCCCTGGCCCTGGCCCAGGCCAGGTTGCGCCTGGCCACGACCAGCTCGGCCAGCCGCTCGGCCACGACCAGGCCGATGAGCAGCGCGTACGCGCTCACCAGTGCAGCAGCAGCAGCTCGGCGGAGAACCCCGGGCCCAGCGCCATGAGCACGGCGGGGGCCCCGGGCGTGCCCCGGGTCTCCTGGAGCACGTGCAGCACCGAGACCGACGACAGGTTGCCGTACTCGCGCAGCGAGCTCCACGTCACGTCGAGCGCCTTGGCGGGCAGGCCGAGCGTCTGCACGATCTTCTCGATGACCTTGGGGCCGCCGGGATGGCAGACCCAGGTGGCCACCTGCTCGGGCGTCAGACCGTAGTCGGCCAGGAACTGCTTGATGTCGCCGGCCAGCACCTGCTCCACGAACCCCGTCAGGTCCGCGTCCAGCACGATGCGGAAGCCGTGGTCGCCCACCTCCCAGCCCATCAGGTGCTCGGTCCCCGGGTAGAGCCGGCTGCGGGTCGCGACGACCTCGGGGCCGCCGCCGCGCCCCGTCGCGACGACGGCCGCCGCGCCGTCGCCGAACAGGCCGCTGGCCACGAGGTTGGCGATCGAGGTGTCCTCGCGCTGGATGGTCAGCGAGCACAGCTCCACGCACACCAGCACCGCCACGTGGTCGGGCCAGCCGCGCAGGTAGTCGTGCAGCCTGGCGAGCCCGGCCGCGCCGGCCGCGCAGCCCAGGCCGAACACCGGCACCCGTTTCACGTCGGGCCGCAGCCCCATCCGCTGGGCCAGCTTGGCGTCGAGCGAGGGCGTGGCCAGGCCCGTGGTCGAGCAGAACAACAGGTGATCGACCTTCTCGGGGCGCACGCCGGCCTTGTGCAGGGCGCCCGCCAGGGCCCGCTCGCCGAGCTCCAGCGCGAGCTCGACGTAGGCGTCGTTGGCGCGGGCGAAGGAGTCGAGCTTGGCGTAGTCGGCCAGCGGCAGCGCCAGGTTGCGTCCGCGTACCCCGGTGGCCTGGTGGAATCGCCTCAGCAGCTCCTCGTCGCATTCGGTCAGCCGGGAGAACGCCTCGGTGATCTCCGCCTGCTCGTAGCGGTGATCGGGCAAAACGGTCTGCACTCCCGAAATATGCATATATCTCTCCTGCCGCGGAGAGGCTGCAGCTAACATGCGGGCATGCTGCTGCCTTCTCCGGTCAGGCCCCACCGGGTCGCCGTGCTGGCCTTCGACGGGATGGCGCCGTTCGAGCTGAGCTGCGTCATCGAGCTGTTCGGCCTGCCCCGGCCCGAGCTGGAGATCGCCTGGTACGACCTCACGGTGTGCGCGGAGACGCTGGAGCCGCTGAGCGTGGTCGGCGGGTTCACGATGACGGCGGCGCACGGTCTCGACGCGCTGGCCGTCGCCGACACCGTGATCGTGCCCGGCGTGGCCGACGTCCGCGGGCCCGTCTCGGCGCCGCTGACCGCCGCCCTGCGGCAGGCGCACGAGCGGGGCGCGCGCATGGTGTCGATCTGCTCGGGCGCGTTCGCGCTGGCGGCGGCCGGGCTGCTCGACGGCCGCCCGGCCACCACGCACTGGCGCTACGCCGGCCTGCTGCAGGAACGTTTCCCCGCCGTCCTGGTCAACCCCTCCGTCCTGTACGTGGACGACGGCGACGTGCTGACCAGCGCGGGCAGCGCCGCCGGGCTCGACCTGCTGATCCACCTCGTACGCCGCGACCACGGCCCCGGCGTGGCCAACACCGTGGCCCGCCGCCTCGTCGTGCCGCCGCACAGGGAGGGCGGCCAGGCCCAGTTCATCCAGGCCGCGGTCACCCCCGTCGAGGACGACGACGCGGTGGCCAGGGCGATGGCCTGGGCCATGGACCATCTGGCGGAGCCCATCACCGTGGCCGATCTGGCCGGGGTGGCGCACATGGCGGAGCGCACGTTCATCAGGCGTTTCAAGCGGCAGACCGGCACCAGCCCGCTGCGCTGGGTCATCTCGCAGCGGGTGGCGGCCAGCCTGCCGCTGCTGGAGTCGACGGGCGCGCCGGTGGAGGAGATAGGCGCGGCGGTCGGCTTCGAGAGCCCGGTGACGTTCCGGCACCACTTCACCCGCGCCATGCGCACCTCGCCGTCGGCCTACCGCAAGGCGTTCAGCGCCTAGCCCTCCGGTAGGGGCGTGAGCCGCCAGAGCGAGGTCACCTCGGCGGCGCGGGCGGCGTGCAGCGGGTCGGCCCCGTCGGCGGCGCGGCGGTGCCGGGGCGGGACGTCCATGCGGCCGGCCACCCGCAGCCCGGCCTGCTCGAACTCCGCCAGCAGCTCGGCCCTCGTCCGCAGCCCGAGATGTTCGGCCAGGTCCGACAGGATGAGCCAGCCCTCCCCTCCCGGCTCCAGATGCTCGCCCAGCCCGTCCAGGAACCCCCGTAACATCCGCCCGCCCGGATCGTAGACGGCGTGGTCGAGCGGCGAGACCGGCGTGGCGGGCAGCCATGGCGGGTTGCAGACGACCAGCGGCGCGCGCCCCGGCGGGAACAGGTCGGCCCGCACCACCTCCACCCGGTCGTCCAGGCCCAGCCTGGCGACGTTCTCGCCGGCGCACTCCACGGCGCGCGCGTCCAGGTCGGTGGCCACGACGTGGCGGACGCCGCGCCTGGCCAGCACGGCCGCCAGCACGCCGGTGCCGGTGCCGACGTCGAAGGCCAGCCGATCGCCCGGCAGCGGCGCCTCGGCGACCAGGTCGACGTACTCGCCCCTGATCGGGGAGAACACGCCGTGGTACGGGTGCACCCGGGCGCCGAGCGCCGGCACGTGCACGCCCTTCTTGCGCCACTCGTGCGCGCCGATCAGGCCGAGCAGCTCGCGTAACGGGCCGACCGCGGGCGGGGCGCCGGGCCCGAAGACCTCGGCGCACGCCTCCCGCACGTCGGGCGCCCTGCGCAGCGGCACCACGTGGCCCTGCGTGTACGGGACCAGCAGCATGCCGAGCGTGCGGGCGCGCTGGGACTGCGCCTGGCGGTGGCGGTGGAAGCCGCTGCCCGGCGCGGCCGGCTTGCACCGCCGGCCCATGGCGGCCAGGAGCTGCCTGGCGCCCTGGAAGTCGCCGCGCCACAGCAGCGCGGTGCCCTCGCAGGCCAGGCGGTAGGCGGTGGCGGCGGTCATGCGGTCGTCGGCGACCACGACACGCCCGGGTGGCGGCGCGCCCAGCGCCGAACGCCAGGCCGCCGTGCGCTCCTGCCCCGCCTCGGTCCACCGGATCATCGTGCACCGACGGTTTCACGGACCCGTCCGGCAGGCCACCGGTTTTCCGGTGAGAAGGCCGTTCGGGGCGGCAACCCCCGCACCGGCGCGCGCGGCCCCTACCGTGGGGGCATGACCTTCCCCGGCACCCCTCGCCCGCGCCCGCGCTGGCACCACGCGGAGACGGACCTCGACGACTTCGCCATCGTGAGCTACCGGGTGGACGCCGACGCGCTGGCCCGGCACCTGCCCAGGGGGTTCGCGCCGATGAAGACGACGTTCGGGGACGGTCCGGGGGCGCTGGTCTCCGCCGTGGCCTTCCGCGACCGCGACTTCCACTTCCGGTTCCTGCCGCGGGTGGGGATCGACTGCGGGCAGATCAACTACCGGGCGTACGTCACCGCCCACGGCCGGCCGGGCGTGTGGTTCTTCGGCACCGCGCTGGACCACCCGGTGGTCGCGATCCCGCAGCACGTCTGGGGGATGCCGTGGCGCCGCGCCCGCATCGGGATCGAGGCGGACTGGACCGCCGCGCCGGCCCGCTGGAGCCTGCGGGCGGGGCAGGCGCACTGCGAGGCGGCCGAGCTGCCCGGGCCGCTCCCGCTCCTCGACGGATTCGCGGGCGAGACCGACTGGCTGGAGCGGCTCACCCATCCGACGCTGGGCTGGTACCGGCGCAGGGACGGGAGGGTGGGCACGTACAGCATCTGGCATCCGGTCATGCGGCCCCGCTCCTTCGCCGCCACGGCCGCGCGGTTCCCCGTCTTGGAACGGCTGGGCCTGATCACCCCCGGCACGGCGCCCCACTCCGTCCTGGCCCAGCCGAGCCTGCGCTTCGACATCCACACCCCGCCGCGGCGCTACCGCCCCGGCGCGTGAGGCTCAGGGGCGGGCCGACGGGTTGGGGCCGAGGTCCAGGGCCGCGTACGCGTCGTGGACCCACTCCGTCAGCACCGGGCGCGTCCCGGCCGGGTCGATGATGTCCTCCACCAGGAACGCCTCCGCCGTCCTGAACGGCGACCTGACCGCCTCCAGCCGCTCGGCGATCTCGGCCTTCAGCGTGGCCGCCTCCTCGCCCGCCTCGGCCAGCATGCGCTTGAAGGCCACCTCCAGCCCGCCCTCGATCGGCAGCGACCCCCAGTCGCCCGACGGCCAGGCCACGCGCAGGCTGTAGCGGGAGTGGGGCCGGTGGGCGGCGCCGGCGACGCCGAAGACGCGGCGGACCAGGACCGAGGCCCACGGCACCGTCGACTGGTAGACGGCGGCCAGCGCGCGGGCGCCGCGCCGGATCGTGCCCGCCTTCTCGGCGGCGGTGCCGATGACGAAGCCCGGCTGGTCGACCAGGTGCACGACCGGCAGGTGGAAGGTCTCGGCCAGGTCGACGAAGCGGGCCGTCTTGTCCGCGCCCGCCGCCGTCATGCCGCCCCCGTACACGCGCGGGTCGGAGGCCAGCACCGCCACCGGGCAGCCGTCGAGCCGCGCCAGCGCGGTGACGATCGAGGGGGCGAACCTGCGCCCCAGCTCCAGCACCGTGCCGGTGTCGAAGACCAGCTCCAGGATCCGCCGCATGTCGTAGGGACGGCGGCGGTCTCTCGGGACGATCTCGCGCAGCTCGGGCGCGACCCTGCCGGGGTCGTCGCGGGGCTCGCGCAAGACGGGCGGCGGCTGCCAGGCGCTCTGCGGCAGGTACGCCAGCACCTTCCTGGCCAGCTCGAACGCCTCCTGCTCCGACCCCGCCACCAGGTCCACCGTGCCGGCCGCCGACACCGTGCGCCAGCCGCCCAGCTCCTCCTTGGAGACGCTCTCGCCCATCCCCGCCTCCACCACGGCCGGCCCCGCGATGAACACCTGCGAGAGCTCCTTCACCATGATCGACACGTGCGAGGTGACGAGCCGGGCGGCGCCGAGCCCGGCGACGGGGCCGAGGGCCAGCGCGATCACCGGAATCCTGCCCAGGTTGGCCACCACCTGGTCCCAGCCGGGATTGTGGGGCACGTACGTGCGCCCGTGCTCCTCCAACTGCTTGACGCTGCCGCCGCCCCCGGTGCCGTCGATGAGCCGGACGAGCGGCACGCGCAGCTCGCCCGCCATGCGCTCGGCCAGGATCTGCTTGTCGTGGATGGCCGCGTCGGCGGCCCCGCCGCGCACGGTGAAGTCGTCGCCCGCCACCACGATCCGCCGCCCGTCCAGCCGGGCGCGGCCGATGATGACGTTCGACGGGGTGAAGCCGCCGTCGGACGCGCGCCCGGTGAGCGCGCCGATCTCCTGCCAGGAGTCGGTGAGGGCGGCGAGCCGCTCACGGACGGTGAGGCGGCCGGTCGCGTGCTGGCGGGCGACCCGTTCCTCGCCTCCCATGCGCTCGGCCAGCTCCCTGCGGCGCTTCAGCTCGGCGAGTTCGGGGTCCCACACGACGCGCTCCTCCCCCCGGCGACGCCGGCGTACCGGGTGGTCGGTACGTTAGCCGATCAGAGCGCGTAGTCGAAGGTGTAGGAGTGACCTCCGTCGGGGCCGATGACGATGCCCATCTCGCCCCTGATGCCGCGCAGCTCGCCCGTGCCCGAGTCGGCCACGACCCTGATCCGCAGCGACTGCTCGCCCTCGTCGCTGGTGGCGTCGTGCTGGACGACGAAGCTGCCCGCGCGCCCGTGCAGGGTGCCCTCGACGCGCTCCAGCGCCACGTACGAGCGTGACTCCTCCACCGGGGTGGTGGCGATGAGCATGGTGACGAGGCTGGTGCCGGTCAGGTCGCCGGAGAAGGTCTTGGTCAGCGTCACCACGCCCAGCGTGACGCCGTCGCGGTCGTCGTACGGCGGCTGCGGGGTCCAGCCGGCGGTCTCGAAGGTTCCCTTTGCGGTCATGACCCCGATCCTGGCGGACGTACCTGTCAGATCCCGTCAGGTACCGGCGAGGCGTTCCACGACCGGCGCGAAGGCGTCCATGAACTGGGCGTTCACCGACACGTAGGAGATCCCGAGATGGTCACGGCGGCGCAGCAGCGTGTCGGTCATCTCCGCCACCGTGCCGGTGAGGATGCCGGTGCCGGTGCGGCCGAAGCGGCTCAGCGCCCATCCGGGCGGCTCCGCTCCGGCGCAGGCCAGGTTCATGGCCAGCTCCAGCTCGTGGAAGCGGTCGCCGGCCAGCTCGTACAGCTCGTCGAGCTTGGCGGCGACCTGCTCCTCGGTGTAGTGCGGCGGCACGCCGAGCGCGACCGTGTCGGCCTTGGCGGCGGCCAGCCGCAGCAGCTTCGTCCCGGAGGCGGCGACCAGCACCCGCACGTCCTGGACGGCGTCGATGGTGCTGGAGAGCCGCTCGATGCGCTGGCTGGGCGTGCCGAAGCGCACGCCGAGCGCCGCCGCGTCGGCCTCGGCGTCGGGCCGCCCGGCGCCCAGGCCCAGCTCGAACCGGCCGCCGGTGAGCTTGTGCAGGGTGGCGCTCTCCCAGGCGACGGCGTGCGGCGTGCGGTTGGGGGCGCTGAGCACGTACGTGCCGACGCGCAGGGTGGTGGTGGCCGTGGCCGCCACCGCGGCGGCCGTGAACGGCGACAGCGTGCCGAGTGTGTCGGGCACGAGCAGGGTCGCGTAGCCCAGGTCTTCCGCCCGCCGGGCCAGCCCGGTCCACGCGCCGGCGTCGGGGGCCTGCCCGGCTACCGCGCCGAATCTGAACGGGTGATCGGTCATGCCCCATACGATCGCCCACAGGCCCGGGGTGTGACATCGTCCCCCGGACCTGTCGCCCGCTACATCCGCGGGCGCATGCCTCCGGCGGGTGCTACTCCCCCAGCAGTAGCCGGGTGAAGTCGTTGGCGAACTTGCCCGCGGGGTCGAGCCGGCGAGCCAGCGCGCGGAAGGAGCCGGGGCACTCCGGCCATCGGGTGAACAGCTTGCCCCAGTGCGGCATCGGCTCGTACGGCGCCAGCGTCCGCTCCACGAGCTCCAGCACGGGCATGACCGCGGCCACGTCCTTGACCCAGGTGAAGTGGATGCCGATGCTGTCGCGGCCGTTGAAGGGGCTCAGCCACAGGTCGTCGGCGGCGATGGAGCGCACCTCGGAGATCTGCAGCACCGGCCGGATGCGGTCGCCGATCGCGAACAGCGCGCGCAGCGCCTCGGCCGCGTGCCGCCTGGGCAGCAGCAGCTCCGACTGCAGCTCGTCGCCGGCGCCGCTGGGCGGGTAGTCGGCACGGAAGTGCGGCAGCCGCTCGTACCAGGGGCCGGGCACGCCGAGCTGGCCCGTGCAGCTGTCGGCCGGCATGGCGGGCAGGGGGTGGCGGGGGCCGTCGGCGGGGGTGGTGCCGTACCAGTCGGGGTCGGCCAGCTCCTCCTCGCGCTTGAGCCAGACGCGGGTGTCGCGGTAGTCGGTGAAGAGGCTGACGCTGTAGCCGCTGGACATGATCTCCCCGAAGTGCGCGAGCGCGTCCTCGCTCAGCCCCTCGCGGACGTATTGGCGCAGCTCGAAGGCGGGTACGAGGTCGAGCGTGAGCGAGGTGACGACGCCGAGGGCGCCGACCGACACCACGGCGCCGGGGAAGTCGGCGTCGCCGCGCGAGAGCGACAGCAGCGAGCCGTCGGCGGTGACGAGCTCGATGCCGGAGACCGCGGCGGCCAGGCTGCGCACGGCGTCGCCCGAGCCGTGCGTGCCGGTCGCGACCGAGCCGGCGACCGAGATGTGCGGCAGCGAGGCCAGGTTCGCCAGCGCGAAACCGGCCTGGTGCAGCCGCGGCGCGAGCGTCGCGTACGTCGTGCGCGCCCCGACCCGCACCGTGGCCGCGGCGCTGTCGATCTCGACCTGGTCCGGCATCCGGTCGAGCACCACGAGGTCGCCGGTGGTGTCGGCGACGTGGTTGAAGGAGTGCCCGCTCCCGAGGGCCCGCACGCCGGCGCTGGCCGCGACGAGCCGCCGCAGCTCGTCGAGGGAGGTCGGATGGTGGACGTCCTTCGCGTGGAATGTGGTGTTTCCAGCCCAATTGGTCAGCGTCACGGCCTTACCTTCCCACAGCTCCACCTTGTCAGCCCGTCCGGGTGCCGCTAGTTTCAGGTGCCGCCGACCGGAGGTGTGCCGTGCTTCTTCTGTCCCAGGCCGTCGGCCTGGTCACGCTCGTGCTCTGGCTCTATTGCCTGTTCGACGTGATCACCACACCCGACGTCGCGTGCCGTAACCTGCCGAAGATCGGCTGGGTGCTGATCGTCCTGCTGTTCCCGCTCATCGGCTCCGTCGCCTGGCTGGTGGCCGGCCGCCCCGAGCGGGCCGTCGCGGCCAGGCCGAGCGCCTACCCCGAGTACGACCGCCCCGGCCGCTTCGCCGCCACCAACCCCGACGACGACGAGGAGTTCCTGCGCCGCTGCCGCGAGCGCGCCGAGGAGCAGCGCAGGAACGCCCCCAAGAAGTCTCCCGAGGGCGAGGCCTAGAAGCCCTGGGCCAGGCGGTAGTACGCCTGGTTCCAGCGCAGCTCCTTGGCGAACTGCTCGGTCGTGGTGCCGGCGTCGATGACCACCAGCTCCACGCCCAGCATCTCGGCCAGGTCCACCAGCTCCTCGCGGCCCACGGTCTTGGACAGCACCGTGTGGTGCGGGGCGCCGGCGGTCAGCCACGACTCGGTGGACGTGCGCAGGTTCGGGCGCGGCTGCCACACGGCGCGGGCCACCGGCAGCTTGGGCAGCGGCTGCGGCGGGGTCACCACGTCGATCTCGTTGGCCACCAGGCGGAACCGGTCGCCCATGTCGGCCAGGCCGATCACGATGCCGGGCCCCGGCTCGGCGTCGAACACCAGCCGGACCGGGTCCTCCCGGTTGCCGATGCCCAGCGGGTGGATCTCGCACGACGGCGTGCCGGAGGCGATCGACGGGCAGACCTCCAGCATGTGGGCGCCGAGGATGAGCTCGTTGCCGGGCGTCAGGTCGTAGGTGTAGTCCTCCATGAAGGAGGTGCCGCCCGGCGCCATGGCCTTGAGCGTGCGCAGCAGGACCGAGGTCTTCCAGTCGCCCTCGCCGCCGAAGCCGTACCCGTCGGCCATGAGCCGCTGCACGGCCAGGCCGGGGAGCTGGCGCAGGCCGCCGAGGTCCTCGAAGTTCGTGGTGAACGCCCTGAAGCCGCCGGCCTCCAGGAAGCCGCGCAGGCCCAGCTCGATCCTGGCCGCGTAGCGCAGCGACTCGTGGCGCTCGCCCAGCAGCTCGGGCGCCACGGCGTACTGCTCGGCGTACTCCTTGACCAGCGCCGTCACGTCGGCGTCGGAGGCCGCATCCACGGCCTCGACCAGGTCGTTGACGCCGTAGGTGTTGACCGAGACGCCGAAGCGGAGCTGCGCCTCGACCTTGTCGCCCTCGGTGACCGCCACGTCGCGCATGTTGTCGCCGAAGCGGGCCAGCTTGAGCGTGCGCACCTCGGCCAGGCCCTTGGCGGCGCGCAGCCAGGACAGGATGCGCTCGCCCACGGCCGGGTCGCTGACGTGCCCGGCCACGGTCTTGCGCGGCACGCCGAGCCTGGTCTGGATGTGCCCGAACTCGCGGTCGCCGTGCGCGGCCTGGTTCAGGTTCATGAAGTCCATGTCGATGGTGGCCCACGGCAGCTCGACGTTGGCCTGCGTGTGCAGGTGCAGCAGCGGCTTGCGCAGCGCGTCGAGCCCGGCGATCCACATCTTGGCCGGGGAGAACGTGTGCATCCACGCGATCACGCCGGCGCACGAGTCGTCGGCGTTGGCCTCCAGCATGATCCGCCGGATGGCGGCCGCGTCGGTCAGGACGGGCTTCCACTCCACCGGCATGGGGAGCTGCTCGGCGATCCGCTGGGACTGCTCGGCCACCTGCTGCAGCGTGTCCTCGCCGTAGAGTCCCTGACTGCCGGTCAGAAACCAGATGTTCAACGCGGGCTCCTCTGTCCGTAGACGTTCTGATAGCGGTCGTACAGGCTGTCGATGTCGGCCTGCGCGATGGGCAGCGGGTCGCCGAGCTGGCGGGCCACGTGCACGGTACGGGCCACGTCCTCGCACATCACGGCGGCCTTAACCGCGGCCTTGGCGTCCTTGCCGATGCTGAACACGCCGTGGTTCTGCATGAGGACGGCCTTGGAGCGGTGGCCCTTCAGCGTCTCGACGATGCCCTGGCCGATCGAGTCGTCGCCGATCAGCGCGAACGGGCCGACCGGGATCTCCCCGCCGAACTCGTCGGCCATCGCGGTCAGCACGCACGGGACGGCCTCGCCGCGGGCCGCCCAGGCGGAGGCGTAGGTGGAGTGGGTGTGCACGACGCCTCCCACCTCGGGCATGTTGCGGTAGACGTAGGCGTGCGCGGCGGTGTCGCTGGACGGCGCGTGCTCGCCCTCCACCAGGTTGCCGTCGAGGTCGCACACGACCATGTTCTCCGGCGTCAGCTCGTCGTAGGAGACCCCGGAGGGCTTGATGACGAACAGGTCCTCCCCGGGGACACGGCCGGAGACGTTGCCGGCCGTCCAGACCACCAGGTTGTAGCGGACCAGCTCGGCGTGCAGGTCCGCCACGGTCTTCCGCATGTCGTTCATCAAGCCTGTGCCTCGTTCCTGATCGCGCGCAGCGCGTGCAGCATCTGTCCGTCTCCGAAGAAGTCGTGGAGCCTGCGGTACTCGGCGTAGAGCCGGTCGTAGGCGTCGGCGCGGGCCTCGTCCGGCTCGTACGCGTTCTCGGTGCGCTTGCCCATGGCGGCGGCGGCCTCCTCGACGGAGGCGTACTCGCCGGCGGCGACGGCCGCGTGGATGGCCGAGCCCAGCGCGGGGCCCTGGTCGGAGGCGATGATCGACAGCGGGCGGCGCAGCACGTCGGAGTAGACCTGCATGAGGAAACGGTTCTTCAGCAGGCCGCCGGCGACGATGAACTCCTCGACCGGCACCCCCGACTTCTCGAACGTCTCGACGATCATGCGGGCGCCGAACGCGGTGGACTCGATGAGCGCGCGGTAGACGTCCTCGGGCTTGGTGGCCAGGGTCTGACCGATGATCACGCCGGAGAGGTTGTGGTCCACCAGCACCGAGCGGTTGCCGCCGAACCAGTCGAGGGCGACCAGCCCGTGCTGGCCCACGGCCTGCTTCTCGGCCAGCTCGGTCAGCCGCTCGTGCCCGTCGGTGCCGAAGTTCTCGACGAACCAGGCGAAGATGTCTCCCACCGCCGACTGCCCCGCCTCGTAGCCCCACAGGCCGGGCACGATGCCGTCGCGGACGACGCCGCACATGCCGGGCACCTCGGCGAGCTGGTCGCTGGGCATGATGTGGCAGGTGGAGGTGCCCATGATGGCCACCATCTGGCCGGGCCTGACGGCGTCCGCGGCGGCGGCGGTGACGTGCGCGTCCACGTTGCCGACGGCCACGGCGGCGCCCTCGGGGATACCGGTCCACCCGGCCGCCCGCGCGGTCAGGCGCCCGGCCAGGCCGCCCAGCGGCGCCAGCGTGACGTCACCCGCCTTCTCGCCGACCTCGCCGGTGGCGAGCTTGCCGACGAAGCCGGCGAAGCCCGGGTTCAGCTCGGACAGGTACTCCTCCGACGGGTAGGAGCCGTCCTGGAAGACGCCCTTGTAGCCGACCGTGCAGATGTTGCGGCTCTCGACGCCGGTGAGCTGCCAGATGATCCAGTCCGCGGCCTCGATCCAGCGCTCGGCCCTGGCGTAGACCTCGGGGGCCTCCTCCAGGACCTGCAGCCCCTTGGCGAACTCCCACTCCGAGGAGATCTTGCCGCCGTAACGCGGCAGCCAGCTCTCGCCCCTGCGCGCGGCCAGCTCGTTGATCCGGTCGGCGTGCGGCTGGGCGGCGTGGTGCTTCCACAGCTTGGGCCAGGCGTGCGGCTCCTGCGGCGTCTCGAAGCAGAGCGGGGTGCCGTCGGCCGTGGTGGGCAGCACGGTGCAGGCGGTGAAGTCGGTGCCGATGCCGACGATCTCCTCGGCCGGCACGCCGGCGGCGGCGATGGCCCGCGGGACGGCGATCCGCATCACGTCGATCCAGTCCTGCGGCGACTGCAGCGCCCAGTCAGGGCCCAGGCGCACCTCGGTGCCCGGGAGGGTGTGCTCGATGACGCGGTGCTCGTACTCGTGGACGGCGCTGCCCAGCTCGGCGCCGTCGCTCACCCGTACGACGACGGCACGCCCGGAAAGCGTGCCGAAGTCAACTCCGACCACGTATTTGTTAGCGCTCACATTGATCTCCAGGGTTTTCGGGGGCATGCACATCATCTACCGGACGGGAGCCGTACTCGACCGGACGACGAAGCTGGGGCGTACGACCAGGCGCTCGTACGCGGCGTAGCCGAGGTCGATCTGCCGCAGCAGCACCTCGATGCAGTGCCGGCCCACCACGTCGAAGTCCTGCCTGACCGTGGTGAGCGGGGGCGAGAAGAACTCCGACTCCGGGATGTCGTCGAAGCCGACCACGCTGATCTGCTGCGGCACGCGCACGCCCTTCTCCGACAGGGCGCGCAGCACGCCCAGCGCCATCTGGTCGTTGGCGGCGAACACGGCCGTGACGCCGTCCATCGCGGCCAGGCTCTTGCCCGCCTCGTAGCCGGCGCGCGGGCTCCAGTCGCCGGCCAGCGGCTCGGGGACCGGCCGGCCCGCCTCCTCCAGCGCGGCCCGCCAGCCTTCGAGCCGGCCCTCGGTCTCCAGCCAGTCGTGCGGGCCGCTGACGTGCCAGACCGTCTCGTGGCCCTGGTCGAGCAGGTGCCGGGTGGCCAGCCTGGCGCCCTCGATCTGGTCGATGCACACGACCGACACGTCGGCCCTGTGCGTGCCCTCGACCGCCACGGCGGGCAGGCCGGAGGGCAGGCTCTCCAGCGCGAGCCCGGCCGAGCGCTGCGGGGCGACCACCACGACGCCGTCCACGCCCTGCTCGGCCAGGTAGTCGATGGCGTCGCGCACGTTGTCGGCGTCGATCGACTTCAGGCTCACGATGCTGACGAAGTAACCCGCGGTCCTGGCCGCCTGCTCGATGCCGTAGATGGTGCTGGCGGGACCGTACAGCGTGGTGTCGAAGCTCACCACGCCGAGGGTCCTCGAGCGCTTGGTGACCAGGGCGCGGGCCACGAGGTTACGCCGGTAGCCCAGCCGGGTGATCGCCGCCTCCACCCGGGCGCGGGTGTCGGCCCGGACGTTGGGATGGTCGTTGAGCACCCGGGAGACCGTCTGGTGCGACACGCCCGCCTCCTTGGCCACGTCGGCCATGACCGGCAGGCGACGCCTGGGTGTCGTCAACGATCTCTCCTTTTCGCTGGGCTCTGAGGATCTTACTTAGCGGGAGACCCCTGCCCGGCGCTTGGTCCACACGTCGAACGCGACGGCCGCCAGGAGCACGATGCCCTTGACGAGCATGACCCGCTCGCTGGGCGAGCCGATCAGGGACATGCCGTTGTTGATCACCGCCATGATCAGGCCGCCGGTGATGGCGCCCACGACCTTGCCGACGCCGCCCTGGACGGCCGCGCCGCCGATGAAGGCCGCCGCGATGGCGTCCAGCTCGAAGCTGTTACCAGCGGTGGGCCCGGCCTGGTTGAGGCGGCCGGCGAAGATGATGCCGGCGATGGCCGACAGCACGCCCATGTTCACGAAGATCCAGAAGACGACCGACTTGACCTTCACGCCGGACATGATCGCCGCCTGGAGGTTGCCGCCGATCGCGTAGATCTGCCGGCCGAAGACGGTGCGGTTGGCCATCATCGAGTAGCCCAGCACCAGGATCGCCAGCAGGACCAGCACCCACGGCAGGTTCTTGAACCGGGCGAGCTGGATGACCAGGAACATGATGATCGCGGCGCCCGCGACCATCTTCAGCCAGAACAGCGCCATCGGCTCGACCGACTGGCCGTAACCCTTGCGGGCGTTCCTGGTGCGCAGCTGGGCGGTGAACATGCCGGCGATCGCCACGATGCCGATCAGCAGGCTGAACAGGTCGGCGCCGCCGAGCGGGCCGAGGCCGATGTTGCCGAGGTAGCCGTCGGTGAAGCCGTTGGCCAGCGTACGGACCTGGTCGGGGAACGGGCCGATGCCCTGGTTGCCCAGGACGGTCATCGTCAGCGCCCGGAACAGCAGCATGCCGGCCAGGGTCACGATGAAGGCCGGGATGCCGAAGTAGGCGATCCAGTAACCCTGCCAGGCTCCGATGAGCGCGCCGGCCACCAGCGTGGCCAGCAGGGCCAGCGGCCATGGCCAGCCCATGTTCACCATGAGCACCGCCGCCAGCGCTCCCGTGACCGCCACCACCGAGCCGACCGACAGGTCGATGTGCCCGGCGATGATGATCAGGATCATCCCGATCGCGAGGATCAGGACGTAGGAGTTCTGGACGATGATGTTCGAGATGTTCTGCGGCGTGAGCAGCGCGCCGTCCGTCAGGATCGAGAACAGCACGATGATCGCCGCGAAGGCGATGTAGATGCCACTGGATCGCAGGTTGAGCGAGACTCCGCCGAACGACACCCGGCCCGGCTGCCGTGGCGCTCCCCCGTCGCCCTTGGCGCCGACCTTCACGTCGGCAGGCGTGATGCTCATCAGAGCTACTCCTGTCCCTTGGTCATGAGGTGCATGAGGCTTTCCTGGGTGGCCTCCTGGCGGGGAACCTCGCCGGTGATGCGACCTTCGGAGAGTGTGTAGATGCGGTCGCACAGGCCGAGCAGCTCAGGCAACTCACTGGAGATCACCAGCACGGCCTTGCCCTCGTCGGCGAGGCGGTTGATGATCGTGTAGATCTCGTACTTGGCGCCGACGTCGATGCCGCGGGTCGGCTCGTCGAGGATGAGCACGTCCGGCTCGGTCATGATCCACTTGGACAGCACGACCTTCTGCTGGTTGCCGCCACTGAGCTGGCCCACGACGCTGTTGACGCTCGGGGCCTTGATGTTCATGCTCTTGTGGAACTCCTCGGCGACCCGGTACTCCTCGTTGTCGTTCACCCAGCCGCGCTTGGCCAGGCCCTTGAGCCCGGCGGCGCTGATGTTGGTCTTGATGTCCTGGATGAGGTTGAGCCCGTACCGCTTGCGGTCCTCGGAGGCGTAGGCGATGCCGTGGTTGATCGCGTCCTGCACGTTGCGGATCTCGATCGGCTTGCCGTCCTTGAAGACCTTGCCGGTGATGTGCACGCCGTACGTGCGCCCGAACAGGCTCATCGCCAGCTCCGTGCGCCCGGCGCCCATCAGCCCGGCCAGCCCGACGATCTCCCCGCGCCGCAGCGTGAGCGCGGCCCCGTCCACGACCTTGCGGTCCGGCTGGGCGGGGCTGTAGACCGTCCAGTCCTCGATGCGCAGGGCCTCCTCGCCGATCGTCGGCTCGTGCGGCGGGTAGCGGTTGTCGAGGGCGCGGCCGACCATGCCGGCGATGATGCGGTCCTCGGTGACGTGGTCGGTGACCATGTCGAGCGTCTCGATCGTGCGGCCGTCACGGATGATCGTGACGGAGTCGGCGATCGCGGTCACCTCGTTGAGCTTGTGCGAGATGATCACACAGGTGATGCCCTCGTCGCGCAGCCCGCGCAGCAGGTCCAGCAGGTGGGCGGAGTCGTCGTCGTTGAGCGCCGCGGTCGGCTCGTCGAGGATGAGCAGCTTCACCCTCTTCGACAGGGCCTTGGCGATCTCGACGAGCTGCTGCTTGCCCACGCCGATGTCGGAGATGGGCGTCGTCGGGTTCTCGCGCAGGCCGACCCGCTTCATCAGCTCGGCGGCCTCGTAGTTGGTGCGGTTCCAGTCGATGAACCCGCGCTTGGCGCGCTCGTTGCCGAGGAAGATGTTCTCCGCGATCGACAGCTGCGGGCTGAGCGCCAGCTCCTGGTGGATGATGACGATGCCGGCGTGCTCGCTGTCGCGGATGCCGCCGAACTCGCAGCGCTCGCCCTCGAAGAGGATCTCGCCCTCGTAGTCGCCGTGCGGGTAGACCCCGGACAGCACCTTCATCAGCGTCGACTTGCCGGCGCCGTTCTCGCCGCAGATGGCGTGGATCTCGCCCTGCCTGACCGACAGGTTGACGTCCTGCAGCGCCTTGACGCCGGGGAACGTCTTGGTGATCCCGCTCATCCGCAAGATGTGCTCGGTCATATCCCCTCGCTCGGGAAAAGCCCCGGGGAGCGGCGTCCCCGGGGCTGAAGCCCCTACTTGAGCTGGTCCTCGGTGTAGTAGTTGCCGCCGACGATGACTTCCTTGTAGTTGGTCTTGTCGACGATCACCGGGTCGAGCAGGTACGAGGGCACGACCTTGTTGCCGTTGTCGTAGTCCTTGGTGTTGTTCACCTCGGGCTGCTGGCCCTTGAGCACGGCGTCGGCCATCTTGACCGTCTGCTCGGCGAGCTTGCGGGTGTCCTTGAAGATGGTGGAGTACTGCTCGTCGGCGACGATGGACTTCACCGACTGGAGCTCGGCGTCCTGGCCGGTCACGATCGGGTACGGCTTGCTGTAGCCGGAGCTCTTCAGCGCCGAGAGGATGCCGATCGACAGACCGTCGTACGGCGACAGCACGCCGTCGACCTTGGTGCTGCCCGTGTAGGTCTTGGTGATGATGTCCTCCATGCGCTTCTGCGCGGTGGCGGGGTCCCACCGGAGGATGGCGGCCTGCTTGAAGTCGGTCTGGCCGCTGGCGATCTTCAGGGTGCCGTCGTCGATCTTCGGCTGGAGCACCGACATGGCGCCGTTCCAGAAGAACGTGGCGTTGTTGTCGTCGGGCGAGCCGCCGAACAGCTCGACGTTGAACGGGCCCTTCTTGCCGTCCTCCACGCCCAGGCCCTTCAGCAGCGAGGTCGCCTGCTGCACGCCGACCTTGAAGTTGTCGAAGGTGGCGTAGTAGTCGACGTTGGGGCTGTTGCGGATCAGCCGGTCGTAGGCGATGACCGGGATCTTCGCGTCGGCGGCCTGCTGGAGCTGCGAGGTGATCGCCGTGCCGTCGATCGAGGCCACGATCAGGAGCTTGGCTCCCTTGGTGATCTGGTTCTCGATCTGGTTGGCCTGCGTCGGGATGTCGTTCTCGGCGTACTGGAGGTCGACCTTGTAGCCGAGCTGCTCGAGCTGCTTCTTGACGTTGTCGCCGTCGTGGATCCAGCGCTCGGAGGACTTGGTGGGCATGGTGACGCCGATGAGGGCGCCCGCGTTGCCGGCGGCCGCGGAGGCGGAGGCCTCCTGGTCAACGGTCTTCGTGCTCGAGCCACAGGCCGTCATGGTCGCGGCGAGCGCGATGGCGGACACCACGCCCCCGATCCGTCCCAACCTCATGTGCATCCCTTTCCATGGGGGTCGCGGCAGACGCAGGACGCGGCGGCTGCCGGTGATAAGTGAGGGGATTCGATCACAGAACGTGACGAATCAGAACAAAGTTCGCACCCGTTTCCGCTGATTGTTATCGCTAACAAAGTCTATGTCAACGCTCGGACATAACCTCACAGAAACTTTCAGGTAACTTTGCCGCAGGTCAGCGGCCCGAGCGGGCCGAGAACAGGCGCTGCAGCAGGATGAAGACGAAGAGCAACATTCCGATGAAGATCTTGGTCCACCAAGACGACAGGGTCCCTTCGAAACTGATGATCGTCTGAATCAGCCCCAGCACGAGCACGCCGAGCACCGTCCCCAGCAGGAAGCCGCTACCGCCGGTCAGCAACGTCCCGCCGATGACCACCGCGGCGATCGCGTCCAGCTCCATGCCCACCGCGTGCAGGCCGTAGCCGGAGAGCATGTAGAACGACAGCAGCACGCCGCCCAGCGCCGAGCAGAAGCCGCTGATGGTGTAGACGGTGATCTTCGTCCGCCCCACGGGCAGGCCCATGAGCAGCGCCGACTGCTCGCTGCCGCCCGTCGCGTAGACCGAGCGGCCGAAGCGGGTGTAGTGCAGCACGTACGCCGCCACCACCACGACCACCACCGCGATGATCACGCTGGGCGAGATCCACAGGTCGGCGAACAGGTCGATCCTGGTCTGCGCGAACGCCGTGAACGTGGCGTCCTCGATCGGGATCGAGTCGGTCCCGATCGTGTAGCACAGCCCCCGCGCCAGGAACATGCCGGCCAGCGTCACGATGAACGGCTGGATGTCGAAGGCGTGCACGATGTACCCCATGACCAGGCCCAACCCCGATCCGATGGCCAGCACCAGCGGCACCACCAGGTACGGCGGCCACCCCGGCCCCGCCATGAGGCTGGCCGAGATCATCGTCGACAGCGCCACCACCGACCCCACCGACAGGTCGATGCCCCCGGTGAGGATCACGAACGTCATCCCGATCGCCACCACGAGCAGGAAGGCGTTGTCGATGAAGACGTTCAGGATCACCTGCCCGCTGGCGAACCCCTCGTAGCGGATGCCGCCGGCCACGAACATGGCCGCCAGCAGGCACCCGGTCACCAGGACGGGCAGGTACTTGGCCGGGACCGAGGCCCGGCCCACGGTCAGCGTCGTCACGTGCTCACCCTCACCTTCTCCTCGACGGCAGGGCTGGCGGGCGCGGCCCGCCCGCGCCCCCGGAACACCTTCGCGCGGAACGACGGGGACTGGATGAGGCAGACCGCGGTCACGACCAGTGCCTTGAACAGCAGCGTCGTCTCCGGCGGCACCCCGATCGAGTAGATCGTCGTGGTCAGCGTCTGGATGATGAGCGCGCCCACCACGGTGCCGCCGAGCGAGAACCTGCCGCCCGCCAGCGACGTGCCGCCGATCACCACGGCCAGGATCGCGTCCAGCTCGATCCACAGGCCGGCGTTGTTGCCGTCGGCGCTGGAGACGTTCGAGCTGATCATCAGGCCCGCCACGCCCGCGCACAGGGCGGCGAACGCGTACACCATGACGATGATCCCGCGCGACCTGATCCCCGCCAGCCTGCTCGCCTCGGCGTTGCTGCCGACCGACTCGATCAGCATGCCCAGCGCCAGCCGCCTGGTCAGGAACGCGCTGATCGCCAGCACCCCGATCACGATGAGGATGCCGAACGGCACGGTCAGCCAGTAGCCGCCGCCGATCACCTTGTACGCCGGGCTGTTGACCGTGATGATCTGCCCGTCGGTGATGAGCTGGGCCAGGCCGCGCCCGGCCACCATGAGGATGAGCGTGGCGATGATCGGCTGGATGCCGACGCCCGCGACCAGGAAGCCGTTCCAGGCCCCCAGCACCAGGCAGAGCGCCAGCGCCAGCGCCACGGCGGTGAACACGCTCGCGTCCTGGCTGATCTGCAGGCAGGCCAGCGCGCCGGAGATCGCCACCACCGAGCCCACCGACAGGTCGATGCCGCCGGTCGCGATGACCAGCGTCATGCCCAGCGAGACCAGGATCAGCGGGGCGCCGAACCGCAGGATGTCGATCAGGCTGCCGTAAAGGTGGCCGTCCTTGACCTCGATCGAGAAGAAGCTGGGCGTGAAGAACACGTTCAGCACCAGCAGCAGGGCCAGGATGACCAGCGGCCACAACAGACGTCTCATGAGGCCCGCCCTCCGCTCGCGATGGTCTCCATCAGCACGTCGGTCGTGAGCGCCTCGTCATTCGGCAGCTCGGCCACCAGCCTCCGGTCCCGCAGCACCTGCACCTTGTGGCTGAGCCGCAGCACCTCCTCCAGCTCGGCGGAGATGAACAGCACCGCCATCCCGCCGTCGGACAGCTCGGCCACCAGGCGCTGGATCTCGGTCTTGGCCCCGACGTCGATGCCCCGGGTGGGCTCGTCCAGGATGAGCAGCCGGGGCTCCAGGATCAGCCACCTGGCCAGCACCACCTTCTGCTGGTTGCCGCCGCTGAGGTTGCGCACCAGGTGCTCGGGGTTGGGCGGGCTGATCTTGAGCGCCTTGACGTACCTGGAGACCAGCTCGTCCTGCTGCTCGCGCGGCACCGGCCTGGTCCAGCCCCTGGTGGCCTGCAGGGCCAGGATGATGTTCTCGCGCACGGTGAGGTCGGGGATGAGCCCGTCGGCCTTGCGGTTCTCCGAGCAGAACGCGATCTTCTGCGTCATCGCCGCGCGCGGCGTGCGCAGCGACTGCGGCGACCCGCCGACCGTGATCTCGCCCGTGCTCGCGTGGTCGGCGCCGAACAGCAGCCGGGCGATCTCCGTGCGCCCCGAGCCGAGCAGCCCCGCCAGGCCCACGACCTCGCCCTCGTGGATGGTCATGCTGAACGGCTCGATCGCCCCGGCCCGGCCCAGCCCGCGCGCCTCGACCAGCGGGCGGTCGAACACCTTGGCCTCGCCGTGCAGCCGCTCCAGCACGGCCAGCTCCTGGCCGATCATCTTGGCGACCAGCTCGACCTGCGGCAGCTCCCTCGTCAGGTACTCCCCGACCAGCCGCCCGTTGCGCAGGATCGTCATCCGGTCGGAGATCTCGTAGACCTGGTCGAGGAAGTGGGAGACGAACAGGATGGCGATGCCCTCCTCCTTCAGCCTCCTCATCACCCTGAAGAGCTGCTCGACCTCGTCGGCGTCCAGGCTGGAGGTGGGCTCGTCGAGGATCAGCACCCTGGCGTCGATGTCGATCGCCCGGGCGATGGCCACCATCTGCTGGATGGCCAGCGAGTACGACGACAGCGGCGCCGAGACGTCCAGGCTCAGCTCCAGCCGCGACAGCAGCTCGCCGGCCCTGGCCCGCATGCGCTTCCAGTCGATGCGGCCGCGTTTCCTGGGCTCGCGGCCCAGGAGGATGTTCTCGGCCACCGACAGGTTGGTGCAGAGGTTGACCTCCTGGTAGACCGTGCTGATCCCGGCCTGCTGCGCCTCCAGGGGGCTGCCGAACGCGACCTGCGATCCGTTCAGCTCGGTGGTGCCCGCGTCGGCGGGGTGCACACCGGTGAGCACCTTGATCAATGTGGACTTGCCCGCGCCGTTCTCTCCCATCAGCGCGTGCACCTCGCCGGGCAGCAGCCGCAGGTCCACTCCGTCCAGGGCTTTCACCCCCGGAAACTCTTTGCCGATTCCCGTCATCGTCAGGACCGGCGTGGGTACGGCCATCCGCCTTCCTTCCTGAGAGGGCGGCCCGGCGGGTGTCCCGGGCCGCCTCACTTCGTCCCTACGCCTGTGCCGGCTCCGCGTCCAGCGGCGGCTCAGTACTGGCGGGTGGACAGGACCTGCTTGGCCTGCTCCTGCGTGAACGTGGTCTCCTCGGTCACCACGCGGGCGGGCACCTGCTCGCCCTTGACGACCTTCTTGGCCAGGTCCATGAGCTGCGGGCCGAGCAGCGGCGAGCACTCGACGATGAAGTTGATCTTTCCGTCGGCGAGCGCCTGCATGCCGTCCTTCACCGCGTCCACGGTGATGATCTTGATGTCCTTGCCGGGCACCTTGCCCGCGCCCTCGATGGCCTCGATCGCGCCGAGCCCCATGTCGTCGTTGTGCGCGTACAGCACGTCGATGTCCGGGGTGGACTTCAGGAAGGCCTCCATGACCTCCTTGCCCTTGGCCCGCGTGAAGTCACCGGTCTGCGAGGCGACGATCTTGAACTTGGTGTCGGCCTGGATGACCTCGGCGAAGCCCGCCTTGCGGTCGTTGGCCGGGGCCGAGCCCGTCGTGCCCTGCAACTCGACGATGTTCACCGGGTCCTTGGTGTCCTTGTACTCCTCCACCAGCCACTGCCCGGCCTTCTTGCCCTCCTCGATGAAGTCCGAGCCGAGGAAGGTCTTGTAGAGGGAGGTGTCCTTGGAGTCGACCGCGCGGTCGGTCAGGATGACCGGGATCTTCGCGTTCTGCGCCTCCTTCAGCACCGTGTCCCAGCCCGACTCCACCACCGGCGAGAAGGCGATGATGTCCACCTTCTGCTGGATGTAGGAGCGGATGGCCTTGATCTGGTTCTCCTGCTTCTGCTGGGCGTCGGAGAACTTGAGCGTGATGCCCGCGTTCTTCGCGGAGTCCTGGACGGACTTGGTGTTGGCGGTCCGCCACCCGCTCTCCGCGCCGACCTGGGAGAAGCCCATGGTGATCGAGTCGTCACCACCGCCCGTGCCTGCGCTGGTGGTGCCGCCACCGCCGCCACAGGACGCCACCGCCATGGCGGTGAGACCGGCGAGCACTAACGCCGAGATCCTCTTGAACACGTGGGGGGTTCCCTTCTCATGTGAACGCTAACAACCCCAGCCGGGCGCCAGCGCGTCCTGCCTTGCCGTACGGCTCTAGACCCGGGCCGTGCTGGCCCTGGGCACGAAGGTGGGCGGCACCACGAGCCGCTCCCGCTCCTGCGGGCCGCCTTCGAGCTGCCGTACGAGCACCTCGATGCTGTGCCTGCCCACCGCGTCGAAGTCCTGCCTGATGGTCGTGAGCGGCGGCGAGAAGAACTCCGACTCGGGGATGTCGTCGAAGCCGACCACGCTCACCCGCTCGGGCACTCTCACCCCCTGCTCCGTGAACGCCCGCAGCACGCCGAGCGCCATCTGGTCGTTGGCGACGAACACCGCGGTCACGTTCCTCATGCTCGCCAGGCTGCGCCCCGCCTCGTATCCCGAGCGCGGGCTCCAGTCACCGGCCAGCGGTCGCGGGGCCTCGCGGCCCGCCTCCTCCAGCGCGGCCCGCCACCCGGCCACGCGTCCCTCCGCCTCCAGCCAGTCGGACGGCCCGCTGACGTGCCAGACCGTCTCGTGCCCCAGCGACAGCAGGTGCTCGGTGGCGAGCCTGCCTCCCGCTACCTGGTCGACGCAGACCACGGACACGTCGCCCGCCTGCCCGCCCTCGACGGCGACGGTGGGCACGCCGAGCGGCAGGTCGGCCAGCGCCTGGGCGGCCGAGCGCTGCGGCGCGACCACCACGATGCCGTCCACGCCCTGGTCGGCCAGGTAGTCGAGGGCATCGCGCACGCCGGCCTTGTCGATCGACTTGAGGCTGACGATGCTGACGAAGTAGCCGGCCGCCCTGGCCGCCTGCTCGATGCCGTAGACGGTACTGGCCGGGCCGTACAGCGTGGTGTCGAAGCTGACCACTCCGAGTGTTCTGGAGTGTTTGGTGACCAGGGCGCGGGCGACGAGGTTGCGGCGGTAGCCGAGCTTGTCGATCGCCTCGAGCACCCGCGTCCGGGTCTCGCTGCGCACGTTCGGATGATCGTTGAGCACGCGGGAGACCGTCTGATGCGACACGCCGGCCTCCCTGGCCACGTCGGCCATGACCGGCAGGCGGCGCCCCAGGGTGGATCCCACAGCCGTGCTCCTTTCCTGGCTTGGCCCCGACTGTGAACGCTAACAAGAGGTGTCGTCAATAGCTCGCCGCATTACGGTCGGGTTACACGGAAGGGTCTTGACGCCCGCCCTGAGCACTCCTTACGTTGTCGCCGTTCGCCGTTGTTAACGCTCACTTGATTGTTAACGCTAACAACTCTTGAGGAGCCCCCCGCTCATGTTGCGAATCGTGTTATCCGCCCTGCTCTTAGCCGGTTTGCTCACCGCACCCGCGGCCGCCGCGGCGGCCGAGCCCATCCCCGAAGGCGCCGTCGTGGACCAGTTCGACGGCACCACGCTCGGCGAGGACTGGACGGTGCTCTCGCCGGACGACTCCCGCTGGAGCCTGTCGGACGGCGCCCTGCGCCTGGACACCCTGACCGGCGACACCCACCAGGCCACCAACAACGCCAGGAACCTCTTCCTCGTGGACGTCCCCGACGGCGACTTCGAGGTGGTCACCAAGCTCAGCGCCCCGGTCACGCTCGACTACCAGAGCGCCGGCCTGCTGGCCTGGCAGGACTGGGACAACTACGTGCGCGCCGGCCTGGCCCACGTCGGGTTCGCCGGCGGCCCGGTGATCGAGACGGCCACCGAGGTCGGCGCGGCCTTCACCTCGGCCTTCGCGGCCAGGCCCGGCTCCGCCGCCGAGATCGTCAAGCTGGCCAGGACCGGCGACGAGTTCACCTCCTCCTACTGGGACGGCACGGCCTGGGTGCAGGCGGCCAGGATGACCGCCGACCTCGAGGTCGGGCAGGTGGGGCTGTTCGGGCTGTCGGCGCAGAACGGCACGTCCGTGCGGGCGGACTTCGACTACTTCGCGATCAAGGCGGCCGAGGGGGCGGCCGTGGTGCCGGAAGGGCCGTTCACGCTGCGCTCGGAGGCGGCGCCGTACCTGACGGCCGACCGCTCGGGCGTCGTGCGGGCCTCGTCGAAGGCGCCCATGACGGGGCTGGTCCTCACGGCCGAGGCCGGCGCGCTGAAGGACACCGCGAGCGGCAGGTACCTCCAGGCCGGCGACCCCGTCCGGCTGGGCGCGCAGGCCACTCCCTTCCAGCTCAAGGACGCGGGCGGCGGCAAGGTCACGGTCTCCTCCGGCGGGCGCAGCCTCGCGGTCAGCGACGGCCGGCTCGTCCTGGGCGCGGACGCGACGAAGTTCCGCGTCGAGAGCTACACCTCGGGCAGGCTGAGCGTCGACACCAGGGCACGGGGCACGAAGGTCAGCCCCGACCTGTACGGCGTCTTCTACGAGGACATCAACCACGCCGCCGACGGCGGGCTCTACGCCGAGCTGGTGCAGAACCGCTCGTTCGAGTTCAACTCCGTCGACGAGCCCTCCTACACCGGCCTGACCGCGTGGAGCGAGGTCGAGCGCGGCGCCACCGTCACGCCCGTCGTCACCGGCGAGGACCCGCTGAACGTCAACAACCGCAACTACCTGCGGCTCGACGTGACGGGCGAGGGCACGGCCGGGGTGAGCAACGCCGGATTCAACCGCGGCCTGCCGCTCGCCGCGGGCAGGCGTTACGACTTCTCCGTCTGGGCCAGGCGCGCCGAGGCGGGCCCGCTCACGATCACCGCCGAGAACGGCACGACCGTGCTCGGCACGATGACCGTGCAGGTCAAGGCGGGCGGCTGGGCCAAGTACCAGGCGTCGTTCACCGCCTCGGGCACCACCGACGCGGCCCGGCTCGTCGTGCGGGCCCCCGCCGGGCGGACCGACCTGGACATGGTCTCGCTGTTCCCCCGCGACACGTTCAAGGGGCACGGCATGCGGACCGACCTGGCCGAGCTGATCGCCGATTTGAAGCCGCGGTTCCTGCGCTTCCCCGGCGGCTGCGTGACCAACGTCGGCACCTACGAGCCGTACGCGGAGACCGGCGACCGGCGCCGCATCTACCAGTGGAAGGAGACCATCGGCCCGGTCGAGGAGCGGCCGACGAACTTCAACTTCTGGGGCTACAACCAGAGCTACGGCATCGGCTACTACGAGTACTTCCAGTTCGCCGAGGACCTCGGCGCCGAGGCGCTGCCGGTGCTGTCGGTGGGCGTGAACGGCTGCGGCGAGAACCGGCCGCTGACCGACGAGGCCAAGCTGGCCCGGTGGGTGCAGGACACCCTCGACCTGATCGAGTTCGCCAACGGGCCGGTCACCTCGCCCTGGGGGAAGAAGCGGGCCGAGCTGGGGCATCCGAAGCCGTTCGGGCTGGAGTACATCGGGCTCGGGAACGAGGAGATCTATCCGGAGTTCTTCACCAACTACCCGAAGTTCGCCGACGCGATCAGGGCGGAGCATCCCGACATCAAGATCATCAGCAACTCGGGGCAGACGTCGCAGGGCGCCTGGTTCGACCGCATGTGGCAGTTCGCCCGCGACCAGAAGGCCGACCTGGTCGACGAGCACTACTACAACAACCCCGACTGGTTCCTGGCCAACAACCACCGCTACGACACCTACGACCGTCAGGGGCCGAAGGTGTTCGTGGGCGAGTACGCCTCCAGGGGCAACACGTTCTACAACGCGCTGGCCGAGGCGTCGTACATGACCGGGCTGGAACGCAACTCCGACGTGGTGGAGCTGACCTCGTACGCGCCGCTGCTGGCCAACGTGGACTACGTGGACTGGACGCCGGACCTGATCTGGTTCGACAACGACCAGGCGTACGGGTCGCCGAGCTACCACGTCCAGCGCCTGTTCTCCACGAACGTGGGCGAGCGCGTGGTGCCCAGCACGTTCGAGGGCGAGACCAGGCCCGTCGAGGACGTCAAGGGGGCCGTCGGCCTCGGCGCCTGGAACACCGCGGTGCGCTACGACGACGTCAGGGTCACCGCGGCCGACGGGAGCGTGCTGCTGTCGGACGACTTCTCCGCCGGCGCCGGCGACTGGACTCCCGGCCTGGGCACCTGGGCGGTGCAGGACGGCGCGTACGCGCAGACGGCGCAGGTCGAGGACGCCAGGTCCACGGCCGGCTCGGCCGACTGGTCCAATTACACGATCGAGGTGACCGCCCGCAAGACCGCCGGCGCCGAGGGCTTCCTGGTGATGTTCGGGGTGCGTGACACCGGCAACTTCTACTGGTGGAACGTCGGCGGCTGGAACAACACCCAGTCCGCCGTCGAGAAGGCCGTCAACGGCGGCAAGTCCTCGATCGCCACCTCGTCCACCACGATCGAGACCGGCCGCGACTACCGCCTGAAGGTGCAGGTCAGCGGGCGCCGGATCACGACGTGGCTGGACGGGCAGCAGATCAACGACTTCGTGGACAGCTCCCGGGTCGAGCCGCTCTACCAGGTGGTGTCCAGGAACGGGAAGTCCGTGACGCTGAAGGTCGTCAACGCGCAGGACACGGCCGTGCGCAGCGGCGTGGACCTCGGCTCCGCCCGGTTCAGGCCCACGGCCACGGTGACCTCGCTGACCGGCGCGCCCTCCGACACGAACTCGATCGCCGACCCGGACCGCGTGGCGCCGGTGCGGCGGCAGGTGAGCGGCTTCTCCTCGGCCTTCACCTACGACTTCCCCGCCCACTCGGTGACGTTCATCGAGCTCACCGGGCGATGACGCCCTGGGGGGCGGGCGCCTGGGCCCGCCCCCTACGGGACGGCGCGGAAGTGCGTGGTGATCCGGCCCTCGTCGTCGAGCACGTGGAAGGCGATCAGCGGCGGCAGGGCGAAGTCCACGCAGGTGGCGAAGCTCGTCCCGCCCTCCCACGGCAACGTCAGCGTGGACACCACCCCGCCGCCGACCAGCAGCGGCCTGCCCGCGAACGTGGTGGCGGCGGCCGTGTGGGCGTGCCCGGTCAGCACGGCGGGCACGCCGGCGCGGCCGGCGAGCAGCGCCTCCAGCCGTGCCGTCTCGTGCATCCTGATCCCGTCGCACGGCGGGCCGTGCAGCTTCACGGGCGGGTGGTGGAACGCCACGAACACCGGCAGGCCCGCGCTGTCGTCCAGCACGCCTTCCAGCCAGGCGATCGTCTCGTCGTCCAGATGGCCCTCGTCGCTGCCCGGGATGGAGGAGTCGCACATCGCGTAGACCGCGCGGCCGGTGCGCAGGACCTGGTTGACCGGGCCGTCCGCCGGCTCCTCGCCCAGCAGGGAGCGGCGGAACTCCCGCCTGACGTCGTGGTTGCCCGGGCCCACCAGGACGGGGTGACGCGAGGCGAGCAGCTTGGCGGCCGTCTCGTACTCCTCCGGCGCGCCGTGGTCGGCGATGTCGCCCGTGACGAGCACCGCGTCCAAATCGCCGGGGATCGTGTCCAGGTAACGCATGACGGCGGCGGTGCGGGCGACGCTCTCGGGGGTGGCGCCGATGTGGATGTCGCTCAGGTGAGCGATCACGATCATGGGGCTCTCGTTTCTTCCTCGTTCGGGCTGCTCACCCACCGTAAGCCCGGGCACCGGACCAAGGGTAAGGTCCGGTTCCGTGCGCAAAGCCTGGGCCGGTTACGGAGTGGACCTGCATCTGGAGCTCCCCGCCGGGAGCGGGCGGCGGCGGGCGCTGGAGGAGGCGCTGCGGCAGGCGGTCAGGGACGGGCGGCTGCCGCGCGGCACCCGCCTGCCCTCCAGCCGCGCGCTGGCCGCCGAGCTGCGGTTGTCGCGGGGCACGGTGAGCGCCGCGTACGACCAGCTCGTCGCGGAGGGCTACCTGGCCACGCGCCCCGGCTCCGGCACGGAGGTCGCCACCACGCCCTCCGCTCCCGAGCTGGTGTCAGGCGCGTTCCCCGGCGAGGCCGCGCCGGTGCGCGACCCGCGCGAGGCCACGCCGGTGCACGACCTGCGGCCCGGGCAGCCGGACGTCTCCACCTTCCCCGCCCGGGCCTGGCTGCGCGCCACCCGGCACGTGCTGGCCACCGCGCCCGCCTCCGTCTTCGGCCCCTGCGACCCGCGCGGCCGGATCGAGCTGCGCACCGCGCTGGCCGCCTACCTGGCCAGGACCCGCGGCGTGCTCACCACCCCCGACCTGATCGTCGTCACCACGGGCTTCGTGCAGGCGATCAACCTGATCGCCGCTGTCACCGGTGGCCCGTTCGCCATGGAGGACCCCGGTCACGACTTCTACCGCGAGGTGGTGAGCAGGGCCGGGCGCGAGGTCGTGCCGCTGCCGGTGGACGAGCTGGGCGCGCGGACCGGCGCCCTCACGCCCGCCGTGGCCGCCGCGGTCGTCACGCCCGCCCACCAGTACCCCATGGGCGTCCCGCTGCACCCGTCGCGCCGCCTGGCGCTGCGCGAGTGGGGCGGGCTGGTCGTCGAGGACGACTACGACGGCGAGTTCCGCTACGACCGCCAGCCCGTCGGCGCGCTCCAGGGCACGGCGCCGGAGCAGGTCGTGTACTGCGGCACCACGTCGGAGACCCTCGGCCCGGCCATGCGCCTGGGCTGGATGGCGGTACCGCCCGCGCTGATCGGCCCCGTCACCGAGGCCAAGCTGCACGCCGACGCCCACACCGAGGTGCTCGGGCAGCTCGTGCTGGCCAGGCTGATCGAGACCCACGACTACGACCGCCACGTCCGCGCCGCCCGCCTGCGCTACCGCCACCGCCGCGAGCTGCTGCGCGCCCGCCTGTCCGCCGCGCTGCCGGGCGCGGCGCTGCCCGGCGTCGCGGCCGGCCTGCGCGCGCTCCTCCTGCTCCCCCCGGCCGGCCCTTCGGAGGCCGAGGTCCTGGCCGCGTGCGGGCGGGCCGGCGTCGCCCTGCGCCCCGCCTCCCCCCTCTGGCACGGGCGGGGACGTGACGGCCTGCTCATCGGGTACGCCGCCCCCTCGCAACGCGCCTACCCCCGGGCGCTGGACGCCCTGGCGAGCATCTTGGCGGGCGGGGAACCCCGCGGCCGTCCCGGCCGTTCTTCTGGATGAGCGCACGATGGCGGAGGAGGGGCATGGGCTGGCACTACCGCAAGTCAATCAAAGTGGGGCCGTTCCGGATCAACCTGTCACGGCACGGCGTCGGTCACAGCTTCGGCAATCGGCGCTTCAACGTCTCGACCGCCCCTGACGGCCGCCGCTACGTGTCCGTGCACCTGCCGGGCGGCATCCACCTCAGCAAGGCCATCGGTGGCAAGCGCCACCGTCACTATCGTTACTGACACTCGGCGGTCCCAGACCGCTTGAGATAGAACGGGCCGGGGGCGAAAGCCTCCGGCCCGTCCACTTCCCCGGCCCCCGCCGCGGCGGCAGAGTGGTCGGATGAGCCCTCACATGACCCCTGAGGAGTTCCGCCGCCACGGCAGGCAGGTCATCGACTGGATCGCGGACTACCTCGCAGGCATCGAGTCCCACCCCGTGATGTCCCAGGTCAAGCCGGGTGAGATCCGGCGCGCCCTGCCGGCGTCCGCGCCCGAGCGCGGGGAGCCGTTCGAGAGCGTGCTGTCGGATCTGGGGCAGATCCTGCTGCCCGGCATCACGCACTGGCAACATCCCGGCTTCTTCGCCTACTTCCCCTCCAACGCCAGCGGCCCGGCACTCCTGGGAGATCTGCTGGCCGGCGGGCTGGGCGTGCAGGGCATGTTGTGGGTGACCAGCCCGGCGTGCACGGAGCTGGAGACCGTGGTGGTCGACTGGCTGGCCGAGCTGATCGGGCTGCCGGAGCGCTTCCGCACCGACGCGGCGGGCGGCGGCGTCATCCAGGACTCCGCGTCGAGCGCCTGCCTGGTCGCGCTGCTGGCGGCGCTGCACCGGGCGAGCGGCGGCCGGGTCGCGGCCGAGGGCGTGGACCGGCGCTACACGCTGTACGTGACGTCGCAGACGCACTCCTCGCTGGAGAAGGCGGCGCGGATCGCCGGGCTCGGCGCGGCGGGCGTGCGGGTGGTGGACGCGGACCCGGACACTCTGGCCATGGACCCGTCCCACCTGCGCGAGCTGCTGGCCGCGGACGAGGCGGCGGGCGCCGTCCCCGCGATGGTGTGCGCCACCGTCGGCACCACCTCCACCACCGCCGTCGATCCGGTGCCCGCCATCGGCGCGGTGTGCCGGGAGCGCGGGGTCTGGCTGCACGTGGACGCCGCCTACGCCGGGGTCGCGGCGATCTGCCCGGAGCTCCGGTGGCTGAACGACGGCGTGGCCGAGTACGCGGACTCGTACGCGACCAACCCGCACAAGTGGCTGCTGACCAACTTCGACTGCGGCGTGCTCTGGACGGCCGACCGCGGCCCGCTCCTCGGCGCGCTGTCGATCCTGCCCGAGTACCTCAGGAACCCCGCCACCTCGACCGGCTCCGTCGTGGACTACCGGGACTGGCAGGTGCCGCTGGGCCGCCGGTTCAGGGCGCTGAAACTGTGGTCGGTGATCCGCTGGTACGGGGCCGAGGGGCTGCGCGCGCACATCCGCAAGGGCGTCGGCCTGGCGGCGGAGCTGGCGGCATGGATCGCCGCGGACCCGGGGTTCGAGCTGCACGAGCAGCACCCGCTCGGGCTGGTGTGCCTGCGCCCCCTGTGGCCGGGCCTGGACGACCCGGCGGAGGCGGACCGGGCCACGCTGGGGCTGATGGAGCTGCTCAACGCGAGCGGGTCGATGTACCTGACGCACACGAGGATCGCCGGCCGGGTGGTGCTGCGGCTGGCCGTCGGGGCCGCGGCGACGGAGCGGCGGCACGTGGAGCAGGCGTGGGAGCAGATCCGCTGGGAGCACGCGGCCCTGTCCTCGACCCTGCCGTGACCATGGGGGCCACGCGGCCCACGCGGCCCCGCCTCGACCCTGCCGTGACTAGGAGTAGCGCTCGACGAGCTCGGCGCCGATCCTGGCCAGCTCGGCCCGGACCTCCTCGGGCTCCTCGACCTCCACCCGCGCGCCCCACCCGGCGAGCTGCTCGGCGATCGTCAGCGCCATCGGCGCGGCCACCCGGGCCCGGACCCGCCCGTCGCCCGCCTCCCCCAGGCTCTCGAAGTGCCGCCCGAAGTGGTCGCGCAGGATGGGCAGCAGCCGGGCGGAGATCAGCACGGTCGCGGAGACGGTGGCGCGCCGCCGCTCCATCTCCTCCACGACCCCGGCCCAGGCCCGCGACAGCTCGAAGTCGTCCGGCCGCTCGAACTCCTCCTCCGTCACCTCGGCCGCGACGATCCGGTCGACCCGGAACGTGCGCTGCCCGCGCTCGGTGCCCGCCAGCAGGTACCAGACGTCGTCCTTGTCCACCAGGCCCCAGGGGTCGACCAGCCGCTCGGTGCGCTCGCCGGCGCGGCGGCCCGCGTACCCGAGCCTGACCCGGCGCCGGCGCACGGTGGCGCGTTGCAGGACCCGCACCAGCTCGGGCCGCTCCTTCTCCGGCTCGCCCCAGCGGGCGGGGTCGACGACCACCGCCCCGGCCGCGGCCTCGGCCTCCTGCCTGAACGTCTGGGGCAGCGCCCGCAGCAGCTTGCGCAGCGCGGACCTGAGCTCGGGCGCGTCGGGCGCGGCCGGCCCGGCGAGCAGGAACAGCGCCTGGGCCTCGTGCGCGGTGAGCCCCGTCAGGTCGGTACGGGCGCCGCCCAGCAGCGACCAGCCGCCACCCCGCCCCGCCTGGGGGTAGACGGGGATGCCGGCGGCGGACAGCGCTTCGAGGTCGCGCCGCGCGGTGGCCACGGACACCTCCAGCTTCTCGGCCAGCTCGGCGGCGGTCACCCGGCCACGCGCCTGCATGAGCAGCAGCGCGGCCACCAGTCGGTCAGCTCGCATGCCCCCATTCTGCGCGCTGAAGTGCTCACCGGATGAGCACTTATGTCAGCGGGCCTCGCGGTGTCCCGCTCGGGCGCGTTCTGCCATCCTGGTGCCGTGTCCAGGCCGCGCATCCTGCTCACCGCCCCGCCCCGCACGGGCAAGACCACCGTTGTCCGCCGCCTCGCGGGTCTCCTGCGGGCGGCCCAGGTGCCGATCTGCGGCTTCCTCAGCGACGAGGTACGCGAGCGCGGGCAGCGGGCCGGCTTCACCGTGGAGGACTTCGCGGGGCACAAGGCCGTGATGGCCCACCTGTCGTGGGTCACCGGCCCGCGGGTCGGCAGGTACGGCGTCAACGTGCCCGCGTTCGAGCGTATCGCGCTGCCGGCCATGCAGCAGGCGCTCACCGCGCGGGGCGCCGTGGTGCTCATCGACGAGATCGGGCCCATGGAGCTGCTGTCTCCGGCGTTCGTGCCGCGCTGCGTGGCGCTGTTCGAGGCCGGCGTGCCGATCGTGGCCACCGTCCACCAGCGCACGCACGCCTCGCTCAAGGCACAGATCGACGCCGATCTGATCACCGTGACACCGCGGAACCGCGACGAGCTCCCGGAGAGCCTCGCCCGTCTCTTCGTGCCGTGACAGGGGTGGTGGAGCTATGGGGATTCGAACCCCAGACCTCCTCCATGCCATGGAGGCGCGCTACCAACTGCGCTATAGCCCCTTGCGATCAACAAGTGTAACGGAGTTCTGAACCCCTTGTGTCACGCCGGGACTTCCGTGGTACGTCTATGGTTTTATGTCGACATTTGAGGATCATCGCGGCGTGCTGGTCGCGGTCGCCTACCGGATCCTGGGCAGCGTGGCCGATGCCGAGGACGTCGTGCAGGAGGCGTGGCTGCGCTGGTCCGGGGTGGACCAGACGGCCGTCGAGGATCCCAAGGCGTTCCTGATCACGGTGACCTCGCGGCTGGCCATCGACCGGCTGCGGTGGGCGAAGTCGCGGCGCGAGTCGTACGTGGGGCCGTGGCTGCCCGAGCCGATCAGCACCGCGCCCGACGTGGCCGAGCACGCCGAGCTGGCCGACTCCGTGGAGATGGCGATGCTCGTGGTGCTGGAGACGCTGTCGCCGCTGGAGCGGGCGGTGTTCGTCCTGCGGGAGGCGTTCGACCTGCCGTTCTCGGAGATCGCGCAGATCATCGGGCGGGCGGAGCCGGCCACCAGGCAGCTCGCCCGGCGGGCCAGGGACCACGTGCGGGACAAGCGGCCGCGCTTCGACGTGGACAGGGACGAGCGCCGGCGGGTCACCGAGCGGTTCCTGGGCGCCTCCGCGGGCGGCGACCTGGACGCGCTGATCGAGCTGTTCGCCGACCAGGTGTCGATGGTCAGCGACGGCGGCGGCAAGGCCAGGGCGGCGCTGCGGGTCATCACCGGCGCCGAGAACGTGGGCCGCTACCTGCAGTCGATCAACAGCCCGGCGAACATCGCCAAGTTCATGGCCTCGATCGGCAGGTCGCAGCTCGCCGACCTGTCGTTCGCGGTGGAGACGCTGAACAACGCGCCCGCCATCGTCATCTCGGCGGAGGGCCGCGTGATCAGCGTCATCGCACTCGTGATCGCGGACGGCAAGATCGAGACGATCTACGTGCTGGCCAACCCGGAGAAGATCGGCCACCTGAAGCCGTCCTGAGCTCAGCCGGCGCGGCCGGTGCGCATGGTGAGCGTGGCGTCGTCGAGCGACAGCTCGGCGACGATCCCGGCCAGCTCCCCCGTGCGGCCCACGTGGGTGCCGCCGCACGGGATGGACGCCTCGCCCTCCGGCAGCGTGCAGTGCCACGTGCGACGGGCCGTCAGCCCCCGGTCCGGCGCCTCCACCCGGACCGGGGCGTCGGCGGCCACCCAGGCCGCGAGCTGGTCGTTGACCTGCCGGGCGAGCTTCCCCGGGTCGAGGTCCTCGGCGGAGAAGCCCTTCTTGCGCAGCGACTTGCCCAGGCGGTAGACGTCCACGCTGCCGTACGGGTTGATGCGGGAGGAGGTGATGGCCGCCTGGTCGAAGTCGGGGCGGCCGAGCGAGTCGGGCCGGGCCTCCTTGCGCCACCGATCGGCCAGGGCGGCGTTGAGCGCCAGCGCGGCCAGGTGGCAGCCGGTGTGACCGGCGCAGAGCCCGGCGCGGTAGCCCGCGTCCACCTCCAGGTCGACCTCCGCCCCCACGGGCAGCGGCGTCCCGGTCATGTGGACGACCAGCCAGTCCCAGCCCTCGGCGCCGCGCCGGGCCGGGATGTCAGGGCCGAGGAAGATCTCGCCGGTGCCGGACCTGGCCCCTGTCACGCAGTCGACGACCGGCAGGCCGCCGATCGTGCCACGGTCGGCGGGCTGGTCGGGCCAGGTGTGGTCGAGAGGATGGAACGGGGTCTCGGAGACGACGAGGCCGTGCCGCTCCCCCGCCGGCACGGCCTCGACGATCGTGGAGCGGCCACTGGTCAGGCCGCTGGGGAAGGTGACGAGGGTGGAGTTCACCCGGCCATTCTCTCGTCCTCCAGGTAGCGGTTGCGGCCGGCGTACAGGCCGGTCAGGAGCTGCGCGGCGAGGACCACGAAGATCAGCGTGTACGGCACCGCCCACCCGCCGGTGGCCTCGCGCAGCACGCCCACGAGCAGCGGGCCCGCGCCCGAGATGAGATAGCCGGCGCTCTGCCCGAAGGCCGACAGCGCGGCCGTGGTCTCCGGCGTGCGGGTGCGCAGCGCCAGCATCATCAGCGCCAGCGGGAACGAGCCCATCCCCACCGCGACGAACACGACCCACACCATGGCCGTGGAGGGGGGCGCGAACCACAGCCCGAGGAAGCCGATCACGTAGAACACGACGAGCCCGACGACGGTGGGCCGCTGGTCGCGGAAGCGGGAGGCGATCATCGGCACGGCGATCGAGACGGGGATGTTCAGCGCGGTGAACACCCCGAGGATCAGCCCGGCCTCGGAGGTGGTGTAGCCGCTGTCGGTGAGGATGGTGGCGAGCCAGCCGAACATGATGTAGGCGATCATCGACTGGGTGCCGAAGTAGACCGCGATCATCCAGGCCAGCTTGCTCTTGACCATGCTGCGCAGGCCCGTGTCCCGGCCGCCCGTGTCCCGCTCCGGCTCACTGCGCAACAGCGCAAGCCACGGAATGGCGGCGACAGCGGCCAGGGCCGCCCACACGCCGAGCGCGATGTGCCAGTCCCCCGAGGCACGCTCGATCGGCACGGTCGCGGCGGCGGCCAGCATGGTGCCGGCGGCCAGGGCCGTGGTGTAGACGGTGGTCATGATCCCGGTCCGGGCCGGGAAGTGACGCTTGATCAGTGTCGGGATCAGCACGTTGCCGACGGCACCGCCGGACAGCGCGACCGCGCTGCTCAGCAGGAACACCGGGGCCGAGCCGGCCAGCGACCTGACCAGCAGCCCGACGCCCAGCGTGACGAGGGCGAGCAGCAGCAGCCGGTGCTCGCCGATCCGCCTGGCCAGCGTCGGGGTGATGGCGCCCACGCTGGCGAAGGCCAGCACGGGCAGGGTGGTCAGCAGCCCGGTGCCGACGCTCGTCATGCCGAGGCCGGCGGCGAGCTGGTCGAGCAGGGGGCCGACGCTGGTGACGCCGGTGCGCAGGTTCAGTGCGGCGAGGACGATTCCCAGCACGAGGAGCCAGGCCAGCGGGGTGGTTCTGCCTCGGGACTCTTGGGCGAGCACGCTCATGTCGGGAACGGTCCTCCACTCATCAAATCATGGGACGAATGACACCTTAACAGGACCGAAATATGCATTTATTCCTGGCGACAAGCGTCAGGCACGACAAAACCCCCGGAGCCGGGCTCCGGGGGCTTCGTGGCAGCTCACAGCACAGGAGGAGGCGGCGGCTGCCCCGGACCCTGGGGAGTTCCAGGACCGCCAGGAGCGCCGGGAACGCCCGTGGAGCCCGGAGGCACCGGCCCCGGAGGCGGCAGCGTGCCGCCCGGCGAAGCGCCGCCACCACCGGCGGGCGGGTAGTCGCCGCCCACCGTGCCCGGTGGCACGTTCCTGGCGCTGTCGCCGTACGTGGAGCCCTGCTCGTGCTCGCGCTGGTGCGGCCCCGGCACGTCGCCGCGCCAGCCGCCGGTCTCGTCACCGCGCGACTCGATGAAGGTCTTGAAGCGCTTGACGTCGCCGACCACACGCATGCGCACGAGCTGCAGCTTGTCGCCCGCGGTCTCGACCAGGCCCTCGGGGTCGAACTCCATCTGGAGCGTGACCCTGGTGGTGCCCTCGTCGAGCCGGTGGAAGGTCACCACGCCCGCCTGGTGCGGCTTGTCGACGCTGCGCCAGGCGATGCGCTCGTCGGGGTGCTGCTCGGTGATCTCCGCCTCGAACTCGCGCCTGATCCCGGCGATCTCCGCCACCCAGGCCGTACGCGTGTCACTGAGCTGCTTGACCGACTCCACGCCGTCCATGAACTCGGGGAAGCTCTCGAACTGCGTCCATTGGTTGTAGGCCACCCGGACGGGGACCCTGACATCTTCGGAATGTTCGATCGTGCTCATGGGGTCTGTCACTGCCCCGCCACGCCGGGCGTTAACGCCTGCGCCGCAGCCAGAACAGGCCCACGAGGGGCAGCACGAGAGGGATGAACAGGTAACCCCTGCCGTACGCCGACCACACGGTCTCGTCGGGGAAGGCGGCCCGGTCCAGCAGGCTGAGCGTGCCGATGATCAGCACGCCGGCCAGCTCGATGCCGAGCGCCACCAGCGCCAGGCGGCGCGCGCCGCGCCAGAGCGCGACCGTGAGCAGGATGTAGACCAGCGCCGCGAACGCCGACAGCGAGTACGCCAGCGGCGCCTCGCCGAACCTCGTGGCGATCTGCACGGCCGCCCGCGCCCCCGCGGCCAGCGAGAACAGTCCGTAGACCGCGATCAGCGCGCGGCCGGGCCCCGAGCCGATGGCGGTCGTCACGCCGTGCCCTGCCAGATCTGCAGGAGCCTGCCCGTCATCACCGCGACCGCGAAGCCGGCCACACCCAGGATCGCCGGCCCCCACCTGCTGCGCTCGGCCAGCGCCAGGAACACGCCCGCGGGCGGGATCAGCACCACGCCGCCGACGTAGCCGAACAGCGTGACCTGGTCGTCAGGCCCCCGCCCGCCGGCCACCCCCGCGATCACGAACCCCGCCTGCACCAGCACGGCGACTTCCAGCAGGGCGAACCCGACCAGCAGCACCATGCCCATCGGCCGGTCGCGGATCGCGACGACCAGGCTCATCAGCATCAGCAGCAGCGAGCCGGAGATGACGATCGTGGAGACGGTGGTGTTCATCGGGGGTAAGGCTATCGCCCGGCGCCGCCGCCCCCGATGGAGCCCTCCATCCCGTCGAGCACCCAGTTGAGCCCGCGCTCGAAGTTGTCGTCGGCCCCCTGCACGCCCTGCTCGATCATCGGCGCCAGCCGCGGGAACTCGCCGCCCTCGATCAGCTCCCTGATGTACGGCTCCGCCAGCGCGGCCCGTTCGCCGGCGTCGACCCCCTGCTCCCTGGGCGAGCGGCGCTCCACGGCCTGCCTGACCACGAACCCGGTCATGTAGTCGTTGAAGGCCGCCAGGAACCGCCAGGCCGTCAGCCGGTCGACCCCGAGCCCGTCGAAGGCCGACAGCTTCTGCTCCACGTGCCGCAACCCGTTGGGCCCCACGGCCACCCGGTGGGAGATCAGGTCGACCCGCCACGGATGCCGGCGCACCAGCTCCAGCTCGCGCCGGGCCAGCAGCAGGAGCGCCTCGCGCCAGCCGGCGGGCAGGGGCTCCTCGGCCACCGCCTCGGCGGCGATCTCGTCGGCCATCAGCGCGAGCAGGTCCTCCTTGCGCTCGATGTAGGAGTACAGCGTCATCGCGCGGGCGTCGAGCTCGGTGGCCACGCGCCTGATCGAGACGGCGTCGAGCCCTTCGGCGTCGGCCACGGCGATGGCCGTGGCGACGATCGCCTCCCGGGTCAGCACCGGGCGGCGTGGCGGGGTCGGTCTCGACCAGATCGAAGTCACGGCACCGATTCTAGACAGCGTACGAAAGTGTTACGGTGTACGACATGCGATACGCCGTACGAACCTCCTTCGGGGCCACCGGCCTGGTCGTCCTGCTCGGCGTCGTCATGACGATGCTCGACACCACGATCGTCAACGTCGCGCTCGGCGCCCTGGCCCGCGACCTCCACACCACGATCGCCAGTGTCCAGTGGGCGGCCACCGGATACCTGCTGGCCATGTCCATGACGGTCCCGGTCACCGGCTGGGCGGTCGGCAGGTTCGGCGTGCGCAACGTCTGGCTCGCCTCGCTCGCCCTCTTCGTCGCCGGCTCCCTCCTCTGCGCCGCCGCCTGGTCGCTGGGGAGCCTGGTCGTCTTCCGCGTCGTGCAGGGGGTGGGCGGGGGCCTGCTCCAGCCGGTCGGGCAGCTGATGCTGGCCCAGGCGGCGGGCAAGGAGCGGATGGGCCGGGCGATGGGACTGATCTCGGTGCCCGCCATGCTGGTGCCCGTGCTCGGCCCGCCGCTCGGCGGGCTGCTCGTGCAGGGCCCGGGCTGGCGGTGGCTGTTCCTGGTGAACGTGCCGGTCTGCGCGGTGGCGCTGCCGGCCGCGTTCCTGCTGCTGCCCCGCGAGAGCGGCGCGGGGCAGCGGCAGCGCCTCGACGTGCCCGGCCTGGCCCTGCTCTCACCCGGCCTGGCCGCCGTGATCTACGGGCTGTCGGAGGTGGGCAACGGGGCCTCGCCGCTGCACCCGGCGCTGTGGATCGGCCTGGCCCTGGTGGCGGCCTTCGCCCGGCGGTCTTTGCGTGACACGTCCCTGCTGGACCTGCGGCTGTTCGGCGATCGCACGTTCGGCGCGGCGGTGCTCGCCCTCGCCTGCTACTCGGCCGCGATGCTCGGCTTCACCGTGCTCGTACCGCTCCACAGCCAGCTCGCCGCGGGCGGCACCGCGCTGGAGGCGGGGTTGCTGCTGGCGCCGATGGGCATCGGCGCGGCCCTCACGATGCCGCTGGCCGGCAGGCTCACCGACAGCAGGGGGCCGCGCGGCGTCGCCGCGGCGGGGGTGGTGCTGGTGGTGGCGAGCATCGCGGGGTTCGTGCTGGCCGGCGGGCCGGTGCCGATGTTCGCGCTCGGCCTCGGCCATGGGCTGGTGGCCACGTCGGTGATGGCGGCCGCGTTCCGGACGCTGGAGGCTGCCGCCATTCCGGCGGCGACCACGCTGAGCACGATCACGCTCCGGCTCGCCGGGCCGTTCGGGGTCGCGCTGGCGGCCGTGCTGCTGCAGGTGCTCACCAGGGCGGGCGTGGCGCAACCGTTCCCGTACACGTTCTGGGTGGCCGCCGGGCTGGCCGGGGTCTCGCTGCTGCCGATCGCGCTCATAGGATCGGGTACGTGGAGAGGATCCTCGTCAGCGCCTGCCTGATGGGCCGCAAGGTGCGCTACGACGGCGGCGCGAAGACCAGCTCCGACGCCTGGCTCGCGGGGTGGCGCGAGGAGGGGCGGCTGGTGCCGTTCTGCCCCGAGGTGGAGGGCGGGCTGCCGGTCCCGAGGCTCGCCGCCGAGATCGAGGAGGGCGCGGGCGGCTCGGCGGTGCTGGCCGGCACAGCCCGCGTGCTGGCGGCCGACGGGGCCGACGTGACCGCCGAGTTCCTGGCGGGGGCGCGCGGGGCGCTGGAGGTGGCGCGCGCGCACGGCATCCGGATGGCGGTGCTGAAGGAGGGCAGCCCCTCGTGCGGAGCCCTGGCGATCTACGACGGCACCTTCCAGGGGCGCAAGGCTCCGGGGCAGGGCGTCACGACGGCGTTGCTGGAGCGGAACGGCATCCGGGTCTTCAGCGAGGAGCGGCTGCCCGAGGCCGCCGGCTACCTGCGCACCCTGGAGACGTAGAAGGCGCCGCTCAGCCCGGCGGTGAGCGCGACCGCCATGACGCTGTGGTACCAGGTGAGCAGCGCGCTGCCCGCCTCCGGGCCGAAGGCCAGCGCCAGAATCCCGAGCAGCACGCCGCCGAGCGCCGCCGCGTGCGTGTAGATCAGGCCGTCCCAGGCCCACGCCCGCCGGGCCAGCGCGCCGTACCCGCCGCCGATCAGCACCACGCAGCACAGCGTCTCCACGATCGCGGCCGGCACGATCACCGGCTCCCGTACGGGCCCGAGCCCGGCTCCGGCGTGCAGCAGCGCGAACGTCGCGAAGACCAGCGCGTAGAGCAACGACAGCCCGCCCAGCAATGTCCGGAGTGCGTCCATGCCGCCACGCTGTCACGGCACGGGGCGAGCCGGAATCGTCTCTAGGGAGTCGGCTCCGCTACGCCCGGAGATGTAGGCAGCAGCCGCCTCACCAGGCGGATCGCCTCGTCGATCGTCACCGTCGCGTCGCGGTCGGACTCGCATGCCGCCACCTCGCGGCCGGCCTCGCCCATCATGGTCGTCAGGAGCACCACCAGCACCTGGCTCTCCCGCGAGTCGTCCAGGCCGAGCAGCCGCTTGTTGCCGCCGATCCAGTTCCAGCCGCGCTGCCTGCGCAGCGTGGCGAACTCGACCGGCCCGTCGCTCTCCAGGAACAGCCTGGCCACCTCGCGCTGCTCCCACGAGCCCTCCAGGTACGCGCGGGCCCCCGCCAGGAACTTCTCGGCCTCGCCCGCCTCCTTGACGGACTTCGCCGCCCGGGAGGTGCGCTCCTCCTGCCCGCGCATGAACTGCTCCCACAGCGCCAGGAACAGGCCGGGCTTGCCGCCGTAGTGGTGGTACAGGCTGCCGACGCTGATCCCGGACGCCTCCACGATGTCGGCGACCGTGGCGTCGGCGTACCCCTTGGCCAGGAAGACGTCGCGGGCCGCGCGCAGCAGCGAGTCGCGGGTGCCGCTCGACCGGCTCCAGCGTCGGCTCCTCATCAGTACTCCCAGGTGTCGGTGCGCCGCTCGTGACCGATGCAGAACACGCCCGTGCCGTGCTCGCCCTTGACCAGGTCCACCCGGATCCAGCCGTCGGCGCGGGCGATCTTGGCGGTGTAGCCGCTGACCGGGGTGGCCGAGATCAGGCGGCAGCCGTCCTGGCCGAGCGTGAAGGCCACCTCCCCGCCCTTCACCTTCACGACCTTGAGCGACGGAGCGGGCGCCGGAGCGGTCGGCTGCCCTGTCGGCGGCACAGTCGGCGGCACAGTCGGTGGTTTCGTCGCCGGCGCCTTGGTGCGCCGCTCCTGCGGTGTGCCGCGTGGCGTCGGCGTGACAGGCGACGGCACGGGGGACGCGGGCGCGGAGGACGCCGGTGTGGGGGACGCCGGCGCGGCGGAGGGCGGCGTGGCGGGCGCGCGCGTCGCGGCCCGCTCGTCCGCCGCGATCGTCTGCGCGAGGAACGGCTCGACGTCCACGTCGTCCACGAACTCGTTCCGCAGCACGTCACGCACGCCGAACCATGAGACCGACACCGCGACCGCGGTGGCACCGCACCAGATCGCCGTATATCTCAGGGCTCGACGCATGAGACGCATTATGTACGGTGGGGCCCCATGGCGACGGTTCTCGTAGTCGAAGACGACGAATTCGTCAGATCGGCGATCATTCACGAGCTCGGCCGGCGGGAGCACGCCGTCCGCAGCGCCGGCTGCGCCCTCGACGCGCTCCGGGAGATCTCGCAGTCCCCTCCCGACGCCGTCATCCTCGATCTGGGCCTGCCCGACCTGGACGGCTCGGAGGCGCTGCGCATGGTGCGCGGCATCTCCGACGTGCCGATCATCGTGGCCACCGCCCGCGACGACGAGAGCGAGATCGTCAGGCTGCTGCGCGCCGGCGCCGACGACTACCTGGTCAAGCCGTTCTCCGGCGAACATCTCAGCGCCCGCCTGGACGCCGTGCTGCGCCGGGCCAGGTCGGCGCCCGCGCCCCGCACGATCGCGGTCGGCGGCCTGGTCGTGGACATGGACCGGCGCGAGGCCGCGCTCGACGGCGGGCCGCTGGCGCTGACCAGGCGCGAGTTCGACCTGCTCGCCTACCTCGCCGCCCGCGCCGACCGGGTGGTCACCCGCAAGGAGCTGCTGGCCGAGGTCTGGCGGCTGGCCTACGGCGACGACCAGACGATCGACGTGCACCTGTCGTGGCTGCGCCGCAAGCTCGGCGAGAGCGCCTCCCGGCCCCGCTACCTGCACACCGTACGCGGCGTCGGGTTCATGTTGTCCGCGCCCCGATGAGAGGCCCCCGATGAGGCGGACCCTCGCGGTGCTGATGGTCGCCGTCACCTCGATGGTCGCGCTGGCCTTCCTGGTGCCGCTGGCGCTGATCGTCAGGGAGACCGCGCAGAGCAGGGCCGTCGCGGGCGCCGAGCGGCAGGCGTCGGCGCTGGTGCCGGTGCTGGCGCTGACGACCAGCGGCGACGACCTCGGGCTCGCGATGGCGCGCACCGAGGCGGGACGGCGCGGGCTGCTGGCCGTGCACGTCACCGGCGGCGCGACGGTCGGCACGTCGCGCGCGCCGGCCGGGCAGGTGGCGGGGGCCGCCGCCCGGACCAGGGCGAGCACGATCGAGCTGGACGGCGGCTACGTGCTGCTGCGTCCCGTGGCGCTGGACGGCGACCGGGGCGCGGTGATCGAGGTGTTCGTGCCCGCCGACGACCTGAACCGGGGCGTGCTGTCCTCCTGGGCGGTGCTGACGGGGGTGGCCGTGGTGCTCGTGCTCGGCTCGGTGCTGGTCGGCGACCGGCTCGGGGCGCGGGTCGTACGGGCCTCGCGCCGCCTCGGCACGGCGGCCGCCGCGCTCGGCTCCGGCGACCTGAGCGAGCGCATCCACCCCGACGGGCCGCCCGAGCTCAAGGCGGCCGCCAACGCCTTCAACACCATGGCCAACCGGGTCACCCACCTCCTGGCGGCCGAGCGGGAGCTGGCCGCCGACCTCTCGCACCGGCTCCGCACGCCGCTGACCGCGCTCAAGCTCAGCCTCGACCAGCTCGGCCCGCAGGCGGAGCCCAGCAGGCAGGCGCTGGCCCGGCTGGAGGGCGAGGTCACCGCGATCATCTCGGCGGCCCGGCGCCCCGCACGCGCGGGCCAGTCGTCCGGCAGGTCGTTCGGCAGGTCGTGCGACGCGGCCGAGGTGCTGCGCGAGCGGCTGGCGTTCTGGTCGGCGCTGGCCGAGGACCAGGGGCGGCCGTGGCGGCTCGTCGGCGCCACGCTTCCGGTGCGGGCGCCCGTACCGGCCGGGGAGCTGACGGCGGTGGTGGACGCCCTGCTCGGGAACGTCTTCCGGCACACGGCGGAGGGCACCGCGTTCAGCGTCACGCTGCACGAGGGCCGCGGCGTGGTCGGCGTCCTGGTCGCCGACGCGGGGCCCGGCATCTCCGACCCGGAGGCGGCGCTGGAGCGGGGCGCGAGCGGGAGCGGGTCCACCGGGCTCGGGCTGGACATCGCGCGGCGGCTGGCCGAGTCGACCGGCGGGTCGCTGCGGCTGGATCGTGCGTCGCTGGGCGGGGCTCAGGTGCAGGTGTGGTTGCGGCTTGAAAAGCTGTCTAAGCCAGCCTTAAAGGACACTTAAGCCCGATATTTCGGCATTATCGGTGCTCCAAGGTGTTCTGCATGCAGATCAACCGCAAGGCGCTCATCGCCACCACCCTGGCCGCCCCCACCCTGCTCGTGCTCGCCGTCGCCCCCGGCGCCGCCTCCGCCCACGGCACCATGAGCAACCCGCCCAGCCGCACGATGGTCTGCTACAGCGAGGGCCCGGAGAGCCCCAGGTCGGCCGCCTGCAAGCAGGCCGTGGCCACCGGCGGCACCCAGCCCCTGTACGACTGGAACGAGGTCAACATCGCCGACGCCGCCGGCCGGCACCGCCAGATCATCCCCGACGGGAAGCTGTGCAGCGCGGGCCGCGACAAGTACCGCGGCTTCGACCAGGCCCGCGCCGACTGGCCGGCGACGACCATGGCGAGCGGCGCCACGCACACCTTCAAGTACCGGGCGACCGCCCCGCACAAGGGCGCCTTCGAGCTGTACATCACCGACGAGAGCTACGACCCGGCCAAGCCGCTGACGTGGTCGGACCTGGAGTCCACGCCCTTCCACACCGTGACCAACCCGACGGTGGCCGAGGGCTACTACACGATGACCGCCAAGCTCCCGTCCCGCCAGGGCCGCCACCTGATCTACGCGATCTGGCAGCGCAGCGACAGCCCCGAGGCGTTCTACTCCTGCTCGGACGTGGTCTTCGGCCAGAGCAACCCCTCGCCTGCGCCGACGCCGACCGGCACGCCGACGGCGACCCCGAAGCCCACCCCGACGACCTCCACCCCGAAGCCCACCTCGACGACCTCCAGCCCCAAGCCGACCTCCACCACCACACCCCCTCCGGGCGGCAACGCCCTGGCCGCGATCAACGCGGGCGTCGGCGTCGCCCCCGCCACCGCGACCGCGGGCGCACAGGTGAAGGTGACGGCCGTCTGCAGCGGCTCCCAGGTGCGCGACGTCACCTCCGCCGCCTTCACCCCGGCCAGGAACCTGCCCGGCACGCCCACCGTGGCCTGGACGCCGAGCCTGAAGGCGGCCAAGGCCGGCACCCACGCCGTGACCGTGCGCTGCAAGGACGGCAGCGTGGCGCGGACCTCGATCACCGTCGGCTGATCGGGAAATGCAGGCTGTCCCTTTCCTGGAAACTTTCCCGGCTGCTCGCGAGTCGTACTGGTGGGGCGCGTCGGAAGACGGGGGATCGCTGGGGAGCGGTCGCGCCGTGGCGCGTGTTAGGGGGCCCGATTTCATCGGAAACGGGGAAGGGACACGGCAATGCCTGTCGACCTGAACAACGAACGACCCCTGGCCTGGGACTCGGCCACGCTCGACGCGGACACCAAGGCGATGCTCGACAACCTGCAGCCCAACATCCTGCGGGCGCACGTGCGTGAGCACCTGTCCGTGCTGTTCGTCCGGTTCAACGACGTGGCCGAGGGCAGGGCGTTCCTGCGCTGGGTCGCGACCACGAAGATGAAGTCGGCACGCAAGCACATGCAGGAGGTACGGGACTTCGCCGCCGGCCGCCACCGCGGAACCCCGTACGTCGGCATCGGCATCAGCAAGGCCGGTTACCGCGACCTCGGCCACTCGGTGGAGGACGTGCGCGAGTTCGGCGACCCGGTCTTCCGCGACGGCATGAAGCGGCGGGTCGCCGAGGTCGACGACCCGCCGGTGGAGGAGTGGGACCGCGCCTTCCAGCGCGAGATCCACGCCGTCATCCTGATCGGCGACGCGGAGGCGGAGCCGGTGGAGCGGCTGCGCGAGGAGATCCTCGGCGAGCTGCCCGACAGCGCCCGGCTGCTCGGCGAGGAGCGGGGCCAGGGCATGCGCAACCCGGCAGGCGACGGCATCGAGCACTTCGGCTACGTGGACGGCCGCAGCCAGCCGCTGTTCCTGAAGGACGAGGTGGACAGGGAGCCGAAGGAGCACTGGGACCCGGCGTTCCCGCTGAGCAACGTGCTGGTGCCCGACCCGTTCGCGCCGAACCCGGTGCGTCACCACGGCAGCTACCTGGTGTTCAGGAAGCTGGAGCAGAACGTGCGGGCGTTCAAGGAGATCGAGCGCGACCTGGCCGACACCCTCGGCCTGGCCGGGGTGGACCGCGAGCGGGCGGGCGCCATGCTCGTCGGCCGCTTCAAGGACGGCACCCCCCTGACGCTCAAGCCCAAGCCGGGCGGCGGGCCGGTGGCCAACGACTTCACCTTCGACGGCGACGACGGCTCGAAGTGCCCGTTCGCCGGCCACGTCAGGAAGACCAACCCGCGCTCGTTCGGGCGCGAGGTGCTCATGGCGCGGCGCGGCCAGACCTACGGCGAGCGCGCCGACGAGCCGTGGGACGACTCGCCGCCGGAGAACCGGCCGAGCGGGGAGGTCGGGCTGCTGTTCATGGCGTTCAACAGCAGCCTGCTCGACCAGTTCGAGTTCACCCAGCAGAGCTGGGCCAACAACCCGGGCTTCGAGGTCGAGGCCACCGGCCACGACCCCGTCATCGGGCAGGGCGAGCGCGACATCAAGGTCGCCTTCCCCAAGGCGTGGGGCAAGCCCGAGCTGTCCGGGCCGCAGGCCCAGGTGGCCCAGACGGTCACCATGAAGGGCGGCGAGTACTTCTTCGCGCCGTCCCTGGCCTACCTGCGTAACCTGTAACGGGATCTCAGCTCGCCTTGATGCACGTGAGGCCGAGGGTGCCGGCGACGAGCCGCTCCCGGAGCCTCGCGGGCAGGCGGGTGAGCAGGCCGATCAGGCGCGCCTCGCCGGCGAGGGCCTGGCCGCGGTGCGGGGGTGGCTGACGTCGGGAGAGGTCGATCACACGCTGCCGATCCAGTCCCAAGTGAGCAGAAGGATGTACACCGGGTTCGATCCGGCGAAGGAGGCGGGCGCCCGCCCGCGTTCAGCATGATTTCCTCATGACCATCGCGCTGCTGCTCGCTCTCGCGGGCCTGGCGGTGCTCGACAGCACGAGCTTCGGCACCCTCGGAATCCCCGTCTACCTCATGCTCAGCCTCGACCGCTCCCGGACCACCCGGTTGCTGATCTACCTCGCCACCGTGACGATCTTCTACTTCCTGGTGGGCGTGGCGCTCATGCTCGGGCTGACCACCGCGATGGACACCTTCGGCGACGCGCTCCACAGCAGGGCCGCCTACGCCGTGCAGCTCGTGCTCGGCGTGGGGCTGTTCGCGCTGAGCTGGCGCTTCGACCCCAAGTGGCGCGCCAAGCGGGGCCTGCCCGAGCGCACCTTCGAGCCCCGGGTGGGCGGGCCGCGCACGATGATGCTGGTGGGGCTGACCGCCGGGGTGCTGGAAGTGGCCACCATGGTGCCGTACCTGGCCGCGATCGGCATGATGACGACCGCGGGGCTGGCGGTGGCCCAGTGGGCGCCGCTGCTGGGGGCGTACGTGCTGATCATGATTCTGCCGGCGCTGGTGCTCATGGCCCTGCGCGCGGGGGCGGGGAAGTGGCTGGAGCCGAAGCTGGAGCGGCTGCGCGCGTGGCTGGTCAAGCACTCGTCGTCGATGCTGAGCTGGGGCATGGCGATCGTCGGCTTCCTGCTGGCCAGGGACGCGGCCGCCCACCTGTTCCTCTAGCCGGGTGCGGCGCGGGAGCATACCGGCGGCGCATCTAGGATCGGATCTCCGGGGGGAGATCTACGATGTTGCGCGCGTTCCTGCGTACCGAGGCGGGCAGCACCAGCGTGCTGCTCGCCGCCACCGCGCTGGCCCTGTTCTGGGCCAACTCGCCGTGGGCCGACACCTACGAGGCGTTCTGGCACACCTCCATGGGCATCTCCTTCGGCGACGCCCAGTTCTCGCTGGACCTGCGCCACTGGGTCAACGACGGGCTCATGACCGTCTTCTTCTTCCTCATCGGCCTGGAGGTCTCCTACGAGGTGCGGCTCGGGCAGCTCAGGGACCGGCGGCTGATCGCCGTGCCCGCCGTGGCCGCGTTCGGCGGCATGCTCGTGCCGGCCGGCGTCTACCTGCTGCTCAACTACGGCGGCCCCGGCGCCGGCGGCTGGGGCGTGCCGATCGCCACCGACACCGCCTTCGTGCTGGGCCTGCTCGCCGTGGTCGGCGCGCGCTGCCCCGACCCGCTGCGCGCGTTCCTGCTGACGCTGGCCATCGTGGACGACGTTCTGGCGATCATCATCATCGCGCTCTTCTACACCGAGGACCTGTCGGTGACCGCGCTCGTCACCGCCGCGCTGCTCCTGGCGGCCATCATGACGCTGCGGTGGCTGAAGATCTGGCGGGCGCCCGCCTACATCGTGCTGGGGTTCGCGCTGTGGGTGGCCACGCTGGAGAGCGGCATCCATCCGACGCTGATCGGCATCGCGCTGGGGATCCTCGTCTTCGTGTACGCCCCCACCGACCACAAGCTGCTGCTCGCCGGGGAGGCCGTGCAGGAGTTCACCAGCGAGCCCAGCGCGCGGGCCGCCAGGCAGGCCGCGCTGCGCGTCCAGCGGGCCGTCTCCGTGAACGAGCGCCTGCAACTGCGGCTGCACCCGTGGAGCAGCTACGTCATCGTGCCCGTCTTCGCCCTGGCCAACGCCGGCGTCCGCCTCGACGGGGAGACGTTGCGCGCCGCCGCCACCTCGCCCGTCGCCATCGGCGTGGCGCTCGGGCTGCTGCTGGGCAAGTTCGCCGGGATCTCGCTGGGCACGTGGCTGCCGCTGCGGCTGGGCTGGGGCGTCCTGCCGGGGAACCTGGTGTGGGGGCAGTTGCTGGGCGGGGCCGCGGTGTCGGGGATCGGGTTCACGGTGGCGCTGTTCATCGTGGACCTGGCGTTCGAGGATCCCGCGCTGCACGATCAGGCCAAGATCGGCATCCTGGCGGGCTCGCTGCTGTCGGCCGTGCTGGGCTGGCTGATCTTCCGCATGGCGTGGGACCGGGGCGGGGTGTGCGCGCCGCCCGAGGCCGAGCCGGCCGAGGACCTGCCCACCACGCTGGCCGTCCCCGTCGGCCCCGGCGACCACGTGCGCGGCCCCGCGGACGCCCGGGTCACGATCGTCGAGTACGGCGACTTCGAATGCCCGTACTGCGGCCGGCTGCACCCGATCCTGGAGGAGGTCCTCAGGAGGAACCCGGACGTGCGGCTGGTCTTCCGCCACTTCCCGCTGCGCACGCTGCACCCGCGCTCCGCCCCCGCCGCGATCGTCGCCGAGGCCGCCGCCGACCGGGACAGGTTCTGGGAGATGCACGACATCCTCTACGACAACCAGCGCTTCCTCACCGACGCCGACCTGGAGCACTACGCGGCCGAGCTGGACGTCGTGCCCTGGTCCGACGTGGCGCGCCATGTCGCCAGGGTCGGTGTGGACGAGGCGTCAGGCCGCGACAGCGGCGTGCGGGGCACGCCGGCGCTGTTCGTGAACGGCGTGCGGTACGAGGGCGGGCATGATCTCGATTCGATCACCCGTGCGGTGGAAGAAAGCCGGGAGTCCGCGTAACGTCGTCGGGTCGCGCACCGATCCAACGGAGCTTGTTCAATGCTTTCCTACATCCTCACCATCTTCAATCTGATCGTGTCGCTGGTCGTGTTGCTGGGCGGTGTCGCGCTCATGGCGATGCGCAGGAAGGAGCACGGCCGCGCCTCGGTGGTCGGCATGGTGGGCTGCATCATGCTGCTGCTGGGAGGCGTGATCGGCGGCGTGTTCTCGTTGATGCTGCCCAATCTGGTCGAGTCGCTGGGGATGCGCGGCTTCACACCGGTCTCCCTGATCGTCAACGTGGCCGTCATGCTCCTGCAGGCCGTCGGGACCGCGTTGCTGGTCTGGGCGGTGATCATGCCCAGGAACCAGCCGCAGCCGACCGCGCAGGGGGCGTGGCAGCCGCAGCCGGAGTGGCAGCCCGGACAGCCCGACTGGCAGGGCGGGTCGCAGCCGGGTCAGCCCGGTTGGCAGCCCGGCCCGCAGCCGGGCCAGCCGGGGCCCCAGCCGGGACAGCCGGGTTGGCACCCCGGGCCGCAGCAGCAGCCGCCCGGATGGCAGACGCCCCCGCAGCCGCCCTTCGGCCAGGGTCAGGGCTGAGCCCGGCTTCGGGCAGGGTCAGGGCTGAGCCTGGCGCAGGTACTCCTCCCAGGTGATCTCGCCGGCGGGCCGGGCCTTCGTGGTCAGGTGGCCGGCGCGGAAGCCCCGGCCGAGGCTGCCGGGCAGGCGCAGGCTCAGCACCGGCCTGCGCAGGCGCCGGGCCCGCAGCCAGCTCCGCGCGGCCTCGGCCATGGTCAGCGACTCGGGGCCGCCGAACTCCCGCACCTCGCCGCCCGGCGCCTGGCCCGCCAGCGCCGTCAGGTGTGCGGCCAGGTCCCGCACGTCCACGGGCTGCACCGTGACGCCCGGATCGACGACCATGAAGCCGAGCCTGGCCATCCCCCGCAACGCCTGTGCCACGAACTCGTGGAACTGCGTGGCCCGCACGATCGTCCACGGCACCGGGCCGCCCTGGACGAGGCGCTCGCCCTGCACCTTCATCCCGAAATATCCCCACGGCACCCGGTCCACGCCCACGATCGAGACGTAGATCAGGTGCCGTACGCTGGCCTCCCGGGCCGCGGCGAGCAGCGCCGACGTGCCGTCGAGCTCCACCCGTCGGGTGTAACGGCCCCGGTAGGGCGCCGAGGCGAGGTGCACGACCACGTCCGCCCCGGCCACGGCCGCAGCCACGCCCCGGCCGGTGGTCAGGTCCGCGACCTCCCACCGCACGCCGCCACCGGCGGGCCGCGCCGTACGGCTGGTCGCCCGCACCTCGTATCCGGCCTCGACCAGGCTCTCCAGGACGGCACGGCCGAGGCGCCCGCTGCCGCCAGTCACGAGTACAGATGTCATGAGGCATGGACGGGACAGCCCCGGTAAGTGTGACAATGTTGCCGTACCCGACACTCCGCCGCGTGTTCGAGGGGACCATGACGCGAGAGCAGACCGGCCCGCAGGATTCCGATCCCAACCAGACGATCCGCTACCCCCGCCCCGGGCAGGCCGACGAGCAGGGGCCTCCCGACGCGCCCAGCACGAGGCGGTTGCCGTACACGCCGGACATGCTCCCCGACGTGCAGCACTACGAGGCCAGGCCGCCGAGGTCGGCCTGGTGGTGGGTGATCGTGGTCGGCGGGCTCGCGCTGCTCATCGCGGTCGTGGCCGTGGTGGCGATCCTGTGGGTGCGCTCGGCCTCCGGCACCGGGGCGCTCATACTCGGCTGAAGTCCATGGTCCAGTTCGTCTCCCAGGTGCGGCCGTCGTCGTCGGAGAAGGCCTGCTCCCAGCGGGCGGCGTCGGCGCCGGCGACCGTCCAGACGAACCGGCAGCGCACCGGCCGGCCCTCGTGGGTCTCCTCGCCGTGGAACACGCCCCTGTCCCCCTCGAACGCGCCGACCATGGGCCTGGTGTCCAGCGCTCCTGTGACGCTGCTGGCCCAGTAGATGGACCACTGCCGGGTGGCCGGGTCGTACAGGCGCACGGTCAGCCCGCTGGTCCCCTTGGTGGGGAACTCGATCTCGTCGAAGCTGGCCGCGCCGCCGAAGTGCCGGGTGGCGACGGACCGGCCGGGGAACTCGTCCCATTCGTCGCTGCCGGACAGGGGCTTGGCGAGGCGGCGGTTGACCACGTTCCAGTGACCGGCGAAGAAGTCGAAGTCGTTCATGGGGAGAACGTACGGCCGGGTCACTGACAGGTAGTGTCAGTGGTATGCGTGCTTCCCGCCTGGTCTCCATCCTGCTGATGTTGCAGACGCGCGGGCGGATGACCGCCCAGGAGCTGGCCGGGCGGCTGGAGGTGTCGGTACGCACCATCTACCGCGACGTCGAGTCCCTGCACGCCGCGGGCATCCCCCTCTACGGCGACGCGGGCCCGAGGGGCGGCTACCAGCTCCTCGACGGCTACCGCACCCGGCTCACCGGCCTGACGGCGGACGAGGCGGAGTCCCTGTTCCTGGCGGGCCTGCCCGGCCCCGCGGCCGAGCTGGGCCTGGGCACGGTGGTGGCGGCGGCGCAGCTCAAGCTGATGGCGGCGCTCCCGGTCGAGCTGCGGGACCGCGCGGGGCGCATCCAGGAGCGGTTCCTGCTCGACGCGCCCACCTGGTACCGCGACCAGGACCCAACGACGTACCTGGCCGCCGTGGCCGACGCGGTCTGGAACGAGCGGCGCATCCAGATCAGGTACCGGCGGTGGAAGCAGCCGCAGGAGGTGGAGCGGCGGCTGGAGCCGTACGGGCTGGTCGTCAAGGCGGGGCGGTGGTATCTCGTGGCCCGGGCGGGCGAGGACGTCCGCACGTACCGCGTCTCGCAGATCCTCGACCTGCAGCCGCTGGAGGAGGGGTTCGCCCGGCAGGAGGGCTTCGATCTGGCCGCCTACTGGGCGGGGCACCTGGCGGAGTTCGAGGCCAGGCTGCGCTGGGGCGAGGCCGTGGTGCGGCTGTCGCCGCGCGGGGTGGAGCGCCTGGCCGATCTCATGACGCCCGGCGTGGTGGCGGCGGCCAGGCAGAGCGCGCTGCCGCCCGACGAGGAGGGCTGGACACGGGTCACGGTGCCGATCGAGTCGATCGAGCACGCGGTCGGGGAGTTCCTGAGGCTGGGCACGGACGCCGAGGTGCTGGCTCCCGCCGCGTTGCGCGAGCGGCTGGCGACGACGGCGGACGAGCTCGCCCGGCGGTACCGGCCGGCGACGACGGAGGCAGCGGCGACGACGGCGGAGGCGGACCTGGTCCGGATGCGCCGGACGGCGGGAGCCCCGCCGATTTATGGGGATATCTCGGGATAAGACCCCCCTCGGCCCCAGGATGGGCGCGCCATGGACCTCCACGAGCGCCTGCTGGTCCAGGTCAGCGTCAGGGACGTCTACGACGCGGCGACGCTGGCCGGGCACCCCGGCTCGGGCCTGGTCTTCACCGGCCAGGCCGGCCACGACGCGGTCCGCATGGTCCGCAGGGCCGGTTACGACGGGCCGCTGCTCGCCGATCGCCGCAGGTACGCCGGGTCCGCGCGGGTGCGGGGCACAGCGCGGCTGTCGGCCGACTGGATCGCGGACCAGGTGGAGGCGGGCGCGACGGTCCCGCTCACCGATTCGGGTTATGTCGGCAGAGGGGACCACGAAGCCCTGCACGCCATCCTCGAACAGGCCCTCCAGTGGGACGGCGCCGTGGCGGTGCTGCCCGTGCACGCCCGCTGGGTCATCGAGGACCGCGGCACGCTGCTGCGCACGGTCACCGACTACGGGTCGCCGGTGGCGCTGGTGGTCGAGGACGGGCCACCGTACCGGCCGGTCCCGCTGCCCCTGCTCTCGGCCGGGGTGGCGGCGCTGGGGTCGCTGGCGTACGGGGCGCGGTGGGCCGCGATCGGCGTACGCGAGGTGCTGCGGCATCTCTACCCGGAGCCGCACGAGGTGCGCGGCGGGTGGCGGCGGGGCGGGGCGCGCAGCGCGTTCGTGGCGGAGCGGCTGGAGTTCGTGCCGGTGGAGCGGCTCGGGGAGGGCACGTGCGGCTGCTCCACCTGCCACGGGCGCCCGCTGCGCCACCTGGCGGAGGCGGAGGAGCTGCACGTGAACACGCACAACGCCAAGGCCCTGCACGGGCTGCACAACCGCCTGATGCGGGCCACGCACCGCGAGCGGTGGTGGCACACCCTGACGCAGGCGGCGGCAGCCGGTGGCGGCACACCACGGACGACGGCTCCCGGCACACCGTGACGCGGCTGGCGACTCCCAGCGCGCCGTGACGCGGACGGCGACTCTCCGCACGCCGCGACGCGGACGGCGACTCCCCGCACGCCGCGACGCGGACGACGGCTCCCGGCACCTCGCGCCGGGGCTTCCGCAGTCCCGGCGGAACGGGCGATTAGTTTGATCATGTCCTGGATATAAGCCCACTCGGAAGATTGGGAGCGCTCCCGAAATAGCCCTCCCTCCTGACCGAAAGGGCCCCACGTGTCCCCTTCACCCTCCCGGCTGGCCGCGGCCTTATCCGGCTTCACCCTCGCGTTCACGGCCATCGCCGCCACCCCGCCGCCCACCCACGCGGCGCCCGCCGGCCCGGCCGAGACCCCGCCGGGCACCACCCTCACCCTCATCACGGGCGACGTCATCGACTACGCCCCCGGCAAGGACGGCGGCGTGCCGTCCATCGCCGTCAAGCAGGCGCCCAGGCCCGACGGGACCGAGATCACGTTCGCCACGCTGCCCAGCAAGGACGGCGGCTACCTGGTCATGCCGTCCGACGCCGCGGGCATGGTCGCGGCGGGCACGCTCGACGAGGAGCTGTTCGACGTCGAGACGCTGGCCCGCGACCAGGCCACCGCCGCGATCCCCCTCCTGGTCACGTACACGGGCCAGGCCAGGTCCGCCGCCGCCACCGCACTGCCCGCCGCCGAGGACGTGCGCGTGCTCGGCAGCGTCAACGGCGCCGCGATGACGGTCCGCGCCGGGCAGGCGGGGGCGTTCTGGGCGGGGCTGCGTACCGACAGGGGCGTCAGCGGACGGTCGGCGAGCGGCGTCGGCAAGATCTGGCTGGACCGCAGGACGCAGGCCTCCCTCGACCGCAGCGTGCCGCTCGTCGGCGCGCCCACCGCGTGGCGGCAGGGGTTCGACGGCAAGGGCGTCAAGGTCGCCGTCCTCGACACCGGCATCGACGTGGACCACCCCGACTTCGCCGGCCGCATCCTCGCCACGGAGAACTTCACCACCGCCCCCGGCATCGCCGACAGGAAGGGCCACGGCACGCACGTCGCCTCCACGATCGCCGGCGCGGGCGGCACGTACCAGGGTGTGGCCCCGGCGGCGTCGCTGCTGGTCGGCAAGGTGCTCGACGACAGCGGCAACGGCGCCTGGTCCTGGGCTATCGCCGGCATGGAATGGGCCGCCGCGCAGGGCGCCGACGTGGTGAACCTGAGCCTGGGCACCTGCTGCGGCAACGGCACCGACCCGATGAGCCAGGCGCTGAACGAGCTGACCAGGAAGCACGGGACGCTGTTCGTGACGGCCGCGGGCAACGAGGCCGACCCGCTCACGGTGAGCGTCCCCGCGGCGGCCGACGAGGCGCTGGCCGTCGGCGCGGTCGACAAGGACACCGGCACGGAGCTGGCGGGCTTCTCCAGCCGCGGCCCCCGCCTGGACGACGCCGCCGTCAAGCCCAACATCGTGGCCCCAGGCGTGGACATCGTCGCCGCCCGCTCGTCCGCCTCGTCCCTGCCCGGCATCCCGGGCGACGACCGGCACACGGCGTTCAGCGGCACCTCGATGGCGACGCCGCACGTGGCGGGCGCCGCGGCGATCCTGGCCCAGCAGCACCCCGAATGGCGGGCGGGAGAGCTGCGCGACGCGCTCACCTCCACCGCCGTGCGCAACGACGCCCACCACTGGTACGAACAGGGCAGCGGCCGGGTGGACGTGGCCCGGGCCGTCACCCAGACCGTCTTCGCCACCTCCGTCGTCGACTTCCGCCGGCTGGCCGGTGCCCCGGCGACACGCCAGGTCACCTACCGCAACACCGGCGCCGACCCGGTCACCCTCGACCTCTCCCTCGCCACCCGCGGCTGGAGCGGCGACCCCGCCCCCTCCGGCGCGATCAAGCTCGGAGCACAGACCGTCACGATCCCCGCGAACGGCACCGCCACCGCGGACCTCACCGTGGACCCGTCGGCCGGGCCGGTGGGCGCCTACGGCGGCTGGGTGACGGCGAGCGCCGGAGAGACGCGCGTGGTCACCCCGTTCAGCTACTACACCGGCCCGGCCACGCACCGGCTCGGGGTGCAACTCGTCAACTCGTACGGGACCAAGGAGTTCTTCCCCGGCTACCAGGCCGAGCCCCTCGTGTACGCGATCCCGCTGAAGCGCGGCAACAGCCCCGAGGACCCGTTCAACCCGTACGGCTACTACTACCTGCGCACCGACTACGCGGGCACCGGCGAGTTCCTGCTCCCCGCCGGCGACTACGAGGTGATCGGCATCCTCCCGGAGAGCCGGCTGACCAACCGCAACAACTGGGTGATCGAGACCATCACCCTCGACGAGAACGAAACGGTCACCCTGGACGCCCGCGACACGGTCAGGCTCCGGCCCGACCTGCCGGTGCCCGCGGACGGCGGCGGCAACGCCTACTACGTGCGCACGTTCACCGACCGCACGCAGCCCATCTCGATCTACGGAGGCGCGGTGGGCGGCGGGCACGACGTCCACATCACGCCGGTCCCGGCCGTGAAGGCGGGCAAGGTGCGCCTGTCGCACCAGTGGAACCTGGAACCGCCCGTCCTGTCCTCCGTGACGGCCGGCGACCTGCGGCTGCGTCCGGCGTACGACGTGGAGTCCATGCGCGGGCTGACCGGGATCAGCACGCTCGCCGTCGTGCCGGCCGGCCGGGGCCGCCCCGAGGACTTCGCGAACCTGGACGTGGGGGGCAAGCTCGCCCTGGTCGGCATCCCGGTGGAGGGGACCGACCGGCCGTACGTCACCGCTGCCGCCGCCATGGACGACGCCGCCGCGCAGGCGATCCGGCACGGGGCGGCCGGCATCGTCGCCTACCTCGACGTGGACGGCGGCCAGGCGCGGCTGCCCGCCGGGGGCTCACCTGCGTTCCACCGGCTGGGCCTGACCGCCGCCGAGGGCCGGGCCGTGCGCGACGCGCTCTCCCGGGGGCCGCTGTCCGTCCGCCTGGAGCCGTACGCGGGGCCGGAGGTGGTGTACCACCTGCGCTTCGACTCGCGCGGACGGGTGCCTTCGCGCCCGGCGAAGGTGGACATGAAGGACCTCGTACGGGTGGACGCCGCCTATCACGCGGACGACACGGAGCCCGGCGGCTGGGAGTTCGGCCAGTCGACGACCGGGGAGGAGCCGGGGCGGCTGACGTACGGGGGGCCGCTGGCGATGCCGGCCGTACGGACCGAGTACTACGGCCCCGCCTCTGACGACGTGCTCTGGACGCGGGAGATCAGCAACGACGGCCTGGCCCTGTACTCGGCCGACCGGTTCACGCGACGCGACCAGCGGGTCTCCGAGCAGTGGTTCAAGGCGCCGCTGGTGCCCGGGGCCGCCGACGTGCCGCCGGGGTATCCGGTGGCGTTGCCGTGCACGATGTGCCGGGACGGGGACCGGTTCGTCCCTGCCGAGGGGTGGCGTGACTCCGACCCTCGGCACTACAGCGCGCTCGGCACGGGGAGGTCGACGCCCCGGCTGTTCGTCGGGGATCAGGAGGTGGCCGTGCAGGGGCGGTATCCCCGGTCGTTCCCGGTGCCGGCGGGGGCGGGGCCGTACCGGCTGGAGACGGTGGACCTCTCGGGCCGTACCCTGGCGGGCAAGGTGACGACCACCACGTCGTTCACCTCGTCGCCGCCGTCGCGGACGCCTCGCGGATACACCTGCACGTTCGGGACGTCCTGCGCGTTCCAACCAGCCGTGCAGCTCACCTACGATCTGCCGCTCGACCTGCTGAACCGGGCGGCGGCCGGACGGCCGTTCACCTTCGAGCTGCGGGCCGGAGCCCACTCGGGCGCGCGGCGGAGCTCCGAGGTGCGGCGGGTCCAGGTGGAGTACTCGGTGGACGACGGGGGCGCCTGGCAGGCGGCCACCCGGGTCACGAAACGCGGTGACGGCCGGTTCCGGGTCGAGGTGAGCCATCCGGCGCTGGAGCGGACCAGCGGGTACGTGTCACTGCGCGTCACGGCCTCGGACGGGGCGGGCGGCTCGACCACGCAGACCATCGACCGGGCCTACGGCCTGCGCTGATCACGTACGAGGCCGCGACGGGCGAGAAGCCCAGCGGCCGACGGGGCCGAGGGAGCACCCGCTCCCCCGGCCCCCTACCGACGCCACCCCTCCCCGCCCCCTGCCTCCCCCTCACCCTGCCTCTCATCCACAGCACACCCCGACCTGCCCCACCCTCATCCACAGGGCAACTGGGACAGCCGCCCCTTCGCCCACACGACAACCTGGACAACCGCCCCTCCCTCCACAGAACCGCCTTCGGAGCCTCGCCACCCGCCCTCGCGGAGCATCCTCATAGCCACCTACCGCACAACCAAGGAGCCAGAGGATGCCCGGAGGCCCGCCCACGCTCGGTTTCAGCCTGATCGTCTACGCGACGGTCGGCCTGGTGACCCTGATCGCGCTCAAGCTGAGGAGGCGACGCAGGTGACCACGCCCTCCTCACCACCACTCACGCGGACACCCCCGCCACCGCTCACGCGCACATCCCCGCCCTTGACCGTCACGGTCATCATCCCGGCCCACAACGAGGAGGCCGGCCTCCCCGCCACCCTCCGCTCCGTCAAGTCCCAGTCCGTCCCCCCAGACAAGATCATCGTCGTGGACGACGGCTCCACCGACCACACCGGCGACGTCGCCGCCTCCTACGGCGTCACCGTCCTGCGCCCGCCCCGCAACCTGGGCAGCAAGGCCAAGGCCCAGAACCACGCGCTCCCCCACTGCGACACGGACCTGATCCTGGCGGTGGACGCCGACACGGTCCTGGCCCCCGACTACATCGAGCACCTCAAGCCCGCCTTCGACGACCCGGCCGTGCAGGTGGCGGCCGGCAACGTGCAGACCCGCTTCGCCCGCACCCCGTGGGAGCGCGGCAGGTCCACCGAGTACCTCTTCGGCTTCCACTGGCACCGCCCGATCCAGCAACTGGCCGACAGCCCCATGGTCTGCTCCGGCTGCTGCTCGATGTTCAGGCGCACGGCCCTGACGGAGTTCGGCGGCTTCCCCGAGCGCACCATCGTCGAGGACATGGACTTCACCTGGAGCCAGCAGTCGGCAGGCCGCCGGGCGGTCTACGTCTCCGACGCCGTGGCCTGGGCCGCCGACCCGGAGACCCTGCCCTACCTGCGCAAGCAGGTGTGGCGCTGGATGGCCGGCTTCATGCAGAACGTCCGCCTCCACCTCCCCCGCCTGCTCACCCGCAAGCCCATGCTCGCCACCTGGATCATCGTGGCCCTCCTGGAGATCCTGATGGCCCCGCTGTGGTGGGCGGCCCCGCTGCTCCTCATCACGGCCTTCCACGAGCCGGTGCCGCACACGCTGGGCTGGTGGGCGGGAGCCGAGCTCTTCCTGACCGTCCCCGCTCTCCTCTACGCGGCCAGACGCCGCCGCCTCCCCGTCACCCAGGTCCTGCTCAACCTCCCCTTCGTCTACCTCAACAAGGCGGTGAACCTCTACTACGCCTGGAAGGCCCTCCTGGTGGAGCTGGTCCTGGTCCCCCTCCACCTCTCCCGGGGTCTCGTCATCTACGAGAAAGGCCGATAGCTTCAGGTAACCGTTCAGTAACTCTCAGTAGTCATAGGATGTGATGGCCGACCAAGGCATCACCCCATCCCGAAGGGACGTGCTCCACCATGACCGCACGCAGGACCGCCGCCACCCTCTCCTCCCTGACACTGGCCCTGGCAGTGTCGCTGTGCACCCCCGCCCACGCCGCCACAGGAACCTTCATCTACACCTATCCGACCCCGAACGGCGCGAGCGTCGCCGACCTGACGGACCCCCACAGCGGCACCTGCATCAACCTCCCCGAGGTCCAGCACGTCGAGGACAGCGCCCACAGCCCCGTCAACCACACCGATTCCACGGTCACCATGTTCACCGGCATCGACTGCACAGGCGACTACTACTCCCTGCGCCCCGGCGGCCGGGCAAGCAGCCGCCTGCTGCTCAAGTCGGCCGTCTTCTCCTGACGCACCACCACCACAAAACCCAGCAAGGCGGGGCACCTAGGCCCGACCGGCACCCCCCTCAACGTGTCCCGCCTCGCCTTTCCAGACACCTTGCCGCCCCCGCACCACCACCCCCGTAGCATCAACCCACAGCCCCACCCAAAGCGGACCGCCACGCACCAGCCCCCCACCCCCTCCCGCACGAAAAACTCAAGATTGGCGAAAAGTGACGCCCGACCCCGAGATGACAAGCGATCGGCTCCTCTTCGCCCCGCTGTCAGCCACCGACGCCGACGAAATGGTCCACGTCCTCAGCGCGAAGTCCCTGTACACCTTCACCGGAGGCTCCCCACCCACCCTGGACGAGCTGCGCGCCCGCTACACCCGCCAATCCATCGGCCGCTCCCCCGACGGAACCCAGGAATGGCGCAACTGGATCCTCCGCACAAAGCAGGACGCCCACGCCATCGGCTACGTCCAGGCCACCATCATGGACGAGGGCCGCCGAGCCGAGGTCGCCTGGGTGATCGGCACCTCATGGCAGGGCCAGGGCTACGCCTCCGAAGCCGCCCGAGCCCTCATCACCTGGCTCCACACGACCGGCGTCACCACCGTGCAGGCCCACATCCACCCCGCCCACACCGCCTCCGCCGCCGTCGCCCGCCACGCCGGCCTCCTCCCCACCGACCACTTCGACGACGACGAACAACTCTGGCAACACTCCTTCGACCACCCCCCACACTCTCCCGCCCACCCGCACTGACAACCTCAGCCCTGGGCCCGCCGGCCACCGGTGCCCACACAACGACAACCCCCCGGCCACCATCTCTCAGCAGGCACACCAACCCACGACCGACAACGCCTCCTGGGTACCCCTCCACCAGATCAGCAGCCGGCCAAGGGTGCCCCGATCGCCGCACCGCTCCCTGCCCGCCAGACGCGACCGCCGCCAGCCGTCGCAGACAGCCGCTTCCCAGTCGGCATACGCGTCCGCGGCCGGACTACACACCCACCCGCATCCCCCGAACGACACGCCCACCCGCGCCCCGAACGACACGCCCAGCCGCCGCACGGACGGCACACGCGACCGCTGCCAGCCGCCGTCCACGACCGGTCCCGGCCACGGCCGTGCTGTCCGCCGATGAGCCCGTCCGTGCGTCACGTCCTACCAACATTCGCAACCGGCCGCTGCCCAGCCCTACCAGCCGCCCGCACCCGACCCAGCCAGCGCCCGTCATCGCGTCAGTGACAGCGTCAGCCCAAAGTCACAACCACACCCGCCCCAGCCTCGGGCCCTTTCGCAACCCAGTCCCAGCAGCCATCGCCCCCAGAGCGGCCACCAAGCTCTCCGCACTGCCTGGCCACCGAGTTGCCTGGCCACTGCGCCACCGCGCCACCGACCCTCCAGACCACTGCGCCACTGCGCCACTGCGCCACCGAGCACCGAGCACCGAGCACCGAGCACCGAGCACCGAGCACCGAGCACCGAGCAAAGCCTGCGCTCACAGGCCTCACCGGCACAACGCAAAACGCCCCGATCCTGAACCAGGATCGGGGCGGGAAGTCGTGTGGAGCTATGGGGATTCGAACCCCAGACCTCCTCCATGCCATGGAGGCGCGCTACCAACTGCGCTATAGCCCCTGGTCACCGCTCCGAGTCCACCCGTTGCGGCGCTCCGAGAGCATATAGCCATCCGGCCCCATTCGCCTAATCGCGCCGCCCGCCCCGCACCCTGGCCACCAGCACGGCCACCCCGTCGAGCTGCCGCCGCAGGCCGAACTCGAAGATCGAGTCGAGGTCCATGTCCAGCTCCGGCTGCTCCACCACTTTCGCGAGCGTGGGATAGGCCCCGGAGGCGAACAACGTCTCGAGCTCGGCCTCCCGTGCCCGCATCCAGTCGTCGTCCGTGATCCCCGTCTCCGTACGCGCCTGCTCCTCCGCCTCCAGACTGACCGCCGCCCCGCGAACGTAGCTCAGCAGCGACAGGACGGCGTGCATCATGGCGTTGGCGTCCAGCCCGACCCCGTCCAGCGCACGCAGCAGCCGGTCCGTGTGCGCCATGCCGTTGGGCACGAACTCGGGCCGGGTCAGGGAGACGGCCCGCGCCAGCCAGGGATGGCGCCGGTAGATGCGCCACTGCTGCCGAAGCGCCAGCTCCAGTTGCTCCCGCCAGCCGCGCGGGATGCGTTCCGGCGGCGGATCGTCCCCGTACACCGCGTCGGCCATCAGGTGGACGAGCTCGTCCTTTCCCGCCACATGCCGGTACAGGGACATGGCCGAGGCGCTCAGCTCGGTCGCGACCCGCCGCATCGAGACGGCCGCGAGCCCTTCCCCGTCAGCGACCCTGATGGCCGCCCGCACGATGCGCTGCCTGGTGAGGTCCTGTGTGTACGTCCGCGCGACCGCCTCGCGCCCCGCCACCACGGTGCCCACCCCCGGCACGGCCCGCGCCAGCCCTTCCTCCTGCAGCCTGCTCAGCACCTTGCTGGCGGTGGCCATCGCCACCCCCCACTCCTGGACAATCTGCCGCGTCGAGGGCAGCCGCTCACCCGCCGCCAGTTCCCCGGCGGCGACGCGCCGCCGCAGCTCCTCGACGATCCGGAGGTACGGCGCACTCTCCCGATCCACCAGCCCCCTCCTCCTCTGACCCGAACGCAAGCCCCAAAGGCCACCTCCGAACGCGAAGGTCCGAACGCCAGCCCCGGCGCAAGGCCGCGGCACAAGGCTCGACCGCCAAGCCCCCGCGCAAGGCTCGACCGCCAAGCCCCCGTGCAAGGCTCGACCGTCAGAACCAGAACGCAGCGCCCAGCGCACTAGTGCACCAGCCCGATTTCTACCAGACATCCCTGCCGAGCGCACTAGTGCAACGAACAGCCATCTTGCCGCACCGACCACCACTTCCTAGAGTGCGCGTACACCGTAAACACCCCAGAAAGGCCACCCCGGTGCGCGACCTCACCGTCCTCATCTCCGGCGCCGGCATAGCCGGCCCCGCCCTGGCCCACTGGCTGACCCGCCACAACAACCACCCCACCATCATCGAACGCGCCCAGACCATCCGCCCCGGCGGCCAGGCGGTCGACTTCCGCGGCGCTCCCCAGCTGGAGGTCCTGACCCGCATGGGCATCCTCGACGCGATCCGCCAGGCCCAGACCCACATGGGCGACATAAAGATCGTCGACGGGCACGGCAGACGCCTGTCGAGCCTCCCCTCCGCCGCGTTCAGCGGAGAGGTGGAGATCCTCCGCGGCGACCTGAGCCGCATCCTGCACGACGCCGCCCCCGCCGAGTACCTCTTCGGCGACTCCATCACCACGCTGACCGAGACCGCGCACGGCGTCCACGTCACCTTCGAACGATCCGCCCCCCGCACGTTCGACCTGGTCGTAGGCGCGGACGGGATCCGCTCGAAGATCCGTGAGCTGGCCTTCGGCGACACCCCCGCCCAGACCCGCCACCTGGGCATGTACGGGGCGATCTTCTCCGTCCCCGGCACCTACGGCCTCGACCACGAGGGCGTCATGTACAGCGAGCCCGCCAGATGCGCCACGATCGTCAGCACGGGCGGCCGGACGCGAGCCGCCCTGGACTTCGCCGCGCCCCCGCTCACCTACGACCACCGCGACCGGGCCCGGCAGCAGGCGCTGGTGGAGGAGGCGTTCGCGGGAGCGGGCTGGGAGGTCCCGCGCCTGCTGAGGCAGATGCGGGAGGCGGGCGACTTCTACTTCGCCCCCGCGGCGCAGATCGTCCTGCCCGCGTACTCGTCGGGCCGGGTGGCGCTCCTCGGCGACGCGGGCCACGCCCCGGGCCCGGGTGGCATGGGCACGGGGCTGGCGCTGATCGGCGCGTACGTGCTGGCAGGCGAGCTGGCCGAGGCGGACGACCACGAAACCGCCTTCAGCCGGTACGAGAGCCGCATGCGGCCCTATGTCACCACCTGCCAGCGCCAGGCACGGGGAGCCGACACGTTCCTGGTCCCCCGGAAGAAGTCGCAGATCTGGCGACGCAACCAGATGATGCGCCTGCTGCCGTACATGCCGGGCAAGAGCCTCATCAAGCGCATGACCGAACGCGCCGCCTCGGCCATCGACCTCAGGTCCTACGCGACGCCCTGAGATCGTCCGCGCCGGGCTCCGCCCCTTCCACGACCCGGCACCGCTGCACCCCCAGCCGCTCCACCGTGATCGTCACGGTGTCCCCGGGCGAGAGCGGCGCGTGCGCCTCCAGGCCCAGCCGCCCCCACAGCTCCGCCAGGCACCCGCCCCCGCAGGTCCCGGACCCGAGCACGTCCCCGGCCCGCACCTCGGTCCCACGGGAGGCATAGGCGATCATCTGCGGATACGAGAACGCCATGTTGCTCCACCGGTCCGTGCCCACGGTCAGCCCGTTGACGGCCGCGGTCATCGGCAGGTCGAAGGCGTTGCCCGCCCGGTACGGCGCCAGCTCGTCCGGCGTGACCAGCACGGGCCCGAGCGTCGTGGCGGTGTCCTTGCCCTTCACGGGCCCCAGCCGCACCTCCATCTCGTCGAGCTGGATGTCGCGCGCCGACCAGTCGTTCATGAGCAGGTACCCGGCGATGTGCCCGCCGGCCTCCTCGACGCTCAGGTCGCGCCCGCCGCGCCCGATCACGGCGGCCACCTCCAGCTCGAAGTCGAACACGCCGCACCCGGGCGGCACCGGCACGTCGTCGTACGGCCCGCGCACGGCGTACGGATTGGTGAAGTAGAAGGCGGGCGCCGCGTACCACTGCTCGGGCACCCCGGCCCCCATCAGCTTGGCCACGCCCTCGACGTGCTGCTCGAAGGTCATGAAGTCCCGCACGGTCGGCGGGTCGGGGATGGGCGCGCGCAGCCGTACGGCGTCGAGCGGCACGACCTCGGCGGGGTCGCGCAGCGCGGCCTCGCCGGCCGCCGGGAGGTCGCCGAGCAGGTCGACCAGCCGCACCCCCGGCGGCAGGGCGTACACCTCCTGGGAGACGAGCAGCCCTGCCCGGTCGCCCTCGCGGCCCGCGTACGTGACGAATCTCATCGCGGCCTCCTCAGACGGCCGTGGGGAAGGGGCCGCGGTTCCACTCCATGGCCTCGACGAAGGCCGCCGGCAGGTCCACGTCGGCGCCGGCCGCGTCGGCGTACGCGCGATGCAGGTTGAGCACGAGCCGTTCCGCGTCGGGCCACCCCTGGAAGGCGCGCAGGTCGGCGCGCCGGGCGGCGTCCAGGGGGCTCAGCCCGCGCCGCAGCCCGGCCGCCGCGGTGTCGGCCACGAACCGGAAGTAACGCTCGTGATCGGCCAGGATGCCGGGCAGCGTGGCGGCGTCGGCGAGCGGGCCGTGCCCGGGCACGACGTGCTCGGCGCCGAACCCGGCCAGCCAGTCCAGCGACCGCAGGGCCCCGTCGACCGACCCCATCAGCACCAGCGGCGTGATCCCGTGGAAGAGCAGGTCGCCGGTGAACAGCACGCGCTCCTCCGGCAGCCACGCCACCACGTCACCGGCGGTGTGCGCGGGATGGCCCGGATGCAGCAGGTCGATCCGCCGCCCGCCGCTGTAGACGGTCAGCTCGGAGCTGAACACGAGCGACGGCGGTCGCCGCGTCACCCCGCCCCAGTCGGGCACCGGCGACCAGAACGGCGGGCATCCGTCGATGACGAAGTCCGTCAGCACGCTCTCGCGGACGCTCTCGTGCCCCACGATCACGGCCTGCTCCGGCAGCAGGCAGTTGCCGTGGGTGTGGTCGCCGTGCTGGTGCGTGTTGACCGCGGCCCTGATGGGGGCGTCGTCGGTGGCGGCCTCCAGCGCGCGGAGGAATCTCCGGGTACGTTCCTCGGTGGCGCAGGTGTCGACGACGATCGTGCCGTCGTCTCCCGTCACCGCGCCGGCGTTGTTGACCCACCAGGTGCCGTCGGGCTGCACCCACGCGTGCACCCCGGGCACGATCTCCTGCAGAGCGGCCGAATCCAGCCTGATCCTCTGATGTCCCATGCCATCGACTTCAGCACGGCATCCCGCGGGGCATCATCAGCGGGAAAGGTTACGATCTCTCCTCGCAGGAATGTCACAAGCCGCCCGTTCGGACGAGCGGACCGCCTCCGCCAGCCCGTCCACCGCCGCCAGCACCCTGCGTGCCTCCGCGACCAGCCGCTCCCCGGCCGGCGTGAGCACGACCTTCCGGCTCGTACGCTCGAACAGCCGCCGCCCGACCTCCCGCTCCAGGCGCTGGATGTGCCGCCCGAACGGCTGGGCCGCGATGAAATGCCGCTGCGCGGCCCGCCCGAAGTGCAGCTCCTCGGCGAGCGTGACCGCATAGCGAAGTGACTGAATCTCCATCGACGAACCTTCCCCGACGTCAGCGGCCCGCCGTCCCAGGCCGCCTCGGTTTGTGTCGTCGGGTTATTCGTCGCGCGAGGCCCGCCGTATGTCCGTACGGCCCCCGAGCCGTACGAACGTCAGGCCTCGGCCTCGGGCTTGTCGTCGCTGTGCACCGGCTCGGGCAGGGTGCCGGCGTTGTGCTCCAGCAGCCGCCACCCCCTTCGGCCTTCCTGCAGCACGGACCAGGAGCAGTTGCCCAGCCCGCCCAGCGCCGGCCACAGCTGCTCGGGCAGCCCGAGCAGCTCGCAGATGCCCAGCCGCAGCGCCGCGCCGTGGGAGACCACGACCAGCAGCCCGTCGTCGTCGACCCGGGCCGCCCACCGGCGCATCGCGGTCGCCACCCTGGCGGCCACGTCGGTGACGGGCTCGCCGTCGGGCGCCTCCCACGCGGCGTACTCCTCGGGCCAGCGCGCGGCGATCTCCTGGCGGGTGAGCCCTTCCCACTGCCCACCGCCGCGCTCGCGGAAGTCCTTGTCGACCGCCACGTCGAGGCTGATCAGCCGCCCGAGGGCGAGGGCCGTGTCGTTGGCCCGCTGGAGGTCGGAAGAGACGATCATGGTGGGTCGCAGCGAGGCCAGCAGCGAGGCCGCCCTGGCGGCCTGCGCGACGCCGGTCTCGTCGAGGGGGATGTCGGAGTGGCCCTGGAAGCGCTGCTCGACGTTCCACAGGGTCTGCCCGTGACGCAGGCACACGATCCGCCGGCTCATGCGGCGGCTCCGCTCGAACGCATGGAGGTGCGGCTCACGCGCGGGCCCGCTGGAGGTTGGCCTGCATGACGCTCTCCGGCAGCGAGATGGCCGGGCAGTCCTTCCAGAGGCGCTCGAGCGCGTAGAACGTACGGTCTTCCTCGTGCTGGACGTGGACGACGATGTCGATGAAGTCGAGCAGCACCCAGCGGCCCTCGCGCTCGCCTTCACGGCGTACGGGCTTGGCGCCGGCCTCGGTGCGCAGCCGCTCCTCGATCTCGTCGACGATGGCGCGTACCTGGCGGTCGTTGGTGGCGGAGCAGAGCAGGAAGGCGTCGGTGATGACGAGCTGTTCGCTCACGTCGTAGGCGAGGATGTCATCGGCCAGCTTGTCGGCCGCGGCTTCCGCGGCGATGCGCACGAGCTGGACGGATCTGTCAGATGCGGTCACGATGCGGGTCTGTCCTCCTGTGTCGGCAGCATGCCCTTATGTTGAGGGTACCCTTCCAGCCCGAAACCCCTCACCTGTGTATCCGTGAACCCCGTCAGCCGGCCGCGTGGTACAACCCGCGCTTGTTGATGTACTGGACGATTCCATCGGGCACCAGATACCAAATCGGCTCGCCCTTTGCCACGCGCTGACGGCACTCGGACGAGGAAATGGCCAGGGCGGGAATCTCCAGCAACGTCACGCGGCCTTCGGGCAGGCCAGGGTCGTGCAGCGTGTGCCCCGGGCGCGTGCACCCGACGAAATGCGCGAGCTCGAACAGCTCGTCGGCCTGCTGCCAGTCGAGTATGGCGCCGAGCGCGTCGGCGCCGGTGATGAAGAACAGCTGCGTGTCAGGCCCATAAATCTCGGAAATATCACGCAAAGTATCGATCGTGAACGTGGGCCCGGGACGGTCCACATCGACCCTGCTGACGGAGAAGCGGGGATTGGACGCCGTCGCGATCACCGTCATCAGATAACGGTCCTCGGGAGCCGAAACCTCCCGCTCCGACTTCTGGTACGGCCGGCCGGTCGGCACGAAGACGACCTCGTCGAGCTGGAAGTGATGGGCGACCTCACTGGCCGCGACCAGGTGCCCGTGGTGGATGGGGTCGAACGTCCCACCCATCACGCCTACTCGCCTCATCCCCTGCACACCAGGCGCATTCATCATGAAACGGACCTTACGCGGACGCTCTCCCCCAACATGAATGGACCCCCCTTCGTGATGACCGCGCATCACTTCCGTTGCGGACGTAGCATGCCGGGCATGACGACCACCCCGGACCGCAACCGCGTCCAACTGCCCGGCATCTCGTCCCGAGCCTACGAACACCCCGCAGACCGGTCCGCCCTGGTCGCTCTGCGCAAGCTGAGTGGGTTCGACACGGTTCTCAAGCAGATGTCCGGTCTCGTCAGCGAGCGCCGCCTGCGCCTGATGTATCTGGCCTCCGCGGTACGCGTGAGCGAGACCCAGTTCCGTTCGCTGTACGACATGGGCCGCGACGCGGCCTACACGCTCGACCTGCACCGGATCCCCGAGATCTACGTCCAGCAGGACCCGCACGTCCAGGCCAAGGCCATCGGCTTCGACGACCCGTTCATCGTCGTCACCACCGGCCTGCTCAACCTCATGAACGAGGAGGAGCAGCGCTTCGTCATCGGCCACGAGACCTCGCACATCCTGTCGGGGCACGCGGTCTACCGGACGATGCTCGACATCCTCACCACCCTCGCCGCCCGCGTGGCCTGGATCCCGCTCGGCTACATCGGCCTGCGGGCGATCGTCGCGGGCCTGGAGGAGTGGTACCGCAAGTCCGAGCTGTCCTCCGACCGCGGCGGCCTGCTCGTCGGGCAGGACCCCGACGCGGCCAAGCGCGCGCTGATGAAGCTCGCCGGCGGCGACTACACGCACGAGATGAACATCGAGGCGTTCCTGGAGCAGTTCCGGGAGTACGACACCGCGGGCGACCTTCGCGACGGCTTCCTCAAGGTCCTCAACCTCCTCGGCACCACCCACCCGTTCGCGGTGGTGCGCGTGGCGGAGCTGGACAGGTGGCAGCGCGGCGGCGAGTACGAGCGGATCCTCGGCGGCGACTACCCCCGCAGGGAGGACGACCCCAACGCGCGGGTGACCGACGAGATCAAGGCGGCGGCCGAGTCCTACCGCGCGTCCTGGCAGCAGTCCCAGGACCCGTTCATCGGCGTCCTGCGCGACGTGGCCGAGGGCGCGGTCAACGCGGGCGAGCGCATCTTCAACCGCTTCTCCCGCCGCGACGGCGGCCAGGGCTGAAACCGCGCGACCGATCGGCGTGATCAGTCGCGCCGGCCCGCCGTGAGCCGGCGGCGGGCCGCCAAGGCCCGCCCGGTCCTGCCAGGGCCCGTCACAGCAGAAGGGCGATCGCGCGTACGGCGGCCGCGCACAGGGCGACGAACCCGCCCAGCACGGCCAGTGCGCGCAGCCCCTCTCTCCGCAGATCGGGCAACCGGTGCCCGATCCGCTCGATCTCTCGCCCGGTGATGCCGCCGCACAACATCCCGAACACCACCCCGGCCACGGTCACGGGCGCGGCCTGCTGCCACCAGTCGGCGTCGATCTGACCGCCACCGGTGGCCCACAGCGCCCCGCCCGACGCCACCGCGACAGGCACCCCGGGCCACACGACGGCGGTGGCCGCCGCCCCGGCCAGCGCCATCGGGAAGAGCAGCACACGCAGCGTCACCCGCGTGCGCCGGGAGCTGCGCCTCCTGACCAGCCAGTGGCTCATCCAGAGCGTCCTGGTCAGCACCACGAACACGGCCGTGATCGCGATCGAGGCGATCGGCCAGATCACCGAGGCCACCACGCACGGCACGGCCAGCACCGCGAGCATCAGCAGCGCGCCGTTGCCCGCGGGCAGGGTGGTGGCCGACTCGGCCTTCGGCCTGGCCGTCGTCCTGCTCCTGACGGCCGCCGCCGTGCGCTGGCGTGAGGCGGTCATCTTCGGCCGCGGGCCTGTGGTCTTCCCGTCGATGCTCGTACGGGCCCGCGGCGCCGGCACCTTCCCCTCGGCCCGGCTGCGCGCCACCGCCGCCGCGCCCTTCCCGTCGGGCACGGGCCTGCTCCCGGCCCGCCCGCTCCCGTCGGTGGCGGACCTGCTCCCGCTCCGCCCGCCGCCGTCGGGCACGGGCCTGCTTCCCGTACGGCCGCGCGGCGGCGGCACCTTGCCCTCCGCGGGCACCGCGTTGGGCCTGCTGCGCGCCTTGGCCTCGCCCCGCGCGCCGGAATCGTCGGCCGTACGGCCGCGCGCGGCCGTGCCCTTGGCGGGCTCCTCGGCCGCGTCGCCCGCGCGCCCACCGGCAGCCTGCTCGCTCTCGGCCGTGCTGGTGGCCTTGGCCAGCCTGGAGAGCCGGTCGGCCAGCAGTGCCGCCGTGGGCCGCTTGCCCGGCTCCCTGTTGAGCGCCGCGCGCACCAGCGGCAGCAGCTCCACAGGCACGCCCTTGAGGTCGGCCCGGCCGTTCAGCACCGCGTACATCTGCGCCTCGGCCGTGCCCCGCCCGAACGTCGGCCGCCCCGTCGCCGCGAACGCCACCGTGGCCGCCCAGGCGTGCACGTCGGCGGGCGAGTCGACCTGCTCGTCGGCGAAGATCTCTGGCGCCGTGTAGCCCGGGGTGCCGAGGAACGTGCCGGTCATGGTCAGCCGGGTCGCGTCGAGCACCTGGGCGATGCCGAAGTCGATCAGCACCGGCCCCCGGTCGGCCATGATGATGTTGCCGGGCTTGACGTCGCGGTGCACGACCCCGGCCGCGTGGATGATCGCCAGCGCGGCGGCGATGCCCTGGGCCATGTCGACGAGCTGGGAAACGTCGAGAGCGCCGCTCTGGCGTACCCGGTCGAGCAGCGTGGCGCCCTCGATGTGCTCCATGACGAGGTAGGGCCGGGCACAGTTGAGGTCGGCGTCGAGCACCTTGGCGACGTACGGGCTCTCGACCCTGCGCAGCGCGCGGACCTCACGCTCCAGCCGGATGCGTGCGGTCTCGTCCTCTGTCAGGTCGCGCAGGACCTTGAGCGCGACCTGCTCGCCGCGGCGGGTGGTGGCGAGGTAGACCTCACCCATTCCGCCCCGGCCGAGCCGCTCGACCAGGGTGTACGGCCCGACCTTGCCGAGCTTGCTCACCGTCCCTCCCCGCCCGGCGCGCCCATAAGGGACACAACCCTAGCGCCGGTACGCGAGTTACCGTGTGAGGCACGCCGAAGGATTATCGGCGTGTGTGATCGGAGAGCATGCTGTCGAGCCCGGCCGTGGGCTCGTCCGACAGTTGCCTGCGGCCCTTCCTGCGCCAGTTGACGTGGCCGCGGCTCTCCAGCCAGAGCAGCAGCCGGTCGGCGCCGAACAGGACCGCGGCCGAGAAGACCAGGGCGACGACAATTTCCATGCCCCCCAGTCAAGCCGCGGCACCCCGTGCCGGTCAGGCCGACACGCCGGTCAACCGCACACCACCGTGCCCTCTGACGTGCGCAAATGCCCCTCACCCGTATAGATCCACTTGGTGGAGGTGAGCTCGGGCAGCCCCATCGGGCCGCGCGCGTGCAGCTTCTGCGTGGAGATGCCGATCTCCGCCCCGAACCCGAACTCGCCGCCGTCGGTGAAGCGCGTCGAGGCGTTGACGGCCACGGCCGCCGAGTCGACGAGCGCCACGAACCTGCGGGCCGCCTGCTGCGAGCGGGTGACGATGGCGTCGGTGTGGCCGGAGCCGTAGCGCCGGATGTGCGCCACCGCCTCCTCCAGCGAGCCGACGACGGCCGCGGCGATGTCGAGCGAGAGGTACTCGGTGAAGAAGTCGTCGTCGGTGACGGGCACGACCTCGGCGCCGTAGCCGGCGATCCGCTCGTCGCCGTGCACGGTCACGCCCGCCTCGCGCAGCGCCGCCAGCGCCCTGGGCACGAACGCGTCGGCGACGCCGGCGTGCACCAGGAACGTCTCGGCGGCGTTGCACACCGACGGCCGCTGCGCCTTGGCGTTGAGCAGGATCTGCACGGCCAGGTCGACGTCGGCCTCGGCGTCGACGTACACGTGGCAGTTGCCCACGCCGGTCTCGATCACCGGCACCGTGGACTCCTCGACCACCGAGTTGATCAGGGACGCGCCGCCGCGCGGGATCAGCACGTCGACCAGCCCGCGGGCCCGCATGAGCTCCTTGACCGAGTCGCGCGTCAGGCCCGGCACGAGCTGGACGGCGTCGGCGGGCACCTCGGTGCCCCGCAGCGCGCCCTGCATGACCTTCACCAGCGCGGTGTTGGAGGAGTAGGCGCTGGACGAGCCGCGCAGCAGCACCGCGTTGCCGCTCTTGAGGCAGAGCGCGGCGGCGTCGACGGTGACGTTGGGACGGCCCTCGTAGATGATGCCGATCACGCCCAGCGGCACCCTGAGCTGGCGCAGCTCCAGCCCGTTGGGCAGCGTGGAGCCGCGGACGACCTCGCCGACCGGGTCGGGCAGGTCGGCCACCTGGCGCACGGCCTCGGCGATGGCGCCGATCCTGGCCTCGTCGAGCCGCAGCCGGTCGATCATCGACTCGGAGGTGCCCTGGGCCCTGGCCCGCTCGACGTCCTCGGCGTTGGCCTGGACGATCTCGGCGGCATGCGCGACCAGGGCGTCGGCGATCGTGCGCAGCGCCCGGTCCTTGGGGGCCCGCGGCAGCGGGGCCAGCTCGGCGGCGGCCTCTCGTGCCGCACGGGCGACCTTCAGGAACTCTTCGGACATCACGCGCTCCTTGCCAGGGCTTGTCTAGCTGTGGGATTCCAGTATGACGATGTCGTCGCGGTGAATCAGCTCGCGTTCATATTCCGGACCGAGGGCGCTCGCCAGCTCCCGCGTGGAGCGGCCGAGCAGCCCGGGTATCTCGGTCGCGTCGAAGTTGACCAGGCCGCGGGCCACCACGAGCCCCTGGGGGCCGCACAGGTCCACCGGGTCGCCCGCCGCGAACTCGCCCTCCACCGCCGTCACCCCGGCCGGCAGCAGTGACTTGCGGCGGCCCACGATGGCCTCCACGGCGCCCTGGTCGAGGTGGAGGCGGCCGCGCCCGGTGGTGGCGTGCGCGAGCCACAGCAGGCGCGTGCCGGGATGGCGGCCCCCGGGGTGGAAGTAGGTGCCGACGTCGGCTCCGGCGAGCGCCTGGGCCGCGTGAGCGGCCGCGGTGAGCACCACAGGCACGCCCGCGCCGGTGGCGATCCTGGCCGCCTGCACCTTGGTGATCATGCCGCCGGTGCCGACGGCGGCGCCGTTCTTGCCCAGCTCGACCCCGACCAGGTCTTCGGGCCCGCGGATCTCGGCCAGCCTGCGTGAGCCGCTGCGGCTGGGCGGGCCGTCGTAGAGCGCGTCCACGTCCGACAGCAGCACCAGCGCGTCGGCGTGGATCAGATGGGCGACCAGCGCCGCGAGGCGGTCGTTGTCGCCGAAGCGGATCTCGTCGGTGGCCACCGTGTCGTTCTCGTTGACGATGGGCACGATGCCCAGCTCCAGCAGCCTGGCCAGGGTGCGCTGGGCGTTGGCGTGGTGCGCGCGCCGCATCATGTCGTCGGCGGTCAGCAGCACCTGGCCCACGCGCAGCGAGTAGCGGGCGAAGGAGGAGGTGTAGCGGGCCACCAGCACGCCCTGGCCGACGGAGGCGGCGGCCTGCTGGGTGGCCAGGTCGCGCGGTCGCGCGCTCAGCCCGAGCGGGCCCAGGCCCGCCGCGATCGCTCCGGAGGACACCAGGACGATCTGCGTCCCGGTGCGGCGCCTGGCCGCCAGCACGTCCACCAGGGCGTCGACCCGATCCACGTCGATCATGCCCTGGGGGGTGGTGAGCGAGGAGGAGCCGACCTTGACGACGACCTTCGACGCTGAGCTGATCTGTTCCCGCACGTTAGGCAGCCTATCGGCTCGCCGGTGAGCCACCGCTACCGAATCGGCGCATTGTCTGCATTGACTGCATTACTTCAACGAATATAATTTTTCACTCGTGGAAACTCGAACCTATGTCGTCACCGGCGCCGCCTCCGGCATCGGCGCGGCCACCGCCGACCACCTCGCCTCGTCGGGAGCGAAGGTGATCCGCTGCGACGTGCGCGACGCCGACGTGCTCGCCGACCTGGCCACCCCGCAGGGCCGCGACAGCCTGGTGTCGGAGGTCGATTCGGCGTCCGGCGGCAGGATCGACGGTCTCGTCGCCGTCGCCGGGCTCGCGCTGCCGTCCGAGCTGACGGTGCGGCTCAACTTCTTCGGCACCATCGCCACCCTGGAGGGCCTGCGGCCGCTCCTGGCGGCGTCCGCGCAGCCCAGAGCGGTCGCCGTCTCCTCACTGAGCGCCATCGTGGCGGCCGACGACGGCCTCGTGGAGTCCTGCCTGACCATGGACGAGGACGCCGCCGCCGCGTCCGCCCGCGCGCTCGTCGAGTCCGGGCGGGGGCGCGCCGTCTACCCGTCGAGCAAGCTCGCGCTCAACCGGTGGCTGCGCCGGGCCGCCCTGTCCTGGGCCGGGTCCGGCATCCCGCTCAACGCGGTGGCGCCGGGCGTGGTGGACACTCGGACGGCCCGTACGACGTTCCTGGACGACCCTCAGGCACGCGCCCTCGTGGCCGCCGCCATGCCGCAGCCCCTGGCCTTCCCGGGCCCGGTCGACGCGATCGCGTCCCTGCTCGCCTGGACGGTCGGCGCCGCCAACTCGTTCATGACGGGCCAGATCCTGTACGCGGACGGCGGCGCGGAAGCGACCCTCCGCGCCTGACCCGCCCTGGGGCGCCGACACCCTTCGCGCGGCGCCGGCACCCTTCGCGCGGTGCCCGCGCCCTTCGCCCGCGCCCTTTCCCAGCGCCGCCCGCGCCGCCGGTGCCCTTCGGGCGCGCCGCCGGCGCCCTCGGCGCGGCAGGGACCGGGTGCTACCCGAGACGCATGTCGGTGCCGCGTGGCCCCTGCCGCGCCGACTCGGCGCTCAGCGTCGGCTGCCAGTCGAAGACGTAACCGCCCTCCATGGGCCCGATGACCACCTCGGCGCCGGCCTTGGCGCCGGCCTTGGCCAGCTCCTCCTCCACGCCCAGCCGCTCCAGCCGGTCGGCGAGGTAGCCGACGGCCTCGTCGTTGCTGAAGTCGGTCTGCCTGATCCACCGCTCCGGCTTCTCACCGGTGATCTGGAACAGGTTGTCGTTGACCCGCCGCACCTTGAACCCGGCGTCCCCGAGCTGCTTGGGCCGGATCACCAGCCGCGTCGGCTCCTCGACGGGCTTGTTGGCCCTGGCCGCCGCGACCCACTCGCCCATCGCGTACGTCAGCTCCCGCAGCCCGTCGTGCGTGGCGGCGGAGATCGTGAACACCTGCAGCCCCTTGGCCTCGAACTCGGGCCTGACCATCTCGGCCAGCTCCCGCGCGTCGGGCACGTCGGCCTTGTTCAGCACGATCATCCGCGGCCGGTCCTCGAGCTTCCCGTACGCCCGCAGCTCCGCCTCGATCACCTCGTAGTCGGTGATCGGGTCGCGCCCCGGCTCCATGGTGGCGCAGTCGATGACGTGCACGAGCATGTCGCACCGCTCGACGTGCCGCAGGAACTCGTGCCCGAGCCCCTTGCCCTGCGACGCCCCGGGGATCAGGCCGGGCACGTCGGCGACGGTGAACACGTTCTCCCCCGCGGTCACCACGCCCAGGTTGGGGATCAGGGTGGTGAACGGGTAGTCGGCGATCTTCGGCTTGGCCGCGCTCAGCGCCGCGATCAGCGAGCTCTTGCCCGCGCTCGGGAAGCCCACCAGCGCCACGTCGGCGACGCTCTTCAGCTCCAGGATCACGTCGAGGCCGTCGCCCGGCTCGCCGAGCAGCGCGAACCCGGGCGCCTTGCGCTTGGTGCTGGCCAGCGCGGCGTTGCCGAGCCCGCCGTGCCCGCCCTGGGCGATCACGTACCGCGTGCCGGCGCCCACGAGGTCCACCAGCACCTCGCCGGTGGAGGCGTCCTTCACCACGGTTCCGTTGGGCACCGGCAGGATCACGTCCTCGCCGTTGGCGCCGTCACGGTTGGAGCCCTGGCCCTGCTTGCCGTTCTCCGCCTTGCGGTGCGGGCGGCGGTGGTAGTCGAGCAGGGTGGCGGTGTTGGGGTCGACCTCGAGGATCACGTCACCGCCGCGCCCGCCGTCGCCGCCGTCGGGGCCGCCGAGCGGCTTGAACTTCTCCCGGTGGATGGAGGCGCACCCGTTCCCCCCGTCACCGGCCGTGATGTGAAGGACCACCTGGTCCACGAAGTCCGGCATCCCCGTATTCCTCCATCACCCCCGCCAGGGGGCATCTCATTCCAGCACCGAGGCCGTGAGGCCCGGAAAACGCCAAGGGGTGGATCGACACCCGATCGAGTCGATCCACCCCTGAAGCAACAAACCCGAAGGTCGGAGAAGCGGGAAACCCTACTCCGCGACGGGAACGATGCTCACGGCCCGACGGCCGCGCTTGACACCGAACTGCACGTGACCCGCGGCCAGCGCGAACAGCGTGTCATCGCCACCACGGCCGACGTTGTCGCCGGGGTGGAAGTGGGTGCCACGCTGGCGGACGATGATCTCGCCCGCGTTGACCAGCTGGCCACCGAAGCGCTTGACGCCCAGACGCTGGGCGTTGGAGTCACGACCGTTCCGGGTGGACGACGCGCCCTTCTTGTGTGCCATCTCTCAAACTCCCGTTCAGGCCTGCTCGATACCGGTGATCTTCACCTGGGTGTACCGCTGGCGGTGACCCTGGCGCTTCTTGTAACCGGTCTTGTTCTTGTACTTGAGAATGCGGATCTTCGGGCCCTTGGTCTCGCCGAGAATCTCGGCGCTGACCGTGAACTTGCCCGCCTCGGTGGTCACATCGCCGTCGTTGACGACGAGCACCGTCGGCAGCGAAACCGAAGAGCCGACCTCGCCGGCGACCTTGTCCACCTCGAGGACGTCACCGACGGAGACCTTCTGCTGCCTGCCGCCGCAACGAACGATCGCGTACACCGCGGAACCCTTCTACTGACTTCACTGTTGTCTCGAACATCGGCCGCCTCACGAAGAGGCGGCCGCCGAATGCTGCGCCTGTCATTCGGCCTGTCTCAAACCGACGAACCGAGTAAGCGCGCCAACAGGGCACGTCACCTGACGCACCGATTCACCAGGGTACCGGATTAACGGGCCCCTAGGCGAACCGGACGGATCGTCGGAAGTCCGCCGAGCAGCTACTCGGCAGACTTGGCTCGGCGGGAGCGTCGCCGCCCTCTGCCGGAAGTCTGGTTTGCCTGGTCGTCCTCGGCCGGGACGTCCTCAAGCGCACCGGTCACGGTATCACGGCTGGAGGAGTCCTTGGCCGCGGAAACCTTGTCCGAGACCGCCTTCTCGACCGCCATCTTGCCCTGCGTGCCGCGCGGCTCCGGCTTGGTCTCCACCGGCTCGGTGGACACCAGCAGACCACGCCCGTTGCAGCACTCGCACGGCGTCGAGAACGCCTCCAGCAGGCCCTGACCGACCCGCTTACGCGTCATCTGGACCAGCCCCAGTGAGGTGACCTCGGCCACCTGGTGCTTCGTCCTGTCGCGCGCCAGGCACTCCAGCATCCGCCGCAGCACCAGGTCGCGGTTCGACTCCAGCACCATGTCGATGAAGTCGATCACGATGATGCCGCCGATGTCACGCAGCCTGAGCTGGCGGACGATCTCCTCGGCCGCCTCCAGGTTGTTCCTGGTGACGGTCTCCTCCAGGTTGCCGCCCTGGCCGGTGAACTTGCCGGTGTTGACGTCGACGACGGTCATCGCCTCGGTACGGTCGATCACCAGCGACCCGCCGCTCGGCAGCCACACCTTGCGCTCCATCGCCTTGGAGAGCTGCTCATCGATCCGGTACGACTCGAACACGTCGCCGTGCTCGCCGTCGTCCCACTTCGACAGGCGCTCCGCCAGGTGCGGGGCGACGTACTGGACGTAGTCGTCCACCGTGTCCCACGCCTCGTCGCCCTGGACGACCAGGTTCGTGAAGTCCTCGTTGAAGACGTCACGCACGACCCTGATGGTCAGGTCGGGCTCGGCGGACAGCAGCTCGGGCGGGCTGGCCGACTTGGCCTTCTTCTGGATGCTCTCCCACTGCGCCGACAGCCTGGCCACGTCGCGGGCCAGCTCCTCCTCGGAGGCGCCCTCGGCCGCGGTGCGCACGATCACACCGGCGTTCTCCGGCATGACCTTCTTCAGGATGCTCTTGAGCCGCGTGCGCTCCTTGTCGGGCAGCTTGCGGCTGATGCCGGTCATCGACCCGTCCGGCACGTACACGAGGTAACGCCCGGGAAGGCTGATCTGCGACGTCAGGCGGGCGCCCTTGTGGCCGATCGGATCCTTCGTGACCTGCACGAGCACCGACTGGCCCGACTTCAGCGCCGACTCGATCCGCTTCGGCTGGCCCTCCAGCCCGGCGGTGTCGAAGTTCACCTCGCCGGCGTACAGGACCGCGTTCCTGCCCTTGCCGATGTCCACGAACGCCGCCTCCATCGAGGGCAGCACGTTCTGCACCTTGCCGAGGTAGACGTTGCCGACGTACGACTGGCTGGCCTCGCGGTTGACGTAGTGCTCGACGAGCACGCCGTCCTCCAGCACCGCGATCTGCGTGCGGTCGCCCTGGCGGCGCACCACCATCATCCGGTCGACGGACTCGCGGCGGGCCAGGAACTCCGACTCGGTGATGATCGGCGGGCGCCGGCGGCCGAGCTCGCGCCCCTCGCGGCGGCGCTGCTTCTTGGCCTCCAGCCGGGTCGAGCCGCGCACGCTCTGCACGCCGTCGGTGGCGGTGTCGAGTGCCGCCGCACGGCCGGAGCGCGGCGCGCGGATGCGCACCACGGTGTTCGGCGGGTCGTCGCTGGCCGGCTCGGCGCCCTCGTCGCTGCCCCGGCGGCGGCGACGGCGGCGACGCCGCGACGTGGAGGCCTCTTCGTCCTGGCCCTCCTCCGCCTGCTCCTCGTCGCCCTCCTCCTCGGACTCCTCGCCGTCCTCGGCCTCGTCACGCTCGCGCGCCTTGCCGCGGCCCCTGCCGCCCCTGCGCCGGCGGCGACGCCGGCCGCCGCCCTCCTCCTCCTGCTCGTCGGAGGTGTCGAGGTCGGTCTCGTCCTCGGTGACGCTCTCGTCGACCGGCTCCTCGACCTCCTCGGGCTCGGGAGCGGGCTGCGGCTCGGCCTTGCGCTGCACGACCGGCTTGGCCTGGCTGGGGTCGGGCGCCTGGAACAGCGGCGCGAAGATGGCCGCGGGCCGCTGGAACGCGGCGCCGCCCGGCTCGACGTCCCTGCGCGCGGTCAGCCCGAAGGGGTCGGCGAGCAGGCTCGGCCGCACGTTCTCCTCGTCGAGGTCCTCGCCCGCGGGCTCGTCGTCGAGCGGCTCGTCCTCGGGCAGGATCTCCAGAATGTCCTCGTCGCCCTCGGCCTCGGCCACCTCACCGGCACCGGCCGCCTCAGCGTCCGCACGGCCCCTACGGGCACCCGCACGGCCCCTACCGGCGCCGGCCGCCGCGCGACCCGCCCCGGCGGGCTCCGCGGCCTCGCCACCGGCCACCTCAGCACCGGCGAGCCCCTCACCGGCGCCCGCCGCCGCGGCGGCCTCGCCGGCGGACACCGCGGCGCCCCCGGCCTCGCCGGCGGCCGTCGCGGCCGCCGGCGCCTGGCCGGCCCTCGCCGTGGACTTGCGCGTGCGGCGCCGCGTCGTCCCGGTCGCTCCTTCAGGCGCGACGACGGCCTCTCCTGCCGCAAGGCCGGCACCCGCGGCGACACCTTCGGCCGCGCCCGCCTGACCACCGGCACCCGTGGTCGCCTGACCACCACCACTCGTGATCGCCGCCTCGTCGCCGAACGGCGCCGCGACCTCACCACCACCGGAGGGCGCGACCACCTCGGCCCCCGCGGCGAAACCGGCCTCGGCCGCCCCGGCCCGCGCGGCGGAGTCCTCCACGGACCGCGCCTCGCCACCGGGCACCGCCGCACCGGGCACCCCGGCGGCAGGCGCCGCGGCCTCCTCCTCGGTCTTCTTACGCGTCCTGCGCCGCTTCACAGGCGCCTCCACGACGCCCTCAGCGGCCTCGCCGACCGCTCCGGCGGCATCAGGCGCACCGGCCTCCCCGAGAGCACCGGTCACACCGGTCTCACCCTCGGAAACCGCCACCGAGGCTTCCGCCTCGGCCTCCGCGGCCTTCTTCGTCGTACGTCGCCGCGTCGTCGTCGCGGTCGACCGTGTCCTGGCAGCCCTCTTCGGCTTCTCGGCCACGGCATCACCGACGGCCTCGGCCGCAGCGGCCTCCACCGGGCTTCCGGCAGCCGCACCAGCGGCCTCGGAAGCCTCATCAGCGGCGGCCGGCGCGGTCGCCGTACCGGCATCGGCCGGCCGTCCGGTCGCCGTGAGAAGCTCGGGCGCCGGCTCACCGGCGGCCCGCTGCGCGGCGCTGCTCTGCACCGCCTGCACATCGGCCACGGACGGCGCGGACTGCGCGGCGGCGACCGTGACCGGGGCGGAGGCCGGCTCCTCGGGCAGCTCCGGCGGAGGGCCCGCGGGGCGGCTGGCGGAGCGGCGACGACTGGTCACCTCGGGCTGTTCAATTGTCTCCCCGTCAGGGCCAGTGGCCCCGGCGTTGGGCTCGTTGTCGAGCATGCGGGCGCTCTCCCGTCAGCTCCCGGGCGCGTCGCCGCGCCGCGCAGGAGCCCTCGTGTCTCGTTGTCCGCCGGCGCTCTCCTGAGGAGCGCGCCGGCGCCAAGTCCTGTCAGCGGTCGTGCCAGGCTCATGCCGGGCTCGTCCTTAACCGGCGACGTGCTCACCCACCGGTCCCGCCTCGCCGCCGCGCGTGGTGTCGCGGTCAAGGTCGAGCGGGTCGGCAAGTGCACCGGTGCTCGCGTCGAGCGGCCCCTGCGCCAGCCTGGTCACCTCGGGGGGAACCGGCGGCGCGAAGTCGGCCACAAGGCGCAGCCCTGTGAGCACATCGTCGGGTCGAACGGCAGGCGTCATGTGCCGAACAACCATGCGCAGTATGACACACGGCTCTCCCTGCACCTGAGCTGCAGTTCTGTCTGTTCCCTCGGACACCGTCAGCCCCAGGACGGCCTGCCGCGCGTCGAAGCGGCGGGGACCCTTCTTGGTCAGGCGCTCGACTTCCACAGTGCCTGCCGCGAGAAACTTCTCCACCGCCACCTCGGCGGGCTCGCGATCGGCACCAGGAAGCCGCACCTGCCAGTCGGAGACCTCCAAGCGGTCGGCCAGCCCACCCTGCCCCGCCTCCACGACGTCGAGCACATCGAGCCCAGCGGGCAACGACTCGTCCAGGTGCTGTCTGACCTGGGCGGGATCGCACGGCGTGGTAACACCGATCTCGAGGTATTCGGCTTCGCTGGCGACGCCGGTCGGCGCCGCGCCCGCGTAGGAGATCTTCGGGTGGGGCGAGAAGCCCGCGCTGTAAGCCACCGGAATGCCGGCACGGCGGACCGCCCTCTCGACGGCCCGCGAGATGTCGCGGTGGCTGGTGAAGCGCAGGCGGCCGCGCTTGGCGTAACGCACACGCAGGCGCTGCACCGTGGGCGCGGGCGGAGGCCCTTCGGGAACAGGTTTCAGAGCTTGTCGTCCTTCCCTTGTAAGAGTTCCTTCGTCTCAGGATAAGCCGCCGCGGCGGATGAACGTGTACGCCGTGACACGGCTCGCCCACTGAGCGCGCTAGACCACCGTCAGAGGAAGGAGTTTCCGCCCCGTGGGGCCGATCTGGATCTCGGTGCCCATGGTCGGGCAGACGCCGCAGTCGTAGCACGGAGTCCAGCGGCAGTCTTCGACCTCACCGCCGGTGACGGCCTCCTGCCAGTCCTGCCACAGCCATTCGCGGTCGAGCCCGGCGTCGAGGTGGTCCCACGGAAGGACCTCGTTCTCCTCGCGCTCGCGCGTGGTGTACCAGTCGACGTCGACGCCCGCCTTGTCGGCGGCGGCCATCCAGCGCTCGTAGGAGAAGTGCTCGCTCCACCCGTCGAAGCGGCCGCCGTCCTCCCAGACGGCCCTGATCACGGCGCCGACCCTGCGGTCGCCCCGCGACAGGAGCCCTTCCACGATGGACGGCTTGCCGTCGTGGTAGCGGAAGCCGATGGCGCGGCCGTAGTTCTTGTCGCCTCTCAGCGAGTCGCGCAGCGCCTTGAGCCGTCTGTCGACGGTCTCGTGGTCGGCCTGGCCCGCCCACTGGAACGGTGTGTGCGGTTTGGGCACGAAGCCGCCGATGGAGACCGTGCAGCGGATGTCGCGGCTCCCGGTCGCCTCGCGGCCCGCCTTGATGACCTTCTTGGCCAGGTCGGCGATGCCGAGCACGTCTTCGTCCTGCTCGGTGGGCAGCCCGCACATGAAGTAGAGCTTGACCTGGCGCCACCCCTGCGAATAGGCCGTGGTGACGGTGCGGATCAGGTCTTCCTCGGTGACCATCTTGTTGATCACCTTGCGCATGCGTTCCGAGCCGCCCTCGGGCGCGAACGTCAGGCCCGAGCGCCTGCCGTTCCTGGAGAACTCGTTGGCCAGGTCGATGTTGAACGCGTCGACCCGGGTCGAGGGCAGCGACAGCGAGGTGTTGGTGCCCTCGTAGCGGTCGGCCAGGCCCTTGGCGACCTCGCCGATCTCGGAGTGGTCGGCGGACGACAGCGACAGCAGCCCGACCTCGTTGAAGCCGGACTCCTTGATGCCGTTGTCGACCATCGCGCCGATCGTGGTGATGGAGCGCTCGCGCACCGGGCGCGTGATCATGCCGGCCTGGCAGAAGCGGCAGCCCCGCGTGCAGCCGCGGAAGATCTCCACGCTGAACCGCTCGTGCACCGTCTCGGCCAGCGGCACCAGCGGTTTCTTGGGGTAGGGCCACTCGTCGAGATCCATCACGGTGTGCTTGTGCACCCGCCACGGCACCTCGGCCCGGTTGGGCGCGACCCGCTTGATGCGGCCGTCGGCGTGGTATTCGACGTCGTAGAACTTCGGCACGTAGACCCCGCCGGACTCGGCGAGCCGCATCAGCACCTCGTCGCGCCCGCCGGGGCTGCCCTCGGCCTTCCACTCGCGGATGACCTCGGAGATGGCGATGGAGATCTGCTCCCCGTCACCGAGCACGGCCGCGTCGAGGAAGTCGGCGATCGGCTCGGGGTTGAAGGCCGCGTGGCCGCCGGCGAGCACGATCGGGTCGTCCTCGCCCCGGTCGGCGGCCAGCAGCGGGATGCCGGCCAGATCGAGCGCGGTCAGCATGTTGGTGTAGCCGAGCTCGGTCGAGAACGACACGCCGAGCACGTCGAAGGCGCGCACCGGCCGGTGCGCGTCCACGGTGAACTGCGGGACGCCCTCGGCCCGCATGAGCGCCTCGAGATCCGGCCAGACCGCGTACGTGCGCTCGGCCAGCGTGCCCGGGAGCTCGTTGAGGATCTCGTAGAGGATGGCCACGCCCTGGTTGGGCAGCCCGACCTCATAGGCGTCCGGGTACATCAGGGCCCAGCGCACGTCCGCCGCGTCCCAGTCCTTGACGGTCGAGTTGAGCTCACCCCCGACATACTGGATGGGCTTCTGCACCTTGGGCAGCAGCGCTTCCAGGCGGTGGAAAATCGACTCGACAGGCATACCGTCAAGGGTAGCGGCGCTCAGACGGTGGCAGGTCCGGGGATGTCGATGTCGTTTCCACTGAGCACCACGATGTGGTGCCCCTCGTAGCAGGTCAGCTCGACGGCGATGACCCCGCTGTCCAGATTGTGCACGGCGGCGACGTGATTCGCTGGTAGCAGGAAGCGTTCGCCGCACTCATCGCAATAAGCCAGGAACATACCTCTAATTAAACGACTGTCTTCGCACCCTGATGGCCTGGAGAAGCCCAACTGCAATGAGATTGGCGAACGTGGCGGTGCCGCCGTACGACACGAAGGGCAGCGGCAGCCCGGTGATCGGCATGATCCCGATCGTCATGCCCACGTTGATGAACGTCTGGAACGCGAACCAGCACACGATCGTGCCCGCGACGAGAGTCCCGAACCGGTCCTCGCACTGCCTGGCGATCTTCAGCCCGCGCAGCAGCACCACCCCGAGCAGCAGCACCACGGTGACCGACCCGAGGAAGCCGAACTCCTCCCCCGCCACGGTGAAGATGAAGTCGGTGTGCTGCTCCGGCACGAACCGCCCGGTCGTCTGCCCGCCGCCGAGCAGCCCCTTGCCCAGGAGCTGCCCGGAGCCGATCGCGATCATCGACTGCGTGCTGTTGTAGCCGACCCCGCGCGGGTCCACGCTCGGGTCGACGAACGCCGTGAACCGCGCCACCTGGTACGGCTCCAGCATCTGGAAGTAGAACACCGAGAACATCCCGGCGCCCGCGACCATCGTCAGCCCCCCGATCCACCGCTTGCGCATCCCCGCGATGATCAGCCCGGCGGCCGTGATCACGGCGAGCACCATCGCCGTGCCCAGGTCCGGCTGGAGCATCACCAGCCCCATCGTGATCGAGGCGCACACGAGCACCAGCGTCACGTCCAGCCCGCGCGGCCGATCACTGCCCTCGGCGGGCTGGGCCAGCAACATCGCGATGATGAGCAGCAGCCCGACCTTGGCGAACTCCGACGGCTGCACCGCGAACCCGCCGCCGAGCAGGATCCACGAGTGCGACCCGTTGATCGTCGCGCCCAGCGGTGTGATCACCAGCCCCAGCCCGACCAGCGACAGCAGGAACACCAGCGGCGCGTACGCCCGCATCGCCCGGTGGTCCACCATGGCCACGATCCCGCACAGCACCACGCCGATCGTCTCGTTGAGCAGGTGCTTCTTCACCAGCCCCGTCGAGCCCGGCGCCCAGGTCCTGGTGGACGACCACACCAGCAGCGTGCCGATCACGCACAGGCCGGCCACCGCGACCAGCATCAGCCCGTCGAGCCGGCGCACGGTGGAGTTCTCGGCGGTGATCCGCCGGAACAGTGAGGGCCGCCGCACGGCCGCTGTCCGCGCCATCACCTCCGCCCTCCCGCATGCGTGCTCATCCCCGGATCACCGTGCCGTCCGGCGCGAAGCGCGGCAGCCGCGTGGTCAGCCGCCCGCCGTTGGCCACGGCGGGCTTGCGCTTGATGCCGTAGATGCCCTCATAGATCTCCCGTACGGCCGGAGCGGCCGTCTGCGCGCCCATCCCGCCCTGCGACACCATGGCGACCACCACGTACTGGGGGTTCTTCGTGGGCGCGAACGACGCGAACCACGAGGTGTCCTGCTTGCCCCAGACCTCGGCGGTGCCCGTCTTGCCGCCCACCCGGACCTTGTTCATCGGGAACCCGGCGAAGGCCCCCGCCGCCGTGCCATCCGCGGCCACCTGGCTCAGCGCGTTCTTGATGTAGAGCCGCTCCTTCTCGCTGAGCGGCAGCTTGCCGACCACCGGCACGGGGATGGTCCTGACCACCTTGCCGTCGGGCCGCACCTGCGCCCACCCGATGCGCGGGCTGCGCACCTTGCCGTCGCTCACCAGCGCCGCGTACGCCCGGGCCAGTTGCATCGGCGTGACCAGCACGTCGCCCTGCCCGATGGAGAAGTTGGCCGAGTCACCCGGCCGCAGCAGGAAGCCCTCGGTGCAGTTCTCCAGCGCCAGCCGCTTCAGGAACTCGGCGCGCGCCCTGTCCTTCTCCTCCGGATAGCCCTTGCGCGACCGCTCGCAGTTGATCGCGCTGGTCTGCTGCCACAGCTCCTTCTTCCAGGCCCGGTCGGGGATCCGCCCGCCGGACTCGCCCGGCAGGTCCACGCCGGTGGGGCTGCCGAACCCGAACGCCCGCGCTATGTTGGCGAACACCTCCTTGGGCTTGCGCTTCGGGAAGCGCCCGCCGTCCTTCAGGTACTGCTCGTACGCCGCCCGGTAGAAGATCGTGTCGCACGACTTGACCAGCGCCGTGTGCAGGGACAGCGTGCCCAGCGCGATGCCGCGGAAGTTGTTGAAGGCCCGGCCGCCCACGGCGTACGAGCCCGGGCAGGAGTAGTGGCCGTTGAGCGGGTATCCCGCGCGCAGCATGGACGCCACCGACGACACCTTGAACGTCGAGCCGGGCGCGAACTGCCCGTTGATCGCCCGCGACACGAGCGGCTTGCCGGACTTCTCCGACAGCAGCCACTGGTAGCCCCGCGCCGAGATCCCGCCCGCCCAGATCTCCGGGTCGTACCCGGGCGCGCTGGCCAGCGCCACGACCCGCCCCGTACGCGCGTCGAGCACCACCGCGGCCCCGCCGTCGGCCGACGGCGCCGACTTCATCGCCTTGTCGAGCGCCTTCTCGGTCACCGTCTGCACGCGGGAGTCGATGCTGGTCACGAGGTGGTCGCCGGGGATGGGGGTGATCTGCTCCTCCACGCCGAGCGCCTTGCCCATCCGGTCGACCTGCACCCTGCGCAGCCCGGACTTGCCCCGCAGCGCGTCGTCGTAGACGTATTCGAGCCCGTCGCGCCCCGCCAGGTCCACCCCGGAGAAGCTGGCCTTGAGGCCCTCCCGCTTCTCCAGCTCGGCCTCGGTGACGGGCTGCAGGTAGCCGAGCATCTGCGCGCCGGCCCTGCCGCCGGGATACTGCCTGACGGAGTGGATCTCCGCCGTCACCCCGGGGAACTCCTCCTGCCGCTCCAGGATCTGCAGCGCCTCGCGCGTGTCGACCTTCTCGTCCAGCGGCACGGGCTGGTACGGCGACCCCGTCCAGCACGGCTTGCCGACGTTGGGGCCGCACGGCGTGATGCGCTGCTGCAGGTCCGACACGGGCCGCCCGAGCACCGCCGACAGCTTGCTCAGCACCTTGACGCCGCCGTCCTTCATCCTCGACAGGCGGGTCCTGTCGACGGAGACGACCAGCGCGGTCTTGTTGCGCACCAGCGGCCGGCCCGAGGAGTCGAGGATCTGCCCGCGCACCGCCGGCACGATGACCGCGCGTGTCCTGGTCTCCGTGGCCCGCGTGACGAACTCCTGCCCGCGCACCACCTGTACCTGCCACAGCCGCACCGCCAGCACGACGAGCAGCGTCAGCACCAGCACGTGCAGCACCAGCAGCCGGGCCCGCATCCTGGTCATGGCGCGAATCTCTTTCTGGTGGTCAGCCAGATCACGACCGGCGAGACGAGCAGCGTGTAGACGATCGTGACCGGCACCTGCTCGATCAGCGTGGACATCGTCACGCGGGGATCGGAGATCAGCCCGCCCACGGCCGCCGCCAGCAGCGGCGCCATCAGCACGCACAGCACGACGGTCGTCACGGGGCCGCCCGCGCCCCGCCCGGCGACGTAGCCGACCAGCGCGAGCACGAACGCGTACTGGCCCATGAGATGAGCGGTCGGCGGCATGACGTCGACCAGCAGCCCGGCGAAGAACCCGAGCACCGCCCCCGGCGCGGGCCCTCTGACCAGCGCGGCCCCGATGACGGTCAGCAACACGAGATCGGGCGCTCCGCCGGCGGGCAGCGGCACCCGGTTGACGAGCATCACCTGCGCCAGCAACGCCAGCACGACGGAAACACCCCCGATCACCGCGCCCCCTCCTCGCCCGCCGGCCCCACGCCGGCCCCGCCGATCACCACGCCGTCAACGGCCCCGCGCACCCGCCTCACCGACAACAGGACACAGCAGGCGCCCCCGCGCCTGCCCGCGAGCGCCGCTGGGCAGCCCCCCTTGCGCCTCCTCGCGCCCGCCGCCTGGCAGGCGCCCTTACGGCAACGTCCTCTCCTCACCGCGAGCCCTCCTTGGAGGGCAGCACCGCGTCACGCGGGTCCCGCTTCGGCGCCTCCACCACCACGCCGACCACGTCGAGAGCGGTCAGATCCGCGTACGGCCTGGCGTAGGCGATGCGCGTCAGCTCCCCGGGCGTGGACTCCACCCGCTCGATGACCCCGATCGGCACCCCCGGCACGTACGGCCGCGCGTGCTGGGAGCCGAAGCTCACGATCCGCCCGCCCCTGGCCATCGCCGCCGTGGAGTCGAGCAGCCGGAACTGCACGAGCCGCCCGTGCTCCCCCACCCCGTGCACGACGCCGATCTCCTTGCCGCCTTCCAGCCGCGCCCCGGCGGCCGAGGCGGGATCGCTGAGCAGCACCACCGTCGACGTACGGGCGGAGGCGTGCAACACCCGCCCGACCAGCCCGTCGCCGTTGAGCACGGTCATCTCCGACCGCACCCCGTCGTTGGTGCCGATGTCGATCTGCACCGCGTCCTCGAACCCGGGCTGGCCCCGTCTGGCGACGACGTTGCCGGTGACCACCTTGTATCCGCCGGCCCCGGCCAGCCCGACCAGCCGATCCAGCTCCTTGGAGCGGTCGGCGTTCAGCTTGCCTGCCAGCAGCCCCGCGCGCAGCTTCGCGTTCTCCGCCTTGAGCGCCTCGATGCGCTCCCTGGAGGCGGGCGCGGTCAGGATCGCGTGCACGAATGTGCTGACGGGGCGCAACACCCCGCCGCCGAACTGCTCCGCCGTGCCGAACAGATAGGACCCGGCCGCGCGCAGCGGGCGCAGCGGTGAGCTCTCGCCGGTGCGGTGGTCGACGGTCAGGATGACCAGTGCCGCCGCCAGCAGCACTCCCAGGATCAGCCGGGCACGGCGTGAATCTCTCATCAGTGTCGCGACTCCGGCACCAGGACCTGCTGCAGGGCCTCGAACTCCTCGGCGCACTTGCCCGACCCGATGGCCACCGAGTCGAGAGCGTTGTCGACCAGGTGGACGGGCATGCCCGTCTCGGCCTTGACCCGCTCGTCGAGCCCCTTGAGCAGGGCTCCGCCGCCGGTGAGCGCGATGCCGCGGTCCATGATGTCGCCGGACAGCTCGGGCGGGCACTTGTCGAGCGTGGTCTTGACCGCGTCGACGATCGCGTTGACCGGCTCCTCGGTGGCCTTCCTGATCTCCTCGCTGGAGACGATGATCGTCTTGGGCAGCCCGCTGACCAGGTCGCGTCCGCGGACCTCCGCGTGCGCCTCCTCGCCGAACGGGCAGGCCGAGCCGATGGCGATCTTGATCTCCTCGGCGGTGCGCTCGCCGAGCATCAGCGAGAACTCCTTCTTGGCGAACGCGATCACCGCCTGGTCGAGCTCGTCGCCGCCGATCCTGATCGACTGGCTCGTGACCACGCCGCCCATCGAGATGATCGCCACCTCGGTGGTGCCGCCGCCGATGTCGACGACCATGTTGCCCGTCGGCTCGTGCACCGGCAGCCCGGCCCCGATGGCGGCGGCCATCGGCTCCTCGACGATGTAGACCTTCCTGGCCCCCGCCTGGTAGCCGGCCTCCTTCACCGCCCGCTGCTCAACGCTGGTGATGCCACTGGGCACGGCGATGATGATGCGCGGCTTGGCGAAATGTCGCCGCCGATGCACTCGTTGAATGAAATATCGCAACATCCGCTCAGTGACGTCGAAATCCGCGATCACACCGTCCTTGAGCGGACGGACCGCGATGATGTTGCCAGGTGTGCGGCCGATCATTCGTTTGGCTTCGATGCCGACCGCCACAATCTTGCCGGTCGCCGTGTTGATCGCGACGACTGATGGCTCGTTGAGCACGATGCCACGACCACGCACGTAGACCAGCGTGTTGGCGGTGCCCAGGTCGACCGCCATGTCACGGCCGAGGAACGCGAGCTTGCTGCCCATGGGGAACGGAGCCCTCCGTAACGTCGTTCGCGAATGACTACGGATTGAATTCGAATCGTAACGTGACGTACCCACCGATGCGCGCAATGAGCCATCGCGCCCATCAAAAATCTCCAGCCCCTACCTCAACCGCAATTTTGCCCGGATTGCACCACAACATCCGCTGAGGCTCTGGAACGATCCAACAACCAACCGCGAGAAACCATACGGTAAGCAGCCGACAAAATTCAGCCGCGCCGCACCCGCGGGCCGGTCACGCGGACGCCCTATTCCACGTTCCGGCATGAAAAACGCGCGCCCCCGCGGCCGAAGCCGCGAAGACGCGCGCGGAAAACCCTCGAACGGCCTAGAACCGGTCCGGGAAGAAGATCTTGACCTCGCGGGCCGCCGACTCGGGCGAGTCGGAGCCGTGCACCACGTTCTCACCGATCTCGAGGGCGTGGTCGCCGCGGATCGTCCCCGGAGCCGACTTGACGGGGTCGGTGGCGCCGGCCAGCGCGCGGAAGGCCTCGACGGCACGCGGCCCCTCCAGCACCATGGCGACGAGCGGCCCCGAGGTGATGAACTCGACGAGCTCGCCGAAGAACGGCCGCTCGGAGTGCTCGGCGTAGTGCGCCTTGGCGGTGTCGGCGTCGAGGGTGCGCAGGTCCATCGCCACGACCTTGAGGCCCTTGCGCTCCACACGGGCGATCACGTCACCGATGAGGCCGCGCTTAACCCCGTCGGGCTTGATCAGGACAAGAGTGCGCTCGGACACTTGGAGTTCTCCTTCGAACAGAGTGGGGTCGCGACTGCAGGCATCGGGCCTGGTCGCGAAGACGCGTCGCGGGGCACGTGCCCACGCGGCGCCGTAGCAGGGCCCTCAGCTTACCGTCCCCGGCCCCGCCCTCGTTTTCCGCGACCGCGGCCGAGCCTAGGAAGGCGCGCCGCCGTCCTCGGGAGAATGCCCCTGAGGCGGCACGGCGGGCCCGGCCCCCTCGTCCTCGGACGCGGCCCCGGCCTGGTCGAAGGCCCCTCGGGCGGCCACGGGCAGCACCACGCGGGGGATCGCGCCGGTGGGCCCTTCCTCCTCCTCCGCGTCGTCGTCCCTGCCCGGCGCCGGCACGAGCAGCACGTCCACGGGATCAGCGGTGGGGATGCCCGCACAAGGCGGGTCCGTCAGCGGCACCGGCTCCGCCGGCGCGGCGCCCGTCCCGGAACGCCGGGCCATCACGGCCGCCAGGACGATGATGGCCACCACGAGGAACCCGCCGATCAGCGCCCACCAGTGCAACGCCTCCACGAAGCTGTCGACCAGCTCCTGAGCCGACCGGACCCCGTCCAGCATGGCCATCTGCACTCCCGTGCCGAGCAGGAACCCCGCCAGCACGCCCGTGCAGCCCAGTGACAGCCCGAACACCGCCGCCCCGACGCCCACCTCCTGCAACGCCGCCGTCAGCGCCACCGCAGCGCCCACCGCGAGCAGGCTGAACGGCACCGTGAGCACCATCCCGTCGGCCGACGGCACCACGATCCGCACCGAGCAGAGCCCGGCCACCATGGCCAGCAGCCCCAGAGGAGCCAGCCAGCGCCCGGCCGCCCGGGTGAGCAGCCGCACCGCCACCGAGGCGGCGACCGCGAGCACCCCCGCCACGGTGTACGGCACCCACAGGCCACGCAGCCCAGGACCGCCGAGCCCGCCCATCTCCACCAGCGTGACCTGCGCCGCGCTGGGCAGCAGCACCACACCCACCGCCACCATCGTGTACGCCAGCGTGCGGCCGGAAGCGACCCCGATCGAGGCCAGCGCCAGCAGCCCCAGGACCGCCACCGCCGCCAGCAGGACCACCAGCAGGGCCCGCCACCCCTCGCTCGCCGTGCTGATCGCCACGACCGCGATGGCCGCGGCGGGCACGGCCGCCAGCAGCAGCCGCCCGCGCTCGCGCAGATCAGGGGCGGGCGTCTCCGGCCGCCCGAGCAGCATCCACGCGACCAGGTGAACCGCGGCCAGGCCGAGCGCCACACCCGTCACCATCGGGTACGGCTGCAGCGTGACCCGCCAGCTGCTCACCGCGTCGAGCGGCCACAGCGCCAGCGCCTGCGCCGCGAGCAGGCTGAGACCGAACACCCCCACCCACAGGGCCCGCAGCACCGGCAGGCGGTCCCACACGGCCGCCAGCGTGGTGGTGAGCACGAGGCCGGCGCCGATGCCGCGCAGCACGCGCACCGCGCCGACGACGAGCTCGGAGTCCGCGTACCCGCCCGCGGCGTCGGACAGCGCCACCAGCGCCAGCGCGCCGACCAGCAGGTGAGCGGCGGGCACCCGCCGCAGCGCCACGCCCGCCAGCGGGACGGCCAGCATCAGCGCGGGCAGGGCGAGCCCGTGCGTGCGCATGAGCCCGGCGTGGTCGAGGCCCAGCGGGAGCAGCCTGGCGACGACGGACAGCGTGTTGGGGATCGCGACGACCGCCAGCGGCAGCGACGCCACGACGAGGAGCCCGAGCAACGTGTCGAGCAGCCAGGGATGTCTGAGGCGCGCCTGATGCGGCGGCCGCGTGCTTGGGGGGACGGCCATAGAGGCCGACTTTAGCGGGAAGTAGCGCCCTCGACACGGCGAGCGACGATAATCACTGTGATCCACAGTGCGGTGAAGATCGCGCCGAGGAAGAACATGGTCGTCACGACGAAGCCCGTGCAGATCGCCAGCACCTGGACGACGCTGCCGAGCACGTACCCGAAGGGCCGCTTGAGCAGGCCCGCAGCGACCACGCACAGCACGGCCAGACCGATGCCGACCGTCACGGCGAGCGCCGGCTCGACGCCGCCCACGCTGATCGCCACCGGCGTGATGAGCCCGGCCACGATCGCCTCCATGCCGAGCACGCTCGCGCCGAGCCTGCGCATGCCGGGTGTGACCTCGAAGTTCATCATGTGCCGTCCGCCTTGAGCAGCAACCGCGCGTCGCCCGCCGTCACGACGGACCCGGTGATGAGCACTCCCGTGCCGCTGAACTCGCCCTCGGCATCGGCCATGCCGATCGCCCTGTCGATGGCGTCGTCGAGCCGCTCGACGACGTGGACGCGCTCCTCGCCGAACAACGGCTCGGCCAGGGCCGCCAGCTCCTCGGCGGACATGGACCTGGGCGAGGAGTTGCGGGTCACGACGATCTCGTCGAGGACCGGCTCCAGCAGCTCCAGCAGCCCCGCCACGTCCTTGTCGTGCATGACCCCGACCACGCCGATCACCTTGGCGAAGTCGAACGCCTCGTGCAGCCCGTCGAGCGACGCCTGCATGCCGCCCGGGTTGTGCGCGGCGTCGATCACCACCGTGGGGGTGCGCCGCACGACCTCCATCCGCCCCGGAGAGGACGCCTGCGCGAACGCGGCGCGTACGAGCTCCACGTCGAGCGGATCGTCACCGCCGGTCAGCGCCTCGACGGCGGCCAGCGCGCACACGGCGTTGCTCGCCTGGTGGGCGCCGTACAGCGGCAGGTAGACCTCGTCGTAGACGCCCTTGAGCCCGCGCAGCGTGAGCAACTGCCCGCCGATCGCGACCTCCCGGCTCAGCACGCCGAACTCCAGCCCCTCGCGCGCCACGACCGCGCCGACGTCGGCCACGCGCCGCATCAGCACCTCGGCGGCCTCCAGCTCCTGCTGGGCGAGGATGGTGGTCGCGCCGGCCTTGATGATGCCGGCCTTCTCTCCGGCGATGCTCGGGATGTCGGGACCGAGCCGGTCGGTGTGGTCGAGGGAGATCGGCGTGATCACCGACACGGTGCCGTCGGCGACGTTCGTCGCGTCCCACGACCCGCCCATGCCCGTCTCGACGACGGCGACGTCGACCGGCGTGTCGGCGAACGCCGCGAACGCCATGGCCGTCAGCAGCTCGAAGAACTGGATGCGCCGGCCCTGCGTGTCGGCCAGCTCGACGTATGGAATGACCTCCTCGTAGACCTGGGAGAAGCGCTCCTCGCTCAGCGGCTCACCGTCCACGGTGATCCGCTCGCGCATCGACACCAGATGAGGGCTGGTGAACCGCCCCACCCGCAGGTTGCGCTCCCTGAGCAGCGTCTCGGTCAGCCGCGCCGTGCTCGTCTTGCCGTTGGTGCCGGCGATGTGTATGACCGGGTACGCCCGCTGCGGCGAGCCGAGCAGGTCAAGGAGGGCCGCGATCCGATCGAGCGTCGGCTCGAAATCCCACTCGACGCCACGATCCATGATCGCGCGTTCTACCGCACGATAATCCACCCTTCAACCCTACTGACCGCCGACAGCGGTCCGTACGCGGGGCGAACATATTGCCGGACATATAGAAAAGTGGAGGGTACTCACCCGGACGGCCCGGGTGCCACCTTGGGAAACAGCCCGCCCCACCCCCCGGCGGGCCGCTCTTCAAGGAGGCAATCGTGGACGGCGAGCACACTCGCGCGGATAACCAAGGCGGCATCAGCAGAAAGACGCTTTTCAAGGCGGCACTCATAGCGACACCGGTCCCCTTGCTCCTCGGACAGGTGCCGGCCCTCGCCCGGCAGACGGCCGAGAGCGGCGGCCCGCTCACTCCCACCCCGTACTGCGACGACGGCGACGACCCCACCATCCCCCAGATGGAGGGCCCGTACTTCAAGCCGAACTCCCCCCAGCGCGCGGTCCTGCCCGGCGCCGGCACGCCGCTCACCGTCAGCGGGTACGTCTTCGGTCTCGCCTGCCAGCCCCTGGCCAACGTGCTGCTGGACTTCTGGCAGGCCGACAACAGCGGCGCCTACGACAACATCACGTACAACTTCCGCGGCCACCAGTACACCAACGCCCAGGGCGCCTTCAAGCTCACCACGATCGTGCCCGGCCTCTACCCCGGCCGCACCAGGCACCTCCACGTCAAGGCCCAGGCCCCCGGCCGGCCGATCCTGACGACGCAGCTGTACTTCCCCGGCGAGCCGCGCAACAACACCGACACCATCTTCGATCCCCGCCTCCTGATGACCGTCCGGACGGTGGGGACGGGAAGGGAGGCCACGTTCGACTTCGTGCTCAACGTCCCGGGCATACCGCCCACGGACCCCCCGACGAGTCCGCCTCCGGGCGGCGGCACCTGGCAGGTTGGGGTGACCTACCAGGCGGGTGACCGGGTCACTCATGGCGGCGCGACCTACCGGTGTCTGCAGGGGCACCAGGCACAGGCGGGCTGGGAACCACCCAATGTGCCCGCGTTGTGGCAACGCGCCTGACCCACACGGTCCCCGAACGCAAGAGAGGGCCACTCCAGCTGCTGGGAGTGGCCCTCGTTGCACCAAAAAAGAAGGGCCCCGACGCTAGGCGTCGGGGCCCTTC
>NZ_JAMZEB010000001.1 GCF_024172165.1 Nonomuraea thailandensis | reverse complement strand
CCTAGACGAGTAAGTCCTAAGTCGCCGCAGCACGGAGTGCGTGCATGACGAAGGGTGTTGACGATCGGTTTGTGAAGACAGACCTCAACACCCTTCTCACCGCACTGTACGTCAGAATCGACGACTGGCTCGGCCACCGGCCCAGGCCGGGCCGCAGGCCGAAACCGACCGATGCCGAACTGCTCACCCTGGCCGTCGCCCAGGTACTGCTCGACATCCGCTCCGAGGCCCGCTGGCTGCGCTACGTCCCCGAGCACCTGCCCGGCGCCTTCCCCTACCTGCCCGGCCAGTCCGGCTACAACAAGCGCCTGCACAAGGCTCTGCCGCTGTTCAAACGCGCGATCCGGACCCTGGCACAAGACACCGACCTGTGGCTGGACCCGCTGTGGGTGGTGGACTCCACCCCGCTCGAGTGCGGCCGTTCCCGCCCCACCACCCAGCGCTCGGACCTGGCCGGCTGGGCCGGCTACGGCTACTGCCGCTCCCACTCGCGCTGGTTCTGGGGGCTGCGCCTGCACCTGATCTGCACTCCCGCCGGCCTACCGATCACCTGGGCCCTGGCCATCCCCAAGATCGACGAACGGCAGGTGCTGATGGCCATCTGCGAGCACGACCCGGCCTTGCTCCTCGACCGGTCCGGCCTGCTGATGAACTGGACACCTTCCTCGCCGAACGCGGCGTACGACTGCTACGCCCGTCCTACCGCAACCGCACACCCCGCCCCGGCGAGCACCTGCTCAAACCGATCCGCCAGCTCATCGAGTCCGTCAACGACACCCTCAAGGACTCTGTTGGCCGATTCAGTGGTCAAGCCGCCCGTGCGAGGACGAGTTTGGCGAAGTGGCTGGTGCGGGTGGCACCAAGGGGTTGGCCCGCCCACCAGGCATTGAGGCGAACGAGGTTGAGGGCGGTGGCGGTGAACAGGTGCCCGAGGTGAGTCTTGGATAGGCCGATGTAGCGGCTGGTGCGGATTTCGGATCTATGCACGGCCTGGAAGATGGTTCCTTCCACGCCCGCCCTGACCCCGTAGCGGACTTTGAACTCCTCGGTGTGCTGTTCTCGTCGCCGTGCATCCTGCGCTTCTTGCAGAGGCCGGGCCAGGAGTTGGAGCCCTCGCCCCCAGCGCGGACTGGTGGTGCGGGTGCACGCCGCGCGCAGTGGACACGGATCGCAGTCGGTGCGGCGGAAGAAGACCTGGACGATGGGCACGCCCCGGACGGTGTGCTGCTGGGCGGACCACACCGCACTGGTATGGCCTTGCGGGCAGGTGACCCGGCGGGCGTCCCAGTCGATAGTGAAGGCATCCTGCGCAAGCGCTGGCGCCTGCCGGCGCTGCCGGGAGACGTCGATACGGACCGGCCCCACCAGGTCCAGCCCGTACTCGGCCCGAGCCTGGACCAGTAGCGTTGCCGAGGTGTAGCCATAGTCCACCAGGTGCTCATCGGGCAGCAGGCTGCGCCCTCGCAGAGCCTGGTGAATGGGTGCGGTCATCTCGGTGTCGGTCACGGTTGCCGCGGTGGTGGCGACGTTGGTGATCACGTGGGGTGCGTCGGGCTCACATGTTTCGGAGAAATGGACCTTGTAGCCGGTCCAGCCCATACCGCGTTTGATGCTGTAGCGGGCCTGCACGTCATACGGCGTCACCAGGCGCATCGCGCCCGGCGGGAGGTCCTTGCCTTCCCGCCAGCGCACCCCCTTGTCATCGCGGTGATACTGCTGGATCCACACCTTGCGCAGCACCTGCACCGCTGGCAGCTCCCGCAGCCAAGGCGGGGCGGAGCGCGCATGGACGGCCTCCAGCAGCGTGAAACCGTCCATGCCAACCTGCCGGGCCCACGCGGTGCGGGCATCATCGCTCTTCGGGAACCGATAGCCCTCACAGCGGGCCTGGTACCGCTCGCTCCAGTCCGGCACCATCATGCTGGCCAGCCAGCCCGGGGCCGCCACCGCCAGAGCCTCCAGCGCCGCACGCATGGTTTCCCCGACGAACTCCATCCGGTTCAAGCGGCGCACGGCCGCCAGCACGTGGGTCGAATCGGTGCGCTGCCGCCCGCCGGCCCGCAGCAGGCCCATCCCGGACAGACGCTCCAGCAGCGTGTCCAGGATGCGTTCCTCCAGGCCATGAGCGATCAGCCGGTCCCGGAACTCGCTGAGCACCGAGAAGTCGAACCCCGGATCGTCCAGCTCCAGACCTAGGCAGTACTTGACATCGATCCGCCCCCGCACGGCATCGGCCGCCTGACGATCGGTCAGCCCCTCAGCGAACTGCAGCACCGAGACCATCGCCAATTGCCCCGGCGACAGCGCCGGCCCACCACGCCGCGGGAACGCGCAGGCGAACTGCTCGTCACGAAACAGCGGACCCAGCTCATCGCGGATCCGCATGGCCAGGCAGCTCTTGGGGAACGCCGCCCACGCGATACGGGCAGTCTGCTCAGGAATCTGACGTGCGGGCCGAGGGTGCAGAGACATGGCGAAGCTCTCCATCTTCCCCGCGGCCCAGGTCCAGCTTCCTCCGGGGACCGGGGATCATCAACTGGAATCGGCCAACAGAGTCCTCAAAGGCCAGCTCGACCTGGAACTGCACGGCGGCCGTACAGTCACCGGCGTGGGCGCCCGGATCGCCCAGCGCATCCTGGCCCTGACCGCCGCCATCTGGCACAACCGCCACACCGGCCAGCCCATCACCCGATCACTGATCGCCTACGACCACTAACCCGAACTAGGACTTACTCGTCTAGAGGTAGTACGTAGAGCTCTCCGGCATCTACTGCAGCGATCGAAATAGCACAGGTCCAGGTGCTCTCGCCGGGGAGCTGGTGGTCGCCGGAGATAGACACGGTTTCGCATCATCCGATTCTCTTTCTGCCCGGCAGGAGTCTTCACTGACGTATGTCCGGCGCAGCGCGTACTGAGTGCGGGAACCCGTCAACGTGCTCACGGCCGTGGTTGGCGCCGTTCGGTCATGTCCGCTCACGCTACCGGCCGTCTGGCCCTGGGTTCTGCGTGCCGCGGCAAGAAGGGATGAGATGGTCAACGCCAAAGCCTCAGGGCTTCTGCCGTCAGCGATCGAATACGCGGTCCATTGCGTCTCCCATGTCACACAAGCTTCACTGCCACGCAGGACGCCCTGCACGGAATGGAATCTCGCCGAGCTTCTTTGCCATGTCAATGACTCCCTCGCCATTCTGTACGAAGGAGTCGCATGGGGTTTCGTCGCCGGCGGCCCGATGGCGGAACCCGATGATTTTTCGGTGGATGCCCTTGTGAGGACCTTCAATGATCGGGCCCGGCGATTTCTCGCCGCCGCAACCCCGCCGAGCGGGGATGAGTACGGCGTAGCTGTCGCCGATCGTGTACTTCCGCGCGACATCCTGGTCGCCGTCGGTGTCGTAGAGGTCGCCGTCCATGGGTGGGACGTCGCATTCTCCTGCGATGTACTGGAGCCGATCCCAGCAGGGCTCGCCTCAGGAATCATGGAACTCGCCCCGGACCTGCTTACGGCGGAGTCCAGGAACGGCGACTTCGGGCCTCCGGTCCAGGTGTCGCCCCTGGCCGCCCCCGGTGACCAACTCCTGGCGTTCCTCGGGCGAAGATCGGCGACTTTCGATCGGCCAACTGACCAAGGACCTGGTCGGCACTGGCCGGCTGGTGGCTTAGAGGGCATCTGATCTTGTCTGATGCCCGGCGGGTGCTGATCGAGCCGGCAAGAAGATCGAGGGCCGAAAGCGGCACATCGCCACGGTCACGCTGGGTCTGTTGCTGGCGGTGCTGGTGACGGCGGCATCCGTGCAGACTCGGCTGGAGGTCAGAAGCTGTTTGAGAGGCCACGGAGATTCCGGACAGCCGTTTTATGGGCGTAGCCTACGCGGCTGTTTGGGTTGAAAGGGACTTGTTGAGTACCTCCAGAGGTGTTCGGTAGCCGAGCGTCGAGTGCAGGCGCCGAGGGTTGTAGAAGCCCTCGATGTAGCGCCTGCGTTCCGCATAATTCACCTTGCCTGGAGGCACGAAACATAGGATGAGCTGCAGGTTTTCCATCGACTGCCCGAATCGTTCGTTTCTCTAGGAGTCCACAACAGTCCAGGTCAGCAACGCGGTCGATCGGGCCGAGGGGCCGACAATGGGCCGAAGAACAGCGGTGGCAAATCCCTGCAAGCAGGGGCAAGTTGCCGACCTCCGAGTGGCGTGTGGCATCGACGCCCTATCGTCGATGCTGCGGCGGTCCGGGCCAGGACATGGGTCAGATTCCGAAGAGAGCGCCGTATGGCCTCTCCACCTGCGGAAATGCCAGAGCCTAGAGAAACGGCCTGTGGCCGCCGAGAAGGTGAAGCCACAGGCCAGCAGGCATGCCGTCGCTCCAGAGGTCCCGAATTACGCGGAACGCGGGTAGCGGATGACCTGCCGTTTGGCTTTGGCGCGGGTGGTGAAGACGAAGCGGTGCAGCCATTCGTTCTTGATCGCGGAGAAGAATGATTCGGCCATGGCGTTGTCCCAGCAGACGCCGGTGCGGCCGACCGATCGGCGGATGTGCAGGCCGGTCAGGAAGCGGCCGAAGTCGTCCGAGGTGTAGTTCTTAGGTTCAACCGGTCGTCGCAACACTGCTGCTCGACAGCGAGTATAGGTGCTCGCTGAAAGCCTCAGCCGGTGTTCTTCATCCGAGGGTCTTTCGGGGCCTGGTGTTGAGTGCGAACGCGACAGCAGCCAACTCCTCGGCATCCCAGCAGGACAGGTCGGTGCCCTTGGGAAAGTACGGCCGCAACAGGCCGTTGATGTGTTCTCGTTGGTGCCACGCTGCCAGGGGCTATGCGGATCGGCGAAAGAGACCTGCACGCCGGTCTCGATGCGCAGTTGCGCATGTTGGGCCAGTTCCGTTCCCCTATCCCAGGTCAGCGAGCGGCGCAGTTGCTCGGGCAACCCGGTGATCTCTTTGGTGATCGCGTCTCGCACGGCTTCGGCGCCACGGCCGGCCAGCGCCGGGCTGGCCAGGCGGCCTGCCGCACGAGGTGTGGCTCTCGCGGTTGCCGGCCGGTCTTCATCTCCGGGGTGCCATCTTGTGGTCCGCAGCCTACGATCCGATCTGATGATCCGAACTCCGTACAAGCTCTTGTGCCGCATCAGGTTACGTTCGTCCTGTTGAGGATCTTCCTCATACGGAGGTTTGTCGGTGTTGCGGTTGTGTAGCGGCCGATCATGCTGCCCCGTCGCGGTGACTGGCATGGTCAGTGCCGTTGAGGGTGAACTCCCACAGGGACGCGCTCCTCCAAAGCCGAACCGGTACCGCAGACTTGACCGCTCGGCGACGATTCCTTTGGCCGCCCTGGATGATCCTCATTGGTGCGGCTCAGTGAGAGTCGACACAATGGGCGGGAGAGAACCACGGTGAGCACGATCGAGGAGTTCGCCGCGCTCGCGGAGCCATACCGTCGCGAGCTGCTGGCGCACTGCTACCGCATGTTGGGGTCGGTGCACGAGGCTGAAGACCTGGTGCAGGAGACCTACCTTCGCGCCTGGCGCGGCTTTGAGAAGTTCGAAGGCCGCTCGTCCTGCGCACCTGGCTCTACACGATCGCCACCAACGCCTGTCTGAACGAGCGGAATCAGCGCAGCCGGCGTCCTCTGCCCTCCGGCCTCGGGGCCGCCGAGTGGCGACCCCGATGCCTCGCTCGAAGCGGCGTGCGGAGACGTGCTCTGGTTGCAGCCAATCCCCGACATGATGGTCACGCCCGGCCTGGGTGATCCCGCCTCCATTGTCACCTCGCGGGAACAGTTGCGCCTCGCGCTCATTGCCAGCCTCCAGAAGCTGACGCCGCAGCAGCGGGCGGTCTACCTGCTGCGCGAGGTGCTGGAATTTCCGGCCGCGAACGTGGCGACCATGCTGGAGACCTCCGTGGCCGCGGTCAAGAGCTCGTTGCAGCGCGCTCGCGCTGCCCTGGCCAAAGTCGACACCGCACACGAGGAACTCGCCGAGCACGATATTCAGGACCTGCTGGAGCAGTACATGAACGCCTTCGAGAAGGCGGATCTGGCGGCTCTGGAGCGGGCCTTGCGCCAAGACGCCGCGCTGGAGATGGTCGGGTACTCCACCTGGTTCTCCGGGATGGATACCTGTCTGCGTCATCTCGCCTGGGTACTGGGCTCTCCAGGAACCTGGCGGATGATTCCCGTCCAGGCCAATGGGCAGCCCGCCGCCGCCTACCTGCGTAATGACGATGGCGCCTACGAGGCATTCGGCCTCGCCGTTCTCGCGGTCACCTCGAGCGGCATCAGCCGGATCACCGTGTTCGGTAAGGAGGACCTGCTTCCTTGGTTCGCCGTACCGAGTGCTCTGTAGTGAGGTCACGACGAGATGCGTCGTCCCGATCGCGAGATGAGTCGGTCGCCTGGGGCGGCTCCCATCGGGTGCAGGTAAGGGCGGGCCATACTGCAGGTGGCTGGTACGGGTGGTCAAGACCAGGGGGAGGAACTCCAGGACACCGGAGGCCTAGCGGCGGAACGGGCCGGTCGCGTCTGCAGGACCAGGCGATGTCCCAGGCGTGGCTAGTGATCTCACTGTCCCCACGGCGATTAGGGTCCCCCGGGGCAGGTAGCGGTCACCGATCATGATGGGACTGTCCGGGCCCGCGCTCGTCGCGGCCACGACTTGCAGTCTGCGCGTCCAGAGGTGGAAGAAGGCAACGGATCGGGTCCCCGCCTGAGCGACCGGCTCCCAGCCGATGACCGCTTCGGTGAGGCCCTCGTAGAGGAGTTCAAGGGAGTCGTTCAGGTGCCACAGCCTCGATATCTCCACCGGGGCACGGCGTCGGCGTCGGCAGGTCCTCCCGCACGGGGGTCACGCAGTCGTGGGCGTGGTCGATGGCTGCTCCAGCAACCGGACAGCGTGGTCGGTCGGCGTATCAATAGAGACCTTGCGACGAGCGGCACGCCAAGGCCCACAGGTGCCTCTCCGGCGACGACGCCGTGGTCAAGCTGCCATGGCTGACCATCATCAACATGGAGGACGCCCGCGAACGCGCCGCGGCCAACGAGAGGACCGGCAAAATCAAGAACTCGCCCAGCGCTGGACGCCTCATCGAGGGCCAGCACACCTGCCACGATTCGGTGACCTCTGACACGGCGGATACGCACGCCGCTCGATCTCCTCGGGGGCCTCATCAACCCCAGCGGGAAGCCGCCGAGTTCGGCCTCGGACGGACTGATCGGCCAGCACGACCATGGACGAGAGGCACCGCCGCGCGTGCTCCCTTCCCTGGCCGTTGCCCTCCGGTAGGTGACCGTGAGCGCGGAAGCAGCGGATCGGGGGCGGTACGCGTTCTTAGGTCATGAACAGTGAGACAGCCGCCGCGCGTCCGCGCCGCCGGACACCGGGACGGCGCTGGCGGACCTGTACCGTGAGCACTGGCTCGCCCCTGGTGCGCCTGGCCGTGCTGCTCGTCGGCGACCGGGAGGCCGCCGAGGACGTGGTCCAGGACGTCTTCCCCAGACTGCATGGCAAAGCCCCGATGTGCTGAACCTGTCGTATGTGCGCGTCTGCGTGCTCAACGCCTCCCGCTCGGTTCTGCGGCGGCGTGGCGTGGCCGCCATCAAGGCGCCGGCACCTGGACGTCCGGACGAGCCGGCCGACTCCCCGGAGACGGCCGCGCTGCTGGGGGAGTCGCGGCAGGAGATGCTGACCGCGCTGAGCCGGCTGCCCAGGCGCCAGCGCGAGGTGCTCGTCCTGCGCTACTACCTCGACCTGTCCGACGCCGATATCGCGTGGGCGACGCGGGTCAGGCAGAGCACCGTACGGTCCACCGTCTCCAGGGCCTTGGACCGACTCGAACGCGAGCTGGGAGGCAAGCGCCGGCGCCGGGACAGTGCGTGACGACGGGCGGCCGCGTGCCCTGTCTCTGCCGCGCCCGCGTCCATGGGCCGCCCGCTATTGGGTGCCCTCAGCGGTTGCGGCCGCCATCGTGCTCGTGATGGCGATCACCTTCGTGCTCACCCGCTCGGTCGTCCCACCGGTCCCGGCCGTTCGTCCAACGCCCAGTGCCGGCCCCTTCGCGCCACCGGTCGAGCAGGTGTGGCCGGATGCGATGCACGAGATCCCCGGCACGACGCCCGGAGGCCGGGCGTTCAGCCCTCAGGTGTTCGTCTCCAGCCGGGTGGTGGTGGGATACGGGATCACTAGGAACCGGCCGGACAGTGTCTGGTCGTACGAAGTGGGCAAGCGCAGATTCACCAGCATCGTGCGGCCGGACAGGCTCAGAGGCCTTTCCTTGGTCTCCGGCGACGGCCACCTGGCGTGGTGGGCCGTCCGCGACCGCAAGATGGAGATCTGGGTCGTTCCCGTCACCGGCGGGGTCCCGAGGCGCCTCGCCTCGGTCGCCGGCATGATGAGCAGCAACAATGAGATCGTCGGTGCTGACAGCCTGGCCATCGCGGATGACGCCGTGGTGTGGTCTCCGGCGGAGGGGGGCGTCTACCGGCTCCCGCTGAAGGGCGGCAAGCCGACTCTGATGAGCGGCACCAGGGGCCTCCATCTGGTCGAGTGGCCCTGGGCGGGCTCGCCGCGCGACGCCCGCTTGCCGGGTCCTCCCGTAGCTCGCCCGATGGAGCGCTTGAAGAACGTGCTCACCGGCGAGATCAGGAACGCCACCGCCCCGCTGGCCGCAGGTCGTGGGACGAGTGCGGGGTGACGTGGTGCCTCGGAGGCATGGAGGCGCGACGGCACCGGTTTTCGCGTCCTCCCTGGTCATGGACGTTACATAAGCGATCTTCAGGCGGACCGATACGTCCTGCTTCGCCAGTACGGGCAGTCGGGCCTGCTGGCCACCGCCGTGCACGACCTCGCCACAGGACGCACCGGCCTGCTATTCCGAAACCCGGAGCACCGCGGCGGCAGGTCCCGCTCGACCATCCAGACGCAGAACGGAATGATCCAATACCAGACGGGGCGCGGCACGCACGTTCTGGTGAACCTCGTGCGGTGATGGTGGCACGGAAATTGCGTGACGCAGCCTATAGGAGTGGTCCAGATCGCCCTGCGTGTACACCGCCGCGCGCCTGGAGGGCGGGGTCGTCCCAAGCCGCTCCATCCGCCTAGCCTCCATCGATCACCTCACCCGACACCCTCCTAGGCCTCTTTCTGGTACCAGGCGGAGATTTGCGCACGGGAGTTGAAGCCGAGTTTGCCGAGAATGTGGTCCACGTGCGTTTCCGCGGTCCGCTGGGATACGGCGAGCCTGGAGGCGATCTCCTTGTTGCTGCATCCTTCCGCGATGAGGCCGGCGACCTGCAACTCCCGGCGAGTCAGGGGCGAGGGTGCGGTGGAGGGCTTGTCCTGCTCCAGAGACGCGGGCTCTTCGTAGCTGAGGACATAGGCGAAGGCCTCGTCGACGTCGAGTTCGGCATACCTGTCGAAGGTGTCCTGAAAGGCCTGTTCGCCTAGCTTGTCGCGCAGGTGTGCCTTCCAGGTGTCGTGAGCCTGTGCCAGGGGGACGAAGCCGGGCAGCGTCACGCCGATGGAGTGGCGGAAGGCATGGGCGATGCCCATCAAGGCAGCCGCCCTGCGCATGGTGCGCTGCTCTGCGGCGCAAGCCCATGCCATGGCCTCGATGTCCCAGGCGGGGAACCAGCGGTCGTCTGTACCCTGCTGCAGGCGCAGGCCGTCGAGGAAGAGCGCGTTCGCGGTCTTGGCGTCGCCCGCCGCGAGCAGCCTGTCCAGTCCTGAGGTGTACAGGCCCCAGGCCAGGAGGGTTCGGGCTCCTTTGGCCTCGGCCATGTCGCGGCAGGAGCGGGCGAGATCGGCCGAGTCCGGTTCCTGGTGGAAGGCCGCCGCCATCGACAACCACAGGGAGGTAAGGAAGATGTTGTTGCGTTCTCGAGCGTCGATCTGGTCCGGGTGGAGTTCGGCGTACCAGCCGAGGGCGTCGCGGAACCGGGTCACCGCCTGCTGCAGGTCGCCTTGGAGGAAGTCGGACAGCCCTGCGAGGCTTTCCACGAAGCCGCGCAGTCGTTGGTCGCCGCTGGCCCGCGCCCGGTCCATGCACGCGTCCATCAGGTGTTGTGAAGTCGCCGTGTCGCCCTGGAGCAGCGCGGCCTTGGCGTTCACCGCCAGCGCGAGCGCGGTCCTGGCATCTGACGCCTCGCCCTTTCGCAGGGCGCGGTCGAGCCAGTGGCGCAGCTCGGCGTGGGCGCCGTAGGAGATCCAGTATTCGAAGAGTTCCGATGCCATCAGCAGGCCCTGCTCCAGCTCGCCGTCGCTGGCGAGGCAGAACTCCAGGGCTGCCCGGATGTGGGGCCATTCCTGGCCGATTCTCTGGATCCAGGCCACCTGCTCAGAGCCGAACCAGCCCTCGGCCGCGGCATCGCTGACCTGCTGGTAGTGGTCGCGGTGCAGGCGGCGGACGTACGCCTCCTCCCCGCTCGCCGCAAGCTTGGCGGCCCCGTACTCCCGGATGGTCTCCAGCATGGAGTAGCGGGACCGCCCGTCGCAGGGGTGGCAGGTCAGGATGGACTTGTCGGTCAGGCCCGCCAGGGCGTCCACGACCTCCTGGTCCGTCAGCTGCCCGCTTCTGGCGACGGCCAGGGCGGCGTCGGTGTCGAAGGGGGCGGGGAACACCGACACTCGCGTCCACAGGAACTGCTCTCGGAGATCGCACAGGTCGAAGCTCCAATCCACGGCGGCCAGCAGGGTGCGGTGCGTCGGTTCCGCGGCACGAAGGCTCCGGGTCAGGAAGCGGTAGCGATCGCTCAGCCGGTCGTAGATCTCTTCTGTCCCTAGGACACGCACCCAGCCGGCGGCGAGCTCCAGGGCCAGTGGGATGCCTTCCAGACGACGGCAGAGCTTCGCAATGGTGTCCTGGTTGTGCTCGTCTATCCGGAACGCGGAGTCGGCCATTCGCGCCCGCTCGGCGAAGAGCTTGACCGCGTCGTGGAGGGGCGCGTTGCCGTCCTTGGCGCGCTCGGCCTCTGCTGGCACGTCGAGCGGCGGCACGACCATGATCACCTCGTCTTCGAGGCCAAGGCGCTGCCGGCTCGTCGCCAGAATTCGCAAGCCGGGAGCCTGATCCAGAAGCGACGCCGTGAGCGTGGCGGTTGCTTGGACCAGGTGCTCGCAGTTGTCGAGAATGAGCAGGGCCTGCTTGTCGCGAAGGAATTGCGCCAGCGTCTCCTGCGAACGACGCGCCGAACGGTCTCGCAGGCCCAGTGCAGTCACGACGATGCCGGCCAGCAGGCTACCGTCGTGCAGCGAGCTCAAGGCGACCGACCACACCCCATCGGGGAAGGAACGTTTCACCTCGCGGCCGACCTGCAACGCCAGCCGCGTCTTGCCGACGCCGGCCACACCAGTGAGCGTCAGCAGCCTCGTGCGGGACAGGAGCTGCTTGGCCTCCGACACCTCGCGGTCGCGGCCGATGATCGCCGCCACATCGGCGGGGAGGTTCCCGCTCTCCTGCGGCGATGCCGTTCGTGCCATGGTGAGACCAATCGCCTGCATCTCGAAGTTGGGGCCGCGCGTTTCCGGCCTCGCTGTGGCGCGCGCCCTCGGCCGTGAAAGCCCCGTGCTGACCGCGCCGGCCGCTGCAGCAGGGAGCCTGCCGGGCGTCACTCGTCCTGGGGCGGCGTGACATGGTTGACGTACCAGGCCGCAATCTGGGTGCGGGAGGTGAAGCCGAGCTTTTCCAGGATGTGCTCGACATGACCCTCGGCCGTGCGTTGAGAGATGACCAGCCGGGCGGCGATGTCCTTGTTGCGCACGCCTTCGGCGATGAGCCCGGCCACCTCGAGTTCTCGCGAGGTCAGCGTTGAGAATGGTGGCGCGAGCGCCGGTGCCGAAGCGGGCACGGGTGCGGGCTCGGTCCGTGGCGTGGCCGATTCCTGCAGGGCGAAGGCGATGGCTTCGTCGAAGTCGAGCGTGGCACCCGCCTCGACAGCCTTCTGGTAGTTCTCCTCACCGAGGCGGGAGCGCAGCGACGATTCGCAGGCGCGGTGGGCGTCGTGGTAGGCATGGAATCCTTCCAGCGTCACCTCCACCAGGCGCCGCATCATGCGGGCGGCGCCGATGAGGTGCGCGGCGCGCACGTCGCGCCCTTGGGCGGCGGCGGTCCAGGCGAGCGACTCCACGGTCCATGCCGGGCTGTTGCGGTAGCCGGCCGACCGCTCCAAACGCAGGCTGGAATGGAACAGCGAGGTGGCCTGCTCGAGGTCGCCCGCGCGCCAGCGCTCGACGCCCGCTGTCCACATCCCCATGGAGATCTCGCCGCGAGCACCCCCCGCCTCGGCGATTTCGCGGCAGCGTGCCGTCCAGAGTCCAGCGCGGGGATCGCCCGCGAAGATCGCGGCCAGGGTCAGGGAGAACGCCGGCATGAACGCGTCTCGCAGGACTCTGTTGGCAGGGGTCTCGCCCAGGTGGTGCTCGTACCACTTCACGGCTGGGTCGAGCAGGCTGACCGCCTCCTGGTATTCGCCCTTCATCAAGGCCAGCCGTCCTGAGAGGAACTTTCCCATGGCCGTCGCTTCGTGGCTGCCGCTGTCGTCGGCCAGGGACCGGCACTCCTCGATCAGCGGTTGGGCGATGTCGCGTCTGCCCTGCATGAGAGCGAAGTGCACGCCCACTGCCAGCACGTCGAATCGTGCCCGTGGGGGGATCTGCTTGTGCTCGAGCAGCCGGTTGAACCAGTGCCGGGCCTCGGCTGGACCGCCGAAGAAGGTCCAGTATCCGTACAGTGAGGTGAACATGCGTATCGCTTCCTCGACGCGAGGGTCGTCGCCGAGGTAGTAGTCCAGCGCGGTTCGGAGGTTCGGCAGTTCGAGGGAGACGGTGATGTAGCACTCGAGCTGGTCCGGGCCGAACCAGCCGTCCTTGTTGCGTTCGGCCAGGCTCTGGTAGTACTCGGCGTGACGGCGGCGCAGCTCGGACGTCGCCTCGTTCTTGGTGAGCCGGTGATGGCCGTATTGCCGCAGGCTCTCCAGGATCCGATAGCGGGAGCGGGAGCCGTAGGCCCCGCTGATCACGATGGACTTCTCTACCAGCGCCGCCAGCAGCGGCAAGACGTCCTCGCGGGTGAGCGGCTCGGCCGAGCAGACCTCCTCCGCCGCCGGCAGGTCGAAGCACCCGGAGAACACCGACAGGCGTTCCCACAAGATCTGTTCCTGGGGCGAGCACAGGTCGAAGCTCCATTCGACCGCAGCGCGCAGCGTCTGATGTCGCGGCAGGGCGGTGCGGTATCCCTGTGTCAGGAAATGCATGCGGTCACCGAGCCTGTCGATGATCTGCTCGAGCGTCAGGACCCGCAGCCACGCCGCCGCTAGTTCGATCGCCAGCGGGATGCCGTCGAGCAGGCGGCACAACTGCGTCGCCGGGGCAGGCAGAGAGGTGATGTCGAACTCGGGAGCGACGTTCTTCGCACGCTCATCCAGCAGCGCCAGGGCGTCGTAGCGGAGGAGACCGTTCTCGGTGAGCGAATCGTCGGCGCCGGGAAAGGAAAGTGGCGGCACGATGAACACGGTCTCACCTGGCACGCCCAGCGATTCGCGGCTGGTCGCCAGCAACTGCACCTTGGGTGCCATGGTGAGCAGCGTGTCGGCCAGCCGGGCGCACGCCTCCACCAGGTGCTCGCAGTTATCCAGGACCAGCAGCAACTGCTTGGCTCGAAGAAACTCGATCATGCTCTCGGTCGACGGCTGCGGCACCTCGTCCTGCGTCCCCAGGGCCTCCGCGATGGCCACCGCGAGCAGGCTCTCCTCCTGTACGGGTGCCAACTCCACCAGCCACACCCCGTCGGGAAAGGCCCGCTGCACCTGGGCTGCCACATAGGCGGCCAGGCGCGTTTTGCCGACCCCGCCCGTGCCTGTCAGCGTCAGCAATCGGGTGCCGGACAACAGTTGCCGTACCGTGGCGATCTCACGCCTCCGGCCGATGATCTCGCCTGAGTAGGCCGGGAGGCTGGCCTGGAGATGTTCGGTTGCCGATCGACCCATGTGGCGAGTATCTGCCCCTGACCTGCCCGAACGTAACAGGTGAACGGTCGAGGTCTGGCATAGGTATGGCTAACGGGTCCTAACGGAACGACCAGGGGAAGAGCACCGGGGCCGTCGGCTGGGGGACGGCGAAGGGGGACGCCGCCGCCGGCCTTGTATCGGGTCCGCGATGGACCGCAGGAGGGGTTTGTTGCTCTGTGGGGCCATGGGCAACCTCGCCTCCAGCAGGACGCTGTGGCATTCACAGGGCTCCGTGACTCGGTGCCGGACGGTCACGACGATCTTGCCGAACTGGGGCTCGATTTCATGTAGTGTGCTCCTCTTGCGGTTTAGGGCGATTAAGAAGCCTTCTTGAGGGCTGGGTGCCGGGGAGCAGGAGTGCTGGTGCGGCCTTTGGGGCGGCCCGGACCGGCTTTGGAGGGTTTCGGCGGGGTAGCTGGTGGGCCGAGGGTGATCAGTAGCCGGGGGAAATCGCGGCGAACTCGGCCTGGAGAGAGCCTGCGGTGGTGGTGGCGGCCCCAGGGGTAGCGTTGATCTTGAGCGAGGCGGCGGGCGAGCAGGATGTGGGTGTAGGCGGCCAGCAGGGTCCAGCTCCAGCGCTCGGTTTGCTCGGGGTGACGCAGCGCCATGCTGGTCCAGCCGAGCACCTTCTTGAGGAACTTCAGATAGTGCTCGATCTCGAATTGGCGAAGATATGATCTCCAGCACCGGTCCAGGTCGGGGTTGCCGTGGCCGGACCAGAACAGCCACATCGGCTTCGGAGTGGGCTTGCGCCCGCCGGGCAGCCGTTCGACCTGGACTCGGATAACTGTGCCGGACAGGATCGGCGCTTCGGCGCGGTCGGCGAAGTAGTCCTTCTTGTCGATCTTGGGGTGCAGGCCGTGCCACGCCTGGACGGTGACCTGGCCGTAGTGCTCATCGTGAACGGACAGTTGCTGGTCGGGCTCTCCCCAGGTGGCAGGGCGAGCGCAGGAGAACTGATTGCCGTGGCGGCGGGGGCGTCCCGGGCGTCCGCCGTTGCCCGCCGGGCGGGACGGCGGATCGCGATACAGCAGCCGGTCGTTACGGATGCGCACCAGCACCTCGACATTGTCGTTGCCGCTCACAGTGTGCACTCCGCACAACGCGTGATGGACATCAACGGGCAGGCCGGCACACCAGCGGGCGTGCTCGCCGCTCACATCGGCCTCGCCGTGCAGCTCGTAGACCAGCACGGCCAGGTCGTATCCGGCATCGTGGACGAACAGCTTGCGCCCTGCTCGCCCAGCCGTCCGCAGCCGGTCGGCCAGGGCACGGATCTGGCAGACGGCGGCCAGCGTCTGCGCCGGACCACCGGTGGCCACCCGAGTCACGTCCATCGGCGCGACCCACGAATTGTGATCGAGATTGAGCTGGGTGACGTGCTGCCAGGCCCACCCGGGCACCCCGCCCTCCACGCCACCCGGTCCCGACAGGTGATGCCACTCCCGCCCAGGGCTGGTCTCGGCATACGGACGCGGGTGCGTACTGGCGTCTACGGCGAAGGTCAGCGGCCAGTCCGCCGGGCCCGACCGCATCAGCAGCTCACGCACCCGTCCGGCATCGATCGATCCCGCCGCTAATCCGTCGTACAGGCTGCCCCAGCTGCGGCGGAACACCGGCTCCAAACTCAGATACGGCAGCGACGTGATCGTCGGCGCGCACAACACGGCGTCGGTGAGCTCGAACAACGCGTTCCCGCGCCTGGTCAGGCAGTCATGCCAGCCCGCCTGGAACTCCCGCAGCCTCGCCATCTCCGACGAGCTCATCGTCGATGGCTCTCCCGCCCGCGGCGGCGTAACCGGCGTACTGGACTCCACGACCATTGTTATAGATCTTCGTTTCTGACGGGCGTCCATCGGCTGTCCCTCAGTTGGTAAGCGGGCCTTCGTCACCGAGCCGGTGCTCGCGTGTTATGCGCTGTCCGCCCCGCCAGACGCCGAGGATGTCGAGGGTGTGGTCGATGTCGGCCGTGGGATCGCCGTCGATGAGCACCAGGTCGGCGCGGAGTCCGGGCGCGATTTTCCCCCTGTCGGTGAGGCCGAAGCAGCGGGCGGGGGCGGCGGTGGCGGCGGTCAGGGCCTCCCGGGGAGTCAGGCCCGCGGCCACGAGCCGGCGCAGTTCATGGTGCAGGGTCGCGCCGTGGGCGGTTCCCATGTTGGAGGCGTCGGATCCGGCCAGCACGGTGACGCCGACGTCGCGTAGCTCTGCCAGCATATGGGTCGCCACGTCGAAGTCGTGTCGTGCTCCTTCGCCGAGCGGCACGGTTTCCATGGTGAGCATGCGCCGTGCCCCTTCGCCCAGGTATGGCGTGACCCGGGGGTCTGTGGCCAGTTGCCGGCCTTGCGGCCTGCCGAACAGCTCGCCGAGTACGGCGAGCGTGGGAATCACCACGGTTCCCGTTGCCGCTAGCTCATAAGCGAGCTCTGGGGCGGGCCGGTCGATGAATAAGTGGCCGAGCACGTCGACACCTGCTGCGACTGCCAGCCGGGCCGACTCCGCGGTCAGCGCATGGGCGACCGCCAGCCTGCCGCTGTCATGGGCGGCGGAGACCAGCGCATGGAGTGTCTCGTTGGGCATCGACGGGGTCGGCACGCCCACGGTCGAGCCGTCGTCGAGAAGGATCTTCAGGTAGTCGGACCCCTCGGCCAGCCGTCCGGCCACGAAGGCGTCGGCCTGCTCGGGGGCGGTGAGCGTGGGGAAGGGCGGCAGGAGGCCCATCTCGACAAGGTACCAGCCGTATCCGCCGGGAATCGTGGCGGCGGTGCCCGCGGTGCGCAGGTCCGCCAGCTCGGGAGCGGCTGCGGCCGTGGCACGGAGCTTGGCGGCCTGGACGGGGTCGGCCATCATGTCGAGGACGGTCGTGACCCCGAATGCCGAGGCCTGTTCCAGATCGCCGGGGAAGACGTGCGCGTGCGCGTCGATGAGGCCGGGTATCAGGGTGGCCCCGCGCCCATCGACGACGACCGCTCCGGGCGCCTCTGCCTCCCCAACTGCGGCGATCAGCCCTTCAACAACGGTGACGTGCGCGGGTGAAAGAACCTCCTCGCCGTCGAACACCTTGACGTCGCGGAATAGCAGCATGGCGAGCTCCTTTACATACATGCAGCTACGTATCTTTAAGGAGCATACATGCCCGCATGTATGAGAAACTGTCCGTCATGCGAAGAACTGCGGAGGAGGCGGCGGCCACCCGCCGCGCCCTGCTGGTCGCGGCCCTTGCGGAGTTCGCCGAGCTTGGTTACGCGGCGGCCACCCTCGCCGGGATCGCCGCACGGGCAGGAGTCACCCGTGGCGCGCTCTACCACCACTTCACAGACAAGGCCGCGCTCTGCCTGTCGGCGATCAGCGAGCTGTGGGCCGAGGCCGCGACGCCCGTCTGGAACAAGCTCGACGGCCCAGAACCACCTCTCCGGCGCGTCGCCGACTTCCTCATCGCGTTCTTCACGGCGCTGGAGGAGGATGCGACGTTCCGGGAAGTGTTCGCACTGTCGATGCGCAGCGCGGAGGGCGCACCCGAACTGGAACGCGGCCTGCACGACAAGCAGGCCATCATGGAAGGCTGGCGGCAGCAGATGGTGCAGCTACTGAGCAAGGCCGAACTCCGCCCGGGCATCACCCCGAACACCGCAGCGCTCGCGATCATCACCGCGGTCAACGGCACCGCCGCCACCTGGCTGGCATGCCCTGCCCTGTTCTCACCCGCACAACAAGCCCAGTCACTCGCCGACGCCATCCTCCACGGCTTCGCCAAGCCGCGGAATACCGCCCAATAGACAGACCTCAACCGGGCCAACGGCATCCGCCGCTCGGGCCCCGTGGCGCTTCACGTACACACGCTTCAAAGCCCACAGCCGATCCCGCCGCAGCATCCGTTTCTCAAATGATCATCTTCACGAGCCGAGAACCCACTGCGACCTTAAACGCAAGCCTCTGCGACGTCCGCCAGGTCGAAGGTGCGGTTGATCACCGAGGCCTGGATCGTAGAGCCAGACGCTACTGATCGGCGGATGAGATTCTCCATGCCGCCAAGTCTTTGATATCTGTCTGATCGTCTACATCAATGGATGATTGACTATGATTGTGACATGGACGTGCTCAGTGACGCGATCATCGCCATGCGCACCGGTGTCCCGCATTCTTCACGCACGCTCATGTCCGCGCCATGGGGCATGCGGTTCACGCCCTCCGACGGGGCCGGTTTCCACGTCATTTTGCAGGGCACCTGCTGGCTCCTACTGCCCGGGCGGGAGCCGATTCGGCTCGGCCCTGGCGACGTGGTGTTCCTCGCGCACGGGCGCGGGCACGCGATTGCGGACGATCCCACGACGCCGCTGACCGACGTCATCCAGGAGCAGGACGGGAACTGGGTGCTGAGCGAGGAAGCGGAGTTGCCGCAGGGCGCGGGCCCGGCCACGCTCATGCTGTGCGGCGCCTATCGGCTCAGCCGGACGCGGGCACATCCGCTCCTCAGCGGACTCCCTGATGTCGTCTATCTGCCGGCCAGAATCGGCACACATCCGGCGCTGCGCGCCGCCGTAGAACTGCTGGGCACCGAACTGGAACGGCCAGGGGCCGGCTCTGACGCGCTGGTGCCGGCGCTGCTCGACTCGCTGCTGCTCTACATCCTGCGGGCCTGGCTCCACGAGCACGGCGAGCAGGCGGTCACCGGCTGGTCTGCCGCACTGGCCGACTCGGCGATCGCTGCCGCCCTGCACGCCCTGCACAGCGACCCCGCCCGCCCATGGACCGTGGAGGAGCTCGGTGCGCGCGCCGGTCTGTCGCGTGCGGCCTTCGCGCGACGGTTCACCACGGTCGTGGGCCAGCCGCCGCTGGCCTACCTGACCTGGTGGCGTATGACCCTTGCCAGCCGGCTTCTGTCTACCAGTGACGTCTCGCTACGCGTCGTCGCCGAATCTGGCGGTTACTCCTCGGAGTTCGCCTTCGCCAAGGCATTCAAGCGGGAGTTCGGGATGTCGCCCGGCAGATATCGGAGACAGCACGACAACCACGACAACCACGACAACAAGGCCATGACATAGGCCTATCACCAAGGCCACTATTGGGGCTGATGCTGTTGGCCAGGTCGGCGGCGCCTGATCGTGCGCGGGCTCTCCGGCCTGGCCTTCCCCTCGTAGCGTGGAGACCGAACCGGGAGAGGTTTGGTCGTGGCAGCAGTCACGCGGCGGCGCTTTGATCCGGAGTTCCGGGCGGGCGCGGTGCGTATCGTGAAGGAGACCGGCAAGCCCGTCGCGCAGGTGGCGCGGGATCTGGGGATCAGCCCGTACACGCTGCACAATTGGGTGCAGATGGATCGGCTGGACGAGCAGTACAACGGCAACGGGGGCAAGGCGCTGGAGGAGTCGGAGCAGGAGGAGCTGGCCCGGCTGCGGCGGGAGAAGGCCGCGCTGGTCAAGCAGCACGCCCAGGAGAAGGCTGCCTGGGAGAAAGAACGCGAGCAGCTGGAAGACGAGCGTGACGTGCTCAAGCGTTCGGTGGTCTTGTGGGTCAAAGAGGCGATGGGCCGATAAGCGTGGCGGCCTTCATCAGCTCCCAGAAGACCGAGCACGACGTCGACCACACCGTCTCCTGCCGGGCGCTGGGCGTCTCGCAGTCCTGGTACTACAAGTGGAAGAACCGCATCGGCCAGGAGACGCCGACCGCCCGGCAGCGCCGGCGAGCCGACCTGGATGCGGAGATCACCCGCTCGTTCGAGGCGTCCGGCGGCACCTACGGCTCGCCGCGCATCGCCCGTGACTTGCATGAGGCGGGCTGGCGGGTGTCGGAGAACACGGTCGCGGCGCGGATGGCCGAGCTCGGCCTGGTCGCCCGTGTGCGGCGCAAGCCGCGCTCGCTGACCCGCCAGGGCAAGCGGCCGGCCGCCCCGGATCTGGTGCGGCGGAAGTTCACCGCGGTCGCCGCGGACGTGCTGTGGTGCGGCGATGTGACGCAGATCGACACCGGCGAGGGCAAGCTGTATCTGGCCACGGTCGAGGACCTGTTCTCCCGCCGGCTGCTCGGCTACGCCATGTCCGGGCACCACGACGCCGCGCTGACCTGCGCCTCACTACAGATGGCGGTGGCCACCCGCGGCGGCGACGTGAACGGGGTGATCTTTCATTCGGATCGCGGGTCGGAATACACGGCTGCCCGCTACCAGGAGCTGTGCCGGCGCCTGGGCGTGGTCCAGTCGATGGGGCGGGTGGGCTGCGCGCTCGACAACGCCGCGGCCGAGGCGTTCAACAGCACGCTCAAGGTCGAGTACGTGCACCGCCACCGGTTCCGCACTCGGGCCGAGGCCCGCCTGAAGATCGCCACCTGGATCGCCGACTTCTATAACACCACCCGGCGGCACAGCGCCAACGACGGCCTGCCGCCCATCACATTCGAACGTCTGATGATCGAGAAGAGACAAGCCTCATCGGCCCTGCTGAGGACCGCTGTGGCATAGAACCGTCTCCACGCTTTCAGGGGATTGACAGGCCGCCGGGTGCTTTAAGCGTGCCATGCGGCTGCGATCAGGCCCCGCGCCGCATGGGCCGATCGGCGGCGTCCCGCCATGGCCCCTCACTGATGACCGGGAGGTCGTGGCATTTGTCGCGGAAGCTCGGCTGCGGCAGACTGTCGATCGGCTCCAGGGCTTCTTGCGGCGAGCGCGCGGCTCAGGCCCGCAGAGGGGTGCCGGTCTCGAGTAGAGTCTTGAGGCTGGCGATCACCTCCGGCCACCCTTCGGTGACCGTTTCGGCCAGCATGCTGTCAGGGCCGAAGTCGTCGTGGATGACGGTCAGCTTGACCCTGTGCTCGACCTGTTCGATGTCGAAGGTCACCTTTGAGCGCCGCTCTCCCGCCAGCCTGCCGAGGAACTTCTGCCCCCACCCGAACCGCTGCGCCAGCTCCGGCGTAAAGCTGTGCCAGGTGTACGACAGCCGGCGACAGGGCTCGGAAACCAGCACCACCTGCTCGGGATCGACGATCACCACGCCATGGTTGTCCCAGGTCATCACGGACCCCGGCGCCCAGTCCGTCGTGAACGTCGTCTCCCAGTAGCGCCGGGTGAAGGCGGAGTCGGTCAGGGCCTGCCACAGCCGTTCGGGCGTGGTGCCGATGTAGGTCGTGTACACGAACGAGGGCTTGCCCTTCCGGCTCTCCTCCAGAACCTTCTTCAGATCGGCCAGGGCATCAAGCCGGGCCTGGTTGTAGCGGCTGATCCATCGTTCGGCGATCTCGCTGAGAGGCGCGGCGTTGAGGTAGTGCAGCTTTTCCCGGCCCCGCCACACAGTGCTCATCAAGTTGGCCGCCTCCAGCACCGCCAAGTGCTTGCTCACCGACTGCCTGGCCATGTCCAGCCCGGCGCACAGTTCCTGAAGTGTCTGTCCATCGCTGGCCTCGAGGCTCTCGAGCAGCCGCCGACGGCTGGCATCGGCCAGCGCCTTGAAAACCTCATTCATCGTGCCATCCCAGATATGCAGCCGTCAGGCTGCACTTTACCTTAAGCAGCCATTTGGTTGCATGTCAAAGTGTGCGCTGGCCTTGTCTTAGGGAGTATGCAGAGGCCGGCGTTCCAGGTGAGAAAATCTGGGAGGCCGAGGTGTAGCGAATCGTGTCGTGGCAGGAATCGAGCGGGGATCGACAGCGATCCGGCTTGTCCGCCCGCATCCACCGATTGTAGTTTCAGTCTGTCCAGAATCCGGAGGATGATAACCATCGGATGGAACGCTCCGGACCCGGCGCTGACTGCCGTGATCAGCCGGTAACGCGACGAATGTCCTGAGCGGGCTACGGCCTTTCTCTTCCTGAAGAGCTTCCGACATGACAGGTGAAGAACGTTGCCCTCTACTCCCGTGGTCATGCTGACTCGTGGAGTGCCTGATCCGTGCCATACCTTCGAGATCACCGCAGTGCTCACGCCGGAGGCCGTGATCCGAGGTGCAGGTGAGATCGCGACGGACGCGCGCGTCGCTCTCGTCGATTCCCGCACCATGCACGACAGGCCGGCCATCGTCGCGACCCTGCTCTTGTGGAATTCCGGCCTGGCCGTCGTGGTCGGTGATCCGAGCCGGGTGCCCGATGACCTCGTCACTCCCATCGACGCGTATATGGCAGCGGCCGAGGCGGAGGGCAAGCGGGTTCAGACGGAGCTCCTCATCATGGAAGACGCGATGCACTTGTATGACGACATAAGTGAGATCGCGCGAGCGTTCGAAACGTACCGGGCCTCATGAAACCGCCGCCTCAACGCTTCCGTGTGGCCGTGCTCTTCGGCGGGGGCGGCGCGGAACGGAGCGTCTCGGTCGCCAGCGCGGTGCAGGTGGTGACGGCCCTGCGCGAGCGCGGGCACCAGGCGGACGCCTTCGACACCGGCGAGGGCCGGCTCGGCCCCGCCGAGCAGGAGAGCGGGCCACGGACGCCGGTCGCCGCGGTGCCGCTCGCCCTGGCGGCTCTGCGTCATGGAAGGGTGTCGCCCAGGCTGGTCCAGGAGCTGCTGGACGCGGATGTGATCTTTCTTGCGCTGCATGGGGGAGCGGGCGAGAACGGCGTCATCCAGGCGATCCTCGACACCGCTGGGCCGCCCTACACCGGTAGCGGCCGCCTGGCGAGCACCATCGCCATGGACAAGGATCTGACCAAACGGCTCTTGCGGGCCGCGGGCATCCAAACCGCTCCGTGGAGGCTGCTGCGGGCGGCGGATACCGTGACCGATCTTCCGCCGTTCGACGGTCCGATGGTCGTCAAGCCCAACGCGCAGGTCTCCTCCATCGGGCTCAGCCTGGTCAGGGAGCACGAGCAACTGCCGGTCGCCGTACGTCTGGCGCGCGCGCACGACGCGGACGTGCTCGTCGAACGTTTCGTGCCGGGACGGGAGTTTGTGGTCGGTGTGCTCGACGGTGTGCCACTGGCCGTGGGGGAGATCTTGCTCGGCGACAAGGCGATCTTCGACTACGAGGCCAGGTGCCGGGCCGGCGAATCCCTGCACGACTTCCCCGCGGACATCTCCGCCGGCCTGCAGGGAAAGTTGCAGTCGCTGGCGGTGAGGGTGCACGCCACCCTCAGGCTCGGCGCGTACAGCCGGGTCGACTTCCGCATGGACCACGAGGGCGGGATCTGGTGCCTGGAGGCGAACACCCTTCCCGCACTGACCGCCACGAGCTTCTTCCCGCAGTCGGCACAGGCCGCCGGGGTCTCCTTCCCGGACCTCTGCGAACGAATCTGCCGGCTGGCCGTACGCGCGTGACGGTGGCCGGCTTCGAGTACCTCGCCATGCACGCGAACGGAGACCCGCTGCTGGACCGCCGTTCGATCACGTCAGTCCGAGTCCGCCGCAGAGACCGCGGACTCAACTGGCAGTCAAGCAGCGCTCTATGGCAAAAGATGCGCTGTCCGCGAGTCAGCGGGCCATCTACGATTGCTGCGACGATCAACTCCTGATGCTGTACCTCACCCGATATCGCCGGGCGCTTTTATAGCAAGGAGGCAATCGCTGGTCAACAGCGCGCATGCCTTCAGAGATTCCCATCACCGAACGGGCTGCCGTGCCACGGCGGGCTCTGTCACCGAGCCATGTCCGGACAATTCCCCTGCCGTTTTGTCATGACCCCATGGGTGAACCGGCTGCGACAAGGAGAGCATGATGAGGGTACGAATGCGCATCCGGGCGCAGATTCTGGCCGCGTTGCTCTGTGGCGGGCTCGTCGCCGCCGGCACAGGAGTACCTGCCGGTGCCAGGGGAGCTGCCGCGGAAGCAGCGCGACCAGCGGCTTCCGATCCGGGATCGCCCGGTACCCAGACCGACCCTCCGCAGGCACTGGACGTCCTGGATCAGCGCGATCTTCAGCCCTCCGGGACGTTCTCGTGGCGGACCACCGGCCGCAACGTGCACGCCTATGTCCTTGGTGACCGGATCTCGACGACGCACACCACGTTCGGCGGCCGAGCCGTCAACGGACCCGACTTCACCGGAAATCCGCAGTGCCCCCTGTTCGACAACTGGGGCACCGGGCTGGCCAGCGCCGTGGGCGGCGCGAGGCACGGGGTGGCCAAGGAGGTGCGGATCATCGGAGTGCGGGTGATGGCCTGCGCCAACACCACCACTCCGGAACGGCTTGTCCAGGGGCTGGACTGGGTGACCGCGAATGCCGTCAAGCCGGCGGTGGCGGTGCTGAACGTGGCGGTCGGCGCGGACTCTGCCGTTGACGCGGCGGCACTGCGGCTCATCAGAAGCGGTGTCACGCTGGTCGCCGACTCGGGCATGGCCGATTCCTCCGGCGATCGTGACTCGACGAAGGTGTCGCCGGCCCGGCTGAGCGACACCATCACCGTCGGGCGGACCTGGGGAGACCTCATCGAGTCGAGAATCACCCGCACCGGCCCCAACGTCGACCTCTTCGCGTGGTTCTCCGTCATGGCCATCGGCGGCGGCAGCGACGAATACGCGCCTACGCTGAACTCTGCCGGCCTGGTGGCCGGAGCCGCCGCCCTTCTCCTGGCCGAGCAGCCGGCCTGGACCCCCGCCCAAGTGCAGCAGGCGCTGGTGAACCAGGCCACGCCCGGCCTGATCCGCAACCCTTCGCCCGAGGCACCGAACCTCATGCTCCACGTGGGCCCGTGAGGACATCCGTGCCGGGACACGGATCCGCCCGACCGCTCGCAGTCGTGCTCGCGAACCCGCCGCCGTTAGAGGAGTTCCGATGAATCCACGCCGTACCCGCACCGCGGCGGCGCTCGCCGTCTCCCTTGTCCTGACCGTTCCCCTCGCGGCCGGACCGGCCCAGGCCGTGTCGCAGTCGCCCCTGTCGGAGGCGTTCGCGCGCGCCGGTGCCGCCTACGACGTGCCGGGCGATGTACTGGCCGCGCTTGCCTACTCACAGACGCACCTCGACGGTCATGACGGAAAGCCGAGCGCCTCCGGCGGCTACGGCATCATGCACCTGGTCAGCAATCCCGTCACCCGAACCCTTGAGAAGGCGGCTGAGCTCACCGGTGAGCCGGTGGCGGCGCTACGGACGAACGACGCCGTGAACGTGCACGGCGGCGCGGCGTTACTGCGCTCCCACGCCGACGAGCTGGGGTTGAGCGTGGTCGCGCGCAAGGATCCCGCGGCGTGGTATCCGGCTGTGGCCGCCTACACCCACGCCTCCTCGCCCGAGGTGGCCCGGTTGTTCGCCGAGGGCGTCTACGAGGTGCTCGGCAGAGGCGTACGGGCGAAAGCCCCATCGGGGGAGGTGGTGGTGATCGCGCCGCGGTTTCTCCGGCCGGAACGCGGCGGCTACGAGAAGGTGCCCGATCCGCGAAGTGACTTCGGCGCCGCCTCGGTGGACTATCCGTCCGCGCACTGGGTGCCGGCGTCGAGCAACAGCTACAGCGTCGCGAACAGACCGGTCAGCTCTGCGATCGACCGGATCGTCATCCACGTGGCCCAGGGCTATTACGCCGGCACCATCTCCTGGTTCCAGAACCCCAACAGGCCCTCGAATCAGCTGGTGTCCTCGCACTACGTCGTGCGGTCGTCGGACGGCGACATCACCCAGATGGTCCGCGAGAAGGACATCGCCTACCACGTCTACAACCTGAACAGCAGATCGGTCGGCATCGAGCACGAGGGCTTCGTGTCGGACGCGACCTGGTTCACCGATGCGATGTACCGCTCGTCGGCGGCGCTGACGCGTAACATCGCCGACCGGTACGGCATTCCGAAGGATCGGGCCCACATCGTGGCGCACAGCGAGGTTCCGGGCAACGACCACACCGACCCCGGACCCTACTGGGACTGGAACCGGTACATGCAGTACGTCACCGGCGGAACCGGCCCGGCCCCGGGCAAGTACTGGGTGGACACCTTCGCCGACGCCCCCGGGTACGCCACGCCGGGCGGCACCCGGACCGGGACCCTGTTGCGGGGAACCAACTACGTCTACTGCCGTACGTGGGGACCGATCGTCCAGTCGGGGAATTCGTTCAACCATTGGTGGCTGAAGACCGATCTGGACTCGGGCAACCCGTGGCAGAACCAGTGGGTCTCGGCCTACTACCTGTCGCGCTGGGGAAACGACGAGGCCAAGGACAACAACGGCAACGACATCCCCGACTGCATGTGAGGCCCCACTCCGCAGCCTGGCGACCGGCGGGCCGACGGCTATACTTGCATCATGAAAGCTATGGTCCTAGAGTTCTTGCATGATGCAACACGCTGAGCAGCGGAACTTCACCGTCGCGATGGAGGCGCGCTCCAACCCGAACGAGGGTGGGGACATGCCGGCTCACCAGGCCGTCGCCATCGAAGCCCGCACTCAGTCGCATGGAGACCGTCGGCGCCTGAGCTGACCGGCGATCCGGCAAGACGGTCGTGATCGCCGGCGCCGGCTGGCGTAGCAGCCCGGCCAAGGCGCTGGAGCGTGAGTACGCCGGCGTCGGCTCTCAGCCCGAGCCCGGTACCGCACCCACCCCTGTATGACACCACGGAGATCTTCATGACAATTCTGACCCCCGGCAGCCTTCTGCTCGGCAGCACCCAGCCCGAGGAGCTGCGCGAGTGGTACCGCAACGCGCTCGCACCGGAACACCAGGGCGAGGGCCCGCTCGACCTTGGCGGTTTCCTGCTGGTCATCGAGCGGCGCGACGACGTCGAGGCCAAGAACGACGAGCCGGGCCGATCCATCCTCAACTTCCACGTCGACGACTTCGACGCCGCCGAGAAGCAGCTCCACGCAGCCGGCGTGGACTGGCTCCTGCCCGTCGAGGACCGCCCCTTCGGCCGCTTCGGCACCTTCGCCGACCCCGACGGCAACTACCTCCAAATCATCCAGCTCAAGGGCGACGCCTAGAACCAGCCCAGACGCCGCCGCTCTCCGGTTCACAACCGAACCGGAGAGGTGTGCCGGGTTGAGCTTGCAGCTCCTTGAAGCCTCCATCCTGGACGGCGGGTCAGGGGATACGGTGACGGGGAGTTGATCGGCAAGCGGAAGAGCCCTGGTGCAAGGGTGTCGATCGAGGTCAACCGGTCCACCAGAGGCTTCGAGTTCCTGTTCCACGTGCCACGCAGTCGTGGTCTTCACGGGGACGCTGTCCTGCGTGTCCGGCCTGATCCGCTGAGACCTCGTCTGGTACCACATCCGCCAAGCTCTGGCACCCGGCGAACAGGCCGGCACCCAGCTGAAGACGTGACGCGATCCGCGCCCAACTCCGCCGCTGCGCTCCTCGCGCAGGTCACCTCGTCGGAGCAATCCTCATACCACAGCTTCGCGAGATCAGATGTAAGACCTCACTTGTCAATCCACAGCCACCAGCGAGAGCCTCCCATCCATTCGGAATCGAGCAGGCAGTTGGGGTGCTTGGGGTGGTAAAAACTTGCCCGATACCAGCATTCATCTTCGACGTAGAACGGACCCTCCACGACGTATTGTGGACCTTCGCCGTTCCTGCTGTTAGCGGGCTGAATCGCCTGAGCAGGAGATGTCAAGGCAGTAATCATCGAAAGGCCCGCCATCGCGAGCGTACCTACCTGCATCGCGCGTTTGATCAAGATCAACCTTTTCCTTTCCTGGCATGGCCCGATTTCGGGCATGAACGTTTGATCTGCCTTTATAAAAGATCGGCGCGGGGTTACATGCAACAGGAATGAGAGCCATGGACCGCCTGATTTCTGCCATCCAGGAAATTGCAGGGGGTTGAAGGGCCAGGCGGCATGGCCCGTCCGTTCGTGATGGTCAGGCCCGATGTGAGTGAGGGATTCGCCGGGGCCGACGTCTCCTGGGCCGATGGTCACGACCTCGTAGCCGGGTGGCCCGGCCGCCGCCACATTTCGGGCCCGTTCTCGAGTCTCCACACCAGCGCTTGCTCGCCCCGAGCCGGCCCACAACGCCGTCCTCGACCACTTCCGCGAACGCCGCGACGGTCCCCTCCAGCGGCACCTGGGAACCCTCGACGTACACGTGCGCGTGCAGGAGGTCCAGCTTGTCCACGCCGAGCCGTTCCCGGCTGCGCTTCGAAGATTCCCGGATCACCTCGGCGGACAAGCCTTCGAGATCAGGGTGAGGCCGGTCGCGGGAGCATTGGACCGCCCTCCGAGTTTGGTGGCGATGACGCTCTCATCCGTGATGCCGCGGCTACGGCGTCAGCGGCCGAGCGGCGCCTCACTCTCTCGGCTCTGGGTGCCTCCGTCGCCACGTTGAAGATCTGGAAGGTCCTCGTCCGGCTGCGCTGCTGCCCGCACCGCGCCACCATGATCGTGCAGGCCATCCTCGTCCTGCAGCTCATCGAAGAAGGCCGCTACTCAGGATGAAAGTGCTCGATGTTCACCACCCTCACAGCGACGCAGGCGGCCGCTGGCGCACAGACCGTTTCCATCCCCTATTGCCCAAGCGGCTACCTGTGTCCCCTCACCGCATCGGGCTCCCCCTGGACGGTTCTCGTTGAGGAAGGCGACCGGTGGAGCTTCCCATCCGGGCTGGAAGTTGTGGGCGTGTCCAACCAGACGCAGCTCAACTACTGTGTCGGGGCAAGTCTGTTAAGCTACCGCCTGGCGCCCGGGCGTGAGGTGAGTCACTCTCACACCGCGCCGTCGGTCGGTCCGAGCGGGTTCTGCGTCTCCTGACGCGTTGCGCGGGCGAGGTGCGACTTACAGCTCGGGCAGGTAGCGCCTGCTGATCCCACCACCGTGACGCTCGTCGATCAGAGATCCGAACCAGCTCAGGAGTCCAGCCTGATCTGGTTTATGGCGGCCTGAACTGGCCCCGAGACGCATCATCAGGAGCCCGCGGACAAGGGGACAGTACGAGCAAGTAAGGGGCAACGCCCCGAACGAGGGCGTCGCCCCTGCCGCGGGCTCAGTCGGGCATGTCGTACCACCGGGGTTCAGGGTACGGGCTGGGAACGGGACCAGCGTCCTTGCCGGGGGTCACGAACAGGTCAACGGTGTCGGAGCTGTGGAACCGGGTAGACGCCACGGTTCAGTCGTCCTTGACCCGGCTCCCCGGCACGGCCTCGTCGAACCACGAGATGCCGCCGTCGCTGTTGTCCTTGCGCTGCCAGAGCAGCCGGTAACCGGCCTTCAGCCCGCACCGGTTCAGCTCGGTCCGTACGGCCGCCACTGTCTTGCCGTGACTGGTGTAGCCGGACAGGGCCTCCTCACCGTTCGGGTCGACGGGGCTCTCGTCGGCGTACGGCTCGCCCGGCTTGGCGGGACGACCGAGCCGAACACCACACGGCCAGGGAAATCGGCCGGCATCCACACCTTCGCGCAGAACACCGACGGGCACGGCGTGATCGCCTGCGTTCCGAGGCTTCCGTGCCACTTGAAGCCGTCCGGGACGATAGGACCGACCAGCTTCCCCACGTCGGACGGCGCCACCGGGATCACTTTACCGTGACGTTCAACCCGACCGCCCGGAACGCCTCCTCGAAGCGATGGCGGTCGGCTGTGGCGTCGGTGATGCTCACGCTGAAGTACTCATCGGTCTTCTCGATGGAGACGGCCGCGTTGGCGTAACTCGTTACCGGGCCACCGACCAGGCCAGCGCCGACAGCGACCACCGTGGCCGTCACCAGGGAAGCCAAGCCCACCACGAGCCGCCGTCGTACCTTCGGGCGCTGCCGTGCCGCGGTCACCGGTTCCCGTCCCTGGGGCATGATCGCGTGCATGAGCGTCCGCGCCTCCGGTGCGGACACTTCTCCCGGCGAGGTCCTTGTCGCGCACGCGGGCGAGATCAGCGAGGTTCACAGCGAGCTCCCTTCCAGGGCGATGGCACGAGGATGGTCGATCCCGGCTCTCGCCAGCCCTCGAGCGAAACGCTTGCGGGCGCGATAGAGCCTGATCCGCACCGCGTTGCGGGAGACGCCGAGCATGCGGGCGATCTGCCCATGGTCGAGCCGCTCCCAGGCGACCAGGGAGAGCAGTTCCCTATCGTCGTCGGTCAGGTCGCGGAAGACCCGTCCCATCTGCGAGATCTCGTCCTCCGGCGGGCGGGTCAGCGCGGGGGAGGTGGCGAGCCGCTCGCGCAGGGCCGCCGTGTGCTGCTCGTGGCGCCGCTCGCCGCGCCGGTGATTGGCGCGAGCACCCGGCGCGCCACGCCGTACAGCCACAGCCTCGCTTCGTCGCCCTCGGGTAGCTCCTCGATGCGACGCCACGCCGTGGTGAACGTCTCGGCCACCACATCGGCGGCGTCCTTCGGGCGCGGGCAGCGGCGCAGGACATACCCGAGTATGAATTCGTAGGCGAATTCGTAGATCTCCACGAGCCGGCTATTGGGATCGGCTCCCATCCGGTCTCCTTAACTGGATCATCGGTCATCGATGTCCATGTCCGGAATTCTGGGGGTATTTCTGGAAGGTTCGTGAGCGAAGGCTACTGGCGGCCACCTGTGAGATCGGGTGTCGGTGTTGCCCTCGGGACATGTCTCCGACACATCACCGCACGTCAACCTCTAGATCACAGATAACGGTCTAGGAACAAGTGAGCACTTTCGTTACCGGTTGAACGGGGCGGCAGCACGGAGGCTCCGATGAGTGAGGGCGACACGGCCGCATGCGCGGGACCGGGCAGCCCATCGGGTACGGCAGCGAGCCAAGCCGGGGCGGCGACCGTACGCCGAAGTGTCCCCTGAGCGCTCAGCGGGCAGCGCGCTCGGAATTTCCTGGCGACCGGTGCAACATTCCGGGCCGTGAGCCCTTCTGAGTGACGACGGATCGAGAGGAAGGGCGATGAGCATTGGAACCCGACCGGGCCTTCGGGGCCTTCGTGGCCGAGCGCGGCGATGCGTTGCTGCGCTACGGCTACGTGCTTACCGGTAACCCGCACGACGCGGCGGACCTGAGCCAGGAGGCGCTGCTGCGGTTACGCGGCTCCTGGCAGCGGGTGCGGTACAAGAGCAATCCGGAGAGCTACGTCCGTACGACGATGGCCAGGCTGCACATCGCCGCATGGCGTTCGCGGCGGCGCGAGCACCTGACGCGGAACCTCCCCGAGATCGGCAAGGAGGACGAGCCGCCGGTCGGAGACGAGTTGTGGCAGCGACTCGTCGATCTTCCCCGCAAGCAGCGGGCCGTTCTGGTGCTGCGCTATTACGAGCAGCTCACCGACACCGAGATCGCTGCGGTGCTCGGTGTCTCGCACGGCACGGTGCGCAGCCAGGCCTCGCGTGCCCTGGCGAAACTTCGTTCTGCTCTCCCGGACAGGAGCGTGCAATGAATGATCTGGAGCTCTCCCTGCGCGATTCGATGGTGCGGGGTGCCGAGCGGGCACCGCACGGTTCGGGCACGCTCGCGTACGAGGTCGAGACCCTGTACCGGCGCCGGTGGCGACGTCGGCGCGCGCTGATCGCGGCGGCGGCGGCGATCGTCGCCGGCATCGCGGCCGGCGTGCCGTGGCTGGGCCCGGTCACCACGGCCGCGCAGCACGTCACCGCCGTGGAGCCGATCGAGCAGGTCTGGCCCCAGGCGGTCAAGAAGGCCCCGGCCGGCGCCGTCAGGGGCAATCTCATCGCTATGCTCGATGACCACACGCTGCTGGTGGATAACTGGTCGCCGAGCAAACTCGACTACCTGTACACCTACGACCTGGACACTGGTGAGACCCGCGAGATCGCCCATCGCGTGAGGCGGGGGTCGGCCACAGCCCCGCCCGGCTTCGTGGTGGGCGATGGTCACATCGTGTGGTGGTACGTCACTGAGGAGCGGCTGGAGCTGGCGAGCGTGCCGCTCACCGGCGGCGAGCAGCGCGTCTTCGCCACCCTCGACCGCAGGGGCATGGACGGCGACAGGGACGGTGACACGATCAGGACGGGAGTCCTGATCGATGAGTTCGCCGTGGTGGCCGGCGAGGTCGTCTTCTCCCTGGGGGGAAGGGGCGGGGTCTACACCGTTCCCCTGGCCGGAGGGACGGTCGAGCCGGTGCCCCGGGCCGAGAACCTCCATCTGCTGCGCTGGCCGTGGGCCGGCACCTCCGACCGTCCCGCCGCTTCGCGCCCCGGGGTTCTGTTCAAGGAGATCCTCAACGTGGAAACGGGAGAGCGGAGCACCGCCGTCGTACATCCGGGCGAGCAGGACGTCAAGTGCGCGGTGACCCGGTGCACCGGCGTGAAGGCGGACGGCCGGCCCTTCTCCCGGCTCCGCGACGGTTCGGGGGAGACGGACCTGCCCCCGGGGACGGTCACGATGACGCCACAGCTCCTCGACCGCTTCCACGTGGAGAACGACCTCGTGCTCCGCGACCTGTCGACCGGTGTGGCGGCGGATCTCGGCATGCCGGCGGGCGGGAGTGTCTACCGGATCTACCCGGCACACTCGCAACACCAGAGCGTGCTGGCCTACCAGGTCAAGGACGAGGTCGTCGTGGTGGATCTGACCAGGATCCCGTGACCGGCCGCTCCCGGCACCGGGACGGCACGCAAGCAGAGGAATTCCCCGCGCGCGGTGCAACCGTTTCGGTGGCCGGTGGCATCCCGGTGGTGTGGATCTCTTGAGTACGTACGAGGAGTACACCTCGTACGTCCGCGGGCGCCTGCTCTGGTTACGTCGGATCGCCTATGCCCTGTGCCAGGACTGGCATCGCGCAGACGACCTAGTGCAGGCGTCGATCACCCGGCTGTACGTCAAATGGCGCCACGCCCGCCAGGCCGATGACCTGGATGCGTACGTACAGGTGATCCTGGTCCGGGTCTTCCTGAAGGAGCAGCGGGGCGGCTGGTTCGCGCGTACCAGGCTCAGCGCGGTGCCTCCCGAGGCGGCCGGCGGGCGTGGGACGCCGACCTGGCCATCGATTTGTGGCGGGCGCTGGCCCTGGTGCCGGCACGGCAGCGGGCCACGCTGGTGCTGCGCTTCCACTGCGATCTGAGCGTCGAACAGACGGCCGTGGCGCTCGGCTGTTCGACCGGGACCGTCAAGAGCCAGACCGCGCGCGGGCTGGCGACCCTGCGCGCGCTCCTCGAGGTGACGCCGAGCAAGGAGGATCGATGACGGACCTCAAGCCCCTGTTCGAGGACTTGGTGCCGGACGAGCAGCCGCCGTCGCGGGTGGACGTGGGCGCGGCCGCGCGGGCCGGGCGACGGGTGCGCCGCCGCCGGGCCCTGACGGCCTCGGTGCCGTTCGCCGCCGCGGCAGTCACGGCGCTGGTGCTGGCGACGGGGTCGCTGGCCGACCTCGGCCGGCGGGACGCCTCCGCCACCCCCTCACCTTCCACCATCTCCTCCGCCGGTGACGTGTGGTCGTCCGCGATGACCACCATCCCGGCGGTGGCGTCCGATGGCTTGACGTACGCGCCGGTGACCGCGTTGAGCGCCACGGAGGTGCTTCTGCGCGTCAACACGTCCCTCGACAAGGGCGTGAGGCTGGAGGTGTACGACACCGCGGCGCGCGAATCCAGGGTCCTGGGCGACATGCCCCAGCCGGACGGCGCACGCGACTACTACCCGCAGAGAGTGGAGCCGGGTCTGGAGCACATCGCCTGGTGGGCCGAGGACGTACGGACGCAGAAGCGCACGGACGTGTGGGCGCTGCCACGCTCCGGTGGAGAGGCCACCCTCGTGACGCGCCTCAGCGGACCTGCGGCGGCGGTGGAACGCCTTGGTGTCCTGCGCGACCGCGTCGTCTGGTCGGTCCGCCAGGGCGGGCTGTACGCCGTCCCGATCACCGGCGGCACACCCCAGGCCATGCCGGGCACCGGCGGGCTGCACCTGGTGTCCTGGCCGTGGGCGTCCGACGTCCACGGGCATGACACCGAGGCGAACCAGAGCGTGCTCGTCAACCTGGAAACCGGCGAACGCCAGTTCCTGCACGCGCCGCCCGGGGCGACGGGAATGCGCTGCAGTCCGAGTTGGTGCGTGGCCACGGTGGACCGGCGCACGATGGAGTGGAGCTAGAGCGGTGGCCAGGCCAGGGAGATTTGCGGCGCCATCGTTCCGCCGTCGCAGATCCGCGCGGAACGCTTCGTCGACCTCGGCGCCACCGTGGTCCACGACCTCGCCACCGGGCAGGACCTCGACCTCGGCGTGGCGAAGGTGCGAGGCCAGGGAACCGTGTACCTCGGCCTTTCTTCCACGCCCGGCCTGGTACTCGCCTGGCCGGCGCCACCCTGCGGCTCGTCCGGCCTGGCACCGTGCGGCTCCGGCACGGCGCCCGAACTGGCCGTACTCAACCTGGCAGCGATCAAGGAGTGAACCCGCACAGGCGGAGCCCGGCCACGGCACGCCGGCTGGTTCCGCCCATGCCGGCCGACACGTTGTGGGGATGGGCGGGGCCGCTCTTCGTCACCCTGCTCGGCGCCGCGTTGCGCTTCCTGCGGCTCGGCGAACCGCACGCGGTGGTGTTCGACGAGAGTCATTACATCAAGGGTGCCTACGCGCTGCTGAGGTTCGGGGTCGAACGCATGACGGTGGGCACCGCCGAGGATCCGATCGCCGACCGGATGATCATGGCGGGTGACCTCGGCATCTGGCGGCGGTGCCCGACCGCCGGGGAATGCGCCGACTATGTCGCGCATCCGCCGCTCGGCAAGTGGATGATCGCCCTCGGCGAGTGGTGGTTCGGCATGACGCCCTTCGGCTGGAGGTTCGCCGGCGCTGTGGCGGGCACGTTATCGATCCTGATCATGGCGAGGGTGGCGCGGCGGATGACCCGCTCGATGTTGCTGGGTTGCCTGGCCGGCCTGCTACTCGCCCTCGACGGCCTGCACTTCGTGCTGTCGCGGACCGCGCTGCTGGACGTGTTCCTGATGTTCTGGGTGCTGGCCGGCTTCGCCTGCGTGGTGGCGGACCGGGACTGGATCCGGCAACGGTGGTGCGTGGCAGGGCTCCGGCCGGGGGGTGCGGCCGTGGCTGCCGGCCGCGGGGGCGTGCCTGGGAGCCGCGAGCGCCGTCAAGTGGTCGGGAGTGTTCTTCCTGCTCGCCTTCGCCGCGCTCGCTCTGATGTGGGAAGCGGGCGCTGGGACTGCGGCCATGGCTGGCGGCCGCCCTGCAGCCTCTGATGGTCGCGTTCGCCCTGGTCGCCGCCGTGGTGTACGTGCTGAGCTGGACCGGCTGGTTCCTGCGGGCGGAGGGCTGGGGACGCAACTGGGAGCGGGCCACCCAGGCCGGGCCGGGCTTCTTCGTCGTCGACTCGCTGCGCTCGTGGCTCGCCTACCAGGCTCAGGTGCTCGGCTTCCACACCGGCCTGGACACCCCGCACGATTACATGTCGGAGCCCTGGCAGTGGCCATTCCTGCAACGCCCGGTCGCCTTCCACTACGAGAGCCCACCGAACGCCTGTGCTGCCAGCACGTGCGCGAAGGCGGTACTGGGCGTCGGCACGCCGGCACTGTGGTACCTCGCGCTGCCGGCGCTCGTGGTGCTCATCGCCCATTACGCGGCCGTACGGGACTGGCGATCCGGAGCGGTGCTGCTCGCCTGCGGCGCGGGGTGGCTGCCGTGGTTCTACTACGCCATCGCCGACAACCGCACCATGTACCTGTTCTACATGTTGCCCGTCGTGCCGTTCATGGTGCTGGCGCTGGTGATCGCCGCAGGGCTGGCACTCGGACCCGGTGGAACGGCATCGATCAGGAGAACCATCGGGGCGGCCGTCGCCGGAGCGGGAACCCTCATCGTCTTGGTCAACTTCTGGTGGCTCCATCCGATCCTGTCCGGCGAGACGATCCCGCACGCGGAGTGGTGGGCTCGGATGCTGATGCGCTCATGGGTGTGAGAATCAGAGGGACACGCGCGCCTTGCAAGGAGACCCCGTGACCCACCATCACCGCTGGCCGTTCGACGAGCCGCAAGAGGCTTGCGTGATCATTCAGCTCGACATCCTGCACGACCACATGGCACTACACCGGGTCGGCTACGACCATGACGCCGAAGGGGCGTTCTACTCGAGGGCGCCGCAGGAAGAGGACGATCTCGACGAGTACGAAAGCGAGGCGTGTCCGAGAAAATGCACCAGATAGGGCCGAAAACACCTATCAATCGCGAGAGGGGTTATACGGGATCCTGGCGTAGTTCGCGCCGGGTCGCAACCCGGACCTCGTGAGCAGCTTTCAGCCCGGCCCGGCGGGCCTCCCGGATGGTCTCGCCTCGCCCGTGATGCTCGTCATCGGGAGTGACGTAGCCGAGGCCCTCGTGCAGCCTGACCTCGTTGTAGAACGTCCGGATCGAGTCCAGCTCGGCCTCCAGCTCCCCAGGGTCGGTGATCTTGCCCAGGTGCGGGAACTCCTCCTTGACGTGCCCGAATAGCGACTCAATCCACGCCTGGTCATTCGGCGTACCAGGACGACCGAAGTGCTGAGCGATGCGCGCCCCGGCCATGAACGTCCTGGTCGCCGAGGACGTCATCTGCGGCCCGTTGTCGGAGACGGCCAGCAGCACCGGGAAGGCGTCGTGATCGGGCACCTGCCCGCCGCGCAAGTCGGCCAAGAACGCCTGGTCGTCGAGGAGATGCGCCTTGCCCAGCATCTCCAGTGCGCGCGTGTAGGCCACCTCAACCTGGGTGGAGGTCTCCTCCGGGGAGACCACGGTGGCCAGCCAGTAGCGCGAGACCACATCCAGGACCGCGATCGCGCACCAGGACGGCAGCCCGCGAAAGTGCGTGAAGTCATAGATCGTGATCACGCCCGGCACCAGCCCGGCCCACTCGGGCCACTCCCGGCGCGGCCGCCGCTCGCGCACGGGCCGCTCGACAACGCTGATCCCGGCCGCCTGCAACACTCGCAGCACCGTCGATTCCGAGGCGTAGAACGCCTCCAGCCGCGACCCCCGGTGGGCCAGCTTGCGGTGCGAGCGGTCGATCTCCAGCCACTCCTCGGCGATCTTCACGATCGCCTCGCGCTCCCACGGCAACAGCGCGTGCAACGCGATCTCCGGGCCCGGCTTGGCATCGTCCAGGCGTCCCACCACGGCGCGGGCCCTGCCAGCGCAGCACCCGCACGTGATCCAGCCCCAGCAGCGCGGCTGAGCGGCGCATCGACCAGCCGCCCTCACGCGCCGCGTACGTGACGAGCTCCAGCAGACCGGCCTTGACGGACGCGTCGACTCGCGGCGGGACCAGGCCGGCGTTCAGCCCCAAAGCGATTTTCCCTGGTGCAGATGCAAGGCGACGGCCTGCTCGGTCACCGTCGCGCGCAACCGCTCGATCTCCCTGCGAGCCGCTTCCAGCTCGACGGCCTCGGGGCTCTTGCCCGGACGGCCAGATGTCGAGGCACCAGCCAAGGCGTCCAGCGCACCCTGCTTGGCGGTCTTGCAGATGACGTTCACCGTCATCCGGTTCACGCCGTACTTCTCGGCCGCCTGGCCCTGAGTGGACTGGCCGGTGAGCACCTCGACGAACACCTGGTACTTCACCGACGGGGCCAGCAACGTACGCTTACCTGGCTTGCGCGTACGGGCCTGGGACGACTCGGGGTCCTGCTGTGGTCCTGCCACCTGCTCCAACCTCTTCCACGGAGTGATCAAACTACCCGCGGTTGATAGGTGTTTCAGACCGGGACTGGTTCATTGACTCTGACGCGGAAGGCCGACGAGTACGAAAGTGTGTGCCTGCGCGATGCCTGGCACAGGGGCTGCGGCGTGGTCGGTCTGCAGGACGTGGTGCGGGTCATGGAGCCTGGCCAATGCGCCGAATGGGATGCCGGCACCTGGACGTGGCGGATGGCCGAGCTCAAACAGGAATAGCCCGCGCGAACTCGATCTGACTGCCCTGCTGGGTACGGCACCCTGTGTCGCACGGGCAGCCGCCGCTCGGAACCGGATTTGACGGGAAGGTCGCCTCGCTCCTCACGCGACGCGCATGCATCGCTCGTTAGTTCGTTCGCGGATTGTCCATTCCGGATCAACCCCGCCAGCGAGGATCGCGTTGAGCTACCGGTTGAGGAATAGGCCCGGGCATCGGCTGCCGATCTTGTTCAGATTTACCGTGCGTTTCAGTCAGAGGAGCCGATGGAGCGGCTCGGCCGCGGATGGCCTCCGCCATGCCGGCGACCAGTGGCTTCACAAGCGTTCACCCCTGTGGATCGGACTTGGGCTCCATGGCCGGCTGGCGGCTGCGGAACGCAAGGACGTTGAGCCTGGCAATCACGATGATCACGGCCAGTGCCAGCCAAGGCCGACTCTCATGCCACCGCGCGCATCATCGGCCTGCGGATTCGGTCGACGCGAGAGACCACCCCGAAGATCGCAGCATGCCCGCTCCCGCCGTCGTCATGTGGCGGGTGGGCCCTGCTTCGGGGTGGGCCACAGTCAGTCTGGTCGCCCGTCCAGGGTCAGTGGCAGGCCGCTTCTGGCGATGAAGGAGACATCGTCGTTGAAGATGGTGATGCGGCTGATGCCCATCGCCGTGACGCTCAGCACGACGAGCCCGTACGCGTGGTGGGTGCCGTCGTCGCTGCGGACATAGGTGGCCGCCGCGGATTGGCCGTTGGCGGTCGTCGGCAACAGCCGCCAGCGGCCTGGGGACCCCAGCACGCGCGTGGCGAGGAACGGCAGGCACGTATTGAGGCCCTTGAACCAGGTGCCCATCTTCATCGCCTCCAAGGTGACGTCGTCACGCAGGATCTTCTGCAAGGCGGCCGGGTCCGACTTCTCGAAGGCCTCCATGTAGTTCGCGAGCAGTTCGCGCGCCCGCGGATCGGATGGCTCGATAACGTGGTCCGCCGTCGGTGCGGCCTTTTCCAGCGTGGCGCGGGCCCGCTGGAGCAGGCTCTTGACCGCAGGGACGCTGATGTCGAGCATCTGCGCGACCTCGATGGCGGGAAAGGCCAGGACCTCTCGGAGAATGAGCACGGCTCGTTGCCTCGCCGGCAGATGTTGCAGGCTGGCGATCAGCGCCAGACGCAGGCTTTCCCGCGTCGTGACGATGGCCGCAGGATCCTCCAACTCCGCTTCCACGAGCGCGCTGGGGATCGGCTGGATCCGTGAGACGTCGGGGTCGGCAGGGACCGGTACCGCATAGGGATCGTCGGTGGGGGTCATGAGCCCCGACGGCAACATCTTGCGGTCGGCGTGTTCCAGGGCGGTCAGGCACGCGTTGGTGGCGATGCGGTAGAGCCAGGTGCGTATCGAGGACCTGCCCTCGAATCGCTCGAACGCCCGCCAGGCGCGCAGATATGTCTCCTGCACCAGGTCCTCGGCCTCGTCCAGCGAGCCCAGCATGCGATAGCAATGGGCGAGTAGCTCTCGCCGGTACGGATCGGTGCTGCTGACGAAATCTACGGTGCGATCGTCACCTGACACGGTTCAGTTCCCCCTTTGTGTACAGATCGAGTCGTCCCGGTCTCCCGCAGGCCCTGGTGGTGCCGGGTTGAAGCTCTTCGCGCCGGTGACGCTGTGCTCCCGGTGTCCGTTATCCCGTCACGCACCTGGAAACCCCGACGGGCGGCTCATGGAACGCGGGATGTGAAACAGGCGGTGACGAAGGGCCCGCAGCGATCAGCTCAGCCGGCGGCTCAGAAGGCCCATCAAGAGGAAGCCGTCCCGCTTGCCCCTGATGCGGAAGGCCGCCCGCCGCCTGCCTCCTCGACGAAAGCTCACGCCGATGGCGAGGCTCTGCAGCGTGGCCTCACCATGGACGAAGCCGGTGTCGCCGAGCCAACGCCGCATCGACTCGTAGCTGGCCACTCGCACACGATCTCCAAGTCACCATGGGATCGCCGCTCCGATACGGACAGAGCCTTGCGTAAGAAGATCCGATGCCCTCTTAGCCCTCGGCGTCCGTAAGAGCCGCCGATCAGCGGAGTAGGCCGTCCGGTGGTCATGGAATCGGGCGATGAGGAAGAGCGCCGTGTTCAGCGTGTGCTCAGGGTGATGATGGCTGAACACGACGTCGCTGACCGGTTCCGGCGCCCTTGCCGTTGTCCGTGGCGAGTCCGGGATGAATGATCGGTCTCCGGCCCTTCCCGGATCCATGACCAGGTGGACCTCGCCGGCCTGGGCATATCCGACAGTGCTTGCCGGGGCGCCATCGTATTCCTCGTACAGGACGGTGTGCGACGCCGTCCTGGCGGCCGGAAGGTCATCCACAGGTCCCCCACGTAACGATCGGCTAAAGCATGGTGGCCACACCGGACCTCGCACAAGGCGTATCTGTGCCTCACCAGGTGGCATTCCTGCCAGTGACGTTTCTGGAAGGTTTGCGGTCACACGTTTTGACTCTGGCTTCTCCCTTCATTGGGTGAGGCAGGTGCGAAGACCTGTGAGCCCTTGGCCATGGTGACGTCGGCGGGTGCCGTGTCACGTGCTTCGTCACCGACGCCAGAGCGGCGAACCTGCCGCTGTACCACTTCGCCCGCCCCAGATCTGATGCGAGCTCGTCGCTCCGGCCTGCGAACTTCTCGCCTGGATGCAGATGCTCATGCCAGCGGCACCGCGACCCGCCCGCAAGCCCTGCTCGGACCAACCTGATCAGCCACACACCGTGCCTACAACCAGGAAAGCAAACGCTGCCGGCCCGTGAAAACCATCTCCCTACTGCAGGAAACCTTCGTAATCACGCTGCTGCAACTGGCTCTCGATCTGCTTCACCGTGTCCAGGCCGACGCCTACCATGATCAGAATGCTCGTCCCTCCGAACGGGAAGTTCTGGCTCGCACCGGCCACCGCCAGCGCGACGATCGGGACCATGGAGATCAGACCCAGATAGAGCGCGCCGGGCGCGGTCAGACGGGTGAGCACGAAGTTCAGGTATTCAGCCGTCGGACGGCCGGGGCGGATGCCCGGAATGAACCCACCGTACTTCTTCATGTTGTCGGCGACTTCAGTGGGGTTGAACGTAATCGACACGTAGAAGTAGGTGAAGAAGATGATCAGCAGGAAGAACGTGGCCATGTAGATCGGGGTGTCGCCCGTGGCCAGGTTCTGCGAGATCCAGGTGATCACCACGTTGTCGCTGGTCTGGAAGAGCGACGTGACGAGCTGCGGCAGGTAGAGCAGGGACGACGCGAAGATCACCGGGATGATGCCGGCCTGGTTGACCTTCAGCGGGATGTACGTCGACGTGCCGCCGTACATCCTGCGCCCCACCATGCGCTTGGCGTACTGGACCGGGATGCGGCGCTGCGCCTGCTCGACGAAGACCACCGCGGCGATCATGAAGATGCCGACCACCATGACGACGGCGAAGGTGAACTTGTTCGCCTGGAAGATGTTGGCCAGCTCGGACGGGAACACCGCGACGACCTGCGTGAAGATCAGGATGGACATGCCGTTGCCGACGCCGCGGTCGGTGATGAGCTCACCGAGCCACATGATCACGGACGTACCGGCGGTCATGATGACCACCATCGTCACGATCTGGAAGATGTTGTCGGGGTCGAGCAGAACGTCCTGCTGGCAGTTCGGGAAGAGCTGGCCGGTGCGGGCCAGCGCGATGAAGGCGGTGGACTGCAGAACCGCGAGCCCGATGGTCAGATAACGCGTATACTGCGTGATCTTGGTCTGGCCGGATTGGCCTTCCTTCTTCAGCGCTTCGAGTCGCGGAATGACCACGACGAGCAGCTGAAGAATGATGCTCGCGGTGATGTACGGCATGATGCCCAGCGCGAACACGGAAAGCTTCAGCAGCGCACCGCCGCTGAAGAGCTGGACCATCCCGTAGATGTTGCCGGTGTCGCCACTCCGAGCCTGGTCGAAACAGGCGGCGAGGTTCTGTACGTGGACTCCCGGGGTCGGAAGAACCGAGCCGAGACGGAAAAGCGCGATGATGCCCAGGGTGAAGAGCAACTTCTTGCGCAGGTCCGGTGTCCGGAACGCCCGGGTAAACGCGGTCAGCACGGTCCCTCCTGGGCGCCTTTACGGCGGTGTGAGTAAGCGATGGTGCGGGGATCTGCCATCTGAAGTCTCATATCGAACGAGCCCCTCGGACAGCATGCCATCATATGACCCGCTGAAAGTCCGTATTGTGTGCCCACCGCTTCGCCGGCGAAAGGCGATCCGTCTGCCGCTTCTGATCAACTATTCAACTCGTCAACGACGTGCGTGGGAGGGGGCGGCCATAAATCGACGAAATCCTGCCAGGTGAACTCGTGGACCGCCGGGTGGAGGAGCATCTCGACGCCCAGGTTGCTTGGAGCCCTGAGTTCAGACGATCGTGGTACGCGGTGCGGGCAAGGGGTGGATACACACCCGCGGAGCAGGAGCGGCGGGAGTGTGCGCACGGCTCGAGACCGTGGACGGCATGAAGGCCCGCCGCTCTTGTCGTCGTGGCCCATCCGCCGGCGAGGTCGCCGGCGGCACGTGAGCGAAGAGCGGGCGGGCGGCCAGAGCCGCCGGTCAGACTGTGGTCCTGGTCACATGCCGTGACCACAGCGCGCGAGCGCTTGTCCAGGCGCAAGGCGATGGCCCGGCCTCCTCACACGTCGTTACATGTCGCGGTTGTCGGTTGCATCACCTGAGGTGATGCGCACAGAGTCCGCGGCCGCCGGTGCGGCGACTGCCGCGGCGACCCCGCCGGCTACCAGCGCAGCCGCGATCGTGGCCATGAGGATGCGCTTCATGGGTTCCCTCCGATTGTTGTAGCGATGATGTGAACAATCTTCACCATATCCGGCTGTTCCGGCCATGCTCTTAACGTCCGATCTGCGCCCTTATCCTGCCATTCGCCCCTCCGGCTGATGAGAAGCCCGATGGTGGTGCGCCGTTGGCCTGGCTCGGGTGGTGTGCGGTCCTCAAAGGCCGGGAGCCGCCCGAGCCTGCCGGCGAACAGACCACCCCCGGCGGCCGTGGTCGCCGCGATGGCAGGAAGCCGGTGGCGGTTGGCAGTAAATATTCTTAACTCTCGAGGGATTCATGGAAGGCTCAGGCTCTGAGCCATCTGAATAGCCGGGTCGGTCATTGGATATTCCCGGCCATCTCTCGTGAGGATCGCATGATTACCATCGGGCTGCTCCACGGTATGAGCAGCGTTGCCACGGTCGATTATTACCAGCGTATCAATGAGCGCGTCAACCAGCGTCTCGGCGGCCATGAACGTGCGGAACTGTTGCTGTCGAGCGTCAACTTCGCTGTCATCGAACGATACGTCAGAGCCGATGCATGGGATGAGGCCGGTTACTATCTGGCGAGCAAGGCGCGCGCACTGGAGCTCGCCGGGGCCCAATTCATCGCGTGCGGGAGCAATACCATGCACCGCGTGGCGCCCGCCATCGAGGCGGCCATTTCGGTGCCTTTCCTGCACATCGCGGATGTGGTCGCCGATGCCGCGCACCGGCACGGGGCCCGTAAGCTCGGCCTTCTGGGAACTCTGCCGGTCATGGAGGCCGGCTTCTATCGTGACCGCCTCGCCGTACAAAACCTGTCCGTCCTTGTCCCCGACGAGGCGGATCGCCGGCTCGTCGACCAGGTGATCTTCGACGAGATGACCCAGGGCGTCTTCACCGACCAGTCACGGGCGCGGTACCTGCGGATCATGGCGGACCTCGGCGCCCGCGGGGCGGACGCGATCATCCTGGGCTGCACCGAGATCACGCAGCTCGTGGGCTCGCAGCACTTCCCTGACCTGCCGCTGCTGGACTCGACCGGCCTGCACGTCGAAGCCATCGTCGAGACCAGCTTGACACCCGGTCGCCCCCCAGCCCCAGACGCCCAGCCTCAGACGGCTCTGAACCCGATTTCGTGAAGGCCTTCGTCAATCCGGCCAGCTGAGTCCGCGATCCTCCGCGCCCGCGGGAAACGGAACTTGGTACTGGCGCTGAGAAGCCATCACTAACCGGCCCGAGCCGCCAGGAACAACATGCCCAGGGCGACAACAACTCCGGAGCAGGCCATGGCTCCGAGAGCTCTGAACGGCTTGCCGTTTTTGCTGAGTCTGTATGCGGCCATCTAAAACTCCAGGTCGGCGGACATGTGATTCCAGGTAGATGGCCGTAAGCATCCTGATGAGCGGACATCGGAAATCATGGTCGATGGCCACGTAATCTCTCGATCTTGCCTGTGTGTCCCGGCGTGCAGCGACGCTTGGCCCGGGTTGAGTGGCGGTGGAGGGAACCAGCCATTTCGACCGGGAGGGGGCTTGTGACCAAGTCCGATGCGGAGTTGATGGAGATCTTCCGCGCCTACGATCTGACCGGATGCGCCTGGTCAGCGGCACAGCTGGCCGGGTGTGACCCCAAGACGGTGCAGCGCTACATCACGATGCGTGAAACAGGCGGCGTCCCGCCGGAGCGAGCGTCGCGGCCCAGGTCGATCGACCCGTTCCTGGCCAAGATCGAGGAGAAGATCGAGCGGTCGGGCGGCAAGGTGCGGGCCGACGTGGTGCATAAAGACCTGGTGGCGATGGGCTTTCGCGGCTCGGAGCGGACCACCCGGCGAGCTGTGGCAGCGATCAAGGAGTCGTGGCGGACCGGGCGGCGGCGCGTCTACCGGCCCTGGATCCCCGAGCCGGGCATGTGGCTGCAGTGGGACTGGGGCGAGGGACCACGCATCGCCGGACGCCGTACTCAGCTCTTCTGCGCCTGGCTGGCCTGGTCGAAGTTCCGGGTGGTGCTGCCGACCTGGGACCAGACGCTCGGCTCGCTGACCGCCTGCCTGGACGCGGCGCTGCGAATGATCGGCGGAGCCCCGACCTATCTGCTGACCGACAACCCCCGCACGGTCACCGTCGAGCACATCGCCAAGATCCCGGTCCGGCACCCGCAGATGGTCGAGCTCGGCCGCCACTACGGATGCGTGGTGCACACCTGTGAGCCGTTCGACCCCGAGTCCAAGGGCGGCGTGGAGAACACCGTGAAGATCGCCAAAGCCGATCTGGTGCCCACCACCACGAGCCTGCGCTCCAGTTATGGCAGCTTCGCCGAACTGGAGGACGCTTGCGCTCGCTGGGCCGAGCAGGTCAACCACCGGCTGCACCGGGCCACCCGCCGGCTGCCCACCCACATGCTCCAAGAGGAACTCGCCCGCCTGCACCCGCTGCCCGCCGAACCCTACGCACTCGCACTCGGCGAGGAACGCCTGGTCGGCGAGGACCGCACCATCCGCTGGGGCGATGTCCGCTACTCGGTGCCGCCCGGGCACGAAGGCCGCAAGGTCTGGTGCCGGGTCCACGGCGACGAACTGGTCATCGTCGGCCGGCGGACACACGGCGGACCGAGCGAGCAACACAGCGGCGGCGCCGGGCTGGCCGAACTCTGGCGGCATCAACTGTCGACTCCCGGCCGGCCCCGCATCGTCGAGGCCCACTATCCCGACCATCCCGGCGGCAACGGACCGCGTCAGCCCAGGCCACGCCCGCAGACCAAGGCCGAAGAACGCTTCCTGGCCATCGGCCCGGGCGCCGAGGCATGGCTGATCGAAGCCGCGGCCACCGGGGTCGCCCGCATCCGCGCCAAGATGGCCCGCGCGATCGAACTCGCCTCGCTGGTCGGCGTCGAACGCGTCGACGCAGCGCTCGGCCTGGCCGCCATCCACGGCCGCTTCGGCGAGAGCGATCTGGCGTCCATCTGCGACCACCTGGCCCGCAGCTCAGCAACCGGCCCCACCTCGATGGCCGATGAAAAGCATTCGGCCCAGCCCGGCACGGCCTCCTGGGCCGCCATCCGCGCCACACCTCAAAACCGCAAGAACGAAGACTGACCAGGCCGCCGACATCAACCACCATGCCGATTCGGCGGCCTGACCACTCATCAACACTTGGAGATTACACATGAGCGTTTCGCTGCCCAAGGCGCCACCCATCCCGGCCGAACTGGAAGTCCTGTTCACCCGGATGCGCTTCCCTTACGCCCGCAAAGCCGCACCCGACGTGCTGGCCATTGCCCGCGCTCAGCGCTGGGATCCCGCCGAAGTGGTGCGGGTCCTGCTCGCCGAAGAGGTCGTCGGCCGGGACAACGCCACCCGTCGCAGCCGCCGCAAGAGCGCCAACATGCCCAACGGCAAGACCTTCGGCTCCTACAAGAGCGAACTGTCGTCCATCCCACAGGCCACCCAGAACGCCCTGCGCACCCTGGAATGGGTCAGCCGCCACGAGAACTGCGTGATCTCCGGCCCGTCCGGCACCGGCAAGAGCCATTTCATGGAAGCCCTCTGCCACCAGGCCATCGACGCCGACCTACGCGTGTCCTGGTTCACCCTGGAAACCCTGGCCGCCACCATCGGCCGGGCCCAAGTCGACGGCAGCGTCGCCCGGACCATCGCCAAGATCTGCCGCTCGGACATCATCGTGGTCGACCTATGCCGAGACCGCGACTATGCCGAGGACGGTCCTGCGGAAGCGTGTTGAGCAGCGCGTTCACCGCCTGAGACTCGGCATAGTCGCCTATTGAGCGGAGTCTCGTTCGTGGGAGCAATTTGGCTCTCTCGAAGGAGGCGAGTGCGATGGCGGGCACGAGGAGGAAACCCGGTCTGCTGGGGCCGCAGGTCGAGGGCTACCGACTATGGCTGGAGCAGCGGGGTTACACGGCGGAGACAGTCCGGAACATGCTCACGGATCTGGGCCAGGTCGGGCGTTGGCTGGAAGATACGGGCCTGACGGTCGGCCAGCTCGACAGGGAGTGGATGGCGCAGTTCCGTTCCGCACGACATGAGGCCGGCCAGCGGAGGATCCCGGGACCACGAGCGATGGTGCCGCTGCTGACCTATCTTGTCGTAGCGGACCTTGCCGGTTGGCACCCCTCTAATATGCGGGTCTCGTTGTCAAGACTTCGCGGCAAGGGAAGGGCGGGAGCGGCGGTGAGCTCGCGTGGCGAGGTGTGGCGTTTGATGCGTCAGGACGACTTAATCGGTGAGATCACGATCGAGGACGCAGATGGGCCGTGGCTCAGCGGTCGGTTCGTTGCCGGGCCTGCGTTCCCTGATTTGGAACCGCTGTTCCAGCAGGAACTGGCGCTGCTCGACACCCTCGACGAGGAATATGAGCGATGGGAAACGATCTATGACAAGATCACGCGGGTCGTGCGCCTAGTAGCGCCTCATGGTCCAGTGGCAGGGTTCCTGCTTCACGTTCAGGACGGTGAGGCGTGGTTCCGTTGGAGCAACGAATCGTTCGCCGAGGAGTAGGAGCTGGTTGGCTGTGACCGATGGCGCGGCTGAGCCCAAGAAGCGTTTCCTTGTCCTGCATGACTATGGCATGGGCGGAGTGTGGTGGTGGGTCCATGCGACGACGGCCCGGGAGGTCTTGGAGACGTTCGCTGAAGTGGAGGTCATCGACAGTCCGCAGGCTGTTGACCAGGCTCAGGGATGGAATCTGGCCGAGGCCGATATCGACTCTCACGCCATGCCAGGAGGCTTGGATGACCTGCGAGCCAAGCGTGATGCTCAGCGTGCTCTGCCCGGCTTCGGCGCGTTCGCGGACAGGCCTGTTCTCTATCTGCGGCGCCGTTGGGATGGCGACGACGGCGTGGACCCGGCGACCTATCTGATGGAGATCGGATCCGATGGCCGCCGGCTCCGCCAGGTGGAACAGGCCGACGACGGCACCGCTATCAAGAGCGATCCGGATCCCGCGTTCCGCGTAATTCGGGACCTCTGGAGCGACGGCATGCCTGCTGGCCTGTGGCTTCACCTTCTCGGCGGCCACAGGCCGTTTCTCTAGGCTCTGGCATTTCCGCAGGTGGAGAGGCCATACGGCGCTCTCTTCGGAATCTGACCCATGTCCTGGCCCGGACCGCCGCAGCATCGACGATAGGGCGTCGATGCCACACGCCACTCGGAGGTCGGCAACTTGCCCCTGCTTGCAGGGATTTGCCACCGCTGTTCTTCGGCCCATTGTCGGCCCCTCGGCCCGATCGACCGCGTTGCTGACCTGGACTGTTGTGGACTCCTAGAGAAACGAACGATTCGGGCAGTCGATGGAAAACCTGCAGCTCATCCTATGTTTCGTGCCTCCAGGCAAGGTGAATTATGCGGAACGCAGGCGGATGATTGGCCCTTCAATCCGCCTGTCGTGGATCTCTTCGATCCTGAGCTGGTGGAGATGGAGATCAGCCGAGACGAGTTCGAGAAAGCGTGGCTGCACGCGAGGAGGGAACCCTCTCGATAGTCGCGCCCTTGCCGCCTTGATCGTTAGATCATGCTGCCAGCATTCGGCAGATTCTGAGTTCGGTCACGACGCCTGTCCGTCGAGTCGATTGAGCAGGCCGTTGAAGATCTGTTCGCGGGCGACTTGCCCCTTGGCCGCGGCGTCGTCGCGTTGCCGTTCGAGGGTCGGCCGGAACTCGATGGTGGTGACGAAGAACGTGCAGGACTCGCAGATGGACTCGAAATGGCAGTCCATCTCGACGGGGCGGGCGCAGTAGCCGTTGCCGAGCATCCGGCGGTGCATCTCCCGCCGCAGCTTGGCCATCTCGCTGCCCTCGGCGTCGGCGGGGAGCCGACGTGGGGCGTCGTAGAGGGCCTCGACCTTCTCGGTGACCGCGAAGTACTCGTCGGCGACGGTCCGATCGGCGATGCGGGCATAGACGCGGGTCATGGACAGCGACCGGTGCCCGAGTAGCGCGGCGATGGCCTCTAGCGACATGCCCCGGTTGATCGCCTGGGTGGCGAGCGTGTGCCGGAGCTGGTGTGGGGTGACTCGGCCCAGGCCGGCGCGGTCGGCGGCGTTGCGGACGGCGGTTTCGATGCGGGAGGCGTTGACTGGGCGGCCGTGGTCGGTGAACAACAGGTTCGAGCGTAACCCTTCGGGCCGGTGCTGGAGCCAGTCGTCCAGCAGCGCTTTGAGCTGGGGGTGCAGGGGGACGTAGCGGTCGGTGTGCATCTTGCCCACCGGAACCCGCAGCCAGTAGGCCGAGCCGATCTGGACCACGGCGTCGATGGTGAGGCCGAGCATTTCGCTGCGGCGCATCCCGGTGCGGGCCAGAATCTCAATCGCCAGCCGCGCGAACGGGTCGGGATCTTGCCTGGCGGCGGCCAGCAGCTTGGCGGCCGCGGCGTCGTCGAGGAACCGCGGGAGTGGCTCGTCGGCGATGGGCATGTCGCTGTCGAAGACCAGCTGTCGGGCGGGGCGATCGTCGGCATCCCACTCATCCAGGCGCCGCAGGAAGGTCCGTAGCGTGCCCAGCCGATCGCGGACCGTATGCCGGTGCAGCGGACCGCCGCGTGCGGCCGGTCGCTCCAGCAGCCAGCCCTTGTAGCGTTCGATGTGTCGACGCTGCAGGTCGGCCACGCAGCTCACCACTGGGTCCTCGGACGTGATGAGCAGCGCGAACTCGCGCAGGGTCAGCTCGGCGTTCTTTACGGTGCTCGATCGCAGGGTCCCGCTGATCTGCGCCAGGTAGTGGCGCATCGTCGCGGCCATCGTGGCCGGGACGGTCGACCACTGCCGTGCCCGGACATTGCCACGGTTGGGCGAGCGCCGACGTGGCAGGTTGTCGGTCAGCCCGCAGTGGAAGAGCGTGGCCTCCAGGTTGAACAACGACGTCGACAGCGCCTTCACCCCGCGGTTGGGGATACGGCGTGCGGCTTCCAGCAACAGCCGTCGTCCTTCGTCCCAGTCGGCCTGCCGGAGCTGATCAGCTGGCTTGCGGGCCAGGGCCACCAGGTGGGCGAGCAGGTTGAACTGGGTCATCGCCAGCGGCTCGCGAAAGCCGAGAAGGCGAGCGGTTTCCATGAATCGCAGGTGCAGCTCCGGGTCGGTGCGGGCCAGCACGATGTCCAGCCGTGGCCGCCGGGCCACCAAGTAGTCCGCTCCGGGCTGCAGGTGCCCGGTGACGGCCAGCCAGCTGACGAACCGGTGGCTCTCGTGGTGAAAGGCCAGCTGTCGCTCCAGCGGCAGACGGTCAAACGCCGTCAGGTCGGGGACGGCGGCGAGCAGGGCTCGTGCTCCCCAGCGAACCTTGTGATCGTTGTTCATGTCCTGCGAGGCCCGGTCAGCAAGGTAGTGCTCCACGAGGTCGGGGCGGATGATCGGCAAGGCCGTGGCCCGGGGCATCAGAGGTTGGTCCTGTCGGCGTCGATGGCGGCGCTGGCGTCCAGGTACTGCTTCACCAACCACGCGTTGGCCAGGTGGAGATAGATCCGGGTGAACTCGATCGAGGGTGTCCAGCCTGGGCCTGCACCGCTTCCAGAGCCATCCCGGCCTCCCGCAGCCGAGTCAGGCAGGTATGACGAAGCTGATGGCAGGTCAGCTGGGATAGCCCGGTGCGCTTGCGGACGCCGTCGAGGATCTCATCCAACCCATCCGCTGACAGCGGCCGGCCACGCGTCGGGCCGCGCAGCACGACGAACAGATGGTCGTGGTCGACGACAGGCCGCTCCTGGTCCAGGTAGTCGCCAACAGCGGTGAAGAACGTCGCGGAGATGGGGATCAGACGCTGGTGCCCGCCCTTACCTTCGCTGATGAACATCCGGCGCTCTCCCGGTGACAGGTCACCCACTCGCAGGCCCAGGACCTCACAGCGGCGCAGCCCGCCCAGCAGCATGGCCAACACCATGGCCCGGTCTCGCCTGGTATTCAGCGCGTCGAGGACCGCTTCGACCTCGGCAGCCCCAAGGACATGCGGCAGGGTGCGCGGCGTGCGCAATAGCGGCGATCCGCGCCGCTGTTCACGACGCCGGTTGGCCAGGCCGGTGGGCACCGGGTTGCGCTGGATCGCCAGATCATCTCGGGTGGCCAAGTATCCGAATAACCCGGAGACGCTGGCCAGCCTGCGCTTGATGGTGCGCGCCGACAGCCCCGCTTCGCCGTCTTCCAGGCGGACCACCTTCGGTCCGCGGCGCGGCGCCTTCTGCGCGGTGATGAACGCGAAGATGTCCGCCGTGACAACGTCGGCCGGTTCCTTGGGGATCGCCGAGAAGAAGACCTTCAGGTCGTAGGCGGTGGCTAGCACGGTGTTAGGCCGGCAGCGCGCGGCCACGAACGCCAGGTAGTCGTCCACCAGCGTGTGCCCCAGCGACAGTTGGAGGTTGCCGGCGGCGTCGACACGCCGTACCAGCTGTGGTTGCCAGACCATGGCCGCTCCTCGACGGGGACGACCATCTTGACCTGAACCGCGAGATCGTGGAGGTGATGTCACCCATATAACCACCGAGCACGCTGAAGGCGTGCACGTGTCCTTCCATGGAAGGCTTCCTGCCCGCACGACAGCGAGACACGGTGCACTGCCTTGCCCGAATACGACAGGCGGAAGACGAACAGGTAGCAGACCGTCGGCTTGCCGGCCAGGTTGACGACGACGTCGCCGAAGTCGACCTGGGCGTCGACGCCGGGCCGGTGTTCCTGGTCGATGGGGACTTCCCGAGGGGGCCGGCCGGCCTGCACGCGGATCTCGGGGCGCCGCCAGGCCACATAGCCGCAGACGGTGGAGTAGGAGATCCCTTCCATGTCGTGCTCGGCGATCAGCCGGTCGTAGATACGCCCGCTGGTGTGCCGCTGATTGCGCGGAGCGTTCAGGTCTTCACGCAGCATCTGGTCGATGGCCCGCTTGAAGGCGTCAAGTCGCGAACGGCGGGGCGGCGGCTTCTTTCGCGGTTGCGGCCAGGGCGACGTCAGTGCTTCACGCACTGTCCGGCGATGCACGCCGTACTTGCGAGCCAAGGCCCGGACCCCGAGCCCTGCCCTGGAGTCCCGCCGGATCGCCGCGTAGATCTCCACTCTGGTCATCCGCGCCATTCGCGCCCCTCCGGATCAGGAGCACAAGCAGCGTCTCATCACAATGTCTGTGGTGGGGCCAAAAGCCATCGGAACGTCACCGGGTGGCTACGCCATGCACTGACGGTGGGGCCAAAGCCGACGCGTAAGTGGGGCCGACTCACGCGCGTAGAACCACCCGCGGCTCTTGACGAGATGGCGACATGGCGCACAGCAGGCACGCAATCGAAGACACCCTCTGACCACCATCCCGTGAGCTGACGATCTCGGTGGGGGGCCGTGGGTGCCCCTTGAGCGGCGCGGATCGCCACCTTGTCCGTGAGAAGGGACCCAGATGCGGGCCTATCGCTGGGGGATCGTTCCGGACGCGGTGATCGCCGAGCGCGCCGCCTGATCTCGACTCTGGGGGAGAGGGACGTCGAGCACCACGGGAAGTTCAGTTCGGCCTTGTGAGCTTGCGGGGACCCAGCGGCTGGCATCGTCCACTGTGGAACCGGCGTCCCTCAATCTCCTGCGGGTCCTTCGATGAGGGCACCGACGGTGGCGGCTTCGGGAGTGCCGACCGCGGAGAACAGATCGTGAGCTTCGCGCCAGAAGCCCTCAGCGGCGAGCGCCCCGCCCTTTTTGTGCAGAGCGTCGCCGATCACCCGGAGGGCTCGCGCCTCACCCAGGCGGTGACCTGTCGCGCGATGCAGGGCGACTGCCTGCTTCGCCCGGATGACGGCGTGGGGCCAGGCGCCGCGTTCGATGCCGATCTCCGCGAGCGCGGTGAGGGCGAGGCCCTCCAGCACGCGGAAGGAACGGTGGCGGGCGATCGTGTGGGCCCGTTCGGCATGCGCGACGGCCTCCGGCAGGTGGCCGAGCTTCGCGGCGGCATTGGCGAGGCCGATCAGGCTGGCGACTTCTGGATGCCGATGATTGCCCTGTTTCGACGCGTCGAGCGCCTCCTGGTAACGGTCGAACGCCTCGCGGTACCGGCCGAGATCGTGATGGACCGCGCCGAGAACGTTCAGGGCGCCGGCCTGGAGGATTCGGTCCCCGAGGTCCTGGCACATCGTCAAGGCCTGATCGGCGAGCTCGATCGCCTCGGCGTGGCGTCCGAGGTCACGGTGAACGGCCGCCAGCAGGACCATGCACTCCAGCTCCACACCGCGGTCCCCGGACTGGCGACAGAGGGAGATGCCTTCGCTGAGCAGCCGGACCGCCTCGTCGAGCCGTCCTAGGCTGTGGTTCACCTCGCCGAGGTTGCAGATGTAGACGGCATGCTTGTCCATGGCGAGGTTCATGGCCTGATCGAGGTGGTCGAGGGCGAGCTCCAGTTGCCCGAGCTGGGCGTAGGCGACTGCCAGATTGTTGAGAAAGGAGTCCTGCCCGCGCGTGTCGTCAGCCCGTCGAGTGAGGGCTTGGTTGAGGTGTTCGACGGCCTCTTGCGGATAGCCCAGGCGCAGATGGGCGTTGGCTAGCCCGGCCAGGGCGAAGGCCTGGCAGTCCAGCCAGGCGACCTCCTCCGCGAGCGACAACGCCCGCGCGTAGGGCCCCATCGACCGCTCGGGGCGGTCCTGGAACGTCTGGGCGTTGGCGAGGCTCAACTGGATCACGGCCTGGGCCGCCCGGTCGTCGACGGCGACGGCGGCGGTCAGGGCGGATCGGGCACAGGAGAGCCAGTCCTCCAGGCGCCTGCTCAACCAGAAATGGCCGCGCAACGCATCCGTCAGCAGCCACACCATCTCGCTCTGACCGTGCCGTGGCGCGTCGTGGATCATCGCGACCAGGTTGGCGTGTTCCGCCTCCAGCCAGGCCACGGCGCGCTCCTGGCCGTCGAAGGTCACCGGACTCACGGTGTCCATGAGTGGCGGTGGCGGCAACCGTACCCAGTGGGGGTGGAGGATCTCGGCGGCGGCGAGCACGCTGTGCAGGTGCCAGTTGTACAGGCGCCGTTCGGCCTCCAGCAGCGCGCCGGGAGTATCGTCGGAGCGCGCGTGGTCGGCGGCGTAGAGGCGGAGCAGGTCGTGGAAGGTGTATCGGCCTGGGCCGTGCATGCGGATCAGATGGAAGGACGCGAGCGCGTCCAGGTTTCGTCTGGCCTCGGCGATCGAGCAGCCGGCCAGCGCGGCCGTGACCTCCGCGGTGAAATCCGCGCCGGGCACCAGCCCGAGCAGGCGAAACACCCTGCGTTGCGGCTCGGGCAGGGCGGTGTAGGACACATCCAGCGTGGCACGGACCGCGGCCGCCTGGTCGCTGCCGGCTTCCAGGGCTGCCAGCCGATTGTCGCGTAGCTCGCCCACGTAGTCGGTCAGGCTCAGGTGCGGGTTGGCGTCGAGGTTGGCCGCCGCGATGCTGAGTGCCAGCGGCAGACGCGAGCACAGTTCGCCGAGTTCCGTCTCCGCCTGCGGAGCGGCACGCAGGCGTTCTTCGGCGAGGAGCACGGCGAGCAGGGCATGAGCCTCGTCCGGCGAGAAGACGTCGAGAGTGACGCGGAACGCGCCTTCCCGGGCGCCCAGCCCACGTAGCTGGCTTCGGCTGGTGATCAGCACCTGTGACTGCGCGCCGGGGAGCAGGGGGCGTACCTGCGCCTCGTCGCGGGCGTTGTCGAGGAGTATGAGCGCGCGCCGCCCGGCCGTCAACGTACGCAGCAGTGCCGACCGCGCGTCCAGCTCGGCCGGGAGCTGCTCCGCCGCGACCCCCAGCGCTCGCAGCAGCATCTCCACGGCGGCGGCGGGTTCGACCGGCGCGTCGGGTCCGAATCCGCGGAGATCGAGGTAGAGCTGGCCGTCCGGGAATCGATCCTGGACCAGGTACGCCCAGCGGATGGCCAGCGCGGTCTTGCCCACACCCGCAGGACCGTCGACGACGATCGGCCGCGGCGCCTGGCCGCCGGACACGAGTTTCTCCAGCGTCGCCAGCTCGGCGAGTCGGCCGGTGAAGTGCGTGATGTCAGCGGGGAGCTGACGGGGGAGCACCGCCGAGGGGACCGGGCCGGGTTCGGCCGTTCGCGGCGGTGGCGCGGGTACGCCGTCCGGCTGCCCGGACACGGGTGCCGTGCTCGCCGGCGCGGAGGGGACCAGCAGACCGTGATCGCCAGTGAGGATGTCGTGATGCAGTTTCCGCAGCTCGTCACCGGGATGGATGCCCAGCTCCTGCCGGAGGATGTCGCCGACCACGTTGTAGACCTGAAGCGCCTCGGCCTGATGGCCCGATCGATACAGCGCGAGCATGAGCTGAGCCCACAAGCGCTCGCGCAGCGGGTGCGCCGCCGTGGCCGCCTTGAGCTCCACGACCAGCTCGTCATGGCCGCCTGACCGCAGCCCGAGCTCGAACCAGCGTTCCATCACCTGCACGCGCTGCTCGTTCAGCACCAGCACGTGGTCGCGATAAAGCGACTCGGACGGAACATCGACCAGGGCCGGGCCGCGCCACAAGGCCAGTGATCGCTGGAGCAGATCGGCCTCACCCGCCTCGTCACCGGCCTGGCCCGCCCTCTTGGCACGGCCGACGAGATCGAGGAAGACGGCGACGTCGAGATCTTTCTCTGCGAGCTGCAGGACGTATCCCTCCTCGCGGGTGTGGATCAGCTGCCCGTCGTCACCTCGATCGCGCAGGATCCGACGCAATCTGGCGATATGTGTTTGAACGGCCCCACGCGCGTCGTCGGGAGTCTCCTTCCCGTCCCACATCCGTTCGGCAAGCTGATCGAGCGATACGTGCTGGTTCGCTTGCAAGAGCAGAGTGGCCAGCGCTATTCGCTGCTTGAGCGCCGACACGGTCACCGGGACCCCATCACGCACCACCTCAAGGGCGCCCAGAACACCAAACCGTGTCCCCATGGAGAAACGATGCCACAGTTTCCCGGTAGACGCGGTGTCCGGCTCGGCGCCGCACGCGCTCATCCGAGCCACAGGACGAGCGCGAGGGGCGGCAGGGAGTAGTCGGTCGCGGTCTTGGCCAAGGTGACGAGGTCCCGCATCGAGTCGTCGCAGGTTCTCCGGCCGCTCGTCCCGAGGGTGAGCCACGCCCGGCGGGTGACCGCAGGCGCGTGAGCGCGTGGAACGTCAGTTCCAGTTATCGATCTTGACATCGTGCGGATCCGGAGCGCCCTTGCCCGTTTCGACCAGCGACTTCAGGCTCATCAGGAAGACTCCCCACTTGGTGCTGCAGTGGTGCATGAACTCCACCGGCTCCTTCCAGCCTTCGTGCTTGAACAGGACGATGGTGTAGTTGTCGGCCTGACCGAGGTCCCAGATCACGTGCGTGCCGATCCACTCTTCGGGTCCCTCGACCACCTCCCACAACACGCGCTTGCCCGGATGAAGGTCGAGGACCTTCATGTCGAAGCCGCCGGCTTCGAACCGGAACTGGAGCACGCCGCCGACGTCGTCGCCTTCGCCGTTCGTGTCGGTCGTCCACCAGTCGGCGAGCCCCTGGGTGGTGGTCAAGGCCGCGTAGACCTCGGCGACCGGCGCTTTGATGCCCACTCTGTGCAGGATGTCCACCATGGCTGTTTCTCTTTCCGGTCTTGGCGCGGGGTTCGGTGTGAAGTCACTGTCCGGTGTCGTGCTGGTCCTGGCTGCGCTGAATCGCCTCGGCGATCCGCTTGATGCGCCGGAGCCTGGCGTCCCAGGCTGCCCCGACCGAGGACAGCTGAGCGATGGCGCGGGCGAGCTGCGTTTCGTCCACCCGGTACCTCTTTTCTCGCCCGGCAGGCGATGCGTGTACCAAGCCGGCGCGGTCGAGCACATGCAGATGTTTGGCGATGGCCTGCCGGGTCACAGGTAACCGCCGGCTGAGACTGGTGGCGGTGGCCTGGCCATCGGCCAGGAGCAGGTCGAGCATCCGCCGGCGGATCGGGTCCCCGACCGCCGACCATAGATCGTCGTCGAGCGTGGTAGTCATCGGGTGGACACCAGCGCGAGGTAATCCCCGAGCCGGGGCACGAAGGTGTCCCAGCCCGTGCTGTGGTCGCGGTACTGCTCCTCCAGTTTGGCCGCCTCCCAGCCCATTTCCCGGAATCCGGTCTCGGTGAGGCGAATCGTGGTGCCCGTGCCCGAGGGGGTGAGCTCGAAGGAGACCAGCAGGGAGGCGGCGGAGTCTTCGAGGTCGCCGTCGGGGTGGCACCAGCGGAAGGAGAACAGGCGGGGCGGCTCGGTCTTCTCCACGACGATCCGCACCACCTGCGCCCTGTCACCCCAGATCAGCTCGCCGACGGCGCCGGGAGTGGCTTCGAGGACGGCGTCATCGGTCCACCACTGCGCGATGTGCTCGGGACGGCTGACGACCTCGAAGGCCACTTCGGGCGAGGCATCGACATGGATCTCACGTTCGATGGTGCCGTACTCCATGCGGGTCACTCTCCTCAACGCGCAACCTTTGGTTGCGTGGAATCGTAGTGCGGCCGATGAGGTTACGCAACCATCGGTTGCGCGAGAGGGCGCGAACGGCGGTGGACCCTGGGGAGAGTCGTCAAGAGCCGCACGTGCGGCTGTTGTGCGGGGCGCCCCGGCCGGTTCCCGCCGCAGACGAACGTGGTGCACTCCTGGCGTTGATCCGCCGGGTGTGCACCACGCTCTGTCAGGCTGGTGTCTCGAAGATCAGCCGCCGCCACCCGGCTGGACGGCTCCGTTGACGGTCAGCTTGTACGGTGCGTACTGCTGCACCTGCTCGGTCGGCTCGTCGTAGGCGACGATCGCCACCACCGTTGGGAACTTCCTGAAGGGCGCGAGCTGCAGCTCGTTGAGGCTGAACGCATCGCGGCCGCCGAACTCGACCTGGTGGACTGTCGTCTGCTCTCCGTCCATGCCGACCAGCCGCACGTTCCAGCGGTGGACTGGCGTCGGGAGGATCTCCGTCGGCGAGTCGAACGGCTCCAGGCTGGACCCGTCGCTCACCGTCGTGCCGCCGACGGTCACATCGTCGACCAGCAGACCGCCGTCGTTGACGCTGCCGTCGCTGACGTAGCGGAAGCCGAGCAGGATCTCCTGGCCGGCGTAGGCGGACAGGCTGAAGGTGTGCGGCTCGAACCCGGTCGTGGTGCCGTTGAGGCCGGGGCCGAGCGGCGCGGTCGCGGTCCGGTCGCCTGGGATGGCGGTGTAGGTGCGACCGCCGTCCGTGGAGACGATCACGTAGGCGTAGTCGAAGTCCTGCTCGGCGCCGTACTTGGCCAGGAAGCGCAGCGTCGGATCGGCGGCCGGCACGTCCACCCGGGTCACGGCCGCGACGTTGAGGTTGCTCACGTTACCCGACCACAGCACCGGGTTGCCCTGCCGGTCCGGGTCGTCGGGGACGACGGTCCAGGCCAGCGGGAGCGACGGCAGCGTCTCGGCCCCCTGGAACGACAGGGAGCTCAGCACGTCGCTGCCCATCCTGCGGATCGGCACGAAGTCTGCACCGTTCGGCGCCGCGCCGGGGGCGGCGTAGGCGGTCGGGTTGTCCAGGTTGAGGTCCGAGTTCAGGCTCGCCGAGGTCACCCGTTCACGCGGCACGCCCGTGGTCGTGCCGCCGGCGCCGAGCAGCCGGTCCACCAGCGCCATCGTCTGGAAGTCGTGCAGTGTCTGGTACAGGTCGGTGTCGCCCAGCGCCGCCTTCAGACTGGCCAGTCCCTGCAGGTCGCCGTCGCGGTGCAGCCTGCTCATGAACGCGGCGCCGTACCGGTCGTAGAGGAACAACATGTACGCGTACGCCTGGCCGTAGTCGGCCAGCAGCGCGTCCGGGTTGCCCTCCCCCCAGAGGTTGAGCGAGTTCTGCGGGCCGCCGCAGTCGCGCGGGTTGGGATTGTGTGGCGTCTGGACGATGCCGAATCCCTGCCAGCAGTAGATGTGGTTGTCGTTGCCCGGCTCGTCCACGCGGGCCTTGGCGTTGACATAGCCGGTGAGGGTCTGCGCGAAGTCCGACAGGCCCTCGTTCACCCAGACGGTCTCGAGGGGGTCGGTGTAGTAGTGGAGCAGGTGCTGATACTCGTGCGCGAAGGTGCTCTCGTACAGGTACGGCCGCGCCCCACGCGAGGTGCACGGGTCGCCGGTCGGCTCGTCCGGCGGGTTCGCGCCGGTGCGGTGCAGCCAGTCGAAGGCGTCGATCGTCATCACGTTGCGGTCGAACAACGAGTTGAACTGCGCGTTGAAGAAGCCCGCGATGGACGTGGGAGCGGCCGGGAAGGTGTAGAAATTGGCATCCCGGACGTTGTCGACCAGCGTCACCGTCCGGTCGCCGGCACCCGTGTAGACGCCGCCGTTGCCGTTGGCGTCCGGGCCGAGGGTGGCGTGGGTGCCGTCGCGGTCCGGCGCCGTGCTGAAGGCGGCCGACTCCTTCGGGTAGATGTTGGTGTCGAACTGCTTGACCATGTCCGCCACCTGGGCGTCGGTGATCTGCACCGACGACGGCACCTGTGCCCGGCAGTCACCTTCGGGGAAGGCCAGATCGTTGGCGACCCAGATCTCGATCTTGTCGCCGACCGCACGCAGCGTGTAGTCCTTGCGGTAGATCTCGCCGTTGTAGTCGTCGAGGCCCAGCCACTGGCGTACGGTGCCGACCGGCGGCGTGTCGGCCGCCTTAGCCGTGACCTTGCCGGGCTTGTCGGCCTTGTAGGGTGAGGCCGCCTGGACCGGCTTGCCGTCCAGGGTGAAATCCTTGCGAGTCAGCTCCCTGGTGTCGCTCGGGGGAGGCCCGGAGGCAGGCTCGGCCGCCGCCGCGGGTGTCGCGGTCAGTGACGGTAAGAGGAGAAGTGCGCATGCTAGTGCGATGATTCGGCTGCGCGCCATGAACCTTCCTTGTGACGAGTCTGGGCGGAAAGAGAGCGACCATGCCTGGGATTAACGATATTCCGGACAAACGGCAAGCAAGACAAATAGCGGGGCATGTATAGGAACCGCCCCTCAGGTGGTGGCTTGGTCACCGAGATACTCGTGGCACATACCGGTCGGTCAGCGCGGGAGTAGCTCGCCTACCCCGTACCCAGGAATTCCCCGGCGAGGAGAGAGTCGCGGATATGTCGCAGAGACCGCGCAAAAATTTCCGTTCCGCGCCCGGAGCGCTTACTTGCTGTGAGTTTACCGGACAATGACCACATGCGGTATGGCCGCCATTGTGGGACGAAAATACGTTACTCGACGCCATGCGATGACCTCTACGGGAAAAATGCCAATGTGCGAATGATTGCGGACAGCGGAGGCAGGGGCGGCCACCCATCGAAGCCGGTCGGCCTCACATCCGGTCGCTGAGCAACGCGCCCAGACGAGGCGCGTACGTGGTGTGAAAGACCAGCGAGGCCGCACCGATGGCCGCGGCGTCGGCCGCGATCGGCGAGGTCTCCACCCGGACCGCGTGCAGCCTCCTGGCCAGCGACCTGCCCGATACGGCCCGCTCGATCGCCTGACGGTAGATCCCCCCGACCTCCCTGAGCGCGGGACCGCCGAGCACGAGCAGGTCGATGTCCAGCATGTTCACCAAACTCACGGCGGCGTCGGCCAGCCGTTCCGCGGCCCGCTCGATCACCCGCCGCGCCAGCGGCTCCCCGGCTGCGGCCGCCGCGCAGATGGCTGCGTGATCGGAGCGGCCGTCGGCCCCGGCGGCCCGCATGGCCGCCTCGATGGCGCTTGGGCAGCACACGGTCTCCACGCAACCCCGGTTGCCGCAGTAGCACTCGGGCCCGCCGGGCTCCACCGTGATGTGCCCGAACTCGGCGGCGTTCAGCGACCTGCCCCGGTAGACCTGGTCGTCCAGGAAGAGCCCGCCACTGATGCCCGTCCCGAGGTAGAGGTAGGCGAAGCTGGGCGTGGAGCGCGCGATGCCGGCCCACCGCTCGCCGATCGCGGCCGCCGTGGCCTCGTTGTCCACGGTCACTGGGAAACGGGAGTGCTCCTGCAGCAGCTCCTTGATCGGCACCCGGCCCCACCCTGGTAGCCGGGGCGGCGACACCATTACGCCGTCAGCGTCCAGCGGCCGGGGGCAGGCCAGCCCGACGCCCAGTACCTTGGTGTCCGGAACCCCGGCCTCACGCAGGATCCGGCGGACCGCCCTGGCGAGCTGCCGGATCACGGTCTCGGGCCTGGCTCCAGGCCGTACCGGCTGGTGCAGCCGGGCGACCAGCCGTCCCGCCAGATCTGTTAGCACCCCTGACAGTTCCTGCTGATCGAAGTGCACGCCCACCGCGTATCCGGCCCCGGCCGATGCCCGCAAGATGGTGGGTGGCTTGCCACCACTCGACGGCGCGGACCCGTCCTCGACGACCAGTCCCTCCTTCAGCAGCTTGCGCACGATGACGGACACGGTCTGGGCGGTCAGACCGGTCATGGCGGCGATCCGCACACGGCTGATGCCGTCCGAGGCCTGGATCGCCTCCAGGACCACGGCCCGGTTGTAGGTCCCGACCTTCGGCAGGTTCGTGCCCTGCTGCATGGTGCCCACCTCTGAGGCTTGAAGGTTGCGGTTGCTGAGGCGTCCACTTCCATCTGGTGGCGATGGTGTCCGGCAACCTCGCGAGGCAGCCTGCCGGTCATCTCAGCAGGCGGGTGAACGAGCGTATGCCTGCTGGGGGCGGATGGACTGCTGGGCGTAGTAGCCGAAGCCGTCCGTCTTGACGTTCTCGAACCTGGCAGCGTGTCTGGCCAGTTCCGTTGTCACGACCGCACCCCAGTCCAGGAACTCCACGACCGATCCGGGCCAACTTGCATTTTACAATCAGTTCTCTATAGCAAGCAGTTGAAGCCCGCAACTAGTTCGAGGCTGTCGGCGTGGGTGCTCCGGCGGGCACATCCTCGGCAGTCGGAAGAGGGCGCGAAGTTGGACCGCGGGTGAGTGGGGTCAGTGGCCGCACGGGATGGCGCGCGCCGCCGATCGACGATGGTGGGCCGGGCGACCTTGCTGTGGGGTCGTGGCAGGAGTGCGACCGTTTCGCCGGCTTCTGGTGCCGCGCGGAGAAGGCGTCGCGGATGCCGTCCTCGCAGCGCTGTCGTGAGTCAGGAACTCCCGGCGTGGTCGCGTGCGAGCGCGCAGGCGGCCTGCATCTGTGCAGTGACGGTGGGGGCGTCAGGTGCCGGTCGTCGGCGGGCTTGCGGCCCGAGGTGGGTTTCGCGAAGTTCGTCCATGAAGGTCTCCCAGACCGGGAGGCCGCCCGCGAGCACCTCTCCACGGGCGGCGGACTCTTGATCCACCGGCAGGTGCTGGATCCCCCAGACGGTGATCTGGGCGAAGACGGGCACCAGTTGAATGGCCTGCTCGGTCAGGCTGTAGACGACCTTCTGCCGGTGGGCGGGGTCGTGGGACCGGGTAAGGAACCCCCGTTCCAGAAGCATGGTGAGCCGGCCGGCGAGGATGTTGGAGGAGATCCGTTCGGAGCCGTTGAGCAACTCACGGAAGTGGCGGACGCCGCTGAAGATGATGTCGCGCAGGATGAGCAGGGTCCAGCGGTCACCGAAGATCTCCAGCGACAGACTGATGGGGCATCCTGACCGCATGTCCTTCGACACCGTACCCGCCTCCGAACCGGTTGCCTTTGAGAACCATTATTCCTAGATTGAAACCGGTTGCGAAATGACAGCAGGAGGCAGTCATGAAGGATACGTCCACAAGCCTCGGCGCCGCGGCGGCCGGGGCCATCAGCGGTGCGAGCCTGCCTGCGGCAGTCGACCGGGCTACATTCCAGGCCGAACTGGACGAGCTGCGGGCTCGGGAGAAGGCGCATACCCGGGAGAGCGACGCGATCGCCGCGGCCCGGCGCCGCCTGCCCATGGTCGAGGTCGACGCCGGCCTTGTCCTGATCGGGCCCAAAGGGCCGCTCAGCCTGCTCGAGGCGTTCGAGGGGCGCCGGCAGCTCATCGCCTACTACTTCATGTGGCATCCCGGTCGGCCCGCGGCCGAGCAGTGCGAAGGCTGCACCTGGAACAACACCCAGGTCACGGAGTCGTCCTACCTTCACTCCCGCGACATCACCTACGCGGTCTTCTGCCAGGGGCCCTACGACGAGAGCAGCCGGTATCACGACTTCATGGGGTGGGACATGCCGTGGTATTCGGCTCAGCCCTCCCTGGGTGAGCTTCTAGTCGGGCGTCAGATCGGCTTGATGCACCTTGTGTGTTACGTACGGGATGGCGACCGCGTCTTCGAAACCTACTGGACGACCCGCCGTGGCGTGGAGGCGGTTGATTACAACTACACGCTCATGGACCTCACCGTGTTCGGACGTCAGGAGCCGTGGGAGGACTCGCCCCCCGGCTGGCCGCAGCAGTGGGGGGCCGGCGCCTCCGACCACGTCACCCGCTTCGACGGGCGCCCCATCGCCCAGTGGTCGCGCGTGGACGCCGGACGCTCCGACGACCTCGGCACTGGCCTACGCGACAACCCCGAAGGGCCGGCCACCGCTTGTCACTGATCCCGTCTGCTCGGGTGTCGCCGGGCTGATGGTCTCGAGTAAGTGTTCGCCCGCGCCACGGTGGCGCCGTGCTGGTGCTAGGGAGTCGAGCCGCTCGTTCCCGGCGCCGAGCACAAACTTGCATATGCAAGTTACGCCATTCATATACTTTCATGATGCAAGCATTCACGGTAAAGTGAGTACATGCTCGGGAAGACCTATGACTCACAGGAGTGCTCGATCGCCCGCACTCTCGAGGTGGTCGGCGAACGCTGGAGCCTGCTGATCATTCGCGACGCTCTTTTCGATGGTGCCACCCGCTATAGCGACTTCCAGCACAAACTGGGCATCGCGACCAACATCCTCAAAGCTCGGCTCGACGGCCTCGTCGAGGCGGAGCTCATGCGGCGCCACAGGTATTCCGAGCAACCCGAGCTGTACGAGTACCTGCCGACCGAGAAGGGGCGCGCGCTCGCGCCCGCGCTGGTCGCGCTTTCCGAATGGGGCGACCAGTGGGCGACCGACGGGGAGCCGCCCGTCCTGTACACCCACGCGGTGTGCGGCACCGGCGTCGCCCAGCGGACGGTGTGCGACCACTGCGGTCGTGTGGACGACCCAACCGAGATCCAAGCCGTGGTCGCGCCTGGCCGCTTATCGCAGAAGGTCTGACCTCCGGTCGTACCGGCTCGGTGATCTCTAAGGCAAGCAGGCCCTCACGATCGCCCGGACCAGCCTCAGGAAGTCCGTCATCACGCCACCGAGTCCGGGCGCTTCCACTCCTGGCCGAGCACGTGCTGACCGAGGAAGGCCAGGACGGTCTCGTACCAGGCGACGATGTTGCCGGGCTTGAGGATCCAGTGGTTCTCGTCGGGGAAGTACAGGAACTTCGCGTCCACCTCGGTGCGCCGCAGGTCCCACCACAGCCGCAGCGCCTCGCCGATGGGCACCCGGTAGTCCTTGTCGCCGTGGATGACGAGCATCGGAGTGGTGATCTTGTCGAGGGCGTTGTGCGGCGACAGCAGCGAGTAGCGCTCGCCGCCGGGCAGGCCGAACTCGCGCTGCCAGTACATCGCGGCGTCGGTGGTGCCGGCGAACTGGTCGAGGTTCCACAGCGAGGCGTGCGTGACGATGGCCTTGTAGCGGTCGGTGTGGCCGGCCAGCCAGTTGGCCATGTAGCCGCCGAACGAGCCGCCCATCGCGGCGATCCGCTCGCTGTCGATGTCGTCCCTGGCCAGGGCGGCGTCCACGATCGCGTCGAGGTCGGCCTGGGTGCGCGGGCCCCAGTCGCCCCAGCCGCGATCGATCATCTCCTGGCCGTAGCCGGTGGACATGCAGGGGTCGGGCATGAGGACGGCGTACCCGTGCTGGGCCAGGATCCACGACTGCCAGCGCCACTGCCAGTCGTTCCAGGAGCCGAGCGGGCCGCCGTGGATGAACAGCACGAACGGCGCGGGGCTGGCGGCGGAGGCGCCCTCCGGCAGGGCCAGCCAGCCGCGGATCGTGGTGCCGTCGTCGGCGGTGGCGGTGACCTCGGTGAGCGTGCCGGTCACCTCCGGCCGCGGCGCGGGCGAGAGCAGGTCGGCGATCTCGCCGGTGGCGGCGTCGATCCTGGCCGGAGCGGGGGCGAGGTCGACCGCGCTGCGCAGGGCGTAGATCCAGCGGCCGTCGGGCGACGGGTTGAGGCCGAGGTAGGAGGCGTCGTCCTGGGTGAGCCTGGCCGGCTCCCCGTCCAGCGGGACCCGGAAGACCGGACGGCGGCCCTGGTGGTCGGCCGCGATGTAGACGGCCGAGGAGTCCGGCGCCCAGTCGACGTCCGAGGGCCACAGGCCCGGCGCGTAGGCGCGGCCCTGACCGGTGGCCAGGTCGGCGATCCACAGCTCGCTGTACGCCGAGACGTCGAGCGAGGTGAGCCGGTCGCGCGAGCAGGCCAGCCTGGCGCCGTCGGGCGAGATCGCCAGCGGCCCGGTGAAGTCGTGGGCCTCGTCGGACAGCAGCACGCGCCGCTCGCCGGTGGCCACGTCGATGGCGACCAGCTCGGTGCGCGACTCGCCCTTCGGCAACTGCACGCGCCAGGTGCTGATCACGGTGGTGCCGTCGGGGGTCAGCTCGAACCCGCCCTCGCGCAGCGCGTCGCCCGCGTCGGGGGTCAGGTCGCGCACGTCCTCCAGGCGGTCGGCGCCGAGCCTGGCCGCGAACAGCCTGGGCCGGCCGGGCCCGAGGTCGTGGTCCCAGTAGCGGACGGGGTAGCCCTCGTGCAGGATCGCGCTGATGCCGGCCTCCTTGCGGGCCTTGCGCTTCTCCTCGTCGGCCGACTCCTCGCCGTCGAGCACGTCGGAGACGAACACGACCACGTCGCCGGCCGTGCGCACGCCGCCGATGCCGCCGGGCCGGGTGGCCACCTGGCGGGCCTCGCCGCCCGCCCGGGGCAGCAGCCATAGCGCGGGCACCTCCTCGCCGGGCTCCTTGGCGGTCGGGTCGGGGCGGGCGGAGGTGAACAGCACGTCGCCCGCGTCGGTGAAGACGGCGGCGGACTCGCCCTTGGCCGAGCGCGTCAGCCGGTACGGCTCGCCGTCCAGCGGGACGGCCCAGAGCGCGGTGCCGAACGACTTGCCGTCGGGATTGAGGGACTGAACGGTGGAGATCAACCTGGAGCCATCAGGCGAAAGCCGCAGAGAAAGGACCCGGGGAATGGCCACATAGTCACGAATGTCGTTGAATGCGCTCACTCGATCGAACCGAGCTTCCAGGAGAAGCCGCCGACACTCCCGCTCCTTGGTCTCCCGCCGGGCTGCCTGGCGTGAAAGACGGTCGGTCGGGACATCGATCCGCTCGCTGCCGCCCCCTTCCGGCCGCGACGGGGCCCTGTCTCCGCACCCTGCCCAGCCGACGATCGGACCGCCTTCGGTCCTGCTCTGGTCAGGCCGGCGGTGTGGGCGGGAACGTCACAGAAGGAACGCCAGAGCCCGCTCGGCCACAACGGAAGCCGATTTCCCTTCGGGCCCGAAATGGTCGAGGCCGTCCAAGGTTTCGAGCGTGGCGTGAGGGAGGGTATCGCGTACGGCGGCGAACTCCTGTCTGCTCGCATCGGAGCTGCGACCACCGCAAAGGAGCAGCACCGAAGCGGTGACGGCCGAGAACGCGGCAAACCGGCCCTGCTGGGCAGCGATCTGCTTGTGCTCGGCCAGATTGGCCTCCAGAAGGGGCCGCATCCGCAGCCAGCTCTCCTCCCGGAAGCCGACCCGCAACGCCAGGCGCAGATACCAGAAGGGAAGCTTGCTCACAAAAGCCGGCGCGCCGCCCGAGCCCCTGATGAAGTGAACGAACGCGCCATAAGGATCGCCGGCGGTCAGCCGCTCCCGGTAAGGCGCCATCCAGCCGATGGGGACAGGAGCAGCGGGAACTCCGGGTTCATACACCGCGATGCGCTCGAACACCTGGAACGACCGTGCGGTCTCAAGGACGACGAGTCCGCCGTAACTGTGACCGAACGCCAACCGCGCCCCGGTCTCGGCCTGGACGGCAAGGAGATCGTCCACTTCCTTCGTGAGGTGTACTGGGCTCCCTGAGGGCCGCTGGCACCGCGCCCCCGCCATTCGAGGAGATGCACGGTGAACGAGCGGGCCCATGCGGAGGCCAGCGGAAGGTAGTCCTGCGAGGTGCGCAGGGCGCCGCCGAGCACGATGAGGCCCGGCTCCCCTCGTCCGATAGCTGATCGGCGTGCCGTCAGCTGACGAGACAGCGCACTGGCGCGTTGGTGGGGTCTGGATGCTCTGGTTCACCTGGCTTCCTCCCGCTCCATCCGGTCCAGCGTCGCCCGCAACTGCGCGGTGTGCTCTGCGTACTGCTCGTACGGCACGCCGCTGAGCGCCACGAGCGAGGCCAGCCGTTCTTCGAATCCCTGCTGGACTGAGGCCACCAACTGCTTTCCCTTGTCTGTGAGGCTCAGCCGCCGCCGGTGCCCTCCGCCCGGGTCAGGCTGGACGTCGAGAAGGCCTTCGGCGGCGAGGACAGCGGTCATCCGGCTTATCGACGGCTCGGTCACGCCGAGGCAGTCGGCAAGGGTCCGTTGTGTTGAGGCGCCCAGCTCCCCGACCAGGGTCAGCGCCAGGAAGCGGCTGTAGGACACGTTGGACTGCGCCCGCAGGATCCGATCGGCGGCCCGGTCCAGGCGGGCGGTGAGTACATGCAGGTCGAAACTCAGGTTGCGTTGCACCCCCATAACTTAACATTGCAACTTAGAATTGCAAGTTAGTTGTGGTGAGCTTGGCGACGCGGCCGCTCCCGGCCGAGGAGCTCGGCAACCAGCGGATAGCCGGACAGCTCACGGAACAAGCCCTGGAAGGGTATGTCCGCGACAGCCTTCTCCACGGCGGCGGCGCCGTCGCGTTCGGCCGCGTCCGCGAGCTTCGCGTACCGTTCGGCCTGCCGCGGCGATCGGCGTCCAGCCGTACGGGCCGGCATCCTCGTGCGCCCAGCGGTCGTGCGTCATGCCGTGCGCACACAGCGTCGGCGGCCCTTGTTCTTCCGATGTCCAAGCCGTCGTGATCCCTCGAACCGTGGTGGCTCCGTCTCGTCGTTCACGCATTCATGCCTCCGGGGGTGCAGCGCGGCTGGGCTTTGCCCGGCATGTAGGAACCCTGGCGAGAGTGCTTGCGTCATGCAAGCTAATGGCCGTACAGTCGCTTGCATGACGCAAGCCACTCAGCAGCAGCACTACACCACCACCGTCGTGGTGGACAAGACCCCTCAGGAAGCGTTCGAAGCCGTCACCAACGTCCGCGGGTGGTGGTCGGAAGACGTCAAGGGCGTCACCGATCAGGTCGGCGCCGTGTTCTACCACCACTACAAGGACGTCCACCGCGCCACGATCCAGATCACGGAGCTCGTGCCCGGCCGGAAGGCCGCCTGGCGCGTCCTGGACAACCATTTCAACTTCGTCACCGACCAAGCCGAGTGGATCGGCACCGAAGTCGTCTTCGACATCATCGAGAAGGACGGCGGCGCCGAGGTCCGCTTCACCCACAAGGGCCTGGTCCCGCAGTACGAGTGCTACGACGTGTGCTCCAACGCATGGAGCGGCTACATCGACGGCAGCCTCCGCAACCTGATCACCACAGGCAAGGGACAGCCCAACCCCAAGGAGGACGGGGACATCCCGGCCCACCAGGACGCCGCCACCGTGGCCCGCACCGGGTCGGCGGGTGCCTGAGATGACCGACCTCACAGGCAAGAACATCCTGGTCACCGGCGCCAACCGCGGGATCGGGAGGGCGCTGGTCGAGGAGGCCCTGCGCAGGGGCGCCGCGCGGGTGTACGCGGGCACCCGCGCCCCCTTCGCTCACCCCGACGCCCGCGTTACGAACCTGATTCTTGACGTGACCGACGCGGCACAGACGCAGAAGGCCGCCCAGACGATCACGTCACTCGACATCCTCGTCAACAACGCCGGTGCGGCACTGTACGACGCGCTCGACGACCCCGCCGTGCTCGAACACCACCTCGCCGTCAACCTGTACGGCACACACCGCATGACGCAGGCCTTCCTGCCGCAGCTGGTCAGTTCGAGCGGCGCCGTCGTCAACAACCTGTCGGTAACGGCCTTCGCCCCGTTGCCCATGATTCCGGCCTACTCGATCTCGAAGGCTGCCGCGTTCTCCTTGACGCAGTCGCAGCGGGCTCTGCTCGCAGGCCAAGGCGTACGGGTACATGCCGTCTTCATCGGCCCGACCGACACCGACATGTCACGCGACTTCGACGCCCCGAAGGCCGCGCCGGAATCGGTGGCCAGCGCCATCTTCGACGGCGTGGCGAACCACGAGGAGGACATCTTCCCCGACCCCATGTCGCAGACCATGGCCGCCGGCTGGCGTAGCAGCCCGGCCAAGGCGCTGGAGCGTGAGTACGCCGGCGTCGGCTCTCAGCCCGAGCCCGGTACCGCACCCACCCCTGTATGACACCACGGAGATCTTCATGACAATTCTGACCCCCGGTAGCCTTCTGCTCGGCAGCACCCAGCCCGAGGAGCTGCGCGAGTGGTACCGCAACGCGCTCGCACCGGAACTCCAGGGCGAGGGCCCGCTCGACCTTGGCGGTTTCCTGCTGGTCATCGAGCGGCGCGACGACGTCGAGGCCAAGAACGACGAGCCGGGCCGATCCATCCTCAACTTCCACGTCGACGACTTCGACGCCGCCGAGAAGCAGCTCCACGCGGCCGGCGTGGACTGGCTCGTGCCCGTCGAGGACCGCCCCTTCGGCCGCTTCGGCACCTTCGCCGACCCCGACGGCAACTACCTCCAAATCATCCAGCTCAAGGGCGACGCCTAGAACCAGCCCAGACGGCCACCGGCTTCTCCGTACCCAGGTTGATGCCGGTGGCGGGGCGGGGCTGATCGTGGATGAGAGCGGGTTCGTCAAGTAGGGCAACCGGTCGGGTGGAGATCTGCCGGCTTGTGATCTAGAGCTGGATCTTGTTGTGGCGTAACCATCGTTTCCAGTAGTGGCTGCTGCGGGCTTGGTGGGTGCGGCGGTGGTGTGACCAGGCCAGGGCGCGGTGCAGGATGTGGCCGACGGGATGAGTGGCGGCGCTGGTCAGATGTGCCAGGAGACGCCGGATCTCGGCTGGGGTGAGGGCGACCAGGCCGCACGTTCATTGGGGGCGTGCGCGGCGGTGACGGCGAGATAGGCGTGGGCGAGCATCGCTAGGGTGATGTGGCGGTGGCAGCCGTCGTAGCGGCGGACCTGGTACTGGGCCCAGGCCGACTTCATTCGTGGCGGACTGGAAGCACTCCTCGATGGCCCAGCGGGAGCCGGCGATGCGCACCAGCTCATTCAGCGGGGTTCCCGCAGGTCCGAAGCACAGGTAGAAGGCCAGTTCCAGCTCGCCTTGGTCGTTCGGTGTGAGACTGCGGCGCACCAGCAGCCACCGCTGGAAGCCGCCGGGTCCGCCCAGGTAGTCGTCGGGGTGGGGCGGCAGGGTCGCCATCGCCCAGTCATACAACCTCGGCCCCTTGGCCCCATCGCCTGCTGACAGGCGTTTCCATGCCTGCTCAGGGGCGTCGGAGGTCACCGCGTCGGCTCGTGAGCCGGTGTTGCCGTAGCCAATGCCGGTGCCGAGCGACTGGTTCCTGGGTACGGTGACGACGTACCCGATCTTGTGTTTCTTCAAGTGCAGGCGAAATTTGTGATCCTGGCCGTATGCCTCGTCCGCGCTCACCCACGAGGCGGGCACAGCGCCGTCCAGCGCCCGGTCCAGCATCGCCGTCGCCAGCGCCGGCTTGGTGGCGAACGGCACGCTGGCCGGGATGCCGGCCTGCACACACCGGGCTCGATCACCGGTCCATGACTCCGGCAGGTACAACTCGGCATCGAGTAGCACCCGCCCATGCGCGGTTGCATACGCGAGAAACACCCCGAGCTGGCAGTTCTCCACCCGGCCCGCGGTGCCCGAGTACTGCCGTTGTACCCCGGCCGAGCGGGTGCCCTTCTTGATGAATCCTGTCGCGTTCACGATCAGTACATCGCCCGGATCACCCAGCTGCTCGACCACATATCACGCAGGTCAACACGGACATCCCGGGGATCCCAGCGAGCATTGTTCAGCAGTCGCTGCATCCGATGAGGCTGGGCATCGCCTGCGGCCTCGGCCAGTTGCCAGCCGTTCTTGCGCTCCACCGGCGCTAGGAATGTCTTGAAGATCTTGGTGGCCTGGTCAGGTGGAGTTTCGGGATTCAGACTCGGGTTGTGATGGGTCGTCGGAGGGTTGCGGCCGGGCCTGAGGTGTGGGTTGTGTGCCGGGAGATGATTCCGGCCGGGAGCGTGTTCGCGTTTCTGGCCGGGCGTCGGCGGGTGTTGTTTCCGCCGCAGATGTTCGCGGACATGTACGCGCCGGTCAAGGGGTGTCCGTCGGTGCCGCCGGGGCTGCTGGCCACGGTGGTGGTGCTGCAGGCGCTGCATGGGCTGTCGGATGAGGAGGCGGTCGGGGCGCTGCGGTTCGATCTGCGGTGGAAGGCCGCCTGCGGGCTGGGCCTGTATGACCTGGGCTTCGATCCGTCGCTGCTGACCTGCTTCCGGCGCCGGCTGGCCCGCTCGCCGGCCCCGGGACCCGGATCTTCGGAGCTGTTCGCGCCGTGGCGGAGCAGAGCGGGGTGCTGGCCGGCCGGACGCGGCGGGCGCTGGATTCGGCGGTGCTGCTGGATGCGGTCGCCACCCAGGACACCATCACCCAGCTGATCGCCGCGATCCGCCGGGTGGCCCGCCTGGTGCCCGGTGCGAGCGCGCTGGTGGCGGCGCACTGTCACGCGCACGACTATACCGACCCGGGCAAACCGAAGATCGCCTGGGACGACGAGGAGGCCAAGTCCGCCCTGGTGAGCGGCCTGGTCACGGACGCGCTCACCCTGCTCGACCACCTGAACGGCCAAGACCTGGACGAGCCGGCCGAGCACGCGATCGGCTTGCTGGCGCTGATCGCCGGCCAGGACGTCGAGCCCGCCGACGGCTCCGATGCACCGACGGCCGGTGGCGGATCGCCCGCCGCACCGCCCGCCGCACCGCCCCTGATCGGATCATCCCCGGTCGATCCCGAGGCCCGCCACATCCACAAGAGCGGCCAGCAGCGTGACGACGGCTACAAGGCCCACCTGGCCGTGGAGCCGGAGACCGGCCTGTTCACCGCCGTCGCCCTGCGCCCCGGCGCCGGAGCCATCCACCACGAGACCGCCGTCGCGCCCGGCCTGCTCGCCGCCGAGCGCGGAGTGCTGCAGATCCTGGCCGATGCCGCTTATGCCGCCGCCGGCCTGCGCGCCGCCCTCACCGATGCCGGGCACCGGCTGCTGATCAAGCCGCCCGCGCTCAAGCCCGCCGTGATCGGCGGGTTCACCCTGGACGACTTCGCCATCGACACCACCGCCGGCACGGTCACCTGCCCGGCCGGGCATACCGTCCCGCTCGCCGCGGCCGGGGGCCGTTACCAGCAGCGCCGCGTCACCTTCACCGGATTATGCGCCGCCTGCCCGCTGCGCGAACGGTGCACCACCGCCAAGACCGGCCGGGTGCTCACCATCCGCCCCCACCATCAGTTGCAGGCCGCCGCCCGCCACCAAGCCGCCACCAAGCCGCCACCGACCCCGCCTGGCAAGACGACTACCGACGCTGGCGGCCCATGGTGGAGCGCGCCGTCGCCTGGCTGGTCGCCCGCGGCAACCGCCGCCTGCGCTACCGCGGCACCCCTGCCAACGACCGCTGGCTCCACCACCGCGCCGCCGCCCTCAACCTCCGCCGCCTGATCAACCTCGGACTCACCCACACCAACGGCATCTGGACACTCATCCCGATCACTGCATAGCAAGAGGGTGAGCCAGCCCACGCCGACCCACCCACCCACCAAGATCTTCAAGACACTCCTAGCAATCCGACCAGGTACGCCCAAGCCTGCCGGCGCGGCTCCACCCGACCGAAGAGGCTGGCCACCCGCGCGAACAGCTCATCCAGCCCGGCCGCCCACGACTGGAGATCCTCAGACGTCACCACATCCGACACGGATCCGACTACAGATCACAAAACATGACTGTAGTAGCGACGCCGCATCTGACCAGCGCGGTCACGCCACCCCATCAGCTGGATTCTGCAACGCGCCCTGTCCTGGTCACACCACCGGCGCATCCGCCAAGCCCGAGCCCGCAGCAGGCACTCCTGAAACGCCGATGGGGTGCCTGACAATTCGGCGTGCCGGAGGATGCGAGCGGCAAGGGTGACGCCGGCGAGGTAGCGGCCAGCTCGTCGAAGCGGGCGGCGATGCCACGACATCATTTAGGACTTGCCGATGCAGCGTTTGCCTCCGATCCGCGCGCCGGGTCGGGTGCGGGGACGGCGCGCGGACGGTGAGTACTGCCGGTTCCACCGGCAGCCGGGAGTTCACCGGCAGCCGATGAAACGGTGTGCGGGCGGGACGGGCGCCAGAGGAACTGGACCGACAGCATCATCGGCCGCGTCCGTGACCGGCAGCGCCCCGAATCGCCGAGAAACTCTCACACGGCGTTCTCCTCACGACCTCCTTACAACCGACCGAAGAGCCTCATCTCATCGACGAAGCGCTGGCGTTGGCGGTACTCGGTGGGCGAGATGCCATGACGCTTCACAAACTGGGTGCGCAGTACACCGTTGGACCGGAAACCTGCTTGTCCCGCGACCTCCCGGATCGACAAGGTGGTCGTCTCCAGCAGTTCTTCGGCGAGGTCGAGCCTTTGATCGGTCAGCCAGGCGTAGGGTGTGGTACCGATCACGGCCTGGAAGCGGCGAGCGAAGGTACGGGCGCTCATCAAGGCCTCCCTGGCCAGTTCATTGACCGTCAGAGGCTGGCTCAGCCGGGCCCGGGCCCAGACGAGCAGATCGGCTAGGCGCTTGTCCTCGTCGTGGATATGTGACCGGGTGCCGGTCTGCGTGGAGCTGGGAACATATTGTGCCTGTCCGCTCTCGCGACGCGGTGACACCATCCAGTCCCTGGCCACGGCGTTGGAGACGGCCGCTCCGTGTTCGCGACGCAACAGGTGCAGGCACATGTCGATGCCGGCGGCCGCGCCCGCGCCCGTGACGATCTGGCCTTGGTCGACGAACAGAGCGTCGGATTCCACCGTGATCCCCGGGTGGCGCTGGGCCAGGAAGGCGGACAAGTGCCTGTTGGTGGTGACATGCAGGCCGTCGAGCAGGCCGGTTTCGGCGAGCAGGAACGTGCCTGAGCAGTAGGCGGCGAGGAGGGCTCCCCGGTGGTGCGCGTCGGCGAGCGCCCGGTTGACGACCGCTGGCAGGGTCAGTGGCCTGCGGTCACTGGGCAGCACGATGACCAGGTCGGCGCCCACCATCGCCTCAGGCCCGTGTTTCACCTGGAGGCACATGCCGAAGTCGGTGCTCATGACGCCCGACTGGTCGGAGCAGACGGAAAAGTCGAATCGGGGCAGCCCCATGTGGCTGCGATTGGCGAAGATCCCGCTGACGGCGCTCAGGCCGAACGCGCTGACTCCGGATGGAGCGTAGGCGACCACTGATCGGAAGGGGGTCCGCGCCTTCCTGGCGGATGAGCCACGTGGCTGACGGCCTTCCTGAGGCCCTCGCGGTAAATAGGCTCGATTGACAGGGGACCGCGGTAGTGATCCGTCCATGAGCACCGTTGAGTCTCCTTCCATGCGAGCTTGAGATCACTGGCGAAGGTTGCTGATCGCGGCGGATCGGCAACGGCTCGGCTCCTCCCGGGCGCGCGGTGAGCCTGCTGAGGAGGTCACCGCGCGCCGGGTGGGTGTGTGCGACGCGCGCCGACTCGGCAGCGGGGCCGGCTCCGGCGGAAGGTGGGTAAGACGCTTGGGGCTCTGTCACCCTCATGCGTCGGATGAGGCGAAGCCGTAGCTGACGTTGCCCACGCTCGAGTGCCTGCTGTCAGGCGTCATACCGGTTTCCGGGCCGCCTGATGCGGCCGTTGCGCCACGACGCGGCAGCAGGACAGGTGTGCGGTGCTCTTCCACGATCACTCCCCCAGCTTTGGAACATCAGTTCCCCTCAGGGGTAATGCGGGTGGGTTCTTCCATCCGCATGGCCCCCTGGTGACTCACATTCCTGCCAACCGGTGTCGTTCTGGCGTCGTTTCGCTGTCGTCTGGTAATCCGAAATCCCGGATTTCGGCCGCCGGTACGCCGCCGGTACGCCGCCGGCGCGTCTCCGCGCCCTTCCGGCCCGGCTGCTTCCAATGGCGGCGCGATGCGCGCAGGGCATACACCTGCGGCCTCTGGCCAGTCGCCGAGCCTCGCTGGGGGCTGGGCTCGCAGCGGACTTCTCGGCCTGCTGCCGATCCCCGCACTCAACTCCGGCCGGTGCCCCCGCGGACGCCGGAGCCGGGCGGGGGTGGCCGGTTAGCGGCTCTGGCGCCACGGTAGGCGGGACGGATGTGCCTTCCCCGCCGACGTTGGCGCTTCGGGTCCTCAGATGATCCGGAAAGGTACCCCCAGCGGACGTCCGCAGTATCTCCCGAGGGACGATATGACGGCGGCGGAATCGGCGCCAGCCGGGGCTCAAGAGTCCGTGGGGACCTTCATCATGGCGGTGTGGGCGTCGAGGATGGGCTCGCCGTGGCCGACGCAGGCCAGCGCCGTGTCGATTTCCGCCAGCCGGCGGAACGATCGGAGCATCTCGGCCCGGTCGAGGTTGAATACGCCGGGCATGACCTGCCCGTTGACGTGTGCGACGGTGTCGCCGGTGAAGAGCACGTCGGCGCGTGGCAGGTGGACGGCGATGCTGCCGTCGGTGTGACCGGGGGTGTGGATCACCCGGGCGCCGCCGCCGAAATCGATCAGGTCACCGTCCTGCAGCTCGCGATCCACCCGGCACGGGGGTGCGGGCGGCAGCAGGTGAGCGCCGAGGCTGCGGTGCAGCGCGCGCTCCTCGTCCGTGAAGAGCGGCGGCGGTACGGGACGATCGCCGCGGATCACCGGCGCCTCCAGCCGGTGGGCCAGCACGCTGACCTCCCCCCAGCCGGCGATCTCGGCCGCGCCACCGCTGTGGTCCTCGTGGAAATGGGTGAGCACCACGCGCTTGACGTCTGCCTTGCGGAACCCCAGATCTTCGATCGCGGTCGCGATCTCACCGCCAGACGTGGCGATGCCGGTATCGACCAGCGTGAGCGCGCCCGCGTCGTTCCACAGATAGGCCTGGCCGAACTCGAGCAGCAGCATGTGCAGCTCAGGACGGATTTCCACGATCTTCATGTCGGTACCCCCTTTGACAGCAGCCAGCCAACACGGGCGAGGCCGGTGATGTCCAACAGCCATCGTGGCCACATTGACAACCAGTGGTTTTGAATCCACGCTGATGGTCATGGAAGCGGACATTGAGGGCCTGCGCGCGTTCATCGTCACCGCGGATGAGCTGCACTTCGGGCGGGCCGGCCAGCGGCTGTTCATCAGCCAGCAGGCGTTGTCGAAGCGGATCCGCCAGCTGGAACAGGCGCTCGCGGTGCCGCTGTTCGCGCGGACCACCCGCGCCGTGCAGCTGACCGAGGCGGGGCGGCTGTTGCTGCCGCACGCCGTCGAGGCGGTGGCCGCGTTCGACCGGGCGATCGGCGCAGTCCACGTGGCGAACGAGCCGCTGCGGGTGGACGTGTACGACGAGCGGTTCACTCCCTTGCGGCTGGTGCGCCGGGTGAGCGAGCTCGACCCCCGGGTACGTGTCGAACTCGGCATGCGCCAGGGCCTGTCACCGGCGTTGCCGGCCCTGCGCCGCCAGGAGATCGACGCGGCGTTCGGCCGGGTCCACGACACACCTGCCCCGTGGCCCGCCGAACTGGCGTACCGGCTGGTGCATCTGGAACCGATCCACGCCTTCGTCCCCAAGGACCACCGCCTCGCGGACAGGACCGTGCTGCGGCCCGCCGACCTGCGCGAGGTGGGCATCGCGATGCCCGACCCGGCGGGCGCAGCGGAGTGGCGCGGCTACCTTCAACGGCTGGCCACGCGGTTCGGCATGCCGCTGCGGTTCAACGCCCCGGCCATCGGCCAGCGGCATCTCGTGGAGCAGTTCCTGATGGAGAAGGCGGCGGTGGGGCTCGGCGAGATGAGCATCGACGCGGCCGGCACGGGCCTGCGCCGCATTCCGATCGTCGACCCGACACCGCTCCTGCCCTGGTCGGTGGTCTGGCACCGGCGCAATCCACGACCACTGCTCCGCACCCTGCTGAAACATCTGCCGGCACCCGAGCTTCCGTCGCACTCCGATGCGCGGGTCTGGGTCCCGCAGGTGGATCTGACCCCTTTGCCGTGAAGGGCGCATCGTCCGGCGCCGCAGCCCCGCCCACACCACCACGCCGCACGCCGTCAATCGCGCCCGCCGCGCATCCGCTTGAATCCACGCCGCGGCCGCTGCGGGAATCACCGCCGACGCCAGCGCCTCCCGCTGGACGGCACGCCTGCGTGTTCGATACGCCCCCATCCCACACGCCGCCCAGCAATACCGCCGCCGCGCCGTGGACCCGGTCGGAAACGGTCGCCTGCTCCTGCGCACCTTCGAGCCTTGCCTGCCACAGGGCCATTCTCGGCCACCACCCAGGCGACGACCGGCGTGCTCGTCCTCTTCAGGTCCGAGCCGGGATGCTGTCTGGTGAGTTGGTTGCCGAGCGAGCCTCCTTACCTTGGCCGTCCTTCGGTGGGAAGCGACGCGATCAAGAGGAGGGGCCTGCAACCCGCGGCAGAGTTACGTGATCGACTTCCAGATCGGGCTTAGGAGATGGGGATGCCGTCAAAGGCGCCGGACAGGAACAGGTGGGTGGAGAACGGCATCCAGGTCAGCGGTACCTCGTGAGTGCGCCCGCCAGTCTCAGCGCGGAGCGTGGCGGTGGCACCGCCGTCCGGGGTGAGCTTGATCGGTCCGCTGAGCTGCAGGTCGCGCACGAACCGCGCCTCATTGAGTGTGATGTCCTGGCCGAAGGTGACCTGACCACCGCCGCGGTGGCGAAGGTGGCCGCGAGAACCCGCCGCTGGGCGAGGCTGAGCCTGCGGGCCGGAAACGGCGGCACGTCCCCGACCTGCTTGGGGAACGTGCCGAGGGCGCGATAGTTCTCGCCGGTGCTCGGTGGTGACACTGCTGGCGGCCCCGTACCTTGTTCGATCCGGCCAGGCGACGGTGGGAGAGATCCTCGGCGCGGTGACCTATCTGATCTCTGGCCTCGAACTCGCGCTGCGGCTCGTTGTCCAGGTGGTGGGTAACGCGGCGCTCCAGCTCTCCGTCGTGCTGCGCCGTCTTGCGGACGCCTCGGCCGAGCCGGTGTCCGTGACCACGGACACCGGCACCGTGTCCCCGCACGGCGCCGAAATCCGGCTCGAGGGAGTGACGTTCCGCTACGGCGCACTGGCGACGCCCGTCGTGGCAGGGCTCAGCCTCACCATCCCGGCGGGTGAGCACCTGGTGATCGCCGGCCCCAGCGGCATCGGCAAGTCCACGCTGGTCAATCTCGTCGCCGGCCTGGAGCGGCCAGAGCTCGGCACCGTGCACATCGGGGGGACGGAGGTCAACGATCTCTCGCCGGTCTGGTTGCGCCGGGCGATCGTCCTGGTTCCGCACGAGTCGAACATCTTCGCCGGGACCTTGCGGGAGAACCTCACCTACCTCGCTCCCGACGCGGATGACCCCGAACTTGACCACGTTGCCGAGTTGTTCGGGCTGGGCGAGGTCGTGGCGCACGTGGGCGGTTACGACGGTGACATCCGGCATGCAGACGACCTCTCCAGCGGGCAACTCCAGCTCGTCGCCCTCGCCCGTACCTACCTTTCCCGGGATGCTCGTGTCGTGATCCTCGACGAGGGCACCTGCCACCTGGATCCCTCGGCCGAGGCGGGAGCGGAAGCCGCGTTCGCCGCCCGAGGAGCCATGAGCTGCCGAGCTTGAAGGCGACCGTGCGATAGTCGTCGCAGTAGACGGCACCGGAGTCCGCCTTGCGGCTGATGCCGCAGTAGGAGCCCGTCACGAACTTGAGACGAGGGGCCTCGAACCCACCGCGGGGCAGGGGGACCTGACGTGACTGAATCGGCCCCTCGTGCTTGTGGCGACAACGCGCAGCCCCGCAAGGCCCGATCGGATTTCCACATAAGCAGGCTCCGAACGAGCTAGAGATCTACAATGTACAGGCGCCTGCTTGAAAAGCCACACCGTAGGCCACACCGTAGAGCGCAGTGGCTCTCGAACCCTCCGACGCTCCAAAAGCCCCGATGCCATCACAAGTGACGGATGCGTGTGGCTGCCGGCGCCGCTAGAGTTCGCGATCATTGAACCCGTTCTCGCGAGTCGTGGCTGCCTGAGCCCGAACGCGGGAGCGGCCGACAGGTCGAGTTTGAGGCAATGGGGGAGAGGCGTGGCCAGCCAGAGCAGGGGACGGCCGGGCTGGATGGATGTCGGCGCGCTTGAGGAGCGGCTGGTGCGTGCCTGGGATTCCGGTACGTTCCCGCCGGCCGAGGTTCTGCTGGCCATCATGACGCTGGCCGCTGTGCCGCGTGCGCTGGGTGTGCGACTGGCCGCTCATCTGACCGGCGGCGTCGTGGTCGGTCCCGGGGCCGTGCCGGATCTGCGCGGGTTTGAGGAGTTACGTGGTGTCGAGCTGCCGGTGCAGCAGGGAGGTTGGGAGCGCAGCGCCGGCGTGTACGACCCCAACCGGCGCAGGATCGGAGTCGGGAGTGTGCCTTCTCCTTCGGTGAGCGTGGCGGGCCATGAGCTCGGGCATGCCACCGACCACCTGGACGGGATGCCGTCACGTGGCGAGTTCTGGGCCGGGCTTCACGCGCTTCGCGCGGAGCACTTGGCCCCTCCTTACCAGCAGGACGTGGCCGAACTCTTCGCTGAGGCCTTCGCGTGCGTTCTCACCAGGCGTGCGCGGCGACTGATCATGCTGTTCGGCGACGAGTACGCTGCCCAGCAGGCCTATGGGTGGCTCGCGGGCCGTTACGGGATCGGGTGAAGGGCTTCCCTCGCGATCTTGGGCCCGCGCGCGATCTCGGGCCCGCGCGCTATGCTGGGGGAGGGAAGGTGACGTGTGGGACGGAAGGGACGCTGCTCATGACCGCCATCATGCTGGCCGGCGGGGTTCTTCGCGTCGCTGAGCCGACCACGCTGCCGGACGGGACACGGGTCGAGGGGACCCGCGACATCGCTCCCGGCGCTCCGGAGTACGACGACTGGTTGCCGTTCGCCATTCCCGAGGAAGCCGCCTGGCGCGGGGACCACGACGACACGGCGATCCTCGCGCGGTGGCGCGCGGCCGCCAGCGCCTGATCCGTTCGCAGGTTCGCGAGGCCGGGTTCGGTAGGGAGCCGAGCGTTCTCCCCCGTACCACGTCCTCGTGGTGGTGGCCTGCCCTGGCGGCCGTGCTCAGCTTCGGTGGGAGCCCGTCATCGTCGCGTAGATGATGATGTTGTCGGTGTAGTGGCCGGTGGTCCGGTCGTAGTCGCCGCCGCAGGTGATGAGGTGGAGCTGGGCGTTGTCCCGAGGCCCGTACACGCGCTGCGTCGGGAAGGCCTTCTTGTCCGCCTGTTCCACACCGCCGACGGTGAAGACCGCTGTGGTCTGGTCCTGACGTTCGACCTCGATGACGTCGCGGTTCTTGATCTCCTTCAGCCGGGCGAACACACCGTTGCGGGCACGCGTGTCCTTGTGCCCGAGCAGTACGGCCGGCCCCGCCTCGCCGGGGGTGGACATGTTCCGGTACCAGCCGACCAGGTTGACGTTGTCGGCCGGGGGGACCTCGATCGTGCCGTCCTTGGCCAGGCCCACCGATTTGATCGGCGCGTCGATGCCGAGTTTCTTGATCACGATTCTTGTCGGGGTGGAGGGCAGCATCGGGGATGCCGGTGTGATCTGCGGCAACGGCGGCGGCACGTCGGCCGGCGCCTGGAAGAGGGCCTGTTCCGGCTGGCCGTTCTGGTTCGGCTGCGCCTGCAGGTTCAGGGTGTCCCTGGTGCTCCGCAGGCCGTACTCGCCGGGGGACTGCAGGACGATCAGCAGCCCCGCCGCCACCGCCGCCACGCCTGTGACGGCGGCCAGGATCAGGACGGTCCTGAGCGCGGCGCCACCCCTGTCAGGTGGCGGAGCCGGGGCGGGCCCACCGCTGTACGGGTCATGACTCCACATTTCGCCTCAGCCCTTGCGGGAACGGCGGCGGGTGAGCAACCCGCCGATCGCGGCGGCGGTGACCAGGCCGGCGCCGGTCAGGATGAACAGCCGTCCGTCAGGTCCCATCGTGCCACCGGCCCCGGTGTCCGCGGATCCCTTGGGCGTCCGGGACTTTCTCGGCGCCGGGCTCTTGGCCGGCGGGGTGACGGTCACCGTGGTGGTACGGGTCGTGGTGGGGGTTTCACTGGGTGACGGGCTCGGACTGGCCGAGCCGCCGGCCACCGAGAAGGTGTACGTCTTCAGGCCGGTGGTCGCGGCGGTGCACTTGATCACCGGTGAGGTCGAGGTGGTGCCGATGGCGAGGTCGCCCGCGGTCAGTGACACGGTCCCTGTCGTGGTCGGCTTGATTTTGATGGTGACGCTGGGCAGTGTGGTGATGTCCGAGCCGGCCGTGACGCTGAGTGGGGCCCCGCCCGTCGCGGTCGCGGGGGAGCCCGCGCCGCTCGCCTTGATGGTGGCGAAGAGCTTGGCGCCTGTGAGGGTGAGTCCGCTGGGGGGTTCGAGGGGGTCGCCGGTGCTTTGAACGGTGCCGGTCCAGGTGATCGGGACGTCGGCGTTGGCCGTGGCGTTGGTGGGCGTGGTCATGACGACCTTGACGTCCAGTTCGGCGCGGTAGCCGGTGGCGCTGGGGACGGTGCAGTCGTAGGTGACGATGGCGTCATCGGTGTCGCCGCCGCCCGTGCCGATCGGCACGTCCAAAGTTTCGGTGGACGTCGTGGTGCAGGTCGTAGCGGTGGTTGAGGCGCTGGCCAGGGCCAGCTTCAGTTCGCCGGGCTTGACACTGACCTTCGCCGTTGTCCCGGTGGCCGCCGTGATCCGGTACGTGACGTGGCCGGCGGGCACGGCGGTCTGTCCGGTGGTGACCGTCGCTCCTGGCTTCGCGGCGGTGTCCGAACTGGTGCCCCCCGTCGGTGTGAGGGCCAAGGCCGCCTGCACGGTGGTGGCGGCGGCTGGCGCGGTCGCCAGCGTCAGCGCCGGGATGTTGACCGTCAGGTCGAAGGTCTGGCCCGCCGTCACGGAGTCAGGTGCGCTGAGCCCCACCGTGATCGAGGTGTTCGTGAACGGTGACCCGCTACAGGTGTAGGTGAACTGCTTCGTCACCGCCGCCGAAGCCGGCAGTGCCGTCATGAACATGGAGCACATGAGGATGACGAGCGTCCCCATGAATCCCGACGCAGATGTGGTGCGGGACGGGCGATACCTCCCCTGAGGCATGAGTTTGGGTTCCCTTCCTTATACGAAAGATGTCGATAGTCGTGCGGCGACTCCGGCCGTTCAGCACACCACTCAGCGCGGCTTCGGCCACGTCGGGCGATGCCATGGCCGCCGATTATCGGCTTTCAGCTACGGCGCATGACAGCTTCACTTCTGCCGGCACGCGCGTCCACCGGCAGGGCCGGACAGACGGCGGATGTGCGGCATGCGCCTGCCCAGGCAGCCCCTACCAGGGATTTCCCCCGTTTCCATCGCTATGGAGAGCGTTGCTGGTAGCGTCCCAGTCTCCTGCGCCTTGCCGCGCAGCGAGCCCGCTTCCTGCCGCTCCTGGCGAACTGCCGCCTGACCGTCTCGTCGGAGATCCCGGCCAGGCCGTCGAGCGCGATCCTCAGCCCGTTGCCTCTTTGCGCGGTTCCAGCCTGTTCGATTTGTGCCGACGCCCATCGGACTCTTCGTGATGGGGCAGGGCCTTCGCCCGGTGGGCACGCTCCTGTGCCTACCGGTTTTCACGGATGAATTCCGATTCGTCCAACGCCTGCCTTGCTTCTTTCTCCCGGCCCAGTTCCGAGAGGCTCACGGCGAGGTTGTTCAGTGAATCGGCGAGGTCGAGGCGGTAACGATCGGGGTCGGCCGCCGTCAGTTGCCTGCGGATGGCGACAGCCTCCCGCTCAGCGTTCAGGGCCTCGCTCGACCTGCCGAGCTCCGAGAGGGTCACGCCAAGATGGGTCAGCACGGTGGCGAGACTGGCACGATGACGATCCGGGCCGGTGGCCGCGAGTTGTCTCAAGAGATCGACGGCCTCTTGTTCGGCGGCCATGGCCTCGGCCCAGCGGTCGCCTGCCGACAGCGCCGCACCGAGGCTCATCAGGGTAGTGGCGAGGTTGGGCAGGTGCCTCTCGGGGTCGGTCCTCGCCAGTCGCCGGAGGATGGCGACCGCCTCTTGCCCGGCACGCACGGCTTCGGCAGTGCGGCCCAGATCCGAGAGCCTTGCGCCGAGGGCCACCAGGGAAATGGCGAGGTGGAGGCCGTGATGGTCAGAGCCGTTCGCCGCCAGCCGGCGGCGAACGGCGACGGCTTCGCGCTCCACTTCGAGTGCGTCGGCGGTGCGGTCGAGTGCCGCGAGGGTCAGGCTGAAGTTGGTCAGTACGTCCGCGAGATCGAAGCTGTATCGGTCGGGATCGGCCGTGGCCAGCTCCCGATGGATGACCACGGCTTCCTCCTCCACGGGCAGGGTTTCGGCCCAGCGGTCGAGGTCCGTGAGCTGCGCGCCGACGTTGAGCAGTGCTGTCGCGAGATCGGCCCGGTAAGCGCCGGGGTCCGTGGCGGCCAGTTGCCGGAAGAGGGCCACGGACTCCTTGCCGGCGTCGAGCGCCCCACCCAGGCGGCCGAGTTCCGCGTACGTCACAGCAACGCTGCTCAGAGTCTTGGCGAGGTCGGGAAGGTGGCTCTGGGGATCGGCCGCCACCCCCTGCCAGAGGATGTCGACGGCTTCTTCCTCCACGGGCAGGGCTTCGGCCCAGCGGTCGAGCGCGGACAAGGTCGCACCCATGCTGGCCAGGGCCTTGGCGAGGTCGGCACGGTGGGTGTCGGGGTCGGCCGCGGCCAGTTCGCGACGGATGGAGACCGCCTCGTGCTCGGCGGCCAGGGCGTCAGCCGGACGGTCCAGCTCCGAGAAGGTCACGCCGATGCTTGCCAGGGCGTCAGCGAGAAGCGGCCGAAAGGTGCCCGGCTCGATGGCGGCGAGGCGCCGGTAGATGGTGACGGCCTCCTGCTCGGCAACGAGCGCTTCCGCCGCGCGATCCAGCTCCGAGAGCCGTATCCCTTGGTCGAGCAGTGCCCGAGCTCGCGCGCTCATGACCGCCTCATCCGGGGCCTCGGCCACGGTCCACCTCTCCATTGATTTCAGGCAGCAACCGCTGCGATATCACCATGGCTCGCCGCCTGATCCGTGAAGCGGAATCTGGAGATAGGCCATCGACATCCTCCAACAGCTGCGAGCGGCGCAGCGAGGAGAAAATCTGCAATTGTTCGCCGATTTCCTGCCACGGCGACCGGCTCCTCGTGACACCGCGTCCTCGATGGAGCCCTGCAAGGCCCCGGAGACGCCGACGTGCCGGGCGGCGCGACGAGGCATTCGGGCGGGCGTAGCCCACTCCCTGGTCAGGGGTTGCAGCGTCAGTAGTGACGCCCTTACACGGCCCCACTCGCCCTCCAGCGGCGACAATGTGTAAGTAGATCGCGTTGAAGTGCGAAGGGCGGATGTACGCCGTCATACCTCGGTAGTGGACAACGTCATGGAGACCTGGACCTCGGGACGCCTGCGCACCCGACCTCACAGCCTGGCTGCGGACAAGGCCTGCTCCTCCCGCGCCAATCAGCTCCACCGGCGCCGGCGCCGGCGCGGCCCGTCGGCTTCGACGCCGAACGCTACAGGGTCCGTAACGTCGTTGAACGGGCGATCAATCGGCTGAAGAACTTCCGCGCCGTCGCCGCGCGCTACGACAAACGCGCCTGCATCTTCCTCGGCACCGTTACCCTGGCCGCCCTGATCATCTGGCTCCGCACCCGATCTAAGAAGCAGTCCCTCGACCAGCGCCGCGATCGTGCACGATCACTCGGGACGGGTGACGGTTTCAGGCCGCAGGTATGAGAAGTCGGCCGACGCGGTCGCCTTGCGCCAACCCTCACAAGATCAACAGATTCCCGGCGTTCTTTTTGGCAGGAAACGGGCGAAATTGGCGTTGTTCAGAGGCAACAGGAAGGGCTCTTGGGCGGCAGGCTGGTGATATGCCGTGCGATCCTCGCGGCATATGGGGAACAAGGAGGGGCCTTGCGGGATCGCAACGAGCATGCGGTCAAGCGGACGACTGTGGTGTCGCTGCTCGGGTTCACCGCCGGGATTCTGGTGGCCGGGGCGCTCTTAGGGGTGTCTGTAGTGCGGACCGCACAGAACGATGCGGATGCGACCTTTCGGACGATCGCGGCGGTTCACGGGCTCTACGTCGATGACGACGACAAGGTCGTCCTTGCGGATCTGGCCTGGACCGATGCGAGGGGAAGGGCCCACGTCACTGTGGTACAGACGGGCGAAGATCAGGCACTGGAGCTCAACGACATTCTGCAGATCCGTGCCGATCCTCTCGGGACCGGCGAGCTGGTCTTTCCCCTGAGGGATGCCTTCCCCTACCCGGGAGACCAGTCCCGGCTCGCTTTGCTGGTCGTACTCGTCTCTTTCGTGGTCATGCTGCTGGCGCTGGCTGTGCGACTGCAGCTCAACCTGCGTGCCGCCCGTGCGCCGGAGCGCTCATGGCGGGCTACCTCCTTGCAGGTGGGGTTCACCCCATTCGGTCGGCTCCGTCCCAATCAGTATGCGACCTATCTGGTGCTGTTGTCCGAATCGGACGACAAGGCGCGGTGGGTACAGCGCATGTATTGGGACCCCGCCGTAGATCACATGCGCGCAAACGCGTGGGTGAAGGTGCGCATGGGCACCGGACTGACGCGCAGGGCGGTCGTGATCTTGCCCGACGGCACTCGCCTATGGCCGGCAGGCTCCCTGCGCAGCGGTTTCCCGTGGCGGTGGGACAAGGAGGGACGACGTCGGCCGGCCACCGTCCGTTACCGACTCCCCAGACCGCTACTGGTGTTCATAGGCGTTGCGGGGGGAGCGGGCCCGCTCTGGCTGGATGTCGGGCCTTCCGCTGCATGTGCCATGGGAGCCCTGATGGGGGCGGGCATGTTCTACGCCTGGGGCTGGTTCGGTGGGGAGCCCGTATACGCGTCCCGCTCCCTGAATGCATCGTCAGGGCTACAGAGGCTGAGTGGGCGTTGAGTCCTGTCTGGTTCCGGGTTCAGGTGCCGCGCCAGGTGGGGGTTCTGGCCGGTGAGGTGTTGGGTGATGAGGTCGATCATGGCGATGTGGATCGTGGCTTCGGAGTGGTCGGGCCGGGTTTCGTAGTTGCGGGTCAGGTGGCGGTGGAGCATGAGCCGGCCGAGGGTGCGTTCGGCCGCTCAGTGGCGGGGCGGCGGGGTGAAGTCTCTGGTGGCGGGGTCGCGGGTGGCGACTTCGATGTCGATGCCCGCCTTGGCGGCGCCGTTGATGACGGTGGTGCGGTAGGCGTTGTCGGTCTGGGCCTTGGTGAGGGTGGGCTGAGCTGCGGCGATTGTGGCCAGGAGAGGTGATCCGGCGGCGCTGTCGGACACGCTGGCGGCGGTTATGAGGACCGCTACCAGCAGGCCGAGGGTGTCGGTGACGATGCTGCGCTTGCGGCCGGCGATCTTCTTGCCGGCGTCGTGGCTCTGACTGGCGGCTGGGACGTTGGTGGTGGTCTTGATGCTCTGGGTGTCGATCATGTCGGCTGTGGGTTCGGGGTTGCGTCCCGCCGCGGTGCGCACGTGGCGGCGGAGCAGGCTGGTGAGCTGGTCGAAGATGCCGTCTTTCTGCCAGTGCGCGAAGGAGGCGTAGACGGTCTGCCAGGGCGTTATGTGCGGCAGGTAGCGCCAGGGCATGTCGTCGGCCGGGCGGCCTACCCTGGACGCCCTGGTGCCGGGTGAACTACCACCCCGACCAATGCGGCCGCGACGCCGAGCATGAGCACGTGGTCTGGCAGAAGGGCGAGGAGCTACGCCGCGCCCGGGTGAAACGGCCCTCGGGGAAGGTGAGCACGGTTCCCGCTTCGACAAGGGACCCGACGACGAGATCGCGATCTGCGTCGCCGCCGACACCTTCGACAACGCCTGGATCTCTTCCGTGTCAATCCCCTGAAACCGTGGAGACGGTTCTATGCCACAGCGGTCCTCAGCAGGGCCGATGAGGCTTGTCTCTTCTCGATCATCAGACGTTCGAATGTGATGGGCGGCAGGCCGTCGTTGGCGCTGTGCCGCCGGGTGGTGTTATAGAAGTCGGCGATCCAGGTGGCGATCTTCAGGCGGGCCTCGGCCCGAGTGCGGAACCGGTGGCGGTGCACGTACTCGACCTTGAGCGTGCTGTTGAACGCCTCGGCCGCGGCGTTGTCGAGCGCGCAGCCCACGCGGCCCATCGACTGGACCACGCCCAGGCGCCGGCACAGCTCCTGGTAGCGGGCAGCCGTGTATTCCGACCCGCGATCCGAATGAAAGATCACCCCGTTCACGTCGCCGCCGCGGGTGGCCACCGCCATCTGTAGTGAGGCGCAGGTCAGCGCGGCGTCGTGGTGCCCGGACATGGCGTAGCCGAGCAGCCGGCGGGAGAACAGGTCCTCGACCGTGGCCAGATACAGCTTGCCCTCGCCGGTGTCGATCTGCGTCACATCGCCGCACCACAGCACGTCCGCGGCGACCGCGGTGAACTTCCGCCGCACCAGATCCGGGGCGGCCGGCCGCTTGCCCTGGCGGGTCAGCGAGCGCGGCTTGCGCCGCACACGGGCGACCAGGCCGAGCTCGGCCATCCGCGCCGCGACCGTGTTCTCCGACACCCGCCAGCCCGCCTCATGCAAGTCACGGGCGATGCGCGGCGAGCCGTAGGTGCCGCCGGACGCCTCGAACGAGCGGGTGATCTCCGCATCCAGGTCGGCTCGCCGGCGCTGCCGGGCGGTCGGCGTCTCCTGGCCGATGCGGTTCTTCCACTTGTAGTACCAGGACTGCGAGACGCCCAGCGCCCGGCAGGAGACGGTGTGGTCGACGTCGTGCTCGGTCTTCTGGGAGCTGATGAAGGCCGCCACGCTTATCGGCCCATCGCCTCTTTGACCCACAAGACCACCGAACGCTTGAGCACGTCACGCTCGTCTTCCAGCTGCTCGCGTTCTTTCTCCCAGGCAGCCTTCTCCTGGGCGTGCTGCTTGACCAGCGCGGCCTTCTCCCGCCGCAGCCGGGCCAGCTCCTCCTGCTCCGACTCCTCCAGCGCCTTGCCCCCGTTGCCGTTGTACTGCTCGTCCAGCCGATCCATCTGCACCCAATTGTGCAGCGTGTACGGGCTGATCCCCAGATCCCGCGCCACCTGCGCGACGGGCTTGCCGGTCTCCTTCACGATACGCACCGCGCCCGCCCGGAACTCCGGATCAAAGCGCCGCCGCGTGACTGCTGCCACGACCAAACCTCTCCCGGTTCGGTCTCCACGCTACGAGGGGAAGGCCATCCGTCAAGGGCACCAGCAGGGCCGCCGCCGTGCCACCCGTGGCGTACGTCGCCGGGGAGTTCGACACCGGGCCCATACCCGAGGCCAAGCTTTTCCTGTCGCCGGCGAGAGTGGCTGATCTCGTCAAGGGCTACGGCGACAAGCCCCACCCCAGCCTCGCCAGTGAGCACACGCGTCTGCACCCCGAGGCGGAGGCGTGTTCCCGAGTGTGCCGGCATCTGAGCAACCGGCTCGCCTCCACCCACACCTGGCTGGAGCGGGCCCAGCAACGCTGGGAGGAGGTCCTCGATCTCCCGCAGGTCTTCAGCGCGCTGTGACCTGCCGGAGCAGCACGGCCTGACGCGCGAGCCTCTTCCCCCTTGGCGGCAAGAGGCTTCCTTGTGCGCAGCCGGCTAGAAGGTGTAGCGGGTGTGGCTGAACACCTGGCTGTCGTGTCCGAAGCCGTACGCCGTGCCGGGGGCCACCGCGAACAGCAGGACGTTGCCCTTGCGGATGCCGTCGCCGAAGCCGTAGAAGGTGCCCTCCGGAGAGGTGATGTGGTCGCCGTACTGCGCCTCGAACGCGGCGATGACCTCCTCCTGCCGCGCCGGGTCCGTCACCCGCTCCGCCGTGCCCTCGATCACGATGTCGAGGCCTTCGGAGAGCGTGTTGTGGCCTGTGGTGAGTGCGCAGTGGGCATTGTCGGAAAGGTTCTTCGCCTTCTGCTCGCCCGGCCCGGTGCTGAAGTGCAGCGCCCCGTCGTGCCAGGCGGCGATCAGGGGCGTGACGTGCAGCCGGCCGTCCGGCCGTACCGTGGTGATCCAGAAGATCTCGGCGGCCTGCAGCCGGCGCTGGGCCTCGGCCCAGTCAGTGGCGGTGACGTTCTCCGCGCCCGGGCGCGGGTTCAGGGCGGAGCTGTAGCGGGCGTCGAGCTCGGTCGTGGGCTGTTTGGGTGTCATGCGGGACTTCCTTCGTCTTCTTGTAACGAGGCTACGCAGCACGGCCCCGGGTACTCAGGGCCGGCTTCTGGAAGAGATCAACGAGCACGAGGAACAGCAGGACCTTCTGCTCGCGGAATACCGCAACCAGCAGTAAGGAACCATGCCGTCCGGCTCCGGCGCCCGCGATCTCGTCGAGTTATACCCAAGCAAGACTACTGGTGATCGGTTCCCAGTTGATCACGATGTGAAGAAGGGCACACAGCCACCGTGGATTGTGCCGGATGAATTGTGCGCGGATCCAGCCGTTGTTGCCGTACCGGCGGTTGGTCTGGGCCGCCGGGGGCAAGCCGATCATCGCTCGCTGCGGCACCGAGCACGGCTCCGGCCTGGGCGTCCACCGATGGGTGATCGAGCAGACGATCGCACTGCTGGACTGGTTCCGCCGCCTGCGCGTGCGCTGGGAGATCCGCGACGACATCCACGAGGTCTTCATGACCCTCGCCGCCGCCATCATCTGACGGGCCGGCGGCAGCAGCCGCTCCAGCAGCGCCCACTCGGCGGCGCTGGTGTCGGAGGGGTAGCGTCACGCAGCATTGCTCAGCCTCCGACCCGGGCGTTGCCGTTGGCCAGTATGTCCAGCGTCTTAGATTCAAACCCTCCCTGCCAAAATGGACAGAGGTAGCAAATAGGCATGAAACTCTGTGCTGAGGGTGGGGAAGGAGACATCCCTTCGTGGGAGCAAGCAAGCCGGATCCGGAGGTTCCTGATCCTCAGGTGCGTGAACGAGGGCGTCCGCGTTCCTACTCCGCCGCTTACAAGGCCCGGATCCTGGAGGAGTACGACCGTCTGGACAAGGCGGGCAAGGGCGCGTTGCTGCGCCGGGAGGGCCTGTACTCGTCGCTGATCTCCAGCTGGCGCACCGCGCGGGATCACGGTGCGGAGCAGGCGCTGGCACGTCCGGTCGGACGGCCGAAGGCCGACCCGCGTGACAAGGAGATCGAGAAGCTGCAGGCGGAGGTCGAGCGGCTGCGTGCCGAGCTTGGCCAGACCCGTCAGGTGATCGAGGTGCAGGGAAAGCTCTTCGCGCTGCTGGATCAGCTCGCCACCAGCAGCGAGCCCCTGCCGGGCCGGGGCGAGCAGTGACCGAGACCTTCCAGGCTGCCCAGGCCGAGGCGATCGAGGAACTGGTGCCGCTGCTGGGGCGGCGCAACGCCTGCACGGCGACCGGGGCGTCGCAGGCGACCTGGTATCGCCACCACCGCCAGAGCCCGGCTCCGGTGCGGCCCGCCCGGCCGCGCAAGCCGCACCCGGCCGCGTTATCGCCGGCCGAGCGCGACCAGGTCCGCGCGGTGCTGAACGAGCGCTTTGCCGACGCCTCCCCGGCCACCGCCTACTACAGCCTGCTCGACGAGGGCGTGTATCTGGCGTCGGAGTCGACCATGTATCGCATCCTGCGCCAGCACGGCGAGGTGGGCACCGACCGGCGCCGGCAGGCGACCCATCCGCCCCGGGCGGTGCCCGAGCTGGTCGCCGACGCCCCCAACCGGGTCTGGGCCTGGGACATCACCAAACTCCGCGGCCCCGACAAGGGCGTCTGGTACTGCCTCTACACGATCATCGATCTGTTCAGCCGCTACGTCGTCGGCTGGATGGTCGCCTCCCGCGAATCGGCTGACCTGGCCAGACACCTCATCGAAGCCACCGCACGCAAGCACGGCATCGACGCAGGCACCCTCACCCTGCACGCCGACCGCGGCAGCTCGATGACCTCCAAGACCCTCGCCGAACTCCTCATCGACCTGGGCGTGGCCTCTCATTCCCGGCCTCGGACCTCCAACGACAACCCGCACGTCGAAGCGAGCTTCAAGACACTGAAGTACTGCCCCATCTTCCCCGGCCGGTTCGGCTCCATCGAACACGCCCGCGCCTTCTGCCAGGAGTTCTACGCCTGGTACAACCATGATCACTTCCACTCCGGGATCGGCTACCACCACCCCGTCGATGTGCACTACGGCCGCGCCGCCGCCATCCGCGACCGGCGCGCTGCCGTCCTGACCACCGCCTACGCCACACACCCCGAACGATTCGCCAGCGGCGGTCTGCCCACCCCGCCCGACCTTCCCGTACCCGCCTGGATCAACAAGCCCAAGACCAACGAACCGAAGGACGCCACAGAGAAGACGACACACAATTAGCCCAGCTCAACTGCCTTGCTCAAATTGACAGGTTCCGAAACGATCAACGCAACACTGCTCGTGGATGGGTAGATCGTGGCTCGGATGGGTCGGCCGGGAATGTCGGACGCGATGAAAGAGGACCTGTGGCGGCGGTGGCGCGCCGGTGACTCCATCAGCGTGATCTCCCGGGCGCTGGGCAAGCCTCCGGGATCGGTTTTCACGGTGCTGAAGCACCATGGCGGCTTCGCGCCGGCCGAGCGGGTGCGCCGGGCCGACCGTCTGAGCGCCGAGGAGCGGGAGTCGATCTCTCGCGGCCTCGACGCTGGAGCCTCACTACGGTCGATCGCTGTATCGATCGGCCGTCCGGCATCCACGGTGAGCCGGGAGGTCGCCCGCAACGGCGGCCGGGCGAAGTACCGTGCTCTCGCCGCTGAGCAACGCGCTCAAGAGCAGGCACGCCGCCCAAAACCGTCCGCCCTGCAGGACAACCCGGGGCTGCGCCAGCTGGTGATCGCACTGCTCGACATTGAGTGGTCCCCGGAGCAGATCGTGGGATATCTGCGGCTGATGCACGCCGGCAACCCGCTCATGCGGATCAGCCACGAAGGCATCTACCGCGCGATCTCCACGACCCGCTGGAAGCTGATCCCGCGTGAGCTATGCACCAAACTGCGCACACGCCGCCCCATCCGCAAGAACAAGAAGAACACGGTCAAGGGCCAGTGGCGTTCCCAGATCACCGGGGCGCGGCCGATCGAGGAACGACCTGAGGCAGCCAACGCCCGGACCGAGCTCGGCCACCTCGAAGGCGAGCTCATCGTCGGAGCCAAGAACAGCCAAATCGCGACGCTGGTCGACCGCAAGTCCCGCTACCTGACCCTGGTCGCGCTACCCAGCCCGTGACACCACGACCGTCATCCCGGCTCTGCAGCAGGCGTTCTCACGGATGGATGCTCACCTGCTCAGCACTCTGACCTGGGACCGCGGCATGGAACTCGCCGGCCACCGGCTACTGACCGAAGCGACCGGCGTCGACGTCTTCTTCGCGGCACCACGCAGCCCATGGCAACGGGGCACGAACGAGAACACGAACAAACTGATCCGGCAATACTTACCGAAAGGCATCGATCTGAGCCTGTACAGCCAAGCCGACCTTGACGCCCTGGCCGCCCGCCTGAACGATCGCCCCCGCAAGTGCCTCGGCTACCGGACCCCGGCCCAACGTGTTGCCTTGACTCCTTGAATCTAAGGCCGCCTTCTTCAGGAACGCCAGCTTCTCGCTCAGTTCGGCGTTCTCCCGCTCCAGCTCCCGGATCCGGGCCTGGTCCGGTCAGGCAACCGGCGGCTGCTCGTCCTGCTCGTGCGCGATCCGATAGCGGCTCACCCAGCTGCCCAGGGTGCTGGGGTTGATGTCGAACTCGCGCGCCACCGACGTGACCGTCCGCTCGCCCTCCAGCACCATGCGGATGGCTTCTTCCTTGAACTCCGGCGAGAACTGCCTGCGACGTCTCGTCACGTACCTACCTCTTCCAGACTTCTGTCAGCTTAGGAACCGCAGGAAAACTAGTAGCTGGTTTGATCTCGGCAGGCTGGCGTGTCGGGGCAGGCCTGTCATGGTGTGGGTATGGGCGATGGGCGGGATGGCTCGGCGACCTTGGCGGTGAAGTTTCGGCTGCTGTTTCCTCATCTGGACGAGCGTCAGCGGCGGCTGCTGATGGGGGCCGAAGCCCAGATGCACGGGCATGGGGGAATCCAGGCGGTCGCCCGGGCTGCGGGGGTGAGCACGGGCACGGTCTCGCGAGGCTTACATGAACTTGCCGATGGTGCGCCGGTGCTGGGCCGGGTCCGTCGTGCAGGCGGGGGCCGAAAGCCGATCACCCAGACCGCGCCGCTGGTACGCGCGGCGCTGCTGGCGCTGGTCGAGCCGGACATGCGCGGAGATCCGGACTCGCCGTTACGGTGGACGACCAAGTCGACCCGCCACCTCGCGGCCGAACTGACTCGTCAGGGGCATTGCATCAGCGCGGACACCGTGGCCGGTCTGCTGCGAACAGAGCATTTCAGCCTGCAGGGCAACGCCAGAATCCGCGAAGGCAAGCAGCACCCTGATCGTGACGCCCAGTTCCGCTACATCAACGAGCAGGCGCGGTCCTACCGGATCGGCGGGGATCCGGTGATCAGCGTCGACACCAAGAAGAAGGAACTGATCGGGGAGTTCGCCAACACCGGTCGTGAGTGGTGTCCGACGGGCGCGCCGACGCCGGTCAACGTCCACGATTTTCCCACCGCTGCGGTGGGCACAGCCATCCCGTACGGCGTCTACGATCTGGCCGCCAACGCCGGATGGGTCAGCGTGGGCACCGACCATGACACGGCCGCGTTCGCGGTGGCCGCGATCCGCCGCTGGTGGCAGGCGATGGGCCAGAGCACCTATCCCACCGCGCGACGGCTGCTGATCACCGCGGACGCGGGTGGTTCCAACGGCTACCGCCGCCGCGCTTGGAAGGCCGAACTCGCCAGCCTGGCCACCGAGACCGGCCTGCAGATCACCGTATGCCACTTCCCGCCGGGCACCTCCAAGTGGAACGCCATCGAGCACCGGCTGTTCTGCCACATCACGCTGAACTGGCGAGGTCGCTCGCTGACCAGCCACGAAGTTATCGTCAACACCATCAGCGCGACCACCACCGACACCGGACTAAGCGTGCACGCCGAACTCGACGCCGGCTCCTACCGCACCGGCGTGACCATCAGCGACACCGACCTGGCCGCCCTGCCCCTCACCCGACACCACTTCCACGGCGACTGGAACTACACGCTGGCGCCTCGATCAAATCCAGAAACCCACACGCTCATCCAACGGCCACCCCGCCGGAAACCACCAGCACCAAGGCCACTGCGCGTACTCGCCGCCGAGCTGACTCCATGCGACCCGCATCTCCTGACCCATCCCTTGCTGACCGGCATGCCACGCGCGGACCTCGCCCAGCTGACCACCACCCTGGAGGGCCTACGACAAGGCATCCACCAGGCCAAAGAGCAGCAATATCACGACCGCACCGGATCCGCCCGGCCCACCGGCCGCCCTCCACAACTGCCCTTCGCCCTCCGCGTCTTGGCCACTGTGCTCCACCTACGACTACGCCCCAGCGTCAAGGCCCTCGCGGCCCTGATCGACACCAGCCGCGGCACGATCTACCGCGCCCTCGACGAGATCCGCCCCCTGCTGAGCCAGCACCACACGCGCATCAAATCCATCGACACCGGATTAGTCTCGCTCACGGATCTCTTAGAGCGCCTAACAGAATGATCTTTGTTGTGCTTTGATCTCTCGCTGTAGCCGAGCGGGAGGAGAGCGGGTGGCCAGGCTGAAGCCGTGGGAGGTCAGCGACGAGCTGTGGGCGGTGATCGAGCCGTTGTTGCCGCAGCGTCAGCGGCGGTTCCGGCATCCGGGACGCAAGCGGCTGGATGACCGGCTGGCGCTGCAGGGCATCTTGTTCGTGCTGCACACCGGGATCGCTTGGGAGCACCTGCCGCAGGAACTCGGCTACGGCTCGGGCATGACGTGCTGGCGGCGGCTGGCCGAGTGGAACGCCTCCGGCGTGTGGCAGCGGCTGCACGAGATACTGCTCGATCGGCTGCGGGCCGCCGACGTGCTCGACTTCTCCCGCGCCGCGGTGGACTCCTCGCAGATCAGAGCGTTAAAAGGGGGGCGCAGACCGGCCCATCCCCGGTCGATCGAGGGCGGGCCGGCAGCAAGCACCACCTGATCACCGACGCCACCGGCATCCCGTTGGCCGTCATCTTGACCGGCGCCAACCGCAACGACGTCACCCAACTGCGCCCGCTGCTGGAGGCCATCCCGAAGGTGCGCGGCAAGCGCGGCCGGCCTCGCCAGCGTCCCGACGTGGTGCTCGCCGACCGCGGCTACGACCACGACAAGTACCGCGCCCTGGTGCGCGAGCTGCAGATCCGCCCGCTGATCGCCCGACGCGGCACCGAACACGGCTCCGGCCTGGGCAAACAGCGATGGGTCGTCGAGCAGACCTTCGCCCTGCTGCACGCCTTCCGCCGCCTGCGCATCCGCTGGGAAGTCCGCGCCGACATCCACGAAGCCTTCCTCAAGCTGGCCTGCGCACTTATCTGCTGGCGGCGCCTCACTTCATTGCGTTAGGCGCTCTTAGCCCTCGCCCAGACCACAACCGCACCAGATCAAAGCGCCCAGTAATTTTCCTGCGGCTCCTTATGTAACCGACTGTCCGGAATCTGCTGGGCACCTCACCCTCACTGCCTGATCGCCAAGGCCGCTTTGCGCTTGCTATCGGGCGGCCTAAAGATCATGTTCGCGATCATCATGCTACCTCCGAACCTGCACCGTGCTTCGGCCAACGCCCGGTAGGGCTGGGTCCGGAAGAAACAGATAGGTCAACGCGACGATCAAGACTGCCCATGAGGCCGCAACTCCGGCCGCGAGCCATCCCCTCGGGGACCGACAGCGGCGCGCATGTTCTCCCGCACATCATCCCAGTGGTAATAGATCCTGTTCCGGACCAGCCTGAATCGGCGAGGCATTTCGAAACCGCCACTCATCCGTTCTCCAGTACCTGAACTTAAACTTCAGGGCGTCACCATCATCCCGGGCCCATCACGATCTAGGCAATCTCCGGAGGAATCGGCCCCCCCTGCGGCGACCAGCCAGCCGACGAGGACGAGTGACCGCCTCCGTTAAGTCCGCTGCCCGGACGAAGACGCCCTCATGGCTTGATCGCTTCGGTCACTCAGAACGAACGAGTTACACCTATCAGGTGTGGTCCCTATCCTTCAGAAGATCGCGGAGAGGGATCAGAGGCATGTCTCACCCGATGCGTCGAGACCGATCTGGTCGGCAAGTTGGGCTTCCAGCCCAGCGATGCGGTTGTCCAGGAACCGGCTGTTGTCACGAGCCGCCGTAAGACGCTCGTGCAGGCGGCGCTTGCCGAAGCCTGCCCTCATTCCGGGCGACGATCAATGCAGAGCACATCAACTGTCGAGCGGAATGACGAGCCGCGTCTCATAGGCCAGGATCACCGCCTGGGCGCGGTCGCGCAGGTCGAACTTGCGGAACAACCGGTTGATGTGCGATTTCACGGTGTTATGGGTGAGCGTGAGATGCGCGGCGATCTCCGCGTTGGACAGCCCGCGCGCGATGAGGATGAGCACCTCCTTTTCCCGCTCCGTCAGGTCGGACAGTTCCCGTGCCGGTGCTATCGGGCGGCCAGGCCTGACGAACTCGGCGATGAGCCGCCGGGTCACGGAGGGGGCGAGAAGCGCCTCGCCCCCGGCCACCACGCGTACGGCGTTGAGCAGTTCAGGAAAGGTGGCATCCTTGAGCAGGAAGCCACTCGCTCCCGCCGCCAGTGCGCCGTAAATGTACTCGTCCAGGCCGAAGGTGGTGAGCATCAGGACCTTGATCTCGCTCGCGTCTCGCACAATGCGGCGGGTGGCCTCGATACCGTCCATCAGCGGCATCCGGATGTCGAGCAGGGCGAGGTCGGGACGGTGCTCTGCGGCCAGGCGGACGGCTTCCTCGCCATCGCCGGCCTCCGCCACCACCTCGATGTCGCACTGTGTGGACAGCAGGCTGGCAAACCCCGCGCGCACGATGGGCTGGTCGTCCGCCACGAGCACCCGGATAGTCACAGCGAAGTCCTTCCCTTGATCGGCAGCCGGGCGATGACAGCGAAACCACCAGTGGGCGAGGGGCCCGCGCTGAGGCTTCCGCCGAGCAGCGCGGCGCGTTCCCGCATCCCGATGAGACCGTGCCCGGTTCCACGCGTCTCCAGCCCGGTGGTCCCGGACCCGTCGTCGGTGATTCGTACGACCAGGTCGTCACCGCTGGGGTAGATGTTCACGCTCACCGTTGCGCCGGGTGCATGCCTGCGCGCGTTGGTCAGGGCCTCCTGCACGATCCTATACGCGGACAACTCCACCACTGTGGCCAGCGGGGCACCCTTGTCGTCGACGTGCAGCCACACCGCTCCACCCGCCGAACGGTGCTGGGCGAGCAGTTGATCCAGCCCGGCGAGGGTCGGCTGCGGGGCGGTTCCGACAGGGGATACCGCGTTCCCGCGCAGCACGGTCAGGAGCTGCCGCAACTCCGCGAGCGCCGTCCGGGCCGACACTGCGATCTGCTGGAGTCCGTCCCTGGCCGCGGGCGGCAGCTCCCCTGTGGTGTAGGTCGTCGTCTCCGCCTGGACCGCGATCATCGAGACCGAATGGGCCACGACGTCGTGCAGTTCCCTGGCGATCCTCGCGCGTTCCGCACTCGCTGCCTGCTCGGCCTGGATCTCCAGGAGCCGCGCAAGGGCGGTGTCCCGCTGCCGGTGCGCCTCGCGCCTGCCGTACACGGCCTCGCCGACCGCCACGGCCGCCAGCAGTCCCAGTGCCGGTGCCAGCGGCTCGGTGACCACCCGCAGAGGCTCGGCACCGCGACCGGCGATGGTGGCCGTCACCAACCCGGCCACCGCCACGACCGACAGCAGAGCTGGGTGGATCACCCGGTGCCTGGCCAGGAGGTAGACACCGGTCGCGCCCGCCACGGCCACCGACACGGGAATCTCCGGCGCGAGGGCATAGGCGAGCAGCGCCGCGACCACCGCGATCAGACCCGAAGGGACAGGATGAGCGCGCCGCCAGATCAGGGACGCCGTGGACACGACCACGCATCCGAACGGCGCCAGCTCGAAGGACGGCTCGCCCGGCCGTACGAACTCCACGACCGCCGCGAAGCCGAGCAGCGCGCCGGTCACCGGAGCGTACGCCGGGGACGACGTCAGCCCGTGCAGGCGTCTGGAATCTGTCACCGCTTCCCGCAAAACACCTTGTCGATCAGTTCCTCGGAGGCGAGGAACTCCGGCACCCCGTTCGCTGTCGACGGGCTGTACGCCAGGGTAAGGGCGCGCTCGCCGTCATCGGAACGCAGTACGGTGGTCTTGTACCCGGGGAGCCGGCCGCCGTGACCCCATACCTTTGCCCCGCATGGGCGGGTCTGCGACCACAGCCCCATCCCGTACGCGACACCTTGTGGATCGATGGCTACGGCTGTCCGCATCGTCTGGAGCTGGGCAGGGCCCAGGAGCTTCCCGCCGAGCAGCGCCTGGAAGAAGCGGTTGAGGTCGCGCGGCGTGGAGATCATTTCACCGGCCGAGAACGCCCACGACGGGTTCAGCCTCGTCACGTCCACTTTCTCCACGGAATCGCCCGACCCTAGGGTCAGGTACCCGTGCGGGTGGGGGCCGGGTACGGCGGTCGAGGTCCCGGGAACGGTCGTCTGGGTCAGCCCGAGCGGACGCAGGATGCGTCGCTCGATCTCCTCGCCGTACGGGCGACCGGTCACCTTACCGATGAGGAGTCCGGCCAGGACGTAGCCGGTGTTGGAGTAGCGGAAGCTCGCACCGGGACGGAAGTAGGGCTCATGCCGCGTGGCGATCTTCACCAACTCGTGCGGCTTGAACGTGCGAAAGCGCGTCTGCTTCAGGAAGGCGGCCCCGGTCAGGGGGACCGCCTGCTGATCCTCGAGGTAGTCGAACAGGCCTGAGGTGTGGGAGAGCAACTGCCGCACCGTGATGGCGTCGCCGTTCGGGACGAGCTGCGGCAGGTAGCGCTCCACGGAGTCCTCCAGACGCAGCCGCCCCTCGCCGACGAGCTGCAGCAGCACTGTGGCCACGAACGTTTTCGTCGTACTGCCGATCCTCACTCGCCCGTTGACAGGCGCCGGCCGTTCAGTACGCAGATCGCGGACCCCGCTCGAACCCTGCCACCTCGCGCCTGCGCTCACCACCTCGGCCGAGGCGTTAACGGCCCCTGCTCGGACCACCGCGTCCAGCTCCATCTGGTACGGCGCTTGCTCGGCCGCAGCCGCAGGCAATCCTGCCAGTGCTATCGCCAGTCCTGCCACAAGTCCGCTCCACCGGTGCAGCTCTCGTGCCGTCACGTTCGTTCTCCACTTCAATGATGCCGCCATGTCCAGCAAGCACCGTAGAAAACCGGCCGCTGGACCACATCGCCCCTGCGCATGAACTTCGCGTTGGACCGGTGGTGTGAGTCCGGCTCACCGCGAGGGGTGAGTACCAGGATGGGCGGCGACAATCAGGCGATCCGGTAGGTGGCCACCGTCGTCGAGGAGTACCGCCAGGGCGCCGCCGTCGAGGCCCTGGCCCAACGTCACCAGGTCGCCCCCAAGACCATCCGCCGTGTCTTGGACGCCGCCGGCGCCCGCAGCCTGCCCGACGAACTCGACGTGCCGCCGACCGACATCGGCGAGCAGCACCGCGTGCCCGCATCGGACCCGGACGCGACCCCTCGATCTGCCGGGACTGCTCGTCGATCACCTGCGTGCTACTGGTGATGAAGCCGTCCGCCAGGCCCTCGCCTCCGGGCAGACCATCCGCCGCGGCCACGGCTACTCGGTCCGCATTACGGCCCCGCTCGCACTCCACCGCGCCGCGCTGGAGCAGCGCGCCGCCCTTGCCGATGCCGGCCCGACCGAGCGCAAGGCGTACGGTGTGTACACCGCCCGTGTCACAGCCGTTGAGGCCACCCGACTGCATCTGCCATGACTTGCGAAAACCCTTCGGCGAGACGCATTTGAACGAAAGTCACGGCAAGCCGCTCAACGCTGCTGGGGGTATCACTCCAGGTGTGTGAATGGTCACCAAACGTAGACGGAAGTCTGTAAAGATCATTCATCATCTCGGGGGAGAACACGATCATGTCCACGACACGGGGAAGAACCGCGCTGGCCGCGGTGGGACAAGACCAGCACGATGACGCATCGGCGCTGCTGGGGGCGGCTGCTCATCATGGCGAGGAAAAATCCCCCCACCGTGACGGCGAGGTGCCGTTGCGGGAGCTGCTCAGCGATCAGGTGCTGGACCTGCTGCTGGAGCGGTCACGCGACGGTGCGGGCGGGCTGCGGCTGACCGGACAGGGCTCGATGCTCGGCGAGCTGGTCAAGGCGGTGCTGGAACGCGCGCTGGAGGCTGAGCTGTCATCCCATCTGGGTTATGGCAAGCACGAGGTGGCCGGCCACGGGAGCGGCAACTCCCGCAACGGCAGGATCGGCAAGACGGTGCAGACCGGGGTCGGGCCGGTCCGGCTGGCCGTGCCGCGAGACCGGGCCGGCACCTTCGAGCCGGTGCTGGTGCCCAAGCGGGCCGGCCGCGTCTCCGGCGGCCTGGACGACATGATCATCAGCCTGTACGCGCACGGCATGAGCGTGCGCGACATCCAGCACCACCTGCGCCAGATCTACGACACCGAACTGAGTCACGAGGCCATCTCCAACATCACCGACGCCGTGCTGGAAGAGGTCCGCGCCTGGCAAGCCCGGCCGTTGGAGGCCGTCTACCCGGTGGTGTTCCTGGACGCCATCGTGGTCAAGGTCCGCGACAACCACAGCGTCCAGGCCAAACCCGCCTACCTTGCCGTCGGCATCGACGCCGACGGCGACAAGCATGTGCTGGGCATCTGGCTGGCCAAGACCCCGCTCGATGCCGCCACCGCCGGCGAATCGGCCCGGTTCTGGACCTCGGTGATGAACGACCTGCGCAACCGCGGCGTGCGCGACATCCTCATCGCCTGCACCGACGGCCTGAACGGCTTCGAAGACGCCATCCACGCCGCCTTCCCGCACACCACCGTGCAAGCCTGCGTCGTTCACTTGATCCGCAACGCGCTGCGGCCGGTCGCCCGCCGCGACCGCGCCGCGCTGGCCGCCGAGCTCAAGAAGATCTACACCTCGCCCAGCGCGGAAGCCGCCTTCGACGCTCTGGCAGGCTTCTCCGCTTCCACCTGGGGTGAGCGCTATCCGCAGGCGGCGCGCGTGTTCGAGGCCGCCTGGGACCGCTTCATCCCGTTCTTCGCCTTCTCTCCGGCGGTCCGCAAGCTGCTCTACACCACCAACAGCATCGAGTCGCTGAACTACCAGCTGCGCAAGGTCACCAAGGCCCGCGGGCACTTCCCCGGCGACGACGCCGTGGTCAAGCTGCTGTGGCTGGCCATCATCAACATCGAGGACAAACGCGCCCGCGAACGCGCCGTGACCAAGGAGAAAACCGGCAAGATCAAAAACTCGCCCAGCACCGCCCGCCTGATCGAGGGACAGCGCACCATCGGCTGGCGCGAAGCACTCATCGAACTCGACATCGCCTATCCAGGCCGCATCAGGTAAAGGTCAGCCTCAAGCACTCAGGAACGATCTTTACACACCTGAAGTGACAACCTCACGCTGCTCTGCTTACGGGACTTTTCGAGGCTGCTATATCTGTCAAGTGACTGCGTGACGGGGTTGTGGTGCGTGTTCGAGGAGCTTGAACAGTTGCCGGGAGAGGGCTCGTTTGAGGCAACGACGGGCTTCACGTGGGGACTTGCCCTCGGAGATGCGGCGGGCGATGTAGGCGCGGGTGTCGGGGTCGACGCGGGCCCGGACGAGGATGATGGTGTGGGGCGCTCGGTTGAGTTGACGGTCGCCACTGGTTGAGTCGGTGGCGATTGGTGAGGCCTGAGGATGCCGGGATGGGGGCCGTTCCGGCGAACGTGGCGAAGGCAGCCTCGGAGCGAAACCGTCCGGGGTGGGACCAGCTCACCAGAACCTGTGCCGCGCTGATGGCACCCACGCCGATCTGTTCCATCAGGTCGGGCCTGACGTCGTTGACCAGGGCGGTGATCTCCTCTTCTAGAGTCTTGGCCTCGGCGCGTAGTGTCTGGATGCGCTGGGCCGTGGATCGCAGGGCCGGGATGGTCATGCGGTGTTCGAGGTTCTGGGAGGGCCGTTCCCGCGGGTTGGCGCAGTGGCTGATCTGGGCCTTGCTGCTCATGGAGCGGATCTCGCTGCGCAGGTCGTCGGGCGCTGAGACGATTAAGACCTTCAGATGGTTGATCGCCGCGGTGGTCGCGCTGACGGCGCTTCGGCGGGTGGTGGGCAGCACCCTGAGTGCCTCACGCTCTCCGCGTTGGCGGGGCAGGATGGGATGCTCGCTGGTCAACGCCTCACGAGCGGCGCGTATCGCGTCGAGGGCGTCGGTCTTGCGACCGCCACGTTGGGCCGGCCGCTTGGGGCGGCAGACCTCCACCACCTTTTCGCCGGACGCCTCCAGGAACGCCGCCAAGCCGGTGCCGTAGCTGCCGGCTCCTTCAAGGGCCCAGCAGCGGCGGCACGGGACGTGCTGGCGGGCGAACTCCAGGAGTTGAAGGTAGCCGTGGGCGTCAGTGGCCGCTGTTCCGGTGTCTCAGGCTGGGCGGTCCTGGCGGCGCTGATCGTCGCGGAACGTGACCCGGCGGTCCTAGCCATGGCCTACGTCCGGCGACGGTGTGTACGGGCCGTACCGTTCGTCGTGGTGTTCACCTCCACGACAGCTGGTATCGCGAATTTCTAGGGTACAAGGACGAGTTTGCCTCTGACCCGGCCTGATTCGCTTCTACGGTGTCCCTCCGCGGCATCGCGTAGTGGGAGAACGTCCGCGACGTGCACCCGGATCCGCCCTTGTTCGACGAGCTTGCCGAGTTCTTTAAGGTCGGGCGCTGATGGAGCGACCTGGACCGTGTCGAAGCGTGCCTTGGCCCGGGCAACGTCCTCGGCGGTCACGCCGGGATGGTCCCAGATCGTGCTCACCAGGTGGCCGCCGGGAGCCAGGGTGGCCAGGGACCGGACGCCGTACTCGTGCCCGATGTTGTCCAGGACGATGTCGACGTTGCGGACTGCCGCGGCGAAGTCGTCGAGCGTGTAGTCGACGAGTTCGTCGGCGCCAAGGTCGCGCAGGAAGCCATGGTTGGCGGTACGTGCGGTGCCGATCACGTGAGCGCCGAACGCCTTGGCTATCTGGATGGCGATGTGACCGATGCCTCCTGCCGCCGCGTGGATCAGGACCCGCTGGCCGGGCTGGATCCGGGCGATGCCGACGAGGGCCTGCCAGGCGGTGAGCCCGACTGACGACAGTGCGGCTGCTTGGTTGTGGTCCAGGCCGGCGGGTTTGAGCGCGAGGTCTGCGGCTGGTGCCCGCACGTACTGGGCGTATGTCCCGGTGAACGGCGTCGGCATGCCAAAGACGTCGTCGCCAGGACGGAAGCGGCTGACCCGATCGCCGATCCGCTCGACCACTCCGGCAAGGTCGAACCCGGGTATGAATGGCAGGTCAACCGGCAAGGCGGCGCCGCCTGTGCGGATCTTCCAGTCGGCGGGGTTGACGCTTGCGGCCCGCACCCGGACGAGGACGTCGTCGGGGCCAGGGACGGGCTGCTCGGCCTCGGTGAACTCAAGGACCTCTGGGCCGCCGAAGGCACGTTGCTTGATCGCGTACATGGATGTTGACAAGGGAAACTCCTCTACAGAGGCCAGGTGTTCAGAGAGTCCAAGGGTACGTTTGTTCTGTGAGACGTCCCAGCACAATGCGTCTCCAGTTCATATCTGCTCGTCTCGCAGATGAAGACCACCGGTAATATCACGCCATGGACTTGCTCGGTGATGCCATCGCCGCCATGCGCGTCGGAATGGCGGGCTCCACCCGTACGGACCTGCGAGCCCCGTGGGGTTTGCGTTTCGACAAGGTCGCAGGGGCCGGCTTCCACGTAGTGCTGCAAGGGTCGTGCTGGCTACTGCCGTCGGAGGGTGCGCCGATCGCGCTCGGACCCGGCGACGTCGTGCTGCTGCGCAGCGGGCGCGGACACGGCCTCGCCGACGACCCAGCGACCCCGCTCGCGGCCTTCCCCTCGGCGCGTCCGGTAGAGCTCCAGCACGACGGTTCCGGTGCCCGAACGGTCCTGCTGTGCGGGGCTTACCACCTTGACCTCGCCCGGCCGCATCCGCTCCTACGCGACCTGCCCGACGTCGTCCACCTGCCTACCAGGCTCGGACATCACGCGTCGCTGCGCGCCGCGGTCGACCTGCTGGGCAGCGAGCTGGATACCGCGAGCCCTGGTGCCGGCGCAGGTGTGCCCGCACTGGTGGACCTGCTACTGCTCTACATCCTGCGCGCCTGGTTCGAGGACCGGGCGGCAGATGGCCACGCCACCGGTTGGGCCGCCGCGTTGCGTGATCCATCGATCCGGGCCGCGTTGGACGCCATCCACCGTGACCCCGGCCGCCCATGGACGATCGCGGAGCTGGGCGACCGCGCTGGGTTGTCGCGCGCGGCGTTCGCGCGCCGTTTCAGCGCCGCGGTCGGCCGCCCGCCGCTGGCCTACCTAACCTGGTGGCGGATGACCATAGCGGCACGGCAGCTACTGGATACCGACGCTCGACTGGGCACTGTTGCCGCCAGAGTCGGATACACATCCGAGTTCGCGTTCGCCAGAGCCTTCAAGCGCGAGTTCGCAACCGCACCGGGCAGGTACCGATACCTCGCCGGCAACCCGAACACGACTCCCGATCGCGCTGCGTCGTCTCGAGAGGCCTGACTCCTCCGACACTCGTACCGACCGGATGCTCGGCCCGGGCCACGGCTTGCAGATCGAGGATACTTCCCGGCGCCGACAGGCCGCTCAAACGCTACCCGGTCGCCGGGTTCTTCCTGCGGTACGTGGTCAACCCAGTCGCCAACCGCCTATGCGGCAAGCTCTACGCTATTGTCGCGCTCACGGACGACGTCCTGCGCGGCTGTGGCCTGGACTGGACCCCAGTCGGCGTGCCGGTACTGATCGGACAAGCCTCCGGCCCGCATGCGGATCCACCAGGTGGTGGTGGGCCGCGTGTGGCTCGTCGGCGGTGGCGCTTGCGAGCTCGAGAGTGTTCAGTACGTGTGGCGGCGAGCGTGGTGAGATCCAGTTCGCGATGGCAGCCGGTCAGGGCCCGCGTTTGGCCTGATCGCTCGATCTTCCACGCGCGGCGGGGGAGAACGCGGCCGAAAAACGGCGCCGGCGAAAAGGCCGCCAGCGAGGATGGTGTGACCGTCCTCGGTCTCCTTCCACGGCGGCCTCCATACAGGAGTCTCGGCTGGCTGAACCACCCTTTAATGGGTGGATCGACAGGGTCGAGGTGGAAGGACAGGCCCTCATTCTGCATGCGGTCAGTGGGATGAACTCCACTGAAGGCCTCAAGATCCACGATGCGCTTGTGCGTTCGGCCCAGGGCGCTGTGTCGGTGTTGCCTCCGATCCGTTTTCCTTGAGCCGCCGTCTCGAACCCGCCGAGCGGTACGGTAGGCCGCCGATGAGGTGTCAGTTGACATGGTCCTTTTATGCAATAACGCCTGAGTTCCTCTGACCGCCTCTGGCCTCTCCAGCCCCAGTGTCGACGATCGCGATATTCGGCTCTGGCTCGATCAATGGGGAGCTGTTACTGAACGTGACGGCTAGGACAGGCGCACCCGCGCGGGTCGCGATCTCGTAACACAGCGCTCGTGACTGCGGCCGTTCCGTCACGATCTGGATCACCACGATCTGATCATGCGAAACGGCCGCAGAAGGAGCCCATTGTGCCGCTTGAGCTTTCCGACGACCAGGCCCGCCTGCTGACGGTGCTGTTCCCGCAGCTGAACTGTCTGCGCCTGGAGCAGATCGAGGACGTCGGGAGCGGCCTGCGGATTCTCGTGCGCACCGGCACCGAGCTGGTGGCATGTCATCGATGTGGGACGGCATCATCGCGGGTCCACGACCGGTACTGGCGGCGGTTGGATGACCTGGCCTGCGGCGGCCGTCCGGTAGAGATCCAGCTGGAGGTCCGCCGGTTCCGGTGCGATGCACCGTGCTGCCCGGTGGCGACGTTCGCCGAGCAGGTTCCCCTGAGGCTGGTGCGGGCGCTGCCCGACCCGCCCGTCGGGCAGATCCTCGTGTTGGGGGTGGACGACTTCGCCAAGCGCAAAGGCCACGCCTACGCCAGCCTCCTGGTGGACATGGACACCCACCGGCTCGTTGACCTGCTACCCGACCGGGAAGCCGACACCTTCGCCCACTGGCTACGCGCCCATCCCGGTGCCCAAGTCGTGTGCCGAGACCGCGCCGGGGCGTTCGCCGCCGGCGCCCGCCAGGGCGCACCCGAAGCGATCCAGGTGGCCGATCGCTTCTATTTGTGGCAATCGCTGGGCGAGGCGGTGGAGAAGACCGTCATCGCCCACCGCGCCGACTTGCACGATCCCGCACCCGAGCCCGACCCTCTGCCCGGGCCCGTCCACCAGGAGCAGGGCGAGCCCGACCCGTCCTGCGCGCAAGCCACCGACCAGACCACAGAAGATGTCCCCAAGGAGATGTCGGACGGCTTTCGCGACATTCTCGGGCGGGAACGTCGCCTGGTCATCCGGCACACCGAACGTTACGAGGCCGTCCAAGCTCTGCAGGCCGAGGGTTGCTCGCTCGCCGAGATCGGCCGGCGCTTGCGGCTCAGCCGCGACGCGGTCCGCCGGTTTGCCCGCGCCACCAGCCTGGAAGAAGTGCTGTTCAAAGCCACTCACCGCGCCAGCATCCTCGATCCGTTCAAGCCCTACCTCAACCAGCGCTGGAACGACGGCGCCACCAACGCCACCGCCCTGCACACCGAGCTCCAGACCCAGGGATGGGCGGGCGATGTCCAAGCCGTTCGCCGCTATCTGAACCAGTTCCGTCCCGCCGACGGCCGCGCCCGAGCGGCCAACACCTCACGAGTCCGCCCAACGGCTCCCACGGCCCCAGCGCCGCCCAAGCCCCGCCGCGTGGTCCGCTGGCTCATGACCCGCCCCGACCACCTGAGCAGCACCGATGCCATTCACCTGCAGCGCATCCTGGAGCGCAGCCCCGGCCTCGCGGCCACCGCCCGACACGTCCGCGCGTTCGCACAGAGATGACCGAGCTCCAGGGCCACCACCTCGACGCGTGGATCGCCGCCATCCGCGCCGATCCCCTACCCGCCCTCCACGCCTTCGCCAACGGGCTCCAACGCGACCACGACGCCGTCCGCAACGGACTCACCCTGCCCTACAGCAGCGGGGCGGTCGAGGGCAGAGTTTGCAAACTCAAGTTCCTGAAGAGGCTCATGTTCGGTCGTGCGAATTACGATCTTCTCCGCGCCATGGCTCTCCACAACTGAGATCAGATCACCGAACGTGATCGCTCCCCATCGATCGAGCCAGAGCCCAATATCGAGATCGTTCACACTCGTCAATATGGGAGATCCTGGTCTTCTCCGCCGATTGGCGCAGGCCCATCGGGGATAAGACGGCCGCTGCTTGTGTGCGCTTGTCCTCGGCGTCCGCTCGGTTGCCCTGAACCAGTAGCACCCAGTCGTCGGCGTAGCGGTTCAGCCGGTGCAAGACCGGTTGCTGCCGTCGTCTGTCGCGCCTTGGGGTCACGGCGTGGGGCGAAATGCTCGTCGAGGACGCTCAGCGCCACGTTGGCCAGCAGTGGGGACAAGATCCCGCCCTGGGGAGTACCTGTTTCGGTGTCCTTGACCACCCGGTCCTTGGTGAGGATCCCGGCTTTCAAGAACGCCTTGATCAGAGCCAGCACGCGCTTGTCCCCGACTCGCTGTCGCACCCGGTCCATCAGGGCCGAGTGCGAGATCTCGTCGAAGCATGCGGTGATGTCGCCTTCGACCGCCCACTCGTAGCGGTGTGGAGGCGAGGCGAACACTCTGATCTCGGCGACCGCGTCGTGGGCACGTCTGCCGGGACGAAACCCGTAGGAACACGGCAGAAAGTCCGCCTCCCACATGGGTTCCAGGACCAGCTTCAGTGCTGCCTGCACGACTCGGTCTTGCACGGTGGGGATCCCGAGGCGGCGCAGTTTGCCACTGCCGGGCTTCGGGATCATCCGCTCGCGCACCGGCAGGGGACGAAACTGGCCGGTCTTCACCTTCGCGCGCAGGTCGTCGAGGGAAAACCTCCACGCCCCGATGCTCGATGGCATAGGCCGTCTGCCCGTCCACCCCGGCAGTTCGGGCGCCCTTGTTGTGGCGCACCCGATCCCACGCGACAAGCAGAAACGCCCGATCGCAGACGAGGTTGAAGACATCATCGAACCGGCGAGCCGAGTCTTCGGCCGCCCACCGGTGCAGCTTGGTCTGGATCTCCAGTACCCGGCGCTCGGCCTTGAGCAAGGCCCGCTCCAGCGCGTCGGTATTCACCGGCGTCCTCCTGGCATTCCAGCATCCGCACTGCCGACTTGCTGGCCCCTTGGCCATGTGCAGGGCTTTCCCCTGCTCGAACTACTACGGGGCCTCCGCCCCGCCCCACGGCCGATAGTCGGCAACGGACCTGCCCATCGGCCGGGCTGGCTGCCCGAGCAGATGGGCGACCGCGGGCGGTTCCCACGTTCACCACACAACCGATTGGCCGGTTAGGCGCCCAGCTATACCCCGGCAGCCTCGCCACGCCTACGCCGCAGACCTTCAGCGTGGCCTCCCCGCCATCGAACACATACGGCTTCGGAGTTGACCGCGCCAAATCGGCGTGGTCACGCACTGCACACCGGCCCTGATCCACCAGGTTCGAGCCGGCTCGACTCTTACGGGGCGTCACCCACTGGTTCACTCGCTTTACACCTTCCGGCCTCGCTTGCCGAACCCGGGCCGTCTGGCAGTGCCGACCCGCCCCGGCGTTGTCGGGGCTGCTTTCCACCCGTTCCCGGCGTTCCCCGGGACGAGTTGCCCCCTGCTTCACCCAGGCCGCTGCGACGGCCCGAGGGCGAAGGTCTCTCACCTCCACTCGGTTATGCAGCGCCTCGTGGCGCACGTGCTCCAGGTCGAAGCGCCGGACGTAGGCACGCCACAACAGCTCCAGGTCGGGCGGAGTGTCGGCGGGCCCGTGCCACCACAACCAGATGGTTTTGGGTGCGCGGGTCCGGCCGGGCAGGGCGGAGACCTGCAGGCGGATCACGGTGCCGGGCACGATTGGGCGCGGGCCGCGGCTGCCGTGCCCGTTGTGTTGCTGGGTCTTGGCATGCAGCCCGTCCCAGGCCTGCACCAGCACGCTGCCGTATTGCGGGTCGGTAATCGACAGGGTGGATGAGGGCAGCGGCCAGGTGCCCGCATCGGCGCAGGCGAACTTGGCGCCGTGACGGCGTGGCCGGCCTACCCTGGTCGTGGCCGCAGGCGGTGGGGCGGCGTAGAAACAGCGGTCGCTGCGGATGCGCACCAGTAGTTGCACCGCGGTGCCGGCCAGGGCGAGCGCCAGTCGCACCGCGTCGTTGCCGCCGTCGAAGACGAACAGCGGCACGGGATCGTGGCGGCGCGGCAGACGGGTGAGCAAGGCTTGGACCTGCTCAGCGGCGACTGTATTGATGTTGGTCCCCGGCGCGACGCGCTGCATGTCCAACGGGCGGGTCCAGGAGTTGGTGGTCATCTCTAGCCCGGCCAGCCAGGAGAACGCCCAGCCGGCGATGATCGGTTTTCCGGCCGAGTGGCGGCTGGGGTGGTAGTAGTAGCCACGGCCGGGTGCGCATTCGGCATCGCAGCGCGGCCAGCAGTTGACGTCGATGGCGAACACCGGTGCGGCCGCCGTGTGCTGGGCGGCCAGCAGATCCCGTAGTGCCTCGGTGTTGATGCGTCCCTGGGCCAGCTATGGGGCAGCGACGACACCGGTCCAGCGGCCAGTACCGCGTCGGTCAGCTCGAATAACGCATCGGCGCGCCGCACGAAGCAGCCCAGCAACGCATCCCGAAACGCCGCCAGATCAGCCGCCGTCTGGCCAGAACGCTCTGGCGGGCGCACACTCGCAAGGACGGCCACCGCACACCTCCGAGGACTTGGTCGTGCTCGGAGCATCGCGCGGTGGCCGTTTCCCGTCGAGAATCACCTGTTCGCCCGCTTAAAAGCGAAGCTTAGTCGGGGATGGCTCCGAGGCTCATGTTGGCCATGGTTCCGGCGATACCGCCGGCCCGGTCCGAGGCGATGAACGTGACGACCTCGGCCATTTCCTGGAGGCTCGGCAGGCGTTTGCGGTGTGTCCGCTGGGCAGCCATGGCCTGGAACTGTTCGCGAGTCATTCCGTGGGCCTTGGCGTGGATGCCGAAGACCTCTTCGATTGTGCCGCTGTCGGGCATGGCCTGGGTTCGGACGCCGGCCACGCGTACGCCGTGCGGCGCGAGTTCGACGGAGAGGTCCCTGATCAGGGCTTCCTCGGCTGCCATGGCCAAGGCCACGCCACCCATGAGGGGATTGGCGATCCGGGCGGGAAGCGAGGTCACGGTCATGATCACGCCCGCGCCGTTGGCGACCATGTGCCGGCCGGCAAGGCGTGCGGTCAAGAAGTTGGCGCGCACGAGCTCGTTGACGGGTCGCATGAACTCCTCGACGTCGAGATCGACGAGCGGAACGCCCTGCAGCGTGGTGTTGCGAAGCCCGACGGCGTTGAACGAGATGTCGACGCCGCCCGCCTTCTCGATGACCGTGTCGAGGTGCTCGGCCACGGCGATCTCGTCGAGCGCGTTGACCTGCGCGGCCTCGGCCACGCCGCCGTCGGCGACGATCTCCTTGGCCAGTACTTCCACCTTCGACAGGGTGCGCCCTGTGAGAAAGAGGCTTGCCCCTTCGCGTGCGAATGTTCTGGCGACGGCCTGGCCGATGGCGCCGCCAGCTCCGTAGATCACGGCCGTCTTGCCCTGGAGCAGCAGACTCGTACTCATGAGTATGCCCTTCCGCTACTGGTTCTGGGCCGCGCCGAGGAGCGCCGCGTTCTGACGTTCGAGCGCCTTGACCGCCCCTCCGTTCCAGCTATCGGCAAGCGTCTGTGAGAAGGGATCGGGGAAGATCTCCTCCTCTCCCTTGTCCAGCGCGTCGAGGATGGCTGCGGCTGCCGACTGTGGCGACGTCTTCGGGATCTCGAGGTCGCGCACCATGTCGGTGTCCATGGGACCGGGCAGTACGGCGTGGACGCCCACGCTCTGGCCAGCGAGAGTGGCACGCAGCGACTGCGTCAACGAGAGGGCAGCCGCCTTGGAGATCGAGTACGCGGGACTGATGGGCAGGGCAGCCACCGCGGCCAATGACAGCACGTTGACGATCGCGCCTTGTGACTCGATGAGCCGGGGCAGGAGGGCCTGCGTGAGGGCGTAGGGGCCGAAGAGGTTGACCGCGAGATGCCGTTCGAGGGCAGCTCGATCGGCCAGGTCTTCATAGCCGTAGACGCCCGCGTTGTTGATGAGGACATCGAGCGAATCAACGGTCTCGGCGGCGTGGTTGATCTGGGCGGCGTCCGTCAGGTCCAGGACCAGGGGCGTGACGCGCTCATCCGTAGGGTTCAGGGCCTGCCGTGTGCCGGCGTAGACCCGTTCGGCGCCCCTACTCAGCGCCTCCTCGACCAGCGCCCTTCCGAGGCCGCGGTTGGCTCCGGTGATCAGGACTGTCTTGCCCGTGAGTGTCATGTGTGCTCCTCATGAGGTGGAATCGAGCTGTCGATGGTGTAGACACCACGCTGTGGAGGAATTGGGCGGGTGTGGCCCGCCCAGTTTTCGGCCCGCCCGGTGTCAGAACTGGAGAAGGGCTGGCAAGAACTGACACCAGGTGGGGTGATGAGACGTGACAGCGAGCGAGCTGATCGCGAGGGCGCGGGCCGGCGATGGCGAGGCGTTCGGGCAGCTGACCGAGCCGCATCGCCGGGAGTTGCACATGCATTGCTACCGGCTGCTCGGCTCGTTCCAGGACGCCGAGGACGCTTTGCAAGACACGCTGCTCGCGGCGTGGCGGGCACTCGACCGGTTCGAGGCGCGTGCCTCGATCCGCACCTGGCTGTACCGGATCGCCACGAACCAGTGCCTCAACGCGATTCGCTCGGCCAGCCGTCGCCTGGCAAAGGAGTGGGATGTGCCCGAGATCGAACCGCCGGGGCCGAGCCGGCTCGGCGAAGTCGTGTGGCTGGAGCCGTACCCTGACGCTCTCCTCGACGGTGCGATCGCCGCGCCGCTCGGACCGGACGCACGCTATGAACAGAAAGAGTCCATCTCGCTGGCGTTCATCACGGCGCTGCAGATCCTGCCAGCACGCCAACGTGCCGTCCTGATCTTGCGCGAGGTGCTCGGCTACCCGGCGGCCGAGGTCGCCGACATGCTCGACTCTTCCCTCGATTCGGTCAACAGCGCGCTCAAACGGGCACGCGCCACGCTGCACCGGCGAATCCCGTCGAACGGGATGGACGATTCACCACCTGCGCCCGCTTCGCCGGCCGAAGAGGCACTCGTGGCCAAGTTCGCCCGTGCCTACGAATCCGGGGACGTCGACGCCCTGGTCGGCCTGCTCACCGACGACGCTCGCATCTCCATGCCGCCGATGCCGCTTGAGTACCTCGGCCGCGACGCCGTTTCCAGGTTCTACGCCGCGCTCATGAGCGCCAATCGAAAGTACTACCTGGTGCCTACGCGCGCGAACGGGCAACCGGCATTCGGTACTTATCTGCGCTCGGGCAGCGATGGCATCCGGCGTGGAACGGGGCTCGTGGTCCTCACCTTGGCCGGCGATCGGATCAGCGCCGTGACCCGTTTCGACAACAGCGTTCTTCCGTGGTTCGGGCTCCCGCGGTCCCTTCCCCGTAACTGACCTCCTTGCTTTCAGCCCGTATCCCAGACGCGAGATTCGGGAGGTTGGCCAGTGCTTGCTGTTCACAATGCTCCGGACACCAGCGAGAGTCATGTTCAGTGAGGCGCCGGAACCGACGCCACTGTCGGAGTCCACGCCTTCTCGATCAACCGCGGCGAACTCCCGCTGATGAAGGCCCACCCGGCCTGTGAACGATCTCGATATTCGGCTCTGGCTCGATCAATGGGGAGCTGTTACTGAACGTGACGGCTAGGACAGGCGCACCCGCGCGGGTCGCGATCTCGTAACACAGCGCTCGTGACTGCGGCCGTTCCGTCACGATCTGGATCACCACGATCTGATCATGCGAAACGGCCGCAGAAGGAGCCCATTGTGCCGCTTGAGCTTTCCGACGACCAGGCCCGCCTGCTGACGGTGCTGTTCCCGCAGCTGAACTGTCTGCGCCTGGAGCAGATCGAGGACGTCGGGAGCGGCCTGCGGATTCTCGTGCGCACCGGCACCGAGCTGGTGGCATGTCATCGATGTGGGACGGCATCATCGCGGGTCCACGACCGGTACTGGCGGCGGTTGGATGACCTGGCCTGCGGCGGCCGTCCGGTAGAGATCCAGCTGGAGGTCCGCCGGTTCCGGTGCGATGCACCGTGCTGCCCGGTGGCGACGTTCGCCGAGCAGGTTCCCCTGAGGCTGGTGCGGGCGCTGCCCGACCCGCCCGTCGGGCAGATCCTCGTGTTGGGGGTGGACGACTTCGCCAAGCGCAAAGGCCACGCCTACGCCAGCCTCCTGGTGGACATGGACACCCACCGGCTCGTTGACCTGCTACCCGACCGGGAAGCCGACACCTTCGCCCACTGGCTACGCGCCCATCCCGGTGCCCAAGTCGTGTGCCGAGACCGCGCCGGGGCGTTCGCCGCCGGCGCCCGCCAGGGCGCACCCGAAGCGATCCAGGTGGCCGATCGCTTCTATTTGTGGCAATCGCTGGGCGAGGCGGTGGAGAAGACCGTCATCGCCCACCGCGCCGACTTGCACGATCCCGCACCCGAGCCCGACCCTCTGCCCGGGCCCGTCCACCAGGAGCAGGGCGAGCCCGACCCGTCCTGCGCGCAAGCCACCGACCAGACCACAGAAGATGTCCCCAAGGAGATGTCGGACGGCTTTCGCGACATTCTCGGGCGGGAACGTCGCCTGGTCATCCGGCACACCGAACGTTACGAGGCCGTCCAAGCTCTGCAGGCCGAGGGTTGCTCGCTCGCCCGCGCCATGGCTCTCCACAACTGAGATCAGATCACCGAACGTGATCGCTCCCCATCGATCGAGCCAGAGCCCAATTTCGCGATCGTCGACACGGCCCGGGTGGCGGCCCGGGCAGGACGTTGCCGGTGTGGTGGTACAGCCCGCCGCAGACGGCATCGGACCGGCGGCTGGCACACCCGTGGTGGGCGTGGCCGTACAAGGTGGGTGGGCCGAGCGCGTTGCCGTCGACGTTGAGCAGCTCGCCCCGTTGCCCGACGAGGTCGACTTCGCCACGGCCGCCACGTTGCCCATCGCCGGGGTCACCGTGCTTCGCACCCTGCGCCTGGGCGGGGAGGTCCACGGGCTGGCCGACTGGGCAGAGCGGAATCGAAGCGGGTGAGTGTGTGTTTGGCGCAACTGCCAGGGTCTCGTGTCGAGTTGTATGCGGCGATCCGGCGCGACGCCCGATCGGGCATGTCAAACCGTGCGCTACAGCGCAAGCACGGCGTCGGCTACCGGACCGTGGCCGCGGCGCTGGAGTCGGCCTGGCCGAAGGAGCGCAAACCACCCCGAAACGCGGCCCACGTCTGGACCACTAGCGAGGCGTCATCGACGACTGGCTACGGTCGGACCTGGACGCACCCCGCAAGCCTCGACACACCGCGAAGCGGATCTTCGACAGGCTCCTCGATGAGCAGAATGCCACCGACGTGTTGCACTGGATGGTGCGCGAGTACGTCGCCACCCGTCGACGTGAGATCCGGATCGAGGCAGGCCGGGAACCCACGGACACGTTCATCCCCCAGGAGCACCCGCCCGGCCGCGGGGCCGAGGCCGACTTCGGCGAGGTGGCGATCCGGCTACGCCGGAAACTGGTCACCTGGCACTCTGTTCAGCCTGCGACTCTCCTACTCCGGCAGGGTCGTGCACCGGATCAGTGCCTCGGCCGGCCAGGAAGCCTTCTTCGAGGGCCACGCACACGCGTTCCGGGTCCTCGGCGGTTATGTGGGTGACATCACCTCCACGATCTCGTGAGTCAGGTCAAGATGGTCGTTCCCGTCGAGGAGCGGCCATGGTCTGGCAACCACAGCTGGTGCGGCGTGTCGACGCCGCCGGGAACCTTGAGCTGTCGCTGGGGCACGCCCTGGTGGACGACTACTTGGCGTTTGTGGCCGCGCGCTGCAGCCCCAACACCCTGCTGGCCACCGCCTATGACCTGAAGGTCTTCTTCTCGGCGATCTCCAAGGAACCGGCTGACGTCGTCACGGCGGACATCTTCGCGTTCATCACCGCGCAGAAGGCGCCGCGCCGCGGACCGAAGGTGGTCCGCCTGGAAGACGGCGAAGCGGGGTTGTCGCGCGCACCATCAAGCGTCGGCTGTCCGGCATCTCTGGGTTATTCGGATACTTGGCGACCCGTGATGACCTGGCGATCCAGCGCAACCCGGTGCCGACTGGCCTGGCCAACCGGCGTCGTGAACAGCGGCGCGGATCGCCGCTGTTGCGCACGCCGCGCACTTTGCCGCGTGTCCTGGGGCCTGCCGAAGTCGAAATGGTCCTTGACGCACTGAATACCAGGCGAGACCGGGCCATGCTGCTGGGCGGGCTGCGCCGCTGTGAGGTCCTGGGTCTGCGGCTGGGTGACCTGTAACCGGGAGAGCGCCGGGTGTTCATCAGCGAGGGCAAGGGCGGGCACCAGCGGCTGATCCCCATCTCCGCGACGTTCTTCACCGCTGTTTGGTGACTACCTGGATCAGGAGCGGCCTGTGTGTTGACCACGACCACCTGTTCGTCGTGCTGCGCGGCCCGACGCGTGGCCGGCCGCTGTCGGCCGACGGGTTGGATGAGATCCTCGACGGCGTCCGCAGGCGCACCGGGCTGCCCCGGCTCAGCTGCCATCACCTTCGCCATACCTGCCTGACCCGGCTGCGGGAGGCCGGGATGGCCCTGGAAGCGGTGCAGGCCCAGGCTGGACACCCTCGATCGAGTTCACCCGGATCTATCTCCACCTGGCCAACGCGTGGTTGGTGAAGCAGTACCTGGACGCCAGCGCCGCCGGGGGCGGCAGACCGGCGTCAGGGACATGCCCCAGCGAGGGCCGACCAACGAGGTTCCGGGAGCAGCCCTCACTACCGAGATGGTCTGTGACCTGCGGTAGGAAGGGGTGCAGCGCCGGTGTTTGTGGGATGGGACTGGGGCAATGTCGGTCACGACGTCACGGTATTAGCGCCGGATGGGGCCAAAATCGACCAGTGGGCGCTGGAACACACCGAACACAGCCTCACCTCGGCGCTGGCCAGGCTGAGGCGCCACGGTAGCCCGGAGGAGCTGCCAGTCGCGATCGAGACCACCCGCGGGCTGGTCGTCGACCGGCTGCTGGCCGCAGGGCATCCGGTCATGCCGATCCACCCCAACGCCTTCAACGCGATCCGCCCCCGCTGGGGCGCCGCCCGGGCCAAGACCGACGCCGGCGACAGCTTCAAACTCGCCGACTACCTACGCACAGCTGTATTGTGCAGCCGGCCAGCGGGTGGCGCGGCCCGGATACGCTCGCGCACCTGGAGGAACCGGCCGGGCGCGGGCGGCCATCCCTTCACCGGCGGACGGCCTATGGGTGGCAACCTCGTCGACCAAATGTCTTTGATACAACCTTCGATGCCTGAGTAGGCTCAAGGCCGTGGGAATCAACGTCGAGTTGCTTCGCCAGGAACCCTCTGCTCGGCCCTTGACGAAGGGCAAGTGCCAAGAGCGGCCGTTGTTCACCGTCCTTGATCAGGTGATCGACTGGGACGAGATTTTGCCGCGGATGCTCGACCGAGTGCACGACTCTGGGCGCACTCCCACCATCGATCGGATCGAGCCACACGGAGATGTCATCTTCGATGAAGCCCAGGTTCGTTCGCTTCTTGTCGAGCTTCCTCAATTGGCCAGGGTCTCTCGCGGGGAATCGGAACAGCAGATAATGCGGGAACTCCAGAGACTTGGCATGGCTTGCTTAGCGACGCCGGTCCTTCAGTTGCGCTTTGTCGGCGATTGATCGCTGAGGGCATCAAGGGGTCAAGTGCCCGATGGGCGGACCGTTCCCTGCAATACCAGTTTTCCTGTGCTCCTGTCATGGAGCACGCCCTCTCGAGGGGCCGGAGATCTGCCCGCCGTGGCTGTTACGCGGCGCGGGCAGTTCGGCTGAGCACGCCTGGCGCAGCCGTTTCTCCGGGGATCACGAGTTTGCTGTGACGGGTTCTCGCGTATGCCGGCCGCGACGTGATCGCGGCCGAGGCAGGTGTTCTCGGTCGCCCGCACGCGGTCTGGCGTGTGAGCGCCGAGCGTCGGCCATGTCCTATGCTCGCGGATCGCACCTACTCGTACGGCACCCGGCCGGTGATGATTCCCCCGAGCAGTGGGGCCCCTTCCACCATGGTCCGCTCGAACAGCACTCCGGTGACGCGGCTGGCCAGTGCGAGCACGGGAGCCACCGACGGGCGCACGGACGGCGACGCCAGGCCGGCCGGTTCCGGCTCCAGGCCGAGTTCACGCAGGTGGCCGTTCAGCGCGTCGGGCCGGGCGCCCCACCGCTTCCCGGGTTGGCGAGTGTGGAAGGCGGTACGCCACTCACCATCCACGGCATGGCCGAAGTGATGGGAGGCGGTGTAATCATTCCGCATGACGGCGACCGCCTCGCCGCCCAGGGACAATTCACGAAGGACTTCCGGCCGCTTCCCCTCCCAGCCGAGGGCCTCATAGGCCAGCGTCCAGCCACGCACCCGCGTCACGACGACCAGCTCAGAGAACTCGCCGACCTCTTCGTGGTACTCGTCCCGCTCATCCCAGGTGTATCGGCGGATGTTCGCGTCGGCGACCCCGAATCTGCGCAGCGTTTCCCGCTCGCCGAGGTCGCGCACGAACGTGAGGGTGTAAACCCCTTCCCACACGTCCTGCCATGCGTAATCGTGCGAGGTCGCGAGCCTCATCGAACGTACTCCCCCTGTTCATCGCCGACCCCGGGACCAGGCCAGCTCGACACAGGATCACGAGCCATCGGACAGACGGTGATCCGGGAAGGAGCCGCCCCGCACGCCTCACCCGCCGAGGGCGAGCAAGCCGATCTTGGCAGGAGAGCGCGATTGCATCCATGCCATTGTGAAGGATGGCAGTAAATTGGCGAATTGAGGCGGCCTTACCGCTCACCGCCCGGGCATGAGCTGCGCCATGCTGTCCCTGTCGAACAAGTCGACTGCTTCGCGCGCTAAGGGGGATCTCGGGGCGTGCGGGGTGAAGCATCGGGGTTCGTGGCCGCCATTTGCCTCCACCGCTTCCGCTGCCGTGCCTTACGGCCGCTGGACCGGCTGACTGGACGTACCGAAGATCATGTCCGCCATCCGCGATCCGAACGGGCGGCATCCGGCTGCCGCGGTGATCGGGAATGGGGAGACATGTACGCATTACGCCGTATTGTCACGGCGGTGACCCTGGCGGCCGGAGTCCTGGCGGTTCCGGCCATGCCGGCTTCAGCGCACACACTGGACCCGGATCTGGTGGCGGCATACGCGCTTGAAGAAGGCACGGGCGGCACCGTTCACGACGTGTCGGGAAATGGCCACAACGGCACCGTCCAGGACCCGCAGTGGGTGGCCGGAAAACTGGGCAGGGCACTCGGCCTCGATCGCGGCGAGGACGGCGCGGACCGTACGGTCATCGTTCCCGACGCGCCCGGGCTCCGTACCGCCTCGGCGATGACGCTCGAGATCTGGGCCAAGCCGGGAGCGGAATACCAGCCGTGCACGTTCGTCTCCAAGAAGATCGAGGGCGACGATGTGTCCTTCCGCCTGGGCAGCGACAGCTTCCAGCTGCGGGCCGGCGGTGTCGTGTGGAATCAGGACTACGGCACGATCCTGCCTCCGGAGTGGTTCCATATCGCCGCGGTCTACGACGGAACGACTCTCCGCCTCTACGGCAACGGCTCCGAGGCCTTCTCCATGCCTGCCGCCGGAGACATCGACTTCGGCGGCGGCCCGCTCATGATCGGTGGCGGAGATGACTCGTGCCCGGACGGCGCGGTGGACGAGATCCGGCTTTACCGGCGCGCGCTGTCGCCCGAGGAGATCGCGCGGGACATGAGCCGGGCCGTCGCGCCCGATCCGCTGAGTCCTCGTGACCTCGTGGCCGACGTCAGCTCGGAGACGGCCCAGCTGACCTGGACGGCGCCCGCGGAAGAGGGTGACGTGACCGGGTACGAGATCCACCGGTCGGTGTGGGACAACTTCACACCATCGGACGAGACCAAGGTCGCCACGGTGACCGGCCTCACCTACACCGAGGGCTGTGTCGACCGGGGCGAGTACTTCTACCGCGTCGCGGCGCTGGACTCCCTGCAGGCCCGTCACGCCACTGACCGGGTCTCCGCCTTCATCACTATGCCCGACTGCCCGCCGGGCATGCCGTCCATCAGCGTGACGCCCTTCAGGGGATGGGCCGAGGTCCGGGCGGGAGGTTCACACGACGAAAGGGGCGTCACCGGCATCCAGATCCACCGCTCCACCGAGCGGGACTTCGAGCCCACGGAAGAGACCCTGATCACCACGATGCCGGACGGGCAGGAATACGCGGACTACCTCTCCGAGGGCGATGACTACTACTACCGGGCGGTGGCCGTGGACACCGCATCCCACCTCAGTGAGCCCTCCCCCGTGGAGAGTGTCCGCATCTCCGCGCCTGCGGACCTTGGGGAGTCCCTGTACGGCGCATTCGCCTTCGAGGAGGGCTCGGGCACGACAGTGCGTGACTCCTCCGGGAAGCGGCACGACGGCACCTTGACCAACGGCACCTGGGTCGAGGGCAAGCACGGCAAGGGGCTGCGACTCGCCCCCGGAACCTGGGCGGTGGCACCGTCTTTCAACGCTGACGGCGAGGTGACCATCGCCGCCTGGGTCAAGCGGAACTCCTCCGTACGTGACTTTGGCGGCTTCCTCAGTCACAGGGCCAGTGGCTCGGACAACGGCCTTGTCCTGTCGGCGGGGGATTGGTGGGGAAGCTCGAGGGCCTACATGGACAAGCTCCACAACTCTCCCGCCGTCGGTCCCAACCTTCCGGCCCACGTGTGGCACCATATGGCCGCTACGTATGACGGCAAGTACCTCACCTTGTACATCAACGGTGAACCCATCATCAGGAACCAGCCGGGGGCGTCCTTTTACGGCTCCTCCCAACTGTCCATAAGTGGGACGTTGCTGTACGACTACGGGCTCGTCGTGGACGACGTGCGCACCTACAACGCCGCTCTGACCCCGCGGCAGATTAAGAGCATCGTCGACACCCCCGTGAGTTGAACAGCCTCGCCAGGCCGCTCCCTGACAGCTGGTGGGGAGCGGCCTGGCGCACGATTCGCGACGTGCTCGTCGATCAAGGAGCCCCGGACGGCTGCGATCACGTCCTAAGTCAGCCGGCGGGCAGCCATCCCCTCGTCCTGGCGAACCCCGGCCACCAGCGCCGCCAGCAACGGCACCCCGCACGCGAACCCCACGATGAACAGCCAGGGAATCTCAATCGTCGTCGGCCCGGGATCGAAAGGGAACCTCATCCATCAGCCCGCCGTACCAGACGTCGGATCCCAGCGGCCACGACAGCGCGATGCCGGCGACGAGCCCGGCGACGAGCCCGGCGACGTACGCGGTGCCCGGCCACCACCGGCCGCCTGACCCGCGCGGGTACGCTGATCGCCGAGATGGTGTCCAGGTCATGCCGCATGCCGGCCGTGGCGAGCCCAGTGGCGGCGAAGGTGCCCTCCGAGTGCCAGCACCATGGCGATCCCCAGGAGCACGGGACGTGGCCGGTAAGGCCTTGAATGAGGTACATCGTGGGATAGCGCCTGGCGACGTCGTCGAAGCCGGAGGGCACGTGGACCCACAGCGGCCGCTCGTGGGGTCGCCCAGCGGGTTGCCACGCAGCCGTGGCGGTCGATGATGTGGTGGGCGAGGTCGGCAGATCAGGCAAGAATGGAAGATCTCCTCGTTTCAGCCGCGCATGGAGGTGACGAGTGTGTTGGTCAGTTCCCCTGCGAGCCGGCCGTCCGGGTCGAGGTCGGGGTCGAAGATGGTCACCTGGAATCCGGTGCAGCCTGGCGCCGCCAGCAGCGGGGACAGCAGTGCGATGAGCTCATCGTGCTGCAGGCCGCCGGGATCGGGTGAGTCGACGGCCGGCATCACGCTGGGGTCGAGGACGTCGACGTCAAGGTGTACCCAGAAGCCGTCCAGCTTGGCTTGTTCCAGGTGGGCGAGAGCGGCGCCAGCGGCCGCTGCTGCGCCCTCCTGCCGGATCCGGCTGACGCTCCACACCGGGATGCCGAGGTCGTCGAGCTCGTCCTGGTTCTGTTCCTCGTCCCGGACGCCCACCACGACCACGTCGGAATCGCGCAGGTACGGGCGGCGGCCCTCGAGGTCGGTCAGATCCGCCTGGCCTCGTCCGGTGACCAGGGCCAGGTCCTCTCCGGCGGCAGCTCCGATGTTGGTGGAGTTGCCCAGGTGTCGGAAGTCGTCGTGGCCGTCAACGAACACCAGGCCATAGCGACCGCGCCGGGAGAGCGCCAGCGTGGATCCGAGCAGGATGCTGCAGTCTCCGCCGAGGACGATGGGGAAGCTATCGTCCTCGAGCAGCGCCTCGATCCGGTTGGCGAGGCTCACGGTGTACGTGGCCATGGCGGCGGCGTTGAAGACTCCGTCGCCACTTTGCCATCGGCCTCGGTCGTAGCGTGGCGGGGTGACGCAACCGGCGTCTTCGGCGGCCAGGTGGCGTTGCAGACCGCGGTCTCGCAGGGCTCCGGGCAGCTTGTAGCACCCAGGCACGGTGCCGGGCGCGGGCGGCCGCAGGCCCAGGTTGGAAGGGGCGTCGAGCAACGCTGGTCGTCGGTACACCTTTAGCCTCACTAGTGTATACGCACTTGATGGTGAGAATTCTGCGCACCATCGTTCAACCTGTCAAGGCGACTTAGATGGTGAGATACTGGCAGGTGTGAGCGCAATGGAGCTGGTCGGCAACAGCCTCTGTCTCGACTTCGCCAACACCGTCAGCAAGAGACCCGGAGGTCGCGACCAGTTGGCGACGATGGAGGGGTTGCTGACCTGGGCGCAGGTGGCCGGAATTCATCCGCCGGACGCCTTCGTCGACGTGGGCGGTGTCGCGTTGAACGACGCGATCGAGCTGCGCGAGTCCGTGTACCGGACGTTCTCGGCCATCGCCGCGCAGCGGCATCCGGACTCTGATGACGTCTCCGCGATGATGAGCACCTACGCGACGGCGCTACGGTCGGCCTCCCTCCACCGCGAGGGCGACGGGCACGTCCCGCGCTGGCCGGGGGAGCGATCGGCACGCGCCGTCCTTTGGCCCGTCGCCGCCTCTGCCGCGCGGCTATTGCTGGAAGGTCCGCTCAACCGGGTGGGGGAGTGCCCCTCGTGCGGGTGGCTGTTCCTGGACACCACCCGCAACGGCAGCCGCCGCTGGTGCAGCATGGCGATGTGCGGAAGCCAGGTGAAGTCGCGGCGGTACTATGCCGCCAAGACCGCGCACCGCGGGTCTTGACGATTTCTCGCCGATGGCACCGGATTCTGCCGGCCATGGCCCGCGACATACCTTCCTGCATGTCCGCTACTTGGCTGTTCCGTCGTTCCCTGAGGTGGAAACACGGATGTCTCGACCTCGCAAACAGCGACCTACGACTTAGACAGTGACTCAATTGGTGAGTCGGCGGTAGCAGATGAGGGCTGCAGCGATAGCGACGAAGGATGCGAAGTGGTCGGCCCGGCGTTCGTAGCGCCGGTGTAACCGGCGGCAGCCGGCCAGCCACGAGACCGTCCTTTCCACGACCCAGCGGTGGCGTCCCAGCCGCTGGCTGGATTCGATCCCGCGACGGGCGATACGCGGGACGATGCCCCGGCCGCGCAGGAAGGCCCGCAGGCGGGGATAGTCGTAGCCCTTGTCCCCGTGAAGCTTGCCCGGCCGGCGGCGTCGTGGTCCGCGGCGGGAGCGAATGGGCGGGATGCTGCGCACCAGCGGTTCCAGCGCGACACTGTCGTGGAGGTTGGCGGCGCTGATCGCGACAGCGATGGGCAGACCCGTTCGTTCGGTGATGAGGTGGATCTTCGACCCTTTCTTGCCGCGATCGAGCCGATTCGGGCCTGTCAGGTCCCCCCTTTCATCGCCCGGACGCTCACGGAGTCGATCGCGCACCGCGACCAGTCCAGCTCTCCTCGCGCGCCGAGCTCGTCCAGCAGGACCCGGTACAGCTTGGCCCACACGCGCGCAGCGCTCCACTCGGTGAAGCGCCGATGCACCGTCTGCCAGGACGCGCCGAACACCGGCGGCAACTGCCGCCAGGCGCATCCCGTGGTCGCCACGTACACGATCGCCGCCAGGATCACTCGATCGTCGACCCGCCGCCGTCCGCCACCCTGCGGCCGCGTCGGCGCCGGCGGCACCACCCGCAGGAACAACTCCCACAACTCGTCAGGCACCAGCCGTTGAAGGAACGCATCCACGAATGAACTAACGATCAATCCCCAAATGAGTCACGGTCTTAGTGGGCGTTTAAGCCCGACTGGTGGCATATGAGGGCTTTTGTTCCGTAGGTTGATCGCCGGATCGGCGCACTCTTCGACCCGGTTCGGTACTCAATCGGCGGTTCAGGCCGACGCACCGCGCCCGCCTGACCCCGAAAGCTCCCGTCTCATCCCCGCATGCGGTACCTCGCCCTGGTTTGATCGACGGCCGGATGGCCGTCTGGCCAGCCGCGTCACTCCGGCAGTACCCCAAAGGCATGACCGAACCGCGACCGTATCCCAGCGACCTGTCCGACGCCCGATGGGCGCTCGTCGAGCCCGTCTTGACCGCCTGGCGAGCCGAACGCCGCGCAGGCGCCCTAGACATCGGCCGGCCGCCCGAGCATGACCTGCGCGACATCTGCAACGCCATCCTCTACGTCAACCGCACCGGCATCCCCTGGCGCTACCTGCCGCACGAGTACCCGCCCTGGCAGACCGCCTACGCCTACTTCGCGCACTGGCAGAAAGACGGCATTTCTGACCAGCTCACCAGCCTGCTCCGCCGATCCGTCCGCACCGCGGCCGGGCGTGACTCCGAGCCCACCGCCTGCGTGATCGACGCCCAAAGCATCAAGACCTCTACCAACGTGCCCGCCACCAGCCAGGGCTACGATGCCGGCAAGAAGATCGCCGGCCGCAAGCGCACCATCATCACCGACACCCTGGGCCTCCTGCTGGCCGTGCTGGTCACCGCCGCCAGCCTCTCCGACAGCGCCGCCGGACTGCCCCTGCTCGTCACAGCCGCCACCGACCGGCCCACCCTCACCAAGGCCTGGGCCGACAGCGCCTACCGCACCACCGTCATCGAGGGCGGCGCGGCCCTCGGCATCGACGTCGAGATCGTCCGCCGCGATCCCGCCACCAGAGGCTTCACCCCATTGCCGCGGCGCTGGCCGGCCGAACGCACGCTCGGCTGGCTGATGCTGCATCGCCGCCTGGTGCGCGACTACGAAGCCCGCCCCGACCGCTCCGAAGCCATGATCCACATCGCCATGATCGATCTCATGGCCCGCCGACTCACCGGCGAGAACACCCCCACCTGGCGCGGCACCTAAACCCGGGATCAGACAGGATCAAACGCCCACTTAGGCAGGGGGGCGTGAATTTGGCGAAGAGGCCCTGAGCACGTGCAAGCTCGTTCAGGCCGTGTCGCACCCAGGCGAGGTCACCGGTGGCGGCGATGCAGATCGCCCATTGGGCTGCAAGTCCGCCACGGCATGCGACGCACTCGATGTCCGTCTTTAGCCTTCGCGACTTCGACCATGATGTCTTCGCCGGCGGGCCTGACGACGCTCGTCCTGACGTCGGCAGCGACCGACCTCCGCTGTCGAGAAACAACAGGCCGTCAGGTCATGATCCACTGAGCGCTTTCATCCTGAGTAGCGCCTTCTTCGATGAGCTGCTGGACGAGGATGGCCTGCACGGTCGTGGTGGCGCGGTGCGGGCAGCAGCGCACCCGGGCCAGGATCTTCCAGGTCTTCAAGGTGGCAACGGCGCGTTCGCCGCAGGCGCGGACGCGAGCGTGTGCGCGGTTGACCGAGCCGGAGTAGTACGGCCGTTCGTCGGCGTGCCGGTCGATCGGGAGCAGGGTGCCGTCCAGGATGGCGTAGGCCAGCCGACCGGCGCGTAAGGCGGCAGCGTGGACGTCGTCGGCGAGCATGGCGAGCAGCTCGGCTGTCTCGCGGACGTAGCGCCAGGCGGTGGTGGTGGGCGAGCACGAGCAGGGCTTGCCGGGACGGGTTCAGGCGCCGCCACCGGCAGCCGCGCTCGGCACGCTGGGCGCGGATCAGTTCCGCCAGCCGGATCAGGGTGTGCTGGGCCGGCGGAATCGCGGCAGGATAGGACAGCAACGAGGCTCTCCGGTAGAGGCATCGGATCTTGGTCGACTGCTGTCTTACCGAGAGCCTTTTCTCGTGCCGACCCATCCTCGCGCCGACCCTGCTGACCAGCGCGATCAGGTTGGAAAGCTTCCTTGTTGGCCCGCGCTACAGCGGTGGAATCGCCTAGACCATCCTCAACTGCCGTCGGGTTGTCCAGGAAAATCGCCCTCACCGTTTTCGGCCGGTGCAAGGGTCCGCATCTGCGCCACGGTCAGTGTGGCGTGCAGGAGGGGCACCTCATCACCAGGCACCGGCTCCCATCGTACGCCAAGCTCCTGCACCGTCACCGCCACGGCCCGCTGGGCCTGGCGCCATACACGCGTCGCATGGACCTCGCCCTCCGATAGGCCCTCGGCCGGACGATCCGCCGGCTTGTGGAAACCGGCATCGTCCGCACCCCGCACAAGGCAAGAACAAGCCCGGCTCCCAGAAGCGGGCCGACCGCGCCCATGCCCGCCTTGGCGGCCCCGGCAAGCGCGCGAACGTCCAGCTGAGGAGCTGGAAGATCCTCCAAGTTCCGCTGCAGTCCGTCCAAGACCGGCCACCTGGCCGCCCGCATCCACCCATCCCCAACAGCGTGCCCGCTACCCGGCTGCCCCCTGCTGACGAAACCTCCAAACTCATCATCGCCGCAGGCCGCCTCATACCCGTCAAGCGCTACGACCTGCTCATCGACGCCTTCGCCAAGGTCGCCGCCCAGCGCCCGGACTGGGGGTTGCGCTTGTACGGCCGCGGCCCCCAGCGCCAGGCCCTGCGCACTCAGATCGACCAGCTCGGCCTGCACGAGCGCGTTCACCTCATGGGGGCCGTCTCTCCCATCGAAACCGAATGGGTCAAAGGCTCCATCGCCGGGGTCACCTCCAGCGTCGAATCCTTCGGCCTGACCATCGTCGAAGCCATGCGTGCCGGTATCCCCATCGTGTCCACCGACTGCCTGCACGGCCCGCGCGAGATCATCACCCATGGCCGCGACGGCCTCCTGGCCACCAACGGCGACCCTCAAGCCATCGCCGACGCCCTGCTCCGCCTGATCGACGACGGCACGTTACGTCGGACGATGGGTCGCGCCGCCCTGCACACCGCCCGCACCTACCAGCCAGACCGCGCCGCCACCCGCTACGAGAGCCTCATCACCGAACTGAAGGCCCACCGGACACCCTTCCGGCTCAGCCGCCCGCGATTCCGCCGGCCCTCCAACGAAACACTCGAGCCACCACCCCCGCCGCGCCCCTAAGCGGACTGCCTGGTAGACTCCCACGGGGACATCCAGGTGAATCTCCACCCGGAATCGCCCGCCGTGGCCTTGATGTGCCGCCTGCGTGCCGACCCCGGCACGACACTGCACCTGCCGCAGACGAGCGCTCCGCTCGTCCTCAGCCGCAGGCAGCCTTGCTTGGCCGGCGGGCGCTGGGACCTGTTCGTGGAAGGGCGCGACGGCACTCTGACACGCTTGACCGCCGGCCTGTGCGACACCCGCAACCTGGTCGGCGGCGGGGACAACCTCAACGTGTGGATTCCCTACGCGACGGACAAGGACAACCTGTCCATCCGCGTCTGGCAACGATCTCAGCACGCCGTGGTCGATCACATGGACGTCGGTACGGACGATACGCACGTGGCAGGCCGCCTCGTGGAGGCGGGAGCCGCGAGCACGGTGACCGCCGCACTCGCCGAGTCCCGCTCAGGACGCAGCGCCGAAGCCCAGCTGACATCGGGTGACGGACGGTTCCGCATGGTCGTCGACCACGGCCGCCTCGCGGCGACGGGCGAGGACATCTGGGATTTGTGGCTGCGCACCGCGGAAGGCGAGCCCATCCGCGTCGGCTTTCCCCTCGACGACATCGCGGAGCCGTCCGAGGTCGCCGTCTATCCGGCGTGGAGCTGAACGGGCTGCGGATCCGGCCGTACTGCACGGCCTACGGCAACCTCTCGATCCGCGTACGCCGATGACAGCGGTGTTCACGAGCACCGCGCCCTCGGCCGCCCGGAAGGGGCGTAAAAGAGAATCCCGCGAGGATGGACTGGCTGAGGGCGCGCCCGGCTCGGGCGGCGGTCAGTCCCTGGTGTGGGGCGCTCGCTGCGTAGGTCGCGCTCCAGCCCCGAGGCCAGCGCGGAGCTGGGCGAACAGGCGCTGCTCGGCGGCCGCCGAGGTGCTGGGATGCGGGGTCGGAGCAAGCCAAATGCCGCAAAGCGATTGACATTGGCAGGAATCCGCCTTGCCGGGCGCCGCTCGTTCCGCCGATGATGAAGGAGCTCCTCTCGGGGCATGGCAGAAAAGAACTCGGGTGCGGTCGAACGCCTCGTCCTTCATGGGCGAGACGTTCGAACCCTCATCTCGCACGCGTTTCAAGCCGCGCACGGTCGGCGTGGTGCCCTAGGTGGTGGCGGTGCCCGAGCTGCTCGTGGTCACGCGGCTCCTCGTCGGCAGCGAGCCGGTACGTGGCGAACGACCGGCACATGAACCCATTCGGCATGCGGCACACGCAGCCCGCCGCGCACAGAGGACAAGGGGCGGCGGCGACATCCGCCACCTGGCGTGCTGTTCTGCCCCGACGCCGCTGCTCGTGCGTACGGCGCATGAGCGACGTAGGAACGCCTGATGATGAACACCGGTAGCGAGGGCCACCAGACACCGGAGCGGGTGTACTTCGTGTTCCAGGCGCTCAACATGCTGCCGGCGTTGACCGCGAAAGAGCACCTCGAGCCGCCGATGCGGCGGACGGGCCAGCAGGTGACCGTACCAGAGGTAGGTGCAGGGGAGCCCGGTGAGCTGGACTCAACACCCGTTCGGGCAGGAGATCCTGGTCATGCTCTTCCTCCCACGACGGAGAGGCGGTGGACGTGATGGAGGAGCCCACGCCGGACAGAGCCCATCCAGGTCCACGGAGGGTGAGGTCACAAAGGCTGTCGACGATCACGGAATTGATCAGTTGTGAGGCTTCCGCCACCACGTAATTGGGCTGGTCAGGACGTGCGTGGCGAGATGGACCCGGTCATCGGAAGATCAGCATTCTTGCCTCGTCACGGGACGGGGGGCTGATGGCGAGGAGGACGTTCGACGTGGTGGACATCACCGATTATGCGGCGGCGTAGGTTATGCGGCTCGGCTGACCCCACCGGCCAGAAGTTACTGGCCAGAGGGTATGTGGCCTGGTGAACACGCCGCATAATCAAAGGCTGTCCAGGAACGCGATCAGGGTGTCGGGTGCGTGGTAGCGGCCGGGGCGGGTCTGGGGGCTGTTGGTCTTGGCGAGGGCTTGTTCCTTGAGGGCGAGGTCGGCATGAAGGTAGATCTGGACGGTTGTGATCTGCTCGTGGCCGAGCCAGAGGGCGATTGTCGATAGGTCGACACCTGCGTGCAGCAGCGACATGGCGCAGGAGTGCCGGAGCGTGTGCGGGGTGACGTGCTTGTCCTGCAGTGACGGGCAATCGGTGGCTGCGATCTGCCAATGCCGCGTGACCAGACGTCGGATCGCGTCCCGGCTGAGCGCGCCGCCGCGCGGCCCTGGGAACAGGGGCGTGTCCTCGTCCGGGGGAACCTCTCGAAGCCATGCCGTCATCACTTTGACGGTTTGGCGGGTGAGTGGACAGGCGCGTTCCTTGCGGCCTTTCCCGGTGCAGATGAGATGAGGGCTGGCTTCCAGCTTCAGGGCCCGGCGGCGCAGCGAGGTCAACTCGGAGACGCGCAGTCCGGTCTGCGCCGCCAGGACCAGCAGAGCGTGGTCGCGGCGTCCGGTGCGAGTTGACCGGTCTGGCGCGGCGAGCAGTGCCTCGATCTCCTGCTTGGTCAAGAAGCAGACGTCGGTGCGGTCATGGCGTTTGCTCGGGATCGCGAGGACCCGTTGGATGAGGCCCGCGTGCTCGGGATGGCGCAGGGCCGCGAACCGAAACAGCGATCGGATCGCGGCCAGCCGGGTATTGCGGGTCCGGGTGCTGGCGTTGCGTTCGTGTTCGAGGTGCTCCAGGAACGCGCCGATCAGTGGTGCGTCCAGGTCAGCGAAGTCCAGCCGGGACGCCTGCGTCCTGGTGCGCTGACATGCGAAGGCGACCAGCAGCTTCAGGCTGTCGCGGTAGGAGGAGATCGTGTGCGGGCTGGCCTTGCGCTGCCCGACCAGCCGCTCGACGAAGAAGGCCTCCAGGGTTGGGGCGATGAGTGTCATGAGCGCGCCTCCGTGGAGGCTTCCAGCCGTCGGGCAGCTTGCCCGAGCAATCCCGGAGTGGCCGACAGATACCAGTAGGTGCCGGCGGGTGTCGCGTGGCCGAGGTAGGCGGACAACACGGGCAGCAGCGGTTCGGCGTCGATGCCGTCCGCGTGCCAGCCAGCCAGTGTGGTCATGGCGAAGCCGTGCCTCAGGTCGTGCATCCGGGGCGAGCGGTTGTCCGGGTGGCTCAGGCCTGCTTGACCGGCCAAGCGCCGGAACAGCGCCGACACGTTCGGGTAGTGAAGCCGGGTGCCCACTGTGGAGACGAAGAAGGCGCTGGTCACAGGGTGCGGGCGATGGTGTTGCCTGGTCCGGGCGTAGTCGGCCAGCGCCGCTGCTGCCGTCGGATGGATCACCAGTTGACGGGACTTGCCGAACTTGGTGTCCCGGACCACGATCAGGCGGTCGTGGGGACGGACGTCATCGTCGTCCAGGGCGATCGCCTCGCCGATACGCATGCCGGTGATCGCCACCAGACCGATCAAGGTCCGATAAGTGGCCGCGCGCAACGGCGGGTCCAAGGCGCCGGCCGCGGTCATGAGCGCGGCGACGTCGTACTCGCTGAACGCGTACGGGATCGCGCGTGGGACAGGCGAGTAGATCAGACCCGTTGGCGGGATCTCGGTAGCTGGGTCGAAGGCCTGCAGGTAGCGGGCGAACCCGCGCACCACGCTCAGCCGCTGCCGCCACCACCAGCGGCTGGCCTGAGCGGGCAGGACCGACCACTCCAAGGCGATCTGCGTGGTGATCACCGCGGCCTCCTGCTCGTGCAGGTAGCGGGTGAAGCTGTTCAGCATGCGCTGGGACTGGGTGAGTTTGAAGCCGAGCGCGCGACGCAGCGCGAGGTATTGTTCGGCAGCCGCCTGGAAGTCGGTCATGCCGCACCTCCGGGCCATGGCCGGGCCAGCATCCCAAGGGCCTGCCGGTCGGCCTTGGCGTAGATGGCGGTCGTCGACAGGTCCGTGTGCCGGAGCACCTGGGCGATCTGCGGCAGCGAAGCACCGCCGTTGAGCATCGCGGTCGCGGTGGCGTGACGGAGTCGATGCGCTCCCGCCCGGGGCAGCCCAGCGCGGTCGCAGGCGCGGTAGACGATGTTGGTCACCGCGCAGCCTTCCAGCTCACCATGCGGTGCGCCGATCCGGCGGAACAGCGCGCCATCAGCCTGACGGGGCCGCCCGCCGCGCACGTAGTCCCCGATCGCCTGCCCGACATCAGCCGGAAGCGGCAGCACGTCCACACGTGAGCCCTTGCCGCGCACGCGCAGCGTTCCGTCCCGCCAGCCGACGTCAGACAGTTGCAGCGCAGCGACCTCTCCAGCCCGCAGACCCAAGCGCGCCAACACAACCAGTACGGCGTAGCCTCGCCGCCCAGCGATCGTTCCTGGATCGCAGCTTGCCAGCAGCGCGGCCACTGCCTCCGGCTCGGTGGCGTTGGGTAAGGCCGACAACCGCCACTGCGCGGGCATCAGCACGGCCTGCGCCAGCGGCCCGGCGATCAGCCCGTCCAGGTGCAAGAATCGCAGGAAAGACCGGACGGCCACCGTTACGCACCCGGCCCACCCGGTGCTCTTCCCCGCGCACTCGGCCGTGACGAAGGCGAGCGCCGCAGCAGCGCTCACGCCGCCGACATGTTCGTCTGGTGGACTCGCGGCCAGGAACCGGCGTGCCACGGTCAGGTACCGGGTCGTCGTTCCCTCCGCGAGCCCCCGCTCCTGCATCAGGTAGCGGCGATAGCGGGCCAGCAGTTCATCGCGCGAGGACATTGGCGTCGGATCCGGCACGGGCAGCAGGTCCTCGGCCGCCAAGCGTTCAGTGAGCCAGCCGAGCGCCCTTGGCGAAATGTGACACTTCAGCCCTTTCGCCCGGCGCTGAGCGAAGAACTCCCGGACACGCTCGGCTGTCAGGTCGGCCACATTCAGATCCCTGGCCTGCATCCAGCGGCTCAACTGAGCCGCCACCTGCAGGAGAGGCGCCGCTGAACCCGGTGTGTATCCCCGGGCGACCAGCTCGGCCCGGAAATCGGGCGCGTGCCTGGCCAGCGGGCCGCTGAACTGAACCCGTAACGGGTCATTCATCCCTGTCTCCTCGTTCGGTCGAAAAAACCACGAGCAAGACAGCAGCCTCAGCCAGAAACCAAGATTATGCGGCGTGTTCACCAGGCCACATACCCTCTGGCCAGTAACTTCTGGCCGGTGGGGTCAGCCGAGCCGCATAACCTACGCCGCCGCATAATCGGTGTTATGCAGAATTCTGCATAACACCGAGATCTTGGTGCACTGGCATGCCGGCCGGTCGAAGAACGAGATCGCGGCGAGCTTGGGATTGGCGCGTAATACGGTGCGCAAGTACGTGGCCGCGGCGGAGGAGGCCGGGATCGTGCCGGGCGGCGCGGCGATCAGCTCGGCCGAGTGGGCAGCGCGAGTGCGGGAGTGGTTTCCCGAGGTGGCCGACGGTCGGCTGCGGCAGGTGACGTGGCCGACCATCGAGCAACACCGCGACTACATCGTCGGGCAGCTCAAGGCGGGGTGACAGTCACCACGATCCATCAGCGGCTGCGCGATGAGGAAGGGCTGGCGGTCAGTATCGCCTCGATGCGCCGTTATGTGCACGCGAACCTGCCCGAGGAGGCGCGGGCTTCGCAGGTGCGGGTGCTGCGTCTGCGCGAGGTCGAACCCGGCGCCGAGGTGCAGATCGATTACGGGCAGCTGGGCCGCTGGACGGATCCGAGGAGCGGTCGCCGTCACACGGTGCAGGCGTTCGTGATGGTGTTGCCCGCCTCCCGGCACATGTTCGTTTACCCCGTGCTGAAGATGGATCAGCAAGCGTGGAGCAGTGCGCATGTGGCCGCGTTCGCCTTCTTCGGCGGCTGCCCGGCCAGGCTGGTGCCGGACAACCTCAAGACCGGCGTGGATCGTCCTGATCTTTATGATCCGAAGATCAACTGCGCGCATGCCGAGCTGGCCGCGCATTACGGCGTGCTGGTCGACCCCGCCCGCTCCCGCAAACCGCGCGACAAGGCCAGCGTCGAGCGGCCGATGCCCTATATCCGTGACAGCTTCTGGCGCGGCCGCAGCTTCGCCAGTCTGGAGGAGATGCGCGAGCAGGCGGTGCGCTGGTGCCTGGAGGTCGCCGGGACTCGCGCGTGCCGGCCGCTGGCCGATGCCGCACCGTTGGTGGTGTTCAACGCTGTCGAGGCCGGGCAATTGCAGGCGCTGCCGCAGGCGCCGTTCGTGCTGTCACGCTGGAGCAGGGCCAAGGTCGGCCCGGACATCCATGCCCGCGTGGACAAGGTGCTCTACTCGATCCCATGGCGGTATCTAGGCCGTCAGCTCAATGTCCGCTCCACCGCGACCATGGTGCAGTTCTTCTGCGGCGGCGAGTGGTGTGCCCCGGGTTCGGTGGAGTCGCGTTCCTGGATTGTCATGCCACGGTGGGTGTGTTCTCGAACTGTATCGGGGTGAGCATGCCCAGGCTGCTGTGTCGTCGTTGCCGGTTGTGCCAGATCTCCAGGTACGCGAAGATCGCGTTGGCGAGTTCGATGCGGGTGTTCCAGCGCTGACGGTCGAGGAGTTCGACCTGCATCCGGGACCAGAACGACTCCATCATGGCGTTGTCGAAGCAGTCGCCGACGCTGCCCATCGAGGGCAGCAGGCCGGAGTCCTTGGCCCGCTGGGTGAAGGCCCAGGATCCGAATTGGACACCCTGGTCGGAGTGGATGATCGTTCCTGCGGGTGGCGTGCGGTTGTCGATGGCCATGCCTAACGCGCTGGTCACCAGGGTGGCGGTCTGGGTGGAGTCGATCGACCAGCCGACCACCCGGCGGGAGTAGGCGTCCAGCACCACGCAGCAGTACACCTTGCCCTCGCGGGTCGGGTGTTCGGTGATGTCGGTGATCCACAGCTGATTGGGGCCGGTCCGGGTGAAGGCGCGGTCGACCAGGTCGGTGGCGATCTGGTCGGGCTTGGCGCGTCGCCACTTGGGCCGGCCGCTGAGGCCTTCCAGCCCGGCCCGGCGCATGAGCAGCTCCACTGCTCCGTGGCTGACCGTGACCTGGTGGCCGAGGGTCAGTTCGGCGTGCACCCGGCGGGCGCCGTAGGTGCCGCGTGAGTCCTGGTGGATCTGCTGGATCAGGTCGGTCAGCCAGGCGTGCCGAATGGCCCGCGGCGAGGGCGGCCGGTCCTGCCAGGCGTAGTAGCCGGACACCGACACGTTCAGGACGCGGCAGGCGATCTCGACCGGGATGCCTTCGCCGGCCATCACCGCGATGGCTGCGAACCGTCTTTTGGGGGCGCCGCCTCGCGGACGAGCTCGATCGCGCGCCGGGTGGCCTGCAGTTCGGTCTCCAGCTCGGCGATGCGCCGCTTGGCAGCCGCTAGCTCGGCTTTCTCGCCGCTGGTCAGGCCCGGCTCCAGGCCGCGGTCGATGCGGTCTTGGCGTCGCCACGTGTAGATCGTCTGTGTGCTGATGTCCAGGTCATGCGCCAGCTCGGTGGCCGCGCGGCCTGCTTCGAGCAGGTCCAGTACCTTGCGCCGGAACTCCGGCGGGTAGCCCCGTCGTCCCATGCCACTTTCCTCTCATCAAGCGGCACAAGAATCCAGAAATCCACCTCCACTCAACCCCGGGCACACCAGAGCCTCCACGAAACCCGGACCGGTTCACTGATCAAAACGCATCCGCGCAAGCTGTCGGGCAAGCAGACCGATCTGGGCGACTACCCGCCCGAGCGGGTCGCCTTCCACCAGCGCACTCCGGCCTGGTGCCGCAGACAAGCCGAGCAGATCGGCCTGGCCTGCATCGAGGTGGTCAACGTGTGCTTGAACCCGTCCGGATTTGATGGAGGCTGTCCATCAAATCCGGAGGGTTCAGTCCACGCCGAGTGACCCACGGCAGATGCCACCGCCCTTCGGCTCGCCGGAAGAGCTCGCCCATGCCGTGGCCGCGTTCTGCTACTCATCCGGCCTGTACGAGTTCGCCCGCCTCCTGGCCGGGCTGGCCGAATGGGTCCGACCGAGACCCCGCCGCGTTGCGGGCGGCGTTGTACCCATGGTGGCACCCGTTCGACCCGCATGTTTCGGCCACGACGAGCACCAGACCCGTGAAAGCACCGTCGGCACCTTGCGGCACGCCCTCCTGGCGTTCGCGTCCCCGCAGGACGGCAGGACTCTGTCGGACGACCCGCCCCAGCTCGGCGCGTGGCGGCGACGCCGAATGCGTTCGACCGGTTCGCCATCCGTCGTGCCCTCGAGATCGCCGGACGGTTCGAGAACGGCGGCAGGTACCCCGTCCTACTGGCCACCCCCACGACGGGCTCCGGCCACCTCGAACCAGGCGTCCTGCTCGACCGGCTCGAACGCGTGGAGGCCGTCGGCGTGCAGGCGCTGCCCTGCGACCTCGCCCAAGCACTCTTGCGGCTGCCGCGCGAGGTGCCCAGCGGGGAAGTGCGGCGCGCCGAGCGGCTTGTTTCGGATGCGGGCCGTGGCTGCTCGGCCTGGATGCGCGGTGACGGGCCGGCCGACCCACGGGTGACCGTCTCCATCGACACCCGCAGTGGATACCGGGTCGAGCGAAGTCTGCGCGCCACCATCACCCTGCCCACCACGCCCCACGTGGCCGAGCCCGTGCTGGAGCCGATCCGCGGGCTGCTGGAGCCGCGGCCCGACACCGTTTACACGCTGGACCAGTGGCCGCCCGTCCTGCCGTCGAATCGGGAGGTCGTGGCCGCTCACCTGGCCTGCTGCCTGCCGCCCTGGATGGACAGCAGCGATGGCCAGGTGCGGGCGCTGGGGGATCTGGTGCACGGCCAGGGCTCGCTCGGCACCGGCATGGCGTACGCGCTGACTTGCGGCATGGGCCACGAGCGGGCCGCGGAGCGCGCGGCCGCCACCGACGCCCTGCTGACGCTGGCCGCCCGCGGCGAGGTGCCGGTGGCGGAGCTGGGGGAGGCGGCCATCGCGCTGGTCACTGGCGACTTCGTCAAGCTCAACCGGGTGGTCGCGGCGCTTGACGACGCCACCCTGGCGGGCGCGCACGAGGTGACGTGGGCGGTGATCGCACGGGTGCTGCCCGGGTTACTGCCCCAGGCCGGCGAACGGCCCTGCGCGGGGCTGGCCGGGCTGCTTGCCGCGGGAGCGAAGGCGGCCACGATCGCCGGGGTGCGCACGGACCTGCCGGAGGTGGCGGCGGCCTGCCCGGTGTAGCGGATTCCCGCTCCGTCACATGCGGCGGCCACACCCGGCAGCTGGCTGGCCACCGTGTTACGCGGGCTCCACGGTGGCCGCTCGTTCCGCCGCGCCCTGGACTGCCGGAGGCTTCAGGAAGCTCGTGGCCCAGGCGACCGGAATGACGATCACAGCGATGATCAAGCCGGTGATCACCGCGGATGAGGCGGTGGAGCTGCCGATCGCCACACCACCGGCGGCCGAGCCGAACGCGATGCCCACGTTGACCGCGGAGGCGGGCAGCGACTGCGCCAGCGCGCCACCGGGTCCGGCCAGGCTCATCACGCGGTACTGGAGCGAGGGCGTCATGACGCCGATGAACAGGCCCAAGGCCAGCAGTCCCAGCGCCACGAGGACCGCGCTCCCGCCGATGAGGTAGAGCGCCAGCAGGGAGACCGCGACACCGGTGGTCCCGACGATCAGGGTGCGTGCGGCGTTGGTGTCGGCGAACCGGCCGCCGCTGAACGAGCCCGCTGCCGTGGCCGCGCCGTAGGCCAGGAGGAACGCGCTGATCAGCGCGCCGGAGACGCCGGTGACGTCCTGGAGGAACGGCACGAGGTAGGTCAGGGCGGCGTACAGCGAGGCGTACACGAGGAAGGTCAGGCCCAGTACGGCGAGGACGCGACGAGCGAAGGCGTGCTTGGCCTGGCCGACGGCGCCGCTGTCGATGCTGGCGACCGAAGGGACCAGCACCAGCGTGGCGATCAGAGCGATCACGGTGAGCCCAACGACCGCGATGAACGAGCCGCGCCAACCCAGCGCCTGGCCGATCAGCGTGCCCAGCGGCGAGCCCAGCGCGGCCGATACCGTGACGCCGGAGATGACCACTGACATCGCCCGGCCCATGCGCTCCGGCGGGACGACCGCGATCCCGGCCGAGAACGCGGCACCAATGAACACGCCCTGCAGAGCTCCGGCGACGACCCGCGCGGCGAGGAACAGGCCGTAATCGGTGATCAGGACCAGAAGCAGGTTCGCCAGCGCGAACAGGAGGAGCGCGCCGATCAGCACAGCCCGCCTGTTCAGCTTGATGGTCAGCATGGTCAGGATCGGACCACCGAGGGCCAGACCCGCCGCGTAGGCCGTCACCAGCGTACCGGCCGCGGGAATGGAGACCTGAAGGTCGTCAGCGATCAGATCGAGCACGCCGACCACGAGCAGTTCGGCGCTGCCCAGGACGAACATGCCGAGGAACAATGTGGCCAAGATGAGGCGCGCTCTACCTGGGCTCAGTGCTGCTGGCTGGGTAATCATGTTCTTCTTTCCTGTTGTGTTGCGTGGAAGGTCCGGTCGATGCGCCGGCTGGGCCGGCGACACTGCCGAGATCTCCAACGCCGCGATTGCGTGCGGTTCCCCGGTGCCATGAGCAGCGCGGCGAGGGCGGCAGGGTAACCGTTGAGAGATGCCTGCGGCGACACGCCTGGTCCGCGGATCACCTGTCGCAGGGTGCGCCTCATCAGCTTCTCCCCGTGCCATCGGCTGATGGTGGGGGCGGACTGTCACAAGAAGACTGCTCCCCATAGAAGTGGACCAATCAGTCCCGGACTGACTGGTCCCTATCATTGGAGGCCGACTGCCGGATGTCAAGGCCGCCGCCCGGAGATTCCGGACCTACCGGTCCGCTATGCTTGCAGGGGAGGGAAAGATGGCACGAAAGCCCGATCCGAGGACCCGCGACCGCATCTTGAACGTCGCGTCCCGCCTATTCCAGGAGCACGGCCCGGACGGGGTGGGGCTGCAACAGATCATCGATGAGTGCGGCTGCGGCAAGAACGTGCTCTATCGCGAGTTCGGCAGCAAGGATGATCTGGTGGTCGCCTACCTGGACCGCTGCCGGCAGGAAGGGGCCGACTTGATCAAGGAGGCGACCTGGCCCTTGCGTGAAGATCCGGTGGGACAGCTCATCGCCATCGTCGGCGCGGTGGCCGAGCGGGCCGCCACCCCCGGATTCCGTGGCTGCCCTCTTCGCAACAGCCTGCCCAGCTTCCCCGACGCTGATCATCCGGCGCGCCGGGTCATCGTGGACTACCACCTCGCCAGGCGGGCCCTCTTGCGCGAGCTCGCCGAGCGAGCGGGAGCGCGGGAGCCGCGAACGCTAGCCGACAAGCTCATGCTGCTCATCGACGGCCTGGATGCGAGCGGTCCCATACTGCGGGAGGAAGGGGCGGGCGAAGCAGCCGTCGCCCTCGCGAAGGAGGCCGTGAGCGCCGCTGTGGAGGGCAGGCAAGGTGGACTCCGAAGGGCCCACGAGCCGGTCTGATGCCTTGGTGCCACACACAACGCGGAAAGCCGACCGAGGCCGTGCGCGTACCGCCGACCTGACCCAAGACGCGAACCCGGCAGCGGCTCGAGCGGAACACCGCTTCGCCAGAGCCTCGCTCATGGCGGCTGCCGCGCTAGGCAACACCCTCACCTTGTGGCATGCCGCTCGTCGCGGGGGCGACGGCCGGTCGCCTGCCCGGAATGCCGACCGCGATCAGCATGCCGGCGAAGGCGATGGCGGTAACCGCGCCCATGGCCGCCGTGAACCCCGTGCTGAACTGTGCGGCCGACGCGTAGCCTCCGACGCTCGCGAAGACCGCGACCGTCACAGAGGTGCCGAACACGGCGCCGAACATCCGCAGCATCATGAACGCGCCGGAGGCTTGGCCGATCTCCTGTGGTTGAACCGCACCGACCACCGCCTTCTGCGCCGCGGGCATGGCCATGGTGAGTCCGGCGCCGCCGATGATCAGTGCGGGGAGCAGTTCGAGATAGGCCGCGTCGGCATCGGCGGCCAGAGTGATCCAGCCCATCCCGACGGTCTGCAGCAGCAGCCCGCCCGCCACGAACTGCCGCTCGCCGACCCTGTCGGCCAACCGGCCGGCGATCGGCGCGCACACCAGCAGCGTCGCGGTCCACGGCATCAGTCGCAGGCCCGCGCCGAACGGCCCTTCACCGTGAACGGTCTGAAAGTACTGAGCGAGGAAGAACATGGTCCCGTTCAGCGAGGCGAACACGGCGAAGTTCGCCGGATTACCCGTGGCGAACGCCCTCAGCCTGAAGAAGCGCATCGGCAGCATCGGCGTCTTCGTGCGGCGTTCCCAGATCACGAAGGCGATCATCAGCGCGATACCGAGCACCAGGGCGCTGAGCACTTCCACGCTGCCCCAGCCCGCCGCGTTCCCGCGGACCAGAGCCCAGACGATGCCGAACGCGCCAAAGGTCACGAGCCCGACGCCGCCCAGGTCGAGCCGGTTGTTCGGGCCGACGCTCTCCTCGACGCGGCGCGTCGTGAGCAGGATCGCGATCAGGCCGACGGGCAGGTTCAGCCAGAAGATCCACTGCCAGGCCAGGCCCTCGGCGATGACGCCGCCGATGAACGGCCCGCTGAACGTCGCCAGGCCGGTGAACCCCAGGTACAGCCCCATCGCCTTGCCCCGCTGCCGAGGCGGGAAGATCGCGCTGATCAGGGTGAGCGACAACGGCAGCACCATCGAGGCTCCCAGCCCCTGCAGCGCACGCGCCGCGATCAGGGCACCGATGGTCGGAGACAGCGCGCAGGCCACCGACGCGATGGTGAACACCGCTAGCCCGGTCACGAACATCCGGCGGCGGCCGAATCGGTCGCCCAGTGCCGCTCCGGTCAGCAGCAGCACCGCGAACGTCAGGTTGTAGGCGGTGACGATCCACTCAAGGGATTCGATCGATGCCGACAAATCCCGCCGGATCGTGCTCAGCGCGGTGGTGACCACCAAGCTGTCCAGGGCCATCATGAACGACGCCAGCGATGAGAGCCCCAGCACCCAGGCCTGCTTGGACGTCATCCGTTCTGCATGAGTCACCGTTTCTCCTTTTGAACGGACGTGTTCAAGGCATGGAGGCAGACGTGGCACAACGACTCACTGCCCTCGCAGGACACCTCCGGCCCAGGCACCCAGGCCGGCTGGTCGGCCGCGCGGCACCGCGGGGTACGGACCGATTGCCCTCGGCTCCGCTCGGTGGTACGACGGTGATCGGTAAGGCCACGTCCGCACCACTCCGGCGGCGCCGTAGCTGATCGCGCACTTCTTCTCAAGCAGCACTGTCTGCTCCTGGTCATCGGAGTGTCGGGCACGGGCTGAGCCGAAACGGGTGCCGTGCTGAAGGTGCCCCACCAGCAAGGTTGCGTGATGAAACTATCGGGAACGTAGCAGGCGCAGTATCGTCATGCAACTGTCACGGGATCCGCAGTCACGGTGGCTTGGTCGTACCTACGAATCGCAGAACTGCTCTGCGGCGCTGGCGCTCGAGATCGTGTAGGTGAGCGCTGGAGTCTACTGATCATCCGGCATGCGCTCTTGCGGGGTGTCACCCGCTTCGGGCACTTTCAGTGCAGCCTCACGGCTACATCTTGATCGACATGGGCCGCGAACTGCCACCCGTCATCATGGCCCTCACGTACTGGGGCGACCGCTGGGCCGCGCCGGGCGATCCCCTGTCATCTTCCGGCATGAGCACTGCGGCGGGGAGCTCCACCAGCAGATCATCTGCGATGATTACGGCCGGTACGCGGCCATCGAAGCCGTGATGGCACACCCCACCGCTCCCTCACCGGCTCTGGCGTCCCACGCCCAACGCGGGCGGAAGGGCTGACCCGTCCAGGCGCTGAAGGACGACATCCGCGCCTGGATGGACCACTGGAACGCCGCTCCCACGCCCTTCGTCTGGACCAAGACCGCCGAGGAGAACCTCGAATCCCCGCCGAATAATTTTAGGGCGGATGACACTAGCTGTATTGACCCGCAGCGTTGTTGACACGGGTGATCGGTGGATGGCCGTCGAGTGCGGTGTGGCATCGGTGGTGGTTGTAGCTGTGCAGGAAGTCTTGCAGAGCGGCGGTGCGTTCGTCGTTGCTGTCGTAGGGGCGGGCGTAGGCCCATTCGTCGAGCAGGGTGCGGTTGAAGCGTTCGGCTTTGCCGTTGGTCTGTGGGCGGTAGGGGCGGGTGTGCTTGCCGGTGGCGCCGAGGTCGGCCAGGGCCTGGCGCCAGGCGGTGCCGCGGCGGTAGGCCAGCGCGTTGTCGGTGAGGACGCGTTCGATGCGGGTGATGCCCAGGGCGGTGAAGCAGGCGGCGGCGCGGCGCAGGAAGTCGGCGCAGGTGCCGGCCTTCTCGTCGGGCAGGACTTCGCTGTAGGCCAGCCGGGAGTGGTCGTTGATGGCTGTGTGGATGTAGTCGAAGCCGACGGTGCGGGCGTGGTGGCTGCGCTGGTCGCGGCCGTGGATGCGCCAGCCGCCGCCGTCGGGGATGCGGCCGAGCTTCTTGACGTCGACGTGCACCAGCTCACCGGGCCGGTCTCGTTCGTAGCGGCGGATGGGCTGGCCGGTGGGTCGGTCCAGCCATGCCAGCCGGTGCACGGTGGAGGCGGGCAGGCCGATGCGGGCCGGGCCGAGCTTGCGGCTGGTGCGCAGCCGGCATACTTCGGCCTCGACCGGGGTGGGGGTGCGGTGCGGGACGGTGTGCGGACGGCTGGAGCGATCGTGCAGCCCGGCCGCGCCCTCGGTGCGCCAGCGGCGGATCCACTTGTAGGCGGTGGGCCGGGAGACGCCCATCTCGGCGGCGACGTGCGCGACCGGACGTCCGGCGTGAACACGATCGACGAGCAACTGGCGGGCGTGGATGGTCAGCCGGGCGTTACGGTGGGACATGAAGCCTCCGTGCGGTGCAGATTCGACACCTTCACCACATCGGAGGCTTCTCTATTGATCAAGTCCCTCTGTTAACAACGTTCGTGGTCAATACAACTAGCCGGGCGGAAGCGCTCGCAGGCTGGGTGGGTGTCCTTGAGCGTTCCCGGCCAGCGCCAGCAGGCGTCGTTGACGACCTGAGATCAGTCAGTCGCTGGGATAGGACCGGGCAGGGAGCGCTTATCCACTTCGGCGTCAGGAATCGAGCGGGTTGCGGGCGATGCGCTCGGCGACCCCTCTTGCCAAGGCCCGCGCAGCGGAGCTACCTGGTTTGCGCGCGCCCTGCTCGGTGATGCAGGCCGTGAACTCCTTGGCCAGATCCAGGCGGGGGTAGCGCTCCAGCACCTCGCGGCGTAGTCCGGCCGGGATCTCATCGCTGCCGCGGCCGGAGATGTCGATGCCGGTGGCCAGCTCGAGTAGGTGCCCCTCCAGATCACGCTCGATCGGCACCTCGTCCCACATGTGCCGGACGATGATTTCCGACGCCCGGATCCGCCGCTCCGGAGGCCAGCCCGCGCCAGCGCCGAAGACCCAGGCCACGTGGCCACCCGCCTCTTCAAAGGGCACCGTGTGGCTGTCGAATTCCGACACCAGCCCGATGTCGTGCAGCAGAGCCGATACGTAGAGAAGCTCGGCGTCGAACACGATGCCGTAGCGCTGCGCGTGGGCCGCTGCCCAGAGATAACTGCGGATGGAGTGGTTGAGCAGGGAGACCCCGTGGTACGTGGTGGCTACTTCGAGAGCTCCACGGCAGGCCTGGGTGTCGGGGATCGAAAGGTCATCGAATCTCACAAGTGCCATCATGTCCCAACCCGTCGCATAAGGATATCGCAGCGAAGGGCGGAATGGAGATCCGCACTGCTCACGCAGCGCTGCGGATCTCCACCGAGATCTCAACTCAAGGGGATGGCGTTCAGGACCCGGGTGGGCATCACCTGCACATTGCTGTGCTGCGGCGCCGCAGCCCTACGCCCTCCATTGATCAGCCACACCGACGCCAAGTCGGGGGACTTGACGTAGGTGCCGTCGGCGATCTGCCGGGTCAGGTTGTCCCAGGCGCGGGTGGGGATGGTGTGGCGTGGCTTGTCCTTGTAGCCGGAGGCGATGAGTTCGTCCATGGTGTGGAACTCGACTTGGGCTGTCCCGACGATGGCGCCCTCGGAGGTGGTGCTCGCCTTGACGATCCTGGTCCCATCGCCGCCTTTCGTCGGCAGGCCGTCCCGGACACGAGGAGGCAGGATAAGCAAGGGCTTGTTCTGGCCTTCCCCTCGTAGCGTGGAGACCGAACCGGGAGAGGTTTGGTCGTGGCAGCAGTCACGCGGCGGCGCTTTGATCCGGAGTTCCGGGCGGGCGCGGTGCGTATCGTGAAGGAGACCGGCAAGCCCGTCGCGCAGGTGGCGCGGGATCTGGGGATCAGCCCGTACACGCTGCACAATTGGGTGCAGATGGATCGGCTGGACGAGCAGTACAACGGCAACGGGGGCAAGGCGCTGGAGGAGTCGGAGCAGGAGGAGCTGGCCCGGCTGCGGCGGGAGAAGGCCGCGCTGGTCAAGCAGCACGCCCAGGAGAAGGCTGCCTGGGAGAAAGAACGCGAGCAGCTGGAAGACGAGCGTGACGTGCTCAAGCGTTCGGTGGTCTTGTGGGTCAAAGAGGCGATGGGCCGATAAGCGTGGCGGCCTTCATCAGCTCCCAGAAGACCGAGCACGACGTCGACCACACCGTCTCCTGCCGGGCGCTGGGCGTCTCGCAGTCCTGGTACTACAAGTGGAAGAACCGCATCGGCCAGGAGACGCCGACCGCCCGGCAGCGCCGGCGAGCCGACCTGGATGCGGAGATCACCCGCTCGTTCGAGGCGTCCGGCGGCACCTACGGCTCGCCGCGCATCGCCCGTGACTTGCATGAGGCGGGCTGGCGGGTGTCGGAGAACACGGTCGCGGCGCGGATGGCCGAGCTCGGCCTGGTCGCCCGTGTGCGGCGCAAGCCGCGCTCGCTGACCCGCCAGGGCAAGCGGCCGGCCGCCCCGGATCTGGTGCGGCGGAAGTTCACCGCGGTCGCCGCGGACGTGCTGTGGTGCGGCGATGTGACGCAGATCGACACCGGCGAGGGCAAGCTGTATCTGGCCACGGTCGAGGACCTGTTCTCCCGCCGGCTGCTCGGCTACGCCATGTCCGGGCACCACGACGCCGCGCTGACCTGCGCCTCACTACAGATGGCGGTGGCCACCCGCGGCGGCGACGTGAACGGGGTGATCTTTCATTCGGATCGCGGGTCGGAATACACGGCTGCCCGCTACCAGGAGCTGTGCCGGCGCCTGGGCGTGGTCCAGTCGATGGGGCGGGTGGGCTGCGCGCTCGACAACGCCGCGGCCGAGGCGTTCAACAGCACGCTCAAGGTCGAGTACGTGCACCGCCACCGGTTCCGCACTCGGGCCGAGGCCCGCCTGAAGATCGCCACCTGGATCGCCGACTTCTATAACACCACCCGGCGGCACAGCGCCAACGACGGCCTGCCGCCCATCACATTCGAACGTCTGATGATCGAGAAGAGACAAGCCTCATCGGCCCTGCTGAGGACCGCTGTGGCATAGAACCGTCTCCACGCTTTCAGGGGATTGACAGTTCACATGTCCGGCGCCTGCAAGCTCGTCCATGGATATGAACGGGACATTCGCGCCGCCGGCGACGGCCCCTTGATCGGTGGCGCCGGCCTTGGCTTGACTCCTTCGGGGATCTTGTTCGCTGTCAGGTCAGCTGGTGGCTCGCCAGAAAGGCAAGCGCGGAATGCCTTGCTGGTCGAGGTAGTCCTGGAAGGCTGTCGGCAGTCGTGGGGCGCTTTCTCCAGGAGGGTGCCGGCTGAGGCGCTCGACATTGGCGAGGACGTCGGGTGAGTGTCGTGCCAGCCATTGCTGACCCGGCCCTGCGGGCAGGTGACTTCCTGGCGGTCGAAGTCGATGCGGAAGTCGTCGCGGGCGAAACCTTCACCCTGGCGGTTTTGGCGGGTGCGGTTGCCTGGGAGCGGCCCGACCACGGTGATCTGGTGTTCACGTTCGGCCTGTTCGAGGTGGACCAGGGAGGTGTAGCCACCGTCGACCAGGTGCTGCTCGGGCCGTAGGCTCCGGCGTTGCAGCCGGGTGTCATGGTGACCACGTCTGTGATCACATTGGGGTCGGCGCCGGAGCAGATCTCGGTCACGTGCGCGAGGAACCCTGCCAACGGGTGACCTGCCCCCGACGCGCATGGCGGGCCGTCAGGTTGTAGGGTGAGATGATCCGCTTGGCCGAGGGCGGCAGACCGCTATCGTCGTCATCGTCACGCCAGCGCAGCCGCCAGGTGGAGTCGCAGTAGTAGTTCTGCACCAGGATCTGTCGGAGGGCCTGCACCTGGGGACCGCCCAACAGGCCGGGATGGTTTCGGCTTAGGTGTTCGAGCAGGCGATGGGCATCTGCCCCGGTGGTGTTGATCCTTGTTTTGGGCCGGGTGGGGTTCTTGCCCAGGCGGACCTGCCGGCCGTAGCGGCGTCCCCAGTCCTCATTGACCAAGCCGTTCAGCGTGTGAGCGGCAGCGCGGGCCAGTTCCTCCAGGGCTGCGCGCATGGCCTTGGTGACCAGCTCCAGGCGGGTCAGGTCGCGCACGGTGGCCAGGACATGGGTGGAAGCGGTGCGCTGGGTGGTACGCGCGCGGACCAGTCCGGCCACCTTCTGACGGGCCAGGGTCAGATCGAGAAGCCGGTCCGCCCGCCTGTCCTGCAGCAGGCGGTCACGAAAGTCACCGAGCACGCTGTGGTGGAAGCCGGGGTCGTCCAGTTCGAGGCCGGGCGCGTACTTGAAGTCGAATCGCAGCACGCTCACCGTGGCCAGTTGGGCGGGTGAGAGTCCCGGGCGGCCGTCGCGGGGATACCACTGCGCGAAGTCCTCATCGCTCCATAACCCGTCCAGTCGGTCGCGGATCCACATGGCCGGGGTTCCACGGGGATTACTCGCTCGTGCTACCTGGGCGGTGAGCTCCGGAACCTCCAGCGCGGACCGGGGACGAACCGGTAGAGACACCTGACCACCTTGGGGGAAATGACCGACTTCGCCGACCCCAGAAGCCTCACAGATACTGATCAGTCGCCAGTCGGGACATGCCGGATGCTTTCAAGATCGCCGACAGAGTAAGCTAAGGCTTCTTTGCCTCAGCCTTTCGCACGGCGACCCAGGCCCGAGCCACCACAACACGACCGCGAACGCGATGAGAACAAAGACGAACAGAGCGCTGAGCAGATGGCTCAGGTACAGCGAAGTCTCTTGCCGGTCCAGCACGCCGCCCTGCGGATCCGCCGGATCGTGGAGGACCGTTCGAGTCGCGCCCACCCCCCACATCACCATCCCAGCTGTGGACGCCGACCCATGCTTCGATCGGGCTACCCTCACGAGTGGCGAACCTGACCTTCAGCTCGTCAGGTGACCGTTGCCCGTGATCCACGTCGACAACGGTAGCCGTCGCGGGCACGCCACGCTCCAGAAGGCCTCGCATTCCTGGTAGTCCCGCACGGCTGACACCCTCCGACGGTGATGGCCACGGTCAGGAAAAGAGAGCGATAACGCTGGAGGTGGAGGAGAAGCGCTCCCGCAAGGGCAACTAATCTCGGGCATCAGACGAACCCGATACGGCGCGGCGAGGTCACCCCAAACGCCCGCTCTTGCGCAGGGTCGCTTGTGCGGCGCCTCGGCTCTTACCCAATTTGCCCAACTCCCGAGCCTACGTGTTGAACCCCTTGCCCAGACGACGGCTTATGGCTGTGGGGTTCCACCGGGACGAAAAGGCGCGGCTGCCGATCGGCCTTCCACCTGTCCTGTTTGCGATGAGCCCGTCGCTATTCACGCGTCACTCTTGAACTCTCCCGCGCAGGCTTATCTGGCAGCAATACAGCTCCTGATGGCAGGATTCCAGCGATGTTGGCAGCAATCACGCTTTTCACCTTCTCTCTCGTCCTAATCCGGTATAAAGTGTCAGGCTTGCCACGGGCGGGCCTGGATAAGCAAAGCCATCCCATAGAATATGGAGTTCCCTTTATGCGTTTCGAGCGCCTTAAAATCGCAGCACTGCTCATGCTGGCCACCTCGGCCGCGCTGCCCCTGGCCTCTGCGCAGGCGGTCAGCGCGTCGGTCGCAGCCGCAACGGCCTCCGAGGTCCTCGCCCCCGGTGAGCGGCTGACCGCCAACGCCTACCGTCAGTCGCCCAACGGGCTCTACCGGCTGGTCCAGTACGCCGACGGCAACCTCGTGGTCGTCGACACCGCGACGAAGAAGCCCCTGTGGAACGCGCAGACCCACGGCAACCCGGGCGCCTATACGCATCTGCAGACGGATGGAAATGTGGTGGTGAAGTCCGCGGAGGGCACGGCGTTGTGGAGCACCAAGACCCACGGCAACCCCCAGGCGCGCCTCGTCGTCCAGAACGACAGCAACCTGGTCCTCTACAGCGGGACCAAGGCTCTCTGGTCGTCCCGCCGGTCCACCTCGGTTCTCGCCCCGGGTGAGCGGCTGACCGCCAACGCCTACCGTCAGTCGCCCAACGGGCTCTACCGGCTGGTCCAGTACGCCGACGGCAACCTCGTGGTCGTCGACACCGCGACGAAGAAGCCCCTGTGGAGCACGAAGACGCATGGTAACCCCAAGGCGTACACGCAGCTGCAGACGGACGGGAACATCGTGGTGAAGTCGCCTGAAGGCAAGGTGCTGTGGGCCAGCAAGACCCACGGCAACCCCCAGGCGCGCCTCGTCGTCCAGAACGACGGCAACACAGTCCTCTACTCCAGCGACGGCGAGGAGGGACTCTGGTCCACCAGGACCAGCCGCTGAAACAGTCCGTGACGGCCGGGCGGTCACGCTGGCGCATCGTGAGCGATGTACCGGCGCGACCGCGTGGGGGACAGCTCTTCGCGCCCTCATGATCGCCTGATACCCGTGTGCGACAGGGCAGACCTGACAGGATCGCCGCCGGAGACCGGAAGACGGCCGTCATACCGCTTTCGCCGGCGACCGGCACCTGACGCCGTACGACGTGCAGGCCCCAAGGCGCCAAACACGGCGTGGCTGGACCGGTGACGAGATCCATCCGCTGCGGGAGGCGTGCGCCCGCACCACCAGCCCGTGCTGGGAGCGTGGGCTCTGACTCATGGCCCGGCCTCTGAAAGAAGCGCAGGATGCACGGCGCGGCGACGAGGACACGAACTTGAGCCGAGAGCGGTGGAATAAAATGGGTGTAGCTCTTTCTCAGCGACTGAAGCGATCAAGCCGTGAGAGAGTATCCGTCCTGGTAGTCGTTCTGGTGGACCCGTTCGTGTTGCCGGGCGCGGTGGAAATGCCAGTATTCGTCGAGGTGACCGTTGGCTATCAGGGCGCGGAGTTGCAGGACGGCTTCGGCTCCGGCCAGGCCCCAGCGTGCCCCGGCGAGGTCGAATCTGTCGGCGATCAGATGGCGGCAGGCGCCTTCGATCACGCCGGTCGCGATCGGCCATCCCGCCTCCAGTGCCTGGTCGTAGCGCAGATGCTTGAGGTTGTTGGTGAGGTAGCGGATGCACGCGTCGATGCCGTCGCGGCGGTGGGCGGCCGTGGTGGCCGCCTGGCCGGACAACGCGGTGATCACGTGGCCGGTGCGCCCGGCCAGCAGAGCCAGAGCATGACCGGCGACCCAGTCCTCGGCGGCCGGTGCCGCGGGAGGATGCAGGCTCCAGGCGGCAGCCCATAATCTCTCCAGCACGTGTACGAAATCGATGACGATGTGGACGCCGATGCCGCGGCGGGCGGCCTCCGCCGTGATCAGATCGAGCTGGTGGCGGGCTCCGTCGACCAGCACGACCCAGGGACGGACGTGGCCGGGAGCACGGGCTTCGGCGTGGTCGAAGACCTTGGCGATCACCGTGGCAGGGCCGGTGACGACCGAGCCGCACAGCCACTTGCGCGTCGCGGACGGTCTGGCGCGCGGCAGGCGTTGCCCGGCCGGCCACCGGGGACAGCGATCACATCGTGCGGCCGGCGGGGCGCGGGCTCGGCGTCGTAGACCACTGCGAGGGTGGCCATCCGTTTGCGGGCCGGTTTCTCTCCCGCCGCCAGCCGGGTCCGGAAGGTGGCGCGGGCGCGGGCGGCGGCCTTGGCGGTCGCGGGCCGCAGCGCCTCGGGACGCATGGCGATGCCCTTGCCGTCCACGCCGATCGCCAGCACCGTGCGGGCGGTGCACGGCAACGGCGTCCGCGCGGCGTAGAAGGCGTCGACATCGACCGCGGCCTGCACGATCGCCTGCTCAATCTGCCGTTTGCCGATCACGTTGCCGCAGCGTGCGGTCACCGCAGCGTGGGCCGCGTCGAAGGAACCGCGCACCGTCTCGACGACCGCCAGCTTGGCCAGCCCGGCCGAGTGCCGCACCGCCGGCAGTGACAAGGCGGCGTCGGCCGGATAGACGTTGCGCGCCCCAGGGGCGCGCCAGGCGCACCGGGTGACCGTCACCGTTCCGACGAGGGTGGCGAGCAGGCGGTGATGCCCTGTCTCCAGCCGCGTCCGCGACACGCCGTCGGACCCGATCACCCTGGCGGTCGTTGCGTTGTGGCGGGCGTGGTGCGCCTGCTGCCGCTCGCGCAGCGCCCGTAGATCAAGGTGTGCTTGGAGGAGCTGGCGTTGCAGCTCACGGCCCTGCTCGACGATCGTCTCTTCCAGCCGGTCATGGGTCAGCATGCCGCAGGCCGTGTCGGTGAGCTGTCCGATGAGCCAGTTGAAGGTGTTCTTCGCCTCCGCAAAGACGTCAGCGGCCAGGCCGGTGTCGTACGGTGCCTGCATAGGGCTCTTCTCTCGCCGGGGACATGTGGTTGGCACCTTTGAACCTGACGGCGGAAGGGCCCTGCCGCAATCACCCGCCCGGTGACGAAGCAGATGACGGCGCGATGCCGTCCCGTGACCCTCCGTCGCCTTGCTCGGACACCTCACGCGCCACCGGCTCGGTCACCATGAACAACCCCGGACCTTCTTCCCGCGCCCAGCCGCGTTCCACCAGCCGCTTCAGCTTTGAGCGCAGCCCTTCCCGCTTGGCGGCCTCATCCGGCAATCCCATCGCCGCCGCGATCTGCCCGGCCCGCATCGCCCGGCCGGCATCGGTCATGATCTCCACCGCGTCCCGGTACGCGCGCGGCAGCATCGCCGCCTTCATGCCCGGCCGCCACGGCGGCACCGTCACCACGCCGAGCACCGGCGGCCCTGCCGGAACCGCGCCGGCCGCGTTGACGTCCAGGCCTGCAATCCCGGCCGTCACAGGGTCACCGACCGGCTCGACCGCCCCGCCCAGGATCTCCTCCACCGTCTCCCGTGTGATCACCAGCCGTGACAACCGGTCGTGCTCATCCTGCAGCCGCGACTCCAACGCGGCGATCTGCTCGCGGATCTCCACGATCCGCTGCCGGGCCACAGCCTCACGCCGTGCCAGCTCCTCCAGCAACGAGCCCACCGTCACCACCGCCTCACCGTCTGCACTCACAGTAGAAGGCGGTTCCCGGACCAAACAGTCACGCCCACAAAAGCCCAGCTCAAGCACTCACTGAGAAAGAGCTACACCCGAATAAAATGCAGGAACTGCCGCCCTGGCGGGGGTATCACTCCAGGTGTGTGAATGGTCACCAAACGTAGACGGAAGTCTGTAAAGATCATTCATCATCTCGGGGGAGAACACGATCATGTCCACGACACGGGGAAGAACCGCGCTGGCCGCGGTGGGACAAGACCAGCACGATGACGCATCGGCGCTGCTGGGGGCGGCTGCTCATCATGGCGAGGAAAAATCCCCCCACCGTGACGGCGAGGTGCCGTTGCGGGAGCTGCTCAGCGATCAGGTGCTGGACCTGCTGCTGGAGCGGTCACGCGACGGTGCGGGCGGGCTGCGGCTGACCGGACAGGGCTCGATGCTCGGCGAGCTGGTCAAGGCGGTGCTGGAACGCGCGCTGGAGGCTGAGCTGTCATCCCATCTGGGTTATGGCAAGCACGAGGTGGCCGGCCACGGGAGCGGCAACTCCCGCAACGGCAGGATCGGCAAGACGGTGCAGACCGGGGTCGGGCCGGTCCGGCTGGCCGTGCCGCGAGACCGGGCCGGCACCTTCGAGCCGGTGCTGGTGCCCAAGCGGGCCGGCCGCGTCTCCGGCGGCCTGGACGACATGATCATCAGCCTGTACGCGCACGGCATGAGCGTGCGCGACATCCAGCACCACCTGCGCCAGATCTACGACACCGAACTGAGTCACGAGGCCATCTCCAACATCACCGACGCCGTGCTGGAAGAGGTCCGCGCCTGGCAAGCCCGGCCGTTGGAGGCCGTCTACCCGGTGGTGTTCCTGGACGCCATCGTGGTCAAGGTCCGCGACAACCACAGCGTCCAGGCCAAACCCGCCTACCTTGCCGTCGGCATCGACGCCGACGGCGACAAGCATGTGCTGGGCATCTGGCTGGCCAAGACCCCGCTCGATGCCGCCACCGCCGGCGAATCGGCCCGGTTCTGGACCTCGGTGATGAACGACCTGCGCAACCGCGGCGTGCGCGACATCCTCATCGCCTGCACCGACGGCCTGAACGGCTTCGAAGACGCCATCCACGCCGCCTTCCCGCACACCACCGTGCAAGCCTGCGTCGTTCACTTGATCCGCAACGCGCTGCGGCCGGTCGCCCGCCGCGACCGCGCCGCGCTGGCCGCCGAGCTCAAGAAGATCTACACCTCGCCCAGCGCGGAAGCCGCCTTCGACGCTCTGGCAGGCTTCTCCGCTTCCACCTGGGGTGAGCGCTATCCGCAGGCGGCGCGCGTGTTCGAGGCCGCCTGGGACCGCTTCATCCCGTTCTTCGCCTTCTCTCCGGCGGTCCGCAAGCTGCTCTACACCACCAACAGCATCGAGTCGCTGAACTACCAGCTGCGCAAGGTCACCAAGGCCCGCGGGCACTTCCCCGGCGACGACGCCGTGGTCAAGCTGCTGTGGCTGGCCATCATCAACATCGAGGACAAACGCGCCCGCGAACGCGCCGTGACCAAGGAGAAAACCGGCAAGATCAAAAACTCGCCCAGCACCGCCCGCCTGATCGAGGGACAGCGCACCATCGGCTGGCGCGAAGCACTCATCGAACTCGACATCGCCTATCCAGGCCGCATCAGGTAAAGGTCAGCCTCAAGCACTCAGGAACGATCTTTACACACCTGAAGTGACAACCTCGCCCTGGCCGATTGAGCTGGCCAACATCACCGACTAATTTAGACGAGCTGGTTGCCGGGGCAGGGCCGGCGGAGTCGGACCCGGTCCGCCCGCGCTCCGGTCGGGCCGGGAGCACGGCCGGGCCGGGAGCACGGCCGGGCGGGGTGGGCCCGACTGGGGCTCTCCGCCGCGCCGATCAGAAAACGGCCAAGCGATTGACCGGACTGCCGGTTGCGCCTCGGAAAATCAGAGGTGCGATCATCAGGAGGAACTCGAAGCGGCCCAGGGAACGGCAGGTCTGGGTAAGAGATTCCAGGTCGCCATTGTCCAGGATGTTCCTAGTAGTACTTTGTTAGTTCGAGTCTCTGTGAGACGGTCGACACGTGACTCCGGCGGAGCTGGCTGATGTCCGTGGCCGTCTTGAGGACTTCGCAGGTGAGGTCTTCACCTCCTTCACGCGTCGGGAGCAGCGGTCCAACGGCGGGTTGTACCTGCGGGGGCTGATCCTGGACGGCCGGCGTAAGTCGATGGTGCCGATGGCGGAGCGGCTGGGGGTGGATCACCAGCGGCTGCAGCAGTTCATCACCTCCTCGACCTGGGATCACGTGGCGGTGCGGCGATGTCTGGCGCAGCGTGCGGTCAGCGTGGTGGCGCCGCAGGCGTGGGTGCTGGATGACACCGGGCATCTGAAGGATGGCGACGGCTCGCCTGGAGTGGCCCGGCAGTACACCGGGACCGCGGGGAAGGTGACCAATTGCCAGATCGCCATCAGCGTTCACGCGGTCACCGATGCCTGTTCGGCCGCGTTGAACTGGCGGCTGTTCCTGCCGCAACGCTGGGACGACGCGCTGGCCGAGGACCAGAGTGAAGCCGCGGCGATCGCCGAGCGGCGACGGCGCTGCCGCATCCCCGACGATCAGCGCCACCGTCCCAAGTGGCAGCAGGCCCTGGAGATGCTCGACGAGCTGGCCACCTGGGGACTGCTACCACCGCTGGTGGTGGCCGACTCCGGCTACGGCGATGTGACCGCGCTGCGGCTGGGCTTGACCGGGCGCGGCCTGTTGTATGTGGTCGCGGTCAAGGGCGGCACCAGCGCGTATGCCGCCGATGTCGTCCCCGAGACGGTGCCCTGGTCCGGCAACGGACGCCATCCAGTGGCCAAGTACCGCAGCGCCCCGGCCAGCCTGCGCGAGCTGGCCCTGGCCGCCGAACGCGGCAGCCTGCGCCGGGTGAGCTGGCGGCAGGGCACCAAGAAGAGCAAGGACAACCCAGCCGCCACGCTGCGGTCCCGCTTCCTGGTCCTGCGGGTGCGGCCCGCCAACAGCGGCATCCCCCGCACCAGTGATGGGCATCTGCCCGACTATTGGCTTCTGGCCGAATGGCCTCCCGGCGAGCCCGAGCCCACCGGCTACTGGCTGTCCACCCTGCCGGCCGGCATCCGGCTGCGGGACCTGGTCCGCCTGGCCAAGATCCGCTGGCGCATCGAGCACGACTACCGCGAGCTCAAGACCGGCCTGGGCCTGACCCGCGGTTGGCAGCGGCATGTCACCTTGGTCTCGGCGGCTCACCTGTTCCTCACTGAACTGCGGTTGACCAGCCCAAAAGTGGTCGGCGCGGGCTGACCTTCTACAAGATCTTGGCCGCTCTCCAGGTGTTGTTAGCCGCCTGGAGTGGACGCTGCCCCACCTGCCATCAGCGCCCACCCTAACGAACTAAAAAAGTACTACTAGTACTACAGTCATGTTTTGTGATCTATAGTCGGATCCGTGTCGGATGTGGTGACGTCTGAGGATCTCCAGTCGTGGGCGGCGGGGCTGGATGAGCTGTTCGCTCGGGTGGCCAGCCGTTTCGGGCGGGTGGAGCCGCGTCGGCAGGCGCGGGCGTATCTGGTCGGGCTGCTGGCGCCGGTGGAGCGGAAGAACGGCTGGCAATTGGCCGAGGCTGCGGGTGATGCGCAGCCGCATCGGATGCAGCGGCTGCTGAACAACGTGCGGTGGAACCCTCGGGAAGTCCGTGCTGACCTGCGTGATTACGTGGTCGAGCAGTTGGGAGATCCGGGCGGGGTACTGGTCGTGGACGAGACCGGGTTCATTAAGAAGGGCACCCGCTCAGCCGGGGTGCAGCGACAGTACTCGGGAACGGCTGGCCGGGTGGAGAACTGCCAGCTCGGGGTGTTTCTCGTGTACGCAACCCCGCGCGGGCGCGCGCTGCTCGATGCCGAGTTGTACCTGCCGAAGTCCTGGACCGATGATCGGGCCCGGTGCGCGCAGGCCGGCATCCCCGACAGTGTGTCGTTCGCCACCAAGCCGGCGCTAGCGGCGGCGATGCTGGGTCGGGCACTGGACAGTGGCGTGCCCGCCTCGTGGGTGAGCGCGGACGAGGCGTACGGCCAGGACCACAAGTTCCGGCTGTTCCTGGAAAAACGCGAGGTCGGCTACGTCGTCGCCGTGCCCAGGAGCCAGTCGCTCGGCACCGGTATCGGCTACGGCAACACCGGCTCACGAGCCGACGCGGTGACCGCCGACGCCCCCGAGCAGGCATGGAAACGCCTGTCGGCGGGCGATGGGGCCAAGGGGCCGCGCCTGTATGACTGGGCGATGGCGACCCTGCCGCCCCACACCGACGACCACCTGGGCGGACCCGGCGGCTTCCAGCGCTGGCTCCTGGTCCGCCGCAGTCTCACCCCGAACGATCAAGGCGAGCTGGAGATGGCCTACTACCTGTGCTTCGGACCCGCGGGTACCTCGCTGGACCAGCTCGTTCGCATCGCCGGTTCCCGATGGGCCATCGAGGAGTGCTTCCAGTCCGCCAAGAACGAAGTCGGCCTGGACCAGTACCAGGTCCGCCGCTACGACGGCTGGCACCGCCACATCACCCTGGCCATGCTCGCCCACGCCTACCTGGCCGTCACCGCCGCCCACGCCCCAAAAGCACGTGCGGCCTGGTCCCCCTCACCCCAGCCGAGATCCGCCGTCTCCTGGCACATCTGACCAGCGCCGTCACCCACCCCATCAGCGACATCCTGCAACGCGCCATGGGCTGGTCACATCTCCGACGCGCCCACCAAGCCCGCGCCCGCAGCAGCCACTACTGGAAACGCTGGCTACGCCACAACAAGATCCAACTTTAGATCACAAAACATGACTGTAGTACTAGGCGGCTGTGGGGCGTCAACTTCGGCCCTGTGTGCTTCGGCGAGCATCCGGTAGGCATCCTCGCGAACGAGTTCATCGATCAGCGCGGGGGTTGGGGCGGGAGTGCGGCTGTGGCGTGGTCGCCGCCAGCGAGGTCAGGGACCATGGTGAGCACGGGTGTGCCTTTCCGGCCGACGTTAGCGCGTCGGTCATGCTTGGTGGAATCACGCAATCACCGAGAAGGACCACCCCTTCCCAGTGATCCACAGATCTCAAGCCTTGCTCCCTAGAGCGCATGCTGCTGAACCTCTGCGAGCGCTCGCACGTCTGAAGGTCATGCGCTCACTTGCCTTCCTCGCCGTTATGGTGCTGACCGCCTGTGGCAGCGGAGTAACGGCCGACAAGCCGGTCACGTACGCGGCCAACGCCGTCTCCGTCCTGGAGAATCCTGACCACGGGCCGCAACTGTGCGCCGCGATGGCCGAGTCGTTGCCACCCCAGTGCGGTGGGCCGGACATCGTCGGCTGGGACTGGTCCAAAGTTCAGCACGAGAGCGTCGAGGGTACGAAGTGGGGTCACTATCGGGTGGTCGGTACCTGGGACGGCTCCCGGCTGACTCTGACCGAATCGCCAGGTGCAGTCCAGGGCACACCGAAGGAGCGCAGGTTCGACAGCCCGTGCCCCGTCCCGGAGGGCGGCTGGCGGCCAGTTGACCCCGCCAAAACCACCCAGGAAGCGCTCGAGGCGACTCAGCGGCGACTGGAGAATGAGGCAGCCGTGGGCGGGGTGTGGCTGGACCAGAGCTATCTGGACTCGATCCCCGGCTATGACGGCAGCAAGCCGGAGTGGGCGGAGAAGTACGCAAACGACCCGGCCAAGCTGGTGCTGAACGTGAAATTCACAGGCGACATGACCGGCAGGGAGGCGTGGATCCGGGAGAGTTGGGGCGGCGCGCTCTGCGTCAGCCGGGCCCAGCGCAGCCAGGAAGCGCTGCGGCAGATCCAGGAGTCCATCGGCGATGATCTTAGCCAGCCTTTCACCTCTACCTCCGTCGACATCATGAAGGAGCAGGTGGTTGCGGGCGTCTGGGTGGCCGATGAGGAGCTCCAGCAACGGCTGGAGGACAAGTACGGCGAGGGCGTCGTGCTCCTGCAGGCGGCACTGAAGCCGGTGCAATAGAGAAGCCAGGGCCACAGACCTCCAGCCAGTGACCGCCCTGACACGCTGCCAGAGAGTCGACTCGTTGCCGGCGCCCCAGCCCAGCGCGAAAGTGTGCATGCCTGCAGGCACTGGTAACCGACTCTGGTGAGCCGTGGTCGTCCTCCCTGATCAAGACGTGTCGAAGCCCACTCCGCGAACCCACCTAATCAGCGAAGTAGCCGTGCTCAATTTCCGGCGACAGCTGCATGCTGGCACACCACTCAGAAGATCTCGGGAAGCGATCTCCACAACCCTCTCTCAGCCCCAGGCCGACCTCACGCGTGAACACCCCGGTGGTCGACGCCGGTGGCGCGCGGGTGTCCTCCCGTCGCCTTGCCAACGACGAAGCCACACCGGTGGCGACGATCGGGGACGTCCTGGGCCTGGCCGAGGACGTGACCTGGGCGATCGACCTGCACAGCAGCGAGTAGTGCTGCTGTTGACGTCGCTGATCGATCATGGCCAAAGGTCGCCCACGTGCCGGGCATCGTGGTCAATCGGGCGACCGAAGGCTACCGAGGGACAGGCAAGATCGATGCCAAGGACGCTTTGAGCATTGCCGATCAGACCCGGATGCGCCGCGATCTGACCGTCCTGGACGGTGACGACGAAGTGGTCGTCCAACTGCGGAGGCTGGTGGCTCGACGCAAGGATTCGGCCGCTGACCGCACCCGGGCGGTCAACCGGCTGCATGATCAGCTGCTGACCATCTTCCCCGCTCTGCAGCGCGTTCTGGACTTGACCACCAAGGGCCACCGCCTGGCTCAAAGCCCATAAGTGCCCGTGTGCAAACTGAACGCTGAGAACGCCCTTGCAGCCATCTTTTGGAAGAAATGGTGCCGTAGCGCGAATCTTTTGCGAGATAGAGCGACCTTTCGGGAGCGCAACGGTGGTTATCCAAGCCCATCTCCAGCCGGAAGGTCTGCCGCCGTTGTACGCCACCGCCCCCCGCTGCTGTCTCCCGCAACGCAGAAAACGCCTGTTCATGCGTGGCCTGCCGGTACGGCCGCGGAGCCGACCACCCACACCGGGCGCCCCGGGTGCACCACCGACCTGAGCGACGCGGAGCGGCAGGTCATCGAGCCGTTGATGCCCTGGCCGACCTGGCTACACGGCAAGGGCGGACGCGCCGAGAAGTACTGCCGCGGCCTGATCGTGGACGCCATCCGGTACGTGGCCGACAACGGCTGCAAGTGGCGTAATCTGCCCGCCGACTTCCTGGCACCCTGGCGCACCGTCCATGCGATCTTCACCCGCTGGTGGACCGACGGCAATCTCTACGCTCTCCACAATGACCTGCGCGAACAGGTCCGGATAGCCGACGGCCGCGAGCCGGAGCCCAGTGCGGGGATCATCGACTCGCAGTCGCTGCGTGCCGCCGAGACCGTAGCCGCCGGCTCGCGCGGATACGACCTGCCTAAGAAGGTGCAGGGCACCAAACAGCACATCATCGTGGACGCCCTGGGCCTGCTGCTGGTCGTCATCGTCACCGCCGCCAGCGTCCAGGACCGCGAGCGCACGCTGTCGTGGATGTTCCGGCGCAGGCGCTGCGTACGGGAATACAAGCGGTGATCCGGCATCACGAGGCCATGGTCCTGTGGGCGATGATCATCCCCATGGGACGACGGCTGGCACGAGCCGCGTCCCTCCAATCCACATGACGGCCAGTCTGTACACGGCACGTAACCGACGCGGACACCGTCCCAAGGCTGTCCGACAGCGCGTTCCAGACGCGGATGGTAACGACGAACATCGGTTCGTCGCCATACACCCGGCACATTCGAGTTCGTCCAGGCTGGCGAAAAGCATCTTCGCGCCGCCGATGATCGTTGCCTGCGCCATCGGACCCGCGTTCTTGATCGGCGTTCCTTCTGCGATCTTCGTGGGCAGGGCATCGCAGGTGCGGGAGGGAGCCAAGCCTCTGATCTCAACTCCGTACAGGATCGAGCGCATCCCACCCGTCGCAGACCGTGGGTGGTGCCAGGACGTGCCTGACCTCGTTCGAGCTCGGTCACGGCGCGCTGCCGGGCACCTCGCTACCCTGAACGACATCCAGCGTCAGATGCAAGGCGGCTGTGCCCGGCGGTACGGCTCGGCCTGAACGTTGGCATGGCAGGCGGGGGACGCGTCACGCTCGTCCACCCGACGGCGGCAAGCCACAGCAACCGCCGGGTAGGCCGAATACGGCATTAACAGGGATGTGTTCTGCCATAAGTGATGATGACGCCGCATGTAGCGTTCTGTGCACATACGATCTTCCCGCGCGCAACTACTGCGCCCTCTCCCACAGAAAGCCAATGATGATCCACGACCGCTCCGACGTCGCCACGAAGATCAAACCTGAGGTCCCGCACGCCGCCCGGATCTGGAACTACTGGATGGGCGGAAAGGACAACTTCGCGGCCGACCGGAACGCCGGGGATGCCGTGGCGAAGGTGTACCCGGAGATCGTCCAGATGGCCGTGCAGTCGCGCAGGTTCCTCATCCAGGCGGTCCGCTACCTCGCCGCCGAGGCCGGAGTATCCCAGTTCCTCGACATCGGCACGGGGCTGCCGACGATGCAGAACACCCATGAGGTCGCTCAATCGATCGACCCGACCGCGCGCATCGTCTACGTCGACAACGACCCGCTGGTGCTCGTGCACGCCCGCGCGCTGCTCAGGAACACCTCACCCGAGGGCGTGACCGCCTATGTCGACGGCGACTACCACGAGCCCGAACTGATCATCGCGGAGGCTCGCAAGGTCCTCGACTTCAGCAAGCCGATCGCCGTGATGTTCATGGGGGTGCTCGGCTATGTGGAAGACCTGGAGGTGATGCGCTCGATCATCGAGCGTTGCATGCACGCCGTGCCGTCAGACAGCTACATGGTGTTGTGGGACGGTACGGCGACGGGTGAGGCGGTCGCCGAGGGTAGTGACAAACTGGCCGAGAGCGGAGCGGTCCCGTACTATCTGCGCTCACTGGAGGAGCTGGCGGGCTTCTTCGACGGGCTGCATCTGGTGGAGCCGGGGCTGGCGCCCATTACGCAGTGGCGGCCGGAGGATGAGACGAAAGCCCCGTCCATCGACGCGTACGGCGGCGTGGCCCGCAAGCCATGAGCCCCGTCTCCCGACGGTGAGCATGTCGCGGCGTGCCCCTGGGCGACCTGACGCGAACGGTACGCCGGACGGCCGCCATGTGATGCCGCCGCCCGTGCGAACACTGACGTTACGAGCTCGGCGACGACCGCTCGATCGATGACGAAACAGCGGGCAGCCTCGCCTGCGGGACGCGTGAGCTGCCTCCGGGCGCGTGGGTTAAGGAGCCGACCGGGTTGTCCCGGCCGTAGTTCTTCCGCCGCCGAACCTAGTCACGCGCCGCCAGACCAGGCGTCTGACCAGTACGTCGCGGCCGGCAGGCCTGATGCCCGTCACTTCCACGTGGCCCGGCTGACGATCCCCGCCAGGACCGGGATGTTCCAGCCGTCGACGATGAGGATCTGGGACTTGGCCAGATACCATTCGCGCTGTTTGAAAGTCCTGGTGCGCTTGCTGCTGCGGGGAGTGAAACGGCACGCCGACGCACCGGTTCCAGGCGCGAAGGGGTGATCCGTCCGGACCTCTCCAGATTCGTACCCCCTTGAGCGCCTTGGGGCCGATCAGGGCGAAGTTGGTGCAGGCCACCTTGGTCGGATTGCAGCCCTTCAACGCTATCTGGAGCCAGCCGTGATCGATCCGATCCGCTTGCCACCCGGCGGGAAGGGTCAGGCTCATCCCGCGGAAGGTGATCGTTTCCCCCGCGGCGGCCGACGTCGGCGCGAGCGGGAAGGCAGCGGTCGCCGAAACGTTCAGGAGCGTCGCCGCGGCAGCCGTCGCCGCCACTCGCCTGAGCGATGCCGTGATCATGTAACCCTCGCCGCGCGATTCTCTGTCGGTCGCTGGGCTTGTGCGGTTGGCTCGGAGAAGCGGACCGGTGGCAACACCGACACCGCGCTCCGAGCCGACCGCACAAGCGCAAGACCTTCGCATGTGACGCGAGCGCAACTGACAGACCAGGAATGGGAGTTCGTCAGGCCCTACCTGCCGATCGGTGAGTACGGGCCTTACCCGAGCGTCTGCGCCAGCAGTTCGAAGGCGTGGTCTGGCGGTTTCGGGCCGGTGCTCAATGGCGGGAGATGCCGGCCGAGTTCGGCGCCTGGCCGGCGGTCTCCGATCGCTTCCGTCAGTGGCGTGGCCCCGGCGTGTTCGAGGCTCTGCTGGAGGGCTTGATCGCTGAGGCCGCCAAGCGAGGAGGGGTGGATCTGTCGCTGGCCGGCGTCGATTCCACCATGGTGCGTGCGCGCCACGACGCGGCCGGGATGCACCTGAGCCACGACGTCCTCGCCGCCTTGGACAAGGCCGCTGCCGGGGAAGACAAGGCCCAGTCAAAGAGGGTGACCTCGAAGAACAGAACCGGCCAGGGGCCGAAGCGGGCACGGAAGAGGACAAACGGCGATGCCTTCGGCGCCGCTGGAGACTGCGGCTGAAGTCCGCCCTGCTCGGTCGTTCCCGGGGCGGGCAGACGAGCAAGATCCATCTAGTGTTCGCCCCGAATCCAACGGCAATTCGACTACCCCGGGCCCAGAACTGTCCCGTGTTGAACAGGAAAGGCATCGGACTTGGCAATGTCGGTCCGGCGCTGAGGAGCGTGTCGCCGAGCAGGACGGTCGCAGTCGGCATCCCGCATGAACGCATGGGAGATAACGTGAGACGTATCCCGCTCTTGGTTGGTGTCATAGCGCTGGTCACCAGCGTATGCGGCTTCCCTTCCGCCGCTTCGCCCGTTGCCGAGGCGGAACAATCCTTACAGTTCGGCGCCTGTCCACAGGATCTCGCTACCCCGTATCCGCACTTGGACTGCGCGACACTGCAGGTGCCGCTGGACTACGGCCGTCCGTACGGCGCCAAGATCACCGTCATGATGTCGAGGGCGAAGGCCACCAATCCTGATAAACGGCGTGGCGTTCTGTTCCTCAACCCCGGTGGGCCGGGAGGCGGTGCCGCCGAATACGCCGGCAGGCTGACGGCTCCGTCCGCGACCGGGCAGACCCGCATCCCGCCTTCGGTGCTGGAGATGTGCGACATCATCGGAATGGACCCGCGTGGGGTGGCACATTCCACACCGTTGTCCTGCGGTGACCTCTCCCTGTGGGCGGCGCCGCTGCCCGACCCCGATGCCGCGCCGCAGCGACCGGAGTTGTGGAAGCTGCTGGGTGAGTTCGCGGCGTCCTGCCAGCGAAACGCCGGGAGCATGCTGCCGTTCGTCAACACGAACACCGTGGCCAAGGACATGGACCGCATCCGCCAGGAACTCGGCGAACAGAAGATCAGCTATCGCGGCTTCTCGTAAGGTACGTACCTGGGCATCGCGTACGCTGCGGCGTTCCCCACCCACCTGGACCGCATCATCCTCGAAAGTGCCGTGGACCCGACCCCGCGTGAAATGGCCTACCAGGGATGGCCGGTGCTGAGCCAGAACCCGGCGATGTACAAGCGGTGGGACACCTACTTCGAGTGGGTCGCGCGCTACGACGACGTCTTCGGGCTCGGAACGACCAAGGACCAGGTGCGGGCAGCCTGGGAAACCGTGATGGCCGATCTGCGGCGCGCTCCTCGCGGTCACGTCGGCCCGTACGAGTTCATCCTCTCGACGTTCGACACCATGTACAGCGAAGGGGGCTGGCTGAACTTCACCCGGGCGATCAGCGACTTCGTCCGCCGCGGTCACGACACGCGCCTCAAGTCGGTTGTCCTGAACCTGGGCTCACCGGGCAACGACAACTTCCTGTCCATCTTCAACGCGGTTTCCTGCACGGACTCTCCGTGGCCGGCGGACAAGGAGACCTGGGAACGCGACGCGGCCGAGCACGTCGCCTGGTATCCGAACTTCGCCGTCTGGTACAACTCCTGGTGCAACGCCGCGTGCCAGAACTGGCCCGTGGCCGCTTAGGAACGCGAGCTCCCCGACGCGAGCCGGGTGCCGCCGATCCTGATCTTCAACTCGGAAAGCGACCCGTCCACCCCGATCGAGGGCGCGAAGGCCCTGCGCCGGCTGCTGCCTTCGTCCAGGCTGGTGACGGAGATGGACGCGGGCAAGCACGGCGTGGTCTTCGGACCGCTCGCGCTCAACAACCCGGCGGCCAACAAGATCGGCGCGCCCTCGTGTCAGGCACGCTGCCCGCTCAGGATGTGTCGGTTCCCGGACACTCCTTCCCGGTGCCCACGCGCCAAGCGATGAACGAGGCCGTCGATCAGGCAGGTCCTGCGCAGCTCCACCTGGGCCGCGTGGACTAGGCACCCTTGGGGGTGTACTCGTGATCCACCGAGCCCAGGGAGCGTCGGTCTCCTGACCTGCGTCATCGAGCACCGCATCCGCGGCCCGGAGGCTTAGTGGTCCTGCCCGTAAGTTCTTCGGGGTCAATGGCTGAGGTAGAGGTCGCAGGCGCAGTCGAGGGCTTCTTGGGGTGTGCCGGCGGACATGCCGGTGGGCAGGATCTGGTTCTCGTACGTGCCGCTGCTGGCGAGGTAGAGGCCGAACCCCCAGATGGAGGCCGATCCGCCGTAACGGAGGCGGATGAGGGGCAGCCGGTCTCCGCCGGTCAGTTCGCCTTCGACGTAGGCGAACCGGCCGTGGTAGCGGACGTTCAGGCCTGCCAGCTGTGGCCAGTGATCGCGGGCGTGCTGGCGCAGTCGCTGGGCCAGGGAGGTCTTGGTCGACTCCGGGATGGCGGGCATGAGCTCTATCTTGCCGTCCGGCGTGTCGATCACGCTCCGGGCGGTGGATATCGGGGCAAGGTGGCAGCGCCCCTCGTCAGATCACCGAAAGCGTTCCGCGTGCCCGTCCCTTGTGCTCGTCAGATCGCCTTGACCGCCTCCGAGCGGCGGCGGTTGAAGAAGCTGGCCCATGCTCATACGGTCCCCTACCAGCAGGTCGTCCGTGTCCGGATCGTGCTGGATGCCGCGCATGGCTACTCCAACGCCCGGATCGCCCTGCGGCAGCGCGTCCATCTCGACACCGTCCGGCGGTGGCGTGGCCGCTATGCCGATCAGGGCATCGACGGGCTCAAGGATCGGCCCCGCAGCGGCCGTCCGCCCCGCTTTACCCTCGTCCAGCGGGCCGAGGTCACGGCGCTGGCCTGCCAGTTACCGGCCGAGACCGGGATGCCGCTGTCCCGCTGGAGCAGCGCCGACCTGGCCGCCGAAGTGGTCGGGCGGGGCATCGCCGAGGCGATGTCCGCCTCATCCGTCCGCCGGATTCTGGCCGCCGACGTGCTCAAGCCCTGGCAGCACACCTCCTGGATCTTCATCCGCGACCCCGGCTTCGCCACCAAGGCCGCCCGCGTGCTCGACCTCTACCAGCGCCTCTGGAACGGCCGGCCCTTGGCCGGCAACGAGTACGTGATCTCCTCCGACGAGAAGACCTCGATCCAGGCTCGCTGCCGCTGTCACCCCACCCTGCCGCCGGGACGGTCGCGGATGATGCGCGTCAACCACGACTACGACCGTGGCGGCGCGCTGGCCTACCTGGCCGCCTACGACGTCCACCAGGCCCGCGTGTCCGGGCGCTGCTCACCCAAGACGGGCATCGTCCCGTTCATGGACCTGGTCGAGCAGGTCATGTCGCAAGAGCCGTACGCCTCGGCCCGGCGGGTGTTCTGGGTCGTGGACAACGGCTCCTCCCATCGTGGCAAGGCCGCCGCCGACCGGCTCGCCGCCCGGTTCCCCAACGCGGTGATGGTCCACACTCCCGTGCACGCGTCCTGGCTCAACCAGATCGAGATCTTCTTCTCCATCGTGCAGCGCAAGGTGGTCACACCCAACGACTTCACCGCCCTTGACCAGGTCGAAGACCGGCTGATCGCCTTCGAGCGCCGTTACAACGAGACCGCCCGGCCCTTCAGATGGAAGTTCACCCCGGCCGACCTCGAGGACCTGCTGGCCCGGATCGAGCGACACGAACAGAACGAGCACCACTTCCAGCAACCCACCGGCTGCGATCACCAGCCTGCCGCACTACCAGCAACCATGTGAACCCTCGAATGACTTACGAGCCGGACCACTTAGGTTCTGGGGCGGTCCTGAGGTCGCCCTCAGAACCTGCACGGCCGTGGGTGTGCGTTCGCGCCGCGCAGGCACGGGCGCCACCGCTTTACGAATGGAGCGACTCATGGGTGTGCGCCGGGCCGCACGAGGCGCTGACCGTGCGGGATCCGCTCGGTTGAGTCATGAGGGCTGCAGCGAGGGAGACGAAGGACGCGAAGTGATCAGCGCGGCGCTCGTACCGTCGATCTGGGCACGGCGGTGAGGCTTCACCGGACTTCAGCCACACCACCAACATCAACATCATGCTCATCCTGGGTGTGGCCGCGCGCCAAGCGTGGCTACGCGGTCCGGTAGATCGAGGTCACCAGCATCCTCCCCAGACGCGCGTCAACATGACGACGCCCACCCTAACGATCAGTCGTCTGCCGCGGTGTGTCCCCGTCGCGTTCCGGCCGTACCCGTACTACACCCGCGAAGCGGGGTCCGGCGATGAACAGGAATACCCCAAACGCCAGGACACTCAAGAGGAGGAGAAAGTTTCGACGCCACAGAGGATCCCTCATGTGGAAGGAATCATTCCGCGAATGGCTTTCAAAGAATTCTCCCCGCCGCCGATGCCGTCATCACAATGCTCTTGTCGGAGCGAGTCCAGCGGCTCACGCATCCAAGAGAGCGCTAGGCACACGGCCATGCAGCAGCCAGGCTATGTCGGCGGACGCCGCAGCCATCTTCCCAATGGGCCCACCTTGCTCGCCGTCTTCGCCACGGCAGACAAGACATAATCCAGCCAACCTCGCCCGATTCTCGATATTCGATCGCCCGCCCTCACTCTTCACGCGTGATCCAACCGAACGACCCCGAAAGGCTGGCCAAGTCGGACGAGGCTGGCCTTTCGCCTACCTCGGGCGTGTTACGCCAGAGCCGGCGAGGGGGCGGTGGGGTGTGCCATCACGGCTTCGATGGCCGCGTACCGGCCGCAGTCATCGCAGACGGTCTGCTGGTGGAGCTCTCCGCCGCAGTGCTCATGCCGGAAGATGACAGGAGGATCACCTGGCGCGGCCCAGCGGTCGCCCCAGTGCGTGAGTGCCATGACGACGGGTAGCAGTTCGCGTCCCATGTCGGTCAAGATGTAGCCGTGGTGCGGCGCACTCTCCGCGGAGGGTCGCCGCTCCATCAACCCTTCTTGGACGAACCGATCGAGCCGCGCCGCAAGAATATTGCGGGCGACTCCGAGACCGCGCTGAAAATCCCCGAAGCGGGTGACACCCCGCAAGAGCGCATGCCGGATGATCAGTAGACTCCAGCGCTCACCCACGATCTCGAGCGCCCGCGCCGCAGAGCAGTTCTGCGATTCGTAGGTACGACCAAGCACAACCCCACCGTACAGCAGGGTGGTTGCATGACGATACTAACGAATGTCGCGTTCCCGTTCCCAGACGGCGAACGCCCGCGAGGAGCATGACGCCGGTCGCCATGGGAGGAGCGCCTCGCTGTCACCCCATCCGTGCTGGAGGCACGCACGAGTCCCAGAACGGGACCTAGAACGCCGCCGGTGACCAGTAGGAGGCCGACAACGTGTAACCGGTTGTCGGTCCTTGGTTCTCCTCGATCCTCAACAGCACCAAGACGATCGTGATGAGCCCGATCGGCACGTTGATCCAGAAAATCCATGCCCAGAAGGGCTCCGCCGCGATGGCGCCTCCGAGGAACGGCCCCATGAGCGTCGCCAGTCCTGTCACACCGCTGAACAGGCCGATCGCCTTGCCGCGGTGTTCGGGTGGAAGGGCCGTAGACAGCAGTGTGAACGCCAGCGGCATGACGAAGGCCGCTCCCGCCCGCTGAGCCGCCCGCGCGGCGATCAGTGTGTCCGCGTCCTGCGCCAGGGCGCAGGACGCGGAGGCGAGGGTGAACACGGCCAGCCCCGCAGCCAGGACGCGGCGCCTTCCCCGTCGGCCGGCACGCCCCAGGTGCGCGTGTGCAGGCTGTCACGGGTCTCGGCCTGGTCGAACATGCCGCACCTCGGGCATGTCGATGTCGACGGAGGCGAAGGCGCTCCCGTGGCACATGCGGGCACATCATGGCGGGCACGCGACCATTGCTTAGGCATCCCTATGCCAGACCTCGATAGAATGCCCGTTACGTCCGGGCGGGTCAGGGGCACAGCCCCGCTCCTGACCTGCTCGTACCCGGCTTCGAGCTGGTCGGCATCGTCACCGAGACCGCGCCCGACGTGACCACGATCGCCCCTGGCCGGAGAGTGATCGCCTTGGTGAGCTGGGGTGCTTATACGGACCAGCTCGCCGTGGACGCCACCCATGTGCTGCCGATCCCCGATGGCATGGACGACCTGACGGCGGCGGGCTTTCCCGTCTCGTACGCCACCGCGCACGTCTCGCTCCTGCACCGGGGCGGACTCCAGCCCGGCGAGACGGTAGTGATCACGGGAGGGACCGGTAACGTCGGCGAGGCGGCGCTGCAGATCGCGCAGGCCGTAGGCGCCCGGGTCATCGCCGTCGATCGCTCGGGCACGCTGACGCCAGCCGCAGCTGATCACGTCCTTCCGCCCGAGGGCCTGGCCGATGCTGTAAGGTCGCTGACCGGGCAACGCGGCGCCGATCTCGTCCTGGACCTGGTGGGCGGTGATCTCACCCGTGAACTGATCGCCGCGCTGGCCTGGGAGGGACGGCTCGTCACTACAGGCTTCGCCAGCGGCGCCATCCCCGCCGTCAGCCTGCTGGACGTGCTGGTGGGCAATATCGCCATTATCGGCACGAGGACATCGCCGGCTATGCCAGCCGCGACGTCGCCGTCGCCATGCGGGCGTTGAGCCAGTGCCTGGCATGGCACTCCGAAGGCCGCCTCACGCCGCGCGTGCCCACAGCCTTCGCCTTTCGCGAAGCTCCCAAGGCACTCGCTCTCATCGCCGAAGGCGCCGCATCCGGCAAGCTCGCCCTGGACTTGACTGTTCCTCCCGCGTTCCGCGGCTGATCCCTGATCCAGGGCACGATCGAGCCTGAACCGCAATTCAGCGCCGTGTGACAGGCCGGCCTCGACAAGGTGAGGGTGGACTCCACGACGGCCCGCTCCTGCGACCACGCCGCTGGGATGGCCCCGGATGGCGAACTGGCCGCAGCTGAACTGGCCGCAGCGCTGCACGAGGCCGCCGGAGGCATCTGTCGGCCGACCGGCACTGCAGCGCGCTGTCCTTCGTCCTCATCCCTGGCCAGGCCGGTGACAGCCCGCAGTTTCGCGCCGTGCTGGAGCGCATCAAGATCCGTCTGGCTGTCGGTCCTCCGCGCACCAGGCCGGGCGCGGTGGCCGCCGACAAGGCGTACTCCTCCCGCGGTAACCGCGCCCAATTGCGTGGGCGCGGGATCAAGGCCGGTCATCGCGGAGAAGGCCGGCCGTGCGGCCTGCTGCGCCGTCAGCGCGGGGTCGGAGATGACTTCGTGATGCGAGCCTTGGCGGCTTGGCCCGCGCTGTCGCCCTCGACGTCCGGCACGGTCTCGCCGCCGCCGACCGGACCGATCGGTATGCCCTGACCGGTCCGCTCGGCGAACACGGGCGCTGTGATGGCGGCGATACGGCCCCGGCCGCGTGCAAGAAGGCCACAGCCCGCACGCGACGTCCCGCGTCAGCGGGGTTCGGTCAGCAGTCGGCGATGTCGGTGCCGTTGTTGTCCTTGGCCTGGTCGTTGCCCCAGCGCGATAGGTAGTAGGCCGATACCCATTGGTTTTGCCACGGGTTGCCGCTGTCCAGGTCGGTCTTCAGCCACCAGTGGTTGTAGTCGCTGCCGACCTGCACGATGGGTCCCCAGGCGCGGCAGTAGACGTAGTTCGTGCCGCGGTTGAGCGTACCGGTGCGGGTGCCGCCGGGGGTGGAGTGTCCGGGGGCGTCGGCGAAGGTGTCGACCCAGTACCTGCCGGGTGTACCGCCGCCGCAGTTGTTGCTGGTCTCGTAGTGCTGGTTGTACGACCAGGTAACGGGGATGAGGTGGCCGTTGACGGAGGCTTGTACGACGGCGCCGTTGAGGCGTTGTTCGAAGTGCAGGTGAGCGCCGGTAGTGGCGCTGCCGGTGTTACCGATGGAGCCGATCTGCTGGCCTTGGCCGACGGATGCGCCGGCGCCGACGGCGCGGCTGGCCAGATGCAGGTAGCGGGTCACCCAGCCGCCTCCGTGATCGATGACGATGGTGTTGCCGGCGTCGGTGTAGAAGGTGGAGGTGATGACGGTGCCGGCGGCGGAGGCGAGAGCGGGGGTTCCGTGCGTGACACCGCTGACGGACACCATGTCGACCATGTACTGGCTGGCGTGGCCTCCGTGGGTGGAGGTCGTCCAGCGCTGGCCGCAGGGGACGGGCATCTGGAAGGGCGGAGCCGCGAGGGTGGCGGGAGGCTCGTCCGCGTGGGCGGTGCCGGTCGGGAGCACGATGGCCGCGCATAGGGCGAACGTGGCTGTGAGGTGAGATAAGAGCAGGCGGACAGGCAATGTCATTTGCACTCCTCCTACTGGTGTTGGGGGGTGAGAGAGGAGATGACTCCTGATCGAACCAAAGTTAACACCATTGATCAGGGATGCAATGAAAACTTCTTTCGCGGCTTCAGGCGAGCCGCCAGACCGGGCCGGCCGCCTGTCGTCCAAGAACGGTCTGCCGATGGCCTGGGCGAATCGGCCAAGTGGGGCGCTCCGTCAAGGCTTGCCTGGAGCGACGCATGGCCGGCGATGCCCAGGACGATCAGGCGAGAACCCGTCGCCCGGACCATCAACCGGGCGGGGCTTATGGCAGAAAAACAACAAGAAATGGCAGGAATCATGTCTTTGCGTTAACTGTCGCATTGACATGACGGCCGGACGCTCCCGTTACACGAGGTCGGCCTCATGGACCCGGGGCAGGCCGAAGGCGCTGAACAGGCTCCGGTCTTCGAAGACCTCGATGTTCTCGAACCCCGAATTCGTGACGGTGAGCACGTCGATGGTGTGGGCTCGCAGCACGCCATCGGCATCCCGTCGGTAGACGCCGAAGCCTGGCTTGCCATTCACCGAGACCGGCACCATCTTGCAGTCTCCCACCGCTGGGCAGTTCCGCAGATACTGGGCGATCGCGTCGCGCCCCTTGAGCACGGTGTCGGATGGTCGCCGCCGGCAGACAGTGTCGTCAGCGAGCAGGTACACCAGATTGGTGATGTCACCGGTCTCGAAGGCGGCGGCGTACTCGTCCAGCAGTCTGCGCAGCGCGAGATCGTCCGGCTCCGCCGCTTCGGTGCCGTCCGAGGGAGTCTGCGCGAGTTGAGCCCTGGCGCGCCGCAGCATGCTGTGTACTGCGGTGCCCGAGGTGCCGAGCAGGTCGGCGATCTCCGTCGCCTGCCAGTTGAGGACGTCCCGCAGGATGAGCACCGCGCGCTGGCGGGGCGAGAGATGTTGCCAGACGACCAGCAGAGCGCGCTTGCGATGCTCCCGTGCCGCGACGATCACGGCGGGATCGCTGTGATCATCATCCGCCGCTCTGGCCGTGTTCTGCTCGGTGAGGTCGTCCTCCGGCAGGCCGGAGATTGCCGGCGACCGGCTCCGGCCTGTCAACACGTTCAGGCAGACATTGGTGGCGATGCGATAGAGCCAGGTGCGGAGCGACGACCGCCCCTCGAAGCTGGCGTAGGATCGCCAGGCCCGCAGATAAACCTCCTGAACCTGGTCCTCGGCGTCATCCATCGACCCGAGCATGCGGTAGCAGTACGTCAGCAGCTCGGCTCGGTACGGATCCGTCAGCCGGGCGAACTCCTCGCTGCCTGTCCGGCTGAGGGCGGTAGTCGCCTCGTTGGTCATGGTCACAACCCCCCTGTCAGGGCACAATTTCATCCCTTACCGGGTACAGACCAGCGTAGCGACCGAAATTCGTCGCCGCTGTGCGGCGAATCGCGTCAGCCCTCGCGGTCTACCTCCATGTGTCAGAACAAACAAGCATGGCTCCCCTGGAGCAACAGTCGTCCTCCGCCCCGGACCCACGCCGCTGGAAGGCCTTGGCCTTGCTGTGCACGGCGTACTTCATGATCATTGTTGACTCGCAGATCGTCATCCTGGCGTTGCCGTCCATCGAGTCCGAGCTCAGCTTCGGGCTCACCGGCTCGCAATGGGTGATGAGCGCCTACCTGCTCGCCTTCGGCGGGCTACTGCTGTTCGGCGGGCGTACCGCCGATATGCTCGGCGGCCGCCGGATGTTCATGGTGGGCACCGCGCTCTTCCTGGTCGCCTCGGTGGTCTGTGGATTCGCGTGGACCGGTGGTGTGCTCATCGCCGCGCGGATCGTCCAAGGAGTGGCGGCGGCCATCATGGCGCCCACGGCGATGGCCGTGTTGATGAACACCTTCGATGACGCCAAGGAGCGCAACCGCGCCATCGGCGTGTGGACCGGCATAGGTGCGTTCGGCGCCACTGCCGCGCTGCTGGTCGGCGGTTCCATCACCCAGGGCCTGGGCTGGGAGTGGATCTTCTTCATCAACATCCCCCTGGCTGGCGTCGTGCTCGTGATCGGCCCGCGCCTGCTCCGGGAGACGCCGATCCGCTCCCGCGAACGAGCCTTCGACCCGTTCGGCGCGATCACCGTGACCGGAGCGCTGGTGCTTCTGGTCTTCGGTGTGGCTGAGGCGCCACAAGTGGGCTGGGGATCGGTCCGTACGCTGGGAGTGCTGGTGGCCGCGGCGGTGCTGTTCGCGCTTTTCCTCATCGCGGAGCGGTCGGTGAAGGCCCCGCTGGTCCCGCTCCGGATCTTCCGGCTGCGTGCCCTCGTCGGCGGCAACATCATGACGCTGCTCGTCTCCATGGCGACCTACGGTGGCGCCCTGATGATGTCCATCTACGCCCAGCAAGTGCTCGGTTACTCAGCCATCCTGTTCGGGCTGAGCACCGCGATCTACGCCGCCATGTCCATCGTCGGCTCCAACCTCGCCGGCCCGCTCACCACGAGGTTCGGCTACCGGAAGGTGGCCATGTTCGGAGCGACGCTCCTGTCCGGTGGTGCCTACCTGCTCTCCCGGGTCACCGTGGGAGGCGACTACTGGACCGACCTTCTTCCCGCGATGGTCGTGTTCGGTGCGGGTATCGGCACCACCGTCGTGGCTTCGGCGATCGCCGCATTGTCCGACGTCCCGGCAGGCGAATCCGGTCTTGCCTCCGGCATCAACAACTCGGTCTTCCAGATCGGCGCCGCATTCGGTATCGCGCTGTGCACCACCGTGCTGGTGGCCAACACCGACGCCTTGGCCACCGATCCGAGGGTCGGCCTCAACGAAGGTGTGCAGGCGGCGTTCCTGGCCACGTTCGTCTTCGCGGCCGTCTGCCTCGCCGTCGCCGTCATCCTCACGCTGCTGCGCAAGCGTACTTCCTCCCCGCCCGTGTGAAAGGGGTTGTCCGAAATGATAATTCCCTGGTCCGAGCTGCCCATCGCCTCGGCCGCCGAGGCGCTGCCGGTGCTGGAGAAGGGCGTGGACCAGGACTGGTCCCGCCGGGCGGCCGACACCTCGTGGACCGCTCGAGACCTGCTCGACCACATCGTCCTCGGCGTCGTCGGCTATGCCGCGCTGCTCATCGCCCGGCCCGCGGACCGGTACACGAGCCTGTGGGCCAGTAACGATCCGCACGCGCCGATTCAGTTGCGCATCGAGTCGATTGACATCGCCGCGCACCTGCTGTCCCTGACAGTGCGCGGCACTGCGCCCGGGGTCAGGGCGTTCCATCCGTGGGGCACATCGGACGCGTCCGGCTTCACCGCGATGGCCGCTCTGGAGATCCTTGTCCACAGCCACGACCTCGCCCGAACCCTGGGGTACGGCTGGAGTCCACCGGACGTCCTGGCCGCACAGGTCGTCGAGCGGCTGTTCCCCAACGCCCCCAAGGGGCACGCTCCAGGTCAGACCCTGCTCTGGTGCACGGGCCGGATCGCGTTGCCCGGCGTGCCCCAGCTGCCACGTGAGCAGTGGCAGTGGTACGGCGAGGTCCGCGACTAGCCGTACCGACCCGCAGGGTTGCCGACCAGGATGATCGGTGGGTGGCGCCACCCCGCTGGAACCGTGACTGATCCGCGGGGTGCACATCCACCGCCACCTGACTCCACACCAGCGCCCGGCGCGCTTGGCCGATCCCGGGGCGGGCTGAACACCGAGATCCACCGCCGGGGCTGCCGCTGGTCTTCGTGCTCACGCCTGGGCAGGCCGCCGGCCGCTCGCGATTCACCACTGTCCTGGACCAGATCCGGCTGGTCGGAGCGGTGGGTCGGCCACGGACCCGCCCGGCGGCGGTGGCCGCGGACAACGCCTATTCCTTCCGCGCCAACCGGATCCAGACGTCGAACGGGCGATCAACCGGCTGAAGGACTTCCGGACCGTCGCCACGCGTGACCCTGTTGCCGAATTCTGATGAGGCGATCAGCGCGAGCGCCTCAGCGAACTCGGTGTCGGTGAACACCTCACCCAGCTGGTCACGAATCGTCATCGGCAAGCTGCCCTTGGGGAACGCCGCCCGTGCTACCTGCGCGGTCGCCTCCGGAACCCTGCGGCACCGACGCGCCTGCATCGACATCACATGCCCCGTCCTGCGGCTGTCGAGGGGAGGATCACGGCACCCAGAGACGATCTTTCACCCCAACGCCACCCTGAACGCGGAAATCGCCTGGCCTGTCAGCAGAATTCGGCAACAGGATCGCCAAAGGGGGAAAACGCTCGCGACGCCTGCGACGGCGACGACGAACGAAGGCGGGTACGACGCCGTATCGAAGCGGTCATCCCGGAGAAGATCGCCCAGGCGGCCAGCCGCAAGAAGCGCGGCTGCCGGCCGGTCACCCATGATCCTGATCTCTACAAGCAGCGCAACCCGGCCGAGCGCTACATCAACCGGAAAGGAGTGGCGTGGGCTGGCCTCCCGCTTCGACAAGACCCCCGACAGCTATCTCGCCGGCCTGCATCTACACGGAGCCGTCTTATGGATCCGAAGCCTCCGACCAGCCTAGAGATTCGAACTCCGTTCAAACTCTAGGCCGCGCGGGCGGCCATCCCACCCTGCCCTCCCCTAGCTCAAGGAGATCTCCGCCATGAATCCATGCCTTGACTAGCTACGTCATCAATAACGGCTGGCAGGTCACCTGGTCGCAATGTGCCGCCGACGAACTCCTACAGCTCGACCGGCACGGCTGGATGATCGAGGTTGCGTTCCGCTGGCAACGGCCCTACACCGCGCGGATCGCCACGCCAGCTGGCCACCCCACCCTCTCGCTGAGCCTGCGCTTCACCCTGTTGGTCAATGACCAGGAAAGGCGCGCAAGCGCGCCGAGGAACCCCGACCTTAGAACTGAGGAATAAGAATGCCACCCCAGTTCATTGTGCCGGATTTAGTGAGAGTCCAGTTACAGGCGTGTTCAACTGTTTCCCAGCCAGGAGTAACCGGATTGAGAATTGAACCGTGCTTATAGTAGCCACCACCTGGCGAAAGATAGTTGGTCCAGTCATACCATCCTGCGCCCAGCTCGATCTTGCGTATGCATCGGTTAGGAGCGTGCCACCACTCGTATGTCCCCGCAGCCAGATAGAGGCGACGCGCTACGACGGCATTCTCCAGACCCGCGTGCGGGTAGGCCCCGAGATATTGAGACTTCATGTTGTACGCGGGCGGATATTTTTGAACGGCGGCATCGGCGCTGCCGGTCGTGGTCGATAGCGTCATCGTGACAGCAGCCACGGCGACGCTGAGCAGCCTTCTGGCTATCGAGCGCACATTACTCTCTTTCTGTCCGCCGCCGGGGCTCTGGTAAGCCGCCAGCGTACGGTCCGGCTGTTTTCGTATCGGCTCCAGCAGGAGAGCCGATTCCACGGTGCCCCATTATCCAGCTCCGTCGACCTCTCGATAAGGTGGTTTCTGCCATTCGCCGCTGCGTTTCTGCCATCCGGTTTCATGTGGGTTTGGGTGCGCCGATCCCGCTCGCCCGTCCTCAGGCTGGTGGCTAACGAAAGGTTTGATCGCTGGGGCGATCCTGTTGCCGAATTCTGCTGACAGGCCAGGCGATTTCCGCGTTCAGGGTGGCGTTGGGGTGAAAGATCGTCTCTGGGTGCCGTGATCCTCCCCTCGACAGCCGCAGGACGGGGCATGTGATGTCGATGCAGGCGCGTCGGTGCCGCAGGGTTCCGGAGGCGACCGCGCAGGTAGCACGGGCGGCGTTCCCCAAGGGCAGCTTGCCGATGACGATTCGTGACCAGCTGGGTGAGGTGTTCACCGACACCGAGTTCGCTGAGGCGCTCGGTGTCCGGGGCGCGCCGGCCGAGTCGCCGGCCATGCTGGCGCTGGTGACGGTGCTGCGGTTCGTCGAGGACCTGACCGACCGGCCGGGCCGCCGATGCGGTCCGGGGGCGCACCGACTCAACGCATATGCTCGGCGCGGTCCGCGATCTGAACCGGCTGGAGCCAGCCGGGGAATGCGCGCAGGCGGCGCTGGAGGCGATCTCGGCCGCCGCGCCCGGCTGGGTGGAGCGGGTGCTGGAGGTAAGCGGCTGGGCCGAACGCTACCGCGCCCGGGTGGACTCCTGGCGGTTGCCGGCCTCGGTGGCCAAGCACGAGCAACTGGCCATCGCCTACGGCGCCGACGGATATGCGCTGGTGAGCGCCGTGTATGCGCCGTTTTCCCCGGCCTGGCTGCGCGAACTGCCCGCGGTGCAAGCCTTGCGGATCATGCTGGTTCAGAACTACACCCGCACCACCGGCAGCCGCAGGCGGGAGGTGGTCAAGCGGCGAGAGTCCTTCAATGACGGCGGAGAGGGGCTCCCACCGGGAAGTATCCGCCTGGCCTCTCCCCATGACATGGACGGTCGCTGGACGGCCAAGGGCGACGATTTCTTCTGGTGCGGCTTCAAGGTGCACATCAGCGAGACCTGCCACGACCTGCCCGCGCCAGACGAGAGCGCGCCCGGCACACAGCCGGGCAACAGTGTGCCCACCACCCCCCTAACATGATCACGAACGTGGCCGCCACGGACGCCACCGTCCCCGACGTCAAACCGCAAGCCCGCGACAAGGCGGGCTTCGACCGCAGCGCGTTCACCGTCGACTGGGACAAGCAGCAGGTCACCTGCCCGCAAGGCCAGACCAGCAGCTCATGGAGCCCCTGCATCCAGCGCGGGCAGGAAGCGATCGTGGGGCAAGTTCGGCGGCGAGGCCTGACAGGCCTGCCCCGCCCGCCCGGAATGCACCTCCTCGAAGAGGGGCGGGCGTCAGCTCACCTTGCGCCCCCGCCCGCTGCAGGAGGTCCTGGACCAGGCCCGCCGCGAACAACACAGCACCAACCGGTAGACCAGGTACGCCATCCGCGCCGCAGTCGAGGGCACCATCCACCAGGCGATCGCGGTCACCGGCATCCGCCAGGCCCGCTACCGCGGCATCAAGAAGGTCCACCTCGAACACGTCTACTCCGCCGTCGCGCTCAACCTCATCCGCCTGGACGCCTCGCTGCCAGACCCTCCGGCAGTCGCCTGACGCGAACGTGACGGAACTCCATGAGCGGAAGGCCCGGTGGTATCCGGCCGCCCTGAAGATCGTGGCGGAGCCCGACGGCCGACCGGCGTCATCGTGGTCCCTCGACCGACGACGACGTCGTCTACGACCGGTCCCGAGTTGTCGGCAGGTCCTCGTGATAGCCCTCGCCTGTGAGGTCTATGGCGCGCTCATTCAGGTAACCGTCGATGTCACGCAGGTGGGCTCCCGTGTTGGTGCGGGTACGAGTGGTGCCGTTGACGACGGAGGTCTCGGTGATGTCGAGCCCCGAGATGGTGAAGGTCACGGTGTCGGGCTCGCCGCCCTGCCCTTGAGCTCACTCTCGACGAGGCCCGTGCCCGGCTGGGCGACGTAATGAACCGTGCCGACCATGCTGGGCAGATCACCTACCTGACCATCAACGGCCGGCGGGTCGCGGCCATCGTCCCCACCGAGCGCATCGACGTGGCGGCCGACATCGCCCTCAGCTTGACCAGCGTGGACCTCATCGCCGAAGAGACCGGCGCCTCCGTCGAGCAGGTACGCGAAGCGATCGAAGAGATCAGTGCTCTCGATATCGGGGAAACGATCACGACCATCGACGACAGCAACCTGGTGGGCATGGAGACCGTTGCCCTCCACGCAGTCTATGAGCGGCTCGGCCGGGTCATCAGGTTCGTCGTCGGCGCTCATTCCGGAAGTTCTCCTCCTCCATGACTCATCCTTAGTCTGGTCCTCAGTTGCACCGACAATGGTGGCAGGGGCCTCGCTCCGTGGTCGTGCCGAGCAGGTCGTCCGGCCCCCCGGCGGCTCAGGTCGACGAGCGGGCCGTCGGCGACGATGGGATCCATGCGGTCGGCTCATCGATCTTTGACACGGTCGTGGAGACGGGTGCGGCCCCAGGCCGGTGAATGTTTCGGGCCGAGCAGAAGTTCGCGAAGGCGTTGTCATCGACGAACGAGAGCGTGGCGACGTCGCGCGAGGTCGTGTGGTGCGCTCGCCCGGTCCCGCTACCGCGCCCGAAACTCAGTGCGCCTTCGGATGTTGTTCGCGGCTGCTGGAACCGCGGTAATGGCGGCAGAGGATGACCCGGCGGTACGGCGTGCCCCCATAAATGTTTCCTTTCCTTGGACACTTGGCCTGTCCTCCTCGACCACCATGGTGTCCTCAACAAGGAGAAACAGCGTTCAGACACCAAGGCGGCCCCTGGATCCAGGGTGACGGCTCCGCAAGTCCGGTGATTCGCCGGACGCCTTTTCTGGCGCCAATTCTGCTCCGGCTGGCAGTTCGGTGATCCTCATGAATTGACCTCGGTGAGTTGGCAAGAGGCTCTTCTCGGTCGATAGAGTCTTCTCGTGGAGGGTTTAGCGCATGAGCATATTGCGCGCGAGCTCGCCATGGGAAATCCATCAGAGGTGAAATCGATCAGTTCACGCGGCGCGGGACCGGCCGCCCGCCTCTCCCCATTCGTGGCGTTGGCCGATGACGCCGTTACGAGCCGGTGCCGGGGCTGACCGGCGGCCTCTCTGCCCGAGCCTTGCTGGTGAGCCATGCACCAGCCAATCGGCACAGCGTCGGCCACCCTCGCTGCAGGGTGGACGGCCGGTCGTTCGGGCCTGACGGTCCATCTGAGCCGCCACCTGGCAGGCGCCGTCCATGGGCGTCACGACCGTCACTGTTGCCGGCCCGCCGTACCGCTTCTCCCGTACGAACCATGAAAGTTGTGAAATGCCTGGCAAAAGACTGAGATGGGGCATCGTCGGATACGGGGACGTAGTGCGGAATCGCGTCCTGCCAGGGTTGCTGTCGCTGTCGGAGACCGTGGCAGGCGTGTGGGGGCGAGACGCTCAGCGGGCACGCGCCCTGAGCGATGAGTACGACATCGGCTTCGGCACCGACGACTACGATGCTCTGCTCGGCTCCGTCGACCTGGTCTACGTGGCCAAGCCCATGGCCGCACGGGCGCCCCTGGCCGGCGCCGCGCACCGCGCCGGTCTGCCCGTGCTCGTCGAGATGCCGCTCGGCCTGCCCCTCCCGATCGCGCCTCGAACTCCACCCGGCCGGCGCGGTGCCGTCCCACACTCCACGAACCCGACCTGACCGTCGGTCCGGTCGTTGCGGCCGCCTACTATCGGCGAACTGCACCCGCATTCATCCGCCTGCGCGAACTGCTCGCCGGCCGTACGGTCGACACCATCACGCTCTCCGTCCGCGCTCCGCTCGATCCCGCCCCCTCCGAGCCTCGGCGGTGGCGTTCCGACCCGGCCGTGGCCGGAGGTGGGTGCTCGCCGCCCTGGGCGGCCATCGCCTGGACCTGTTGGTGTGGCTGCTGGGCATGCCCACGGGGATCATCGGCGAGATCGGCCGCCGATTCCCGCGAGGCGTCGAACGGCAAGCGACCCTGCATCTCACCTGGCCGCGAGGCACCAGGGCCACGCTCGCTGTCGAATGGTGGCAGGGCACTCCGCACGATCGTCTGACGGTGACCTTCGACGGCCGCACCCTCGAGGCGGACCCCGTGGATTCGGGGCTCTTCCGCGGCAGGATCGACGACGCCCGCGTCCGCATGTTCCGGCCTCCCCATGACAACCCGTACGTCCCCTTGCTGACCGACTTCGCGCGCAGCGTCGCCGACGGGACGAGCCCGGCATGCCCGATCGCTGATGCCATGACCGTCGATCGTCTCATCGCCACCGCCCACGCCCCCGCGGCCGATGCCGGCGCAGGCCCGGACCCCAGGCCCGCAACCGCGCGCGCCTTCACACCCACGGGTTCCACCCGCCCCCGATTCGGGATCGATCGCTCACGATGACGCGTGCGACGATGCGGTGCCCGCACGGGGAGGCCGCGGGAGCCGTTGCCGGGAGTCCCGGCTCTTAGGGAACTCGGTGGAGCTCTTCGGGAGACAACATGGTGAATCACCTGCTCACGAAGAGGCGTTGAGTGCTGAGGCAGTCGAGATCGACGACGGAGAGCTGATCCGGCGATCGGCGCATCAGCCGGAGCAGCTCGCTGTGCTGTTCGACCGCTACGTCGCGCAGATCCACCTGTTCGCGGTACGGGGCATGCGTCGTCTGGGCGTTGAGCCGTACCGGAGGGAACCCCTGCCCGAGGCGCCGGCTGTGCCGGAGCGCCACGCCGACCCGCCGGCGCCAGGGGAGCGGTCCAGCCGATCGCCAGGGCGCACGGTTTCGCCCGCCGTCCACGACGCGCTGCTTGACGCGACGCGATCCTGCCGACGACGTTCCCACGGGATGCCGTGAGACCGTTGTGGAGGCTCAGCAGCCTCTGGCGGCCTCGACTGGCTGGAAAGCCATGATGACTGGCAGTGATCGGGATTGCCGTCGACGATCGGCTCATTAGACTCGACAGAGTCTTAGGCCAGCGGCGCCGAGGAAGGGTGGTGTGCCCCGGGTTCGGTGGAGTCGCGTTCCTGGATTGTCATGCCACGGTGGGTGTGTTCTCGAACTGTATCGGGGTGAGCATGCCCAGGCTGCTGTGTCGTCGTTGCCGGTTGTGCCAGATCTCCAGGTACGCGAAGATCGCGTTGGCGAGTTCGATGCGGGTGTTCCAGCGCTGACGGTCGAGGAGTTCGACCTGCATCCGGGACCAGAACGACTCCATCATGGCGTTGTCGAAGCAGTCGCCGACGCTGCCCATCGAGGGCAGCAGGCCGGAGTCCTTGGCCCGCTGGGTGAAGGCCCAGGATCCGAATTGGACACCCTGGTCGGAGTGGATGATCGTTCCTGCGGGTGGCGTGCGGTTGTCGATGGCCATGCCTAACGCGCTGGTCACCAGGGTGGCGGTCTGGGTGGAGTCGATCGACCAGCCGACCACCCGGCGGGAGTAGGCGTCCAGCACCACGCAGCAGTACACCTTGCCCTCGCGGGTCGGGTGTTCGGTGATGTCGGTGATCCACAGCTGATTGGGGCCGGTCCGGGTGAAGGCGCGGTCGACCAGGTCGGTGGCGATCTGGTCGGGCTTGGCGCGTCGCCACTTGGGCCGGCCGCTGAGGCCTTCCAGCCCGGCCCGGCGCATGAGCAGCTCCACTGCTCCGTGGCTGACCGTGACCTGGTGGCCGAGGGTCAGTTCGGCGTGCACCCGGCGGGCGCCGTAGGTGCCGCGTGAGTCCTGGTGGATCTGCTGGATCAGGTCGGTCAGCCAGGCGTGCCGAATGGCCCGCGGCGAGGGCGGCCGGTCCTGCCAGGCGTAGTAGCCGGACACCGACACGGCAAGGACGCGGCAGGCGATCTCGACCGGGATGCCTTCGCCGGCCATCACCGCGATGGCTGCGAACCGTCTTTTGGGGGCGCCGCCTCGCGGACGAGCTCGATCGCGCGCCGGGTGGCCTGCAGTTCGGTCTCCAGCTCGGCGATGCGCCGCTTGGCAGCCGCTAGCTCGGCTTTCTCGCCGCTGGTCAGGCCCGGCTCCAGGCCGCGGTCGATGCGGTCTTGGCGTCGCCACGTGTAGATCGTCTGTGTGCTGATGTCCAGGTCATGCGCCAGCTCGGTGGCCGCGCGGCCTGCTTCGAGCAGGTCCAGTACCTTGCGCCGGAACTCCGGCGGGTAGCCCCGTCGTCCCATGCCACTTTCCTCTCATCAAGCGGCACAAGAATCCAGAAATCCACCTCCACTCAACCCCGGGCACACCACAGCCTCCACGAAACTCGGCGCGGTTCATGCGATTACGGATGGCCGTGCTGGTGTTCTACCGGGGCGTGTGGGGACCGTACTGCAACCTGGCGCTGCGCACGTACCAGAAGCGGTTGCTGCCGCAACTGGCCGGCCGTGGCGTGGAACTGGTGGGTATCAGCCCACAGACCTTCCAGGGTTCGCTGGCCATGCGACAGACGAATGAGCTGACATTCCCGGTCCTGTCCGACGTGGGAAACCAGTTGGCCGCCCGTCTCGGCATTCTCACGCAGCCGACGCCGGACACCCTGGCATCGCTGGCTCGGCTGGGCGTCGACGTGGCCGCCGCCAATGCCGATGGCAGGGTGACGGTGCCGAATGCCGACTGTCGCCATCATCGACGGCGCTCATGTCCTCCGGTGGATCGATGTCCACCCCGACTACACTTCGCGAACCGAGGTTCCGGACATCATCGCCGGCCTCCACGCATCGGCGTAGTGTCCCGTCGGCGATTCGTCGGGCGTTCTTGGTCATGGGACGTCCGTGGCCGAAGGTTGAGCCGTTGGATTCAACCGATGATGAGCGGGCGGAGCTTGAGCGGTGGAAGGTACCAGACGTACCTTCTCGACGAAGAACTGGTCGGCCAACAGCTTGAACGTCTCCGACTGATGCGGCCGCAGGTCGAGTGCTCGCCAGGCGCGCGACACCGTCGGCTGCGACAGGGCGGCTCGCCCCGAGCCGCGGACGCCGATTGTCACGCGGCGAGCACCCCATCCGCTCCCAGCCGGTACTGCCGATGATGCCCGGCATGCCCGAGCGGCGTACCCACGACAATCTGCGGCACGGCATCACCAGCCTCTTCGCCGCGTTCACCATCGCCGACGGAACCGTGAGCGGCCAACTGCACCGCCGCCACCGGGCGATCGAGTTCGAGAAGTTCTTCGCCTCGATCGACAAGGCGGTGCCGGCCGGACTCGACGTACACCTCGTGTGCGACAACTACGCCACCCACAACACCCTGCTCACCGACAAGCTGATCCGCCGCGGCGTCCACACCTCGGTGAAGGCAATCGATGACGACATCAAGGCCTGGATCGACACCTGGAACGACGACCCGCGCCGTTCACCTGGACCAAGACCGCCGACGAAATCCTCAAGGCCTCGCCCACTGCCTGGCCAAGATCGATCTACCGACTCCCGGAAACCAACGAAATATCTAATTAGCGCCCTCAACGAATGTCCGCTCACAGCATCGCCTGCTCGATGATGTCCCCCGCATACACGGAATCTACGTGGTGTGACGGGGCGCCGTTGGTCGGCTGAGGCGCCCAGGACACGGCGGCGTGGACATCGCATCGCTCCCCTTTCAGCAGCCCCGGCAGTTCCCAGATCACGTGCCGGTGACCGGAGCTGTAGGTGACGAAAGGGATGTCAGGGTCCCGCTCCAGCAGCTCCGCCCATCGGCGCGGCAGCAACCGCCCCATGGTGGCCTCATGGTAGAGAAGGTTCTCATTCCACCCGCCGAACGTCAGCTCGATGTCACGGTCGTCGACGTCGAGCCCGCACAGCCCGTACCCGGCGGCAGGCCAGATCGTGACGCCGGCGGGCAGGGTGTCATATCCCACGCTCATCCGCAGACCGCTCACCTCCGCCTGCGCGGTGACCCGCCACACTATCCCCCAGGACGCCGTGACGGGATGCGGGGTCCAACGGGGTGTCACCGGTGAGACCAATACCTCAACAACCGCCTCCGGCAGCGACCAGGCACCGATCCTGCCGCGCGGCAATTCCCAGCACCGGTCAGGGGCCGATGCGAGCTGCCGGCGGCCGATCGTCATCGCCGGTAGCAGATCGCCGAAGGGGCTGGAGACTACCAAGGGATGCGGAGCGAGCCGCTTCAGGTCATGAGTGGTGAAGAAACTTCGGTGATCATTCATCGCCTCAATGTCCCAAAATGACCGACCGTCATACAAGCGGATTTTTATCGGCTCAGCATTGCCAATGGCTGCTCATGAAAAGCAGGTTCCTACAGCCCTGCAACGGTAACCTGCTCAGCCAGACACCACCCGAAGGGGGATTGTGATCGATGCGGCAGGCGGCAAATGGCGGGAATCCGATGATAATCGGCAGCATGGCCACGTACTTGTGTCGAGCGAAAGGTTAGCCGACACGCCCGAGATGCGAGGCTATCCTCAGCATGTCCCCGATTTGGCCAAGGTGCCAGGTACATGCTTGGAGTTGGCCCGGTTTGGTGGACACCTGTTCTCTGGGGAACCCTGATTCCCGGAAGAAGGAGTCTGCTGTGCCGAACAACTATCCGCCGGAGTTTCGTCGGCAGATGGTGGAGCTGGTGCGCGCGGGACGGACGCCGGAGGAGCTGGCCAAGGAGTTCCAGCCCTCTGCGCAGTCGATCCGTACCTGGGTGCGCCAGACCGATCTGGATGACGGCCGCCGCCAAGACGGCGTGACCAGCGCGGAGAAGGAAGAGCTGGCCCGGCTTGGAGAACAGGACCCTGCGCGAGGAGAAGGAGATCTTGCGGAAGGCCGTCTTAGATTCAAGGAGTCAAGGCAACACGTTGGGCCGGGGTTCGGTAGTCGAGGCACTTGCGGGGGCGATCGTTCAGGCGGGCGGCCAGGGCGTCAAGGTCGGCTTGGCTGTACAGGCTCAGATCAGTGCCTTTCGGTAAGTATTGCCGGATCAGTTTGTTCGTGTTCTCGTTCGTGCCCCGTTGCCATGGGCTGCGTGGTGCCGCGAAGAAGACGTCGACGCCGGTCGCTTCGGTCAGTAGCCGGTGGCCGGCGTCGACCTCGGCCTGGCGCACCCAGCTGCGCAGCGCCTCACGATGGATACCGAGCTGCTGGGCCACCCGGGCGATCGCACCGGGCGCATGGCCGCTCTGCTCGCGGATCTCGAACACCATCCGCACCGCGCGCTCACGCAGTTCCTGCGGGTACTTCCTCGGGGCTGGCATCGCGTGTGATTCTCCCTTCCGCCAGCACGATCATGCTGGCTTCAGACCTCCAAGAAACCCGGACTGGTTCAGTGTGGATCGCGGCGAATTTCGTGCGCCGGCACGCCGTAGCGGTCGGCGGCCCGTTCGGCATGGAGCAGGAAACTCGAATAGACACCGGCGTGGCCTTGGACGATGGCAGCTCTGTCGGCGAACGGCAGTCCGGGCAGGAAGGGCCGCACCACGTCCTGGGCGGCGGCCTGCACGCCGTGAACATCGACGCCGGTGGTGATGCCCAGCCGGTCGAAGGTCGCGGCCAATACCTCCGTCGGGGCGTTGCCGGCGCCAGCGCCGAGCGCGCACAGCGCCCCGTCGATCTGGCGGGCGCCGTTCTGGGCGGCCAGTGCGGAGTTGGCCACGCCGAGGGAGAGGTTCTGGTGGCCATGGAAACCGACCTGGGCCTGCTCCCCGATCTCCGCCACGAGTGCGCTGACCCTGGTCTGGGCGTCGGTCAGCATCATGGCCCCGGCGGAGTCCACGACGTACATGCACTGGGCGCCGCCGTCCACCATGATCCGCGCTTGCGCGGCGAGTTCCGCGGGGCCCAGCCTGTGCGAGAGCATCAGGAAGCCGACGGTCTCCATGCCGAGCTCGCGCGCTGCGGCGAAGTGCTGCAGGGATACATCGGCCTCGGTGCAGTGGGTGGCGATGCGCGCCACGGCGGCGCCCGCTCCGTGCGCCCGTCTGAGATCCTCCACCGTGCCGAGACCGGGAAGTAGCAGCACCGTGATGCGGGCCTGGGCGGCCTCGTCCACGGCGGCCGCGATCAGCTCGATCTCGTCCTGCACGGAGAATCCGTAGTTGAAGGACGAGCCGCCGAGCCCGTCCCCGTGCGCGACTTCGATGACCTCGACGCCGGAGGAGTCCAGCGCGTGGACCACACCGCGCACTTGTTCCTCGGTGAACCGGTGTGCCATGGCGTGGCTGCCGTCGCGCAACGTGGAGTCGGTGATGCGGACCTGTGGCGCCGCCGCAGCTGACCCGCCCCCTTCCGTGCCAATCTGGTGCTCTGTCACTTCGTCGTCCCCCTCCGCGCTGCCAGTTGCTCGCCCACGCGGGCGGCGGCGGCAGTCATGATGTCCAGATTTCCCGCCCAGGCCGGTAGGTAGTCGCCGATGCCCTTGACCTCCAGGAACACCGCGACGCGGGCCTTGCCCGCCCAGTCGTCACGCGGCCCGTCGAACTGGGGTTCCGCGCGCAGGCGATAGCCCGGTACGTACGTCGCGACGCGTTCCACCATGGCGTGGACGGACTCGCTGATCGCGTCGGTGTCGGCGTCGGCGGGGATCGCGCAGAACACTGTGTCCCGCATGATCATGGGGGGGTGTGACCGGGTTGAGAATGATGACGGCCTTACCCTGATCGGCGCCGCCGACCTTCTCGATGGGGCGTGCGGTGGTCTCGGTGAACTCGTCGATGTTCGCCAGTGTGCCGGGACCAGCGGAGCGCGAGGCGATCGACGCGACGATCTCCGCGTAGCTGACCGGCACCATCTGGGGCGACGGCGTGCACGATCGGGATCGTGGCCTGACCCCCACAGGTAATCATGTTGAGATTGACGCCGTCCGACACGCCGTCAAGATTGACCGGGGGGCAGGCGAACGGGCGGACAGCGGCGGGTGTCAGATCGACGGCCTGGATGCCCGCGGCCGCGTACCGGGGGGCGTGGGCAAGGTGAGCGCGGACCGAGGTGGCCTCGAAGACCAGATCAGGCAGATCGTCCTGGTCCAGCAGCCAGTCGACACCCTGCGCACTGGTTCGTACGCCCAGTTCGCGGGCGCGTCGCAGCCCGTCGGAGTCGGGGTCCACGCCGACCATGGAGTGCACGTCGATCACGTCGGAGCGCAGCAGCTTGATCAGCAAGTCCGTGCCGATGTTGCCAGGACCGACGATGGCCGCGCGGACGGGTGTCATGCCGGATCCTTCGTCGTAGCTGTGTCAGGGGCGAACACGGCCGATACGGACCCGAGGCCGGCGATCTCCGCTGTCACGATCTGCCCGGCCTGTACCGGGATGGCGGCCGTGATCGAGCCGGACAGCACCACGTGGCCGGCCTCCAGGCGCTGCCCCCGTTCGCCCAGGGTGTTGGCCAGCCAGGTCAGCGCGTTCAGCGGTGATCCCAGAACCGCGCCAGTGGCACCGGTTTGGACGACGTGCCCGTCGCGGCACAGCAGGCAACCGGCGAGCCGCAGGTCCACGGCCTGGAGGGGCACTGGCTGGGCGCCCAGTACGACTCCTCCGCTGGAGGCGTTGTCGGCGACCGTGTCAGCCAATTTGATCTTCCAGCCGTGGATCCGCGAGTCGATGATCTCTAGGGCGGGCAGCAGGTAGTCCACCGCTTCGACGGCGTCGGCCGTCGTCAGCCCGGGACCGGCCAAGGGCTTGCCGAGCACGAAGGCGATCTCCGGCTCGATGCGTGGCTGCAGGAAGCGGCCGACGTCTATGGGCGTACTGTCCAAGTGGAACATCGAGGCGGTCAGATGGCCGTAATCCGGCCGGTCCACGCCGAACTGAGTCTGTATGGCGGCCGAGGTGAGCCCGACCTTGTGCCCCTTGATCGCCTCGCCCGCCCGCGACCACTGCTCGACCTGTGCGAGTTGGACGGCGTAGGCGTCGTCCAGCGTCATCCACGGATGGGTGAGCGTGAGCGGGTCGATCGGCACTCTTGTCGCGTAGGCGTTGATCAGCCGATCCGCGGTCACCTGTATGTCGTTCACGGATTCCTCCTCCGTATCGACAGGGACTGTGCGGCCCGGACGGTGGTCAGGACAACGAAGCCGTTCCACAAGACGGAACACTTTTGGCGGAACCTGCGGGTTCGTGCCCTACGCTCGACCCATGCACCCCAGGTCCGGGGAGGGTACGCTCCCGGAGCGGATCGCCGCGATCCTGAGCGCCTTCACCCCGGGCGACAATCTGCTCGGGGTCACTGAGATTGCCCGACGTACGAATCTGCCGCCTTCGACAGTTCATCGACTCGCCGCGGACCTGGTGAGCTGTGGCCTGCTCGAACGGCACGGCACCGGGGTACGCCTCGGGCTGCGCCTGTTCGAGCTCGGTCAGCGGGTGCCCCGCCGCCGGGTTCTGCGCGAGGCGGCTCTTCCCTACATGGCCGATCTGCGCGAGGCGACGGGCCACACTGTGCATCTGGCCGTGCTCGAGGGCCGTGAGGTGGTCTACCTGGAGATTCTCGAGGCTCCTGGTGGGCCGAATCTGCCCTCCGCGGTCGGCGGCCGTCTTCCGGCGGCCGCGACCGGCGTTGGTAAGGCGATCCTCGCGTTCTCACCGGCTGACGTTCTCGACACGGTCCTGGCAGCGGGCCTCCCACGCCTTACCGCGCACACGCTGACTATGCCGGGGCTCCTGTCTCGCCAACTGGAGACGGTCCGCGACCACGGTGTGGCCTACGACCGGGAGGAGTCGCGGATCGGGGTGCTGTGCGCGGCGGCCCCGATCCTCAATGAGGATTCCATCGCGATCGCCGCCATCTCCGCCTCCGGCTGGAGCACACGGATGCGTCTCGATCACGTCACGTCCGCCGTTCGTACGGCTGCTCTCGGTCTTTCCCGCGTGGTCGGCCGCGCCGCCTGAGTGGGCCGCGGCCGGCGCGGGTCATCCTTCTGCAGGTTCACCCATTCGACACTAGGAGATTTCATGATCACAGTCCTGGCAAGGCTCACCTCACGTCCCGGCGAGCACGAGACCCTCCTGGCGGTGCTCACCGCCTATGCCGATCACGTCAAGACGGAGCCGGGCACCGTCGTGTTCCAGCTCTTCACCGAGCCCGAGAGCCCGCGCACCGTCGTCGCGTTCGAGGTCTATGCCGACCAGGAGGCCCTCGACGAGCACGCCCGCTCTCCGCGGCGGGCGGAGCTCGGCCGGCAGATGGAGGAGCTCGTGGAGTCGGCGTCGCTTTCGTGGCTGGAACCGCTGGCCGGACACGGGCTGCCGATCACGTCCCCGCGCTGACGGAGCCGTCCACTTCACTGCGGCACCACTCGAACATTACGCCGCCATGTTGATCCGGTTTCCGGATCGTGTCCCGCTCGCCTCCGATCTGGTGCGGCCGACGGAGCCCTTGTTTACTCCCCTCACCTGGCACCGCGCCATGCCGCCTCCATGGGCGAAGGAAGTGGGTTGGACATGCAGCGTCAACGTCGGCTCGCCGTAGTGGCCGCCGCACTCAGTGCTCTTGCGGTCATGACAGCGTGCACCGCGAGCCCGGCCGGCGAAAACCGGCCGGGCGCCTCCACTCGTACACAGGTCCCTGCCGCCGCCAACTGCGACGACTGGTCCTCCGTCCCGGCCGGATCACCGTACGTGGCCTTCGCCCATTGCGTGGCGGCCAAGATGAAGAAGGGCATCACCGGCCCCCTCCCCACTTCCGCGCCGCGACCGGCGCCGGGCAAGAAGGTGTGGATCATCTCCTTCCTGGAAAGCGATCCGGGCGGCCATCTCCTGTCAGAAGGAGCCAAGGAGGCGGTCACAGCGGCCGGCTGGACCCCGACAGTCTTCGACGGCGCGGGAGACCCGTCGAAGTGGCAGGCCGGAATCCGCCAGGCCAGGTCCGCTCAGGCCGACGCGGTCATCATCATCGCCTTCGACTGCGCACCCGTGAAGGGAGCACTCCAAGAGGTCAAGGCGGCCGGCATCAAACTGGCGGGCATCTACGCCGCCGACTGTCCCCAGGCCCCGCTCCTGGACACGACGGTGACCTACGCGGGACTGGACGGCAGTCCGGTGGACTACGCGACGTGGGCGAAGACGATCGGCCTGGCCAAGGGGTGGCTGATCGTGGACGCGACCGACGGAAAGGCCGACACGCTCGTCTTCCACATCAAGGATCTGGCGGCGCCCAAGGCGGCGACGGACCTCTTCCTGCAGGACAACAAGAAGTGCGAGGAATGCGTGGTCCACGAGATCCCGCTGAGCCTGTCGGACCTCGGCCCCGGCGTCACCGCCAAGGCCCAGGCGGCGCTGCTGCAGAACCCGCAGGCCAACAGCATCTTCATCCCCTTCGACGGGGTCGGCCTGTCCGTAGCCCCTGCCGTGATGGAGTCGGGGCGCAAGGACTCGCTCTTCGTCGTCGGCAACGAGGGCAACCAGCCGAGCCTGGACCTGATCCGCAAGGACCGGGGCCAGACGGCGTCGATGGGCATCCCGCACGCGTGGTCGGGATGGGCCGCGGTCGACGGACTGATCCGCCTGTTCGCCGGTCAGAAGCAGGTCCCCTCAGGCATGGGACTGTACGCGGTGGACACCGCGAACGTTCCCTCCACAGGCAGCTTCGAGGCCCCGGTCGACTTCCGCGCCAACTACCGGAAAATCTGGGGTGGCCGATGACGCTGCCGAACGTGGGGCCGGCACTCAGCATCCGCGGACTGTCCAAACACTTCAGTGCCACGAAAGCCTTGGTACAGCTGGACGTCGACGTGCCCCCCGGGCACATCCACGCCCTCGTGGGCGGCAACGGCTCCGGCAAATCCACCATCGTCAAGATCCTCGCAGGAGTGCACCGAGCCGACACCGGCACGATCAACGTGAACGGCCATCAATGGGACGCCCGCCACTTCACCAGGCCGGTGTCCCGCCAGGCCGGGCTGCGCTTCGTCCACCAGGACCTCGGCCTGTTCCCCGACATGACCGTTGCGGAGAACCTCGCCCTGGGCACCTCCATGCAGGCGGCCCAGATCACCCCGATCCGGTGGCGCGCCGTCCGGCGGGAGGCCCGGGCGCTGCTGGACCGGTTCGAACTGACGCTGCGGCCGGACGCCCGGCTGGGGGATCTGCGGCCGTCCGAGCAGACGATGGTCGCCATCGCCCGAGCCCTCAACGTGACGGACGGGCAGCCCGGCATCCTCGTCCTGGACGAGCCGACGGCCTCCCTCCCGGGCCCCGACGCCGACCTGTTGCTCGAGCACCTGCACCGGCATCGCGCCCGCGGCCAGACCGTGATCTACATCAGTCACCGTCTTGCCGAGGTGCGCGCCGTGGCCGACACGGTCACCGTGCTGCGCGACGGCCGCAACGTGCTGACGGCGGCGATTGACTCCCTCACCCAGAACCAGCTGATCGATCACATCGTCGGTCCGACCCAGAACGTGACGCGGCACCACGACCGCGCCACAGGAGCCAAGCCTGCGGGTCCCCGTCGCCGTACGGACGGAATCGTCGTGTCAGGACTGCGTGCGCGAGCTCTGGAACGCCTGGATCTCACCATTGCGGAGGGAGAGATCGTCGGGCTCACCGGGCTGGCCGGATCAGGGTTCGACGAGCCGCTCCAGGTCCTGTTCGGGCTGCGCCGGGCGAGTGCCGGAACGACGCTCATCGACGGCCGGCGATACGATCCCGAGGGCCCTCGTGACGCGCTGCGGGAGGGATTCGTCTACTCCCCGGCGGACCGGCACCAGGACGGCTGCTTCCTGGACCTCTCGCTACGTTCCAACCTCACGGCCCCCAGGCTTCGAGACTTCTGGTCGAGGGGGTGGCTGTCGACCAGGCGCGAGCGATCGGACGCCGAGGCGGCCAGACGATCCTTCGGGATCAAGGCCGCCAGTGTCGAGATCGAAGTGGGGGCGCTGTCCGGCGGCAACCAGCAGAAGGTCCTTCTCGCCCGCTGCCTAGCGCTCAGCCCCCGCCTGCTGCTGCTGGCCGAGCCGACACAGGGAGTCGACATCGCAGCCCGCAACGAGATCTACGACCTCATCCGCGCGGTCGTCCGCGGCGGGACCTCCGTGCTGGTGTCGAGCACCGACCTGGACGAACTGGCGCGGCTGTGCGACCGCGTCCTGGTCGTGGCCCACGGGCGCGTCGTGACGGAGCACGCCCTTGCCGGACTGAACGTCGCCGCGCTCGCCTCGGCGCTGCACCTAATGCCGAAGGAGACAGCATGAGCAACCCCATCAGTTCCGAGACGCCCGTGGACACGAGTCAGCACCCCGACGGGCTCACATCACCGGCGCCGGTCGGACGACCGACGGCGACGCCGAGAGCGGGCGTGCTGCCCGCGCCTGCGGTCGGATCACTGGAAAAGTACGCGCTGGTCGGCGTGTTCGTCCTCTGCATCGCCGTGTTCAGCGCCACCGTGCCTGAGACGTTCTTCACGATGACCAACGCCCGCAACATCGCGGCCAACCAGGCGGTCCTGGCGGTGGCCGGCCTGGCGGCTATAGTCCCGCTCATCGGCGGTCACTTCGACCTTTCGCTCGGCGCCTCCATCGGAGTCTCGGCGATCGTCGCCGGCGCCACCGTGGGGAATCTCGGCTTCCCCGCCCCGCTGGCGATCGTGACGGCGATCGTCGCGAGCTGCGTGATCGGCGTCGTCAACGGCCTGCTGGTGACACGCCTGCGGGTCAACTCCTTGATCGCCACCTTGGGGATGAGCTCCGTGCTCGCGGGAGGGTTGGCGTGGTACACCAAGGGCACCACGATCAGCGACGGCATCCCGGACCAGTGGCAGCAGTTCGGGACGGGCCAGTGGTTGGGCGTCCCGTGCCTGCTCTACCTCGTCGCCGCGGCCGGCGTCACCCTGTGGTACCTGATGGCCCGCACCCCGTTCGGACGGCAACTCGAAGCCGTCGGCTCGAACGCCAAGGCGGCGGCCCTCGTCGGCATCAACGTGCAGCGCCTGACAGTGGCGAGCTTCGCCCTGGCCGGCGCCCTGGCGGGGGTGGCCGGCGTGATGCAGGTGTTCCGCGCGGCCAGCGCCAGCCCCACCGCCGGTCCCGCTCTCCTGCTGCCGATCGTGTCAGCCGCCTTCCTCGGCGCCACCACCATCCGCCCGGGCAAGTACAACGTGCTCGGAACGCTCGTGGCCGTGTACTTCATCGGCACGACCGTGAGCGGGCTCGCGCTGTCCGGAGTGGCCTTCTACGTCGAACAGATCTTCAACGGGGCCGCTCTGGTCCTCGGCGTCGCGTTGTCGAGAGCTTTCGCCCGGCACCAGCAGAATGTGTGAAACCGTAGATAGGAGAAGAGCATGGCTGGACGATTCACGGGAAAGGCCGCCTTCATCACCGGGGCGGCCTCAGGGATCGGGGCGGCGACCGCTCAGGCGTTCGCGGCCGAGGGTGCAAAGGTCGCCGTCGTGGACATCGACGCCAAAGGCGTCGAATCGCTGGTCGAGCGGATCCAGAAGTCGGGAGGAGCGGCCCTCGCCATCCAGGCCGACGTGAGCAAGTCGGCCGACGTGCAACACGCGATCTCTGCGGCAGTCGCCGAGTTCGGCAGCCTGGACTGCGCGTTCAACAATGCCGGGCTGGAGGGCGTGATCGCTCCCATCATCGACGTCGACGACGACATCTTCGACTACGTGACCGCCGTCAACTTCCGGGGCGCGTGGCTGTGCACGAAGTACCAGGTGCGCCAGATGCTCCGGCAGGGCGGCGGAAGCATCGTCAACATGGCTTCGGCGATGTCACGGGTCGGAGGCGCCGGATTGGCGCACTACGCGGGCACCAAGCACGCGGTCCTCGGACTCACCCGCTCAGTGGCTCTGGAGGTGGCCAACCAGAACATCCGCGTCAACGCCGTCCTGCCCGGGATCATCCGGACGGCGATGTTCGAGCGCTCGGTGGCGCAGAATCCCGGTGCCATCGACGACATCATCGCGGGCGAGCCCATCGGCCGTACCGGCAGCCCGGAAGAAGTGGCCAAGGCGGTGCTCTGGCTGTCGTCCGACGAGGCGTCCTTCGTGGTGGGCAGCGATCTCTTGGTCGATGGCGGCTATTGCGCCCAATGAGAGCGGCGACGGCGCGCGCATCCCGGGTGGTCGCCGTCGGTCGACGCACATGGGCCTCGCAATGATCTTGTGGTCCTATCTTTGCTGGTAGGGCACCGTTCTGTAGCCTGATGCGAATGACCGGCCACTGGACGTGTCCGTCCGGTGTACAGAAGATCGAGACGCCATGCAGATCGACTGGCTGACGACTTTCCTCGCCGTGGTGGACCACGGCGGCTTCCACGCGGCTTCCGAGGCCACCTTCCGCGCGCAGTCACGGATCTCCGCCCATGTGGCCAGCCTGGAACGTGAGGTCGGCGCCGTCCTGCTTGACCGCTCCGCCCGCCCGGTGCAGCTGACCGACGCGGGGTCGGCGTTCGTTGAGCACGCCCGCCGGACGGTGGCCGCCCTGCAGCAGGGCAAGTCCGCCATCCAGGCCGTTCGCGGGCTCGTGAGCGGTGACATTATCCTGGGCACCTACCCGAGCGCGGCTGCCGCTTTCGTGCCGCGTCTCCTGGCCGAATACCGGGACGCCTACCCCGGTGTGCACGTCCAGCTCCACGAGACGGCGACCGTACTGCTGGACGAGCTGCTGGAGAAGGGCCCCGTCGAACTGGCGCTCAGGCCCACCAAGCCGGCCACGACGCGACGTGACCTGACCCACCGCCTGCTCTGGCGAGAGCGGATGGTGGTGGTCCACCATCCGCTGCACCGGCTCGCGTCCATCGACGGAAATCTTCCACTGGCGGAGCTGGAGGGTGAGGGCCTCATTCTCACCGGCCGATCCTTCGAGCACGACAGCGAGCCCTTTCTCATGCTCATGGAGCGTGGCGTCTCACCCGTCGTCGCCTATGTGACCAACCAGCCGCAGACGCTCGTGTCCCTGGTCAGGGAGAACCTGGGCGTGGCCGTCACCAACGAACTCGCGGTCCGCACCTCGGAGCACGCTGGCGTCATGGTCCGGCGACTGGCCGATGAGACGCTGCATCGCGACGTCGGCGTGTTCTGGCGCGAGGGGATGGTGTGGTCCAGCGCGGCCCGCGCGCTCTTCGAGCTGCTGCTCATCACCGCGCTCCCGCAGGGGACGCAAGACCTGCGCCTGTGACGTGCTGCGGAAGACCGGATCAGCGCGTAGAGCCGTATCCGCGTTCGTGGGCTGATCGCAATTGCAGATAGCCGGGATCTGGAAAGCGCGATGGACGCTGCGGTGGCGCTGGGCCAATGTAATGCCAGTCGCGCCGAACAGGCCGGAAATGGAGGAATCATGACGACCGTAGACCTGACGCCGATGGGGGACCAACTAGTCGATCCCGCAGATCTACCCTGGGTGCCGCAGGCCGAGGGCGTGTGGTTCAAGCCGCTGCGCCTGTCGCCGGTCTCGGGGACCTGGACCAACCTGCTCAAGGTCACGCGCCGGGGAGTGATCAGCCGCCACCGCCATCCCTTCCCCGTCGAGGCCTGGGTGCTGCAGGGATCCTGGCGCTATCTGGAGCACGACTGGACAGCGGGGCCCGGCTCCTATGTGTACGAGCCTGCGGGGGACGTGCACACGCTCGTCACCGAGGGCGAGGACGAGATGGTGACCCTGTTCTCGATGCACGGCCGGATCGACTATCTGAACGACGCCGGCGAGGTGACGTTCACCGAGACAGCCCAGACGAAACTCGACAAGTACTTGGACTACTGTGCCCGCCACCGGATCGCCCCCCTTCCCGTTGTCGCCTGACATCACGGCCCTGGCCTCGCTCGACGTCTCGCACCTGATGTCACTGCGCGGCCGCACCGCTCTCGTCACCGGCGCCGGCAGCGGACTCGGCCAGGCCATCAGCGCCGGACTGGCCGCCGCGGGCGCCGACCTGATCCTGCTGTCCGAGCAGAAGAACCTAGGCGATTCCGAAGCCCTGGTGCGCGGTTACGGCCGCGACGCCCGGCAAGTGATCATCGACCTCGGGCAGGTTGACACCCTGCAGAGCACGCTCCGAACGGAGCTCGCCGACGCGCAGGTGGACATACTGGTCAATTGCGCAGGCATCATCCGCCGGCAGGATGCCAGCGCGTTCGCCGACAGCGACTGGTACGACGTTCTCGACGTCAACCTGAACGGCCTCTTCATCCTTACGCGGGAAGCCGGCCGGCAGATGCTCTCCCGTCAGCGCGGCAAGGTCATCAACATCGCTTCCATGCTCAGCTTCCAGGGGGGCATCCGCACCCTGAGCTACGCGGCGAGCAAGCACGCCGTCGTCGGCGTCACCCGCGCCCTGGCCAACGAATGGGCCCACCATAACGTGCAGGTCAACGCGATCGCGCCCGGCTACTTCGCGACCCGAGTGACCTCGGCCCTGCGTTCGGACGAGCAACGCAACCAGGAGATCCTCGCACGGATCCCCGCAGGCAGGTGGGGGCAGCCGGCCGATCTCGTGGGCGCGGCGGTGTTCCTGTCCTCGGCGGCGTCCGACTACGTCAACGGCCATGTCCTGGCCATCGACGGCGGATGGCTGGCGCGCTGATCCAGATCACCGACATGACATGGCAATGAAAGGAGGAACAGCAGTGAGAGAAGTGCAATTCGCTGAATTCGGCGGGCCTGAGCGGCTGATCGGGGTAGCCGCGGAGTCGCCCCCTGTCGCCTCGGGTCAGGTGCGCATCAAGGTGCACGCTGTAGGGGTCAACTTCGCCGAGCTCGTTCAGCTCAGCGGCAATTTCCAGATTCCCGTTGACCTTCCCGCGGTGCCGGGGTTCGAGCTGTCCGGGACGGTGACCGAGCTGGGGGCGGGAGTCGACGGGCTCTCGCTGGGGGAGCGGGTCGCCGCCCTGGTGTGCTGGGGTGCGTACGCGGATGAGGTCGTCGTCGACGCAGTCACCGTGGCGGCCGTCCCCGACGGTGCCGACCTCGACACGGCCGCCGCCTTCCCGGTGGCTTTCGGAACCGCGTTCATGTGCCTGCATCACCGGGCCCAGGTCAAGGCGAACGATGTCGTGGTGGTCAGCGGCGCCAACGGCAACGTCGGCCACGCTGCGGTCCAGGTCGCCCGGCAGCTGGGCGCGGTGAAGGTGATAGCGGTCACGCGCGACGGGACGGAGACCATGGCACACGCCGATGCCGTGCTCGCCTCCACGGACAAGCTGGCGTCGCAGATCGCCGATCTCACCGGGGGGCATGGCGCCGACGTCATCCTCGACCTGGTCGGCGGGGCGATCTTCCCCCAACTGCTCGAGGCGGTGGCGTGGGAAGGGCGTGTCGTCACCGCGGGCTACGCCTCGGGGGACATCCCGGACATCAGCCTGCTGGACGTTCTCATCCGCAACATCGCCGTGCTGGGCGAGGACATCGCCGCGTACACCGTCCGCGAACCCCACCGCGTGGGTGACGCGCTGCGCACTTGCGTGGGATGGTGGCGGCAGGGGGCGGTGGAGCCCCGTCCGCCGGTCGCCACGATGCCACTGGAGGACGCGGCCAAAGCCCTCACCATGGTCGCCCAGGCATCCGCCGGCGGCAAGATCGTCCTCTCCGCGAACTCGCTCTGACGCCGTCGACTGCGCAGCGCGAACCGACACAGACATTCGCCATCAGCCCAAGGAGATCTCCATGACTCTCACCGTGCAAATCACGCCAGACGAGATGAACAAGTACGTGGCCAGGTTCAAGGCCCTTCAGCCGAACAAGGACGAGTACGTCGCCCGGGTCGGCATCCCTGTCGAGGCCTACGAGTATGTGGCGGCCAAGAACATCTTCTTCCTGTTGGGCGCGATCAAGGACGCCGAGGGGGCGAACACCCCGCCGGCCCTTACCAGCGATCCCGGCACATCGATCTTCATCGTGGAATGTCCGCCCGGGGACGGCCCGGCGCTGCACGCCCACATGAAGACGCGCGAGACCTTCATGCCGATCACAGGGACCTGGCAGATCCTGTTCGGGGACGACGGGGAGCACGACCTGCACCTCGAGCCGATGGACATGATCGCCGTGCCGCCGGGAGTGACCCGCGCCTTCAGGAACATCAGCGGCGAGACCGCCTACCTGATGGCGGTCGTGCAGGGAACGGCCGAGGAAGCCCTCAACGACATCGTCCTGACACCGGCGGTCGGTGCCGAGATCGTCCGGCTGTTCGGCGAGGAGGCGTTGAAGGGGCTTGAGAGGATCGGCATGAGCTTCGACGCGGGCCTGCCTGACTGATGGATCTCCCCTCCCCCGGCCAACCGGGGAAGGGGAGGCCGAGCTGGCGGCCCGTCCGCCGTCTCGGCGTGCTCAGCCTCCCGACCGGCGTTCCGTTGGACCCCGGCGTCGCCGTCACGGTCCTGGTGGTCGTGGGTTCGGCCGTCTCGTGCCCCTCACCGAGCCGAGGAGCCACCGTGACCGTGGGTTCCGCGACCGCCCCGCGATCTTCCTCGACTGTGGGTTGGGCGGCCGTCCCGATGCCTGCGCCGCCTCCGCTGACGAAGATCCCCTTGGTGGTGGCCGTACCCGCGCCAACCACGACCACCACCGCGGCCGCCGCCGGCAACTGCGCGCGTCGCCCGGTCCTCCGGCGCCTGCGCTCGCCGACCCCGGTCAGCAGGTCGGGCTCCGGAGCCCGCTCGGCCGCCCCCGCAGCGCCCCCACCGGATCTCCTTCCGTCCTCATGCCGGCCCTCTGCTCGTCTCCGATCTCATATGCGTCCCCTTTCGAGCCACAACGGGCCTGATCCTGAGCGTGGCGAGCGCCCGGAACGCCTGGCTGCGTACGGTTCTCCGAGAAATGCCGAGGATTGCGGCGATCTCGTCATCCGGCAAGTCCTCGTAGTGCCGCCGGACCAGCACGGCCTGCTGCCTCCTGGACGGCGTGGCTAGCTCCTTCCAGAGCTCGCCGAAGGTGTGGGTGTCGTGGGTGGCTCCCTTCCGGGACCTCGTCGGTTGTGTGCTCCTTGCGCCGCCGGCGCCACCACCTGATGTGCTGGCGGGCCATGGTCATGCGCACGTACGCCTCGGGACTGTCCTTGTTTCTCACGCGGCTCCAGGCGTCGCTCACCTTGAGCAGAGCCTCCTGGACGAGATCGGCTGCGTCCTCGGCGTTGCCGGTGAGCACGTAGCCGTAGCGGAGTAAGGCTGATCCCTGGTCCGGACGAAATTTTCGAACTGCACACCACCGGGACGCATGTGCCGCTCGCTCTGCTGCAAAGATCAGATAACAGCGGGACAGTTGGCCGCCCAGCCGGATCCACACATCCCCGAAATCGACTTCGGCCCCGGTGCCGGGCTGATGAGTCGCTTCGATGAACGCCGCCGTTGGGCCACGGCCTTCTTCCAAGCGGGTCTCCGCCCGACGTTGACGCACGTAGTCCCGCTCCATCGCGTAGGAGACCTCAGCCGCGCTCTGGCGCGTAAGTACGATGTGCACCCACGTACGGTCACCCAGACGCCGGCCTCGGTGTGGCCGCCTCCGCGTAGGCCGTCGCCACCTCGTACATCGCGCCTGGATCACTACAAACTGTTCATCCCTCCCTGCCAAAATGGACAGAGGTAGCAAATAGGCATGAAACTCTGTGCTGAGGGTGGGGAAGGAGACATCCCTTCGTGGGAGCAAGCAAGCCGGATCCGGAGGTTCCTGATCCTCAGGTGCGTGAACGAGGGCGTCCGCGTTCCTACTCCGCCGCTTACAAGGCCCGGATCCTGGAGGAGTACGACCGTCTGGACAAGGCGGGCAAGGGCGCGTTGCTGCGCCGGGAGGGCCTGTACTCGTCGCTGATCTCCAGCTGGCGCACCGCGCGGGATCACGGTGCGGAGCAGGCGCTGGCACGTCCGGTCGGACGGCCGAAGGCCGACCCGCGTGACAAGGAGATCGAGAAGCTGCAGGCGGAGGTCGAGCGGCTGCGTGCCGAGCTTGGCCAGACCCGTCAGGTGATCGAGGTGCAGGGAAAGCTCTTCGCGCTGCTGGATCAGCTCGCCACCAGCAGCGAGCCCCTGCCGGGCCGGGGCGAGCAGTGACCGAGACCTTCCAGGCTGCCCAGGCCGAGGCGATCGAGGAACTGGTGCCGCTGCTGGGGCGGCGCAACGCCTGCACGGCGACCGGGGCGTCGCAGGCGACCTGGTATCGCCACCACCGCCAGAGCCCGGCTCCGGTGCGGCCCGCCCGGCCGCGCAAGCCGCACCCGGCCGCGTTATCGCCGGCCGAGCGCGACCAGGTCCGCGCGGTGCTGAACGAGCGCTTTGCCGACGCCTCCCCGGCCACCGCCTACTACAGCCTGCTCGACGAGGGCGTGTATCTGGCGTCGGAGTCGACCATGTATCGCATCCTGCGCCAGCACGGCGAGGTGGGCACCGACCGGCGCCGGCAGGCGACCCATCCGCCCCGGGCGGTGCCCGAGCTGGTCGCCGACGCCCCCAACCGGGTCTGGGCCTGGGACATCACCAAACTCCGCGGCCCCGACAAGGGCGTCTGGTACTGCCTCTACACGATCATCGATCTGTTCAGCCGCTACGTCGTCGGCTGGATGGTCGCCTCCCGCGAATCGGCTGACCTGGCCAGACACCTCATCGAAGCCACCGCACGCAAGCACGGCATCGACGCAGGCACCCTCACCCTGCACGCCGACCGCGGCAGCTCGATGACCTCCAAGACCCTCGCCGAACTCCTCATCGACCTGGGCGTGGCCTCTCATTCCCGGCCTCGGACCTCCAACGACAACCCGCACGTCGAAGCGAGCTTCAAGACACTGAAGTACTGCCCCATCTTCCCCGGCCGGTTCGGCTCCATCGAACACGCCCGCGCCTTCTGCCAGGAGTTCTACGCCTGGTACAACCATGATCACTTCCACTCCGGGATCGGCTACCACCACCCCGTCGATGTGCACTACGGCCGCGCCGCCGCCATCCGCGACCGGCGCGCTGCCGTCCTGACCACCGCCTACGCCACACACCCCGAACGATTCGCCAGCGGCGGTCTGCCCACCCCGCCCGACCTTCCCGTACCCGCCTGGATCAACAAGCCCAAGACCAACGAACCGAAGGACGCCACAGAGAAGACGACACACAATTAGCCCAGCTCAACTGCCTTGCTCAAATTGACAGGTTCCGCATCGATCACATGCTGGGCGCCCTGCCGGAAGCCCTGGAACTTCCAGACCTGTGATCGGTGGTACTCGATCGTGCTGCCCGAACGCCGAGGTCGCCCGACCGCGTCCCTGGCCGGTCCGGTATGCCAGCGCTGCACCACGACCGCGGGATCCACGCCGACGCTGCCGCCCTCTATCTCTGTACCCTGATCACCCTCGCGCTCACCCGGATCAGCGACAGCTGGACACTGGCTCCTCGGCTCTTTCATCCCGAACTGGGGCAGCTCTATGCCACGCTGACCGGTCTGGGGCAGGGCTTGCCATGGGAGGGCATCTACCGGGCCCGGCCCCGGATCCGGCTCACCTGCCCCGAGTGTGGTCACGGTGTGCACGCCAAGCTGTCGCCACGGCGGGTGCGGTACTTCGCGCACGACCCCGGCCGCTCGCCGCACTGCCAGTTGTCGCTGCAATCGGCCGATCACCATCTGCTCAAGCGGTGCTGAACGAGTCGATCCGCCGCGCGGGCTGGTCGGCCGACCTCGAGGTACCGGCGCCCGACGGGTCCTGGCGGGCCGACGTGATGGCGACCTCCCCCTCGGGCAAACGCCGGATGGCGTGCGAAGCGCAACTGTCCCCGATCACCAACGACGACATCCAAAGGCGTACCGACCGACACACCGCCGAGCAGATCGCCTGCTGCTGGGTCAGCTCCCGCGACCGCGTGCCGTGGCTGTCCACGATCCCCGGGATCGCGGCGACCCCCGCACAACCGCCGGAATCCGTCGAGCGGTGGATGGTGTATGACGGCGTGGTGACCTTCGACCCCCGCCGAGGCGCATGGATTCAGGTTGACGGCGTCACCCTCCCAACCCTCGTGCGGTGGGTCCTGGATGGCGGGCTGCTCTGGCACTCCGTCGGGCGCCGCTACCGGCGCATCCACCTCCCAAAGAGCAACGCCACCCTGCGCCGTTCGGTCGGCTGGACCACCCAGCGTTCCATCGACGCGGAAACCGCATACGAAGCCATGCGCCAGCGGCAGGAAGCCGCCAAGCGCGCCCGGCAGGAGCGCGAACGCCAGGCTGCGGAACACCGCGAACAACAGCGACGGCAACAGGAACAGGCCCGCCAACAAGAGCTGGCACGCCGCGAACACGACCGTCAGGAGCAGGCCGCCGCACAGCAGTGGTGAAGCGGGATATCCTCCGCCCAGCTCACCGAGCTGCTGGACCACGTCGCGGTGCTGTCGGTGAGCGAGCATGCCGCGGCGGGCGTTGCCTGTCTCCGAACGGGGCGACCGCGAGCACGAATACGGCATCGGCATCTACACCGCTCGTGGGCTCTACGGGGTGGTCAGACCCTGCCCACACTCGCTGGATCGGCTTGCCCCGTCAACGCGGATCTTCGTGCGCAACGCTCGGGAGAAGGCGCTGTTCGCCGCAGCCGGACTCGCCGATGCCGGCCTGGTCACCCACTTCGACCTGCCCGATCATGAGCAAACCACGCTGCTGTGAGCTGTTGCCGCGTGGACGGGCTGTGCGTCGCCCCTCCGCTGGCGAGGTCGTGGTCCGCGTCGGACCCGGCCACCCCGAGATGCCGGGACCCACGAAGAAGAAACACCGACCATATGGCGTAGCGGGCCAGCCCATGCCAGTGCATGAGGGCGAGCCCCCGCGATGGCGATGTCAACAGGGACGACTAGGGCGAGGATGATCTACGGGAGATACTTGAGGAGGCGATGTTCGACGTCGCGCCCGCCGTGGTCAGACATGACGCGCTCGACGTAATCGAGCGCTACCGGCTCGGACGCCGGGCAGGCGAGTGGGTCTACACGCACGTGGGCACGTCCGGGCGGCCGATGGCGGAGCGCATCTTCACCGCCGTGTTCGTGGGGTGGTCCCAAGGACGGGGAGGCGGTGACGTTCCTCGCCGCGCTGCGTGTCAACGCGCACAACGCCGCGCTGATGTTCCCGGCTGCACCGTCCCTCCGGCACGCCGGAGAGGGCATGGTGTCCGGCTGGCAGATGGCCTAGGGCGTCGAGCAACCCGGAACGTGAACGAACGCGACAGGCCGCGCATGACCGCCGTGAAGTGGAGGAGGATGAGGGCCGCCAGGCCGATGGGATGGTTCTGGCGGCTCCGCAGGCGACAGTACCGCAGGCCAGCCCTGCCCGGACGGCAACTCCGCTGTGCCACGCCGACAAGGCAGCACCACCTCGCCCCCGGCTCCGGGCAGTTACCTGCAGGACAGCGCCGAGACGTCCACTGCCGGCGTTCGTCGGCTTGGCCGCTACCGCGCCTGGATAGGTTGCCATGCTGGATCGTGAAGGCGCAGGTCGGACAGTGCGAAGAGACCGTCGGCGGCGGCGAGAGACCTGATGAGAAAGGCTGCGATCTGCGGGGCCGCAGGGTGATCGCGCCGATGCCCGCTTCGGTTAGGGGGATGCGTTCGGGCACGTAGTGGCCGCGGCCGGGCTCGGTGAGTTCCAGTCCGCTCCGGTCGGCGGGATTGTGGTGCAGCAGGCGGGTGAGGAAGAAGTACTGCCGGTCGTGCGTGGTGGTGAGGATATGGACGAGGGCGTGGATGGCGGCCTCGGCGCCGAGCTCTTCCCGCAGCTCTCGTGCGAGGGCGTCTTCGAGGCTGGTGTCGGTGTTCTCGACCCGCCGCCGGGCAGGCTCCCAGTACGGCTGCTGTCCCGGCTTGATCCGCTTGATGGTGAGCAGACAGCCCTCGTGGTCGACCAGGATGGCGCGGACGCGTTCACGCATGAGGGGCATCTTCTCTCAGAGCAGGGGTGGCGCGCAGGCTAGTGCAGCAGATAGCCGCCGTCGACGTGCAGGCTCTGACCGGTGATGAACGCGGCGCCGGGGCCGGCGAGGAAGGCGACCGCCGCGGCGACGTCCGATGGCTGCCCGCGTCGGGGAAGGCACTGGCGAGCGAGCTGGTCGTGCACGGGCGTGCGGTCGGTGAGGGGCAGCCGGAGTTCCCGCTCCACCTGGATGGGGCCCGGGACCACGGTGTTGACGGTGATGCCGTGACGGCCGAGTTCCGGGCCAACGCCCGGGTCAGGCCGTGCAGCCCGGCTTTGGCCGCTGCGTAGGCGGCCAGACCGGCGCGGCCGCTGCGGGCGGTGATGCTGCCGATGTTGATGATCCGCCCGGCCCGGTGTTCGACCATGGACGGGGTGACCGCTCGCGCGCACCGGTAAGCCGGTCAGGTTGAGATCGAGAGCCTCCATCCAGCGACCCTCGGTCAGCTCAGTCCAGGCGATGCGCGGGTAGTCGCCGGCGTTGTTGACCAGGACGTGGACGGGACCGATCTGCGCGGTGACATCTGCGATCATGGCGGCCACGTCACCGGTACGGGTGATGTCGGCCTTCACGCTGATCGCCTGGCCGCCGACGTGGGTAATCGCGGAGGCATCGTGCTCGCCTCGTACGCCGAGGCGGGCTGGCGGCTCAGGCGGCCAGCCCCAGCTCCGCCAGGGCGTGACCGATGGGCATGCTGCTGGGGAGGCGATGAAGGTGCGTGCCCCACCGGCGCCGGTCCTCGATCCACGCCTTGACGTAGGCGACGCACAACGCTGGGGAGATCCCCTCCAGCGCCGTCCGGGAGGAATCCAGCGCGGCGCTGATTCTTGCCGCCTGGACCGCATCGAGCGTCGAGTGGCGCTGGAGCCGTTCCCTCAGCGCGGCCAGCAGCACCTCCCGTTCCCGGATGAAGCCGCGCCAGTATTCTTCGCCGGAGTCGCGCAGCCGATGGCCGCGCCGTGCGAGGTAGTACAGCCCCACCACGAGTGTTTCGCCGAACTCCTCGGCCGCTGCCCGCTGGGGATCGACGAACGGATCGTATGCCTCCTGCACGGCAGCGCCGGTGAGCGCGACCGGGAACGGCCCGGTGTCGTCGATCAGGTAGAGAAGATCCTCGTTGTAGATGTCGGGGAAGAACGACGTGCGTGCGCGTGGAGCTACGGCAAGCGCTCCGCCGGCGAGGAACGCTCTGCGCTGCCCTCCCACCGCGAGATTGGCGTGGCCGACGACGGATCCATCGGGATGGCCCTCGATGGCTACACCGGTGGCGGCGTAGCCATCGAGCAGCCCGACGGCCCAGCGGACATGGTCGGGATCCCGTATCAGGATGTCGTCGTCCAGAAAAAAGATCTCGTGCCATCCGGCGAGTCGGGCCAGCAGCAACGCCAGGTTACGTTTGGTGCTCACGTCGTTGGCTCGCTCGAAGGGGGAGCCGCGCAGCAGGGCCGTCGTCTCCAGGTCAGGCAGGGGACTGGCTCCAGCAGAGGGCGGCTCGATGACGAGGACGTCGGCGTTCGAGCCCACCGTTTGACGGCGCAGCACCTCGGGGTCGGCTTGTCCGCTGGGCAGGAGGACCAGCGGACAAGCCAGCGATTCGGCAAGGCGAGCAAGCCGGGCGAACCGGTCGCCCTGCCGGACAGTAGGCACCACGATCGCGCTTGGCGACCGGCGCTTACCCGTGGAGAGCGGCATGGTTCAGACGTGAGTCCGGGTGGGGGCCAGCCTGTCGCGCGAGGAGGCCTGCTGGTGGAGCTCCTCGGCGGCGTAGTAGTCGACCGTGGTGGGGGTGAACCACACGCGCGCCGGCCCCTCCTCTCCGTAGGATGCTTCTCTATCGGGCTGAGCCGCCGCGGCGGCGACGGGACCTGGCCCGCTCGCGGCGGCCGCATTTCCCCCGGCGAGCTGGGAGACGGCGCCGATTCCGGCAACGAGGATCGTGACGGTCTTGCGAATTTCCACAGCGATACTCCTTCATGAATGACCGGTATGAATGTGGTGACAACGTTCAGGTCAGGTGTTCTCGAGGATTTTCCAGGCCGTCAGAATCGGCGCCCTCGCCAGGGCTCGGTCACACAACCGCCGGGCGGCCAGTAATGCCCTCTCTGCGCCGTCGGACTGGAGGAAGAGCGCCACGCGAAGGTCGCCCAAGTGTGCGATGGCATGCACATGTCGCAGGCCATCGGAGTGCGCGGCAAGGGCCCAGAACACGTCAGTGACGACGGCAGCAGACGGGATTTCCGAGACGGCTACGGCATCGTGCCGCAGGGTGACGATGACCAGATGCATTCACGAACCCGTCTTTTAGCCCCACTGGAATCCCCTTCCGGCGTAATCAGGCCGGTCTCGTCCTCCGCGCGGTGCTGTACTGGTCGAAATCGGTTCCATGCCGTTGATTATTCAGTGCTGCCGAAATCGTTGTCACGGCCTTTCCTGCGGCAGGAAATCCGCTGGCATCTTGCTGCCGGTCGGATACCAGGATGCGCGGCCGCTGACCACTGGCGGCAGGTGGCGGCCTGGCCGCATGCTGTCGTCCGGTGAGATCGCCGATGATGTGTGGGGCCACGCCGTTTCGGTATCGGACTAGCCAGATTGGCGATTTGTCAGTAATCGAGCGGAAGATGGCGGCCGGTCCTGTTTACCGTCCACGGAGCCCGCGGCTAGCCTGACCACACCATGCAGCCGATGGATGTCGGGGGTTACTCGTGGTGATCCTGCCCACCTGTAGCGACGTTGCGCTCGCCTCACCTGGGGCTGCATGATGCTTGAGCCACTGGGGTTGGACGCTTCTGTCGAGACGGTGTATCGGCTCCTCCTCCAACGTCCCGAGTTGGATCTGCCAGAGCTGGCCGCTCATCTGCGGCGTCCCGAAGCCGAAATCCGTGAGGCCCTGGACCGGCTGGCGGAACTCCATCTGGTGAGCGAGACCGGGTCCGTTTCCTTCCGGGTGATCGGCCCGCAGATCGGGCTTTTGTCGCTCCTCTCCCGCGGTGAAGCGGACCTCGCCCGCCACCAGCGGCAGATCGAGGCCACCAGGGCCGCGGTCGCCGAACTGGTGGAGTTGCACGATGCCCAGCCAGGACTGGATGCCGAGGTCATCGAGAGGTTGAACGGGGTGTCCGCTGTGCGCGCGCGATTGGCCGAACTTGCCCAGATGACACGCGGGGAATGCCTGTCGATTCTTCCCGGCAAAGCCATGTCGGCAGAGGCGATAGAGGCCGGCCGCCTGCTGGACGAATCAGCGTTGCGCCGCGGTGTCGCGTTCCGCACCATCTACCAGGACAGCATCCGCAACGACAGGGCCAGTATGCACCACGTCCAGCGGCTCGCTTCTCTCGGCGCGTCGGCGCGGACGTTGCCGACCCTCCCCCTCATGATGATCGTGGTCGACAGGGAGACGGCATTGATCCCCATCGAGCCGGCCGCTTCGCACCTCGGGGCGCTGGTCCTGCGCAGCCGGGGCGCCGTGGCGGCCATCTGCGTGCTCTTCGAGCACTTGTGGGCCGCCGCAGCGCCGCTGGAGGAGCCCGTTGCCACCGACGACGCGGGCCTGTCCACGCTGGAGCACGAACTCGTACGTTTGCTCGCCACTGGCCACACCGACGAGCAGGCGAGCAGGAAGCTCGGGGTATCGCTGCGAACGACCCGGCGCATGACGGCACGCCTGATGGTGACCCTGAAGGCACGCAGCCGCTTCGAGGCGGGCGTGCTGGCGGCGAGGCGCGGCTGGACGTGACCGCTGCAACCATCTGCCCGAAACCCAGCCGGACCACCTGAAGAACGAGACCGAGCAACTGCTGCGCGGCAGACTGACTCGGACAGGGCCCGGTCTCGCCAGTCCGCGTCCTGTCGTCCAGGTGCGCCCCCTGCCAGCGCAGAACGGAGCCGCCGGCCAAGGTTCACAGAGGCCGGGCCGGTCGCCGTCGGCCAGGCGATGAGCGCTCCGGTGCGGTGACATGTTTGCTGAGGAGCGGCGCGCACAGGCCGGGCAGCGCGACGCCCTGTACCGGTTTGTCACTCTTGCTGACGCGGTCTGTCATCGCCTAGGGTTCCATAAATATTGATCGAACCCCTTCACGGACAGCGCCTTGTCGGTGCGAATCAGCTGTTCTCTCGAAGATCAATCAGATTTGTATGCCGCCGTCTGCATCGCGTACAGCTCGGCATAGCGGCCCTAGGCGTTCAGCAGCTGTCGATGTGTGCCGTGTGCGATGAGAGCTCCCTTGTCGAGGACGAGAATCAGGTCGGACCCGGCGAGTGTGGAGAAGCGGTGTGACACGATCACGATGATCGCTCCGCTGAGAGCCGCCAGCCGGCGGGCTCGTTCCATGTAGCGCGTGAAGATGGCGTGTTCACTGGGCGCGTCCAGCGAAGCGGTGGGCTCGTCGAGGACGAACAGCAATGGCGCGTGCCGCATCGACGCCCGGGCCAGCGCGGTCTTCTGCCACTGTCCCTCCGAGAGGTCGACGCCGCCGAAGGCCCGGCCGAGCCTCGTGTCGAGGCCGGCTGGGAGGCTCACCACGATGCCTTCGGCTGACGGGCTGACGGGCTGGCGAGGTGGGCGAGATCGTCGTGCCCGACCGCCTCGCCGAAGGTGAGGTGGGGATAACGGCCGAAGTCCTGGTAGGCGGCGCTGGTGCGCGCTCGCCAGGCCTCGGTGTGGAGATCGGCGAGGTCCGTGCCGTCGACGAGAATGCTGCCTTTGTCCGGCTGGTAGAACTTGCCGAGCAGTTTGACGAGCGTGGACTTTCCCGAGCCGAACTCCCCGACGACGGCGACGACCGACCCTGCGGGCAGGAGGATGCTGACGTCGTCCAATGCGGGGCGCAGCGTGCCTGGATAGGTGTAGCTGACTCCCTTGAACTCGATGCCGTCGCGCAGGACTGGGGGAGACTGGAGCCTGCCGTGCCCCCGCGCCCGATCGGCTGCCGCGTAGTCTCGCAACCACAGGTAAGGCTCGATGTGCAAGCCGGCGCTCATCGTGCCGGTGAGCCGGCCGACCACCGCCTGAACCGTCTGCTGCAGCGACGCGGCAAGGGCGATCACCATGACGACGTCGCCCACGGTGGAGCGGTCTTCCGCGGCTTGGACCAGGACGATGGCGAGCATGGCCGTGAACGCGATGGTAAAGACCGACCAGCCCAGCAGCCGCCATGCGAAGCTGCGCATCCGTGCCCGGAAGCGTTCGTGGACGACGTCATGCCAGGCGCGCTCTTGGTGTTCCAGCACCTGGTCTGCCGCTCCACTGACGCGGATCTCCTTGGCCGCGGCGACATCGGTGGCCAGTTCGAACAGGTGCCGCTGGAGGCGGAACTGCTCAGCGGTGGAGATCTCGGTCCGGTTGAGCTGCCCGCGCGCACGGGCATCGCACCAGATCGGCACCGCGGCGAGTACGAGCAGCATGAGCAGCCATGGTGAGACATTGCCGAGGAGCGAGAGGACGGCGGCGAGCTGGAGGGTGGAGAACACCGTGCGCAGCGCGGTCCACGCCCCGGCCACCAATTCCCAGGAGGAGGTGCGGAGAAGGCCGACGCGGTCGAGATTGTCGCCTCGCTCCATATGCTCGATGCTTTCGATCGCGGCGACCTCGTAGGTGATGCGGTCGGACAGCCAGCCCGGGCCGATCTTGTCGGCCACGAGGAAGTTCCCGACCAGCTCGCGCAGTCGCGCGGTCACCAGCGCTGCCCAGACGGCTCCCCCCAGCGCCCCGGGCGCATCTCCCGCGGCGGCGCCGTTCGCGACTGCCCGCAGAGCCACGGCCATCCCGACACCGGCCAGTAGCGTGACGATCTCCACGACGATGTTGACGCCCGTCAGGACGGGGGCGCGGGCGTGCGTCGTGCGCAAGATGTCCCACCAGAAACGCAGGTGCGAACGCCGGCCATCAGGAGGCCTCTTCTTCCAGCCGGTCGTCGTAGCCGGCGCGGAAGCGTCGGGCCTGACGGGTGAACAGGCGTGCGTAAGTGCCTCTTTGCGCCATCAGCTCGTCATGGGTGCCACTCTCGGTGACACGTCCGTCCCCGAGGAGGATGATGCGGTCGGCGGCTCGTGCGGTGGATAACCGATGCGACATCAGGATGATTCCGGCGTCGCCGCGTCGGTCGGTGATTCTCCGGAAGACGTCGAACTCGGTGCGGACGTCCAAGTGTGCGGTCGGCTCGTCCAGCACGAGGAGTTCGACCCCGCTCCGCACTCCGTAGAAGGCTCGCGCCAGCACGACCTACTGCCATTGCCCTCCCGACAGGTCGACGCCCCCGGTACGTGAGCGTGACAAGGGCGTCTCCCAGCCCGACGGCAGCATCGAAACGAGCTCTGCGAGCCCCGCGTCATCGGCCGCACTCTCGAGGCGTGCCTGCTCAGGGGCGGTATCCGCCCGGCCCAGCGCGATGGTGTCCATCACGGAGAGCGGGTAACGCACGAAGTCCTGGAAGACGATGGCGAGATGTCGGCGCCATTCGGCCGGCTCCAGGGTGGCGATGTCGGTGCCGTTGGCCGTGATACGGCCCGAGGCGGGCCGGTACAGGCCGGCGAGGCTCCTCCGCACGGACCCGAGCAGAGGGCCTCAACGGAAGTTCGGACGGATTACTTCTGAGAAGCTGACATTTCTGGGAGTGATCACCAGCTTACGCTAAGCTCACTCATCAGAGGGCGTTTGATTTGTAGGTGTTCGTCCTAGTGCGTCCCTCGCCAGGTTGGGGTGGATTCGTCGGTGATGCGCTTGCTGGCGTTGTCGATCATCGCGATGTGGATCATGGCTTCGGAACTGGCGGGCAGGGTCTCGTAGTCGCGGGCAAGGCGGCGGTGGAGCATGAGCCAGCCGAAGGTTCGCTCGATCACCCAGCGTCGCTTGAGGACGTGGAAGCCACGGGTTTCGGGGTCGCGATGGACGACCTCGGCGTTGACTCCGAGGGTGGCGGCGTGTTCGGCGAACTGGTTCTTGAAACCGGTGTCTACCCAGGTCACAGCCAGAGCGGGGTGGGCGGCCTTGGCCTGGTCGAGGACCTGGATGCCGGCCTGGTTCTCCGAGACGGAGGCGGCGCAGACGACCACAGCGAGGAGCAGGCCGAGGGCATCGGTGGCTACGCTCCGCTTGCGTCCGACGATCTTCTTCGCGGCGTCCGTGCCCTGTGTCGCGGTCGGCGGGTTGGTGGAGGTCTTGATCGTCTGGGTGTCGATGACTGCCGCGGTGGGTTCGGCCTCGCGTCCTTCCTTGGCGCGGGCCAGGCCGGTGAGGTCGTAGTTGAGCTGGGCGAAGATGCCCTCATCGCGCCAGGCGGCGTAGTAGGAGTAGACGGTGCCGTGGGGTGGGAAGTCGTGCGGGAGGTAGGTCCAGGCGATGCCGGTCCGGTTCAGATACAAGATCGCGTTGAAGATTTCTCGCAGGTCAGTGGGCGCGGGTGCGCCGGTGGGACGGCGGTCGAGCCGGGCCTGCCGCCAGGCGGTCAGGGTCGGTTCGATTAAGGCCCAGCGGGCGTCGGAGATGTCGGAACGGTACGGGCGCCGGAGGTTCATACCCGACCCCTACGTCCAGCCCCACGTCATGCCTGGCATCTGCCGGAACATGGCGTGTCCAGGACATCTCTACACCAGACGGAATCGGGAGCGGCTCGTCTCACGAAACAGACATCGAGGAGAGCCCACCCGGACTCGCATATGCATAGATAGCTCGCAAAGTACGCGAATCGCTCGACGGCCATAACAGGGCAGGCTGGCGCCGAACATGCCTAAACGCCCTCTCAGTGGGCGTTTAAGCCCGACTGGTGGCATATGAGGGCTTTGGTTCCGTAGGTTGATCGCCGGATCGGCGCACTCTTCGACCCGGTTCGGTACTCAATCGGCGGTTCAGGCCGACGCACCGCGCCCGCCTGACCCCGAAAGCTCCCGTCTCATCCCCACATGCGGTACCTCGCCCTGGTTTGATCGACGGCCGGATGGCCGTCTGGCCAGCCGCGTCACTCCGGCAGTACCCCAAAGGCATGACCGAACCGCGACCGTATCCCAGCGACCTGTCCGACGCCCGATGGGCGCTCGTCGAGCCCGTCTTGACCGCCTGGCGAGCCGAACGCCGCGCAGGCGCCCTAGACATCGGCCGTCCTCCCGAGCATGACCTGCGCGACATCCTGAACGCGATCCTCTACGTCAACCGCACCGGCATCCCCTGGCGCTACTTGCCGCACGAGTACCCGCCCTGGCAGACCGCCTACGCCTACTTCGCGCACTGGCAGAAAGACGGCATTTTTGACCAGCTCACCAGCCTGCTCCGCCGATCCGTCCGCACCGCGGCCGGGCGTGACTCCGAGCCCACCGCCTGCGTGATCGACGCCCAAAGCATCAAGACCTCTACCAACGTGCCCGCCACCAGCCAGGGCTACGATGCCGGCAAGAAGATCGCCGGCCGCAAGCGCACCATCATCACCGACACCCTGGGCCTCCTGCTGGCCGTGCTGGTCACCGCCGCCAGCCTCTCCGACAGCGCCGCCGGACTACCCCTGCTCGTCACAGCCGCCACCGACCGGCCCACCCTCACCAAGGCCTGGGCCGACAGCGCCTACCGCACCACCGTCATCGAGGGCGGCGCGGCCCTCGGCATCGACGTCGAGATCGTCCGCCGCGATCCCGCCACCAGAGGCTTCACCCCATTGCCGCGGCGCTGGCCGGCCGAACGCACGCTCGGCTGGCTGATGCTGCATCGCCGCCTGGTGCGCGACTACGAAGCCCGCCCCGACCGCTCCGAAGCCATGATCCACATCGCCATGATCGATCTCATGGCCCGCCGACTCACCGGCGAGAACACCCCCACCTGGCGCGGCACCTAAACCCGGGATCAGACAGGATCAAACGCCCTCTCGGAAGTAGCGGAATGTTTCCCCAGGTTGGAGCTATATTCCCTTCCCTGTATGTAGCGGGAAGGCAACTTCCCAGAACCTGGGGCAGGGCCGATGCGTTCTCGGCTCGTGAGACGGCTACACCCCTGTGCTAGGGGGCAGCTGAGGGCACCCCGATGGAGAGATGACAAACGCGACCCCTGATGATCGTCGGCGTCTAGCCAGTCGATCAAGAACAGGGGCCGCGTTTCGCGTGCCATCATCCCCGATCGACGTGCTCTGTCGTCACCTGGAGCACGTCACCCTCACCGACGCGGCCATCGACCTGCCCACCCTGGCCCAGGTACTGGACACCGTGCCCGACCCCCGCAGTCGCAGGGGACGCCGCTGCCGGCTCGGGCCGCTCCTCGCCTTAACCCTGCTCGCCGTCCTCAGCGGAGCGACATCACCGGCGCAGCCCGCCAGGTTCATCACCGGTACGGCCCCGGCCTGCGCATCCAACTCGGCCTCCCGGCCACGACGCGACCGGCCGCCTCCACCCTGGGACGGCTGCTGGCCCGCCTGGACGGCGACGCCTTCGACGCCGCGATCTGCGGCTACCTCGCCGCGCTGGCCGCCTGCCAGCCACCCGAACAGGCGACCTCCACCCAAAACGCCCCTGCTCGGCCTGGCCGTGGACGGCAAGACCCTACGCGGCAGCCGCACCCGCAACGGCGCGCCCCACCTGCTGGCCGCCATCCGCCACGACACCCAGACCGTCCTGGCCCAACGCCAGATCGAGGCCAAGAGCAACGAGATCCCCGCCTTCACACGCCGGCCGCGCGACCTGGACCTGACCAGCGTGGTGATCACCACCGACGCCCTGCACACCCAGCACGATCACGCCCACCACCTCGTCGCCGCCAGCGGCCACTACCTCTTCATCATCAAAGGCAACCAGCCCACGCTCCCGCGCCGACTCAAGACCCTGCCCTGGCGCGAAGCCATCCTCAACGACCGCACCGACGAAACCGCCCACGGCCGCCGCGAGATCCGCCGCATGAAGATCTGCACCGCCCGGCCCGGCCTGAGGATCTCCTGGCCATGGACCAGGATCCACATCGGGAAGTCGGGATCTGCAGCCTGACCGGCCAGCGTCCCAGCGCCCGTGTCCCCGGCAACCCGCGGGCCAGCAACCACGCATCACGCCGTCGGATCATCGCCGCGATCCCGGGCTGGTTATTCTTGCCCGCACCTATCATCTGGAGCATCAGAGCCCTCCGCCGCCTACCGCAATCATGGCTGAACGCCGCCTGATCGTCGTCCCGCTCAGGCGGCGCACTCGCGGCAGATCTGCTGATCGTCTCGCCCAGCGGCGCGCTGACTACGGTGGTGCACCAGGAAGCAGCGCGAGCAGGTGAACTCGTCCGCCTGAGGCGGGATGACCCGCACGGACAACTCCTCGTCCGACAGGTCAGCGCCCGGCAGTTCCAGCGACTCGGCCAGGTCGGTCTCGTCGACGTCGGTGCGGCCGGAGGAGGCGTCGGCACGGCGGTCCCGGAGCTCGGCCAGACTGTCCTCCGCCGAGTCGTCGTCAGTCTTGCGGGGGCTGTCGTAGTCGGTCGCCATGGTGTCCGCCTCATGAACGCGTCGTGGCCGAGCCGCCGGTCGCGTGCCCGATCAGCCGAAGATTCCCCTTCGGCGACCGCACGAATCCACCAACGAACCACAAGGTTCCAAACGGCCAGGAAGACCATGGCGGGTCTCCCGTGCCGGCAGCCTCGCGGCCGTCGCCCCTGGGCCTGCGAGAGCGGTCTTGTCGGATGACGCTTAGCTCACCGGCTGTGAGCCGGACACCGATCAGGCTCTCCGTCGCCGGCCTGGGTGTGCCCGCATCGCCGAGCTGGATGCGAAAGAGTCGCGCCAGAGGCTGCTGGCCAGCCTGCGCCCCTCTGCGTGTCGCGGCGCTCAGAGATGACTGAGTTAATCTACAATGTAAAGGCGGCGGACTGGTTTGTTTCCTAAACAGAAGAAGCAAAGGAGGAACGGGCTTCGCCCGTACAGTCCATCAAGAACGACTTCCACGGATTGACCGGCCGAGAACGCCGGCGCCTGCCCTGGCGCCTTTGGCGGTGTCGCAGCCCATCGTCGTGGCCCGCGCATCGACGCCGGATACACGCCCGGGTAGGTTGCAGCGACCGTGCTCCCGGAAGGCGATGTCCATGAGCGAGCTCATAACCCGCCCCTGGGCGCGCTGCTCAGCGGTTACCGGGCGATCTCGCTCCCGGGACACGCCCCGAGCGCCAACCACACTTAGCAGCCACCGTCACGGTCCGTTATGGTTACGTCCCGTCGAGTGGTGTAGATCTGGCCTCGAACGGCGCGTCGCCTTCAACGACAGAGGGCCATCGCGTGAGTCTCTGTGTGAAACCGCCAAGTGACACGCAGGGGAGAAGCACGCGATGGCCCTGGACCAGTCTGCCCTGTTAGAAGTTCTTTCGGTACTGAAGAACTCCGAGGCGAGCGAGCGCATCCGGCACGCCGCCGAGACCATCTACCAAGCGCTCATCGAGGCCGAGTTGACCGCGGTGATCGGCGCCGCCCCGCACGAGCGCACCCCGGACCGGATGGCACAACGTAACGGGCACCGGCCGCGCACCCTGACCACCACCGCAGGGGATCTGGAACTGCAGATCCCCAAGCTGCGCACCGGCTTGTTCTTCCCCTCGCTGCTGGAACGCCGCCGCCGGGTCGACCAGGCGCTGTTTGCCGTGGTGATGGAGGCCTACCTGCACGGAGTGTCCACCCGCAAGGTCGACGACCTGGTCAAAGCCCTCGGCGCGGACACCGGCATCTCCAAGAGCGAGGTCTCGCGCATCTGCGCCGACCTGGATGAGGAAGTCACCGCCTTCCGCGACCGCTCCCTGGCCGGGCAGACGTTCCCGTACTTGTTCCTGGACGCCACCTACTGCAAGGCCCGGGTCAACCGCCGGGTGGTCTCCCAGGCCGTCATCGTGGCCACCGGGGTCAGCGCCGACGGCCGTCGGGAAGTGCTCGGCTTCGCCGTCGGTGACAGCGAGGACGGCGCGTTCTGGACCGCGTTCCTGCGCTCGCTAAGGCCCGTGGCCTGGCCGGGGTGCAGCTGGTCATCTCCGACGCGCACGCCGGCCTGGTCGCCTCCATCGGCGCGGTGCTGCTCGGTGCGGCCTGGCAAAGATGCCGGGTTCACTGGAGCCGTCAAGAAACAACTTGTCGGCGTGTCACCTGTCAGGCGATGGCCCGAGGACGTCCCCGGCCCCTATGTGCAGAGCAATCCCACGCAGGTGCAGCAAGAGTCCCTGCCGCCCTTTCTGAGCCTCGTCATAGTCCCTCGACCAGGCGAACTGCGGAAATCGACAGCTTATTTCTTGACGGCTCCGACTTCCTGCGCAACGTGCTCGCCCGTGTCCCGAAGGTCTCGGCCGAAATGGTCGCCGCCGCCATCCGCACCATCTTCGCCCAGCCCACCCCGGACATGGTCCGCGACCAGCTGGGCGTGATCGCTAGCATGCTCGGCCGCCAGTTCCCCCAGGTCGAGACCATGCTGCACGAGGCCGCCGACGACATCCTCGCCTTCGCCGCATTCCCGCCCGCGCACTGGAAGAAGATCTGGTCCACCAACCCCCTCGAACGGCTGAACAAAGAGATCAAACGCCGCACCGACGTCGTCGGGGTCTTCCCCAACCCCGAAGCCCTGCTGCGACTGGCCGGCGCGGTGCTGGTCGAAGCCCACGACGAATGGCAGGTCGCTGAGCGCCGCTACCTGTCCGAAGGCTCCATGGCCCTCATTACGATATCCGGCACCGACCAGCAGGAGGTGGCGCAGACCGAACTGATGACGGCATAGTCGATCCAGCAGAGCCTCACGCGAGAGCCACTTACACCACTCCGCGGGACATAACCTCCGTTATCGGCCCGGTCCTCACCGCTTTGGGCTCCTCCGACGATCCGGCACGCCTCTTGACTGCTGAAGCTTGATCCACCGGACGGAAGTACTCCAACCGCTCACACAGGTCGCCTTCTTACGGCCCCTGCGGGCTTCGGATCTGACGGATTTCGAACTTCATCGCAGTCCACAAGCTCGGGTTTGCGGACTGCCGACAGAAGGGAGGGCCTTGCCGAGCGCATGGACCCAACAGTGCGTTTCTGCGCGTGACAGGAATGCTCGCCAGCACTCAGCCGTCCAGCTCAACGGACTGAGCCGGTGTCTCCATGGCCCGGCCCAGCTGGAGCCCGAGCTGGAAACGGGTCCCGGCGCCGTGGCGCTCCATCAGCTCGTTCACCCGCCGCTGCACTGTGCTGCGACTCAGCCGGAGCGTACGGGCGATCGCCTGGTCGGTCAGCCCAGCGGCCAGCAGCTTGACCAGGTCCTCCTGCAAAGGTTTCCGCTCTCCCGGCTCCGCGGGGGCCGGCCCCTTTCCGGAGTGCCACGCCAGCGGGACGGCCCGGGTCCAGTAGGCCACGAACAGCGCCGACAGCGCGTCCAGTAAGGGCGACCGGTGAACGACGATGGTGCCGATCCAGTGCCCTGCCTCATCCACCAGCGGTGTGGTGCCCGCCCAGTCGTCGAAGAGTGTCAGCTTCACCGGCAGGCTGGCGAATACGCGCGCCTCCTCGCCTGCCGCGATGCCGGCGAGCAGATCGGGCCAGCGTTCCGCGCTGCAGACCTCGTCCTGCTCGTACACGACCTGGTAGCGAACTCCGTGCTCCAGTGCGTCGAGCTCGACGTGCGTGGGCACGTTGGGATTGGCCGCGTACGGACGCCTTGCCAGCGCGCGAACCCGTATTCGGGCGGCGCTCTGGAGCTGCGTCACCCGCGTGCGGACCGCCACAGGATCGCCCGTGAGGATCTCCACTAAGTCTCCGGCCACGCCTTCGCGCTGCGCTTTCCAGAAGCGCTCCATCAGCTCGGGGATCTTGCGCTGTACCTCACGCACCCGGTCAATGTGCCGGAGGGACAGGCCCTCCAGCGCGACGTCCGGCGCTATCGGGGAGTAGCGCGGCGGCTTACCCGAGAGGGTGGTGACCAGTCCGGCGTTGATGAGGGTCTTCAGCGTGCGTGCCGTCCGCGACGGCGGCCAGTCGAGCAGGGCCGAGGCGAGCTCCGCCCGGGTTCTGCCGGGGCGGAGGAGCAGTTCGAAGTAGAGGCGCTCATCCTGCTCCGTCAACCCGACGGGCTCCAGTACCCCCACCGGTCTTCCCTACATGAGACGAGTGTTGCAATGCATCATAGTCGTCACTCCGGGACCTTTCGTTCCATAGGTCCCGTCGATCACCATCGTAAGGAACTTTTCTTGCGGAGGTGTGATGAAGCGGAAGATACCCCGCCGCTATCTGGCCGGGCCGCTGCTCGCGGTTCTCGTGGCGTTGCCCGGCCCGGCGTGGTCGCATGCGGACGACGCCGAACGGGCGACCGCCGCAGGGCCGGAACGCGGCGCGGCCACAGACGCGGTCACCCTCATCACCGGAGACGTTGTGCGAGTTCTCGGAGAGAACGCCGTGAGCGTGACCTCCGCGCCCCGGCGTGACGGGCGCACGCCCAGCTTCTCGGTGCAGAGCCCGCCCGCCAAGGACGCCGCCGTACGCGAACTGTACGTGATCCCGGACGACGCCCTGCCGCTGATCGAACAGGGGCGGTTGGACAGATCGATGTTCGACGTGCGGTTGCTGCGGAGCAACGGGTTCGGTGTGACACGAGCCATCCCCGCTATCGCCATATTTCCCGAGAAAGTCGGCCGTGCGTCCCTTCTGAAGCGAGGTGAGGAGCTCGCCGCCTCGACCGCGACCCACGCGCTCCACACAGTGCACGCCACGGCGCTGACCGTTCCCGCAGAAAAGGCGGCGGCGTTCTGGCGCGAGATGACCGCCGGAACGCCGGCCGCCGGGGTCGGCGTACTCGCCTCCGGCGTCGAGCGCCTGCTGCTCGACCGCCCGGTACGTGCCCTGCTCGACAAGAGCGTGCCCCAGGTACGGGCCCCCCGAGCGTGGGAAGCCGGCTTCGACGGCACGGGCGTCAAGGTGGCCGTGCTCGACACCGGCGTCGACGAGGCCCACCCCGACCTGGCCGGCAAGGTGGTCGCGAGCGAGAGCTTCGTCGCCGGGGAGCCCGTGGCCGACGGTCACGGGCACGGCACCCACGTCGCGTCTATCGTCGCGGGCACCGGCACCGCCTCGAACGGCGCCAACAAGGGCGTCGCGCCGGGAGCGCGGCTGGTGATCGGCAAGGTGCTGGGGAACGATGGCAACGGCCTGACCTCCGACATCATCGCCGGCATGGAATGGGCCGCCGCGCAAGGCGCCGCCGTGGTGAACCTCAGCCTCGGCGGGCCGGCGCCGGCCCAGGAGTCCGAGGACCTGATGGCTCAGGCGGTGAACCGGCTGACCACCTCGAGCGGCGCCCTGTTCGTGATCGCCACGGGCAACGCGGGCCCGGTGGCCTCCACCGTGGACACCCCCGGCGTGGCCGAGTCGGCTCTCACCGTGGCGGGGGTCGACTCCGCCGACCGGACGGCGGGTTTCTCTTCTCGCGGCCCATTGCCATACGACTACCCCCGCGTCCTCAAGCCGGACATCGCCGCGCCAGGTGTGGCGATCGCGGCCGCCCGGGCGGCGGGCACCTCCATGGGCACCCCGATCAACGATCATTACACCAGGGCGTCCGGGACCTCGATGGCCACTCCGCACGTCGCCGGTGCGGCCGCCGTGCTGGCGCAGCGCCAGCCCGGCTGGAAGGCGGCCGAACTGAAGCACGCCCTGACCGCCTCCGCCCACGAAGCCGGCAGGTCGGTGTTCGAGGTGGGCGCCGGACGCCTCGACGTGGCCGCCGCCGTCGAGCAGACGGTCGTCAGCGAGGGCGCGCTCGACCTCGGACGGTCGGACGAGCCGTCGACGGACAAGGTGACGCGGACGCTCACCTACACCGCCACCGGCTCGCAGGACGCCACCCTGACGGTCAAGGCGTCCCTCCACAACGCCGTGACCGGGGCACCGGCGCCGGACGGTGCGTTCACGATGCCGGGCACCCTGAGCGTGCCCAGCGGCGGCGAGGCCTCCATGGACGTCACCCTTGACCCGGCACGGTTGCCCCATGGCAGCTACAGCGGGACTGTAACCGCCACCGACACGAGCGGGCGCATCACGCGCACGGCTGTGGGCTTCGTCCGGGAGCCGGAGACGACGAAACTCGTCGTCTGGATCAATGATCACAACGGCCTGCCCTGCAAGACCTACGGCAGCGTCGACTGCAGCGCGAGCTCCGGCGTCCAGGCGATGAACCTCGACGACCCCGCGCACTCGGCCACCGGAACCCCCGGCGAGCCCTTCCGGCTGCGGCCCGGCCGCTACGCCATCACGGCCAATGTCAGCTTCGCCCTCAACCGCGAGCATCACGTCGCCGTCCTCGCGCTGCCCGAAGTACAGGTCTCCGTGAACCCGCTCGGCATCCAGGGCGCCAGAATGTCGCTTAGCGCCGCCCGGCAGGTGCGCGTCCAGACCGATCGGCAGAGCGAGGCATATGGTGGCACGCTGAAGTTCCAGCGGCGGGTGGGCGAATGGTCCGACTACAACGCCTGGATCACCGGCTATCACAACTCGTCGATGTGGGCGCTCCCCGCGCCCCCGCCGACCGTCGGACAGTACCTGCTCACCGCCGACCTGCAGCAGGGCGCCGTCCCCATCAGCGGCACCGTCGTCAGCAGTTCGGGCGTCAGCGGCGAGGCCATGAAGCTCAACCCCCGCTACGACACCTACGCGAACGTCGTGCCCAGGTTCCCCGCGAGCGTCCGTGCCCGCCTGGTGAACGTCGGGGCGACGCTGGAGCCGGAGGAGGCCGCCGGGCTCTCCGGCGCGATCGCACTGGCACGGCCCAAGCGCATCCCGCTGCTCGACACCGACGCCTCCTTCCTCGACCCGGAGCAGGAGGCGGCACTGGCCGACGCCGGAGCGATCGGCGCGCTGGTGTGGAGCCCCGACCTGGCCATCGGGGTACCGGGCACGACCATGACCGCTAGGAAGATCCCTGTCGCGGGGCTCCCGGCCCCGGAGGGCGACCGGCTGGCGCAGCGGCTCGCGGACGGGGCTGTCACGGTCAAGCTGGTGGGCGGGCGGCAGAGCCCGTACCTCTACAGCTTGAAGTTCTACGAGCGGGACGCCATCGGGTCCCTGCAGTACCGGGTCGGCGATGGGGAGCTGGCTCAGATTCCGGTCGAGCACCGCACCCACGGCTCGGCCGAGCCGGAACTGTGGCGGTACAACTTGAGCATGTGGCCCGCGACCGGCGAGTCCAGCAGCATCACCTCCGGAGTCCTGTCATCCGCGCCAGCCCGGACGACGGAGCTGATCGGTCCGGTCCGCAGTGATCAGACCTGGGCTCGCTGGACCGACTACGACGGTTACCTTCTCGCCTACCGCCTGTCCATTCTTAAGGCGGGACCTCGCCCCGCTGAGGTGACGAATGCGGCCCCGGCGGCGCCGGGCGCGGCGGCCGCCCATCCGCTGCTCTCCCGCCCATGCACGACCTGCCGCCAGGGCGACACCCTGCTGGTACGGCCCACGCTCGCGCTGTCCGATCCGGCGCTCGTCACGGACCCGGTGCCCGGCAGCCATCTGGTCGGAACGTCGCCGACTCCTACGGGGCTCGACGCGCGAGACGTCATGCTGTTCGAGGGCGACCGGCAGATCCCGGCGGAGGCCCCGGAGCACCAGCTAGGCCGCTACGCCATACCCGCCACGCCTGCCACGCTGCGGCTGGTCTACGACCGGAAGGATACGTTCTTGCCGCCGTCCTTCCGGTTCGGACGGGCGATGCGCAGCGAGTGGACATTCCGGAGTGAACGGCCCGCGTCCGGCTCCACCTGCCCCGCCGGTACCGGGTGTGCGGTCCAGCCGCTGCTGCACATCCGATACACCGCCGATCTGAACGAGCGCAACGAGGCTGCGAGAGGCGGCTCGACGCTGAGGCTCACCGCCTACCGTGAGGCGGGCGTCCCCGGAGCCCCGCTGGCCAAGTTGTCTGTTGCGGTCAGCTTCGACGACGGAGCCACTTGGATCGACCTGCGGGTCAGTGGCAGGGATGACCAGCGGTCGGTACGGCTGCCGGCTGCGCCTGCTGAGGCGACTTCCGCGTCGCTCCGCCTGGCGGCGTCCGACCAGGCCGGAAATAGTGTCCGGCACGAGCTCCCCAATGCCTTTGGGCTGACGAGCTAGGGCGGGGTCGTCGGTGCAGCAAGCACAGCTCTTCACGCCGCAACGCGGCGTCGTAGGCCAAGGCAGCATCACGCGGTTGCGGATCAGTTCATCGGACGCGACCGTGAGAACGCTCCTCCACTGCTGCTCGGTCGGAATCCACGACAGCTTCTTCACCCTGGGCACCAGACCACGCTGATGCCCGCCCTGAGACCCGCCCCAGCGCCGACCTGGCGTATAACGCCCTCGGCCGACCGGATTGGAATCCCCGCAGCCCTTCCTCCACGAGGTGGTCGTAGAACGGCCTGACCGGCACGATCCGCTGCTGGATGGTGGCCTTCGACAAGCCAGAGTCCGAATTGAGCGCGACGACATTGGCGCCCGACGGCTCCGACGCTCGGTCAGGTCCCGCACGAAGACGCCGAAATGCGGCCGGCCGGCCGTCACCGGATCGACGTCCTCGCGCTCGCACACCTGCAAGTATTCGGCCAACCCGCGCATAGGCATCGATCGTGCGCGGCGCTCTCCCCAGATCCACCCAGATACGCAGCCACTCGGCCGCCCGCGCATGCTGGCCCAGCACCGGCCACTTCTCCTCCAGCACCGCCGTGTCGCTCAAGCCATCTTCCCAGTTCCGTGGTCAGGACCGAGGAGACATGATCACCCCTACGGCCAGATGCCACGTAACTTCTAAGGCCCTCAAGCGCCGAATGTTCGGCCGGGCGAATCTTGATCTCCTCCGCAAGAGGATCCTGCTTGCATAGCTCACCCAGAGTGGCCACATCACGATCTTTGTGCCAGAGCCACTTGCCACGTCCGCTGGCAGCTGCAGCAGACAGCTACGGCGGTCCTCGCGACCTGCCATCTACGCCGAGTCCCGGTGGTCGGCGAGTGTGATGTCACGGTGGTAGGCAAAACCGTCCACGTAAGGGTGTAGAGCATGGTGTCGTCGGCTTTCACTCGCGACCCGACGCGGTATCAGACCGGCGACGATCGCCGTGACCGGGTCGTTGACCTGCTCCATTGGGGGTGGCCGACACACTCAGGCATGGGCGCGGATGGCACCGTAGAACGCGTCGGTGAGGTGGCGCAGCGCCTCCTCCTGGGACAGGCCTGAGTCGATGAGGTCGAGGACCTCCCGGGGGTCGAACAGCGCGTTGTACAGGAAGAGGGTCTCGTCGAAGCGGTCGTCGGGGACGCCGAGCTCATGCATGAGGCTGCGGATGGGGCGCTCCCAGGCGTCGCGGACCGTTGCGATGACCCGGTCCCCTTCGCGTAGCCGCCTGAGGAAGCCCCGCCGGGAGTGCAACTGGACCATGGCGTCCCCGTAGAGCGCGGGAGCCTGCCCCACTCGCCCACCACGTCCTCGAACAAGGCGGCCCCGGTCTTGGGCTATCGTGGCTGTAGCCGCGCAGGAGCTTGATCACCTGGTGGAGGTAGGTGTTCAGCACTCCTCCAGGGTGGGGAAGTAGCGATAGGCGGTGGCCACCGACAGCCCGGTCTGCTCGGCGATGACGGGCATGGTGGCCTCGGCCGGTCGGGTCCGCAGAATCTTGCCGGTCGCTTCCAGCAGCCTCTGTCTGTTTCGTACGGCATCGCGACGGGGTCTGTTCTGGCCGCCGCCACGCTCGTTGGTCATGGTGGTCAGCGTGTCTCCCGTAGTCGCAGCACAATAGTCTCGATCCGATCCAAACCTGCCGCGAGCGTACCGAGATCGGCGACGAAGGACAGCCGTATGAGGCCTTCGCCGCTCGGGCCGTATTCGCTGCCGGACCGTACGGCCACGCCGCCGTCGAGCAGCATCCTGGTGATTTCCGTGGACGGGAGGTCCAGGCCGTATCGGGCGAAGCATTGAAGGCTTCCTCGGGTTTGTCGCGTTGACCGAGCTGTTCATGGTCCGGTGGACCTCCCGGACGGCTCGGCGATCTTCGGCTGGGCAGGTCGCATGATGTTCACCTCGCGGCACTTTCACGTCAGCTCATGGCGCCAACCTAACGATCTTGGCCGTCGAACATCTACGTTTGGCAGGAATAAGGGTGGAGCGAAGCTGTATCCGGTAGATAGCTTTGATAGAAGTCTGACTGGCCAAAGGGATATATCGTGATTTGCGTGCTCCAAGCCGAAAGCGACCGATGTTCATGACGGTGGCTCCGTAAGTCGAAGTGGCTCCGATCCGACATGCGCAGAGTGTTATTGCCATGAAAGCAGTGCAGTGTTCCAGCGGATATCGAGGTGGGGACGAAGCCAGCGTGAGGTAGATCAGGCTTGGAGAACCTTCACTCCCGCGTCGGTCAGCATGGTCACCGCGTCGGTGGGTGAAGTGTTGTCGGTGACGAGGATGTCCACCTTTTGCATCAGGCAGATACGGGAGAAAGCCCGCCGCCCTAGCTTGGAGCCATCGGCAACGACGATGACCTGGTCGGCGTGAGCGGCGATGAGTCGGCTGATGCTGGCCTCTTCGTCACTCTTGGCGCTGATGCCGTGCTTAATGTCGACGGCGTCGACGCCGATGATCGCCACATCGAGCGCGATGGACGCCAACATCGCCTGGGCGACCGAGCCAAGGAGTTGATACGACTTGGGCGGGGCTGCGCCTCCGGTGACGACCACGCTAATGTGCGGCCTGACCACCAGTTCGCTGGCGATGTTGAGGGCATTGGTGACGACAGTGATGGCGGGGCTCGGCTGTTCCTCGTTGAGGTCCACGCGGGTCGCCAGCGCGCGGGCCACCTCGGTCGTAGTTGTGCCGCCGTTCATGCCTACCGTGGACCCCGCGGGGACGAGCGCGGCGGCCGCCGCTCCGATGCGCTGCTTCTCCGGAGCTTGCCGGGCGGTCTTGTACCTTAGGGGTAGCTCATAGGCGACACTGTGAGCGGTGGCTCCGCCTCTGGTCCTGATGAGCAGTTGTTGGCTGGCCAGTTCGTCGAAGTCGCGTCGCATGGTGGCGTCGGACACTCCGAGCAGCGCGGCGGTGTCCTCTATGTTGAGCTGTCCCTGCTCCGCGAGCAGCTCCAGAAGCCTGTTCCACCGATCATGGCGATTCACTGGCACTCCCTGCTGGGCAATAAGATGTCGCTATCATGCCCCGTTGTTGCATGTATGTGGCAACCGCTTCCATCATGGGCCTGTGACCCATCTGGAACTGGCCCAGCGCACCCTCTCAGTTGCTCCACTTGGGCCGGACAACCCGCTGCCGCCACTGCGTGAGATGCACTACTTCATGCCGAGCGTGCAAGATGCGGAGATTGCCGCGGGGCTCGGCTACACGTTCGGGGGTTCGCTCCTCCCGTACACCATGCAGGACGGCTACAGCAGGGACAGAGTCGAACGGCCGGTGCGCACAGCGGTCTTGAGCAACGGGATCCTGCGGGCGGAATTCCTGCTGGAATACGGTGGGAGACTGTGGTCTCTGACCCACCTGCCGACAGGACGCGAGCTCCTGCACCGCAACGCCATCATGCAGCCCGCCAACTTGGGGCTCCGGAACGCCTGGTTCGCCGGCGGAGTCGAGTGGAACATCGGTACGTTCGGCCACACGCCGCTGACTTGTTCACCACTCCATGCCATTCGCGTCGAGCAGCCGGACGGGACGCCGGTTCTCCGGCTGTACGAGTTGGAGCGTATGCGCCGGCTCGTCTTCCAGGTGGACGCCTACCTGCCGGAGGGATCAGCCGTCCTCTTCGTCCACGTTCGGATACGCAATCCCAACGACCACGAGGTTCCCCTGTTCTGGTGGACCGACATCGCAGTGCCTGAGACGCCTGGCACCAGGGTGATCGCCCCCGCAGTCACCGCGCATCGAATGGCCGGTGGCGTGCTTCGTCAGGTGACGATTCCTGAGCACGATGGGGAGGACAGCAGCTACCCCGGCAGGTGCGAGGGTGCCACCGATTTGTTCTACGACATCCCCGATGGTGTACGGCCGTGGATCGCGGCCGTCGATGCCGAGGGCGCGGGCCTTCTCCACACCACGACACAAGGGCGGGTCAGAGGACGGAAGCAGTTCCGATGGGGCAATGGCGTCGGAGGGTGCAACTGGCAGCAGTGGCTGTCCGGCCCTGGCTCAGCCTATCTGGAGATTCAGGTGGGCCTGACCCGTACCCAATTGGAGCACGTCCCCTTTCCCGGCGGGGCTTCGTGGTCGTGGATGGAGGCGTACGGCGCCGGGGAGCTACCGGTGGTCGAAGTGCACTCGTCCGAGTGGTCACGAGCATGCGCGGCGGCCGCTGTCGCCGTTGACGAACTCATCCCCGCAGGGGTTCTGGACGCCGAGCTCACTAAGGCGGCCGCGTGGGCCGATGCCCCCCCGGCCAAGACGCTGCAGCGCGGCTCCGGCTGGGGCGCGCTGGAAGGCCTCGACCTGCCTGGCACGCCGTTCGGCCAGGACACAATCGGTCGCGACCAGAACTCCTGGCGGATGCTGGTGGAAACGGGCACCATGCCCACGCCCTCGAGCAGCCTGCCGCCGTCGTCCTACGCGGTTGGCCCCCGCTGGCTCACGCTGCTCGAACAAGCAAACCCCTCATGGTTCACGCTGCTGCACTTGGGGGTGGCCCGCTGGCACTCTGGAGATCGGGAGGGGGCGAAAGTAGCATGGGTCAGGTCGCTGGCTGCCGACCGCAATGCGTGGGCGCTGCGCAATCTGGCGATGGCCGAGGCCCTCGACGGAGACTTGGCGCGCGCAGCCGAGGGCATGCTGCAGGCGCACCGGCTGGCTCCTGGTCTCCGACCGCTGACCATCGAGACGCTGACGGTATTGGTCGAGGCCGGCAGACCGGGCGACGCTCTCGCGGTCGTCAACGGACTGGACGCGGCGGACTACGCGCACGGCCGCGTCCGATACCTGGAGTGCGTGGCGGCGCTGGCTTTCGGGGACCTGCGGCGGGCCGAGCGACTTCTAACCGCGGGCATCGTGGTGGACGACCTGAAGGAAGGTGAAAGCCTGCCGCTCGACAGCTTGTGGTGGGCGTACCACGAACGGCGCATCGCGGCCGGACAGGGTGTGTTGACCGGCGCCGACCGGATCAGCATTCGTCGTGACAACCCCCTGCCCTGCCTCTACGACTTCCGCATGTGATCAGCGCATGCGGAAGTCATACCGCGGAGGAATCGGCCGGTCTCGGCCATGCACAGCCTGCCAGAGCTCGCTCAGGTCGTCCTCGCCTTCCCCCAAATCAGGCACCTGAAGCTCATCATCGAGCAGCCTCTTCGCGCGGGCCAGATCGCCTGCGGCGAGTGCGGCACGGCACTCCAGCAGCGTCACGCGGCTGTCGTGCCCGTCCAGCGAGTCGATGACGTCGAGCGCGGTCGCTGGGCGGTTGGCGGCCAGCAGCGCCTCCAGCGTCTCCACGGTGAGTTGCCGCAGCCGCGGAAGCATCGCCTGTGCCTGGAGGAGGAGGTTGGCTCGCTCGTCCGGCTCCTCCAGCCATGCCAGGTTGCGCAGGGCCCAGGGGGTGCTCCGCAGGCTGAGCGAGGTCGTCCAGGCCTCGCGCGCGCCATCGGTGTCGCCATCGGCCATGCGCAGTAGGCCCAGGTGGAGGAGAGCATGCCAATCGGGCACGTGCTGTTCGAGGAGCCGGCGCCACGGCTGTCCGATCACCGGGAGGGCTGGCGGGTCAGTGGCGGGAAGCTCGCCGCTCTTGAGGAGATGCAACCACGGCTCCTGGTCCGGCCCAGGCTGGCCAAACGGCACGGCGGGAAGGTCCGGCAGGACGTCGGCCGCCCTCTCCAGCGCTCCCCAGCCGGAGCCGGTGTGCAGTTGTTCTATCGGTGGAAAGTCGTGCCACAGCCTGGCCGCCGCCAGTTCATCCTCGAGAAGCCCTGGCGGGATCAGATCCTTCACCGCGTCGCCTGCGGCGGCTGTGGCGTCGGCCCACGCACCGTGCACCGCCACAGGGTCGGCCTCCGCCATGCCGAACGCTTCCAGCCAGGACCAGTTCGTGGCCGCGGAGATGGGCAAGTGCTCGAGTTGGGTGCGAGCCAGACCGCCTTGGATCTCCAGGTAGAGGTTGTCGGGTCCGCTGAGCCACTCCTGCCAGTGGCGGCCGCCGGGGCCCGTCCCCCAGCAGAACAGCTTGCGCCCGCGCAGGCGGGCGGTGGATGCGTGGGCGATGCCGCGGCCGTCGCCGTCCAGGGCCGCGATCCACGGAGGCTGCCCGGCGTCCAGCTCGAAGAAGTGGTCACTCGCGCTTTGCTGGCGTGCCGGATATCCGGCGTCTGGCAAGAGGCGTATCCGCCGCAGTTTGGCTCCGTATCCATACTGGTAGGCATGCTCGGCGGGAGTGAGAACCCGGGTGTCGGGAGTTTCTGGCACGGCGAGGTTCGACCACCAGTAGACCGGTACCTCATGGCCGTGCGGATTGTGCAGCTTGATGTGCACGAACAACACCGGCGATCCACTCGGCAGGTAGGCGTCGATCTGCACCACCAGCCTGCGCATCCGCTCGAACTCGTACAGACGCAGCACGGGCGTGCCGACCGGCCGCTCCGCGCGAGCGGCGTGCAGCGGGCTGCTCGTCAGCCCCCAATGGCCGGTGGTGCCGAGGTTCCACTCGACGCCGCCGGCGAACCAAGCGTCTCGGAGGGCCAGATTGGCGTGCTGCAAGAGGGGGTTGCGATGGAGGAGATCGCGCCCTGTTGGCTTGTGCGTCAGCGACCAGAGCCGACCGCCGTGCTCGGGCAGGAAGGTCGCGCACAGCGTCTCGTTCTCCAGCACGATCGCCACATGGTCCCGGTCAGCACGGTTGCGTCCGTAGCCCTCCTGCCTGGTGTACGGCAGCAGCGTCGGCGGGCTGCCGTACTCCATACCCGCCCTCATCTCCTGGTCGGCGTCGAGGACCTGGACGTTCGGCCGGCAACTAGACAAGATCGGTAGGCTGCTCGCCCGCGGTGGTTCGCCTGTGGGGATCGACAGGCCGGTCACGTACAAGGTGCTGGTCATAGTGATCCCATGCAGTCGACTCTGCGTGCGCGGACAAACCCCAGGTCCACCTCGACGCCCAGCCCGCTGCCGTTGGGGACGGCAAGGGTGCCGTCATCGGCCAGCGCCAGCCGTTGGGTCGTCACACCCTGGCTGAGGACGCTCTGCGCGACGTTGAACTCCACCCAAGTCGCGCGCCTGAGGGTGGCCAGGTAGTGCAGGCTGTAGGCGTGCAAGAGGTCGGTCAACCACGAATGGGTGACGACACGACGCCTCATCGCCTCGGCGTCCGACGCCAGAAATCGGGCGACGGTGAGGCCGCCGCAACGTGACAGATCCGGTTGGAGGACGTCGACGCCGCCCTCATGGATGAGGCGGTGGAAGTCCCAGCGCGTGGCGTGCTGCTCGCCGGCCGCGAAGCGGAGCGTGGGAAACTCCGCCTTGAAGGCGGCGTAGTCTGCCGGAGTCTCGGGATGGACGAAGTCCTCCACCCATTCGAGCTCCAACTCGGTCAGCAGGTGCAGCATCGCCCGGGTCTCCGGCACGCTGCGGACTCTGGGGGTGCCTGCATCCTCTACATACCACCCCGGGTCGATCATCAGCGCCCGATCATCGCCCAGCGCGGTGGCGATGGCGGCCAGGTTCTCCCTGTCCCTGCCAGGATCCAGGCCGAAGTTTCCCCAGCCGAACTTCACCCCGCGAAAGCCTCGCTCGGCATAGCGGACCGCGGCCGCGTGGTTGGCTTCCGGGGTCGGGCGGAAGAGCGTAGAGGCGTAGGCGGGCAGCCGGTCGCGGCGCCGGGTCCCGAGCGTCTCCGCCAGGCTCCGGCCTTCAGCCTGCGCACGGATGGACCACAGACAGTTGTCGATGGCCGACATGCAATGCATGGCCACCCCGCGGCGGCCGTAGTAGGAACTGGCCACGTACAGCTCCGCCCACACAGACTCCGGGTCGAGAGGGTCCTTGCCGATCAGCTGCTCGGCGAGCGTGCGGAAGCCCAGCGCCCCCATGCCGCGCCCGGACAGGATACGAACGGCGGCGGGCCCGAACGTCTCAACGTCCGCCCACCCCTGCAGCCCTTCGTCGGTACGCACCTGGACGAGCATCAGCCAATCACCCTGGTCGGTCACTTCGGCGGCGCCACCGTGAGAGCCGTACATCTCGTCCCCGCGTAGTAGATACGGGATGACCTCAGTGATCTTCATGCAGATCCCCCGGCAGGTCCGAAGGCCAGGGGATGCGCCGCTCGGCCAGGCAAGCGCGGAACGCCTCGGCATAGTCGACCATCAAGCGGGCACCCTGGCGGCGGTCCTCGGCGGCCAGCTCATCGGCGTAGTCGTGGCCACGCATCCTGCGCATCACGTCCATCTGACTGTGGTGCCTCCTGATCAACTCGGACTTGGTGGCGTGGTGGACGGGCGAGAGCCTGACGAAATGGGTCGCCTCGAAGCCGTAGCCGTCTCCGGGATGGGTGTAAAAGATCCGCGGTGCGCGCGGCAGCGGGGAAACATGCGGTTCGACGGACGCGATGGCGGCGAACAGGGCCGCGTCGGTCACCGCCTTCGCGGTGACGACATGGTCGTCGTTGTAGTCGGCTGTCCAATGCGTGAAAATCAGTTCCGCGCGCATACGGCGCAGCGTGCGGATCAGATCGCGGCGCAGCGAGGCGTTGTCCTCGGCGAAGCCGTCTTCGCGGCCCAGGCACACGTACTCGGCCGCGAAGGCGTCGGCGACGGCCAGCATCTCTCGTTCGCGCACCCGCACGGCGTCGGCCAGCGGATCGAAGGGCAGGCCCTTGTCTCCCCGCGTGATGCACACGAAGACGATCCGGCACCCGGCGTCCCGGAGTCGCAGGAGCGTGCCCAGGCAGCGCATCTCGTCGTCCTGGTGGGCGAAGACGCATACGACGTTCATGGCAGCCGTGCCATCGATACCGACAGGGCACCGTCAACGGTAAGGGTGCTGCCGGAAATGTAGGCGGCAGCGTCGGACGACAGGAATCCCACCGCGTCGGCGACCTCCTCTGGGGTGCCGAACCGCCTGAAGGGCAGACCGGCGGCCGCCTGATCGAGCCGCTCCTCGCCGTACAGCACGACCTCGCCCCCGGTCCTGATCCAGCCAGGAGCTACGGCGTTGACCCGCACCCCGTCGCCTGCCCATTCGTGTGCGAGGGTCTTGACCACCTGCCCCAGCGCCGCATGGGCCGCGTTGTATCCGAGTACGCCAGGGAAGGGAAGCCTGGCGTGGAGCGATCCGATCACCGTCAGTGCCGCTCCCCTGGCCAGGCAGCCGGTCACCTTGAGCTGCTGGAACAGCGCGAACGCCGCCACCGGCCCCACGGTCAGGCTTTGCCGCAGGCTGCTGAGCGCCAGTTCGTCGGCTGAGCGATGATCTTCGTGGGCTACCGCGTGTACGACGGCGACAGCCCGGCCGAGCAGAGCGGTGGACCGCGCGATCGCCGTCCCGAAGTGAGCGTCGGTGGCGTCGGCGACCAGCATGCGCCCCTGCCGGCCGAGGGCGGAGACCGTGGCGGCGACTCGCTCTTCGTCACGGTCAACGCACAGCACGACATCCGCGACGCGTCTCAGGAGACGGGCGCAAGCGGCGCCGATGTTGCCTCCCGCACCGGTCACCACGGCGAGACGATCACTCATCGGCCACCGCCGCGCGCAAGAGGTCCAGGAGAACTTCGACCTCCGCGGCCGTCTGGGCGTCGACGAAGTGGCCGACTGGCCCTCGCATGGCTGCGGATGCCAGTACACCCTGCTTGACCAGCAGATGCTTCTCGATGGCTACAAACCCGTCCAGGCTGGTCTGCAGCGACACCATGAGGGCCAGGGGACCGGCGATCCGGTACGCGCGCGGGTAGTCGCCGGCACAGAGCGCCCGCCACATTGCGGACAGCGCCCAGACCAGGTCAGCGGCGGGCATGGTGCCGACGGCGCCCCGCCGGAAGCTGTCGACCAGGTAGAGCCCGCCTGTACCTTCGAAGATCATGGCCTGTCCCCCGGTCTGCTCGCGCAGCATGGTCAGGCGAGGGCCTACAGGATGGGCTTCCGGCTTGAACAGCACCCGATCGCCGAGTTCGGCGTGCAGGCGTGCTTGCAGTGTGATCGGCAGGTTCGCACCGACGTAACCGCTGGCATCCTGCACGATGAGCGGAACGGACACCGCGTCGGCGATGCTCATGAAATAGCCGAAGAGCTGCTCTTCATCCGCTTGGTGCAGGGCCGGTGGCGTGGCCATCACCGCGGTGGCGCCGACCTTCTCGGCGTGCCTGGCGTGCCGTATCGCTACCCGAGTGGACTCCGCACCGACGCTGACCACCGATACGCCGCGGCCGGCGGCCAGCTCGCAGGTCAGTCCGGCGAGCGCGTCGCGTTCCTCAGAGGACAGCCTCAGCACCTCGCTGACCATGGCGAGGACCACGCCGTCCGCGCCATTGGCGAAGAGCCAGTCGAACTGTCTCGCCAGCGCGGTCCGGTCGATCTGGTCGTCCGGTCCGAATGGGGTCTGAAAGACGGGGAGAACACCTGCGATGGTCATGCGCCTCCTTTGCCGGGGATGCCGAGCAGGGACAGTGAATCTCGGCTGCTGATCGCGTCAATGTCGTCATCGGTGATCGGTGCGATGCCGAGAGAACGGCACTGCGCGGACGCCTTCTGAAGACCTCGCAGGGTGCGCTCCACGGTAGAGAAGGGGTAGTCCGAGCCGAACAGCACCCTGTCGAGGACCCGGTACTCGTACGCAGACGCCATCGCCATCGCCAGTTGCCAGGGACGTGTGTCCAGCGCGGAGGTGTCGAGATAGAAATGCTCGTGCCGGCGGACGACGGTGACGGCCTCGGTTGTCCAGGGATGACCGAAGTGCGCGATCCACATGCGCAGTGAGGGAAAGCGGCGTGCCGGGAGATCGAGCTGCAGTGGCCGGGAGTACTCGGCCATAGCGGCCCTGGTGAAGGTGGTGCCCTGGTGCCAGATCACGGGGATCCGGTGGTGGTCGGCGACCTCCAGCAGGTCCAGGCACTGCGAGGAGTGCGGATGGAAATGCTGGTAGGTGGGACCCAGTTTCAGGCCCCGTAAACCGTGCTCCTCGATGGCCCTGTCCAGTAGTGCGGGCGCGTGGGGACGGGTCGGGTTCACGCTGGCGAAGCCGACGAGCCTGGGGTTGCCGGTCACGGCGCGGGCCACGTAGTCGTTGGGAACGACCACGCCCACAGGTTCGGCGTCGAACGCCAGCACGATCGAGGTCCTCGCCGCGCCCGAGGCCTGCGCGTGGTCCTCCGGCGTGACATCCCACTGCGCCTCACCCCACGCGCGGACTTCGTCCTCGGCAAGGGGCGCCCGTACATGCGTGTGGAGCTCCCCGAGGTGGGTGTGGACGTCGACAGCGACACTCGCGGTCACGCGACTGAGAAAACGGCGTCGACGAAGTAGTTGCGTGCCTGATAGGACCGCGTGGGGAACACGCCCGCGCCGAGCGCGAACACCCCGTTTCCTCCGGACTCGGTCGAGGACAGGGCACGCAGCGCCCCGTTGACGCGGGCGTTGGTCAGCCCGCCGTCGATGGCGCTGTACGCGCCGGTCGGCGAGCTGTAGGAGACGATGTAGGTGGTGTTCGGCTGAATTTGAACGGGGTCGGTGAAGCGGACCGTCTGCCATCCGCCGGCTGACTCGCCTGTGAAGGTGGCCGAGGCCAGCCTCGTTCCGGTCCCGGTCCACAGCGAGCCGATGTGAGTGCCGGTGTTGTGCGTGCCCTTCCAGAACCGTACGCCCCGCACGCGGCCTGCCGTTGTCGCCTGGAACTTGACGCCGATCTCCAATGCCTGCGTCTCCCTGGCGCCCCAGGCGGGAGCGTCCTTGAGATCCCAGATCGAGTACTCGTCCGGATCGAACAGTACGTCAGCCCAGTAATTCATGGACCTGAAGGTGCTGGAGGGAAAGACGCCGACGCCGGTGGCGAAGACCCCGTTGCCGCCCCCGGCCGGGCCGCTCAAGGCGTGCAGGACACCGTTGTCCACTCCCGATGAGGCGAAGAAGCCGTCGTTGTAGCCGTAGACTCCGCCCGGCGAGCTGTAGGAGACGACATAGGTGGTGTTGGCCTGAAGACGTACGGGGGTGGGGAAGCGGACCTCCTGCCAGCCGGCCGCTGTCTCTTCGGTGAAGGTGGCCCGGGCCAGTCTGGTTCCCGTGGCCGTCCACACCGAGCCGACGTGGCTGCTGTAGTCGCCTGGGGCCTTGTAGAAGCGGACGCCGCGTGCTTGGCCCGCGACATCGGTGCGGAACTTCACTCCCAGCTCGAGCGGCGTGCCGTCCACGGCCTTCTCCACCGCGGGCCCCTCTGGATCCGGCCAGATTGAACGGGGGTAGGCGGTTGTCGGCGCCTTCGCGGAGCGAAAAGACCACTGGTGTGCGGGAGAGATGCTGTGGCCGGCGTAGTCACGGGCTGTGAGGGATGCCGTGTAGAGGGTGTCCCAATCCCACGGCCGATTCGGCTTGAACGTCGCGCTCTTGGTAGCCGCGTCGTAGGTGAGGCTGCCGGGAACGGCGCCCGCCGAGCTGGAGACCGTCAACTGGATGGTGCCGGGATCGACCGAGTCGTAGAAGCGCACCACCAGGACCCGGTGGGGCCAGAGGCTGGTGGTGCCGTCGATCGGCGATATGGTGTGGCGCATCACCGGGAAGCCGGGAGGCCGCCCCACTGTGGTGATCAGCGGAGAGAAGCCCGTGTAGTCCGCGGCGGGCTTGGGAGAGCCCCAGAGGACCTGCGCGAGCGAGCGGAGCGGCGCCATCAGCTTGTCGGACTGGAATTCCTCGGTCTCGGTGTCCGGCAGCGTCCACAAGTGCAGCTTCGCACCCAGCAGCCGGGGGTTCTCATCGGGAATCACCACTGGCGTGCCGTGGAACAGCCCGACGCGGAATTCGTTATAGATCTTGGCCGGATCGGGGTGCCTGGTGCCGGGATCGTAGTAGAGGAAGTCCTGGTTGGAGTTGGCGACGCTGTAGCCCTCGTTGATGAAGTCCTGCGGGGTCTTGCGGCCGGGCCACTGGACCCAGTGTTCGATGACGACGTTCTTGCTAATCTGTACGGCCCCATTGGGGTAGATGCCGTCGTTCCAGACCCGCATCGTCTTTCCGCCTGCGCGGACCACCTCGTTGAGTTGGTTGATGAAGCCATGATGCACATCCTGGGGAATGGCATCCGGCCCGTGCTCTTGCTTGGCGTAGTTGGCGAGCTGCGGATAGTCGGAGTAGTTGGCGCCGAGGAGATACTCATCGGAGCCGAGATGCCAGTGCGGGGTGTCGAACTGATTGAGGAGCGGCTTGACCAGGTCTTGGGCGAATGTATAGGCCTCCGGATTGCTCAGATCCAGGCTCTGGGGCCGGGCACGCAACTGGAGGTCAGGCCTGTTGTACAGCAGTCGCCCCATGTGGTCGGGCATGTTGAGCTGAGGGACCACCGCGATGTTGTACCGTGCGGCATACTTCGCAATGTCCGTCATTTCCCTCAGAGGCGTGCTGTCGTAGCCGACGTAGATCCACAGCAGGTTCATCTTCAGGTAGGACAGCTCTTGGATTTGGCCCCGCCACCAGGTCATGGAGAAGTGCTTCGGGACGTTCGCGACCAGCAGGCCGCGCTCCGGATATCGCGGCCAGTCGCGTGCGAGGCCGCCGGGCAGGCTCCTGGCCTGACGTAACCACTGAACGAGTGTGCGAGTGCCGAAGAACACGCCGGACGGCGTGCCTCGCACTTCGATCCAGGGGCCGACGCTCAGTTCGTAGCCCTCCTTCCCGACGTTGGGCACGTCGGTGGGCTTCAGACTGATGTCGCCTGCCGCCGGTTGTACCTGTGCGACGACCGGAACCGACTGCCCGGTCACGAGCTTGAGATCTTCCGCCAGGACCTCCGCCGCGGTGCGCACCGTGTCCGAGGACACAACGATGCGTGTCGTCGCAGAGAAGCTGAACGTGCCCGATCCGGCAGTCCACGACCGGATGGCAGGGATGACGGCCGGCAGCCCGGCCGCGGCCGCTGCGGAGGCCGTGCCGCCGTGCCAGATCGCGGAAGCCCCCGCGACCGTGCCTCCGGCGATGGCGAGGAAGCGCCTGCGAGGGATGTTTGACATGCCGAACTCCTAGGTAAAGCTCGATTGGCATCACTGTGCAAGAAGATGCTATATAAGTCAATCTTTCGTGCAAGAATCCACACATAATGACATCCAGGCGGGCGCGCATGCTGGGCAAGAGAGCTTGACCTAGCCACCGCCGAGGCTCAATCATGCTCCAAGAAGGCAAGAAATCCGGAAGTTCCTTGCATCTTCTGACATCGAGGTGTACATGAAGCGCAAATTAGCGGCAGCCGCTGCAGCCACTCTCCTGGCGACGACTGCTTGTGGCGGGAACTCCGCGGGCAAGGACGAAGAGAGCCTGACGTACTGGTCCATGTGGGAAGAGAACGAACCCCAGGCCCAAGTGCTCAAGTCCGCCTTCGCCGGATTCGCCAAAGCGACCGGGATCAAGGTGAACGCGCAGTGGCAGGGGCGCGAGGTGCAGCAGAAGCTTGTGCCGGTCCTCCGTTCGGGAGACGTTCCCGACCTCGTCGACCAGGATGGCAACAAGTCCTGGGCGCCGTTCGCCGACGCCGGTCAGGCCCGGGACCTCTCAGCCGTCTACGCCGCCCAGGTCCCCGGAGAAGGGAGGACGGTCTCCGAGGTCGGTGCCAGGAAATACCAGGATCTGGTGAAGGGGAAGAACGGCAAGCCGTACATGGTCCCCTATGAGGTGATCGCGGTCGGGCTCTTCTACGACGGTGCCACGCACACAGAGCCGCCGCCGGCCACTTGGGACGACTTCGTCGCCCAGCTCGACAAGCTCAAGGCGGCTGGACGGCAGCCCCTGGCCGTGGACGGTGACATCGGCGGCTACACGGCCATGTGGCTGGTGGAACTGATCACGCGCGAGATGGGCGATGGCACACTGCTCCGGATGGCCCAGGACAAGACGGGTGCGTCGTGGCATGACCCCAAGGTGCTGTCAGCGCTGAAGAAGGCGGAGAGCCTCGCCAAAGGTGGCTACTTCCTCGACGGTTCCTTCGGCAGCAAGTTCCCGGCCATGCAGGAGAAGTGGGCCAGCGGCGCATCCGACTTCCTCCTGATGGGCACCTGGGTCTCCAGCGAGACCAAGAAATCGGTCAAGCCCGGCTTCGTCTACCGATCCTTCCCGTTCCCCGGCATCAGCGGCACGCGATCGGTGCGGACGTCGCTCATCGGCTTCGGGATCCCCGAGCGCGCCGCCCACGCCGAGGCTGCCGAGAAGTTCATCGCCTATTTCATGAAGAAAGATGTCTTGTCCGGCATCGCGACCACTGCGCTCAACATCACTCCCCGGCCAGATATCCCAGCGCCGGAGCCGGTCGCCGATCTGGCCGAGGCACTGGCTGACGCGCCCACCGTCCCCTACTTCGACGGTGCGGACGTCCTACCGAACTATCCCGTCGAGGTCTTCACCCCACTGGCCACCGAGTTGCTCAGCGGCAAGGCCAGCGCCGAGGAGTTCGTCCAGAAGATCAAGGACGCGCAGGTCCAGTATTGGAAGAAGCAGGGCTGATGGCCGCGCTGACCGTGCGCCGCTCCAGTACGACTCGGCCGCTCGACTTGCAGCGGCGCCGGCTCACCTGGCTCTTCGTCACGCCGGCGCTGCTGCTGTACGCGGTGTTCCTGCTCGTGCCCACCATTGCTTCCCTCTGGATCAGCCTGCATGCCTGGGACGGGCTGAGCGAGATGACCTTCAAAGGGCTCGGCAACTACCTCCTCCTCTTGGAGGACCGCGTCTTCCTGACGTCCAGCGCCAACACACTGATCCTGCTTCTGGGCGGCGGCCTTCTTGTCTTCGTGCTCAGCTTCGCCCTCACCATGGTCTTGCGCGACATGGCGGGCCGCCGGTTCGCCCGTGCGGTCCTCTTCTTTCCCAACATCGTCGCCCCTGTGGTGCTGTCAGTGCTGTGGGGCTTCTTGTTCCAGACCGATGGGCTACTGAATGCGGCGCTGCGGGGAGCAGGTGTCGACCACCCGCCGAACTGGCTGGGAGATCACCTGTTCCTCCTCATCTTCGCCGGACTGGTGTGGGTCAACACCGGTTTCTACGTGACGATCCTCATGGCCGGTGTCGATCGCATCCCGCGATACTTCTACGAGGACTGTGCGCTGAACGGTGCCACCGCCCTGGAGCGCCTCCGCCATGTCACCATCCCACTGACCTGGGATGTCATCGCGACATCCGCGGTCATCTGGACGGTGGGCTCGCTGAAGATATTCGAATTCATCTATGCCTTCGGTGGCACCACGAACGACCTGCCGCCCACGGCGGTGTGGAACTCCGCCCTGTTCATCTACGGTCAGACGTTCGGTGGACGGGTCCCGCAATACGCGTTCGGCTACGCTGCGGCCTCCTCGGTCGTCACACTGCTTTTCATCGCCGTCTTTGTGGCCCTGCTCCGGCGCTTGACCCGCCGCGATCGCGTCCAGTTCTAAGGAAACCCATGTCTCTGTCTCACAGGAACAGGACACTCCGAGACCTGGGTCCGCGTCTCTACCCCGGTCTTGTCTGGCTTGCCGTCGCCTTCAACATGTTCGTGCTGGCTTGGATGGCCGGCACGTCATTGCGCGGACACCGGGACATCTTCGCCTCACCGTGGGGGCTGCCGTACTCCCCGATGTGGGAGAACTTCGCCGAAGCCTGGACGAACGCCAATTTCGGGCCTGCAGCCCTCAACACGTTCGTCCTTGTCGCGGCGGCGAGCGTCTTCATCGTCCTGTTGTCGGCGCCAGCTTCCTTCGTCCTGGGCAGGAACCGGGGACGACTGTCCTCGTCACTGACCCTTCTGTTCGCCCTCGGCATCGGCATCCCTACACAGGTGATCATCATCCCACTCTTCGTGCTGATGGAGAGCCTGGCTCTGGTGAACAGCCTGTTCGGTCTCTTCCTGCTCTACGTGGCCGTCTCCCTTCCCTTCACGGTGTTCCTGCTGACGGGGTTCTTCTCATCCTTGCCCGACGAGATCGAGGAAGCCGCCGCCATCGACGGGGCAAGCATGCCCCGCTCCTTCTGGTCGATCATGTTGCCGCTGGCGCGCCCGGGTTTGATCACCGCGCTCATCCTCAACGCCATTACGCTCTGGAACGAGACCTTTCTCGCGCTGATCTTCCTGCAGAGCGCCGACAAACAAACCCTGCCCTTGGCGCTCCTCGGCTTCCTGGCCAAGCAGCAATATTCGGGCGCCGACTATGGCGGCCTGTTCGCGGGTGTGGTCATCCTCGTGGCGCCCACGCTGTTGCTGTACGTGTGGCTAAGCCGCCGCATCATCGAAGGCCTCACCCTAGGAGCGGGCAAATGAGTCACAGACGCGATGGCGCCTCGTCACCGGGGTATCACTCCGGGTGTGGAAATGATCACCAAACGCAAGTCCGCAACGATCATTCACCGTCTCGGGGGAGAACACGATCATGTCCACGAGACGGGGAAGAACCGCGCTGGCCGAGGTGAGGCAAGGCGAGCACGATAATGCATCGGCGCTACTGGGGGCGCCGCTCATGGCGAGAAATCCCGCCCATCGTGACGGTGAGACACCGTTGCGGGACCTGCTCGGCGATCAGGTGCTGGATCCCCTCCCTGCCAAAATGGACAGATGTAGCAAACAGGCATGAAACTCTGTGCTGAGGGTGGGGAAGGAGACATCCCTTCGTGGGAGCAAGCAAGCCGGATCCGGAGATCCCTGACCCTCAGGTACGCGAACGAGGGCGTCCGCGTAGCTACTCCGCCGCCTACAAGGCCCGGATTCTGGAGGAGTACGACCAGCTCGACAAGGCCGGCAAGGGTGCGTTGCAGCGCAGGGAGGGCCTGTATTCGTCGCTGATCTCCAGCTGGCGCACAGCACGAGACCACGGCGCTGAGCAGGCGCTGGCCCGGCCGGTCGGCCGGCCGAAGGCCGACCCGCGGGACAAGCAGATCGAGAGTCTGCAGGCGGAGATCGAGCGGCTGCGCGCCGAGCTCGGCAAGACCCGCCAGGTGATCGAGGTGCAGGGAAAGCTCTTCGCGCTGCTGGATCAGCTCGCCACCAGCAGCGAGACCTCGACGCCTCAGGGCGAGCAGTGAACCAGTTCCTCCAACTTGCCCAGGACGAGGCGATTAAGCACCTCACCCCGCTGCTTGGGCGGCGCAAGGCGTGCCAGGCCGCCGGGGTTTCGCAGGCCACCTGGTACCGCAGCAACCGCCAAAGCCCGGCCCCGGTCCGCCCGGCCAGAGCGCGTAAGCCGCACCCGGCCGCACTGTCGCACGCCGAACGCGAGCGCGTTCGCGCCGTGCTGAATGAGCGGTTCGCCGACGCCGCCCCGGCCACGGCCTACTTCGCCTTGCTGGATGAGGGCACTTATCTGGCGTCGGTTTCCACGATGTACCGGATCCTGCGCGAGCACGGCGAGGTCGGCCGGGATCGGCGCCGGCAGGCCACTCACCCGCCCCGGACGGTGCCGGAGCTGGTCGCCGACGCCCCGAACCGCGTCTGGGCGTGGGACATCACCAAACTGCGCGGTCCGGGCAAAGGCGTCTGGTACTCGCTCTATACGATCATCGACCTGTTCAGCCGGTACATCGTCGGCTGGATGGTCGCCTCCCGCGAGTCCGCCGATCTGGCCAAGATGCTCATCGCCCAGACCGCCCGCAAGCACGGCATCGATCCCGGCACGCTCACCTTGCACGCCGATCGCGGCTCTTCGATGACCTCCAAGACCGTCGCCGAGCTGCTGATCGACCTGGGCGTGGCCAAGTCCCACTCCCGCCCGAAAACCAGCAACGACAACCCGCACGTGGAAGCGAGCTTCAAGACGCTGAAGTACTGCCCCGCCTTCCCCGCCATCTTCGGCTCCATCGAGCACGCCCGCGTCTTCTGCCAGGGCTTTTACGCCTGGTACAACCATGAGCACTACCACTCAGGGATCGGCTACCACCATCCGGTGGACGTGCACTACGGCCGCGCCGCCGCCATCCGCGACCAGCGAGCCGCCGTCCTGACCGCCGCTCAGAACACTCACCCCGAGCGGTTCGCCAGCGGCGGCACCCCCATCCCGCCTCACCTGCCCGGCCCGGCGTGGATCAACAAGCCCACCAACACCGCCAAAGCGGTCACCACAGAGAACTCGACACAGAATTAATCCAGCTCAGCTGCCTTGATCAAATTGACAGGTTCCGATCTGCTGCTGGAGCGGTCATGTGACAGTGCGGGCGGGCTGCGGCTGACGGGTGAGGACTCGATGCTCGGAGAGCTGGTCAAGGCGGTGCTGGAACGCGCGCTGGAGGCCGTGGCCTTCCCCTCGTAGCGTGGAGACCGAACCGGGAGAGGTTTGGTCGTGGCAGCAGTCACGCGGCGGCGCTTTGATCCGGAGTTCCGGGCGGGCGCGGTGCGTATCGTGAAGGAGACCGGCAAGCCCGTCGCGCAGGTGGCGCGGGATCTGGGGATCAGCCCGTACACGCTGCACAATTGGGTGCAGATGGATCGGCTGGACGAGCAGTACAACGGCAACGGGGGCAAGGCGCTGGAGGAGTCGGAGCAGGAGGAGCTGGCCCGGCTGCGGCGGGAGAAGGCCGCGCTGGTCAAGCAGCACGCCCAGGAGAAGGCTGCCTGGGAGAAAGAACGCGAGCAGCTGGAAGACGAGCGTGACGTGCTCAAGCGTTCGGTGGTCTTGTGGGTCAAAGAGGCGATGGGCCGATAAGCGTGGCGGCCTTCATCAGCTCCCAGAAGACCGAGCACGACGTCGACCACACCGTCTCCTGCCGGGCGCTGGGCGTCTCGCAGTCCTGGTACTACAAGTGGAAGAACCGCATCGGCCAGGAGACGCCGACCGCCCGGCAGCGCCGGCGAGCCGACCTGGATGCGGAGATCACCCGCTCGTTCGAGGCGTCCGGCGGCACCTACGGCTCGCCGCGCATCGCCCGTGACTTGCATGAGGCGGGCTGGCGGGTGTCGGAGAACACGGTCGCGGCGCGGATGGCCGAGCTCGGCCTGGTCGCCCGTGTGCGGCGCAAGCCGCGCTCGCTGACCCGCCAGGGCAAGCGGCCGGCCGCCCCGGATCTGGTGCGGCGGAAGTTCACCGCGGTCGCCGCGGACGTGCTGTGGTGCGGCGATGTGACGCAGATCGACACCGGCGAGGGCAAGCTGTATCTGGCCACGGTCGAGGACCTGTTCTCCCGCCGGCTGCTCGGCTACGCCATGTCCGGGCACCACGACGCCGCGCTGACCTGCGCCTCACTACAGATGGCGGTGGCCACCCGCGGCGGCGACGTGAACGGGGTGATCTTTCATTCGGATCGCGGGTCGGAATACACGGCTGCCCGCTACCAGGAGCTGTGCCGGCACCTGGGCGTGGTCCAGTCGATGGGCCGCGTGGGCTGCGCGCTCGACAACGCCGCCGCCGAGGCGTTCAACAGCACGCTCAAGGTCGAGTACGTGCACCGCCACCGGTTCCGCACTCGGGCCGAGGCCCGCCTGAAGATCGCCACCTGGATCGCCGACTTCTATAACACCACCCGGCGGCACAGCGCCAACGACGGCCTGCCGCCCATCACATTCGAACGTCACATGATCGAGAAGAGACAAGCCTCATCGGCCCTGCTGAGGACCGCTGTGGCATAGAACCGTCTCCACGGTTTCAGGGGATTGACAGCCGAGCTGTCGGCGCATCTGGGCCATGGCAAGCACGATCCGGCCGGCCACGGGAGCGGCAACACTCACCAGCAGCTCGCCCCACGACGGGCGCTCGCCCCGACCTGGGAGGAGCTGACTGACAAGGAGCGGGAGGGCTCCCCTTCCCGAGGCTCGGACGCCACTCCGCGTCCGGGCATCAGGCGAAATCCCGGGCACGCCTACCTCGCCACCCTCGGCCACTACGCCTCGGCGCAGACACAGCCGAACGCATCACTCGCGAAGACGAGCCGCCAACCGCCGCTGCCGACCGCAACGGGCCTATTTCGTTACCGGCAGGCCTTTCACTGTGGGATCAATCCGTTTACCAGGGGTTTCTTACGTCGTCAAGACAAACGCCAGGCTCGCGATCGTGCTGTGACCAGCAGCCCGCCGCCAGGGGATGAAAAGGCTTCGCTCTGTGGTGACTATGAGGCGCGAGCCTCTCGAATGCATGGAGTGTCATGCGGGCTGTTCGGAGACCTCGATGTTCCAGCTGACGGGTCGAAGGCCTGAGCGGGTGCGCGCACTCCGGCGGGAGCTCCAACAGCACTGAGCAGGCGTGCGCTCTCCACGGCGATCACTGCTGTTGTCCCGTATGTGTCGGGCCCTGCACGACGCCGCGGGCCTGGCGTCCATCCTCGCAGATCGCGTCGATGACGATGGTCCACCTCTCGGCGTTCCGGCTCTGCTCGTCGGGGCCTTCGGGGAGGGTGTCGATGATCTCGGGGTAACCGGGGTGGAGAACAGCGTGCGCAATGCCTCCTCCACGACGCCCTGGACGCTTCGGATCCGTAGGTGACGGGGAACGGTGACGACTTCCTGAAGGGGGATCTCATCACTGCGGTCGCGTGGGACTCGCCGGGAAAGGTGATCGGGGCGGGCGCCGCGAAGGTGTCCGTCCGCCACTCGCCGTCCTCATCGATCGAGCAGGTCAAGGAAGAGTTCCACCAGGCTCGGGAGGACCTGGAGGAGACGCTCGCCAACGCCTCCCCGAACAACGTCGGAGCAGTCCGGCTGGACGAGGCCGGACGGCTGGTCATCCCGCCGCTGTCCGCCGAGAAAATCCCGGCCGTGGCCAAGGAGCTAAGGGAGGAGCTGTCGGGGATGCTGCCGTTCGTACCGATCGCTTCCCTGCTGATCGAGCTGGAGGCCCGCACCAAGTTCCTGGACTGCTTCATCCACGCCGGCGGCCGCAAGTCGAAACTGTCGATGGAACAGAAACGCAACATCCTGGCCGTCCTGATCGCCGGGACCACCAACCTGGGTCTGACCCGCATGTCGGCGGCGTGCGGGGTGTCCTACGACACCCTGGCCTGGACGCAGGAGTGGTATGTGCGGGAGGAGACACTGCGCGAGGCGAACACGGTCCTGGTCAACCACCACTACAAGCTGGAGCTGGCCAAGAAGTTCGGCGGCGGCACCATGTCCTCCTCGGACGGGCAGCGCTTCCCCGTCCGCGGCAAGAGCTTGACGGCCCGGGACATGAACATCCACGGCGGCCGGGTCCTGCCGACCTACACCCATGTGTCCGACCAGTGGTCGACGTACGGCACGAAGCAGATCGTGCCGACCACCCGCGAGGGCCATTACACGTTGGACGAGCTGCTCGGCAACGCCACCGATCTGCCGATCCACGAGCACGCGACCGACACCCACGGCGCCACGCTGGTCAACTTCGGGTTGTTCGACCTGGTCGGGAAGGTCCTCACCCCCAGGATGCGCGATCTGGGCAGGATCACCATGCTGCGGCTGGACACCCCGGCGGCGACCAACGCGCTCTACCCGCACGCCGGGCCGCTGCTGGCCGACCGGTGGAACGAGGACCTGATCTGCGAGTGCTACCCCGACCTGCTGCGGATGGGCGGATCGCTGAAGTTCGGGGACGCCACCGCCTCGCTCATCGTCGGGAAGTGGTCAGCCGCCTCTCGGCAGAACACCCTGGCCGCGGCGTTGAAGGAGTGGGGGCGGATGCGCCGCACCATCCACGTAACCGCCCGCTACCTTTCGGATCCGGTCTATCGACGCAAGATCTCCCGGCAGCTCAACAAGGGCGAATCGCTGCACACCCTGCGCCGGGACTTGCACTACGCCCAGCAGGGCACCATCGTCCGGCCCCACTTGCAGGACCAGACCGAGCAGGCCTGGTGCCTCACGATCCTGACGAACGCGGTGATCACCTGGACGACCGAGTACTACGGCATGGCGATCAAGGAGCTGCGCGGCCAGGGCCGTGAGGTTCCCGACGAGTTGCTGTCGTTCATCGCCCCCGGCCACCGCGAGAACATCAACTTCTTCGGCTTCATCGAGGTCGACATCGAAGCCGAACTCGCCAAACTGGACGACGGCTGGCGACCGCTGCGGCCAACCCTGGTGAACGAGTCAGGGACCACCTTCCTGATCAACCCCTGATGCCCCGAACCCTGGAAGAACCATGATCGAGGCCGCCTCTCGGCGTGCGGGGCCGTATGAGCGGCTCACCCCGAAGATCGCCGCAGGTTCAGTCTCTGTTCTGGCCCTACGTCAAGCTCTACGGCCGGTCGCGCCGCGGCCGGCCAGCGCGGCGGCCTTCACTCGGCGGAGGGCGGGGATGGCCGGGTGTCGGTCCAGCCGGACTCCAGCACCATGTTGACCCAATCTTTCACCTGCGGCATACCGCCGGTGACTTCGAAGGTCAGCACCTTGGAGGTGTCGAGGTCGATGATCAGTCTGCCCTGGGTGGGTTGGCCCTCCTGGATCGGGAAGGTCACGGAGACGCCCGGCCGCCCCTGGCGATCGGTGGTCCGGCCTTCGACCCGCACGGCGGGTAGTGTCGCCAGCGCCTGGTAAGCGGCGCTGCGCACCTGTGGGGAGGCAGGTAGCTCGTACAGGAGCGATGCCAGGGTGCGCGGCAGGCCGTCTTCCACCGAACCGGCGAAGTCCCGGTCGCTACGGATCGCCTCTGCGGCCTGCTTCTTGAGCGCTTCGGGGTCGGCGGGCAGCGCCTCGATCTCCTTCAGGGTCATGGGCATGGCACTCCAGTAGAGTCTCTGTTCCCCCTTGAGCCGAGTCAGCGTGCCCTCGCCGGGCGAGGTGGAGTAGACGCCGCCGTCCTTCCCCATCTCCCATTCGGTCGGCGAGCCGTCCCGGCGCCATGCCTCCACATCAAGAGGGCGTGCGGCCAGCTGCCTGCGGCCGATCCAGCCTCGGCTGTCCTTGGCCACCCACGTCTCCGAGAGGTATGAGGTTTCCAGATGGTAGGTGTTGCCGTTCTGGCCGTACGGCCCCGCCGAGCCCACGTCCAACTCCTTGAGATGCCAGTAGGCCCCTTCGGGGGCGGCTTCGGCCTTGGCGGCGGCGGCCAGCAGGATCGACGTGCCTGACAGGGAGGTGGCGCCGGGTGTGGCCGCGGTAGAGGGCGCTGCGGTGGGGGCGACCTGGCCAAGGAAGACCGCCGTCGCAGCCACTGCCGCGGCGAGCCCGATGGCACCGGCCCGCCACGGCAGAGGCCGGACCGTCCGGTGCGGGCGTGCCTGGGTCGCCGTGATCGCCGCGCGCAGTTCGCGCGCGCCGGGCCCCTGATCCGGCGCGTGTGGTGCCGGGTCGATGGCCCTTAGCAGGTTGTCGATGTCGCTCATGCTTCCCCCATCGCGATTGTCAAGGACGCTTGCTGCTCCAGCACCGCTGCCATCCGTTTGCGCGCCCGATGCAGCCGGGTCCGGGCGGCAATGGCCGTACAGCCCAAAACTTTGGCGATCCGCTGGCTGGTCAAGCCCTCCCAGCAGGCCAGCGCCAACACCTCGCGGTCACGTTCGGGCAACTCGTCGAAGGCGGCGCGAACATGCTCCAGATCGACCGGTCTGACCGGCCGTTCGGCGGCCAACTCCGCACGCAGCCGTTCGGTGAGCACGGCCCTGCGGGATTCGCCGCGCTGCTGGTTGGCCAGCACGCGGCGGGCCACCCCGTACAGCCACAGCAGCGCCTCCTCGCCATCAGGCACGTCGCCGATGCGCCGCCAGGCAGTGAGGAACGTCTCGGAGATGACGTCGGCGGTGTCGTCGGGGGAACCGGTACGGCGTGCGGCATACTGGTGTATCGCCGGGTAGTACGCGTCATAGACCGCTTCGAAGCGATCTCGGTGTGTCACAGAGTCTCCTTGCCGAAAGGTGCCGGACACCTGGTAAATGTCCGGCACCTCACGGAATGTGGCAGCTAGCTCTGAGCAGTTTGCGCTACTCACCCTGTAGTCCAGACGCCATACCGTCGCCGGGACCGGTGTACCTGGGTGCGCATCGACCGGACACCGACGCGGCCGACGCAGGTGACCGAGACGGGAACGCCCTCAGGGTTGTGATCGGGGCCGGGCTCGACCGGTTCTTAGAGGGCGTTTAGGCATGTTCTGCGCCAGCCTGCCCTGTTATGGCCGTCGAGCGATTCGCGTACTTTGCGAGCTATCTATGCATATGCGAGTCCGGGTGGGCTCTCCTCGATGTCTGTTTCGTGAGACGAGCCGCTCCCGATTCCGTCTGGTGTAGAGATGTCCTGGACACGCCATGTTCCGGCAGATGCCAGGCATGACGTGGGGCTGGACGTAGGGGTCGGGTATGAACCTCCGGCGCCCGTACCGTTCCGACATCTCCGACGCCCGCTGGGCCTTAATCGAACCGACCCTGACCGCCTGGCGGCAGGCCCGGCTCGACCGCCGTCCCACCGGCGCACCCGCGCCCACTGACCTGCGAGAAATCTTCAACGCGATCTTGTATCTGAACCGGACCGGCATCGCCTGGACCTACCTCCCGCACGACTTCCCACCCCACGGCACCGTCTACTCCTACTACGCCGCCTGGCGCGATGAGGGCATCTTCGCCCAGCTCAACTACGACCTCACCGGCCTGGCCCGCGCCAAGGAAGGACGCGAGGCCGAACCCACCGCGGCAGTCATCGACACCCAGACGATCAAGACCTCCACCAACCCGCCGACCGCGACACAGGGCACGGACGCCGCGAAGAAGATCGTCGGACGCAAGCGGAGCGTAGCCACCGATGCCCTCGGCCTGCTCCTCGCTGTGGTCGTCTGCGCCGCCTCCGTCTCGGAGAACCAGGCCGGCATCCAGGTCCTCGACCAGGCCAAGGCCGCCCACCCCGCTCTGGCTGTGACCTGGGTAGACACCGGTTTCAAGAACCAGTTCGCCGAACACGCCGCCACCCTCGGAGTCAACGCCGAGGTCGTCCATCGCGACCCCGAAACCCGTGGCTTCCACGTCCTCAAGCGACGCTGGGTGATCGAGCGCACCTTCGGCTGGCTCATGCTCCACCGCCGCCTTGCCCGCGACTACGAGACCCTGCCCGCCAGCTCGGAGGCCATGATCCACATCGCGATGATCGACAACGCCAGCAAGCGCATCACCGACGAATCCACCTCAACCTGGCGAGGGACGTACTAGGACGAACACCTACAAATCAAACGCCCTCTTAGATAATCGGCGTTATCTGGCAAGATAGCGATCGCTAGGGCAGCGCGAGCTGGGCCGCCGTCAGCCGGCGCGGAGGCTTCGGTTCCCGGTCATCTGGCAACTAGGCGGATGGTGGAGGTCAGCACGGTGGATCCGATCATCGCTGAGCAGCTCGGTCGCACCCACCCGCTCGCGGCGCACCTGGACGACTTCCTCACAGACCTGGCCAACGCCGGCCGCTCCGCGCACACCCGGCGTGCCTACCGCAGCGACCTGATCGCCTTCGCCGCCCACCACTGCGAAGAAATCGGCGAGCTGTCCGCCGCGCCGGTTCGCGCGTTCCTGGCCGAGCTCGCCGAGCTGTCGCCGGCCAGCCGTAGGCGCAAGCGCGCCGCCGTCGCCTCCTTCACCAAGTGGGCGGTTCGCCACGACCTGCTGGACGCCCACCCGATGGACCGCATCGACACGCTCAAGGTGCCCAAGAGCCTGCCGCGCCCCGCCGCAGCAGCCGACGTTGCCAAGGTGCTGGCGGTGATTTGCTCGCGGCGTCCGCGTAAGGATCTGCCGCTGAACCGGCTGCGGGATCGCGTGCGGTTCGAGACGCTTATGTGTGCGGTCTGTATGTCGAAGACCTGGACTTGCGGCTAGACGACGAGCACGTGCGCATCTGCGGCAAGGGCGGCAGCGTGCGCACCGTGCTGCTGGACGACCGCGGCTACGTCGCGCTGCTCAAGCTCTATCTGGCCCGCGCCGGCTACACCGCGGGCCCGTTGTTCCGGGCCAGCATCAACGGTCGGGGCGGGTCGCTGTCGTACGACGCAGCCCACCACCGCTGGCAGGGCTATTGTGCCGCCGCCGGTGTGGAGATCGACATCCACCAGCTGCGTCAGGCCCACGCCACCGAGCTCATCAACGCCGGGGTGTCCATCGAGGCCGTTCGCCGCCGCCTCGGTCACGCCTCCACCGAGACCACCCAACTGTACGCGCTGCTGGACGACAAGGTCACAGACGTCGAGATCCGCGCCGCCCGCCGACGCCGCGACCAAGCGATCCACTGACGACAAACCGCTCAGGGCCATCGCACCCTCTTGTGCCATCAGCGCAGGTCAGAGATGGGTTCGTTGGATTGTCCGCGATTGCTACGAGGACCCGAACAAAGATCGCCGCGCCCGCAGCCTGGCCGGCCAGCTCCAGGCCCTGACCGGCCAGAAGATCGTCATCCGCAACGGCAAGGCCGTCCTCGTCGAACCCGAACCGACCCGACCACCGCAAGTCACTCACGCTTATCACAGCCTGGGGTTCGCTGCCTGCTGAGGCCTTGGGGTGTGGAGCCGAGGCCGAAGGAACGGCCACCCGAGGATGAGTCAGATTTCAGCTTGGCCCCTCAAGGTCATCATGAGGCGGATCGACCGTGGGCCCGCAACGGCCAGGAGCCGGTTGTGGTACTCGTCGATCTTCTGCCGTTGGAGAGCTAAACCGCCAGCGCTTGCGCTACTGCCCAGCTGTCTTCATACAGGTGGTAGCGAGAGATCTGTCCGTCCCGCACACTGAGGTGGAGCACGAAACGACTGTCGATGTCCCGCCCTGTGGTGCGGACCTTGCGAGATCAGATGGCCGAGTACCACGACATCCTCAGTGTCCGCCCGCACCTTGCTGATCTCGAACTTCTTGCGGTCCAGGTGGGTCGGCAGCCGGCTGAAGAACTCGAGCATGCCAGCCGGGGAGTCCGCTTGAGGAATCCACGGGATGCCTGGTGCGCCGGGAATGGAAAAATCTACTGAGGGGGCGAACAGGGCGGCCGCCGTCTGTAGGTCGTCGGCGGCGAGGCGTTGAAAGAGCTGCTCGGCCAGCTCGCGGAGCAATTGTCAATTTCTGTGGATCGGGTGGGTGGTCAGTCTCGGTAGCGGGGGTATCCGCCGTGGTCGGGAAGTTCGTCTTCGTAGTCGCAGGCAGCGACTGCGTCATGGCCTGCCTGCCAGGCGCAGGTGAGGATCTTGGACACCGTCTCGATGACCTGGTGGCTGGGGGCGTTCCCTCTTTCGATCTCCATCTTGATCGGCCAGGTGGGGAAGTCGGTCCCATCGTGAGTGAAGGTGTCGTTGCGCCGGATCTCGATCTCGATGGTGTCGATGCGCAGCAGGCAGCCATTACGTGTCGCGCCGGTGGCATGGGCGGTCAGCTCGATCGCGGCCTCTTGGCCGGCGCCGCGTAGGTAGAGCCCGCAGTAGTCGTAGCGGCCGGGAGTGATCATGCGGCGTCTTTGCTCTCGTGACGTTCCAGCAGGACGCCGCGTTCGAAGCGGGCGCCCGCACGGACGAGGGCGACCAGGTGTGGGGCATTGACCGCCCGCCAGCGAGCCTGGGCCGATTCGATGAGCTTGAAGGCCATCGCCAGGCCGGCCGCGCGTGAGCCCGGACCTTTGGTGACCTTGGTGCGGTGCCGGACCGTGGCGAAGGTCGACTCGATCGGGTTGGTGGTGCGCAGATGCACCCAATGCTCGGCGGGATAGTCGTAGAAGGCGAGCAGCTCATCCAGGTCGTCGGCCACCTTGGCGACGGCCTTGGGATACTTGGCGCCGTAGGCGGCCTGAAAATCGGCCACCGCTGCTTGGGCGTGCTCTTTGTCCTCGGCGTTCCAGATCTGCGCCAGGTGCTTCTTGGCGGCCGGGTGAGCCGACTTCGGCAACGCCCCCAGCACGTTGGCGATTTTGTGAACCCAGCACCTTTGCTCCCTGGCCTGCGGAAATACCTCCCGCAGCGCCGACCAGAAGCCAAGCGCTCCATCACCGATCGCCAGCACGGGGGCGCGCATCCCGCGCCGCTTACAGTCGCGGAGCAGGTCGGCCCATGACTCGGTGGACTCACGATAGCCATCGGTCAAGGCGACGAGCTCTTTGCGACCGTCCGCGCGCACGCCGATCATCACCAGCAGGCACAGCTTGTGCTCCTCCAGCCGGATGTTGACGTGGATGCCGTCCACCCACAGATAGACGTAGTCGACGCCAGACAGGTCACGATCAGCGAAGACACGCTGCTCGGCCTTCCACTGTTCGGTGAGCCTGGTGATGGCCGAGGCGGACAGGCCGCTGGCCGAGCCGAGGAACTGCCCCAACGCGGGGGCGAAATCTCCTGACGACAGCCCATGCAGATACAGCAGCGGCAGCACCTCGCTGATCTGCGGCGTCTTGCGAGCCCAGGCGGGCAGGATCGCGGAGGAGAACCGTCTGCGCTCGCCGGTTTCCGCATCGATGCGCTTGTCGTTGACGCGCGGAGCCTTGACCTCGATCGCGCCGGCCGCGGTCAGCAGTTCGCGGGGCTGGTGGTAGCCGTTGTGCACGACCAGGCGACGACCGGCCTCGTCACGCTCGTCGGCGAAAGCGGCGATGTAGGCGTCCACCTCGGCTTGCAACGCGACGGCGAGCATCTTGCGGGCTCCCTCGCGGACGATCTGATCGATCAGCGAAGCCGATGCGGGCATCGGGCAGTCGTCAGCGGGCGGCTCGGGCACTACGGTGAGCGGCACGGGTGTGCCTTCCCGACCGACGCTGCAACGTCGGCCTTATCTCGAAACCATCATCGGATGATCCGGGAAGGTACACCCCTTCCCGGCAGATCCACAGATTTCGATCATTGCTCGCTCGCTGCAGTCGGAGTGCTCATGATCAATGTCATCTGGCGCTGCCAGACGGCTATTCCGGGTTCTTCGACGTGATCGTGGCTGGGACCTGAAGCGAGGCGTTTGGCGAGGGACCTGGTCGTCTCTTGAGAGCTTGCGGCTCTCGTTGATCATTCCTGTTGTCGAAGCAAGATTCACAACATAAAGAGCCGCGAGCATGCTCAACGATACGACGCGGTTGCTGGGCCTGGATGGCCTGCCGTCGTCGAGGTCATCGCAAGAGATGAACACGCTGGTGAAGGGCCGATCGTCTGGTTGGCGACGACGGACGAGCAGGCGAGGGTGTGCCCCCAGTTGCGGGGTGATGTCCACCCGCATGAAGGAGTGGGTGATCACTCGGCCGAGGGATCTGCCGGTTGCCGGGCGTCGCTGTGAGCGGCTGTGGCGTAAGGGGCGCTGGATCTGTTCGACGGTGGTGTGCCCGCGCAAGAAGTTCACCGAGCAGGTGCCCGCGCGGGCGTGGCTGATCCAGCGGTTACGTCAGGCTAGTGCTGGATCTTGGTCATGAAATGCGTCAGCGCGGTATGCACCGCCGCTGCGTCCTGCCGGCTGAGTGAATTCCGGAGGTCACGGTCGAGTTCGTTGACGATCGCGACGCTGCGGCGGAGTAGCTGGTGTCCCTGGTCGGTCAGTTCCAGTGTGTGCACGCGACGGTCGGCGGTGTCTTGGACGCGGACGAGCGCATTCATCGCGACCAGGCGATCCACGAGGGTGACGACGAGGCTCGGCGCCACCCCGAGCGCGTCCGCGACCTCGCGTTGCGATCGTGCCTGCCCGGTGTCGACAACGGCCAGCACGCCGACCTGCTTGTGCGTTAACCCGAGCGCTTCGATCCGAGTGCCGAACATCTGGGTTATCCGCATGCCGACCACTCCGAGCCGAAAGCTCAGCGAGCCGAGCAGATCTTCACCGTTGACATGAGTCACGGCTAAGATACTATCATCGCTAAATCATTCAGAGCAGAACGATTCTCAAGTGAATGGTAGGTGAGTGATGTCGTCCTGGCTCGCCGCGCTGAACGCGGTTGTCGCGGTGGTCACTGTGGCGTTCGCGGTTACGGGCGTGGTCGCGCCCACGGCATTGGCGCGATCAGATGTGGTGACCTCGACGCGGTACTACGCCGCCATGTATGCGACGCGGGCCGTGCCAGTCGGGGTTGCGGTCGTGGTAGCGGCGTTTCTGTCGATTCCCAACGGCACCTGGATCGCGCTGCTCGCCGTCGCGGGAGCGTGTCAGATCGGGGATGCAGTGATAGGTCTGTGGCGGCGGATCCCTGGGCAGGTGGCGGGGTCGGTGCTCGTCGGCGCGATTCATCTCGCGTCGATGGCACATTTGTTGACCACCAGGTGATTCCGGGAGTGGGTATGTGCGGTCGGCTCGGAGTGCGGTGAGCCGGCAGGCGGGCAGCGTGTGCCGGGACTCGCCGACGTTCAACTGCGTCCCGATCATCCTGCGATAGTCCTCCACGTGCAGCACCTGCAGCAGGTGGAGCGTCCTAAAATGCGGGCGTCATGAACGAAGGCGTTGCCCAGCCCGGTCAGGCGGCCGTCGGCGGTCATCATCTTGATCAGGTCGTAGGCGCGGAACTGGTTCGTGGACAGGGACCCGGCCACCCGGCCATATCGTCCCAGCGGCGATGCGGCGATTGTTCTTCAGACACAGGGTGGTGACGGCCAGCGGGCCCTTGAAAGCCTGGTGAGGCGCTCGACGGCTTCCTGGCCTTTGTAGTGGCGCAGCACCTGTTCGGCATCGGCGGCCTCGGCCGGCAGGTTGGTCAGCAGGGCGTACCAGCCGTCGGTGGCGGCTTCGGCGTCCAGCGCCTGCTGGTCGAAGTGCCAGGCCAGGGTGGGTTTGCCGGTGCCGGGGCCAGTGCCGGCCTGCTGGGTGGGGTAGTGGCGGCTGCCCAGGCCCCGTTCCAGCCAGGCCAGATCATCGCGGGCCCGATCCAGTTTCTTGGCCCAGATGGTGGCGGCGGCCTAGGCGCGGGCCGAGGAGTGCACGAAGACCCTGCGCAGGGTCAGGGCCAGGTCCTTCCTCCGCGGTCCGGCCAGCGTCATGACGTCGTCCTCGTCTTCGCGCACGTGCCAGACGCCATGCCGGTCGGGCTTGCCCTCGTCCCGGGCGGCGGCCGCCCGCCGTGGCGGCCGCGCTCGCGAGCCGAAGCCTGGCCTTCCGGTGACTTTCACGGATGTACTCGCGCTCGGACTCGGCCATCCCGGCGAAGAACGCGCACAACGCCGCCCCATGCCCGGACGGGTGGTAGATGCCCTGCAGCGGGCGGGTCAGCAGCTCCAGTTCGATGTCGTGATGACGCAGTTCTTCGGCGATGGTCAGCAACTCGGCGGCGCCTCGGCCCAAGCGTTTCATCTCGTGCCCGGTGAAGATCACCCGCTAATGCGGGACAGTCTGTTTGATGGTGCGCGCGTATTCCATCGCCTTGAAGAACTCCGGCCGCACTTGACGCGCGTGCTGATCTTCTCGGAGAAGATCGGCTCACAGCCTGCCTCCTGCAGAGCGTCTAGCTGGCTCTGCAGTTCCTGCTGAGCGGTGCTGCCGGCGTGCGCACCTCCAACTCGACCCGGAGGTGGGGCGCCAGCATGAAGCGTGGCGTGTGGTACTTCGGAGCGACCTTGCCGCCCAGTGTCCGGCAGGTGCTCCCCGCTGGCGCCTCACCCGTGGGACAGTCGAACCGTTCGACAGCGGCAGCGGGATCAGCGAGCTCGGCCATCACGCAGCGTCATGACAGTCGCACAGAGTTACCTTGCCCCTGGTGGCGCCGACCCGAGTGGGGGCCGACCCGTGTCAGAGACCCTCTCGGGTGCAGTCAGCCACCAGTGCCATCATGTCCGCGATCCGGGCGCCCGCTGGCAGCCGAAGGGCCAACTCCGCCAGCCGTACCGCAGACTCGTCGCTGAGCACCGGTGCCGCATTGAGCCGGAACTTCCGCGTGAGCTCCTCGCTCGACAAGGGGTTCTGCGGTCCACCGCGGTTGGCGTCCACCCGAACCTCCTGCCGGGTCCCGTCCCGCAGGAGTACACGGAGCACTGCCGGAAACTGGTGCGGGAAGATGTCGTCGCAGCGGGCGTCGGCGACACACCGTACCCGGGCCGCCAGGGCGAGGCGGGTCTCGTCCGCGGCTGCCGCGTCGGTGAAGTCGTCGTGCCCGAGCCCGAGCCCGCTGCCGCCGACCAGCGCCGCCGCCACGGTGTAGGGCCCGCTGAAGGCGGCGTGGTAGCCGGACTCGGGCCGGGCCTTGTCAGCGACCGGCTCGGCGATGGTGCGCAGCACCGGTGACGGCACGCCGAGTTCGATCTCCCGGATGTCGTCGGGACGAACGCCACGTGCGCGCAGCTGGAGGGCGGCATCGATACCGGCGTGGGTGAAGTGGTTGCAGGGATAGGGCTTGAAGAAGATCCCCGGCAGTTCCCAGTGCGTACCGAGCCGGTCGACGACCGCGTCGACGTCGGCGCGCTGGCCGCAGAACGCGTGCAGGAAGCCGAAACGGCCCTCCACCACGGTGGGTGGCCCGGTCAGTCCGTGCTCGGCGAGCTCGGCCGCGACGACGCCGGCGTGGGCGGCCCACCCGCAGTGCACGCGCTTGACCGTGCCACCCGTCCGGTTCGCCTCCAGTAGGCCCGAGCCCATGCTGGCGGCGATGCCAGCGGCATGTGCGATGCACTCCTCGTCGAGCCCGGCGACGGTTGCCGCCGCCACCGCGGCGCCGACTGCGCCACAGATCGACGTCGCATGCTGGCCTCGCTCGAAGAACTCCGAGTTGCCGAACTCACGGTTGTAGCCGCCCAGCCCGAGCCGTACCGCGACCTCGATGCCGATGCCTGCCGCGTCGAGCAGCGCCGGACCGCTCGCACCCCGGGCCTCCGCCACCGCCAGCGCGGCCGGCACCACCGGAGAGGATGGGTGCAGCACCGACGGCAGATGGGTGTCGTCGAAGTCCAGACTGTGTGCGAGTGTGCCGTTGACCAGTGCCGCCGCGGCGGCTGGGGTTCGCAGGCGGGTGCCGATCGCGGTGGCCTCCCCACTGCCCCAGCCGCGGACGACCGCGGTGACGGCTTTCGCCGCAGGCTGTCCGGTCGCAGCCAGACTGTTGCCGAGAACATCGAGTACGCGCCGGGCCATATCTGCGCGGAGCTCCGGCGGCAGCCCGTTCTTCTGGACATGACGTGCCAGCCCGCCGAGCCGCTGGACGACGGTGCCGCCCGTCTCGGTCATGCTGCCACCGCCGCGAAGGGACGGATCGGCGAGCCGGTGCCACCGACGATGCGCAGCGGTGCCATGACGAAGGCGAACTCGGTCAGTCCCTCGGCTGCGGCGTCCTCGAGTGCCAGGTGTTCGATGATGTTGATCCCGCCCTCGACGAGCAGAATGCGGTGCACCGGAAGGACGCTGTGACCCGCGCCGGGTGCAGTCTGCTCGTACGCCGTGGTGTCGGAGCCGGTGGCGCGAACTCCTACCTCCAGCAGCCAGCGCGCGGCGTCGGCGGCCACGCCGGGCACGCCGGAGTGCTGGCCCAGATAGGTCGGTGGGTCGTCGAAGTTGCGGGCCCAGCCTGTTCGTACCAGCGCGACGTCGCCAGGGCCCACCCGTACGCCGGCCCGGTCCTGTGCGGCCTGCAGGTCGGCGGCGGAGATGCCGTACCCGGCCGGGAGCATGTCGACGCCGTGCACCGCGGCCACGTCGAGCAGGACGCCGCGGGTCAGCAGGGCGGGTGTGTGCTCGGCGCCGAGCTTGGAGAACCGCCCGCCGGTCTGAGCTTCCGCGGCGTCGATCCCGCCGTGCAGGAGGCCGTTGTGGCTGACGTGTGACAAGGCGTCGACGTGGGTGCCGACATGCCCGCCGGTGACGATCAGCTCGTTCGCGGCCGACCCGCCATCGGGCCTGACCATGTCGCCGTGGCGGCGCTGCAAGCTCATCCGGAACCCCGGGTGGTTCGGCGAGCACGGCATCCCGGTGAAGAACGGCTGGCCGAGCTCGACCACGCGGACGCCGTCGGTGACCGCGGCGAGCAGGGCGTCGTCCGTGGATCTGGCGGTTTGCTGCGGGCGGGTGGTCATGCTGTCGCTCCTGGGTCAGTGGCGGGGCGGGGGGTGGATCGAGCGGCGAGGGCGAGCACGACGCGGGCGCGTTCCACCACGGCGGGGTCGACGAACCGGCCGTCCGGATCGAGAAGGGCGACCTCGCCACGGGCGCGTGCCTCGTCGGCAGCCTGCAGGACGGCCTGTGCCGCGCGCAGCTGGTCCTCGGGCGGCTGAAAGACCTTGTGCACGACGGGCACCTGCCGAGGGTGCACGACCGACCGGCCTACGAACCCGGTGTCCCGTCCGATTTCGGTGGTCCGGCGTAGGCCGTCGATGTCGGCCACGTCGGTCCAGACACTCTGGATGGGGGAGGGCAGGCCGGCAGCGCGGGCCGCAACGACCACCCAGCCGCGGGCCCAGTCGAGGCCGGCGCTGGTGAGCACGCGCAGGTCCGCCGAGAGGTCGGCTTCACCGAGCCCGATACCGGCCACACCGGCATGCGCCTGGGCCAGGTCGAGGGCGCGGGCGAGCCCGGCCGCGGTCTCCAGGAGCAGCTGGACGGGCAGCCGGACTCGGTCGGCGAACTGGCGCACCACCTCGGGATCCTCCGCGTGGGGCAGTCGCAGCCCGTCGACCGCCCAGCCGGAGGCAGAGCGGAGGTCGGCCTCCGCCCACGCGCTGCCGGGCGGGTTGACTCGTACCCACAGCTGGGCGGAGCCCTCGGGCCGCGGCTCGCCGGCCATCTTGCTCACGGTGTCCCGGGCGAGCCCCTTCTGCTCAGGCGGTACGGCGTCCTCCAGGTCGATGACCACCGCGTCGGCGCCGGCGGCGAGAGCCTTCGCCACCAGGTCCCTCCGGTGGCCCGGGACGTACAGCCATGATCTCAGTACGCTGGCCGACAAGGGTGCCCTCACCCGTTGAGCCTGGCGCTGTCAGTGGGCAGTCCGCCGCGCCATCCGAGGCCACGGGAGATGGCGTCGGCGGCCTTGCGTAGGGGCTCGATGATCCGTTCGCGGGCCGCCTCGTCGATCCTGGCGGCGGGCCCGCAGACCGAGATGGCGCCCAGCACCGCGCCGTCGAGGCCGAACACGGGTGCGGCCAGTGAGGCCGCGCCCTCTTGCCTCTCGCCGTCGGAGCGGGCGAACCCGTTGCGGCGGATCTCGTCCAGCCGCTTCCGCAGGGTGTCGGGGTCGACCGTCGTCTGGCTCGTCAGGGAGGCCAGGTCGCCAGCCAGGATGGCCTCGCGCTCAGTGGTGGGCAGGAAGGCCAGGATGCAGGTGCTGGAGCTGCCGGCGTGCAGCGGGAACCGGCGGCCGACCTCGACGGTCATCTTGATTTCGAGCGCGCTCTCGACCTGGTCGAGATAGACCCTTCCACCGGGAACGATCGCGGACACCGTCGTGGTTTCGCCGCTCTCCGCCCGTAGCCGGCGAAGCACGGGCATCGCGACGTCCCGGAGCTGAGATTCACGCAGTGCCCGGGCGCCGAGCGCTGCGGCCGAGGGGCCGAGGCTGTATCTCCGTGTCCCGGCGTCGCTCACGACCAGCCCGCGGTCCAGCAGTGTCTGCAAGATGCGGTACACGACCGCCTTGGAAAGGTCGAGCTGGCGCGCTATCGCCGACACGCCGAGGGAGTCGGGTCCGTCAGTAAAGAGGAGGAGTACATCCGCCACGCGGGCGGCGGCCTCCGTGCCCGGGCTCTCTGCCACCGCACTCCCTTCAGTCGACCGCAGCCGAGTGCCAATGTGTTTCTGTGAGCGGAACATCATTTCACCACGGAGGGTGCGGCTTCGTCAACGATCCGGCCTGCGTAACAGAAGTACCTGAACAAGCTATTGACCTGGATGCGTAACGATAGAAACATTGTGCATCACGCTGTTCCGGTTACCGGAACACGATGGATGCCAGGAGCAGACATGAAGATGACCTGGATCGCCGCGTTTGTCTGCGTGGTGCCGCTGGCCGCTGGCTGCGGCGGCTCCGCGCCGTCGGGTGCCGTGAGCGCCTCGGGCGGCCACGCGGAGGGCGGCTCTATCAAGATCGGTTCGCTCCATCCCCTGAGTGGAGCCGCCGCCGCGGATGGCCAGCAGATGGAGAACGGTGCCAAGCTCGCCGTCGAGGCCGTCAACAGCGCCGGCGGCATCAAGTCGCTCGGCGGCGCCAAGCTCGAACTGCTGAGCGCCGACACCCAGGGCAAGCCCGAGGTCGGCCAGAGCGAGGCGCAGCGCGTCGTCTCCGAAGGTGCCGTCGCGCTCATCGGGACCTACCAGAGCGCCGTCAGCGCGACCGTCTCCTCCGTTGCCGAGCGCAACAAGGTGCCGTTCGTGATCGACGCCTCCGCCGCCGACACGCTGCTGTCGCAGGGCTACCGGAACACGTTCCGCATCCCGCCCGGCTCCAAGATGATGGGGATCGACGGTGCGAAGTACCTCAGCGAGGTGTCGAAGGCGGCCGGCAAGCCAGCGGCCAAGGTGGCGATTCTGCACGAGCAGGGCCCGTTCGGCACCACGGTCAAGGACGCCTTCACGACGGAGGCGAAGCGGCTCGGCATGCAGATCGTCTCCTCGGCCAGCTATGACGCCGCGAGCGTTTCCGACTTCACCACCCAGGTGACGGCGGTCAAGGCGTCCGGCGCTGATGTCCTGGTGGTTACCGGCTATTACCGCGACGGCGTGCTCATCGCACAGGCTGTCAAGACCGTCAAGCCAGGCCTCGCCGCGGTGTACGGCGTGGCCAACGGCGCGTTCGACATACCGCAGTTCCCGGCAGAGGCGGCTGGCGCGGGCGATGGGTTCTTCGACGCGAACTACCACGCCGACGCCAAGAGCCCTCAGACGAAGGCGCTCGCCGCCAAGTACAAGGCGGCGTACGGCGCCGAGATCCGGACCGTGGCGGTGCTCTCGTACGAAGCGATCCGGGTGATCGCCGACGGTCTCGAACGGGCCGGCAAGGCCGAACCCGCGGCACTTCGCGACGCGATCGCGAAGACCAGGCTCGACTCCCTGATGGCGACCAACGGTCCGATCTCATTCGACCAGACCGGGCAGAACGGGAACGCGATCCCGATCCTCATGCAGGTCCAGGGACAGAAGGTGGTCCAGGTCCATCCCGTGGACAAGGCGGAGGCGAAGCCTGTCTACCCGGCGGAGCCCGGACGATGACGACCGATCTCGCACGTGGCGTCGAGGACGAGCACCGCGACCGGTCCCCTCGACGGAAGCCTCCTCTCATCCGGCTGGTCGTGGTCCTCGTGCCAGTGGTCGCAGCCGTGGCCCTCGCGTACGCGCAAGCCGGCAGCGGCGTCATCGTCATCCAGGCGGTCGTCACCGGCATCCTGGTCGGCGGTGTGTACGGCCTGACGGCGATGGGCCTCACGCTGATCTTCGGCGTGCTCGACATCGTCAACTTCGCCCATGGTGCGTTCCTCGCCCTCGCGCTGTTCGTGTCGTACTGGCTGGTCTCCTCGGCCGGGCTGCATCCGTACCTGGGGCTGCTCGTCTGTGTCCCGGTGATGTTCGGGCTCGGTGCCGTGATCCAGCGTGGCGTGCTTTCCGGTGCGATGGGCAAGCCGCTGCAGAACCAGTTGCTCATCACCCTCGGAATCTCGTTGCTGATCGAGAACTCACTGCTGCTGTTCTTCGGTGCCGACCCCCGGTCGATCGAGCTGCCTGGAGAGCGGGGCGTCGGCATCTTCGGCGCGGTCGCGGACCTCTCCCGGGTGCTGGCCTTCGCGGGCGCGCTGGTGCTCGCGGGGCTGCTCTTCCTGCTGCTGCGGCGGACCCGGCTCGGAACGGCGATCCGGGCGGTGGCCGCCAACGACACCGGAGCCCAGCTGGTCGGGATCGACACCCGCAGGATCTACGTGATCACCTTCGCGATCGGCACGGCCTGCGCCGGTGCCGCCGGGACGTTGCTGGCTCCGCTGGTGACGATCGAGCCGCACACCGGCTCGCTGTTCAACATCATCGCCTTCGTGGTCGTGGTTCTGGGCGGCATGGGCAACGTGGTGGGCGCGCTCGTCGGCGGCCTGCTTGTCGGCCTGGTCGAGCAGCTCGGCTCGCTCTGCCTCCCGGGCCAGAGCCCACTGCTGTCGGTCTTCATCGTGTTCGTGCTCGTCCTCTTCCTCCGCCCGCAAGGTCTGTTCGGGAGCAGCCCATGACCATGACCGAGTCCAGAGTCGCCACCGCGCTCCCGACGTTGCCGTGGAACCGCCATTTCGCTGTGCTTGTCTTGCTGGCCGCCGTCCTGGCGCCGTTGCCCTTGCTCCTGCCGCCGGCGCAGGAGGCCGTCGCCGTCCGGGTGCTGATCTTCGCGCTGCTGGCCGTCGGCTGGAACGTGATGAGCGGCTTCGGCGGGATGTTCAGCTTCGGGCACGCGGCCTACTTCGGCCTCGGTGCCTATGTCACGGCCTGGCTGCTCGTGGAGAAAGGGGTCTCCCCATGGATCGGGATGGCCCTTGGTACCGCGGTGGCCGCGCTGTTCGCCGTCGTGATCGGCTTCCTCGCTCTGCGGTACCGGCTGAAGCACGCCTACTTCGCGCTGGCGACCTTCTCCTTCGCCGAGATGCTGCGGCTGGTGGCGACGAACAGCGACTTCGTGAACCGAGCGGTCGGCTACAACGTTCCGCTGATCCCCGAGCCGTCGTGGTGGATGATGCAGTTCGAGCCCGGGTCGCCGAACTACTTCTGGATCGCGCTCGCCCTGACCGTCCTGGCGGTCGCCGCGAGCATCCTGTTCGTCAAGTCCCGGGCCGGCCAGTTCGCGCAGGCGGCGCGGGACGACGAGGACGCTGCGGCCGCCCTCGGCATCCCGGTGGTGCGCTACAAGCTGCTCGCGATGGCGCTGTCCGGCGCGATCACCTCGGTCGCCGGTGCATTCTACGTGCAGTACTACATGTTCATCGACCCTGACCTCGCGTTCGGGTCGGGCATGTCGATGCAGGCGATCCTGCCCGCGGCCATCGGTGGCGTGGCCACCATCTGGGGGCCGGTGATCGGAGCGGCCATCCTTGGACCGCTGAGCGACGTCACCGCGACCATGCTGCGCAACCCCCCGGCCGGGCTGGAGTTCCTGCAGGGCCGCGGAGGCCTCGACGTGATGGTCTACGCCGTGCTGTTGATCGTGATCGTCCTCGCGCTGCCGCAAGGCGTGTACGGCGCGCTGCGCGAGAGGTGGCTGCGCCGATGACACTGCTCACCGTGCACGGGGTAAGTAAGTCGTTTCGCGGGCTCCGCGCGGTCGACGACGTCAGCTTCGAGGTGGCCGAAGGCAGTGTGCTCGGCATCATCGGGCCGAACGGCGCCGGCAAGACGACCCTGTTCAACCTGGTCGCAGGGGCGCTCACCCCGGACAGCGGAACCGTCCACTTGGGCGGCCGGGACATCACCGGCCTGCCACCACACCGGGTGGCCGCGGCCGGGATGTCGCGCACCTTCCAGCTGATGAAGCCGTTCGCCTCGATGTCGGTGCTGGAGAACGTCTCCGTGGCGGTGATGGCCGGCGGCGGTTCACGTCGTACGGCGCGGACCGCCGCGGCGGAGGTCATCGAGCGTGTGGCCCTTGGGCGGTGGCGGGACAGTCGCACCGACGGACTGCCGACCGCGGCGCTCAAGCGGTTGGAGCTCGCCCGGGCACTGGCCGGCCGACCCCGGGTGCTGCTGCTGGACGAGGTGCTGGCCGGGCTGGTCCCAGCCGAACGGGCGCCTGCGATGGACCTGCTGGAGGACCTGCGCGCGAATGAGGGCACCACGCTGGTGTTCGTCGAGCACATCATGGCCGCGGTGATGCGGCTGTCGGACTCGGTGCTGGTGCTCGACCTCGGGCGCGTGCTCACCACGGGCCGGCCGGCCGACGTCGTCCGGGATCCGCGCGTCATCGAGGCGTATTTGGGAGAGGAGCCCGTCGATGCTGAGGCTTGAGGCGGTGTGCGCCGGATATCACAGGCTGGCGATCCTGCACGAGCTCGACCTGACGGTAGAGGCAGGTGAGATCGTAGCGCTCGTCGGCGCCAACGGCGCGGGCAAGACGACCACGCTGCGGACCATCTCGGGCGTAGTCCGCCCAACTGGGGGCTCGATCACCTTCGACGGCGAGCGGGCCGACGGTGTGCGCCCCAGCGAGCTGGTGAGCCGCGGATTGGTGCAGGTCCCGGAGGACCGGGCGCTCTTCGGGCCGCTGACGGTCGAGGAGAACCTGCGGATGGGCGGATGGATCCACGGCAGGCAACGCCTCGACGGCGCGCTCGCGGAAGTCTACGAGCTCTTCCCGATCCTCGCCGAACGCGCCCGACAGGCGGCGGAGACGCTGAGCGGCGGACAGCAGCAGATGCTCGCGATCGGACGAGCGCTGATGGCCAGGCCTCGGCTGCTGATGCTCGACGAACCGTCGACGGGCCTGTCACCCAAACTCACCTGGGCCGTCCTCGGCGCGGTCAAGACCATCCGGGACCGGGGCGTGGCGGTGCTGCTCGTCGAGCAGAACGCCGCCCAGGCGCTCGCGATCGCCGACCGCGCGTACGTGCTGGAGTGCGGGACCGCCGTGCTGTCCGGACAGGGGCCCGAGCTGGCTCGCGACAACCGGGTGCGCGCGGCGTACCTGGGATTGTGAGGCATCGCATGCTCGCTGGATCTGCTCAGCGGGAGGCCAAGGCCGCCACCGGCAGGCTGGGCGAGTGGGTCGCCACACTGCGGTGGAATGACGTTCCCCCCAGTGCGCGCGCCCGGCTGGGCTTGGTACTGCTCGACTCCCTCGGCGTGACCATGGTCGGCGCCCGGCAGCCGGAGCAGCACGAGCTGGTCCGCGCGTGGCGGCCGCCAGAAGGGCCCGCGCCTGTGGTCGGCGGCGGGCGGACGACGAGCGTCGAGGCCGCGGCCTGGCTGAACGCGATGGCGCTGGTACGGCTCGAGATGGACGAGGGCCACAAGTTCGCCGCCGGGCACCCGTTGGCGCATGGCCTGCCCGCGGTGCTCGCTCTGGCGGCTGACCTTGGCTCGTCCGGCGAGGACACCGTGGCGGCGCTGGTGGCGACGTACGAGGTGGCCGCGAGGTTCGGTCGCGCGACCCGACTCCGGTCGGGCTTCCATCCGCATGGGAGCTGGGGCGTCGCGGGGGCGGCGGCCGGCTGTGCTCGGCTGCTGGGCCTCGACGCCGCAGCCGTCGCCGCCGCGATCGACACCGGCGCCGGACTGCCGATCGCCGGGCATTTCAGCTCCGCCCTCGATGGCAACCCGGTCCGGGACGCCTGGATGGCGGCGTCGAACCTGTCTGGTCTGGCCGCGGCCCGGATGGCGGCCGCGGGTGTGGCGCGCTGCACGGGAACGGCGGCGTCAAGCCTGGGCGAGCTGGTCGGCTCGTTCGACCCGCTGGCACTCGACGACGCGCTCGGCGAACGGTGGGACATCGAGCTGGGCTACTTCAAACGGCACGCGTCCTGCTCCTTCACGCATCCGGTCGCCGATGCCGCGCTCGAGCTCCGGGCCGGTCTGGCCGACCCCACCGACGTTGACGAGGTCATGGTGGAGACCCACTTCCTGGCTTCCGGTCTCGACCGGACGTATTGGAACGAACGGCTCGGTGCACTGTTCTCTATCCCGTTCGTGGTCGCAGCGGCTCTCGTCCACGGCCGGGTCGATCCGTCGGTGTCGGCACCTGAGCACCTCCACGACCCGCGGGTGCGCGAGCTCGCTGGGAAGGTCACGGTCCGTCGCGCCGACGACCTGGATGCGCGGCTGCCCGGGGAACGTGCGGCACGTGTGCGCCTGACCGCCGGCGGCCGCACGCACCAGGCCGAGGTGCCGAACCCCGTGGGCGACGCGGCGTATCGGCCGCTGTCCGAACAGGATGTGCTGGCGCTGCTGGCGGAGCTGCTGGGGGACCGGATCGCCGTCCGGACTGTCCACGAGGTCGCCCGGGAGCTTCCTGCCTGCGAAGACGTCACCTCCACCCTGCAACGACTGGCTGGCGTCTGATGGGCGTCCGGAGGAAGGACATGCGGATCTTCGCCGTCACGCCGATCCACGTCGGCGGCGCCGAGCTCGCCCGCCGCCAGGCGCGGTACGACGCCTTGTGCCCGGAATGGCTGAGGGTCGTGCTGCATGACCTCGGCGAGCAGGCGCCGGCCTCGTTGGAGACCGCCGCCGACATCCACGAGTCCGAGGTGCGGGTCGTCGACGTTCTTCAGGAGGCGCCGGATGGGTACGACGCCGTGATGGCGGATTGCGTGCTCGACCCTGGTGGTGTCGAGCTGGCCACCTGTTCCCGGCTCCCGGTACTCGGGCTGCTGCGGATGAGCCTTGGCTGGAGCGTTTGCACAGGACGACAGGCGGGAGCCGTGACACGGAACCGGGCGATCGCGGAGGAGCTGGCCGCGCGGGTCGAGTCCTACGGCTGGGCCGGCTCCTTTACCGGTGTGGAGGTGCTCGGCCTCGGCGTGGAAACGATCGCTGACGGCGACCAGTGGGGCGCCTCCGTCGGGGCGGCCGTGGACCGGCTCGGCCGGGCGGGCGCCGACACGGTGATCAACGGCTGTTCGGCGGTCGAGCTGCCGCCGGGCGCCCTGCCCGGCGGCAGCCGGCTGGTCGACCCGACCGCGCTGGCCCTGCGGCTGCTCGCGACGAGCGAGGCGGCATGAGCGGCGACTGGCCGGACATGGTCGTCGCGGGCGCGGGCGGCGGGCTCGTGGCCGCGCTGCGCGCCGCGCAAGCGGGGCTGGACGTGCTCGTGGTCGAGGTCAGTGAGCACTATCGGCGCGGCAACAACACCTCGATGTCCACCGCGATGATCCCGGGAGTCGGGACCCGCTGGCAGCGCGACGCGGGCGTCGACGACTCCCCGGAGCGGTTCGTCGGCGACGTGCTGACGAAGACCAAGGGGACCGGCGACGCCCGGTTGGCCGAGGCGCTCGCCGGCGCGAGCGCACCGATGCTCGAGTGGCTGGCCGACGATATCGGTCTGCCTCTGACGCTGGTAACGGACTTCCGCTATCCGGGTCACTCGGTGGACCGCTGCCACACTCTCGAAGGGCGGCACGGTTCGGTGCTGCTGGACCACCTGGTCGGCGCGGTGACGGCCTCGCCCCACATCGACCTGCTGGTGCCGGCACGCCTGGTCGACGTGCTTCCTGACGACAACGGCGCTGTGCGGGCGGCGGTGATCGAACGGCCTGACGGCTCGCGTGAGGAGGTACTGACGCCCGCGGTTCTGCTGGCCACCAACGGTTACGGAGCCGACCGGACGCTGGTCGAGCGGCATCTGCCAGAGATCGCGAAGGCGGTCTACCACGGCGGCGAGGCATCCCGAGGTGACGCGCTGCGGATCGGGAGCCGGCTGGGTGCCGCAACCGCCGCCCTCGACGCCTACCAGGGCCACGCGGCGCTCGCGCAGCGTTCGGCGACGCTGGTCGGCTGGGCCACTGTCATGCACGGCGGGTTCCTGCTCGACCTCGGCGGCCGCCGGTTCGGTGACGAGACGACCGGTTACTCCGAGTACGCCGCGGCACTCGCGGCCCGGCCTGGCGCGACCGGATGGCTGGTGCTGGACCGGCGGGTCGCCGAGGCCTGCGACTCGTTCACCGACTTCCGGCAAACCGTTGAGGCGGGCGCGCTGATCTGGGCGGACGACGCCGACGCGCTGGCCCGCGTGACAGGGCTGCCGGCCGACGCCGTCGCGGCGGAACTGGCCGAGGCGGCACGAGCCGCCGCCGGCGCCACACAAGACCGTTTCGGACGCACGTTCTTCGAGGCGCCGCTGCAGCCGCCGTACGCGGCGGTGAAGGTGGTGCCCGCGCTCTTCCACACCCAGGGCGGGCTGGTGGTCGACGGTCACGCGCGGGTGCTGCGCGGGGACGGCACCCCCGTCGACGGGCTCTACGCCTCAGGCGGGGCCGCGGCTGGGATCTCGGGCCATGGCGCCGCGGGATACCTCGCCGGAAACGGCCTGCTGCCGGCGCTCGGGCTGGCGTTCCTCGCCGCCGACCATGTCAGCCGAAGCACAGCTAAGGAAGGATCCCGATGAGCAAGCTACACACACTGGTCACGAACGTCACCGTGGTGCGCCCGGATGTCGACGGCGCCCCGGACGGCGAGCGACTCGACCTCGGGATCGTGGACGGCAGGTTCACCCGGATCGAGCCGCGGATCGACCCAACCGAGGCCGAGCAGGTCGTCGACGGCCGCGGCCTGTTGGCGTTCCCGGGCGTGGTCGACGCACACCAGCACTGGGGCCTCTACAACCCGCTCGCCGAGGACGCCACGACCGAGAGCAGGGCGAGCGCCCAAGGCGGTGTCACCACCGGGCTGACCTACATCCGCACCGGGCAGTACTACCTGAACCGGGGAGGGCCGTACGCCGAGTTCTTCCCGCTCGTGCTCGAGCAGGCGAAAGACCGGTCGTACATCGACTACGGATTCCACCTGGCCCCGATGACGCGCCGGCACATCGACGAGATCCCCTCGCTCATCGAGGACTTCGGCGTCACGTCGTTCAAGATCTTCATGTTCTACGGTGGCCACGGGCTGCACGGGCGGTCGTCTGACCAGAGATCGTTCCTGATGATCCCCGAGGACGAGCGATACGACCTCGCGCACTTCGAGTTCGTCATGCGCGGCGTGCAGGCCGCGCGCGAGAAGCTCACCGAGAAGGCGCCCCACATCTCGCTGTCGCTGCACTGCGAGATCGCCGAGATCATGACCGCGTACACCACGCTGGTGGAGCAGCAGGGTTCTCTGAGCGGGCTGGCGGCGTACAGCGCGTCCCGGCCGCCACACTCGGAGGGATTGGCCGTCACCATCGCGTCGTTCCTCGCCGACGAGACCGGGCTGCCGAACATCAACCTGCTGCACCTCTCGTCGCGCAAAGCGCTGCGGGCGGCGATGCGCATGGCGAAGACCTTCGAGCACGTGGACTTCCGGCGCGAGGTCACCATCGGCCACCTTCTTGCCGATGTTGACTCAGCGCACGGCCTCGGTGGCAAGGTCAACCCGCCGCTGCGACCGCGGGAGGATGTCGAGGCTCTGTGGGAATACGTCCTCGACGGCAGCGTGGACTGGGTCGTCAGCGACCACGCGTGCTGCAAGGATGAGTCAAAGTTCGGGGAGCCACGCGACGACGTCTTCGCGGCCAAGTCCGGCTTCGGCGGCGCGGAGTACTTGCTGCCCGGCCTGGTCGGCGAGGGGCGCCGACGTGGCCTGTCGTACCAGCGGATCGCACAGCTGACCTCGTGGAACCCCGCGCAACGCTACGGACTGCTGTCCAAGGGAACGATCGCTGTCGGCTACGACGCGGACTTCTGCCTGGTCGACCCGGCCCAGTCCTGGACCGTGCGTGCTGCCGACTCCGAGTCCGCCCAGGAGTACACGCCCTTCGAAGGCTTCGAGATCGGAGCCCGGGTGACCGACACCTGGGTCCGTGGTCAACAGGTTCTTACCTGCGGCAACATCACGGGCACACCGGCCGGTCGCTACGTGCACCGGCCGAGTGACCGGACCATCTGAAGGCAGGGGCGAGGACACCGTGGAATTCTTGGTCAACATCGAGATCGATTGGCCGCCGGAGACGGATCTCGCGGTCAAGGAGGAGATGTTCGCGGCCGAGCTCGCCCGGGGCCAGGAACTGGCCCGTGCCGGCCAACTGCGCAGGCTCTGGCGGATCCCAGGTCGGTGGGCGAACTGGAGCCTCTACGAGGTAGCCGACGCGACCGAGTTGCACAACGCACTCACCTCACTCCCGCTGTGGCCCTGGATGACTGTCCAGGTCCATGCCCTCGCCGATCATCCGAACGATCCGCGCCAGCTCGGGATCACCGTCGAACGGGGGCAATGATGGCAGGAAGACCGGACGGACCGCTTGCGGGGCTGCGCGTCCTAGACGCCTCCACGATCCTCGCAGGGCCCCTTGCGGCGCAGATCCTGGGTGACTACGGCGCCGAGGTGATCAAAGTCGAGCATCCCACCAAGGGGGACGGAATGCGTGGCCACGGGCTGGAAAAGGACGGTCAGTCGCTGTGGTGGAAGATGATCAGCCGCAACAAGCGGACGATCGGCCTGCATCTCGGCGACCCGGACGGTGCGCGGATCTTCCGCAAGCTCGCTGGCACGGCGGATGTGATGATCGAGAACTTCCGGCCGGGCACCCTGGAACGCTGGGGCCTCGGGTACAACGCGTTGTCCGCGGAAAACCCCGGCCTGATCCTCTTGCGGGTCACCGGTTTCGGCCAGACCGGACCCTACGCGCGCCGGCCGGCATTCGGCACCCTGGTCGAGGCGATGAGCGGGTTCGCCCATCTGACCGGTTCACCCGACGGCCCGCCGACCCTTCCAGCCTTCGGCCTGGCCGACTCGATCGCCGGCGTGGCGGGCGCAGCGGCGGTGTCGATGGCGCTGTACCACCGCGGCACGGCAGGGGGCCAGGGGCAGGTCATCGACCTCGACCTGCTCAGCCCGATCATGACCGCGGTCGGCCCGGGCGTGGTCTATGCCGATCAGCTCGGCATCGACCAGGAGCGCACCGGCAACAGGTCGCAGAACAACGCCCCACGTAACACCTACCGCACCGCCGATGGCCACTGGCTGGCGATCTCGACGAGTGCGAACCAGGTCGCCGAGCGCGTCCTGAAGCTCGTCGGCCGTCCCGATGTGGTCGATGAGCCGTGGTTCGCCACCGGCAGGGAGCGGGCCGAGCACGCTGATCTGCTTGATGCCTGCGTGGGGGACTGGATCGGGGTGCGGACCCGTGAGGAGGTGATGTCGGCGTTCGAGTCGGCCGGTGCCGCGGTGGCGCCGGTCTATAGGCCGAGCGAGTTGCTGGAGGACCCGCAGGTCAAAGCGCTCGAACTGGTCACCACGGTCGAGGACGAGGATCTCGGCCCGATGCGTATGCAGAACGTGATGTGGCGGATGAGCCGGACTCCGGGTGGTGTCCGCGGCACCGGTCGGCCGCTCGGTCGTGATACCGATGCGGTCCTGGCCGAACTGGGGCTTGATCCGGGGACGATTGCCGAGCTTCGGGAGCGGGGCCTGGTGAAGTGATAGGGAAGGGAACTGCGATGACAGGTCGTGCCACCGCGCAACTGATCGGCCGGGTCGGTGTCTGGCTCGGCGCGCTCGGTTGGGTGCCGGCCGCCGATGCCCGGCGAGCCGCTACGGAAATCGAAAACCTCGGCTACGGAGCGTTGTGGGTCGGGGAAGGACACCTGACCAAGGAGGTTTTCACCAATGTGGGCCTCTTGCTCGCGGCGGCCGAACGATTGCCGGTGGTGACAGCCATCGCCAATATCTGGGTGCGGGATGCCACCGCGATGAACGCGGCCGCCAACACGCTGGCGGAGGCCTACCCGGGTCGTTTCGTGCTTGGCCTCGGTGCCAGCCACGCCCGGCAGGTCGATCATCGCGGGCATGAGTACCGTAAACCGCTCGCCGCGATGGGCAAGTACCTCGATGATCTGGATGCCGCCGAGTACGGGGCTCCGGCGCCCGCCATACCCGTACCGCGAGTGCTGGCCGCGCTGCGCCCGCGCATGCTCGAACTCGCCAGGGACCGGGCCGCGGGCGCGCATCCCTACCTCGTGCCGGTCGAGCACACTGCGAGGGCGCGCGAGATCTTGGGCGAGGAGCCGCTGCTGGCTCCCGAGCAGGCAGTGGTCCTTGAGGAGGACCCCGTGGTGGCGCGCCGGATCGCCCGGGCGCACCTGCGCTTCTACCTGGGATTGCCGAACTACGTGAACAACCTGCTGGCGTGCGGATTCACCGATGAGGATGTGGCGTCCGGGGGGAGCGATCGGCTGGTCGACCGGCTCGTCGCCTGGGGTGGCGCCGAGGCGATTCGCTCCCGCGTCGCCGAACATCTCGCAGCCGGCGCCGACCATGTCGCGATCCACCCGCTCGGGGAGGGACGAGTGCTGTGCCAGGACCAGCTTCGCGAACTGGCGCCCGCGTTGCTGGAGGTGACGCGATGACGTTCGATGACCTGAGCCCTGAGCCTCACCGCCCGGTGCACGGGGCGGCCGCTTCGGCACGGTCCACACCAGCGCCGGCGACGGCGGCGCTGGCCCGGGCCCTCACGTCAACGTCGTGGGACCTCATGCCCCCTTCACTCCGGACGCACGCACTCGACCTGATCACCGACTCCGTCGCCGTGATCGGCGGAGGTGCGGTCAATCCAGCCATGGTGTCACTACGTGGCGCGATCACCTCGTCGGACGGTCCCAGCACCGTGATCGGTCCCGGGTATGCCGCCGCGACACGCGACGCCGTGCTTCTGAACGCGGCCACGATCACTGTCCTGCAACGACAGGACGGCTACTCCGCGGCCATCGGGCACCCCGCGAGTCAGCTTTTCGCGGCCCTCTTCGCCATTGCCGAGCAGCGTGCCATCGGCTCCCGTGACTTCCTCGAAGCCTTCGTCGGGGGCTACGAGGTCGCCGCGCGGGTCGGAGTCTCCTTGGGTGGGGTGCCACCCCACCTCCACGACATAGGCAACTGGGTGACGATCGGCGTGAGTGCCGCCGCCGCCTCCCTCCTCTCCGGTCGCGATGTCACGTGCATCACCGCGGCGATCGAGGGAGCCGCCTCCCTGGCGCTCGCGTTCGATCGCTACACGACGGCCGCGGGAGCGACGATGCACCACCTGTACCCCGCGATGGCGGCCATCGAAGCGCTGACCATCGGAGAGGCGGCTGCGGCCGGGCTGTCCTCGCTACCTGGCTCCCTTGAGCGCTACTACGGACGCCATTTTGGGCGGCGCTTCGACCCGACTGCGCTCGTCGATGGGGTGGACACCATGGGGTGGAGTCGTTACATGATCGGTGAGGGGTACATCAAGCTGCATCCGAGCTGCGCCCACCTGCATGGCGTGAACGACGCAGTCGCCATGCTGATCGCCGAGGAGCGGGTGCGTGAAAAGGACGTGGAGCACGTTGACGTCGCGGTGTTCGACGATGCGATGCGGATCGAGTCGTCGGATCCGCACAATGAGCTCGCCGCGCGCTTCAGTGCCCGCGCCACAGTCGCCTCGGCTCTGCGCTACGGCCACCTCGACGACGCCGGTCTCCTGGACAGTGACGCGCTGGCGTCATTGATGCGGCGCATCGAGGTACGTCATGATCCGTCGCTCGATCGCCACAAGCCTGCCGGGCGCCCCGGACGAGTCACCGTGACGTTGAAGGACGGCAGAACCGTCTCACGGACCGTCATTCACCCGCGTGGGACACCACAGGTTCCCGCGACGCGCTCGGAGCGCTCCGAAAAGGCCCGCACGCTGCTCGCCCGCCCGTACGGGGAGGCACGCACCAAGGAGATCATCGCTGCGATACAGGAACTGCCCTCGTCAGACTCCCTCCACGACCTGACCGCGACACTCCGAATCACTTGACGACACCGCCCCATCGATGTCGTGTCCCGAGGTGGTCGATGAGCAGTGGTTCGCCACCGGCAGGGAGCGGGCCGAGCACGCTGATCTGCTTGATGCTCGAACTGGTCACCACGGTCGAGGACGAGGATCTCGGCCCGATGCGTATGCAGAACGTGATGTGGCGGATGAGCCGGACTCCGGGTGGTGTCCGCGGCACCGGTCGGCCGCTCGGTCGTGATACCGATGCGGTCCTGGCCGAACTGGGGCTTGATCCGGGGACGATTGCCGAGCTTCGGGAGCGGGGCCTGGTGAAGTGATAGGGAAGGGAACTGCGATGACAGGTCGTGCCACCGCGCAACTGATCGGCCGGGTCGGTGTCTGGCTTGGCGCGCTCGATTGGGTGCCGGCCGCCGATGCCCGGCGAGCCGCTACGGAAATCGCGTCCGGAGGTGGCGTTCAACTGGTGGACCGGCTCGTCGCCTGGGGTGATGCCGAGGCGATCGGCTCCCGCGTTGCCGAACATCTCGATGCTGGCGTCGGCCGACCGATCAGGGATGGGCGAGTGCTGTGCCAGGATCGGCTGTGCGAGCCGGCGCCCGCGTTGCTGGAGGTGACGCGATGAAGTTCGGTCTGAACCTGCCGAACTTCGGAGCGGACGCCGATCCACAGTCCCTACTTTCCTGGGCGCTGCGAGCGGAGCAGTACGGCTTTCACACGCTGATGGTGTCCGATCATGTTGCCCTGACTCCACAGGTGCAGGCGGGCTTCCCAGCGCCTTTCTACGAACCGTTGACGACCTTGTCCTGGCTCGCCGGAAGCACCAGCAGGATCCAGTTGGGCACCACAGTGCTCATCGTGCCCTACCGGCATCCCCTGCTCACCGCTCGGGTGACCGCGAACCTCGATCAGCTCAGCGGCGGCCGGCTGATTCTCGGTGTCGGTGCGGGCTGGGCGGAGAGCGAGTTCGAGGCGTTGGGCGTCCCCTTCGGCGGTCGCGGCGAGCGCACCGACGAGTACCTCCGGATCATCCTCGACTTCTGGACAGGGGAAACCGTGAGTCGAGCGACCGGTGACCTCCGATTCCACCAGGTCGCCACGCAGCCGAAGCCGGTCCAGCGCCCGCATCCACCGATCTGGGTCGGCGGGCACAGTACCCGCGCGATCGCCAGGGCGGTACGACTCGGCAACGCGTACCACCCGACCTCGGTCACCATGCCGTGGCTGCTGCACGTCGGCATCCCGCAGCTGCGTCGCATCGCGGAGCGTGAGGGCAAGGCCGTCCCGTCGCTGTGCCCACGGATCAAGCTAGCCATCACCGACCATGCTCTCGACGAGGAGAGCCGACGGATCGGAGAGGGCAACGTGCTCCAAATCGGCTCTGACCTCTCGGCCCTGGCCAAGGTCGGGGCCGAGTACGTCATCTTCGACACCACGGAGAAGGGCCAGGACCGACGGCCAGGCCAGAGCGACGCCGACTGGGCGACGATCGACCGCCTGGTCACGAAGATCGTCGACCTGGATGCCCAGGGCCTACGCTGACCGTCGCAATGAGGGGCTGGGCCCGGCCGCAGCAGCCGGTTGCGCGGCACGCGCTGGCATCAAGACCGGATCCTCGGCGTCGAAGGCTAGCACCTCGCGGCGGAACTCGGCCCGCACCATGGCCAGCATGATCTATGTCCGGGGTCCCGGTAGCAAGGAAGAAATTTCCAACAAAGTTGGTTCTGACCTGCGCAAACGGCCGCGTGTGACTGGTTGGTGATCAGTGCCGCTACGTTCGTTCCGGTTGTTCGGTACGGCACGTGGAGTGGTGCGTTGCCAGAGAAGATGCTCTCCGAGGGGCAGTTTCGCTCTCAGGGCGGTCGAGCTTTCGGAGCCTATTGCCAAACTCGCGGAGGAAATCGTTCATGAATCCTCCCACGTCCGACTGAACAGCATTCTCGCCAGCACGCCTTGCCTCCTCGACGACGGCGGCAAGCTCTATGAGACCCCGCTGCGGGAAGATCCCCGCCCCGCCGTCGGCCTCCTTCATCAACTGTTCGTCCTTGCACGCCTGTGTGAATGGCATGCCCGACTAGGCAAGCACGCCATTCCTGAGCGGGTGATGCGAGCGCGCGAAGACCTGATCGCCGCACACGCCACCGTCGTTGCAGAACTTCCATTGACCGAGGCCGGTCGCGCACTCGTATCAACCATCGAACCCCATCGAGTACCAGAATCGTCGTGACTTCCACCCGATCCACGACGGCCGTCAAAGGGCCGCTACCCTCTCACTTCAAGAGATGGGTCTGTGGCACCACGCTAGCCACAACCGGTAACGTCGCTTTCTCCATCGCTCTGCCATGGGCGGCGACCGTACACGGCGGCGGTGTCGCGGGGATCGTGCTGGCATGCGGAGTCATCCCTCAGATGATCCTCCTGCCGATCGGAGGCGCCGTCGCGGATCGGGTGGGTCCCCACCGCGTCATGCTCAGCACCTTGACGGTGGCTGTGGTGGCTTCACTTAGTCTGGCCGCCATCATCGTGCTCGCGGGCACCACCGTTTGGGTACTGGCCAGCTACAGCATGATCGTCGGAACGAGCAACGGTTTCTATCTGCCTGCTTCGACCTCGATGGTGCGCAGGCTGGTCCGTCAGGATGAGCTACCGCGTGCGCATGCTACTCAGAAGGCGGGGCAACAGATGGCGGCCTTCGCCGGGGCCCCCTTGGGCGGTGTGATAGCTGGCGTCAGCGGCCTCACAGGAGCTGCACTGATCAACGCTGTAGCCTACACCGTGGTCATCGTGACGCTGCTGGCCGTCCGGCCAGGCGTCACCCCACCGCCATCGGAGCAGCGAGTAAACCTCTTCCTAGAGGCCCGCGACGGGATCCTGCTCGCGGCGCGAGATCCTCTGCTGAGGCCTTCGCTCCTGGTCATGGCCGGGGCGGCAGCGTTCTTCGCTCCCGCGGCACCTCTCCTCCTACCGCTGCTTGCGCGGATGCACCATTGGGAAGTGACTGCGGTCGGATGGCTTGTCGCTTCCCAGAGCGGAACCTTCTTCCTCGTGGCGATTCTGATCGCACGGTACGGAGTACTGCACCGTCTCGGCCCCACTTCGGCAGCCGGAATCGTCACCATGGGCCTAGGAATAGGAATCATCGCCCTGACACCTAACCTTGCCATCGGAATCGTCGGATCGTCGGTGGCCGGACTAGGCTACGGCCTCGCGGCCACCCATCTCACCCCACTGGCGATCAACGCGTCCCCTCAATCACATCTGTCCCGCACGACAGCCACAATGACTCTCACTCAGAACCTGAGCGTTATAGCGACCTTTGCAGGGACCGGTGGGCTTGCCGAGGTGACGGGACCCGCCACCATCGCCCTCATCGATGGGCTACTCCTCATCACCATCGGCGTTGCGGCGCTGACGTCCCGCAGCTTTCGGGAAACCTAGACCCGCGTTCCGCGTAATTCGGGACCTCTGGAGCGACGGCATGCCTGCTGGCCTGTGGCTTCACCTTCTCGGCGGCCACAGGCCGTTTCTCTAGGCTCTGGCATTTCCGCAGGTGGAGAGGCCATACGGCGCTCTCTTCGGAATCTGACCCATGTCCTGGCCCGGACCGCCGCAGCATCGACGATAGGGCGTCGATGCCACACGCCACTCGGAGGTCGGCAACTTGCCCCTGCTTGCAGGGATTTGCCACCGCTGTTCTTCGGCCCATTGTCGGCCCCTCGGCCCGATCGACCGCGTTGCTGACCTGGACTGTTGTGGACTCCTAGAGAAACGAACGATTCGGGCAGTCGATGGAAAACCTGCAGCTCATCCTATGTTTCGTGCCTCCAGGCAAGGTGAATTATGCGGAACGCAGGCTAGACGGAGCTTCCACCCGTTCTTCGGACGCTGGGCCCGAGGTCTCCTTGATCATAGGAGGGTGTCCCCAAGCCCTCGCCACACCCTCCCGAATTCCGGCGGCGCGCGGTCGAACTCGCGCACCAAGGTGACAAACCGCTCCTCCAGCTTGCCGAGGACCTGGGCGTCAGCCGCTCGCATCTGCAGAACTGGCTGCGACAAGCTGACGCCGACGAAAATGCCGGCACCGGCGACCCAGGGCCGTTACGTTCTCGACTGGTGAGACTGCTGCACCCCTGAGCCGGGTGGGCAAGTAGGGCGCCCAGGTGCGGAGATGACAAACGCGACCGCTCATGATCGTCGGTGTCTAGCCAGTCGATCAAGAACAGGGGCCGCGTTCGCGTGACATCATCCCCGATCGACGTGCTCCCCGCCACCTGGAGCACGTCACCCTCACCGACCCCGCCTACGACCTGCCCACCCTGGCCGAGGTGCTGGATGCCGTACCCGGCCCACGCCACCGCCGAGGACGTCGCTACCAGCTCGGCCCCCTGCTCGCGTTGTCCCTGCTCGCCGTCCTCGGCGGAGCGGCATCCATGGCGAAGATCACCCGGATCATCACCGGATACGACCCCGGCCTGCGCACCCAGCTCGGACTTCCGGCCACCACCCGGCTGGCCGCCAGCACCCTCGGGCGGCTGCCGGCCCGCCTGGACGGCGACGTCTTCGACGCCGCAACCTGCGCCTACCTCGCCGCGATCACTACCGGCCACTCGCCGGAAACGACCACCCAGACGATCACTGCCGCCAAATCACCCCTGCTCGGCCTGGCCGTGGACGGCAAGACTCTGCGCGGCAGCCGTACCGGCGACAGTGTCACTCACCTGCTGGCCGCCGTCCGGCACGACACCCAGGCCGTGCTCGCCCAAAGTAGTGCCGCTGCTCTACCTGCACGGCCTGTCCACCGGCGACTTCGTCCCGGCGCTGGGCCAGTTCCTCGGCACCAGTAACGGGCTGTCGGCGCCGGTCATCACCAAACTCACCGAGCAGTGGACGGCCGAACAGCGCGCCTTCGCCGCCCGCGACCTGTCCGGCGTCGACTACGTCTACCTGTGGGCCGATGGCATCGTGCGCCACGAGGCGCTGCATGACCGAGTGGAGGTGGAAGACCTCCACCACTCAGGCTGTCGTGGCAGCCGGGTGAAGCTGAGGGCAGCCTGACCCGGGAGACGCCGGGAAGGGCGGGAAGCAGCCCTGACAACGCCGAGACGCGCTGGCACTGCCAGACAGCGCGGGTTCGGCCAGCGAGACGGAAAGGCGTACGTGAGAAACCAGTGCTTAAAGCCCCTCAATCGGCCCTCCAGCTCGAACCTGGCGGATCTGGGCTGGGTTGCGGTGCGCACCGTTCGGCGCAATGCCGGGCGGGAACTCCGAGCCGGGATGGATGCCTTCCGGCAGGAGGCCACGGTGAAGGCCCACGGCGTAGTCGTGGCGATACCGCTGGGGCAGAGCTGGGCGCCGACCCCCGTCGATCGGTGATGCGGTGAACGTGGGAACCATCCGGTGTCGCCCCAGTCCCGTGCGGCCAGCACGGGAACGGGCAGGCGCGTCGTCCGCTGAGGGCGCCGGATGGGGCGGAGGTCTCGTAGTAGTCGCGGGCGTTACGACCCGTCACGGAGACCGGGAAGCCGGTCACAGGGCGAAGGGGACCAGCAAGTCAGCAGCCGAAGTGCTGGAAGACCAGGAGGCCGCCGGTGAATACCGACGAACTGGCACACGCTCTGCTCAAGGCTGAGCGCCGGGTACTGGAGATCCAGACCAAGCTGCATCGGTGGGCCAGTGATGATCCTCATCGCAGGTTCGATGATCTGTTCAATCTCGTCGCCGATCCCGGCTTCTTGCTGGTGGCATGGGATCGGGTGCGGGGCAACAAGGGAGCTCGCACGGCTGGCGTAGATGGGCAGAATGCCTACTACGTGGAGGCCGAAGTAGGAGTCGAGGTGTTTCTCGACCGGCTGCGGACCGAGATCAAGGACCGCAGTTTCCGCCCGTTAGGTCACGTCCACGGACGTGGTGTATGAATCGATCTTCGCGTGATCCTGTTTCTGCAGGTTAAGCGGTAAGTGTCTGCGGAAGCGGGTTCTGGGCTGGTGTGTCGCTGGGGACGACTCGGATGCGGGCCTTGGCGAGGATGTCCAGGCCCATGTAGCGGCGGGCTTCGACCCATTCGTCGGTCTGCTCAGCCAGCACCGCGCCGACCAGCCGGATGACCGAGGATCGATCGGGGAAGATACCGACCACGTCGGTGCGGCGGCGGATCTCTTTGTTCAGCCGTTCCTGCGGATTATTGGACCAGATCTGGGGCCAGATCTCGCGCGGGAAGGCGGCGAAGGCGATCAGGTCCTCGCGTGCGGCGTCGAGATGCTCGGCGGCGGCCGGGTGCTTGGCCTCCAGCGTTTGCACGACCCAGGCGTGCTGGGCGCGCACCGAGGCAGCGTCGGGCTGGTCGAACAGGGTGCGGACCAGGGTGGCCACGAACGGCTGCGCCGACTTGTTCACGCAGGTCAGCAAGTTTCGCAGGTAGTGACTGCGGCACCGCTGCCACGACGCACCCGCCAGCGTGGCACCGATCGCCGCCACCAGCCCGGCGTGACAATCGGAAATGACCAGCTGAACACCGGCCAGGCCGCGCGCGACGAGGCCGCGCAGGAACGCCAGCCAGCCCGCGCCGTCCTCGGCGCTGGTGACGTCCAGGCCGAGGATCTCGCGCCGGCCGTCGGCGTTCACCCCGGTGGCGACTAGGACGTGCACGTTGACGATGCGGCCGCCCTCGCGCACCTTCTGGGTCAGGGCGTCCAGCCAGACGAAGGTGTACGGGCCGGCATCGAGTGCCCGGGTGCGGAACGCCTCGACCTGCTCATCCAGCGTCTTGGCCATCTGAGAGACCTGGCTCTTGGAGATGTGCTTGATACCGAGCTGCTCGATCAGCTTGTCCACGCGCCGGGTGGAGACACCGAGCAGGTAGCTGGTGGCCACGACGCTGATCAGCGCCTGCTCGGCCCGCCGCCGGCGTTCCAGCAGCCACTCCGGGAAGTACGAGCCCGAGCGCAGCTTCGGGATGGCCAGCTCGATCGAGCCCGCGCGGGTGTCCCACTCGCGGGTGCGGTAGCCGTTGCGCCGGTTGGTCCGCTCGTCGCTGCGCTGGCCGTAGCCAGCCCCGCACAGGTTGTCGGCCTCGGCCGACATCAACGTCTCGGCCATGGTCTTCACCATGGATCGCAACAAGTCGGGGTCACCGGTCTGGATCTGCTGCGCCAGCCATTGCTCGGGCGTCACACTGTTGTCCGCGGCCATCACGTGGTCTCCTTCGATCTTGGTTTGCGCCTTCGAAGGATCACGCGATGGCCGTCGCCATTTCACGGCGCCACGCCTGTGAGCAGTTCAAACTCGTACACCACTCTCGTGGACGCAACCGCCCGTTACCGACAAGGGAACGGATGATCCCGAAACCGGGCACGACCAAGCGTCGCCGCCTGGGGATCTCCACTGTTCGGGACCGGGTGGTTCAGGCGTCCTTGAAGCTGGTGTTGGAGCCGATTTTCGAGGCGGATTTCTCCCGTGTTCCTACGGGTTTCGCCCGAACCGCCGGACCCATGATGCGGTGACCGAGATCCGCCATTTCACCTCCCGCTCCTATGAGTGGGTCGTGGAAGGCGACATCAAGGCCTGTTTCGACGAGATCTCGCACTCCGCCCTCATGGGCCGGGTGCGGGCGCGTGTGGGAGACAAACGCGTTCTGGCTCTGGTGAAGGCATTTCTCAAGGCCGGGATCCTCGACGAGGATCGCGTACTGCGAAGGACCGACGCCGGAACCCCGCAGGGTTCGATCCTGTCCCCGTTACTCAGCAACGTGGCCTTGTCCGTCCTGGACGAGTACATCGCCCAGGCTTCGGGCGGGCCGGGCGCGAGCCGCAACGACCGGCTCACCCGTCGTCGCCATGGGCTGCCGAACTACCGGCTGACCAGATATGCCGACGATTGGTGCCTGGTCGTGTCGGGCACCAGGGCCGACGCGGAGGCTCTGCGGGACGAGATCGCCGGGGTGCTGTCCGCGATGGGGTTGCGCCTGTCGGAGGACAAGACCCTGATTACCCACATCGACGAGGGTCTCGACTTCCTCGGCTGGCACATCCAGCGCCGCCGTAAACGAGGCACCAACCGGCGCTACGTCTACACCTACCCCTCACGCAAGGCTCTCGCAGCTGTGATCGGCAAGGTGAAGACCCGGTGCCGACAGAACATCAACCTGCCGCTCGAAGCCCTGCTACGCCAGCTCAACCCGGTGCTGCGGGGCTGGACCAACCACTTTCAACCTGGGGTGTCCAGCATCTCCTTCGGCTACCTGCGCGCCTTCACCTGGCGACAGGTCATCGCCTGGATACGCCGCAAACACCCCGGAATTACCTGGAGGGAACTCCGCCGACGCTACTGCGGAAACGGATGGTGGCCCGCCGACGGTGACGTGATCATGTTTAACCCCGGCAAGGTGCGGACCACCCGCTACCGCTACCGGGGAGCCAAGATCCCATCCCCGTGGCCGAACGTCGCATGAGGAACAAACAGCACAGACCCAGCGCGACTTGTGGAGAGCCGGATGCGTCGACGAGGCGCACGTCCGGTTCGGGAAGCGGACCGGGGAAACCCGCCCATGGAAACACCGGCACGGCGCCCCGGTCCGACTTCACCACGTCAACATCCGGCTCCAGGAGCACAAACTCTGCCTGCTGGTGCTGATCGGAGTGCGCGCCGACGGCCGCAAGGAACTCGTCGCGCTCACCGACGGCTACCGCGAATCGACCGAATCCTGGGCCGATCTGCTGCGCGATTGCGCCCGGCGCGGCATGCGCGCCCCGGTGCTTGCCATCGGGGACGGCGCGCTCGGCTTCTGGTCCGCGCTGGCCGAGGTGTTTCCGCAGACCAAAGCGCAGAGGTGCTGGTTTCACAGGATCCGTCAAGAAGCAGCTTGTCGGCGTGTCACCTGTCAGGCGATGGCCCGAGGACGTCCCCTCCGGCCCCTATGTGCTGAGCAATGCCACGCAAGTGCAGCAAGAGCCCCTGCCGCCCTTTCTGGGCCTCGTCATAGTCCCTCGACCAGGCGAACTACGGAAATCGACAGCCTATTTCTTGACGGCTTCACAAAATCGCCAACGTGCTCGGAGCACTCCCCAAGTCGGCCCACCCCGGCGCGAAGAAGGCTCTCGCGGAGATCTGGAACGCCGAGAGCAAGGACCACGCGCTGGCCGCGGTCACCGCCTTCCAGGCCGCCTACGGCGCCAAGTTTCCCAAGGCCGCCGCCAAGGTCACCGACGACGTCGAGGAACTGCTGGTCTTCTACGACTACCCGGCCGAGCACTGGCGGCACCTGCGCACCACCAACCCGATCGAATCCACCTTCGCCACCGTCCGGCACCGCACCAAGGTCACCAAGGGGCCCAGATCCCGCGCCGCCGGCCTGGCCATGGCCTTCAAACTGATCGAGTCCGCTCAGTCCCGCTGGCGCGCGGTCAACGGCGCCCACCTGGTCGCCCTGGTCCGCGCCGGAGCCACCTTCATCAACGGCAAACTCGTCAAGCGCCCGACAGAATCACCCGTCCCGACAGCCGCCTAGGACTCATGATCCACAGGTCTTGACTATTGCTCTCCGCCGCCTGCTGATCCACATTGGCCTCGCTCCGACTGGCCCGGCGACCCGCATGGTCGCAGTTAACAAGACACTCCGGGCTACCGGACGGTCATCAGAGCGACCGCCGCCCGCGTGCAAAGATGCTGCGGTAGACCGCCGTGACGAGAAGGAAGATGACCCCCGCGACTATCGCGGTCGCAATCACATTGATGAACACCGGCGCGTCCTCGAGCAAGCTTTGTTTGATGTAGTTGCCGCCGATGATCAGCACTGCGTAGACGTACCACGGCGCCCACTTGCGGCCGCCGTCCTTCTCGCTTTTCTCGATGTTCCCGGTCATGCCTAGCTCCTGATTCGACGGCGTCTGCGACCGTGGGCGGATCCCCTCGGCGAGCCGGCATGCTCACGGGTGTTTCCGCCACGATCCCCTTGGTGACCAGTAGAGAAGTATGGTCGCGCCGGCTCGTGGCTCCCATCGGAGAGTCGGACGAGTACGTCTCATCACTTCGTATGATGTGCCCCATGACCGGCTGTGCTGGGATGTACCTGTGCTACCTCGCGCCACGCGCACGACCATGCGGCTGAGGGATCTGCCGGAGTGGCAGCAGGATGTGGCCATCACCGCTAGCTCGGTCGGGATCGGCCTTCTCCTGCATGCGCTTGGCTGGTCTCCGCTGTTCGAGACCGGCCTCACACCGCCGGGATGGCTGCATCCCGTCCTGTTCGGGGCCATCTGTGCCGTGGAGTTGTTCCGGCGGCGAGCGCCCATGACGGCCCTGTCCGTCGGGTTCGTGCTGCTGGCCGCCGACAGCGTGTTCGGCGCGAGCATGGCGGTGCTGATCGTGTTCGCCGATCTGCTCTACGCGGCGACCCTGTACGGCCCGCGGCGGCTCAGCCGGGACATGGTCCCGATCACGGCGGCCATCACGATCGCGTCGGTCGTGGTCATGATGATGTTCACGCCGGATCTCCGGACGGCTCTCGTGACCGGGCTGGCGGTGTTGCCCTTCCTCGTCATCCCCTTGTGGTGGGCGACGAACATCCGGCAGCACAAGGAGATCGCTGGCGCCGAGCGCCGGAGCGCCATGCAGCTGGCGAGGATCAGCGAGCTGGGCCAGCGGGCCGCGATCGCCGCGGAGCGCGCGAGGATGGCGCGAGACCTGCACGATGTGATCGCCGGGCACCTGTCCGCGATTGCCATTCAGTCCGAAGCCGTGCTGTCGACCGGCAACGCCTCCCCGGAGCCGACGCGGTCGGTGCTGACCTCCGTACGGGAGAACAGTGTCCGCGCGCTGGAGGAGATGCGCACGATGATCGGGCTGCTGCGCGCCGACGGGAGCGGCACAGACGAGACCCTCGCCCCGGCAGGGCTCTCCGAACTGTCCAGCCTGGTGGAATCGGCGCGAGCGAGCGGGATGGACATCGAGGTACGTTCGGACATCGACGAATCGGTGACCCTGCCCGCCGCGGTCAACCTCACCGCGTACCGGATCGCCCAGGAGGCGCTGACCAACGCGATGAAACACGCACCGCAGGCGCGGGCACGGGTGGAGGTTCGGCTTGTTGGTGGTTCGCTCACCGTCGAGGTGGTGAACGAGCTGCCCGCCCCGTCCGCGAGCGGTGACGGCACCGGGACCGGATTGCTCAACATGCGGGAGCGCGCGGCGGCTCTCGGGGGTTCTCTCGCCGCCGGTCCGTCGGACGCGGGCTGGCTGGTGCGCGCGGTTCTGCCCATCATGCAGGCCAGACCATGACGGTCAGGGTTCTGGTAGCGGACGACCACGCGGCGATACGTGCCGGGCTGGTGCTGCTCCTGGGCGGCGCGGCCGACATCGAGGTGGTGGGCGAGGTTGCCGACGGTGCGTCCGCCATCCGCCAGGCCCGGGTGCTGCGGCCGGACGTGGTGCTGATGGACCTGCGGATGCCCGGGATGGACGGCATCACCGCCACTCGCGAGCTGGTCGCCGAGCGGCTGTGCCAGGTGCTCGTACTCACCACGTTCGACCTCGACGAGTACGTCTACGCGGCGCTCCGTGCGGGTGCCGCGGGCTTCCTGCTCAAGACGGTGGAGGCGGGCAACCTGGTGGATGCCGTGCACCGGGTCGCCGCGGGCGAGGGTGTGCTCGACCCGCAGGTCACCCGTAAGCTGATCAAGGAGTTCGCCTCGCTGAAGCCGCCCGCCGCCAAGCCCGTGCTGAACCTCGACGAGCTCACCGAGCGGGAGCGTGAGGTTTTAGTCTGCCTCAGCAGGGGCCTGTCCAACGCGCAGATCGCGGCCACGCTCTTCATCAGCGAGACCACCGTGAAGACTCATGTGTCGAAGGTGCTGTCCAAGCTCAAGTTGCGCTCCCGGGTCCAGGCGGCCATCCTGGCGCAGGAGAGCGGGCTGGCCGAGGGATGGCGCGCTACCTGCGGGCCATGATGGCCGCCGACGCCGCATACGCCAGGCCGTACGTTGCCGGGAGCCACCCTCCTCCACTGAGGGCCGCGGTGAGGCTGGCCGCCGACACCCCGGCGATCACTAGCACTCCCAGCCCCCGTTCCTTCGCCGCGAGCATCGCCACAGCGGCCGCGCCCAGGACGCCTGACGCGGTGAGAAGGTCCACGAGCAACCATGCGTCGAGCAGGCCGGCGGCGGTCACCGCTCGGAGCAGCGGAAGCGGCATGGACGGTGTCCAGACCCAGGACAGCCCCATGGTCAGATGGACAGCTGTGGGGGTCGCGAGCGTCAGCGACACCGCCGCCAGGCGCCATCTGAGCCTGCGAACGCCGGAGAGCGCCGGATCTCTGCTCATCGCCGCACCCTGGGCTGTTCGGTGGTCACATCGGTATTGGATGTTGATCGATGCCTGGCGCCGTCCCCTCGCCACGGCGGCCCTTCGGCGGCCGTGCCGCTCCGTTCTGCGAGCGTCCTCCTCACCTCCATGATGAGGAGACGGGCTGAGCGGCGGACATCTCCTCATCAGCCAGCCGCTCGCGCGCGTAGAGACGCAGGAGGGGACCGGCGCGCAGACGGCCCGGAGCCTGCCTGCGCACCAGATGGGCTGCCACAATCGTCTCGAGCAGAAACTCGGCCTCGTGCGGCGGCCCCTCGAGCATCGCCGCGACAGCCTCCGGGGTGCAGTCGTCATCTGGCAGGAGCGGCAGCAGGCGGAAGAGCCGCCGAGCGGACGCAGGCAGCGACTCGTAGGAACGGTCGAGCGAAGCGCGTACCGCCGTTGCCCGATCACCTGGCACCGTGAGCAGGCAGAGCCGATCCCGCGAGCGCAGCCCGGCGAGGTAGCGCGCCCGCTCGGTGGGGGAGCGGCCCATCATGTTGATCGCGGTCAGGCGTAGGGCCAGAGAGATCGTCGCAGAGCCGGGAGATCTCGGTCAGCATCCCGTGCGGAGTCGCCGGGCCGATCAACCTGGAGAGCAGGCCCACGGCTTCGTCCTGGCTCAGCGGCTCGAGCGTCAGAACGCGGGCGTCGTCCAGCACCAGCAGCGCGCGCAGTCGTGCCGCCCGTGCGCCCAGGCCCTCGGGAATGTCCGCCTGCTCGATGCCGGCGGTGATCAGCATCACGGCCAGGACGTCCGCGAGGGTGCGAGGATGTCCGTCGGACGTGCTGAGCCGGACGAACCACTGACCGTCAGGAAAGGCAGTGCGGAGCCGGTGCGCCACGTGGACGGCGAACGCCGTCTTCCCCGTTTCCGGCGCGCCGCACACGACCACGATCGGCACCGTGTCCATCCCCCGGCGCAGCAGCCGGAACGCCTCCGGGGCCTCCGCGTGCCGGCCACTTTGATGCAGCGCGGCCATCAGCCACCCCATCGGCGCTCGTGCAGCGGGTGCTCGGCTGTGAGCGCGCGCAGTTCGGCCAGCATCTGCCGGTGCTGGCCGAGGGACAGCTCAGCGTCGATCCGGCGTTCCATCGCGTTGAGCCGTTCCTTGCCGAGGCTCTGCGCGGCCAGGCTCCGAAACCTCTCGAAAGGCACGTTCTCGAGTACGGGGCCCCGCCACAAGGCCAGAGTCTGGCGCAGCAGCGGTGCCTGAGCGGCCGGACCGCTACGCGTGATCGCCTACGCCCGTATGACCAGATCGCGGAAACGATGCAGGTCCAGCGTGGATTCGGACACCCTGATCGCTAGCCGTCGCGCCGGGCGACGATCAGATCGGGCACCTGGAGCGCGGTACGCAGCCGGGCGACAGCGGTCCGCACCGCGGCGCGCGCGTTGGCGGGGGCGCGCCGCTCCAGATGCAGTCGGACATCTCCGCCGTGGAAACCGGGGTCGTGGGCTCTCAGCAGGAGCGCAGAGAGCAGGACTCGGGTGCTTGCCGGCGAGTGTCGGGACCTCCTGGCTCGCGACCTTGATCGCCAGCGGCCCCAGGACGCGGAAGGTCACCTGAGCCTTCTCCGGCACGGATTCCCCCACCGCGTGCGTTCGGCCGGCGACGTTCGCGCCGATGCCGTCGAGGTGTCGGACAGTAGTGGCTGTGCCAGGGCTGACGGCCCTGATCGATCAGGCGTGGCTCGATTCAGCGGCATGAATGGCGAGAATTCCGTGCTGCACCGCTACGCCGTCCGGCGGCTCGGTGGTCGCCAGGGTCTCGGCCCTGGCGAACAGGGAACGGATCGCCTGCGCCGGCGAAGCCGGGGTGTGGCGAGCGTGGCGTTCTGCTGCTGATCGCCCGAGGTGACCTGACCGATGAGGAGGTGGCCCAGGCGCTGTCGGTGCTCATCGGCTCGGTGCGCTCGCGCCTGTCTCGCGCCCGTCGCGGGGTAGTCCACGCTCTGGGTGGTAGCGACCCGACCGAGGTGGGGGAGGAGACCTCGCAAAATGATCTCGACCTGGGTCAGGGACCTGCGCTCAGAGGTGCGGCAGAGCACTCCAGAGGTCCTGCTCCCAGCGAAGGAACGGCTGCTCACCCCCCATGGCCTGCCCCGTTTCGCCCGTCGGCGCCGTCCGGTGGTGCCACGTGCGGCCGGTGCCTCCGCCCTCGGCCTGGCTGCGCCCTTCTGCTTCACGGTGGTACAGCATGCCGGCGGCGCCCACCAGGGGCGGCCGACGGTGAGTCCCCCGGGCTGCGGCTGATCCTTCAGGAAGGCGCCCCGCCGCCTCGCCCGCGAGCCGCCCTCTACACCGTGGTGTCAAGGCCGGACAGGGCGTCAAGGTGGAGCAAGGCATGCCGGATCTGCTCGGCCGGCCAGACGTGGGCATCTACCGGACGGCGACGACGGAATCCGCCACGAGATCATCGTCCACGCGGCAAGCTGTGCCTACCTTGGGGGAGGCTGGTCCACCTCGGCGGTGGTGAGAGCGCGCCCGGCTCCCACCAAGGACGGTTGGCCGCAGGCGATGTCACGGTCGCGTGGGTGCGGACGGCCCGAGGGTTGTCGATCGCCTCGGCGGCCGTCGTAGGTTCCCGGAGTGGCGTGAAATCGCGGCAGCGCTCATTTCTGCCAATGACAGCCGCTGCACCGCCACTTTTCGATTCGACGGTGCGGTCTCTCAAGGCATTTGTCAAAGTTCGTTGTCTATCTGACAGGAGTCGAAATGATCGTCACTATGGGTGTGCCGTAGCCGTGATGGCCGCACTCGGGGCCGGGCCCGCTCAGCCGTCCGTCGGGCGGTTGCCGGGCACTTCGGCCACCGTCGTGGCCACGATGGCCGGACGGCCGGTCCAGTTCACCTCCTATCTCGGGCATCACGAGGGTGCGCCGGGCGCGAAGGCCTGGGCCTGGGACCCGGTCAAGCGGGTGTTCGTTACGACCGGCGGCTTTTTCGTGAGTGTGTCTCCCGACGAGCGCTGGCAGGCCACTTTCAGCGCGTCGGACCCGCGGGTCGTCCCGCAGGTGCGGTTGCTGGATCGTAAGACCGGTGTCACGACCACGGTGAAGCTGCCTGTCCCCGTTGTTCCCGGCCGGCCGCAGCACGATCTGAGCGTGGGCGGGCTCACCTGGTCCCCGGACAGCCGTCACCTTCTGCTCGACGTCGGCAAGTCCGGGGACGCTACCCGTTCGGAGGGCATCGCGCTCATTGAGGTGCCTTCGCTGAAGCCACGTTTCGTCCGTATTGAGAACGCCTTGATCACGGTCGGTGGCTTCCAGTGGACGCGCGACGGCAAGGGCGTCGTGGTTCGCTGGGGCAAGAACGGCAGATCCTCCATCCGCCGGTACGACCTCGATGGCTCCGTCAGGCGCACCTGGCACGTCCGCGGCCGTCCCGCCGGTGACGGTCAAGGCGCCTTCACCCCGTCAGGCCGCCGCTTCGTCACCGCCTGCATGCCCCTGGAGAAGTACGCCTGTGTGTGGGACACGGCCACCGGAAAGGCCGTTACCCGGATCAAGCTGGCCTTCCGCCCGATGGGCGGAAACGTGCTCGGCTGGTACGACGAGCACCATCTGCTGGCCACAACCCGCCAGGGGGTGGGCATCGTGACCCTGCGCGGCACCGTCGTCGAAACCCTCGTCAAGGTCGGCCCGAATGAGGGCTTCTTCCCCCTCTTCGACGCCCGAGGCAGTAACTGAGCGGGAATTCGAGAAGCTCATCGCTGTTCTGGTGCGGCGACGTGAGGACCGGCGGGGCGGCCGTCGGGAAAGAGCCGATATCCAGCCTTTGTGGAATTGCCAGTAAAGGAGCTTGATCCATTAGCCTTTCGTCCATGGACCTACCGGGTGTGGACCCGACCGTGCCGAGCGCGGCGCGCATCTACGACTATTTGCTGGGCGGCAAGGATCACTTCGCCGCGGATCGCCAAGCCGCCGAAGCGGTGCTTCAGTCCGTGCCGAACGCGCGCCAGAGCGCCAGGGCCAACCGTGCCTTTTTGAGCCGGGCCGTACGTGCTCTCGTCGAGGCGGGTGTCCGCCAGTTCCTCGACATCGGTGCCGGATTGCCGACGCAGGAGAACGTGCATCAGGTGGCCCAACGCGCGGCGCCGAACTCACGGGTGGTCTACGTCGACAACGACCCCGTGGTGCTCGTGCATGCCCGCGCACTGCTCGCAGACAACCCCGGCACGGTGGTCGTCCCGGCCGACATCCGCGACCCGGCCGCCCTCCTCGGACACCCCATGCTGCGCGACCACCTGGACTTCACCCAGCCGGTGGGGGTGCTGCTGCTGGCCGTCCTGCACTTCATCCCCGACGATGAGGAGGCGGCCCGCATCGTGGCCGAGCTCCGTCACCCGCTGGTGTCCGGCAGCTACGTGGCCATCTCTCACGGCCACCCCGGCGAGCTGAGTGGAGACCTGGCGGAGAAGGGCCGTGAGCTGTACGGCCGCACCCGCCAGGGAGCCGTCGTCGGCCGCACCCGGGCGGACATGGCCGCATGGCTGGAGGGCCTGGAGCTCCTGGATCCGGGCATCGTCCCCCTCCAGGGCTGGCGTCCCGAGGAGGACTTCGACCCCCTCCCCGACCCCCTCCCGGACCCCGCGGAACCCGGCGTCTTCGGCATGGTCGCGAGAGTCCCGTAGGGCAAGGGTTAGGGTCCTCGGGTCGTGCGTGCTCCGCGAGTCGATAATTCCCGCAGGCGGCTCATCGGTGCGACCGGCCGCCGGCGGGCGCTGATGCGCGTCGCTCACGTCCTCCCACACGCGGGGGCGGCGCGTGCGACAGGCCTGCCCTCCGGCGTGCGTACCGGAGGAGCCCGCCGGTGATGCTGCTGGGGCCGGACGGGGCCTGGGTCGTGGTGCCCTCCTCCCGGGTCGCGGCCGGAGGCTCAGGGGACCTGGCGGTCACGCGGGACGGGGCGCAGACGATCATCAGGGGAGCGCTGACCGCGAGCCATGAGCTGACGGCGGCCGGATACGCCGGCCTGCTCGCATGCGGCATGATCGGCGCGTTCGTCGCCACCGACGGTGCCGCCGCCTCCGCCCCGGCCAGCTCTTCACGGTGGGAGGCGCGGCACATCCTCGCCGTCCTGCGGTCGCGTTCCGTGACGCCGGACCGAGGCTCGCACGTGCTCGACGTGTGCGCCGGACAGGGCCGCCTGTCGCTGCACCTGCTTGAGGCCGGCTACCTCCTGGACGCCATCGACCTCTCCGAGGAGGCTCTCGACCGGCTCCGGCACGAGGCCGCCGGGCGCGGCCTGTCCACGCGGCTGTCCACCTTCGTGACGGATGCGGCCAACTTCGCCAGGCCGGACCACTACGCGTTCGCCTACTGCGCCGCCAACTCCCTCAGATGCCTGGGTAGCCGATCCCGGGTCCAGCGCCACCTGCGCATGGTCCACCGCTCCTTGACGGCGGGCGGGGGCTATCTCGTCCACGTCGGTCTGTCCACACGCCCCGGCTCCGCGACCTGGTACGGCGCGGACGGACGGCGCGTGGACTGGACCGTCGAGGAGATCGACACTCGAACGGCGGAGACCATCGAGCGAGTGCGCGTCACGGGCGCGGACTCGGCGGCGGCGGCACACGATCTGCGGGTCCGGGTGTTGCTGCACGGCGCGGATCTGGCCGCGATGGCCGAGGCGGCCGGGTTCACGATCGGCGCGCTGTGGGAGGAGGACTTCACGCGCGTCGCGGAGTACGAGCTGAAGACCGCCGCCGGGAACATGTGGGTGCTCCTGGAGAAGTGAGAGCCGCCGGACAGGGCGTCATCGGAGCGCGGCCACCGCGGGGGATGAACGTCCGTCGACCTGGAAGAGGTAACCGCAAAAGATCTTACTGTGGTATTAGGATACGGCCATGGCCGCCAAAGACACCGTCAGCGTCACCCTGGATCACGAGCTGGTCGAATACGCCAAACTCCAGGCCGGCTCCCTGTCCGCCTACGTCAACGAGGCCCTGGCCGCCAGGGTCCGCGAGGACCGCCGCCGCCGGGCGATCCTGCAAGCCCATCGCGACCGCGCCCACACCGGCGCCGACCACCGTCTGGTGGAACGCAGGATGGCCCACGTCGCCCAGCAACTCGCCGCCCTCGACGGCGAAGGAGTCAAGTGACCCTGCCCCCGCTCATCCTCGACACCGGCGTCCTGATAGAGCTGGCGCGCGGCGACCTCAACCTCATGGAGATGGTGGCCCGCTGGGACGAGCAGGGCCAGCCGATGGTCATGTCCGTCGTCGCCGTCGCCGCGGCCGCCCGGAACTCCGGCTCCAAGGACTCCGCAGACCTTCTGCTCGGCATCGCCACCATGGGCCAGATCACCGTGGCCGGCCTCGGCGAACCCGAGCACGGCATCATCCTGGCCACCGTGCTCGGCCGGACGGACCTCGATTGGGGCGACGCCCACGTCGCCGCTCTGGCCGACACCTCCATGTGCCCGATCCTCACCCTCGACAGCTCGTCCTGGACGGCCGCCATCCGGGCCTTCGAGGAGCCGCTGCACGTCATCGAGATCTCCGACCCACCCGATTGACGCGCTCGCCGGGCTGAAGCCCGACGATTCTGGCCTGTGCCGCTGTCGTTCACGCGGCGGCACTTCCTTGGCTTCCTGCTTCGACGGGCCGTGCCGGGCTCGCGCCCGGCCTTACCGGCCCTCCACAGGCGTTTTGCCTCTCCGCCCGTCCGGCGGCGAGGATATTGAGCGCGGCGTTGATGTCCCGATCGTGGGCGGCACCACAGGAGCAGGTCCACTCCCGCACCGACAGGGGCAGGTCCTGCCGTACCGCTCCGCATACCGAGCACAGCTTGCTACTGGGGAACCAGCGACCGGCCTTGACGAAGGTCCTGCCGTACAGGCGCGCCTTGTACTCCAGCATGGCCACGAACGACGACCAGCCCGCATCATGCACGCTCTTGGCCAGCCGGGTGCGCGCCAAGCCCTTCACCGCCAGGTTCTCCGCATACACCGCTTGGTTCTCGCGAATGATCTCGGTGGAGAGCTGGTGGTGGAACTCGCGGCGCGCGTCGGCGACCGTGGCGTGCTGCCGGGCGACCACAAGCCGGGCCTTGGCCCGGTTCTTGGAACCTTTCTCCTTACGGGACAGGGCCTTGTGCGCCCGCTTGAGTTTCTTCTCCGCCTGGCGCAGGAACCGGGGCGAATCGATCTTCCGCCCGTCCGACAGGACAGCGAAGTGTCCAAGACCCAGGTCGATCCCGCTCTCGATCCCGCTTTCCGGCAGAGGTGAGGCGCTGACCTCCACGACGAACGACGCGAAATACCGGCCCGCCGCATCCTTGATCACGCTCACGCTGGACGGCTCGCAGGGCAGCTCCCGCGACCAGTGCACCGCCACGTCTCCGATCTTCGGCAGGCGCAGCTTTGCGCCCGGCGTGATCGAGAACCGGGCGTTGCGGGTGAACCGGATCGCCTGCCGGTTGTCCTTGCGGGACCGGAACCGGGGAGCGCCCAGTTTCGCGCCTTTCCGTTTGCCCGACAACGAGGCGAAGAAGTTGCGGAACGCCCTCGTGCAGTCGGCCAGCGCCTGCTGGAGCACCACCGCCGACACCTCGCCCAGCCACGCCCGGTCGGGGCGCTTCTTCGCTTCGGTGATGACCTGCCGGGACAACTCGGCGTCGATGACGAACGGCAGGCCGGCCTCGTGTGCGTTGTTTCGCAGCCGCAGCGCGTCGTTGAACACGACACGCGCGCAACCGAACGCCTTGGCCAGCGCGATCTGCTGGCCAGGTGTCGGGTCGAGGCGGAAGCGGTAACGGAGCTGCACACGATCACCATACTTTTGGCTTATGGCCGAGCACAGCGATATCAGGACCGGTAGGCACTGCGTTTTGTCCTGCACGCTCATTTGGTCTTCGTGACCAAGTTCCGCCACCGGGTCTTCGGCGACGAGCACCTGACACGGCTGGAAAAGATCATGAGGGATGTGTGCGCCGACTTCGAGACCGAACTGCGTGAGTTCAACGGCGAGAGCAATCACGTCCACCTGCTGGTGAACTTCCCGCCCAAGATCGCCCTGTCCAAGCTCGTCAACTCGTTGAAGGGGGTGTCCTCGCGGCGGCTGCGACAGGAGTTCCCCGAACTTGCCGCCCACTACTACAGGGCGAACAAGCTGTGGTCGGGCTCCTACTTCGCCGGCTCGGTAGGTGGCGCTCCCATCAGTGTCCTGCGCCAGTACATCGAGCAGCAGAACCGACCCATCTGAACGGGTAGACGCCGGTCCGCCTGACGGCGAATCGGCTGTCCTTGCCCCGCTACGCGGGACGGTCGGCTTCACCCCCGGCCTGAAGGTCGGAGCACTACCGACGATTCTGGTAGCGCACCGGGGCGGCGGCTGTCCGGAACGCCTGACGGGACCTGCGCCGTCATTCGGACAGCGAGGCCGTCTCAGGTGCCGGTGCGCCTGCGGCGCGGCCGCGATCCGCGGGAAGGGGCTCGGAAGGGAAGCAGTCACCCCGACAGTATCCGTTGGTGACGATCAGCCGGCCCCGGGCGGACGTATGGGCGGCGGCAGGGACGCCGGTGATCACCCCATGACAACTCGAGCAGGTGAGCGGCTGGTCGGTGGTCATGAAGGCTCCTTGAGGAACGGGTGGCGCTGGGGTGATGGGCATGACGGCCGTTGCGCCTCGCACGCGGAACGCAAGGACTCGCACGCGCGTCGGCGGTCACGGGCCGATCATGCCGGACGCCACCGACAATTCCGGCGGAGCCGGGCTCGTCCCCGGCCGGCCGGGGACGAGCCCGGCTCCGCGCCGGCTCCTCGTATCAGCAGTTCTGAGCGGTCACCATTTCTCGACGTACGCCACGGTGGTGAAGTCGAACTCCGTGTTGAAGACCGGTCCGGAGACGGTAGCGCTCGCTCCGGTGACGAAGATGCGGACCCCGACGCCGTCCACCGCGCCGACCGCCAGCGCGTTCGCCTCGTCCGGCGCTCCCGCCGGCCCGTCGTAGCGGCCGAGCCAGACCTGCTTGCCGCTCGCCGCGTCGTAGGCGACGGTCACGTAGTCGTGGTTGGGCGGGGTGACGTCACCGGCGGGGACGTCGGCGCTCTTGCCGGTGACGATGACCTTGCTGCCGTCCGGGGTCGTGCTCACCTGCTTGGCGAAGTCCTCGTCCTGGGCCTGACCGTCGAAACGGGCCACCCACGTCCGCGCGCCGGTCGCGGGGTCGTACGCGATCGTGGTGTAGTCCGCCCTGGTGCCTTCGCCCTGGCTGTTGCCGGTGACGTAGACCTTGCCGTCGGGAGCGACCGTGACGCTCTTGGGGTGGTCGCCCTGCTGCGCAGGACCGTCGTAGCGGTCCGTCCACACCTCCTTCCCGGTGGCGCTGTCGTAGGCGATGGTGGTCATGTCGCTCTGCGTGTCCTGCGAGACACTCTGGCCTGTGACGAACACGACCTTGCCGTCCGCGCTGACCGCCGCGTCCTCGGAGACGTCGATCTCGTTGCCGGAACCGTTGTGCTGGGCGGCCCACAACTGCCGGCCGGAGCCGGCGTCGTAGGCGACGGTGCCCCAGTTCGTCAGGCCCGTGCCGTCCGCGCCCGAGCTCTGACCGCTGACGAACACCTTCGTCCCGTCGGGGGTCACCACCACGGTCCTGGCGTCGTCGACGCCGCCGCCCGGCCCGCCGTAGTGCGCCAGCCAGGTGCGTTCGCCGCTGTCCACGTCGTATGCGGCCGTGAAGTAGTCTGCCTCGCCCCCGCCACCCGTCGAGGTCATGCCGGTGACGTAGAGGCTCTTGCCGTCGGGGGAGGCGGTGATGTCCCCGGCGTAGTCGGACTGGCCGCCGGCGCCGTTGTGCCGGACGGTCCAGAGCTCGTCACCCGTGGCGGCGTCGTAGGCGATCGTGAAGGCGTCGGTCTCGGTCGTGGTGGCGGCGCTGATGCCGGCCACGAACACCTTGCTGCCGTCCGGGCTGAGCTCGATGGCCTGCGGCTCGTCGTAGTCCGCCGCGGGACCGACGTAGGTCTTGGTCCACACCTGCGCACCGGTGACCGCGTCGTAGGCCACGGTGGCCATGGCCGGCTTGAGCAGGCCGGGGGTGCTGCCGTAGCTGGAGCCGGTCACGTAGACGCGCTCGCCCTTGGGATCGAGCACGATCTTTTCGGCGCTGTCCACTCCGCCCGCGACGCCGTAGATGGACGCCCACTTCTCCTGTGCCGGCCGGACGAGCAGCGGTGTGCCTACGGTGTGGTGGCGTCCGTCTTTCCAGGTGAGCCGCCCGCTCTGGAAGACGTTCATGGGGGCGGTGGTGCGTGTGAAGGTGACCGTGAACGACCTGCTCTGGCCCGGTCGCAACGTGAGCCTGCTGGGGGAGACCTTCGTCTCGATGCCGTTCAGGCCGGCGACGGAAGCGGTGTAGGTGGCCGTCGAGTCTCCGACATTGGTGACCTTGCGGGTCACCGTCTGCGTGTCGGACAGCCGGCCGACCGAGATGGAGGGGAGGTTGAGGTCGCTGGCGTCGAAGGTGTAGCCCTTGCCGGCCAGCGCGTCGCAGACCTTCTTGTCGATGGCCCTGGTACTGCCGCACAGGAAGGCGAGCCAGTCCTCGATCCCGCTGTCGTAGACCAGGCCGGGGTCGGCGGCGTCGTTCGGGGTGACGTGGCCGGCGCCCTGGGCGAAGGTGACGGCGGCGTCGGTGCCGGGCCCGTCGCGCACGTCACGGCCGGTCGTCATCAGCGCCGACTTCACGGCCATCGGTGACCAGCTCGGGTGGAGGTCCTTCAGCAGCGCGGCCAGGCCGGCGACGTGGGGTGAGGACATCGAGGTGCCGCTGGACAGGTCGAAGTCCTGCCCGGAGTGGCCGGGCGGCGCCACCGCGGCCAGGATGTCCTGCCCGGGTGCGATCACGTCGGGTTTGAGCAGGTCTCCGCCGCCGGCGCTGAGCGGTCCGCGGGAGGAGAACGCGGCGACGTACGGCGCGGGGGCGTCGTCACTGATTCTGGCCTGCTCGATCGTCGCGCTCGCGCCGCCGGTGGCGGCGTAGTCCTTGACGGCCTGGCGGTTGGCGAGGGGCAGGTGCACGGTGGGCAGGGTGTGCAGGTCGCCGTTGACCGAGTTCTCGTCGGTGTTGGTGAGGATCACGCCGGCGCCGCCCGCCTCCTTGACGGCGGTGCTCTTGTTGACCCGGGGTGTCACGCCACGGTCGCAGACGACGATCTTGCCCTTGACCTTCGCCGGGTCGAGAACCGCCTGGCCGTCGTTGTCCCGGGCGGCGTAACACAGTGCGACCTTGGTCGCGTCGGTGTCCGGCAGGGCGGCGGCGGCCGCGTCGATCAGCGGTGCGGGCCCGGCTTTCGCGGACGCCAGCGAGGCGCCGGTGTACGTGGCGCCGTTGCCGAGCGTCGTCGTGCCCTGCGCGCCCCGGTTGTGCGTGCCGGCCGCGACCGTGGTGATCCACGGGGACGGGTGCGCCGCGGTGGACGGAGCCGGGCCGCTGTTGCCACCGGCCGCCGCGACGAAGACACCGGCCTCGGCCGCGGCCAGGAACGCCATCTCGACCGGGTCGAGGAAGTCCGTGCTCGTGCCGGAGACGGAGTAGTTGATGACGTCGACGCCGTCGGCCACCGCCTGGTCGATGGCCGCGACCAGGTCGGAGGTGTAGCCGACGGCGGAGGCGCCATCGGCCGTGGACCAGAGCGCCTTGTAGGCGGCGATCCTGGCGCGCGGCGCGATGCCGCTGATCGAGCCGAACGCGGCGGCGGGGCCGGTCGCCGCTACGCCGTGGTTGCCGCCGGCGGTGGAGGCGACGTGGGTGCCGTGGCCGTTGTAGTCGCGCGGCGAGGCGAACTCCCACGGCAGTTGCTCCTTCAGCGCCGCGTCGCCGCCCCATCCCGCGCCGAAGTGCCGGGCCGCGACCAGCTTGCCGTTGCAGGTCCCGTCCTTCCAGGAGCCGTCGGAACCCTTCGGGCACGTCCCGTGGAAGCCCTTGACCGGCTTGTATCTCTTGCCGCTGGTATCGGGGTCGGCGAAGCTTCTGGAGTCGGGCCAGATGCCGCTGTCGATCACGCCGATGACCAGGCCGTCGCCGGCGCCCTTCGGCCCGGTGGGGCCGCCGAGCCTGCGCCAGAGGCCGTCACGCGCGTCGAGGCCCAGGAAGCGGGGCGTCGACGATGTCTGGGTGGACACCTTCGTGTCCTCCCGCACGGCCACGACATCGGGCTGGGCGCTCAGGCGCGTGGCCTGGGAGGCGGTCAGCCGCGCGGCGAAGCCGTCGTAGGCGTAGACGTACTCGTAGAGCTTCTTGCCGCCACCGACCTTCTGGAGAATGGCGTCGTGCTGGGCGCGCACGTGGTCGGCGTACCGGCTCACTTCGGGGGAGCCAGGGTCGATCTTCTTGCCGCGCTCCGGCTTGGTGGTGGGCAGCCCGGTCACGTCGCCGTCGTAGGTCACCACGGGGTCCGAGGCCATCTGAACGATGTAGGTCTTCTGCTCTTCGGAGCCGTTCTCGGCAGTGGCCGGGATGCTGAGACCGGGGATGACTAATGCGGTCAGCGCGAGTGCCGCCGGCCACCGTCTACGGGCGGCTTCTGGAAAGGTGGACGAAACCATTGCTGCTCCTTCGTGGTTCGCGGGTGGTTCACGCGAACGATCACCGAGGCTAGCGGCGGTGTGTCCGGAAAGCATCCGTACCAAATACGGAGTTTTGGCGGCGGAACGGATGTCGCCCTCAGTCGCGGATGAGGTGAGGCGGTGCGGCGAATGGACCCCATGGAAGCCACACAAGTCCTGATGGCCACGGTGATGGAAAATACGCCAACTAGCGACTGTTTTCTGCCAAATCCGACTTCGGAAAAGGCCGCAAGAGGACGCGGAGTTCTCACGTGCGAGTCGCTCTGACAGGCAACTCCATCATGGTCGGCATCGGCGTGAAGAAGTCGAGGACGCCGCCGGCGAGCCAGGTGCCGGCCGCGGGAAATGCCATGCACCAAGGCACCCGATCTCCACTACATTTGCGGGGCATGAGCAGAACAAGCCGCCGGGGACGGCGCGCCTCCGTCCACCCTCAGGTGAAGTTCGCGTTGAACGCCATCGCCAAGCGGATGGCATCGTACGGCGAACGCTGGCGCGTCAGGGACGGGATGGTCTGGGGGCCGGGTGACAGCGCGGTGGTGATCCGCGAACTGGACTTCGACGGCGGCCCTGCTCACCTCGACCTCGGGATTGACCTCAACGCCAAGAACCAGGAGGCGCCCATCCTGTGGGACTGCACCAGCGGGGTAGGTGGCACCAAAGAGGCGAGTATCAAGCAGGCCGTCGAGATGTGGGCGATGACGGCCGGGGCGGCCTTCATGGAGTTGCTCTATCAGCGGGGCGAACTCGCCGAACACTTCCAGCACGACGACCCGGGAGGGCTGCAGGGCCATCACGTGATCCACGGGCCGGTAGGAGTCGTCGCGATGAACGGTGACGTCGAACCCCTCACCGAATGGTTCGCCGAGTCCCAGATTCTGCCGCGCCTTGGTGGCGCGCTGGCCGGGTCGTTCGACCATCCGCACCTCAACGGGGTCAAGATCCTTTGCGGCGGTGATCGGGATGTGAAGCTGGCCGAGGTTCGCGTCAACGGGGAGGTCCACGAGCAGGCGTCGGCGATCTTGCGGGAGTTCGACTGGCCTCGTGGAGCAAAGTTCGCCTATGCCCGGACTTACCTGCTGGTCCTGCCGGATCACGGCTGACTTGCCCGGCGGGCCTTTAGCTTTCGGTTGTTCACCCGCTAGATCACCCCAACGCGACGGAATCGCCTAGGGCCGCCGATGCCCACGGCGTACTGCGCGAGCGCGAGCCCTGACACGACCGTCGATACCCACGTGCATTCCGTCAGCTTCACCGGCAATCGATCGGAACGTCCGCTCGCTGTGCGGCGTTGCGCGGAGAAAGAGTGCCGGGATGGATCCTGAGTGACCCTCCACGGAAAGCCGTCATGTCACCGCGATCAGCTTGACCACGGAAGCGGAACTGACGACCGACCCGATCGCGATGGAAGCGGCGTTGATGGCCCGATTGGCGTCCGTCCCCGATCATCGCTCGACCCGTGGCCGCCGTCATCCGCTGCCGGTCATCTTGACGTTGAACGCATGCGCGACGCTGGTGGTCGGCGGCAACAGCTGCTGGCACACCTCCGGCCGTGACGACGCCGTTCTGATCGCCGACGACATGGTCGCGATCAAGAAGGGCGACAAGTCGGCCCTGAAGAGCTGGTTGAGTTCGAGACCGACGTGCTGGCCGGGTTCGTGCTCGCGCGCGGCTGCCGGCCTGTCAGACGCCACGATCAGCTCTGAGGTGATCCCCATCGAGCAGGTCCGGGCATGGCTCGGCCGACGCCGACGCCTACTTCGGCCAGGTACTACGCGGTGCGGCCAAGGGCACCCGCCTGTCACGGGCCGAGGCGATCAAGACCTACTTCTTGTTCCTGGAGCTACGACACAAGATCGAAGAAAGAAGCTCACCGACGCCGACCGGCACCCTGTCGGCTCTGTTCTGGTCCCATCTTAACCTGTACGGCAAGTTCGAGCTCGACATGGGGCAAACAGCTCGACCTCGGGCCGAGGTTCAACAGTCGGCTGATCCGCTCTGAGTCTGAGTGATCGAGGCTAGTTGCAATCTTTTTCCATCCTGATCCGGCATAGCCAATCCACCACCCAGAGCCGATAGTCGCCTGTAGCTTGCCCGGTGACAACCCCGAGGTCCTCTATGAGCTCGCCGGGCTTTGGCGGCCCGTCGCGCTTGGGGAGCTGCTTACAGGTGTAATCGGACCATTTCTGTGCTGCAAGCCCTTCATCGCCCCTCTTGACACACTCTTCCTTGCTGAACGTGCCGTAGTAGATTTCCCCTCCCGGTTTGCCTGTCCAGGTGGGGCTTGGGCCAGGTGAAGTCGCAGGATGCGATTCCGTCGAGGAAGAGGGCGGGGGAGAGACCGACACCACAGGCGCCTGGAGCGTCCCCGGAGTGGGCGATGAGACAGGGTTGGCCGCTTTTGCGAGTTGAATCCTCTCACGCGAAGAGACCTCCGACGTTTCGCCCCCCACCCCCGTTGAGGCGGTGATCACGATCACCACGCTGACCACTGAGCTCACCATGAGGATGAGTACGGCCGCAACGCCGGAAACGGCAACTCCGGCCCGCCACCGGTTCTCCCCTGGGGATGCCATATGACCTCATGGCACTGCTGACGACACTCGTCCGGCGACAACTGTTAAAAGGCATGCATGGCCTCCATTCTTCACATGGCGACAGCAGCCGATCAAGGTAATGCGACCGGACAATTCCGGACATCGACGGATAAGGGTCTTGGAACTGCCCGGCCGGGATTTCCGCTCGCACGAGAGCGGGGCCGGGCGGCCCAGTGTCACCTCCCAACCCCGCTGTGATTGCAGGGCGCGACCCGTGCCTCTTCAACGCGACGATCTCAACCTGTGGGCTTCAGGGTGACGGTGGTGGTCGCCGTTGGGATTGGGTCGGTCGCGTCCGCTCGGTCGTAAACACCGACCACCCATGCCCCCGGACGTGACCTGGTCTCCTCGACCAGCTTCTTCAGGGCGCCAGGCTGCCGTACCAGGGGAATTTGCAGGTATTTGCCGTCGCACCAGCTCACGTCCTTCCTGGCCACCGTGCATCCGGCGTAGAGGCCGGAACCGGCGCCTCGCCTCAGGTCGTGGATCGGGGCGTCGGCGGGCAAGACCCAGACCTCGATCTGTTGCGTGCGCTCCAACCACCCGGACGCCACCGACTCCTTGCTCGAGTGACTGCTCGCGCCCTTCTGGCCACACCGTCCCACGCCTCCGCCACCGCCCTCCCGCCGGATGATCACCCACGCCTCCGGGTCGGTGCAGACGACCGTGTACGAGGTGAAGAAGCTTAACGGCCGGAATTTCACGGTCTTGCCGGAGGGCAAGGTGGCGGACGACTGGCTCGCGATCAATGGAGCGGGGGGCACGGCTCGCATGTCTTCGGGCGGCAGACTAGGCGCCGCCGATGCCGTCGCCGGCCGCCGTTCCGCCACAGGGGCCGTACCCACCCAGCCGCCCTGAACCCCCAAGAAAACGGTGGCGGCCGCGCCGAGGCCCGCGAGCGTGAAACCTGCCCTCCTGCGCCGTTTGATGCGGCGGCCCCGTCGGACAATCTGCTGCACGTCAGGAGAGCCCGAGGCCACGCGCTCGGCCAGTACCGCGCGCAAGTGCTCTTCGGTGTAGCTCATCGTTCCACCTCCGCTGGCTGGATTTCCGGATCGACGCGGAGCCGTTTCAGGGCGCGGCCGAGCTGCGTCTTGACCGTTCCGAGCACCTCGGCACACTGGGTCAGTGTCAATTGTTCGAAGTAGTGCAGCACGACGATCGCCCGCTGCCTCCTCGACAGCCCGCCGATGGCGGTCAGAAGCGCCTGCCGCCGTTCCACCTCGGCGGCGAAGTCGTGGGGGTCGGGATGGTCGGGCACGTCCACGGAGGGCAGCTCATGACGCCATTTCCGGCGCCACCACGAGATGTGGGTGTTCACGAGGATCCGGTACACGTAGGAATCGGGATTGCTCTTGATCCGCCCCCACGCCACCCAGGCCTTCGCCAGTGCCGACTGCACAACATCTTCAGCGGTCCCAAGGTCTCCCGTAAGCAGAAAGGCCGAATGTCGTAACCGTTCGTAGCGATGCACCACGAAGCTGTCGAACCATCGTCCATCCATGAACTCCGTCCTCAAGCTGTCATAGGTATGGACGCGATGCAGGACCGGTTCCGGATGACAAGCGAGTCAAGTTTTTTCGTGAGGAGACGAGCGAGCGTGGCTACTGGCGATGTGACAAGTCTCGGCCGTCCGCCACCCCATGGCCGAAGCCCGGGGCCGCTAGCTCGGCCACGACAAACAAGGCACCAACTGCCTGCCCGACTACGCCCTGTCCAGGGTCTTCTTTGGCTGGCGGGGCACGGTGTCGCCCTTCAGGTGCCCGTCCACCGTCGAGCGCGGCACCCCGAACACGTCCGCGATCTGCTGGACGGTCTTGTCCCGCGTGTCGTATGGCTGCTGGACGAGGCCGGCCTGGTCGGTGGTGAGCTTGGGCCGGCGTCCGCCGGCCCGGCCGCGGGCACGGGCGGAGGCCAGGCCGTCCATCGTGTTGGCGACGATCAGCTCGCGTTGGGGTTCGGCCAGGTCCGACAGCATGCCGAACATCGCGCGGCCCTCCATCGTGTCGGTGTCGATTCCTTGCTCGATCACATGCAGTCCTACCCCGCGTTCGCGCAGGTCTGCCCCGAGGGTGACCAAGTGCAGGACTGAGCGCGACAGCCGGTCTAGCCGGGTGACCTTCAGCGTGTCGCCGTGGCGCAGCAGCTTGAGAACCAGGTCGAGGCTGGGCCGGGAGGACTTGGCGCCACTGGCCTTGTCCAGATGGATGTCGTCGCGGTCGACGCCCGCGCGCAGCAGTGCGTCGATCTGGTGGTCGGGGTTCTGCTCGGCGGTACTGATCCGCGCGTAGCCGAAGAGCACTGTCGAAATCTACTCCACGCACCGTTCACCGACATTGATTTCGACACGGGTTGCCGACATGCCTGACCCGAGTCCTGTGATCGGCGCTGCGAGTGTCGGCAGACGCCCGTTACTCGACACTGACATGACCAACCTCGTGACCGCACAGAGAGCGAGTCGCGTACAGACCCCATCGCCGGCGTCCGGGGACTCAACATGGTCCGGGAGTGGCCCAACGACCAGCCCCGCTATGTGGCATCCTGACCCCCGGCAACGACGAGCACATAGGCCGCTACGAGCACGTGGCCGCCCTGCTCGTGCGGTGCGGCGCCGCCGTCTACGGCATGGGCCACGTCGGTCACGGCGAGTCGGAGGGTGACCGGGTGCTGATCGGGGACTTCGAGGACGTGGTCACCGGCGTGCACACGGTCCAGGAACATGCCCGGGCGCATCACCCCGGCGTGCCGGTGGTGGTGATGATCGGCCACTCGATGGGCGGCATGATCGCCGCTCGCTACGTCCACCGGCACGGCGCCGTCGTGGCCGCGCTGCGGCTGTCCGGCCCGTGATCGGGGAGTGAGACCTCCTGTCCACGCTGCTCTGCTGCGACGAGATCCCCGACGTCCCCCTCGACCCGGCGTTCCGCTCCCGCGATCCGTCCGTGGGGGAGACGGCCGGGGCCGACCCCGCTGGTGTGGCACGGGCCGTTCAAGCGGGCCACGCTGGAGGCGGTCGCCGAGGCGCTGACCACGATCGCCAGGGGCGGCACGTTGGGGAATCTGCCGACGTCGTGGCTGCACGTCCAAGACGACAGCTCGTGCAGCTCACCGGTAGCCGGGGCGGGATAGCGAGGCCATGCGGGGGAGCGACCTCACCGAGTGGTTCCATCCGGGCGGCAGCCACGAGGCGTTCAACGACAGCAGCAAGGAGGAGATCCTGGATGACGTCACATCCTTCCCCGGCCGCGCCCTGACCGTAGGCAATCCGGGGCACTCGCCGGTAGCCGCCTGACCAGGGCCGTAAGGTCGGAAAGGGCCAATTGTCGCAAAGTGGTAGAGGTTGGCAGGAATCTGCCTTGCCAGGAGCCGCTCTTACTGTCGATGATGAAGGAGCCCCTTGTCAGGGGCGTGGCAGGAAAGAAGTCAGGTGCGGTCGAGCGTCTCGTCCTTCACGGGCGAGACGTTCGCACCTCTTTCGTACGCCGATCGTTCTCCCGCAGGCGGTCCAGCTGCCTTCGTGTGCCCGGAGCGCCTTCGGCCGCGCCGCTGATCTGCTGGCACGGCCAGGGGAGATCTATGGACCGTTCCATCTTGTTCTGTGTGGCTAAGTGGTCCGGCTCGTAAGTCATTCGGGGGTTCACATGGTTGCTGGTAGTGCGGCAGGCTGGTGGCCGCAGCCGGTGGGTTGCTGGAAGTGGTGCTCGTTCTGTTCGTGTCGCTCGATCCGGGCCAGCAGGTCCTCGAGGTCGGCCGGGGTGAACTTCCATCTGAAGGGCCGGGCGGTCTCGTTGTAACGGCGCTCGAAGGCGATCAGCCGGTCTTCGACCTGGTCAAGGGCGGTGAAGTCGTTGGGTGTGACCACCTTGCGCTGCACGATGGAGAAGAAGATCTCGATCTGGTTGAGCCAGGACGCGTGCACGGGAGTGTGGACCATCACCGCGTTGGGGAACCGGGCGGCGAGCCGGTCGGCGGCGGCCTTGCCACGATGGGAGGAGCCGTTGCCCACGACCCAGAACACCCGCCGGGCCGAGGCGTACGGCTCTTGCGACATGACCTGCTCGACCAGGTCCATGAACGGGACGATGCCCGTCTTGGGTGAGCAGCGCCCGGACACGCGGGCCTGGTGGACGTCGTAGGCGGCCAGGTAGGCCAGCGCGCCGCCACGGTCGTAGTCGTGGTTGACGCGCATCATCCGCGACCGTCCCGGCGGCAGGGTGGGGTGACAGCGGCAGCGAGCCTGGATCGAGGTCTTCTCGTCGGAGGAGATCACGTACTCGTTGCCGGCCAAGGGCCGGCCGTTCCAGAGGCGCTGGTAGAGGTCGAGCACGCGGGCGGCCTTGGTGGCGAAGCCGGGGTCGCGGATGAAGATCCAGGAGGTGTGCTGCCAGGGCTTGAGCACGTCGGCGGCCAGAATCCGGCGGACGGATGAGGCGGACATCGCCTCGGCGATGCGCCGCCCGACCACTTCGGCGGCCAGGTCGGCGCTGCTCCAGCGGGACAGCGGCATCCCGGTCTCGGCCGGTAACTGGCAGGCCAGCGCCGTGACCTCGGCCCGCTGGACGAGGGTAAAGCGGGGCGGACGGCCGCTTCGGGGCCGATCCTTGAGCCCGTCGATGCCCTGATCGGCATAGCGGCCACGCCACCGCCGGACGGTGTCGAGATGGACGCGCTGCCGCAGGGCGATCCGGGCGTTGGAGTAGCCATGCGCGGCATCCAGCACGATCCGGACACGGACGACCTGCTGGTAGGGGACCGTATGAGCATGGGCCAGCTTCTTCAACCGCCGCCGCTCGGAGGCGGTCAAGGCGATCTGACGAGCACAAGGGACGGGCACGCGCAACGCTTTCGGTGATCTGACGAGGGGCGCTGCCACCTTGCCCCGATATCCACCGCCCGGAGCGTGATCGACACGCCGGACGGCAAGATAGAGCTCATGCCCGCCATCCCGGAGTCGACCAAGACCTCCCTGGCCCAGCGACTGCGCCAGCACGCCCGCGATCACTGGCCACAGCTGGCAGGCCTGAACGTCCGCTACCACGGCCGGTTCGCCTACGTCGAAGGCGAACTGACCGGCGGAGACCGGCTGCCCCTCATCCGCCTCCGTTACGGCGGATCGGCCTCCATCTGGGGGTTCGGCCTCTACCTCGCCAGCAGCGGCACGTACGAGAACCAGATCCTGCCCACCGGCATGTCCGCCGGCACACCCCAAGAAGCCCTCGACTGCGCCTGCGACCTCTACCTCAGCCATTGACCCCGAAGAACTTACGGGCAGGACCACTAAGTCAGCATGCCAGGGGACTCGGGTACCCCCAAGGTTGGACCGCAGGGGGTCTGGAGTACCCCTGGAACATCCTTCCTGCGACGGAAGCCACACGCGGGTGCCTGCGGAAGGCTGGAGGGAGGGGCTCGCCGTCGGAGGCGGGCGTGACGGGTGGAGGTAGGACTGTCGTGGTGTGGATGGCGTGGCGGACGTTGCGATGGCATCCGGGCAGTGTGCTGGGAGCGCTGATCACGCTCGTCATCTCCGCCACGGTGATCAGCGCGCTCTGGTTCGTCGTGGACTCCGCCGATCGGCAGCGGCCCGTCGTGGAGCGGTACGCCGGTACGCCGATGGTCATCACCACGGGCGGTATCCCGGGGGCGATCCCACCTCGGCTGGTGGCGGCGGTCGGCGCGGTGCCTCAGGTGGCGGCGGTGGTGCCCGAGCACTTCGTGGTCGCGCCGTTCTTCGCCGGCGGCGCCCCGGTGCAGGTCGCGGGCGACCAGTACAGCAACCCGATCGGGCACGGCTGGGGCAGCGCCAGGCTGACCCCGTTCGGCATCCGGCAGGGCGGGCCGCCTCGGCGGGAGGACGAGGTCGTCGTGGACGCGAGGCTGGCCGCGGCGGCGCGGGTGGCCGTGGGCGATCGTGTGGAGGTGCGGGTCGCCGGGATGCCCCGGGCGTACCGGGTGACGGGGGTGGCGGCGACGGCCGTTCCCTGGCGATACCAGTCGGCCCTGTTCTTCACCGATGGCCACGTCGCCGAGCTCGCCGGGCATCCTCGCGGGTTCACCTCCCTGGGTGTCCTGCCGCGTCCCGGCGCCGACCCGCATGAACTCCAGCAGGCCGTCGCCCGGATCCTGGAGCCGTACAACCCGCCGGGGGCGCAGGTGTTCCGCATCGCGACAGGCGCGGACCGGGGGGCCGCGGAGGGGAATCTGCCACCCGGCGGCTCGCCATCGGACGGGTACAACGTGTTGTGGTTTCTGGTGTACGTGATGGCGCTGATCGCGATCGGCATGGTCGCCGCCGCGTTGGGGGTGTCGATCCGGCGCAGGAGCATGGAGATCGCGGTCCTGCGGGCCATCGGAGCCAGGCCGGGGCAGATCAGGCTGCTGCTGCTCGCCGAGGGGCTGCTGTTCTCGCTGGTCGCCGCCGTGCTGGCGGTGCCGCTCGGCGGGCTGGTCGCGCCGCTGGTCGCCGCGCGATTTCGTGACTTCGGCGTGGTGAGCGTGTCGTTCGAGGTGTTTTACCGGCCGCTCCCGGCCTTGTGGACGTTGCTGTTCACGCTGGCGGTGACGCTGGCGGCGAGTCTCCTGGCAGTACGGCGAGCGCTGCGGATCCGCCCCGGGGACGCGCTCGGACAGGCACCGGCGGAGGGTGGCGCCCTCGGCCGGGGCCGGCTCCTGACCGGTCTGTCGCTGCTAGTGACGGCCTTGGTCCTGGCGGTGCTGGAAACCGCCCACCTGGTCGACTTCGGGCAACCGCTCGGGACGATGATCGTGGAGTTCGTGCGGGTGTGCCTGATCGTGGCGGCGGTCGGGCTGCTGGCACCGTGGTTCGTGCTGGCGGTGGGCCGGCTGCTGCGCCCGCTCGCCGCCCGATCCCGGCGTGCGGGCGGCTCCTGGCCGTCGCCAACGTGGTCTTCAACCACCGCAGGTTCGCCGGCGCCGCAGCGTCCCTCATACTCGGTGTGACGCTGGTCGGCGTGGTCGTCGGCACCCAGTCCTTCTATGACTGGCGCAAGGCGGACCAGGCCGCCGGGCAGGTCCGCGCGGATCATGTGCTGACGCCGGCGAATGGCAACAACGCGCTGGCGGAGGAACTGCGGCGACGCCTGGTGGGCGCAGCCGGGACCTCCGACGCGGTCGGCATCCATATGATGCCGATCAGCATCAGAATGGAAGGCCGGACTTCCGGTGAGGAGCCGCAGCCGCGCATGTACGGATCGCTGGCGACCGGAGATCTCACGCGGGTGTTGCACCTGCCGATACGTGGTCGCCCGCTCAACGCCCTGGGCGAGCGGGAGGTCGCCCTCAGCGACTCGGCCGCTGCCGCCGGCAAGGTCCAGATCGGATCGCCCGTGTGGATCCGGCTGCCGGGCGCGGCGAAGGACAGGGTGTACACGGTGGCCGCGCTCTACCCCGACACCAACGAACTGTCCAAGGTGGTGCTGCCTGCGCAGCACCGCACAGTAGAGCACCTGCCGTCCGGACGGTACGTCGCCATCTACGTGCGCGGTCCGCTCGACCGGGAAGCCACCCTCCAGGCGGGGGCGACCATCGCCGCCTACGACAAGCCTGCCTATGTCCTTCGCAAGGCGGCCGAGAGTGCCGAGAACAACCGCCTGCTCCCCTACATGTCGGCGCTCATCGCACTCTTTTGCCTGGTATCGGCCATCAACGGCTTGTGCCTGGCGCTGCTTGACCGCCGGGGGGAGTTCGTCGGCATGAGGCGGATTGGGATGCGCCGCCGCCAGGTGGCGTGGATGGTCTGCCGGGAGAGCGTACTCACGGTGCTGCCCCTTCTGGCGCTGGCCCTGGTCGCGGTCGCCGCCGTAGCGTTCGTGAACGCCACGGCTGCGGGTGCCGGGGCGGCGACCGCGGTGTCGTTCATCCCGTTCGGCTGGCTGGCTCCTCTCAGCGCCGGTGCGCTGGCGGGGGCCCTGCTGGGATCGCTGCTGGTCGTGCGCGCGGCCATGAGCAACGAAAGGTACACCTGACATGAACACCGGCATCGAACCCGCGGTCCGCCTCGACCGGATCGGGAAGGTCTACGGCACGGGGCCGTCGGCGGTCACCGCGCTCAAGGACGTCAGCCACGCCTTCGCCCGCGGGTCGTTCACCGCGGTGATGGGGCCGTCAGGTTCGGGCAAGACCAGCCTGCTGCAGTGCTCGGCCGGGTTGACACAGCCCACGTCGGGGACGGTCAGCGTGGGTGGCACCGACCTGACGGCGCTGACGGAGGCCGAGCTGGCCATCGTGCGGCGAGAGCGGGTGGGCTTCGTGTTCCAGGGGTTCAACCTGCTACCGGCACTGACCGCGAAGGAGAACATCGAGCTGCCGATGCGGCTTGCCGGCAAGCGGGCGGACCAGGCATGGGTGCGGGAACTGGTGGGCCGGACCGGGATCGCCGAGCACGTACATCGCCGCCCGCACGAGCTGTCCGGCGGCCAGCAGCAGCGGGTGGCCATCTGCCGCGCGCTGGTGGCCGGCCCGGAGGTCGTTTTCGCCGACGAGCCGACCGGGAGCCTCGACACCCGGTCGGGGCAGGAGATCCTGGCCATGCTCAGACTGGTCGTCGGTGCCCTGAAGCAGACCGTCATTCTGGTCACCCACGACGCGACCGCCGCCGCGTACGCCGACCGGGTGCTCTTCATCCGAGACGGCGAAGTGGTGGACGTCATGGAGGAACCCACCCCGGACAGGGTGGCCGCGAGTCTGAGCGGTCATTCCGGCTCACCGGGCCGCACCGGGCCGGTCCGGTAGGCCCATGCGCGCCTCCGATGGCCGGGTGGGTCGGCCACCCGGCCGACCCACCCGGCCATCGGAGGCCGCCTTGCTGCCGCGGCTTTCGGCGTAGCTTGTACGCGCGGATTGCCGTCACCTTGGCCGCGTTGCCGTCGGAGTCGGTCGCCGACGCTCGCAGCGACACCGTCGAGGCGCCCTTCAGATGCGTCAGCACGGCCGTGAGGGTCGCCACGAACGGGACCTGGTTGAAGCGGTGGCGGTGCACAACAAGGAAGCCGGCGCGATCGGACTCTTATCATGGCCGGGTGCCGAGGTGGCGGACTACTGAGATCGGTCAGCCCGGAACGGCAGATCGACAAGTTCGTCGGCGCGTTGGGCGTTTGAAGTACGTGAACGCGTCCTCCCCCCGACATGCAAGGCGGTGACCGGAGGTAAGGGCGACATCAATGAAGGAGTACGTCCTGGTCCCCGTCGCGCCCGACCAGCTCACGGCTTGGCGGCTGCTTGCCGCACAGAGCCCAGCACCTTCAGGGCATTGCACGGCTGAATGGACGGGATCGCCGACACTGCGTTAGCTGCGGGGCGTCGACCGGTGCGAGGCAAGCCGGACAGCTCGTGAAGCGCTCCAGGAGGGGGCTGTACGCCGGATCTCGGCCACCAGAGGCGGCAGCGCGGGGCGATCGGCGCCCAGAGCACCTTCGCCGCCACCGACCCGGCCCCACCGATCCGGGCTCGAGTGGAAGGCCTGATGCTTGCTGGACATCCGGAGAACGTGGCGGAGCGCCGCAGCCGGCTGGTCATCGTGGTGCGTCAACCGGCGACTTCGTCGTCTACGACCGGTCCCGAGGCGTCGGGACGTCCTCGTGAAAGCCCTCAGCTGTGAGGTCTGTGGCGCGCGCATTCAGGTACTCGTCGACGTCACGCAGATTGGCGCCCGTGTCGGTGCGGGTGTGAGTGGTGCCGTCGACGACGGAGGTCTCGGTGATGTCGAGCCCCGCGATGGTGAAGGTCACGGTGTCCGGCTCGCAGGCCTGCCTTGACCGGACGAACCTGATGACTCGGCCGAGCCGCTCATAGACGGCGTAGAGGGCAACGGTCTCCATACCTACCAGGTTGCTGTCATCAATGGTCGCGATTGATTCCCCGATATCGAGGGCACTGATGTGTTCGATCACCGCGCGTACGTCCTCGATGGAGGCGCCGGTCTCTTCGGCGATGACGTCCACGCTGGTCAAGGAGAGGGAGATGTCGGCCGCGCGTCCGATACGCTCGGTGGGGACGATGGCTGCGACCCGCTGACCGTCCTTCGTCACATAGGTGATCTGCCCAGTACGGGCGGCACGGTCTACCACGTCGCCCAGCCTGGCACGGGCCTCGTCGAGGGTGAGCTCAGTATGGTTCGCGTTCATGCCAGAAGTTCTCCTTCCTAAACCTCGTCCTGAGTCTGGCCTCGGCTGTACCGTGCACGGTGGCAGGGATCGCGCTCCGTGATCATGCCCGGTAGGTCGTGCGGCTCCCCGCTGTGCGCTGAGCGGGAGCTCTCGAAGGCGTTGTCATCGAACACAGCATGGTGACATTGCCGAGGTCGCGCGGTAGAGAGGCTGGACTGGCGGTGCGGAGTGCCCCATGGACGTTTCCTTTCATGGACGCAAGGCCTGGCCCGTTCTCCTTGACCAGCCCATGACGCCCCTGGGTGAGAAGAAGCGGCGTCCCGGCACCAGGACGACATCCCTGAATCCAGGGTGACGGCTCCGTACCTTCGGTGATTCGCCTGACGCCTTTTCTGGCACTAAATCTGTTCAGGCTGGCAGGAATTCGATGATCCTCTGAGGTGGATTTCCGCGAGTTGGCCAGGGGCCCGACCCGCTCGATATAGTCCTCTTGTGGAGGGGTTTGCGCATGAGTATGTGCGCTCGAAGTTGCCGCCGGAATCCATGAGAGGCGAAATCGCCGAATTCAGGTGGCACGGGACCGGCAGCCTCCGCCTACACATTTGTGGCGATTGCCGATGACGCCATCGCAGGCGCGCCGGAATGACCAGCCGTTTCCTTCGCGCATGACCGTGATTGGTGAGTCGCGGACTAGTCAAGCGGCACAGCCCGCCTGGCCACGCATTGGGCGGGCGACCTCTAGCGCCGTCGCCCACCCGGGCTCCTCGTGCCACCGCTTCCGCATGAACAGTGAAAGTTGTGAATATTGCCTGGAAAGAGACTGAGATGGGGCATCGCCGGATACGGTGACGTGGTGCGGCAACGCGTGCTGCCGGGATTGTTGGCGTTGTCGCAGACTGTGGTGGGCGTGTGGGCGCGAGACGTTCAGCGGGCACGTGCCCTGATCGGTGAGTACGACGTAGGCTTCGTCACCGACGACTACGACGCCCTGCTCGACTCCGTCGACCTGGTCTACGTGGCCGTGCCCGTGGCCGCACGTGTACCCCTGGCAGGCGCCGCGCACCGCGCCGGGCTGCCCGCGCTTGTCGAGATGCCGCTCGGCCTGCCGCTCCCGCTGCCGCAACCGACTCCTCCCGGCCGGCGCTGTTCGGTCCCCACACTGCATGGGTTTGACCTGACCTCTGGTCCAGTCGTCGCGGCTGCCTCCTACCGGCGTACAGCACCCGCGTTCATCCGCCTGCGCGAACTGCTCGCCGACCGGATGGTCCACACGATCGAGTTCTCCGTGCGAGCTGGCTTCGAAAGAGCCTCCTTCGATCCTCGGCGGTGGCATGCCGACCCGTTCGTGGCCGGAGGCGGGCTACTCGCCGCCCTGGGCGGCCCTCGCCTGGACCTGTTGCTGTGGCTGCTGGGCGAGCCCGTGGAAATCACCGGCGAGATCGATCGGCGATTCCCGAGAGGCGCCGAACGCCAGGCGACGCTCCAGCTCACCTGGCCGCGAGGCACCAAGGCCGCTGTCGCTGTCGAACGCTCAGAGAGCAGGCCACACGATCGTCTGAGGGTGACCTTCGACGGCGGCTACCTCGAAGCGGACCCCATGGACTCGGGGATGCTTCGCGGCAGAATCGACGACGCCCGCGTCCGCATGCTTCACCCGCCTGATATCAACCCGCACGTTCCCTTACTGGCCGACTTCGCGCGCAGCGCTGCCGAGGGGACGGATCCGGCATGCCCGATCGCTGATGCCATGACCGTCGATCGTCTCATCGCCACCGCCTACACCCGCGCACCCGACCCCGGACCCGCGAGCTCGCCAGCCTTCACACCCACGGTCTCCCGAGTCCGGTCTGGCATCTATCGCTTGCAATGACGAGCGCGACTGTGCGGCCCGTGCGCCGTTGCGTTGTGTAGGGAGAGGCCCGCAGGAGCCCTTACCGGGCCAACCGCTCCAGAGGACCGGTGGCGTTCCTTCGGGGGACAGCACAGTGACCTACCTGCTTACCGGGAAGAGAGGTTGAGTGCAGAGACGGTCGTGATCGACGACGGAGTGCTGATCCGGCGTTCAGTGCGCGACCTGGAACAGGTCGCCTCGTAGATCCATCTGTACGCGGCGCGGCGGCTCGGCACACTGCCCGCCGACGGCATCGTGGCCGAGACGTTCCTGGCGACCTCCGGCGGGCGTGGTACCTCTGACACGTCGTTCGCGCTGGCCAGGGTTGTTCGGGTCGCCACCACGTTGATCGCAGACACCGGCGGCAGGAGGAGTGGCTGCGGCGCGTTGAGCCCACTCGCTGCCCAAGGCGTCGGTCGACAGCGGTACGCGCCGGGTGACGACGGGTGTGGCCAGGCGTGGCCTTCGACTCACCGGCGCGAGGGCGGAGCAAATCTTCCTGGATCCGTCGACCTTCCACTGCCCGGGAGCCGATTCGACGCGGGGGGAAGGATCGGATGTACGAGTCGGCCGACGTTGGCGAGGATGCCTTCAGGGCGGGCTCGGTGAGCCGGCCCCGCCGGCTCGAACCAAAGATCGTGAACCGGCCTGGCCGACGCTTCTGACCACGTCGGAAGCGGGGTGACGACAACGCGAGCCAGGGGAGGTTCAGCCGATCGGCCTGGTAAATGGTTCCGTCCGCCCTCCACGACGCGTTCCGACGTAACCTTGTCTCCGGCATTTGCGAGCGATGCCGGAGACCGTCGTGGCGGCCCAGCGGCCTGCGCCGCCGACCTCGACTGGCAGGAAAGCAATGATGACTGGCAGCGAGCGAGATTGCCGTCGGCTAGCGGCTCACTAGGATGGTCAGCGTCTTAGGCCAGCGGGGCCGCGGAAGGTCCTAGGGGAGTAGTCGGTCGTGTCTCTTGTCGCTGCACGACCGCGCCCGGTTTCGATGGTGTAAGGCGATCCCCGGTCCTGGCCGGGTGGGAGAATAATGAGCGGCTCGGCAGTGATCCGTCCGGGCCGCTCATCTCCCCGCTGGCCGGATTCCGCACGTGCTCTCCTCCGGTGCCGGTCAGGCCCATCGGCGCCAGTGCCGCCAAGCAAGTCGCGTCCGAGCGCAGCCACGCAGACACATCCACCGCCAGGACGATCCGCCCGTCCGGCCAGCGCGGCAACGGCAGCCCGGCCAGCACCTCGCGCAGCTGTTCGGTGTCGATCCGGCCGTGATTGAGCCCGCCGTACAAGGCGCCATGCCCGCGCCGGTACTCCGGCGACAAGGTCAAATCCACCGGCGAGCGCACCGGCCCCGGCTCGCACAACAGCGCATCAGCCAGCTCGAACAACGCATCGACTCGCGCCTTGAGGCAGGCATGAACGTCGTTGCGGAAGCAGGACAGTTCCTTGGAGGACTCGACATTGGCGGCATCGTTCAGCAGACTCACCCTCACGGCCTTGTAGTAATCAGCAGCGACTCGACACCGCACATGATCACTCAAGGCCGTCTTGCTGTCCCCGAAACGATCAAACCGCGCTCAGCACAACAATCCGGAGGATAGAGAACAAGCTTAGTGCTGGTCATGCGACCCGAGCGGAGGCTGTTGACGCAACCATTTGATTGCCATACTGTAGCAACTATTCGGTTGCTATCAATGGAACCATTTTGGACTCTCCTGCCCTGGCCATCGGCGCCACCATCCCGCCGCCGCGCTTCAGCGGCAGGCAGCGCCTGATCATGTTCGTGCTGCTCGGTGCCGGATTCCTGCTGTCCATCGACCCTTCGATCTCGACTGTCGCGCTGGAGGTCGGGGCCGGGGTCGGACTGCGAGTTTCCGGACTTCCCTGGATCGCCTCGGCCTGCGCGCTGCCCGCGGCTGCCTTCATCCTTCTGCTCGGCCGCCGCACGCCGTTCCTGTCCAGGATGGTCGTGCCGGCCAGGGCCTCAGTGCTCGGCGGCTTTGCCGCTAGCCCCGAGACGCTGCTGGCCGCCGTGTGCTACAGGGCTTCTCCAGCGCGATGACGATCCCCACCGCGTTGTCTCTGCTCGCCACCACGGTCGCCGAAGGCGCGCTGCCCGCTCGCGTCCCTCGCCTCAGCGCGCATCCTGCCGCGGCCCACGGTGAAGTGCGGCAACCGCGCGGACCTGGTGATCTTTGTCGCGGAGCCCACCATGATCTTCCTGATGACGTTCATCTGCAGCATGTCGTCGCTCGCCACTGGCCTGATCTTCGGCATCCCGGGGCCGACGTCAGTGACCGCTGGGGTGATCGCCGGGCGTTTCATCGGGCGCTTCGGCGGCTGCGAGGTCCTGGTCGTGGGCCTGGACGCGCCGGGCCGCGGGCTCTTCCATCGGTGTTCCTGGGCATCGATCGGATGGCGCTGGCGTTCCTGACCTCCGCGCTGGTTCATCGGCTTCTTCGGGCACGGTGCCGCCATCGTGGCGTTCCGCTGACCATGACCTCCGGGCTGCCGGATGTGGAGCAGGGGCCGACCACGAGCCTGACGGTGGTGACACAGCAGGTCGCCCTCATCACCGGTATCCCGATCCTGAGCTCACCCACGCGGCGGCCATCGTCCGTAGGCGCCCGCAACCGCAGGCCGCTGACCCACCCGATTACGTGGCTATTTTGCTGGAGGTTGACATGGGATTTCCCGATCGCATCGAGCGGACCGTGCAGATCGCTGCCCCGCCAGACAAGGTGTGGGCGGCGCTGACCACGGCCGAAGGCCTGAGCGCCTGGTTTGGCGACGACGCGGCGATAGACCTGCACCCGGGAGGTCCGGCCCGGATGCGATTCGCCAACGGGTTTACGAACCATCTGCGCGTGGAGCGGGTGGAGGAGCCGACAGTGTTCGGCTTCACCTGGCAGATCTATGGGCTGCCCGACAACGATCCGCGCCGTACCTACGTCGAGTTCACGCTCGAACCAATCGACGCCGGTACGCGGTTGACCGTCGTCGAGACCGGCTTCGCCCAGTTGCCGGACGGCACCCATCGCACGGAATACGACGCTCACATCCAGGGCTGGACGAGCGAACTGAGCGAACTGATCGACTTTCTTGATGCCGCCTGACAACACACCGGCCGGTTGCCAGCCCCGCGACATGGAAGCGATCGCCGGACAGGTCTTCGCCGCCTTGGCCGACCCGACACGGCGCGCCATCCTGGCTCAGCTGGCCACAGGCGGCCCGGCCACCGCCACGAACCTGGCCGACCGCTTGCCGATCACGCGGCAGGCCATTGCCAAGCACCTGGCCCTGCTGGCCGAAGCTGGCCTGGTGATCGCAGAGCCCGGAGAGCGGCGCCGGGTACGGTACCGGTTACGCTCCGCCCCGATGCAAGTGGCGCAGCAGTTCCTCGCAGCGCTTGCCCGTAACTGGGACAGCCCTCTTCAAGTGCTGAAAAACCGCCTCGACCGGTAAGACCTGCGCCAGGGCCATCCCCTGGTGCAAAGACGGCCACAGCGCCGACCCAGCCCGGCAGCGGTTCCCCAACTTGAGGTGACCCGCTGCGGGACCTGAGAAACGGACGGAGACATTCATGATGAATGAGACGGCGAACACAAGCGTATCGGCGGCCGGCGACGGGGTCGCGCTGCCTGCAGTGGTCGACCGGGCGACCTGGCGGGCCGAGCTGGACGCGCTGCGGATCAGGGAAAAGGGGCATACGAGGGAAGGTGACGCGATCGCCGCGGCCCGGCGACGTCTACCGGCGGTTGTAATAGACGCCGGCATCCATCTGATGGGGCCTCATGGGTCCATCCCCCTTCTCGAGGCGTTTGACGGGCGGCGGCTGCTCATCGCCTACTACTTCATGTGGCATCACGGCCGCCCGGCGGCCGAGCAATGCGAAGGTTGCACCTGGAACAACACCCAGGTCGCGGAACTGTCATACCTGCACTCCCGCGACATCACGTATGCGGTCTTGTGCCAGGGTCCCTACGACGAAAGCATCCGCTACCGAGACTTCATGGGGTGGGACATGCCGTGGTACTCGGCCCACGCAGCCCTTGATGCCCTCCTGGGTGAGCGCAACACCGGCGGGATGCATCTGGTGTGCTATCTCCGCGACGGCGACCGCGTCTTCGAAACCTACTGGACGAATGGGCGCGGTGTAGAGGCAGTGGATTACAACTACGCGCTCATGGATCTCACTGTGTACGGACGCCAGGAGCCATGGGAAGACTCGCCCACCGGCTGGCTCCAGCAGCCGCACTTCGAGGGCGCCAACAGGATACGGACCAACGGACGCCCCACCGCTCAGTGGTCGCGCCTCGAAGCCGGACGCTCCGATGACCTCGGCACCCCTGGGCGCGGAGCGCACCCAGGCAACGCCGCTCCGTGCTGCCACGGGGCGTGAGCAAGCCGTCTCCGGGCTCCCGCCGAGTCCCGGCCACCACACGACTTGTCAGGTCCGCTGCGTGATTGCGGAGGAGTCCGGCGTGACCTGCGACTCGACAAGTTAGTTCGGAACTAGGGCCTCATGGTCGTCCGGATTAAACTTGTCGGTTTCTGCCTCATGCTGGTGGGTCGCCGATGATGGCGAAACTGTGGCGGATAGATGTTCGACACAGCAGGCTCCTTCTGCCGGGAACCAGGGTTGCCCAAAGATCGGCTGTCCACCAAGCCGGGCCAGTTCCAGGCAGCACCGCGTACGGTCGCTGCGCCCTCAGCGCTTGTTCAGTCCCGCAGCACCGGCAGCCCCGTACCGGAGTCGAGCACGAGGCGCTCGCCCAGCGGTCGGGCGAGCGTGACGGTGATCGTGGCCGTCTTGCGTATCAACGGGCAAGGCTTGCCAGAGCTGGGGTCCTTCTCGTCCACGTCCACCACCACCAGCTGGTCGGTCTCGTACGCGCGGGTCCCAGCAAAGGTGTCGCAGGCGCCGTACCCATAGCGCAGAAGCAGCTCATCCGGCTTGCCGGCGACGAGGTCGAACGCCATCACCTCTTCGACGTCCCCCTGCACCCGCTCGGGACGGGCGGTGACGGCTGAGGAATCGACCGCCACGTTGACCTTCTTGTGCTCGACTCCCTCGACGGTGAACAGCCAGGCGGGCACCTGGACGGTGCCGCGACTGGTCTCCAGCGGGACCTCGCCCAACGTGGCTCCGGTTACCCGCAGCGGTCGGCATCCCGTGGCCGGGCACTCCTCTTCGATGAGATCGGCCGGTTTGCTGAACGTCTCGTACGCGCTCGCCGCCGTGATGAGCGGCACCTGCGAGACCTCGCCGCCCGGCCATCGCACGTCGGCGCGGCCCGGAGAATCGGTGGGCAGCTGAGCGGCCAGCCGCCAGGCGCCAGGCGCCGTTGTGCGAGCTTCTGTTCACCCAGGCCGGGATTCGACTCACGTGGTTCCATCCGTGCGGATTCAGCACCTCCAGCGCGACGAACCCTTCGCGCCAGGCGCGGTCGTCGGCCGAGCCCTGCCAGCGCTCCGCCACCTGCCGGGCACGAGCCTCGAACTCCCCAGACGAAAGACCATGAGACCCACCGGCCGACCTCTGGGTGAACCAGCCGCAGGAAGTCAGCAGCACCAGGGACAGGCACGCGATCATTTGTCCCACGAAACCTCCCCTCCGTGTCAACCCCCGCTCCTAGCGTGTGGGTTCGTGATTCTCCTGCCAGAGCTCCCTGCCGTCCTTGCCGTAACCAACGATCTTGAAGCCTTCGGCGTGCAGGTCGTCGGTACGCTGCTGCGTCCCGGCGAACATCCGGAAGCCGTCGATCTTCCACAGGTCGGGCCTGGTGTCGGCGCTCACAGATGTGCCGTCCTTGAAGATCAGCGCGACACGCCTGGTCTTGGTGTTGGCGATACCGAACCAGTGCTCCTTGTACTCTCGCAACTCCACGTCTATGTGCCTGCCGTCCATGTCGATCAGCGCGAGGTCGGGACCGCCTCTCTCGATCACCGCCATGCCGGGTGAGAGGCTGTTCATGGCCACGGTCTGCCCGTTCAATGTCCAGATGAGGGTCATGCTGTCAGGGCTCTTGAAGAGCCCCACGTCGAGCTTGCCGGGCATCTCCACAGTCAGCCGACCGGCCTGGCATTGACCTCAGATGCCACCTCGGGCCGCCGATGAATCCGCTTGATCGTCTCGCCCTCGTCGTTCGCGAACTCGAGCGCCGTCACCGTCTTGTCCGCCGGAACGGTCACGGTCCAGATGGCTTGAGGGGCGCCCTGTGGTGTCTGGAGCGTGCCGGTGACCCGTCCGCCTTCCATGAGTACCGCTGCGACGTGCGCGACCTTAGCCTGCGCGGTGCCGTAGTGCAGCACCATCCCCGTGGCAGGGAGCGGGAACGACTGGGTGGAGCCCTGGTCGGTGGCCTCCTCACCGTCGATCGGCTCGTCGCTGCAACCTTCCGTTCGCCCTCCGGACCTGGACTTGTATTCCTGGCAGAAGACGGTGGCGCCGCAGGGGCAGCGCGGTATGGGGGCTGCTCATCCAAGAGTCGCCGGCGCGGACCACGAGGAGGCCCGGCCTTGCGCCGATCGCGGCTCCACCGAGATCCCGCCCGCGGGCCTACGCGGGGCGGCTCCGGTACCTTGCGTGCGGAGGAAGCGGCAAGGGTGGTAGCGGTGGCCCATCAGGCCAGTACAGGCGCGGTCGAAGGCGATGGATCTGGTGACGCCTTTGAGGAACACAGGTACGATCATCCGGCCATGGCGCGTGAGTCGCTTCGGTCAGGCGGGTGGGATGTCCAGGCTTGCCACCGTGACGATGATCCGGCGAAAGGGCACGCCATTCCGCGCCATCGGCAAGGACCACACTGATGCGGCCGTATCCGGCGTCGGCGAAGGAGGTGCGGGCGCGTTCGACGATCTCGGGGTCGATTCCAGCGGCGGTGACGTGCCCGTCTGGGCCGACGAGCTCTGGCAGGGCGGAGGCATGGGCGCCGTAGAAACCCACTTCGAGGATGCGCGGTCGGCCTGGCCGCGCTGAGACCATCGAACGCCGCCAGCCGGGTCGCGCGGTGAGGCCGCCTCAGCGGGAGGGGCGGCCGGCCGTGCTCTCCCGGACCATCAGCCGGTAGTCGGCGCGGATCTCGCGCGGTGACCGGTCGGAGCGCCCGTCGACGCGCAACTTGAGCAGGTCGACCGCCACCCGGGCGAGCTGAGCCTTGTCGGGGGCCACGGTGGTGAGCGTGGGCGTGCTGTAACGCCCGTCCTCGATGTCGTCGAGCCCCGCCAGCGCGATGTCCTCCGGCACCCGCAGCCCCGACGCCAGGATCGCGCGCAGGGCGCCGAGGGCGAGCAGGTCGTTGAAGCAGAAAACCGCGTCGGGCGGGGACGCCGAGCGCAGCAGGCGCTCCATGGCGGCGGCGCCCTCCGCGCGGTGGTAGCGCTCCACCTCGGTGGTCAGCTCGGGCAGCCCGTGCGCGGCCATCGCCTCGCGGTAGCCGGCCAGCCGCAGCGGGGCCGTGCCGCTGATCGAGGAGTCCTGGACCCCGAGCGCGGCCACCCGCCGCCGGCCGAGGCCGATGAGGTGCTCGGTGATGTCCCGGGCCGCCCGGACGTTGTCGATGGCGACGTGGTCGGCCGGGCCGTCGTAGATGCGTTCGCCGAGCAGCACGAGCGAGGTGTCGTCGGTGCGCGCGGCCAGCTCGTCGGCGCCGATCGAGATGGGGCTGAAGATCAGCCCGTCGACGCGGTGGTCGCGCACGCCGTCGAGCACCTCCCGCTCCCGGGCGAGGCTGCCGTCGGTCTGCTCGATGACCACCAGCCAGCGGTGCTCGGCGGCGGCCCTGATGACGAACCTGGACAGCTCGGCGAAGTAGGGCGCGTCCAGCTCGGGAAGGGCCAGGGCGATGACGCCGGTGCGCCCCTGGCGCAGGTTGCGCGCCGACAGGTTGGGCTGGTAGCCGAGCTGCGCCAGCGCCTGCTCCACCTTGGCACGGGTCAGGGCCGAGACGTGGGCGTAACCGTTGACCACGTTCGAGACGGTCTTCACCGAGACCCCCGCCAGCTGCGCGACGTCGCGCAGGCTCACTCCCATCGCGGTCCCCTCTCTGCGTCGCAGACGATCGTAACGCCCCGGTATCGGGATCCAGCAGCATGTTTACAACGTTGAAACAACGTTGTAGAACTCCACCACACAGGAGTTCGCCGCACAGAACAGGACGGTCCCCTTGTGTCGAATCGCGCCCGTCTCGCCCTCGACCCAGCCTTCCGCATCGCGCCGGTCGAGCCGCGCCTGTTCGGCTCCTTCGTCGAGCACATGGGCCGCTGCGTGTACACCGGCATCTTCGAACCCGGCCACCCGCACGCCGACGCCGACGGATTCCGCACCGACGTCCTGGACCTCGTCCGCGAGCTCGGCGTCACGCTGGTGCGCTACCCGGGCGGGAACTTCGTCTCCAACTACCGGTGGGAGGACGGCGTCGGCCCCCGCGACCAGCGCCCCACCACACTCGACCTGGCCTGGCGAAGCATCGAGGACAACAGCTTCGGCCTCAACGAGTTCATGGCCTGGGCCGCCAAGGCCGGCGTGGAGCCCATGATGGCGCTCAACCTCGGCACCCGCGGCGTCGCCGAGGCACTGCAGCTCGTCGAATATGCGAACCACCCCGGCGGCACCCGCATGTCGGAGCTGCGCCGCGCGCACGGCGCCGACAAGCCGCACGACATCCGCCTGTGGTGCCTGGGCAACGAGCTGGACGGCCCCTGGCAGATGGGCCACAAGACGGCCCGGGAGTACGGCAGGCTCGCCGCCGAGACCGCCCGGGCGCTCAACCGGCTCGACCCCGGCCTGGCCCTGGTGGCCTGCGGCAGCTCCAACAGCTCCATCCCGACGTTCGGCGCGTGGGAGGCCGAGGTCCTGGAGGAGACCTACGAACTGGTGGACTACATCTCCCTGCACGCCTACTACGACCCCGGCGACGGCGACGCCGACTCCTTCCTGGCCAGCGCCGCCGACATGGAGCACATGATCCGCTCGATCGCCGCCACGGCCGACCACACCGCCGCCAAGCTGCGCAGCCGCAAACGGCTCAAGCTCTCCTTCGACGAGTGGAACGTCTGGTACCAGAGCCGCTTCCCCGGCGAGTCAGGGCTGGAATGGGCCCGGCATCCGCGGCTCATCGAAGACAGCTACGACCTCACCGACGCGGTCGTGGTCGGCAGCCTGCTCATCACGCTGCTGCGCAACGCCGACCGCGTGGGCGTCGCCTGCCAGGCCCAGCTCGCCAACGTGATCGCGCCCATCATGACCGAGCCCGGCGGCCCGGCCTGGCGGCAGACCATCTTCCACCCCTTCGCCCTCACCGCCCGGCACGCCCGCGGCCAGGTGCTGCGCGTGGAGCCCGACTGCTCTACCGTCCGGACCGCCAAGCACGGCGAAGTGCCCGTGGTCTGCGCGACGGCCACGCACGACCCGGCCAGTGGCGAGATCGCGCTGTTCGTCGTCAACCGCGACCGCCACCGGCCCTGCGTCCTGGAGGTCGCCCTGCCGCGCGGGCTCGTCCCGGTGGAGCACGTGGAGCTGGCCGACGCCGACCCCTGCGCGCGCAACACCTCCGCCGAGCCCGAGCGCGTCGTCCCGCGTCCCGGCTCCGGCCTGTCCTGCCAGGACGGGGCGGCCGCGCTCACCCTTCCCCCCACCTCCTGGACCCTGGTCCGTTTCGCCTCTGAGGAGTGAAGGCCATGACCCACCCCCTGTCCCGCCGCGGCTTCCTGGGGCTGACCGCAGCGGCCGGACTCGCCGCCGCGCTGACCGCCTGCGGCGGCGGCACCCGCCTCGGCGCCGGCTCCGGCACCCCGACCGCCGCCGCGCCCACCTTCACCGGGGGCGACTACACCGGCCCCAAGGTCACCCTCGAGTACTGGAACGGCTTCACCGGCGGCGACGGCCCGCACATGCGCACCATGCTCGACGCCTTCAACAAGTCGTTCGCCGGGCGCATCGAGGTGCGCAACGTCACCCGCCGGTGGGAGGACCTCTACCCCGCCATGCCCACGGCCATCGCCGCCGGCAAGGGCCCCGACGTGGCGATCATCCACAACGACTGGATCGGCACCTTCGCCGCCCGCCAGGTGCTCATCCCCATCGACGACGTCGTGGGCGCGCTACGGCTCACCGAGGACGACTTCATCCCCGCCGTGTGGCAGGCGGGCCTCTACTCCGGCAAGCGCTACAGCGTGCCGCTGGACGTGCACTGCCTGGGCGACTACTACAACGCCGCCCACCTGGAGAAGATCGGCCTGAAGGAGGCGCCCGGCGACCGCGCCGGCTACCAAGACGCACTGGCCGAGCTGAAGAAGGCCGGCGTCGCCCACCCGTTCTGGATGCCCAACAAATGGCCCGCGCACCTAATGTTCATGAGCCTGCTGTGGCAGTTCGGCGGCGAGCTCTACAGCGAGGACGGCGCCCGCGCCCTGTGGGGCTCCGACCAGGGCGTGCAGGCGCTGAGCTGGATGGTCGAGCAGATCGACAAGGGCTACAGCCCCGAAAAGGTCGCCATCGACAGCCAGTACGCCGCCTTCAAGAACGACAAGGTAAGCCTCACCTGGGACGGCATCTGGCAGATCAACGATCTCAAGACGAACGCGCCCTCCCTGACGTGGGGCCTGGCGCCCGTCCCCACGATCGGCGGCACCGCGGCGGTGTGGAGCGCCTCGCACAACTTCGTGCTCACCTCCCAGGCGGGCCGCGACGCCAACAAGGTGCAGGCTGCCAAGGTCTTCATCGACCACATGAGCCGCCAGTCCACCGAGTGGGCCAAAGCGGGCATGATCCCCGCGCGCAACTCCGCCCGGCAGGCGCCCGAGGTCGCCGACCTGCCACAGGTCAAGCTGGCCGCCGACGTGAGTGCCTTCCACTTCCTGCCCGCCCTGCCCGGCGTGGGCGACGTGCAGAGCAAGGCGCTGGAGCTGGCCGTGGCCAAGGCCGTGCTGAAGGAGGCCAAACCGGCCGACGCGCTCAAGGAGGGCGTCACGACCGCGGACAAGCTCCTCACCGACAACAAGCGGAAGTACGGGCAGTGAACACGGTGCTCGACCCCGCTCCGGCGGCGCCGCCCAAGGCCGCCGCCGGGCGCGGGACCCGGCGGATGCGGTGGTGGACGCCGTACGCGTTCCTGACCCCCTACGTGGCGCTGTTCGCCGTCTTCATGCTCGCGCCCATCGGGTTCGGCCTGTGGACATCGCTGCACGAATGGGACATCAACCTGCCGGCCAAGCCCTTCGTCGGCCTGGCCAACTACGCCGACCTGCTCGACCCGGCCGGGGTCGACGGGTCGCGCTTCTGGACGGCGATGCGGGCCACCGGCGTATTCACCGTCGCGTCGGTGCCCGTCCTCATCGTCCTGCCGCTGCTCGTGGCTCTGCTGATGAACGGCCGCTTCACGGGCCGCAACGTCTACCGCGCCGTCTACTTCGCCCCCTACGTGCTGGGCGTCGCGGTGGTCGGCCTGCTCTGGCGCTACCTGCTCGACGGCAACATCGGGCTGATCAACCACTACCTCGGCCTGGACGTGCAGTGGACGACCGACGTCCCGCCGGCGTGGATCGCGCTCGTCGGCGTGACCGTGTGGTGGACGCTGGGCCTGAACTCGGTCATCTTCCTGGCCGGGCTGCAGGACATCCCCCGTGAGCTGCACGAGGCCGCCATGGTGGACGGTGCCGGCGCCTGGCGGCGCTTCCTCGCGGTCACCCTGCCGGGCCTGCGCCCGGTCACGATCTTCGTGGTGAACGCCACCATCCTGGCCTCGGCCAACATGTTCGGCCAGTCCTACCTCATCACCGCGGGCGCGCCTGCCGACCAGACGAAGACCGCCATCTACCTGATCGCCGAGACCGGCCTGCGCCAATTCGACATGGGGACGGCCTCCGCAATGAGCTTCATCCTCGCAGCCTTCCTCATGGTGGCCAGCGCCGCCGTGTTCGGCCTGTTCAGGAGGAGGGACACGCGATGAGCCGGGACGTCACAAGCCTCCGGCGGGCGCTGCTCCACCTCGTGCTGGCCGTGATCGCCGCCCTCTACCTGAGCCCGCTGCTGTACATGCTGGTGACCTCGTTCAAGACGCGCGAGGCCGCCCAGTCCACCACCCCGCAGTGGATCCCCGAGCCGTTCACCGCAGACGCCTACCGGGAGATCCTCTCCAGCCCGGACAGCCCGGTGCTGACCTGGTTCGTCAACAGCCTGCTCGCCGCCACCGGGCATGCCGCGCTGGTGCTGGTCACCGCGGCGCCGGCGGCGTACGCGCTGGCCCGGCTGAGCTTCCGCTTCCGCACGGCGATCTTCTCGGTGGTGGTGGCGACCCTGTTCGTGCCGCCCGTGGTGCTGCTGATCCCCAATTTCCTCATCGTCAACGAACTGGCCTGGGTGGACACGCTGCCCGCCGTCATCGTCCCCTCGGCGGCCGGCGCGTTCGGCGTGTTCTTCCTGCGGCAGTTCTTCCTGACACTGCCCGAGGAACTGGAGGAGGCGGCCGAGCTGGACGGGTGCAACCGGTGGCAGATCTTCACCTCGATCGCCTTGCCACTGTCGCGCCCGGCCCTGGCCACGCTGTTCCTGCTGTCGTTCCTGACCAACTGGAACGACTTCCTATGGCCGATCTACGTGCTACTGAGCCCGGAGTCCCTGACATTGCCGGCCGGGCTGGGCAACTTCCAGGGCGCCAACAACATCCGCTACGACCTGCTGATGGCCGGCGCGGTGATCGCCAGCGTGCCCGTGCTGCTGCTCTACTTCGTCGCCCAGCGGTGGGTGATCGAGGGCATCTCCCGTTCCGGGTTGAAGGGGTGAGGCCGGGCGCGGGCAAAGGCCCGGCATGTCGCATGGTGGTGCCAGTCCATGCCCTGCGTTTGCCTGCCTTTGGGGGGCGGTCTGGCACCGTGAGGTATGGACATCACGGGAGAGAACGGCCGGGCGGCCACGCTCGAGGAGCATGCCGCACAACGCGCGTTCCCGGACTGGGCGCCGCAGGCCGACGACTGGGCCCACCTGCACACCGGTTTCATTGACGACGGCACCCCTTACACCGAGGTCTCGGTCTACCGGGCCGGCGACGGCGGCGGCCACGTCCGCATCCACTACCGACGATGCACGGGCAACGAACTCGCGGCGTTCGGCGTCGCCGCCTGAGCGCCGGAAGGCGAACCGGCGATCAGCCTTATCCGAGCCGACCAACAGGAATGTCGCCCCCAACGTCCCAGCTCAAGCGGCATTCCAAAAATTCTGCTTGTAACCCGCAGGCAGCCAGAGGCTGGTCCAGGGCGCGGCGGCGGTGAGCATCTGATCGGGTGATCGGGTACGGAAGAATGCGTGGATCTGTCGGAGACGGCCGGGCCAGCTGACGCGGTATGGGCGATGAACGCCTGGAGCGCGGCCCAGATGCGTTCCACTGGGTTGTCGTGCGGGCTGTAGCGGGCTCCGAACAGCAGCTCCATGGTGAGGTGCTCGGCCAGGTAGGCGGTGACGGCCTTGGCGTGGTGGATGCTGTCGATGCCCCCATGGATGTCAAGCCTCCTCGAACTGGCCGGAAAGGGCAGGGAGGCGTACGAGGGGGAGCGCTCGCGGACGATGTACCGTTTGAGGCAGCGGATGATCTCGCGGCGGTCTTGTCCCCGGTGAGGCGGCGTTCTAGGTAGGCGCAGGTGCGCTGGTCCCATCGCAGGCGGCTGAGAGCGATCCGGTAGAGCGCGGCGTTGGCTTGGCGGTCGCCGCCGCGGTTGAGTCGGAGTCTCTGGGTCTTGGCCCGAGGACGCCTCGATTGGGCTGGCACCGCATAGGGCGGTGAAGGAGGCTTCGCTGTTGAGATACGCTCAAGGACATCGACTTTGCTGGCCGATCTCGAATGTGTATAGGGGGTGAGCTGGGCTTTCACGTGGCGGACATGTGCTGTCTTGGTCCGCCACTCGAATGCTCCCGGCTGTCCCTCCGGCCCCCTACACCAGTCGCCCCTCCCGTCGGCATCACGCAGACCGGAGGGGCGACGTGGACTACACGTACACGACGTCGCACCGGAGGTAACCATCAGCTGTGGTCGTGCACTTCGCTGTCTGGAGACTCGCGATGCGGGTGTAAATCATCCGCGACTGCCACCGCCACGGCCCCCAGTTGACTCTCACCTGATACGAGCCTTTGGGGTAGTCCGGACCCGGTTTGAACACGTCAGGGTCATCCCACAAGCCGGAGTCCGTGTGCGGCCCAATGTTGAACGGCGCACACTCCCAGAAAATGTAGGAACTCACCTGGTCCCCGCCCTCTACACCGTTCCACACCGGGCAATCGCCGTGATCACCCTCGTTGACCGTCGCGGCGGTGATGTTGTAATCGGTACGGTTCCAGATCCACGCAGGCGGATCCGCTGCCGACCTCGCGCCCACCAGAGGGGCTGCCTGCCCAGGCTGTGTGCTCAACGCCAGGCCGGAAACGGCGACGATGAGCATAAGCACAATCCGAGCGATCCTCTTGACCATGCCTTTCCTCCATGTGCAGTGGTCATGACCCGCACAGCATCATGTGAAAGCATGAGGGTCGGCAACGCTTTCGATCTCAGCCGAAAGCCCCTGGTCACGGTTCTCAAATTTCTGTCTTACGTCTGTCAATGTGGTGCTCTGCGACCTTGTTCGGCGATCTGCCGGACCCGCTTAGTCGCGGGCGCCTACAGTCGGAAATCGGCCGTTGAGAAGGGCGAGACCGAGCGGTGTCGCCGTGTGCCAGACCGAGCAACCCTGCCTGCGCGCGACAACCAGGCCGCCGCCGCGCAGGACGGCCGCGTGGTGGCTCGCCGTCCCTGCGGAAACACCCAGCCGGACGGCCAATTGAGTCGTCGTGCAACCGTTGGCGATCAATTCCAAGGCTGCCGCCCGGGTGGCTCCAAGCAGCGCGGCCAAGGGCCGACAAACATCCGCGCGAGCATCATCTGGATCCGGCCGCCGCCAGATCGCAAGGGCCTGAGCGGGATCTCGTAAGGCGGGGTAGAACAAGACGGGCGGCGCATCGCGATCGAAGGCGTCGAAACTGGGGATGGGCGCCAGACAGAAGACCGATGGTGCGAGCACGAGTCCCCGCCCGTTCAAGTGAATGTCCGTAGTCGAGTGCGGGTAGGGGGTGACACTAAGCACCTTCGAGTTCCACCCGATGGTGGGGTGGAGGGTGGCAAGAAGATGCTCCACCCCGTGAAGCAACATCTGTTCTCCCCGAGCCGCGATTTCCGCGCCGGTATGAGCACGCGTTGCCGCACGGTAAGGAGCAACCGTCGCCGCATGGGCGTCGTGAACTGCAGCGGCAAAGTCCCGTCGCAAGCTGGGATCGTTCGCCAGATTCCTGGTCAGGACGGCAGCGGAACGTCGGCGTCGAAACCTTCAAGTTCTTCCCGCAGTTGCTCGACGCGCGCCGACTGGAGCCGATCCAACCCCTCCTGGCAAGTCGGCGCATTTCTCACGATCGTGAAAACATTGAGCGGATACGTAGGCGCCGTCAGAGCACCGAGCAAGCGGATCGGCCTGCTGATTCTCACGTTGCGCACCCAGGGTGCAAACAATGCCCTGCCGTTTCCGGCCCGCAGTACGGTAAGGCTGAACCAGGCTTCCATGATCGGCCCGATATCCGGAAGAAACCGTACTCGGGCGAGGTCGCCAGGGCTGAAATGAATACGCAGCACAGCGTGCCCCCATGATGAGTGGCCCCCAGTCAGGGTAGAGCCGCTTCGCCATCACGGTCGAGGAAGTCCAGGCACTTAGGCCTTCCGCCAAGCAGTAGGCGGCCGAATAAGACCGTGACTCATTTGGGGATTGATCGTTAGTTCATTCGTGGATGCGTTCCTTCAACGGCTGGTGCCTGACGAGTTGTGGGAGTTGTTCCTGCGGGTGGTGCCGCCGGCGCCGACGCGGCCGCAGGGTGGCGGACGGCGGCGGGTCGACGATCGAGTGATCCTGGCGGCGATCGTGTACGTGGCGACCACGGGATGCGCCTGGCGGCAGTTGCCGCCGGTGTTCGGCGCGTCCTGGCAGACGGTGCATCGGCGCTTCACCGAGTGGAGCGCTGCGCGCGTGTGGGCCAAGCTGTACCGGGTCCTGCTGGACGAGCTCGGCGCGCGAGGAGAGCTGGACTGGTCGCGGTGCGCGATCGACTCCGTGAGCGTCCGGGCGATGAAAGGGGGGACCTGACAGGTCCGAATCGGCTCGATCGCGGCAAGAAAGGGTCGAAGATCCACCTCATCACCGAACGGACGGGTCTGCCCATCGCTGTCGCGATCAGCGCCGCCAACCTCCACGACAGTGTCGCGCTGGAACCGCTGGTGCGCAGCATCCCGCCCATTCGCTCCCGCCGCGGACCACGACGCCGCCGGCCGGGCAGGCTCCACGGGGACAAGGGCTACGACTATCCCCGCCTGCGGGCCTTCCTGCGCGGCCGGGGCATCGTCCCGCGTATCGCCCGTCGCGGGATCGAATCCAGCCAGCGGCTGGGACGCCACCGCTGGGTCGTGGAAAGGACGGTCTCGTGGCTGGCCGGCTGCCGCCGGTTACACCGGCGCTACGAACGCCGGGCTGACCACTTCGCATCCTTCGTCGCTATCGCTGCAGCCCTCATCTGCTACCGCCGACTCACCAATTGAGTCACTGTCTAATACTCCAGCATCACTACGTGATCTGTGGTTGTCTTCGCCGGTAGTGGCTGATCTTGGCGACGTGTTGGTGGCGGCGGCGCCAGCGCGACCATTTTCGGATTTGATCAAGGTCGGGTGGTCGTGTGATCATGTGTGCCAGTAGACGCCGGACCTCTCCCATCGAGAGGGGGACGAGGCCGTCCCGATCCGTTTCGTCCGGCTGTTTGCCGCAGTGACGGCAAGATAGGCATGAGCGAGCATGGCCAAGGTGATGTGCCGATACCAGGCGTCATAGCGGCGGACCTGATACTGATCCAGGCCCACCTCGGTCTTGGCGCTCTGGAAACACTCCTCGATCGCCCAGCGGCTCCCGGCGACCTTCACCAACTCGTCGATGGTGGTGCCGGCCGGGCCGAAGCCGAGGTAGAAGGCCACCTCCTCAGGGCGGGCGATGCTGCGCCGGATGAGGATCCACCGCTCATACCCCTCCTCCGGCTCGCGGATGATCGGCAGCGTGGCCATCGCCCAGTCATACCGGCGCGGCCCCTTGGCACCCTGGCCGGCCGACAGCCGCCTCCAGGCGGAGGCTGGCACCTCGCCGACCAGGCTCTCGGCCCGTGCTCGCGGGCCGAGGCCGCCGCTAATCGCCTGGCTGCGCGGCACCGCCACCACATAGCCGATGCGGTACTGCTCGAGAAAGACGCGGAACTTGTGGTCCTGGCCATAGGCCTCATCGGCGGTCACCCACGCCGCCGGCACCCCGGCCTCGATCGCCCGCGTCAGCATCCGACGCGCCAGCACCTGCTTGGTGGCAAACTCCACCCCCGCTCCGATGCCCGCCTCGGCGCACCGCTCCCGATCGGCGATCCACGACTTGGGCACATACAGCTCCCGATCCACCAGCGTGCGCCCGGCGCTGGTCGCATACGCCAGGAACACCCCCAGCTGACAGTTCTCGATCCGGCCGGCCGTTCCCGAGTACTGACGCTGCACCCCGGCGGACTTGTCGCCCTTCTTGATGAACCCGGTCTCATCCACGACCAGCACGCCATCAGCCGCGCCCAGATGCTCAACCACATAGGCGCGCAGGTCATCGCGCACCGCATCAGCGTCCCACCGGGCCGCGTTCAGCAGTCGCTGCATCCCCAGCGGGTTACTCTCACCCGCCGCCTCGGCCAGCGTCCACCCGTTCTTGCCCTCGATCGGCGCCAGCAGCCCCCGCACATACGCCCGCGCCCGCCGCCGCGGCTCCGGCCGCCCAAACCGACTCGCCACCCGAGCGAACAGGTCATCCAGCCCTGCCACCCACGCGGCGACATCCTGATCCATCACAAGAGCAGCACGCTACACACTAAAGATCACGAAGTGATGCTGGAGTACTAATACTACAGTCATGTTTTGTGATCTATAGTCGGATCCGTGTCGGATGTGGTGACGTCTGAGGATCTCCAGTCGTGGGCGGCGGGGCTGGATGAGCTGTTCGCTCGGGTGGCCAGCCGTTTCGGGCGGGTGGAGCCGCGTCGGCAGGCGCGGGCGTATCTGGTCGGGCTGCTGGCGCCGGTGGAGCGGAAGAACGGCTGGCAATTGGCCGAGGCTGCGGGTGATGCGCAGCCGCATCGGATGCAGCGGCTGCTGAACAACGTGCGGTGGAACCCTCGGGAAGTCCGTGCTGACCTGCGTGATTACGTGGTCGAGCAGTTGGGAGATCCGGGCGGGGTACTGGTCGTGGACGAGACCGGGTTCATTAAGAAGGGCACCCGCTCAGCCGGGGTGCAGCGACAGTACTCGGGAACGGCTGGCCGGGTGGAGAACTGCCAGCTCGGGGTGTTTCTCGTGTACGCAACCCCGCGCGGGCGCGCGCTGCTCGATGCCGAGTTGTACCTGCCGAAGTCCTGGACCGATGATCGGGCCCGGTGCGCGCAGGCCGGCATCCCCGACAGTGTGTCGTTCGCCACCAAGCCGGCGCTAGCGGCGGCGATGCTGGGTCGGGCACTGGACAGTGGCGTGCCCGCCTCGTGGGTGAGCGCGGACGAGGCGTACGGCCAGGACCACAAGTTCCGGCTGTTCCTGGAAAAACGCGAGGTCGGCTACGTCGTCGCCGTGCCCAGGAGCCAGTCGCTCGGCACCGGTATCGGCTACGGCAACACCGGCTCACGAGCCGACGCGGTGACCGCCGACGCCCCCGAGCAGGCATGGAAACGCCTGTCGGCGGGCGATGGGGCCAAGGGGCCGCGCCTGTATGACTGGGCGATGGCGACCCTGCCGCCCCACACCGACGACCACCTGGGCGGACCCGGCGGCTTCCAGCGCTGGCTCCTGGTCCGCCGCAGTCTCACCCCGAACGATCAAGGCGAGCTGGAGATGGCCTACTACCTGTGCTTCGGACCCGCGGGTACCTCGCTGGACCAGCTCGTTCGCATCGCCGGTTCCCGATGGGCCATCGAGGAGTGCTTCCAGTCCGCCAAGAACGAAGTCGGCCTGGACCAGTACCAGGTCCGCCGCTACGACGGCTGCCACCGCCACATCACCCTGGCCATGCTCGCCCACGCCTACCTGGCCGTCACCGCCGCCCACGCCCCAAAAGCACGTGCGGCCTGGTCCCCCTCACCCCAGCCGAGATCCGCCGTCTCCTGGCACATCTGACCAGCGCCGTCACCCACCCCATCAGCGACATCCTGCAACGCGCCATGGGCTGGTCACATCTCCGACGCGCCCACCAAGCCCGCGCCCGCAGCAGCCACTACTGGAAACGCTGGCTACGCCACAACAAGATCCAACTTTAGATCACAAAACATGACTGTAGTACTAAGGGGTGCATGATGCCGGAGCCAGCGACTCCTCGCGAATGGAGCACACCATGTCGCTCAGCGATCAGACAATGACCAGCTGACCGAGTCCACCGTCACGCCCGCCCACGAGGCGCCTCGGCCTTGTGTCGTCACACCTTGGACGACACCACCTGCGAGGTGATCGTGGACGCCTTCGGTGACGACTCGTTGCGCACCGTGCTGGCCGCGGTCATTTGAGGGCGTCATGGTAGAAGGAAGCTCCATCACGCGGTGAACATCGGTGTCCAGGACAAGCACCTGATGTGGTTCGACCCGCATGGGGCGATCAGTGTCACATCCCGTCCGTTCAGGGTCTGGGCAGCTGCCTCGGCTCCTGTTGCGGGAGAGCTTGCCCGGTTCACCCAAGCAGCGCAGGACCCGGTTAAGTCGGCCATCTTCACAGGCGAAGCCTAGAAGCCCGCGCGGATCCGAGGTGCATCCCGGAACTGGTTGTCACCCTCGTTTTGACAGGCGTGTTGATGGTTTCAACGAGTCAGTAGACCCACGCGAGCTCGGGGCCCGTGCACAGCTGCGCGTCGATCTTGGCTATGCACACCTTGTACCTCACGCCGTCCTTGGCCTCAAACGCCGTGGTGTAGCTGGTGCCGCTGATGTTCTTATGAAGGTACGTGCCCTGGGCGGCGACCGTGATTTCATACTTGTCGTTGGCCAGCTTCGTCGGCTTCTCGATACGGGCCCAGATCCACGTCTTGTTCTTATACTTGCCGTAGCGCATCTGCAGCGTGCCCAGACCGCTCCTATAGCTGTACGCCTTGGTCTTGACGTTGCTGGCGCTAGTCGGCGCACTCGACGAGGTAGCCAGCGCTGCGGCTGCGGCCGGGACGGCCCCCGAGGAGGCGACGATCGCAGCGGTGGCAACGATCCCGGCCAAGGTCCAGATCTTGCGCATGTCAGGTCCCCTCTGTAGGTGTCGGACGAGGAGCAACGCTAAGAGAACCCGGTATATCGGCGGTATGCCGTCCGTATGTGGCCAGCGGGACAGGGGCGTAGCGCGATCTCGAAGGGTGAGCAGGGCGGGAGACGCCGCCTCCTGACGTCCTCGCTCCGGCCCGAGCTCTCCAAGAACGTCCATCTCAGACAGGCAGTCAGCGGTGACGCTGGCCGTGGGGCGCCCTCCAGTGCGACCGGCTCGTGGGGTACAGCTTCCTGAGTTCCGTCTCCGCCATGTCCGGCTCCCATGGCGCAGGTCTGACCAGGGGACGTTCCATGAGCGAATCCGCGGAGGCGCCACGCCTGTCGGCGTGGCGCCTCCGCGTTTTCGTCTGGTGCAGGATCTGCCTGCAATACTGTCGCCCGCGGGGCCGCCAGAACCATCCCATCGGCCTGGCGGCCCTCATCCTTTCCCGCGGCTCGGTGGTCATGCGGCACGTCGTTGCTCGCTCACCCTTCCGGCTGCACAAAGCCACCGTCACAGCCGACCCGTTCACTTTCGTCCGTGTCTTCGGCGTTGGTGCCGGCACGGCGATGCGCTCCGCGCAGTGGTGCCCTTCCGCCGTAGGTGTCCAAGACCACTACGGTCACGGCCGCGTCAGGCCAGCCTGCCGAGACGTGGATACTGGTCGAGACCGAAGATGTCCACTTGGGGCGAGCGCTGCTGCACCAGCATGCCTCCGTCAACGGGAACGACGACGCCGGTGATGTAGCGGGCCTGGTCGGAGGCGAGGAAGACATAGGTGTCGGCGAGGTCTTCGGGGATCCCCACTCGCCCCAGGGGCACGGTCAAGCCGCGCGCGGCGAGTTGCTCCTCGCTGACCGCGCCCTGCGGTGCCACGTTGATCGATCCTGGCGACACCGCGTTCACGCGGATTCCGTACGGCCCGAGATCGAGTGCCATCGCCCGAGTCATGGCCTCGATACCCCCTTTAGAGGCGTCGTAGGCGACTTCACCCCGGTGGGCTCGGGTCGCTCCGCCGGACGACGTCGAGATGATCACACCGGATCCCTGACCAACCATGTGATGAGCAGCGGCGTGCGAGCACAGGAACACGCTACGCAGGTTGACCCTCAGCACGCGGTCCCACCACTCTTCGTCGGCATCGAGGAAGTGCCGCACCTGGCCGATCAGGCCGGCCGTGTTCACCACGATGTCGAGACTGCCAAACGCCTCCACCGTGCCGTCCATGATCTGAGCCACCGTGGCGGCGTCAGAAACATCTCCGGCGGCGAGCCGAGCCCGTCCTCCTTGTCGATTGATGTGCTCGGTGACGGCTGCAGCCTTGCTCTCGTCCAGGTCGTTGACCGTGACCCGGCAACCCAGCTCCGCCAGTCGTTGCGCAACCGCCGACCCGATGCCGCCGGCTGCGCCTGTCACGACAGCGGCCTTACCCTCCAGTGACTGACTCATCATCATCCTTTCCTCTGTTTCGACGTGCGCGCGAATGCGGTCGTTAGCGGACGGCCGCCAGGAACGCCTGGGTACGTGCGTGTTGTGGGTGGGAAATGACCTGGTCGGCGGGCCCTGTCTCGACGATCCTGCCGTCATCGAGAAACATCACGCGATCGGCGACGTCCCGGGCGAATCCGATCTCGTGCGTAACGACGATCATCGTCATCCCGGATCGGGCCAGGGCGCGCATGACGTCGAGCACATCGCCGACCAATTCGGGGTCCAGGGCCGAGGTCGGTTCGTCGAACAGCATGAGCTTGGGCCGCATGCTCAGCGCTCGGGCGATGGCGACCCGCTGTTGCTGACCGCCGGACAGTTGGGCAGGGTAGGCGCCGTGTTTGTCGGCGAGCCCGACCTGGCGTAGCAGATCATGGGCCCGTTCCATGACCGCGTTCTTGGGCTCGCGCCGAACCCGGCATGGCGCCTCTATGAGGTTTTCCAGCACCGTCATGTGCGGGAAGAGGTTGAATTGCTGAAAGACCATGCCGACATCGGCGCGGCGACGGCAGATGTCCTTGTCGCTCAGTTCGTAGAGGCGGGTGCCCTTCTGGCGATATCCCACGAGGTGACCGTCAACCCAGAGCCGTCCGCTGCTGATGCGTTCCAGATGATTGACGCACCGTAGCAAGGTGCTCTTTCCCGATCCGGACGGGCCGATCATGCAGACAACCTCGCCGGCCTCCACCTGGAAATCGATGCCTTTGAGGACCTCGGTTCTGCCGTAGGCATGCCGGATGCCCTCGGCGCGCACGATCGGTCGATCAACGGGTTGCCGGTCGCCCATGGTCATCGTCCTTTCCCTCTGGTTCGCCGTGCGGTGCTCAGGTACTCGCGTGCTTGGGTCAACGGCGTCGGTGCCAGTTGCCGCGTTCCGCGGGCGAAATGCCGTTCCAGGTAGAACTGGCCCACGGAAAGGATCGAGGTGACGACGATGTACCAGATGCTGGCCACGATGAGCAGCGGGATCGTCTCGAAAGTGCGGGCGTAGATGGTTTGCGCAGAATAGAGCAGATCAGGAACAGCCAGGACACTCACCAGCGACGTGGTCTTGAGCATGCCGATCGTTTCGTTGCCGGTCGGCGGGATGATGACTCGCATCGCCTGTGGCAAGACGACGCGGCGCATGGTCTCGATGCGGGTCAGGCCTAGCGCGCCGGCGGCTTCGGACTGTCCGGGAGGGACGGATACGATACCGGCCCGGACGATTTCAGCCATGTAGGCGGCCTCGTTGAGTCCCAGGCCCAGCACCGCCGCCATCATGGGGGTGATGAGCTCGTTGGCGTTCAAGGCGACGCCGGGGATACCGAAGCTGAGCACTGGATACAGCGCCGCCAGGTTGAACCAGAACAGCAGCTGCACCAGGACGGGCGTGCCGCGGAAGAACCAGATGTAGCCGAAGGCGGTCGCGCGGATGACCGGGTTGGGCGACATGCGAGCGATGGCGATGATCGTGCCGAGGACCAGGCCGACGAGCATGCACATCAGGGTCAGTTCCAGCGTGACGACGATTCCGCGGCCGATCGACACGTCGCGCAGATAGGCGCCGACAACCGGCCAGCCGAAGCGATCGTTGGTCAGGACCGACCAGCCGAGCAGTCCCACGAGTGCGGCGATAATGATCACCGCGGCCCATCGCCCGGGATGGCGGCGCGGTACGATGATCAGCTCGTCCGCCGGCGAGTCGGTAACCAATGGTGTGGACGACATCGCTGGACCTCAGTTGTACTGGGGCAGGAGGGCCGCCGATGGCAGCGACCACTTGTCCATAAGCCGCTGCATGGTTCCGTCAGCGGCAAGGGAGGCGACCGCGGATCGGACCGCCGGCGCGAGAGCGGAGCCCTTCGGGAAGGCGATGCCGGTCTGGACCGGCTTATAGATGCCGCCAGGGGCTACTTCGTATTTGCCGTTGCTTCGTGACGCCCGATAGCCGCTGGGGATGCTGTCCTCCATGATCGCGTCGGCTCGTCCGCCAGTCAGCGCGAGGTGAGCCTCGTCGAGCTTGGGGAACAACAAGATCGTCACCGGCTTTTTGCCCGCGGCCTGGCAGTCCTTCGAGATGGCCGGTAGGTACTCGATCCCCTGCACGCTGCCCTTCTCGCCGGCCACCTGATGCCCGCACAGGGTGGCGGGGTCCATGGCGAGATTCAGCGGGTTGCCGCTGGGAACGACGAGCGCGGATCCGTCGCGAAGATAGGGAACGAAGTCGACGACGCGTTCTCTGGCGGGTGTGATGAAAAATCCTGACATGCCCACGTCGTACTTGTGGGCGGCGAGCCCGGGAATGATCGCGTCGAAGGTTGAGTTGATATGCGCAGCCTTCAGTCCGAGAGTCGCGGCGATCGCGTCGGAGAAGTCGATGTCGAACCCGACGAGTGTCTTGCCGTCCTCGTCGAGAAATTCCATGGGCGCGTTGGTGCTGGTGCTGGCGATCGTGAGCGTGCCCCTGGCTTTAACGTCGGCGGGGACCAGGGCCGCGGCCTCGCTATTGATGGTTACCGTGGCCGCCGGCGTGCCCGCCTGCGCTGTGGTGGTGGTCGCGGACGTGTTGGTGGAGTGGGTCGTACACGCGGCCCCGGTGAGGGCGAGGAGACAGACGACGAACGTGACACGGCAAAGGCTCGTTCTCATGGCTTTTCTCTCTGAACTCTGAGTGCCGACGGCGGCGTCGCCCGGTTCATGTCCAAGAGCGCGTCAGGGCGAAGGTGGTAGAGCGACGGCTAACCTTTGAGGAGTAACCATATGCGGGGTTCAGGCCGTCCTGATTGACGTTCTCTTCAGGACACCGCCAGCTTGACTTCATTCGCAGCGGCCATCATGGCGCCGCGGCCGCCTCGCGCAACAGTCTCGTCATCTCGGCCACGCAGGGTGAGACGCGTTCGAGCTCGCGCTGCATCGTATAGATACGGCGCCGTGGCGGTCGGGGACGCACGGGCAGCACGCGCACCCCCGGGTGGGCCGTGCGTGTGGACAGCGCTGGCAAGAAGGTGACGCCGACGCTGGCTGCGACTAGCGCCTGCGCCATGTGGTAGTCATCGATTTCGAAGGCCACCTGGGGCTCGAAGCCCTCCCAGCGGCAGATGGTCGCAGTGAATGCGTGCACGCTCGAGCGTGTGGAGCTGATGATCCATGACTCGGCGGCGAGATCGGCCAACGTGACCGTCGTCCTGGTCGCGAGCTGATGATCCTTCGGCAGAGCGATCAGCATTTCCTCGGTGAGCAGGTGCTCGCAGGCGAGCGTGTCATCATGCGGCGGGGGGATGCCGTCGTAGTCGAAGGACAGTGCAAGGTCGAGTTCTGCGCGGGCGAGCCGGTCTAGGTATTCCTCAGGTTCGCCTTCGGTCAGTGCGAGCTCCACAGCGGGGTAGGCGAGGTGGAAATCCATGAGGGCTTGGGCCACGAGCGTCTCTCCCACGCTGCGGAAGGTGGCCAGACGAAGCCGGCCTCCCTTCAGCCCCGCGATCGCCCTGACCTGTTCGTCGGCCAGGTCAAGCTGCTCAAGCACGCCCTCGGTGTGCTCGACGAGGACGCGGCCGGCCTCGGTCAGAGCGATGCTGCGGGGTCCGCGCTCGACCAAGACAGCAGCCATCTCGCGCTCCAGGGCCGCGATCTGTTGGCTGACGGCCGAAGGCGTGTAGCTGAGGGCTTCAGCAGCCGCTGTGATGGAGCCACGCAGCGCCACCTCGCGTAGCACTTTGAGACGCCGGATCTCTAGCATGTTCGCCTCCCCCGTCCAGACGTCGCCCGGATGGGCGCGTGACGATCGCTCATGGGGCTCCAAGGGCGATCAGGACATCGCGGATCGCGGCGACGACAGCAACGCGGTCGCCGCCGGTGCGGTAGGTCGCGTGAATGCGGCGGCTGAGGGTGACGTCACTCAGGCGATGAACGTCGACGCCGCGATGGTGGCTGCGGGCCGACATCTCCGGCAGAAAGGTCACGCCCATGCCGCGGGCGACCAGTTCTTGGGCGATGTGGTAGTCGTCGGTGTGCATGACGACCCGCGGGGTGAAGCCTGCCTGCGCGCAGGCCCGTTCGGTGAAGCGGTGAACCGCGTTGGTAGGTGTGGAGGCAATCCACTTCTCCTGCGCCAGGTCCGCCAGCCGCAGGGGCTGGCGTTCGTAGTGGCGACCGGAGGGCACGGCGACAAGGATGGGTTCGGAGCAGATGACTTCGCGTACCAGGCCTTCGTCGAGTTGCCCGTCCAGTCCGTCGTAATCATAGGTGAGCGCCAGGTCGAGCTCGTGGCGTCGCAGAGAGGCCATGTACTCTTCCGGCTCGCCTTCAACGACGCTGATCTGGATGGCCGGGTAATGTCCGCGGAAGTAGGTAATGGCGTCGATGAGCAGCGATTCGCCTGCGCTGCGGAAGGTCGCCATTCGCAGCCTGCCGTGCCCGAGCTGGCCGATGGCGCGCACATCCTCCTCCGCCACCAGCAGTCGGGCGATCATCTGTTCGGCATGCGCGGCCAGGAGCTGACCCGCCGCCGTGAGCCGGACCTGCCGTCCACTGCGTTCAACGAGGGCGAGACCGACTTCCTGCTCCAGCACCTTCAGCTGCTGGCTGACGGCGGACGGGGAGTATTTCAGCGCGTCGGCCGCGGCGGTCAGTGTCTCGTGCCGCCCTATTTCGAACAGCAGCGCAAGCCGGCGCAGATTGAGCCGGGACTGAAACTGCCGCGCGGGCCTGTCGCCGATGCGAAACCCCCTCAGGCGAAGGCTGTTGTCAGCATTTTAGTCACCCGGCGCGCATGCTCTCCGCGAGGGTCTTGCCGGGTGTTGAATCCTGCGACCGAGACGCCGGCCAGAAGCGGGCTGGAGGCCAGCGTCTTGAGCAGCACCTCCGCCTCCAGATAGCCGATTCCCGTGCTGGCCGGGAAGCTGAGTGCGGGCATCACGGTTCCGTCGAGCACATCGACGTCCAGGTGCAGCCAAAAGGGCATGCCTTCGCCGTCGATGAGTGCCGCCGCACGCTCGGCCGTGGCTCGGGCACCCATCGTGTGAACGGCGGCCGCGTCCAGGATCCGCGCGTCTGGGATGGCGGTGGCCGCCTCGGCGGCCTTCGCGGTCCGGCGCCGTGCGCCGTCGGCATCACCGATAGCCAGGACGTCGCCTGGTTCGACCAGAGGTGAAGATCCGACCAAGGCGTTCGCGGCTTCGGCGGCATAGCCGGTGACTACTGACAAGGCCATGCCGGCCAGTTCGCCCGTGCGGGTGTCACCAGGGGTGAACAGGTCGAGGTGGCCGTCGACGAAAACGAGTTTGGCCGGCCCGCTGTGCCGACGCAGCCCGACCAGGGCTCCTGGCAGGATCGAGCAGCATCCGCCGAGCAGGAAGGGACGCCAGCCGGTCATCAACGCGGAACTGACGGTATCGGCGATGAGCGCGGTGCCGGCGACGATCTGATCGAAGCCGATGATGCCCACCGCCGGGTCGCGGCGGCTGTCGGTGATGACGACGGGCAAATCACCGAAGTCGACAGCGGCCAGCGCGGCGACAAGTCCGGCCTGGCGGAAGGAGTCGGGTGCGCCGATCTCGCCGCGCCGGGTACCAGAGCCTTCCATGGGCGCTCCGATGACCAGCCAGCCTCTGGTGGTCGTGATCTGCTCAGCCGTGCTCATGACAACAGTGTCGCGTTCGGCGGCGACCTGCGGCTTGCGGATCTCTTAAGGCCATTGTTAGGCGACCTGCATCCTCAGAACGCGGGTCGGCCAGTTCCGATCAGCTGACCATGATCGTCGACGATGCTGATCGAGCGCCAACGGTCGAACAGTCCGCAAGGGTGGGAGATGCCCAGCGGCAGGACGTCGCCGACGGCCAGATCCGTCTCGACGGCAAGCTCTAGGTGCAGGTGCTGATCACTAACAGCACGTGCGGCGGCGCCAACCAGTGGAGCGGGCACGCCATCGCGAAAGCGGATGCTCAAGGGGGTGGGCAATCCTGCATCGTAGGGGAGATGCCGCCGGCCTGCGGCGGCGATAGCGCAGGTGGGCTCAGGCCGGGACTGGATGCGGGCCCAGAGGGTGGCCGCTGGCCGCAGGGCCGGCCCGTCCGCCGATCGGCCTCGAGGGTAGCTTCGCGCGTACATGCCGTGGTCGTGAACGGCGTAGCAGCCGCTGCGCAGCAGAAGCAGTCCGCCGAGGCGGCTGACCGGGCCTTGGCAGATGTCGATGACGCGGTCGAAGTAGGCCGAACCGCCGGCGGACAAGATCGGTTGTGGCGCGGTGACGGCTCCCCGGTCGACGAGCCGGCACGCGATCTCGACGACGTGATGCAGGTAAGTGTCCACGCGCCTCAGGTCGGCGGAGTCACCCAAGCCGCCGAGCAGCCCTTCGTAGCCGGACACTCCGCGCAGTTCGAGATGCTGCGAGCAGGTCACCGCCTCGGCGACCGCGTCGGCGTCCGCAGCGCTGCGAATGCCGCCGCGACCTCCGCGATAACCAACCTCGAGCAGGACGGGATGCCGGACAGCGGCGAAGGGACGGTTGTGCGCAGTCAGAGCGGCGTCGAGCAGACGCACTCCTTCGGGTGTATCCACGAGGGAGATCACGGTGAGGCCGGTGCGGGCCGCACGGGCTGCCCAGGCGATGTCGTCAGCCTCGACGAGCTGGTTGGCGATCAGGATGCGCTGGGCTCCGGCCTGTTGGGCCAGCCTTGCCTGCATGGTGTCTGCGACGGTCAGCCCCCAGGTTGAGGCCATTCGAGTCTGAAGGGTGAGAACCTCAGACAGCAGGGTCGTCTTGGCGTGCGGGGCGATCTTCGCTGAGCGCAAGCGCAAGTAGTCGTCCATCGCGGTCACGTTGTCGCGTACTGCGTCGATGTTGAGCGCCGCCAGCGGATAGCGCAGGCGCGGATCGCCGAGCAGCGCGGTCATCGAGCCGAGCCGATGGCCTCGACCAGCCGGTCTATCTCCTGCTCGGTGTTGAAATAGTGCACCGAAGCGCGCACGACGGAACGCAGTCCGCGTTTTTCCATGTCGAGCCTGGTCGACTCGATGGAGGAGTGCCAGATGTTGATATCGCGGGCGCGCAGCCGTTCCACTAGCTGTGGTGGCTCCCAGCCGCGTACCGTGAACGTCACGATTCCGCCCTTGACGTGGCCCTGATCGGTGAGGGTGATGCCCGGCTCGGCCGCCAGGCCCTCGCGCAGCCGCTCTGCGAGGGCGCGTATGCGCGCCCAGGAGGCAGACGGGCCAACCGCTGCGGCGTAGCGGGCGGCTGCACCTAGACCGAGTGTGGCGGCGATGTTGGACTCATACAGTTCGAACCGCCGGGCGTCGCGGCGCAGAGTATAGCTGTCGCGCTCAGTCCAACGGGCGCCGAACAGGTCCGCGATGGGCGGCCGGAGCACATCGAGCGCCGTGTCGCTCACATACAGGAAACCCGTTCCGCGTGGTCCTCGCAGATATTTCCGTCCCGTCGTGGTGAGCAGGTCGGCTTGGATCTCGCCGACGTCGACCGGCATCTGTCCCACCGATTGGCAGGCGTCCAGCAGAAAGAGGGCCTGACTGTCGGCGACCAGTTCGCCGATGGCCGCAGCCGGGTTGACCAACCCGCCGTTGGTGGGGATGTGGGTGACGGCGACCAGCCGGACCCGATCATCGAGCAGGTCGGCCAGCGCGCGTACAGACAGTTGGCCGGTCTCGTCGCTGGGCACGGGTGTGACTGTGACTGGCAGTCGTTCCTGCAAGTGGAGGAAGGCGAGGTAGTTGCTGGCGTACTCCGCCATGGACGTCAGGATGCGGTCGCCGGGCCGGAACGGCACGGAGGCGAAGGCGAGGTTCCACGCACGGGTCGCGCTGTCAGTGATGGCGATCTGGCGTGACTGGGCTCCGATCAGCCGGGCGAGATCAGCGTAGACGGCCTCGCGTTCTGCATGGCGTGCGATGGCCGCTTCGTAGCCGCCACGCTGTTGTTCCAGCGCTAGGTAGTTCAGAACCGTGTCGGTGACCGGCTGCGGCTGCAACGACGCCCCGGCGTTGTTGGCGTGCAGGAGCGCCGTGGTGGCCGGGGTGTCCGCGCGCAGGGCTTGGATGTCGAGCGTCGATGCCAATATGTCGTTCATCCCGCGACCAGCAGTTCCTGGGGCAGGTCACCGAGGCGTCGCGAGCCGGAAGTGGTCACGACGATGGCGTCCTCTATCTGCAGCCCTGCCCGGCCGAGCAGGTAGTACGGCGTCTCGATGCACAAGGTCATGCCTGCTTCCAGCAGATAGTCGTCCTCCCGGCTCACCGATGGCGGTTCGTAAATCTCCAAGCCGATGCCATGTCCGCAGTGGGTGCGGTCGTAGTCGTGCACGCCGGCCTGCCGTGCCGTGTCAACGGCCGCCTGGAAGACCTCATGGGCGATGGCGCCTGCACGCGCCCGTTCGATCGCCGCCTTTTCCGCGGCCACCAGGGCGTCGTGCAAGTCTTTCAGCTCGGGGTTCAGCGGTCCGAAGACAGCTGTGCGAGACATGTCGGCGTGGTAACCCTCGACGGAGCAGCCGATGTCGAAGCGGATGATGTCGCCTGGACACAGCGCGCGATCGGAGACCGGCATATCGACCAGCGCCCCTCGTTCGGAAAATCCGAGGGCGCTCAGCAGGGGGTGGGCGTCGAAGTCCACCATGGTCCGTCGGACCACGCGCAGCATCTCACGCTCCGTCATGCCTGGGTGGGCTTGTGCCAGCGCGATCGTGATGCCCGCTTCACAGGCGAGGTTGGCGTGCCTGAGGCGGTCAAGTTCGTAAGGATCTTTCACCTGCCGTGCCCGGTAGAAGGGCGAGGGGTCGTCGTCGATGTCGAGGTCCGGGCGAGCTTCCCGCAAGGCCCGCACCACCTCCGCTGGCAGGTAGCCGTCGTGGACGATCCGACGTGTGTCCGGCAGCTCAGCCATCGCCTGAAGGATCGCCTGAACGGGTGTTGTTCCGCCCTGGCGCGCCAGGGCCCCATGTCGACCCAGTCGCCTGTCGTCGCCCCTGTAGACGAAGGTGCCGTGGGAATGGACGAGAGTGGTGTCGTAGACCTCGCAGATCCAGCCGAGTTCGGAAGCTGGCGCAACGACGTGGCAGTCGCCGGCGGTGCCGGCGACGGCAAATAGGGCGCCACGGCCGTAGTAGACGTGCGCGACCCCCGCCAGCGCAGTCAACCAGCGCACATTCGCCGCCGAACCGGCGATGGCGACCGTCCCCTCGGGCAGGCTCTGGCGCAGCCGGTCAAGCCTGTAGCGGGCCGCCTGAGTCGCGGTGCCGAAGTTCAGATACACCATGGTCATCGCCTTCCGAGGTTGCGGGCCAGGAAGAGCACATTGGAGGGCCGCTCAGCCAGGCGGCGAGTGAAGTAGACAAACCAGTCCTTGCCGAAGGGCACGCAGATGCGGACAGCGTGCCCCCGAGCGACCATCTGCTGAGCAAGCGCGTAGCGCACGCCGTAGAGCATCTGGAACTCGAAGTCTGCCCCGGTCCGCTGCGCGACGGCCGCGGCAGCACGGATGGCCTGTGCGTCGTGGGTGGCCACCGCTGTGAACTTCGCGTGGCTCAGCGCGGTTCTGGCCAACTGGTTGTAGGCGACGTCGACGTGGGACTTGCGCTGCAGGGCCACGCCGGGCGGTTCCAGGTAGGCCCCCTTGACCACGCGCACGTTAGGCTCCAGCGGCAGCAGGCCAATCAGGTCATCCAGTGAGCGGTGCAGGTATGCCTGCAACACGATGCCGGTGTTGTCCAAGCCGTCGCTGCGCAGCGCACGGTAGATCGCCAAGGTGTCGTCGACGACAGCGGAGTGTTCCATGTCCAGCCGCACGAATGCGGCGTGCTCGGCGGCACGAGAGATGATCCGGCGCGCGTGACCGAGGGCGAGATCCCGATCGAGTTCGATGCCTAGATGTGTCAGTTTGATCGAGAACGTGGTGCCAGGCCCTCGAGCGGCGACGTCCGGGATGAGCTGTTCGTAGAGGTCGGCCGCAGCCGCAGCACCCTGGCGGCTATGAATCGCCTCACCAAGCGCGATCACATACGTGCGCATGCCGTCATCGCGAAGCCGCTCGATGACCCGCATGGCGTCCACCAGCGTCTCGCCGGCTACGAAACGGTCAGCGCCCGCTTCGAGACCATGCCGGTCAGCCATCGCTTGGATGCGCCGATTGTTGGCGGCCGACAATATCAGCGAGCGGAACGCGGACTGGCCGATCCGGCCGAACACAGTGGTCGGCGACATGGGTACCTGCCCTCCTAAGAAGCCTGGCTGCACGCTATGCCGGGTGCACGGCTGTTGGTGTGGGGAGTTCTGATGCTTGCAGTAAGCTCAGATTCATGTCCGTGTGAGGCCGCGAGGAGGCTCACCAAACCGGGCTGAACTTGACCACGAGCGACTGCCGCTCCCCGGGGCGGCTCCGCTGGCGTGAAGTGAAGCTCGACAGCGAACGTGACGACCGCTGCAATTCCCTGGCCGAGCGGACCCCGCAACGTTCCTCGCGCCAGCAGGACCATCGTCGTTGGGGCGAGGCTTCGACGCGAAAACGCGGTCTGGGACCCACATGACAACCCAAACTCCTGCGACGAGACTCTGCGCAAGGCCCAGGCACGGCTCCCGGCGGACCGGGACTCTGCCTGAGCAGGCCTCTTGCTACCTTCATTAATCAACTTGGGTTCGATCCGGGAACCGCCTTCTACTGTGAGTGCAGACAGCGAAGGTGCTCAGCGGGGCGATCAACGAGTACCGCCAAGCAGCCTAACTAATCCGAAGAAACGCCAGCTCAGACCATGTGTATGAGTTTGAAGCGGTACAAGTTTGGCCAGAAAAATGCGAAGAGTGGCAGATGTCACGCTTTTTTTAACTTGGCGGTGTTCGCTAGGATGTGACATGAATACATCCAAGCATGCAATCTGTCGACTATGCTGGAATGCCTTTCATCTTGGTGCCAGTGGGCTTGCTGGCGAAATCAAGGGTGACGATGACCCCGTGGAAACTCCTCGCTTTCGCAGGTGGATTCCCCGCCTCGTTGGCGTCCCTGACCACATCCGCCGCGGCTGGCGCGAACCTGACCGCCTATAACTCCAAATCGCAGTATCTGACACAGAATTGGACCGGTTCGATGCCTGTCTCATGCGTGACCGGAGAGACCATCCTGAATGACCGCACAGACGAGAGCGGCACGGGCCGCCGCGAGATCCGCCGCATGAAGATCTGTCCAGTCAGGCTGCACATGCCCTTCCCCACGCCGCCCAATCCATCCAGGTCAAACGCCGGCGCACCGACCATCACGCCGACCACCACACCGGCAAGACCACCATCGTCACCGTCTACGTCGTCACCGGCCTGCCGCCAGGCCGGGTCACGCACGCCCAGCTCGTTATGCTTATCGCGTGAGGCCACTGGAGCATCGAGGGCCCTGCATCACCTCCGCGAGGTTACCTTCCGCTAAGACGCCTCCCGCGTCCGCACCAGAGTTGCACCCCGGACCATGGCCAGCCTGCGCAACCTGGCCTTCGGCCTGATCAGTTCAACCAACATCGCCGCCGCCACCCACCACTACCGCAGCCATCCAACACACGGCCTTCAGCTACTCGGTCTCACCACGTGAGAACGCTTTGGCTCTGGGTGGCCTGGTGGTGAGGTTCCCCGGCGATCTGCCTATGACGTCCACATACCGCTTCTCGCTACATTCTCTTATTGGGTACGAGGTGATACGGCATGAAGGGCCACCATGAGGCTGGCAACACCTTGCGGGAAATCGCGATTAAGGAACCATTGAACCCTTTTCATCCTCTGGCGCCCTCGTAGTTCTGTAGGACGGCGATGGCCTTGCACAGGTGGCTGGCCTTGCTCCGCCACCGGGAGCGGCGTTCGGCCCGCTGGATGCGGATGAGCTCGGCCAGGCGGATCAAGGTGTGGTTGGACAGCGAAATCGCAGCAGGGTAAGACAGCAACGAGGCTCCCGGTTGGGCATCGGATCTTGGTCGACTGCTGTCTTACCGGGAGTCTCCTGTCGCCCGCCACCGCTCTGCGCACACCCATCGTGACCAGCGCCGTCAGGATGAAAGAGCTTATTGATCCGCCGGTTTCGCCGAATTCGTCTGACTCCTTAATTCGCAGAGAACTTGCGATCGCAGTGCTCAGGATATGCCAATCTCGCGGGGGTAGGTCGGCGTGCAACTCCAGATTCTTGGCCCTTTGCGTGCCTGGCGGGACGACGTGAGTGTGGATATAGGTCCGCTCAAACAGCAGAGCGTTCTTGCGGCGCTGCTCCTACGCGCAGGAAAGTCGGTCTCACTCGATGAGATCACCGATTTCGTCTGGGGGGACGAAGGTCCCGTCTCTACGGTTAACGTCATTCAGACGTACGTACGACGACTGCGCGACGTCTTCGAACCGGAGCGGGCCAGCGGAGCCAGAAAGGGGCGGATTCGCACCGTCGGCAGTGGCTTCTACGCGGCGCGCCTCGGCGAGGAGGAGCTTGACCTGCTGCGGTTCCGCGCCCTCGTCGAGAGGGCCGGCCGCGCACACGCCGGTCAGGACACACTGCTCCTGCTGCTGGAGGCCTTGGATCTGTGGCGCGGCGCATGCCTGGGGTCCTCCAGGCAGGAGCACCCCTGGGTCCGGGCGGTCAATCAGGAACGGGCGAGCGCGGCGGTCGCCGCCGTCGCGGCGGCCCGGCGGTGTGACGCCATGCACGAGACGGTCCCCCGCCTGCGAGCCGTGGCCGCCGACGAACCGCTGAACGAGCCGCTGCACGCCCACCTCATGCTCGCCATGGCGGAGACGGGCGCGCAGAGCGAGGCGGTCTCCGTCTATGAGGGGATCCGCCGCAGGCTCGCCGACGAGTTCGGTGTAGACCCCTCGCCGACGTTGCGCAACGCCTACCAGGAGGTGATCGGACGCATCGTCAGCTCGCGACGACCCGTCGGCGGCATCGAGTCCGGCATCTGGCGCGGCCCGCCTCCTGCGCTGGATGGGTTGGTGGGTCGTGAGGAGGACCTGAAACAGCTCACTCAGTTCGTCACCGATCGGCGGATAGTGACGATCACCGGTCCCGGGGGAGTGGGCAAGACCGCGATGGCGCTGGCGGTGGCCGACCGGCTGGCCGGACATTACCGGGACGGCGTAGCGGTGGCCGAACTCGGGCTGCTGGCTCCCGAGCAGGTCGGCGACCGCGGTGAGGAGCGCCTGGAGGTCATGGCCGACACGCTGTGCGCGCTGCTCGACGTGCCCGTCCGCGCCGCGGGGGCGCTGGAATCGCTGATCCGCGCCGTCCACGACCGGGCGATGCTGATCGTCCTCGACAACGCCGAGCACGTGACCGCCACGGTCGCACGGCTGATGGACCACCTGCGGCGGGTCACCCCTGCGCCCCACATTCTTATCACCACCAGGCGTCCGGTGGGAATGCCCGACGAGACGATCTGGGACCTGGAGCCACTGCCGGTGCCGCCGCCCGACGCTGGTGACCCGTCCGGGTTCCCGGCGGTCGAGCTTTATCTTCGCCGAGCCAAGCAGCACGTCCCGACTGTGGACCTGTCGGACAATCTCGGCGTGGTGGCCGAGCTGTGCCGTCGCCTGGAGGGTCTGCCGCTGGGAATCGAGCTGGCCACCGGGCGGTTACGCTCGATCTCGCCCACCGTGCTACTGCATCGCATCGACGGGTGGCTCGGCGTGCTCACCAGGCCGGGCAGGCAGGGGCTGCCTCACCAGCGCACGCTCGCCTCCACCGTCCAGTGGAGCCTCGATCTGCTGGGGGACGATGCGCGGCTGCTGCTGTACAGGCTCGCCGTGTTCACCGGCGGCTTCGACCTGGAGGCGGCTGAGCGGGTCGCGGGGTTCGCGCCGCTGTCGGCCGAGCGGGTCGCGGGCACGCTGACCGAGCTCATCGATCATTCGCTGGTGCAGGTCGTACGCGGCGAAGAGTACCGCTACCGCTTGCTGGCGCCGGTCAGGGACACCTGCCGGGCGCTCGCCGACAACTCCGACAACGCCGATCTGGTCGACATGGCCGCGGCGCGTGATCGTCACCTGCGCTTCTCCCGAGGACCGAGTGCCGAGCTCGCAACCCCCGCGCGGCAGGCGGGAGCCCGGACGACGTGACAGTGGATCGGCGCAAGACGCCGGTCCGGCCGTCGCAACTGCCTCGTGATCACCGGTCCAAGTGCCGATCGGCTGGGTCCGCGCCCCATAGCGTTCAGATCGTCTTTCGTGATGATCAGGCTGGAGGCGTGACATGCACGGCATTGAGGCACCGGAGTCCCCGCGGCTCACCGTGGTCCTGGCAGGCACCTCATCCGACTCCCACACCTGGAACCTGATCTTCCTGCAGCTCCTGCTCGCCGAGCAGGGATGTGGCGTGGTGAATCTCGGGCCGTGCCCGTCCGACCGCATGATCGTCGCCGAATGCCTGCGCGTCACGCCCGACCTGATCGTGCTCAGCAGCGTGAACGGGCACGGCAGGGTGGACGGTGCCCGGGTGGTCCGCCTGCTCCGGCGGCTGCCCGCCATGGAGGTGGTCCCGATAGTCATCGGCGGGAAGCTGGACATCGCCGGCACGGCCGGAACGCCTCCCGCAGGCCAGGTGGAGGCGGACGGTCTCACCGCCGCCGGGTTCACCGCAGTCTTCGGTGACCAGGACGAGGATGTACGGCGCTTCACCCGCTTCGTCGCCTCAGTGCCCGCACGGGCATGCGCATGATGGCCGCGCCGCGCTCGGGGCTCGGCCGGTTCGTGGCCGACGCCCAGGCCGCCGGACGGCTCGTCGTCCAGCCCCGGATGGGTTTCTCCAGCCCGGAGCGCATGCGGGCGGGACTCCTGTCCACCCGCGACGTGCCCGCCCTGACCGTCGGGACGATCACCCTCGACAGCTACACCAGGCTGGGAGAGGAGGAGGCGGGCCGCCGGATGCTCGGCGAAGGCGGCAAGCTGAACGGCTACCCGATCCTGCTCCACCCGCGGGCGACCACCCATGCGGTGCTGGCCGGCCTCTCGGATCAGGGATTCCCCGTCCAAGTCCGGCATGGTTCACCTACGCCGGAACGCATCTTCGACAGGCTCGTCGACCTGGGTCTCGAAGCCTCGGAAGGCGGGCCGGTCTCCTACTGTCTTCCCTACGGCCGCACCCCGCTGAAGGTGTCGGTGGACAGTTGGAAGCGCGCCTGCGAACTACTGGGCCGGCTCCGCGGGCAAAACGCGGAGCCGCACTTGGAAACCTTCGGAGGCTGCCTGCTTGGGCAGCTGTGCCCGCCAGGTCTTCTGATCGCGGTGAGCGTGCTGGAGGCCATGTTTTTCGCTCAGCAGGGCCTTCGCTGCCTCTCACTCAGCTACGCCCAGCAGGTGGATCCCGGGCAGGACCTCGAGGCGCTGGCGGCGCTGCGGACACTGGCGGCCAAGTTCCTGCCGGGGATCGCCTGGCACGTCGTCGTCTACGCCTACATGGGGCTGTACCCCCGCACCTCCACCGGCGCGAACGCGCTGCTCGCCGAGGCGGCGCAGCTGGCGGTGCGGGGCGGCGCCGGGCGCCTCATCATCAAGACCGTGGCCGAGGCGTACCGCATTCCCACGATCGAGGAGAACACGGCGGCGCTCTGCCTCGCCGACGCGTGCGCCGAGAGGACGGACCGGCACCCCTCGCCGGTGCCGGACACCGGACTGCTGGCCGAGGCGACGGCGCTCGTGGAGGCCGTGCTCTCCCTGGACGACGACATCGGCGCCGCCCTGCTGTCGGCGTTCGCCCACGGGTACCTGGACGTGCCCTACTGCCTGCATCCCGACAACGCAGGGCGCACCGCGGGCCGGATCGACGGCGACGGCCACCTCGCCTGGGCCGACACCGGCGCGCTGCCCATACCCACCCCCGTGGACGGCCGCAGAGCGGGCATGACCGCCGCCGAGCTGCTGACCGCCCTGCGCCATGTCCGCGATCGGTTCGATCCCGACCCGTCCGGCGTCGTCCCGGCTCCGCTTCCGATGCTCGATGGGACTCACCGATGAACGAATCGGCCAGGGGCGCGCCCGGCCCCCGCTCTCCGCGTAACCACCTGACCTCGCCTCGCACGAAGGCCATGCTGCGCGTCCAGCAGCACGTGCTGACGAGCGTGCGCGCCACCTTGACCGCCCGTGGCTTCCTGGAGCTGGCCGTCCCCCTGGTGGGCCCCGTCACCGATCCAGGCGTGCGGGGAGCGAAGCAGGCCGACGTCGACTACTACGGCGCCACTTACAAGATCATGACCAGCGCGATCCTGTACAAGCAGGCAGCACTGCTGGCGTCCGACAAAATCTTCTCCATCGCGCCCAACCTACGCCTGGAACCGCCTGAGACAGCCGCGACCGGCCGCCATCTGGTCGAGTTCCACCAGATCGACGTGGAGATCGCCGACGCTGACCGGGCAGAGGCCATGGAGCTGGCCCAGTCACTGGTGCGCGAGGCGGTGACCGTCGTCATGCGAGAGGCGTCCGCCGAGTTGGAACTGCTGGGCCGGGACACGGGCGCCTTCGCCGAACTGCTCGCGCAGCCCTTCGGGCACATGTCCCACGCGGAGGCGGTGGCCGGGCTGCAAAAGTTGGGCGTCGCGCAGAACGCGACCGCCGAGATCGCCTGGGAAGGCGAGCGGGTGTTGTCAGGCAAGGCCACCCGGCCTTTCTTCATCACCGGCTACCCCAAGGGCTCGCGGGGCTTCTACGACCGGGAGAGCCGTAGTGAGCCCGGAGTCCTGCGCAATTTCGACCTCATCGCCTCCGAAGGCTACGGTGAGCTGGCCAGCGGCGCCGAACGCGAGTACGAGGCCGGACGGATCATCACCCGCATGCGCGAAACGGGGGAGAACCCCGCCAAGTACGGCTGGTATCTGGATCTGGTGCGTGAGAGCATCCGTCCCAGCGCGGGCTTCGGCATCGGCCTGGAACGGCTCGTTCGGTACATCACCGGCGCCGCCGAGGTGTGGCAGGTCTGCGCCTTCCCGAAGTTGCCCGGGCAGGTCGCCTGATGACCCCGCTGCGTGCCGAAGGGTTCCCCGAGCAGGAGGTTCGCCTGCGGGCCAGGAGCGGGCCGGCCGCGGCGTTCCCGCCCGCCCCGGACTACGGAAGCGCCGTCTTCGGCCAGCCGCCAGGCTCCGGCTCCGGCGACTGGCTTGACCACCTGCGCCTGGCTCCTCCCGTCTTCACGCCCGAACGGCTCGGCAAGCTCATCGAGCTCGGGCGCGAGCCCAGCTACCACGACGTGACGCTGGACAGCGACGTCGGCGGGCTGCGCTCGGCGCTGCCGCTCTACGTCTCCGCGTTCGGGTCCACCGATGCCGCCGCCGGGCTCGGCGTCGCCGTCGCGCGCCAGGCCGGCCAGCTCGGCGTGCCGATGGTGGTCGGGGAGAACATCGCAGCCAAAGACGGCTACCGTGGCCACCGGACCAGCGATGGGGCCCGCTCGCTGATGCGCCGCGTCAAGGCGTACCAGGATGCCGAGGAACGGGGCCTGGGCGGCGTCGTGGTGCAGCAAAGCACCGAGGACGCTGACGCCGAACTGTGGAACCGCATCTACAGCGACCCCGGCGCGCAGAGCCTCCTCGACTCAGGACGGCTCGGGTTCGAGCTCAAGCTAGGCCAGGGCGCCAAGCCCGGGCTCGGCGGGATGATCATGGTGAACGGAGAGGACGGAGCCCGCCTCGCCGACCGGTATCTCGTGGACCCTGACGCGGTCGCGGCCGACCTGCTGCGCAGCTCCACACCGGGCACCTTCACACAGGAGATCCTGGCCGCTCAGATCCGCCTCATGCGCAACAACTTCCCGCGGGCGCGCGTCTGGGTCAAGCTCCCGCCCACCCGTGACGTCGGCGAAGCCGCGCGCCTGGCGTGGGCGGAAGGCGCGGACGCCGTCACCGTGGAAGGCGCGGAAGCCGGCACCGGGTGGGCCCCGGATGCCTTCCTGCGGCACATGGGCCTGCCCCTGGCCGACTGCCTGGCCCTCGTAGACCCCGGCCCCTCCTGCCTGCTGGTCTCGGGACGGATGTGGGAGGGCGCCCGCGCGGTCAAGTGCCTGGCTCTGGGCGCCCGCGCGATCGGCCTCGGCCGGGCGGCGCTGCTCGCCGTGGACGAGTCGGCGCAGGACGGCCTGATCGCTCTGGTGCGGTGCATCGAGCTGGAGCTGCGCCTGCTGATCAGCGCCCTGGGAAAGTACCGTCCCGGCGCGCTGTCCGCTGAGGACACCTGGCCCCGCGCGGACGGCCCGCCCGTCGTCGCCCACGAGCCCTCGGTCGCCGGCGTCCAGCCGTCGTGGCAAGGCGGCCTGCCGTGAACGGGCTCCTGTACTTCGCCGCGGCCGTGGTCATCGTCTTCGGCTCGGCCTGGTGCGGGCGGGCCGTCGCCCGTGCGCTTCGGCAGCCGGCGGTCATCGGTGAGATCGTGGCCGGTCTGGTGGCGGGCCCGGCCCTGCTGGTCACGGGCGGGCCGGTGGCGCGGGAACTGCTAGCGCCGGAGGTCCTGTCCGCCCTGGCCGCGGTAGGGCACGCCGGACTGGTGTTGTACCTGGTACGGGTTACCTGGCACCTGCGTGCGGAGTCTCGGAACATCGCCGTGTGGTCGATCGGCTGGATCGTGGCGGGCGCCTACGCCGTACCGCTCGCCGCCGGCGCGGCGCTGGCCGCCGTCCTCCTGGCTCTGGGAGTGGCAGCGCCCGGCGGGGCGCATTCCGCGGCTTTCGTCCTGATGGTCGCGGTGGCCCTGGCGGTCACCGCGGTGCCCGCACTCGCCCGCATCCTGGACGACCGCCCGGCCGGCCCGGCCGGCCCCCTCGCCCTCGCTGTCGCCATCTGCATCGACGTGCTTTCCTGGCCGCTGCTCGCTCTCGCGGTCGGACTGGCCGGCGGAGGGGCCGGCGTGCCCGGCACGATCACCGTGACCGGGGCCGGCGTGGCGGCCGCGGTTCTTCTGCGCCGCATCCTCGGTAGGCCACTGGACGTCCTGTGCCGCCGCTCGCTCGCTGGGGCCGCGCTTGTCGTCGGGGTCGCGGCGATCGGCGCCGCCGAGTTGACCGCCGCCTGGGGTATGACGCACATCCTGGGCGCCGTCCTGGTGGGGCTGGCGCTGCCGGCGCGGCAAGGGCCGTCGTGGTCGCACATGATTCACGGCATCGGCCGGACGGGCGGATGGCTGCTTCCGGCGTTCTTCGTGACCACGGGCCTGTCCGTGTTCGCCGGCGGTGCGCAACCGCAGGTGTGGTGGCTGGTCGCCGTGGTCACGGCCGTGGCCTTCACCGCCAAGCTGACCGGCGGATACGTGGGCAGCAGGCTGGCAGGACACGGCCGCCGGGTGGCGCTGCGGCTGGGTGTGTTGCTCAACACCCGCGGGTTGACCGAGCTTATCGTCTTGCAAGCCGGTTACGAGGCGGGGATCCTGACCGGTCCGGTGTACACCGCGTTCGTTGTCATGGCCCTGGCCTGCACCGCCGCCACCGCGCCCCTGCTGGCGATGATCGAACGCGGTGACCCGGACGCCTCCTCGCGACCGGCTGTGCGATCGCCTCTCAAGCGGGTGAACACATGACCGCGGCGACCACGTCCACGCCTGTGGACATCCGTCCGCTGATGGCCGAGTTCCCCACTGGGGTCGCCGTGGTTACGGCGTTCGCCGGCCGCAACCTGCCGTGCGGCATGACCTGCACCTCGATGTGCAGCGTCACACTCACTCCGCCCACGGTCGCGGTTTGCCTGCGCGCTGGCAGCCCGACCCTCGACGCCGTCGTCGGCTCGAGGGAGTTCGCGCTCAACCTTCTGCATGCCCAGGCGCAGCCCACCGCCGAATTGTTCGGCTCCGGGAACCCCGACCGCTACAACCGCGTGCCGTGGGACACGCCGGACGGTGCGCGGGGCCCGCACCTCGTCGAGGCGGCGCACATGATCGCCGACTGCGTCCTGGTCGGCAGGTCGGACGTCGGCGACCACGTCATCGTCCTCGGCCGCGTGGCGCGGTTCCGGCGCGCGGCCGCCACCGCGCCGCTGCTCTACGGCCGCCGCCGTTACGCGTCCTGGCCCGACTGACACTTCGTCAAGGAGAGAATCGTGATTCGCGACATCGTGATCGTCGGCGGCGGGACCGCGGGATGGATGGCCGCCACCTACCTCAACAGGGTGTTCGGCGACCGGGTGGCCGTCACCGTGGTCGAGTCCGACCGTGTCCCCACGATCGGTGTCGGGGAGGCCACGTTCAGCACCATCCGGCACTTCTTCGACCGGCTCGGGCTGGCTGAGCATGAGTGGATGCCGCACTGCTCGGCCAGCTACAAGCTGGCGATCCGGTACCAGGACTGGCGGGCGAAAGGTGAGCACTTCTACCACCCGTTCGAGCGGCTGCCGGATGTGGCCGGGTTCAACCTCGCCGACTGGTGGCTGTATCTCGACGGCGACGTCTCCCGTTTCGACGAGCGCTGCCTGGTCATCCCCGCGCTGTGCGAGGCCCGGCGATCGCCGCGCTCCTTCGACGGGCGGCTGCTCGGCGAGTACACCGAGGACGGCCGTGCCCAGTTCCCCTACGCTTACCACTTCGACGCGGCCCTGCTGGCCCGCTTCCTGACCACGTTCGGCGTCGAGCGCGGCGTGCGCCATGTGCTCGACGACGTCCTGTCCGTCGAGCAGAACGATCGAGGCTGGATCGACCACCTGGTGACCGCCCGGCACGGGGTCGTCACTGGTGACCTGTTCATTGACTGCACCGGGTTCCGCGGCCTGCTGATCAACCAGACGCTGGGCGAGCCGTTCGAGTCCTTCGAGGATGTGCTGCCCAACAACCGGGCCGTCGCCCTGCGCGTTCCCGAGGACATGGGGCTGCGTGGCGTCGAGCCGTACACGACCGCGACCGCCGCCCCCGCCGGCTGGATCTGGACCATTCCGCTGTACGGCCGCATCGGGACCGGCTACGTGTACTCCGATGAGTTCTGCGACCCGGCGGAGGCGGAAGCCACGTTGCGCGCCTTCGCCGCCCCGGACTCGCCGGACCTGGAAGCCAACCACATCCGCATGCGGATCGGCCGCAACCGGCGCTCGTGGGTGCGCAACTGCGTGGCGATCGGGCTCTCCAGCGGTTTCGTCGAGCCGCTCGAGTCGACCGGCATCTTCTTCATCCAGCACGCCATCGAGCAACTCGTGCGCGACTTCCCCGACGCGCACTGGGACCAGGCGCTGGCCGACGACTACAACCGGCGCGTCGCCGAGGTCATCGACGGCGTGCGCGAGTTCCTGGTGCTGCACTACCTGGCCGCCGGCCGCGATGACACGCCGTACTGGAAGGCGGCCAAGACGCGAGCCGTGCCTGACGGCCTGGCCGGGCGCATGCGTACCTGGGCCTCGCTGCTGCCCGACGAGTCCAGCGTCTATCCGCACTTCCACGGCTTCGACACCTACTCCTGGCGGGTCATGCTCATCGGTCTAGGCGGCTGGTCCACCCGCCCACGGCCGGCGCTCGCCCTCGCCGACGCCGACGCCGCCCGCGCCGTGTTCGCCGACATCCCCCGGCGGGCGCGCCGGCTGGCCGCCACGCTGCCGGACTGCCACGACTACCTTGCCGCCCTCCACACCGGCCGCGTCCCCGCGGTCGGCTGACTCGAGAGTGAGCACTCTCATGCCTGCCGACATGCACACCGCACACCTGCCTCGGACCGTTCATGAGCTGTTCGACCGGCAAGCCCGGGCGACTCCCGACGCCGTCGCCGTCAGCGGTCCAGGGGTGCGGCTGACGTATCACGCCCTGCGGGAACGCTCCGACGAACTGGCGCGGGTGCTGATGCGCGAGCTCACGACCACCTCAGAAGAGGTCGTCGCCGTGCTCGCCCCCTCCTCGCCACTGCTGGCGCTGGCCATGCTAGGCATTCTCAAGGCGGGCAAGGCGTTCCTGCTGCTCGATCCCGCCACGCCGGAGGCTCGCATCGAGGTGATGACGCAGGACGCGCGCGTGAGCCGGGTCCTCACCCACGACGACCTCGCCCGCCTCGCCGACCAGGAGGAAACGGGAGCGGAGCCCTTGGCGGCCGTCCCGCCCGGCGGCCTGGCCTGCCTGTTCTTCACCTCCGGCTCCACAGGCCGCCCCAAGGGCGCGATGTTCGTCCACGAGGAGGTCGTCAGCTACGCCCTCGACATCGCGCGGCGCTGCGAGCTGTCGGCGTGGGACCGCATCCTCCAGGTGGCCGCCGTCTCCTTCGACGTCCTCCTCGAAGAGCTCGTGCCCGCTCTGGTCAGCGGTGCGTGCGTGGTGTTCCCGCAGGACGCCTCCGTGACGGATCCCGCCCGGCTCGCCGGGCTCGTCGAGGAGCACGGCATCACCGGTCTAGAACTGACTACCCCTCTCTGGCACGCCTGGGTGGACGAGATGTCGGCGAGCGGCAGGTCTCTGCCCGCGTCGCTGCGCTTCGTCCTCATCGGCGGCGAACGGGTCTCGCTCGAACACCTCACCAGATGGCAGGACCTCGGGACCACCGCTCGGCTGATCAACGTCTACGGCCTCACCGAGGCGACGGTGACCTCAACGGTGTACGAGATCACCGGCGACACCACGTCGTCCGTCCCCATCGGTGCACCGATTGGCGGCGTCCGCTGTCAGGTGCTGGACGCCAATCTGCGGCTCGTGGCCACGGGTGTGGTGGGCGAGTTGTACCTGGCGGGGGCGGGGCTGGCGAGGGGATATGTGGGCCGTCCAGGGCTGTCCGCGAGCCGGTTCGTGGCGGATCCGTGGGGTTCGGGGTCTCGGATGTATCGCACCGGTGATGTGGTGCGGTGGCGTCGTGACGGGGTGCTGGACTTCGTGGGCCGGGTCGATGATCAGGTAAAGGTGCGGGGGTTCCGGATCGAACTGGGGGAGGTGGAGGCGGCGCTGGCGGAGCTGCCGGCGGTGGAGCGATGTGTGGTGGTGGTCAGGGAGGACACGCCGGGTGATCATCGGCTGGTGGGTTACGTGGTGGGGCCGAGGTTCGATGCGGCCTCGGCCCGCCGGACGCTAAGCGGGCGACTGCCGGACTACATGATCCCCTCCGCCTTCGTCACCCTTGGGGACCTTCCGCTCACCGCCACGGGCAAGTTCGACAAGAAGGCACTACCGGCACCGGTCGCCGTGGCCGAGGGGCGCGCTCCGCGCTCGCCGCGTGAGGAGATCCTGTGCGGGTTGTTCGCCGAGGTGCTGGGTGTGCCCCGGGTGGGGGCCGATGACAGCTTCTTCGAACTGGGCGGGCACTCGCTGCTGGCCACCCGACTGGTCGCCCGGATCCGCGCGGTGCTCGGCCACGCGCCGAGCCTGGCGGACCTGTTCGTGACGCCCACCCCGGCTGGCATCGCCGTGGCGGACCCCGGCGCCGGCGTTCCCGCCACCGGCGCGCTGCTGCCGCTGCGCGCCGCGGCCGACGGCGGCCCTGAGCCGCTGTTCTGCGTGCATCCGATCACTGGCCTGGCCTGGTGTTACGCCGGTCTGCTCAACCATATCGGCGGCACCCGCCCGCTCTACGGCCTTCAGGTCGCGGGGCTGGACGGGGTTGCCGCGGCGCCCGCCTCGCCTCGCGAGTTGGTGGACGGCTACGTGACCAGGATCAGGTCGGTGCAGCGGAAGGGACCGTACCACCTGCTCGGCTGGTCCCTCGGCGGCGCCATCGCCCATGCCGTCGCCTGCCGTCTGCAGGAACTGGGCGAGGAGGTGGCGCTGCTCGCTCTGATGGACGCCGTCCCGGCGTTCGGCGACGCCCCGCTGGCTGCGCAGGAGGCCGAGCAGAGCATCGCCGGCCTGGTAAAGCGCGAGGGGCTGGTGCTGTCGGACCTGCCAGAACGGCTGGTCCATGACCTGGCCGCCGCGGCCAGGGCGACCACGGACCTGATGCGCCGGGCGGAGCCGCCGGTGTTCGCGGGCGAGGTGCGCCTGTTCGTCGCGACCGAGGAAAGAGGTGCCCTGGTGTCCTCGGCCCGCTGGCTTCCCCACGTCGACGGCGCCGTGATCGAGAGCCGTGTGCCCTGCGCGCACTTCGACATGGCCGCCCCAGCCGCGCTAGCTCGGATCGGACGGGAACTGTCCGCACTGCTCGCTTCCGACTGACTTATCAGCCAGGCCGCATCTGCGCGAAGGCCCGGGTGCGCAATATTCGAGAAGGAACGGAAATGACCTCGTGTGATCTGTCCGCCCAAGACGTCCCGCCCGGAAGCGCTGATCTCAGAGCCAAGTGCCCGCCCCGCTACACGCTGACACGGGATGAGGCCCGGCAGGTCGACATCCTGGCCCGCAAGGCCGCGGCGGACTATCCCTCCGCGGACGACCCACGTTTCCTCGCCGACGTGGGCCTGATCGCCCATGACCTTCCCGCCGGGCTGCGGCAGTCGGTCAACCGCGCCCGGCTCGACGAGGGCACGCACGTCATCCTGATCCGCGGCAACCCGGTGGACGACGCGGCGCTCGGGGGCACCCCCCGGCACTGGCAGGAGGCTACGGGCGAGGAAGGCAGGGTGGCGGGCATGCTGCTCATGATCGAGGCGGCTCTGCTGGGCGACGCGATCGGCTGGACCACCCAGCAGGAGGGCCGGCTCGTCACCGACGTCCTGCCCGTTACCGGCATGGAGAACAGCCTGGTCAGCTCCAGCAGCCACAAGGAGCTCACCTGGCACACCGAGGACGCGTTCTCCCCATACCGGGCCGACTACGTCGGGCTGTTCTGCCTGCGCAGCCTCTACCATACGCCCACCACTGTCTCCTACGCCGACCTGAGTGCGCTTCCCGAGGACGTCGTCCGCGTTCTCATGGAGCCCCGCTTCCTGTTCACCCCGGACGATTCGCACAAGATGCCGGACGGTACGCCGGACGGCAGCCTGGTCCGCGCGGCGGTGCTCGACGGCCCTATCGACGCCCCCGTGCTGCGCATCGACCGAGACTTTACTCGGGTCATGCCGGGTGATGACGCCGCCGCCCGGGCGCTGGCCCACGCGGTAGCGCACCTCGACGGCAACCTCTATGACGTCGCCCTGGCCACCGGCGACGTCGCCTTCATCGACAACCGCAACGTTGTGCACGGCCGACGTCCCTTTACACCCCGCTACGACGGCAGAGATCGGTGGCTGAAACGCGTCAATGTGGCCGTGGACCTGCGCCGTACCCGGCCGGGACGGCTCTCCGCCGACGTCCGCGCGATTGGCTGAGCCGATGACCATCGCCGACATCGCCCCTGCGCTGCTCGAGGACTGGCTGCGTGAGCGCTACTTTAACGTGCCGATCGACATCTCCAGCTCAGGAGTGCAGGACTACACGCTCGGAGACCTGCGCCGCCTGCTCGGCATCTCCGCCGCCGATCTGGACGTCGTCACCTTCCGCGACAGCCCCTCCCTGGGCTGCGAGCCGCTTCGGCAGGCCGTGGCCGCGCACGTGGGCGGTCATCCGGCCGAGCACGTCATGGTCACGCACGGCTCATCGGAAGCGCTCTTTTTGGCGCTGGCCGCGCTGGTGCGTCCAGGGGACGAGGTGGTGGTGCTGCGGCCGGTGTACCAGTCGCTGTCATCCATCGCCGAGGTGCTCGGCGCCCGGCTGCGCCCTTGGACGCTCGATCCCGCCGACGGCTTCCGTCCCGACCTGGACCGGCTGCGTGCCGTGCTCAGCGACCGGACCCGCGTGGTCCTGGTCAACTTCCCGCATAATCCGACTGGCGTGACGCTGACGCCCGGTGAGTACGCCGAGTTCCTCGACATCGTCGGCCGCCACCCGTGCCACCTGGTGTGGGACGGGGCGTTCAGCCGCCTGACCCATGAGAGTCCGGCTCTGCCGGACCCGGGCGCGGTGCTGGAGCGGGCGGTCTCCGTCGGCACCCTGTCCAAGGCCTATGGGCTGCCCGGCCTGCGCGTGGGTTGGTGCCTGGGCGACCCCGGCCTGCTCGCCACCATGACCAGGGTCAGGGACTATCTCACGCTCAGCACCTCCCCGCTGGCGGAGACCCTGGCTACGGCCGTGCTGCGGCAGCCCGATCTCGTGCTGAACCCCCGGCTGCGCCAGGCAGGGGAGAATCGCCAGATGTTGCTGGCCTGGGCACGCGAGCGGGACGGCCGTGTTTCGCTACCCACTCCGGCGGGCGGAGTGTCCGCCTTCCCGGCCTTCCGTGGGATAGCCGACGTCACCGATCTGTGCGCCCGGCTCGAAGAACGAGGGGTCCTTGTCGTCCCGGGGGCCTGCTTCGGCCATGCGGACCGGATGCGCCTCGGCTTCGGAGGGCGACCCGCCGATCTGCGCGCCGGGCTCGATGTCCTGGGGGACCTGCTCGAAGAATTGCCGAACGATCCTATTGAAGGGTGACCCCATGACCACCACCGGCCGGCCCCCCACCCGCCAGCCCACCCTTCCCGGCGACGACCCAGCGGGCCCGGTGATTGCCGTCGGCACAGAGTTCAGCCGGTATGTCGCCTCGACCGCGCTGCTGTCCCTGCAGGACTTGCGCACCGCTGCGCCGGCCGAGCCCAGTTTCCTGATCATCACGCAAGTGATGGAACTGCTGTTCAAGCTCTCCTACATCGAGGCTCGCCAGGCCCGTGATCAGCTCGAGGAGCGATCCGTCGAGGATGCCATGAACGCCCTGCGCAGGCTGCGTGAGGCTCAGCATGTCGCCGTCCAGAGCTGGGGCGTGCTGTCGGCCCTGAGCCCGGTGGACTACATGCGCCTCCGGGATGACCTGGGCGACGCGTCGGGGTTCCAGTCGTATGCCTTCCGCCAGTGGGAGTTCGTGCTGGGCAAGAAGGACGCCTCCCTGATCCGGCCGTACCTGGGTGACCCGGTCGCTGAGCCGGCGCTGCGCACGGCGCTGAGGGAGCCCAGCGTCTACGATGCCGTGCTCGGCCAGTTCGGTCGATTCGGCATCAAGCTGCCGTCCGCATGCCTGGACAAGGAGTGGGCGGAGCCGTACGAGCCGCACCCCGAGGTGGAGCGGGCCTGGCGCCGCGTGTACGACGACCCGCAGCGCTACGAGACCCTGTATCGGCTGGCTGAGGCGCTCATGGATGTCGCCTACGAGTTCGCCCGCTGGCAGTCGACCCACGTCCTGGTCGTTGAGCGGGTGCTGGGCGCCAAACGCGGCACCGGCGGCACCAGCGGCGTGGCATGGCTGCGCAAGGCCGGCGAGCTCCGCCTGTTCCCCGAGCTGTGGACGTTGCGTGCCGGGTTCTGACCCGCTGGCTTCCCATGCCGCCAACCTGCTGCATGGGTACCCGCCGAATTGCCGATCAGTGCCTGATCACGAACCTAGCGTGCATCTTGCGAATTTGCCGATGGAGGCACCATGAACCCGTTCGACGACGAGGACGGCACCTTCCTGGTCCTGGTCAACGAGGAACGCCAGCACTCCCTGTGGCCCGAGCACATCGAGATGCCCCCCGGCTGGGAAGTGGCACTCGGGGCCAGCGATCGCCCGACCTGCCTGGACTACATCGAGAGAACATGGACCGACATGCGGCCGGCCGGCCTGTCCGCGCAGCGTGGCGGAGACGGGTGAGATGTCGCGCCGACCACGCCACGACGTCTCCGTCCTGCGGCCACTGACCAGGCCGAAGGCGCGCCGCACCCTGGTCTGCCTGAGCTTCTGCGGCGGCGGCACCGGGCCCTACCGCGAGTGGGCCGCGGTCCTGGACGCCGGCACCGATCTGGCTCTGGTGTGCTATCCGGGCCGGGAGGGCCGCTATTCCGAGCCGTACGCGCGCACCTGGGACGAGATGGCGACCGACGCGGCCACGGTGGTACGCACCGCTGCCGGAGACAAGCCGTACGTGCTGTTCGGTCACAGCATGGGCGGGTGGATGGCCTTCGAGGTGGCTGCTCGCCTCGAAGAGGAGGGTGGCCCGCGACCCGCCGCTCTCGCGGCCTCGGCCTGCAACGCCCCCCACCGCGGCCTGACTGAACGCGACACGTTCCCCTCCATGTCCGACAGCGAGGACGAGCTCATCGCCTGGATGCGGACCGGCGGTCTGCTGCCCGGCTACATCACCACCGATGCGGATCTGCTGGAGATGGCGGTCGACCTCATGCGCGCCGACATCGCCGTCCGTGACACCTACCGGTACACGCCCGGAGCGTTCACGACGGCTCCGACGCAGGTGATGCACGGCGTGGACGACACCGTCATCGACCCGGCGGTGGCCGAGGAATGGGCAGCCGTCTGTCGCGACGATCTGACCGTCACCACTCTGCCGGGCGGCCATTTCTACACCCCCGAGGTGTGGCGCCGGTTGCCGACCTACATCAAGGCCCTCACACCCGACCTCTCAGTACGTCACTGATCTGGAGTAACCATGGCCGATCGGACAGCCGCCGTCGCCTTGACGATCGCGGTCGAGCCCGGCAAACCCGCGCTCCTGAACACCCCGGAGTTCGACGGGCTCGCCTCCGCCCGAGCGTGGCTGACGGAGGTCAAGCCGTTTCTGCGCACGGCGCTCGACGAGCATGGCGCGCTCTTGCTGCGAGGACTGCCCGTACGCAGCGCGCAGGACTTCGCCGTCGTCCGCGACACCCTCGTAGACGAACGCGCCACGTACAAGGAGAAGGCGACGCCGCGCAGCCGCTTCGGTGACGACGTCTTCTCCTCCACGGATCTGCCACCCGCCCACCGCATTCACATGCACAACGAGAACAGCTACACCCTGACTTTCCCCGGCACGTTGATCTTCGGCTGCCTGACCGCCCCCGCCGAGGGCGGCGCCACCCCGGTGGCGGATGTGCGCAAGGTGCTGGCCGAGTTGCCCGCCGACCTCGTCGTCCGGTTCCGCACCGCAGGGTGGCGCTTGACGCGGAACTTCGGTGAACACCTCTCGCTGGACTGGCGCACGTCATTCGAGGCCGAGACCCCGCAGGACGTTGAGCGGTACTGCGCGGAGAACCTCATCGCCCACGAGTGGCGCGAGGGAGACCGGCTGCGCACCACGCAGGTCAGGTCGGCGATCATCCGCCATCCGCGCACCGGCGACGAGGTGTGGTTCAACCACGTGGCCTTTTGGAGCGAGTGGTCGCTCGACCCCGACATCCGTGAGGTCCTGCTCGACGAGTTCGGACCCGGCGAACTGCCCTTCGACACAAGTACCGGCGACGGCGGGCGGCTTAGCGAGGAGGAGGTGGCCCAGATCAACGCGGCCTACGACGCGGCGACCGTCCGCGAGAGCTGGCGGGCCGCCGACGTGATGATCGTCGACAACGTCCTGGCGGCGCACGGCCGCGATCCCTTCCACGGCGAGCGAAGGATCGTCGTGGCCATGGGCGACCCGGTGACGCTCGCCGACTGCTCGCCCACCGCGGCCGCGTCCGGACCGCCGGCCCTGTGAGCACTCAGGCGGCACGACACGCACAAGGGGCATCGATGACATACTCCAGCTGGCCGGATCCGCCCGGCGTCCACCTGGCGCCCGCCGCGACGCACGACCCGCTACGACGCCTGTGGGAGGTCGCCGACGCCCACCCTGAGCGGATCGCCGTGTCGGCCGCCGACGGCACGCTGACCTTCGCCGCACTATGGGACCGGGTCAACGGACTGGCAGGCCTGCTCGCGGCGCGGGCGGCCGGTCCCGGCTCCCGGATCGGCGTGCACGTGCCTCGCTCGATCGACCTGTTGCCCACGCTTCTCGCGGTATGGCGGGCCGGCGCCGCGTTCGTCCCCCTCGACCCCGCCCTCCCCGCCGAGCGCCAGAACGCCATCGTCCGGCGGGTCCGGCTGGACGCGGTGATCAGCGCCGCGCCGCCCGGCTGGACTGGCGGACTCCCGGTCCTTCACCCGGCCGACGGCACCGGCCTGCCCTGGGAGGAACGCGCCCCGCTCGGCGGTGATCTGGCCTACGTGATGCACACCTCCGGCTCCACCGGGCGGCCCAAGGGAGTGGGAGTCACCTTCGACGGCGTCGGGCTGCTGCTGGCCTCGCTGGAGGAAGCGGGGGTGTACCCGCCAGAGCCCGCTGTCGTGGCCTGCAACGCCAGCATCGGCTTCGACGCCTCGGTGCAGCAGTGGCTCCGCGTCTGCCGTGGCGACACCGTCCACATCGTGGACGATGAGGCACGCACCGATTTTCGGCGCTTCGCCCGGATGTTGCGAGAACACGCCATCACCGACCTGGACGCCACCCCCTCACATTGGGCGGCGCTGCGCGACGCCGCGCTCTCGGCGCCGCCGTTGCGGCTCTACCTCGGAGGAGAGGCCATCCCGCCCGGCATGTGGGCGGACCTGTCCGCACTGGTCCGCGAGGGGCGCCTCGTGCAGGTGGTCAACCTGTACGGGCCGACCGAATGCACCGTGGACGTTACCGCAGCCCCCATCCTGGCCGACACCGGCGGCGCGGGCCCGCACATCGGCCGGCCCCTGCCGGGACGCCGGGTCCACGTGCTCAACGACCGGCTCCGCCCTGTCCCCGACGGCGTCACGGGCGAGATGTACGTCGGCGACATCGGCGTGGCCCGGGGTTATGTCGACGATCCCGGCCAGACCGCGGCGTGTTTCGTGGCCGACCCGTTCGCCGGCCCGGCGGGCGGCGGCGCGCGCATGTACCGCACCGGCGACCTGGTCCGCCGGCGGCCGGACGGCGCCCTCGACTACCTGGGCCGCGCCGACCGGCAGATGAAGATCCGCGGCCACCGCATCGAGCCGGGGGAGATCGAAGCGATCATGTGCGAGCTGCCCGAGGTCGCCCGTGCCCTAGTCATCCTGTCCGACCAGGGCTTGGTGGCCTACCACGTACCCGCCGAGGACCAAGCGGCGGATGCTCATCGGCTGCACGCGCACCTGGCGTCCAGGCTGCCCGCCGCGATGGTCCCCGGCGCCTTCGTCGCACTCGCCGGCTTCCCTCGCACCCTCAGCGGAAAGCTGGACGAGGCCGCGTTGCCCCCGCCGGTGACCCGGCTCGAGCCGGTCAGCGCCGGCCGTCCCGTCCCGTCCGGCGAGGTCGAACTCCTTGTCGCGAGCGTATGGTCGGAGGTGCTGGGCATCGCCGACATCGGTTCCGACGACGACTTCTTCGCGCTCGGCGGCCACTCGCTCGTGGCCCTGCACGTGGTGTCGAGACTGCGCAAACGCCTGGGCGTGACCGTGTTCAGCAAGGACGTCTACCGCCTGCCGGTGCTGGCCGATTTCGCCCGGCACATCGAGGAGCTTCGCGGCCGGAGCCTTGGCCAGGAGCCAGCGTCATGAGCGCACCGGGCCACGTCCGGATCGGGGTGATGCTGCCGACACTCGGAACCGCCGGGTCCGGCTTCCCGGTGGCGGCCGCCGCCCAGCAGGCTGAGCAGCTCGGGTTCGGCTCGGTTTGGGCGCCGGATCACCTGGCCTTTCACACCGGGGTGCTGGAGCCGTTCCTGGCCCTGGCGACGGCGGCGGCGGTGACCCGGCGCGTGAAGCTCGGGTTCGGTGTGCTGCTGGCGGCGCTGCGTCAGCCCGCCTGGGTAGCCAAGCAGGTCGCCTCACTGCAGGAGCTGTCCGAACGCCGGGTGCTCCTCGGTGTCGGGGTCGGCGGCGAGAACCCCGCAGAGTGGGCAGCGGCCGGCGCGCCGTTGCACGGGCGTGGCCGCCGTACCGACATGTTGCTGGAAGCCCTGCCCGACCTGTTGTCCGGCCGTCCCGCGCGGCTCGGCCCGCCCTTCGACCTCGACGTCCCCGCCCTGGAGCCGGTGGCCGGCGTCCCGCCAGTCTGGATAGGCGGACGCGGGGAGGCGGCCTTAAACCGAGCCGCGCGTCGCGGCGACGGCTGGCTGGGGCTGTTCCTGGACGCCGCCCAGCTCGCCCGCCGCCACGCCCGCCTCGCCGCACTGGCCGCGCAGCTCGGCAGGCCGCTGCCGCGAACCGGCGTGACCCTGTTCGTCAACGTCGACGACGGCGACCCCGCCCGCGCCCGGCGGGACGCGCTGGGGTTCCTGCGGGCCAGCTACCGGCTGGAGGAGTCCGTGAGCAGCCGGTACGTCATGGCCGGCGGCTTCGAGGCGATCAGCGAGCAGGTGGCCGCGATGGTAGAAGCTGGCGCCGGCCAGATCGTACTGTTGCCCGCCGCCGCCGACTACCCCGCGCAATACGAACGCCTGGCGCCCCTTGCCGGGGCTCTCACCGGGCGATAAGGAGCGAAGACATGGCCATCGGAATCATCGGCCTGGGCTCGTACCTGCCCGACCGAGTCGTCACCAACGCCGAGATCAGCCAGTGGACGGGCGTCACCGAAGACTGGGTGGAGGAGCGCACCGGCATCAAGGAGCGTCGCTACCGGACCCCCGGCATGGTGACGTCGGACCTGGCGACGCGCGCCGGTCGCCGGGCGCTCGCCGACGGCCCCGGTATCGACGGTTTGGAGGCGCTGATCGTCGCCACCTGCACCTCCGACGTGCCGCAGCCCGCTACTGCCGCGATCGTCCAGCACAAGCTCGGCATCAGGTCCGTGCCCGCGTTCGACGTCAACGCGGTGTGCGCCGGCTTCGTGTTCTCGCTGGGGATCGCTGAGGGCATGCTGGCTGGCCGACCACCGTCGGCGACCGCACTGGTGATCGGCGCCGACATGTTCTCCACCATCATGAACCGCTCCGACCGCCGTACGGTCAGCCTCTTCGGCGACGGCGCCGGCGCCGTCGTGCTCGGCCGGGTACCTGACGGCTACGGCATCCAGGCGTTGCGCCTCGTCACCGACGGTGAGTTCAACGAGGAGATCGGGGTCGAGGCCGGCGGCGTCCGCTTGCCGACGGACCAAGCAGCCCGCGCCGAGGGCAGGCACCTGTTCCGGATGAACGGGCCCCTGGTCAAGGACTACGTGATCACCACCTTGCGGAAGCTGGTCATCGAGGTACTGGACGACTGCGGCCTCACTCTGGCCGACGTCGACCGGTTCGTCTTCCACCAGGCCAACATCCGCCTGCTCGAGAACCTGGCCGCCGACCTCGGCCTCGACATGGCCCGGGTACCCACGACGGCATCCCGATATGGCAACACGGCGGGCGCGTCAGTGCCGGTGACCCTGGACGAGTCCCACCGCCGCAGTCCGCTGCGCCGCGGCGAGCGGGTACTGCTGGCCGCCGCGGGAGGCGGCCTGTGCGCCGGAGCGGCGCTGTTGACCTGGTACTGACACGTGTCAGGAGGCGGCGATTCCGCCGCTGCGGTGCCCCGCTCGTCGACGGCCGTGCCGTCGCGGTCGGCGCGCAGCTCAGTGCTCCTGGAAGATCGTGAGCTCGCGAGCGTACCGTTCCCGCATCGAGGGGTTGGACACCCCCAGACCCGTGTTCGGCGCCAGACAGAGAACACCCACCTTGCCCTGGTGGGCGTTCTGCTGCACGTCGCGCACCCCGAGGGCGGCATCGTCCAGCGGGTACGTCTTTGACAGCGTCGGGTGCACCCGCCCTCGCCGCACCAGCTCGTTGGCCCGCCAGGCTTCGCTGTAGTTCGCGAAGTGCGAGCCGACGATCCTCTTGAGATGCATCCACAGGTAGCGGTTGTCGAAGTAGTGGTCGTACCCCGTGGTCGAAGCGCACGTCACGATCGTGCCGCCGCGCCGAGCCACGTAGACGCTGGCCGCGAAAGTCTCTCGGCCAGGGTGCTCGAAGACGATGTCGGGGTCGTCACCACCGGTGAGCTCCCGGATGCGGTTGCCCAGGCGCCGCCACTCCTTCCGGTCCGGCTCTCCGTCGCGCCAGAACTCGAACCCGTCGGCCGCCCGGTCGATCACCAGCTCCGCCCCCAGCTTCCGGATGGTCTCGGCCTTGTCCGAGGAGGAGACCACACACACGGGCACCGCGCCCCCGTTGAGCGCGAGCTGCGTGGCGTACGATCCGAGGCCGCCGCAGGCCCCCCAGATGAGCACGGTGTCGCCCTGCTTGAGCGCGGCCCCGTTCCTGGAGACGAGCTGCCGGTACGCTGTCGACAACACCAAGCCGGGGGAGGCCGCCTCCTCCCAGGCGAGATGCTCCGGCTTGGGCAGCAGCTGGTTGGCTTTGACCAGCGCCAGCTCGGCGAGCCCGCCGAAGTTCGTCTCGAAGCCCCAGATGCGTTGTTCGGGGTCGAGCATGGCGTCGTCGTGTCCTTGCGGGTTCTGCAGATCGACCGACAGACAGTGCGCCAGTACCCGGTCGCCCGGCTTCCACCGCCGCACGCCATCACCGGCTCGAACGACCACGCCGGCGAGGTCAGATCCCAGCACGTGGTAGGGCAGGTCGTGTCGCTTGCCGAGTTCGGACGTACGTCCGTAGCGGGTCAGGAACTCGAAGGTCGGGATGGGCGCGAAGATCGAGGACCAGACCGTGTTGTAGTTGATCGAGCTGGCCATCACCGCGACGAGAACCTCGTCCGGCGCTGGCTGGGGAACCGCGACATGCTCGACATGAAGGGAGCGTCGGGGGTCGCGCTCGGCCGAGGGAAGCCCGTCAAACATCCCCACCTCGTCCTTGTGCACGGTCAACGCCTTGTAGGATTCCGGCAGCGGAATTCGCGCCCATTCCGCGGCTGGCAGGTCACCGGCCAGTACGGCCCGAAGAACTTCTTGCACCATTTCCTCCGTCGGGGATCGGCGGCTCGCTGTCCTCCCATGCTGTCAACGCTCTCGCCGACCGGGCACGTCACGACGGAAAACCACCCTGAAAGGGGCTGTGCTGCCTCTTGGTGCCCGCGAAATGCCGACGGAATCGCCTGCCGGCGTGTGGGGTCAAGAGTCCTTCGTCAAATACATGCGCGCCACCCGGCGAATGGGACGCAGAATCCGGAAGCGATGCTCTGACCCATGAGCCCGTTGCACCAGTGAGTGGTCGACCAGGTCGGCGAGGAGCATCGCGCCATCGGCGGCCCCCAGACCGAGTTCGCCCGCGAACCGTTCGGCCTCGTCAAGCGAGAACTCGCCGTCCAGGGTGGCCAGCTGGGTGAAGAGCGACTGTTGCTCGCCCGTGAGGAGGTCCAGGCCCCGGCTGACGGATGCCGTCAGGCCCGCCAGCGCCAGGTCGACGGCGCCGGACAGGCGCGCGGAGACGGGCCACGAGGCCGCCAGCCGCAGCGCGAGCGGCAGGCCATCGAGCTCCCTGCACAGGCGTGCCGCACCGGACAGATCCACCTCGCCGGTCGACCGGCCGGCGACGGCGAGGAACAGCTCCATCGCCGGGAAGGAGGCGGCGTGATCGACGACCTCGTTCGGTGGTGGGACCTCCAGCGTGCGAATCTCGTGCACGTTCTCCCCTGGGTACCCGAGAGGACGGCGGGACGTCACCAGCACCCGCGTCCCGGGACACCGGTGGGCGATCTTCGCGACGATGCCGCCACAGCCGAGCGGCAGGTGCTCCGCGGCGTCCATGACCAGCAGGAGGGGACGCTCGCGAAGCTGGCGGATCAGCGCGGCGACCGGATACTGCAGAACGCCCGGTCCCTCCAGCGCCGCCAGCACGGCCTGGGCCAGAGCCTCCGCCGAGCCTCGCCCGTCGCCCCGCTCTCTGGGCAGGTCCGCCAGCGCGACGAAGATCCCGCCTTCGCCGTCGGCGGAAACGAATGATTCGCGGCAATCGCCATCCGCGCCGGCCGCGTCGTCCGCGAGAAGCGCGCGGGCGACGGCCGTCTTGCCCACCCCAGGCGGCCCCACGACCGTCACCGCCCGATGCCTGACCAGGTCCTTGCGAATGGCCGACAGGTCCGTTTCACGCCGCACGAGCACGGGCCGTCTGGCGCGGGCGGCAGAGGTCGGGCGGTGTCTGAGGCTCGACTGGGCGAGGGTGTCGTGGTAGGCCGCCGACAGCTCCTGCCCCGGACCCACCCCCAGTTCGTCACGCAGTCGGCCGCGGATGCGTGCGTAGGCGGCCAGGGCATCCGCCTGCTGCCCGATCAGCGCGTACGTGCGGATTAGGCGAGAGAAGAGCCGTTCGTCCAGCGGCGCTGTCAGGCTGATCCACTCAAGCAGACGGGCCACCTCGCCGGCCCGGTCCACCTGCGCGCAGTCGGCGTACTCGATGGCGGCCTCGCGCAGCTCGCGCTCCACGTCCATCAGGAGAGGGTGGGAGCGCATCGCCTCTCTGAGGTCCTCGCAGGGACGTCCTTTGACTTCGGCGAACGCGGCGGCCAGAACGGCGGCGGGGTCGGCTTCAACCTCTCCGCCCTGTCGGCGCAGGCTCCGGAACCGCAGGAGGTCCACCTGGTCGGGGCGAATGTCGAGACGGTAGCCCCCGGTGTCGAACAGCAACGTCGAGCGGCCCACGACCGCGCGCAGCCGGCTCACGTACGTCTGGATGAGGCCGGCCGCGTTGGCCGGAGGGGCGTCCCATAGGCAACCGCGCAGGCTGTACGCAGGCACCGGTTCCCCACCGGCGATCAGCAGCGCCGCCAGCACCGTTCGTTGCTTGACGGGACCGAGCACCAGCTCCTCGTCGCCGAGCCAGCCACGCACCGGGCCGAGAATCCTGAAACGCAGTTCCTCTGGCACGCGCAGGCCCTTCCTGATGCGGCGAGCCGGTGAATCGCGTTCGACGCGTGGGCGGCCCGCCTGCCAATATACTCGAATCGTATAGGAAGAATAGCCGGACAATGCAATTATGACAAGCTTTCATGGATGGAGTCAGGCAATTTGCGATACCGTCCTGTATTTCTTTCATTGCTTGTCCAGGGCCATTACAGAGCCATTACAGAATCATTCAAGTGCGTCACTCTTGAATGGTGTCAGCGCTCCACAGGGCTCAGCAGAGGAGGTCAGAAGCATTGCAGGAAGTACATGGCGCCAAACAGTTCGGCGACCTGTTGAGAACGCTCAGGTTCCGCAGGGGCATGACCCAAATCCAGCTGGCCGATCTGTCCACGGTCAGCGTACGGGCGATCCGCGACCTCGAACTTGGCCGCACCGGCCAGCCTCGCCAGGCCACCACGCAGCTCATCGCCGACGGGCTGGGCCTGACCGGACGTGACCGGGCCGACTTCGACGCCGCGGCAGGCCATCAGGCGGTCACCGACACCTTTCAGCTGATCCGCGATTCGGAGTTCGCTCGCCCGCCCCTGTCGCTGAACGCAATCGTCGGGCGCGATGCCGAGGCCCACGCACTCGCCGACATGCTGACCTCAGCGCGGCTCCGGCTCGTGGCCATCACCGGACTGAGCGGCATCGGCAAATCCCGGCTTGCCCTGGAGGTGGCCGAACTCCTGCACTGCTCCCATGGAATCCCGGTGCTGTGGTCCGCGCCGCCGGAGGTGCAGACGCCCTATTTGGCCGCGCCGGTTCAGGGCCAACTGTCGGGTCTCATCCGGCACGCGCTCGATGCGCTCTTCGACCCGGTCGGTGACTCCGCGAACCGGCTCAGCACATTGATCGGTGACCAGCCCACACTCCTGGTACTGGACGGATATGACGACGTCCAGGCACCCGCCGATCACCTGATCCCCTTGCTGCAGAAAGCGCGCGGGTTGCGCATACTCCGCACCGTGAGAAGGTCCGGCGGCATGCCGGGGGAGCAGACGAGCCCGCTCTCACCACTGAGCGTGCCGGAGACCGGGCGTGGCCATTCTCCGGACCGGCTCGCAGAGGTTTCCTCGGTGCGGATGCTGGTGAGTCGCATCCGCCTGGTCAGACCGGACTTCACACTGACCGCGGCCAATGCCGAGGCGGTCGCCGAGATCTGCCGGCGGCTGGACGGCGTGCCCGCGGCCTTGGAAATGGCGGCCCCCTGGCTGCTGGTCTGCGAGCCGCAGGACCTTCTCACGCAGGTACGGGCCGATCCGTTCGTCGTCATCGGACAGCCCGCGTCCGACGTCGGCAAGCCCGGTCTGAACACCGTCCTGGACGAGGTCGTCACCTTGCTGCCGGAGGCGGAGAGGACGCTCATGGAACACCTGATCACCGTGGAGGCGAGCATGTCGATCACGGAGTCCGCCCAACTGTCGGGCCTTTCCGTCGCGACCTGTGGGGCGCTGGTCCGGCGGCTGGTCGTCCACGGCGTGCTGAGGCACGAGGCGGGGGAGACGATGCGGTTCCGCGTGCTCAACCTGATCCGGCACCTACCGGGTTATGGCTCGGCAGCGCGCCGATTCGCCGCCGCCACCTGACCTGCCGGCCCGAGGTGGCCGAACACTCCCGCACGCCAACCACACCACCACCACGGAAAGGATCTCTCGTGAGCACACTGGACGGGAAGGTCGCGCTGGTCACCGGATCCGGACGCGGAATCGGGCGGGCCATCGCGCTCAAGCTAGCCGCCCACGGAGCTCGCCTCGTGGTCAACGGGCTGGACCCGGAACGAGCCGAGGAGACGGCGCGGCTGGTCAAGTCCGCGGGCGGCGAAGCGGTCGCCGTCATCGGCGACGTGACCGACGACACCTTCGCGGAGCGCTTCGTGCGGGCCGCCGTCGACTCCTACGGCGGGGCGGACATCATGGTCAACAATGCGGGCCACACCTGGGACGGCGTGATCCAGAAGATGACCGACGAGCAGTGGGACATGATCCTGGACGTGCATCTCAGGGCGCCCTTCCGCCTCCTGCGGGCCCTGCAGCCCGTCATAAGCACCCAAGCCAAGGAGGAGCGCGCCCGTGGTGTCCGCGTCCACCGGAAGATCGTCAACGTCTCCTCCATCACGGCCGCCGGAGGGAACGCCGGGCAGGTCAACTATGCCGCGGCCAAGGCCGGCCTCGGCGGGCTGACCAAGACCCTGGCCAAGGAGTGGGCCCGGTACAACGTCAACGTCAACGCGGTCGCCTTCGGCTACATCCACACGCGGCTCACGACCGCGGCTGCGGATGCCGGCTCCACCATCAAGGTCGGGGGGCGCGAGATCAGGGTCGGCGTCAACCCCGACTTCATGGCGCGGCTGGAGCAACTGATCCCGCTCGGCCGCATGGGCACGCCCCAGGAAGCGGCCGGGGCGGTCTATCTGCTGTGCACACCGGACTCCGACTACATCACCGGCGAGATTCTCGTCTGCGGCGGCGGATACGTCTGAGCACCCCGTGCGGGACGCGGAAATCGGACAGTCTCATCAAGGCGTGATGCTGTCGAGCAGTTCGCGATAGGTGCGCCGGTACACGATGCTCAGCTTGTCCGCGGCGGTGTGCACCTGGCTGTTCAGGTCGAGCGGTGCCTCGCGCGGGCGCTGGTTCTCGACCACCGGGTGGTCCTCGACGAAGATCTGCCGCTCGTACTGGATCGCGTCATCGAGGTCGGCTCCCCCGGCGAGTGATGCGGGGTCGAGCCCCGCCAGCCAGAACTGCGTCACCTCCTCGCCGTCCTCGGTGATCGGCGTCGCGAGCTGGGCCACGAACCTCCTGCCGCCGTTCGGAGCCGTCACCCGGATCGAGGCGAACATCGGCAAGGTGAGATGGTAGTCGAGCCGGTACGATTCGTCACCGCTGAGTCTCCTGCGGCCGACGAGTTCCGGTTCGACAGCGGCAGACCACCGCAACTCCCATCCGTCACGCTCGACCCGGTAGGGAGCTACGACCTGGGACACCGATCCCATCGTCTTCGCATGCACGAAGGGAAAGTGTGCCTTGTCCCGGAAGTTCTCGGTCAGCTGCCGCATGCCGCAGCGCACGCGGAAGGGAGTGCCCGCCGCGATCGCCCAGGTGTCGTCCACGACGGCGGGCAACCCGGGCCGCGGCAGCAGCGGGTCGCCCAGGCAACTCCACACGAGCCCATAGGCGACGTCGACCGGGTATACCTTGAGCGACACCCGAGGGAGCGTGCTCCCGGCGGGGAGGGAGGGTACGCGAGTACACCGCCCGTTCCCCGCGGAGAAACGCCAACCGTGGTAGGGACACTTCAGGGCCCCTTCCTCGACTCCTCCCATGTGCAGGGCGACGCCACGGTGGGGACAGAACCCCTCAGCCACGGTTATGCGGTCGTCCACCCGATAAATCACGAGTTCGGTCCCGAGGATGTTTCCTCTCGCCACTCCATTCTGGAGGTCGGCGAGGCGAGCGATGGGGAACCACGTGCGACGCAGCATTTCGTGTTCGATCGTGTGCATGAGACCTCCGCACGAGAAGATAATCGTTCAGGTCGATGCCGCGGCTGCGTCGGGGAGCTCCGCGTTCCTTTTGATGGGCCCGATGAGCAGGATGAAGCTGCTGGCTACGGCCATCGCCGTAATGGCCCACATGGCAGGCCTGAGACCGAAGAGCTCCGCCAGCGCGCCACCCATCACCGCGCCGAGCGGAAGCGTGCTGAAGTTGACGAAATGGTGGCTGGCAGTCACCCTGCCCATCAGATGGCCAGGCGTGTACGCCTGCATGAAGCTGCCGATGAGGACACTGCTCCCGACGATGCCGACGCTCACCGTGAGGCCACCCACCAGCAGGAACGCCAGGCCGGCGCCTTCGGTGGTGAGCGGGATGAGCAGGGCGGGGGGTGTTAGCCCGAGTTCGAGCAGCAGGATGGTTCTGGCGGTGCCGAGGCGCGCTGCCACGCGTGTCACGACGAAGGCGCCGGCCACGCCGCCCACCCCGATCGCTCCCACGACTACGCCCACCAGGCCCGGTGACAGCCTGACCTCGCGGATGAGGAACACCACCATGATGGCCTGCAGCGCCGCCGCCGCCAGGTTCGCCGCGCCCGCGTGGACCGTGAAGACGCGCAGGTAGGCGTTCCCCCAGAGAAATCGCAGTCCGGTGGTGATCTCGGAACGGAGCGTGGTGGCGCGTGTCGCGCGGCCCTCGGGACGAGGCTCGGGCACTCGGATTCTGCTTAGGCACAGGGCGGAGACGATAAAGCTGAGGCCGTCGATCAGCAGCCCGATCACGGCGCCGGCGACCTGCGCGATACCTCCGCCGATGGCAGGACCCAGGATGAGCGCACCGGAATTCGTGCCCTGGAGCTTAGCGTTCGCGTCCGGCAGTCGCTCCTTCGGCAGCAGCACGGGAAGGAATGCCCGGCTGGCGGTGGAGAAGAAGACCGAAGAGGTGCCCAGGAGAAGCGCCGCCACGATTAGATGAGTGATGGTCAACATGCCGAACCAGGCCGCGAGGGGTACGGAGGCCAGCACGAGCGCGGAGATGAGATCGCAGATGATCATGGTCTGACGTCTGCGCATACGATCGACCCAGGCGCCGGCGGGCAAGCCGATGATCAGCCACGGCAACCAGGCCGACGCCTCGACCAAGGTCACGACGATCGTGCTGGAGTTGAGCGTCGCGATGGCGATGAGCGGCATGACGATGGTCGTGACAGCGCTGCCGATGCTGCTGCCAGCCTGTCCGAACCACAGAAGCGGAAAATATCGGCTGAAATCACGTCCAGCGGCAGTGGCAACCTGATCTGTCTCCATCAATCCCAGTCTCTGAGCGGTCCAATTCGTGTGAACTGCCGCTCATTATTTATGTCGCCGACCTGATCCGTCATCGGGTCACGGCGCAATTGCCGCCGTGCTGCCGCAACAACTGCCGTTCGCGGGGATAGCGCACACATATTGTCGTTCATCGACGCAGTCCCCCTTTCAGGCGCGCCGATAGGGCTTATCGCTCTATTCGGCTCGCGCGATCGAGAACCGCTCAACGACTGTGTGACGAGAAACGGAGCACGCCATGTCTCGACTCCCGCTGTCGACCGCGCAATGGGGGATCTGGTTCGCCGGCCAGTTGGGTTCATCGAACGAGCTGATGAACTGGGGCGAATACCTCGAGATCCATGGCCGGATCGATGTGCCGCTCTTCGAGTCGGCGTTGCGTCAGGCCGTGCGTGAGACCGACTCGCTCAGCGTGCGGTTCGCCGTCGACGAGGACGGCGAGCCGTACCAGGTGGTGGAGCCCGGCCGTCCCCTGCCCTTCTCGGTGGTCGACCTCAGCGACCGGCCCGATCCCGCCGCGGCGGCGGAATCCTGGATGCGGGCCGACGTCGCACGCGCCGTGGACATCGGCAGAGACGTGCTCTACAACGAGGTGCTCTTCAAGCTCGACGACGATCGGTACTTCTGGTACTGGCGGCTGCATCACCTGATCATGGACGGGTTCGGCCACTCGCTCTTCGTGCGGCGGGTGGCCGACATCTACACGGCCATCGAGCGAGGCGAGCGGCCCGCTGCCACCTCGTTCGGCTCGCTGCGCGCGATCCTCGACGAAGAACGCGGCTACCTGCGTTCGGACGAGATCGACCGGGATCGCGAGTTCTGGCGGGAGCGGCTGGCCGGGAGCCCCACGCCCATCGCACTCGGCCGGCCATCGGTGGAGGGCACGACCAGGATCCTGCGCCGCACCCATCATCTGACTCAGGACGACGTCGGCACGCTTCACTCGCTCGCCACCGAGCTGGGGGTGAAGTGGTCGCGGTTGTTCGTCGCGATCATGGCGGCCTTCCTGCACCGTGTCACGGGGGCCGAAGACGTGGTGATGAGCCTGCCGGTGACCGGCAGGACGACTCCCACAGCGCTGAGCGTGCCGTGCATGATGTCCAAGGTCGTGCCGTTCCGGGTGACCGTGCGGCCGGACATGACTCTGCGGGAGCTCGTCTCCCGGGTGGCCGCCGACGTCGACGGCGTACTGGTGCACCAGCGCTTCCGTGTCGAGGAGATGCGCAGGAACCTCGCGCTGCCCGGCGGGCAGACCATGTTCTTCGGCGCAGTGATCAACATCATGCGGTTCCAGCAGAACATCCGCTTCGGCGACCGCGCGACCACGTTGCACCATTTCATGAGCGGGCGCGTCGAGGACGTTCAGGTCGTGGTGGACAGCAGGGCTGGCGATGCCGGGCTGCGCGTCGACTTCGACGCCAGCCCGGCCGTCTGCGACACCGACGAGTTCACCGCGAACTGGCGCACCTTCCTGACGTTCATGAGCTCCCTCGTGCGCTCGTCCGCGGACGTGCGGGTGGGCGAGGTCGTTTTGCTGGGGGCGGACGAGCGCGAACGGGTCCGCGCGCTCGGCATGAGCACGACTCGGCAGCAGGGCGAGTCCGCGCCGGGGGATGAGCACGGTGTCCACACCCTGTTCGAGCGGCAGGCGCGCGCCACCCCGGACGCGACTGCGCTGGTGGCCGGCGATCGGCGCGTGACCTACGCGAGCCTCGACGCCCTGGCCAACGGCGTGGCCGCGGCCCTGGTGGAACGCGGTGTCCGCCCAGGATCTGTGGTCGGCGTCCACCTGGAGCGCGGTGTCGAGCTGATCGCCGCGCTGCTCGGGGTTCTGAAGGCAGGCGCGGGCTACACGCTGCTCGACCCCACCTTTCCCCCGGAGCGGCTCGCGACGGTGCTCGAACAGGTCGCCGCGGACGTCGTCGTGACGAACCAGGCGCTCGCGGGACGGCTGGCGGAGCAGCCGCTGGGATTCGTCTTCGTGCGCGGACGCACGGCCGCCGGCCCCGGCCTCACTGTGCCTGCCGACGCCGTCGCCTGCGTCATGTTCACCTCGGGGTCCACTGGCAGGCCCAAGGGCGTGGCCGCGCCGCACCGGGCGCTGACGACCACCTTCCTGGGCCAGGACTACATCGACTTCGGTCCGGGTCAGGCATGGCTGCAGTCCTCGCCCGTGTCCTGGGACGCGTTCGCGCTGGAGGTCTTCGGCGCGCTGCTGCACGGCGGGGTGTGCGTGCTGCCACCGGGGCCACGGACGGACCTGACCGAGATCGCGGCCATGGTCGCGGAGCACGGTGTGACCGTGTTGCAGCTGTCCGCCGGCCTGTTCAACGCGCTGCTCGACGAGCGGCCGGAGGTGTTCGGCTCGTTGCGGGTGGCGATGACCGCCGGTGACGTCGCCTCGGTCTCTCACGTGCGCAGGGCACTACGCGAGTTCCCCCACCTGACGCTGCTGAATGGTTACGGACCGGTGGAGAGCATGGGGTTCACCACCTTCCATCGGATCGCCGAGGCCGACGGCGAGCGCTCCTCGATCCCGATCGGCAGGCCGCTGGCGGGCAAGAGCGTACTGGTGCTGGATCACGACCTGGGGATCGTCCCGATCGGCGTGGTAGGCGAGTTGTACGCCGCGGGCGGGGGCCTGGCCCACGGTTACCTTGGGCAGCCGGGCTTGACGGCCGGCAGGTTCGTGGCCAACCCCTACGGGCCAGCGGGCTCCCGGATGTATCGCACCGGCGATCTGGCGCAGTGGCGGCCCGACGGGACGCTGCAGTTCGTCGGCCGCGCCGACGGCCAGGTGAAGGTGCGCGGTTTCCGCGTCGAGCCCGGCGAGGTGGAGTCCGCGCTGCGCAGAGCGCCGGGCGTGACGGACGCCGCCGTGGCCGTGCACCCCGACACGTCGGGCAGCCAACGCCTGGTGGGCTATCTGGTGGGAGAGGCCGACACGGCGGTGGTGCGCGCCGCGATCGAGGCCACCCTGCCCGATTACCTGGTGCCTTCCGCCTTCGTGCCCATGGAGTCACTGCCGCTCACCCCCAACGGCAAGGTCGACCGCCGGGCCCTGCCTGTTCCCTCTTTCCACGGCCTGGCCACGAGCCGTGGGCCGCGCAATCCGCGTGAGGAGATTCTGTGCGGGTTGTTCGCCGAGGTGCTCGGCGTGGGTCGGGTGGGTATCGATGACAGTTTCTTCGATCTGGGCGGTCACTCGCTGCTGGCCACCCGGCTGATCTCGCGCATCCGCTCCGTGGTGGGTGCCGAGCTGGCCGTCCGTGAGCTGTTCGGCGCACCGACCGTGGCCGAGTTGGCCGCGGCGATGGAGACCTCGGGTCCGGCCAGGCGAGCTCTGACGCCCATGGAGCGGCCCGAGTCGGTGCCGCTGTCGTTCGCTCAGCAGCGGTTGTGGTTCCTGCATGAGTGGGAGGGGCCGAGCGCGTTCTATAACGTGCCTGTCGCGGTCAGGCTTGAGGGGGTGCTGGACGATGGGGCGTTGATCGACGCGGTGGGTGATGTGGCCGGGCGTCATGAGAGTTTGCGCACGATCTTTCCGGCGGCGGGTGGGGTGCCGTATCAGAGGGTGGTGGAGGAGGGGCCAGTCGTCGAGGTGGTCAGGTGCGCCGAAGGCGAGCTGGAGGCGCTGGTGGCGCGGGTGGTGGTGCGGGCGTTCGATCTGGCTGCCGAGTTGCCGTTCCGTGTCTGGCTTTTCGAGCTGGGTCCCGAGGAGCACGTGCTGCTGATCGTCATGCATCACATCGTTTCCGACGGCTGGTCGATGTCGCCGTTCTGCCGCGATTTGAGCATTGCTTACAGTGCTCGTCTGGACGGCAGGGCCCCGGCGTGGTCGTCGTTGCCCGTGCAGTATGCGGATTATGCGTTGTGGCAGCGTGAGGTGCTGGGTGATGAGGGGGGTTTGCTGGCCGGTCAGCTGGAGTTCTGGTCGCGGGAGTTGGCGGGGGTTCCTGATCGGTTGATGTTGCCGGTTGATCGGTCGCGTCCGGTGCGGCCGAGTTATCGGGGTGATCGGGTGGGGTTGCGGGTTCCGGCGGGGCTTCATGCGGGGCTTGCGGGGTTGGCGCGGGAGTCGTCGGCGACGGTGTTCATGGTGGTGCAGGCGGCGGTGGCGGCGTTGTTGTCGCGGCTGGGTGCGGGTGATGACATCCCGTTGGGGACGCCGGTGGCGGGGCGTAGTGATGATGCGCTGGATGGGTTGGTGGGGTTCTTCGTCAATACGCTGGTGTTGCGGACCGACACCTCGGGGCGTCCGTCGTTTCGTGAGCTGATCGGGCGGGTGCGGGAGACGGATCTGGCCGCGTTCGAGCGGCAGGATGTGCCGTTCGAGCGGTTGGTGGAGGTGCTCAACCCGGTGCGTGACACGGCGTATCACCCGTTGTTCCAGGTGATGCTGGTGGCCAATGACGCCGTTACGGCGGGGCTGGAGCTGTCCGGGTTGTCGGTGTCGGAGTATCCGGTGGAGTTCCCGGTCGCCAAGTTCGACCTGACCGTGTCCCTGACCGAGCACCACGATGCCCAGGGCCGTCCCGCCGGTATCGACTTCGCCGTCGAGTACGCCACCGATCTGTTCGATCGCGGCACCGTGAACTCCATGGCGCGGCGCCTGCTCCGGATGCTCGAGGCGATGATCAACGACCCCGACCTGCCGATCAGCGCCCCCGAGATCCTCGGCCCGACCGAACTGGAGCGGGTTCTCGGCGAGTGGAACCGTACGGCCGAGACCGACTTCCCGGTCGGCACCTGCGTCCATGACCTCTTCGAACGCCAGGCCCGGTTGACGCCGGAGGCGGTGGCCGTGGAGTACGGCGCGCGCGTCCTCACCTACGCCGAGTTGAACGCCAGGGCCAACCGTCTGGCACACCGGCTCATCGAGCGGGGCGTGCGCTTGGAGGACCGCGTCGCCCTGGCCATGCCCAGTTCGGACCTCTGGGTCACCGCCGTCCTCGCGGTGCTCAAGGCCGGCGGCGCGTTCGTGCCGATCGACCCCGAATACCCGGCCGAGCGCATTCAGTACATGCTCAAGGACGCCTCACCGGTCCTGGTGCTGAGCACGGGCGAATGGGCGACGGGACTGCCGGACGCCGGCATTCCCTGCCTCCTGCTGGACAGCCTGACGGTGGGCGGGGCAGCTGACAACCCGGCCCGGCAAGTGAGCCTCGACAACGCCGCCTACGTCGTCTATACCTCAGGCTCCAGCGGCCGACCCAAGGGCGTCGTGGTGGCTCACGCCGGGGTCGGCAGCATCGTGGCCAGTCAGCGCCACCGCCAGGACGTAGGTCAGGGCAGCCGCGTCCTCCAACTGGTCTCCACCAGTTTCGACGCCGCCTTGTGGGACCTGTACGGCGCCGTGCTGTCCGGCGCGACGCTCGTGTTGCCTGAGGACGACCGTCCGCTTGGCCAGGACCTCGTCGACTTTGTCACGCGCCATGAGATCACCCACGTGGCGATGCCCCCCGCTGTGCTCGCCGATCTGCCAGTCGGCTCGCTGCCCGCCGACATGGCGATCACCGCGACGGGCGAGGCCTGCTCGCCGGCGCTGGCGGCGAGTTGGTCGGTGGGCCGCAGGATGTTCAACGGCTACGGGCCGACAGAGGTCACGATCGGCGCGACCATGTGGGAGTGCGAGCCCGGTCGCGCCCCCAACCCCGTGCCGATCGGCACTCCCCTGATCGGCAAGAGCGTCTTCGTCCTCGACGGCGGGTTGCGGCCGGTACCGGTCGGTGTCCCCGGCGAGCTCTACCTAGGCGGCAGCGGGCTGGCACGAGGATACACCGGCCGGCCGGGACTGACCTCCGAACGATTCGTGGCCAATCCCTACGGCGGCGCCGGCTTGCGGATGTACCGCACGGGTGACATCGTGCGGTGGCGTCCCGACGGGTTGCTGGAGTTCGTCGGCCGCGCCGACGACCAGATCAAGCTACGCGGCCTGCGGATCGAGCTCGGCGAGGTCGAGGCAGCAGTGGCGGCGCACCCGTCGGTCGGCCACGCGGTGGTCACGGTGTACGAGGACGGCACCGGCCAGAAGCAACTGGTGGCGTACCTGACGCCGAAGGACGGCCGCGCCGCTCCCGAGACCCACGACCTGCGCGCCCACACGGCGAGTGTGCTCCCCGCGTACATGATGCCCGCCGCGTTCACGGTGCTGGAGTCACTGCCGCTCACCCCCAACGGCAAGGTCGACCGCCGGGCCCTGCCTGTTCCCTCTTTCCACGGCCTGGCCACGAGCCGTGGGCCGCGCAATCCGCGTGAGGAGATTCTGTGCGGGTTGTTCGCCGAGGTGCTCGGCGTGGGTCGGGTGGGTATCGATGACAGTTTCTTCGATCTGGGCGGTCACTCGCTGCTGGCCACCCGGCTGATCTCGCGCATCCGCTCCGTGGTGGGTGCCGAGCTGGCCGTCCGTGAGCTGTTCGGCGCACCGACCGTGGCCGAGTTGGCCGCGGCGATGGAGACCTCGGGTCCGGCCAGGCGAGCTCTGACGCCCATGGAGCGGCCCGAGTCGGTGCCGCTGTCGTTCGCTCAGCAGCGGTTGTGGTTCCTGCATGAGTGGGAGGGGCCGAGCGCGTTCTATAACGTGCCTGTCGCGGTCAGGCTTGAGGGGGTGCTGGACGATGGGGCGTTGATCGACGCGGTGGGTGATGTGGCCGGGCGTCATGAGAGTTTGCGCACGATCTTTCCGGCGGCGGGTGGGGTGCCGTATCAGAGGGTGGTGGAGGAGGGGCCAGTCGTCGAGGTGGTCAGGTGCGCCGAAGGCGAGCTGGAGGCGCTGGTGGCGCGGGTGGTGGTGCGGGCGTTCGATCTGGCTGCCGAGTTGCCGTTCCGTGTCTGGCTTTTCGAGCTGGGTCCCGAGGAGCACGTGCTGCTGATCGTCATGCATCACATCGTTTCCGACGGCTGGTCGATGTCGCCGTTCTGCCGCGATTTGAGCATTGCTTACAGTGCTCGTCTGGACGGCAGGGCCCCGGCGTGGTCGTCGTTGCCCGTGCAGTATGCGGATTATGCGTTGTGGCAGCGTGAGGTGCTGGGTGATGAGGGGGGTTTGCTGGCCGGTCAGCTGGAGTTCTGGTCGCGGGAGTTGGCGGGGGTTCCTGATCGGTTGATGTTGCCGGTTGATCGGTCGCGTCCGGTGCGGCCGAGTTATCGGGGTGATCGGGTGGGGTTGCGGGTTCCGGCGGGGCTTCATGCGGGGCTTGCGGGGTTGGCGCGGGAGTCGTCGGCGACGGTGTTCATGGTGGTGCAGGCGGCGGTGGCGGCGTTGTTGTCGCGGCTGGGTGCGGGTGATGACATCCCGTTGGGGACGCCGGTGGCGGGGCGTAGTGATGATGCGCTGGATGGGTTGGTGGGGTTCTTCGTCAATACGCTGGTGTTGCGGACCGACACCTCGGGGCGTCCGTCGTTTCGTGAGCTGATCGGGCGGGTGCGGGAGACGGATCTGGCCGCGTTCGAGCGGCAGGATGTGCCGTTCGAGCGGTTGGTGGAGGTGCTCAACCCGGTGCGTGACACGGCGTATCACCCGTTGTTCCAGGTGATGCTGGTGGCCAATGACGCCGTTACGGCGGGGCTGGAGCTGTCCGGGTTGTCGGTGTCGGAGTATCCGGTGGAGTTCCCGGTCGCCAAGTTCGACCTGACCGTGTCCCTGACCGAGCACCACGATGCCCAGGGCCGTCCCGCCGGTATCGACTTCGCCGTCGAGTACGCCACCGATCTGTTCGATCGCGGCACCGTGAACTCCATGGCGCGGCGCCTGCTCCGGATGCTCGAGGCGATGATCAACGACCCGGACTCTCGCTTCGAGCGGGTCGACCTACTCGAAGCGGACGAGCGAGCCCTGGCCACGGCCGGCATCTACGTGCTCGACAACGCGTTGGCGCTGGTGCCCGCCGGTGTGATGGGTGAGCTGTACGTCTCGAGCTCCTACCTCGCACCTGATCGAACCGAGTGGACGGCCGAGTCCGCCCACCGCTTCGTGGCCGATCCGTTCGACCACGAAGGCGGCCTTATGTACAGGACAGGCGATCTCGTGCGCAGGACCCCGGACGGCAGGCTGGAGTTCGTCCCGCCCGCGGACGAGCCGGAGGCCGACGCCCAGGAGCCTGCGCAGCCGATTGGGCGTGGCCCGCGCAACCCGCAGGAGGAAATCCTGTGCGGGCTGTTCGCCGAGGTGCTGGAGGTGCCGTCGGTCGGCATCGATGACAACTTCTTCGCTCTCGGCGGTTACTCACTGCTGGCCACCCGGCTCATCTCCCGGATCCGCTCCACGCTGGGCGTCGAAGTGAATGTCAGGCACCTGTTCGCCGCGCCGACCGTGGCGAGCCTGGCCGCCGGCTGGACCGAGACGGGGGACGCCCGACCTGCGCTTTTGCCGGTGCCACGCCCTGATGCGGTGCCCTTGTCCTACGCGCAGCAGCGGTTGTGGTTCCTGCACGAGTGGGAGGGGCCGAGCGCGACCTACAACATCCCGATAGCGGTACGGCTGGCCGGCAGGATCGACGTAAACGCCCTGTCCGACGCCCTGTCCGACGTCGTGGCCCGCCATGAGAGCCTGCGGACCGTGTTCCCCGTCGCCGGCGGGGTTCCGCGCCAGCACATCATCGACTCGGACCTGGCAAGGCCGTTCTTCTCCGTGCATGCCTGCGGCCACGACGAGCTGCCGGCGGCCGTCGGCGAGGCCGTGGCCCACACCTTCGACCTGGCCAACGAACTGCCCATCAGGGCGTGGCTGTTCACGGTCGCGCCTGAGGACCAGGTGCTGGTGCTGGTCATGCATCACATCGCTGCCGACGGCTGGTCGGTCGACGTGCTCTGCCGCGACCTGAGCGTCGCCTACACCGCGCGCCGCGCCGGGCACCCCCCGCAGTGGTCCCCCCTGCCCGTGCAGTACGCGGACTACTCCATGTGGCAGCAGGACCTGCTCGGCGGTGCCGACGACCTAGACAGCGTGTTCGCCCGCCAGCTCGATCACTGGCGCGATCGCCTGGCCGGGATCCCCGAACAGCTGGAGCTGCCGGCTGACCGGCCGCGACCCGCGGTCCCCAGCTACGCGGGCGCGCTGGCCGAGCTCGAACTGCCCGCCGAGCTCCACCAGCGGCTGGTCATCCTGGCGAGAGAGAGCGACAGCACGCTCTTCATGGTCCTGCAGGCCGCCTTCGCGACCCTGCTCAGCAGAATGGGCGCGGGCGCCGACATTCCCATTGGCACCCCGATCGCCGGTCGGGCCGACCACGCCCTGGAGAACCTGATCGGGTTCTTCGTCAACACGCTGGTGCTGCGCACCGACACCTCGGGCAACCCGACCTTCCGCGAGTTGGTCGCACGGGTCCGTGACGCCGACCTGGCCGCCTACGAGCACCAGGACCTGCCCTTCGAGCGGCTGGTTGAAGCACTCAATCCGGCGCGCACCACCGCGTACCACCCGCTGTTCCAGGTGATGGTGGTGCTGCGCAACGATGCCCCCACACCGCTCGAACTGCCCGGCGTCCGCGTGCACGAGTTCCCCATCGACTTCGAGGTCGCCAAGTTCGACCTCGCCCTCGGCCTGGCCGAGCGCTACGACAGCGACGGCAGGCCGGCGGGGCTGCACGGCGGCCTGGAATACAACACGGACCTGTTCGACGAGGAGACCGCGCGCGCGTTCAGTCGGCGCCTGGTGCAGGTGCTCGACGCCGTCACCGCCGATCCCGACCAGCCCATTCTCGACTTCGACGTGCTCGGCGCGCAGGAGCGCGACCGGCTGCTGGTGGAGTGGAACGGCCGAGCGCACGACTACGCGGGAGCGCTGCCCGTGCACGAGCTGATCGACCGGCGCGCCGCCCGGACACCCGGCGCCGTCGCGCTGAGCTCCGGATCCTGCCAGGTCACCTACGCCCAGCTGGCCGAACGGTCGGAGCGGCTCGCCCGCCGCCTGGTACGACTGAGTGCCGTACCGGAACAGGTGGTAGCGATCATGCTGGAGCCCGGGCCGGAACTCGTGGTCGCGATGCTGGGTGTGCTCAAGGCAGGCAAGGCCTTCCTGTTGCTGGACCGCGCGATCCCGGCGCTACGGCTCGAATCGATGATGCGCGACGCCGCAGTCGAGATCGTCGTCGCCGACGAGGACGCGGCCCGCCTCATGGACGGCGCGAGCCGGACGATCGTGCGTGTTGACGAGGATTGGAGCGACAGGACACCGCTGCCCGCTGTCGGGCGCGACAACCTGGCCTGCGTCTTTTTTACCTCCGGCTCGACCGGACGGCCGAAGGGTTCGATGTTCATCCACCACGAGCTGGCGCAGTTCGCCCTGGCCATGGCGGACGTGCTCGATCTCGACCCCGGTGACCGGATCCTGCAGCTCGCCAGCGTCTCCTTCGACGTGCTCCTGGAAGAGGTGATGCCCGCGCTGTGCGCCGGCGCCTGCGTGGTCCTGTCCGCGGCCTCGGGGCTCACGGAGGTGGCCGACCTGGCCGACCACGTTGAGACGCACAACATCACCGGCCTGGAAGTGACCGTGCCCTATTGGCACGAATGGGTCGACGCACTCACCCGTGAGGGCAGGCGGCTGCCCGAGTCGCTGCGTTTCGTCATCATCGGCGGAGAGCGAATCTCCCCTGACCATCTGGAGCGCTGGCGTCGGCTTGGACCGCCCCGGCTGTTCATGGTGTACGGGCTGACCGAGGCCACCTGCACCTCCACCGTTCACGAGTTGGGCCGTGAAGAGGTCTCGCTGCCCATCGGCCGCCCGCTGCCGGACGTCCGCGCCTACGTGCTGGACGCGAGGTTGCACCCCGTGCCCGCGGGGGTGACGGGTGAGCTCTATCTGGGCGGAGGCGGCCTGGCGCGTGGTTATCTGGGTCTTCCCGACCTCAGCGCAAGCCGTTTCGTGGCCTGCCCGTTCGCGCCCGACGGCGGGCGGATGTATCGGACGGGCGACGTGGTGCGGTGGCGCGCCGACGGCGTCCTTGAATTCGTGGGCCGGGCCGACCATCAGCTGAAGCTGCGCGGCTTCCGGATCGAACCGGGCGAGATCGAGGCGGTGCTGACCACGTCGCCCATGATCAGGCAGGCGCACGTGGCCGTGCACGAGGACCATGCCGGGACGCGCCGGCTGGTGGCCTACCTGGTACCGGCCGAGCCGCACGTCTCTGTCGACCCTCAGGCCTTGCGCGCGCACGTGACCCGGTTCCTGCCCGAGTACATGGTGCCCGCCGCGTTCGTCCCGATGGGGTCGATGCCGCTGACCCTGACCGGCAAGCTGGACAGGCAGGCACTCCCGCTGCCCGACTTCGACGGTGCCGCGGGTGGACGGGGGCCCCGCAACCCCCGTGAGGAAATCCTGTGCGGGCTGTTCGCCGAGGTGCTCGGCGTGCGGCGGGTGGGCATCGATGACGGTTTCTTCGATCTAGGCGGTCACTCGCTGTTGGCCACCCGGCTGATCTCCCGCATCCGCACGACGCTCGGAATCGAGGTGAGCGTCCGCGAGCTGTTCCAGTCGCCGACCGTGGCGGGGCTCGCGCAGCGCGACGCGGGCACCACCAGGCCCCCTCTGGTCGCTGCCGAGCGTCCCGAGCGGGTGCCGTTGTCGTTCGCGCAGCGAAGGTTGTGGTTCCTGCATGAGCTGGAAGGGCCGAACGCCACCTACAACATCCCGATTGCGGTCCGCTGGTCAGGCGTTCTCGACACGCAGGCACTGATTGCGGCGATCGACGACGTGGTGGAACGGCACGAGAGCATGCGGACGATCTTCCCGTCCGCCGACGGTGTGCCCTATCAGCGGATCGTCGATGCCGGCCCGGTCGTCGAGGTGGCCGAGTGCGCGCAGGAGGAGCTCGCCGCACGCATCGACCAGGCCGCGGGCCACGCCTTCGACCTGTCCGCCGAGCTGCCGATCCGAGTGCGGCTGTTCGCAGTGAGCGAGCAGGAGCACGTCCTGCTCGTGGTGATGCACCACATCGCCGCGGACGGCTGGTCGATGACGCCGCTGGCCGGTGACCTCACCCGCGCCTACACCGCGCGCCTGGAGGGCCGGGCGCCGGACTGGCCGTCGCCAGCGGTGCAGTACGCCGACTACGCGTTGTGGCAGCGTGAGCTGCTGGGTGAAGATCACGACGCGGAAAGCCTGATGTCCAGGCACCTGTCCTTCTGGACAGCGGAGCTGGCCGGCCTGCCGGACCAGCTCACGCTCCCCACCGATCGGCCACGGCCCCAGTTCCCCAGCCACCGAGGCGACCAGGTGCCGCTGACCATCCCCGCCGAACTGCATGCCCGGCTGGCAGAGCTGGCCGACGGCTCGCACGCCACGTTGTTCATGGTGCTGCAGGCGGCGGTGGCCACGCTGCTCAGCCGCGTCGGCGCGGGCACCGACATCCCCATAGGCACCCCCGTGGCAGGACGCGCCGACTCCGCCCTCGACGAGGTCATCGGTTTCTTCGTCAACACGCTGGTGCTGCGCACCGACACCAGCGGGAACCCGACAATCCGCCACCTCATCGACCGGATCAGGACCACCAACCTCAACGCCTACAGCCATCAGGACGTCCCGTTCGAAAGGGTGGTCGAGGCGCTCAACCCCAATCGGTCGGCCAACCACCCGCTGTTCCAGACCATGCTCACAGTCGAGCGGGGTGTGGAGGCCGGTGAGTTCGAGCTGCCGGGACTGCGGGTGGAATTCGTCCCGTCCACCACGAAACGGGCCAAGTTCGACCTGCAGTTTTCGTTGAGTGAGCGCTTGGCGGAGGATGGGTCGCCGGGCGGGTTGTCGGGGGTGGTCGAGTTCAGTACCGATCTGTTCGATCGGGGGACGGTGGAGGGGTTGGCGGGGGGGTTGTTGCGGGTGTTCGAGGCGATGGTGGCCGATCCTGACGTGCGGGTGGACGGGTTTGAGCTGTTGTCGGTGGGTGAGCGCGAGCGGGTGCTGGGGTGGAGCGGCCCGGTGGGTCCGGTGCCGGAGGTGTCGCTCGTCGAGTTGATCGAGGCGCGGGTGGCGGCTGCTCCGCAGGCGATGGCGGTGTCGTGCGAAGGCGTGCGGCTTACTTATGGTGAGTTGAATGTCCGGGCCAATCGGCTGGCGCGTCATCTGGTGGCGTGTGGGGTGGGGCCGGAGACGTTGGTGGCGGTGGCGTTGCCGAGGTCGGTGGATTTGGTGGTGGCGTTGCTGGCGGTGCTTAAGGCCGGTGGCGCGTATGTGCCGGTGGATCTGGAGTATCCGGCGTCGCGGGTGGAGTTTCTGCTGGAGGATGCCGGGCCGGCGTTGCTGCTCACGGTGTCGTCGGGGCTGTGCGGCCGGGCGGTGGAGACGGTGGTGCTCGACGATCCGGCGGTGGCGGCGATGCTGGCCGCTCAGGAGGGGACTGATCTGGGTCGCTCGGTCGCGGCGAGTGATCCGGCGTATGTGATCTATACCTCTGGTTCGACGGGGCGGCCCAAGGGTGTGGTGGTGGAGCATCGCAGTGTGGTGAATCTGCTGCAGGGCCTGCGGGGGCCGTATGGGTTGGGGGGCGATGATGTGTGGTCGCTGTTCCACTCCTTCGCCTTCGACTTCTCGGTGTGGGAGATGTGGGGTGCGTTGTGCACCGGTGGCCGGTTGGTGGTGGTGCCGTCGCAGGTGGTTCGTCAGCCGGATGTGTTCTGGCGGCTGATGCGGGATGAGGGTGTCTCGGTGTTGAGTCAGACGCCGTCGAGTTTCCGTGAGCTGGTGCGGGTGGCCGATGAGCGGGTGCCGGCGTCGTTGCGGTTGGTGGTCTTCGGCGGTGAGGCGCTTCGGCAGGATCATGTCCGGGCCTGGTTCGAGGAGTTTCCGTATGCCGCGGTGCGGTTGGTGAATATGTATGGCATCACGGAGACCACGGTTCACGTCACGGCTCATGATCTGGTGCCGGGGGATGACAGAGTCGGTGTCGGGCGGTCGTTGCCGGGCTACCAGGTGTTCGTGCTCGATGGAGGACTGCGTCCGGTGCCGGTGGGGGTGACGGGGGAGCTGTATGTAGGTGGGGAGGGCCTGGCGCGCGGTTATCTGGGCAGGGCCGGTCTGACGGCGGGCCGGTTCGTGGCCAACCCGTTCGGGTCTGCCGGTTCGCGGATGTATCGGTCGGGTGATCTGGTGCGATGGTGGGCGGATGGGGTGCTGGAGTACGTGGGCCGGGCCGATGACCAGGTGAAGGTGCGGGGGTATCGCATCGAGCTGGGTGAAGTGGAGGTGGCGCTGGCCGGGCATGCGCAGGTGGCGCAGGCGGCGGTGATGGTGCGGGAGGACCGGCCGGGTGATCGTCGTCTGGTCGCCTACGTGGTGGCGGCGGATGCGGAGGTGGTGCCTGATCCTGGTTCGCTTCGGGTTCGGGTGGCTTCGTTGCTGCCGGAGTACATGGTGCCGTCCGCGTTCGTGGTGGTGGGGTCGCTGCCGTTGACGTCGAACGGGAAGCTGGATCGGCGGGCGTTGCCCGCGCCGGACCATGACGGTCTGGCCGAGGGGCGGGCGGCGCGTACTCCGCGGGAGGAGATCTTGTGCGGGCTGTTCGCCGAGGTGCTCGGCGTGCGGCGGGTGGGCATCGATGACGGTTTCTTCGATCTGGGCGGTCACTCGCTGTTGGCCACCCGGCTGATCTCCCGCATCCGTTCCACGCTCGGCCTGGAAGTAAGCGTGCGTGAGCTGTTCGCGGCACCGACCGTGGCGGCCATCGCTCAGCGCGACACCGGTGGCGCCACGCGTTCCAGACTGACGCCGCAGCCCAAGCCGGAGCGGGTGCCGCCGTCGTTCGCCCAGCAGCGGTTGTGGTTCCTCAATCAGGAGGAGGGGCTTGAAGCGGCCTACAACATGCCCATGACCGTCCACCTGCACGGTGCGGTGGATGTCGACGCGATCGCCGCCGCCCTCGCCGACCTGGTGGAACGGCACGAGGTCCTGCGCACGGTCTTTCCCGTTGACGGCGGCGTGCCGTACCAGCGGATCCTCCAGGAAGTATGGCCGGAGCTTGCGTTGATCGACGTCGCCGGGGCCGACCTGGGTCAGGCACTAGAAGAGGCCGCCCACCAGCCGTTCGACCTGGCACACGAGATCCCGCTGCGGGCCTGGCTGTTCAGGTTGGACGCTGAAGAGCACGTGCTCATGCTGGTCATGCACCACATCGCCGCCGACGGCTGGTCGACGGGTGTGCTCTGCCGCGACCTGTCATCCGCCTACACCGCGCGTGCGGGCGGCTTCGCCCCCATCTGGCCCGCGCTGCCGGTACAGTACACCGATTACACCCTGTGGCAGCGAAAGCTTCTCGACGACGAGCACGATGGGGACACCCTGCTCGCCCACCAGCTCGCCTTCTGGTCCGACACGCTGGCAGGGATCCCCGATCAGCTTCAGCTGCCCACCGACCGGCAGCGTCCCGCGCGGCCGAGTCACAGCGGGGATCACGTATCCATCGAGCTGCCGGCCGATCTGCACGCGGCGCTGCACGAGCTGGCCAAGGAGTCGCACGCGACGCTGTTCATGGTGGTGCAGGCTGCCGTGGCGGCGTTGCTGAGCAGGTCGGGGGCAGGCGATGACATCCCGCTCGGCACGCCGGTGGCCGGTCGTATGGACGACGCGCTGGACGAGCTGATCGGCTTCTTCGTCAACACGCTGGTGCTGCGCACCGACACCTCCGGCAACCCGAGTTTCCGTGAGCTGATCGCCCGGGTGCGCGCCGCCGACCTGGCCGCTTACGAGCACCAGGACCTGCCCTTCGAGCGGCTGGTCGAGGCGCTCAATCCGGCGCGCGGTGGCCACCACCCTCTGTTCCAGACCATGCTCGTTCTGCGCAACGACGGTGACTTCGAACTGCAGATGCCCGGCCTGCGCGCCGACTACGAGGACGTGGCGCTGAACTCCGCCCAGTTCGACCTGCAGTTTTCGTTGAGTGAGCGCTTGGCGGAGGATGGGTCGCCGGGCGGGTTGTCGGGGGTGGTCGAGTTCAGTACCGATCTGTTCGATCGGGGGACGGTGGAGGGGTTGGCGGGGGGGTTGTTGCGGGTGTTCGAGGCGATGGTGGCCGATCCTGACGTGCGGGTGGACGGGTTTGAGCTGTTGTCGGTGGGTGAGCGCGAGCGGGTGCTGGGGTGGAGCGGCCCGGTGGGTCCGGTGCCGGAGGTGTCGCTCGTCGAGTTGATCGAGGCGCGGGTGGCGGCTGCTCCGCAGGCGATGGCGGTGTCGTGCGAAGGCGTGCGGCTTACTTATGGTGAGTTGAATGTCCGGGCCAATCGGCTGGCGCGTCATCTGGTGGCGTGTGGGGTGGGGCCGGAGACGTTGGTGGCGGTGGCGTTGCCGAGGTCGGTGGATTTGGTGGTGGCGTTGCTGGCGGTGCTTAAGGCCGGTGGCGCGTATGTGCCGGTGGATCTGGAGTATCCGGCGTCGCGGGTGGAGTTTCTGCTGGAGGATGCCGGGCCGGCGTTGCTGCTCACGGTGTCGTCGGGGCTGTGCGGCCGGGCGGTGGAGACGGTGGTGCTCGACGATCCGGCGGTGGCGGCGATGCTGGCCGCTCAGGAGGGGACTGATCTGGGTCGCTCGGTCGCGGCGAGTGATCCGGCGTATGTGATCTATACCTCTGGTTCGACGGGGCGGCCCAAGGGTGTGGTGGTGGAGCATCGCAGTGTGGTGAATCTGCTGCAGGGCCTGCGGGGGCCGTATGGGTTGGGGGGCGATGATGTGTGGTCGCTGTTCCACTCCTTCGCCTTCGACTTCTCGGTGTGGGAGATGTGGGGTGCGTTGTGCACCGGTGGCCGGTTGGTGGTGGTGCCGTCGCAGGTGGTTCGTCAGCCGGATGTGTTCTGGCGGCTGATGCGGGATGAGGGTGTCTCGGTGTTGAGTCAGACGCCGTCGAGTTTCCGTGAGCTGGTGCGGGTGGCCGATGAGCGGGTGCCGGCGTCGTTGCGGTTGGTGGTCTTCGGCGGTGAGGCGCTTCGGCAGGATCATGTCCGGGCCTGGTTCGAGGAGTTTCCGTATGCCGCGGTGCGGTTGGTGAATATGTATGGCATCACGGAGACCACGGTTCACGTCACGGCTCATGATCTGGTGCCGGGGGATGACAGAGTCGGTGTCGGGCGGTCGTTGCCGGGCTACCAGGTGTTCGTGCTCGATGGAGGACTGCGTCCGGTGCCGGTGGGGGTGACGGGGGAGCTGTATGTAGGTGGGGAGGGCCTGGCGCGCGGTTATCTGGGCAGGGCCGGTCTGACGGCGGGCCGGTTCGTGGCCAACCCGTTCGGGTCTGCCGGTTCGCGGATGTATCGGTCGGGTGATCTGGTGCGATGGTGGGCGGATGGGGTGCTGGAGTACGTGGGCCGGGCCGATGACCAGGTGAAGGTGCGGGGGTATCGCATCGAGCTGGGTGAAGTGGAGGTGGCGCTGGCCGGGCATGCGCAGGTGGCGCAGGCGGCGGTGATGGTGCGGGAGGACCGGCCGGGTGATCGTCGTCTGGTCGCCTACGTGGTGGCGGCGGATGCGGAGGTGGTGCCTGATCCTGGTTCGCTTCGGGTTCGGGTGGCTTCGTTGCTGCCGGAGTACATGGTGCCGTCCGCGTTCGTGGTGGTGGGGTCGCTGCCGTTGACGTCGAACGGGAAGCTGGATCGGCGGGCGTTGCCCGCGCCGGACCATGACGGTCTGGCCGAGGGGCGGGCGGCGCGTACTCCGCGGGAGGAGATCTTGTGCGGGCTGTTCGCCGAGGTGCTCGGCGTGCGGCGGGTGGGCATCGATGACGGTTTCTTCGATCTGGGCGGTCACTCGCTGTTGGCCACCCGGCTGATCTCCCGCATCCGTTCCACGCTCGGCCTGGAAGTAAGCGTGCGTGAGCTGTTCGCGGCACCGACCGTGGCGGGAATCTCTGACTTGCTCGACAACGGCGACACCAGTGCCACGCACCCCGTTGACATCGTGCTCCCCCTACGTGCCAGGGGCGGCAAACCGCCACTGTTCTGCGTACACCCGGTTACGGGCCTGGCCTGGTGCTATACCGGCCTGCTCCAGCACCTTGGCCCCGACCGTCCCCTGTACGGGTTGCAGACCCGAGGGCTCGCCGGCGACACCACCGTTCACAGCACGCTAGGGGAACTGGTCGATGACTACCTTGCTCAGCTGCGGCGGATCCAGCCGACCGGGCCCTTTCACCTCCTCGGCTGGTCACTGGGCGGCGGCATCGCGCACGCGATGGCCTGCAGGCTGCAAGAGCAGGGCGAAGAGGTCGCGCTCCTGGCGATGATGGACTCGTATCCGCCGGCCCCCGCCCGAGACTTCGGCGATTCGGACAGGCCCACCGGCAACTGGGTGGCCCAGCTCATAGAGCGTGAGGGCGCGGGTCAGATTGAGCTGGAGCCCGGCCTTGTCGATGAGCTCTACGTCTCCGCGGTGCGCAATCTGGCTCTGGTGCTCGACGCCATCCCCCCGGTGTTCCATGGTGACCTGCTCTTCTTCACTGCCACGCGGGGGCGCGCCCTCGACGCACAGGGGGCGCGGTCATGGGCGCAGCACGTCGCCGGAGAGATCGTCAACCACGATATCGACACCGAGCACCTCGACATGTCCAGGCCGGGTCCGCTCGGGGAGATCGCCAGCGTGCTCGCCCGAGCCCTGGAACCCCCGGCTGTTTAGGCGATATCTCGGTGATCGACTCGCGGCCATGGCGGGCGGTGCTCTTGAATTGCCGGTTGATTGCCTTGAGACCTGCCGGTTCAGCCTTGTAGCTGATATCAGGATTTTCTCGGAAGCTGCGTTCTGGAGGGTAGCGGTGACAAATCCTTTCGATGATGAAGACAGCGAGTTCTTCGTGCTGGTCAACGACGAGGAACAATATTCACTGTGGCCTGCCTTCATCGATGTGCCCGAAGGATGGAGGGTCATCCACGGTGCCGAGAGCAGGCAGGCGTGCCTGGAATACGTCGAGCAGAACTGGGTCGACATGCGCCCGAGGAGTTTGCGGGAGCACATGGACCAGAGGACCTGACGGGTGACCAGCCGTCGGCAGCGTGGACGGATGCTGCTGCACGGGCTCCCGCCCGGCCCGGCAGAAGCGAGGTGGGGGTCTGGGATGGCGGCCCGCCTCACTCCCGCCACTGTCACCCTCGGGTTCGTGGAACGGCCTGGTGGTCTTGTGGGTGGCGGCCCTGCCGGCTTGGGCGGGTGCCAGGTTCTCGGAGAGGGCGCTGGTCAGGACGGCGTGTGCGGCGCCGTACGTGGATCCCAGGATAACGGGGCTTGATCCGGATTGACGGACATCTGAGTGGGTGTCCCTGCCCGGGATGGACTCCAGCGTGGCGATGATGACGTCCTCAACCTGGTCGAGCAGGATCTGCGCACGCTCAGCCAGCCGGGCGCTCATCCCGCCCGCCGCCTGGGTGCGATAACTCGAAGCGTTCCTCCTCCGAGAGCACGGCCTCGAAAGCTCGCGTCCTCGATGCGACATAAAACAGCAAACGTACTAACAGTCGAAATTTCCGGCGCATCACACTAGGTAACACGAGGCACAGGCCGTAACCACGAGAACCTGGTACGCGACCGGGTGGGGCTGGACGGGGATCAGATCTTGGGTGCACAGGGTGTGGAACCTGTTCCACCACAACGGGACGGTGCCGCGACGTTGCGGCCTGTGGCGGGGTTCGCTCGATCGCCTCTCGTCTATGCGCCACCGATCTGCTGCGCCGGCCGCAGGTGGCCGACCGGTCCATGCGCGACGATCTGGCCAAGCACATGGTCAGCCGGGCGCAGGTCGAGCACGCCCAGCAGGCCAGCCGGTGGTACGACACCGCACGCCTGCCCTGCCCCGCATCGAGCGCAGCCGCGACGGTCACGTCCACGGACGTGGTGTATGAATCGATCTTCGAGTGATCCTGTTTCTGCAGGTTAAGCGGTAAGTGTGTGCGGAAGCGGGTTCGGGGTCGGTGTGTCGCCGGCGATGAGCAGGCCGCGGTGGCGCGCAACGTGGCGCGCGTCCGGGCGACGGCTGACTGGCTGGAGGTGGCTATCGAGTCGGGGGACGTGAGCCTCGATGAGAGCCTGGCGCGGCTGCTACGCGGCGAGTAGACCATGCCCGACAGGGGCCTGGCGGCCAACGTCTGCGGGGAGCAGGTGCGCCTGGCTCTGCTAGAGGCCCGCCCGGCCGGGCTGACCGCCCGGCAACTCGTGGCCGCCACCGGCCTGAGCCTCTATCACGTTCGCAAGGGCATCCTCTACATCCGAGAGGTCTCGGCAATGGCCAACCACACCCCGCTGATCTGGACCTACGCCGGCGGATACGCCTTCGCGTCCAGCCCTGACGACTGGATCGCCTACGAGTGCTCGCGGCTGCGCACCGAGCTGACCCGGATCGGCCGGTTTCTGTCGGCCACTGTGGCGCCTCATGCGGCGCTCACGCCGGAGGAAGAGTGGATCAAGTTGGTGCTGGGCCAGCTCAACGTGGTCCAGACGGCGCTGACCCTGGTCAACAAGGCGGGAGTGTGACTCGTGCGTCCCCGCCGCTACCCCTCCGACACCACCGACGAAGAATGGGCACTCATTGACCGTTGTTGCCGGTGCCCGCCTGTCAGACCCCCAAGGGCGGCCACCCGGAGAAGCATCACCGCCGCGACGTGTTCGATGCGATCAGGTACATCACTGACAATGCGACAAAATGGAGGGCATTACCTGCGGATTTTCCGCCTTTTCAAGACCGTTTTCTGCTTCTTCAGCCGCTGGGCCAGGGCCGGGGTCTTCAACCGGATCCGCGATGAGCTCCGCCGCGCCATCCGGCTGCGTGCGGGCCGCTGCCCCAACCCGGTCGCCGGCATCATCGACTCCCAGTCGGTGCGCGCCGCGGCCAGCGTCACCGGGCGCTCACGATCCTATGACGCCGGGAAAAAGGTGGGAGGCAGGAAACGTCACCTTGTCGTGGACACGCTCGGCCTGCTCATGACGGTGATGGTCACGCCAGCCGGACAGCCCGACCGCGACGCTGCCCGGGAACTGCTGGCCCGGCTGCGATGCTGCACCCGCCGCTCACCCTCATCTGGGGCGACAGCGCCTACGCCGGGACGCTGGTGGAGTCCCGCGTTCCGCATAATTCGGGGTTCCTGAAGGTCGTAGTTATCTGAACGCGCAGGTCAGGGATTTGGAGTCTGGGTCGACGGCTGGATTCGCCTAGAGACGCGATTTCTGGATTTAGCGTTCTGGCCTGGGCTTGGGCCATAAGGTCTGGAGTCGTGTACGTGAAGACGACGAAGCGGGAGAACAAGTCCGGGACGGTCCGGTACCTGCATCTGGCGCATAACGAGTGGGATCCGGTGAAGGGCCGGGCGGTGCCGAAGGTCCTGTTCACGTTCGGCCGTGAGGACGAGCTGGACCGGGAAGCGGTCAAGCGGCTGGTCACGTCTCTATCGCGCTTGCTGGAGCCGGGAGACGCGCTGGCAGCAACGACGGCCTCGGACCTGGAGTACGTGTCGTCGGTGCCGTTCGGCGGCACGCACGTCCTCGACCAGATGTGGTGTCGGCTGCGGATCGATCAGATCGTCGGCCGGGTCGGGCAGCCCAAACGGGGCCGCCGCCGGAACATGACCGTCACGGAGCGGGTGCTGTTCGGCCTGGTCGCCAACCGGGCGCTGGCTCCGTCCTCCAAGCTCGCCGCCGCGGAGTGGATGAACCACGACGTCCACATCGACGGCCTGGCCACCGTCGATGACGACGCCTGCTATCGGGCGATGGACTGGCTGCACGAAGTCCGTGACGAGCTGGAGAAACAGGTGTTCGACGAGGTCGCGAACCTGCTCAACCTTGAGGTCGACCTGCTGTTCTTCGACACCACCAGCACCTACTTCGAGCTCGGGGAGGCCGACGAGCCGGTCGGCCGCGACGAGCGGGGCGAGAGGGCCACCGACGGGCAGGACGCCGGTAACGAGACCGGGTTCCGGACCTATGGCAAGTCCAAGGATTCGCGCGACGATCTCCCGCAGATCGTGATCGGCATGGCCGTCACGAGGGACGGCATCCCGGTCCGCTGCTGGTCCTGGCCGGGTCCTGGCCCGGCAACACCGCAGACCAAGCCCTGATCCGGCAGGTCAAGGACGATATGCGTGACTGGACCCTCAGCAAGATCGTGTGGGTGACCGATCGGGGGTTCTCCAGCGAACGCAACCGCCGCTACCTGCGCCAGGGCGATCACGCCTACATCATCGGCGAGAAGCTCCGCTCCGGGTCGCCCGAGGTGACGGCGGCCCTGGCCCGCCAGGGCCGCTATGCCGACATCGCCGAGAACATGCGCGTGAAGGAAGTCCGGATCAGCGACACCGAACGATTCGTGATCTGCCATAACCCCGAAGCCGCCCAGCGGGACGCCCACATGCGCGAGCAGTTCGTCGCCCAGTTGACCGAGCTGATCGACGGCACCGACACCCTGAGCGAGTCCAAGCGGGGTGAGCTGCGCGGGAAGATCGCCGGCAAGCCCGGCCTGAACCGCTACCTGCGCACCACCCCTGCGGGCAAGCTCCGCATCGATCACAAGAAGATCAAGTTCGAGGAGAACCTCGACGGGAAGTACCTGCTGCGCTGCTCAGACCCGCACCTGCCGGCCGAGGACATCGCCCTGGGTTACAAGCAGCTCCTGGAGGTCGAGCGGGGCTGGCGCGACATGAAACAGATCATCGACCTGCGGCCGGTCTATCACCGGCTCGAAGAACGCATCCGCGCCCACGTCATCCTCTGCTGGCTCGCCCTCCTGCTCATCCGCATCATTGAGACCACGGCAGGAACGACCTGGCAGCACGCACGCCGCGAACTCAACCGCCTCCACCTGGGCACCTTCACCGGCCCCACCGGGACATTCCGTCAGGTCACCGACCTGACCAAATCCCAGATCGACCTGCTCTCCAAGCTCTGTATCGACCACCCCAAGAAGATCATCGACCTTCAGGCCGCACCCCGCTGACCAGCACCTCCGCCACCGCCTAGAGAAACGCCCTCCAGGCGGCCACACCGGTGTCACCCCAGGCCAGACCCCGAATCCGAGCCTCCAGCCCGCTGAATTACGCGGAACGCAGGGGAGTCCCGCGTTCCGCATAATTCGGGGTTCCTAGAGGCCGGTCCGGCCTGAACATGCTGGTCAGTGACTCGGGCCGGAGCTGACAGGCCGGAATCGCCTAGAGACGCGATTTTCGCAGTTTGGCTGCGCTGAGCTTGGGTGGGTGTTTATGGTCTAGAGCTGTGTACGTGAAGACGACGAAGCGGGAGAACAAGTCCGGGACGGTCCGGTACCTGCATCTGGCCCATAACGAGTGGGATCCGGTGAAGGGCCGTGCAGTGCCGAAGGTCCTGTTCACGTTCGGTCGTGAGGACGAACTCGATCGCGAGGCGGTCCGGCGGCTCGTCGCGTCTCTATCGCGGCTTCTGGAGCCGGGCGAGGCCCTGGCGGCGACGGCAGCCTCGGACCTGGAGTTCACGTCCTCGGTGCCGTTCGGCGGCACCTACGTTCTCGATCATCTGTGGCGGCGGCTGAAGGTCGATCAGATCGTCAGCCGGGTCGGGCAGCCCAAGCGGGGCCGCCGCCGGAACATGACCACGACCGAGCGGGTGCTGTTCGGCCTGGTCGCCAACCGGGCGCTGGCGCCGTCCTCGAAGCTGGCCGCTGCGGACTGGATCACCCATGACGTCCATATCGACGGCCTGCCCGGCACTGATGACGATGCGTGCTACCGGGCGATGGACTGGCTGCACGAGGTGAAGGACGATCTGGAGAAGCAGGTGTTCGACGAGGTCGCGAACCTTCTTAATCTTGAGGTCGACCTGCTCTTCTTCGACACCACCAGCACCTACTTCGAACTCGAGCACGGCGATGAGCCCGTCGCCCGCGACGAGCGGGTACCCGGCCGCGAGGCCGGCGACGGGCAGGAGAGCCAGGCGGCAGGGTTTCGGACCTACGGCAACTCCAAGGACTCCCGTGACGATCTTCCGCAGATCGTGATCGGGATGGCCGTCACGCGGGACGGGATCCCGGTCCGCTGCTGGTGCTGGCCCGGCAACGCCTCCGACCAGCGCTTGATCCGGCAGGTCAAGGACGATATGCGGGACTGGACCCTGTCGAAGATCGTGTGGGTGACCGACCGGGGCTTCTCTTCCGTGGAAAACCGCCGCTACCTGCGGCAAGGCGACCACCAGTACATCATCGGGGAGAAGTTGCGCTCCGGATCGGCCGAGGTGAAGGCCGCATTGTCGAGGCAGGGCCGCTACACCGAGATCACCGACAGCATGCGGATCAAGGAAGTGCGCATCAGCGACACCGACCGGTTCGTCATCTGCCACAACCCCGAAGCGGCCGAGCGCGACAGGCGCATGCGTGAGCAGCTCGTCGCCCAGCTCACCGACCTGATCGACGGATCCGATGCGGTGAGTGAGTTCAAACGCGGGGAGCTGCGCGGGAAGATCGCCACCAAGCCCGGCCTGAACCGATATCTGCGGGCGACACCGGCCGGGAAGCTCCGTATCGACACCGCGAAGGTCAAGGCCGAGGAGAACCTGGACGGCAAGTATCTGCTGCGCTGCAGCGACCCGCGCCTGAGCGCTGAGGACATCGCGCTGGGTTACAAGCAGCTGCTGGAGGTCGAGCGGGGCTGGCGGGACATGAAACAGATCATCGACCTGCGACCGGTCTATCACCGGCTCGAAGAACGCATCCGCGCTCATGTCATCCTCTGCTGGCTGGCGCTGCTGCTCATCCGGGTCATCGAGACCACCACCGGCAGCACCTGGCCCACCTGCCGCCGCGACCTCGACCGGCTCCACCTGGGCACCTTCACCGGCCCCGCAGGCCTGTTCCGGCAGGTCACCGCCCTCACCAAGCCCCAGCAGGACCTGCTCGCCAAGCTCGCTGTCCCCGCCCCCAAGCAGGTCATCGATCTGAAACCTGCAGCACGCTGACCAGCACGAACACCACCGCCTAGAGAAACGCCCTCCAGGTGGCCACACCCATATCAGCCCAGTTCAGAGCCCACATTCGAACCTCCATGCCGCTGAATTACGCGGAACGCGGGGGAGTGGGCCCGCCGCTTTCTGCGCCTCATCTTGAAGATCGTGGCTAAAAGGCCTGGTCAGACCGGGTTCAAAGTACTCGCGAGAAGGTGGATCGTCGAGAGGTCGCTTTCCTAGCTGATGATCGCCCGCCGCAACGTGGTCGACTTCGAACGCAAACCTTCGCATAGCGAGGCGCACCTGACCGTTGCCGCGATCACGCTCATGACCAGGCGGCTGACCAGGAAGGAGCCACAGGCATGGACCCGAACGCCAGCGTCTGCGTCGCGAGTCGCCTGAGGGGGCGCCGCCAGCTCAGGCAGGAATTCGACGAAAAGCGGCGGTCATCCCTCTCGTCAGCGGTGACGGCCACTGACAGCATGTGACCGTTCTAGTGCCAAATCGTCGGAGGGGAATGTGCGACGCACGGCATGCCTCCCCAGCGACTACGCGACAGTGGCCGCAGTGCCACAGAACCCAGATGCCCTCTTGGCGGGGATGTCCCGGGAGATGAGCGCGATCAACGCCACCGAGGAGCAGCACAACGCCAGAGCCTTCAGCACACTCGTGCCCCCGGCCCAAGAGGCCGCCATCTACCAGACCATGGCCAGATCCACGTGACACTGAACCAGGACGCGATCGACGTCGAGGGACAGCTTGCGCTGCCCATCGCACGCACCGAAGACTGCTGGGTAAGGCACGAAATACTGCTCGATCCGTCCACCTACGCCTATCGTGGCGGGCGCGTCGTCGCTGTGGCAGACCACTCGAAATTCATGGGCGACGCCAAGGCCTTCATCAAAAGGGGAGCGATCCTCTCCCTATCGCTCCCCATCGGCGCAGGAATCACCGACCAGCCCGGACAGCAACCCTGAACGATCGCTCACCCCTGAGGCGTCGACGCTGGTGCGTGGCGCTGCTGGGCCTCCTGGTAGCCCTCCCACCGGCCCTCAACATGGCCAGCGGGCTCACCTACATTTGGACGCCATCGCTTCCATCGCCGCTGCTCCACCTGCTGACGAATGCGGGCCTACTGGACGCATGGCTGCTGCTGGATCTTCTTGTCGCCTCGGGCGTCCTAGGCGGTTTCGCAGTGGTAACCGTGGCCGCACGAGAAACAACGGTGGCTGCCATAGTGCTGGCCACAGTCTCGGTGGCAAGCCTCGGCGCCGCTCTGACCGGGCCTGCCCACTTGCTGCCTGCCGGATATGGGGTGGCATACACGACGGCGCTCGTGCTGGCTAGAGCGTCCCGGTGATTTCGTCGCGAGGAGATCCCTTTGCGCCCTGAAGATCGTTAGAGAGGATACGAGACACTCTCTAAGCTTGTTCTTTATCCACCAGACCGTTGCGCTCGTCTGGACAACGAACAACGCCTTGGGGTGGTCGACCTGCTCAACTCCCTGTTGCGAGGTCTTGTGGTTCGACTCGTTTGAGCGACGCGCTCACCCGCACGAGCCCACCCCCGCGACTGATTCACCCCGGGTGGTCCAGTCGACGCGTAGTCACCCGGAACAACGCCCAAGCGGTACGATGCGAACACCGAACCGGGCAGCTGGCCGTACCAGCAGCACCAGCGGGCAGGACTTCTCCGTCAGGGGGCGTGGCCGTACCGCGCCCACCAGCGGTTTTCCACGTACCTCACGTTGTTGGAGAACCCGTCATGACCTCTGCCGTCCCTCGTGCCTTCCACTGCGAGCACACCCGCGCCAAGAGCAGGGTGTACGCCCTCGTCGAGCGCTTCCGCCAGCCCGCGACCCTGCATGCCGTACTGACCTGCACCGACCCCGCCCTCGCTCAGCACGCCGCCTACCTTCTCTCCTCGGTGCTGGAGAACGGCCTAGGCCCCGCCGCCCGCGCTGAGTCGGAGCGGATCGCAGCGGCTCTGCCCGACGCGCCCGCCGCCTCCTTCCGACGCACGCTGGCCGATGTCGTGAACGGGACCTGGGCCGATACCCCCGAACTCGCCGCCACGTGGGAGTCCCTGCGGCGAGGCCGCCGCGACTCGGCCGGCCTCGGTGGCGACCTTGAGAACCGCACGCCGCACGACGCCCGCCTCGACGCCTTCCCAGGACCGGTCGTACGCACGATCAGCCTGCTGGAGGTGCACGTCCACGACCCCGCTCGCCTTCTCGCGGCGGCCACCGCGACAGGCTGGAGGCCGTTCGACGCCGAGGACCTCGACGAGGACGACAGACAGGACATCGTCGGAGCCGTCATGCACTTCGTCAACGGCCCAGAGTTCCTGCCCGGCGCCGACCAGCTGATGGAAGCCATGCAGGCACGGCTGCTGCGCGTCGACAGGGGCGATGAGGTGAGCGACTGGAGCACCGCGCCCGTGACAGCGACATTCGACACGGGAACGAGGTCCGACCCCGACGAACGGGCCGACTGATCGCTACCTCACAGGCACGTCGGCGCGGCCGAGCACGAAATCGACTCGGCTGCGCCGGGATGTTCACACGCCTGACTTCTTCTTCATTGTCCGGATTGTTGTAGCGCTGCGAGGGTGCGGCCGCGTTTGACGGTCTTGCCGACGTCGTAGCGGGGCGCGGGCCGGCGGTTGGGGATGCCGGGTGGGCGCCCCGGGCCAGGTCTGGAGGGTTTGGGTGCGCCAGCCGGTTGGGCGAGGAGCGGGCGGAGGGTTCCGAAACCCGCGCCGGACGCGGGCGGGTGTGAGCTGGCCGCGCGGGACGGGTCTCTCCCAGGGATGGCGCAGGTCCTCGATCAGGTGGCGGCCGAGGCGTAGCTGAGTGTGGGCAATGACGAGCAGCCAGGTCCAGCGGTCGGCTGCCTGGGCGGCACGCAGCTTGGGCCGGGTCCAGCCGAGGGTTTGCTTCCAGAAGCGGTAGGTGTGAGATCGGTCCGGGACGCCCTGCCAGCGTTGCCGTTGGTGGGTTTTCCCGGACCGTCTCCCGAACCCGGCGTGCCCGTTGTCCAGGCACCGGGCTCTCCACAAGCCCCGGCGGGCTGTTAAGTGCTCGACCACGGCGTGGGGATCTTGTTGCCCCGGTAGCGGTAGCGAGTGGTCGTCACCGCCGCCGGGTCGAACAAGGTCACTCGGCCGTCCGCGGGCCACCATCTGCCTTGGCAGTAGCGGCGTCGCAGGTGCCTCCAACCGGCCTTGGGATGTTTGCGGCGCAGCCATCGCATGACGCACTGCCACGTGTAGTGACTGAGGTAATGGAAGGTCGCGTGCGAGACCCCGGGCCGGAAGTAGGTCGTCCAGCCGCGCAGCAGAGAGACCAGACTGCGCAGGAGGACGGCCAGCGGTTGGTTGGTGTCGATCCGATCGCAGCGCAGTTTGACCTTGCCCATGACGGCCCGGAGGGCCTTCTTGCTGGGATAGGTGTAGACGTAGCTGAGGTCGGTCCCTCGTTTGCGGTGGCGCTGGATGCGCCATCCGAGGAAATCGAGGCCCTCGTCAATATGGGAGATCCTGGTCTTCTCCGCCGATTGGCGCAGGCCCATCGGGGATAAGACGGCCGCTGCTTGTGTGCGCTTGTCCTCGGCGTCCGCTCGGTTGCCCTGAACCAGTAGCACCCAGTCGTCGGCGTAGCGGTTCAGCCGGTGCAAGACCGGTTGCTGCCGTCGTCTGTCGCGCCTTGGGGTCACGGCGTGGGGCGAAATGCTCGTCGAGGACGCTCAGCGCCACGTTGGCCAGCAGTGGGGACAAGATCCCGCCCTGGGGAGTACCTGTTTCGGTGTCCTTGACCACCCGGTCCTTGGTGAGGATCCCGGCTTTCAAGAACGCCTTGATCAGAGCCAGCACGCGCTTGTCCCCGACTCGCTGTCGCACCCGGTCCATCAGGGCCGAGTGCGAGATCTCGTCGAAGCATGCGGTGATGTCGCCTTCGACCGCCCACTCGTAGCGGTGTGGAGGCGAGGCGAACACTCTGATCTCGGCGACCGCGTCGTGGGCACGTCTGCCGGGACGAAACCCGTAGGAACACGGCAGAAAGTCCGCCTCCCACATGGGTTCCAGGACCAGCTTCAGTGCTGCCTGCACGACTCGGTCTTGCACGGTGGGGATCCCGAGGCGGCGCAGTTTGCCACTGCCGGGCTTCGGGATCATCCGCTCGCGCACCGGCAGGGGACGAAACTGGCCGGTCTTCACCTTCGCGCGCAGGTCGTCGAGGGAAAACCTCCACGCCCCGATGCTCGATGGCATAGGCCGTCTGCCCGTCCACCCCGGCAGTTCGGGCGCCCTTGTTGTGGCGCACCCGATCCCACGCGACAAGCAGAAACGCCCGATCGCAGACGAGGTTGAAGACATCATCGAACCGGCGAGCCGAGTCTTCGGCCGCCCACCGGTGCAGCTTGGTCTGGATCTCCAGTACCCGGCGCTCGGCCTTGAGCAAGGCCCGCTCCAGCGCGTCGGTATTCACCGGCGTCCTCCTGGCATTCCAGCATCCGCACTGCCGACTTGCTGGCCCCTTGGCCATGTGCAGGGCTTTCCCCTGCTCGAACTACTACGGGGCCTCCGCCCCGCCCCACGGCCGATAGTCGGCAACGGACCTGCCCATCGGCCGGGCTGGCTGCCCGAGCAGATGGGCGACCGCGGGCGGTTCCCACGTTCACCACACAACCGATTGGCCGGTTAGGCGCCCAGCTATACCCCGGCAGCCTCGCCACGCCTACGCCGCAGACCTTCAGCGTGGCCTCCCCGCCATCGAACACATACGGCTTCGGAGTTGACCGCGCCAAATCGGCGTGGTCACGCACTGCACACCGGCCCTGATCCACCAGGTTCGAGCCGGCTCGACTCTTACGGGGCGTCACCCACTGGTTCACTCGCTTTACACCTTCCGGCCTCGCTTGCCGAACCCGGGCCGTCTGGCAGTGCCGACCCGCCCCGGCGTTGTCGGGGCTGCTTTCCACCCGTTCCCGGCGTTCCCCGGGACGAGTTGCCCCCTGCTTCACCCAGGCCGCTGCGACGGCCCGAGGGCGAAGGTCTCTCACCTCCACTCGGTTATGCAGCGCCTCGTGGCGCACGTGCTCCAGGTCGAATCTGCGCAGGAACGTCTGCCAGCATCGATCCACGTCCGTGCTGGTGGCTCCGGTCTTGGAGGACCAGAGCCAGACTGGCGGAGCGTCACGGTCGCCGGGCAGGTACTCGACCTTTAGGCGGATCAAGGTGCCCTCGATGAGCGGCAGCGCACCCTCGTGGTCGAGCCAGGCGGCGCGGTGGGTAAGCCGGGGGTGGATCCGGTCCCAGGCGCGGGTTTCGGCCTTGCCGTAGTGGGTGGTGTCGGTGATCGTGCTCACCGCGGGTTCGGGCCAGGTGGCCGGGTCAGCCAGGGCGAACTCGCCACCGTGCTTGGGCGGGCGCCCACCGCGGGGGTGGGCTCGCAGGAACTCCTCGCGCGAGGGTGCCGGGCGGCGCATCACCCGATCGGAGCGGATACGGCCCAGCAGTTCGACGGATCCCCACGACTCCAAACCCGTCTCGCCGCTGCAACGTCCCGAAGCCCACCCAGGCCACCACCAGGCCAAGCACCACCAGAGCGCCGTCGGAGGCGACGTCCATCTCCACGGCCGCTCCGCCCACCACTTCGACGACCCACCGATACAGGTCGGCGGAGGCGCCGCCGACGACCCGTACCGGGTCCGCGCTCCCCAGCCCGCCGGGGGACAGCAGGCCGACAACGGCCGCTCCGATGCCGAGGAGAGCTACGGTGATGAGCAGTCGTAGGTGCAATTCCATTCGCATAGGGAGTGACCGTAGGAACAAACTTCCTCGCCCACCTCAGCCGAAGGTCAGGTCCCGGTCTAAGCGAACGTCGGGGTTGACACGCGGGCCCTGCGATCAAATGCGGTGGTGGCGGGCCGCGGTGTCCGAACTGACGTCCAGTACGACGGCGATCTCATCCCAGGAGGCGCCAGCCGCTCGGTCCGCGGTGACGGCCGCGGCCAGGACGGTGCGGGCGTGAGCGAGCAGGGGCAGTGCGGCGGCGGTGTAGCCGGCGATGGGGCCGGGTGTCCAGCCGGTCTGCTGGGTGGGGGGCGCGAGGTCTTCCGCGTGCAGGTCGAGGGCCAGTTTCCCGGCTGCCTGGGCGAGGTGTTCGGCCTGATGCGGAGATGGCGGCGCTGTTTGCGGGTGTCGTCCTGGCGTTGGTGGCGCTGGGTGAGCGGGCGCCAGCGTCTGGCGCGTGTCCGGCCGAAGGCCCACCGGCAGGTGTCGGAGCAGTACTTGCGAGGCCGGCCGCCGCGGCGGGTGGGCGGGGGCAGGGGTGCCTCTACCTGTTGCACCCGCTGCTGTTGGAGAGCGTGGAGTACTTTCTGCCGAACCCGCCGGCCGTACCAGTGGCAGCACGCCTGACGCTGCTGGCGGCGGTGTACGCGGTGCTGCTCGGCCTGTGCGCGCTGACCTGGCGATGGGTGGAGATGCCGGCGCAGCGGCTGGGCAAGCGCCTGATCAGCCAGGCCGAACCCCGTCGGGCAGAGTCCAGCCTGGAGAAGGCAGCCAGCGGGTGAAGCCGCGCGGTGTATCCAGGCGCAGACGATCCGTAGCCATGTCGGGCGCGTTCATCTAACGAGGGTTTGACGAACGCAACCAAGGACACCCGGCCGAACGGGGAACTCCGTGCGCCGTGTCCGGTTCGGATGTTCATTTTGCCGTTCATCTTCCGGCGTCCCCTGCTACCGTTCAGGTACCTCGCGCGTGACGTTTGATGAACAGGATGAACGGAGGTGCTTCGCGATGGCGCTCATCGGACTGGTCCGGGTCAGCACCGACAAACAGAAGACCCAGCGGCAGCACGACGCCCTCGATCCGATCTGCCTGAAGGTCATCGAGGAGAAGGCCAGCGGCAAGCTCGCCACCAGTGACCGGCCCGACCTCCTTACCGCGCTGTCCTACATCCGCGAAGGCGACCTTCTGACCGTCCAGGAAGTCGACCGGCTCGGCCGCAACCTCCTGGAAGGACTGATCGTCCTCAACAACCTGTTCCAGCAGGGCGTCGGCGTCAAGGTACTGGAGGGCATCGGCGCCGGCGACCACACCGAACGCTCCTTCATCCTCGACCTGGCCCTCGCCCTGGCCGAGGACCGCCGCCGCGACATCGTCCGCAAGACCAAGAACGGCCTGGAGACCGCCCGAAAGCAAGGCAAGGTCGGAGGCCGCCGCCCCGTGGTCGACGACGACAAACGCGCCGCGATCCTCGACCGTCGTCGGCGCGGGGAATCCATCCGCACCATCGCCGCCGGAGTAAAGGTCTCCGTCGGCGTCGTCCACAAAACCCTCACAGCCGCCGTCGAGGGCAATCCCACCGACCAGCCCTCGACTTCCCTGAGACCGTAGCGGCGATTACGGAGAGCTACTTTGGGGCTGGTCGCTCGAACCCGAGCGGGGCCCCATCCATACCTGGCGGCTGGGGAAACCTTCGGGAGCGGAGCCCCGAGGAGGTGATCGCCGAGCTCACGGAGTCTGAGTCTTTGGCCAGGGTACGGCCCTGCCCCCCGTCGATCGCCACGGCCTCACCGAGACGAAGCGACGTTAATGCTCTGCTTGGGTGCCTTCGCCGGGCGGGATGCCCGGTTCGGTTGTGGAGACAGGCAGGCGTTGCAGGAGCAGGGTCAGGTTCTGCTGCAGGTGCTCGGCGTGCTGCTCGGAGGCTCGCTGGGCGGCGTGCGCGGTGTCGCGTGCACGCTCGGCCTCCTCGAGTCGGCTGTTGTGGACCTTCAGCAGATCGCGGGCTTCGCTCTCCTCGTGGCGAGCCTGGGCCACCTGCCGGGCGAGGTCGGCGTTGCGTTCCTCCGCGGCGTGTAGCTGCGCCCGCAGCGTGGCGGTTTCGGCGCGTGCCTGCTCGGCGGCGGCTACGGTCTCCTCGGCGCGGTGGCGCAGCCGCTGAAGCTCCGCGACGCCGGCGCGGTGACGCTCTTGCAGGGCGGCCAGCTCGCGCTCTGCCGCGGCGGCCCGTTCCCGTTCGCCGGCCAGGGCCGCGCCATGCTCGGCACGCAGCTGCCGGAGCTGTTCGGCGTGCCGACTGGCCGTTTCGGTGAGTTGCCGGTTGGCCTGGGTGGCGAGGGCGCGGTCGGTGCGCGCCTGTTCCTCGGCGGCGTCCGCGCGCTCCTCTGCCGCCTCAGCGTGGTGTTCGGCCAAGCGTGCCTGTTCTTCGGCGGTGCGCTGCGCGGCGGCGGCCTGCGCCGCGATGCCCTCGGCGGCCGCAGCCCGTTCAACGGCGTTTCGCGCGTTCTGCTCGGTCGTGCGGGCGCGTTCGTCGGCGGCGGTGGTGCGCCGCTCGGCTTCTGTTGCGGCCGCGCGCTCGTCTACGAGTTGCTCCTCCAGGTCGGCGACGCGCTCTAGCAGTTCCGTCTCGATGCGGCGTAGTAGCGCGACCTCGGCGGCCAACTGCGCGCTGACGGTGTCGGCCAGAGCGCTCAAGGCGGGTCGGTGTTCAGCCACCGTGGCGGCGAAGGTGGACTGGAGCTGGGTGCGGCGCTGGTCGTGGGAGCGCTTGCGGGCGTTGCTGACGGCGTTGGTGCAGCGCCGGGAGCAGTGCTTGGGCTTGCGGCCGGCGCCGCCGTACTCCAGGGGCCGGGGCAGGCCGTCCGGCGTGGCCCACAGCTCCGCACAGCCCGGGTTGCCGCAGCGCAGCTCCTCGCCGGCCCCTGTCCCCGGGTTGGCCGCCGGTTCCGCCTCGTCGACGATCATGCATCGAGCGTACCTCAAGATCAATCTGTTTAGCGTACAGACAACGCACAGCTATTTCGCGTTCCGCGTTCGACAATCAGAAGGCTTCACAGATTGTTCCTTCTGTGAAAGCATGCGATTCAAGGGGAAGGAGGGAGCGATAAGGGTGGCTATGCGGGCCCGGCCCAGTTCAAGATCAACACGGGCCAGTTTCGCCGCGGCGGTGCTCGCACGCGCCGCCCGATCCTCTGCCTGGCACCGGCGGAGGCTGTCATCACTCCGCCAGCGGGGGGAGAACCCCCTGCCGTCCTTCCCGCGGGCCGCACGAGGCGGCGGCGGAAGGCCCTTCAGGCGATCGAGCGGCGGCGCACAGCGCCACCTGCCCGTCACGCTACGCCGCAGCTCAAGACCCGACAAGCCCTTTCCGAAAATCCCGCGCGGCACCGTCGCGGCACCGGACGCCGATGGCCGCGAACCCGTCCTGGGCTTTTGCCACATCGTGTCAGCGCACCCCGCTGTTCCCGGTGCGCGTTCGGGCAAGGGCCGCCGCCCTCAGCCGCAGGTCGGGACGGTGGGCCTGGTGGCGATGCGCCGACAGGTGCAGGAGGAGGGCGCTGACATCGCAGGGCAGCCACTGACACCTCGTGGCGAGAACTGGCAGATTCATGGCAAGAAGATCGTGCGGAACCCCTGGCGCAACGGAGGCGGCGATGTGGTGGACCAGCCGCTGCAATTATGTGACGAACCCGCTGGTCAGGGTGTCATTAGCCATCCCACTTGCAATGGGATCGGTCACGTCTATTGCGTTGGCCAGCAGCCAGGCAACGGACAGAAGGGCGAAAAGGCGGCAGTCCAGGCCCCATCCATGCCATGCATGGCGGAATTCAGCAGGCCGACACTGCACCCGCTGCGGTGTGGGGGCCGGCGCCAAGGCCAGCTCAGGCAGACGCGAGATCGTAGACATGAAGATCATGCAGGGCAGAAACGAGCATTATGAGTTACTTCGGCACCATCTGAGCACTGCAATCATGTGACCAATGCGCTGAAAGCCTGTGGCGAACGCCCATGAAATTGAGGTGGCTGGTCCCACGATGAACGGACTGTATGACGACAGCGCCCGCTACGGCCCGGCAGCCGCCGGGGACAGCAATGAGCCACCCGCTCCCTGCAGACCACCGTCGGCGAGCTCCACATGCGCGCCGGTCGGCTGAAGGCCGCCCACGGGAGGGACCGCCCATCATGAAGGCCCGCCCCCTGGCATCGACGAAGTCGCGGCTCAGCAGGAGCCGCAGACAGGAGCACCGCGTATATGAGCGTGAACTTCTACGCCCGGGCCACCGGCTCGCCAACGATCGGCCCCGCGCTCGCCGCCGCGCTGACCGCCGACCCTGAAGGCCTGCACGTCGGGCAAGCGCGGGCGCACTGCGATTTCCTCATGCGCGCCCATCCCGAGCTCGGCCTGACCACCATGGCGGCCTGGCGGGACCTGCTGGCCCAGCCCGGCATCACCCTCTGGGCCGAGTCCGGCTACCAGATCTCGGTGCAGGAGCTGCTGGAGGAGATCACCGACCCGCGGTTTCGGCGGTTCGGCTGGCGCACCCCGGACTTCCGCGACGACGGTGTCGCGTTCACCGCGGCGGCGTTCCAGTGACCCGGCGCCCGGACCGGCACAACCCCGAAGGTGATCGCGCCGCTGCGGGCGTGCTGCGGCCGGTGAGCGATTGCGGCCCGGGGGGCACACCCACGGCCGTTTTGGTACCGGGGCCCCAGGGCTACTACGACTTCCGCCGCCGCCCGTGCGGGGGCCGGCGCCCGTGCCCGTGGCGCGCCGACGCCGACCTGACCCTCTTCAGCGAGCAGGACATGGCCCGGCTGCTGCAGGCCGAGGAAGGCGTGCGCACGGCCGACGCGACTCCCGACGACGACGCGCGCGCCGACCAGCAGCCGGTGATGTCCTGCCACAAAGACCAGCCGGGCACCGCCCACCCGATGCGGCTCTGCGCAGGCTGGCTGGCCGTGGTCGGCCCTCAGCACGTGCCCACCCGGATGGACCTGATCCTCGGGAACCTGCCCGCCGAGGCCGTCTACCCCGACACCCGCGACTGGCCGGCCCTGCACGCCAGCCTGACCGACCTGCTGGCCCGCCGCCAGGAGCAGCTGACCGAGCGGAAAGAGGAACCACGATGAGGGCGGCATGGCCGGTGCACAGCAGGGCGTGGTCGCGACCGCCGGCCGGGCGGTCCAGCGCTGGCTGCGCGGCGTGCCCGTGGGCTGCCGCCACGGCGAACAGGTGGCGGCCATGACCCCTCCTCGCTTCGGCCCGCGCGCGGAGGAGGCGCTGCGCCGGACGCTCCGGGACATCGACGAGGGTCACCTGACGCTGTGGGTACGTGGCCGCTTCTTCGACGAGCACACCGGCGCGCGGCTGGACCCGCCCGAGATCGAGGTGCTGCCCGATCGGCAGCCGCAGCCCGGCGTGCCGGACCCGCGCGGCGACTGGTGGATGCCGATGCTCGAGCGCGGCTGGCTGGAGCTGCCTGCACCTGGGCCGTCCATGCGTTACCTGGTCACTGATGCCGGCAACGCGGTGCTCTCCTCGGCCGCTAAACCATCCGGCAGCGTCATTGCACCCCCATCGCCCCGGGCCGGTTCGCGCCCTGCCGCAGACGGAGCCCCATGACGAGCACACCTCCACCGTCGCAGCCCGGGCCCGTCACCGAGGCGGGACCTACGCCGGGCCGAGAACCTCCACCCGGCCAGGTGTGGCGGCTGCAGGACGAGGCCGAGCAGGCCACCGGCGTCGACGCCTGCCCGGCCGGCTGGCCCCGTCCCCAGCATGATGGGCTGCCGCTGCCGTGGGTCACGCCCGTGCTCGATCGCGTGGCGTACTGGGCGCAGATCCATGGTGGCCGCCTGCTGGCCTGCCAGCACGAGTGGCTCTGCCAGGTCTGCGGGCTCGGCCTGCCGGTCCAGGCACTGGTCCTGGCTAACACCGATGGCGAACTGGTCACCGACGCCGGCCTGCACCGGCGCTGCGCCCTGCTGTCGCTGACCGTGTGCGAGGGACTGTCGCCGAGCCTGCTTGTGGCGCAGGTGACCCGCGCCGACCTGCGCCACAAGGGCCATCCCCTGGCCGAACAACCTGACGCCAGCTGGCAGCGCTGGGAACTCGCGCCGCAGGTGCACGCGAGCGCCCCGCGGGTGGGCACCCCGGCCGCGGCCCGTCTGCTGGAGCCGCATCGTCATCCCTCGCCCGCAGAGCCGGCATCGACGCCCGCTCATCTCCCCACACCGTCAAGGAGCCGCCCATGATCCGCCGATCCGATCAGCGTGCCGCCGATCATGCCCGTTACGCCCGCCAGGTGGTCCAGACGCTCGCCCCGCATTTCGACGCCCTGACCGATCCGACGACGGCCGCCACCGTCGAAGGGTCCATCACCGCCTACCTCGCCGCGCCGTACGACGGCTGGGAGGTCATCCTGGACAGCCCCTCCCTGGCCAACTGGCGGCTCAAGCCCGACACCGGCCACCGCATCCGCGTGGCCTGTACCCGGATGCCGCCCCGCACCCCTGATGCGGTGCAGGAGCAGCGCGACCTTGAGCGCGAACGCGCGTTCACCGCGCTCGTCCAGGAGCAGGCCTCATGAGCCGCGCGGCGGAACAACGGCTGCTGCAGCAGGCCGGCATGATCGTGGGATTGTGGCGCTCTGCCCATGCCGGGCAGCGCGGCACCTGGAGCTGCGCCAGCCTGGCCGAGCTGCTCCTGGCCTACGGGCGCCTGTTCACTCCGGCGGCGCGGCCGGCCCGCTTCACCGTCGGCCCGCCGGGCACGTGCTTCGCCACCGCCAGCCGCCTGGCCGACGAGCACGCCGACCTGTTGTACGTCGAAGGCATGGTGGTGGCCGACGGCGTGCCGTTCGCCTTCGACCACGCCTGGTGCGTTAGCGCGGCGAGCGATCGCGTCATCGAGTCGACCCTGCCCGACGGGGCCGGTCTGGTCTACCTCGGTATCGCCCTCACCGACGGCTACCGGCGCGAACAGCAGGCGCTGCGCGGCGTGGACGCCGTCATCACCGGCGGCGGCATCAACCTCGCCGACAACGTCGACGCGCTCCGCGTAGGGCTGCCCGGCCACGCCTGGCGGCCCATCGGCCGCCCCTTGCCCAGCACAACAGAAACGCCGGCACGATCATGACCACCTCACGGACCTATCCGTTCCCTTCCGCCGGTGTTCCCTCCGACGCCCTCACGCCGAGCGCGCCGCCACCTGGCCAGGGCACAGCCGGTTCCCTCGCCGCCGATGATCGCGGTGCCGCGGACCTGGCCAGCCAGGACGAGGGCGAGCCGTTGCAGCCCACGGCCATCCTGCGGCCCGACAGCGGCCAACACACCAGCAACGGTTACGTCGGGACGGGCGCGGGTCTGCCCGAGGTCGCCGGACGCCGATTCGGCCAGGCGGCGCCTCCGCCGCCGCGGGCGCTGGTGCGCAGTGTCGGCGAGATCGCCGGGCTGTCGCCACGGCGCCGGCGCGGCGATGGGGGAGAGGTGGCCGGGCACGACGTCGACCGCGTCGACGCGCTCGAACCGGCCGCCTGGCACGCCGCGGTGACCTGGCTGCAGGACCAGGACACCGCCGAGACCCGTCGCACCTACCTGGGCTGCCTGTCGGGGTTCCTGGTCTGGCTGAACACGCTGGACGCCGCGCGACGCCCAGCAGGACTGCTGACCGTCACCGAGGATCACCTCAAGGCCTACAAGGACGACGCGCTGAGCGGACGGCTGCGCCACGGCGTGCGCAAGCCCGGCACCCCGCTGTCGGCCGCCACGGTCGCCAAACGCATCACCGCGCTGCGGAGCTTCTTCCACTACGCCCACCGGCGCCGGGCGACCGGCCACAACCCCGCCATGTACGTCGAACCGCCGCCCACGCCCCGCACGGGCCGCACCTTCCCCCTGTCCAAGGCCGAGGCCGGGCAGCTGCGCGACGGGCTGCGCAAGCTGGCCAAGAGCCGCCCGGACGCGGCCGCCGCGGTGGCCATCCTGGCCGGGCTCGGCACCCGCAGCGGCTCCCTGCCCGCGCTAACCGTGGGGGACATCCGCTGGATCGTCGGCTTCGACGGCGCCCGGCATCTGACCGTGTCCTTCCGCAACAAGGGCGGCATTGAGGAACTGCTGCCGCTGCCGAAACTGGCCACGGATCTGCTCAAGCCGCTGCTGGAAGACCGGCCCGCCACGGAGCTGCTGTTCAGCAAGCCCGGCGGCCGGCCCATTGACCGCTGGTGGGTCCGCGACGCGCTGCGCCAGGCCGCCCCGCTGGGCGGCATCCCGAAAGAGCGCGCCGCAGAGCTGTACCCGCACATGCTGCGCTCCACCTTCATCACCCACGCCTTTGCCCTCGGCCTCGCCCCCGACAAGGTGCAACGCGCCGCCCGGCACGCCAACCTGGCCACCACCATGCGCTACAACCACCCCGACCAAGACCTCGGCGGACACGCCGCCTACCAGCTCGAAGCCGACCTGACCGCCCAGGAAGAGGTGCCACCTACGTGACCGCGCACTCCCGGCGCGCCCTGGCATCCGTGTTGGCCATGCCAATCCTCAACCAGACGAGCCGCCGATCGGCAGCTGAGAGCGGCCACCTTCAACACCCCACCGAGCGCGGAGCTTCTCCTTGGACGGGCAGCTGCAACAGGCAGCCGTCGAAGGTCAGATGTAACAAGACGCCCAGCCGCACCGCCGCGGAGTCCGGGTCGGTCGAGGCGAGCGAGGGGGCTGTCCGGGCGCAGGCATCTAGAGTAGAAGAGCCTTCGCTGAGGAGATCCAAGATGGATATTGAAGGGTCCAGCATTCAGCAACAAGAAGATGAAAGCGAGCCGGCGTCATCAGCGTTCATGCCGGGCGAACATTTCGACCCATTCAGTCAAGAGGAGCCCGAAGCTGGAAAAGAGGTACGGGATCCTGATGCCAATGACGGGACGTGCCATCCCGAGAAGAAGAGCAGAGAACCCCGATCTCTGCTATATCGGCGCACCGAACATTTAGGCTGGAATGAATACGGAGAGTGAAATACCTGAATAGAGCTGGCGGGAGAGCAAGGACAGGAATGGTACGGGGAATCCGGCCTGCCCAAGGCATCAAACTGCGGACTAAGACCATGCGGAAAGGCTACGATTCGCCAGACAGTGCGTTTGTCTCCCATCTCGGGGGCGGATCTCTCCTTGATAATTTCGCCTGCACCCGCGACGACCTATCGCAACTAGTCGCTACTTTTGCTATCGAGGTGGCTTGTGGATCCAGAAGTTCCCGCACGTTAACGATCATTGAGGCCTTTCGTTCGTCCCGCGTTCCGCGTAATTCGGGACCTCTGGAGCGACGGCATGCCTGCTGGCCTGTGGCTTCACCTTCTCGGCGGCCACAGGCCGTTTCTCTAGGCTCTGGCATTTCCGCAGGTGGAGAGGCCATACGGCGCTCTCTTCGGAATCTGACCCATGTCCTGGCCCGGACCGCCGCAGCATCGACGATAGGGCGTCGATGCCACACGCCACTCGGAGGTCGGCAACTTGCCCCTGCTTGCAGGGATTTGCCACCGCTGTTCTTCGGCCCATTGTCGGCCCCTCGGCCCGATCGACCGCGTTGCTGACCTGGACTGTTGTGGACTCCTAGAGAAACGAACGATTCGGGCAGTCGATGGAAAACCTGCAGCTCATCCTATGTTTCGTGCCTCCAGGCAAGGTGAATTATGCGGAACGCAGGTTCGTGGGTGAGGTCGTAGTTCTGCAGGACGGCGATCGCCTTGCAGAGCGGTCCTGCCTTGTGCGGGCAGCAGCGGAGCTTGCGGAGGATGCGCCAGCTTTTGAGCTGGGTGTTGGCGCCTTCGCCAGGCCCGCGGAGCCGGGCGTGGGAGCGGTTGGCCGCCTTCTGCGACAGCGGCTTGTTGCGGCCTTTGTACGGCCTCGCGACCGGGCCTCCGGCACCTTTGGTAGCCCTTGTCGGCCAGGGTCAGCATGCCGGCCTGCGCCAGCGCACGGAGGACGGCCCAGATGCGGGCGGTGGCCAGGCTAGTTTTTCGATCAGGCCGGTCATGATGTGATGGCCGGTCGGCTGCAGGCGGCTGACGATGACGCCGCGGTGGCGGGCGAGGCAAGGGTTGTAGGCGCGGGCCAGGACGGCGACGCCGGATGGTGCCTGCCACACCGTCTGCAGCGCGTTGGCCGCCGGGTAGAGGTTGTCGCCGAAGGCCGGCAGCAGTTCCTCGTCACCGCTGAGGGGAGCCGATCGCGCGTAGTGGTTGGTGGCTCAGCAGTCAGGTGAGGTCGCCGTAAGAGCCGTGCTGGGCGATGAACTCGACCGTCACGTGTTCGGCCGGGTCGCCTCCGGCTTGGGGCAGACCGGCCGGGCGGGGATAGCGCTGGTGCCCGTGCGGTCCGAACGCCTCGCGGGCTCAGGCGGTGAAGGTGTCGTAGTAGGGGTGGTCGATGATGAGGGCGTCTGCGGGGCCCAGGCGGGCGATCTCCTCCAGGAGGTGGACGAAGCCGGGCTGCCCTGGACCGGGAGGAACTCCTTGGGCAGGTAGCGGGCCCACTCCTGGGACCCGGGTGCCCGCGGCGATCACGACCCGTTGCACGTCACACTCGGTCATTGGACTGCTCGCAGGAGTAGGTTGCCTGCATGAAGGTCGTACGGGTGACCGGCGTTCTCATCGAGGACGACTGCATGCTGCTGCTCAACCAGGACACCGACACCAGGCGGTCGTGGTCGCTGCCCGGCGGCAAGGCCGAGCCGGGCGAGGCGCTCGGGGACGCGCTGGTCCGCGAGATGCGGGAGGAAACCGGGCTGGAGGTCACCGTGGGCCGCCTGCTGTATCTGTGTGATCACCTGCCCGCCAACGTCGTCCACGTGACCTTCGAGGTGACCCGCACCGGCGGGGCCGTGGGTGACATCGCCGTCGGCGCCGACACCCGCCCGATTCGCGGGGTCGAGTTCGTCAAGCTCACCGACCTGCCCACGCTGCACTTCTCCGAGCGCTTCACCGAGCTGGCCCAGGCCGGTTTCCCCGGCGCCGGCTCCTACATGGGACCGAAGGCCGCCATCGGCTTGTGAGGCGGCTCGCAGGCCACCGGGGCTGAGCACGGCCAGCAGGCGGCGGTCCAGGACGGCCAGCGGCCAGCCGCTGCTTCAGGGGGCAGTGCACACGGGTAGACGTGCGAAACGGACACGAGGGAGCGGCGGCTCCGTCGTTGGCACGCACGCAGTCAACCTCTCGCAGGTGAGCTACCCGCCGAAAGAGGCGTCACGGATCGCCGACCGTGCCCGCTCGGCAGGTCCACCGCTGACGAAGCCAATCGGTCGGGGCGGGCTCATCTCGTAACTCGTCCGCTATGGCGGGGGCAAAGTACCGCAGCCACTTCTTCTGCTCCGAGGTCAGCGGAGAAGGCAGGCGGCTCCAGTCCGTTACGTAGCCCAGGAGCTCAACGGTCACATCATCCGCTTCGAGCTCGCAGTAATCGACTGCCTTGCGGTCGCAGATCGCGGCGGTCAAGGCCGCGGGAAGCAACCCGCTGAAGGGTTCGCTGACTTCACCGCCACGTCCATCCACCGGCTGACGTGTGCGTATCGTGTAGGCCCACTCGCCGTCCAATCTGGCCTCTTTGATCAGGCGGATCAGCACGATGCCGATCATGGCTGGGTCCTCCGCGCTGACAACAGACCGCTCGTAGGTGAACCGCTGGCTCCGTGGATCCTCCTCAGCCGCCTGGCGGCGATCACGTGATGGCGCCATGACGACCTCCGCCCGGCACCCAGTCGCAGTTGGCACTTGCGCTGTACGCCCCGAAGGACGGAGTCTTCCCCAACGGGCAGGCATCCGCGTCCAGTTGCGTGCGCTTCGCGTGCCGCGATGATCGGGGATACGGACTTCTCTCCAGCACAGCCGCTGCCGGTAGCAGCTCACAGATGTCTCTACGGCAGTGATGTCCCACGGCCGCGATGCCTTCTGAGCGCTTTACGGCGCACCGCGTCATGTGAACCGACAGTAGCGCTACGACCACGCCGACAGCCAGGAATTGCCGCACCTCATCCCGAAGTGGGGCAACGCTGGTACATCCCCGCTTGCGGGCTCCCTCCATGACGATCCCCCCTGTCTCGAGTCGACATTGCCATCCGAGCCGCCGCATGGGTGGACGAACGCAGATGGCCGCCGTACAACCGCCCAGGGACCGGGCGATCGCGAACCCACTGATCATCCAGACGCTGGCGCTGGCCGTGCAGCGGCTTCGGGCCGAACGAGCAGGTCCATCACATCGCGGCCCCAGGTTCGGGCTCCTCGCGCAGAAGCGCGGTGGCCCAGTCGTAGGCAGCGGCTGCCGCGCGGAGCACGGCGTCCCAGTCGAGCAGGGCAAGCCCACCAGTGGGCAGGACGCCGTGCCGTACCCTCTTGACCGCCATGCTCGCGCCGGCGAGCTCCGCATCGAGCACGTTGCGCGGCCCGGCGTACCCGCCATCACCGCCGCCGCCCTCCAGCAGTTCGACCGTGACCCGGGTGGCCACGCTGTCACCCAGCGCGGCACGGTTGAGGCGGTTGTCGTCATAGAAGCAGGCCAGGTCGAGCACCGGCACCGCAGCGGCCAGCAGCGCGCGAACGCGGGCGGCCACGGCAGCCGCAGAGTCGCCCACCTCGGTCAGGTCCCCCATCAGGCCCGTGGGGTCAGCGGTGTCGCGGTCGGCGGCATCCAGCAGGAAGGACAAAGCCTTAACCAGCCGCCACGCGGTTTCGGCGTACACGCCGTCGCGATTCATCGACTCCGACAGGGCGCCGAACAACGCCTCCTGCGCATGACGCAGCGCGGGCAACCCGGCGCGAAACTCCGGGCCAGGGGCTGCAGCCGCTCCAGGCACTGGCGGTGAGGCGGTCATAACGACTCCGAGGGGGTGGTGGCGGCGGGCTGCGCGGCGGGAGGCTTGTTCAACTGGCCGTGGCCGGGTACTTCTTGCTCAGCGCGGTGTACCCGGCCTTGGCCTAGATGTGGTGTTTCACCTCGTTGGTGCCCTGGATGCCTGGCGTCCGGGGCGCGCTTCGTTTAGTCCTTTTAGAGGTCGCACGAAACGGCATTCTCAGCGTAAAACGCTAATTACTTAGGCGCTTATCAAGGTGCATTCTATTAAGAAATTAATGGTTGCCAATTATCGCTTATTGCGCTATTCTAATTCTTACGGTAACCATGCTGACCAGGCAGAACGCTGAAGCAACCGCGCTCGCCGGTCATGTCGCAGGCCGCCGCCAAGCCTCCAGTTTGCACCCTTCGACGGAAGAGATTGCCATGGCCACGTACCGGTTGGGTCTGCCATCTGAACTGAAACGCGCACTGGAATACGCGCTGCCTCGGCAGCACGGAACCTACTCGCCGATCGTCCACGTGACGCCACGCGACCGCGCTGGGCGCAAGTGCGCTGCCTACGTCGCCGACCACTACGAGGTGCACGCCTTCTACACCACGACCGACTGCGATTCGCTGGAGCGGCTGGAGAAGGCGCTCGGCGAGAGGCCAGGGGTCTACGTGACGACCCGGGTACTCCGCAACCAGGGGCGAAACGAGGTAACGAATCCCGCATGGCCAGCCGCGGCAGGCCTCGCCAGGCGCGGCTTCCATGGGCTGCGCCCGCAGGTCCTCGCCCTCATCAGAGACTGAACCCCGCAGCGCGGTGCCCGGACATCCCAACGCGCCCCTCACCCCAGCAGGGCGGCGCACGAACTACCTGTTTGCGCCAGACGTCGACGAGCGTGACCTGGACGACGTCGAGCCGGCCACCGCAGTGATGCCAGGGTCCGCTGTCGACGAAGGCGTGGTCACGCAGGAACGGGCATCTCAGCTGCGCACCGGCATAGCGCAACGGGTGGCCGCCGCATCCAGCTGCAGATGACTCACCACGCGGTGGACCCCATCCTGGGCGACGCCCTCACCGAGGCGCACGTCGACCTGGCCGACGGTCGGATGGCCTTCGCCTTCCCTGCCGCCACCATGGACATCACTCACGACGGACATCACGCACGACGCCGTGGTCGTGCAGCACGCCTACACCACGGACCCACCGCAAGTTCTCTGGCGGGCCGGCTCCCGTCGATCGACGCTGTAGAGGACGACGCGCCGAACAGCCAGCGGCGCCACTCGGCTCAGCCCATCTTGCTCTGCGGCCCCTGCTCGGTCGCCGTCGCATGCTCGATCTCCAGAGCGGCCACGCCACCTCCGAAAGGAGCGCATGCACCTCGGCGGGGCTGCGCTGAAGGTCCGGCCGCGAATGAATCAGCCGCACCTGCACCGGCGTCAGTTCCACACCGTAGGGAACGCCGTCGACCCGTAGAGCCAGCAGGTTCCCCAACTGCACCAGGCCGGTCTGCGCTCCCCGCATCGAGCGTTGCATGATCTGCAGCGCTTCGGCGTTGGCCTTGTTGTTGAGGGCTGCACCGTATCCGCCTGCCCTGTCAGCCAATTCAGTCTTCATCTCGCGCTTGAAGACGGCGACGAACGCTTGCCAGACGCTTCCCCGAACGATCTGCGTGGACTCTCGGATCTGGCCGCCAAGGTGGCGGACCGCGTCCTTGGCCCGCTCAAGAGCGACTGCATCCTGCTTGGACTCCAGGTAGACGATGACGAGCTGAGGCGAAGACTCGATCACGGCGCTCGACAGGGGGCGGCGTTGTGTCCACTCAGCCTTCAGGCCATCTAGCAGCGTCAGCAGGCGCATGTCCAGAAGCGACAAGGAGCGCTGCGAAGCCACGATCTCGGGCGGACCGGGCGCGAACTCTTCCCGAGCGTCCAGCTTCTCAAGGGGCAGCTCACCCATGACAGCCTCCATGCAGGGGGAAGCAGCCTGTCGTGGCACACCCCTAGAGCCTGACCAGCACTCACGCTGGCGATTCCCGGCGGCGCTGATCACCTCCTGTGATGGACTGCACGTGTCGCGGTACAGCACCTCGGCGGGGCGGCACGAACCCACCTGAGCGAAGGCGCCGCCCCGGTCGGTTACCACACCTGGAACCTTCACCGCGGGGCTCGCGGGGCACGGCGGCGCATCGCGGCCGCGCGGCCCGTGGAACTGCCCGTCCAGGTCGCGCGGCGATGAGGGCGCGGAGCGGGTCGGCCGCACCTTGGGGCAGGCGCCTGGGTCCGCCGCCTAGCGGCCCTCGTCGTCAGTGATGGCGTCGAGGATCGGCTTGATCACGGCCGCCTTGCCGTACCTGCTGGTGGGGATCTTCGAGCGGGTGACACCGTTCGGCGTCGACCAGTCCAGCGTGCCGCCCGTTCTGGGCAGGTCGAACGAGGAGGAGAACGTCTGCGGGCTGCCGGGGGTGGACGCCAGGGTATCCGTTCGGTGCAGGTGGCCGCGCCGCGCACGATGGTCTTTCGCGGCGGCGACCAGTGACCTTCAGCACTTGGAGGGACCATTTCGACGGCCGGAACTGGGAGGCGGCGTCACCAACCTGGCAGGGCAGACGAGTGAGCCTCTACTTCCACACGTAGTTTGCATCGGTGATGGGCGGCAGGTAGGGGTTCCCCGGCGACGCATCCACGCTGGCCAACGCGCTCACTGCCCTCCCGATGAGCGGGAACAGGGGCAGATGCTCGGCCCGGCCGTAGGGCACCCACTCGACGATTCCCAGCTCGGTGCCGCCGTCCGGCAGTTCATCATGCTCCACTGAGGCGAGGCCGGCGCGTACCTCCGGCGCGATGTGGCACCGGAAGATCATGTGGAGCTTGCGCGGGGGCGGGGTAGGGCCGGGTCTGGTAACCATCTGATCTTGAATCCAGCACAGCTCTGGCGGCGTCGCGTCGGTGAGTTCGAGGCGGAGTTCCTCGGCCATTTCCCGGGCCAGGGCCTCCAGCAGGTCCTCCCCGGGGTGCACGTTGCCGCCGGGCACGGTGTAGTGCGAACCGGTCGGCCGGTCACGGCGGATCAGCGCGACGTCCTCGCCGCAGAACACCAGGGCGCCGGTGCGGATCTTGACGCAGGAGTACGGCGTGGCCGGGGTGGCCGGGCCGGTCATGCCATTGTCAACTGTCACGCGCGAGCCTGCACGATCAGCGTCCCCACGTTCTCCGGGTTCGGGGCCGGCTCCACCCGAGCGGTCACCTCACCAAATCCCGCCCCAGTCAGCATCCGCGCCCACACCTGCGGCTCGTAGGTCCACCGGTAGATCCACACCTGCGGGCCGGTGAAGCCCGCCCCGTACATGCCCTGCACGCCGGCGGTGCCCGGCACGGCCGGAGCGCAGGAGAACACCAGCTTGCCACCAGGGGAGAGGCGTGCGCGCACGAGCGGCATCCACTGGTCGGGGTCGGTGAACCACAGGGCGCCGAAGATCGAGTAGATCGCCTCCCAGCGGCGCCGGCTCTCAGTCAGGAAGGGGATCACGTCGGCGTGCACGAAGCGCGCGTTCGGCAGGTGGCCCCACTGCTGGCGAGCCCCTTCGATCTGGACCGATGACAGGTCCACGCCGGTCGCGTCGATGCCCTTGGTGGCCAGCGCGGCGACCGCGTGCCCGCGGCTGGAGCCGAGCTCCAGCGCCGTGGCGGGCTCGCCGAGCAGCTCGTCGCCGGGGCCGTGGCCTTCGTACTGTGTCCAGCCGAACGCGTTCTTCAGCGCGATCTCCGGCGCTTCTGCCGCGCGGATGCCGGTGGCGTAGCGGTCCCAGTAGGCGACGCGGTCGGTGACGGCGGGCCGGTCGGGCTTGGCGGGCTCGGTGGGCATGGCGGGCACCTTGGGACGCGAGGGACAGGACCCGCGTCACGCTAGCGCGCCACCCTCGATGATCACCGGGGATTCACCTACCCCATGCCCGTGCATGGCCAAGGGCCGGGAACGCGTGACGCTCCCGGCCCTTGTGCCGCGATCAGGCGTGGTCAGTGGCAGTCGGTGCCGGGCGCGCACGGGGTGCACTTGGCGTAGTCCGCCTCCCACAGCGACCAGTCCACCTCGAAGCCGTTACCGGCCACGACGTGCGCGGTCTTCTGCACCGACCCGTCGACCTTGAACGCGATCTCAGGGACGTGGTGCAGGAACTCGCCGTTGAAGTACTTGGCGCAGAAGTCCCGGTAGTTGCGGGTGTCGAGGATGAAGCCGTGCACCGCGCGGTCGATCAGCGGACCGCAGCCGATCTCCAGCCGCTGGCCGTGCTTCTCCATGGCGGTGATGAGGTAGGCGATCGCCTGGCCGAAGCACCGTTCGGCCATGACCGTGTCCCACGGCTGGTCGCGGACGAGGAGCGCGATCTGGCGCTCCCACACGTCCGGGTCGACGAACGAGCGCGGGTCCCGCCATCCGCCCTGCGGTGCCTGGTAGCGCTCGGGGGTGGTGGCCGTCATGAGGCCCTCCTGGGGTGAGGATGATCGCCGCCCCCGCTGCCGGTCTGCGCAGCAGGGCGGCTCTCCTCCACCGTCCGGCTGGAGCTGTGTCCGCATCAATGCCGGCGTTGGTCCGCAACATTGCCTCCGGCGGCAATGTCGCCACCGTAGCGGCGTCGCTACGGTGGGGGAGGCGGTGGTGCAGTGGGAGGCGTCAGCCATGGCCGCACTCAGCCGGGCCCGGCGAGCGGAACTGCTGCGCGCTGCCGGCGGCATCCGCAGGCGCGGGCAACGCGCCGGCTGGAGGGTCGACCAGATCGCCCACACCATCTGCGCCGAGCTTCCGCAGATGCAGCCGTTGGAGGCGTGGCGGCTCGCCTACGGCTGGTCCCGGCCGCAGGCGATCGACGGCATCGCCGCCCTGTACGTGGAGCAGGAGCTGGCGCCGCCCGCGCTCAACCCGGCCATGTTGTGCCGGTGGGAACACGGCACCATCGCGGTCGGCTCCGAGTACGCGGCCCTGCTGTGCACCCTGTACGGGACAACAGCGGACAAGCTGGGGCTGTCGAGGAAGCGCACTTCGGTGATGCACCTCCAGCCCGGCGCCGGATCAGGGTACGGTGCCTCACATGGGAGGCACGCAATGACCGACGACCAGTCCGCCGCCCTGACCGCCGTAGGTGAATCCGTCCAGCTCGCGGTGGAGGCCGACGGGCCCGCGGGCGGCCCCGCCACCCGCGACGCGCTGCAGGCCGCGGTGCGCTACTACGCGCTGCGCTACTCCGCCTTCCCGCCCGCGCTCCTGGCCACCGAAGTGCACCGCACCCGCACGCTCGTCACGCAGATGCTGCGCCGGCCACAGACGGACGCCGACCGCAGCGAACTGCGCCGCCTGGCCGGCTGGCTGTCCGCCCTCGTCGGCAACACCGCCTTCCACGTGGCCGACTACGCCGCCGCCCAGATCCACTTCGCCACCGCCGCGCGCTTGGGCGCCACCGTCGACGACCACGACCTGATCTGCTGGACGCTGGGCGCGCACGCCATGACCGCCTACACCCAGAACCGCCACCAGGACGCCCTCGACCTGGCCGGCGAGGCACTCGACTACGCCACCACGCCGCTGCGCCGCGCCCAGATCATCGCCTGGGGGCAGCTGCGCGCGACCGCCGCGTTCGGGCCGTCCCGCCGCTCGGACGCCGCCCGGCTGGCCGGCCGCGCGCAGGACGAGATGGCCGCCGACCCGCGCGGGGACCAGCCGGGCCGGTTCGGGTTCGACACCGCCGAACTACTGCTGCATCTCGGGGAGGCGGCCCTGCTCGTCGGCGACCACGACCAGGCCCGCGCGCATGCCCTCGCCTCCCAGGACCACATCCCGCACGGCCGCCCCGGCTGGGCGGCAGCCGTCCTGCTGCAAGCGCGCGGCGAGGCCGCCCGGCGCCGCGGGGCCGACGCCGCCGCCCTGGCCGGCGAAGTGCTCGACACCATCCCGGCGCAGTCCCTGCGCGAAACGGCCAGGGTCCGGCTGCGCGCCCTCGACCGCGAGCTCACCGCGGCGAGCGACCCCGGAGCCGAAGCCCGCGCCCTGCACGAGCGAATCGCCGAACTGCCGCCGCTCGCGAGCATCCGCCACAGCAGCGACGAACCCAACGGCAACGCCTAAGGAGCACCGGCCGATGAGTGGCGGCTTGGCGGTCCTGTGGCCACTGCTCGCCCTTCGCATCACCACCCCCCGCCTTGAGCTGGCCATCCCCGACACCGACGACCTGCTCCACCTGGCCCAGGCCTCCGGCGACCTCCAACCCGAAGCCCAGCCCCGCTTTCAGCAGGCCTACCTGTACGAGCCGTCACCGCAGCGAGAGCGGCACCTGCTGCAGCGGCACTGGCGGGCCCTCGCGCACTGGCGGCCGGAAAGCTGGAACCTCCAGCTCGCCATCCGCCTCGACGGCATCGCAGTCGGCTTGCAGAACATGTGGGCGGCCGACTTCGCGACCGCCCGCACCATCGAGACGGGCTCCTGGATCACCCGCACCCGCCAAGGCCACGGGTACGGGACCGAGGCACGCGCCGCCGTCCTGGAACTGGCCTTCGCACACCTGGGCGCAGTGGAGGCCCACACCTCCTACGTCGACGGCAACACCGCCTCCGAACGGGTCTCACGCAAACTCGGCTACACCGGCAACGGACGCCACGCCTACGCCGAAGACGGGCGAAGAGTCGTCGAGCACCGCATGCTCCTCGACGCGGCCGCGTGGGCGAAGCACCGAATGCCCGGCATCACAGTCGACGGCGCCCGTGAGTGCTTGGAGCTGTTCGGGCTCCAGGCCAAAGCGCTCGACCCGTGACTCCAGGCCGCGCCTCCACGCCCCGAAACGTTCGACCGCGCTCGTCCCCATGATCCCGGCTTGGCCAAGGCCCACCACGGGCAGCTCCAGCAGCCGCGGCCGATCCCGCCACCCTTGCGGCGGGTTCGGGGGCCAGACCAGCCGAACCGTCACGGCGTGGTCCCGGGTTCGGCCTTCTCGCGCATGTGCGCGATCGCCTGGTCGTAGGCGGCGGCCGCCGCGCGCAGCACAGCATCCCAGGCAAGCAGGGCAAGCCCGTCGGTGAGCAGGGTGCCGTGCCGTACGCTCTGGACGGCCACGCTCTCGCCCGCGATCTCAACATCGAGCACGTCGCGCGAGCCGGCGTAGCCGTCCTCGCCATCGCCGCCTTCCAGAAGTTCGACCGTGATGCGGGTGGCCACACTGTCGCCCAGCGCGCCTCGCCGCCTGGCAGCGCCCCACCGATCCGCTCCTGGCCGACGCCCTGTGGGCCGCCGCCGCAGTGGTGCTGTACGGCGAGCAGATGTCCTCGGCCACAGTCGAGATCCTGACCTCGCCCTGCACCATGGCAGGTCTCGCGGTGTGATCGACTACCGAACCAGCCACCACGCAGCCCGACGATGGGCACGAGCGCTCGGCCGCTGGCGCTGTCTCGGCGGAGCAGGTCACCGCCATCACCGATTGGTCGAACCCCACGACCAGCCCGACCAGTCCAGGGCGGCCCCTCTTGAGCCGATGAAGGACTCCGTGACGCTCGGGCCCAGCTGGCCATCGACTCCCTGACGAGCCCACCTCCACCGTCGCAACCGCCTTCCCCCATGACGCCAGCTGCCCCCGGGCACAGACCACCCGAGCGCGGACTCGCCAGCCGAGGCAGCTAGCAGTAGGTGGCGCTCATCGTTGCGCTGCAGACAAACGCTAAGCACCGCCGACGGCGGGCCGGAACCTAGTGAGCAGGTCCGTCACGGCATGGTCCCGGCTTCGTCGGGGTCCTCGCGCAGGTGCGCGGCGGCCCGGTCGTAGGCCGCGGCCGCTACGCGCAGCACGGCGTCCCAGTCCAGCAGAGCGAGCCCGCCGGTGGGCGGGATGCCGTACGGCCCGATCTTGACGGCCGTGCTCGCGCTGGCGAGCTCCACCTCCAGCACGTCACGCGAGCCAGGTCCTGTTGTTGGTAGAGGACGTACGGGCGAAGCCCGTTCCCTTGATGCGTGAAAGGGTGGATCGCTGTGCGGTCCGGACGCCTTTACAAAGTATATTCGAGCTGGGTGTGAGAGCGGCCTGCAGCGCGATGCTCGTTACTCACCCAGGCACTCGGCAGGTCACCTGTTGACCGGGCGCTGATCGGCGGCTCATCGTTGCCGGCTCTGCCTTCGACAGGCCCGGTGGACGGGGGCTGCCACCTTGGCGGTGGTTCAGCGCCGGGGTCGCGAGGCGAGGTAGCGGGGGAGGTCGTGGTCACAGCAGGCCCAGCGGGTGCCGGACTTGTCGGTGACGGTGTATTTGGGTGGGTGAGGGCAGGGGTTGTTGCGGTCGCCGCCACCCCAGGTGCAGCGGGTGCGGCTGGCCTGGCCAAGCCGGCGATCGGCGCGGTCGTAGTCCTCGATCGTGGCGGCGGGCGGGCGCAGGCCCGTGCGATCGCCGACCTCGACGACCTCGTCGGCTCCGAAGGCGCGGCTGGCGCCGGAAGGGCTGAGGTCGGCGGCCTGCCCCAGGCTCTCCAGGGTGTAGGGGCGTGGGGCGACGTAGGCGCGGCCATAGGCGAGGAGGAGCCGGATCTGAGTGTCGGCGTCCTTCTTGATCGCAACCAGGTCCTCGATGGTGGTCAGCAGAGGATCGAAACCGGGGCCGTGGGCGTTCCATGCCGCGTCCAGGCTCTCCACGAACGCGGCGCGGGCTTCCTCGACGCCGGCGGCCGCAGCGTCGAACGCTTCTGACGTGGACTCGTCGTGCTCGGTGACGACCGGCATCGGGTAGCGGATCGCTGCGAGATCAGTAAGCACCTCATGTGAAGCCATGCGAGAAGCATGCAACGTTTTTTGCCTGAGTACAAGAGCCTTGCGTAAGGAGTGTTTGCTTGTAGAAGTACAAGGTCTGGCAGCGCTCTGATCGTGGCCACGGCCATCACGATCTGGCCGGCCTCCTCGTCCGCGGCTCCGGCCGATCTTGCCCTCAAGCAGCTCACGTAGCGGGTGCGTCAATTGCACGTCGAGCAGGGGAGCCCGCCGTTCGGGCGCCGTGCTGCCGCATCCCGCGCAGAAGCGGCGCAAGACTCACCCCTTGGGGCGAGCGCGCGTAGCGCGGCCCGGTCTTGCGCCGGGGCGCGGGATGGGACGCGACCGGTGTCCGTCATGCAGGTCGCGGGCTTGCAGCTGCCCGTCGTGGTCATCGAGGAACACCCGGGTAGCGGCGGCCCATCGGATCCGCGCATTGCCCGGTCAGGACGCCACGGACACCCGCACAGAACCGGGCTGTCACAGCCTGGGGCGGGGCACATGATGCCCTCGCCGGCGATCCGGCACGATCCGGTCAAGGCCGCGGTGGCGGGGGTCGCCGACCGGCCGCAGCGTGATCGCTGGTCTTTGAGGCCGCTCAACGATCGCGGAGGCAGAACGTGCCGCCCGCTCAGATGACAGTGTCGGATTCATGTCCGATCGCGGTGCGCAGCCGTGCCGCGCGTCCCGGCTCTGCTCGCAGCGGCCGAGGGGTGCTGCCGGGGCAGCCGCACCCACAGCGCGGTGGGCCGGACGAAGGACGTCAGTGAACACGCCAGCGGGTGTGGGGCGTCTCCGGCATGTGCCACACAGAGAACTGCTCCGAGCATCGGGCGGGTCAGGTGGCGCAGCTGGTCGGCGTGGCACGTCCGAAGGGCCGCCTGAGGCAGGGCCTGCCTGCGGTACTGTCGCCTGCGGGGCTGCCAGAACCATCCCATCGGCCTGGTGGCCCTCATCCTTGCCTGACCAGCGTCGACGAGTTCCGCCGTGGGATCAGGGCCTTCTCACAGGCGTTGCGCACGAAGAGCGGCGTTGACGTGGCAGGCGGTTCCGCGAGTACGGGCACCGTCTGACCGCTCTGCCGAGCCCACGAATGGTGTAGACGCCGATGCCGTACCCGGGCTCCTGATCGCCCCGCTCCGGGGGCGAAGGTGATGTTCGGCATCTATCCTCCAAATTGTCACTCAGAGTTGTTATGAGGCACTCAAGGTGACTATCGTTCTCGATGCAGGGTCCCCACGACAAGGAGGCGACCCGGTGTGACGACACCTGTGCGCCCCATCCGGCTGACCACGCCGGTACGGCTCGTGCTCGACGCTTTACTGGCCGCCCCGCCGGAGGACCCGCTGTGGGGCTACCGGATCTGCGCCGAGACCGGCCTGGGCCCCGGCACGGTGTATCCGATCCTGGAGCGCCTGGAACAGGCGGACTGGATCAGCGGGCACTGGGAGCCGGACGCACCACAGGCACGACCCGCCCGCCGGCTGTACAGCATCAGCGCGACCGGGCGGCAGCTGTACGCCGAGGCACGGGCACGCACCGGGCGCCGCGGCGCCCTGACCCGTCCCGCCTGGCTCGGCTCGGCGGGCTCCCCCCATAGAGGATGAGTGGCCACCACGTCTTGCCTGCTCGCCGAGCAGATGCGCCGCCAGCGACGGCGAGCCGCCGCGTCCTTGTGCTGCGGCGCCGCCCTGGCCGCCGGCGGCACCCTGCTCCTGCTGGCCAGCCCCGCCGCGACACCCTGGATCGTCGCCGGCCAGCTGGCCATCACCGGCGGCCTGACCACCGCCATCGTGGCAGTCCTGGCCCTGATCCACGCCGGCGCCCAGCCCTGGACCCTCACCGCCGGCCAGGCCGAACAACAGCCGCTGCTGCGGCGCTACCCGCCCCAGCACGTGCTCGCACACGGGCTGTATGAGCTCGCCATCGGCCTCGCCGGCCACGCCCGCCGCGACCGCGCCCTGGAGTGGCACGCCGACCTGCACGAATGCCCCAACCCGCTGAGCTACGCCCTGTCACTGGTGAGCGCGGCCCTGCGGATGCGCCTGGCCGATGTCACCCACCAGGGCTGGCGCGCCGCATGCTGGATGCTGGCCAGCGAAGTGCGCACCTGGGGCACGCTCATCCCCGTCATGGTGGCCGCGCTGCACCAGATGCTGCAGTCCCAAGGATGGGGATCGGCGGCCTGGACCCTGCTCACCGTGCCCGCCGCCGTCGACCTGGTCACCCGCCTGCGCCGCCGCTGGAACATCGCCGTCAAGCCAGTGCACCTGCGGTTGTTCCACCGGCCCGGCGGCCGCCACACCCGCCCGCACCACCCCCAGTCACGGCGCGGCCGAGCACACCCCAGCCGGCTCATACGCCGACCGGCTCACCGAAGCAGCCCGGGCATCACCCCAGCCGACGCGACCACCGCAACCGCGCTGGTGCGCTCACCGTCGCCCGACCCGCACAGGCAGGAGGCGCTGGGACCCGAGACGTAGTCATCGCCTTGCCTGGCTTTCCAGGTCCAGCGTCCAGATCAACGATGGCGTCTGGCCGCCACTGCGGGACTGTCTCAGCGCGGGATCGGCCGGCTGGCCAGGACGGCGGGCACTGGGCTGTAGCGGGCCACGAGTGCCGCCAACGGCGCGTCGATGTAGCCGAGCACGGTCATGATGGCCTCGTGGTCGGCATCCAGGTGCCGGTGGTGGATGGGTGCATGGTGGGCGATCTTGTTGCGGAGTACTCGCAGGAAGTCCAGTTTGCGGTGCAGGGCGTGGCGGCCTCCGTGGTAGCTGGGGAAGGCGCGGTACAGGGCCGTCCGCCACAGCCGCTGGTCGTAAGAGTTGCCACTGCCGAGAAGGCTGACCCAGAACCCGAACGGCAATTCGGCGACCACGTGCGCCGGGGCGGGCACCGGCCCTCGCCGGCTCAGCTGGCGGACCGCCTCATCGATCTTGGCGCGCGCGCCGTGGTGCAGGTTGGCCTGGGAATGATTCCACCAGTCGTCTTGGCCGAACAGCTGGAACAGGTGCTGGTCAAGGACGCTACGCAGGGCGAGTTCGAGGTGCTGCAAGGGTCCGTAGAACGCCGCGGAGACCTCGGTGTTCCAGCAGAACAACCGGAGCGCGGCCACCTGGTCGCCGGCACAGAACGCCTCATATTCGGGCAGGCGGGCCTGGCTGAGCATACGGTGCAGGTGCTGGGCGTCGTGCTGCTCCACAGGCGCTCGCTCTCTCGGCAGACGGCTCGTGCTAGCGTGGATGACATAAGCCCCGGGATTGCCTCTGCCAGCACGCAGCCCGGGGCACAGCCATATCGGGGGCCAGCCGTACGACGCCGTCAACAATGTGTGTACCAGTGACCCTACTGCGGTGATCACCGCAGGTGAAACCCGGTTTGGCGGTCCTAGACACTTCCTGACAGCCGTGATCTTTCCGTGATCTCTGAGGAAGATTCGCGCCTGACATACGGACGACTGCAAGAGCTCAGGTGACCAGCAGGGGAGTCGTCCGGGGCCGGTGGGCCGACCAGAACACTGGCACGCCGCACGTCAGCGTGATGTAAGTTAGACCACTCGCACTAAGGAAGCGACCTCATCTGGAGACGGCGGGGCTGCGAGCACGGGCTACGGGCGAGACGGGCAGCAACGGGGCGAACTGCTGCCGACGCGGGGTGTTGGACGCGCGCACCTTCCGAAAGCGCCGCTCCACTGAACGTGGACGTTCGGAGAATACGAACCTTCCAGTGAGCCTGATCAGGCTTCAACGGACGAGCGGCAAGTCCTTACGGGCCTGCTCCAGATCCGACGCCCAGATCCAGAGCCGGTGCTGCGGTGGTACGGCGTGGTAGCCGTACAGGCCGACCTCGGTCATCGTCCGCAGATCCACACAGACCCGCTGATACGCCTCCGCGATCGCCTTGGCCGGGTCCTGCAGGTCTTTCACTCCGAGCTTGACGCAGGCCCGGTACTCGTAAGCCAGCAGGAGATCGTCGCCGAACTCGTACCACGCTCCCCGCTTGTCGGTCCACGCCTTGTCCGCCTCGGCCAGCAGCAGATTAAGGTCGAACGCCCGCGGGATGGACGGGTAGATGACAAACAGCGCCGCCCAGCCGGAGGCCACCATGTCCAGGTTGAACGTGCGCCGCCGGGGATCGTCCTTCGGGGGCAGAGGGTCGGAGGCGCCGCCGCCGAACCAGGGCGCGGTGTAGGCCAGAAGCCGGCCGTTGTCATCGAGCAGCGCACCAGTGGCGATGACCGCCATCTTCCGCTTCTTGCCAGCGGGCAGCGCCAGGCGCTCATCGACCTGCTGCCTGTGGACATCGGTAGCTTTCAAGCCGGCGTCGATGTGACGCTGGGCCGCATCCGATGTGATCCGCGTCGTCAGATACTCGCGCAGCGGCTCCGGCAACGCATCGTAGGTGCCGTCCTGCAGCCGCGCCTTGGCTCGTTCCAACGCAGCCTGGGCGGTCACCGGCGTCAAGTTCTCGAACTTCGTCTCCGGAGTGTCGATCGACACCATCCGGATGTCCATGGTCACCCGAGGGGTATCCATCGACGACCTTCACGAACTCATGATCGTTGGCCCGGCGACTCGGGCCGGCGAAACCGAGATCCACCATGTCTTGCTCCTGACCTCGACAAGCGCTCGCGCACCACCGGGATAGGCGTTGGCGAGCGTTCCACCCAGCAGCCCACCAGCCCCCATGGCCTGCGCATGAGACGCCATGAGGCCGACCGGACGGCCTAGCAGGCATGACGACTCACCCATGACACCACAACCCAGCCCTCAACACACGCACCCCGCCTCGGCGGCCCTGCGGTCCCTGAGCGGCCTGACCCTGGCGTCATAACGAACGACACCAACAACGCACCCATCGGCCTGCTCACCGCCAACGCGAGGCATTCCCCCGCCGCCACGGCAAGACGCGCGGACTTGGCGCCCGCTCGGTCGGCTTGCCGCGGCTTCTTACGAAGGTGTCTGGCCAACCCCAGACAGCCCTAGTCAACGCGTTCGGCGTTGGAGTCGTAGCCGCCCCCACCCGGGTACACCCAGGCTCCGGTGAGGGCACGGCCGTCGGCACTGAAGACGCCCTGGAAGTAAGCGGGAGAACCCCGCTCACCCGCCCAGATGGTGAGGATGTCGCCCTCGAGTTCATAGGTGTAGTCGAGGGTGCTGCCGTCATCGCCGTAGTAGCGGGACTTGATGTCGGCGCTGGGCTCGGCCATCAACCTCCGCTCCCGGCCGATGATCTCGAAGCCGTGCGTGTCGCCCAACTGGACGTCCTGCTGCAGGAAGAAGTCGTTCAGCCAGCGATAGGTCACCGTTCCCTCATGCCCTCCGGTGATCTTCCAGGTACCGACGAGTCTGTCCAGGGCCTGCAGCGCCGAGTCCACGATCATTTCAATTCTCCTTCGGAGTGGGGTCATCGCCTCTACTGACAGACGTCGGCGACAAAACTCATCGGTCCTGGCAAGCGTGGATGAGTACTGGACTTCCATCTCGCCCGACAACACGAACGCGTCCATCAGACCGGCTACCAGGACGGATACGCCCTCACGGCTTGACCGCTTCAGTCACTCAAGAGGAGCCGCACCCTTCCTGTTTCGCACTGACCAGGCCGACCTCATCGCTCAGCACAGTCCAGCGCTCGATGAGTTCATCCATGCCAAGCGGCGGACGTTCCATGCCCATGGGTCCGCGCTGGGCCCTTGTGGATCCAGAAGTTCCCGCACGTTAACGATCAGTGAGGCCTTTCGTTCGTGGGTGAGGTCGTAGTTCTGCAGGACGGCGATCGTCAGCCGGTTGGCTGCCTGATGGCTGGGCGGGGGCTGGAAAGTCGCGGGTGTGCCGAGGTCGATGACGTCGCCGTGAAGGAGACGACGTGGACCGGATGGTGCTCGGTGTAGGCGGCCAGGGCCAGTTTCGGCTCATTGCCGGGCAGGGCGCGGTGGGTGCGGGCTGTGACTTTGATGGCTTGATGGCGTGAGTTACCCGGCGGTATTTGGCGTCTTGTTGGTGGGGCCGCTCAGTGGGTGCGGGGGTTCTTGTGGCGGGTCTTGGTCATGACGTGGTTGACCGGGGCGGCGTCGATCTCGTCTTTGAGCAGGCATAGCAGTTGCAGGTAAGCACTGGGGGCGCACCAGCGTGGCGGCCGTCTGGAGTACTTGATCGGCTGACGGCTACGCCTTCGCTGCGGTCTTCTTCGGCTGGCGGGGCGCCGTGGTCTCCCTGTTCAGGTGCCCGTACACCGTGGAGCGAGGCACGTCGAACAGATCGGCGATCTGCTGGACCGTCTTGACCCGCGCGTCGTACAGCTCCTGGGCGAGGGCGGCCTGCTCCGCGGTCGGCGGCCGCCGATCCGGCCGCGCGCCCGCGCCGAGGCCAGGCCGTCCATCGTGTTCACCACGATCAGTTCGCGCTGCAGCTCGGCCAGCACTGACAGCATGCCGAACATGGCGCGGCCTTCGACCGTCTCGGTGTCGATGCCCTGTTCGATCACGTGCAGGCCGATCTTCCGTTCACGGAGGTCCGCGCCGAGTGTCACCAGGTGCAGCACCGACCGCGACAGCCGATCCAGCCGGGTGACCTTCAACGTGTCGCCCTCGCGCAGCAGCTGAAGCACCAGATCGAGCTTCGGCCGCGAGGCCTTCGCCCCGGACGCCTTGTCGATGTGGATGTTCTCGCGATAGACTCCGGCGCGCAGGAGTGCGTCGATCTGGTGGTCGGAGTTCTGGTCCGCGGTCGAAACCCGCGCGCAGCCGAACAGCATGTGTCGGAATTTACTCTGCAGACCGTTCTCCGACATTGAAAGTCGACACGTGTTGTCGACACATTCGACCTGGGCATCTTGATCCGCCTTCAAAGTGTCGGCAGACGGTCGATTCTCGACAAGATCACTGTGCGGATCGAGATCAACGCGAACACCTTCGCCGGCCGGCCATTTGACCGTTACGGTCAATACGTGAGGATCATCGCCGTAGAGGATCATTGGCCCGAGTACGGAACGATCGTCGTCAGGGACACTCATGGCGTCGATCCGGCATCCAGATCGCGACCGGGGCTGCCCCTGCTCGACGAGCAAGCGGTGGACGCGCAGCCTGGCGGTACCATCGCCAAGGCGGGCGATGGATGGTTGCAAGCGTCAGCTCGCGACGCGCGCCATCACGTGCGCTTGGAGGCGCATCACGGTCCTCCCCCCTTAGACGACGTCTGGCACGACGTGGTCGAGACTCCGTACTACGCCAACACCGGTTCCGTCATGCTGACGACCGTGCTCTACGGCGAAAACTACGCAGACAGACCGCTCCGGCTCGGAGCACCGGGAATGTATCGAGTCCGGGTCTCCTGCCGCAGGACTCCGCCGGAGATCCCCGGATTCGAAGCATCGGAGGGTGACCTCTGGCGGATGCAGTTCTGGGCGGCCCCCGAGCCTCCTCAGCCTCCCCGCTGGTTAGCGCGGAGCCGACCCGCCGTACAGTCCGGGCGTACTGGCTGGGAGGCTGTTCTCGGGCTCCCATGTCAGGAGGTGCTTCACGCCGTCCAGATCGCAGCCGGCACCAGTGACGCCACCGAGGAACAGATCGCCGCCGCCTACCAGCCATGGTCCAGCAGTTCAGGCGACTGGAGCGGCCCTCTTGCTGAGGATCTGTCGGACTACGCCGTGCAACTGGGTGTGCCCGCACCGGCCACGCGGCAGGAGTTGCTGCGGCTCTTGGTGGCGGCCGGCCTGGTGATCGCCGAAACCTCCGCCGAGGTGACCCGCTATCGTCCCCCCGCGAGCCCACCGCCTGTGGAGGAGGTGCTGCGCCTGCCGGACGAGCAAGTGACCATGATCCGGCGCCAGGACGCGTTCCACCGTTACACCTCGTTCGCCGCCGACCTGGCCGCCGTGGCGGTGTGGAGCCCGGGTTGCACCGTCTCGGCAACGCTGGAGGAGCTCTCCCACCAGCTCCTGGCGACGGAAGAGGAGATTCACGGGGCGATCCGTTACGGCACCGAACGGGGTCTCTTCAGCACCTCCGGAGACGAGGGCATGTTCACGGCGATGCCACGTCTCCCGCCGCCACCCGAGGTGGGTCGCATAGCCCGAAGGCTCGAGTGAGGCGGTTCGAGGGCGGTCGCGCCATCTACCTCTGAAGCTGCACCGCCATCAAGCACTCGAAGTCACAGATTGCGTAATCTCGGAAGTCACACTTGGGAGTCTACTTCCGAGATTGTGTCAATCTCGGAAGTAGGGCTGTGGTGATGTGTGGCTGGGCGATCATTGTCGCTCGTCCCAGCTGTGGGCCGGGGCCGTCACCGGCTCGGTGAAACGCTTGACCAGGCGCTTGACCGTCCCTGCGGTGCGGGTGGTGGCGGGGGCTTTGAGCCTCGCCTCCACCTCGGCGGTGGGACTGCCGACCCGGGTTGCGATCCTTTTGATGACGCTCAGCGCCACGCCACCGCCGATCTCGATGATGCGGACATCGCCTCGGTCATTCGTCCAGGGCAGCGGGGCGCCGAACTCCTGGTCGCTGTCGAAGAAGGTGAAGGTCTCGCGATAGATATGTTCGTCGCCGCTGCCGGCGAAGGGGTCGCGCTCGAGGGTCGCCGCGAGCTGGTCGAGTGGACGCACGAACACGGCGTCGTCGTAGCCGCTGACCGTCAGCAGCCGCGGCGCCGCCCGGTTCACCACCTCGCGGGGCGAGGTGTCGCTGACCTCGATCAGGACCGTCCCGTTCGTCTGGAACGACCGTGCCGACGACGCCCCCGCGGCGCGCAGCGCGTCTTCGAGCATCGCCCGGGTGGGGCTGTTCGGGTGGCCCAGGTTCATGTTCCGGAAGAAGACGACGAACGCGGTCGGCATGCGCTGTGTTCCCATGTGTGTTCCCCATCGGGTGAAGACCACTGGTGCCGCGGCCGGTGCGCTTGCGGGCGAGGTCATCGGCGGAGGGTGAAGAACGTGCGGAGGTCGTCGGCGAGGAGTTGGGGTTCCTCTTGCGCGGCATGGTGCCCGCCTTTGTCGTAGGTGTTCCAGTGCACGATGGCGCTGTGGTCGCGTTCGGCGAGCGGGCGGATGGAGGGGAAGAAGTCGTCGGCGAAGCAGGCAAGGCCCAGCGGGATCGATGACGGCCCGGCAGGCGGCCTGTTGCCGTGATAGCCGATCAGGGCCGAGCTGCCGGCGGTGTCGGTCAGCCAGTAGATGGTGGCGTTGGTGAGGATGTAGTCGTCGCTCACCGCGTCGCCGAACAGCTGCAGGTTCCAGGCCAGCTGGCCGGCCGGGGAGTCGGCGAGCGCGTGCGCCAGGGTCTGCGGCTGGGTGGACTGGAGGGCGAGGTAGGAGCTCCGGCCGGCCATGAAGCGTTCCAGGGCGGCCAGTTTCGCCCGGTCGTCCGGCCCCAGCAGGGCGCGCTCCGCCGGATCAGCGGAGGGCAGGGAGAAGATCTGGGTGACGTGCACCCCGACGACGCGGTGCGGATCCAGGCGTCCGAGCTCAATGGAAATCAGGGAGCCGACGTCGTTGCCGTGCGCGCCGTAACGTTCGTAACCGAGCCGGCGCATCAACTCCGCCCACGCCGCGGCGACGCGGCGGCGGTTCCAGCCCGGCTCACGCGGTACGCCGGAGAACCCGAAGCCGGGCACTGAGGGGATGACGAGGTGGAAGGCGTCGCTCAGCCGGTCGATCAGCGGCAGGAACTCTACGACCGACATGGGCCAGCCGTGGGTGAGGATGAGCGGCAGGGCGTCCGGCCTGGCCGAACGGATGTGCAGGAAGTGCACGTCAAGCCCGTCGATTTCGGTCATGAACTGCGGATGGACGTTGATCCGCCGCTCCCAGGCGCGCCAGTCGTAGCCGTCGCGCCAGTAATCGACCAGGTGCCGGACGCGGCCGGCGGGCACGCCGAGCCCATGGCCGGGCAGCGGGCGGGTGAAGCGGGTCGCGGCCAGCCGGGCGGCCAGGTCGTCCAGGCTCTCCTGCGCAATCTTCACCCGGTACGGCCGCATCATGACCGGGCCACCTCGTCCAGCACCCGGGCCAGCAGCTCCGGTTCGGTGATCATCGGCCAGTGCCCGGCGTCCAGCGTGATCACCTCCAGGCCCGGCATGCGCGGCGGACCGCCCCGGTCGGCCGCGCAAGCGATGTAGGTACGGGGCAGCCTCTGCACCGCGCGCAGGTCGGCCGGCGCCGGATCCTGGTAGGTGCCGATCGGCTGGCCGACGCCGCGTGCCCGCAGCCAGGCCCGGTCCTCGGGGGTGAGCCCGTGCTCGCCGAAGTTGGCGTCGATGACCTCGTCGCTCATCACCGGGATCCGCCCGTCCCGGACAGTTTGCATGATCGCTTCGACGACGGGCGCGGGCGTGCTGTCGAACAGGCTTTTGCCCGGCTCGGGCAGCATCGCGGCGAGGTAGACCATTCGGGCGATCCGTCCGGAAATCGCGGTGGCGGCGATCGTGGCCGGGGCTCCGCCGTAAGAGTGCGCCACGAGCACCACCTCACGCAACCCGGCGTACTCGATCGCAGCCGCGATGTCGCGGGCATGCGTGGTGAGCGTCGTGTCCGACGAGCCCAGATGCGCGCGGTCGCCGAAACCGGTGAGCGTCAACGGATGCACCTGGTGGCCGTACGCAGTCAGCAGCGGCGTCACGCGCTCCCAGGCCCATGCACCGAGGAACGAACCGCCGACAAGAACGATGGTCGACACCGAGTCGACTCCTTTCGATCGATCTCTTACCGGCGCAAGGCTAGGGAGGATTGTGGACGCTTTCTGCCCTCATTAGGATTGCGACCGTGTCCCGTCCCGCGACTCGCGTCCTGGCACTGCTGGAGATCCTGCAAGAGCGCGGCCTGGTGCCCGCCGACGAACTGGCCCGGAGCCTGGACGTCGACGCCCGCGCCGTCCGCCGCTACATCACCGCCCTGCGCGACATGGACATCCCCGTCGAGTCCGTCCGCGGACGCTACGGCGGCTACCGGCTGGCCCGCGGCGTACGCCTGCCGCCCCTGATGCTCGCCGATGACGAAGCGGTCGCCGTCGCGGTCGCGCTGGCCACCGGCAAGCAGCACGAACAGGTGGGAGAGCCCGGCCCGACCGATCGGGCGCTGGTCAAACTCAACCGCGTCCTGCCCGCGCCGCTGCGCCGGCGCGTCACCGCGTTGATCGCCGCCACCTCGGCGACGGCAGGCCCGCTGACCCCCGAACCACACCTGGCGCTGACGCTGGCCGCGGCCGTCCACGCGCGGCACACCGTCCGGATCGAGCACACCCGCGGCGCACGTGAGGTGGACCCATACGGGCTCGTCGTGCACGCACGCCGCTGGTACCTGGTCGGACACGACCATCTCCGCGCCGCCATCCGCATGTACCGCCTGGACAGGATCAGCGGCGCCGCCGAACTGCCCGGCACCTTCACCCCGCCCGACGGTTTCGACCCCGTCAGCCACGTCCTGCACACGCTGACGCTCGGCGCCTGGACCCACCGCACCGAGGTTTGGCTCGACACCGACCTGGACACCGCCCGCGACCATCTGCCGGCCACCTTCGGCGACCTCCACGCCTGCCCTGACGGCGGCGTGCTCCTGGTCAGCGGCGCGGAGAACCTGCCCGCCATGGCGCGCATCCTTACCGGCCTGCCCTGGCCCTTCACCGTCCGCAACCCGCCCGCGCTGGTCGCGGCGCTCGCCGAGCACATCACCGCGCTCACCCTGGCCGTCGCCCGCTCCCATCCCGCACCGTAGCCGTCGGCGCCTCTCAGCCCACGGCGCGGCGGCGTCATCGTCGCCGCCGCTCTCGCCCACGAAACAGCGATCTTCCTGCTGGGGCGCGTTGGTTCCAGCAGGCGCAATGTCCAGGCATCAGCCCGACGTCTGCACGTGGCGGCGAGTCAGCCACATCGTCGGCGGCCTCGCGCCGGCGGACAGTTTGGCTCGCGTACCCATGAGATCGAGCAGGCCTAGCAGCGCGCCACGCCGACCCTGATCGCTGTTTTTCGCCGGTATCCCCCTCGCGCCAAACGTTGGCAACGCTGGCTCACCTGCGGCGGCAGAGCCCGGCTCAGGCTGCGTCCGCCTCCTCGCCGAGGTCGAGGTGGACCTCCATGCCGTCCAGCGGCGCGTTCAGGTCGTAGATGTAGTCGCCGAAGCGGCGCACGTTGTTCTCCTGGTAGGGCGACATGATGGCCACGTCGGCGCGATGCACCGTCTCGCCCTCGCTGCGCAGCCGGTTGAGCACCAGCGACATGTCCAGGGTGGTCTGGTACATGATCAGGTCGGCGACCAGGGTGTTGAACTTGATCGCTTTCTCCTGCTCCTTGGGCTCGTTTTCGGCGATCACGCCGTTGTTGCCGAACCCGATCCACTTGGAGAAGTTGTTGAAGGACTCGACCATGTTGGTGGCCCGGGTGATGTTCTCCCGCAGCGTGGCGTCGGAGATGCACCTATCAGCACCATGGTGTGGATCACGCGGCCCAGCTCGCGGAAAGCACGGTAGATCTTGTTGCGTTTGGAGTCGTGCCGCAGCCGCCGCAGCAGCGTGATCGACGACAGCTCGCCTTCGCGGATGGAGACATCGCCTCACAGCAGTTCGAGGGCATCACCGACTTCATCGTCGGCGATGGAGGCCAGCGGCCGGTCCTGGCCGAGCCGCTCTGGGAATCGCGCGTTTCCGAGAACCCGAGGTACACCGCCTCTGCGCTACCAACACGCTGAAACTTCTTGAAGTTGGCGCGTAATGATGGGCTCGCTCCACACATAGGAAGCATGTCTGTATTTCGTGCTGACAAAGGAATCGCTCATGGGAAGCGCCCGTGCCTGACGAACGGCTGGCCAGATTCGAGGCCGTCTACCGGGAGACATATGGCCAGATCACAGCGTATGCCGTGCGCCGCTGCGACTCGCCGCAGGATGCTGCGGACGTGGTGGCGGAGACCTTCACGATCGCCTGGCGGCGGGTGGACGAGCTGCCGGCAGGGGACGAGGCCACGCTATGGCTCTACGGCGTGGCACGCAACGTACTGGCCAACCACCACCGTAGCGAGAGTCGCCGAAAGGCCCGCAGTGCCGAGCTCGATGTGAAGATGGTCGACCGTTACGCCGATGCTCCCGACGGCGGCCTCGAACGGGAGGCGATCACCCAGATATTTCGGGCCCTGCCCGACGACGACCGGGAATTGCTGGCGCTGGTCGCCTGGGAGGGCCTCGACCACAAGGACATCGCCACGGCGCTGGGCCTGTCGCGCAATGTCGTACGCGTCAGGCTCCACCGCGCTCGCCGGCGCTTTTCCCGCGCGCTGAGCGATGCGGGCATCCGTTCAACCCCGGAAAGCCGGCTTGCGCCGGTGGAGAGGTCGCTGTGAAGAACACCGACGAGATCGACGCCATGACGAGGGCGCTGGCCCGGGTCGCGCCCGGACAGCCGGGAGGCCACCCTTCCGACTCGGAGGCACAAACGCTATTCACCTTGATCACAGCTGAGGACCCCGCCTCAGCCGCTCCCCAAACGCCTCCTGCCCGTTCCCACGGTGTCCGGCGCCTGCCGTGGTGGGCAGGTGCCGTCGGGCGCCGCGGCCGGCTCCTGCCGGTGCTGGGCATGGCGGTCGCCGCCGCAGTGGCCGTCGCCGTGATCGTCACCAGCCTGTCCCCGCCCGCCGCCGTACCGGTCTCGGGCAGGGACGTCCTGCTCATGGCGGCAACCAGCGCCGAGCACATCCCCCAGGGCACGGGGACCTATTGGCACATCACACGTACATTCCAGGGCCCGGACGGACCCCAGGTGCAGGAGAGCTGGACCACCCGCGACGGCCACCGCTGGTCCAGGGACGCCGCTCCCGGCGCCGTCGTCGAGGACCCGGCCCCGTTCCGGCTCATGGGCGCCGAGATCGGTTTCGAGGAGCTCGAAGGGCTTCCGTCGGATCCGGAGGAGCTGAAGGCGCGCATCGCCGGGCGTCCCCGGAATGACAACGCCATGATGCCTGCCGACCGGCAAGGCAAGCTCGTCACCCCGCTGATCACACTGATCACGGACCTGCCGACGCCCGCGCAGGTCCGTTCGGCAGCATTCGAGGCCCTCGCCGCGACGCCGGGGGTCAAGAACGCGGGGCCGGTCGAGGGCGGGCAGGAATTGCTGATCCCGCTCTCCGAGAGCCTGGAGATCAGGATGGTCGTCGATCCCGAGGCCGCCCGGGTGGCGCGTGCCAACATCTTGCTGACCGCCGAAGGGGGTGCGGTGTTGAGCCGCTCGTATATCTCGGTGACCACCGAGTGGACGGATGAGCTTCCGCGGTGAAACCCCCGCGGATGGGCCGGCGTACTTTGTCGAGCAGGACATGGGCGCGGTTGTAGCCGAGACGGGCACGAGCGGTATGCGGGCCGCTGGGAAGTCAGCGGCCTCTGCGCCATCATCTACCTGCTGTTCAGCACCGGGCTGCGCCGCGCCGAGCTGGTCGGCCTGAACCTGGACCAACTCCAGCCGGCCAACCCCGACCGGCTCCGCCAGGCCGGACGGGCCCGCCTGTGCGGCGTGCACCACCAGGCCCGCACCCGCCGCGCCGGAGGCGCCGGCCGCACAGCCCGGCCCGGCCGGATCGTCTTCCTCGGCCGCGACACCCGCCACGCCCTGGCCGACTACCTGCAGACCGAACGGCCCGGCGACGCCACCGCCAGCACCCAGCCCGCCGCGATCTTCCTGGCCGCCTCCACGATCGGCAGCCGCCGCCCCGACGGACGGCTCTCAGCCCGCGCCATCAACACCATCGTCGGCGAACTCGCCCGCCTGCACGACGCCCAGACCACCGACCCTGACCACAAACTCGGCCACCTGCGCCCCCACGACGCCCGCCACACCTTCGCTTTCACCCTCGCGCGCGCCACCGGCCACGACCGCGCCGAACTCAAACGCCGCCTCGGCCCCGCCAGCAAACGCTACCTGCGCCTGTACACCGGCCCACCCGACGACAACGCCGCCGACTACGTCGAGGACCTCTGACACCGGCGACGCCCGGCCCCCCGCGACGGCCGGGCATAACTCCGTTACCGTCAGCGACTTTCGCCGGCGGAGCGGGAACACTCGATGTGGGGCCGGCGAACAGGGCCAGCGCGGTGATGTCATGGCGGTCAGAAAGGGACGGTTGATGGAAACAGCCTCACCAGATGGCGACCCTGTCCCCCTGACGGGCTTCAGCGACGCTCAACGCCAAGCGGCGATCGAGCGCTGGCGGCTACTACGGCCCCACCTCGACGACGACGTCCCCCTTTCCCAGCTCGCCACCTCCTGCGGGGTCGCCGAGCGGACACTACGCCGATGGCGCGCGGCCTACCAGTCCGGCGGTCTGGCCGCGCTGGTGCGCCGGCCGCGCGCCGACCGCGGCCGGGCGCGGATGCCCGAGCCGTTGCGGCTGCTGATCGAAGGTCTGGCGCTGCGGCCGCCCCGCCGAAGTATCGCGGTGATCCACCGGCAGGCCGCCAGCGTCGCCACCACACGAGGGTGGCCGGTCCCCGGCTACTCCACCGTGCACGAGATCGTCCGCAACCTCGACCCGGCGCTCCGCACACTCGCTCTGGACGGCACCAAACGCTACCGGGAGGTGTATGAGCTGGTGCATCGCAGGGAGGCGTCCAAGCCGAACCAGATCTGGCAGGCCGACCACACCGAGCTGGACCTGTGGGTCATCGACCCCAAGGGCCGGCCAGCCCGGCCGTGGCTGACCGCCATCGAGGACGACCACTCCCGCGCAATCGCCGGGTACGCGGTCAACCTGGAAGCGCCCTCGGCGCTGTCCACGGCGCTGGCCTTCCGGCAGGCGATCTGGCGCAAGAGCGAGCCGGCCTGGCACGTGTGCGGCATCCCCGAGGTGTTCCACCTCGACCACGGCAGCGACTTCACCTCATCGCACCTGGAACAGGTGATGGCCGACCTGCGCGTACGCCCGATGTTCAGCAAGAAGGGCCAGCCGCACGGCCACGGCAAGATCGAACGGTTCATGGAGACCATGAACGAGATGTGCCTGGCCCACCTGCCCGGCTACGCCCCCAAGGGCAGCAAGGACCGCGCCGCCCAAGCCACGCTCACTCTCGCCGAGCTCGACACCGCGATCGGCCGGTTCATCCGCGAGGTCTACAACCTGCGCCCACACTCCGAAACCAAGGTTCCCCCGCAGGCCCGGTGGGAGGCCGGCGCGTTCATCCCCCGCATGCCCGACTCGCTGGAGCAGCTGGACCTGCTGCTGTGCACCGTCGCCAAACCGCGCGAGGTCCACACCGACGGCATCCAGTTCCTGGCCCTGCGCTACATCGACCCGGTCCTGGCCGACTACGTCGGCGAACAGGTCACCATCCGCTACGACCCCCGCGACATCACCGAGATCCGCGTCTACCTGCGCCACCCCGACGGCACCGGCGACACCTTCCTGTGCCGGGCGATCTGCCCGCACCTGTCCGGCGAGACCGTCAGCCTCAAAGAGATCACCGCCGCGCGCAACGCCCGCCGCAAACAGCTGCGCGGCCGACTCGCCACCCGCGCCATCGTGGTCGACACCCTGCTGGCCCTGCACGACGAACCGCTGCCCGCCGCCTATCTGGCCAGTACCGGGCTACGCCGGTGGAGCACCTCGAACCAGGGCGCCCCTGCCACCACCCATGACACAGACGAAACTCCTACCCCTGGTGACGGTCCGCGACTCAAACGCTACTGGTGACGGTCCGCGACTCAAACGCTACTGGAATGAGTGACCGGCACCCCGGCCGGAAAGACCCCCGGCGTGGATGAGTCCTCTGCCCCAGGCGACAACCCGTCCGAACCCCACCCAGCCCCGGCCCCGCCCACCGCTGCCGAACCCGCGGCGCGCTCCTACACCACCGACCGTCCCGCGCCCGGCTCCGCTCCGGCGAACCAATCCGAGCCGGCACTCGCGCCGCTCATGGTGACCAAGGAGCACCGCAGATTCGGCGAGTTCGCCGAAGCCGTCCGCCGCAAGCGCTACATCGGCCTGTGCTACGGCGGCCCCAGCGTCGGCAAAACCGAATCCGCCCGCGCCTACACCCGCTGGAACCAACTCGCCCCACACCTCAACGGGCAGCAATCGGCCGTCGCGCCCGAAGCCGACGATGTCCTGGCCGTGCGCGCCGTCATGTACACCCCCAAGGTCCACAGCACCCCGGACAAACTCGACAAGGAGATCTCCCTGCTGTGCGACCAGCTCGGCCGCACCGTCGACCTCATGCTGCAGACCGGCCGGGGCAACGGCGACAACCCTCCATCAGGAACCAGCTCCGCCGGCGCCGAGCTGCTGATCGTGGATGAAGCCGACCGGCTCAAACGGCCGGGCTCGAACAACTGCGCGATCATCATGACCGCACTGGCATCGGCGTGATCCTCATCGGCATGCCGGGCATCGAAAAGCGCCTGGCCCGCTACCCGCAGCTCTACTCCCGGGTCGGCTTCATTCACCACTACAAGCCCCTGTCCATCGACGAACAGGCTCACGTACTGGATCGCAAGTGGCCCAACCTGGGCCTCGGAGCGAGTGACGATTTCGCCACTACCGAGGCGATTGCCGCCATCACCCGCATCACCAGCAGAGCCTGGCACCTGCCCGGCGATGCAGGCCGCCTTGCGGCGGTTGAGGTGGCAGATCCGGGTAAGGAAGGGGAGGCGAGGATGATCTGCCCGCCTGGCGTGCGCGCCGCCGCCGTCTCATCGTGGTGGTGGGGCGTCCGGCTTGACCACATCGAGCGTTCACCATGACTCAGTTGACGATCACTGTTGAGCAGAGGTCCGGCTTCTCCCTGGTTGCGCTGGGCGGGGAACTGGACCGTCAGACCCGGCCCGGCCTGCTTCGCGTCTTCAGTCGGCTCCTGGACGAGCCCACTCCCCGGATCGTGATCAACACCCGTGAGCTGGTCTTCTGCGACTGCCACGGCATGGGGATGCTGATCAGCGGGCAGCGCCGGGCCGAAGAACGGGGCGGCGCTGTCCGGCTGATCGGCGTGCACGGTCCCCTTGCCCGGCTGCTGACCGTCACGCAGCTGGTCGACCGGTTCCCGCCCTATGCCAGTCTCGCGCAGGCCGGCACCTGGCCGGCTCGCGGCTGACGGGCCTGCCTGTTTCCCCTCCCGGTGAGCGCGCCTGCCGGTCTGGTAAGCCCGTCTTCCGCTTGCGCCCGGGTGGGGAGACGATCAGATGGTGCAGCCCAGGCGCAGCCGCAGGCGGCACCCGCCGCCGGGATGATCCAGGCTGACCTCCTCGCATAACCGGGAGATCACCCAGAGCCCGAATCCGCGCGGCCCGGCGATCGGGGGCGGGTCGTCAGATGGTGCCGCAACCGCTCGACGGTCAGCGTGCCGGCCGGATCGAGCACCTCGATGTGCAGGCCGCCGTCAGGGTCGATGCGGGCCAGAAGGCTGCCGGAGCCGCTGCCGTGCTCGAGCACGTTCGCCGTGGCTTCCCCCACCACGAGCACCACGTCATCCAGCCGGGTCCCGCCGAAACCGGCCGCCGAGGCGAAGGCGCGCACCTGATCCCTGACCCGGCCCAGGTCGTCGGTGATCAGGCAGTGCAGCACGGCATGCTCGTCCATGCCCCGCTCACCTCTACCCTCGCCGGGCGCGAAACCCCGCTAATCTTCCCATCACCGGCGGACCCATGCCAGGTCATCGTCACGATCGTCTCTCTGGTGCCGGAAACCGGCCCGATCCTCCCCCGAGGTCGCTCGGGGGCTGTGGAGGCGGGTCGCTGGGTCTAGTCGAACTGGATGCGGTGGCGGGTTCTCCAGCCGGAGGCCACCTGCCGATCGGTGGCTGCCTCCAGCCGGTCCAGGGCCGCCAGGCGCCGATCGCGATCGCTGGCCCGCCGGTCGCCTGCGGACGCCTGCCGATCGGCGGCGCTGGCCTGCCGGTCCCCGGCGGCCTGGTCCTGATCCCGCTCGACGTCTTCTTCGGCGGTCAGCCGCTCGCCGCGCATCTCCAGCAGCAGATCACGCAGCTCGGCGCGGTCCTGGCGGGTCTGCGCGCGCGCCGCCGCGGCCAGCTTCCGCTCGCCGGCCAGCAGGGCCAGTTCCCCGGCCGCGACGTCGGCAGCGATGTGGCCGTCCTGTCCGGTCAGACGGTTGTGCCGGTCAGCGGCGGCCCGATCACGCTGCTCAGCCTCCCGGTCGCGGACTTCGGCCGCCCACAGCAGGTCATGCACGCGCCGATCGGCGTCATCCCGGTGCGGGCGTGTCTGGCCGGTGGTGTGCCGGCGGTCGTCGGCCGCCTGGTCCCGTTCCCCGGCCGCCTGGTCGCGTCGCTGCCCGGCCGCATCCCGGGCCGCCGCGTGACGATCCCGGCCGGCGGCTTGCCGGTCACGGCGCTGGGCCGCCTGGTCGCGCCAGTCCGGATCTTGCGGCTTCTGTTCGTGATCGTCGCTCATCAGCATCACCGTCGCCGTCCGAGGGGCCCATCATCCAACGAGACCAGCCGGAGTGCCACACCCCCCGGGGGCAGGACGCCGGCGTCCGGGGGCCGCTTGAAGACGTCCCCGGGAAGGTGTCCCCGGGAAGGTGGCCCAGGATCTGCTCTTCGCGAGGTCTTCTACGCCGGGCCGTGGCCGGGCTCGGTGAAGCCGGGCTCGGTGAAGCCGGGCTCGGTCATGCGTTCGATCGCGGCCAGGGCCTGTTCGAGGTGGTCGTAGGTACGTACGGCGGCCAGGGCGCCGGTGATCTCCAGGATGCGAGCCACCCGTGGCTGCAGCCCGGTCAGGTGCACGGCGGCGCCGTGGGCTTGGGCCAGGACGGCGGCGGCCAGCAGGACGGCCAGGCCGGAGCTGTCCAGGAAGGGCATCCGGCCGGTGTCGATGACCAGGTGGTCGTCCAGGCTGCGGCGGACCAGCAGGATGTAGTTCTCCAGCTCGGGAGAGGTGTTGATGTCCACCTCGCCGTCGATGGTGATCACGCAGGCGGCGGGCAGGTGCTGGCAGGTCAGCCGCATGGCGGCCTGCCCGGGCGCGGCGCCGGCGCGGGAGTCTCGGACCGTCCGGACAGGGCGGTGATCGCGGCGTCGATGCTGGGGTGGATGTCGAGCGCGTCCCAGACCTCGGTGATCTGCAGCAGCCGGGCGGGCAGATCCCGCACCGCGGCCAGATGCAGGGAGCCGCCGTCCTGGCGTACCTGCCGGTGCACGCGCAACAGGACGTGCAGGCCGGTGCTGTCCATGAACGTCAGCCCGCCCAGATCGAGCACCAGGGGCCGGCCCGGCTGCCGCATCCGGCCGATGTACGCCTCCAGGTCGTCGGCGTTGGTGGCGTCCAGCTCCCCGGCCACGCTGATCACCACACCGGACTCCGGAGCGGCCGCAGGACCGGTCGCCGGGTCCGCAGGCAGCGGGCGGCAGCCCAGGCGTAAGGGCGTCATGGCGGAGTCGGCGGGGTGCAGGCCGTGTGAAGGCGGGTGATGGCGATCATGACCGTCTCAAAGGTAGGCCCGGCTGGTACGACGGCGACGGTGCCGTCACCGCGAGCGTAAGGGTGAAGGCTGGTGCAGGAAAGCCAGTTCGCCCTAGGATCTTTAGGTAGCGAGATGTATCCGTTCCGCATCCCTGGAGCGCTCGGAGCGCCTGGGGCTCTGGCCGGAGAAGGCGAACGCGAACCGTGAGTACACCGGCAGACCGTCCCCCCACCTGGACTTTCCTCACCCACCACGCCCGCGTCCTGGTCGAGATCGCCCGAGACCCCGGATTACGGGTGCGCGACCTGGCCCGCCACATCGGCATCACCGAACGGGGCGTGCAGAAGATCCTCACCGACCTGCACCAGGCCGGCTACCTGACCCGCGAGCGCGTCGGACGCCGCACCCACTACAGCCTCAACCTGGAAGAGCACTTCCGCTACCCGACCGAGGCCGGCCTGCCCGTCCGCCTGCTGATCGACATCTTCGTCGACCGGGACACGAGCGGCCCCGCCTGAAACGGGAGCCACCGGGGCGCCCGGCCCCCGGCATCACGCCCCCGCATCAGGCCCCCGGCATCAGGTCATCAACGGGCCGGCCCTGCGCGTGTGGTGTCAGCCGGATTCGGCCGGGCCGGGGCCCTGGTCCGGCAGGCGGTCAGGCGCCGTCTCGGCGGCCCCGCCTTCGGGGGCGCGCAGGTGCGGCGCGGCCGCGGCCGCGCCGGCCACGGTGGCCAGCGCGATGCCGGTGCTGGAGTGCAGCTGGAAGTGCTGGTCCAGCCCCGTGATCGCGAGCAGGCGGGCGGGAGAGCCGTGCAGGGCGGTCAGATGGACGGCGGCGCCGTGCCGCTCGGCGAGGACGAAGGCGTCCAGCAGCACGCGCAGGCCCATGCTGTCCATGAAGGTGACCCCGGCCATGTCGAAGATCAGGTGATCTTCGGGCCGGCGGCGAGCCTCAGTGATGAAGTGGTGCAGGCCGGGAGCGCAGGCCAGGTCGATCTCCCCGGCCAGGATGAACACGGTCGCGCCGACGTGGTGCTGGTGATGCATGGATAGCAACGGCATGAAACTTCCCTTGTCGCAGCGACGGAGGCATCTGCTGATGGACCAGCCCAGGACGAGCCTTACAACGGGAAATCTCCCGTACCGCATCCTCGCAGACATCAGGTCGTCACTTCGTGAGATGGCGCCGACGGGCGACAGCAGGTTCCGTCGCGGTGCCGGCACTGCGGCAGGGGGCTACCGTGGCGGGTATGGGCGTCCCCGCAGCCGTGGGGGACGCCTCGCCCTGCTGATCGTTGTTCTGGCCGCCGGAATGTGGCGATGGATCAGTGGCGGGTGGAGCGCTGGCGGTGGCGGGCCCGGGAGGCCGCCGCCATCGTCGCGCGGGCTCGGGCGATCGCCGAGCGGGCGGCCCGGATGGCGCAGGCGGCGCGGGAGCGGGCGCTGCGAGAGGGCCCTCGCCGGGGGTACCCCTCCGCAGTGAGGGCCGAAACGTTGAAGACCCTCCCCGGCTGGCTCGTGCACGAGCGGCCCGCTGCCGGCGTTTCCTGGCCGGCGATGGGACCTGGGGTTCCCGGTGGGAGGGACGTTGCATGAAGGTTGGAGCCCTGGTCATCGACCCAGGCGCACGTCGCGCCCTGGGGCCTGCAGCTCCCTTGCCCTGGTTGTCAGTTTTCGAAGTCGTCTGCACGAATGCGCGAAGTGGTCTGCACGCCGTGGCTGACGGGGCTGCCCCGGCAGTGCGACGATGAACGAGGAAGCCCAGCACCCCCTGGCGTCTGAAGGGCGGCACCGTGAGCAAGGGCAGCCGGCTGAGGGCACGCAAGAAGTCCGAGGGATTGAGCGAGCACGGTCTGATCAACGGCTGGGCTGATGCCGCTGGTGTCCGGGTCCGGCAAGCTCGGGCGGGTGACCTGTCGGCTATTGCCGACCTGGTGCCGTTGGCCGGCGTTGGGCTGGAGGACGTGCTACGGGAAGCGGTCACGGCCGAGTTCGCGGGGGCTGCCCTGCGCAGCGGGTTGCGCGGCGGGCCTGACGCTTTCCACCGGCATCTGGCCGAACAGTTCGCCCGCAGTTTTGACGATCCGCTGCAGGCCTACCTGCATGCCGCGCTCGTGCTGGTGGCCGAGCATCGCGATCGCGGGATCGTCGGCACGCTGATCGCCTACCCGCCCATCAACGTGGCTGACGATCACCTGCAGGTCCTTCCTGCTGACGTCGATCGGCGCGAAGCGCAGCGGCGGGTGGTGATGCTCGGCGCGATTGGTCTGGCGAAGATCAAGGCGGTGGCCGTGGCCGAGGCCGAACGTCGCCGCGGAATCGGCGCGGCGCTACTCAAGCGCTGCAGACAGATCTACGTCCACTGCGGCTACCTGCTGCTGTACGGCGCGATGCCGCCGACGCCTGGGTTGAGCGCCTTCTACCGGCGGCAGGGCTTCGACGTGATGGAGCCCGGGGCGCCGCTGGATATGTGGATGGTCTTCGGCGTCCATTCCCGCATCCTGCCCGGCGCCGATGAACGCTTCTTCTTCCGCCGCTTCCAGCCGGGCACCGTGCACCCCGGCAGGTAGGCCGATGCGTCGTGCTGGGGCGCCTGCCTGCAGCGCAGGAACGGTCGCCGACGCAGGGGAATCGTCTTGCGTTGGTTCCCGAAGCGTCTTCACTGGCTGGTGCACAGCGGCGGGATCACGCCGGTCTGCGAGGCCGTGGCCACCAGGTGTCTCATGCCCTCGGGGACCTTCGATCCGAACGGCTGGCCCTGCCGGTGGGCCGTCAGGGAGTTGTTGAAGATCGTGATCGCGGTGTGGAGCAGTCCGGTCGGCACCGAGTGGCCGAGACGCTGCTCGACTCGGGTCTGAAGCTGGCCGATGTCCGTCGCCTCCAGGAGCATCTCAGCGATCGTGTCGATGATCAGATCGAATCTGGTCATGATCAGGTCGGCTTCCCGGGGGTGAACCTCCAGCGAGGTGCCGTACTGGTTGCGGCGAACCGTAACGGTGAACCCGTCTTTCTCCAGGGCCTCGCGCAGGTGTCGGTGGGGCTCCGGCTGGTCCATGCCGTACACCACGACCAGGCCTGACCAGTTCTCCGTGCGCAGGGCGAACCCTTGGATGCGCAGCCGGTCGACGAGGTCGCTCACCTGCTCGCGAACCTGGTCGAGGTCGCTGATGTGCACCGGGTCGAGCGAGGTGTCCCCGCGAACGACATGGTGGGGGTAACGGGCCGGGGTCTTGAAGTAGTCGACGAGCCATTTCCCGTCCACGGCGGCCTCCCGGTCGTCAGGTCTAGGAGTCAGTGGGTACGGCGGGGCGGGGCGAGGATACCGGTGATCTCGGCGACGGCCTCTGCGCCGGGCCGGGTGTAGCGCATGGCGGTGCGCGGGTTCTTGTGCCGGGTCTTGGCCATGATGAGCTGCAGCGGCACCTTCTGCTCGCCGAGGTGCGTGGCGGCCGAATGACGAAGCTGGTGCGGATCAAGGCCGAGGTAGCGCTCCATCAGGACGCGAACCCGGTTGTAGCCGAGGCGGGGCCGTCCGGTGAGCGGGCAGATGTGCTCAGGGCCGGGCCGGCGGGCGGGGACGGGCTTGCGCTCGGCGAGGAACAGCGGCCCGCGGGTGCGGACGGGCCCGTCGGGGTGAGCGCCGGCGTGACCGTCGGGGAGCCGGAGCAGGCGGGGCAGGAGGCGGGCGGTGCCGGCGTCCCAGTACACCCATTCGACGTCGCCGCCCTTGGAGCGCAGCGGTGCGCGCCGGTTCTCCAGGTCCAGGTCCTCGACGTTGAGGGAGAGGATCTCGGCGGCGCGGGCGGCGGTCTCGTACAGCATCCGGTAGAGCGTCTTCTCCCGGAGGGGGAGGTCACGCCGCGACAGCAGCCGCTCGATCGTGGTCTTGGAGACGGCCTTGGTGTGGTCGACGTTCTCCCGGCGGCGTTCGGCGGCGGCCGGGACGGACGGGGCGACCCAGTTCTTCTTCGCCTGGCACCAGGTGAGCCAGGAGGAGACCGCGGCCCGGTTGCGGTTCCACGTCGCCGGCGCGCACCCGCCCCACAAGAGGGTGAGCGCGTCGCCGATCTCGGCGTCGGCCACGTCGGCCAGGAGGCGGTCGCGGCCACCGAGCGCGGCGATGGTGCGGTCGACCGCGGAGGCGTAGGCGCGGTGGGTGTTGGGGTTGGCGACGCGGTGGGTGGCCAGGAATTCGTCGGCCGCGTCGGCGAGCGTGGCGCCGGCGCCGCGGATCGCGGTGACCTTCGCGGCGGCTGCGGTCATCGGCCGCGCGCCTGCGCCGGAGCGATGTACCGGATAACGTGCCCGAGTCGCGCATCGGCGGTTGGAGCGGATCGCCAGCTCGGCCGTGATCGTTCAGCGCTCATGTACGTGATAATAGTCAATTATCACGTACATGAGTTGGGCAACCCGCGACCTATCCGCGTTGCGGGAAAAAGGCGCTATGACGTCAACTATTCCGCTATGGTTGACGTCGTGACAACTAATAATTCTCCCCTCCGCCTCGGCGGGGTGACAGAGGTCGCCGATGAACTCGGGGTGACTCGGCAGCAGGTGGCCAAGCTCCGCCAGCGGTCCGGGTTTCCTGCGCCGATGGCCGAGCTGAGTGCGGGTGCCATTTGGGACCTGGACATGATCCGGCGGTGGCGTGGCAGCGGTTTGCGCCGCGGCGCGGGGCGTCCTGAGGCGGCAGTAGGCCCGCGGTCGGTTGGCCGGAGGTTCGAGCTGGGCAACAAGCTCGGCGACGGCGGGTTCGCCAGTGTCTACTGGGCCCGAGACCTCGCGGCGGCCGGTGACCGGGCTCGTACGGCGGTCAAGATTCTGCGGGAGGCCGATCCAGACATCGTCGCTCGCTTCGAGCGCGAGCTCCGGCTGATGTCCGAGCTCAACCACGTGAACCTGATGCCGGTCATCGCGAGCGGCAATGACCCCGATGTGGGCATGTGGTATGCCATGCCCCTTGCGTTGGGAAGCCTCGCCGACGAGGTCGGCAACATCACGGAGCCGGAGGAGATCACCGAGGTGATGCGCGCGGTCTGCAGGGGCTTGGCCCACATCCACAGCAAGGGGATCTTCCACCGCGACCTGAAGCCCGAGAATGTGCTGCGGTCTCGCGGCGGAGAGTGGGCGATCGCCGACTTCGGGCTGGCCCGCGTCGTGGCCGAGAGCAGCGTGCTCACCGAGACCTACGACGTCATGGGCAGCCACTACTACATGGCCCCCGAGCAGATGAGGGACTCCAAGCACATCGACGCGCGCGCGGACGTCTACTCCGCTGGCAAGATCATGCAGGCGCTCATCATCAAGGGACTGCCCGTCGACGACGACATCCCGGCGGGCCCGCTGCGCGGGGTGATCCAACGTGCGATCGCGCCAGACCGGGAGCGTCGCTACGCGAGCGCGACACAACTGCTCGACGCGATCGAAGCCGTCTTCAGGCCGGTTCCCACCGGCTTCTGGGAAACAGCAGAGGACAGGGCTCAACGCCTGTTCCCTCGGCTGGAGGCCGGCTATATCGCCGACCCCACGGCCTTCGACGAACTGGAGCAGTGGGCGAACGAGATCGACTTGAACGACTACGACGACATGGGCGAGTTCGCCTGGGCGTTCTGCGCGTTGCCCGACGAGTCGGTGGAGCGGTGGTGGGAGGGCAACCCGACGACCTTCACCCAGGTCTTCCAGGCGTTCGTCCGGCGGCTCGGCGGCAACTTCGGCTTCACCACATGCGACCGCCTGGCGAACTTCGCTGAGCGTGCGGCGCGGGTAACCCAGGACCTGACGATCCTGAAGGAGGCCATCTGCGGGCTCTCCGAACTCGGGATGCATCACAACCGGTGGCACGTCAGGGATGTGGCCGTCGCGATGCTCCAGCGCATCCGCGATACCGATGAGGCCCTCGCCGCCCTGGAGGGACTCCGCGAGGCAGAGCCGGAAACAGTCGCATGGACGGTTGGGGACTCGGTCGTGCGCACCTTGCACCCAGTTCTTCGCGCTGGGCTGGCCGATCTCTTCACCGACAAGCCCGGCGTCTGAAGCACTCCCCGCAAGAGCTGGCGGTCCCTCGTGCCGCGCCTCCAGCCGGACCTGGTTCTGGCGAGTCCGGCCGGCCGGATCAGGACACCGTGAAAGGATGCTTGGCGAGCAGGGCTTCGAAGAAGTCCTGGAGCATCGCAGTGACCGAGGTCTCGTTCCTGGTCAGCTCGTAGCCGCCGAACCGGTACACCTCATACCCCTTGAGCCGCAGCGCCCGGTCTTCAGCGGCCATCTTGGAGTACCGGTGGGGTGAGGCGGCCGCGCCTTCGTCCATGCCGTCGGCGTAGTGCTGCTGGCCATCAACTTCCAAGACGACACGGGTACTGTGCGGCAGGAGCAGCAAGAAGTCCATGCGCTCGCGTCCCAGCACGCTGTCCTTGCCGCCTCGTTGTCTTCGGGTCTGCGGGTCGTAGTGCAAGTACACCTGCGGGATGAGGGCGGGGCAGCGAACGGTGTCCTCGCGCAGGAGATAAGCCTGGGCGTAGGCGCGGAAGAGGACCTGCTCCGGTTTGCTCGACAGCGACCTCCACAGCCGATTGCACAGATCTCGTCCGGCATCAAGATCGGACATCTCGGTGGGGAGAGACTGGCGGTCGCGCCACCAGGACAACAGGTCAGCCCAGGTGAGCCCCTCGGGGTTCAGAGGCCTGTCGTAGACCAGGCAGTTCTCGGCATTACGTACGATCTTGATGTCGTTGTTCACCGCGTCCCCGAGCACAATCTTGGGCTTGGGCCCGTCCGCGGCGAAGATGATGTTCTTCATCGTCCCAGAGACACCACCACCGATCCTGCGACCGCTGAAGATCGGCGCCCCGCTGATCTGTCCGACTGCAACGAGCTCGTACCCGTCATGGGCAAGGACGGAGTTGTAGAAGGCGCGCAGATGCCGAACCTCGACCTGCTCAGGACGTACTACGGGGTGAAGGGTCTCGGCCAGGAACCGCAGGAGCCGCCCATCCTGCGAGCCGATGCCGAACCGCTCGTCCCGGTAGATCCAGTCGGCGGGGTAGTCGTCGTTGTTGATGCAGTGCTGGATGAGGTCCAAGCGCGCGGTGGCGTACCGGGGGTCGCTGCTCGGCATCTGGTCCAGGTTGTACAAGCGGTCGAGAAAGGCGACCTCGTCGAGTGTGCCCCACCAGAACAGATCCGGGCGCTCGACCGGGGCGCCCGTCTCTGTCAGCTCATTCATGATCTTCATGCGGACTGCGTCGAGACCGCCGAGGAGCCTACGGCGGGTGACCTCCGTGATCTGCTCGGCAGCGTCATCGCGGTTGTTGTGGTGCTCGGTCTGTAGGTCCTCGATGGTTTCCAGCTGTGCGAGCACCGGCTCGAACAGGCTGGTGAGGTAGTCCCGCCGCTTCGCCCAGCCGCCCGCATCAGACATCCCCCGGCTCTTCCAGTACTGACGGAATCCGGACTGGTCTCGAAACGGCGGGTCGAACACGATACGAAGACGCCCCAGGACAGCACGCAGAGCCCTCAACGCGACGGCGATCTCGGCGTTGTCTAGGCGGAGGTTCTTCTGCTCGGTGCCGTAGTCCAGCAGCTCATCCCAACTCAGCCGGGCCAGCGCTGATGCGGCGTCCACGTCAGCAAGGTCGGCTAACGGCCCCTTGCGCAGTTGCTCCACCCGCGCCGAATCGAAGATCGTCCCGTTCGGCGTCTGGCTGAAACCCTTCAGGAAGGGATTACCGGGAGGCATTGCCTCATTATCCTCTGGCCACTTCACCACCTGCGAGCGTTCCCGAGCGAATGTCACGCGAGCCATCCATGTGCCGGTGCGGAGCTGGTCCCAGCGCCGCGCCGAGCGTGCCGCAGGGAATGATCCTCCCGTCCGCGGCCAGTTGCACTGCGGTGGCCGCCGCGTGCAGCATCGCTTCCTGACGTGCCGGGCTCAGCCGCTCGTACGGCCGCCAGAGGATCAGACCAGCCCGGACCGGCAAGTCCGCGGTGTCCCAGATCTGGTGCAGCATGGCGGCCGAGTCGGGGCCGGCCCGGGAGTCGACCATGCTGGCCTCGTCCAGCAGCGTCCGCAGCAGGCGTAGCCATTCCCCGACGTGCACCGTGCGCGAGGGTAGTGTGACACTCGCCGGTGGCGATGCCTTCGAAGGTGAGCCTGTCCAGCGCGGCGACGGCGTCGGGGACCGGGCGGGGGGTCATCGGCTCGCCGTAGCGGTGAGCCCGGCGAACCTCGTGGACTCGTTCCAGGCGGCATCCGTGTTCCGCGCAGCTGATCATGAGGGGGAGCGCGGCGAGCAGGAGGATGCCGCGGTCGGGTGGGCAGGTGGGGCAGACCCGTCGTGCCGTCCGCCATGGGCGGCTGCGCGCTGGCAGCCAGGGTACCCAGTGGTTGAGGACGTGATATCCGGCCCGGCCCGGCGGCAGCAGTACCGAGTCCTGCCGGACATAGGCAGAGAATGCCTTCTGCCCGTCGGCGGGATCCAGGGTGTCGGCCAGCCACGGCACACAACCGGAGATCGTCATCCGGCGCAGCCGGCCTACCGCGATGCCGGTCCGCGCGGTGAGCGCGCGTAAGACGGCAGCGGGCGCCTGGTAGTCCAGGTCTGCGTAGCGTGGGCGTACGACGTCAAAAGCGGGCACCTGGTAGTCCAGGGCTGCGTCGCGTGGGCGTACGACGTCGAACTGCGCTGACGCCGGACCGAGGTTATAGGTCAGCAGCTGTTCGACCGACAGGCGGTACAGCCCGGCAAGACGGCCGAGCCAGGAGGTGAGCGCCTCGCCGGGGGTGGGCTCGGGGTGCACGGGCCAGCGAAGCGCCCCGTCCGGCACGCCCGCGCTCCTCACAGCAGCTCGCGTTCGAACTTGCGGCGCCGCTCGGTCGGCCCGGCGTAGCCGGCCAGCAGCAGGGTGCGCTGGGTGATGGCCTCCTCGCCGGACTCGATCGCCGCGGCGGCGGCCTCGGTGAGCAGCGCGGCCAACTCTCCAATGGTGCCCTCGCTGCGGGCCAGCAGATAGTCGGTCATCTCCGCGGTGGCCAGGTAGGAGGGGCGGCGCAGCGGGAAGGCGGCGGCGAAGCTGGCCAGCAGCATGCTCGCCTCCCGGCCGGCCTCCCAGCGCGGCAGCACGAACGGAGCGAAGCGGTTCTCCAGCTGGTCATCAGAGCGGATCACCAGGTAGGCGTCCCGGGTGCCGACGCCGACCAGCGGAATCTTCAGCTCGTTGCCCAGGAAGCGCAGCAGGTTGAGGAACTCGCGGCGCACCCCATCCCGCCCGGCCAGCACGTTGTGCAATTCGTCGATCACCAGCATCCGCACGGCGGCCTGGCGCAGCAGCTGCTCCAGCTCGGCCAGCCGCTGGCGGGGGCGCAGCGGCGCGCCGAGCGCGGTCAGCAGCGCGGTGTAGAAGCGGCCCACGTGCGGGTCGGAGGGCATCTGCACGACCAGCACCGGGATCTCCTCCGTTTCCGGGTGCGAGATCGGCGGGTGCGAGCGCCGGAACTTCTCCACGATCATCGACTTGCCGTTGTTGGTCGGCCCGATCACCAGCAGGTTCGGCATCCGCTGCTTGGCCGGCCAGTCCAGCAGCGTGTGCAACTGGTCCAGTGCCTGGGTGGCGCGGGTGTAGCCGATCCACCGATCCGCCCGGACCCGGGCCAGCCGCTCGGCGGCGGGCAGCCGGGCCACCGGCCGGACGCTGTCATGCAGGTGCGACAGGTCCTCTTCCGGGCCCGGCTCCAGCTCGATGCCTGGCCGGCTGGTCACCACTGCTCGATCACCTCGAACGGCTGCACGAGCTCATCGTCCGCGCCCTCCTCGGCTGGCAGTGAGGGTGGCGGCGGGGGCGCCGGCGCATCTGGTCGCGGCGCGGGGGTCGCCAAGCGGCGCTCGGTATCGCGGCGGGCCCGGCGGGTCGTGGCCGCCGCGTTCTCGGTGATCTGCCGCATCTGCTCGACCATGGCGAACAGGGCGTTCTCATCGACCTGGGCCCGGCCGTCCCGGCGCAGCCGGGCGATCGCGGCGCGCTGTTCCCACACGCTGATCGGCGGGCGCGCCAGCGTCCGGTACGGCACCGGCAGGTAGGCGTGCCCGTCGGGGTCCAGCACCCAGATCCGGGACAGGTCGCGCGGGTCGCGGCGGAGCACGAACTTCTCCAGCCGATCCCGGCGGGCGATCCACGGCTTGAGCGCGTCGCTGTAGTACTGCACGTGGTCGACGGTGAAGCCGGTCCGCCTCAGCGTCCGCCGGATCACCGGCAGGAAGTCGATGAGGAACGCGGTCTCGCCGGTCACCATCGCGGGGCGGCCGCCGGCCGCGACGCCTTCGGCCCACCGCCCGGCGGGTGTCTGGCCCAGCGTGGCATGCACCTGGCCGTGGTAGGCGACCACCGCCAGGGCCAGCCACCGGTTCAGCTCGGCGACGGTCAGCACCGCGCTGGCCTGGCTGTCGTAGCTGCCGCGCTCGGCCGCGCTGGAGAAGGTGGTGCCGGGCAGTTCGTGCACCATCTGCATCATCGTGCCGATCAGCCGCTCGATGACGCCGCCGAAGTGCGGCATGCCCTTGGGCCGGTACTCCAGCGTGACGCCGTGCTGCACGCAGCCCCGGCGCAGCGCCTCACTGTGGAATTCCACGGCGTTGTCGACGTGGATCTCGTGCGGCTTGCCGCTCATCGGCCAGACCACCGCCTGCAGGCCGAGCCGCTCCAGCCACGGCCGCTTGTCGCACACGGTGTGCGCCAGGCACAGCCCCACCGACAGCGCCGACGGCGCCTCCAGGGTCACCACCAGGCCGACCACGCACCGGCTGGCCACATCGATCGCCGCGGTGACGTACGGGCGGCCGATCGGCAGCCGATGCCGCTCATCGACCACCTCCACATCGACCGGCGTGTGGTCGATCTGCACCTGCTGCAGCAGGCCCTCAATGCTCGGCGGGTCGCCGCCCGCCGACCGCAGCCGGCGCGCCCCCTCGACACCCTCCCGCGCCGTGGCGGCCGCCACCGGATCCAGCGCCTCGATCCGCCGCGCCAGCGTGCTACGCGCCGGCACCGGCAGCCCACCGGTCCGGCACCGGCGTACGACCTCCCGGTAGACCCCCGCCACCGAGCGCCGCTGCCGGGTCAAATACCGCGACCGGATCACCTCGGCCATCACCGTCTCGACCGCCGCCGGCACCCGGCCGAGTCTCCGGCCACCGCTGGAGCGCCCAGGCAGCAGATCCGACACGACACCCTCACCCGCACGCCACCGGCCCAGCAGCACGTACACCTGGCGCCGGGAGATGCCCAGTTCATCTGCCGCCGCGTCCGCGGCCGCCAAACCCACCCGCGGCCCGGCGGCCAACCGGCCGATCACCTCGGTGCGGCGTACTGCCATGTCCCACGTCTCATCCGGGGCGGTCAGCACACCCCGCTCGATGATCTGCGCTCGCCCATCGTCCATGCCGGGGCCTCACCGTCGCGCACACGAGTACGGAACAATCGCACCGTAGCGCAGAGGACTATGGTCAATCCGGCGCTTCAGAGTCCTCTGCACGGACCCCCGAAAGCCCAGGACACGCGCGCACCCGGCTTCGAGAAGTGACACGGGTGTCAATGTCCGAAGCCGTCCGCATGGATATCCGAAGTCGTGTGCACGGGGCCCCGGTAGGTCATTCACAGGTCGACGGTGACGTCGTCTTGGTTGTCGTGTGCAGGGAGAAGTCGCCGTAGAGCGGCACGGGTGTCGATGTAAGCCTGGTGGAATAGTTCGGGGTCGTGCGCGGCAAGTTCCCGATACAGCGCGACCGCTTCCCGCTGAACCCGCAGTTGCTCGTGGTGTTCGCCCACCTGGCCCAGTGTGCCCGCCAGGTTGTTCAGGGTGCGGGCGAGGGTGGGGGAGTGACCGGTGTTGCCGTCGACTAGGTCGCGCCACAGCGCGACCGATTCCCGCGCCACCGGTAGTGCCTCGTGGTACTTGCCCGCCCTGTATAGCGCGGCTGCCAGGTTGTTCAGGGCTGTGGCGAGGTCGGGGGAGTAGGCGGTGTTGCCATCGGTCAGCTCGCGCCACAGCGCGACCGCCTCCTGCGCCACCCGCAGGTCCTCGCGGTGCTCACCCGCACTGTTCAGCGCGACCGACAGGGTAGTCAGTGCGCTGGCGAGGCCGGTGCTGCCGTCGGTCAGCTCGCGCCACAGCGCAACCGCCTCCCGCGCCACCCGCAGCTGCTCGCGATGCTCACCTACCCGGTCCAGCGCGGACGACAGGCTGCTCAGGGCGGTGGCGAGGCCGGGCCGGTGAGCGGTGTTGCCGTCGGTCAGCTCGCGCCACAGCGCGACCGCCTCCAGCGCCACCCGCAGTCCCACGTGGTGCTCACCCCCCTTGTCTAGCGTGGCCGCCAGGTCGGTCAAGGCGGTGGCGAGGCCGGGCCGGTGAGCGGTGTTGCCGTCGGTCAGCTCGCGCCACAGCGCGACCGCCTCCAGCGCCACCCGCAGTCCCTCCTCCCGCTCGCCTGCCCTGTCTAGCGCGGCCGCCAGGTCGGTCAGGGCGCGGGCGAGGCAGGGTGGGGTGCCTGTGGCGCGGTTGTGGTGGAGGTGGCGGCGGGTCAAGGTGAGGGTGCAGCGGGGCAGGGCGTGGGCGGGGGTGAGCTGTAGGAGCTGGGTGGTGGTGTCGGGGTCGAGGCCGGCGGCAGCCAGAGCGGTGGCGGTGGTGTGGTCCAGCTGGCCGCGGTTGGTGCCGGTGGTGAGGGCGGCGTAGATGGCGTAGCGGGCCAGCCGTACCGGGTCACCGCCCAGCAGTTGCTCGAACAGCAACTGGGCGGGTGGGTGGTGTTCGCTGGCGCGGGCCAGCACGGTCAAGATCCGAGCGGCCTGGTCCTCGGTCGGCTCGTTCAGCAGGTGGCGGGCGAAGTGCCGGTCGTCCACGGTGCTGGTCAGGCTGGTGATGACGAACCAGTCGGTCAACGGGTCCGGGCCGATCCTCAATCCGCCTTCGGTCATGGGCGAGTAGAGGGCGCGGGCCCACCGGGCCAGATTGGTGATGCGTTCGGCGGGCGCATCGGCCAGTTCAGGGACGCGCCGCAGCACTCCGATCGCGGCCGGCTCATCAGCAGGGGCGAACAGGACTAGACCGGTCATGACACGGGCCAGCAGCAAGTCGGTGGCCGGGCCGATCCCCCACTGCTCCTGTGCGGCAGTGCCGCGCCACCAGCGTGCCTCGTGCTCGAACAGCACCCGTGCGACCTCGCCGAGCGGCGTAGGTGAATCGCCCGGCGACGGTCCGCCCAGCACTGTCACCATGGCCTGGGCGAACACCTCCACTATGGCCTGCCCTTTCCGGACCGGCCCGGTCATGTCCGAGACCGGCGGTGCCAGCGTCGCCCGCGCGGAGGCGAAGGCGCGGACGGCCTCGCCGTACCAGCGGATTAGGTCGGAAATTTCACCCAGCGGCCGCAGCGACATCACCGGCGCGCTCTTCATCAGCAGCGCGTGCCGCTCGGCGAGCCGACCTTGCAGCGCCTGGCCGAGTTCGGCGCCGTGCCGGGTGATCAGCACCACCCGCAACCGGGCGCACCCCCGGTACTCAGCCAATGCGCCCAGCAGCCCCGCCAGGTCGGTTCGGGTGTCGGCGTCGTCGACCAGGGCCAGCACCCGCACTCGTGGGCTGGTCACCGCCGCGGCCGCGCAGACCAGGGCGACGGCCATGCCCTCGCGCAGCCATCCGGTCACCCACCCATCCGCAGCGGCCTCCCGGGCGGCCTGCAACGCCAGCCGGGTCTTGCCGCACCCGCCCGGCCCGTCCACCACCATCAGCCCCGATGTCACCTCCTCCTGGCACCAGGCCCGCCACCGGGCTCCCTCGGCGCGCCGCCCCCAAAAGGGGGTCGGACACCACTGCGGCAGCAGCAACTCGAACACGCTGCGCTCCCCGCCGCCAGGGTCGGCCAGGTGATGAGGCTGAGGCGGGTCTAGCGGGTCAAGAACCGACCGCAGCGCGTCGATGGCCGCGGCCGCGTCCTCGGCCCTGGTCAACACCACACCGAAGTACGACCCGGTCGCCCCTGCCAACGCGGCCACCACGACCGCAATCAATGCCCGCCACCCCAGCGGCCACCCCGCGGGTACCACCAACGGCGGCACCCCCGCACCGATGCTGGCCATCGTCCCCAGCACCCATGGGTTCTTCAGCTTCTGGAACGTCTTCAGCTTCGTAAGCCTCATGAGCCAGCGCGCCATCGCACCAGCATCGCGGCCGAACCATGCCATATCAGCGAAACCCGGAGGTTTGGTCTCGACCGGTACCAGAGAAGATCGCCAGACGGGATCGGCATGCCTGCCGTGGCTGTTTCATAGACGAGGACCTAATGAACAGCGCTCCCGGCCGGATGCGACCAGGGCGAACGGCGTTTCATAGGTCGGTGCAAACAGGTAGCCGATTGAAACGCATCCATGAAACGATCAGGCGGTGTCCGATGACGGCTACCTCCGCGTGGAGGCCCACGACTGCCCGATGACCTCCTGCGCCGCCCCGGCCGGTTCGCCCTGCCGGACCGGCAAGGGCAAGGTCGCCATCCAGTACCACACCGCCCGCTTCCGGCTCGTGCCTGCACTCGCCAAGGCGCTCACCGTCGCCATCCCGGCCGTGCGCAAGCCGGGCACGCTGTGGATCGAGCTGCCCCGCCCCGTCGCGGCTGGCGTCGAACCGGCCGGGCACGTGCGCATCGGCTACGCCCGCGCCTCCACCGTCCGCCAGTCCCTGGACACCCAGCTCGACGCGCTCCAAGCCGTCGGCGTCACCCGGATCTTCTCCGAGAAGATCTCCACCCGCGCCACCACCCGCCCCGAACTCGACCAGGCCGTCGCCCTGGCCCGCGAGCTCCGATCAGCGGGCGTCGCGGTCACGCTCGTGGTACACGAGCACAAACGGCTCGGCCGCGGCCTCGACCTCGCCGCCCTCGCCGAGCAGCTACGCGCCGCCGGCATCGGCCTGGAGTTCCTCACCGGCGAGCTACAGGGCTCCCACGACCCGTCCGGCGTCGTGTTCACCGTGCTGGCCGCGCTGTCGGGGATGGAGCGCGAGTACATCCGCGACCGCACCCTGGAAGGCCACGAATCCGCCCGCGCCCGCGGCAAGACCATCGGCGGCGCCGCCGTCACCGACGACGCCATGCTCTCCATGGCCCTGCACCTACGTGCCCAGAACCTCAGCCTCCGCGACATCGCCGCCCGCCTCGTCATCACCAAGGGCAAGAAGAAGGGCCGCCACCCATCGCCGGCCACCATCCTGCGAATGCTCCGCGAACACGACGAGGCGAACGCCACAGTGTCATCAGCGGCGACGCCCAAGGGCTGACCAGCCACTCATTGGCAGCCCACCTCAGCCCCCTGAGCGACCCGCGAGCTGGTCAGTTGCTAGCGCCAAAATCCGGTCCGATCCTCCCCAGAGGCCGATACGGCCGGGCCGGGGCCCTGGTCCGGCAGGCGGTCAGGCGCCGTATCGGCGGCCTCGCCGCTGGGGGCGCGCAGGTGCGGCGCGGCCGCGGCCGCGCCGGCCACGGCCGCGCCGGCCACGGCGGCCAGCGCGATGCCGGTGCTGGAGTGCAGCCGGAACCGCTGGTCCAGTCCCGTGCGGGGACGAGGACGGTGATGGTCAAGGCCAGGATCGTGAAGCCGATGGCGGTGGTGCGTGGGCGCATGTGACCTTTTCGGGCGGATCGGCGGCCGGTGGGCAGGCGGCGGGCGGCGCCGGCCTGGAACGCAGGGCCGGGCCGCCCGCCAGGGTCAGACACAGTGCGTCCAATCGGGGCGATGAACCGCCATGGCGGGGGGATCGAGGTTGGCGACCTTTGCTCCGGCCCCGATGTTGCGGTCACCGGTTTGCGGGAGGGGATCCCTCACCCATGGGGTGACCCAGGTGCACCAGCTGGATCCGGTACGGTTCCAGGCGGAACGGCCGCCCTTGGCGAGTCCCTGGCCGGAGACGTTGATGGAGCCGATGCGGTAGTAGGCCATGACGCCGGTGGAGTTGGGGCCGGCCCACAGGCAGAAGGTGCCGGCCGGGCAGTTGTTCCACCCGGTGGGCGCAGCGGCTGATGCCGGGGCAGGCATGGCGATCGCGGCCAGGCTGAGGGCGGCGGCGGTCACGGCGAGGGCGGTGCGGTTGGTCATCGGTGGCTTGCGTCCAGGAGTCACGATCAGGCCCACCTGTCGGGGTCACAGCGCAGCGGGTCGGGCCGATGGACGGCCCAGATCGCGATGTTGGTGATCTTCTTGCCTGCCTCCAGGACTTTGATGTTGCCGGGCAGGAAGGTGATGCGGCCCGCCATGTGGGAGTAACACCATTTGCTGGTGGTGTTGTTGAAGCCGGACCTGCCGCCCTCCGGCAGGCCCTGGTAGGCGACGTTGAACGAGCCGGTCCGGTAGTAGGTCATGCGACCGGTGCCGTTGGGGCCCGAGTAGACGCAGAAGGTTCCGTCCGGGCAGCCGGCATATCCGGCTGCTGCCTGTGAGGGTGCGGCCGGAAGCGCGGCCAGAGCGGTGGCGAGGACGGCCAGAGCCGCAACCGTGGTGGTGCGCATGATGCTCCTGGAGTCGGCGAGACACGGTGCATCACATTAAGCACTTGTTTAACTACTGCTAGTAACTAACGCTGGGGACAGTAGTTCATCACTGTGTCCAGGCGCGGCGGTGCGAAGCTTCCGTGGCGTGGCCGAGAAGATACTGCTCCCAAGAGCGGCCGATGCGTTCTGCCACGCGCAGGACTTACCTCGCCATCAGAGGATCTCGGTGTGGTCGTGGGTTGTGCGGAGCCGGAAATCGTCAAACGTGGCGAAGGCTGCGGCTCGCTGCCTCGCGTCGAGGGCGCGATCTTCGGCGTCTTGCGCGAGGTAACGGACGCTCTCCTCCCTGAGAGCGTCCACCAGCCAGTGCAGCACCCGCGCTCGCCGTTCGAAGTAGGGGTTGCGTCCACGAGAGTGGTGTACGAGTTTGAACTGCTCACAGGCGTGGCGCCGTGAAATGGCGACGGCCATCGCGTGATCCTTCGAAGGCGCAAACCAAGATCGAAGGAGACCACGTGATGGCCGCGGACAACAGTGTGACGCCCGAGCAATGGCTGGCGCAGCAGATCCAGACCGGTGACCCCGACTTGTTGCGATCCATGGTGAAGACCATGGCCGAGACGTTGATGTCGGCCGAGGCCGACAACCTGTGCGGGGCTGGCTACGGCCAGCGCAGCGACGAGCGGACCAATCGGCGCAACGGCTACCGCACCCGCGAGTGGGACACCCGCGCGGGCTCGATCGAGCTGGCCATCCCGAAGCTGCGCTCGGGCTCGTACTTCCCGGAGTGGCTGCTGGAACGCCGGCGGCGGGCCGAGCAGGCGCTGATCAGCGTCGTGGCCACCAGCTACCTGCTCGGTGTCTCCACCCGGCGCGTGGACAAGCTGATCGAGCAGCTCGGTATCAAGCACATCTCCAAGAGCCAGGTCTCTCAGATGGCCAAGACGCTGGATGAGCAGGTCGAGGCGTTCCGCACCCGGGCACTCGATGCCGGCCCGTACACCTTCGTCTGGCTGGACGCCCTGACCCAGAAGGTGCGCGAGGGCGGCCGCATCGTCAACGTGCACGTCCTAGTCGCCACCGGGGTGAACGCCGACGGCCGGCGCGAGATCCTCGGCCTGGACGTCACCAGCGCCGAGGACGGCGCGGGCTGGCTGGCGTTCCTGCGCGGCCTCGTCGCGCGCGGCCTGGCCGGTGTTCAGCTGGTCATTTCCGATTGTCACGCCGGGCTGGTGGCGGCGATCGGTGCCACGCTGGCGGGTGCGTCGTGGCAGCGGTGCCGCAGTCACTACCTGCGAAACTTGCTGACCTGCGTGAACAAGTCGGCGCAGCCGTTCGTGGCCACCCTGGTCCGCACCCTGTTCGACCAGCCCGACGCTGCCTCGGTGCGCGCCCAGCACGCCTGGGTCGTGCAAACGCTGGAGGCCAAGCACCCGGCCGCCGCCGAGCATCTCGACGCCGCACGCGAGGACCTGATCGCCTTCGCCGCCTTCCCGCGCGAGATCTGGCCCCAGATCTGGTCCAATAATCCGCAGGAACGGCTGAACAAAGAGATCCGCCGCCGCACCGACGTGGTCGGTATCTTCCCCGATCGATCCTCGGTCATCCGGCTGGTCGGCGCGGTGCTGGCTGAGCAGACCGACGAATGGGTCGAAGCCCGCCGCTACATGGGCCTGGACATCCTCGCCAAGGCCCGCATCCGAGTCGTCCCCAGCGACACACCAGCCCAGAACCCGCTTCCGCAGACACTTACCGCTTAACCTGCAGAAACAGGATCACGCGAAGATCGATTCATACACCACGTCCGTGGACGTGACCGAAGTAGGCGCCGGGCGCTGGTCGAGCGAGGCGCGTTCGTAGTGCTCGGCCACGGGCATCGGCGTCGTTCAACAGAGCCGGGACGTCATGAACACCGCTCGGCTCACGCTGAGGAGGCGAAGTGGTCACCCACATGACAGTGCGCCGCGCCCAGCTGGTCTTCCTGGTAGACGAGCTCGCCCCGGACGGCTTGGCGCCACGGAGCTCATGCCGCGTCTGTCGGAGGGACCGCTTCGACGGAGCCCACCCTGTCGTCCAGAAGGATGTCAGGAACCGGTGTTCCGGACGTTGCGGCCCGATCTACGGTGTCCACGATCTGCGCTACGGCACGGTAGATCCGGGTGGCGACCGCCTGATCTCCTGAGTTCCGGAACGGATCGTTGCAGATGGATCTCAGGGTGGTGAGAACCCTGACGAGGTTCGGCCCCGACAACGGAACCTTGATCAGGGTTTCATCGCCGGCAGCTGGAAGCCGGACACGCTGGCGCAGAACCACGTCCGCGTCCTGAATGAAGACGAACGTATCCCTGTGGCAGACCAGGTTGACGCTGGAGATCCCCGCCGCTGTGACCAGCCGTTCTTGATGACTCGGTATGCGCTGCCGGGCCCGTTGAGCAGCTCGCTCTTCCTTGAGCCGTCGTCGTTCCGCTCTTGCAGCAGCTCGCTCCGGGGTGCCGAACAGGAACATTCGCTCGAAGCCCTTCCACTTCGGGGACTCAATGGAGTCGCGCCAGTACTCCACGTGACCATAGTCAATGACCGTGAGTGATCGTGGAGCGTTCCGCGGGAACGCCCGTCCCCTGATACTGGCTCGAACCTGTCAACAAACGATGTAGCAGAGTTGTTGAACCGTCACGGTTGTTGAGGCCCTGCGTGGCCGTCGTGGTGCCCGAGCGCCGTTCCCGGTCAGAGCCGCGCAGAGGCAGCGGCTACGCAAGAGCTCACAGCTGATCACGAGAGCCCCCGGCCCCCCTTGAACGGCGAGGGGGGCCGCGGGCTCTCTTCGTGCTCACCCCTGGAAGGGAGGCGGGTTTCTGGACTTTCCGGACCGGCCTTATGCGCGGGCCGGCGCGCCCGCCCGCCGGAGGCGCACCGCGTCAGTCGGTCACGGGCATCAGCGCGCCCACCGTCGAGAGAAGGATGGCCGGCCGCCGCAGCTGGCATTCGGCCGGACATCCCCCTGCGGAGATACGCCACCCCTCCAGAACGTCGCCCCGCACCCTCCGGCCTACCCGTAGCCGAGTGGCCACGTAACGCGAATGGAGGAACGAGGCCCTCCTCGCGGCGCCCTCCCGCACCATCGCTGGCGTGCCGAGTCCGAAGGATGTCCAGCAGACCCGCGCCCGCTGCATCGAGGAGGCCGCGGCGGCCCAGGCGCGCAAGGCCGAGCGGCGCGCCGAGAACGAACGCAGTCAGCCAGCCCACATCCCGCCCCGGCTAACTGCTGATCTGCGCCTAGCGTCCTCGTCACCGATCTGGCAGGGCTATGAGAAGCGGACCTCATCCACCAGGCGGGAGCTCCACGGGCACCAGTGACCACCGGGCAGGAAGGCGCCGCCGGCCTCGTCCAGGTGGTCCTCAAGGTACTGCGCGCTGGAGTCGCAGACTTCGATCGCTACTTCGAAGAAGTCGATCGTGTTGGGGTCGAGGTGGTAGCTCCATCCAGGGTTGTAGGGGACGGGGCGTTTGATGATCCGGCCGTGGACGTGGATGCGATTGGTTTCCTCGCCGCTCAGAATTTTGCGAGCATGAGCGATCCTGGGCTCGTCGCGAAGCTCGATGACGAACCGGGAGCGGCCGTCGGTGTCGGTTATGCGGAAATAGGCCGGTCCGGCCGCGTGGGCAGGGACGGCCGGGGTGAGGATGATCATCATGACTGTGGCGAGTACTGCGGCGATCTTGCGGGGGATGCGTGCCATGGGGACACCTCCGGTGATGCGGGCCGCGATCTGCGACCATCGCTCACCCATTGTAGTTTTTCTGTCACGTTAAGTTAATGGCGCGATGAGGGCTCGCCGCTGAAGCCGTAAGGGTTCGCTGTCCGGCTATGTCGACCTGGAGTGCTGCCGGAGGTCAGGTGGCGCGGCATCTGGCCGCGTGGCCATCCAAAGGGGCCATTGAAGTTGGGTGCGGTCACCCGCCCTGGCGTCTGTCAACAAACGGTGTTGGAAGATTGTTGAACCGCCAGGGTTGTTGAAGGAGTTGTTGAAGGCTTCCAGAGGCTTGGAGGGTTGTTCGGGCGGATCTTCAGAAAACGATCGTTAAATGAAGCACCATCACCCACCATCCGGCTCCGTCATCTCCACCTTCCTGGTCCAGTGAGCGAGATTACCCCGGGTGATCAGGGTGGAGGGGTGCTCGGCGCCCTGGACGCGTTCGCGGATGGGGAGCAGGGCGGCGTATTGGTCGCGGGCGGCGGCCGCGTCCCCCGCCTTCCCTGTCCAGTAGGCGAGGCTGTGCCGGGTGGTCAGGGTGGAGGGGTGCTCGGCGCCCAGCACGCGCTCGCAGATGGGGAGCAGGGCGGCGAACTGGTCGCGGGCGGAGGCCGCCTCCCCCGCCTGTCCCGTCCAGTAGGCGAGATTGGCCCGGGTGGTCAGGGTGTCGGGGTGTTCGGCGTTCAGGACGCGTTCGCGGGTGGGGAGCAGGGCGGCGTATTGGTCGCGGGCGGCGGCCGCGTTTCCCGCCTCCCCTATCCAGGAGGCGAGGTTGTGCCGGGTGGTCAGGGTGTCGGGGTGTTCGGTGCCCAGGACGCGTTCGCGGATGGGGAGCAGGGCGGCGTATTGGTCGCGGGCGGCGGCCGCGTCCCCCACCGCCCCCGTCCAGCGGGCAAGGTTAGCCCGGGTGGTCAGGGTGTCGGGGTGTTCGGTGCCCAGGACGCGTTCGCGGATGGGGAGCAGGGCGGCGAACTGGTCGCGGGCGGCGGCCGCGTCCCCCACCGCCCCCGTCCAGTAGGCGAGATTGGCCCGGGTGGTCAGGGTGTCGGAGTGTTCGGCGCCCTGGACGCGCTCGACGGTGGGGAGCAGGGCGGCGAGTTGGTCGCGGGCGGCGGCCGCGTCCCCCACCTCCCCCGTCCAGCGGGCGATTTCGTGCCGGGTGTTCAGGGTGTTGGGGTGTTCGGCGCCCTGGACGCGCTCGACGGTGGGGAGCAGGGCTGTGAGCTGGTCGCGGGCGGCGGCCGCGTCCCCCGCCTCCCCCGTCCAGGTGGCCAGGTCGTACCGGGCGGTCAGGGTTTCGGGGTGTTCGGCGCCCAGCATTGCCACTGCGTGGGTGCAGATGTCCTGCTGGAGCTGAACGGCGGCGGTGTAGTCACCGATGGCATCGAGGTAGGCGACCAGCCGGTGCAGGCCGGGGGAGCCGGGCGGCAGCACGCTGCGGGCGTGCGGGAGAAGTGCTCGATGGGCGGGCCAGGCGTCGATCGTGGTCGGATTGTCGGGGAGTGCGTCCAGGATCAGGTCCGCAGCGACCTGGCGGCTGTGGTCGCGCTGGTCGGGGGTGAACTGGTGCAGGGTGACGGCTTGGACGAGGCGGTGCACGCTGATCAGGTCCTCCGGCTCGCCGGGGTTGAGGTCGGCGGGGCTGGGAGTGAGGGTGATCAGGCTGTAGGAGGCCAGCAGTGCCAGCGCTTCGCCGACCTGAAGGGGGTCGGTCTCGGGCAAGGGGTCCAGGACGGAGCAGGGCAGGTTGTCGGGGGCGTAGCAGGCCAGCAGGTTCAGTACGTGGATGGCCAGGGGGTTGATGGCCTGGATGCGGGTGTGGCTGAGGGTGAGCACCTTGGCCACCACGCGTTCGGCGTCGCCGCCGGCGGGGGTGGTGGCGTACATGCGGGCCGGGATGTCCTTGAGCAGGTTCAGGTAGCGGGTCAGGGTCATGCGGGGGGTGCGGGCGATGTAGGCGCCGGCCTGGGTCAGCGCCAGCGGCAGATCCCCCAACTGGTCGGCCAGGTCCTGCAGCGCGCCGGTGTTGGCGGAGTCCGGGGGGCCGATCAGGCCGGCCAGCAGGGCGGTCGCGGCCGGGCGGGACAGCAGCTCCAGCCGGACGGGGGTGATGTCGAGGTGCTGCCAGCCGATGTCGCGGCGGGTGGTGATCAGCACGTGGCCGTGGGTCAGGCGGGCCAGGTACGGCTCGACGTCGGCGACCTCTTCGACGTTGTCGAAGATGATCAGCCAGTCCGGGTGGGCGGCCAGCCAGCTCACCGCCCAGGCAGCGGCTTCCTCCACGGTGGCCTGCTCGGCGGCCACCGAGTCGATGCCACACGCCAGCGCCCGGGCAAGGTCAGCCAGCCCGGTGCGGATCAGGTCGGGGCTGTCGGCGTCGATCCACCACACCAGCTCGTAGTCCTGGCGGTGGCGGTGGGCGTACTGCAGCGCGAGCTCGCTCTTGCCGACGCCGCCCAGCCCGAGCACGGCCTGACTGATCACACCAGCTCCCGGCTCGTCATCCAGGGCCCGGCGGAGATCACCTAGTGCCGCGTCGCGGCCGACGAAGGCCGCGGCCGGACGGCGTGGCAGACCGTTCATCCCGGACGGCGGCACCGGTACGGCCTCGGCGTGGGGCAAGGGCCGGCGCAGCGCGGAAGAGTCGTGGTGGATGGACAGGTCACGGGCTGCTTGATACGTGGGGCTCTGCCCAGAGTTTTTGGCTTGGAGCTGTATGTTCCTCGCCTGGTCACCGGTGGAGGAGATGCCGGTGTTGTCGCCCGCGCTCGACATACATCCAGAATGCTCCCCCAACGCATACATCCGGACTGATAGTGACGAACGCGTGACCTGCCTGGGCCGGTTGTGATGCCAGGCCTCTAGTTCGCCCCGTGCCGTGGCTTCGGCTTGGCCGGCCGCGCCTTGTTTCGGCGGGGCGGGGCGGGGCTGCTGAGGTAGTCCAGGATGCGTGGGGCGGGGTGGCGGTCGAGGTTGTGCCGGTCGTGGTAGCCGGGGGGAATGGGGGAGGACGCATTGCCCATGGCGTCCTGGACGTCGCGCAGGGCAGCGCCCGCGGTCAGGGCAAGGCGGGCGAAAGTGTGCCGCAGGCTGGTCGGGGTGAGCTTGGAGGCCGCAGGAAGGTGGGCGTCGCGGGCGATGCGGCGGATTAGCTTGTTGACGGCCCAGCGGTCCATGCGCTTGCCGCCGGGATGCGGGCCGGAGGGCTCGGTGACGAACAGCGGGCCGGTCAGCTGCTCGCGGGCCACGCCGGCGCGTTCGGCGCGGTCGAGGAGGTAGTCCTCGACGGCGGTGGCGATTGGCCGCGCGAGGGGGTAGCTGCGTTGTCTGCCGTCCTTGCCGATGACGTTCAGGGTGCGGTAGCCGCGCCGATGGCCGAGGTTGGTGACGTCGGCGGCGCACACCTCTGCCACTCGCAAGCCCTCGGTGAGCAGCAGGATCAGGAGTGCGACGGTGCGGAGCCGGATCGGGCGGGGGTCGGCGGCGGCGGCTTTCAGGAAGGCGGCCGCTTCGTCACGGGACAGGGCGATGGCGGTGGTGTGATGGCCGGTGGCCGGCCGCTCGACGCCGGTGAAGGGATTGCGGGCGCCGACATCGTGTTTGAGCAGGTAGCGGTACCACGAGGAGATCGCCGACAGCTTGCGGGCCATGGTAGAGGGCGCATAGCGCTTTTCCAGCTCGGTGACGTAGGGCTCGACCTCGGCGCGGTAGGCGTACAGCGGGTCGCAGTGCCGCGGGCACCAGTGCAGATAGTGCTGCAGGTCGGCGTAGTAGGCGGCGATGGTGGCCGGGGAGGCATGGCTGTCCAGCCAACCCGCGGTCAGTCGCACCACGCCATGCCGGTCTGTGACGCCGGTCAGGCCTGGTAGGTGCAACGCGGCCACTGCCGTGCTGATGAGCTCGTACCGCTGGGCAGCAGTGGAGGCCGCCGCTAGGGCAGCGGTGTTCAGCCGGGGCCGCCTGCCCCTTGTGGCCATGTGGAGCATGGCCGGGTCGTACACCATAAGAAGGATTATGGGGGTACGAGAAACGTTCCACATGTGATCGTGAAATGGGAATCGACGTGTCCGTTTGGTGGCGGTTACAGGACCGGCAGAGGGGCGGTAGCACTCCCATGGGATGAAGTCCGTGCCGCCGAGTAGTGGGAAAGCGATCGCAACCCACCCCGGTTCGAGGGCGACGGTCGTCACGACCTAGTCTGAGACGCCAACGGGCCCCCTGCCCGCACACTGGTGAAGCGGTTGCGGCAGGGGGCCCGCCCCACCCGCTAGCGGGTGGCGTCGCGACCGACTAGCGTCCACACCAGCCAGCCCAGCCAAAGGACGAACCTGGCCAGAGCGAGCGCGGTGCAGCGCCGTTGCTGCCGATCATTGACGAGACGGTGCTTCCCCATGAGCGTGATCTCCCTTTTCGAGCCGCCGGTGCATCCGGCGAATTCGTCCGGATGCCGCCGTGCGGCCACGCCCTGGAGTCGAACCGTCCTGGCATGACCGTAGAGCATCACCGAGATGGCCAAGACGCGCCGGCGCATCATGGGTGAGGTTCTCTTGCACCGGGGCGGGAGCGTCTTGTACTGACAGAGAGATGACCCCTCCTAGCCCGCGCCAATGCGAACAAACCGCACGTTTCGCCAGCTCGAAGCCGTTCGTCGGGAGAACTTCACGAGCGCCAGGAGCTTTGGATGCCACAGTGAGTCGTCCTCGGCACGCCGCTCAGGTGAGAACGGGCCAGTCAGTTGCAGACGGCCATCCCCAGAGAGCGATCACGGAATCCTTAGAAACGCCGCTCACCACGGGTCGGCGATCTGCCCGTCACTCTCCAACCCGTAGCGCAGCAGATCCCCCCACCGGCCAGCCACACCGCGCTCGCGCCAGCACCATGCCAACCTCCAGAACGCGTCGGTGTTGCCAGCGTCGGCGGCGGTGCGGGCGAACTGTTCGGCTTCTTTCCGATCCCCGGCCAGATCCCGTAACCGGGCCAAGATGCCCAGCACCGCGATATTGCCGCTGGTGGCGGTGTCGGCGCGGGCCAGCCGTTCGGCCTCCTCCTGCATCCCGGCTAGCGACCGCATCCCGATCAAATCCCCTGACGCCCCAGTGCCGCTGGCATGGGCCAGCCGTTCAGCTCCTTCCCGCATCCGCGCTAGCGCCACTGCCCTGGTCAAGTCTTCTACGTCCCAGGTGTCGCCGGCGTCGGCGGCGGCGCGGGCCAGCCGTTCGGCCTCCACCCACTCCCCGGCTCGCGCATGCATTTCGGGCAGCACCTGCATCGCGATGGTGTTGCCGGCATCAGCGGAGCCTTGCCAGAGGCCGAAAGCGTGGCGGTAGCGGCCTCGGTCAAAAGCGGCACTGGCCAGGGCAGCATGGTCGGAGGGAGTGGCGGCCTGGCGAATGGCGGCTTCCCAGAACTCCGCCGGAGGGCACAGGAGTCGGCGAGTGCGGACGCCGTGTTGTTCTAGATAGTCCGCCAGCCGGTAGGACGGTTCCTCCCCTTCCGGCCGAGCGCCAGGGCGGGGCCGAATACGTGTCAACGGGGGCACCGCTCCCCGGCAGGGACGGGGAGCGGACAGGTAGGCAAAGGCCTGTTCCAGCCAGTCATCCGCCAGCAGATCCCACTGATCCTCGCTCAGGTAGCCGGCGGCGGCCTCTTCCAACAGAAGTCGGGACAGCGCCACACCGTGACCAAGCCGACGGGCGTCCATGGCAGCGTGCAGTACAGCCCGAGCTGCGACGGTGGCGTTCTGGTAGCGCTCGATCAGCGCTGGGCCGCCGGCCATGTACTGGGTCAACGCTCCGGCGCGGGCCTGCCGCACGGCTTCGGCCCACCGAGGATCCCCGCCCGTACCTGCCAGGCGGACGGCCACATCCACCTCAGGGCCGGTGAACGACTCCGGGACCGGGACCCGCATGTCGGCGCCGTTGAACAACTTCCGGGCCTGCGCGTGCGGATCCGGCCGACCAGGGGCAGGGATGGCCGACAAGATCGCGGCGTACTCGGGCCATAACGTGCCCATCACCAGGACTGGCCCTTGCTTGGGGCTGTGGAGCAGTTCGCGCAGTCCAGCGGCTACCTGCTCACCGATGTCATCGCCGGTGAGCAGATAGTGCTGCATCTCATTCAGCCAGATCACCGTGTGCGGGGCGACTCGTCGCAGGCCGGCGAGGGCGGCTTGAGGCTGACCCGGATCGATCGGGTGCCACAGGTGCCACGGCTCCTCCAAGCCGGATACCGCCTCCCACAGGGCGCGCGTCTTCCCGGTGGAGGACCCGCCGACCAGCACCACGATCCGGCTCCTCCCACGCTGAGCCTCGCCCACAACGGTGGCGAGCTTCTCATCGTGGGTTCTGGGCACGTAGGCGGGCAGCGCGCCGAGCCCCGCCGCGGCGGCACCGGCGTCGATCGCCAAGTGCACCTCCAGTGCGATCGGGTCCACCTGCGCCAATGGATGCCCCAGCCGCTGGGCCTCACCCGCCGCTCCCGGTGGGTGAGGCGGATAATGATGATGGTGGTTGATCGTCTGGTCACCGGCCGCTTGGTACACCCGGCCCTCCCCTGAGGCAACGCCCTCCATCTGGATGTGTGGAGGCTGCCCAGGAGGGTCAACTGCTGAGGGGGCGATCATCGCCTGGCCTGGTCGCCGGTGCTCCGCCACGACCCCGCATCTGCTCGCTTCCTCTCGGATGTCCTTCTCGACATGCCTCCAGGATGCTCGCGCACTACACGTACGGGACCGGAAGTCGCGAAGGTGTTACCTGTCACCACGACCAAGCGAAACGGTCGTTGGGGGACGGCCAGGGGATTTCGGACGCCAGCGTTTCCGCAGGTACGTGCGTCCCGAAACTTGTCCTGAAAGCCCTCCAGGGCCCTTGTGTTTGGGGCGGCTGTCGATTCCAGGAGTCCTCTGCACGAGGTCCCCACGACCGCAACGATCGCGCAGGCCCGCCAACTCGATCTCGTCGTAAGCGGGTTACGAGGGTCGGAGCAACACGGCACCGCTGGCAGGGTCGGCGATCACGCGGACTGCGTCGGTGAAGAAGAAGTCGATGCACGCCCCTTCGACGTCAGGGCTGATGTTGGTGGTCACGTGGGCGTATACGTCTCCCATGTCATAGCCCCATGCGATGTTGAAGACCGTCAAGCTCGTGCCGTCATGCAGGGTGACCTCGGTGGCAACCCCGTCGCGATCTTGCAGTAGTCGAAGGATCGCCTGATCTTGCGGTGGTTGCATCATTGGAGCGCGTCCGAGTACTCGGCCGGGTTCGGCGCCGCCTTGGCTGCGCGTTCCAGGACGCGGTAGACCGTCGCCCGGCCGATGGAGAACATCTCCATCAGGTCGGCGATGGAGTACTGGCCGCTGGCGCGCGCATGCGGACCAGCTCGGCTTGCTGCCGAGCGGTCAGCTTGGGCTTCTTGCCTTTGAGCTTGCCTTTGGCGCGGGCGACGGCCATGCCTTCGCGGGTGCGCATCTTCAGCAGGTCGGCCTCGAACTCGGCGAAGACCGCCAGCATGTTGAAGAACATCTTCGACATCGGGTCGGCCGGGTCGTAGATGGTGCCGCCGAGTGAGAGGCGGACGCCCCGGGCGATGAGGGTGTCGCCGATGTCGCGGGCATCGGGGACCGAGCGGGCGAGGCGGTCGAGTTTGGGGACGACCAGGGTGTCGCCGGCGCGTACGGCCGCCAGGGCCTGGTCGAGGCCGGGCCGGGCCCGGTTGGTGCCGGTGAGTCCCTTGTCGAGATAGATCCGGTCGTCGCCGACGCCGAGTTCGAGGAGGATCTCGCGTTGGGCGGTGAGGTCTTGCAGGACGGTCGAGCATCTGGCGTAGCCGATGAGTTCTCCCACCCGCCGACCGTATCGTTTAGCCCCCTGTCACCGGACACTTTCGCGGACTACCTATCTGAGACAGCGTTGCCGCAGGTCGAGATCTCGCCTGAAGGCGGATCGTGGTTGTCCGGTGAGCGTTCCCCTAACGGACACCTCCAGAGGAGGCGAAACGGGACCGGCAGGGGATCGGGAAGGAACGAGGGCGGGGATGCCATGGCCGATCACGAAGTCTGCATTCCCGGTCGTAGGTCTCCCGTGTCCGGGAATCAACAGGAGACGCCTTGGTGATCTTGTCGAGAACGAACGATTCTCGACAAGATCACGATAGGTCAGAGCGCGTAAGCGTCATGATCGAGAATTTCAACCGCCGACGGGCAGCCGGCCGAGTGTGTGCATGATTGCGGCGTGGCCGGTACGCAGGGCAGCGGCCGGGTCGGTTCCTGCTGGTCCCTGCCAGCGGAGGTACACCATGGTGGTGCCATGGCGCACGCCCACGGCGACGTGAGCAACCGACTGGCGTTCGGTGCCCTTGTGCCGGCGCGACGGGTTGGGGTGCTGCACGGCGAAGGTCCTGATCTCGCCCGTCCAGGGGCCACTGGTAAAGCGTTCGAGTCGGGGATCGATGCTGTAGGACTGTTGGTCCTCGTCGAAGGGGCATGAGCCATCCCAGCCGAGCGGCCCGGTGCGTGCCCGTTCGGCGCTCTGCTCATCGGGCAGGAACAGCACATCCTCGCGGACTGATACTTCACCGATCAGGCGACGGGTAACGGCGGGCGCCCCGTCGTAGGCGTTCTGCTCATGAAGGGAGTCCTCGCAGATCAGCTTATGCGAGCCTGGCGCGCTCCCTGAAACCGGCCACGACACCATGTCCTTCCCGTATACAGAGGCAGGGGGCAGGGCCGCGGCCATCGTGGCCGCGGCCGACCGCGTGGCGGCGGCGGGTGCGACCTGGCAGGGTCGCCGCCAACGGCTGCCAGCACGGACGTGGCCGATGCAGTGCCTTGGAGAAGTACATGCGGGTCAGGTTCGCCGTCCATCTCGAACGGCCAGGCCCATGTCACCTCCGCCAACAGCCTGCCCCGAGCGGCCACGATGGTCGCCCCGGCACCCGGGTCGCCGTACTCCGTCCAGGCGTCCGCGGTGACCAGGGCTTGCATGCCACGCCACCCCCGCTGGTTGAAGCCGGTCACGTCCTTGAGCACGTCATTGCCGGAGCGGCCGCACTCGGCGGTGCCACGGCGGGCGTCGCGACCGCACGAATCGCCGTCTCGGGGGAGGTGATCCAGAACCGCACCTCCAGCGGCTCGTCCAGTTCCGGGAGTAGCAGCGTGCCGCTGTAGGCGGGCACGCCCTCGGGCGGCATCCGAGTCTCAATGCTCTGCGGCCAGCAGAAGGGGGGTGCCCGGGAGGGTGACGTAGGGAGCGTAGGTGACGTCGTCGTTAAGGTAATGGTGCAGCCGGTCGGCGATCTCCTCGACCGAGGCGGCAGCTTGTGCCGGCATCGGCAGGGCGGGTGTCTTCAATTGGTCGAAGACGCCGAGGGTGAACAACAGGGTGATGGCCGCGGCCGCGATACGCAACCTCCGGAGCCTGGCAAGATCCACAACAGATACGACGCAGGGAGTCCGGACGAAGTTGACCAGGCGAATGTCTTCTTATGGACGCCATGTAGCAGCGAAGATGCCCCGCCATCTACCGGGGTCTGGTGCATTTGCTGGGGAGAGGTCACGGAGTGCGACTTCCAGGCGCGAGTCAGGCCGGGGCTGCACGGAGGGTGGTAGCGATCGCGTAACGCGTTGCGCGCGAGAACGGCCGTTCTGTCACTATTTGGATCGCCAAGATCTGATCATGAAGAACGGCCGTAGGGGTGCCATTGTGCTGCACGAGCTCATCGGCAGGGAAGTCGGTCTGCTGTACATACTGTTCCCGCGCTTGAGGGGCCTGGTTCTTGACCAGGTGGAGGATCTGGGTGGTCGCCTGAGGATCGCGGCCCGTACGGCCGCGGAGTTGGTGGCCTGCCGCGGCTGTGGGACACCGTCGGCTCGGGTGCATGACCGGTGTTGGCGTCGTCTGCAGGACTTGGCCTGCGGGGGGAGACCGGTTCAGGTCGAGTTGGAGGTTCGCCGGTTCATCTGCGGCAACCCGGCGTGCTTGGTGGCGACGTTCGCCGAGTAGGTCCCCGGGCTGACCGCCGCACAGCAGCGCCGCACGGCAGGGCTTCGGGGTCTGCTGGAGCGGGTCGCACTGGCTCTGACCGGCCGTGCAGGGTCCCGGCCGCGCAGGCTCCCGGCTGGCCGGTGCGCTGGGCGCGATCGTCTCCCGGTTCACGCTGATCCGACTGGTCAGGGCGTTGCCCGATCCCGAGATCGGGCGGGTCGCCCTGCTCGGAGTCGATGATTGGGCCAAACGGCGCGGGCATTCGTATGCGAGTGGCTCATCTTCAGGAGGGCTCACCGTGTCCGGGCCCGCCGTCCGTGCCCGCCGGCCTAGGCTTGCACAAGGTCCTTGGCAGGAGGAGAGCCGACGAGAGGCAACCTGTCCTCGCGCAGATCAACCGGGGGATCGGGGCATGGCTGCGACCGGCGCCAGCATCCCTTCTGGGCAGCGAATCGAAGCCTGGGCCGTCGCTGGCCGGAGGCTGAGAAAAGGGGCAAAGCGCGTACATGACGGTCGGCCGGTGCACGCACCATCTCGAATTCCACGACGACGTCGTGGTCAAGCGGTATGCCTCCTGGGGGAGAGGCGAGCCGCACCGGGAATGGGCGGCGCTCACCCTGCTCGCCGAACACGCTCCCGGTCTCGCGCCCGCACCGGTAGACGCCGCCCTCCAGGCGCGCCCGCCGATGATCGTGATGAGCCGGCTGCCCGGCCACGTCCTGCGCGGGCAGCACGTCACCGGCGAACAGATCGAGGCCCTGGCCGCCGCCCTGGACCGGCTGCACCGTATCCCGGCCCGCACGGTGCAAGCGATGGAGGCCGCCCCCTGGGGACCGGCCGCAGCCGTGCACAAGACCCGCGCCTGGGCCGGCAAAAGGCCCGACCTCGGCACCGACCCGCTCGTGCGGGAGGCCTTGCACGCAGGAGCCGCATGGCTGGGCTCCACCGCCCCCGATCGGCTGCTCGCCAACCCGCTGCCGCCTGTGCTCGGCCTGGCCGACGGCAACCACGCCAATCTGCTGTGGGACGACCGTGAGCGCCGCGTGCGGTTGATCGACTGGGAGGACTCCGGCCGCAGCGACCGCGCGTTCGAGCTGGGCGAGGTGTGCGAGCACATATCTCGCGTCGACGGCAGTCTGGACGCCGAGCAGTTGCTGGCCCGCCTCGACCTGACTCCCGCAGAAGTCCAGCGGGTGCGCGACTTCCGCCGCCTGATCGCGCTGGGGTGGTTTCTGCAGCTTGGCCCGGATGGCCCGGCCACACCGCACAACCCCGCCGACACTCTGCAGCGCCAGGCCGGCCGGGTCCTTCGACTGCTCGGCTGACACCGCCGGCTCAGCAGGACCACAGATACGTCATCGGCCATGCCCGGCCCCACGCCGCGGAGGCTCCGGGATGCCGTCTCCAGACAGGTGGCCTGACCACGGCGACGAGCGCAGCGGATGTGGCCGGCCAACGCCCGCCGGTGCTGTGTGTCAGCCCTGATCCGCCAGCCGCTGAACGAGGGTTCGGGCCCGGGCGACCTCTGCTTGCAGGGTCTCGAGAGCACGTAGCGTATCGTCCGCGGTGGGCGTGGCCGCCGGGTCGTGGGCGATCCGCATGTGATCGCTGACCACGTCGGCCGCCTGGCGGACGGGGTGCAGCACGGCAGCCAGCGCGACACGATGCTCGTCATTCATGAGTGTGCACGCTATCAGCTATCGAACGTAAGTTCGCATGAGGCGCTGGCTTGGATGCCCGGAGAGTGGAAGACGTGTTCGGGCGGCGGCCCAGGGGTGATCAGCATGCAGGCTCCGGCCGCTCGGGCGCTGGAGCCGCGTTATGCCTCGGCCGCTGGAGCCGCTGAAGGCACGCCCACCTTCAGGTGGCGCACACGTCGCGGACGCAGAACGCGGCGGCCGCGCCTGCCGCGACGAGCGCCGCGCAGCCGGCCAGGACCGTCCGGACGCCGACCGCGTCGGCCAGCGGGCCGGCCACCGCGGAGAACACCGGTACCAGCACGCTGCCCGCGACGGCCGACGTGGCGATCACGCGGCCGAGGTGCTCGTCCGGGAGCTCGCGCTGCTGGGCGCTGGAGAAGCAGACGAGCTGCAGGGTTCCGGCAGCTCCGGTCAGGACACCGGCGGCCGCGATCCACCAGATGGGCACGGCGGCGGCCATGGCCGCGAACGCCAGCGCCTCAGGCAACGCCGTCGCACAAGAGCAGCCCGACCCGGGTGGGTGCCAGAATCAGCGCGGCCGTGGAACCGATGACCAGGCCGATGCCGAGCGCGGAGCCGATGATGCCGAAGCTGATCGCCCCGCCCTCCAGATGGCGCACCGCCACGATCGGCCCCAGCACCGTGAAACCGGCACCCCAGCATGCCGACGTCAGCGCCTGCAGGCCGGTGAGCAGCCAGAGCCAGCGTCGGCTGGCGAACGCGGGCAGTCCCTCGATGAGCTCTTTGGCGAATCCGTGACGCTCGGAGCGGTTGGTTGCGGCCGGGATGCGCACCATGAGGAAACCCGCGCCGGACAGCAGGTAGGTGACTCCGTCCCAGCCGAGTACCCAGCCTGGCGAGACGAAGGCGATCACCAACCCGGCGATCGTGGGCCCGATGATGGCGACGAGGTTCCCGGCGATCTGCAGGAGGGCGTTGGCCGGGATGAGGGCCTCGGGTTTGACGATGCCGGCGATCAAGCTTTCGCCGCGGGGGCGAAGAACGCGGCGGCCGCGGTGGTCAGCACCGCCAGGCCGCCCAGGGACCAGATGGTGGCCGAGCCGTGCAGGAGCAGCGCTGCGGAGAGGCACTGGCTGAGGCCGCAGACGAGTTTGACACGTCACGATGATCCACAGCCGGGGCAGCCGGTCGGCCAGTACGCCGGCGCCGGGAGTGACGGCCAGGAAGACGATCATGCTGATGGTCGCCACCACGCCGATGGCGGTACCTCCGCCGTCTTGTTCGATGAGTGCGAAGGCCAGCCCGGCCGGGGCCGTGGTGGTGCCGAGGACGGAAGCGGTGCGCGCCACGGCGTAGCGGCGGAAGTTCCGACTCTGGCGCAGTAGGTTCGCGGCGGCGCCGAGTCGTTCCCGCATCACTGTTCCGTGGCCGGTTCAGGCGGTACGTCCCGCTGGAGGGCACCGGTGGTGCCCGAGACGTAGAGCTGCCGCGGCGGTGCCTGGGCCGAGGCGATCAGCGTGACCGGCTGGCGGGGGACCCGCCCGGTGACGCGGGTGGATACCGTCCAAGACGGCCCGGCGGCCTGCCAGGGCGCGCTATGACGCATGCCATGTTCCCTGCCAAGGCTTGATCGATGCGGTGCCGTGGAACAGAACAAGGAGCCTGGGCTCCTGCCATATCTGCTCGGCGTGGCAGGCGCGCGCTGACCGGTCACACCTGTAAGGTGCGAACCTCCTTCCTCGTAGGTCACACGCGTCATAGGAGCGGACCGTGTCAGTGCTCATCGCTCACCTCATCCGAGCAGTCGGTCACGGAGAGCTCTGCTCTCCGGCAGGTGCGGGGGTGACCTATGGCGATCAGTGACGCCGACATCTCAAGCGCCGTCTCCGCCTACCTCGGGCGCTTCCCGGACGAGGCCGGCCTGCTGTCTGAACCGGTGCGGCTTCTGTCCGAGGGCCGGGATTTTGCGTCGCGGCGGAATTTCCGGATGCACGTGACCGCTGGCGCGCTCCTGGTCCGCGGTGGCGCCGAGGTCCTGCTTGTCGAGCACCGCGCGTATGGGATCCCGTTGCAGCCCGGAGGCCACCTCGAACCGGACGACACCTCACTGCTCGACGCAGCGGTGCGCGAGCTGGCGGAGGAGACCGGGATCGACCCCGCCCAGGTCATCCCTGCGTCGCAGACCCCCGTCTACATCGAGTACGGCAGGGTTCCGGCACGGCCGCAGAAGGGCGAGCCGGAGCACCACCACCTCGATATCGGATATGCGTTCGTGACGGAGGCGGACATGGGGCTGATCCAGGAGTCCGAGGTGACAGGTGCCGCCTGGTATCCACTCGGCGAGGCCGAGCGCCTCGTCGGGCAACGCATCGCGCGAACTGTACCGGCCCAGATCGGCTAAGGCGTCGGCCGAGCTGTGGTGTCCACTCAGTCGAAGCATGGCTTGACGCTCCGGTCCCGGCTCCGCTTGAGCTCGAAGAAGCCCTCCGTTCTGGCGACCAGGAGCAGGCCGTCCCACAGTCGGCCGGCTGCTTCACCACGGGGAGCCTGCCTGATCACGGGGCCGAACAGGGCCGTGCCGCCGATGCGGAGAACGGGCGTCCCGACATCGAGTCCGACCTCGTTGAACGCCTCGTCGTGGGAGTCCCTGATGAGCTGATCGAACTCCTCGCTGCTGGCGGCTGCCACCAGGGCATCGGGCAGGCCCACCTCTGCGAGGGCTTCGGTGATGACCGTGGGGTCGTCGCGACGTCGTTGATTGTGGCATCGGGTGCCGATGGCGGTGTACAGCGGCCCGAGGACGCTGCGGCTGGCGTGCTCGGCGGCGGCCGCGCAGACCCGCACCGGCCCCCATGCCTTCTCCATCAGGTCCCGGTACTCCTCGCTGAGCCCCGCGCCGCTGCGCTGGACGAGGTTCAGGTGCGCCAGCGACATCAGCCGCCAGTCAGCGTGCACCGGCCGGACCTGTTCGACCTCCAGGAGCCAGCGTGAGGTCACCCACGCCCAGGGGCACAGCGGATCGAACCAGAACGGGACCTGCTCGCGGTCCGGCTGTTGTTTGCTCATGATGGGTTCCCGTCCTGTCTCATACCGGTTAGCCATGTCCCCGCTCGCTGGTGGGGTGGACATCGAACAGCTCGCCCTGGGCAGGCATGTTGCACTTGGCGGTGCGTCCCGCGATCTTCACCAGAGCCGCGAGATCGCTGAGCTCAGCGTTCTCGTCCGCGGCGCCGACCAGCCGCATGAACACTTCGGCGGTGACCTCGACGTCGGCGTAGGCCCGGTGGCGATCGGCTGGATGTTTGATGGAGAAGTGCGCCAGCAGTGTGTCGAGCCGGTAGTTGGGCAGACCAGGGAAGAGGTATCGGGCCAGCGGAATCGTGTCCAGGAGGTCAATACGGGCCAGCGCCGGGCAGTGCTCACGCTGGTTGTGAATGAGGTTCGCCTCCGTGGCGGCGTGTTGAGCGACCAGCAGGTACGGCTTGCCTGCGGCGAACCGCCGATCGAGTGCCCCCAGCGCCTCGGCCGGACTGGGGGCCTGCCCCACCTGCTCGGCGGTCAATCCCGTTTGGGCCGTGTCGGCCGGTGTGACGGGGGCGAACGCGGGCGGCCTGATGAGCGAGGAGAACGGCCTGCCGGCCGTCGTCCAGGTGCCGGTCTCGTAGCGGAGTGCGAGAGCGGCGACCTCGATCGGCTGGGCCGGAAAGCCCGTGGGGGTCGTGGCCTCGAAGTCGATGACCACGAACGTCGTCGCCGCGAAGGCGGGGTCGCCGGTCAAACCGCCCATGTGTCCACCGTTCTCCCAGGGGGCGTGGCGGTGTCGGCCCGCGCCCGCCATATCGAGGAGCATGCCTGAATGCTGGTCGTCGTGTGCCGTCATTGACCAATGAGGTCGCTGACCGCCTGTGTGGCGGCGTGCAGGTCCGGCGCGTTCCAGCGGCACTCGCCGGTCCAGGTCTCGCTCAGAGATCGGTAGAGGTCCGACATCGCCGGCAGAAACTCGGGCGGGAGGGGCGCCGGCTGGGGCCACTGGCTCCGGGGCACTCCGTCGGCGATCAGCTGGCGGGTTGGCATGTCGAGCCCGTTGGCCACGTACCAGTTCCGCAGGACCTGCTTGCCGCAGTGCACGCCGTTGTACATCAGGCGGCTTTCGTCGGGTGTGCCCGGGCTGTCGGCCAGTACAAGGCGCGCATCGCTCGACAGCAGGAACTCGGCCTTGCCGTCGCAGTGGCTCAGCCCGACCTTGGCGGCGTGCCCGGTCAGTACCTCGTTGACCTTGATGGCGGTGTCGTGCATCGCCTGGAAGTGCTCGCTGTTCAGCCCGGCCAGGCGCTGGGCCTCGCCCCGGCTGATGAACCGGTTGACGTCGTCGAGCATCGTGGCGTACTCGATGAACGGGCGTTCCAGCTTCGCGCCGGCCGCGGGAATGGTGCGGAGCCCGATCACGGCCGGTGTGAGCTCGCCGTCGGCGAGCCGACGGTGCACGGAGCTTCCTTGCGGGAGTTCGTTGCGGAACAGGACCTGCACGGGAACGAGGTAGTTGCGCTCGCCCGGCGCGGGCGGCCCCGCAGCCGGATCCGGGACGCGGGCGAGGTCGAACTCGATCGTGGCCGGAGGGATGAACCGGCGGAAATGGGTGGGCACGCCCGCCTCCTCCAGCATGCGGAAGTTGAAGACGGCCATGCGGCAGATCGCCTCCCCCTTGCCGGGGATCAGGTCCGGCATCCGGCCGTAGTGGAACACCGTGTAGGTGTCGGTGCACTCGAAGCGGCCGATCCCCTCCCGGGTTGTCGTGGGAGGTTCGACGATCTGGAGGTTCTTGGTCGAGTGGAGGACGGGCATCATGCTCCCCTGGTGCGACGGACTTGTGCCGTCATCGGGCGGAATCTGTGCATCGTGGCGGCGTGCTGCCGGGCCCGGTGCCCGGCCCCGTGTCGTGCGGTGCGGTGGCCACCTCGCCGGCGGCTGAAGCGAACCGGCGTGCGCGCGCTGTCGTGCCGTCGCCGGTGGGAGCCAGGTGACCGTCGGCCACCGTGATCACGTGCCGGATGCCGGCGGCGCGGGCGGAGGCGACGCCGTCGGGAGCGTCATCGACGGCCAGGCAGAGGTTCGGCGGGACGTCGAGGCGTTGGGCGGCCGCGAGGTACAGGTCGGGAGCCGGCTTGCCGTGCGTGACGTCTTCGCGCGCGACGACGGTGGCGAATGCGTGCCTCAGTCCCAGAGCCTCCAGCCCGGAATGGACGAGGACCCGGCTGGCCGCTGAGGCGACGGCGCAGTGCAGCCCGGCCCGGCGCGCGGCGTGCAGGAGCTCCGCGACGCACGCGATGGCGGTGATGTGGTGCACAGTGGCCAGCAGGTGGGCGCGGCTGGCGCGGATGATCTCGTCGTGGGGCAACTGCTGGCCGCCCGGCAGCGCGGCCAGCAGGTCGTGGATGGGCAGGCCGACGTGCCGGCGATACCAGTCGTGGTCGAGGTCGTGGCCGTGCGGCTGCAGCGCCGCTCGTAGCGCCTGCTCGTGGCCGGGTGTCGTGTCGGCGAGGGTCCCGTCGAAGTCGAGGATCAGGGCCTCGATGCCGTCGGGGATCGCCGACACGCAGCACCTCGCGCAGGGCCGGCCCAGGCAGCGTGAGGGACGGGCTGCCTCGGTCATGCCGGCGCCAGATCCGCGCGGCGGCCGCAGCACATGCACCGCGCCTCTGGGCCCTGCCACGGCTCCCGCACGCAGTCCAGGCCGGTCCTGGCGTTGTGGATCCAGGCCCGGACGAGCTCGGCCGCCTGGCGCTCGTCAACGGTGCGCCGGTCGACGACCCGGTAGCGGGCCGGGTCGGTGGTGGCGAGGCGCTCGTACAGCGCGCACGCCTCTTCCATCAACCTGGCCTGCTCAGAGGTGAGGACGCGCTGGTCACGCTGTTGGGTGCGGGCGATGGCTGCGTGGGCGTCGTCGGTGATGAGGATCGTGAGATCGGGCAGGGGCCGGTAGGCGGATGCGAAGTCCAGCAGTGCCCTTGCCGTCTCCAGGGCCGAGCCGGGAGTGTCGGGGTGCAGCAGCAGAGCCTGGCACACCGCCGTGGTGTCCACGCTTCGGCCCTCGACGACAGCGCGCCCGCGCGCCAGCTCAGCGACAACGGTGTCCAGATCGTAGCGCTTGATGGCCAGCAGGAGCCAGGTCTCGGCCAACGGTGTGCCGCCGCGCAGGAACGGGTCCCCCGCGCTGGCCTCCCGCAGGGCGCCGAGCAGGGCTTCGCCGAAGCCGGGCCGTCCGTCGGCCCGCTGGGAGAACCCGTCGAGCAGCAGCGGCCTGGCACCGGGCACAGTCTCGTCGAGCGCCTGGCCGTCGAGCACATCGAGCGCCTCGAGGGCGCGGTGGGTGAGATACGTCTTGCCGACTCCGGTGATGCCCTCGATCGCGATCAGCGGGCCGCGGGTGCAGGAGTGGCGTACCGGTGTGATCGTCATGTGGCAGGGTCCGTTCAGGAGGTGAGGCGGGCGGCGCCGGCAGGGGCGTTCCAGGCGTGTTGGCCGGGGACGTGCGCGGGGTGCGGCAGCGTGCCGTCCATGCGGTGGCCTCGCGGGCGATGACGGCGGCGTAGCGGTCGAGGGTGGCCTCGGTGTCGCGTTCGGTGAGGATGACGGCGAGCGTGCGATCGAGGATCTCCGCGGCGCCGCGGCACGGCCGGTCGCTGAGGGTGAACATGGGCCGCCTGTCGCACGGTACGAGCCGGAAGCTGCCGGTGGAGTTCGGCACTCCCTGTTGGGCGAGGCGTTCGGCGAATCCCCGGGGGCTGGGCAGGTCGAGGTGCAGCAGCGCCGCGAAGCCGTTCCACTCCTCGCCCATCGCGGGGGCGACGGCGGCCAGGCCGGGCACCTGCTCCAGGGCGTGCAGCAGGCGCCCGGCCTGGGCCCGGCGCAGGTTCACCAGGTCGGGGAGGCGGCGGAGGTTGGCCAGGGCGATCACGGCGAGGGGAGCGGCGAGGCGGGCGTTGGTGGCCAGGCGGCTATGCGCGGCCTGGCCAGGAGGTGCCGGCTGCCAGTGGCTGCGGAACGCGGCCGCGTGCTCGGCCACGTCGCGGCGGGCAGTGAGCAGGAAGCCGCCCTCGCCGCTCCACAGGATCTTGCCGTCCTTCATGCTGAAGCAGCCGGCGGTGCCGACCGTGCCGGCACGCTGCCCGTGGCGCGCCGTGCCGGACGCCTGCGCGGCGTCCTCGACGACGGCGAGCCCATGCTCAGAGGCGAACGCCGCCAGGGCCGCCGGATCGCCCATCCGGCCCCACAGGTGCACCGGAATGATCGCCCGGGTCCGCGCGGTGAGCTTGCGTGCCGCGTCGTCGTAGTCCAGGTCCAGGGTGGCAGGGTCGCTATCGACGAACACCGGCGTTGCTCCGAGCGCGGCCAGGGGCGCCACGGTCATGATGACGGTCAGCGCCGGCACGAGCACGTCGTCGCCGGGGCCGATGCCGCAGGCCGACAGGGCGGCGTGCAGAGTCGCGGTGCCGGAGGACAGCGCGACCGCGTGCGGAACGCCGAACGCCTCGGCCAGTTCACGTTCGAGCTGCCCGGCGGCCGGGCCGCCGCTCGGGTCGGGCATCTGGCTGAGTACGGCGGCGAGTTGCTCGGCGAGCAGCTGTGCGCCGCCGGCGACCTGGGGGAGCGTCATCGGACGGCCCTCGCGTTCAGCAGCCGCGGCATGTCCAGCACGAGCGGCCACATGTTCACGCAGTCCCGGCTGAACAGTGTGCAGTTCGTGCACGCGGGCCGGTCGGCAAACAGCAGGCGCGCGTCGGCGCCTGCGATGGTGCGCCGACGCGCGGCCGGGGTGGCGGCGATCCGGCGGTCGGACGGGCAGTCCCAGACCGAGCCGTCTGGCTGGATGAAGAACAGGCGGGCGCCGCCGAAGCAGTCGGGCACGTGCCCGCTGTCCTGGGTGGAGATCGCGTCGATGAAGCGCTGGACGTAGGAGGGGTCCGGCAGCGCCAATCCTCCCGGCTGGTCGTAGAGGCGGCTGAGTTGCCCGGCCACGGCCGGGACGTCATCGGGCCGGTGGGTCAGGACGGAAAAGAGCTGGTGATCGGGCGCCAGGGAGATCGGCTGGGGGACGTAGTAGTCCACGCCGAGTCCGTCGGCCAGTCGGGCCATGTCAGTGATCTCCTGCGGGCGTTCCCGCATCACCACGGTGTAGATCCCCACCCGGGGCGCGTGCCGCTCGCCCCGGGCATCCAGCAGGGCACCGATACCGGCCACGACGTCGTGGTAGCCGAAGCGGCCCGACCGTGAGGGGCGCAGCCGGTCGTTGACAGCCGCGTCCGCGCTGTCCAGGGAGACCGAAACGCCGTCGACGCCGAGATCGAGCAGCCGCTGGACCACCGGCGGGCGCGTGAGCGGGATCCCGTTGGTGGCGATCACGACCTGACAGCCGGCCTGTTTGATGAGGTCGATCACGTCCAGCGTGGCCGGCCAGTCCAGCGGTTCGCCGCCGGCGATGACCACCCGGCCGACTGGTGAACCGGCCAGGGTCCGCGCGAACGCCTTGAGTGTCTGGGGCGGCAGGTCGGTGCGCGACAGGTGCGACAGGACGCCGGCCTCGGTGGGCAAGCCCTGCTGTTTGTGCTCCTCGATCGTGCCGAAGTAGCAGTGGGGGCAGGTGAACGCGCACGGCGAGCGCAGCCCCCACAACAGGGTCGCATCCGGCGTCCGGCGCGCGTCAGGCGGCGGGAACTCATCAGGCGGCACGGTAGGCCTCCCTCTGCTTGGCGAGGTCCTGCACGACCGCGGTGATCGCGCCGGCGACGGCCTCGGCCGTCCGTCCGGCGGTGTCGATCACGGTGTAGCGGCCGGGCTCGGCGGCGGCCAGCCCGGCATACAGGGCGTCGGCCTGCTCGATCACGCGCACGTCCGGTGGGGCCAGCGTCCGTGCGATCCGGTCGGCGAAGCGGCGGATGCACACCTGGCGGTCGCCGGTCAGCAGCACGGTGGCGTCCGGCCGGGGCAGCCATGCCGCCATCGTGGCGAGGATGTGCCGGGCGACGTGAGCGGGGTCGGCGTCGCCGGTCTGCTCGCAGAGGATCGCGGCCTGGTAGACGGCGACGGTGTCGACGCCACGGTCCTCGATGACCACCTCAGGGGTGATCGGCAGGGCGGCGAGGAGTTCGGCCTCGCGGATCTTCAGCGCGAGCAGCGCCAGGGTTTCGGCGACCGGGTGGCCGGCGCGCAGACACACGGGGTCCCGCGCGGCCAGGGCGGCGATCACCCGTCCGGTCAGCGTGTTGCCGGCCTGGTCGGTGATCTCGTCCAGCAGCAGGCATCGCTCACCGAGGCGGGCGGCGACCGCGCGGGCCGCGGTGGTCTTGCCGACGCCGTTGATGCCTTCGATGGTTACCCACAGCGGCCGGGCGATGTCGCGGCGCGGTGCGGGCCGGGCGGCGGTGTTCATGCGGGCCTCCGGCACACGTACAGCAGCTCGGTCGCCGTCTTCGGCGCCGACACCGCCGAGATCGTGTCCAGCAGCGCCGCGGGGACGCGCTGGGAGAGGTCGCGGTACCAGCCGGCAACCCCGGGCCCGTACCGGTCGGCGAGCTCGCCGGCCACCGTGTCCGGTTCGGGCGGCAGCAGGCCCATCACGTCCTCGATGAGCAGCCCGGCCTCGCCGACGACCTGCTCCACCTCCTCCCGTGACCACTCGCAGACATGGACGCGGTACTGCAGCGGCCGCGGGCGCGGGCCGAAGCCCCGCGGCGTGGACAGATACAGCACCCCGCCGGGGGCGAGCGCCTGCGCTGTGCTGGCCAAGCTGCGCGCGCCGAGGTCGAAAGGCAGGTGCTCCAGCGCGGAAGTGTACAGCGCCACGTCGAAGGCGGGCAGGGGCGGCCAGGGCTCGGCCACATCGCACTCGACCAGGTCGATCGGGAACAGGTCCCCGTACGTCTCGCGTACGGACGCGATCCGCTCCCGGGCCTCGTTCAGGTTGTCGGGGCTGATGTCCAGCCCGACGTAGCGTCCGATCTGCGGCGCGTCCCGGTGCAGCAGGGGCAGCGCCAGCCCGCGACCGCAGCACACGTCCAGCACCGTCGCGCCCGGCTCGCACCGCTCGGCGACGATGAGGTGCTGCATCAGGTTCATCAGCCCCGACGGCTTGGCCTCCCCGCGGTGCAGCGCCGCGTAGAAGTCGTCCATCTGGTTGACGCTGTACGGGCCGATCATGGGGGTCCCGGGCCGGGTGCGGAACTGCTCGGGAAGCTGATCAGTGCTGGTGTTCACGGGTGCCCCTCCCAGGGGAAGACCGTCCAGGCGCGGGTGGTCGTGCCGATGTAGGTGATGGTCGCCTCAGCTGGAAGGCGGCCGGTCCAGTTGTCCTCGTTAACCACGCACACCGCGGTCCGCACCCGTCCGGCTCCGGCGTCGCCGGCCAGTCGCGCTGCGGCGGCGAGGGTGTCGCCGGTGCCGGCGACGTCGTCCACGATGAGGACGTCCCGGCCGGTGAGGTCGCCCAGCGAGGCCGGGTTGACGACCAGGGGCCGCGGTGTCTTCGCGGCGTTGGTGCTGTCGTCGGCGGTGTGGGTGATCTCGACCATCCGGGCGTCCCGCAGCGCGAGCCGGTGGGAGAGGCAGACGGCCGGGATGGCCCCACCGCGCAGGATGGCGACCAGGGTCTGGGGGGCGCCGTCGTTCCTGATCGCCTCGGCGATCTGGCCGATGAGCTCCTCCACTCCGGGCCACGTCAGGTGGGTGAGCGCAGGTCCGTCGTTCCCTGCCGCCGTCGGCAGGATCGCGGCAGCGAACCGCCGAGGAGTGATCGGCATCACACCGCCCCTCCGCCGCCGGCGGTGGTGGTCAGGGTGAGGAACTGCTGGGAGAGCAGCGGATCGGTCCTGAACCGGCCGGCGGCGTGGACGGTGGAGGTACGGGCGCCTTCCATCCGCACGCCACGCATGCTCATGCACAGGTGCACGCCGTGCACCGTGACGGCCACATCCGGGCCGGCGATGGCGGTGGCCACCTCCTCGGCGAGCTGGCGGGTGAAGCGCTCCTGCACCTGGAGCCGCCCGGCGTAACGCTGCGCGATCCGGCCGAACTTCGACAGGCCCAGGACGGTGCCGTTGGCGAGGTAGCCGACGTGCGCGTCCAGTTGCATCGGCAGCAGGTGGTGCTCACACAGGGACCACACCTTCAGTCCGCCGACCACGACGAGCTGGTCGCTAGCATGGGTCTCGGTGAAGCGGGTCGCCATCGCCGAAGGGTCCGGTGACAGGAAGGTGCGCCACCAGGACGCGACGCGAGTCGGAGTGTCGAGCAGCCCCTCGCGCTGGGGGTCCTCTCCGACGGCGATGAGTAGTTCGCGGACGAGCTCGGCCACGCGCGGCGTGTTCACCGTCGAGACCGGCATCTCCTCGCCCGGCTGCGACACGGCACGGCCGAGGTGCGCCGTCTCAGGGCGCCGCACGGCGTTGGTGGTCATGGTCCTTCCTCGCTTCCAGGGGTGGAGTAGGCGGGCGCGGGGCGATGGCTGTCAGCGGCCACGTTCGTCACCCCACAGCAGGACGTGCAGACGCAGGGACAGCGACCAGCCGCGGGCGATGACCGCCTCGGCGAGCAGGTGGGCGCGGCCCAGTACGTGGTCGGTGGTGACGCCTTCCGGCATCACCCACACCTGCTTCATCGCGAAGCGCTCGGCGAGTTCGGCGATCTCATCCAGGTCGGCCAGGTCACGAGCGACGAACTTGAACACCGCCTGCCCGCTGGCCGACAGCGCTTCCAGGGCGGCGGGCTTGATGCGCCGCTCGCGTGGAACGTGCGCGTTGGCCAGTTTCGGGGAGACGTTGAAGCACAGCCCATCCACCAACAGCGCCGGATCGGGCGTGACGGTGCCGTTGGTTTCGATCTCCAGGCGGCGGCCGGCCTTCAGCAGCGGCTCGGCCAACGCGGGCAGGTGGCGCTGCTGCAGCAGAGGCTCTCCGCCCGTGACGACGATCAGCTGCACAGGGTGGTCCAGCGCCCACGCGGCCAGGTCGGCGACCGGGACGCGCTGGCGTTGCTCCCGCAGGTTGAACCGGCTGACGTCCCACGTGTACGGGGTGTCGCACCAGCTGCAGGACAGATTGCAGCCTGACAGCCGGATGAACAGCGCGGGCTGCCCGGCGCTGGGCCCCTCCCCTTGCGGAGTCGGGCCGAAGCGCTCGGCGATCCGGAGCGTCGCGTCGCGAGAGGGGACGGATACCGCGGTGCGGGTCATGTGGCGTTTCCCACCGTGCAGCGCGCCCACGTTTTCGAGGTCTCGCTGACGGTGACGGCGACCAACCGCCCGGGAATGCCCGGCTGCACGTTGTCGAGGAACCATCGGGCCAGATGGAGCGCCAGGTGTTCGGAGGTCGGCTCGACCGTGAGCACCTCGTTCAGGTCGCGATGGTCGAAGTGCTCGGAGAGGTAGGCGGCGAACGGCGCCAGGTCCCCGAAGTCGGTGACGAATCCTGGGCCGTCGAGCTCGTCGGAGGTGAGCTCGACGGTCACCTGGTAGCTGTGGCCGTGCCGACGGCCGCACTTGTGCCCGTCGGGCAGCCCGTTCAGGCGGTGAGCCGCCTCGAAGGTAAAGGTCTTGCCGATGGTGATTCCGACGCCGCCCAGGTCGCGCAGTTCAGGATGCGTTCCGACAAGAGCTGCAGAGAGGCGGGGCGATGTCATCGTGGTCTCCGTTCTGCTGCCGGCCGGATCACGACGATGACGACGTGAGGCGGCTCATGCTGCGACACGGCTTGTGGCCGTGGGGTGAGGGTCTGATGAAAACCGCTGCGTTCGTTGACCTCCAGGCTTACGCTCCGATCAACGCCCTGTAACGCATTGTCATGGAGTTGAAAGCGGTCGCCTAGGCCGTGTTTCAGAAGTGGTGCGCTCATAGCCAGGTGTCGATCACGGCGATATGAACAGTCGCTTCGTAGCGCACGGCCAGCTTGTCGAAGCGGGTAGCCACCGCCCGGTAGCCCTTGAGCCGGTTGATGCCGCATTCCACGGCGTGACGCAGCTTGTAGGACTCGGGGTCGAAGGCCGGTGGCCGGCCGCCCTTCGTCCCCTTCCTGCGCCGGGCGGCGGCTTGGTCCAGCTTGATCGGGATGGTGGCCTTGATGCCGCGCCTGCGCAGGTAACGGCGGTTACCGCGCGAGCTGTAGGCCTTATCGGCCAGCACCCGGTCCGGCCGGGTACGGGGCCGGCCCCCGCCCAGGCGCGGCACCCGGATGCCCTCCAAGACCGCCGTGAACTGCGGGCTGTCACCACGCTGCCCGGCCGTCAGCACGATCGACAGTGCTCTGCGGCCCTGCTCGGTGGCCAGGTGCAGTTTGGTGCTCAAGCCACCCCGGGAACGCCCCAGCCCGTGATCGGCCGGCTCTTCCTGCACCCCGCCCGGCGACTCGACCTGCAGATCCCCCTCTTCCGCGCCCCGGCGGCGTGCTGATGAGCCCGGCAGACGGTGGAGTCGACACTCACATCCCACGTGATCAGCCCAGCCGCGTCCGCCTGAGCCTGCAAGACGGTCAGGATCTGCTGTGGCCTTCCCCTCGTAGCGTGGAGACCGAACCGGGAGAGGTTTGGTCGTGGCAGCAGTCACGCGGCGGCGCTTTGATCCGGAGTTCCGGGCGGGCGCGGTGCGTATCGTGAAGGAGACCGGCAAACCCATCGCGCAGGTGGCGCGGGATCTGGGAATCAGCCCGTACACGCTGCACAACTGGGTGCAGATGGACCGGCTGGACGAGCAGTACAACGGCAACGGGAGCGGAACGCTGGAGGAGTCGGAGCAGGAGGAGCTGGCCCGGCTGCGGCGGGAGAAGGCCGCGCTGGTCAAGCAGCACGCCCAGGAGAAGGCGGCCTGGGAGAAAGAACGCGCCGAACTGGAAGACGAGCGTGACGTGCTCAAGCGTTCCGTGGTCTTGTGGGTCAAAGAGGCGATGGGCCGATAAGCGTGGCGGCCTTCATCAGCTCCCAGAAGACCGAGCACGACATCGACCACACCGTCTCCTGCCGGGCGCTGGGCGTCTCGCAGTCCTGGTACTACAAGTGGAAGAACCGCATCGGCGACGATGCGCCGACCGCCCGGCAGCGCCGGCGGGCCGACCTGGATGCGGAGATCACCCGCGCGTTCGAGGCCTCCGGCGGCACCTACGGCTCGCCGCGCATCACCCGTGATCTGCATGCGGCGGGCTGGCGGATCTCGGAGAACACGGTCGCCGCCAGAATGGCCGAGCTCGGCCTGGTCGCCCGCAAGCGGCGCAAACCGCGCTCGCTGACCCGCCAAGGCAAGCGGCCGGCCGCCCCGGACCTGGTCCGCCGCACGTTCAACTCAGTCGCACCGGACGTGCTGTGGTGCGGCGATGTGACGCAGATCGACACCGGCGAGGGCAAGCTGTATCTGGCCACGGTCGAGGACCTGTTCTCCCGCCGACTGCTCGGCTACGCCATGTCCGGGCACCACGACGCCGCGCTGACCTGCGCCTCACTACAGATGGCGGTGGCCACCCGCGGCGGCGACGTAGACGGAGTGATCTTTCATTCGGATCGCGGGTCGGAATACACGGCTGCTCGCTACCAGGAGCTGTGCCGGCGCCTGGGCGTGGTCCAGTCCATGGGGCGGGTGGGCTGCGCGCTCGACAACGCCGCGGCCGAGGCGTTCAACAGCACCCTCAAGGTCGAGTACGTGCACCGCCACCGGTTCCGCACTCGGGCCGAGGCCCGCCTGAAGATCGCCACCTGGATCGCCGACTTCTACAACACCACCCGGCGGCACAGCGCCAACGACGGCCTGCCGCCCATCACATTCGAACGTCTGATGATCGAGAAGAGACACGCCTCATCGGCCCTGCTGGGGACCGCTGTGGCATAGAACCGTCTCCACGCTTTCAGGGGATTGACAGCTGCCAGGTTCCGGCACGCTGCCAGCGCCGGAACAACCCGTAGATCGTCTGCCAGCATCCGTACCGCTCCGGCACGTCCCGCCATGGCGCCCCCACCCGAACCCGCCACCGGATCCCATTAATGAGCTGCCGTTTCGTCCAGGTCGGCGGGCGCCCTGGCTTGCGGCCGACCGGCAGCAGCGGCTCCAGCACCGCCCACTGCGCATCGGTCAGATCAGCCCGCCCGGCCACCGGTAAGGTGTCCACGAGGTCTCCGTGCAGATGGTCTTCTTGGTCGTTGACTCATCTACCGGAGACCTCTTCTTTTGTCGATCTACGAACACCTCGAGCAACCGCCACTCAAGTCACTTCTGAAACACGGCCTAGTACTACAGTCATGTTTTGTGATCTATAGTCGGATCCGTGTCGGATGTGGTGACGTCTGAGGATCTCCAGTCGTGGGCGGCGGGGCTGGATGAGCTGTTCGCTCGGGTGGCCAGCCGTTTCGGGCGGGTGGAGCCGCGTCGGCAGGCGCGGGCGTATCTGGTCGGGCTGCTGGCGCCGGTGGAGCGGAAGAACGGCTGGCAATTGGCCGAGGCTGCGGGTGATGCGCAGCCGCATCGGATGCAGCGGCTGCTGAACAACGTGCGGTGGAACCCTCGGGAAGTCCGTGCTGACCTGCGTGATTACGTGGTCGAGCAGTTGGGAGATCCGGGCGGGGTACTGGTCGTGGACGAGACCGGGTTCATTAAGAAGGGCACCCGCTCAGCCGGGGTGCAGCGACAGTACTCGGGAACGGCTGGCCGGGTGGAGAACTGCCAGCTCGGGGTGTTTCTCGTGTACGCAACCCCGCGCGGGCGCGCGCTGCTCGATGCCGAGTTGTACCTGCCGAAGTCCTGGACCGATGATCGGGCCCGGTGCGCGCAGGCCGGCATCCCCGACAGTGTGTCGTTCGCCACCAAGCCGGCGCTAGCGGCGGCGATGCTGGGTCGGGCACTGGACAGTGGCGTGCCCGCCTCGTGGGTGAGCGCGGACGAGGCGTACGGCCAGGACCACAAGTTCCGGCTGTTCCTGGAAAAACGCGAGGTCGGCTACGTCGTCGCCGTGCCCAGGAGCCAGTCGCTCGGCACCGGTATCGGCTACGGCAACACCGGCTCACGAGCCGACGCGGTGACCGCCGACGCCCCCGAGCAGGCATGGAAACGCCTGTCGGCGGGCGATGGGGCCAAGGGGCCGCGCCTGTATGACTGGGCGATGGCGACCCTGCCGCCCCACACCGACGACCACCTGGGCGGACCCGGCGGCTTCCAGCGCTGGCTCCTGGTCCGCCGCAGTCTCACCCCGAACGATCAAGGCGAGCTGGAGATGGCCTACTACCTGTGCTTCGGACCCGCGGGTACCTCGCTGGACCAGCTCGTTCGCATCGCCGGTTCCCGATGGGCCATCGAGGAGTGCTTCCAGTCCGCCAAGAACGAAGTCGGCCTGGACCAGTACCAGGTCCGCCGCTACGACGGCTGCCACCGCCACATCACCCTGGCCATGCTCGCCCACGCCTACCTGGCCGTCACCGCCGCCCACGCCCCAAAAGCACGTGCGGCCTGGTCCCCCTCACCCCAGCCGAGATCCGCCGTCTCCTGGCACATCTGACCAGCGCCGTCACCCACCCCATCAGCGACATCCTGCAACGCGCCATGGGCTGGTCACATCTCCGACGCGCCCACCAAGCCCGCGCCCGCAGCAGCCACTACTGGAAACGCTGGCTACGCCACAACAAGATCCAACTTTAGATCACAAAACATGACTGTAGTACTAGAGGATCGCTGTGGCAGCCTTGTGGCATGCCACAGGCCGCGACACGGCGGAGGAGTTGGTCGACGTGCCTGAGCAGGTAGATGAGCGGCGCGCGTGGGCAGCCCACCTGATGGGGCAGGTCCTGCGGCAACAGCGCACGAAGGCCGGCCTGTCGCTTCGCCAGACCGCCACGCTCACCCACTACGACTTCGGCTGGCTGGGCCGCGCCGAGAGGGGCGAGTACCTCCTTCCCGAGCAGCACGCCGCGGCGTTGGACGCGCTGTTCGACACCCGAGGGCTTCTGGTGGAGTTGCGGCGGACGGCCAATATCGGGCACCCATCGCATTTGTCGGCGAGGCTGGCTAGCGCCACCGGCGGACAGGAGGTCATGCTGGTGCTTCAGGTACAGGGAAGGAGTGTCCACGTGACTCTGTCGCGACGCGAGTTCGGCCGTCTGCTCGCCGCCGGCGTGCTCTCGTCCGCGATGCCTGGGCTGGCCGACGCCGACCAGGTGGATCGGGTGGCACAGGCGATCACCTCCCCCGCCCGAGTCGACGCCGAGGTGATCGCGTACTTCCGGCGCGTGCTGGCCGAGCACTACGCAGCCGACAAGATGCTCGGCCCGCGCAGCCTCCTCAAGCCGGTCCTGGCACAGATCGACGTGCTGGACGAACTCCGCCGCGGTGCCGCAGGCGCACACGCGGAGCCACTGCTGCAGGTGCTGTCCCACTACGGCGAGATGGCCGGGTGGCTGTACCAGGACCTGGGCCAGCTGGAACCGGCCACCCAGTGGACGCGTCGGGCGGCGGAATGGGCGCAGTGCGCAGGCGACGCCAACATGGCGGCGTACGCGCTGGTGCGCCAATCCAACATCGCCGCTCTGGGCGGCGACTACGCCGGTGTGGTCCAGCTCGCCGCGGCCGCCCGCCGGAACCCGGCAGAGGTGGAGCCGAAGCTGCTGGCGCTGGCCGCCCAGCAGCAAGCGCGCGGCCTGGTCATGCTCGGACAGGCGGACGCGTGCTTCGCGCTGCTGGACGACGCCGGTGAGGCGTTGAAGGATCATCCGCAGGTACGCCAGCCGGACGTGCCGGTGTACCTGCACCACTACGACCTGGCGACCCTGCGCGAGCAGAGCGCGGTCTGCTACCGGGCCGCTGGCCAGGTCGCCACCGCGGCCTCCATTCTGCAGGAGCAGATCGCGGCCACTTCGGGCCGCCTCGTCCGCGATCGGGGCCACCTCACGGCGAAGCTGGCCGTAGCCCTCGCGACTACCGACCCGGCACGGGCGGCGACGCTGGGGCTGGAGACGATTGCGACGGCTCAGCAGACCGGCTCGGCGCGGATCTGGCGTGAGTTGCGCACATTGGACAAGGATCTTGTCCAGGCATGGCCAGGTCACGCCACCGCAGCGACGTTTCATGACGCTCTTGTCAGTGTGTGAGCCTGCCGCTCCGGGCGGCAGGTGACGCGTCGGATGGGCGGACATGAACGCCTCTTGTCTGAGCGGCCTACGTCAGGTCCTTAGCACGTGCAGGAACGGCGTCGTGGCGGCGCGGGCCTCCTCAATCTCAGGCGGGATCACCGCAGCGGGGTGTGAAGGTCTCAGGCCAGAAGAAGGTGGCCTTCTGACAGGGCTGGCAGAAGCTGCGCTGTCGGCTCCCCTTGATGACGTTGCGGCAGGCGGCGGTCGGGCATGCGCGCATCGCGGTCTGAGGGTGATCGGGATCGGCGGTGAACATCCACGCATTTGGGTCCCATTCCTGAGTTCGCCACGGGGTGCGGAGTTGTTGCTGCAGCCACTCGCTCCAGGCCGGCAGGTCCAAGCCGATCGCTGGTTGCTCCTGCTGCAGCGGCTGGCGGGCCAGGTTGGTGGTCATCATCGCCCCCGAAACTGCCTCGCCACCCGCTCGACGGCGCCGCGCTTGTCCTGATCGCCACGTGGATGTAGGGCTGCATCGACGTCGCGGAGACGTGGCCAAGCAGTTCCTGGACCACGTCCCGCGGGGTGCCCTGGCGCAACATAGTCGTCGCTGCGGTGTGCCGGAGCAGATGCGGCCAGACCGCGATGTCGCCGCCCACGAAACCCGCTTTCCTCACCTGTCGGTGACATGCGGTTCCACGACACGCCAGCTACCCGGCCCGGATGGTTGGATCGGCTACGTGGCGAACATGAAAGCGAATACCCTCGTCATCCTGCGGGGGAACTCCGCAAGCGGCAAGACGACCATCGCCAAGGCCATCCAGACCCGGCTGGGGAGGGGAGTCGCCGCCAGGATCGGCCAAGATCAGCTCAGGAGGGACATCCTGAGAGAATTGGACGTTCCCGGAGGAATGGCCCCCGACTTCATCTGTCACATGGCCGCCTACCTTTTGGACAGGATGCCCGTCGTCCTGGTCGAGGGCATCATGGTCGGCGCGCGCTACAAGGCCGCGCTGCAGCGGCTTATCGACCAGCATCCCGGGCGCGCCCTGGTCTACTGGCTCGACGTCGAGTTCGCCGAGACTCTCCACCGGCATGCCACGCGACCGCAGGCCGCCGAATTCACGCCTGAGGACATGGCCGGGTGGTACGTCCAAGACGACTGGCTCGGCCTGCCCGGGGAAGCCCTGATCCCTCAAGAGTCATCGTTGGAGGAGACGATTCAGCGGATCTGCCGCGACATCGGATCGCCCGTCGTGGAGCATGGCCGGATGCCCACAGCCTGCGGAACCGCCTCTGACGCACCCTCGGGAGAGGACCGTCCGCATCTGGTGCTGTGATCGGCGCTTGACGCTTCGGCGGCGTTGCCGCTTGCGGCATCGCCGGTCGTGATGGCCGGCCCCGCCTCATCACAGCGGTCCGGCTGGTGTTCAGCTCGGCCCAGGCCGAGGCGATGGGCGGGCTCGGTTCGTTCGATGACGCACCGGACGAGAGTGGGCGGCCAGGCGCAGGCCGCGCCAGGACAATCCGGGGGAGCCCGTTTCTGCACGTGTGCGAGGCGCTCGCGCGACTCCAGCGCGGCTGGGGCAACCCGTTCCCTTGAGGAGCCCGCAGCGACGTGGCCGGTGTGCGCGGTGGGGTCGGCCCGGGCATGGGGGAGGTTGCGCCGAACTCCGGCACTCGGTTGCGACGACGTGGCTGAAGCACTTGCATGGGGTGGCATGACCGTCACCCGCTCGCAGCTCGCCGCCGCCCTCGGCCGCTACCTCGACGCCCACCCTGAACGCGCCGGCGATGTCGACCCGCTGGCGCAGGCCCTGGCCGACGGTGGCGGCGGGCAGGATCTCGCCTCCCGCCAGACCTTGCCGCTACGTGACCGCGAGCGCCGCGGCGATCGACGACGCCGGCCGCGTGCTGATGATCCGCCATCGCACGCTGCGCCGGTGGCTGCTGCCGGGTGGGCACCTGGAGCCTGAGGATCACAGCCTGTACGGCGCGGCCTTGCGTGAACTGGGGGAGGAGACCGGACTGCTCTGGCAGCCTGCGGCCGGGCCGCAGGAGCTCGACGCGATCGCCGTAGACGTCGACGTCCATGCCATCCCCGCGCATCCGGCCCAGACGGCGAACCGGCGCACCTGCACGCCGACTTCCGGTTCGCCGTCTGGGCCCGGGAGCCGACCATCACGCTGCAGAGGGAGGAGGTCACGGCGTTCGCGTGGCGGCCACCGGCGGATCTGCCGACCGCGCGCCTGGCCGGCAGTGTCGCTGCGGTGAGCGCTGCGAGGTGACCGAAGGCCCGCGAACGCCCCGCTCCCGTGCTCGGCTCAGGTACAGCGTCCGATGATGGCGCGACCGGCACGCTGGAGCTCCTCGTCCTCGGCGATGCCTTCCCACCGGCCGATGCGCCGGGGCAGCGCCAGCTGCATGCGCAGCATCGGCAGAGCCGGTTCGGCCGCTTGCCCCATCCGGTCCAGGCAGGCCACCACGTGGGTGCCCGTCGACGGGTTGCGCTCCCACGCCCGCAGCAGCGTGGCCAGGACGGCCGGCGCTTCGGTCTCACCGCTGATCTGCCACAGCGCCGTCGCGCAGTGGACGCTGACCCATTCGTAGTCGTCATCAGCAAGCTCGCGCAGGCGAGGCAGCGTGGCGGCGGCGGGCGGGCCGATCTGGGCGAGCACGTCGGCGGCCTCCCACAACCAGGAGACCCGATCGCCGTCGAGCAGGTCATGCAGCAAGGGCAGGACCTCTGCCGTGTCGCGGCCGACCGCCCACAGCGCGGCCACCGCGGCGGATCGTACGTCGGGGTTGGCGGCGGTGGTGAGGGGGCGGATCTGGGTTAGGGCGGGGGCCGCCGCGGGGCCGAACGCCGCCAGGGCGTGCAGGACCGCGCAGGTGGTCGGCCACTGCTTATGGCGGATGGTAGCGGCGAGAGTGTCGGTGATCAGCGTCAGCGCGGACCGGTCGCCGAGGGCGGCCAGGGCCGACAGCACCGGTCCGGCGTGCATCCGCAGCTCGCTCTGGCCGGGGTCGAGACGGCGCAGCCGCTCACACAGCCGGGGCACGAGCTGATCGGCGGCCGCCGGCAGGCAACCGGCCACCTGGACCGCGCGCCAGTCGTCGGCGCCGCTGTCCAGCGCGGCCAGCAGGCTGGGCACAGCGCGTATGTCGCCGAGCCGGGCGAGCGCGAGAACCGCCTGCTGGTGAGCGCGGGCCAGCCGCGGCCGAGGTGTGGCCCATACCTGCGGGCCGTGCGCCGTGCGCTGCGCCAGCACGTAGGCGGCCAGGACCTCCCGGGCGGGTTCGGCGATTGGATGGCACAGCTGCAGGACGGCTGCCGCCTCCGCAGCCACCTCCAGCCAGGGCCCTTCCTGGCCGGCCGGTCCGAGGTGGCGCGCGATCAGCTCAACGAGGAGCCCGTGGTCTCCGCGCCAGGTGTTGATCAGTTCGCCGCTCATCCGGATCGCGTCCAGGCGGGCACCCGGGTCGCGGCTGCAGGACTGCTGTGCGAGCAGTTCCGTCCGTTCGGGCACTCGGGCATCCAAGGCCTGATGAAACGTCTGCAGCAGATCCGTGGTCAGGGCGTGCACGCGATCGCGCCGGTCGAGGTCGTCGAAGGCGGCCAGGACCTGCGGCGGTGTCCCGTCCGCCGGGCTCATCCGGCTGGGTGGCTCAGCCCACCAGGTCTCATCCGGCGTGAGCTCGTGCTGCAGTTCACGCAGGAGCTCGATCACGGCCGCCACGGTTTCTTCCCTGATCTGTTCAGGGGCGCAGCGGGCGCGGTGCACCACGGCGGCGAGGCGGGTCCCGGGATCGATTGCGGAGTTGGTGGCGGGGTCGGTGGCCAGGTCGGCCAGCCACGCCAGGGTGGCGGCCCACGCCGCCGGCAGGCGCGTGGCCAGCAGCGCCGCGGCGTTCAGGACCTGCAGCCGCTCGGTGAGGCCGGGCTCGGCCGCCAGCCGCTCGCGCAGCAGCGCCAGGGCCCGGTCCGCATCGTCGAGGAACAGGCCCAGCCCCGCCACCGCGCGCCGACGTACCAGAGGGTCGGCGTCGGCGGCGAAGGCGACGAACGCCTGCGCTCGCGCGCGCATCACCGCCGCGGCGCCGGCGAAGTCGACCAGGTCGGCGTACTCCTGCTCGGCTTCCTCCACGGCCACCGTGCCGATGCTGACCAGAAGTCCGACGATCGCGGCCCGATCAGGGGTGGCGGGATCACCGGCCAGCTCGAACAGGAACGGCAAACTCGCCGTCGTGCAGGGATACACGCCTCCCTGATGGTGGACGGCGCTGTAGTACTGCTCCAGCGCCTGGTGCCGTTCCCGCCGGTCTGCCGAACGCAGCGCCAGCATCAGCTCCGGTATCTCGCCGGCCGAGCCGTAGGCGTGTTCCATGGACGACCAGTCGATGTCGTACAGTCCGTCAAACATGTGCCGCACTATGCCGGATCACACCGACCGGGACGATGGGCACGCCACCGTAACTGGCTCTGGCTTTGCCCGGCCGCTTGCCGGGAGCGTGCGGCGATGAACAACTTCCGGACCGTGTGGCTCACCCCGGCGGCCGCCCTCGCTGCGGCGACGGCGGTGTTGGCGATCCGCCCCACGACGCTGCTCCTCTCCTCGGTACAGCATGACCGCCCGCAGCAGGCCATATCGCGGGAATCCCCGGCAGCGCCTCTCCAGGTGATGCAGAGTTCTCCGGGACGCGGGTGGGCTCGCGCGACCGTGACTCTTCTCGCCGGCCTGACATGGCCCTGGTCCAAGTACCTCTTCTCCTGCAGTTTCAGAAATGTCGGTACGATGCGGCACAGTGATCCCATGAGCGATTCGCCTGCCCTCAGCATCGTGTCCGACGTCCCCGGTAGTCCCACTCCTTCCATCGCACCTGCCGGAGCGAATCTGACGCAGGAGAACCGGATCAAGAGCCTTCCTCCGGGAGCCGAGTCCCTGCTCTGCCCCACCTGCCGGGGTGTGATCGTTGGCGTCGAAGCGGGAGCCTTTACAGTCCTGCGCGGTCAGCTCATTGTCAGCCACGGCTACTGCCAGGGAACCGGTTGTAACTCGCGGACGCCCAGCACGGTGAGCACTGCCAGCGGATCGAGTACGGACTTCGGCGAGCCCGGCTGAACGGCCACCGGCCGGTCGTCTGCGGCGCGTTCCTGGCCGGAACCGCCCCGCCCAGGCCCAGACCGCACCCAAGGATCCCGTCCGCGTGCTGAAGTCCAAGCTGGTCCCCGGCCATGGCGTCCGCTACAGGGCAAGACCTGGCTCAAGGTGCCCGGCGGCGGCATGCCCAGCGAGTACGACCAGGTGCTCAACCCCACCGAGCCCGCCACGCTATCGGCGCTGCTACGGAAGGGCAGCAGGAGCGGCAACACGGTCACCGGCACGATCACTTTCAAGGACCTGCGCAAGGTGTCCGGCTGGTTCTCCCGCTCGGACCTGCGCTCCTGGGCCTCGCACGATCCAGGCGACGGCGCCGATCCGGGCGGGCAGGGACGTTGGCTTCATGGCGATAGCCCACCAGCGCGTCGAGCTTGCCCGCACTACGAGCAGACAGCCTCTGCAGGTATGGCCGGCCCCACCTGGGTTACTACGATCAGGCGTGTGGGCACGGCTCGCTGCGGGCACCTAGGGTGGCGCCCATGGGGACGCGGAAGCCACGCACCGCGCTGGAGGCGATCTTCTGGCGCAGGTTCTTGCTCAGTGCGTGGCCGTGGCGATCGGCGGGCTACGCCTGTACGACCTTGCCGGTGGCCTGCACGGCCGCGTTCTCGCTGGGCGTGCTCGCGCTGCCCCGGCTGGTGCTGATCAGTGATGGCCTGCACGGGAGGATCCAGCCGGTCGGGCGGACTATGCTGCTCGTGCCGCTCGGCGGCGTCCTGCTCGCCACGCTGGGACCGCTGGTGGCACTGGCCGTAGCTCCGGTGGAGCGGGCCCGCCTGTCGATGGTCTGGCATTCCGCGCAGGAACCCGGGCCCCGCCCGTCCTTTTGCATCCGGCCTGTGGGCATGGCTGCGTGCCCGGTACACCGACGCGGCCACCTGGCGTGCGCTGGCGTACACGATCGTGCTGGCCACCGCCGTTCCCGTGCTGTACGGCTGCCTCGCCTCGCTCCTGTTGCTGGCCGCTGCGTTCCTGTTCAGTCTCAGCCTGGTCAGCGGCGGCACGGTGGCCCTGGGCTTCGGTCAGGTGAGCACCGCCGAGGAGGCGCTGCCCTACACTCTGGCCGGGCTGGTGATCCTGCTGGCCGCCCCCTACCTGCTGGCCCTCGCCGCCGGTGGGCACGCGGTGATGGCGGCGGCGTTGCTGGGTACCGGCCCGGCCCATCAGCTGCAGGCCCGGCTGGTCGAAGTGACGCGTTCCCGCGCCCGCCTCGTCAGTGCCTTCGAGGCCGAGCGCCGGAGGATCGAAGGTGACCTGCACGACGGCGCCCAGCAGCGCCTGATCAGCCTCACCCTGCAACTCGGGCTGGCCCGGCACGACCTGCCCAGCGACTCGGCCTCGGCACGCAGCGTCGCAGATGCCCACGACCAGGCCAAGCAGCTCATGGCCGAGCTGCGTGAACTCATTCACGGCATCCGCCCGCAGATCCTCGCCGACAGCGGCCTGACCGAGGCACTGCGTGATCTCGCCGATCAGTCTCCGATCCCCGTGAGGATAGAGAGCGACCTGCCCGGCCGCCTGCCCGACCACATCGAGTCGACCGCCTACTTCGCCGTTTCCGAAGCGCTGGCCAACGCCCTCAAGCACAGTGACGCCAGCGCGATCACCGTGAGGGCACGACTACGGCAGGACCTGCTGGTCATGGAGGTGAGCGACGACGGGCACGGGCGCGCGGACCCGCGCGGCGGCACCGGACTGACCGGCCTGGCCGACCGGGTGGCCGTGCTGGACGGCAAACTGTGGTTGTCCAGCCCTCCAGGAGGCCCGGCAAGAACAGGGGCGAGCACCCCTCGGTGGCCAGCGTGTGCCGGGTGCTCGCCGAGGGCGAGAGCGCCGTGGCGCCGACGTGAGCCCGTGCCGGGTCACTGTCTGCTGGGTGGGTTGCTTCGGGGCGGTGCAAGACCATGAGCTAGTCGGCCTTGTCGAGTTCGGGCCGGGTGGTGGCGCGGGTGGAGATCGCCTCTTCCGTACGAACGATCGGACCCTTTCTGTCGTCAAACGATCCTTCGACGACATCGATCCGAGGGGCGGGCTCCGGCGGCAAGGTCTGTCTGTGCCGGAGCCGGAGTGGATGGCCATGCTATGGCTGGGAAGGTCGGTTCTGCCCCACAGCTCTGTCCGTGCGCATGACGGGATACATGGCGAATCGTGTGTCCCGTGATGAGTGCCGCTGCTCGAAGAACTCGCGGCGTCTTCTAGGATCCGTCGCGAAGGCTGGATCGGCCGCGAGTTTGTGCCGGAACTCGTCGGCCAGGGCCGGGTCCTGCTCCAGCAGCTGCTGGGCGAAGATTTCGGTGACGTAGGGCTCGACGTATTCCTTGTGCTCGAAGTGGGCGTTGAAGTATCCCCAGGCGGCCAGCGAGTCAGGAGCCTGCGGCTCCAGCAGGGTCATGAGGAGCCTGGCCCCCGGCTGTGCGATCGGCACGAACAGGCTGCCGGCGGGCAGTGCCTGCGGCTCGGGCTGCCAATCTCCCTGCAGTGTGACTGGCATGCGGCCCTCGAACGGGGCGGACGCGAACCGCGTGCCGGTCGCGCGGAACACCTCGGCGTCAAGGTGGTCGAAGCCGTGCTCGAGCGTCTGGTGGACGAGCCCGTGCAGGTCCAGCTTGTCGGCGATCAGAGGCGCATACGAGCGGGGCACCAGGTAGCCGCCGCGCGGCGCGCGCACGATGAGCGAGGGCAGTGTGCTGCCCCGGTAGGGCACGCGCCAGATCTGCGGGGTCGCCGGGTCGTAGACCGTGACGGGTTCGCCGGAGATCGGGGACAGTTCGCGGGTGTAGGCGTAACCCCGGAACTCGATGGTGCTCATCGGCTCCGCTGCGTTGTGCGGGCCGTTCCCGGCGCCATGGGGGATGTCGCGCCGGTCGACCACGACATCCAGGACGACGTCCTGGCCGCCCAGCAGGCTCGCACGCTGGTCGGCCTGGCGCACGGCCGCAGTCCACGCGTTGCCGTGCGCGGCGAGGAGTTCGGCCAGTCCGACGATGGCATTGCGGCTGATTCGTACGCGGGTGGCGTAGTCCTTCCAGGAGTGTGTCTCAACCAGCACCGTGTAGCGGTTGCGGGTGGGGAAGTAGCCGGTCGAATAGCGCGGGGTGTATGCGGTGATCTGGAAGCCGGAGGACGGATCGTCCTCGATGACGGGCTCCGGGTAGAACGGCAGCGGCAGCGAGCCCTGCGCGGCCAGCTTCGCAAGCAGTGCATCACGCATCGCCGCGCCAGAGGCGTGCAGTCGCGGGTCGCCCAGGTGGATCGGCTCGACCTGGATCGACACGTCGGGTTCGAAGTCGGCGCCGTCGGTGACGTGCATGTCCGCGCAGACCAGTGGATCCCAGTCGCGCAACAACGTCAGCATCGCCCGCATCTCCGGCGCGTCGGCCTTGGTGTAGTCGCGGTTGAGGTTGAGGTTGTGCGCGGTCGCGCGCCACCCCGTCTCCTCAGGGCCGTCCTGGTTCGGGCGGTTCCATCGGCCCACCCTCTCGTGGCCGTCGGTGTTGAACGCGGGCACGAACAAGATCGCGAGGTGCGCCAGGGGGTCGCCCTGAGGCGGGTGCACGGCGATGTGCGATCCGCCCGTTACCCCCGCCAGTGGCTCGCCGCCGAGCAACTCGCGCAGTGCGACGAAGCCGGCGTCCTTACCGTCGCTCTCGCCAGGGTGGATACCGGCTTGGACCAGCAGCAGCGGGACGCCCCGTGCACGCAGCGCCTCGGGGGTGAACGCGCCACTGCGCGAGATGAGCAGGGCCCGCATCGAGCGTCCCTCGGCCGACTGCCCGTAGACGAAGCTGCGCACCGCTTCTGGCCAGCGTCCGGCGAAGGCCGCGCACAGCGCCTCCACTTCGTCCAGCCGCCCGGTCAGGCGGAACTGCGACTTTTCGGCGAGGGTCTCGAGGGTCATCGATGGTTCTCCATGTTCGTAAGACGCGGGGCAAGCGCGGCGACGAACGCCAGCGCCACCTCCTCACGCCGCTCAGCGAGTAGCGCCGGGTTGGCCTCGGCGAGCAGCGTGTCGGGGTAAGGCTGTAGGTGAGCGATCTCGGCGACCACCGCGGGCAGGCGCTCGCGCCTGCCCGCGGTGGCCCGCAGGCACGCCATCGTCGCGATCCTGTGCAGCCAGTGCGGCAGCGGCGATCGGCCCTCGTAGCCGCCCAGGCCGCGCCAGGCCCGCAACAACGTCTCCTGCAGCGTGTCCTCGGCCTGGTCGAGGGAGCCGAGCATGCGATAGCAGTGCAGGTGAAGGGCCCGCAGGTGCGGGGCGACCAGGGCGTCGAAGGCGGCGTGCTCACCGTTTCGCGCGGCGGCCAGCAGCCGGGCGTGCTCGGCGCCGGTGTCCTGGAGCGTGCTCACGCGGCGAGCCTAACGACCGGGTCCGACAGAGTCGGTGAAGTCGCTGATGTCGATGATTTCGTCCGTCGCCGTGGATCTGACAGGACATCCCCGCCTGAGCCGCCGCCACGGAGGATGAGATGTCGCCGGAAGAGCTGTTCTGGGAGCTGGCTGAGCCGATGCTCGCCGATCCCGCGATCACCCGCTCGACCATGATGGGACTGCCCTGCCTGCGCTATGACGGCCGCTTCTTCGCCTGTCTCGACCGGCGCGAGCAGGCGCTGATCGTCAAGCTTGTGACTTTGATGGCTTGATGGCGTGAGTTACCCAGCGGTATTTGGCGTTCGCAGCCGAGCGGGGTTGTGCCGGAGGGTTCGATGGGAACGCCGTCGGGCGGCCCGCTGGTGCTTCCGGACCGCCCGACAGCGTTATGAGTGGTGGGTCTCGGTTGTTGGTGGGTGGTGGTGGCCTCACATGATTCCGATGACGAGGTTCTCGCGGGCGGCCTCGACGACTTCTTTGGTGACGGTGCTCAGCTGGTTGATCTCCAGAACGCGTTCGATCTGGTCGACGAGGCGGGTGGTGAGCCGGAAGTTGCCGTTGGTGATGCGGGTGATGGCGGCAATGGCTTCGGTGGTGGCGAAGTCAGCGTTTGCGGCGGACGGCGTCGGCGGATTCAAGGAACCGTTTATGTTCCTTGGTCGCCATGATCGGCGCGGGTCCGGGTACGGTGCCGCCGTTCGCGGCGGGGGTGTGCCCGGCAGGTTCGGGTAGCGGGAGGCGGTCGCTGGCGTAGTGCCGTGCGCCGGTGGGGGTGGCGGAGTCGGCGGGTGCCGGCTCCGGCGGGTCGGAGATCTCGTCGGGTTCGTCGTCGTGTCGCTCCACGCCCGGTGGTCTATCCGAACGGCTGCAGCCTCACTCATTCCAGTAGCGTTTGAGTCGCGGAGCGTCATCGCGGGTAGCGGTGGGGGCGGCCTGGTCGGGGTCGGGGAGGCCCGCCTGGACGGGTTTCGGACGGTCGTGGGCGTGATCGGAGCCAGGGCCGCTGCTGGTGGTTTCGTCGGGGGTCGCCCAGGTGCTGAGCTCGGCGCGCGCGGCGGTGGGGTAGGCGGCGGGGAGGGGTTCGTTGTGGGCGGCCAGGAGCCGGTCGACGACGGCGGAGCGGCTGGTCAGCGTGCCGCGTAGCTGTTTGCGGCGGGCGTTGCGGGCGGCGGTGATCTCTTTGAGGCTGATGGTGGCGCCGGAGAGTTCGGGGCAGATGGCTCGGCACAGGAACGTCTCGCCGTCCAGGGTGCGCAGGTAGACGCGGATCTCGGTGATGTCGCGGGGGTCGTAGCGGATGGTGGCCTGTTCGGTGACGTAGTCGGCCAGGACGGGGTCGATGTAGCGCAGGTTCAGGAAGTGGATCCCGTCGGTGTGGATCTTGCGAGGTTTGGCGACGGTGGATAGCAGCAGATCGAGTTGTTCGAGGGAGGTGGGCATGCGCGGGATGAACGCGCCGGCCTCCCACCGCTGCTGGGGTGGCGTCTTGGTTTCGGAGTGGGGGCGCTGGTTGTAGACCTCGCGGATGAACCGGCCGATTGCGGCGTCGAGCTGCGGGAGGGTGAGCTGCGCCTGGCCGGCGCGGTCGGGGGTGCCGCGGGGAGCGTAGCCGGGCAGGTGGGCCAGGCACATCTGGTTGACGGTGCCGATCAGGCGCTCGATCTTCCCGTGGCCGTGCGGCTGGCCCTTCTTGGTGAACACTGGGCGGACTCGCAGATCGGCCATCACCTGTTCCAGGTGCAGGGAGGTGAAGTCGGAGCCGTGGTCGAGGTGGAAGATGTCGGGGATGCCGCACACGTGCCAGTCCGGTTCGCTCTTGCGCCAGATCGCGTGCCGGAGGGCCAGCGCGGTCGTCAGCGCGGAGGGGGCTTAGGTTGACGGCGTAGCCTGCGACGGCGCGGGAGTGGTCGTCCTCGATGGCCGTCAGCCACGGCCGGGCTGGCTTGCCGGAGGAGTCGATCACCCAGATGTCCAGCTCGGTGTGATCGGCTTGCCAGATCTCATTCGGCTTGGATGCTTCCCGCCGGTGCACCAGCTCATACACCTCTCGATACCGCTTGGTCCCTTCGTGCGCCATGACCTGCAGTGCCGGGTCGATGCCGGTCACGATCTCGTGCACGGATCCATACCCCGGCCGTGGCCAGCCACGCTGGGCAGCCACGCTGGCGGCCTGCCGATGGATCTTCGCGATCGTCGGACGGGGCGGCTTGAGCGCCAGCCCCTCGATGAAAGCGATCAGCTCGCCGGGTAGCCTGCGGCGCCCCTTGTCGGAGCGGCAGGTCCTGGCCAGGCCTTGCATGCCGTCCTGTTTGTAGGCGGCCAGCCAGCGCTGCGCGGTCCGGTACGGCACGGCGGCGCCAGCGGCGGCCGCCTTGAGCGTCACTCCGTCGTACAGATGCGGCACCAGGACCCGATACCGCGCCAGCGCCGTCGGCGTCGCGTCGGCCTCGCCCGCCGGGGTGTCGCCGGGCGAGGCAGCGGGACCGGCGTTGGATCGTTCGGCGCTCATTGCTTCATGGTGACCCTGAGGCGAGAGATCGCGCCAGACGGCCGTAGAGAAGCGGCGGGGTGACCGGTGCTGTTACCAGGACAAACCATCCCGGTCCTGGCGGAGGCATGTCGCGGGCCCGGGGATGGCACTGTAACGGAACTGTTTCGTACGGTAAGCGCATTCCCGCAGGCTGCCCAGCGCGAGCCCACGCACTGTGAGCATGGGTGCCGCAGTTCCTGGCATCGATGACCGCCCTATCGGGCGGATCGAGCCGGATGAGCGGCCTGAAGGTGACCGTGGCGGCCTGCCTGACCTCCCAGGCACTCAATATCGGGTATGGGCCAGTCTCCAGCCTGGACGTGCCCGCGCTGGATCACCGCCGTATCGGGCACGTGGGCCGGACCTATCTGCGGGCCGCCCGGCTACACCGCCGCCAACCCGCACCTCATCGAGGCGCAAGCCAGCGTCAGGAACTTGCGAGCAAGGTCTATGCCCCGCCGTGCCCTACTTCGGGTTTCCCGACTCAAAGGAACGCAGCCCTTCGACGGCGAGACGTTCGAAGCTCGTGTACATCTGCTCGGCCGACAGGTCGGGTTCGGTGTCGTGCCACCAAGTGAGAACTCCGATCAGACCGTTGACCAGAAAGGCCACCATCATGTCGAGTCGGGTTCGGTCGTCGATGTTCAGGCGGCTGTGCAGGTGGGTCGCAAGAAGATCTGACAACATCCTGCGGCCGGAGCGGAGGGCCACGGTGGTGGCGCGGCTGCCGAGCAGCGCGCGGTAGAGGTGGCGCTTGTCGGCGGCGTGCTCGAACAGCGGCCGGAGCGGGGCCATCACCGAGGACTCATGTGAGTGGGCGTCGGCCGACAGCCGTGCGGACAGTTCCGCCTGCAGGTGGTGCATGCCGCTGAGCAGGAGCTGATCCTTGCTTGGGTAGTGCAGGTAGAAGGTGGAGCGTCCCACGTCGGCGCGGTCCAGGATGTCTTGCACGGTGACGTTGTCGTAGCCCTTTTCGGAGATCAGCTCGATCAGTGCGGTGTGCAGCAGGGTGCGGGTACGGCGGACGCGCCGGTCGGTCGGCGGGGTCGGTGTCACGCCGTTCTCCTCCGGTGATCCGAACAATCTGCGGCGGATGTTCAGTAGTGAACGGTTTGCGGGGTTCGCCTCTGGTGGAACTGTTCCCGTGCGGCTGATCGTATGAACATGATGTCCAATTCTGAACTTGGTGTCCAGGCTCCGGATTCGTGCGTCTGGACGCCGAAATACACCGTGATCCTTTCGGTGCTATGCGCGGCCCAGGTGCTCGACGGCATCGACGTGACGGTCGTCAACGTGGCGCTGCCGTCGATCGAGACCGAGCTGGGGTTCACGGCTGCGAGCCTGTCGTGGGTGGTGAACGCCTACATGGTGGTCTTCGGCGGCTTCCTGCTGCTGGGCGGCCGGGCCGGCGACCTACTGGGACGCCGCCGGGTCTTCCTCGCCGGCCTGGCGTTGTTCGCGGTGTCGTCGCTGGGCGCCGGCCTGGCCGCGAGCCCGGCTGTCCTGGTGGCCGCCCGCGCGGTGCAGGGCCTGGCCGCCGCGCTGATCGCGCCGATGACGCTGGCGCTGATCGCCGTCACCTTCCCGCCGGGCACGGCCCGCAACCGCGCATTTGCCATCTGGGGTGCCGCCTACGGCGTGAGCAGCGCGGTGGGGCTGCTGGTCGGGGGCGTGCTCGCCAACGGCCCCGGCTGGCGGTGGATCTTCCTCGTCAACATCCCGATCGGCCTGCTCCTGCTGTTGGCCACCGTCCGGTACGTGCCGGCCGACCGCCCGGCACGCCGGCACCACCGCTTCGACCTCGTGGGCGCCCTCACCTCGACCGGCGGGGTGAGCCTGCTGGCCTACGCGGTGCTCCAGGCACCCACCGGCGGGTGGCTCACCGTCACTACCCTTGGCCTACTCATAGCGGCTGTCGTGCTGTTGGGCTACTTCGCTCTCCACGAATGGCGCTTCGCCGCCGAACCACTCCTTGACACCTTATTGCTGCGCAGCCGGTCGGTCACTGGCGCCAACGTGGTCACCGCTGTGCGCGGCGGCGCGATGTTCGCCGTTTTCTACTTCGCCACCCTGTACCAGCAGCAGGTACTGCACCAGTCGCCGCTGGAAACTGGGCTGGCCTATCTGCCTATGACCCTGGTCCTCATCGTCGCCGCCGGCCTCGGGCCCGTCTTGGTGCGAGCCGCCGGTATTCGCGTCGTGCTGACCATCGGCTCTCTGATCGCCGCGGGCGGGTTGCTGTGGTTCGCCCAGATGAGTACCGGCGGCAGCCTGTGGGCCGGCGTCATCGGCCCGTCGATCGTCGTCAGCATCGGCTTCGCCGTCATGGTCGTTCCCACCACCATCGCCGCGCTCACCGAGGTGGCCAAAGCCCACTCCGGTATCGCCTCCGCGCTGCTGAACGTCAGCCTGCAGCTCGGCGGCGCGCTCGGGCTGGCGGTCCTGTCCACCGCCGCCACCACCCGCAACCTGAGCCAGGCCGGGACCCATCCCGACACCGCCCTCGTCGAGGGGTACGCCTTCGCCTTCGCCCTCGCCTCGGCCCTGATGGCCGTCACCGCGGTGCTGGCCATGGTTTTCTTCCGCGAGCAAGGGCGAGGTCAGCAGGTCAACGTGGCCGAGCTGCAGAAAGAGTCGATCCATGACTGAACACCTCCCGACACAGGCAGCCGGGCGGCGCACGGCGCTCATCGTCGGCGCGGGCATCGCCGGCCTGGCCACCGCACTGTTCCTGCACCGGATTGGCTGGCACTCGATCATCCTCGAACGCGCCCCCGCCCGCCGGAGCGGCGGCTACCTCGTGGCGTTCTTCGGGATCGGCTACGACGCGGCCGAGCGCCTGGGCATCCTTGCCGAGCTACGGCAACGGAACCTCGACCCCTTCCAGCTCCGCTACGTCAAAGCCGACGGCACGCACCACTTCTCCGTGCCCTCATCGGCCATCCGCGACCTCATCGGCCCACGCCAACTCACCCTGCTCCGCGGCGACCTGGAAGAGGTCCTCCACCACGCCGTCCGCGACCACGCCGACATCCGGCACGGCACCACCGTCGAATCGGTCACCCAAACCGAGGACACGGTGGCCGCCCATCTCAGCGACGGCACAGTCGTGGAAGCCGACCTGCTTGTGGGGGCCGACGGGCTGCACTCGCAGGTACGCCGCCTGGTGTTCGGGCCCGAGGAGGAATTCCGGGTCGACCTCAACCACATCGTCACCGCGTTCACCCTCGACCGCCACCCCGCCCAGATACCACCGCAGACCAGCACGACCCTGACCACGATCGGCCATACCGTCACCGTCACCAGCCTCGGACCCCACCGCACCGCGGCGTTCCTCGTCCACCGCACCACCACCCCGGCGGCCGACCTGGCCAAGGGCCCCGCCGTCGCAGTCGACGACGCCTTCGCCGACCTGGCCTGGATCCTGCCCGACCTGCGTGCGCACCTGCGCCAGGCCGGCTCGGCCTACTTCGACAGCGTCAGCCAGATCGTCCTCGACCGGTGGAGCATCGGGCGGGTCGTTCTCGTCGGTGACGCAGCCTGGTGCGTGACGTTGTTCGGCGGATACGGCGCCTCTCTGGCCGTCGGCGGCGCCGACCTGCTCGCCTCCGCACTCGATCACCCCGCTACCGACATCTCCACCGCACTACGCGCCTGGGAAAGCCGCCTGCGTCCGACCGTCCTGCGCAGACAGCAAATCGGCCGCCGCAACACCGCAGCCCATGCCCCGGCCAACCGGTTACGACTCGCCACCCGCAACCTGGTCATGCGCCTGGCCGCCCTCCCGCCGACCAGGCACCTCCTCCGACGCCATCTGGATCTCCACCCTGATGACTGACCCCGGCTACCACAGTCGCACCGGCCCGAACCGCGGTGAACACCAGATGCCGTGGCATCGAACCCTGGCGGCGCCCCCGGCAAAATGACCGACAAGGGTGAAGACATCAAGACAGCATGCTCGCCACCGGCCGCCCTCCGGAATTCCGCGTTCCGGAAGGAGACTCGGTTCGTACGAAGCTGGCCCCAGACGGGATGACAGCCCCAACTGGGGGCATCTGCGCGTGTCAGGGGTGGCCGGGTGAGCCGCTGTGTCAGCGGAGGCCGCCAGACGGTCGGCGGTTTGAGGGGCCAGGGGCGCGACCGGTTCTTAGAGGGCGTTTGATCCTGTCTGATCCCGGGTTTAGGTGCCGCGCCAGGTGGGGGTGTTCTCGCCGGTGAGTCGGCGGGCCATGAGATCGATCATGGCAATGTGGATCATGGCTGCGGAGTGGGTGGGCAGGGCTTCGTAGTCGCGGACCAGGCGGCGGCGCAGCATGAGCCAGCTGAGGGTGCGCTCGGCCACCCAGCGGCGCGGTAACGGGGTGAATCCCTTGGTGGCGGGGTCGCGGGTGACGACTTCGACGTCGATGCCCAGGGCTGCGGCGCCCTCGATGACGGTGGTGCGGTAGGCGCTGTCGGCCCAGGCCTTGGTGAGGGCAGGCTGAGTCGCGGCGACCTGGGTCAACAGTGGCAGTCCGGCGGCGCTGTCAGAGATGGCGGCGGTGGTGGCCAGCACCGCCGGCAGCAGGCCGAGGGTATCGGTGATGATGCTGCGCTTGCGGCCGGCGATTTTTCTTGCCGGCGTCGTAGCCCTGACTGGCGGCGGGGACATTGGTGGAGGTCTTGATGCTCTGGGCGTCGATCACGCCCGCGGTGGGCTCGGGGGCACGTCCCGCCGCGGCGCGGACGGAGCGGCGGAGCAGGCCGCTGAGTTGGTCGAAGATGCCGTCTTTCTGCCAGCGGGCGAAGTAGGGCGCGTAGGTGGGGAGCTGGACGATGCGCAGCCAGTCGGCGTGCTCTGCGGCGAACTCCGCCAGCTGGCCGTCCAGGTGCACGTTCAGGTTGTCGCAGCACCAGACCAGGGGTGCGCCGAGCTGCTGGTGGGTGGCCACGATCAGGTCCCGGTAGTCGATCCAGGAGAACGTCTTCGGCTCGCCCTTTCGGCCGTGGTAGAGGTGCAGCTTGTAGAACAGGTTCGGTCGTTCGCCGTCTCGGAAGCAGACGACGCCGGCCATGTTGATGCGGCCGGAGCCTCTGCCGCGGACCGTCACCACCGGACGGGCGCCGACCGGCGCCCAGGTGCGTCCCTTCGGCGGCCTCAGTCCCTGCCCGGCCTCGTCTTCGAAGCAGAGGTAGGCACCCAGGTCCGCCGCGGTGGTTTTGCCGCCGACCACACCTCGGCCTTCCACAGCGCGACGGCCTGCTCATCCCGCTCCAGGGCGCGCCGGGCCGGCACCTGCACCGACCAGCCATGGCGATGCAGCAGCTTGCCCACGCCCTCGATGGTGTAGCCGATGTGGAACAGCCGCCCGATCAACGTCTTAACCCGGCCCAGCGTCCAGCACTGGTCCTCGACATAGCCCCAGGCCAGCGGCCCCCGCTTGAGCTCGGCATCCAGCCGCGCCCACTGCCCGGCCGACAGCTTCTCCACCAAGACCGGCCCCTTCGACAGCAACGCCGACGTGCCGCCCTCCCGCCGTGCCTTCCGCCAGCGCGTCACCGACCGCTCGTGCACCCGTAACCGCGCCGCGATCGCCCTGGTCGATTCCCCGGCCTCGAACCACTCGGCCGCCTGCAGCCGTACCCGCTCGCGCCGCTCCTGCTCCGCGGGCGTGTACCCACCCCTCTGCGCATACCGCATGCTCCGGTCGTACCTCACCCGAAGCGATCCGTCACGAGGCTAAGACTCTACGCATTCAACCTGTGTAGCGCCAGGGGATGCCGGTGCGGTTGACATAGAGGATGGCGTTGAGAATGTCGCGCAGGTGGTGTTCGGGCGGGCGTCCGATGTCGAGGGCGCCGACGCGGCGTCCGGCACGAGTGGCCTGCTGCGCCAGTACTTCCCCAAGGTACCGACCTGTCGGTCCACCCGTGACCAGCTCGACGCGGTCGCCGCCGAACTTAACGCTCGACCAAGAAGGACGCTCGACCGGGATACCCCAGCCGAGCGTCTCGCCATACTGTTCGCGGTTGGAAACTCACCACCTGTTCCGGCCACCCCGGAACTACGAGTAGTTATGACACTGGCTGCAACGGGTTGACGCCGCCCAGGGCGGCCCGAAACTTCCTGCCAGCTGGACGTCAGTGGAGCCCCGCTGAGTGACGAAGCCAGCCAAACCGACGAGCATTGCGGCAGTCAGCACTGACCAGGTGATACGGCGCACTGGAGCCTCCTTAACCCCCTCTCCGTGTAGTGCGCTAATGCCTGCTGCAGTCCGCCACTCGGGCAACACCTCCAGGGCTGCCAACCTGCGCCGATTTCCAGCCATGGAGAAATGCTTCAACCAGCGGGGAAGCGTTCGACCTCTCAAGCGTCCAAAGGGAGGAACAGACGCTAGACGGGTTACTCTCCAGCCGAGGCGTCTCGCTATGCTTCTCACCGCCAGTAGTTGATCAGCGTGTTGCGACCACCTCCCGAATCCGTCCCCACTCCTGAAGGCTTTTCCCGTTCCTGAGGCCGCGGGTTCGCCGACCTTGAAAAACTGGCGCGTGCTCACGAGGCCGCGCATGGACGGCGGGAGAAGAACGGCAGCCAGAGCACTCTGTATGGCAGGGACGACACTGGAACCCGTCCATGCGAGCTGTGATCATAAAAGAGTGATGCGACGTCGGCCTGACGGATGCACACGGGTCGGCCCGCTGGGTCGAGCTGCCGTCCGGCCGACGCACTCACGCTCGAACGGTGGTCGCCCGGGACATCCGATCCCTGGTCGGGCCGCGCCGGCACCCTGGGGCCTCCAGGCGCCAGCCTCGTCCGCTCGACGCGGGATGAGGCGGAGTTTTCTGGGACCTACGTTAACTTCGATCCTGTATTTTCCTGGCCGAAGCCAGAGCAAAAGCCGACCCGCCTATTCTCCTGGGCGGAACAGTGCCCAGCACATTCGATCGCGTACTCGAAATCGGCGAATGCTGGATGGTGCCGCCCGGAATGAAACTGGATGAGTCGGTGGCGCGAGCTCAACGGCTCCAAGACGCGAGTCGCTCGCACGGTCGAGAGAATATTCAAATAACAGTGTATCCGACAATATCCAGCAGGGGAATCTTGAACGACTTGCTGAAGTAGGAGTCACTCGCGTTCTGTTCCACATCCCGGCACCGCCACGTGACACGATGTTGCGTGAATTGGATCGCTATGCGGCTCTGGTTAAGAGGGCAGAAGGCGTCCTATAACCTGACCTCTGTCACGGGATGCGTTGAAGAGTCTTCATTGGGTCAAGCCGCAGGGCGTAGGCTGCGAAGTGTGACGTTCGAGTCGGGGTGGCCTTCCCCTCATAGCGTGGAGACCGAACCGGGAAAGGTTTGGTCGTGGCAGCAGTCACGCGGCGGCGCTTTGATCCGGAGTTTCGGGCGGGCGCGGTGCGTATCGTGAAGGAGACCGGCAAGCCCGTCGCGGTCCTGCTGAGGGCCGCTGTGGCATAGAACCGTCTCCACGTTTCGGAGGATCGACATTGTGACTTCCCTGGTCAGAGGGTGTTGCTGAAGCCCTGAACGTCGCTGTTGATCATGCGAGCGATGTGACCGGTCCCGGTCATATCCGTCCGGGATTTCCCGATACGACCGTCGTCTTGAGCTTGATCAACTTATGGCTCTCCGAGCTGCGTGTTCGTGTCAACGACGTTGTCCGCAAAGTGCGCGCGGCGGCCCTGCTCATCCGGCTGGGCGTCGTTTGATCGTTATCAGAACGGGATGCGATGATCCGTTGGAGCACTTCATGGGGTCTCCGCCGCTCCCGAGGCAGGCCGGTAGCGTGCTTGGCGGAGTTCCTCGTCCCGTTCGCGTTGGGCGGCCTGCCGGAGGGTCTGATAGCGGTGGATCGCATCGGTGTCGCTGAGGTGTTCGGCTGCGGCGATTGCGGCCTCGAGGACCCCATCCATCCAGAGCCGGGGAATGTCCTGAAGATGCCGACCGCCTGCGGTGAGCAGGCGCCGGGCTGTGGAGTGGTCGGGTGCGGCTGGGACGAGGAGGAAGTACTCCTTGACGAAGTGCCGCCAAATCCCCTGTTCGGACCCTTGCTTGTCTGGCGGCAGGGCGCGTTCGATCTCTGCGAGCGCTTGAAACGCGCCCGGGAAGTTGTCGGCTTGCCGTTCCAGTGTGACCAGTGTCAGCAGTTTGCTGGCCTTGACACCTGGCCACGACGAGCCGCCGATCGCGATGGCTTCTTTCTGCACCTCCACCGCCTCAGACAAGTAGCCGAGCTGCGCCAGATGGAACTGCAGCGTGTTCAGGATGTTCTGGGAGCGGGGTTGTCCCTCGGCCCACCTGATCATGAACAACCGGGACGCTTCGCGCTCCCCTAGACGTGACGCATGGTGGGCCCATGTCTTCCAGCTCTCATCGGCTGGGTCGGAGGGGAACCTATCTTGTTGCCGGGTTAGCCAATCCTGGACGGCGGCATCGGTATGGCGGTCGGGATTGATGTCGCCGAGGACACCGTCGCGGTCGGGATGTGAGCTGGTCCGAACGGCGTCGAGAGTGGCGGCGACGCCGGGTGTGAGCAGATGGAAGATGCTGTAGCCGAGGGCGGTGTCGAAGCTGATGTTCTTGGCCTCCCAGTGCAGCCACACGTCCTGGACCTGGCAGCGCTCGGAGACCAGGAAGCCGGCCAGCGTGAGATCAGGAGACACGCCCCACGGCACTGCCTCGCGGTAATAATTGATCTGTTGCTGGAGCAGGAACCGCAGGAGCTGCAGATCCCGATCGTGGCGGTCGTATTGCAGCGCCCACAACACCTTGAACCGGGCCTTGCGGTTGCGGTCGAGCACGCGCCCTTCATCGGTGCGCGCGGCCCTGAAGGCAAGATCCGCCCATGTGCCCGGGTCCTGCCGAGCCCGCTCAAGATCACGTCGCAGTGCTTGCAGCAGCCGTTCCTGCTCGTCTTCGATGATCATTGATCTCCTCTGCCCGGGCTCGTCATGATTCTGGCCGCCTGGTGCTCGCCGAGAGCACGGGCGAGTTGATCGCGTAGCCGCTTGTTCTCCTGGGCGAACTGCCGGTTGCGCTGGTTGGCCGCTTCAAGGCGTCGTAGCAGCGAGGCGTCGGAGGCGCGTTGTCGGATGGGCACGGGCGTCCCGGGTGTCCGCTGCGAAGCCGCTCGGAGCCGCTCGATCTCGGCCCGGAGGTCGGGCTGGGTGTAGAGCCAGGAGCGTGAGACTCCAGCTGTAGTGGCGACAGTGTCGAAGGTCACCGGGCTGCCGGCCGTTTCGAGCCCGCGCAGGGCTTGGACGGCTTTGGCCCGGGTGTACTCGTGTCGGCGTTGGGCGGCGGCCACGATGTGGCGGGTTTGTCAGCTCGCATCGGCCGCGTCCTCCGGTTCCTCGTGGTCGTCTTCGAGGGCAGTGATGATCCGGTCGAGGTTGTCCAAGACCTGCTGGTTGAACTCGACGAGGCGCAACTGGGGTCCAGCCGAGATACGGGGAAAACCGGCCATGCGTCGATCTTGACGCGCGTTCCCGCAGGCAGGCGTACGATCAGCGGTCAACCGTGATCAGTTTGAGGGCGTCTTCCTTGTCCTGGTCGGATGGCAAGCTGTACCGGCGGGTGGTCTCCAGACGGGCATGGCCAAGGATCTCGGCGACCAGGACCAGGTCGGTCTTGCCGCGGACCAGCGTGGTAGTGAGTGTGTGGCGCAAGACGTGGGTGTTCACGAATAGGTCTGACCAGGAGCGGGAGAGCCCTGGTCAAGATCGCTTCCCGGAGTCTGGATTGGCATCTCACCCCCTGGCCATTCCGACGAAAGTGGTGGCGAAGTGACGTACTGCTGCCGTCCTGGGCCTACACCTCCGGCAGTGCGGTCGGGCACGTGTACGCGCTGTTGCCCACACGATGGGCCAGGGACAAGACGCGGCAGACGGGCCTCGTCGTGGTCTTCGCGACGCTCCTGGGCCTTGGATTCGGCGTCGCTCAGGCGAGGCCAGTCAACAAATCCTTACTAATAGGCGTGCGAGTAGGAGCGGTACGGCGAACCGGGGTTACTGTCACATCTCTTGACAGTGCTCCACGATGGAGGCCGACACCCTCGCCGGCCACAGGGCGTGGCAAGGGATAGCCGATGTGCGAGGAGCCATCCATGGCGGTACTCACGTTGACTCCTGAGCAGCGGGCCATGGCCGTGGTCAAGGCCGCCGAGGCGCGCAAGGCCCGCAGTGAGCTGTTGGCCGCGGTCCGAGCCGGGACCGTCACGGTGGCCGAGGTGTTCGCCCGGGCGGAGGAGGAGACTCTCGTCAAGAAGACGAGGGTCGTTCAGGTGCTGCGAGCGATGCCTGGTTATGGTCCGGCGCAGGTCGCCGCGTTGATAGCGATCTGCGGGGTCGAGGTGAAGCGCCGGGTCGGCGGCCTTGACCAGGCGCAGCGCGAGCGGCTGCTCACCGCGCTCGCGCGGTAGGTGCGGAGCCTGCGTCCGGATCGTCCTGATGAGCGGGCTGCAGGCCCTGGTCCTGCAGACGCTGTCGGAGCTCGGCTCGCTCGGGCGTGAGCGAATCGTCGGGGCGTCGGATGCGGGCTCGGCGGGGCGGGGGATGTCGTCGGCGCCGATCAGGCAGTTCCTGAACTTGGCGAAGACCATCGGCTCGCTCGGCAGAGCGAGTCCCGCTTCCTCCGCGTGGTCACGGTAGTTAAGCCCGATGCAGAGGATCTTGTCGGGGTCGGGCACAGGCGGCGCAAGACGCAGCTCGCTCAGCGGGCGGGCACGGCCCTGCTCGAGGAGCTGGACCGCCGCCGCCAGCACCGCGTCCCGGTCGTAGTCACGGCCGAGGAAGACCCGGACAGACAACGGCTCGCCGTCGGAGATCGCGAAACCGGCGTGCGCGACCGCCGAGCCGAGCTCGACGACATGCTCACCGAGTGCGACACCGCCCTGTGTGCGGCCGTTCTCGGTATGGCTGATGATCCGCATGGCAGGAATGCCTTCCTCATGAGGTTGGTGGAAGCGCGGCGGGCACTCCGGCGCGTCAGTCGTTCACGGCGAACTGGACGGTGATCCGCTGCGCGGCCATCACCTTGGTGAACCTTTCGACGACCTTGAGATGCGCGGGGTGATCGAGATACCCCGAAACATCCGCCTCGTCTGCAACGACGGCCATGACGCCGAAGTCGCCGCTGCCCTCGCGCAGCCCCAGATCCTCGCCGAACCGGTATGTCACCAGTGCGGGATGAGATCGGGCAACTCGGCGAGCGCCTCGCGGAGGCCGGCGATCTGAGCCGGGTTCACGTCGTCTTTCCATCGGAAAACGGCCAGGTGGATGATCATGCGGCACTGTTCTTTCTGCCTGCCAGTGCATGGCTGCCACCGCGTGCCCTGTAGCCGGTCGAGGCTTCAGGTGGTGCGTTAACTCTCATGTAACACAGTCGCAGCTCACAGTTCGACAAGTCAACAAAAAGTCGAAAATTTGCGATTCATTCGAAGATCTGATAGCGATGAGGCATGAGGCATGGAGCCAACACGCTCAACGGAGCCGCGTACGACCGGATGCGAGCCGACATCCTCGCCGGGCGGCTGCGCCCGGGGGATCGGCTCAAGTTCGCCACGCTCTCGGAGCGCTACGGAACCAGCATCAGCGTTCTCCGCGAGGTGCTGGCGAAGCTCACCGCGGAGAAGCTCGTGGTGGAGGCGCCGAGACAGGGTTTCCGCGTGATCCCTCTCTCACTGGAAGACCTTGAAGACCTCACCGCCGTACGGTGTGATATCGAATGCATGGCCTTCCGCTACTCCGTCGAGCGCGGTGACCTGGCCTGGGAGAGCCGTGTCATCGCGGCGCATCACACGTTGGAGAACACGCCCATGACGGTGGACGGTGACCCCGAGCTCTTCAGCGATGAGTGGGCAAAGGCGCACTCGCACTTCCACGTGACCCTGTTCGACGCCTGCGGAAGCCGCCGGTTGTGTGATCTCGCCATGTCCCTCCGCGACGGCGCGGAGCTCTACCGCCGCTGGTCACGCCCGATCGGCAAGGACCAGGGGCGGGACATCGCCGGCGAACACCGCGGGTTGATGGAGGCGGCCCTCGCCCGTGACGCCGACACGGGAGCGGCGAGGCTGCGGGCCCACATCACCCGTACGACCCACGTTCTACTGGACGCGGTCAAGGACACCGGCGATTGAGTAAGGCGCGCCCGCGAGTGCTGGCGCCCAGGTCTCACGCCGTCACATTTCAGCTAGGAGAGATGTTTTGCGCGCACTTCGCATCGACAGGTTCGGCGGGCCGGAGGTGGTGGCGGTCGGGGAGCTCCCCGCGCCGGAACCGAGTCCGGACGAGGTTCTCGTCCGGGTCGTGGCCAGCAGCCTCAATCCGGTGGACGTCAAAACCCGTAGCGGTACGATACGCGGTGGCGTGCCCGCGCTGCCGATGACCCTCGGCTGGGATCTGGCGGGAGTCGTCGTCAGTCCCGGTGACAGTGGCCTGAACGTCGGCGAGCGCGTGATCGCGATGTCGGCCCAACTCGCGGCCGCACGCGGGACATGGGCCGATCTGGTTGCGCTGCCGGCCCGCACCCTGGCGGCCGCACCGCTGAACACGAGCCTGGTGGAGGCGGCCACGCTGCCGCTGCCGGGCCTTATCGCCGCCCAGACCCTCGAATGGCTCGGCATCTCCAGCGGTCAGCGGCTGCTGGTCACCGGAGCCGCGGGAGCCGTGGGCGGGCTCGCTGTGCAACTGGCGCGGGCGCGGGGCATCACTGTCGACGCGCTGGTGTCCCGTCCGGCACAGCTGGAGGCTGTCACCGACCTGGGCGCCCAGAGGGCCGTGACGGATATCGCGGAGCTCGACCGGCAACACTACGACGCCGTGTTCGACACCTGCGGGGCCCCGGCCGGCGAAACGGTCTCCGACGGCGGCCGCTACGCCACGATCGCCAGCGAGCACGGCGACCCCCCGGACTTGAGCCACCGTGGTGTCACCACGACACTGCATCAGGTCAGGGAGGATGGGACGGGCCTGGCTGAGCTGGTCAAGCTGGTCGAAACAGGCGATCTGCGGCTACGCCTTGATTCGAGCTTCCCGATCGCCGAGGTGCGCAAGGCGTTCGAACGCTTTGAGACCCGCGGGCTCACCGGAAAGGTCGCCCTGGTGTTTTAGCGTCCTGCACCGGAAACGGCAAGGGTTGCGTCCACAGATCATCGGTGTGCCCGCGTGGGCACACCGAACCCGCAGGAGTCGGCAGAACCTCGTAGAGCGAGCCGCCCGCTGACGACAGCCGGATGCCCGCGCCGGCTTCGCTGATCGATCAGATCGTCCGCGAGGGAGCCCGCAAGATGCTCGCCGCCGCGAGCGCAGACGGTTCTCCTCGGCGATCCTGTCGGCCTGGTGCCGTAAGACGCCGCAGATCAGCTAGGTGTTGCCGCTGCTGCATGGGTTGTCGTCAGGCGACTTCGTCCCCGCGCTGGGGCGGTTCCTCGGCTCGGCCAGCGGCCTGTCCGCCTCGGTCATCGCCAGGCTCACCGAACAGTGGAAGGCTGAGCAGCGCGCCTTCGCCGCCCGTGACCTGTCCGGCGTTGACTACGTCTACCTGTGAGTGGATGGCATCCATGTCAACATCCGGCTGGAAGAACACAAGCTGTGCCTGCTGGTGATGATCGGCGAGCGCGCCGACGGCCGCAAAGAACTCGTCGCGCTGACCGACGGCTACCGCGAGTCCACCGAATCATGGGCACTACCGAAGTCGGCCCACCCGGCCGCCAAGAAGCACCTCGCCGAGATCTGGAACGCCGAGGACGAAGAGCACGCCCACGCAGGGGCGACCGACTCCAGGCCGCCAACGGCGCCAAGTACCCCAAAGCCGTCGCCAAGATCGTCGACGACCTCGACGAGCTGCTCGCCTTCTACGACTACCCCGCCAAGCACTGGGTGCATCTGCGCACCACCAACCCGATCGAGTCCACCTTCGCCACGGTCCGGCACCGCACCAAGGTCACCAAAAGGCCGGGCTCACGCGCGGCGGCCGTCGGTGTTGACGGCGGTTGCCACCATGACGTGCATGTTGCTGATGCGCCCGCCCTCGCGCGCCTTCTAAGTGGTCCTGCCCGTAAATCCTTCAGGGGTCAATGGCTGAGGTAGAGGTCGCAGGCGCAGTCGAGGGCTTCTTGGGGTGTGCCGGCGGACATGCCGGTGGGCAGGATCTGGTTCTCGTACGTGCCGCTGCTGGCGAGGTAGAGGCCGAACCCCCAGATGGAGGCCGATCCGCCGTAACGGAGGCGGATGAGGGGCAGCCGGTCTCCGCCGGTCAGTTCGCCTTCGACGTAGGCGAACCGGCCGTGGTAGCGGACGTTCAGGCCTGCCAGCTGTGGCCAGTGATCGCGGGCGTGCTGGCGCAGTCGCTGGGCCAGGGAGGTCTTGGTCGACTCCGGGATGGCGGGCATGAGCTCTATCTTGCCGTCCGGCGTGTCGATCACGCTCCGGGCGGTGGATATCGGGGCAAGGTGGCAGCGCCCCTCGTCAGATCACCGAAAGCGTTGCGCGTGCCCGTCCCTTGTGCTCGTCAGATCGCCTTGACCGCCTCCGAGCGGCGGCGGTTGAAGAAGCTGGCCCATGCTCATACGGTCCCCTACCAGCAGGTCGTCCGTGTCCGGATCGTGCTGGATGCCGCGCATGGCTACTCCAACGCCCGGATCGCCCTGCGGCAGCGCGTCCATCTCGACACCGTCCGGCGGTGGCGTGGCCGCTATGCCGATCAGGGCATCGACGGGCTCAAGGATCGGCCCCGAAGCGGCCGTCCGCCCCGCTTTACCCTCGTCCAGCGGGCCGAGGTCACGGCGCTGGCCTGCCAGTTACCGGCCGAGACCGGGATGCCGCTGTCCCGCTGGAGCAGCGCCGACCTGGCCGCCGAAGTGGTCGGGCGGCGCATCGCCGAGGCGATGTCCGCCTCATCCGTCCGCCGGATTCTGGCCGCCGACGTGCTCAAGCCCTGGCAGCACACCTCCTGGATCTTCATCCGCGACCCCGGCTTCGCCACCAAGGCCGCCCGCGTGCTCGACCTCTACCAGCGCCTCTGGAACGGCCGGCCCTTGGCCGGCAACGAGTACGTGATCTCCTCCGACGAGAAGACCTCGATCCAGGCTCGCTGCCGCTGTCACCCCACCCTGCCGCCGGGACGGTCGCGGATGATGCGCGTCAACCACGACTACGACCGTGGCGGCGCGCTGGCCTACCTGGCCGCCTACGACGTCCACCAGGCCCGCGTGTCCGGGCGCTGCTCACCCAAGACGGGCATCGTCCCGTTCATGGACCTGGTCGAGCAGGTCATGTCGCAAGAGCCGTACGCCTCGGCCCGGCGGGTGTTCTGGGTCGTGGGCAACGGCTCCTCCCATCGTGGCAAGGCCGCCGCCGACCGGCTCGCCGCCCGGTTCCCCAACGCGGTGATGGTCCACACTCCCGTGCACGCGTCCTGGCTCAACCAGATCGAGATCTTCTTCTCCATCGTGCAGCGCAAGGTGGTCACACCCAACGACTTCACCGCCCTTGACCAGGTCGAAGACCGGCTGATCGCCTTCGAGCGCCGTTACAACGAGACCGCCCGGCCCTTCAGATGGAAGTTCACCCCGGCCGACCTCGAGGACCTGCTGGCCCGGATCGAGCGACACGAACAGAACGAGCACCACTTCCAGCAACCCACCGGCTGCGGCCACCAGCCTGCCGCACTACCAGCAACCATGTGAACCCCCGAATGACTTACGAGCCGGACCACTAAGTCAGCGCGTCCAGCCAGACGAAGGTGGACGGGCCGGCGTCCAAAGCGCGGGTGCGGAAGGCTTCGACCTGCTCATCCAGCGTCTTGGCCATCTGCGAGACCTGGCGCTGGAGATGTGCTTGATGCCGGGCTGTTCGATGAGCTTGTCGACGCCGCCGCCCTACGCAGGCGACAGGCCACAGGTGAGAGTCCGGACGCGCTGCTGCCCGAGGCCTTCGCGCTCGTTTCTGCGACGTTCGGCGCGCTCCTCGACCACCGCTGCACCCCCGCCGAACTGCTGGCCGGCATCGCATTGCATCGCGGAGCGATGGTGGAGCTCGCCGATCGCACGGCTTGGCCCGCCGCCGCGACGCTCGCCGTCTTCCTCGGCGCCGTGGAAGGCAGGGGCGTCCATCTGATGACCGGGGACGGCGTACCCGTCACGGCCACGGTGTGTGAGCGCCTCGGGTTGAGGGTCGCCCGCCTGTCCAACGAGATGGAGGCGGACGAACGACGACTCGCCTATGCGGCGGATGTGACGGTGGGACGGGTTGAGGCGTTCGGCTACGATCACCTGATCGACAATCGCGTGTCCGGCCCCGACGAGCGGGTGCAGTGCGAGCCGTACCGCGCCATCGTGATGGAAGCCGACCTGGTCATGCTCGACCAGTCGACTACCGACCTCACCCTGAACCGCGACGCCATCCGCACGGCGTCGATCAGCGTTCGCGCCTATCTGGCCCGGTACGAGTCCCTGGCAGGAATCGCCGCGACGGTCCTGACCGAAGCCGCCGAGTTCACCCATCTCTATGGGCTTTCCGTGAAAAACGTCGACACGGCGCACCCGACCGCGCGGCGGGACCATCTCGACCTGCTGTACACCACGACCGAGGCCAAACTGAACGGCCTCCTCGATGCCATCGCAGCTCACCACGCCGAGGCCCGGCCGGTCCTGGTGGTCGCGGACTCCTTGGAGATCACCGAGCGGCTGGCCGACCTGCTGGCCGCCCGCGGCGTGCCGGTCGCACGGCCTCACCAGGAGCGCCCGCTGGCCCGCGCGGGATGCCCGGCGACGGTAACCCTGTTGGAGCAGCCAGCGGTGGAGGGAGAGGTCGCCTTGGGCGGTGACCTGGACTGGCTGGCCCAAGAACACGTACTGGCGTCGGGCCTCGACCCGGTCATCGCCTCCGGCGATGCTTGGGACGAGGCAGTGGCCGTGGCCAGGCGAGGGCTGCTGCCCGCGTGGACGGACGACCGGGATCGGGTGGCCGAGACAGGCGGGCTGGTGGTACTGGGCGGCGAGTATCCGAGCACCAGGCGCATGGAGGCACGCCTGCGCGCGCTGGCAGGGGCACGGGGAGACACACGGATCTTCGTGGCGCTGGACGAGGGCTGGATCTGGCACCGGTATGCCGCCTGGACACACCGCCTCCTCCTGAAGCACATCACCGAGCCGTTGGAGGGGGCGCTGCTCGCCAGAACCGTCGAGCGTGCCAAGCGGAAATGCGAGGCGCGGATCACCGGATATCGACGCCGGGCGGCGGCCTACGACGCGGTTCTCTCGGCGATCAGGGAACACCTGTACGCCGAGCGCCGCGCGATGGTGGAAGGTGCCGAGCCGCTGGAAGCGATTCTGGCATTCACGGGCGAGCAGGCACCGCCAGGACAGGTGGACAGGGAGGCACTGCGCCTCATCGCCGCGGAGGTCATCGACGAACAGTGGACGGCCTGCCTGGCCGAACTCACAGCGATGCGCGACGACTACGCGCAGGTACGGCGCTCTCAGGAAGCGTTGCCCGCCTTCCGGGAGAAGGCCGAGGCCGCCGACAGGACGATGCGTGAGAGGGCAGCCAAGGCGCTCAAGGATCGGATGCATGGGCTGGGAGGGTACTGGTATGTCCCGTCCAGCTCTCTCCCTCCTTGGTCGGCGCGATGAAACGAGATACCGGCGCGGAGCCTGACGGCTCGGGGTGTCGCGGGGCTGCAAGTGTGAGGCCTGAGAGGCGATAAAGGATCTTCAACGCTATACCAGACAGAACCTGAATTCTGCTGTGTATTCGATACGAAGTACGTGATCATTGCAAGGATCCTCGTCTCCGCATCCGGAGCCCGGCATCAGTTGGCGCCACAACCGGCTTGCCTCTTTCAGCTGAGCGGGCCATGAGCCTGGCGATCTCCGCTGTCAAGGCCAGCGCCGCGTCTGCTGCACCGTGCACAGCGGAGTGCACGCCTGTTCGCCCCTTCGCCGTCACCCGCCCCGTCAGCCACACCCTGTACCGCACCCGGTCTGGCTCGCCACCGGCGCGCCAACCAAGCCCGCGCCAGCAGCAGCCGCTACGGGAACGCCGGCTACGCCACAACAAGGTCCAACGGCATGACGGTGATATCCCAGGCGAGCCGGGTCTCGGCACTGCTGTATTGGTAGGTCTCTATAAGATAGTATCTACTAGAAATATCTGACAGATATGAGGTTGTCGATGGTGCGCCGAAGCCAGACCGAGATGGCCGTGCTGGGGGCTCTGAACATGGAGCCCATGACCGCCTATGCCCTGCGAGAAGTCATCAAGGATGTCCTCGGCCACTTCTGGAGCGAGAGCTTTGGCCAGATCTACCCCTGCCTCCATTCTCTGGAGCAGCAGGGTCATGTCGAACGCCGTGAGGGCCCGCGAGCCGGATCGTCCGTCTTCGCGATCAACGCCTCTGGCATGGCCCGCCTGCACGAGCTGCTGAGCGAACCCGTCACCACCACGCCTCCGCGCAACGGCCTCCTGCTTCGCCTCTTCTTCGGCCGCGCACTGGGCCCGGCCAAGTGTCGTGAGCTCCTCCTGCAGGCTAAGGCGGACGCTGAAGGCAGCCTGGCCCAATACGACGACCTGGCCCGCAGCGTCGCGGTCGAGGACGCCGGCTCTCCTGACCTGCCGTACATGCAGACCACCATCTCGGCCGGCAAGCACAGCGCCCGAGCCGTCATCGCCTGGGTCGACGAGGCCCTCACCCTGCTCGACCAGACGAATGGAGCATCCTGACATGCCCCTCTCCCCCCTGCGCGCCCGCGTCAACTTCGCCATCTTCGCGGCCGTCACCGCCGGCTGCGGCTGGCTGTTCGCCGCCATGGACCACTACACCGGCCAAGCCACGGGCACCGGCAGCGTCTCCTCCACCAGCGGCGGCACCAACGGTCAGGGGTTGTGGATCGCCGTTCCCGCGCTGGTCGCGCTCGCCCTCCACTTCCTCAGCCGGGACGGGGCCAGGCCGCTCGGTCTCACCCTGCGCTTCACAAGCCGGACCCGATGGTTCGCGTTCGCGGGGGCCTTCGCCCTGATCGCGACCGCCGTCCCTGTGCTCGTCGCCGTCGTGACCGGCGCCGCGGCCTTCTCCTCCTCCCCCAGTCCCGGCCAGCAGCCCCTTCTCACCGCTGCGGTCGCCGCGCTCCCCTTCCTCCTGATCAAGAACACGCTGGAGGAGTTCATCTTCCGCGGCTACGGCACGCGCACCGCCATGGCGCTCGGCCTGCCCGGCGTGACCCCGCACCTCCTGGTCGGATTGGTCTGGGGACTGTGGCACCTGCCGCTGTACACGGTGTGGATGTCTCAGTCCGACTTCCTGCGCACCACGTCGCTGCCGTGGTCGGTGTACGTGCCAACCCTCCTCGCGGGTCTCATGATCTTGGCCGTCCTCTACGGCGAACTGCGGGTGCGGACCGGCTCGATCTGGCCTGGCGTGGTCCTCCACACCATCAGCAACGCCCTGACGACCCCGCTCCTGATCGGCGGCCACCTCACCTTCCAGGGCCACGGAGACGCGCTGCTCGGTCTCGCCCCGAACTCGCTCGCCACCGCCCTGCTCTTTGCCGTGGCGGCGCTCCTGCTGTGGCGCTTGCCCTCGCGGGCAGCCAGAGGGCCGTACGGCGGAGCGCCTGGCCAGGGCAAGGACAGCGCCACCCCATATGTCAGCGAAGGGTAACCGGCGACTGGTGGCACGTGGGCAGTAAGGGCACTGAGCGGCCGTACGGTCGAGACGCGCAGAGGGAGACCTTGCTCTTGCCTAGAATTTCCTGTGCCTGTCCCGCCGGCACCAGGCATTACCTCGCCTGTAACTGATCCTGTAAAAGAATGTCCGTAAGGCCTGGCTTCACGTCATCATCGACCCAACACATCTGCCAAGTGCGACACTTCCCGCACCTGCCCCGCGGTCAAATGCCGCACATCCCAGAGCAAGGCGGCCGTGTCGACATTCTCCGGCGAATATCTGTTACTTGCTGCTGCTTGGTGCACACCGGTCAAGGATGCCAGGACAGCGACCGGAATTCCGAGCACGATTGCGAAGCCGTTGAGGAGCTCAGCGTCGATCGGCTTAACTCCACGCCCTACCGCGCCGATGGTCGCAGCCGAAAGGTAGACCCCGGACATCAGGTACATCACCTTGGCCGCCGAGGTCCATCCCAGATTCCGGAGGGCAAGCATGCGCACAAGGAGCGAACCGAATCCCGGGGGATACTGCTCATAAGGGCGCTGTCTCCTGGGGGAGAAATTTCCTGGCCGTACCTCAACCAGGGACTGGGCGAAATCACGTAGCCGCTGTCTGTCGGACGCGGGCAAGTGGAGTGCATGTCGCACCAGTTGGGGGAGCTCGCGACCAGCTTCCTCGTCGAAGAGCAACGCGTCATCCGGAATGGCCAAACCCGCGACGAGGAATAGGTCATGGCTCTGCATGCCAAGCCGTTCTGCAAGCCGGTGGAGGAATTCCTCGGTCGGGGGTTGGCCCGCGGGAATCGGAGAGAACTCACCCACGGGAAGACCGGTGTCGCGGGACAGGCCATCTTCCTGACTCCGCACGAGACGCGCCAGGAGCACACCGGAATCGGGGTATGTCGGATGGCCCATCAGCACCGCCGCATCGAAAGAAGTAGTCCTTCGGTTGTTTCAAGCCCGCTGGGGGCGGCCTCACTAAACTGCCCCCAGCGAACATGTTTCACATCTGAGACGAATTAGGCCCAATGTAGTAGTCCCAGGCGTCGTCGGCGAAGTCCCAACCGTGCCGTCGGAAGGCAGCGCGGGTGATGTCACGCAACGGCGTGTACCCCGGGGTTTCTATTGGACGGTAATGACCGGAGAAATTATCGATCCTGAAAATCGCACCGCTTGAATTGACATCGAACAGGCCTGCCATGAGCACCCCTTGACGGTCACCCAGGGATGTATGTCCGGCGTCCGGATTGAGACCCCACATCGACTCGTTCTGCATGACGCGCAGAGAGCCGTCCTGGCGGACGATGAAGTGATACTCGCCCGCATCGAGAGGGGACCCAGGAGAAATTCCTGCACTTGCCGGAAGGGTTCCCTGGTCGGTGTGGTCGACACCCTCACGGAACGGCTCCCAGACCTTATCCCTGCAGTTGTGAACCAGGACCGGCGTGGCCCCGGCCAGCACATAGTACGTGTGCAGGTCGTCGACGGTGAGGTTGTGGACCCGCTCGATGGCAGTCCACCGCTTGACGCTGGTGATCTGGACATGGGTGCCGGCGCTGGTGCGCAGGAGCATGCCGACGCGGAGTTCGGCGGCGGTGACCCACTTGCGGAGGTCGGCTGCCCAGAAGGGATGGCCGTCTGTCGCGATCACGGCGCCCTTGGCGTGCTGCTTGTCGCCAACAGTGTCCGTGGTGATCTGGACCAGGTTCTTCTCACCGTCGCCGACTATCAGGCGGGTGACCTTGCGTGGGGCGGTCTTCCCGGTTTCGGGGTCGGTGGCCAGCACCGTGTCGCCGATCTTCACCTTGCCGATGGGCTTGCGGGTCCCATCGGCCATGAGCACCAGAGTCTCTGGGACAAAGCTGTTGGACAGGCAGTCATCGGCCTTCCGGCCGAGCCTGCCCACCTTCGGAAGCTTTCCGAGGGGGGTGACTTCGGCCAAGGCGAGAGCGCAGTCCTCGAAGCCAGGATTCTCCAGACACGTCTGGACGGCGTCCAATCCGCTGACCTCCGCCACGAAGGCCGCTACGGGGTGATCTTCCATTTCGCGGTGGTACTTCTTGCCGCCGAAGGGGAGGACCACGTGGTGCTTCCAGCATGGACGCGCCCCGCAGGGCCCGCCCTTGATCGTGTTGCTCGAGCCGTGGTTGACGGGCGGGTTGTAGGTGTCGGCCGGGTTGCTGGCGCGGTTCTGGTGGGCGCCCCAGCGGCCGTCGGAGCAGACGCCGTCGGGGCAGGACTTGGGCAGCAGCCCGTCGGGGTCGCTGTAGGTGACGGGGCTGTTGTTGGCGTAGGCGTAGCCGTTGACCTGCTGCGGGTCGGCGGCGTTGGTGATCGGGTCGTCGGACAGGAACCGGCCGGTGGCCGCGTCGTACTGGCGGGCGCCCAGAGTGGTCAGCCCGATGGAGGCGTCGACGGTCCCGCCGACGAACCCGCGTTCGCCCGGAAGCGTGGCGGGTGTTCCTCTGGGCGCGCCGAAGGCGGTCTGGCGGCGTTGGGTGACCTTCAGGGTGTCGGCGTCGATAGCGGTGTGGATGGTGTTCTGGTGGTCGGCCGACAGCCAGGTCACGCCACCCGCGTCGCGCAGGCCGATGGTGGCGCCCTGGTGGGTGTAGTAACGGGTGGCGGTTCGCGCGCCGGTGGCGTCGGTGAGTCGCAGCTCCTGTCCGGGCAGGTAGAGGGTGGCGCCGGTCGGGTCGCGGCGGATCAGCCGGTTGCCGTCGGCGTCGTAGAGGAACTGGGTGGTCTTGCCCGCTGCCGGGGTGACCTCGGTCAGGCGCGCTTCGGCATCCCAGCTCAGGTTCTGGCCCGGCCGCTGGACGGTGTTGCCGGTGGCGTCGTAGCGGTAGCTCTCTGTGGTGGTCTTGCCGGCCGCCGTGGTGGCCACCGACGTCAGCGTGTGCGGCTGGGCGTCGGGGTAGCCGTAGGTGCGCACGATGTCGCCGCCGGCCGTGTGCTGGGTTTCGGTGCGGCGGTTGCCGATCTTGTCCAGTTCGAAGGAGTGCCAGTACGGGGCGGGCCCGGCCAGCGCCGCCACGCTCGGGTCGGCCTCGCAGTCGGCGGCCGAGGGTGTCCACGCCTCGGTCATCCGGCGCAGATGGTCGTAGCGGAAGCACTGGATGTCGGCCGGCTTGTCCTGCGGCGTGTCGGCGATGCCGGTGAGATTGCCGAACGGGTCGTGGGTGAAACCGATGTCGGCCTGCATCGGCTGCGGCACCTCGGCGTCGACGATCACCCGTTCCGGTCGGCGGGTGCTGGTGTCGTAGTAGCGCGACACCCATGCGCGCCGCTCGCCCTCGCCCAGTTCGATCCGCGCCACCTCGCCGTAGCCGGTGTAGTCGGTCCTGCCGACGTAGGTGGTGGTGCCGCCGTCCAGGCCGCCGAGCAGCGTGGTCGGCTTGCCGAGATCGTCGTAGGAGTAGTCGACGGTCTCCTCGGGCAGGTCGCCGGCGGCGGGCAGCACCGTGGCGTCCGGGCTGCCGTCGGGGTTGTACTTGATCGTGGTGGTGTAGGTGTCGGCCAGGGTCTCGGTCAGCGGGGTGGCCGGGATGGTCAGCTTGCTGCCGAGGGGCAGGCCGAGCTTGTTGTAGTTGGTGACCTCGTTGATGAACGCGTTGCCCTCGGCGTCATAGCGGGTGGCCGAGGCCAGGTAGCCCTTGCCCTTCGTGACCGTGTCGTAGGTCCACTCCGCCAGCACCTGGCCGGTGGCCGAGCCCTTCCTGACGGCGGTCTTCCTGCCCAGGGCGTCATACGAGTAGGCCAGCACGCTGCCGCGGGCGTCGGTGACAGTGGTCACCTGACCGGCCGCATCGTAGGTGATGAGCGATGTGCCGGAGTCCGGGTCGGTAGTCTCCACCGGACGTCCGAGCAGGTCATAGGTGGTGCGCCAGACGTTGCCCGCCGGGTCGGTCATCGTGGCCGGTCTGCCGGCCCGGCTGTAGGCGTAGGTGCTGCCGTCGAAGACGCCGGTGGGGGCGGGGCCGTGGTATTGGCGCCGCTCGGTGGTCCGGCCACGGGCGTCGATGATCGTGGTGGTCGCGGTGCCGCCCTTGGGCGGGGTGACGTGCACCCGGTCGCCGCCGTAGGCGTAGCTAGTCTTCCACTTCTCCTGCGCGCCGGCCTGGAAGACCTCCTCGCTCGTCCGCCCGGCCCCGTCGAAGCGGGTCAGCGACAGCCCCGGCACGTCGGTGTCGCGGGCCGACCACAGCTTGCTGTCGACGTCGGCGTCGTTGAAGTACGGTTGCGTGCTCTGGAAGGCACGGCCGTGCGAGTCGTAGCGGGTCTCGGTCAGCAGGCGGCCGCCGCCCACGGCGGGCGCCTGCTGCTGCCGCGGCCGCATCAGCCCGTCGTACAGTGTCTTGGAGGTGATGTACACGCCGTTGGGGCCGAGGGCCTGGGTGGTGACCACCGACGGCGCGTCGGTGTTGATCTCGTAGCTGTACTTGACGCTGCCGCCGTCGAGGTCGCGGATCCGGTTGGGCAGCCACACCTCGGTCTTGCGGCCCAGAGGGTCGTAGGCGACCTCGGTGACCCGGCCATTGGCATTGGTGATCTTGATAGGGAGTCCCCACGCCGGGTTCAGGTCGGCGAAGGAGGTGTGCCCGGCCGGGTTGCTCTCCTCGATCCGGGTGAGCGGGCCGTCCTCGGCCGGGCTGTAGCCGTACCGGCTGGTACGGCCGAGGGCGTCGCTCCTGCTCAACGGCCGGCCATGAACGTCATAGGTGGCGGTGAAGCCCGGCTTCCACACCGGCCCGGTGGCCGGCCACTCGGTGGCCTCCTCGGCCTTGGTCACATCGCCCTTGGTGGGCGGCTGGCCGAAGTCCTGGCCGTCGTAGGCGGTGCGGACGGCCGAGACGGCGTCCTTGGGCAGCTCCGGGTCCTTGCCGCAGGCGAGGGCCACGGTGTCGACCCGGGCGGGCAGGTTGAGTAGCCAGGCCGCGGTGTTGCGGGCATAGGTCGTGGTGGTGCACTGGTCGTCGTCGGGCGTGGTGACGTCGCCCAGGTCGCTGGTCGTCACGGCCAGCCCGTGATCGTCGTAGGCGTAGTCGACCTGTGCGGTGCGATAGCCACCGGCCTCCAGCGCGGTGTAGGTGGCCACGCTGCCCGTGCGCACCCGGTAGGCCTTCAGTGATCCCCGGGTCGCGATGGGCCCTGTCGTGGCCGGCGTGCTGATCGTCTTGGTGACGATCGGGCCGGCCTCACCGTCGTAGGTGATGGACTCCAGCAGCCGGCCGCGCAGCCAGTCGTCGTCCTGGCGCTCCTTGCCGGTACTGTCCGTGACCGTGACCGTGCGCTTGCCGCCGTCCGGTTGCGCGTCCGCGTCCATGCCGCGGAAGTAGCGCTGCTCGGCCATTTCCACCGGGCCCGACTCGCCCTGGGGCATGCCGGTCCTGATCCGCACCCGGCCGTAGCCGCGGAACTCGTTCCAGGTGCGGTTCTTGTCCTTGGTGAACTCGGAGGTGTCGTAGTGCCAGGCGGCGCCGTCCAGGTACTCATAGCCGGTGACCTGCTCCGATGAGCTGCCGATCCGGTCGGACTGGGTGATCTGCGCGACCACGTACTTGTGGAAATAGTCCGTCCGCTCGGCATAGCCGGGTTTGGCCCAGGTGACGGGGAAACACCTCAGCGTGTTCGTGTGCGCGCTGGCCGGCATGGTGCCGCCCGCGACGCATTCGGGCTTGGCGTAGACCACCGTCAGCACGCCGCCGCTCTCCGACACCACGCCGGTGATCCGGTAGCGGTTCAGCGGCGCTATGCCGTCGACCGCGTGCACCCGGTTGGGCGCGCTGGTGCCCTCGAACGTGACCGCCGGCAGCGACGCGGCGCCACCGACGTGGCCCGTGTGCTTGATGCCCTTCAACCACAGCGCCGGCTTCTCGCCGTCGCCGGCAGCGGGGTAGGCGTGCTCCAGCTCCCAGGAGTCGACATCCTGGTACTTCCCGTCCTTCAGCACCCGCGTCGTGATCGAGGCCAGCCGCTTGGCCGACCAGAAGGTCGGCGCGTGCTGGTCCGGGCAGGTCGCGGTGTCGCACTTGGCGTCCCACGCCACGTCGGGCCAGTTGTCCTTCTTGCTGGTGACACATTCGCTGCCTGGGACGCACCGATTGCCCAGCGTGAACTCCACCTGGCCGGCGGCCATCGCCGTCGAGCCCTCACGCAGGCCGTACTCCACCCACCTCAGCGCGCCGCCCCGGACGTAGCCGACCGCCGTGTCCCGCTCGTTGAGGCCGTAGGAGTTGGTCTCCGCCTCGTACGTGTACACGATCACGTTGCCGTGCGGGTCGACGACCTTGTCCAGGTTCCACCGCCAGGCCTGCGCACAGTACGAAGCGGCGAACGCGGCGGCGTGACACGGCTCCCCGGCGTCGTCACCGAACACCGGCACCGTCCAGGCCGAGGCCGACGCACGCCGGGAACCGAAGAAGTACTGCACACCCGCGAGCGTCGTGATCTTCCAGTGCTCGCCGTCGGCGTCGCCGTTGTCCGCCCCGGTCAGCCGCTCGATCCGCGAACCGTCATCGCCCTCCAGCCGCCACACGCCGTCGGCGTCGTTCCTGACCAGCCGGCCGCTGCCACCCGGGTAGGAGACGAAGGCGTTGTCGCTGCGCCAGCACAGATCACCGGTCTTGGGCGGGGTGGTCCCGCCCATGTCGTCATCGCTGCAGCCGCCGTACTGGCGCTCGACGAACCCCGCCGACAGATCCCAGCCCTCCCCCACCCAGGAGGTCTGGTTGTTGGCGGTGCTGGTCCTGCCGTCCACGACGGAGGAGGCGTACCCCAGCGTCAGGCCGGGCTCCAGACCGCCCGGCGCCGGAGGCACCCGCAGCGGATACGACCACGTGAAATCGCCGGTATGCGCGGAGACATCCCACGACGCCGACGCTGACAGCGGCGTCACCGTCGTCAGCCCCGCACCGTCGAGCGAATGGCCGGCCGCCGGCTGGTCACCCCTCAACGCCTGCCGGCTCGCCTGATCAGGCTGGCGCTCCCCCATCGTCTGCTGGGTCACGGCCACCGACGCCAGTTCGGGCAGCTCGACCGACGGACCGCCCGCCTGGGCGCCGGCAGGGGGAACAACAAGAAGCTGGGTCACCACCAGCACCGCCGCAATGACCGAGCACACCATTCGAATGAGCCGTAACATCTGTCCCCCTGTCCTGGTCAATTCACTGCCATCAGATTTCAGGCGGCGGCGCGCTGGGCGATCACCGCGTCAGGAACCTGTCCGAGGTCGAGGCACACCTCATCGATCGCCCCGGGGAAGTAGTCATCGGACTCCCCATTGACGCGCCCGCGTCCGATGCTGAAGGCCGAGGCCGCGGTCCACAGCGCCACGCCGTCCTTGACGCCGGCGAGTTTCCCGTCGACGTAGAGGCGGAGCCGGCGGGCGGCGTAGTCGTAGACACCCGTGAGATGGGTCCACCGGCCGATCTCGGGAGCCGTGGCAGCGCGGGCGTAGACCGGTTCGGCGCCGTCGGCGTCGCGGGCGTGCCCGCCGAACACCCAGCGGTTCAGTCCGGCCCGGTACTGCAGGACGAACGCGCTCATCCGCGAGCCGTCCTGGCCCACCACGGTGGCCGTCTCGGCCGTGCTGTCGAGCTTGGCCCAGGCCGAGATCGTGAAGCTGTCCACCATCGCGACGCCCTGCGTCGAGGTCGCCGCCGAGCCGGAAGTGCCGTCCAGTCGCAGCGCCTGGCCGACCTTTCCGGGCACGAAGGACGTGCCCCCGGACGGGGTGGCGTGCGCCTTTCGCCAGGAGGAGTCGTTCGCGGTGCCGTCGTCGAAGGTGTAGCGCGCGTACGCGAGGGCCGGCACGTCGTCGTGCACGCGGCGGACCTCTCCGTCGCTCAGCGGCCGGGAGAACGCCCGCACGTCATCGACTCCGCGCCAGAAGAAGTCCGCGGGGACACCGCTCCGCAGGGCCCTGCCCATGGTCAGCGGGCCCCCGGCATCGAAGACGGAGACGCCCACCTGCACGGCGGAAAGGACGCCGTTGACATAGAGCCGCGCCTGTCTCAGTGGCGTGTCGTAGACCAGGGCCAGGTGGGTCCACCTGCCGAGCTGCACGGGCTCCACCGATCTCAGCACGGTGCGGGGATCGTCGGAGTCGGTTCCGGCCAGCTCCGCCGCCCAGGTGCCGGCGGCGCGGTCGTAGGTGAGCGCGAAGGCGCTGGTGCGCGTGCCGTCCTGGGCGACGATCGTGCCCCGCTCCAACTGGGCGGGCGCGGAAGGGGCGACGTAGGCCCAGGCGGCGACCGAGAAGCCGGACGAAGCGGGCCCCATGTCGAGCACCGGTCCCGCGGTCTGCGCGTAGCCGGACGTGCCGTCCAGCCACAGGCCGTTGCCGCTGCGCCCGCCGATCCAGGCGGCGCCGCCGCTCAGCGTGACGGGGTGAGTGCCCCGGCTGTCGGCGGCGGTGGTCCCGGTGCCCTCATCCAGCTTCCACTGACCCACCGCGTCCGTGGGCAGGGTGGCCGCACCCTGGGCCGGCGGGTAGGACGCGAACAGGCTCTTGACCCTGGTCTTGTCGTGGGCGCCGGTGTAGAGCCTGACGTCGTCGACGTGGCCCGGCCAGAACTCGCTGTCGGCGCCGTTGGCCCTGCCGCGGCCGATCTGCACCCCGCCGGTCGGCTTCCACGGGTTGAGCAGCTTGCCCTCGCCCTGCCTTTCACCGTTGACGTACAGCACCAGCGACCTGGCGGGACGGTCGTAGATCGCGGTCAGATGGACCCAGGAGTCGAAGTCGGAGGCACGGGCGGAGACGGCCGCGTTGGTCACCGGCGCGTTGTCCTTGTCCTCCTCGGGCAGTTCGAAGGTCCAGGCTCCGTCCGGGTTCTCGTCGTCGTCCTTGACGAAGCCCAGCCGGAACTTGCTGGAGCGGTTGCCGTCCACGCTCACCGCCGTCGCGTAGCAGGAGTACGGCGGCTCGCTCAGATCACAGTTCTTCGAGGCTTCCTCGGACAGGTGCACCCAGGCGGTCACGGTGAAACTGTCATCGGTACGCACGTCGACACCGTCGGTGGAGGCGCTGTCGTTCACCCCGTCCAGCGTGATCGCGTTGCCGACCCGCCCGCCCGTGAACCCGGCGCCGCCGGCCAGCGTGCCGTGCCTGGCCCCTACCGCGTCGCCCGCCTCGCCGCCGCCGGGCTCGTCGAAACGCCACTGGTGCACCAGGGACAGGTCGCGGCCCGACATCACCTTGATCTCTTCGCTGAACAGCGTCCGGCTGTAGAGGGTCACGTCGTCCAGCGCACCGGCGAGGTAGCCGCCGGGAAAGCGGTTCTTCTGCATGTATCCGAGGCGCAGCAGGCCCTGTGAATCGGTGGTCTGAGTGTGGTCGGCGGACCCGACCAGAGCACCGTTGACGTAGAGGGACATGCGCTCGGCTCCGGCGTCGTAGACCGCCGCGAGGTGCGTCCACGCGCCGGTCTTGATCGCGCCTCCGGTCGCCGTGGTGCCGCAGGGCGGCAGGGCGCACGCCGGGTACCCGGGTGACGAGCGGGTTGCTGGGGCGGCCGCGTCGTACATCGTGAACGCCCACGCGCCCGCGGCGGTGGTTCCCAGGCGGAAGGAGTCGTCCTGGGAGACCGCAAACTGGCCGATGTCGCTCTTGTCGGCTCTGACCCAGGCGGCCACGGAGAAGCTCTGCGCGGTGTTCACCACGTGAGCGGCTCTGACCCCGTTCCCGCGAGCGCCGTCGAGCTGCAGCGCCAGGTCGTGCGGGTCCGGATAGGTGCTCTGGCCCGCGGCCCAGGCGACCTCGCCCTCGACCGTTCCGTGCCGGCCGTGGCCGGAGCCGTCCAGGACCTCGCCGTCCAGCTTCCACCGGCCCACCGCCACGCCGTCCATGCTGACCAGGCCCTGGATCTCGGCCTCCGGCAGCACCCGGCTGAAGACCCGGACCTGGTCCACCGAGCCCGGCCACAGGTCGGACGGCTGCCGGTTCCACTTGCCGCGTCCGATCGTGAAGGGCCCGTTGGCGTCCCACATCTGCCGGTGCGGCAGCAATCCGGCCGGTCTGCCGTTCACGTAGAGCCTGATCTGCTGCTTCTGCACGTCGTAAATTCCGGCCACGTGGGTCCAGTCGCCCGAGATCGCCGGTCCCTGGACGCGGACGGGCTGGCCGCCGCCTCCGTCGACGTCTTGGGGGAACATCGTGAACGCCCACCGGCCGGCGGCGGCCTGGAGCTGGAAACCGCTCGTGGTGCTGCCGTCCTGGGAGAGGATCACGTGTGATCCCGTCGCGCTCGCGCCGGCCTTGACCCAGGCCGCGACGGTGAAACTCCGGTCGACGCTCAGCACCCGATCGTGCGTGCTGAGGTGGCCTCCCTCGAGCTTCACGACCTGGCCGCGCTGCGGGTCGGCGGCGAAGGTCGCGCCCGTCGACAGGACCGCGCTCTGGCCGCCCGGCGCGGTGTTGCCCGCGGTGGTGCCCGCCGTCTCATCCAGCGGCCAATGCCCGAGATGGACGTTGTCCGCGCTGACCGTCGCCTGGACCTCCGCTGCCGACAGGGGGCGGTCGTAGAGCTGGACCTCATCGATCGCGCCGACCCACCCGTCCGCCGAGGTGCCGCTCCACCTGGCCTGGCCCACCCGGAACGGCCCAGCGGCGTGCCAGGGCGCGCCCGCCCGGTCCGCCGTGCCCGCCAGCTCGTCCAGCTCGCCGTTCACGTACAACTTCAGCTGGTTGAGCCCGGCGTCGTACACGCCGGTCAGATGCGTCCAGACGCCCGGCTGCGCCGAGGTGGAGGAGGCCATGTCAGTGCCCTTGTAGGTGTCACCGGACCTGGACATGCCGAACACCCATCTGCCGCCGTTGTCCGGCCGGTACCACAGGACGAACCCGGCGAAGTTCGCCCCGTCCTGGCTCACCGCCGCCCTCGCCGCCGCGGTGGTCGTCGCGGCCGCGTCCAGCTTGACCCAGGCCGACACCGAGAAACTCGCATCAGTACGCACACCCTCGACGGCCGTCATCACGCCGGGTGCGGCGGTGGTCTCGAAGGCAAGCCCGTCACCCACCGCGCCCTTGGCATACGACACCGACCCGGCCAACGTTCCGTCACGCGCGCCCAGGAACGCCTTGTCCTCCGCGCTGCCCTCCAGCGGCCACTTGCCGTAGGGGCCGTTCCCCGCGCGGACATAGACGTGGTACCTCGCCGTCGGGCTGTGGTGCCCCCCTCGGTCCACACTCTGCACGTACAGGTCATTGGGCCCGTCACGCAGCGGCGCGGTAGACACCGTGGCCTTTCCGCCCAGGGCGTCGGCGTCCACCCGGGTGGTCGGAGGATCCTGCCAGCCGTAGACGTAGTGGTCGATGTCGCCCTGCCCGGCGGCGACTTCCTGCGCGGGCTCGAACGTGAAGCTTCCCGGCACCCCCACGCCACCGTGCCACCGGTTGTCGTCCCGGTAGAGAACTCCCGTCACCTTCGGTTTCACGCCAATGCCCACTTGGTCCACGACGAAGCCCGGGCCCTCGGTCTGCGGGCCCGCCGCCGCGCCGTCGTGCGCCCGCAGCAGCCAGCCGACCTTCTTGCCGTGATGGCCGGTCAGGTTCAGGTCCGTGCTGAACACCGATCCGCTGTTGCCGGTGGGGCCCTGATCGCGGAGGTCCTGCGAACCGTCGGGATAGATGGCCCAGAGGGGACGGATCTGGTCGTTGTCGGGATCCGACAGCCTGCCCTTCAGCCGGATCGAGGCATCCCCGATGTACGGGATGCCGCCGCACCAGCGGCACGGGGCAGGCAGCGGCGGGTCCGTGGTCAGCTCGTAGGCGGCGTTGGGCGCGGTGTTGTAGCGGACGACCAGGACCGTGGCAACGGGGTCGTACTTGCGCCAGGCGAACCCGTCGTTCTCGTCCGTGGCCTGAAGGTAGTACGTGGACACGTCGTTGGTCCGGATGCCGCCGATCACGTTGAACCCGACGGGCTTGTGTTCGGGGCACCCGCCGTAGGCGGTGTCGACGCCCTTGGTATCCACCAGGTTGCCGCCTGGCTTGTTGATCCAGTTGGTGCTGCGAGAGATGGGGCTCGAGGCTAGATACACCTGGTGCTCCCGCCATGTGCCGCAGGCCGGGCCGTAGGTGACGGTGGTGTTGAGCGTCGCCTGCAGAATGGTCTTTCCGTTGAGGATGGCCGTGTTGTACTGGAAGTAGGACCGGGCGACCCCGATTCCGGCGCAGTGAGGGTCGGGGTAGCACTTGCCGACCTTGGCCTCGCCGCCGTCGATGCCGCCGTCCCAGTACTCATCGTTGGGGTAGCCGGACAGCACCTTGGCCCAGCCCGTGCGCGCCGGGCTCGTCCACACCGGGTCAACGGTCACGGGGAACCGCGTGGCCGGATCGGCCAGCAGCTTCTGGTCCGGCTTCCAGGTCAGCGACTCCTCATCGACCGCCACCGCGGCGACAGCCTGCTTGGCCTGCTCGCCGGAATCCCACATCAGCGACGGCGGGGCTTCGAACACCACCTCTCCTCGGTCGTCCACCGCCTTCAGCGCGCCCTTCGCCTTGCCGCGCACCTTCAGCCCGCCGGCCCGCAGCCCCAGGCGTACAGAGGCCACCTCCGGCCGCTTGGCCGCCTCAGCCGTCTTGATCACCAGGTACTGCGCGTAACCATCGGCGCCGGCCCGCATCACCAGATCGACTCCCGGGAACACCTCGGCGTACGTCGCGGTGTTCCCCGACAGCGCGGGCTCGGGCAGCGTGCCGGGCCAGGACAGCTCCAGCCACTTGCCCGCACGCCCGTACCGCACCAGCGGCGCGTCGGAACCGCCCCCGGACAACGCCAGATCCACCGCCGCCGCGCGCGGCGCGATCCTGCCGTCCGCGCGCAGCTCCAAGGTCGTGTCGACGGCCGCCCAGCCCTGGTCCCGCCGTACCCGGACGATGCCAGGGCTCAGCTCGGCCGTGAGCGTGCCGTCGGGCTGAGCCCGCACCAGCCGGTCCTCGGTCGTCAGATCCGCGACGACCACCGGCGACTTCTGCGCGCGCGCCGCCGCCACCGCCTCCCCGGTGCCACGCGCCTCGGCCACCGGCGGCCCGGACGTAGCCGCCTGCGCAGTTGCGGGACGAGGAGCAATGAAGAGGGACTGAACGATGAGTGACGATATCGCGGCAGCGCTCACTAAGCCGCGGATTTTCCCCGTTGGTGGCATCGCAAATCTCCCCCGTGCGAAAAAGAAAGGTCGTGTCAATAGAACCGCGCCGAATACAGGCGAGCGGAAAGGTCAACCCGTGGCGGCGACGGGACGATCGGAGACTCCGCGACCACAGCCACTGAAGGCGCTCTCAGAGAGAAACCATGTGTGACACCATTTCTTCGACTCTTGACCGGACACGACCATGCCGTGGGCGACTATTTCACACCCTTGATCGGAAGCCGAGAGGCGGGGGGAACATTGGCAGGATGAACACGGTGGTTGTCACTTATTCGGCAACAGACCCCGTCGACTCCACAAAGAGTGCACGCAATGCCTGGCGCGGACGGCCTACGAGGCATGGCGCTGCGACGGCGCGACCTGATCGAAGCCGAGCGTTTCCTTCTGACGGCGTACAGCCTAATCCAGCGCTTCTCTTACGGGGCCACCTGAATCCAGGGCTCTATCCGGCTCGTTCCGGGCCTGCATCGGGAGTCGTACCATTCACCGTTGTCGACTCCCCTGTAGCCGCGGTAGTACGAGCCCGTGGCGGCGTGTTGCACCGGTACGGGTTTGTGCCGACCCGCAACGCCCACGACGCCGCCGACCTCGTCCAGGAGGCGCTGATCCGGCTGGGCGGCTTTCTGCCAGCACCTTGGTCCGGGATCGCCGACGACCCCGGGCAGGGCGGCGACATCGACGCGATCTTCGCCTTGATGTCCGGGCTCGGCTCGCGTGACACGGCTCAGCCGCCGCCTGCCGCGACGGCTCAGGTGGACAGAGCGCGGTGGTCCTCCAGGAACCGGAGCACTGAGAGTCCCGGGCGTCCCGTCACCGCATCGAGGATGCCGAGCACGTCCTGGGACGGACGTGGGCTCGCGCCCGGTGATCTGCTTCACGGCTGGTGAGAGCTCGCCGAAACCGCCGTGTCGGACGCGGCGGTAGAGATCGTCGAGAATGTCCGCCGTCCAGAGGTCGAGGCCATGGAGGGTCTCCATCGGGGGCGGGTCCTCGGCGCGGATCTGGTGGCCGAGGCGGGTGGAGAGCTTGTGCGCGACGGATGCGACCGGAAGCCTCTCCGAGCCGGTGATCGTGTGAGCCCGGCCGTGATGATCCTCGGGCGTGCGGAGTGCGGCCACGGCAACGTCGGCGATGTCGCGTACGTCCACCCACGCGATCGGGGCGCCGCCAGAGGGCAGGCTCAGGACGCGGTCGTCCCGGATGGTGTCACGGTAGAACCGGGGGTCGGTCAGGACCTGGTGGAACCAGGACGGACGGAGCAGGGTCCAGGCAGCGGTCCGGGTGACGACTGCGTCCTCGACGTGGCGTGCCCAGTGGCCCGGTGAGAGGGTTTCAGCTCCCTGTTCGGACAGCAGGACGACATGCGTGTCCGGGTTCATCTCGATCAGACCGGCGACGAGGTCGGGGGCGGCGGGAAGGTCAGGACGCATCAGGTAGATCGCGTCCACGGCTGCGGCCGCCTCGTGCCAGGTCGCCCGTTCATGCCAGTCGAAACGGGTCGACTTGGTCCCCGCTTCCGGTGTACTGGCGGGCTGCGATGACCCGGCGCGGACGAGGATCCCGGCGCGGCGTAGCCGGGCAGACACCGCGCGGCCTGTCTTGCCTCGGGCTCCGGTCACCAGCACGGTGCGGGTCATGCCTGCCCCTGAAGCCGGACGATGGTCTTGCCGATCGCGGGCGCTCCGCTGCACAACAGGCCCAGCAGTGCTTCGGGCACCCGCTCGATGCCGTCCAGCACCGTTTGCCGGTGGACGATCTCGCCCGAGCGCACCCAGGAACTCACCTCGGCGCGGAAGGCGGGCAGCTGGTCCTGGTGGTCGGTGACCAGGAAGCCGCGCGCGGTCGCCCGCTTGGTGACCAGCTCGTACAGGTTCCGCAGGCCGTGCGGCTCCCGGCCACCGTACTGGCCGACCATCCCGCACAGGGCCAGCCGGGCGCCGACCCGGAGATGGCCGATCGCGGCCTCCAGTTGGGCGCCGCCGACGTTGTCGAACACCACGTCGATGCCGTCCGGTGCGGCCTGCGCAAGGCGCTCACCGACCGCATCATCGTGATGGTCGAAGGCGATGGCGAAACCGAGGTGGTCCACCAGATGGCGCACCTTGGCGGACGATCCCGCGCTGCCGATCACCTGCTTGGCTCCCCGCAGCCTGGCGATCTGACCGGCGATGCTCCCGACCGCCCCGGCCGCTCCCGTGACGAAGACCGTGTCGCCGGACCGCACCGGCGCCACCTGGGTGATGCCCAGCCATGCGGTCAGGCCCGTCGCGCCGAGCACACCGAGATAGATCTCGGCGGGCAGATCGTCGGTGTCGATCGCGACGACCCCGGCCGCATCGATCACGGTGGCCTCGCGCAGCCCCAGGAAGTGCTCAACCACCTGGCCCGGCTTGACACCGTCCGCATGGGACTCGACGACCACGCCGACCGCTCCCCCTCCCATGGCGCGCCCAGCGGGATGTAGGACGGGTGGTCGTCCATCCGGCCACGCATGTACGGGTCCACCGGCAAGTGGGTGTTCAGGACCAGGACCTGACCTGGCCGCAATTCGGGAATCGGGGCTTCGACCAGTGTGAAGTCGTCAGCCGACAGCTGACCTTGCGGCCGTCGCGCCAGGTGCCGCTCCCGGGCCAGGCCCTTGCTGGTGACCGTCATCGGAAATACCTCCTGCAGATACTTGAGCCAATCAAGCATTCAGCTTGGCACATATACTTGAGTTCATCAAGTTCTTGGTAGAATGACCTTATGGCCGTACCCTCGGGGCCCGTCACCGCGTCGACCGATGCCGAACGGGCGATGTTCGACTTCGTCGATGCCTACGACCGCGCATACGAAACCGCCGCCATGGAGCACGGGCTGAGCGTGGCGCAGGCCTGTGTGCTCGGGCGGCTCACCCGGCGGATCGGGATGCGGGAACTGGCCGACGAACTCGGCTGCGACGCGTCCAACATCACCCAGATCATCCGTAGACTCGAGTCACGCGATCTCGTCCACCGCCGCCCCCACCCTGACGACGGCCGCTCCCGGCAGATCGTCCGGACCCCTGATGGAACCGCCCTCTACGCCGCCTTCGAGAAGTCCTTCAAGTTCGCCCGGTCTGCCACTGCCAACCTCAGCACCCGCGAACAAGACCAACTGGCCACCCTGCTCCGCAAGGCACTCAACGGCACACGGGAACCGGACAGCTGACCTCTCCGGGCGGGGTAAGCGCTCCGGCCTGGTGGGCACGACGGAGCAGCCCCACAAAGGCGATGCCTCGGGCATCGTCGCCGGGCCGATCAATCATGGTCTTGAATGGCCGGCCTGCGGTCGGGGCGGCTGTCGGTGCCGTGTGGGGAGGCGTGCGGGCGTTACTCGGTGGAGGCTCCCTGGACCGGCTGGATCACGTACGCCAGCCGGCGTGAATCCGGCCGATCGTCGAGCAACGTGGCCGCACTCATCCGCTGGCTAACCGCCGCCACCGAGGAGGCTCCCGCTTGCGGCATCGGATCTTGGTCGACTGCTGTCTTGCCGGGAACCTGCTGTTCACCCGCCACCGCTCTGCGCACACCATCATGACCAGCGCCGTCAGGGTGAAATGAGCTCATTGCTCCGTTACCCGCGGGGCTGGCCGCGTACACGGTCCGCTCCGGCCGATTCTCGCTGCACCCGCTGCTCTTCCGGCACGGCCAAGCCCTTCGCGACAACGGCCGCGGACCCAGGCGAAACGAACCGCTGAGCGCATCCTTCTCGGCACTGCTCGCAGCATTACAGAGGTTGAAAGGTTGAGGTGCTTCGGCGTGGTTGCGTGCCTTTCTCCTGGTCGGTGACTATGCCGGTGGGATGCGGTATCCGGATGGTGGTGGTCTGACCCCGGCCGCCAGGGCGAAGCGCGAGCAGGTGCGCATGCAGGCCGGGGAGTTATTCGCTGCCGATGTGCCACCGGCGCAGGTGGCCAAGCAGCTGAGAGTCTCACGGAAGTCCGCCTACGCCTGGTATCACGCCTGGAAGGCCGGCGGGCTGGAGGCGTTGCGATCGAAAGGGCCGAGCGGGTCGTCGTGCCGGTTGACCGAGCAGCAGGTGGCGCTGCTGGAACACGCCCTGGACGCCGGGCCGGCCGCCCACGGATGGGTCGAGGACCAGCGGTGGACGCTGGCCCGGGTGACGGCACTGATCGAGCAGTTGTTCCGGGTGTCTTACACTCTGCGTGGCACCTCCTACCTGCTGCACCGGCTCGGCTGGAGTCCCCAGGTGCCACAGCGCCGCGCCGCCGAGCGCGATGAGGAAGCCATCTCCACCTGGGTCAAGGAGACCTGGCCGAGCGTGGAAAAACTGCCCGGGACCAGGACGCGTGGATCTGCTTCGAGGACGAAGCAGGCCAGTCGCTGAGGCCACCTAAGGCCCGCACCTGGTCCCGCCGGGGACATACCCCGGTCGTCACCGTCACCGGCAAGGGCTCCGGACGCGTCTCCGTGGCCGGGCTGATCTGCCTCAAAGCCGGGCACCGCACCCGCCTGATCTACCGCATGCTGCTGTATCGCGGCCGCCGCGGGGAGCAGAAGGGCTTCCGCGAGGTTGACTACGCCCGCCTGCTGGATGCCGCCCACCAGCAACTCGGCGGGCCGATCGTGCTGGTCTGGGACAACCTCACCGCGCACCGGGACGCGCTGATGCGCAGCCTGATCGATTCTCGCCCCTGGCTGACGGTGTTCTATCTGCCCTCCTACGCCCCCGAGCTCAACCCGACGGAGGGCGTCTGGTCCCACCTCAAACGCAGCCTGGGCAATCTCGCCCCCGCCACTCTGGACCAGCTCGGCGCGCTGATCCGCACCCGGCTCAAGCGGATGCAGTACCGATCCAGCCTGCTGGACGCCTTCGTCACTCACACCGGCCTGACCCTCACCAACGGTCGGCAATGAACCCTGACCTTTCAACCTCTGTAGCGTCCATGATGGCACCTACAGAAATCATTGTTGGCGGGATGCCGGTTCGGCAGAACAGAATGGCTGCATGTCCAGCTCCACAGGCCCTCAGGCCGAAACCACCCGTCATCCCCGCGAACATCTGAAGGTGACGCCTTCCCCGAAGACCTTCCGAATGGCCAGGGCCGACGGAAATGAGCTCCTGCGCAGCAGCGGCTCGATATTCGAATCCTTCTTCTCGTTGGACGGAGCAGCGTACGCACCCGGTGCTCTGCCTGTCTCGGTCAAGGAGCTGCTCGGCCTCGTGGTTTCGTAATGAAAGACTGCGAGGAATGCGTTTACTACCATCTTGAACGGTGTGACGAAGAGCGGGTCGATCGTAACCAGGTGCTCGAGGCTCTGCAGATCGCCCTTGTAGAAGGTGGGTCGGTCACCATTCCGCTCCTTCACCGGGCCGTCTCCTTTATGGAGGAACTCCGACCCTTGGCGAGCGGAAAGCGTGAGGCAGGCACAGGCGTAGGAGTAGACAAACAGCTCACGACCCCTGGGCGACCGGAGGAAAGAGCGATCAGCCGCTGAGCTCGCCCCGTAACGACTGGATCATGTAATGACACCACTCAGCGGGGCGTCATCCAGATGGAGCGCGTCGTGTTCAACGGCGAGGGCTATCGAGTGAATCTCTGGCCCTGGACCAGCCTGCCCTGTCAGAGGTTCCTGCCGTCCCGAAGACCTCCGAAGCGAACGAGCAAATCCGGTACGCCGGCCGAGACCATCTACCAAGCGCTTATCGAGGCCGAGCTGACCACCATGGACGGGGATCTGGAGTTGCAGATTCCAGAGCTGGGCACCGGCACGTTCTCCGTTACCAACACCGGTGCGTCCGCAACTACGGCGCAGCGCGTCAATGAGGTCGACGTCGACGCCGGACACCGCGCCGCCATCACGGGCCCGGAGACTCGGCCGCAGCCCGGCAGGTCCCCGACCGAGTCCACCAGCGGGCTGGGTGGCAGCAGCGGCGAGGCTGTATGCCCGAACGCGCCGACCACTCCCCCGCCACCATGACCGCCACCATGACCGCCACCATGACCGCCACCATGACCGCCACCGTGCCCGCCCAAGCCCACGGACGTCGTGGCGGTACTCGGGCGCGCGGTGCTTGTGCCGGGACGCCACACCGTGGCGGGGACGAGCACGTCGTCGATGTCTGCGCTGGTCATGCCGGGTCCCCGTCCGACTCTGGCTCGGCGTATCGGCCGCGCGGAGGTTGGCCATCGTGGTAGTGCTGTCTTCGGCCTCGCCCCAGGCCCGCTCGCGGTTCCATTCGCCTCCATGGCCGGCCAGGCGATCCTCACCGTGGCGAGCCGCCCGTTGAACGCGCCCCATGTCCGAGCAGAGCACGCCGCCGACGTCTAAGGCAGCCATCCCCGAACCCCGCCGTTGGATCCACCTTGGTTGGGTGGGGCTGCGGGTGCGTTTCAGCCCAGCGCTTTTCGCAGCAGCGCCGTTAACTGGTCCTGTTCGTGGGGTGAGAGTCGTCCGATCGCCGTGCGGGCGAAGGTGAAGGCTGTTGCGAACCGGTGGTTGATCTCGTCTCCTCGGGGGGTTCGCGCGACGAGTCGTGCGCGGCGGTCCCGGGGATTCGGTTCGCGGGTCACGAGGCCGAGCGCTTCGAGGCGCGCGACGATCTGGGTGATGTTGGAGGCATCGCAGCCGAGCTCCTCGGCCAGGGCGCCCATGCCGCGTGGCTCATCGAGTCACCCGAGCACACACGCCTGCGCCGGGCTGAGGGACAGCTCGGCCGCGGCCGCCTCATAGGCGCGGTCATATACGTCGACCAGGTCGAACAAGACGGCCTCGGCCTCGGACGAGGTGGTTGCGGGTCTGTTCGGCAGCGCCATGGCTCCCAGTTTAGAGGATGTGCTTGATTCGCTCAAGTAATCATGGTCCAATGTCCTTGAGTCACTCAAGTAAAATAAGGAGGGCCGATGGACAGCAGAGTTCAGGACGCAGCGAGCGGCGCGCGCGTGGTGCCGCAGATGAACGCGGTCGTCCTTGACCGGTTCGGCGGAATCGATGAGCTCTCGTCGCGCCGGATACCGCGCCCGGAGGTCGGCGACGACGACGTCCTCATCCGGGTGGAGTACGCGGGGGTCGCGTCCTGGGACGCGGTCGAGCGGGAGGGGTACTACGACGGTGTCTTCGGCATCGCGTCGGCCTTCCCCTATGTCCTCGGCTGGGACGCAGCGGGCACGGTGGCCGCGGTCGGGCGCAACGTCACCCGGTTTGAGGTGGGCGAGCGTGTGTACGCTGCGACGATGCCGGCGTCGCGTGGCGGCTTCTACGCCGAGTACGGCCTCGTTGAGGCGGAATTCGTGGCGCGCGTGCCCGACCGGATGCCGACCGAACAGGCCGGCGCGATGGCTTGGGATGCCCTGACCGCGCTGAGCGGCCTCGACCTGCTCGGCCTGCGGCCGGACGAGACGCTCATGGTCTTCGGGGCCAGCGGGGGTGTCGGGCACATGGCCGTGCAGCTGGCGCGGCACAGCGGCATCCGAGTGCTGGCCGTGGCCTCTGGTGACGACGGTGTCACCCTGGCCCGGCGGCTGGGCACCGACGACGCCATCGACGGTCGCAAAGTCGATGTGTTGGCCGCGGCATTGGAGTTCGCACCAGGCGGGCTCGACGCAGCTCTGGTCACCGCGGGAGGCGAGACCGCCGAACGGTCTCTTCGCGCGGTTAAGGACTCGGGACGGATCGCGTGGCCGAACGGTGTCGTGCCCGATCCCGTAACGTCACCGGCCGCGAAGGTGATCCACTACGACGGGGATCGCATCGCCACCGATCGGCTGAACGCGATCATCGAGGCGAGCTCCTTCGAGGTCCACATCGCCCGGACCTTCCCGATGGCGCGAGTCGCAGATGCGCATCGCGCCCTGAACGATCACTATGTCGGGAAGCTGGCCCTCAAGGTCGGATAGGAAGCAACAAGCGACCCGAGGCTCCGGCTGTCAACGGCATCAACACCGCTCAGCCTTCCTGACGCGCTGGTAGCGGACGAGGGCCGAGTGTTTCAGATCCGGGCACTACAGAGGTTGAAAGGTCAGGGTTCATTGCCGACCGTTGGTGAGGGTCAGGCCGGTGTGAGTGACGAAGGCGTCCAGCAGGCTGGATCGGTACTGCATCCGCTTGAGCCGGGTGCGGATCAGCGCGCCGAGCTGGTCCAGAGTGGCGGGGGCGAGATTGCCCAGGCTGCGTTTGAGGTGGGACCAGACGCCCTCCGTCGGGTTGAGCTCGGGGGCGTAGGAGGGCAGATAGAACACCGTCAGCCAGGGGCGAGAATCGATCAGGCTGCGCATCAGCGCGTCCCGGTGCGCGGTGAGGTTGTCCCAGACCAGCACGATCGGCCCGCCGAGTTGCTGGTGGGCGGCATCCAGCAGGCGGGCGTAGTCAACCTCGCGGAAGCCCTTCTGCTCCCCGCGGCGGCCGCGATACAGCAGCATGCGGTAGATCAGGCGGGTGCGGTGCCCGGCTTTGAGGCAGATCAGCCCGGCCACGGAGACGCGTCCGGAGCCCTTGCCGGTGACGGTGACGACCGGGGTATGTCCCCGGCGGGACCAGGTGCGGGCCTTAGGTGGCCTCAGCGACTGGCCTGCTTCGTCCTCGAAGCAGATCCACGCGTCCTGGTCCCGGGCAGTTTTTCCACGCTCGGCCAGGTCTCCTTGACCCAGGTGGAGATGGCTTCCTCATCGCGCTCGGCGGCGCGGCGCTGTGGCACCTGGGGACTCCAGCCGAGCCGGTGCAGCAGGTAGGAGGTGCCACGCAGAGTGTAAGACACCCGGAACAACTGCTCGATCAGTGCCGTCACCCGGGCCAGCGTCCACCGCTGGTCCTCGACCCATCCGTGGGCGGCCGGCCCGGCGTCCAGGGCGTGTTCCAGCAGCGCCACCTGCTGCTCGGTCAACCGGCACGACGACCCGCTCGGCCCTTTCGATCGCAACGCCTCCAGCCCGCCGGCCTTCCAGGCGTGATACCAGGCGTAGGCGGACTTCCGTGAGACTCTCAGCTGCTTGGCCACCTGCGCCGGTGGCACATCGGCAGCGAATAACTCCCCGGCCTGCATGCGCACCTGCTCGCGCTTCGCCCTGGCGGCCGGGGTCAGACCACCACCATCCGGATACCGCATCCCACCGGCATAGTCACCGACCAGGAGAAAGGCACGCAACCACGCCGAAGCACCTCAACCTTTCAACCTCTGTAGTGTCCTGAAGATCTTGGTGGTCTGGTCAGATGGAGTTTCGGGATTCAGGCTCGGGTCGTGGTGGGTCGCCGGATGGTTGCGGCAGGGCCTGCTGGCCACGGTCGTGGTGCTGCAGCCCGCTTACCTCGACGTGCACCACCGCTACCTCGGGACCGGTGTCTGCGTTGCCGTGGCGCACGGTGCGGCGGAAGGGGGTCGGTGGCGACCTGCCAGTCGACGCTCGCCGGCAGGGCGGCATGCCGCCGTGCCCGTCGGCGGCCAGCGGCACCGGGGCCAGCCGGGTCCACAGCACGAGCTCGGCACTGTCGGGCTCGCCGCCAGCCACTCCGAGCGTGAAGGGCTCGCCTGTGGGCGCAGCGGCAGCACTCGCGGGAAGGGCGGGCGTCAGCCTCGCCATCAGGAACGATCGCCTATCCAGCACATCACGATCATGGCGTGGGGCCGGCAATCTGCCGGTCTCTGCCAACCCTTGGACGGTCTTGACTGGTTTGGTGCCTTCAGGTGAGCTGGGTGTGCGCGAGTCCGATCAGGGACGCCGTCGGTCGCCACACCAGCCTGCTGAGTGTCGGCGGCGGCCAAGGCGGACGAGCCCCGCTACTCGCCGCACCTTCGCCGTCCCGATCGGCCAGACCCTCGCTGTGATCAGCGTTGTCCTCGCCCCGCGAGGTCGAGCCCTTGCCTGTCTTGCTGACCAGCAGCCTCCTCGCTCTGGATCCGGTGTTCGGATTGTGCCCGGGCCGGGTGTGGGCTACTTCTTGATCAGCGGTACCGCCTGGTCGAGGGCATAGGGGATGCTCAGCACGGTGTTGAAGGACAGTGCGGCGCCGATGGGCGGGTCCTGGTAGGTCAGGAACAGGTCCCGGCCCTCCTTGGCCACGTTCAGCTCCTTGTAGACGCTGTCGTTCTTGATGCGGTCCCAGGGCTCCTTGCCAGTGGTCAGCCAGACCAGCCGGTCCACCTCCAGCTGGTTCAGCCCTTCGGAGCCGAACTCCACCCCGTTGGACTTGCCCGCCTTGGTGTTGATCTCCTCGGGGACGGTGAAGCCGATCTCGGCGAGGAAGGCCGACTTGGGGTCGCCTTTCTGGAAGGCGAAGTACTTGCCGGCCTCGAAGCTATCGGCCGCGACCGCGGTCAGCCCCTTCCACTGCGGGTTGTTCGCGCGCACCTTGGCGAAGCGGCCCTCCAGGCCCTGGATGAGCTGCTTGGCCTTGGCCTCCTCGCCGAGCGCTCGGGCGGCCAGCGAAATGTATTCCTGCCAAGTCGCGGCGTAGGGGTCGAAGCCCTTGGGCTGGGCCACGACCGGGGCGATCTGGGAGAGTTGGTCGTAGGCATCCTTCTGAATGCCGGAGTACATCGCGAAGATCAGGTCGGGCTTGAGCGCGACGAGCTTTTCCAGCTTGACGCCGTCCTCGCGTAAGCCTAGTACCTCGGGCTGGGCGCCACCCCAGACGTCCTTGGTCCATGGCCAGTCGGTGAAGGGGGTTCGCTGGAACCAGTCGGTAACGCCCACCGGCTTGGAGCCGAGGGCCAGCACGGGCTCGTGGTCGCTGAGTCCGATGGTCACGATGCGCTGGGGCCGCTGCTTGATGGTGGTGGTCCCGAGCAGGTGCTCCACGGTCACGGGGAAGGTCGAGGCCGTGGTGGCCGCCGGGGTGGCGGGGGCCGTCTGCTCGGCGACGGTCTTGGTACTGCTCGCGCAGGCGGTGAGGGTGGCGAGGGCGGCCAGGCTTGTCGCCAGACGCCAAAGGACGCGCATAGGGGATCTCCTCCGGTCAGACCGACCCCGAGATCGGCCGGCATGAGGGCAGATATTAAGGTAAGCCTTACCTATTGCTCAAAGGAGGTCCGTGAACCGCCCTCCGCGCCCTGCCCGGCTGCTGCTCTCCTCTGTTGTCTGCCTGGCTGCGTTGTGCCTGCTCTCCTTGGCCATCGGCGCCCGCCCCATCCCGCTGGACCAGGTGGTGGCCGCGCTGGTGGACCCGGCCGGCCTGGACCCCGAGGTGATCGCCATCGTCACGGGCACGCGGGCCGTCCGCACTCTGGTCGCGGCCCTGGTCGGCGCCGCGCTGGGGCTGGCCGGCGCGGTCATGCAGGGGTTGATGCGCAATCCGATGGCCGACCCGGGCCTGCTGGGCGTTAGCGCGGGCGCGGCCTTCGGGGTGGTGTGCGCGGCGGGGCTGCTGGGCCTGTCGGCTGTACTGGCCACCGTCTGGTTCGCCTTTGCGGGGGCCGCGGCAGCCGCCGTCGCGGTCTACCTGCTGGGCAGCAAGGGGCGCGGCGGCGCCTCTCCGATCAAGCTGGCGCTGGCCGGGATCGCGATCACCTACCTGCTCGACTCGCTGACCAGCGGTCTGGCGTTGACCGACCCGGAGGCGCTGGACCGCTTCCGCTACTGGTCATCGGGGACTCTGACCGGGCACGAGGTCTCCACCGTGCTCGCCGTCCTGCCCTTCCTCGCGGCCGGCGCCGCGCTCGCGCTGAGCACCGCCCCCGCGCTGAACAACCTCTCCCTCGGCGACGACGTCGCCACCGCCCTCGGCCGCAGGCTGAGCAGGGTGCGCGTGCGTGCCGCGCTGGCCGTGACGCTGCTGACCGGCGCGGCGACGGCGGTGACCGGGCCCATCGTGTTCGTCGGGCTAGTGGTGCCGCATGTGGTACGCGCCGTCAGCGGGCCTGATCACCGCTGGCGGCTGCCCGGGTCGATGCTGGTCGCGCCGTGCCTGGTGCTGCTGGCCGACATCGCCGGTCGCGTGATCGTGCGGCCCCAGGAGCTGGACGTGAGCCTGGTCGCGGCCTTTCTCGGCGCGCCGTTCTTCATCGCCCTAGTACGGCGTCGCCGCCTGGTGGAGATGTGAGCATGTTGTCCCGATCTCCCGGACGCCTGGCCGTACGGGCCGGAGTCTCGGGTGTCCTGCGCACCCGGCTCGTCCTGCTCTGGCCCGTGCTGGCCGTGATCACCTTGGTGGCGTTCTGCCTGACCGTCGCCTACGGCAGCGGCGACTACCCTGTCCCGCTCGACCGCGTGGTGCCCGCCCTGCTGGGAGCGGGCGAGGCCACCGACGTGCTGGTCGTCACGAAGCTGCGGCTGCCGCGCGTGGTGGTCGCCCTGCTCGCCGGCGCCGCGTTTGGCCTGGCGGGCGCCGTCTTTCAAGGGGTCACCCGCAATCCACTGGCCAGCCCCGACATGCTCGGCATTACCCATGGTGCGGGCGCGGCGGTCACCGTGGGCCTCGTGCTCGGCGCTGGCGCCGGGTCGCAGCTGCTGGGCCTCGGCGGCGCGCTGGCCGCCGGGGCGCTCATCTATGTGCTCGCCTGGAAGCGTGGCACCACCGGCTACCGCATCGTCCTGGTCGGGATCGGTGTCAGCTGGATGTGCGTCAGTCTCACCTCCTATTTGCTGAGCAAGGTCGAGACCCATCAGGCGCAGAAGATCGTCGGCTGGCTGGTGGGCAGCCTCAACGGCAGGGGGTGGTCCGACGCGCGTCCGCTGGCGCTTGCCCTGGCACTCCTGCTGCCGGTGCTCATTCTGCTCGCCCGGCTCCAGCGCACCCTCAGCCTGGGTGACGAGGTAGCCGCCGGGCTCGGCACCCCAGTCCAGCGCACGCGCATGGCCCTGCTGCTGATCGCCTGCGCGCTGGCCGCCTTCGCCACCGCCGCCGCCGGGCCAGTGCTGTTCGTCGCGCTGGCCGCACCCCAGCTCGCCCAGCGTCTGGCCCGCACCGCCACCCCGCCCGTCACCAGCGCGGCACTCACCGGGGCGAGCCTCGTCATGATCAGCGATCTGATCAGTGTCAGGGTCATGGACGACACCGCACTGCCCGTCGGGGTGGTCACCGGTGTACTGGGCGCCCCCTTCCTGCTCTGGCAGCTCGCCCGGACAAGCACCACAGGCACCGGAGGATGAAGCCCGTGACCCCGCAGCTGAACGCCACCCGCCTCCGGCTCGCCTACGACGGGCGGGTGGTGGTAGACGACCTCGACCTGAGCGTGCCCGCGGGCCGCATCAGCGTCATCATCGGCGCCAACGCCTGCGGCAAGTCCACGCTGCTGCGGGCGCTGGCCCGGTTGCTGGTCCCGCGCGGCGGCGCCGTACACCTCGACGGCCGGTCCATCCACACGATGCCCACCCGCCAGGTCGCCCAGTACCTGGGCATCCTTCCGCAGTCCCCCGTCGCGCCGGAGGGGCTGACCGTCGCCGACCTCGTCCACCAGGGACGCGCCCCACACCAGACCTGGTGGCGGCAGTGGTCGGCGGCCGACCAGCAGGAGGTGAACAGAGCGCTGGCCGCCACCGGCATGCTGGAGCACGCCGACCGCCCCCTCGACCAGCTCTCCGGCGGCCAGCGTCAGCGAGCCTGGATTGCGATGGCCGTCGCCCAGGGCACTCCCATCCTGCTCCTCGACGAGCCGACCACCTACCTCGACCTGGCCCACCAGATCGACGTCCTCGACCTCGTCGTCGACCTCAACCGGCAGGAGAGGCGAACCGTCGTCATGGTGCTGCACGACCTCAACCAGGCCTGCCGCTACGCCGACCACGTCGTCGTCATGAAGGCTGGGCAGATCGTGGCGGAAGGCGTCCCCGCCGGCATCGTCACCGCCGAGCTCGTCCAGGACGTCTTCGGCCTGCGTTGTACCGTGACCGCCGATCCGATCAGCGGCACCCCGCTGATCGTGCCCATCGGCCGCCACCACGACGGCCAGGCTGGATGGCCGGTGAGACCCGCACAGCCCGACCCGGGCACTGCGGGCGCGGCAGCCAGAGGCACCTGACCGTCTTCCCCGGTCAGGTGAGCAGGGTGTGGGCCAGCCCGACCAGGGCGCCGCCGGCCGCCGCCGGTCTGTGACGACGATGATGCCAGGCGGCGTGTCCAGCGGCTCCAGAGTGCACTCGGCGGCGCGGCCTCCGGCCGGATGTCGTTCCTGGCTCAGCCGCGGCCTGCCTGGGCCGCCGTGAGGACCGCCGCGAGCTCGCTGCTGAGAAGGCGGCTCGCCTCGTCAGGATCTCCTCGGGGTCGTCGTCCGAAGGGTAGATCCCCATCGTGCTGTTGTTCTGCTTCATCGTCTTGGCCTCGGGCCCGGTCGTGGTGACCCGGCGCTCCTAGTAAGACAGTGACTCAATTGGTGAGTCGGCGGTAGCAGATGAGGGCTGCAGCGATAGCGACGAAGGATGCGAAGTGGTCGGCCCGGCGTTCGTAGCGCCGGTGTAACCGGCGGCAGCCGGCCAGCCACGAGACCGTCCTTTCCACGACCCAGCGGTGGCGTCCCAGCCGCTGGCTGGATTCGATCCCGCGACGGGCGATACGCGGGACGATGCCCCGGCCGCGCAGGAAGGCCCGCAGGCGGGGATAGTCGTAGCCCTTGTCGCCGTGGAGCCTGCCCGGCCGGCGGCGTCGTGGTCCGCGGCGGGAGCGAATGGGCGGGATGCTGCGCACCAGCGGTTCCAGCGCGACACTGTCGTGGAGGTTGGCGGCGCTGATCGCGACAGCGATGGGCAGACCCGTCCGTTCGGTGATGAGGTGGATCTTCGACCCTTTCTTGCCGCGATCGAGCCGATTCGGGCCTGTCAGGTCCCCCCTTTCATCGCCCGGACGCTCACGGAGTCGATCGCGCACCGCGACCAGTCCAGCTCTCCTCGCGCGCCGAGCTCGTCCAGCAGGACCCGGTACAGCTTGGCCCACACGCGCGCAGCGCTCCACTCGGTGAAGCGCCGATGCACCGTCTGCCAGGACGCGCCGAACACCGGCGGCAACTGCCGCCAGGCGCATCCCGTGGTCGCCACGTACACGATCGCCGCCAGGATCACTCGATCGTCGACCCGCCGCCGTCCGCCACCCTGCGGCCGCGTCGGCGCCGGCGGCACCACCCGCAGGAACAACTCCCACAACTCGTCAGGCACCAGCCGTTGAAGGAACGCATCCACGAATGAACTAACGATCAATCCCCAAATGAGTCACGGTCTAAGCCGGTTTTGAGATTCGGTCGCAGTAGCGGCAGATGCGGTCGAGGATCTGGTCGGCGGTCTTGGTCCACCTGAACGGCCTGGCGTCCTCGTTCCAGATCTTGATCCACACTTCCAATGCGGTCTTGAGCGCTTTCTCCCGTATTCCGACTGCCCTCCTGGGACGCCGTTTCAGCTGCTTGGCGGTCCCGTGCTCGGTGAGGTCCTCGTAAGGATTTTCGGCTATCCGCCATTCTTGGTTGCATCCCTTCGCCTAGGCTCAGAGTCGCCCTGCAGCAGCGACTACCGCTCAGGCGCTCTCCCCCACACTGCGCTGATGCCATTGCGTAGCGGACAAGATCAAATCCTGACCGTAAGAGTAGTCGCCAAACTCTCGGAAGCGTCCAGGTTCGGCTCATGCCCACCCCTACACCGCCCGAGCTCGGCGACGATCTCGTTCAGCCGCGCCCGAACGACGCCGCCTTCAGCCCAGCCCACCTACGCAACCGCGCTGGAAGCCAGCGCCACGGCAACACGCGGCAGAGCCCGAAGGCGACCACGCCGCCACACAAGGCAACCAAGAGCAGCATCATCAGGAAAGGCCACGGCACACCGGGCACATAGACGACCTGAGAATCCTCGGCCACATCCAGTGCGGGCGTCTCACTCCCGGCGACCACGCCCTCCGGTTCGCTGGCGAGGGAGGCGTCCGTCTTGATGATCTGGCCGTCGGTGCTCGTGAAGGTACCGTGCCAAAAGCAGCGGCGGTTGCATTCGTACTCCTCGGCCACGAATATGCCGCTACGCCCTTCACCCCGCAGGCCGCGCCACGCGTCCCCTCCCCTGACAAGCGGGACCACCAGCACACCGAGTCCCAAAACCAAGAGGAAAACCCCCCATAAAACAGTGCGCCGGCTACGTTTGGGCCACATCACTGCGCGCCCGGCAGAGTGCTTCGTGCGCCGCCCCGATCTTCCCCCATGCATACCTCCTTTGTCTGGAGAACGGTGCCCAACGTGCGGAGGTTCCAAGTACAAGTTCGACCGATGTGGGCCAGCGCGCCCTTGATGTCGAGGGAAAGGCTAGAGCGTGTTTCTTGGATCGAGGGGTTGATTTGACCTTCGATCCGGCGTGCTCTCAGGACATGGGCAGGCGTTTTGAGCTGACTGATGAGGAGTGGGAGGTGATCGCGCCGCTGTTGCCGTCAACGGATCCACGGCGTGGCGGCCGCTGGCGTGATCATCGGCAGGTGCTGAACGGCATCGTGTGGCGGGTACGTACCGGGGTCGCCTGGCGGGATGTGCCCGAGCGGTATGGCCCCTGGCAGACGCTGTACAAGCGCTTCGCCCGCTGGGAGGTCGACGGCACCTGGGCGAGGATCGAGCAGTATCTGCAGGTCCGTGCCGACGCGGCGTGCGAGCTGGACTACCACGGCCAGATCGACTCCACCGTGGTACGGGCCCATCAGCACGCGGCGGGCGCGCGAAAACGGATGCCCGCCGGCGCAGGCGGCCCGGGCGCAGGCGCTCGGGCGGTCCCGCGGCGGGCTGACCACCAAGATCCACACCATCGGGGACGGTCGGGGCCGCAACCTGGCCACCGTCTTGACCCCAGGCCGAGACAGCGACACCCGGCAACTACCGGTCCTGCTGGAGCGCATCCGCATACCCCGGCCGGGCGGCATCGGCCGACCACGCACCCGGCTGGACAGCCTGACCGGCGATAAGGCCTACAGCTCGGCCGCCAACCGCAGGCTGCTGCGCCGCCGGCACATAAAGGTCACCATCGCCCAACCCCGCGACCAGGCCGCCCACCGCCAGGCCAAAGGACGCCACGGCGGCCGGCCACCCGCCTTCGACCACACCCGCTACCGCCGCCGCAACCACATCGAACGCCTGATGAACCGGCGCAAGCAGTTCCGCGCCGTGGCCACCCGCTACGACAAGCTGGCCCGCCGCTACCGGGCCACCATTCAGATCGCCGACATCATGATCTGGTTACGCGCCCGGCCAGACCGGACCCACACCCCAGATCCAGGAAACACTGTCTAGTACTACAGTCATGTTTTGTGATCTATAGTCGGATCCGTGTCGGATGTGGTGACGTCTGAGGATCTCCAGTCGTGGGCGGCGGGGCTGGATGAGCTGTTCGCTCGGGTGGCCAGCCGTTTCGGGCGGGTGGAGCCGCGTCGGCAGGCGCGGGCGTATCTGGTCGGGCTGCTGGCGCCGGTGGAGCGGAAGAACGGCTGGCAATTGGCCGAGGCTGCGGGTGATGCGCAGCCGCATCGGATGCAGCGGCTGCTGAACAACGTGCGGTGGAACCCTCGGGAAGTCCGTGCTGACCTGCGTGATTACGTGGTCGAGCAGTTGGGAGATCCGGGCGGGGTACTGGTCGTGGACGAGACCGGGTTCATTAAGAAGGGCACCCGCTCAGCCGGGGTGCAGCGACAGTACTCGGGAACGGCTGGCCGGGTGGAGAACTGCCAGCTCGGGGTGTTTCTCGTGTACGCAACCCCGCGCGGGCGCGCGCTGCTCGATGCCGAGTTGTACCTGCCGAAGTCCTGGACCGATGATCGGGCCCGGTGCGCGCAGGCCGGCATCCCCGACAGTGTGTCGTTCGCCACCAAGCCGGCGCTAGCGGCGGCGATGCTGGGTCGGGCACTGGACAGTGGCGTGCCCGCCTCGTGGGTGAGCGCGGACGAGGCGTACGGCCAGGACCACAAGTTCCGGCTGTTCCTGGAAAAACGCGAGGTCGGCTACGTCGTCGCCGTGCCCAGGAGCCAGTCGCTCGGCACCGGTATCGGCTACGGCAACACCGGCTCACGAGCCGACGCGGTGACCGCCGACGCCCCCGAGCAGGCATGGAAACGCCTGTCGGCGGGCGATGGGGCCAAGGGGCCGCGCCTGTATGACTGGGCGATGGCGACCCTGCCGCCCCACACCGACGACCACCTGGGCGGACCCGGCGGCTTCCAGCGCTGGCTCCTGGTCCGCCGCAGTCTCACCCCGAACGATCAAGGCGAGCTGGAGATGGCCTACTACCTGTGCTTCGGACCCGCGGGTACCTCGCTGGACCAGCTCGTTCGCATCGCCGGTTCCCGATGGGCCATCGAGGAGTGCTTCCAGTCCGCCAAGAACGAAGTCGGCCTGGACCAGTACCAGGTCCGCCGCTACGACGGCTGCCACCGCCACATCACCCTGGCCATGCTCGCCCACGCCTACCTGGCCGTCACCGCCGCCCACGCCCCAAAAGCACGTGCGGCCTGGTCCCCCTCACCCCAGCCGAGATCCGCCGTCTCCTGGCACATCTGACCAGCGCCGTCACCCACCCCATCAGCGACATCCTGCAACGCGCCATGGGCTGGTCACATCTCCGACGCGCCCACCAAGCCCGCGCCCGCAGCAGCCACTACTGGAAACGCTGGCTACGCCACAACAAGATCCAACTTTAGATCACAAAACATGACTGTAGTACTAGACCCCGTCGCAGGGCACGGCACCGGTTTCGGTGGCCCTTCCGGCGGATGGGAACTTGCATCGACTGGAGATTGGGCTTCAGGCAATCCAGCTTTCGCCATATCACGCGGGTCCCCCCGGCACCCCGTCCCTGACCACTGGGCCCGGCCGCTGGGTTCTCTGACATGCTGTTGTCCCCTTCACCTTTCGGATCCAGGTCAGCCATTCGACCCAGTAACCTCCCTCCAAGTCCCTCCCGGCTATGCTGGGGATGCAACAGAGCGCCTCGCGGCGCACAGGCTTCTTTCGACGACCCAGCGGCGCCTACTTGGAACCCGCGCGTTTCGGCTTTCCTGGAGACGACTTCGACGTCGATGCCGAGTTTGGCGCCGTGCTCAATCAGGGCGTTCTTGAGACCCCGGGTCGACCCAGGTCTTGGATACCCGTGGCGGTGTGACGACGAGCACTTCACAGATAAGGCACGCAGTCGCCGCTACAGCGATAAGAACTCTCCCGGTTCGAGCCGTTGATAGCGATTGCCGATCTCCTGGGTGAACCATTCGTCAACGGAAGAGAGTCCTCGCTGATTGATCTGGCCCTCGTGTATGGCGACGACATGCCTGGACCGGGTGTACTTGGCGTAGTCGATGGCCTCCGCGGTCTTCATCCACGAGCCGTGGACCGGTGTGAGGAGAATATCGACATCCCGCTGCGGCACGTGCAGTGAGTCACCTGGGTGGTAGCACCTGTGATCCACGATGTATCCGACGTTCACGCAGTCCGGCCTGGTGGCGTACGTCGGCGCATGCCGACCGCCCACCGCTTCGATCTCCATCCCGCCTGCCGTGAAGACCTCGCCCGGATGGACCGGAACGACCTCCAAGTCCTGCACGCGGGCTCCGGCAGGCATGTAGACGGGGATCCCCAGAGTCGACAGGCGCCGAACGTCGATATGATCCGAGTGTTCGTGGGTGACCAGAACTGCGTCGGCGCCATCCACGGCTCGCGGCTCGCTCCACACGCCGGGGTCGATGACCAGCACTCCACCGGGGTGTTCTATCTTCACGCAGGAGTGCGTGTATTTGGTGATTTTCATGGGTCACCTAGCCGTTGCCGTAGGGCGGTCATACGAAATCGTCCGTGCCGTCGACCCGCGACCGGGCCGCCTGCCGACGGTAAAGCCCATAAGCAAGCATCGCCCACACTCCTCCGATGGCGACCTCGCGAATCACGTCATCGAGCCACGGTTGGTCGACGATGAAGGCTCGGATCGCCAGCACACCATGTCGTACCGGCAGGACGGACCCGATCATGTCGAGAGTCCGAGACTGACCCACGGGAATGAGGAGACCGGCCGTCGCGATCAAGAGATACGTGAGACCGTTGGCCACGACGGACTCCGCACGACGGCCAACCGAAGGGGAGGCCGCCGCGAGACCCATGGCCGCACTGGTGACGGTTATGAGCGCGAAGATCGGCAGCGTTGGCAGCAGGGCGAGGCTCAGGTCGGCATTGCCCGTCGCAGGGCCCACGATGGCCAGACACAGCATGGCGGAGGCCATTCCGTTTGCCAGCCAGGGAAACGAGCGCAGTGCGAAGACCCCCGCGACGGGAAGGCCGGACAACTGCAGACGGTGGAACGTGCCGTTCACCTTCTCGATCGCGGGGACGTCTCCGATCGCGGTGACGGTGCTGAGCACGATGACCATCGCGACCGAGCCGACGAAGGCGAATCGACCACCTTCCTCTCCGGCGGTGACACGACCCAACACCGTGAAGAACAAACACTGGAGAAGGACGCGTGGCCACTCGGCTGTGAGGACGACGTGCCACGGGCTGGCGGCTCGGTATTCCAGGAATCCGAGCCGCGCTGTCGCCACCGCCTTCTCAGTAAAGCTCAAGGGTCGCCTCCTTCCTGGTGCGCCGGATCGTACGCTGGAACAACCACGAGCCGAGCAGGCCGTAACCCATGGTCAGTCCCATGGCGAGGGCCAGCGGCACCAGGTCGATCCGGCCCGCAGCCGCGCCGGCCAGGAATTGTTGCAACCACCGCAAGCTGATGCCGTACGAAATCCAGCGCAGTCCCCAGGGCACCATCTCCAGCGGTATGAGCATCCCGCCCAACAAGAACATCGGATACATGAGCGCCGAAGACAGTTGGAGACCGTATCGCGTGATCACAAAAATGCTTCCGACCAGCAGGCCGATGGCCGTCCCGGAGAGCAGGACAGCCACGAGTCCTACGAGGAGCCACACGGGATGAGCCACGACGACCGGCTGACGCAGCACGAGCAGCACCAGCGTCACCGTCACGCCGGCAAGGACGATGGTGGCAAGGCTGTAGCCCAGCCCCTTGCCGATGACCATCAGCCGCGGATCTCTGACACAGGTCAATGAGCGCGCGAGCGTTCCGCCTGAGCGATCCCGGCGCAGCACGCCGGCGGTCCCCCACACGGTCGACGTCCAGAAGGAAGTAAGCAGGACGCCGATGACGATTCGCGTCACCTTCTCCGGCGAAGAGTCGGTCAGAGGCAGCAGCGCCACCAGGAGGAAGGCTGTCGGTTGGACGAAGGCGAAGGTGACAACGGCTGGCATGGCGCGCATTTCGGAAACCTGCATGCGCGCGCTGATCAGAAGCACGTCGAGGGCGGCCATCACCTGTTCGCGTCGGCCGCTCACGTACGTCCTGCCCCGGAGGGCCTGCCGGAGAACGAGGCGAACGCTTCCTCCAGCCGCGCCGGCCGTACCTGCACCTCGACGACATCGCAGCTGTCGAGGAGCGCACCGAGCTGGGTGAGCAGCCCTGCTCTCCAGGTGCGCACCCGCAAGGTGAGCTCGGCCCCATCGCTGACCTCGTCGCATGAGTCGACGGTCACGTCCGACGGCAACACGCCGCCGAGGTCGGGAAGGGCGCCGCGGACGCGGACCGCGATCACGGCTGCGTACCCCGCGTGTCCCACGAACTCGGTCAAGGGCATGTCCGCGGTCACCCGGCCGGACTCGAGCATCACCACCCGGTCGGCCAGCCGTTCGACGTCCAGCAGGTAGTGGCTGGTCAGCAGCACGCTGACGCCTTCCGACCGCAGGCCCGCCACCGAATCCCGTAGTCGATCCGCCTCTATGGGGTCGAGACCGATCGTGGGCTCGTCGAGCAGCAGGACGCGCGGCTGCGCTATCAAGCCGATCGCGATGTGCAGCCGTTGCCGCATCCCCTTGGAGTAGGTCTCGACGCGACGATCCGCGGCGTCGGTCAATCCGACCTGATCGAGCATCGCGGGCACCCTGTGGCGGAGCTCGGCTCGGGAGACCCCGGCAAGCATGCCGAAGAAGCGGAGGTTCTCGCGTGCCGACAGCCGCGTGTACAGGCCCCGATCACCGCCGAACACGACACTCAGCGACGCGCGTACGTCCTTGACGTTGTCCACGACGTCCAGGCCCAGTACACGGGCACTTCCGCTGGTGGGTAGCAGCGATGTCGAGAGGATCTTCGCCAAGGTGGTCTTGCCCGCGCCGTTGGCTCCGAGGAGCGCCACGATCTGTCCCGGCCCGACGTCGAACGAGACATCGGCGAGAGCGGTCACGGCCTTGGGGCCCGTTCCGAAGACGCGCCCGATGTGCCGTAGCTCGATCGCCGGAGCTGTCATGTGCGTTCTTCCGGGGATCCGGTCCGCGTCGCGGCGTCAGTTGGCCATTCCTGGGCATCGTCGATGCCCATGTGTCGCCGGACAAAATCGATCTTCAGCTTGGCCTGGCTGATTCGCTCGTCATCAACGAGCGAGCCGTGCCCGGCGTCGTAACGGTAGAGTTCGTGGACGTGGTCGTGCCGGGAGAGAGCCTCCGTGTAGGACAGGATCTGCCGGATCGGGCAACGGGAGTCGTTGTCACCGGCCAGGATGAGCACCGGGGCGCGGACGGCTTCCACGTAAGTGATGGGGCTGGCGTCGCGGTAACGGCCGGGAACCTCGTCGGGCGATCCGCCGAACAGAGAGCGGTCGAACGCCTTGAGGCTCTCCATCTCGTCGTCGTAGGCGAGGGCGTAGTCGGCGATCGGCACCGAGGCCATGCCGAGCGTCCAGCGATCGGGATAGACGCCTAGCCCGAGCAGCGTGAGAAAGCCTCCCCACGACGTTCCCGAGAGTACGACCCTGTCGGGGTCCGCGATACCCGAGGCGACGAGGTGGTCGCGAACCGCGACGACGTCCTCGAGTTCGGTATGGCCGATCCTGTTCTCCAATGCGTCACGCCACGCGGAGCCGTAGCCCGTGGAACCGCGATAGTTCACCTGGACGACGGCGAACCCGTGATCGACCCATAGGCTGGGCGAGGCGCGGAAGGCATCGATGTCATGAGTGGCCGGACCGCCGTGAACGTCGACGAACAAGGGTAGGGGCCCGGGGAGGATCGCTCCGTCTCCTGCCGTGGGGCGGCGAAGGAGTGCGTGCACCGGCCCGCCGGGACCTTGCACCCACACGTCCTCTATCGGAACGCTCGGCGGCGCCGGCCGGCCCTGAGCCGCCAGGACGCATCCTCCTCGGAGGTCCCGCACGGCCGGTGGATCGGCTGCCGAGGACCACAGTGCCCACACGTCTCCGTCGGGACGAGTCGTGGCTCTCAACACCGTCCCGGTACGAGGGCCCACGGGCCGGAGACCGCGTTCCTCCAGCCTCGTCGTGTAGAGCCTGGTCCGTGCCTGGTGGTCAACCGCAATCAGCAGAGCCTGCCCGTCCTGATACCAATGGGCATCGCGCACCTCTCCGGCCATGACCAGATCCACATCGTCACGGAAGTCGCGGATCGGGTCCCAGATCTGCAATCCTCCCTGGCCGCCGGCCTCGTGCCGTATCAGGAGCCGCGGATCTCCGCTGAGCGGGGCGAACTCAAGAGGACGTACCCCTTGGCCGGCTCCCCCATGGAGTTCCCCGACCACGGTGCCGTCCGTGACACGCAGCACTCGCACCCTCGGATGCCTGGAGTTCCCGTGCTCGCTGTGCGTGATCGCCAAAAGTTCTCCGTCGGCGCTCAGGCAGCCCACGGAGGCACTCATTTCATGCTCATAGAGCAGACGGGAATCCCTGATGACCACATCTCCCGTACGACGCGCCTGGATGAGGTGGATCTGGGAGCCGATCATCTTGTCCGAGAGGCCGACCACAGCCAGCCCGCCCCGGCCGAAGGCGAGACCCGCGGGAAAGGCGGGCCCCAGCCCGGTCGCGTCCTCGACCCGCTCGCCGGGTGCCGAACCGAATGGCTGGCGGCGCCAGATCCCCCGCTCGTCCCCGTCGACGTCGTCGAACCACCAGATCCAGTCACCACCGGGATCGATGGAGGCCAGGCGCGTGCCATGGCGCCGGGCGGTCGCCTGGATGAGCGCATCGGACCCTCGATCCCAGCTGTGTATCTCGACGACCCCTCGTGCGGTGGCAGTGACGACGCATCGGTCGGGCGAATCGGCCGCCCAGGCGGGCAGAGAGACGCGAGGCGCCCGAAACCGGCGCTCCCACCGGGAGACGGATCGCCGATTCGCCAACCGGGGTTCCGAGTCAACCGGAACACGATGGTTCATAAAGCCCCTACGTCATCCTGGTCCACCGCGGCGGTCTCCGATGTCGGGTGCACGCTTTTTCGATCGGCGCCAATTCTCAGATCGCGGGCACACAGAAAGGAGTTCCTGCGCCTATGGCGACAATACGGCAGGGGCCGTGGTGGTCACGTCCGTATGAACTCTCCGACAGCAATACTGCGCTATTTGGCAGAGATCAGCCTTGCTGGACTGCACTCAGCGCCGGATACTGGACCCTGACTCGCGCTGTCGGCAGCTCCGACCAGACGACGTTCAGGGCGACCGGCAGAATTCACCGCCGGCAATTCGTGATTGCCGGAGCAGCGAATGAGGAGGTCAAGTCATGGAAGATTTGATGGAGGATTTGCAGGAGCTGGAGTTCTCCGCTCTCGCTCCGGAAGAGGCCATCGCGCTCGAGGATCGCGTCTACCTGTTCGGGGTTCACGCTGACCGCAGTCGCATCCAGTAGCGGCTACCGGATCTTCTGAGTTCGAGTCGAGCGTCTGGCGGCAGACCAGGGCCTTCCGCCAGACGAATGTAAGGAATAGTTGTGGGTGTGCTGTCCGGCCTTGAAGTGCCGGTGCCGCCGTATGTCGAGCTACCGGCGACCTCGACGGAAAAGGCGGTTCGAAAGGCGGTGGCGACGCTCGATCCGCTCGATCGTCTGGGAAGACCTCCCATGCCACTATTCTTGGCGCTGAGCGCGGAGATAAGCCCCGACCAGTGCTTTCTCTATTTGGGAACAAGCGCGGAATCCGAACGCTGGTTGCAGGACGTGGCCGGCTCGGGGTTCGCGCGGAGGCGTGTCGAAGAACTTCGCACGTCGTTTCTCCGTGCAGGCGTCCAGCACATGCCGGGAGAGCCTGTCGAGCAGGTGACGGCTGCGGTGGCCGCCTTACGAAGCGGCCTGCCCCGAACCGGTCTGACTCTGACGGTCATGCCGCTGGGTTTCGGCCATGGCAGCGGCACCGGATACGCCTATTCCTGTGACCCCATGACGGGACGGCCCGGAATGAGCGGGGTGTTCGCAGCCAGCCGCGCCGGCGTAGACCTGCTCGCAGGGGGCGGCGAGGACCTGAGCGTAGCCGCGTCCGGTCGGCCATGGGCTGCGCAGCTCGGCGAGATCCTGGCAAACGCGGAGGCGCACGTGGGCTTCCCGGTCCGCGTGGATTTCGTGGTGGAGCGAGGCCGGTTGTGGGTCATGGCCGTCCGCCGGGCGCAGCTGCAAGGGGCGGCACGCGTGCGTTCGGTGGTGGCGGCTGCCCGGCAGGATCGGCTCACCGTGCGAGCGGCCTTATCGGCTTTGACCGCATCCGACCTCGCGAGCGCGCTGGCGCCGAACGCGGAGACCAGTGGCTTGAAGCTCGCGGCACGAGGACTTGGCGCGTCGCCCGGCGTCGCCGGAGGAGTGGCGGTCTTCAGCGCCGCTGGAGCCCTCGCCGCCGGAGCGGCCGGCGAACGTCCCGTTCTGATCGTGCCCGAATCCCGGCCGGAGGATCTCCCAGGACTTCTGGCGGCATCCGCCGTGGTGACCGAACGAGGTGGGCAAACATCGCACGCAGCGGTGGTCATGCGAAACCTCGGCCGTCCCTGCGTCACAGCGCTCAACGACGCCGTGGTGGATCGCGATCGAGGCGCTCTGAGGCTCAGCGACGGACGCGTGATCCAGGCCGGCGAGGAGGTAACCGTGGACGGCTCCGCCGGCGTCATCTACCACGGCGGGGTGGATCCGGATCGGCCGGCGAGTTCGCCCGGCGACCCTGACCTCGATGAGGCGATCAGGTGGCTACTGGATGGCGGCGACGACCATTCGCGCCTCGGCGTGCGCGTCAACGCCGACACCGTTGAGGACGCGGTCCGCGGTCGTGAGGCCGGAGCTCTGGGCGTGGGTCTCTGCCGGGTCGAGCACATGTTCCTGGGTGATCGGCACGCCCTGCTGGAGCGCGCTCTCCTCACCACGCGGGGACCGGACGCGGCCGAAGCCCTGGTAGACCTCAGGAACCTCCTCGAAGCCGATTTCACCGCCATCCTCGATGCCATGGACGGTATGCCGGTAGTGGTTCGGCTGCTGGATCCGCCACGACATGAGTTCCTCCCCGACATTACCGATCTGGCTGTTCAGGTAGCGCTGGCCGACGCCGGCAGCGAACCCGTTCCCCAGCGGGAGCGTCTGGCGCTCGCCCGCCAGTTGTGGGAGCACAACCCGATGACGGGCGTGCGAGGGGCTCGCCTGGCGATCCTCTCCCCGGAGTTGACCACTGTGCAGATGCAGGCACTGATCGCAGCGACTGTCGCCGTCCGGAGAGGCGGTGGTGATCCTCGGCCTGAATTGCTGATTCCGATGGTGAGCACCACGGCGGAGGTGACGGCGATGCGGGACCTCTTCACAGCCGTGTGCACGGAGTTGGGGGTGACGGACGAGGCGGAAGCCATCCCGCTCGGGGTGATGATCGAGACCCCGCGAGCGGCCCTCATCGCCCGAGAACTGGCCGCGAAGGCGGATTTTCTCTCGATAGGTACCAACGACCTCTCGTCACTGGTCTGGGGACTGTCACGCGACGATGCGGAAGTGCAACTCCTGCCGTCGTACGTGAAGCTGGGAATCCTCGACGAATCCCCGTTCGAACAGCTCGATGCCGAAGGAGTCGGGACTTTGATCCGGCAAGTGGTCGCGGATGCGCGAGAGGTCAACCCGTCCATCTCCATCGGAGTCTGCGGCGAGCACGCGGCAGAGGAGCAGGCGATAAAGGTCTTCTCCGCCATCGGCGTCGACTACATCTCCTGCGCAGCGCCCCGTATCCCAGCCGCTCGTCTGGCATCGGCACGCACCGCGATCGCGGGGAACTAGGGCGATGGCGTTGGGAATTCCGGCATCGCTTGCCTGCCCGGATGCGGAGAGGCTGGCACTGGCCCACGAAGCGACGCGATGGCTGGCGGCCAGGTCCGGCGCACAAGCCGCCTTCCTCTCAGGGGGCCTGATGTCGGGTCTGGGCACACCCACCAGCGATTTCGATGTCTACCTTGTCGAGACGGCGGACGCCTCGCCGGCGCGCCGTCAACTCTCGATAGACAAGACCATCCGCGTGGACGTGCACGAGGTGCCGCGGCTGGAGCTCGAACGCGTTGTGGACCAGCTGACGGCCGACAGGCCACACGATGACGAGACCGCGTTCCTGTGCTCCACGGCGGAGCTGAAGCTGGCCACCAGACTCTACGCGGCCGAGATCGTCGCGGGGGCGGCCATCGTGACGCCGTTACGTGACAGACTGCGGTCCGGGCATCATCTCCGGCGGCATGTTCTGCAGAGCTGGCTGACCTCTGCCCACTCCGACCTGGAGGATTTCGCGGGGCTTCGGGCGAGCGGCGATCTGGACGCGGCGGCCATGGTGGGAAGAGAGGCCCTCATCGCCGGAGGGAAGGCGGTCGCCGCCGCAAACGACGACATCTACCTGGGACGAAAATGGGTGTGGCGGCAGCTCCGCCGTTCTGCTCCCCGTGCCTTCCCGATGGCCGACTTCCAGCGGCTGTTCAATGGCGACCTTTCCGTGGGGCAATCGGACGATGGCCTCCGCGAACTGGCGGCCTTCACCCGGACATGCCTGGCGGCGGCGGCCACTCTCGGGTGGCACGCGGTCTCCCTCGACCGGTGGGCAGGCTGGCACCGCGGCAGCGGCCCCCTCCATCGAGACGCCGAGTTTCACCCTCGGGCCCACGGCACGGGAGTCGTCATCACCAAACCGGCTGAACGATGGGTGCGACTGCGACCGGACGTCGCTCTCATCTGGGGCTTGTGCAACGGGGTCACGACTGAGGAGGTGGTGGTCCACGCGTCAGCCCTTGGAGAGACAGAGCCGGCGTATCGAGGGCTTACCCGCGACAGATGCCGTCACCTCCTCACACGACTGATCGAGGCGGGCTTGGTACATCACGTCAACGATGTGATCGCATGACTGATCTGAAACTGACCTATGAGCGCAGCGAGACACTCGATCTCTTCCTCGCCCTTCAACGAGATCTGATGGGCCGGTTCGCCTGGGAGCACAGCGTGGTGCCAACTCCTGTGGTCCCGGAGATCGCCCAGTTCCGGGAGGGAATCCGGGCTTGGCAGGCGGGTGGCCTCGACGGGCTCCCCACATGGGTCGCCTCCGCCGAGAGCCCGCGAGAGTTCGTCAACCACGTCAGTGGTGAGGAAGTGACACTGGCCGCGCAGCGGATCGGCGATGCACTGCATGCGGCCGGCCCCATGTTGGCGAACGCTCTGGAATCGCTGGCCGGGTTTCGCGCCGCCGCCGAGGCGGATCTCAGCCGGCTGCTGCCGCTGGATCGGCTCGAAGGTCCCCTTCGGGCGGCCCTGGGGGTCGGCGCGATGCCCTTGTCCCTTCCGGTGTATCTCGTGACCATGGCCCCGCATTCCCCTGGACTTGGCTTCCTCCTGGAGAACGGCAGGCTCGCTGCCGCGTACGTCGACTGCAGAAGGTTCACGCGAACCGTGCTCGCCGATGGCCTCCTGACGCTGCTGGCCTGGGCCTTGTTGAGAGAGTTCCCCAGCCCTCGGAGTTTGACGACTGAACTGAGAGCGCGCCTGCCCGGTGAGGGGCCCTACCATCGGAGGCTGCGGGCGGTGCTGACGAAGCTGCTCATCGAGACGACGGCGGGGAAGCTCATCTCCGAGATCGACCCCCGTCATCGACCCTCAGTGGACGTCTTGGGGACCGCCTGGCGCTACCCTCGGCTTCACGCTGTCGCCAGGCGCCATTGGAGTCTTTACCTCTCGGGACTGGCCGACCGCGACCAAGCTCTGTCCGGCATGGCCGCTGAGATCAGGAAATGGACGCCACGCTGGTACGTCGACCACGTCGACGCATCCGCGCTGGCGGCGGACTTCTATCTGCTGGAGTGGCTGAGCTCGGACGGGGACGTGCAGGCAGGGCAACGCTTCGCCGGTTGGCTCCCGCAACTGGCTCACTACTTCGCCAGGCAGCTGGACCTGATCATCGGGGCGGAACTCGGGCACTACGAGCGGGCTCGCAGCGATGTACATCGCGAGCCGCTGGCGAGCTTTCTCAGGAACGTCACGCTGGGCGACAGCCGGGTGGCCTGGCCGAGAGTCCGAGGAGAGCTGGGGCAGGGTCAGGCACTGGATCTCGCGGCGGAAGCGTTCGCCGGCCCTGGCATCGAGTACGGCGGAGAGGCGTGGGCTCCGGTCGCCACCATGATGGGCCGCTACCTACGGCATGAGCTGTCGCACGCGGTGTTCGTCGATCAGTGTTTCACCCTGGAGCACAACAACGGCTCCCTGTTCGACAAGTACTTCGAGACCGAGAATTTGTTGCGGATTCTCGACGCGCAGGCGGCTGGTGAGCTGGAGACCCTGGCCGAACACGCCTCTCCTGAGGTGCGGCATCTTTGGCACCGCCATCGGCGGCGGCGCCTGATCGAGTATGACCCCCGTTGGCTCGGCATCGATATCACAGCGTACGACGATCCGCGAAGCCCCCATCGGCCCAGTGGAACCGGTGTGGCCCTCGGTGAGGCGATGCCCGGCACTCTGGGCTCCGGGAGTTCCGAGAGGATGCAGGCCCTCCTGCCGGGCGGCGAACCGGAAGGCGGGAGCCAAGTCCGGGTACGCCGCCAAGTCTTCAAGGGAACCAGGCCAGGTTCTCTGCAGCGTTACAGAGAGGCGCGGGTCACCCTGCACACCACCTCGGGTGATGTGGACTTGACCCTGTGGCCGCTCCTGGCCCCGCACACGGTCGACAATTTCGTGCAGTTGGCGCAGGGTACAGGTCGCTGGATCGACCCGACGACCAGTGCGCGGGGCGTCGGCCCCTTCTACGACGGCACCGTCTTCCACCGGCGGGTTCCCGGATTTCTCATCCAGGGCGGCGATCGGACGAGTACCGGCGAGGGCGGATCGGGATATCGCATCCCTGATGAAATCTGGCCGCAGGCCAGGTTCGACCGGCCGTTCATCGTGGCCATGGCCAATACCGGCCCCAACAGCACAGGATCGCAATTCTTCATCACTCTGGGACCCGCCGAGCATCTCACCGGCCTCTACACGCAGTTCGGAGAGGTGACCGACGCTGCTTCGCGCGAGGTAGTCCTCGCGATAGCGGACGCGGAAGAGGCCCCGACGCTGCGGTCCATATCGGCGTTCACCAGCCCGGATCGGTCTTGAAGTGTTGATCAACCGGTTCTGGCCGTATCTCGGCTGGACCCGTACTACACCGTCCTCGACGGCACCCTGATCCCGATCGACCGGCTGGCCGACGAACAGCTGTCAACACCGTCAACAGCCGTACTACTCGGAAAACACCAACGCCCCATCGTCCCACGGGCCATGGGTGCACGCATCGCGCGCGGCCATGAGCTCGGCCTCCGGGCGCTGAACCGTTCTCATTTCAGGTGCGGATCGGGCAACATGCGGAAGCAGGACGGCCGTAGCGTTCTGGCTGCCGTCCTCCGGCCAGGACCGCACACCGGTCACCGTCATCGGGCTGGGCGCTGGGCTTGGTGCTGACAAGGCACCCCTGTCCAGTAGACGCCCCTTGACAATCTGGAACCGCGCAGCCGGAAAGGGTGACGCCCTCGTCGCAGAAGGCGCGCGGCGGCCCAGTGAGCGGCCATCCACGAGATGGACTACCTCGACAACGCGATCATGGTGCCGCCGCCGCTCGTCGGGCACCCGGCTCCGTCCTGCTCTACAGCGGCCACCAGGCCGCCTTCGAACGCCTCCCGCCGGGGTCACACCTGGTCGTGGGCGACCTACATGCCGGATTCCACCCAGGCCAGCAGCGTCGTGCCGGGACAGTCAGTGTCGCCGACCTGGCTGTGGCCGCGCTTGCTGAGCGTGTGGCCGGCCTTGGCGCAGGCCTCGTCGTACAGGGCGCGGATCGACTCCTTGGCCGCCTCGGTCGGCGCGTTCATGCCGATGTACGCGCAGCCGAGCCCGGTGACGTTATTTCAATGCCATCCCGGGCAATGACGGAACGCCCGAAGCGACACTCCTTCTCTGCTTCCGGGATCAGGCAATTCCGGAAGCAGACTCCGGGAGTGACTTCTGGAAACACAACCCGATTCCGAGCAGCCGCACTCCCCGACCCGTACGCCACCGCACTCGAGCGCTCACCGCCGGCCGACTCCAGCAGAACCAGGTACCACTCCCGGCTGCGCACCTACCTGGCCTGGCTCGCCGACCAAGCCGGCGCCAGCGCCCTCGACGGCGACCTGCTCGCCGCCACCGGCGCCGTGCACGACTTTCGCCGGCGCCTGGCCAGGCCGCACCGGTGGTGCTGCCCTTGGATCGGGCGCATGCCCCATGCCACGGATCAAGCTTCGGCTGGCCAGCGGTGCGATCGAGGAAACCGCAGACGTCACCATCACCTTCCCCACGCAGTCCGGCACCGCCGGAAAGCCGGTCGCAGTTGCTTGGCCATTCATGGCATCGGCCTCGGTCTTCGGGGGCGTACCGACACTCGTCGCGCTTTCTGGGATGGCGTTGTACCTGCTCCGCCACTTCCGGAGAGTGCGCAGCAGACTACAGCCGTAGCCACGACCGGGCGCAGCCCGAGTGAGCGGGCAGATGAATCGATCCGGCTTGTGCTTCACGGAACGTGGCTGGAATGGGCCGCAGGGCGGCAGAAGCGTCTTAACTCGGGAGCAGACAAGACTAGTAAGCGCCTGCTGAAGCTGCTGTGGCATCAAGCTGGCGTCGAAGACGTGTACCTTTACCGTCAACGGCTGAGGCCGCGCGGGAACGACCATCACTCCGCTCCCCCGATCCCCACGGCCTACCCAACGTCCTCTTCGGCATCGGCCTCAGGCTGGTGCGGACGAGTGCGCTCCGCCCAAGCCACAACCGCTGGTATTGCGAGCCCCACACAGACGACGAAGGCGCCGAGGCCGATCCATCCCACGGTGCCGGGTTCCAGGACCAGACAGGTACGGGCCCGCGGACGCCGCTAAGGGCTGTTTCTTAGATTGGGTGCGGAGCCAGATGATCAGGGCGGCCAGGGTGACGGGGCCGACGAAGATGTAGGCGCGCTTGTCGTAGTGGGTGGCCACGGCGCGGAAGTTCTTCAGCCGGTTGATCGCCCGTTCGACGACGTTACGTGCCTTGTTGCGCTCGGCGTCGAAATCGGTGGGGCCGCCCTCCGGCCGAGCCGCGCCGGCGCCGGTTGGCGTGCTGGTCGCGGGGTTCTGGAATGGTGTGGCGGAGTTTGCGGCGGTGTAGGTAGAGGCGATTGGCGCGGGAGGAGTAGGCCTTGTCCGCGGTCAGGCTGTGGGGTCGGATGCGCGGGCGTCCCGGCCCGCGCCGGGGGACGCGGTTGTGGTTCAGCACCGTGCGGAACTGTGGGCTGTCGCCGTGCCGGCCGGGTGTCAGGACGAGCGGCAGCGCGCGGCAGCGGCCGTCCGCGGCCAGGTCAATCTTGGTGGTGAAGCCGCCCAGGGAGCGGCCTGGGCATTCCCCGGCCTGACCACCTCCACCAGCCGGGCGGCCGGCGCGGTCAGCACCGGATCGCCCCGCTTTGTCCTGGCGGCGTCCCCCTTTGCCGCCCCGGCGCGGGCGGCGGGAATGGCCCGCGGGGCGCGCCGGCGGCGTGCTGGTGCGCCCGCACCGTGGTGGAGTCCACGGCGATGTCCCAGTCCAGGCGGCCCTCGGCGTCCTGTCCGGCCTGGATCTCGGTCAGCAGCCTCTGCCAGGTGCCGTCGCCCGGCCAGCGGCGGTGCCGCTTGTAGACCGTGACCCAGGAGCCGAACCGTTCGGGCAGGTCCCGCCACGGCAGCCCGGTCCGGGCCCCGTACAACACGCCATTGATCGTCTGCCGGTGGTCGTTCCAGCGCCCGCCCCGCAGGCTACCCTCGGGCAGCAGCGGTTGGAGTCGCTCCCACTCGGCGTTCGTCAAGTCACCACGCCCCATGCACTCATCGTGACAAGATCACCACAATTAGTCAGCCGCTCGCAATCAAGGCACAGCAGCCGACGAAACGGTCGTTGATCTCTACGATCGCGTCTATCGTCCCCGGGGTCAGCCGCCGGGGCGGTGCGCCGCGAAGCCGTTCCTGCACGAACATCACCTCGTCATCCAAGTCGACCACAAGATCGTGCCTGGGCACCGGGAGCCCGCGGTCACGGACATAGGCAAGCGCGTCGGCCGTACGCTTGGCCTCGGCGAGTGAGCCCACGAATCGCGTCACCACGGCTTGTCGGCCGTCCGGCCACTCGGCGTAGATGGCACCGCCGACCCTCCCCTGCAGAGCACGGCCGACGATCCTCAACCCTGCGCCGGTACGCCGGTTGATCGCTGAGACGATCTCGTGATCTCGTGTCGTGGGAGACCTGCTGTCCATATCCGTACCCTTACGTCAGACCGCGATCAGGCGGTCACCCCCTCTGTGCCCAGAGGCCGCGTCCTCGGAGCGGTGTAACTACCTCGACGACGTAGCGGCCGTGGCCGGAGCTTAGGCGGCCTCGGTGACGGGTGCCAAGGTCGGGTTGTCGGCCGGGTAGAGGTGGGTGAAGGAGAGCTCGGCGGAGGTCGTGCAGGATGCGCAGCCGGTGCTGGTCATGGTGAAGTCGTGCCAGCTGCGGGCGGGTCGGTCGAGTACGGCCCGCATGAGAGAGAGGCAGTTGGTTCGCTGGGGGAATGGCCGATGGTCTTGACGCGGCGGCGGGTTTTGTCGAAGGTGCGCTCGATGGGGTTGAAGTGCCGTACGCACTTGTGCTGCTCGATCGGGAAGCGCAGGGCGGTGGTCGAGCTCTGGGCGGTCGGTGAGCAGGCACTTGGCCGCGCCGGGTTGCGGCTGGCCCAGGCTTCGGCGAAGGCGTCGATGCGTCGCTGGATTCAGTCGTTGAGGTGCTGGCCGGGCTTGATGTCGTCGCTGAGGCTGCTGAGGTAGAAGTTCTGCCCATAGGCGGCCTTTGCCGCGGGCTGGTCTGCGGCGTTGGCCTTGGCCAGTTCGGTGCGGGCCCGATGGGGGAGACATCGCTGGTGCAGCGAGGACGGAAAGGTCTGCTCGGCGGCACTGATCAGGCCGGGTGCGCCTCGGAGACGAGGAGTAGCGGCGGGCGCAGGCCGCGAGCGGTCAGGTTGGTGAGGAAGTCGTGCCAGGCGTCGGTGGACTCCGAGCCGGCGGCGGGCCGGGCTGATGAAGACGGGTTTGCTTGGGGCGGTGATGCCCCAGGCGGCCAGGATGGGTTCGGCCCGGCTGCCGTCGTGCATGTTGAAGTGCGAGGCGTCGCAGAACAGGTAGTCCAGCTCGATGCCGGTCGCGGCGGCACCAGGCGTCGTACTCGGCGATGATGGCCTCGCAGATGGTCGAGGCCGTGGACTTGGACAGCGCGGCTTCTGGGCCGAGCGCGTCGGCCAGCGCGTCTTCGAGGTCACGCGTGGACAGGCGGCGCGTGAAGGAGACGATGACGAGCGTCCAGCGTGTGGGTGCGGCTGGCGCCGGTGTCGAACAGGCGGGAGGCGAACTTCTCGGTGGTGCCGCGCCGCCGCGGGCGGGCGATGGTGATCGGCCCGCTGCTGGTCTTGACGGTGGTCGGGCAGTGCCCGTTGCGGTGACCAGGCCGCACCTTCGTCTCTTCGCTGCGGTCTGCGGAGATGGTGGCGGCGCGATGGTAGCGGGCGCGGCCGGAGGAAGGCCTCGACCTCGGCTTCGACGGCGGTCTGGATGATCGGGCGGGCGGCGGGCCGGGCGACGTCCTCGATCACCTCGACCAGGTCACGATCGCAGGGGAACCGGGCGTCGATCTCGGTGCGGATGGCCTGAACCGGCGGTAGCGTGCGCGGCACGAGCGTAGGTCCTTGCGTGGTGCGAACTTTGGTCGGTTCAGCACGCAACCTATGCTCGTCCCCATTTGCACCGCATCTCGGTGCGGCCAGGACGAACGGCCTTACCCGATGGGCGATGGCACATGTGACGATGGACACGAGCCGGCACGCCCGACACACGGATCTGCCGTGCGAACTCCTGGGCGGCGAGCGGGACTGGAAGGTGCCCGCGCACCCCACTCCGGGGAACACACCGCCAGTGCTGGTTATGGCTGGCTGCTGGGGATCTTGGCAGAAAATCTGCCAAGATTGGCCATTATGGCGCTTATTGACGAGTTGCACAGTATGTCATACTGCAACACGGTGTATCTTGCTGATTCTTTCGACCAGTTTATCAAACTTTCAAGACCGATATCGCTTTGCGTCTATCTCGAGCATCGGCGACATCGTCATGAACGGTCCAGAACACATTATCGAGCAGGGCCTCTCTGTGTCAGAGGATCCTGAACCATTCAGTGGATGAGAGCGTGAGCCGGGTCCTTGCTCAGCTTTGCATCCGCCGCGTGAGAAAGAGAACCAGGTTGAGACGGTTCATGTTGCGTGCCCTCGCACTCGTCACGAGCCTTTTCGCCGGCATCGGTGCCGGCGGTGGTGTGGCCGAGGGTTCGAATATCGGCGCGCCCGTCACGTTGCCGACCGATTCCTATCGTTCACATTCCGGAGGCCTGATCACCCGGAATGTGTATGACTATGCGCCGTCGGTCATGGCGGATGGTCGCTATCGCATGTGGTGGTGCAGTCAGCTTTCCGGCGGGGCTGTCGCCGGCGATGACATCCTGTACGCCGAGTCGACCTCGCTCGGCGGGCCGTTCACCGCTCCCGGCGGCGGCCAGCAGGTGCGGGTCTTCGACGGCACGGCGACCGGCTGGGACCAGCACACCTGCGATCCATCGGTCCTGCGGGTCGACGGCACCTACTACATGTACTACGGCGGCTCCCGGGACGGATCGCCGGAATTGACCCAGATCGGCGTGGCCACCAGCACCAACGGCCTGCAGTGGCGGCGGCTCAACCAGGGCCGGCCCATCATCACCCCGGCCTTCGAGGTCGATCGGCCCAACAAGTACGGCGCCGGCCAGCCCAGCACCGTCTACCTGGGCGGCAAGTTCTACCTGCTGTTCACCGACACCACCGGCCGCGGCGCCCTGAGCAACGGCGCGGGGCAGTTCGCCTGGCGCTCGGCCGATCCCACCTTCCAGAGCGGTGTGGAGGTGTTCACCGCCACCGGCTGGCAGCCGAAGGCCGCGGGCAACGATCGCAGCTTCTCGGTGCTCAACGGCTTCTCCGTGGACTGGCACTACTCCGACGCGCTCCAGGCGTTCGTCGTGGCCAGCAACGGTCCCAACGCCACCGGCACCGTGCTGGAGTTCCTGGACCGCAACGACCTGCGCGTCCACCCCTACCCCAACGGCCTGCTTCCCGGCACCTACACCGAAGGCCCCGGCCTGGTCTCCAAGCCCGACAAACACGCCAGGGTCACACCTCAGGGCGAATGCGGCCGCGTCCCCATCGACGTCCTCCAATCGACCGCCAACGAGCCGCCCCACACCCTGGGCCACTTCGGCTTCGACCTACTCACCGGCCGAACCTGCGCAGACCTGACCAACTCCCAGGTCGCCACCCTGTTCAACGGATACGGCATCCACGCCCCTGGCCTACCGGCGACCTTCATCACCGGAGCCCGACGCCTGCAAATCCAGGAGCTCGGCGTCTACACCGCTCTGACGGGCAACCGGGTGAATGTCTCCTCCCAGACCTTCCACCAGATCCCCTACGGAGCCTCCCTGCACGCCCGCCTACCGGCCGTCCAGGCCACCGGCAAACTGCCCGGCTACCTCCTCGACGACGGCAACCTCTGGCCCGTCACCGACCAGCGCATCCTCACCGCCAACGGCTCACCCGTCACCACCATCAGCCTCCAGGAATACGACAGTTACCCCAAAGGCCCGGCTCTACGACACGCCTGGCCAAGCTTACCGGCCGCGCAGCCGGGCGTCACAGGGCCGTCATCGTCAACTGGGCTAGTGAGTCATCGATCCACGAGGCCCTTTTCATCCTGCTCCATTCGAGGCCGCGGAATAGGGGTAGGAGCTCAGATCGACCTAGTCAGATATGGTTCAACAAAAAAAGGGACGCCTCGGGATGCCGCGATGATCAACGAATAGGCTAGTGAAGTGGTAGAAAGGATCTCTTTTGGCAGGGCATCTAATCTACCCGCGCTCCTCATATGTCATGAGTTTGCTTGTCTCGCGGCTATTTTCAAACGCGCGAGGGAAGCAAGAGATATGCAGCACGATGATGGCCCGTCCGATTGTGGCGAGGCGGCATGCACCCGCGTCCGGTGGTGGCCGCGTTTCAAGCGGCGATCACACCTGTCCTCCGGATAGAGCGCCGCACTCACGTTGCTGTTCGGTAACCCCGATTGAAAGCGAAGATCATGAAATTCTGGAAACGCTGTGCCATCGGACTGGCCACCCTGATGGCAGTAAGCCTGGCACCAGTTGAGGCATCCGCCGCACAGGCGCCGCCGCTCGTCACCGCCGCTTTGAAAGCCAACGATTATCCGCCGGGAGATATTACCTCGCCACCCTATCTGTGTGGCAGCCCGCAACCGAGTGACGCCACCGTAGAGATTCTGGCTGCGGGCAACGACATCGAACCCCGGGGTAAGCTGTACTGGCACGCCAACGGCAATCCAACCGAGATAACGCACACCTTCGACATCACGGAAAAAGAGACACTGGGGGTGGAGACCAGCGTGAACACCTCGCTGGAGATCTCCAGGGTGGTCGGAGCCTCCCGGTCGGTCGGCGTGGTCACCAAGGTAGAGAACGAAATCGCCATAAAATTCGGGCTGATGGTAAAGATTCCTCCCCGCACAGTAGGCTACGCGCAGCCCTATGTGCAATTCGCGCGGGTCGCCTACAAAAACACCGACCATGTGGCGCGCTACAACATCATGGGCACCTGGTGGTGCATAAACGGCACGTTCATCAGCTACCGCTGGGCCAAGATCCCCACAGATTCGATTATCTGCAGCTGGCAGAGCCCGCCGGACACCCGCTGTACCCGCAGAATGCTGCAGGGCGGTGGCGGCGGATACGGTCAGCCGCCCGGCTCCAGCACCTCGGGTCCGACCCCGGGCCCGACCCCGGTGGCCGACGTGCGTGGCCTGGCCGATGGCACCCTGTTGCGGACCACCGACACCGGCCGAATCTACAAGATGGTCGGCGGCGCCCCGGTGTGGCAGGCCACCTGCAACGACAACATCTGCAACAGCACCCCACGCCCGACCACGCAAGCCGTCATCAACGCCGGGCCGGCCACCCCGCGCAACGCCTCCTCGGCAGTGGACCAGCGAGGCCGCGTATACCTCTTCGTGGGAGGCGCCCCCGTCTGGCAGGACTCGTGCGCAGCGCCGGTCAACTGCGGCAACCCGGTGAAGATCTCCGACTGGTCGATCGATGCCCGCGATCACATGAACCAGGAACCGGCCGACGGTACCCTAGTGCAGGCCCGATCCGACGGCACCGACCTGCCGGTGGCCGCCACGCTGGGCGGCGCCTTGGTGCCCTACAACAACGCCCAAGAAGTGATCGACACCGGCCATGGCGGCGACTGGACCTCCAAAGTGGTGATCATCTCTGGCGGCAGCTACAACCGGCTGGGGTTCATGCCCCGCAACGGCACCCTCATCCAGGGCACCGGAGGCGGATCCTCCACCCCCGTGGCGGCCATCGCCGGCGGCGCCCGCATCAACTTCGCCTCCGCCCAGGAGGTCATCGACGCCGGACACGGCACCAACTGGGCCAGCAAGGTACGCGCGGTCCCAGCCCGGCACTTCCACGCCATTCCCACCGTCCCGTATGACGGGACCCTGCTCCAGGCGCCCGGCACCCCGGTGGCGGCCATGGTCGGCGGCGCCCGCATCAACTTCGCCTCCGCCCAGGAGATCATCGACGCCGGCTACGGCACCAACTGGACCTCCAAGGTCCAGGGCGTTCCCGCCCGGGTGTTCAACGCACTTCCCACCCAGATCATCGACGGCACCCTCATTCAGGCCTCCAACGGCGCCAGCCCGGTGGCGGCCATCGTCGGAGGCGCCCAGGTCAGTTTCAACTCCCCCCAGGAGGTCATCGACGCCGGACACGGCACCAACTGGACTCAGAAGGTCCAGACGGTACCGGCGCGGGTCTTCGCCGCCCTGCCCACGAAGATCGCCGACGGCACCAGGATCGGTAAGAGCGGCAGCACGTCCGAGGCTGCGGTGGTCGGTGGCGCGAAGATTCCGTTCATCAGCGGAGCTGAGCGCGACGAGGTCGGTTACGGAACCAGATCGCTGCAGAAGATCCCGGCGCGGGTCTGGGACGCCCTGCCCACAAAGATCGCGGACGGGACGCGCATCGGCAAGGGCGAAACCTCCACTCAGGGCGGCATCGTCGGCGGGGCAAAGGTCGCCTTCGCGAATACGGCAGAGCTGGAGGCCGCCGGGTACAGTAATAAGCCACTCCGGAGGCTTCCGGCGCGGGTCTGGGATGCCTTGCCCACCCAGATCGCCGACGGCACCAGGATCGGTAAGAGCGGCAGCACGTCCGAGGCTGCGGTGGTCGGTGGCGCGAAGATTCCGTTCATCAGCGGAGCTGAGCGCGACGAGGCCGGTTACGGAACCAGACCGTTGCACGAGATCCCTGCGCGGGTCTGGGATGCCTTGCCCACCCAGATCGCCGACGGCACCAGGATCGGTAAGAGCGGCAGCACGTCCGAGGCTGCGGTGGTCGGTGGCGCGAAGATTCCGTTCATCAGCGGAGCTGAGCGCGACGAGGCCGGTTACGGAACCAGACCGTTGCACGAGATCCCTGCGCGGGTCTGGGATGCCTTGCCCACCCAGATCGCCGACGGCACCAGGATCGGTAAGAGCGGCAGCACGTCCGAGGCTGCGGTGGTCGGTGGCGCGAAGATTCCGTTCATCAGCGGAGCTGAGCGCGACGAGGCCGGTTACGGAACCAGACCGTTGCACGAGATCCCTGCGCGGGTCTGGGATGCCTTGCCCACCCAGATCGCCGACGGCACCAGGATCGGTAAGAGCGGCAGCACGTCCGAGGCTGCGGTGGTCGGTGGCGCGAAGATTCCGTTCATCAGCGGAGCTGAGCGCGACGAGGCCGGTTACGGAACCAGACCGTTGCACGAGATCCCTGCGCGGGTCTGGGATGCCTTGCCCACCCAGATCGCCGACGGCACCTACGTCAAGTCCCCCGACTCGGCGTCGGTGTGGCTGATCAACGCCGGACACAGGACGCAGGTGCAGCAGACCAGCAATGTGCAGGTGATCCCCACCCGCGTCTTGGACGCCATCCCGCTGAGCTGACGATCTCAGGTGGAGATCCGCGCCGTTGTGTGACCGGGCGTGGATCTCCACCCCTCGATCGCTCCCGTCAAGGGCCACCGTGCTCAGGCCGGTAGAACCGAGGCCGTGCATCTCATCTGACTGACCTGTCGGAAGCCCCTTCTGCTTGATGAAGAAGCGGGGTGCTGCCGGACGGATTCGGAGGGAGAGCTGATGCCACAGATGACGGCATCGCGGAGGAGGACGTGCGCTTCGCCAAGATCCTCAACCCGCCCTGGCACGAGAAGTCGAAGAACCACCGGCGGGCGCAGGCGCCGCCAAGCGGGAGGTCGACCAGCGGGGCAACCTCCCCACCACGGTGCAGAAGTCAACAAAGGTCCGTGATCTGCTGGAGGATGAGAAGGTCGCGGACCGGGTGGCGACCGATCTGCTGGGCCCCGCAGGTGGTCTCGGAGATGGTCGAGGTGAACCCGTCTGGGTTTAATGGACAGCTGATGTGGCCCGACTTCGGTGGAGTTGACTTGGTTGGCTGTCATGCCAGCTGGGTCTTTGGGTGAAGCATCTCGTACTCGATCGGGGTGAGCATCCCCAACGCGCTGTGTCGTCGCTGCCGGTTGTGGAAGATCTCCAGATATTCGAAGATCGTTTGCTAATTCGAGGCGAGTGTTCCAGCGCCGCCGGTTGAGCAGTTCCGTCTGCATCCGGCCCCAGAACGAATCCATCAGGGCGTTGACGCTCCTATAGTTCGTCAAGTCGTCACAGCTGGCTGTGGGCGGGCTTTGATGGCTTGGAAGATTTCGCGGGCCAGGTAGCGCTTGAGGCGGCGGATGATCTCCTGTTTGGTCTTGCCGTCCGCGGTGCGGCGGGTCACGTAGTCGATGGTGGGCTGGTGGAAGCGCATGCGGACGATGACGACGCGGTAGAGCGCTGCGTTCAGCTGGCGGTGGCCGCCGCGATTGAAGCGATGCCGGGTGGTGGTGCCGGAGGAGGCCGGGATGGGGGCGACGCCGGCGAGTTTGGCGAATGCGGCTTGGGAGCGGATGCGTTCGGGGTTGTCGCCGACCACGATGAGCACTTCGGCGGCGGTGTCGGCGCCGATGCCGAAGGCGTTGACGAGTTCGGGAGCCTGCTGAGTGGTCAGCTGCTCAAGTAGCATGTCGTGCTCTTTGATCTCCTGGTCCAGGTCGAGCCAACGGCGGGCCAGGGCGCGCAGGGCTCGCTTGGCTGAGGCCACGGTGCTGCTCAGTGGACCGGGTCGCAGTCCGGCGCAGCGCTCCAGCAGGGCCATCTTCGACAGGCCGGTCAACTGCTCGCGCAGTTCGTCGGGGACGGTGACTAGCAGTGCCTTGAGGGTCACCATGGCCTGGGTGCGGGCCTTGACTGCGGTGTCGCGCGCAATCTTGGTGTGGCGGATCATCTCCACCGTGCCCTCAGCGCTCTTGGGCGTTGCGGTGGCCGTACCCCACCAGCACCGCGAGGGAGGCGTTCTCGGCGGCGATCGGGCCCGGCTTGCCACGCTGGCGGCGCACGCGCCGGTCAAGTCAATTGACCTCACCACCTTGACCTCAAGCCAGCGCAGGTGGGAGGTCAGTCTGGGACACGATGCCGCCACCGCTCTCAATCGAAGACGCCGTTTCGCCGACAAAACCGTAGCTATCCCGTTCCAAACAGTAACCGGCGCGGTGGACAGACCTTGCTGTCACAGCACCACAAAGCCTGCCTAACCCTGACCACCAACCTCAGCCCTATCGAGATATTCGGGGTCACGATCTTCGTCAGGCTCTAGCCGCCTCGCCCCGCCCCTCTTGCCGTTTCGCCGGCGAAACGGCAATGCGAAGAAGGCGGGGGCTCACCCCATCCGGTGCTGCGCTCGCCTCATGCTCGTCACCGGTGAGGCCTACGGTGCTTGAGCGCCTGGACCAGATTCATCGGCGTTGACCAGGCGGCTGGCGGCCACTTCGACAGCACCGGCAGATAACCCTCACGAGCACCGTCAAGGACCGTCAGGCGGCCTCCCAAGCCGGTTGCGCGTGGGATACCCGACGCCGGGCGAGCGCCAGGTAGAGCGGGATGGTGATCGCGAGGCTCACGATCCAGCTGATGTCCGCCCCCGCCAGCAGATCGGCGACCGGGCCGGTGTACAGAGCCGTGCTCATGAAGGGAATCTCCACCAGCACACCCACCGTGTACGCCACGAGGGCAGGTGCGTCATACCTGCCGTATCGCCCGCCATCCGCCCTGAACAGGTCGGCGACTGCGTAGTCGCCCTTACGGATCAGGTAGAAGTCGATCAGATTGACGGCCGTCCACGGGATGAAGACGTACTGGAGCATGATGATGAGGTTGGTGAAGCTATTCAGGAAGTCCTGCGACATGAGCGCCGCGCCTGCGGTGGCCAGCACGACGAGGAGCGCACCGATGGCGGCCCTTCCCCATGCCGTGGGCAACCAGTCACTGCGGAAGGTCTGCACCATGGTGACGACGGTGAGGGTCGCGCCGTAGAGGTTCATGGCGTTGAAGTGCATGATCACGGCGGCGAAGCTGAAGAGCACGATCGTGCTCAGCGGTTCTCCGAGTACGGCAGGCAACCCGGTGAGCGCGTCGCCGTTGACGGAGATGGCCACAATGACGCCGATCCCCATCGGGATCATGCCGCCCAGCAGGGCTCCGCCGTAGGTCCACCAGAACGTGGACTTCAGCCCGGCGGTGTGGGCGGGCATGTAGCGGGAGTAGTCGGAGACGTACGGCGCGAAGGCCAGCAGCCACAGCGCGCCGATCGCCATCGTGCCGAGGAAGCCGCGGACGGTCGGCACACCGATGGCGAAGACGTCCGCGCTGATGCGGCCCATTATGACCAGCCCGACTATCACCACGGCCAGAGACGTGATCGACACGGCCGTGATGATGTGACCGATGAGGTGGATGAGCCGGTAACCGACGACCATGACCACGAGGCCCACCAGGGCGAAGACGAGGGCAAGCGGCGTCAGCGGCAACGCCGGGAACACCGCGTGCACCGACTGTGCGCCGGAGACGATGTTGGCGGCGTAGATCCCTTCATACATGACGAGCACCACGACCAGGATGACCAGGCAGCCACGGACGCCGAACTGGCCGCGGCTCTGGATCATCTGCGGGATGCCCAGCCGGGGGCCCTGAGCGCTGTGCAGCGCCATGAACAGCCCGCCGAGCAGTTGTCCTGCGAGCAGCGCGACGATGCTCCACCAGAAGTCGAGTCCGTAGATGACCGGTGGCAGGCCGCCGGTGAGGATCGTCAGCGGCCCGATGTTGGCCGCGAACCAGATGCTGAACAGGTCGCGCGGGCGGCCGGTCCGCTCGCCGGCGGGGATGACGTCGATGGTCCGGTGTTCGACGAAGGCGCTCATGGCAGTGTCCAGGGGGTCGAGGGTGATCCGAGGTAGGCGACCTTGAGCTGGGTGAACTCGTTGATCGTCTCGAGCCCGCCCTCCTCGCCCTGGCCGGACAGGCCGTGCCCTTCGTAGGGAACGTGGGCGTGGTCGCGGTAGGGGCAGTTCGTCCAGACGATCCCGGCGTCGAGGCGATCGGTCAGGTCGAGCGCCTCGGCCAGCTGGTCGGTCCACACCGTGGCGGCCAGGCCGTACGGTGTGCCGTTGGCGATGCGCACGGCCTCGTCGAGGTGGCGAAAACGCATGACCGATACCACGGGTCCGAAGATCTCCTCCTGCGCCGCCGCCATGCCGGGGACGACACCGTCCAGGACGGTCGGCTCCAGAAAGGCGCCGACCGCGGAGGGATTCCCGCCTGCGATGATCGAGGCGCCCTCGTCGACGGCGCGGCTGAGATGTTCCTGCACCCTGGCCCGATGCTGCTCGCTGATCAGCGCGCCGACCTGGGTGGTCGGGGCCAGCGGGTCACCGACGACGATCCCCGCGGTGGCGCGCAGGAACAGTTCCATGAACGGCTCGGCGATCGCCTCGTCGAGCAGGAGACGAGATCCCGCGGTGCAGACCTGACCCGCGTTGAAGAAGGCATGGTGGACCGAGGTGCGGGCGGCGGCCACGAGATCGGCGTGCTTGGTGACGATGTTGGCCGTCTTGCCCCCGAGTTCGAGGTGGCAGCTGACGGTGCTCGCCTGCCTGATGCTCCGGCCTACCTCGGTCGAGCCGGTGAACGTGATCTTCTTGACGCCGGGGTGGGCTGCGAGCAGCGCGCCGGTTCGCCCGTCGCCGTTGAGGATGTTGACCGCACCGGGCGGAAAACCTGCCCGCAAGCACAGCTTGCCGTAGAGGATCGACGTGAGCGGGGTCTGCTCGGCCATCTTCAGCACGACTGTGTTGCCGGTGGCCAGCGCCGGGGCTGTCTTGGTGACGGCGAAGAAGAAGGGGAAGTTCCACGGGGCGATGGCCGCGACGACTCCGTACGGCTCGCGGCGCGAATGGGTGAGGTGACCGGGTTGTTCCGCGTACGTGGCGCCCCGGATGTTCTGCGGAAGGGTGGCGTAGTAGTCGAGGAGGTCGGCGCAGATCGCCACGTCATCGTGGCAGTCGGAGATGGGACGCCCGCTGTCGCGCGCCTCGAGTGTCGCGATCTCCGAGGCGCCGGCGCGGATCAGGCCGGCGAGGCGGCGCAGCAGGGCCGCGCGTTCCGCAGCGGGTACCCGACGCCAGAGGTGGCCGGCTCGGGTCGCGGCGTCGACGGCGGCGTTGACGTCCGCCTCTCCGCCGAGCGCGACCGTGTCCAGCTCCTCGCCGGTGGCTGGGTTGATGGTCGTGAACGTTCCGCCCTTTTCCGAAGGCCGCTCTTCGCCGTCGATGAGGTGAGCGTTCATCGCATGCTCCCGTCGACCGCGACGGGACCACGGCTGGTCAGCGACTCCTGCAGAGCCAGGGCCGCGGCCAGGGCGGCTCGCCCTTCCGGTCCGCTGACCAGTGGTGGCAGGGCGTCGCGGGCCGTCGCGATGAACCTGGCCGTCTCGGCGGCGTACATGCCGGTGTTCATCGCGTCCGGGTACTCGACAGCGCCGGCGCCGTTGATGACCACCCCGTGGTCGCGTTCCGTCAGGTAGGCACAGCCGTCCACGCCCACGTACGCCAGCGCGTGGTCACCGTTCGACAGCCCCGCCTGGTCGGGCAGGGCCCAGCTGGTCTCATGCGCGCCGACGCATCCGTTGGCGAAGCGCAGCGTGGCCACGATCGACGCGGTGGCCTTGAGCCCGAGGACTTCGGTCTCCGAGGCCACGCCGTACACCTCGACGATGGGCGAGCCGATGATCCACTGCAGCGCGTCCAGGTCGTGGACCGCCAGGTAGAGCGGCAGCGTGGTCTGGTCCTGCTGGCGGCGTCCCTCGGACACAGGCCAGTTGCGGCGGGTGAAGGTGTGGATGGGAGCGCCCAGAGCACCCTCGCGTGCCCGCTGCTGGACGGCCACGTAGCGGGGGTCGGATCGCAGGGAATGCCCGATGACCAGGCGGCCGCCGGGATCGGCGGCGACCATCGCGTCGGCGTCGGCGAGCGTGGTCGCGATCGGCTTCTCGCAGAAGACGTACTTACCCGCGCGCAGGGCGGCGATCACCGCCTCCCTGTGCAGCCCGTCAGGAGTGCTCACGAAAACGGCATCGACGTCGTCCGTGGTGACGATCTCGGCGAAGTCCGTGGAGAAGCGGACCCCTTCGGCGACGAGTCCGGCCGCGTCCGGATCGACGTCGCAGCAGGCGGTCAGCCGGGCGTCACCGATGTCTCTCAACGCGGCGACACGGATCCTGCCCATCCAGCCCAAGCCGACGACGGCGCAGTTCACCATGGTGTTTCCTTTCCTCAAACTCGACGGGCTGCGGGGAGCGCCACCCGGAGGCTGTTCTCGGCGAAGTTCCTGACCAGCTCGTGCATGTACGCGCACGACATCCAGCGGCGGCCCATGACCGCCGCGATGCCGAGGCCATCGAGCAAGCCCAGGAGTTGCTCGACGATGTCCGCCGGGGGGTCCTCGGGCTGGAACTCACCCGATACGACGCCCTGTTCGATCACGTCGAAGAAGTACTGCCGGAAGCGGTCAGCCATTCCTGTGTCCGCGTCGGCGATTTGCCCGTGGATGGCGACCCGGAAGTACTCGAACCAGAGGATGAACTCCTCGCGCTCGACCCCCGACTCCGGAATGGACAGCAGGATCAGGCGAGCGAGCCGTTCAGCCGCGCTCAATCCGGGGGCTGCCATGATCGCGTCGCGGCGGCCGCACGCCTCGTCGTTGGCCTGGCGCAGCGCTTTGACCAGGATCTGGTTCTTGTTCTCGAAGTAGTAGTGCACGACCCCGGTGGACAGGCCGGCGTGCCTGGCGACGGCTCTGATCGTGGTGGCATCGAGGCCATAGGCGACGACGACGGCCCGCGCGGCCTGAAGGAGCTGTTCCTCCCGGCTCAGGCCGGCCTCGTCCGACTCTGACGTGACGAGCTTCGCCTGCCAGGCGGGGGCCAGCGCGTCGATCTCGTCGCGGTGCTCGCGCAGCTTCTTCAGCAGCCGCCAGGCGGTGGCGTAGGACAGGCCCAGCTCGTCGGCCAGGGACTGAGCAGTCAGACGCCCGCCGGATGCGCGCTCCCTGACGATCGCAGCGAACCACAGGCGCAGTGGCGTCGAGGAACCGTGGAAGGGGGTCCTCGCGGTCGGGCTGAGTTGCTCGCCGCAGTGAGCGCAGCTGTAGACCCGGCGATTGTGGAGCCGGTGGAAGGTGCGTTCCTGGTCGCAGCCCTGACAGTGGGCATGCCGACCGTCCGGGCTGAACCGGACGCGCCACAGCTGCTCCAGGCAGGCGTCCTCATCCAGAATTGAATCCATCTAACCACGTAATTCTGCGCGAAAGGTTCGATTAAACTGGGCTGCGATAGTTCACAAGCAGCCGTACGTGTGTATATGAATGAGCGCTTATTTGGTGTTCAGGAACATAAGCTCGCGTGCGCGGCCATGTCAAGGTCGGACATATGGCCGGGCTCACGACCACTTCCAGGTCAGTTGTCCAGACAGTCCCGGCTGACGGGAAGCCCGGGAAGTGGTCTACCTGTGGATCATCATGTTGCCCGGGATGATCTCGCGGGCTGCCCGGGGGAGAATGGGATCTCGCCCGGGCGTCGATAAGAACGAAAAGAGAAGTGGGATGAGTCAAGCGAGCCGCACCCATGGTGACATCACGCTCCGCAAGGGAGGGGCCGAGCTCATCGATTTGCTGGAGCCGCTGTGGCTGGCGCTGCACGAGCACCACCAGTCCGTCCAACCTGGATTCGCATACTTCCCGGACGAGCGTTCCTGGGAGCTGCGCCGTTCCTGTTATCAGCGTTGGATTCAGGAGGAGGGGTCGTTCATCCTGGTTGCCGAACGTCACGGCCGGGCAGTCGCTTACGCCTTCGTAGAGATCCACTCCGGGCCCGACGACACATGGGTGACGGGTAGCCGTATCGCGGAGCTTCAGACCCTCTCCGTTGCGCCGGCCGAGCGAGGCAACGGCGTTGGCACGCTGATGTTGGACGCAGTGGACGACGAGTTGACGAGGCTCGGCATCGGTGATCTGCTCATCGGGACTCTGGCGGCCAACTCCGGCGCCCAGCGCCTCTATGAGCGCCGGGGACTGCGCCCGGTCCTCATGTACTATGCCCGCTTCTCCGCCGACCGGGAGAAGCACTAGGATTTTCGATCAGTCTCTCCTGACGCGCGCCTACCCGGTAGCCCGCCGGGCGCGGGAGGCGGCCCCCTGACGTGTCGGGACCGCCCGAGTACGCGCAGGCAAGCAGGAGGGCGACCCTCACCCACGAGCAGACGGGATCGCGACGTGCAACTGCCTCCCTTCTTGATCGAGCGCATGTTCGCCAAGCACGAGTTCACGTGCCGGGTGAACTTGACCGGATCAGACACTGAAGGACTGTCAATGGATGCGCTGTGGGAGGTCGCCCCGGAGGACACGCGCCGGTGGTACGAGTCCCTGACGCTGGGCTATACCGAATCCCCGGGCCACCCGCTGCTGAGAGAGCTGGCCGCTCAGTCATCCGGTCTCCCGTCGGGATCGGCGGTCCAGGTCTTCGCCGGCGCCACCGAGGCGGTGTTCGTACTCCTCAACGCCATCCTCGGCCCCGAGGATGGCGTGGTGGTCATCGGCCCCACGTACCAGCTCCTGATCGACGTGCCGCGTGCGATCGGGGCGGAGGTGACCGAGATACGCCTCCGGCGGGAGGACGGCTGGCACTTGGACGTGGACAAGGTCAGGCGCGCCCTGCGGCCGAATACCAGGCTGATCGTGGCGAACTTTCCCCACAACCCCACGGGCGCGTTGCCGGAGGCGCCGGTCTTCGAGGAGCTTCTGGACTTGGTGGACGGCACCGAGACCCTCCTGCTGAGCGACGAGATCTACCGAGGCATCGAACTGGAGCCGCAGCGCCGGCTCCAGTCCGCGGCGGCGCTGACGCCCAACGCGATCTCCGTCGCAGGCGTGTCCAAGGTCTTGGGCATGGCCGGGGTCCGGATCGGCTGGACGGTCACGCAGAACGCGGCAGTGACGGCGCGCCTGCTGGACTACCGCTACTGGACAACGCTGGCCACGAGCGCGCCGAGCGAGGTCCTCGCCATCGCGGGCCTGCAGGCGGCTCCCGCGCTCCTGGATCGCGCCAACAGCCTGATGCGCGCCAACGCGGGTGCGCTGGCCTCGTTCGTGGAATCCACTCCTGGGTGGGACTGGGTGCCACCGGCGGGCGGGACCTGTGCCTACCCGTGGCTGACGGCGACGGAGGCGCGGGCGTTCTCCGAGTGGCTGGTCGACCGTCACGGTGTGCTGCTGGCTCCCGACGTGATGTTCGATCATGCCGGACAGCACCTGCGGTTCGGCTTGGGCAGGGCACAGTTCCCCGACGGAATGGCCACGCTCGCCCATGCCTGGCCGGAGTGGCAGCGCGTCCTTTCCTGACGGGGGTGCGCAAGCGAGGGCCCGTCGCCCCAGCCGATAGCGAAGCCGGACCGCCGCTGCTCAGGCCGCCCCCTTGGGAAAGGGAAGCCGGAGATCTGGTACCGCTGCGGGCGCTGGCTGCCGCGCAGGCCCGATGCGCCGCCGAACGCGAGCCCCGCGCGGCTCAGCGCCAGGTCGAGGAACGCGAGGACCGGGCACCGGTGCCCCACGACCGACCGTAGCCGCAGGCGACCTCTTGTTGGGACCGCCCGACGGCCTTGGCCCTGCGACATGTCCCGGTCGATGCGGACGCGGTGAGAACCCCTCGAGCTGCGATGGCTCGGGTGCTTCACGAGCGAGGAGAGACGGGATCCTGGTGCTGGCTGGCCTGGAGGGTGTACAGCTCGGCGTAGCGGCCGTTGAGCGCCATGAGCTTGTCGTGCGTGCCCTGCTCGATGACCTCCCCGCGGTCCAGCACGTAGATGCGGTCCGCACGCCGTACCGACGCCATCCGGTGCGTGACGAGGACGACGGCCCGCCCCTCGTTCGCCAGATCGCTGACCCGCTCGAACACCTCGATCTCCGCCCTGGGATCCAGCGCGGCCGTGGGTTCATCGAAGATCACCACTGCTGCGTCGCGGTAATGCGCGCGGGCCAGGCCGATCCGCTGCCACTGCCCGCCGGACAGCATGGTGCCGCCCAGGAACTCCGGGGCCAGCAGCGTGTCCCAGCCCGCGTCGAGGCGGTCGACCACCTCATGGGCCCGGCCGAACTCGGCCGACGTGTGCAGCGAGACGGGGTCGGGCGGTCGGGTCGACCGCCCGATCGTCACATTGACCCGAGCGGTGAACGGCCATTGGACGAAGTCCTGGGCGACGAGGGCGACGTGGTCGTAGAGGCTGGCACGGTTCACCTCGGCAGTGGTGTGGCCGTCCCACCAGACCGCGCCGGACTGCGGCATGTACAAGCCCACCATCAACTTCGCGAGCGTCGTCTTGCCGGAGCCGTTCTCGCCCACCAAGGCGACGATCTCGCCCCTGCGGACGGTCAGGTTGACGCCCGAGACCGAGGGTTGCTCGTTGTTCGGATAGGTGAACCACAGATCCCGGACGAAGATCTGCTCGGGCGGAGAAGTCAGTTCGATCGTCCCGCCCTTGATCGCCTCCGCCTCGGCACGGTCGCATGCCTGCTTCCAGTCCTGTACGAACAAGCCCTGCTCGTACAGGTCGTTCACCGCCGACACCAGCGAGGTGAGATGGGCCGTGCCGGAGCGGATGGCGATCACGACGGTGCCGGCGACGGCCATCTGCACCGAGCCGGACACGAGCAGCGCGCCCAGCACGCCGTACATGGCCAGCCTGGCGACGCCCGCGACGCCATCGGACAGCAGCGTCGTGCGTGCCTCCAGCCTGGCCAGCCGCGCCTGCTCCGCCTCGGAGAGGCGGGCCAGCCGCTGATAGTGGTGCAGCAGGAAGCCGCCCGCCCGATGTGCCCGCACCTCCTCGGCGGGCGATGAGTCGATCAGTAGCCCGGACAGGGTCTCGAGCTGTCTCTGCAGTTCGGTCCACCGCTTCATCGAGGTGAACCTGGCCCGCGCCATCCGGACCGCTCCCCAGGCGGACGGAACCGTGACGACCACCATCAATGGCATCAGCGCCGGATGCAGCACGGTCAGCACTCCCGCGGCGGCGATCAGGCCGGTCAGCGCCTCGACCAGGGCGATCGCGTACGTGGTCACCATCCGGGCGGACAGCGCCCCGCGTGCCGCGGCCGACATCAGGTTGCGGAATTCGGCATTCTTGATGATGACGAGTTCCACGTGCACAGCCCGTTCGAGCAGCTTCACGGTCGCGGCGCGGTCGATGCGGGGGGCGAGCTTGCCGTTCGCGGCGTCGCCCACCGAGGACAGCACGCTGCGCGCCACCCCGCCGGCGGCCACGGCGAGCAGGACCGGCAGCGCGTCCATGAGTCGTTCGACGGTAGGCGTGCCGGCCAGCAGCAGCGCCAGGGCCGCGTTCGTGGCCAGCAGCACCGCGCCCGTGGCTGCGCCCGCGAGCAACTTCGCGCCCAAGGCCACGGGCAGCAGCCAGTGGCCCGCCTGCCACGCCAGACCGAAGCTGATGCGCATCAGCCGGGGCAGCCTCCGCAGGAGTGTCCAAAATCCTAGGTCGGCGCCAGCCCCGTCGTGCTGGGCCCAGCCGGCGCTCATTCTGATGCCACTGCCGAACAGCGGGTCGACCTCTGGAATGTGCACTCGGCCGTCGGCGCGATGCCGCCCTGGCCGGGAATTCGGGCGCAAGCCCTCCACGCGTTTCGGCCCTCCAGTCGGGTCCAGTCCATGAATATGACCGGAGGGCCGCGCCTGTCCCTCCGGTCGGCTCTCCTGCGCCGTTACCTCAGTCCTTGCAGTAGTACGTGGCGCAGGTGTACCCGTTCTTAGAAACGCACGACGTCCCCCACGTGCAGCAGCAGGTCCACGTGACATTGGTGGTGCACACCACGCCGCCGCCGCCGGACGCGTAGATGGTGTTGTCGTGCTGCCCGTCCGAGGGTTCCAGCTCCAGGTCCAGATCGAACAGGAGGTCCTCTTCGGACAGGGTCGTCGGCGACATGTCGCTCCTCTTGGTCGGTTGTACTCATCAGGCTCATCCCACAGGTGCGCGAGACGGCACGCGAAATGGTCGCCCTCCACGTGAGGAGAGCGACCTGCCACCAGCATCCAGCAGCGCGCCTGCGCGGCGGATGCGTCCCGCTTACGTAGCGATCACGTGCCGCGCCGTGGCCCTGACGCGTGCGAAGTGGCTGGCTAGGGTGGTCGCCGTTCCGTTCGGAATCCGGGGGATCAATCGGGGGTTCGCATGAGTGACACACCGCGCTTCGCAGCGGCGGGCGCCGCCCTGCTGCGCGTTCCGGCGGCGCCCGCCGCGCGGGCAGGCCGGGTCCGCGCGGACGCCGATGGTGAGAAGGGCGAGGCCTTCCTGGCGGAGGTCCTGCGCGACCCGCTGCTCCGCGAGGCGCTGGAGGTGTCCAGTGACTCGCTGGCCGGCACTCTGAGCCGCATCGAGGACGGTCTCCCTGTCGAGGCCGCTAAGCGGCGGCGCGCGGTCACCGCGACGGCGCGTTATTTGTTGCGGATGGCCGGCCGCCCCACCCCCTTCGGCCTGCTCGCCGGGGTGGCCCTGGCCGGCTTCGGTGACTCTGCCAAGGTCCGCCTGGGCCGAGCCCACATCAAGGGAGTACGTCCGGACGCCGGCTGGCTCGCCATGCTGCTGGCCGATTGGGAACGCGATCCGCGGGTGCGCAGGCGGTTGCGTGTGGTCGCCAACGACCTGTGCGTGGTACGGGGCGATCGGCTGGTGTTGCCCTACGTGCGGCGCGGCCCGGACGGCGTGAACACCAGGGAGCTGTCGGTCCGCCACAGCGAACCGGTGCGCCTGGCAATGGAGTGGGCGGCATGTCCCATCCCCTACTCCGAGCTGGTCGACCGGCTGTCCGCGGCGTTCCCTCGGGCGTCCGTGAGCGTCGTCGAGGCCATGACCGGACAGCTGGTGGAGCGCGAGCTGCTGCTCACCGACTTGCGTCCGCCGCTGAGCAGTAACAACCCACTGGCTTACGTGCTCGATCGGGTGGCCGCCGTGGACGGCTGGGAAGAGGCGGCCCGGCTGAGCGAGGTCGCTGCGGCGCTGACCCGCTACGCCGAGCGCCCGCCGGGGGAGGGGCGTCCCGCATGGCGGGTGGCAGTCAGGGCGATGCGCGCCCTGAAACCGGCCGACAAGCCGCCGATCCACGTGGACCTGCGTTTCGACGCCGACGTGACCCTGCCCCAGAAGGTCGCCGATGAGGCCGCGACGGCGGCCACGGCGCTGCTGCGCATGTCCGCCGCCGAGCCGGTGGCGCCGCACCTCGAGGAGTACCGTGAGGCGTTCATCGAACGGTACGGCATCGGGCCGCTGATCCCCTTCACTGAACTCATCGATCCCGAGCGCGGCCTCGGCTTTCCCGCCGGATACCAGGTGCCGGAGAGCGAGCGGCAGGCGAAGCCCGCCTCCGAGCGCCGACGTCCGGGTGACCGGCTGCTCGCCGAATTGGCTCAACGAGCGCTGCTGGACGGGTCGAACGAGGTGGTGCTGGACGATGAGCTGATGAGCCGGCTCGCGGGAGACGAGGAATCCCCCTTGCCTCCGCCGGAGTCCGTGGAGCTGTGCGTGCAGGTTCTCGCCGAGTCGGCGGAGGCCATCGACGAGGGCCGGTTCCGGCTGGCGCTCTCGCCCGTGGTGGGTTCATCGACGGCGGGGGCCATCTTCGGGCGTTTCGCCTACCTGTTCCCGGAGGGGGGCTACCCCATGGTTCCCGTCCCCGCCGCCACCGCCGCCGCCGACGGGCCGGTCCGCGCTCAGCTGGTCTTCCAGCCGGCCGATCCTCGCGTGGCCAACGTCGTCCAGGTGCCTGTGGTCTGCGACCACGTCCTCGTGATCGGAGCCCTTGCCGACCGGTCGGATCCACGCGTGCTCGGCGCGAGCGACCTCCTGGTCGGGGCGGATGACCATCGGCTGTTCCTGATGTCCGTCCCTGACGGCCGGGAGATCACCGCGGTCTCACCGCACATGCTCAACCCCACGCTGCATTGCGCGAACGCGGTCCGCCTCGTCCAGGACATCGCCGGCAGCGCCCATCGTCACCTGTACGGCTGGTCATGGGGCGCCGCCGGCATGCTGCCCCGCCTGCCGAGGGTCCGTTACGGCCGAACGGTGCTCGCACCGGCCCGCTGGCGGGTCGACCCCGATCTGCACGACCGGAGCACGGACGACGACGCGTGGTCCGCCATGCTCGCCAGCTGGCGCGAGCGGTGGGCGGTGCCCGACCGGGTCCAGGTGACGATCGCCGACCACCGGGTGGACCTGGATCTGACCGTGCCCTTGCATCGCAGGTTGCTACGCCAGGAGCTGTCGCGCCGTCCTGGTACGTCGGTATGCGAGCCGACCGGCACGGCGGAGGAGACGGGATGGCTGGACGGGCACGCCAACGAGGTCGTCGTTCCCCTGACGCTCGTGACCGGCACCGGCAGGCCCGCCAAGCGCCTGCCTCCTGTGCAGGCGCCGCGCCCGCGGCACCTGCCGGGCGGAGAATGGCTCTACGCGAAGCTGTACAGCTCACGCGGACGGCAGGACGAACTCCTCGGACAGCACCTGACCGCTCTGGTCGCCGCCCTGCCTCCTTCGGTCGACCGCTGGTTCTTCATTCGCTACCAGGATCCCGACTCGCATCTGCGGCTACGCTTCCACGGGGATCCCGCCGAGCTGAACACGACCTTGCTGCCCGCGCTTCGCGACTGGGGCGACGCGCAGTGCCGTGCGGGGCTGGCCTCGCGCCTCGTCCTCGACGCCTACGAGCCCGAGGTCGCCAGGTACGGTGGCGCGGATACGATCGAGGCGGCCGAGCGCGTGTTCGCCACCGACAGCTCCGCGGTACTGGCTCAGCTCGCCCTGCGCGGGCGCGGCCTGGACCTCGACACCGAGTTGCTGGTAGCGGCGAACTACGTGGACATCCTGCGCGGCCTGAACATCCCCGGCTGGCAGCCATGGTTGCTGTCGGTGCTGCCGAAGGGAAAGGATCACGCGGCGTTCCGGTCCGTGCGCCGGGACGCGATCAGGCTCATCGACCCAGACGGAGACTGGGCGGGACTGGCCGCCCGGCCGGGCGGCGTCCAGCTGCTGGAGATCTGGCGGGAGCGCAGGCCCGCGCTCGCGGCCTACGGAGACGCCATACGGAAGGCGGCGGCCGCCGACCGACTCAGCGGCACGCTCTTCACCGTGGTCAGCGGGCTCCTGCACATGCACCACAACCGGCTGTCCGGCATCAAGCCCGCCGCCGAGTCACGGACGATGGCCATCCTGCGTGGCACCGTGGAAGCCGATCTGGGACGGAAGAGGTTCATGGCATGACCCCAACAGGACAGGTCGTCCAACCGCGAAGCGGTGTGGACGACGGGACCCAGGCCAGGGCCGCCGCGGTCGTGGCCGATCTCGCTGAGCGGCTCGCCGACCCCGGCTCCGTCGCCGAGCGGGCGACGGCCCCGGGCAACAGGCGCCCGGTTCCGGGACACGGTCGCGTGCCGATCTGGGGGCCGATGGGTCTCACCGACGGATATCCGGCCGTAGCCCTGCTGTACGCCGAACTGGCGCACACCGACCCCGCCTACCGTCGGGTAGCGCACGAATATTTGACACACGCCGCCGCAGAGTCGGGTCAGGCACGGCTCTCCGGGCTCTACAACGGCCCCCTCGCCCTCGCCTTCGCGGCCTCATGCGCCGCACGCCCTGGCGAGTACAACAAGATCCTCACGTCGATCGACGAACATCTCGCAGTCCAGGTTCCAGCGCGACTGCGCCCCGAGTGGGAACGCATCGAGGCAGGCATCCCCGGCGCACCGTTCGAGACATACGACGTCATCGGCGGTGTGGCGGGCGTGGGACGCCACCTTCTCGATCGGGACACCGGACCAGCCCGTTCGGCTCTGGTGGAGATCCTCGCCTTTCTCGTCGCCTTGGCACGACCCCTTGCGGGAGAGCACGCGGCTCTGCCCGGCTGGTGGGTGCCGCACACTCCGCACGGCGAACCGCTGGACGGCTACGGCGGCCACGGCAACCTGGGGCTGGCCCACGGAGTGGCGGGACCGCTGGCGCTGCTGGCCCTCGCCTGGCGTGGGGGCGTGCGCGTCCCCGGCCAGGACGAGGCCATGGCGCGGATCGCCGGCTGGATGCACGATTGGCACCGCGTCGACGAGGCGGGCGCGTATTGGCCCAGTTGGGTCCAGCGGGAGGATGTCGAGGCCGGCTCGGCCGGCCTGCCTCGCAGCCGTACGGCCTGGTGCTACGGCGTGCCCGGCGCGGCCCGTGCCTTGCAGCTTGCCGGAATGGCGCTGGACCGACCGGATTGGCGCCGGTTCGCCGTGGACGCTTTGCGCAGCACGCTGACGCTGCCCGACGAAGGGCACGGCGTGCAGGACGCCGGATTGTGCCACGGCTGGGCGGGGCTGCTCCATCTGACCCGGCTGGTGGCCCGCGACGCGGACGACGCCGAGCTCACCGGGGCCGCCGACAGGCTCGCCGGCCAGGCTGTCGACCTGTACGACCCGCAAGCCGCGTTCGGGTTTCGCGCGGCGACCCTGCACGAGCAGGACTGGCTCGACCTGCCCGGCTTCCTGGAGGGTTCCGCGGGCATCGCCCTGGCGCTGCACGCATATGCCGCCGACCAGCCGGCGGCGAGCGGTTGGGACGCCGCGCTACTGGTGCGGTGAGCGGCCTCGTTACATGACCACGTTGGAAGGCCGCCCGTGGGGCGGCGTGAAGGAGGGCACACGATCATGGGCGTCGCATCGGCGTGGGCTCGGCTGTTCGCCAGCCCGAAAGAGGCCGAGCGCCTCGACTGGGGGCGAAGCCCGCTCGGCTTCACCACCTCGGACGAAGCTCGCTCGCTGATCAGTCGAAGGTCGGTCGAGACCTGGCTCGCGTACGGCAACCTCCGCTACCCGCAATTCGGCCTGAGTCACGAAGGCGCCGCCCTGCATCCGAACGCCTACACCCGGTCGATGGTCGTCGGTGAGCACCGGCATACCGGGTGCGCCCATCCGGACAGGATCGCCGCGGCCATCGAGCAGGGCGCCACCCTGACCCTGTCCGGGGTCGAGAACTGGGACGGAGATGTCGCTCGGCTGTGCGGAGAGCTCGGGCGGACACTGGCCGCGCGAGTCCAGACCACCGCGTTCTTGACCCCTCCAGGTCACTTCGGCAGCATGCCCCATAGGGACGGCACCCATGTGTTCGTGATCCAGGCAGAGGGGACCAAGCGCTGGATCCTCTATGACCTGCCGGCAGGCGAGGACTGGGACCTCGCCGACCCGCCGGGCGAGGACGCCGTCACGGAGGAGATCGAGCTGCGCGCAGGCGAGGGTCTGTACGTGCCGCTCGGCATGGGGCATCGGGCGCTGGCCGGACCGGAGGGCTCCCTGCACCTGTCCGTCATGGTGAATCCGCCACGGCTGGGCGAGGTCGTGCAGGCCTGGGCCGCCCAGGTGCAACGAACCTTCGGCAGGCACGAGCACTTGCCCGCTGGACGCGAGGACAGGATCGCCGCCCTGCTGGAGACGTTGCGCAGGATTCAGGAGACGCCGATCGACCTCGCGGTGCTGGCGGCGGCCGTCGAGTCGACGCTGTCGATCCCGGAGCCCGCCTCCCGCTTGCCCTGGCCGCTCGGCTCCGGATCGGACGGCGGCGTGAAGGGTGCCGCTGAGCTGTTGCCGTAGACGTCGACCCGCCGCGAGGCCGCCGACCGGGAGGCCTCGGGCTCCTCTGCGGCCAGCCGTTCCGCCGCGTACAGCCGCAGGAGTTCGTCGAGGTGGTACCGGCGACCGGCGTCGGACTCCCGCAGGAGGTGGGCGGCCGCAAGGGCGGCGAGCGACCGCTCGGCCTCCTGGCCCGGTACCGCCAGCAGCGCCGCCGCGACCTCTTGAGTGACATCTCCGCCCGGCACCAGCGTGAGGAGGCGGAAGAGCCGCCTGGCGGCGGGCGGGAGTTCCCCGTAGGACCGGTCGTACGCGGCCCGCAGCTCCGCCTGCGGGTCACCCGTCACGGTGAGCAGGCAGAGCCGGTCGCCAGAGCGGAGCCGGGCCGCATAACGACTCACCTCCGCGGGAGAACGGCCGGCCAGGCCGACCGCGGCCACCCGCAAGGCCAAGGGCAGGTCGCCACAGAGCTGGGCGATCTCTGCGAACGCGCGCTCATTGCCCCCACGCCCGCCCTGGACGAGGTCCGCGAGCAGCCGTACCGACTCCTCGCGTCGCAGCGGCTTCAGCGTGACGACGTTCGCGTCGTTCAACGCCGCGAGGCCCCGCAGGTCCTTCCTGGAGGTGATGACGACGGCGCATCCGGCGGTACCCGGCAGCAGCGGCCTGACCTGGGCCGCATCCACGGCGTCATCCAGCACCAGCAACACCGAGCGGTCGGCCAGCTCCGCGCGAAGCCGCGCCGCTCTTGGTTCCATGCCCTCGGGGATGCGCGAGCGGTCGACCCCGGCGGCGAGGAGAGCCTCGGCGAGCACCTCCGAGGGGCGGCGCGGGTTTCCTTCGGCGTCCGTCAGCCGCAGCATCCACTGACCGTCGGGAAAGCCGTTCCGGGTTCGGTGCGCGATCCGAACGGCGAGGGCCGTCTTACCCGTCCCAGGCGCGCCGCACAGGGCCAGGACGGGGGGCGCCACACGGTCTCGGCGCACCAACTGGGACACAGCCTCCTCGATCAGCGCGGTACGCCCGACGTAGGTGCCGATGTCCGGCGGCAGGTGGCAGGAGGCCGCCCATGGACAGGGCGGAAGGTGGTCGCCCGATCGGCGGGGGAGGATGGACTCGCCGTTGAGCACTCGCCGGTGGAGGGTCTGCAGGTCCTTGCCGGGCTCGATGCCGAGCTCGTTCCGCAGCCGCCGGCGCAGCGTGCGGAACGCCTCCAGGGCCTCGGCTTGCCGGCCGCTTCCATGCAGCGCGAAGATGAGCTGTCCCCAGAAGCGCTCGTGCAGCGGGTGGCCGGCAGTGAGCGCCCGCAGCTCGGTCAGCACCCGCCGGTGCCGGCCGAGGAAGAGGTCCGCCTCGATTCGGCGTTCCAGTATCTCCAGGCGTTCCTCGTCGAGAGGGAGCGCGGCCAGCGCCCGCAACGTCTCGGACGGCACGTTGGCGAGCGCGGGCCCCCGCCACAGGGTCAGCGCCTGCCGCAGCAGCGAGGACTCCGCGTTCCGGTCGGTCACTGCGGCTTCCTCTGCCTGGGCCACGAGGCCCCGGAATCGGTGCAGATCGAAAGACATGTCGGGCACCTCAATGAGATACCCGCCGCGCCGGCTGACGATCAGGTCGGCCGGCTGGAGGGCGGTGCGCAGGCGCGTCATGTAGGTCTGCACGGTACCGCGAGGGACAGCCGGTGGCGCGTCGCCCCAGACATATTCGATCAGCTCGTCCGTGGAGACAGTACGGTGAGCCCGAAGCAGGAGCGCGGCGAGCAGGACGCGGTGCTTGCCTGCAGGCAAGGGCACCTCGCGGCCGTCGATCTCCACCTCAAGCGGCCCGAGCAAGCCGAGTCGGATGTGGGCATGCGGCACTGAGTCCTCCGTCGATGTCCGCTCATACCGGTGCGCCGTGGCGCTGACGACTGGGGTGATCTGGCACGGTAGCGAGCAGACCGACCTGATGATCCCCGAAGGGCGGTTATGGCGGTAAAAGAGCCGGAATCTGGCAGCAGTTCGCCTTTCAAACCAGTTCGCCGTGAGCCGCGCGGTGGCGCCTGGACTCAGATCAGGTCAAGGCCAGCGCCGGCATGGCGTTGGAGGCGTTCGCCGAGGCGCTGTCCACGATCGCCAATGGAGGGCACAGTCGGGGATCTGCCGACGTTGTGGCTGCACGGGCAAGATCCGCTGACGCGGCCGGGGAGACACCCACGGACTGGACGAGCATGGCGGGGACTTGGACATCCCATGCCGGACCGCAGGGGGTCTGGAGTACCCTGGACGATCCTTCCGGCGGCGGAAGCGACGCGCAGGCCCCGACGAGAGGCTAGGAATGTCTTGAAGATCTTGGTGGCCTGGTCAGGTGGAGTTTCGGGATTCAGACTCGGGTTGTGATGGGTCGTCGGAGGGTTGCGGCCGGGCCTGAGGTGTGGGTTGTGTGCCGGGAGATGATTCCGGCCGGGAGCGTGTTCGCGTTTCTGGCCGGGCGTCGGCGGGTGTTGTTTCCGCCGCAGATGTTCGCGGACATGTACGCGCCGGTCAAGGGGTGTCCGTCGGTGCCGCCGGGGCTGCTGGCCACGGTGGTGGTGCTGCAGGCGCTGCATGGGCTGTCGGATGAGGAGGCGGTCGGGGCGCTGCGGTTCGATCTGCGGTGGAAGGCCGCCTGCGGGCTGGGCCTGTATGACCTGGGCTTCGATCCGTCGCTGCTGACCTGCTTCCGGCGCCGGCTGGCCCGCTCGCCGGCCCCGGGACCCGGATCTTCGGAGCTGTTCGCGCCGTGGCGGAGCAGAGCGGGGTGCTGGCCGGCCGGACGCGGCGGGCGCTGGATTCGGCGGTGCTGCTGGATGCGGTCGCCACCCAGGACACCATCACCCAGCTGATCGCCGCGATCCGCCGGGTGGCCCGCCTGGTGCCCGGTGCGAGCGCGCTGGTGGCGGCGCACTGTCACGCGCACGACTATACCGACCCGGGCAAACCGAAGATCGCCTGGGACGACGAGGAGGCCAAGTCCGCCCTGGTGAGCGGCCTGGTCACGGACGCGCTCACCCTGCTCGACCACCTGAACGGCCAAGACCTGGACGAGCCGGCCGAGCACGCGATCGGCTTGCTGGCGCTGATCGCCGGCCAGGACGTCGAGCCCGCCGACGGCTCCGATGCACCGACGGCCGGTGGCGGATCGCCCGCCGCACCGCCCGCCGCACCGCCCCTGATCGGATCATCCCCGGTCGATCCCGAGGCCCGCCACATCCACAAGAGCGGCCAGCAGCGTGACGACGGCTACAAGGCCCACCTGGCCGTGGAGCCGGAGACCGGCCTGTTCACCGCCGTCGCCCTGCGCCCCGGCGCCGGAGCCATCCACCACGAGACCGCCGTCGCGCCCGGCCTGCTCGCCGCCGAGCGCGGAGTGCTGCAGATCCTGGCCGATGCCGCTTATGCCGCCGCCGGCCTGCGCGCCGCCCTCACCGATGCCGGGCACCGGCTGCTGATCAAGCCGCCCGCGCTCAAGCCCGCCGTGATCGGCGGGTTCACCCTGGACGACTTCGCCATCGACACCACCGCCGGCACGGTCACCTGCCCGGCCGGGCATACCGTCCCGCTCGCCGCGGCCGGGGGCCGTTACCAGCAGCGCCGCGTCACCTTCACCGGATTATGCGCCGCCTGCCCGCTGCGCGAACGGTGCACCACCGCCAAGACCGGCCGGGTGCTCACCATCCGCCCCCACCATCAGTTGCAGGCCGCCGCCCGCCACCAAGCCGCCACCAAGCCGCCACCGACCCCGCCTGGCAAGACGACTACCGACGCTGGCGGCCCATGGTGGAGCGCGCCGTCGCCTGGCTGGTCGCCCGCGGCAACCGCCGCCTGCGCTACCGCGGCACCCCTGCCAACGACCGCTGGCTCCACCACCGCGCCGCCGCCCTCAACCTCCGCCGCCTGATCAACCTCGGACTCACCCACACCAACGGCATCTGGACACTCATCCCGATCACTGCATAGCAAGAGGGTGAGCCAGCCCACGCCGACCCACCCACCCACCAAGATCTTCAAGACACTCCTAGCCTCGATTCTTCAATGGGCTGTGCTGTGTGAGCGGCTCCGGGTTGCCCGCCATGTCCCGGTGCGGCTGGGTCTTCTCTGTGTCAGCGGTTCAGACCCGGGCCAGGTCCGTATCCGGTCGCCGATGAGGCGCAAGGCTGTCTGGGCGCAGGCATAGGCGACATATGCCAGACCGGCCGGGCCGAGTGGCGCCTGCCGGTACTCATGCAGGAACACGCCGCTCCAATCGGCCGCCGCGGCCTCGGCCGTCAGGACAATGGCAGCCATCGCACCGAAGGGGAGAAGCCGCAGCGTCCATCAGGTCCGCCAAGCAGACCAGAGGCTCCCCGCTGCCGGCGCCCCACCCCGCCTGGCCTCAGCCGGCGCAAGACACCCCTCACGACGAGCGCCACCGGCACCAAAGCCGCAGCGAGCACCGCATTCGTGCCAGGCACCCGACAGACCGACCTGAGCGGCGATCGCACCGAGCACTGCCCCAGCAACGGCACCTACACTCCTGCCGTGCGACAACTGTTCATGATGTGCCGCTTCAGCGCCCGTTCCACTGCCACGGCCTGGGCGTTCATGCTCACGTCGAGCACCCCGTGGAGCGCGATGATCGCCAAAAAAATACGGTGCGAACCCGATGCCAATCAGCAAGATCGGCAGCGGGGACGTGAGCCACCGCATGGCTGCCTCGCTGCCGAATCGGGCGGCGAGGCCGCCGGTCGTCTGCATGGCCGCCACTGCGGTCAGGCCGAAAATGGCCGAAATTACCCCAATCGATGTGGCACTGAAATCAAGGTCCTGTTGGAGAGAAGGGGTACGTGCCGCCAGGCTGACTCTGAGCAGTCCATTGGCCGCGAACACCGCCGTCACCGCCCACCGCGCCCCCTGAAACCCGAGGTCGTCCGCATCGCCTCCATGTCACGCATCTCTCTGGTGCAGGCGCTCGTGCGGCGCCGTTTCAGTACGGCGACGAACGGGCGCGCCCACTTCGACGGGAGGGTCACGCCAAGTGGGTGCGAACTTCGTCGAGCCGCCTGGTCAGGAAGGCGCGTTCGACGAGATTGTCGGTCATGGCCAGGGCCTCTTCGTACGCCGTCGCCGCCTCCTCCCACCGGCCTAGTCGGCGCAGAAAGTCGGCGCGGGCCGCGCTGAGGTAGCCGTACGTAGCCAGTGCTGGTTCTTCGAGCAACAGATCCAGAGCGGCAAGGCCCGCCTGGGGGCCGTCACGCAGACCGATCGCGACGGCGCGGTTCAGATCGACCACCGGGGACGGCCACAGGCGCCGCAGCACATCGTACAGGGCGACGATCTGCGTCCAATCGGTGTCTTCCCAGTGTTCCGCCTCGGCGTGTACGGCTGCGATCGCGGCCTGTACGGCGTAACTGGTCGGTTTCTGCCGCAGCGAGTGAGCCAGCAACGCGGTGCCCTCGGCGATCCGCTGTCTGTCCCACCGAGTCCGGTCCTGGTCAGCGAGCAGAACAAGCTCCCCGGTGTCGGACAGCCGGGTGTTGCGGCGTGCGTCGGTGAGCAACATCAGCGCGAGCAGGCCGGCGACCTGGCTGTCGTTCGGCAACAACTGGTACAGCGTTCGGGCGAGGTGGAGGGCGCCGTCCATGAGATCCTGGCGTACGAGCTGCGCGCCGATCGGTGCGGCATAGCCAGTGGTGAACACGAGATATACCACCTCCAGCACCACGCTGACCCGCGCAGGAAGATCAGCACGCGCGGGGACCCGGAACGGAATGCGGGCGGTGCTGATCTTCTTCTTCGCGCGTGTAATTCGCGCAGCCATCGCCGACTCCTGCAGCAAGAACGCCCGAGCGATCTCGGCGGTGGACAGACCGCACGCAAGCCTCAGGGTCAGCGCCACCTGCGCGTCGCGGGCCAACGTCGGGTGGCAGCAGGTGAAGATGAGACGTAGCCGATCGTCGTCGAGCACCGGCGGGTCGGTGGGGTCTTCCGGCCCGGCCACGACGTCGTCCATGACGAGCAAGGGCAATCTCGACCGAAGCGCAGACTCCCGTCGCATAACGTCCTTGGCGCGGTTGCGAGCGACGGTGGTCAGCCAGGCGCCTGGCCGGGCTGGAACGCCGCTGGTGGGCCAGGTGCGCAGCGCTTGCGCGTACGCGTCCTGTGCACATTCCTCGGCAAGGTCGAGATCACGCGCGACCCGCACCGTAGCGGCGAGCACTCTGGCCCACTCGTGACGGTGCGCCTGCGCGACCGCCTCGCCCACGTCAAGATCAGCGATGGAACCGCTCTCGTGTTCGGTCACGTGGTCAGTTCCCCTCCCGGATCGGCCGGATCTCCACCCCGCTGTGCGCCGCGGAGAGCTCGGGCAGCTTTTCGGCAAGCGCGATCGCGGCGTCGAGGTCCGTTGCCTCCACGACGTAGTAGCCGCCCAGCACCTCTTTGGTCTCGAGGAACGCGCCATCGGTGAGCCTGGACCGACCGCTGGTCTGGCCGCGCAGGGAAGTCGCGGTGATGGATGGCTCCAGTTCGTGCCCGCCGAGGATCGCGTCACCGGCCGCTGCGGCGAAGGCTGCATGGCCCTCCTGAAGGTTCTTGATCTCCTCGGCGGACATCGCCTGCCAGAGTTGCTCGTCCCCATAGATGAGGAGCAGGTATTTCGCCATGTCAGACATCCAATCGTTGTGAGGCCCGGTCGGCCCGACTACTCATGCGACGAACGAAGCGGTCACGAATCGACGCTCCAGCTCCATCTTGCTCGGAGCCCCTGGGCCGACTGGACTTCGTCCCGAAGGGCAAGCGTGGTGGTCGAATCGGGTGCGATGCGGGGGTCGGCCATGGCCACCGTGGCCGTTGAGTAATTCCAAGAAGGGATTGGCCTCGATTCTCAGTGGGCTGTGCTGTGTGAGAGCATCGGGGCCGGTGGTGGCCCATTGAAGGTTCGACAGGCCGGTCTCCGGCCTGGCCAAGAACCTCCGCCGTCTCGGTCTCGGCGGGGTGGGTTCCGCGACCGGTGTCCGTCGGCGGAGCGCCACAGGGCGAGGATGGCCAGGGCCAAGGTAACAACTGCACCGATCCCGGCAACGAGGTTGAACGCCTCCCGAGCGGGGCGAGTACGGCTTCCGCCTGGCCGAACGGAAGGTGCTCGGTGGCGGCGACAGCGGCCTCCACCGAGTCGTGGACGGCGGAGGTCGCCTCCGATAGGAGGTTGGCGGGAAGAGCGGCGGGCACGGCCTGGCGGTAGACGACGGCTCCGACGCTGCCCAGGGCGGCTACACCCAGGACTAGGCCCAGTTCGGTGCTCGTTTCGGACACGGCTTCGGCGGACCCGGCTTCTCGGGCGAGGTGGAGCCGACGAGCACGACGCTGACCAGGTCCGGCCGCCCGGCGGTGGTGCCGCGGTACTCCGGGAGCAGCAACGGCCCGCCCGCCATCACGGGCACGGCGATCCGGAACGCCGCCCCCACCTGAACGATTCCAGCAGTGCCGCCATTGCCCCTGAAGCGCAGGCGGGCCAGCCGGGGTTTGAGTCGCTGCCGGCACAGGACAACCGGTGGGAGGAGGTGGAGGCCACCGGTGATGTGGCTCGCGCGGTGCTGCGCCGCTTCGACCTGCTGACCGAGGTCCTCGGCCTCGACCGAGGGCGAGCAGTCGGATGGACCCTCGGCCGCGTGCTGCAAAACGCCCTCTGGGATATCGAAGACGGCAAGACCGCACTCGAACCTGTCCACGTCGCCATCGCTCTGGCGCTGCTGCGCCGGCGGGAATGAAGGGGGGTTGGTTCCTGCGGTTCATTGGGTGATCAAGTGGTGAGGTCGTACGCATCCCGGTAGCGGGCATGGTGGACGCGGTGGTGCTCCTGGACGGGGTGATGGTGCCAATAGGCGGCGAGGTCACCGTTAGTGATCAGGGCGCGGAGTTCAGGACGGCTCGGCTCCGGCCACGCCCCAGCGAGCACCGGTGATGTCCAGGCGATCATCGATCAGGTGGCGGCAGGTGCCCTCGATAACACCCGTGGCGATCGGCCATCCCTTCGCCAGGGCCTGGTCGTAGCGCAGGAAAGCGGTAAGGCCGGCCAGATAGCGGATGCAGGCGTCGATCTTGCCCCGGCGGCACGCAGACAATGCAGCGTTGGCAGGAATCCTGCGACATATGGCAGGAGGACGGGTTGTGCGCAGCCATGGACTCTTCCATGCTCCTTGTCAGGCGGGCGCTGTGGGCTGGCCCGGATTCACAGGGCGATGCGAAGGGGCGCGCCATCCATGCCGTCCCAACTGCTCAAAGGGCAGAGGGGGCGCCGACATGGGCGGAGCGCAGGCAAGACATATGAGGGGACCGATGAGTGACTTTCCCGCCGCCAGGACGGCCTCGTACACCGTCCTGTACGAGGGGTACGGCAGCGACGGTGTAGCGAGCACGGTCGGATATGTTGAGGACGGTCCCATCCGCCTGGTCACCGATCCGGGCATGGTGAAACACCGGTCGCTCATTCTCGATCCGTTGAGGGAACTGGGCGTGACGCCCGAGTCGGTGACCGACGTCGTCTTCAGCCATCATCATCCCGATCACACACTGAACGCGGCGTTGTTTCCGCATGCCAGATTTCATGACCACTGGGCGATCTACTCCGGAGATCGGTGGATCTGGCGTGACGCCGAGGGCTATGAGCTCTCGCCATCGATCAAGCTGATCAGGACACCTGGTCACACGCGCGAGGACATCACCACGCTCGTCGGCACTCCGGACGAGGTCGTGGCCTACACCCATGTGTGGAATGACGCCACGTCCGCAGGAGACAGGCACGCCGTCGACCTCGATGCGCTGCACCTCGGCCGAGAGCGAGTACTGGCGGTGGCCGACATCGTGGTCCCCGGCCACGGCGCCGCCTTTGTCCCTGACGCCAGCACACCGCGGTAGCTGTGCTTGGCCACGTAGAGCCCGGGCGTGTGAGGCGGGACACGAGCGGCCTGTCCGTGCCTCGCATGCGCAGCCGCCCGGCCGTCGTCACACCCGTTCACCGAGCAGACCTGCCGACCGCACGGTGAGGAGCCCCTTCAGGAGGTCGATCCTCCCATAATTGGCGCCACGCCGGCGGCACCGGCCAGAGCCGAGCCGAGGACGTTGAGCCCGGCCATCAGCAGCATGGCCGGCGCGATCAGAGCGAGTTGCCGGTAGGTCTGCCGGGCACCGGACAACTCGAACGTGTCGCCCTCCAGCCGCACCGGGTAGACCCTTGGACCGCGCCGGCGGTGGCGCGCATGCCGTACTTCAGCGCGAACGACGCGCCGACTGCCGTGATCAGGAGCGACAAGCGGGGAGCACGTAGAACGAGCCGACGAACAGGCTGTTCCACACCAGTCGCGTCATGTCAGGGTGTCCTGCAGGGTGAAGGCCCCGTCCTTGACGACGAGAATCTGGAATCCCCCGTTCGCCAGCGTGTGCTCGAGCGTGAACTTCAGCGGTCCGGAGAACAGCTGGAAGCCGTCCATCATCTCCAGGGCAGCGAGGACGCCGGCGCTGCCAGTGCCGCCGGCCTGGGTGATGGCTTCGGCGGCCAGGCGCACGGCGTCGTAGGACTGGTTGGAGTAAGGTCCGGGGGCGGTGCCGTACTTCTTCTTGTACGACTCGATCCAGTCGTTCGCGCCCGGGATGGTCTCCGGGGTCTGGGCCATCGGGGCATACACGCCCTCGGCGTGGGACGGCCCGGCGATCTCGGCGAACTCCGGGGACACCGAGCCGTCACCGACCATGATGGGGCCGTTGTATCCAGCCTGCCGGAGCTGGCGGACGACCAGCCCGCCTTCCTGGAACGGGCCCGTCCAGTAGACGAAATCAGGGTTGCCGCCATCACGTTGGTGACGCTGGCGCTGTAGTCGCTCTCCTCGGGGTGACCGCTTCGACGGCGACGGCCCGGGGGCCGAGCAGTGTCTTGGTGCGCAGCGCGATGTCCTTGGAGTAGCTGGTGTTGTCGTGCATGAGCACGACGCGGTCGCTGCCCTGTTCGGCGATCCATTCCCGGGCTGCGGCGGCCTGCTGCAAACCGGTTCCGTTGATCAGAAAGACATGTCTGTGTCTCCGGTCGACCAGTTCCCGGGAGTTGGCCGCGGGGATGATCATGGGGATGCCGGCCTTGCCGAAGATCGGCAGTGTGGTCAGTGTCGCGCCCGAGCAGTAACCACCGATGGAGATGTGCACCCCCTCGGTGACCAGTTTGTTCGTCCCGGCTGTCGCCGATTGCGCGTCGCAGGCGTCGTCGGCGGTCTCGAGCTGGAGCTTGCGTCCGAGGACGCCACCCTTGGCGTTGATCTCGTCGATCGCCAGTTGCGCCGCATTGCTCATGCACGGGCCGATCCCGGCCTCGCTTCCCGATTGGGGGATCAGCATTCCCAGGACGACCGGGGCCAGTTGCTTTCTCGCCATCGTGTGCGCCGCCGAGCGGTGCCTGACCACCTCCGGCGGTCATGAGGTTCAGGATGACGAGCACAGCGAGGGCTTTGATAGGGACAGCACGCATGTGCGCCTCCTGAGCTGCACGAAGTAAGATACAAGAGTGCATCACTATTATCATGCTAGCGTCAGCAAGTAATAACCTGCCATGCATATACAAATCGGGCACGAGCGTGCTGATTCCCGGCCTTTCGTCCCCGCGGGACACGTGTGCCGGCGAGTGACCGCCATCCGGGCGCATGGCTCGATGGGCTCGGCCCCGGATCGTTCATCGTCACCCGCCTGACGCTCTGCAGCCCTGCGGGCAGCCACCGTCAACGGCGGGCGCGACTTGCGGATCAGCGCATGACTCGCAGATTGATCAACGCCACATTTTCGCTGTCTACCCAGCGCTGAGCGTGCCCCGTAGGGACGTTGAAGACGGTGTATCTCTAATCCGTCGGAGGGAGGCGATGAGCACATCCAGGATGATCAGATCAGCTTGACATCCAGCAGCAAAGACGATCGGACAGAAATTGAAGACCCTGCGGCATGGAACGTCTCATGTCCCCATCATTAGCGTCTTCCTCATGACCATCCACGCACGAGTGGTGCGCTTCCATGAAATCGGCGGCCCTGACGTCCTGAAGATCGAGGAAGTTCGGCTCGACCCCCTGGGCCCGGGAGAGGTGCGTGTCCGGATCGACGCCATCGGCCTCAATCGCGCCGAGGCGCTCTTTCGCGCCGGTACCTACTACTACCAGCCCACCCTTCCCGGCTCCCGGCTGGGCGTCGAGGCGGCCGGCACGGTCGAGGAAGTCGGCCGCGAGGTCGCGGGTTTCGCACCAGGCGATGCCGTCAGCGTTATCAGTGATCAGGAGATGTCGCACCACGGGCTCTACGCGGACCGTGTCCACGTCCCGGCTCAGTCCCTCCTGCCTCGTCCTGCCACGGTGGACGCGATCACCGGCGCCGCCCTGTGGACCACCTACCTGACCGCCTACGGCGCCTTGGTGGAGGTGGGTCGCGTGAATCCTGGTGACGGCGTGGTCATCACCGCCGCCTCCAGCGGCGTGGGCCTCGCGGCCATCCAGTTGGTCAACCACCTCGGCGCCGTTCCCATTGCAGTTACCCGGACCGACGCCAAGTCCGCGCGGCTGCTTCGTGCTGGAGCGGCCCACGTCCTCGCCGCCAACCAGGGCGACCTTGCCGGCCGCGTGCACGCCATCACCGGCGGCCAGGGCGCGAGGGTCGTCTTCGACGCCGTCGGCGGGCCCGCACTGAGCGACCTTGCCCAGACCGTGGCCGCTGACGGCCTGCTGATCGTCTACGGCTGGCTTGACCCTCGGCCCGCGCCCCTGCCCATGAACTGGCCCATCACCGTCCACGGCTTCAACGTAGATCTCATCACCTCCGATCCCGCTCGCATGACCCGCGCCCGAGCCTTCATCGAAGCCGGTCTCCGTGCAGGCACGCTGAAGCCCGTCATCGACCGCACTTTTGAGCTGGCGAACATCGTGGAGGCTCACCGCCACCTGGAATCGAACGCCCAGACCGGCAAGATCGTCGTCACCGTCCAGCACTGAACCGAGGGAAATCCTGATGAGCAGCTCGCACGCGACCACCATCGCCGCATGATCGACGCGATCAACGAACGGGATCCGGCTCACCGCCGTTCACTGATCGAACAAGCCTTCACCCCGGACTGCCTCTACATCGACCCGGATGACGAGGCGGAGACGCACGACGGGCTCGACGAGCTGTTCGCGCGGATCCAGCGTCAGGCACCGCCCGAGTTGCGCTTCAGCCTGCCTGACCCGGTCGATGCCCACCATCAGCAAGCCCGGTTCACCTGACAGTACGGAGTCCCCGGGGCGGAAGGTCCCGTTGCGAGCGGCGGTGACGTCGCCGTCTTTCGCGACGGCCGCATCCACCGCCTGTACGCCTTCTTCGACAAGACCTGATCCTCACACGCGAGGGACGACACTCCGGGCAGGCGGTCTGCTCGAGTGTCGCTTCGCTTGTTCTGGTCATGACCGCAGGCCGAAGGCGATCGAGGTGTGCTGCTCTTGTCGCTGCGGTGAATCACTCCGGCCACGGGGTGGCGCTGGTGCAGCGCCATCGCATCCGTCACCAGTTGGGTGCGCATGTGCTCGGTGATCGCCCAGCCGACGATCCGGCGGGAGAACACATCCAGCACCACCGCCAGGTACACGAGACTCTCCCAGGTCGGCATGAATACGCGGCGCCCAGTAGATCTCATCGGAGGCCTGCTTTGAGCCGGGGCGGGCAGGGAACCGACTCCACCCACCTCCTTATGGCCATGCGTACGATGAATCGGCTGGAGCAGGTGCATGAAATGGTGCGAGCCGCACTCAACGCGCTGGCCGCCGCAGCCCCCGACCGGCTGCTGGCCCAGGCCGAACCTGGATGGTTCGAGCGCTATGAGGCTCGCATTGAGGACTACCGCCTGCGCAGGAACAAGGCTGAGCGCATCCGACTCGGCCACGACATCGGCGCCGACGGCAACGGCATCCTGCGCGCGGTCTACTCGCAGGCAGCTCCTGGATGGCTGCGCGACATCCCCGCGGTGCAGACGCTGCGCCACGTGTGGATCCCGCAGTACGTCACCATTGACGATCGGCTGCGCTGGCGAACCCCGGACGAGCAGCTACCGGGCACGATCCGCCAGATCTCGCCCTATGACAGTGACGCCCGATCCGGAACCAAGCGCGAATCGCACTGGGACGGCTACAAGGTGCACCTCACCGAGACCTGCGACACCGACGCCCCACATCTGACCACGAATGTGATCACCGCCCCTTCGCCCGGCAGCGACTACGACGCCACCGAACAAGTCCATGAGGCTCTGGCCTCGCGCGGGCCGACGCCGGCGGTGCTTCTGGCCGACAAGGGCTACATGAGCGCGCGCAACGTCGCCCGCGCCGAGCGCCGCGGCATCGAACTGCTGGGACCGATGATGCCCGACCAGGCCTGGCAAAGCGCCGAGGGCAACGGTTTCGCCGTCAGCGACTTCACCATCCACTGGGACAACCGCGTCATGACCTGCCCCAGCGGAGCCGCCAGCCTGCCCTGGGCCAACGAAACCGATCAAGGCGGAACGTCAGTGATCGGCATGCGCTTCGATGCGCGGCTGCAAGCACTGTCCCACCCGGGAGCTGTGCACCCGCGGCGCCAGAGGCCGCCGCATCACCCTGCGCCCATAGGAAGAGCATGAAGCCCTGCAACGCGCACGGCAGCGGCAAAGCACCGACGAATGGCAGCAACGCTACGCCACCCGGGCAGGTATCGAGGGCACCATCGCTTAAAGCTGCAAGGGCTTCGGCCTGCGGCGATCCCGCTACGAGGCACCGCCAAGACTCATCTCCAGCACCTACCCATCGCTGCCGAGGTGACCCTCACCAGGCTCGACGCCTGGCTGACCGGAACCCCGCTGTCCCCGACCCGCACATCGCATTTGGCCGCTCTGCGTCCGGCAGCATGATGAGAAGAAAGCTCGGCTATCCGCTTCAGCGTCCCCGTCCCGGGCACGGTCATTCGCTTGCAACCGGGTGCCGCATCCAGATCCAGCCACGGCTGTCCTCCTCGGCCATCGGCTTACCACCGACCGCGATCGCCCTACGGCTGCCGGGAATGGAAGCAAAACCGTCGGCCATATACCATTTGTTGCCGGATACAGTCTTTTCCGCTGCCCACGCACGACCATCGTAGTGCCAGATGCGGGCATGCGCGTCGCCGAGCCAGAGGCCACCTCGGCCATCGGAGGCGATGGTGCCGAAGTCGTCGACTCCGGGCGTCCCTGACAGGAAGGCATCGTGCGAGGGAGCGTTGAGTGACTGCCAGTTATGCCCGTTCCAGTACATGACAAAGCCTGGCGTGTACTCCTCGTCATCTCGGACCTGGACGGCTCCCGTGTCGACGGATCCCGCGATCCACGCCTTACCTGGCGACGCCGCCACGATTCTCTTCAACCTCACCCCTTTCGACCGAAGCAGGTCGGGCAGCGGCACGGCACGCCAACGCTCGCCGTCCCAGCGTGCGACTGCGGGCGCACCCTCTCCACTTCTGGGATCCCCCTCACGGCCTATGGCCCACAGTTGTCGGCCAGAACCGACGCTCAGGGACGTCACCGCGCCCTCGAAAGGAGTCGGTACGGTCGTCCATGAGGCACCCGACCATCGCGCGACGACAGGGCTCCAGTTTCCCCAGCTCATGGCTCCTGCCACCCACACCTCCCGTGGGCTGACCACGACGGCAGCATGTAAACTGTCGATCTGACTCGGACGGCCCTGGTGCGACCAGCCGCCGCCCTCACGCCGCCATGCGTCTCCCTCCTCGCCGAACACCCAGACATTTCCGCTCGTCGACGCGGACACCACCAGCAGTCCGTTATTCCCCTTCTTCTTCCTCGGGGGCTTGACCGGCCGCCAGCGACGGCCGTCCCAATGTTTCACGATTCCCACAAGATTAAAGGCGTCGGACCCCACCGCCCATGCGTCTCGGGAGCCCGGAGCTGCGACGCTATTCATATAGGCCTGGTCTTCGCTGATCCCGGTGTCCTTCCACACGCCCCAGGCCGGCCGCAGCGTGGGCTGTACGGCGGCAGCCTCAAACGGTGCGGGTCGGGGATCGGTGGCACGGCGTGGTGTCAGCGGGGTGGGCACGGCACCCCCGCGTCCGTCGCTGCAGGCTGCCAGCGCCACTACCGCCGCCATGATGACTGCCCACTTTTTGATCATGTACCAATATAGAACGAAAAGCATCGACGGCCAGTGAGAAGCCACTGGTGGAGGACATACCGCGCGCACCGAGTTGATCGACAAGCAGAAGAGGCTCTGAGTTGCTGTTCTGCCGTGCCGCACTGCCGTCGTCGTCCCCAACTCTGTCCTACCTGTCCGGCATCCAGCGCCGCCTGCAATCCGCTGACCTGCTCACCCTTGCCGACAAGGGCCACGTCGGAGCCGGAGTGAGCCAGGCCCCGAGGTCAGTCGCTGAAGCCTTCCCTCCCACCAGAGCCGCTACAGAGGATGAAGGTTCGGGGTGTTATGCCGATCTGGGGTTCGTGTTCAGGCCGGTGTGCGCCAGGAAGGCGTTCAATAGGTCCGGACGGTACTGCATCTGCTTGAGCCGGCTGCGGATGACCGCGGCGAGGTCGTCGAGCGTGCAGGGGCCAGGTTGCCCAGCCCGCGTTTGAGGTGCGACCACACGATCTCCCACGGGGTTGAGTTCGGGCGCGTAGGTCGGTAAGGAGAACACCGTCAGCCACGGGCGCATGTCGATCAAGCTGCGCATCCGAGCGTCGACATGGGTGTTGACGTTGTCCCAAATCAGCACGATCGGCCCGCCGAGCTGCTGGTGGGCGGCGTCCAGCAGACGGGCGTAGTCGGTCTCGCTGAATCCTTTGCGTTCGTTCTTACGGCGCCGATAGATCCTCATGCGGTAGATCAGCCGGGTCCGCTGCCCCGGCTTGAGGCAGATCAGCCCGGCCAGGTTGACCCGCCCGGAGCCCTTGCCCGAGACGGTGACGATCGGGGTGCATCCACGGCGGGACCAGGTACGGGGCCTTCGGCGGCCTCAGCGATTGCCCTGCTTCGTCGGCGAAGCAGATCCACGCGTACTGATCCCGCGCCGTTGTTCCACCAGCGGCCACGTGTCCTTTACCCAGGTGGCGACCTGCTCTTCGTCGCGTTCGGCGGCGCGGCGCTGGGGACCTGCGGGCTCCAGCCCAGCCGATGCAGCAGGTAGGAGATCCCGCGCGGGGTGTAGGAGACGTGGAACAACCTGCCGACCAGGACGGTGACACGCGCCAGCGTCCACCGCTGATCCTCGATCCACCCCCACACGGCCGGACCGGCGTCCAAGGCGGCCTCCAACCGCTCCACCTGCGCAGCATTCAGCCGGCACTGCTGCCCGCCCGGCCCCTTCGACACCAGCGCCGCGGCCCCTGCCGTGCGCCAGGCCTGGTGCCAGACATAGGCCGACTTACGTGAGACCCGCAGCTTCCTGGCCACCTCAGGCGGCGACATGCCCGCGGCGAACAGCCCAGCAGCCTCCAAGCGGACCTGCTCACGCTTGGCTCGCGCCGCCGGGGTCAGACCACCACCATCCGGATAACGCATCCCACCGGCATACTCCCGAACCCAGCCATGAGCACGCAACCACGCCGTGTTACCTCAGCCTTTCAGCCGCTGTACCCGGGCAGATCCAACCACGTCGCAGCTGTGCTGGTTGTCTCAGTGGTAAAGCCAGCCAGGCACACGTTTCCCCAACATGTATGGCCCCGTGATTACGTTGGTGATCACGGGGCTGCTTCTGTCTTATCTACTTCGCCAACGGTGTCTCAACGGCGGGGCCCCTTCTTTCCGCCTTGTTCGGCGCCGAGCCATTCCGCCACCGCTTCCCGACCCAGTAGTTGATCCCGACCGGGCGGCACGTTTCCATGCTGCTGAGACCTTGGTCCATAAGCTGGGCAGATTCCTCCCGCTCATGGGTCAGCTTCCATCGCTCCTGAAGAGGCCGCATCTCGCGGATCTCGAACTCCACCGCACTCCCCCATGCTGGGGTGTTGCGACGACCGCTAGAAGGGAGAAGGGACAGCGTGGCAGGGCACTGCGTGTCGCTACATGTCGCGGTTGTCGGGCGAGACGCTCACAGGCGAGTCACCCGTGGTCTGCACTGTGTCCGCGCTCGCCGGTGCAGCGATCGCAGCGGCGATCCCGCCGGTCAGGAGCATGGCGGCAATCGTCCCCATGAGAACGCGCTTCATGAGTCACTCCAATTCGTCATTTAGTGGATGGATGAACAATGCACCCCCGAGCCCCCATAAGCCAGACTGATGACTGCCGATTTGGGCATCTTTCCTGCCATCGTCATTCTGCCTCCCATTGATCAGGCCGCCTGTTGGAACTGTGGTCAGATTGCGGTCGACGCTAATCGGACAGGGCCGGCAAGAACGTGAACGGCATCTGGTGGACGCCTTCTTGCCTGGTCATGCGGTAGCTGGTCCGCAGCGCAGTTGATCGGATCAGTGTGCGGTGCACGATGATGTGGGCCGCCGGAACGCGCGCACGACGACTGGAGGTCGACAGGTGAGGACCTGACGCCATGCTGTGCGGGTGCCGATGGCAAGCAGGCGCACGCCAGCCTCGCCAACACGGAAGTCGCGCATTTGCAGCACAACCCTGGTTCTCCTCGGAGACTTTTCCCGGAACCAGATACGAGAGGGAGCCAATTTAGCAGTCAGCAAACGAACGTTGGCGCTTTGCCCATCCCTGCCAAAGGATAATTCTTGGCAGTATGGCGACGCAGATCATGACGTGAGCATAGGTGGACGAACCTTGTCGAGAATGCCCCTGACCATGATTGCAGCAGGGACACCCAGCGACGCCGGGTACGACGGCAGCACAGCCACGAAGCGACCTGAGCCGAACAGATTGCTCCTACGCGGATGCCATCCGGAAACGCCGGTGATCTTCGAAGCCGGCCCGCACTTCGCTCCGGCGACCCTGAGCGCACAATCGCGCGACGGCCGCTCCCGCCCGGAGTACTCGGGAGCGTACAAGAACGAGGAGGACGACGGCGTACCCAGCACATTCGAGGGGTCCTACGACGATGACCTCATGCCGCGAGGCCATGCCGTCGTCCAGGTCGACCTGCGCCGGCAGGTGGTGGACGGGTCCTCTGCCCGAGCACGTCGCCGCCGCACTCCGGTGACGTCCCAAGAAAGATCACAAGGCGAACGCCGTCGTCAACGTGACCGTGAGAGTAATGAGAGGGCCCGTGCGCTGCCGCGGTACTGTGCGCTGGTGGCCGTGCCGCCATGGACGGGTGCGCGCTGTCCGCGGCTCGGTCGCCGCGCCCGGCGGGCCGGGAGTTGATCGTACGGGCGGAGAAGCCGCCGTTGACGGCATGCAAGAGGGCGCCTCAGTTTTCCGCGAGGCGCGCGGTTCGCCAGGCCGCTCACCGCGCCCGCGCTGCTCGCCAGGATGCTCCCGAGCTGACTGTGGCGTGGCCATCATCGGACCGGAGCAGGTCCATCACCCCCCACCCCAAGGAGGAGAGCCGTGGGCTCTGACAAGAGGATGCGGACGCCGGTGTCGGCATGGCTGGGCACCGCCATACTGCTGATCATTACAGCGTGCGGCGGCGCGGGCGCCGGCGGCGAGATCAAGTTGCGTTTCTCCTACTGGGGCACTGATGTGCGGCAGAAGAGGACCGAAGAGGCGATCAAGCGGTTCGAGGCGAAGAACCCGGACATCGACGTGGTGGCAGAGTTCTCCGGCTTCGGTGGCTACTACGAGCGGCTGGCCGCGAAGGTCGCGAGCGGTGATGCGCCGGACGTCATCACGATCGAGGTCCGCGGCCTGCGGGAATACGCTGAACGCGGCACGCTCGCCGACCTGTCCAGAAAGGTCGACACCGCCGACATCGACGGCAAGGTGCTGGCCGCCGGCGCGATCGACGGCAAGCAGTTCGCCGTTCCGACCGGTGTCAACACCTGGTCCCTGGTCGCGGATCCGAAGGCGATCCAGGACGCGGAGCAGAAGCTTCCCCACGACGCCACGTGGACCTGGAACGACTACATCGACCTGGCGGCGAGGATCACCGCACGGACCGGTGGCAAGGTCTACGGAACGCAGCAGGCCTTCAATCCGGCCTTCCTGCAGATCTTCGCCGCTCAGCGGGGCGAGTCCTTCTATGACGGCAACCAGATCGGCATGTCGCCCCGGACGATCAAGGCATGGTGGGCCGTCCACCGGCAGCTGATCAAAACCCAGGGGTCACCCGATGTCGCCAGGAGCGTTGAGCTCGGTGCCCAGGGCGTGGACCGGTCACTGTTCGCCACCGGCAACGGGGCGATGGGAATGTGGTGGAGCAACGAACTCGGCGCCATCAAGAAAGCCTCCGGCGGCAAGGACATGAACCTGCTGCGGATGCCGAAGCAACAGGACGCCGTCTCCGGCGGGATGTTCCTGCAGCCGGCGATGTTCTACACCGCCTCGGCGAAGTCCGAGCACCCGGCCGAGGCCGCCAGGTTCATCGATTTCCTGGTCAACGATCCTGAGGCGGGCGCGATCATCCTCAGCGACCGCGGCCTGCCGGCCAATGCCAGGGTGCTGGCGGCCGTCAGGGACACGCTTCCAGAGACCGACCAGAAGACGCTGGCCTTCCTCGACGAGATCAAGAGCGAGCTCACGAACCCGCCCGCCGTACCGCCGAAGGGCGCCAGTGCCATGGAGGACATTCTCAACCGCTATACGGATGACGTCTTGTTCGGCCGGATGGACCCAGACCACGCTGCCCAGACCTTCATCACGGAGGCCAACGCCCTCATCGCAGGCTAGCGAGGAGATCTCCGGCCTTGCGGACCGTCATGCCATGGCGGGGGTTCTCGAGAACGATATCGGGGCGGGCACGCCCAGGCTGCGGTCACGAACCGGCCGCCTTCGGCTCGCAAGAGCCTCGCGCATGAGTCCTCCATCCTAGCCCGGCTGGCGGCTCGGCTGGCGCGAGCAGCCGAAGGACATCAAGGCCAAGGAGTCGGATCGGGAGCTGGTGGCCCGGCTGCAGGCGTAGCCGCGTTCGCGGCCCAGATTGCCGCGCAGCCAGATCATCACGTCCGCAACGTCGAGCCGCGAACACAAGACACGCGGCGAAACGGCTGCTCACCGCGGTCGATGTGCGTCAGAACTCGGCGGGCGCGGACAACGATCCGTGGATGTGGAAGGTGCGCCGGTAGGCCATCGGCGAGACGCCGATGGCCGCGTGCAGGTGGTGGCGGAGCGAGGCCGTCGTGCCGAAGCCGGACTGGTGGGCGATGAGGTCGACGGGCAGGTCGCTCGCCTCCAGCAGGTGACGGGCCCGGTCCACGCGCTGCCGGATCAACCACTGCCCCGGTGGCATGCCGACCTCTTCGCGGAAGCGGCGGACGAAGGTGCGTACGCTCATCCGTGCGTGCGCGGCCAGCTCCGACAGCGGCAGCGGCTCGTCTAGGCGTTCCAGAGCCCAGGCGCGGGTGTGCGCGGTGCCGGAGGTCGACGGTTCCGGCACGGGTCGTTCGATGTACTGGGCCTGGCCGCCCTCGCGCCACGGCGGGACGACACAGCCGCGAGCCACCTGGTTCGCCACCTCGCTGCCGTGGTCACGGCGGAGGATGTGCAGGCACAGGTCCACCCCGGCCGCCGCGCCCGCCGAGGTCAGCACATCGCCGTCGTCGACGAACAGCACGTCCGGATCCACCCGCACGCGGGGAAAGAGCCGCTGGAAGTGCTCGGAGTGGTGCCAGTGCGTGGTCGCCGGCCTGCCGTCGAGCAGACCCATCGCCGCCAGCGCGTACGATCCGATACAGATCGACACCATGCGAGTGCGCGGCCGCACGGTCGCGAGCGCGGCGTCAAGCGGCTCCGGCAGCCGCCCCGCCTCGTGGATCGTCCCGGCGCCGTAGGAGGCGGGGATGACCAGGGTGTCCGCCGTGGCGAGGACCTCCGCTCCATGCTCGACGGCGACGCTGAAGTCCGCCGTGGTCCGTACCGGGCGGCCGTCGACGCTGCAGGTGATGACTTCGTACAGCGGTTCGCCGTCTGGGCCCTCGGCGGCACCGAAGATCCGGGACGGGATGCTCAGCTCGAACGGGATCACGCCGTCGAGGGCGAGTACGACAACGCGATGCCTGGCGTGATCCTTGCGCACAATGGCAATCATGCCACTTCTTTCGAGTCCGTCAATCGCCGAGGCTGGTCACAGGCGCCGCAGTCGGCGGCGCATTCATTCCGGCTCGACGAAGGGTCCTCCCATGGGCGAAGGCACAACGACGGCGGCACGAATGCACGCGATCATCCAGGAGTCCGCGGGCGGCCCTGAAGTGCTGACCCTGGCCGAGGTAGAGCGTCCTGAGCCGTTGCCGACGGAGGTCCTGGTGCGGGTGCTCGCGGCCGGTGTCAACCCGACGGACTGGAAGGCACGGAGACATGGCAGGCTGCTGGGCGACCCGCCCGCCATCCTCGGCTGGGACGTGTCCGGGGTGGTCGAGGCCGTGGGACCCGGGGTCGCCCGCTTCCGGCCGGGTGACGAGGTCTTCGGCATGCCGCGCTTCCCGCACAAAGCGGGCGGCTACGCGCAGTACGTGACCGCCCCGTCGCGGCACTTCACCCGCAAGCCGGCCGGCATCGACCATGTGCACGCCGCGGCGCTGCCGCTGGCGGCGCTCACCGCGTGGCAGGTCCTGCACGACGCCGCGAACGTGCAGCCGGGCCAGCGCGTGTTGATCCATGCCGCGGCCGGTGGGGTCGGCCATCTGGCCGTGCAGCTCGCCAAGCACCTCGGCGCGTACGTGATCGGTACCGCTCGTACGCCCAAGCACGCGTTCGTACACGCGCTGGGTGCCGACAAGGTGATCGACTACACCCGGGAGGATTTCGCCGAAACGGTCCAAGACGTCGACCTCGTCATCGACAGCATCGGCGGCGACTATGAGGCGCGTTCCCTGCGGACGCTGCGGAACGGCGGCACCCTTGCCCTGCTCAACCCGGAGCCTGACGAGGACCTCCTTCGCCAGGCCGGGGAGCGCGGCATCTGGGCGGGCTTCGTCCTCGTCGAGCCGGACAACGCCGCGATGGCGACGATCGCCGAGCTGGTTGAGGCGGGGCGGCTGCGCGTCAAGGTCGACACCGTCCTGCCGTTCGAGCAGGCGGCGAAGGCTCATGAGCTCGGCGAGACCGGCCGTACCACTGGAAAGATCGTGCTGACCGTTAACGGATGACGAGGGCGGCATGCCGCCAGGCCGGGGGTAGCCGGTTCGTCGTGTCGTGTTCGACGGCCGCCCGGTCGCGCATGTCGCCGCCGAACCGGGCCTCTCCCGTCAGTGCGGGCATCGGCGGGTGCGCCGGTTCCGCACCAATGGCTGGGACGGGCTGCGCGAACGGCGCAGCGGCACCCCGGCCGACACCGAGCTGCGGGTCCTGGCCAGCCGCGCCGAGCTGCGGGCGGGACCGGACCAGATCGCCCGCGCCACCGGCGTGCTGGCCTGGACCGTCACCCGCATACTGCGCCGTCACGGCGTGCCCGCCCTGGCCGCGTGCGACCCGCTGACCGGCGCTCCCATCCGCGCCACCCAGCACAGCACCCGCCGCTACGAACACTCCGCCCCCGGCGACATGATCCACCTGGACGTCAAGAAACTCGGCCGCATCCCCGACGACGGCGGCTGGCGCGCACACGGCCGCAGCGAGCAGGTCCGCGGCCGCGGCATCGGCTACGACTACCTGCACACCGCCATCGACGACCACAGTCGCCTGGCCTACGCCGAAGTCCTCACCGACGAGAAGGGCACCACCTGCGCAGCCTTCCTGACCCGTCGCCGCCGCCTTGTTCGCCGCCCACGGCATCACCCACATCCACCGGGTACTGACCGACAACGCCAAGAACTACCGCATCAGCCACGCCTTCCAGCAGGCCTGCGCCGACCTGGGAACCCGCCAGAAATTCACCCGACCGCACTGCCCCCTGGACCAACGGCAAATCCGAACGCTTCAACCGCACCCTGGCCACCGAATGGGCCTACCGCCGGCCCTACACCAGCAACCAGCAACGCACCCAGGCCCTCGACTCATGGCTGAAGCACTACAACACCGCTAGACCACACTCAGCCCTCGGCGGCCAGCCACCCGCCAGCCGACTGACACCACGTTCATGACCAAGTACACCTAGCGCGCCGATTCGGCTGCTGATCACCGTCAGCAGAGCGGGATAACTGCCAAAACTGATCATTCCGCTGCCGGTTCACTCGAACGCCCCTGACGGTGGCCGACCGGGCAACCATGCTGGCTGCGTCCGGACTGACGAGTGGAATGGTGCATGTGCTGAGTCTCAGCAGCGGGCGCTCGCCCATGCTCTCGGTCATCGATCAGCACTCTGGCGGGGCCACCAGTGTCGCCAGCAGTACGGTAAGCCTGCTGCCGCTCCGGAACAGGTCCTCGATTTGACGAGAGTCCCTTGAAGGACGCCACCAGCACCCGTTGTCTGCTGGGGCAGCACGATGTCCGGCGGTCCACATCAATCACGCCAGCCGTTGGAACGAGGGATTCGCTCGGTGAGCAAGCATGTCGTAGCAGGGTTGTTCACCCTGCTGCTCCTCCAACTCGGGCTGTCACCCGTGTCGGCCGTCACGGCCGGCGGTACCACGTACTTCGTCGACAACCGTCCAGGCAGCGGTTGCGGCAATGGCGGCGCCGGCACCTCACCCTCGCGTCCATGGTGCGATTTCACGCCCGTGAACGACCACAGCACCCGGGTGGGATTCGGGCCTGGAGACAAGGTACTGCTCGCCCGCGGCGCCACGTGGAACCAGCAGTTGACGCTTCGTGGAGCCGGCACGGCCGATGCCGCCGTGGTGGTCGACGCGTACGGCACCGGGCCCCGCCCCAAGATCATCCGCAACGGTGATCTCGCGGATCGCGGGATCAGGCTGGACAATCCGTCGCACTGGCACATCGGCAACCTCGAGATCGGGCACGCGGGAGCAGGTGTGCTGGTGTTCTTCACTGAGCTCTTCCACGAAGGACTGACTCTCAGCGACTTGTACCTCCACGACATCACCGGTATCCGCGGACCTGGATGCTCCAGCGATCGGGTGCACATTTCGGCCGGCATCGAGATCACCGGCACTCCGCCGCCGTTCAGCGCGTCCGACTACGCGCTGCGCGGCGTGCGGATCACGAACGTCGAGGGCACCAGGAACGACAGCAGCATCGCCTTCGACTGGTGCAACGGGCTCGCGGCGCCGTTGGACGGCACGTCCGGTGACGGCCTCGTCCGTGACGTCGAGCTGAACCACCTGCATCTGCACGACGACGACGGCGCCGGCAGGTCGCGTGGATGTGAAGGGCTTCGACTGGTGAACGTGCGCGATGCGGTCGTGCTGAACTCCGTACTCAACCGTGAGGCGGCCTGTTATACGGAGACCGGCACGGCCGCCGTCTTTCTCGGCAGGGTGCGCAATGTCACGATCGTCAACTCGATGATCAGCGCTGTTCCCGATACCGGGTCACCCGACCAGGTGGCGGTGAACTACGAGACCCGGCTCGACAGCGTGCGGGTGCGTAACAGCTACCTGGCCGACAACGCCGGCCCGGGCGTCGCCCTGCACGCGATCTGGGGTTCGTCGGACTTCAGCACCAACACCGAGCTGAGCGGCAACTACTTCCTGCGCAACTCCGCGGCGAACCGGGCGCCATGCCTGGGAGCGATCAGCCGCGGCAACGATCAGAGCAGGCCCACCGGCGTGATCCGCGAGAATGTCTTCGTCGAGCCGACCGGATTCCTCGGCACCTGCCACGGCGGTGACTTCAGCGGTTTCACCGTGTCCGACAATGCGCGGCTGGCCTCGGCCGCGCACGGCCATCACGCGGGGCAGGGCTTCGGCGACGGCCAAGGCGACAACAGGTGGTCCTATCAGTACAGCGATGACGGACACACGTGGCGGGACCTGACGTTCGATCAGGCCTCGGGCACCTGGCGGCACCCCTCGAATGCCTCGGCGCCACAGATAGGGAGGTTCGAACAGCAACCGGCGGCCTGCGGCGACTGCCGGACAGCGCGCGCCTGGACGGCTCCCGAAGCCGGCACGGTCACGCTGCGCAGCAGGATTCTCATGTCAGCCGCCGGCGGCGGGGATGCGACCGCCCGCATCACCCTCAACGGCACGACAGTGTGGGGGCCCGCGCAGATCTCCCCCAGCAATCGCCAAGGAACGGCCGCCGACATTCACCGGCTACCGGTCGCCCCAGGTGACGTCATCCGCTTCGAGGTGTCCAGCGGCAGCGGCATCGCCCCCGGGCCCGCCAGCTGGGTCCCCACGATCGGCTACCCGGCCCACGCGCGAGGCTGGGAGTTCAACAGCGCCACGAGCCGGGGCTCAACCGATGGCTGGGCTCTGACCCACCAGCTCTCGGGCGAGATCGTCGGCGACTCGCTTGGGCTGCTGTCGGCCGGCCAGGACCCGTACATGCACTCGCCGGACCTCCTCGGCCTGGACACCCGCACCGTCCGCCGCATCGAGATCCGCGCCCGTAACCGCACCGCGTCGACGCTGGGAGCCTTCTACTTCATCACCGATCTGGACACCTCCTGGAACGAGGCGAAGAAGGTCGCCTGGCGGACGAGAGCGGGCGAGGAGGGGTACACCATCTACACGATCGACATGGGACAGAACAGTCACTGGGCCGGGAAGGTGCGACGCCTGCGTCTCGACCCCTCCGCCGCGGCAGGCTCCTTCGACGTGGACTACATCCGCCCTTACTGACCGCTCGCCGCCTGCAGTGCGGACTCGAGGCGGCCAGCCGCCCTCCACCTCCGCAGTGACTGGAAGCATGTTGCTGTCAGCAGCCGGTCCGAGCACGGCCGCAGATCACGATTCGCTCGATCAGGAGATTCCTGATCACCTGAAGGGCCAAGAGGCGGGCTGGTGGGTGGTGGGCCTTGGCGGCCCACACCATCCGATCGCCGCGCGCCAGCTCCCGAGCGGTACGCTGCGGTGATGGACCGCTGGACGACCGCGGGCCGCCGTCATCTGGATCCGCGCTGGTCTCTATCGGGCTCGTTCTACCCCGATCCCGTCCGGGAGGCGAGACGTCGGCGGCAGAACGAAAGCCGGCACCGGAAGCCTCTGGTCACGACGGTGTGGAGTGTGATGATCAACCCGTCCACCAGGAGCTTCGGTACGTCAGCAGATCAGGTCACTGGCGCGTCATTGACGCTCGCGCCGTCCCATCAGAGGCTCTTGGTCACACGTGCTTGATCATGCCGCCGTCGATGAGGTGCTCGCTGCCGGTGATGTTGACGGGCGAGGCCAGGAAGGCGATGAGCCGCGCCACTTCCTCCGGTGTGGCGAGGCGACCGGTGGTGACGCCGCTCGCGCTGATCAGCTGCTCCATGAAGACTTCCTGGGGGACGCCCTGCTCCTTCGCCAGGCGCCCGACGAAGCCGTCCGGGTCGGTCCACACCCCGGTGCCAACAGGCCCCGGTGACACGGTGACGGCGCGCACACCTTGCCCGCCGAACTGCTCGGCGATGACCTTGGTCAGGGCGCCGAGCGCGGCCTTGGAGACGTTGTAGTCGGCGGGACCGGCGGCGGCCCGCGCGCCGGCCGAGGAGACGTTGACGATCGTGCCCTTGCGCTCGATCAGGTACGGCAGCGCGGCCCTGCTGGCCCGCAGCGCACTGTAGAAGTGCAGGTCGAAGGTGTGCTCCCAGGCGTCGTCCGGTAGCTCGAGCAGATTGAACCGGACGCCCTTGGCGAAGTCGTCGGTATCGCCCACCCCCACGTTGTTGACGAGCAGGTCGATGCTACCGAGCACGCCGACGGCCCGGTCGATGAGCTCGGCCGGCCCGTGGGCTGTGGTGAGATCGACGGTCATGGGCACCGCCTCGGACTCCTTCAGCTCCGCGGTGATGGTGCGTGAGCCGGTGACCACGCGCATCCCCTCGGCGAGCAGGGTATGGACAACGGCAAGGCCGATGCCCTTGCTGCCGCCGGTGACGACGGCCGTCTTGCCTGCCAGGTGCAGATCCATGAATGTTCTCCTTGTGCTGCCGCGGTGCGAGTGGGTTGCGAGGAGCGATACCGGCGGATGACCCGCGAACGCGGCCGGATTTCCGCCGAGAAGGAGGTCTTAGGCGTCGTCCATAGCCAGCGATGCCGGTGCGGTGGTGCGCCGACCGGGGCGTGGCCGGAGGCCTGCCCAGATGAGGATCACGCTGACGAGCGTGAAGATCACGTTGATGGTCAGGGCGAGGTGGATGCCGATCAGCTCGGTGCTCTGGGTGGCGGCGATGGCACTCAGGATGGGGATGCCGATGGTGAGGGCGACGTTCTGAGTCATGGTGGTCAGGCCGGTGGCCAGGCCCTGTTCCTCGTTGGGCAGGCCGGACGTGCCGGTGACGGTGTAGGCCACGATGGAGGTGACGTGCCCGAAGAAGCCGATGAACAGGGCGGGGAGCAGCAGGGCCAGACTGATCCGGTCGGCATCGACGAAGATCAGCGGAATCGTCGCCAGGCCTTGGACGGCCAGGCCCGCGGGCAGTACGACTCGGTAGCCGTAGCGGCCGATGAGCCGTCCCGCGACCGGGCCCGCCAGCACCGCGGCCAGCCCCGGGATACCGAAGATCAGCCCGGTGAGGAGCGGGTCGAAGCCGAGGACGTTCTGCAGATACAGCGTCATCAAAAAGATCATCGCTGTTTCCATGGTGAAGATCACCAGACCGGCGTAGTTCCCCCACGTGACGCTCGGCCGCTTGAGGATGCGCAGTGGGGCCAGGGGGGCCACCGCGCGTAGTTCGATCCGCCAGAACACGGCCAGCAGCACCACACCGATGACCCCGGCGAGGACACTGCGCTCGATGATGGCATAGACGGCCGCCAGCAGGCCTCCGGTCACCGTGATCGCGCCAGGCACGTCCAGCTTGACCCGGTCGGGCACCTTGCTCTCGCTGATCAGCAGCGGTGTGAGCACCAGGATGATCACCGCCACGGGCACGTTGATGAAGAACGCCGTACGCCAGCTCAGCAGGCTGACCAGCGTGCCGCCGAGGAGCGCGCCGACGGTGAAGCCACCGGACATCAGCGCCCCGTTCAGGCCCAGCACCCGATCGCGTGTGGCTCCCTCCTGGAAGGTGGTGGTGAGCAGCGACAGCGAGGCCGGCACCGACAGGGCGGTGGACAACCCCTGAAGCGCGCGGGCGGCCAGCAGCGTCTCGGGCGTGGTCGCGAAACCACCCAGCAGCGAAGCCACCGCCAGCACGACCATGCCCGCCAGGAAGAGCCGGCGCCGGCCGAACAGGTCGGCCAACCGCCCGAACAGCAGCGTGCAGCCCGCCGCGGGCAGCGCGTAGGCGGAAGCGATCCAGGGCAACGCCGATGCCTCTAGCCCGACCCCCTCACCCACCTCCGGCAGCGCGACATTCAGGATGGAGAAATCAGCCGACAACATGAACCCGGCACCGAACAGCACCAGCAGGATCAGCCGCTGCCGTCCGGTGAAACGGGGCGGCGAAGCCGTAACAGTAGACAAGAAAAGATTCCCCTCAAGAGCCTGGGACATGGGGTGAGGACAGCACGCCATCAGCCGGGGCCGGTCGATCGGAGACGCGGTCTCTGGGCGTTGTCGCGGATCTGTTTCGCATCGGCCGCCAATCGCGGTCGGCCGTGACGCATGCGGCGGCAGGCGGGGCTTGCCCGGCGGCACATCGCAGCTTCGGTTGGTTTCCTGGCACGCTCAGCACACCCCGTGGTCAGGGGTGTGCCACGAATGCTCTGTTTCAGGCCTGCCTATGGGGTCCGTTCGCCTTGTCCCGGCAGGGTTGTACCTGTCGTACTTGGTGGGCTCAGCCCTCTTCCCGTTCGGCTGCCTCGGCGAGACGCTTGATCATCGCCAGCCGCAGATCCCACTCTGCCGCGAGCGCGAACATCCACCGCGCCGTCGTGTCAAGCGCTGCGGGCCGCACCGCGTACCGTACCTCTCGTCCCACCCGGGCGCCGGAAACCAGTCCGGCGGCGTCCAGGACGGTGAGGTGCTTGACCACCGCCTGCCGTGAGACCGGCAGCCGTTCGGCCAGCGTGGTCGCGGTCGCCTCGCCGTCCGCGGCGAGCAGGGCGAGCAGGCGACGTCGCGTCGGGTCTGCCAGCGCGGCCAGGACGCTGTCGATCCCTTCGACGGGGCCGCGAACTTCTTCTGTGGTCACCCGGCTTGTTCGGCGCGGTCCTTGACCACGGCGAACACCTGGGGCCAGCCATCGGCGTTGAACCGCACCGTCTGAGCGCGCTGATCCTCGGACAGGCTCAGGGCGGCGAACCCGCTCTCGATGACGCGCAGACGTGTCTTGTCGCCCTCCGTACTCAGTATGAATTCCACCAGGGTGCTGTTGTCCGCTCGCAACTCCTCTCCGGGGAACGCGCTGGCCCAGCGATAGGCCACATAGGTCGGCGGCTGGACCTTCTCCACCCGTACCGAGACCTCACCCACGTTGGGATTCTTCGCCACCAGTGACAGGCCTTCTCTGGCCACTAAGCCCGCCACGCTCGCCGCATCGGCCACCCAGAACCCAGGTACGGCCACCAGAGACCACACCCGCTCCAGGGATGCCTGTATCAGGGTGTCGCGTTCGATCCGGTCTTCACTCATCGGAACCTCACCTTTCCACCCTGGGACGCAACCTAATGGTTGCACGTCGATCAGCCCAGGCGCAACCCAAGGGTTGCAGGTAAGGTTCGCCATCAAGGGCATCTGGCCTGCCCGCAGCACTACGCCGGTGATGCGCTCGTGCAAAGCGCAGGCGCTGATCCACATCATCGACACCGCTACCAGGCAGGCCACATCGCCGTGGTCACAGGCGGCGCGACGGGGAAGGGTCAACGCCGGCCGCGGCTTCCCGAGGAACGTCAATCCAGACGTCGACCAGCGGCGGGACCTGGGCCACGCGAGTGACGAGGACCGGCTTCGCCCTTCCCGGAGCCACGCCGCAGTCCTTCGCGTCCCCGTCCATCGAGGCGAGGTACATCAGAATCGAGGGCACCAGACACCGTAGGGAGTCCTGGCCTTCCCCTCGTAGCGTGGAGACCGAACCGGGAGAGGTTTGGTCGTGGCAGCAGTCACGCGGCGGCGCTTTGATCCGGAGTTCCGGGCGGGCGCGGTGCGTATCGTGAAGGAGACCGGCAAACCCATCGCGCAGGTGGCGCGGGATCTGGGAATCAGCCCGTACACGCTGCACAACTGGGTGCAGATGGACCGGCTGGACGAGCAGTACAACGGCAACGGGAGCGGAACGCTGGAGGAGTCGGAGCAGGAGGAGCTGGCCCGGCTGCGGCGGGAGAAGGCCGCGCTGGTCAAGCAGCACGCCCAGGAGAAGGCGGCCTGGGAGAAAGAACGCGCCGAACTGGAAGACGAGCGTGACGTGCTCAAGCGTTCCGTGGTCTTGTGGGTCAAAGAGGCGATGGGCCGATAAGCGTGGCGGCCTTCATCAGCTCCCAGAAGACCGAGCACGACATCGACCACACCGTCTCCTGCCGGGCGCTGGGCGTCTCGCAGTCCTGGTACTACAAGTGGAAGAACCGCATCGGCGACGATGCGCCGACCGCCCGGCAGCGCCGGCGGGCCGACCTGGATGCGGAGATCACCCGCGCGTTCGAGGCCTCCGGCGGCACCTACGGCTCGCCGCGCATCACCCGTGATCTGCATGCGGCGGGCTGGCGGATCTCGGAGAACACGGTCGCCGCCAGAATGGCCGAGCTCGGCCTGGTCGCCCGCAAGCGGCGCAAACCGCGCTCGCTGACCCGCCAAGGCAAGCGGCCGGCCGCCCCGGACCTGGTCCGCCGCACGTTCAACTCAGTCGCACCGGACGTGCTGTGGTGCGGCGATGTGACGCAGATCGACACCGGCGAGGGCAAGCTGTATCTGGCCACGGTCGAGGACCTGTTCTCCCGCCGACTGCTCGGCTACGCCATGTCCGGGCACCACGACGCCGCGCTGACCTGCGCCTCACTACAGATGGCGGTGGCCACCCGCGGCGGCGACGTAGACGGAGTGATCTTTCATTCGGATCGCGGGTCGGAATACACGGCTGCCCGCTACCAGGAGCTGTGCCGGCGCCTGGGCGTGGTCCAGTCCATGGGGCGGGTGGGCTGCGCGCTCGACAACGCCGCGGCCGAGGCGTTCAACAGCACCCTCAAGGTCGAGTACGTGCACCGCCACCGGTTCCGCACTCGGGCCGAGGCCCGCCTGAAGATCGCCACCTGGATCGCCGACTTCTACAACACCACCCGGCGGCACAGCGCCAACGACGGCCTGCCGCCCATCACATTCGAACGTCTGATGATCGAGAAGAGACACGCCTCATCGGCCCTGCTGGGGACCGCTGTGGCATAGAACCGTCTCCACGCTTTCAGGGGATTGACATCCCTCACCGCGGCCACCTACCGCATGCAGTTCGCGGAGGTCAGCGCACACGGCGGGAACCTGGCCGCGGGACGGCCGGTCACCGCCTCCAGCAGCCATGAGGGCGACGGCTGGCCCCGGTTCGGCTCATGTCCGGCGCCACCCACCGGCCGCGGTGGAGGAGCGCCTTGAAGCCGGGCTCCCTGAGGAAGTCACTGCGTCCACGTCTCAGGCGGATGCCGGTCCCAGGGAACCCAGAGGGACGGCTGCAGTTCCGGCAGCAGTGGATCGCTGTCCGGCTCTAGGCGAACAGGCCCTTCGCGTCCGGCCAGACGAGTTGCAGGATGGGGAAGCGCGGGGTGCGCTGGTAGAAGCTGAACAGCGAACCCCTTTCGCCGAACAGGGACTCGTACCAGCTGGGGTGCATGCTCTTGAGCAGGACCGGTACGTCCTCGAGGATCTCGGTCCGTTCCTGTTCCGCGGCGATCGGGGATCCGGCTGCGATGCCGTCCGCCAAGAAGGTGAGGCAAGAGTGGCGCAGGTCGGTGTCCAGCCCGAAGATGGCGACCTCCGGCGAGCCGAAGGTGTGCCAGAGCCCGATGGTGCAGGCCCAGCCCCGGCCCGATGTCGTCGTCGAAGACGTTGCTGATGCCCCGGCCGTATTCGCCGATGGATCCGATCATGGCGTTCTGGAACGGGTTCATGGGGCTGCTGACGGGCTCACAGATGATGCACCTGCAGTGGTGTGCCATCCGCCTGAGTATGCCGAACGGGAGTGCCACGCGACGCACCGTCCCGCGGGAGCCGGTGACCCGCGCCACTGGAACGGATGCGCACGCCGGTGACGAAGCCGTCGGGCACGGGAATGGTGGATCTGTCGGCGGTGGTGCCCCGGAAGCCGGCCGAGCCGGACTCCTGTGGGTTGCACGTCCGCCCTCCCCTGCCGGCTTGGACCCTTTCCCGGATCGGCCAGGTCGATAACCCTTCGCAGGACCGGCGGTACGAGGCCTACCATTCGCCAGGGAAGGAGGTCACATGCTCACACACCAGGGCCGGTACCGCTGGAGGACCCGGCTCCGCAGGCGGTTGCCGTGGTTCCTCGTCGATCGCGGAGTCGCCGCCAAGGGACGTCGCGATTGCGGCGACCACGAGTGGTATGACCATGACGGGCGAGTTGAGCTCTGTTATCACTGCACGGTCGGTGAACGCCCACGCGATCCCCGCCATTGATCGCGGCGACAACCTCCGCCATCGGCAGGCCACTCGCGACCGCCGCTCCCCTATCCGCCGTCGGGTACGTCCCGGGCTCGTCACCGAAGCCGACTTCGACAACGTCAGCGTGGCGCGGCTGTTCGACCCGGTCACCCGTCCGGCACCGGTCCCGCGTCCCGGCATGCTGCTCGCCGCCGACGAGTTCGCGGGTGGGCTCGACGGGGATGTGCGGCTGGCTGTGGGACGTTCCCGAAGGACACCGCGCGGCGCATGCCCGGCTCCACGCCATCGGTGAGCGCGCCGCCACGACCTTGCAGTCCTGGAAGGTACTGACTAGCCCGCGCCGCCGCCCGCATCGAGGGACCGCCCTCATGCAGGCGATCCTCGTGCTGCAACTCATCGAAGGAAATCGATCCTGAAGAGCTCGAACAACTCCTGGAGGCCGCCACGGAGATGGTCCATCACAGCCTGTATACCGTGATCGACGATGAAGTGACGCTGGAGTACCTCGCCACGGCCGAGCGGACCGTCGCACGCCACGGCCTCGGGATTCCCCCGGCGAGCCTGTTCAAGGATTCTCCGTGGACCGGTCGTTGGCCCCGCATGACGATGGCCGAACGAGATCGTTGGCGAGCCCGCCACTGGATACACTCACCGCCGATTCGCCATACTCGACGACACCATGATCCTCACCGGCTTCCGCGCCGATGAGCGCCTGCCAAAGGCCGCCGTCGTCAAGTGAAATCAAGCCATAAATCACCTGAATGCTGCCAGAGTTACGACAGAGAAAATCGGCGCAAAAGGGTACTATCCGGTGGAACAATAGGTGGTCATGGGGAACGATCGCCGTCAGGCCTGGAGTTCGCGGGTGTCTTCGACATCCATGTGACCGTCGCGGCCGGCACCGCGATCGAGCGTCTGGCCTCGTGGGCGGCCGGTAACGGCGGGAAGCTCACGCACATCGTGCTTGCCCGCGGCGAGGTCCCCTCCCAGCCCATGCTCACCTTCACCGGCCGCGGCACCCTGACCGGCCAGCGGGCCGCCGCCGCGAGGAGCGCGGCCCGGCTGCGTGCGGAGGGATTCGCCGTCGTCAGGGTCAAGACCGAGGCCGCGCCGTGGAACGAGGACGTGCCGCAGAGCACGCGGGAGGCCACCGCGCTGAGCGAGTGCTACTTCGAGCACCACGCCAAGGTGGCGGTCCGCGACGAACCAGGCGCCCTGGCCACGATCACCGGACGCCATTCGGCACACGTGTCGCGGAACGCCAGGCGGATCCACGGCGACGGCTCCCATGAGCGGTTCGTCACGCAGCGCTGCAGGAACGTCGGCCTGCCCGAGGCCAGACGGCGGTTCGAGGAGCTGCTGGCGGAGCTGAAGTCGGCCGGCCTCGCGGTGCTCGAGGCCGAGCAGGAGTTCGTGGTGCACGACGACAACCCCGGCCTCGACAACGGCTGGATCGAGGAACGATGACGTCGCGACGGCAGCAGAAGAAGCATCAGCAGCGCCCCGTGTCCCACCGATATGACATGCCGGCGCAGGAATCACCTGACGTGCCGGTGACGTATCTGCCTCTCACGCGCGGGGAGGGCGTACGCCAGCCACGGATCTTCGACCCTGCGCTGAAGCAATTCACCTACGCCTTCCGGGCCGGCGACCCGATCTTCGAGGACGAGGAGACCGGACGGCGTCGGCGGCGGGCTCGACGGGAGGCGATCGACCATCTGGTCGGCATCGTCGCGCTCACCCTGGTCGCAGAACCTCGTACTGCGCGGCAGCCTCCTGCTGGAGGCGTGGATCGGAGAGCCGGCCCGGGATCCGGGCGATCTCGACTGGGTGGTGGTACCGCATGACATCGAGCTGGAGAGTTCGTTCACGGCGAAGGTGTTCAAGGGGCTCATCGGCGCCGTCGCGAACGATCCGGACGCCTCCAGCACGGTGACCGTCGACGCCACCGGCATCCGCGTCGATGACATCTGGACCTACGACCGCACCCCCGGGCAGCGGCTGGTCTTCACCTGACATGCCGAAGGCCTGCCTTCCGGGACGGTGCAACTCGACTTCGTCTTCAACGAGCCGCTGCCGGTCCCGCCTGTCACGGCGCTGATCCCGCGAGCGGGCGGCGGCGAGCCCACCGCCGTCCAGGCCGCCACCCCCGAGCTGTCGCTGGCCTGGAAGAGCCTCTGGCTGGCCTCCGACCTCTGGGCTCAGGGCAAGGACCTCTACGACGCCGTCCTGCTGGCCGAGCGGGTCACCCTGCCCGGTGACCTGCTCCGGTGGGTTCTGCGAGAGGCGCTGGGCGAGCAGGAGGCAGCGGAGTTCGACCTGGATACGATCCGGGGCTGGGAGGTGAACTGGGAGGAGTTCCAGGCCGAGTATCCGCGTCCAGGGGGAGGCGCACGTCTGGAAGCGGCGGCTGGCGCACGCCCTGACCCGGGCCGTCAGACCGTGAGCACACCGGATTCCGGCTCTCGCTGGACCTGATGCGAGACGTCGCCGGGGTGCGTGGGCCCGGCCGGCCACCGTCGTTCCCGCCTGGTCGGCGAACACTGTCCCGGGCCGGGTGAGCGTGGCCCTCACCCCGCGCTCCACCAGGAACATTGCTGCCCACCTGAGCATCTCTCCTGCCATCCTTCCCCCCTCGGAAGCCCCGATCCATGTCGATGGCGAACCGGGACCGGCGGCGGATCTCCTGTTTCGCCCGGCAGACTCGACTTCAACCCTCCAATGAGGGGCACTCATCGTCACCTCCACCGCCTCGTGCGTCCGGCTAACCTCTCCAACCACAACACGTCGAGCGAGCGGATTCCTGTGAGAAGTGTCTGGAGGGCTGGAGCCGTATCGGCGATCGCTGCCGCAGTGCTAGTGGCGGCTCCCCCCACGCCGAGCATGAACGCGGAGGCCGCCTCGTCGGTGGCCAAGGTCACCGACCCAGTCCCGATGATCGAGCTGCTGGCACCGGGCGGGATCGGGCGGGTGTACACGTTGTCCGCCGCCGAGGCGGCGACCGCGGTGAGCCTGCACAAGTTCACCCACGAGCGCGGGCAGGCCAGCTATGGGCGAACGACCGCGTTCACCGGCTCCCAGCCGGTCTACCGGCTGCGCACCGGATCCTCCTATCTCCTCACCGCGTCGGCCTGGGAGCGGGACGGCCTCGTGGCCGGCGGACGGTTCGTGTACGAGGGCATCGCCGGTCACCTGGCACAGCAGCGCACTGCCGGCACGCAACGGTTGATGCGCTTCAGCAAGAGAGGCGAATGGCGCGTGGCCCTTCGAGAGCCGCAGCCAGGAGTTGCTCGCCGCCGGGTACCGCGTCGACAGGTCGCTCGGCTGGGGACATCCGGAATGGATTCGCGCTGGAGCCATCTATTTCGGCACGTTCAATCCGAAAGTCCACCGACGTCATCAACGCCACGAAGCAGGCCTTCGGACGCGACGGCGACTGGTGGGGCGGCGTCCGCGACTTCTCGGCGCCGACCCGGCCGTACCGCAGAACACCCAGGGGTGGGAGGGCGACTTCTCCCATCTGAGGCCGGAGATCGGGTTCTACGACGACTACCGGCCGGAGACCGTGGAAAAGCACATCGAGCAGGCCACCGGAGCGGGACTCGACTTCTTCCAGTTCTACTGGTACTGGGACACCGCGCACCAGCGCTCCCCCGAGCGGTTCGAGGCATCACTGGCCGCCTTCGCCCAGGCCGTACCGCCATCGACTTCGCGCTCACCGTGTGCGCCCATCCGTGGGGCGGCCTGCAGATCCCCAGGAGTGACTACTCCCACTGTCGCCAAACGGCTCGCCGACACCTTCTTGAACCAGCCTAATTACCTGCGCGCCAACAACGGGCGACCGATCCTGCACCTGTGCGACCGGCGGGGACTCGGCGACGGCAGCGACACCGACACCGACACCGACACCAGAGCCTTCGTCGACGCCGTCCGCCAGGAGGCCAAGGCCACCCTGAACGAGGACGTGCTCGTACTCGGCTACTGGGAAGCCATGCTCGACCCGACCACGCCCGCCCGGTGGGGGGCCGACGGCGCCTACTGCGGCGTGCGCATCGACCACGTCAAGCGCTACAGCGACTACGTCGCCGGGATGCCCGCCTACTTCGACGCCACACCCCGCAATTTATGCGGTGCGCGGCCTCCGGCTTCGACGAACGCCCTCGCTTCCCGCACCTCATCCCGGATCGGACCAAGATCCGCTACTACGAGGACCAGACCCCCGAGCTGTTCGCCCAGGGCCTGAGCCATATCCGCGCCGACATCGCCGACTCCGGCCACATCTCCGCTGTGGACAACTTCGTGAGCATCTACGCCTGGAACGAGTGGCACGAGGGAGGCATCATCGAGCCCAACGCCAAGGACGGATGCCTGTACCTCGGACTCATCCACGACCGGCTCAACCTGCCCAAGGGAACCTCCTGCGGAGACTGAGACCGCGCCGGCACCGCACGGGACATGGTCTCTGACCGCACGAGAGTGCTCAACGTGCCAATGAGGACCGCGATCCGGCCATGGTTCGCAGCAGAGGTTTACCTCCTGCGCCCGCGCCGTAGTGTGTTGCCGACCTGCGGCCCTGTGATCATGAGGCCGCTGTCGTGAGCTGGTGGTGCGGCACCGGCGAGAGTCCGCGTAAGGCTATTCGAAGGGAACACATACATGGCCATAGCGTTCGGCCACCTGCTCCGTCCTGTCGGCCTGGGCTTAGCGGTGGCGCTGGGGGTCTCACTGTCCCTCGGTGTCACCACCGCGCAGGCCACCGCCGACGGCGCCGCCACAGGGGAGTCAGGAACCGCGGTTGTCGCGCAGCGGGTGAAGATGTACGAGCTGCTGACCAAGGATGGCGGCTACTTCTACACGGCCAGCGAGTCGGAGAAGGACAACGCCATCACCAGGCACGGCTGGACGATCACGCAGACGCCGCTGTACTACGTGTCCCGCGTCCCGTTCACCGGTGGCAAGCCGCTGTTCCGGTTGCGCTGGTCGAAGAAGGCGTCCTACATCGTGACGGCGTCGACCACCGAGCGCGACAACCTGGTCGACTCGGGCAACTTCCGCTATGATGGAGTGCTCGGCTACGCGCCCGGCTCCACCGACGCGGGCGGCGACGTCAGGGTGTTCCGCCTGTCCAGCGACGGCAGGTGGCGGCTGGCCGTCGAGGCGCACAAGGACAGCATCCTGGTCAAGGAGCCCAGCTGGAAGCTCAACGGTTCTCTGCTCTACCAGTTCAGGCAGGCCGGCTGAGATGAGCTGGGCACGCCGGGAGGTCCTGGCGTGCCCAGTCTGGGTCAACTCCCGGGAAGGGCGTTGCCGGAGGACCAGCCGCACCCTGAAGCGGTGATGAAGCTGCGATGAGGCCGGGAACAGATATCATCCAGCCGGAGCTGGGCGGGAGTCGCAAGGATCGCGGATGCAGGGATTGCGTTGGCGCTGACTGCGGTACTCGGTGCGCCGCCGGTCGGCAGGCTGCGGGAGACAGGGCCGAGATCGTGGCGAAAATGGTGGGTCGGCCGGTTCAGCTCGCTTCCCACTGTTGCGTCAAGTCAGGCTCCAGGTACGATCTTTCCCGCCGATGGAGTTCGAGCCCGGCCAAGCGCACGTTCGTCAAGATATACGTCGGGCGCCCGTGACCGTATCCGCCGATGAGCGGTGGCACGCTACGCATACATCGTTCCGCTGGGATCTTCCGCCAAGATGCGGTTTCAGACCGCAAGACTGGTCACACAACAGACGTCGAGCTGCCCGCTTCTGTTGATCCCGAGTCGACGAGCTCCTATCTGAACGCCGCCTGGCCCACCTGGTCTCCGGACAGCAGGCACGGGTCGCCGCTTCGTCACCGCATGCGGGCCATCAAAGCGCGTGGCATGCGGATGGGAGACGGCAACCGGCAAGCCTGTCGCCAAGATCAAGTTGGTCAACCCGCGACGGGAGCGGGTTTTTTCGAATGTGACGTGCTCGGCTGGTAGGACCAGCGGCATCTGCTCGCATCGGTCGGCCAAGGCCACAGCATCGTGGGCCTCAAGGGCACGGTCGCTTGGCGCGCACATCCTGCCGACTGTCCACCGTGGCGCACGGCTTACGGATTCTTCTCACGCTGGGCACGCGCCGGAGTGACGACCGCGATCCAGGATCAGATGCGCGAACAGGTCAGGTTGCGGATGGGGCGATGCCGGTCTCCGGTGACGGCCATCATCGACTCGCAGTCGATCAAGGTCGGCGAGACGGGCGCCCGCACTGCCGTGTCTACGGACGGTCGTTGGCATGAAGAGGGCGGAATTCGGCTGGAATCACTCCCTGCGCGCATGGAAGGACCTGCCAGACTCGATGGTCCCCGTACAGGTCACGACCGTCGCGGACGGTCGGAAGGTCTTCTCATGGAGGTGGACGGTGCCGAGGCTACGTAGCCTGCCAGGGGTGATGGTCCTGATCGCGGTGGCCACGGCCTGTGGGCTCGCACCAGCGGCCGCGCCTTCCCCAGCCACTCCCACGACCGGCCCCTCGCGGCCGAAGACCACGCCCACCTCCGCGCCGCCTGCCAAAGAGAGCGTCCTGCTCAAGGCGCCCACCAACCCCTGCCGGGTGCTGACCGCGTCGATCCGGTCGCGGCTCGGGGTGCGGCAGGGAATCAAGGACCGGCTCGACCCGGCCTGCAAGTGGAGCAACGACCCCGGCGACGCCCCTCCGTTCAAGTTCCGGGATCTCACCATCACCTACGATGCCGGCTTCAAGGAGTTCACCGCTTCGGTGAAGGATGCCAAGGAGAGCTTCGCGACCAAGCGGAGAAGCGACTACCGGCAGCCCAGCGTCTTCGGCGGCGCGCCCTCGGTGAAGGGCACGATCCAGCAGATCGGCACCGCCAAGACGGGCGAGCACTTCGACGAGGGCTACTACGTGTACTTCGTCTACGAAGTCGGTGAGGCCAAGCGCGGCGAGGGCAAGGCCGTCCTGCGCAAGGGCAACGTGGTGATCACGATCGGCTTCAGCGGCGCCGACGTGCCCGGGCGCAGGATGCGCGACAGCAAGCCCATCGGCGACGCCACCGCCCAGGCCGCGCTCGACATCGTGGCGGGGCAGGCCATCGCCGCGGTGCGGTGACACCCGCTACTACTCGGCCTCGCTAGCTGCAGTCTTTCTCCATCCTGATCATGCACATCCAGTCCACCACCCACAGCGCGTGGTCGCGCGGGCCCTGGCCGGGGCTGGAATCTTCGAATTCGAGGAGGTCTTCGATGACATCACCGGGCTTCAGGGGCCCGTCATGCTTGGGGAACTCCTCACAGAAGGAGGCGGACCATTTCTGGCCCGCGGCCCCCTCTTCTCCTCGCTTCACACACTCGTCCTTGCTGAAGGTGCCGTAGAAGACCTTCGCCCCCGGCTTGCCCGTCCACGTCGGGCTGGGTTGTGCGACCGGCGCACTCGTCCTCGCCGGAGGGGATGCTGGAGGCGAGGTCACGAGTGGAAGCGTCCCGGGAGTTGTCGACAACACAGGAGCGGGGGAAGGGGCGGGGGATGACGCGGGAGCGACCGCGCCGGCGAGCCGGATCCTCTCCTGGGAAGCGCCCGGCGTTCCCCCCGTGGCCACGAATACCAGGGCGGCCACGGCGCTCGCCACGAGGACGAGAGCTCCTGCCGTGCAGGAAATCACCAGTCCGGCCTGCTGCCCGGTTCCTCTGCTGTGTGTCACCTGGCCTCCTCGCGTGACGGGTGACGACGATCACGAGGCCTGTACGTTCGTTCTCCGCAGGCGGCAGCTGTCACCGAGCCGGTGTGCGGGGCCGGCCTGTGGCGGACCGCGGATGTGAATTCGCCAGCCGGGCGGCGGTTCGACTGGAGGAGCCGATCCGTCGTGCCCCGCCCGGCCAGCGTCACACAACTCTTGTATGATCACAAATTGCGCGAGCAACCCCAAGTCTTGTTCCCGCCATTCAGCGTGCCGTTTCGGCCACTTCCCTGGAGCCCACCGGCCGTTGTCATCCGCCGTACACCTCGATCCGGTCGAGGCTGATCACGGTGCTGCCGGAGGCGGGGTTGCGGCTACCGGTCACCCGGATGCGCAGCGTGTGCGGCCCCGCCGGCAGGACGGGGCTCAAGTAGTTGAGCTCCTCGCCGACCCGGATGCCGCTGTAGTAGTCCAGGTGCTGCTCCGGGCCGCCGTCGATGGAGATCGCGGCGATGCCGTTGCCCCAGTCGCGCACGCTGAGCAGGGCGACCTGTGTTCCGGTGAAGCGGATCGTCGCGGTCGCTCCCGCCTGCCCGCTCCAATGGTCGTTGCCCTGGAAGCACTGGTTCCCGCAGCCCGAGCCCGACTGCCACGTGCCACCGTACTGGACCTGGTTCTGGCCGGTGCCCAGGTCGAAGTCGTTGATCACTGTGGTGGGTGCTCCCGGGTCGCCCGCGGGCAGCGGCTGAGTGGTTCCGGCGGCCAGCGGCCGGCCGAAGTCCGGGGTGCCATCGGCGTTCCAGCCGATCTTCTGTGCTCGGGTCGTACGGAACGAGTAGGTGTAGGCGCTGGTGTTCTTGCCGTGGTAGGCGATCCAGTCCTCGGTACCGTCGGGAGAGCGGAAGAACGAGTGATGCCCGGGCCCCCACACGCCGGCCGCGTCGTTGCGTGAGAACACCGGCCCGGGATGTTGCACCCAACTGGCGGCCACCATCGGGTCGGCGCCGTCGGCGATGCTCTTGACCCACAGCTGGTAGTCGGGCTTGGCGGTGTCGCAGGCGGAGTAGGTCAGGAAGGTCCTCCCGTTGCGGTAGAGCGGCGTGGGACCCTCCCGCACCTCGTTGCAGCCGCCGTCGGCGGGGATCGCCGTCCGCCCTCCCGTCACCGTCCAGGGGTTGCTCATCCGGGCGATGTAGAGCTGTGCCGGGCCTCCCATCCCGCGGCCCGGTCCGGCCCACACGAAGTACTGCTGGCCGTTGTGGGTGATCGGCTCGCCGTCGATGGCGTACTCGCCGAAATCGGCGATCTTTGCCTTGAAGCTGTAGGGGCCCATCGGGTCGTTCCCGGCCGACTCCAGGACGTACATCCGGTGGTTGGCGTCGACGCCATCGGAGGCCGTGTAGTAGAGGTACCAGCGCGAACCGACCTGCCGGAAGGCCGGCGCCCACATCTGGGTGTTGCGTGAGGGGTCGCTATCCTGCCAGACCACGTTTTCTGGCGCGGCCAGCAGGGTGGCCAGGCTGGGCGACTTCCAGATACTGATCCGGTCCCCGCCTGTGGTGGCCAGGTAGTAGGAGCTCTCGTGGTAGAGCAGGCTGGGGTCGGGGCCGGGGTTCAGCGGGTTACGGAAGCTCTGGGCGGCGGACGCGGAACGCAGGTCGGGCCGCTCCGCGGCGGCGGCGGGCGTGACGGACACAAAGGACAGCAGCAGACAGAGGGCCGCCGCCATTCGGGATAAGAGGCCCATGGTTGATCCTTTCTGCGACGCGCAAGGGTGCCCGGCCCGGCCGGCCTTCCTTTCAGCGGACTTCCAGCTCGGCGAGCTGCAGGCGTAGGTCGCCGACCGGGTCGGCGGACAGCTTCGTCGCTCCTATCCGCACGTAGCGTGCGGTGACCGGAGTGAAGGATAGCGTTTCGCCGGAGATTCTGGGACGCGCCTGGCCGGTCTTGGTCGCCACCGTGGTCCAGGTGGTGTTGTCGGCCGACACCTGGACGGCGAAGTCGACCGGGAAGCCGGCCCCTAGGGCCTCGCCGTCCGTACGCGGCCGCAGGATCACCGAGCTGAAGCGGGTGGGCCCGGCGAGGTCCACCGTGGCGTTCGCGGTGGACGCGCCGTTGCTGCTCCAGCCCATTGATTAGCCCGGCGCCGAGCGTGTCTGGCCATCGGTGAGGGCGGTCCGCGACCATCCGTCGCCTTCGTAGGAGGTGCTCGTGCTGACCGGCCGGCCTGCGGCGAGGTTGCCGCCCGCCACCTCGATCTCGGCGAACTGCATGCGGTAATGACCGTGCGGGTCACGGCCCAGCTTGGTGCCCTCGACCTTCACGTAAGGTACATCGGTCGTCGGGAGAGGGAACGTCTGCGCGCCCGCGCCGGGTGTGGTGAAACCCGTACGCGTGGCCACGGTCGTCCAGGTGGACTTGTCGGCCGAACACCTGGACGGTGAAGTCGACGGGAAAGCCCCTCCCGACGTTGCCGGCGTCGGCCCGCGGGTACAGGTCCACCCGGCTGATCGGCTTGGTGGCGCCCAGGTCCACGGTGATCGACTCGGTGTGGTCGGTGGTCAGGCCGGAATGGCTGCTCCAGCCCATCCTGCCCGTGACCGAGCCGCGCTCGCCGTCGACGGCGCCCTGGGGACTCCAGCCGTCGCCGTCGTACGAACTGGTCGCGGTGACCGCACGGCCTTCCGCCGGGTTGATCTCCGGGTCGACTTTGACGTTGTCGAAGCGGGCGGCCGCGCCCCGGGTGATCAGGGCGATGTCGCCGGCCTGGTAGGCCTTGTCGGTCACGGTCAGCAGCGGAGCGGCGTTGGCGCCCGCGTACACGGTGATCGTGTCCCTCTGGCGACGACGCGCAGCCTGGATCGCTGCCCGGGCACCTAGCCGGGCACGTTGGCCCTGGCCAGCGTGGTCTCGCTGCGGACGATGAAGACCTCGCCGTTGGTGCGCTGGGCGACGAGGTAGCCGGTGTCCATCTCGGTGCCGCTGAGGTTGCGGACACGGTCGCAGGCCACTGTCCAAGGGCGGACGGGCAAATCTCGCGCGGTACAGGCGCCCGTGAAGATGATCGCGGCTACGCGGCCATTGCTGCGCATTCTTCTTGAATTCGCCGTTTTGCTTGCATGAAGCTAGTAGCTTAGGAAGTCAGTAGCATCATGCAAGCAGGTGGAGGAGGTCTCAGATGCTGAGCGGACTTACGACGACCGGAACCGCGGTCATCTGACGTCACACTCGCGGCCCCGCAAGGGCAGGCCGGAGACCGGGTCACCTCAACCTGCACACAGGGGAAACGAACAGTGTCAAGCGACTTCACCCTTGACTTCGTCAGCAGTACCGATTCCTACCGGCGCGAGTTGCTCACCCACTGCTATCGCATGCTGGGATCGCTGCACGAGGCCGAGGACCTGGTGCAGGAGACATATCTGCGTGCCTGGCGGGCGTTCGAGCGATTCGAGGGCAGATCGTCCGTACGCAGTTGGCTCTATCGCATCGCCACCAACGCGTGCCTGACCGCCTTGGATCACGCCGGCCGCAAGGTGTTGCCGTCGGGTCTCATGGGCCCCGGCGACGATCCGTACGCGCCGCCGCCGTCCGCCGACCCTGCCATCCCTTGGATCCAGCCGATGCCCGACGCGCTCGTGGAGCCGGAGTCGCAGGATCCGGCCGCGATCGTCACGGCGCGGGACAGCCTGCGGCTGGCGCTGATCGCCGGCCTGCAGTACCTGCCGGCGCGGCAGCGAGCCGTTCTCATCCTCCGGGAGGTGCTCGCATTCTCCGCCGCCGAGGTCGCGCGGATGCTGGACACGAGCGTCCCGGCGGTCAAGAGCCTGCTCCAGCGGGCCCGTGCCACGCTGGAGGAGGCCGCGCCGAGCATGGATCACGTCATCGAGCCGTCCGACCCGCGAGCCCGCGCACTGCTGGCCAGGTACATGGATGCCTTTGAGAAGGCGGACGCGGCCGCCCTGCAGGAGATCCTTCGGGACGACGTCGCCCTGGAGGCGACGGCGCTCGGCACCTGGTTCGACGGCATGGCGACCTGCGTACCGTTGCTGGCCACGCATGTGCTGACTCCCGGCGATGGCCGCGATCATCGACAAGATCAGTTTCTTGTATGTCCGTCTGGTAGGTCCGCCAACGCGCATGGCCGCCCAGGCCGAGCGCGCCCGGCGATGCCGTAGCGCCAGCCGCGCCGGGATTCAGGAGGCGGGGGTGCGGCCGACCGGCCGGTACTTCATTAGGACGACTCCGGAGGTGAACGGCTCGGCGGAGATCAACTCCAGCCGTTGCGGTGGCCTGCCGCCCTGAAACAGAGCCTCGCCCTCACGCAGGAACACGGGATGCACCAGCAGGTGGAACTCGTCGACGAGCCCGAGCTCAACGAGGGACCCGATTACTCCGAGGCTGCCATAGACCACGAGGTTCCCGCCGTGGCCGCGCTTGAGCTCCCTGATCTCGTCCGGGTCAACGCGTCCGAGTCTGCGGGTGTTCTGCCACACCGCGATGTTCCCCGAGGCGGAGATGACGATTTTCTCCATCATGTCGACCCGTCGGGCGTACCTCCGAATCTCCTCCGCTTCGTCAGGGTCCTGTGCGGCCCGCGGCCAATGGCCGGCGAAGTCGGCGTGATCCCCCCAGCAACAGGGCACTAGAGCCCTCCACCAGCTCCCGCTCATACCTGAGCACCTGCTCGTCGATCTGCAACCAGTCCATCTCGTCTCGCGGACCGGCGACGAATCCGTCGAGCGTCGTCCACACCGACACAATGATCTTGCGCATCTTCCATCCTCTGCCGCGGCGCGTCGCACTTGGCGGGCTGCCGGGCCGGAGTTGATTCCGAAGGCGTCTGCACGGCTGACCGTAGCCCTGTGCACGCAGGCGGGCAGAGGCTGGCGGCTGCGACGTGATCCCTCTTGCGGCACCAGGGGCGTCGATCAGGTCCGTCGATGGGTGGAGATGACCTCTCCGGTCCATGCCGTGGTGGTGTCGGTCAGCTCCAGGTCCAGCGGTGCGCCGGCACTGAACAGCCGCTTGCCGCCACCGATCACGGTGGGGTAGGTCAGCAGGACGAATTCGTCGATGAGCCCGGCGGGCAGCAGCGTGGCGATCAGCTGGCTGCTGCCCCAGATGCTGATGTGGTCGTGCCGCTGCTTCAGTTGGGCGACCTGCTTGGTGGCGTCTCCGCGTAGCAGGGTGGAGTTGTTCCAGTCGACGGTCTGCAAGGTACGGGAAGCCACGTACTTGGGCTGGCTGTTGAGCTGGACGGTCCGCTGGATCGGCGCCGGGCCAGTAACTGGAGAACAGCTCATAGGTTCGCCTGCCGATCAGCAGCGCGTCGGCGTCCAGCACCGATTTGGTGGTGCGCTTGTCCACCGCCGGGTCGGCGTAGCGCTGGCTTCAGCCGCCGGACTCGAACCCGCCGTCGCGGTCTTCGTCCGGGAGGCCGGGTGCCTGGATCACGCCGTCGAGGGTGACGAACGCCGTCACCACAATCTTGCCCATTCTCAGATGTCCTTTCCCGGTCGCGCCTGAGGTCTTGGAGGTCTGGACTGTTATCGGTCGACGCCGAAGGCGGCCAGGACGGGTTCGGGAGTCCGCCCTGGAAAGCGCTACTGGAAGTCCAGGACGCCGATCCAGGACGGGCGCAGTGCGATCCGGACCATGCAGAGACCCGGCTGGTCGATCGCAGTCACGTAGGCGTTTCCGGCCTCGCCCATCACCGCTCGCTGGATCGTGGCGTACTCGGGAAGCACGCCTGCCACCTCGGTGAGGGTGACCTTCCCACGCAGCATGAGGGCCTGTGGGGGAACGTCGGCGGTGTCGATGCTGATCGCCACGTCACGGCGGGCGCGCAGGTCGCGGATCTTATAGGTGCCGGCGAACGCGCCAATGACGACCTCGTCGCCGTTCCAGAGGAAGTTGACGGGGATCAGCCGCGGTGTCCCGTGCTTACCGGTGTACGCCAGCCGCGCCATCAGAGTCGAGTCGTTGAGCAGGCGCTGCGCGATGGGAGTGTGCAGCAGTCGCACGTCGCCCTGCGGCGGGTCCTTGTTCAGCTCTTGCAGACGGGTCAGCAGATCGTAGGTGCGCGCGCCGGCGATGCGGGTGACAATCTTGGCCTGACACGAGCTCGGAGCCAGCGCATCGGTCAGCATCCGCACGTGGTGACCCTTGCGGCCGACAATGGCCAGGAACACATCTTGAATGGCATTTTTTTGATACCCCTCGGACGAGGTTCGACGCTACCCTCACATAGACTGTTGCGCCTTAGCGGCAATATTCGTCTTATGCCAGCCGACAGGGGAGCGGAAGGAGTTGAACACGTGCTCAAGACTTCGATCAGCCGTCCACGAATGCGTCCGGTGACGTCACTGAAGTACATAATGTATCCCGACTAGCTGAGCGCGGCCACAGCTGCCATGGGTTTGCCGGTGGCGATGGGTAGTCGGGTTTCCTTGAACTCGTCGCCACCAAACAAGGAGTGAAATAGCACTAGGATGTTGCACGAGTTGCGAGTATGCGCAAGCGCCCTCATTGACGGCCCGTTCACCCTCGGTCGAACTCTCCTGCGACTCGCGGACCGATATGATCCTTCCCGGAGGACCGAAGCTCAAATGATCCGGTCATTCGTTGATGGGCGTTCCTCGGACCGAGCGGCACGTCCATTGACGTTGACTGCAGACGAGGCATTTCGAACGAGATATTTTGCCGCCGAGCAGACCAGGTTTATTTGTCATCAACTCATTGCGTTAATCGAGCCAACATTTCGCGATCTAAAATGGGCCATCTGCCACACAGAGTTCGCAGACGATACTGATCGGCAACTGCTGGGGGTCCTGACTAGCCGTACGTACAGCTGGATGGACATCACCGTGCTTCCGCCGGGTGAATCAGCCATGGAAGATCTCTATCCTGACCCGTTGCAGCGTGAGATGATTCAGATACCGCCGGGTTTGATGGGGAACGATCTCCAGCGCTGGCATGATGAACAGGCAGACAGGCTCTCGGGAATGGCCGATGGGTCCGACGCGCGCATCTATCACTCCATGCACGGTACTAGTCCTGCACGTGCAGTACCACTTCTGTCGGAGCGACTCATAGACGCGGCGAAGCACGGATACTATCAAGCCGCAGCCCGATACGGCGAGCAGCTGTACGAGATTCAAGGATTTCCGCAAAAATACGATCCGCATGTACATGCGACACTGCGCGCATATTCGGCGGCCCTCGTGGCCACCGGGCGCAGTGAAGAAGCGGTAGCCTTTTACCGACGCGCATCGGACCACTGGAACAATCCACGGCTCCATGCAGCGGCGTACTACACCGAAGCAATGGTACGCGCTCGTTTCGCAGAGGTGCTTGAACGTGACCTCGGCAAAGCGTCCAAGAAGCTTGAACAGGCCGTTCGGGCAGCGAAGAGTATTGAGCACGATCGCGAACGCACCTACCATTCAGCATTTCTGGCGAACGCCGCCGCATACCTGTCGATGCGCAAAGGTGATGTTGACGGGGCGTTGTCCTGGCTTAATGAGGATCTCCGGATCCTTGATTCGCTGTTCGGCCCGGACGTCAAGCATCAACATCGGGTAGTTGTACGAGCCAATCGCGCTACGCTGCTACAGCGTTTGGGCAGGGCAGACGAAGCGCTTGTCGACCTTGACTACGTCGTGGAAAACGATCCGTATGTCACGGAATACCGTGTGGACCGAGCTATTGTGCTGCACGGACTGGGGAGACGACGGGAAGCTCTCCAGGAGCTGACATTCGCGGTCGAACGCTGCATCGCCATCCCGGAGGCCTACTACAACCGGGCGGTGCTCCGGCTGGAGCAGGGGGAGCACACCGGCGCTATCGACGATCTTCGGTCTGCCCTGCGGCTTGATCCGGGAGACCAGCAGACTGTGCTGACCTACGCTGAGACGCTGCTTACCGTCGGCCGCTTCGATGACGTGCGACGAGTGCTGGATGACCTACCGGTGATTGGCGTTGATGACCGTGTGACCGCACTTCGCGCCCGGCTTGCCAACGCCACTGGAGATGCGCTGTCAGCGCTCACGATACTCGATGAGGCGATCGACCAAATGCCCGCCTCGACATTGCTGCGTGCCGAACGCAGCTCTGCCCTGTACGAGTTGGGACGGCTCACAGACGCACTGGCTGACCTGGATGCGGCCGTCGAGCAGGGCGAGACCGATCCGGTTCTTCAGATCAACCGGCTGAAGTTGCTCCACGAGTGCGGCCGCACCGCGGAGGCGGCCACAGGCGCCGCGCTCCTGCTGGACAGCGGCCCTCTGCCCGCCGAACTGGCTGACCATCTGAGCGATTTCGTTCCGCACGTGCTCCAGGGCCGGAACAGGGAACCTGACGGCCAACGACCGACCATCTGATTACGGTGACCACATTCACTGCTGCTTCGAAGATACGGTCGGTCTGGCGTGATCGCCAGTTCGTCCTCTACTGGTCAAGTCAGTCCGTCTCTCTGGTCGGTTCAGGCCTGACACAAGTCGCAATGCCCCTGCTGGTTGCATTGACCATGCAGGCTGGTCCGATGGCCTTGGGCGTTATCGAGGCGTGCATATGGTTGCCGTTCCTCGGTCTGCCGCTGTTCGCCGGGGTCCTCGTCGACCGTCATCGGAAACGTCCAGTACTGATCTGCGCCAATCTTATCCGTGCCGGTCTGCAAATCCTGGTGTTCACGCTCTCCGTTACTGGCCTGATCACGCTACCCCTCCTCGCCGTCATTGTTCTGGCCACTGGGGCAGCCTCCGTATTCGCCGATGTCGCCGCGCAGGCCTTTCTGCCGCAGTTGGTTGGCCGAGAACGCCTCATCCAGGCCCACTCCGCGAACGCCGCCTCACGGTCAGTGGCCACGCTCGCCGGACCGGGTGCTGCAGGTCTGCTGGTGCAGGCGTTCGGTCCGCCGCTGGCGATCCTTCTCGACGGCCTGTCCTTTCTAGCGCCGGCTGGCGCTTTTCTGGCCATTCGCAGGAAGGAGGTCATACCTGCTCGCGACACCCGGAAGGCGGTTTTCCATGAGATCGGCGAAGGCTTGGCGTTCGTCTGGCGAACCGTGCCGATTCGGCTGATGACACTGCAGAGCCTGCTGTTCTACGGATTCTGGCAGGCGGCCATAGTGCCCTTTTTGTTTCACGGTGTGCATGATCTTAGAATCGACATCGGCTGGTGGGGTCTCCTCTTCGGTATCGACGGTGCCGGCGCACTCCTCGGCTCGCTGATCGCACCGCGGATCCACGCGCGATTCGGCGCCGGCCGAGCGCTTCTTCTGACTGGCAGCGGACATTTCGGTCTGCTGTTGATCCCCGCACTTAACTCGCCTGGTGGGACGACCATCATCGGCTGGGGGCTCGGGCTCATCTGCTCCGGCTTCGCCCTCGGCGTCATGAGTGTGATCGTCGCCACCACACGCGTCAAACTCACCAACGACCAAATGCTCGGCCGGGTTACAGCTTCGGTACGCCTTCTCCAGTTCGCGCCCATTCCTGTCGGCGCCGCCACCGGCGGCATGCTGTCAGTCGCCATCGGCAACCACCTTGCCCTGTGGCTCACCATCACGGCCGCGACCGTCACGATCTCCACTTTGATTCCACTACGCAACTACCACGGCGCATCCGAGGCGAGCCAGTGAGGTGATCTCGTGTGCCCAGCAGAGCAGGAGGTGAAGCCGTGACGTAGCGGCTGATCTTGTTGTTCGTAAGCTCGTCGTCGCTTGCCGGTGGAAGTCCAGTCCGGGTAGCTGTCAGGAGGCCCGCTAAGGTGCGTATTGGGTCGTGGTCAGCTGGTGGTCCGGGTGAGGTCCTTGACCCAGATCATTGAGGCGCGCAGATGGAGGCCGGCGAGATAGCTGTCCGGGTCTTGTCGTATCGAGTGGCGATGCCTCGCCAGGCCTTAGCTTGTTGATCAGACGCTCGACGGTGTTCCTCTCCTTGTAGAGGCCAGCGTCGTGGCTGACAGGCCGACCGCCCGCGCAGCCCTTCTTCTGCCGGTTGGCGGCCTGGTCTCTCTTCTCCGGGATCATTGCCTTGATACCGCGTCTGCGCAGGCGGGCCGGTTACCGCGGGAGGAGTATGTTTTGTCGGCGGCGACCGCGTCCGGCCGGGTGCGGGGGCGGCCGACGGGGACCCGTATCTTCCCCAGCACGGGGATGAACTGCGGGCTGTCGGCGGCCTGGCCTGCGGTCAGCACGAACGCCAGTGGGCGGCACTTGCGATCGGCGGCCAGGTGAACTTTGCGCCCTTCGGAGGGATCGGAGGGAGCCGGGTGGCGGGCATGCGGAAGCCCGTCCCGCGGCAGCGACTGTACGAGTGGTTACGTACATTCAAACTATGCCACAGTGCGGGGCTTAGTTCGACAATCGCAGTACAGTCGGACTATGACCTTCCGCCATCCCGACCGCGACCAGATCCGAATCGAAGACGTGCTGTCGGCACTGGGAAACGCCGTGCGCCTGGCCGCCGTCCGCCTGCTCGACGCCGGGGGTGAGCACAACTGCACCAGCGTCCTCAACACGCTGGGCATCACCGCCAAGTCGACGATGACGCACCACTGGCGGGTACTGCGCGACAGCGGCGTCATCTGGCAGCAGCCCTCCGGCCGGGAGAACCTGCTCGTCCTGCGCCGCGACGACCTGGACGCCCGCTATCCCGGGCTGCTCGACGCCATCCTGACCGGCGCCAACGCCGACGCCACCCTCGACCGCGGCGACCGCACCGAGCCGGCCGTCTGACCGGCTCGCCGCCCCCTCCTCTTCGCACTCGGCCACGATCATGAGAGGAGCCAGCCACAGCCATTCGGGTGTGGCACTGGAGTACGCCAGAAAGACACAGTGGTGCAGGGAGCAGACCAAGTACAAGAGAAAGGGACAGCCGGCGGTTGAACCGGGTCGGTGCCCGCGGCGTGATGCGAAGGGGTTTGCGACCATCGAGCTCGTTGTGGTGATGGATAATAAAGGTCAACGGCGACCGCCGGCCTGGAGCATGGCGAACTCGATGTGCGCCTGCTCGGCGGCCTCGGGGTAGGCCTGCATCTTCTCGTGCTCGCCAGGGCCCGGTAGATACTGGCCAGGGACGGGTTTTCGCCCTTGCGTTTGCCGGTGGGGATGATTAGGTCCTTGCGGATGTCTTCGACGCGTTCTCCGGCGGCCTTGCGGCGCAGCACGGTGTGCAGCATGTCGTTGGTGATCACGAGGGGGCGGCCGCCCTGGTTGCCTTGCGGGCGGCGGCGTCCAAGCCCTCCAGGGTGGGTTCGCGGATAGCCTCGCGTTCGGTCCCGGCCAACGCGGCGAACAGCATCCGGCCTGACCCGGACGGGTCATAGATCCCGGCCAGCGGTCCGGAGAGCATCTCCAGGACCAGGCCGTGCGCGGTCAGGCGCCTGCATCGACACCACTCGCCTCATCCTGCGGCGATGACAGAGGAAAACGCCACAGCGAAGATCATCTACCAAAACCGATCAACACCGGAGGCCGAACGATGGGCCGCAGAATTGGGCAACAGGGTCCCTCGATGTAGCCGAACAGGGCTCGCTCGGCTTCTGACCTGGTGTGGAAGGTGCGCCGATCGCTCAGCTCGCACTCCAGCGAGGCGAAGAAACTCTCGGTGATTGCATGATCGAAGCAGATCCCGGTACGGCCCGTCGACGGGCGGACGCCGGCCTGCTCACCCCGCCAGCCGAAGGCGGCAGACGTGAGTTGCTTAGGTTCAAGGGGTCGTCGCAACACTGCTGCTCAGCAGCGAGTCTAGGTGATCGTTGAAGGCCTCGGCAGGGGTCCTCCAGCCGAGGCTTTTGCGGGGGCGGGCGTTGAGCGTCGCTGCGACTGCAGCGATGTCGTCGGCGCTCCAGCGGGACAAGTCGGTGCCCTTCGGGAAGTACTGGCGCAGTAGGCCGTTCGTGTTCTCGTTCGTGGCGCGCTGCCATGGAACAGATCGGCGTGGGTGCCATCAGCGCGGCACAGGTTCTGGTGAGCTGGTCCCACCCCGGACGGTTTCGCTCCGAGGCTGCCTTCGCCACGTTCGCCGGAACGGCCCCCATCCCGGCATCCTCAGAGAGCGTTTAGGCATGTTCGGCGCCAGCCTGCCCTGTTATGGCCGTCGAGCGATTCGCGTACTTTGCGAGCTATCTATGCATATGCGAGTCCGGGTGGGCTCTCCTCGATGTCTGTTTCGTGAGACGAGCCGCTCCCGATTCCGTCTGGTGTAGAGATGTCCTGGACACGCCATGTTCCGGCAGATGCCAGGCATGACGTGGGGCTGGACGTAGGGGTCGGGTATGAACCTCCGGCGCCCGTACCGTTCCGACATCTCCGACGCCCGCTGGTCCTTAATCGAACCGACCCTGACCGCCTGGCGGCAGGCCCGGCTCGACCGCCGTCCCACCGGCGCACCCGCGCCCACTGACCTGCGAGAAATCTTCAACGCGATCTTGTATCTGAACCGGACCGGCATCGCCTGGACCTACCTCCCGCACGACTTCCCACCCCACGGCACCGTCTACTCCTACTACGCCGCCTGGCGCGATGAGGGCATCTTCGCCCAGCTCAACTACGACCTCACCGGCCTGGCCCGCGCCAAGGAAGGACGCGAGGCCGAACCCACCGCGGCAGTCATCGACACCCAGACGATCAAGACCTCCACCAACCCGCCGACCGCGACACAGGGCACGGACGCCGCGAAGAAGATCGTCGGACGCAAGCGGAGCGTAGCCACCGATGCCCTCGGCCTGCTCCTCGCTGTGGTCGTCTGCGCCGCCTCCGTCTCGGAGAACCAGGCCGGCATCCAGGTCCTCGACCAGGCCAAGGCCGCCCACCCCGCTCTGGCTGTGACCTGGGTAGACACCGGTTTCAAGAACCAGTTCGCCGAACACGCCGCCACCCTCGGAGTCAACGCCGAGGTCGTCCATCGCGACCCCGAAACCCGTGGCTTCCACGTCCTCAAGCGACGCTGGGTGATCGAGCGCACCTTCGGCTGGCTCATGCTCCACCGCCGCCTTGCCCGCGACTACGAGACCCTGCCCGCCAGCTCGGAGGCCATGATCCACATCGCGATGATCGACAACGCCAGCAAGCGCATCACCGACGAATCCACCTCAACCTGGCGAGGGACGTACTAGGACGAACACATACAAATCAAACGCCCTCTCAGGCCTCACCAATCGCCACCGACTCAACCAGTGGCGACCGTCAACTCAACCGAGCGCCCCACACCATCATCCTCGTCCGGGCCCGCGTCGACCCCGACACCCGCGCCTACATCGCCCGCCGCATCTCCGAGGGCAAGTCCCCACGTGAAGCCCGTCGTTGCCTCAAACGAGCCCTCTCCCGGCAACTGTTCAAGCTCCTCGAACACGCACCACAACCCCGTCACGCAGTCACTTGACAGATATAGCAGCCTCGAAAAGTCCCGTTTAGCCGCTCCCGGAGCCCCGTTTGGGGGGTATCACTCCAGGTGTGTGAATGGTCACCAAACGTAGACGGAAGTCTGTAAAGATCATTCATCATCTCGGGGGAGAACACGATCATGTCCACGACACGGGGAAGAACCGCGCTGGCCGCGGTGGGACAAGACCAGCACGATGACGCATCGGCGCTGCTGGGGGCGGCTGCTCATCATGGCGAGGAAAAATCCCCCCACCGTGACGGCGAGGTGCCGTTGCGGGAGCTGCTCAGCGATCAGGTGCTGGACCTGCTGCTGGAGCGGTCACGCGACGGTGCGGGCGGGCTGCGGCTGACCGGACAGGGCTCGATGCTCGGCGAGCTGGTCAAGGCGGTGCTGGAACGCGCGCTGGAGGCTGAGCTGTCATCCCATCTGGGTTATGGCAAGCACGAGGTGGCCGGCCACGGGAGCGGCAACTCCCGCAACGGCAGGATCGGCAAGACGGTGCAGACCGGGGTCGGGCCGGTCCGGCTGGCCGTGCCGCGAGACCGGGCCGGCACCTTCGAGCCGGTGCTGGTGCCCAAGCGGGCCGGCCGCGTCTCCGGCGGCCTGGACGACATGATCATCAGCCTGTACGCGCACGGCATGAGCGTGCGCGACATCCAGCACCACCTGCGCCAGATCTACGACACCGAACTGAGTCACGAGGCCATCTCCAACATCACCGACGCCGTGCTGGAAGAGGTCCGCGCCTGGCAAGCCCGGCCGTTGGAGGCCGTCTACCCGGTGGTGTTCCTGGACGCCATCGTGGTCAAGGTCCGCGACAACCACAGCGTCCAGGCCAAACCCGCCTACCTTGCCGTCGGCATCGACGCCGACGGCGACAAGCATGTGCTGGGCATCTGGCTGGCCAAGACCCCGCTCGATGCCGCCACCGCCGGCGAATCGGCCCGGTTCTGGACCTCGGTGATGAACGACCTGCGCAACCGCGGCGTGCGCGACATCCTCATCGCCTGCACCGACGGCCTGAACGGCTTCGAAGACGCCATCCACGCCGCCTTCCCGCACACCACCGTGCAAGCCTGCGTCGTTCACTTGATCCGCAACGCGCTGCGGCCGGTCGCCCGCCGCGACCGCGCCGCGCTGGCCGCCGAGCTCAAGAAGATCTACACCTCGCCCAGCGCGGAAGCCGCCTTCGACGCTCTGGCAGGCTTCTCCGCTTCCACCTGGGGTGAGCGCTATCCGCAGGCGGCGCGCGTGTTCGAGGCCGCCTGGGACCGCTTCATCCCGTTCTTCGCCTTCTCTCCGGCGGTCCGCAAGCTGCTCTACACCACCAACAGCATCGAGTCGCTGAACTACCAGCTGCGCAAGGTCACCAAGGCCCGCGGGCACTTCCCCGGCGACGACGCCGTGGTCAAGCTGCTGTGGCTGGCCATCATCAACATCGAGGACAAACGCGCCCGCGAACGCGCCGTGACCAAGGAGAAAACCGGCAAGATCAAAAACTCGCCCAGCACCGCCCGCCTGATCGAGGGACAGCGCACCATCGGCTGGCGCGAAGCACTCATCGAACTCGACATCGCCTATCCAGGCCGCATCAGGTAAAGGTCAGCCTCAAGCACTCAGGAACGATCTTTACACACCTGAAGTGACAACCTCCCCGTTTGGCGTGGACGGCTGTTCCGATGTCGCCGATCAGCTCGGCGTGGCGGACGTCTCGCCAATCAAGCAGTACACCGGGCGGCGCCAGAGGCAGTTCGACCACCAGGACGAGATCAAGATGGCGTACGGGCTGCGGCGGAGGTAGAGCGGTTGTCGTAGGTGTCGCGGGCAACGGCGACCCGTTCGATATGCGTCTCGGCCCAGTCCTTGATGGCCCGCATGACGGGCAGCAGGCTGACGCCCAGTGGGGTGAGGGCGTAATCGACGCGTACCGGGACCGAAGGCGTGACGGAGCGGGAGACCAGGCCATCGCGTTCGAGGGTGCGCAGGGTCTGGGTGAGCATCTTCTGGCTGACACCGGCGAGGGTGCGAGACAGGCTGCTGTAGCGCTGCGGGCCGTCGGCGAGCGCGGTGAGCAGGAGACTTACCCATTTGTCGCTGATCCGGTCGAGAAGCTCACATGCTGAGCAGGTCGCGAGATGGGCGTCGGAGGCGATGCGCGCCTATTCGCGTTGCTGTGCGGTGGCGCGGGTGGTCATCGCGTTCCTGTGGGAGAGATACGCACTTTGAGGTGCCTACTTCCCTGCAGAGAGTAGGTCTCCATACGGTGGTTCTCGAATCCTGGAATGTGGAACGACGAGGAGGTTTCATGCGTGCAGTTGTCATCCGTGGGTTCGGCGGCCCGGAGGTTCTCCAGATCGCCGACGTGCCGATGCCGGTTGTGGGAGAGGGACAGGTCCGGATTCGGATGGAGGCCGCGACGGTCAACCCGGTCGATCTGGGGACGCGGTCCGGTGCGCTCACCGAGGCGGGTTTGCTGCCGCCGCGGGACGTGATCGGCGTCGGGTGGGATATCGCCGGAACCGTCGAGCAGACGGGCCCAGAGGTCACCGGTCTCATGCGCGGGGACCGGGTGATCGGCCTGTCCGACCGGCTGGACGTGCCGCTCGGCACTCAGGCCGAGCACGTCGTCCTTGACGCGGACGCGGTCGCCGCCGCGCCTGCGGGTGTCTCGCCCGTACAGGCCGCCACACTGCCCCTGAACGGCCTCACCGCCGCGCAAGCGCTCGACGGGCTCAACCTGAACCCCGGGCAGACGCTGCTGGTGACCGGGGCGGCCGGTGCAGTAGGCGGCTTCGCGGTCCAACTGGCTGTCGCGCGCGGGCTCCGGGTGGTCGCGGTCGCCGGGGCCGATGACGAATCCCTCGTCCGCGAGCTGGGAGCCGAACTGTTCGTGCCACGTACGGCGCGGCTGGGTGAGGCGGTCCGTTGCCTTGTCACGGGCGGTGTGCACGCAGCGCTGGACGCTGCCGTGGTCGGAGTGGCCGCCCTCGACGCGGTCCGGTCGGGGGGAGCATTCGCCGCGCTGGTGGCGGGAGGGGCGCCGCTCCCGCTGCGCGGCATCCGGGTGTTCAATCATTGGATCCGCGCTGACGGCGCCCTCCTCACCGGGCTTGCCGCCTTGGTCGAAGCGGGCTCCCTCACCCTACGCGTGGCTGAGAGCATGCCGCTCGACCAAGTCGCCGCCGCCCACCAGCGCCTCGCCAAAGGCGGCCTTCGTGGTCGCCTCGTCCTCACTCCTTAGTGGGCGTTTGATCCTGTCTGATCCCGGGTTTAGGTGCCGCGCCAGGTGGGGGTGTTCTCGCCGGTGAGTCGGCGGGCCATGAGATCGATCATGGCGATGTGGATCATGGCTTCGGAGCGGTCGGGGCGGGCTTCGTAGTCGCGCACCAGGCGGCGATGCAGCATCAGCCAGCCGAGCGTGCGTTCGGCCGGCCAGCGCCGCGGCAATGGGGTGAAGCCTCTGGTGGCGGGATCGCGGCGGACGATCTCGACGTCGATGCCGAGGGCCGCGCCGCCCTCGATGACGGTGGTGCGGTAGGCGCTGTCGGCCCAGGCCTTGGTGAGGGTGGGCCGGTCGGTGGCGGCTGTGACGAGCAGGGGCAGTCCGGCGGCGCTGTCGGAGAGGCTGGCGGCGGTGACCAGCACGGCCAGCAGGAGGCCCAGGGTGTCGGTGATGATGGTGCGCTTGCGGCCGGCGATCTTCTTGCCGGCATCGTAGCCCTGGCTGGTGGCGGGCACGTTGGTAGAGGTCTTGATGCTTTGGGCGTCGATCACGCAGGCGGTGGGCTCGGAGTCACGCCCGGCCGCGGTGCGGACGGATCGGCGGAGCAGGCTGGTGAGCTGGTCAGAAATGCCGTCTTTCTGCCAGTGCGCGAAGTAGGCGTAGGCGGTCTGCCAGGGCGGGTACTCGTGCGGCAGGTAGCGCCAGGGGATGCCGGTGCGGTTGACGTAGAGGATGGCGTTGCAGATGTCGCGCAGGTCATGCTCGGGCGGCCGGCCGATGTCTAGGGCGCCTGCGCGGCGTTCGGCTCGCCAGGCGGTCAAGACGGGCTCGACGAGCGCCCATCGGGCGTCGGACAGGTCGCTGGGATACGGTCGCGGTTCGGTCATGCCTTTGGGGTACTGCCGGAGTGACGCGGCTGGCCAGACGGCCATCCGGCCGTCGATCAAACCAGGGCGAGGTACCGCATGCGGGGATGAGACGGGAGCTTTCGGGGTCAGGCGGGCGCGGTGCGTCGGCCTGAACCGCCGATTGAGTACCGAACCGGGTCGAAGAGTGCGCCGATCCGGCGATCAATCTACGGAACAAAAGCCCTCATATGCCACCAGTCGGGCTTAAACGCCCACTTAGAGATCATTTTGTTAGAGTCTTAGCGCTAGGCCGTGTTTCAGAAGTGACTTGAGTGGCGGTTGCTCGAGGTGTTCGTAGATCGACAAAAGAAGAGGTCTCCGGTAGATGAGTCAACGACCAAGAAGACCATCTGCACGGAGACCTCGTGGACACCTTACCGGTGGCCGGGCGGGCTGATCTGACCGATGCGCAGTGGGCGGTGCTGGAGCCGCTGCTGCCGGTCGGCCGCAAGCCAGGGCGCCCGCCGACCTGGACGAAACGGCAGCTCATTAATGGGATCCGGTGGCGGGTTCGGGTGGGGGCGCCATGGCGGGACGTGCCGGAGCGGTACGGATGCTGGCAGACGATCTACGGGTTGTTCCGGCGCTGGCAGCGTGCCGGAACCTGGCAGCAGATCCTGACCGTCTTGCAGGCTCAGGCGGACGCGGCTGGGCTGATCACGTGGGATGTGAGTGTCGACTCCACCGTCTGCCGGGCTCATCAGCACGCCGCCGGGGCGCGGAAAAGGGGGATCTGCAGGTCGAGTCGCCGGGCGGGGTGCAGGAAGAGCCGGCCGATCACGGGCTGGGGCGTTCCCGGGGTGGCTTGAGCACCAAACTGCACCTGGCCACCGAGCAGGGCCGCAGAGCACTGTCGATCGTGCTGACGGCCGGGCAGCGTGGTGACAGCCCGCAGTTCACGGCGGTCTTGGAGGGCATCCGGGTGCCGCGCCTGGGCGGGGGCCGGCCCCGTACCCGGCCGGACCGGGTGCTGGCCGATAAGGCCTACAGCTCGCGCGGTAACCGCCGTTACCTGCGCAGGCGCGGCATCAAGGCCACCATCCCGATCAAGCTGGACCAAGCCGCCGCCCGGCGCAGGAAGGGGACGAAGGGCGGCCGGCCACCGGCCTTCGACCCCGAGTCCTACAAGCTGCGTCACGCCGTGGAATGCGGCATCAACCGGCTCAAGGGCTACCGGGCGGTGGCTACCCGCTTCGACAAGCTGGCCGTGCGCTACGAAGCGACTGTTCATATCGCCGTGATCGACACCTGGCTATGAGCGCACCACTTCTGAAACACGGCCTAGCGCGCGAAGTAGTCGACTCGTTCGACAGCGACAGCAGTGCCGAACGACACCGCCACTGCTCTTCTCGAAATACCTCGCCTCCGACACATCCGCATGATGTCACGGCCAACGGATCTGACTGGCGGTGATCGGCGAGACCTGGGACGGCGCCATGCGCGACCGTCCAGACAGCGGTCTCGTACGGGGTCGCATAGTCGCCGGGTGGGGGTGACCCTCGCGGTGGGGTCCGCGGATTTCGGGGCGGTGAGCGGGTATTCGCCCCGGACTTGCGGCACCCAAGATGCGACCGTCCGCGCTACCGACTTGCCTCACCTGCACGCCTTCGCCATCACCCCGACCGCGACACCGTGGTTGAACGTTGTCGTACAAGTCGCACGTCGTGCGGTCCGGGTGGCATGGGTAGCCTTTGGTTCTGGCGGGTAACAGGGCCCGCGCACACGGAGGGCCTGCCGCTGATGCGCAATCCCCGGCAATTTCGGTATCGCGGGGGACTGCTGGTGAGCGGTCTGTGTAGCGTGAGTGGCGTTGCGAGGATCTCGGGGAGGTCGTGGTGACGCGTCAGCATTCGACAGACGCCGGTGCATCGGCGCAGGTGCAGTATCGGGCGCGGGTGGCGGGCCGTACGGGCACGCCGGTGGCTGGTGCGGGCGGTGGCCGCGTTCGCGGTGGTGGCCTGGGTGTGGAGCTGGCAGGCCGGTCTGGTGGCCGCGGTGGTGGTGGCGCTGGCGGATGTGGTGCAGCGGTGGCGGGTGCCTTCCCCGGCGGCGGCGTGGTGTAAGGGGGCGATGGGTGAGCGGGCCACGGCGCGGCGATTGCGGGTGCTGGCCGGGTATACGGTGTTGCACGATCGGGCGTTGCCGCGTTCGTCGGGCGGATGTGGATCATCTGGTGATCGGCCCTGGTGGGGTGGTGCTGGTGGATTCCAAGCGGTGGCATCGCAACAGCAGCATCCGCGGCCATGGTGGCCGGTTGTGGATCGGCCGTCGCCCGGCCGACAGCCTGGTGCAGGCGACCGTGTTCGAGGCCGCTCGGGTCGGTGAGGTGCTGCGTGCGGCCGGGTGGAAGGTGCCGGTCATGCCGGTGGTCGCGGTGCATGGCGCGAAACTGCCTCGCTGGGGTGCGCTGACGGTGTCCGGGGTGACGATGCTGCGGGCCGACCGGTTGTGCGGCTGGATCCGGCGGCATCCGCCGCAGCTTTCGTCGGAGCAGGTGGCTTCCATCAGCACCGCCGCCGAACGAGTGTTCCCGCCCTACTCAGCGGTGGAGTAGGCCGGGCGCGGCTTGCTTTTCAGCGGCCGGGATCGTCGCGATGAGCGGGCTCCCGGTGTGGTTCTGGGCGGTGTGTCGCGCCGGGTCGGGTCGCGGCCCGGCCGGCCTCGCGGAGCTGGTCGGTTTCACGCAGGCGCTGCTGGTGTTCGCGTCGGGCGGCGCGTTCGGCTTGGCGCTGATCCTGCGGCAGTCTCCTGCGGCGCTCGGTCTCTTCGACGGTGGCTTGCAGCGTGAGGTCGAGCGTGGCGGCGTCTCGGCGTGCCTGGTTGAGGTGGCGGCGGCCTGCCTCCTGGTCGCTGGTCCGGGCGTGCTGGAGCGCCTGTTGCCAGGTGCGGTCCAGTTCGGCGGCCCAGTGCCGCAGCTGTGGCCACCGGGATGCAGGTGGCGCTTGTTCGGCGGCGGTACGGGCCGCTTGCTCTGTCGCGGCGTGGTCTTGATGCCGCGCCTGGAGCTGTGCCAGCAGGTGGGCGTTCTTCTCGAAGAGCTGGCCGAGTTCGTCTTGCAGCGCTGCGCGCCGGGCTCGGGCTTTGGGGAGCAGGTGTGTGCCGGTACGTAGTTCGTGCCGGATGTGCTGGATGCGTTCCAGGACCGTCGCGTTCTGTCTAGCGAGGTCGCTGAGGTGTGCGGCCTCGCTGTCGCGGCGTTGCGCGGCTTGGTGCGCGGCGTCGACGCGCCGGAGCTGTTCGGCCAAGTCCTGGCGGCGACGGTGCAGGTTCTGCTCCGTGGGGCCGCCGCCGCGTTCGGTCCAGCCGGCCAGGTCTTCTTCGGCGGTGCGGATGGCGGCTTGGAGTTGCTGGGCGCGGTGGCGGAGTTCGGCGATGCGGGTGGGCAGTTGCCTGTCGTCCAGCAGGCCTACGCCGTCGGGTGTGTTGGTCAGCGCGGTGAGGAGTTGCTGGTGGCGTTGCCGCGTGTGGTGGTGGTCGCGGGCGGCTTGTTCGATGCGGTGGCGGGCCGGCGGCAGGGCGGCGCGGCGGGCGATTTCTTGCTGGAGGGCGGCCAGTTCGCTGCGGGTCCGCTGCTGGGTGGTGCGGGCGGTGGCGGCGTCGTGTTCGGCGGCTTGGAGGTCGGCGTGCCGGACGTCGTGCAGCAGGCTGTCCCAGTGGCGGGTCAGCTGGTGGTGCTGGTGGCGGATCAAGGGCCACACCGTGCGGGGCGGTGCCTGGGCGAGGGTTTGGCGGGCCTGCGCTGCCGCTGAGCGGTGGTGTTCTTGCGCTGCCATGAGGCTGTCGCGCCGGCCGGATAGCGAGACGGTGCGGGCCTGCTCCACGTTCTGCTCCGCCTGCCGCAGCCGTTCCTCTGCTGTGGTGGCCGCGTCGATGTGCTGCAGATGTCCGGTGAGCTGGTCGCGCTTGGCCAGCAGCTCCCGTTCGGCAGGCCCTCCCCCGGTGCCGGCGTAGGTCCGGGCGCGCTGCTCGGCAGCGGCCAGATCTCGGGCGGCATCGCGGGCTCGGGCGGCGAGGGCGTCCGCGCGGGCGCCCAGGTCGGCCTGATCGAGCAGCCCCACCTGGTGGGGCGTGTGGGACAGGGCGAGCAGGGCACCGGCCTGGCGCATCGCCGCCACGGAGTCGCCGGCTGACGGTGCGGTGCTGTCCTGCCGAGGCGGTGGCGCGGGGTCGGCGGCGAGGCGGCTGGCCGGCTCACCGGGCGGGCCCTGCGCGTGGCCTGCGCGCTCTGCGGTGGCGGGAAGGACTCGCAGGGCGTTTCGGGCGGCTTGCCAGGCGGCGTCGCGGTCGGGGGCGAGTGGTCCTGGGCGGTGGTCGGTGAGCAGCCAGGTGCCGTACGCCTCGCCGTAGGCGGCGATCACGCCGGCGCGGACGATCCATTCGTGGCGCAGCAGCGGCTCGTCGGGGACCTCGCCGAGCTGGCGCAGCGCCCACTCGGGCGGGTGGTCGGCTGCGCGCCGGCCCAGCTCCTCGGTGCGCTGGTCCATCCGCTCGGCCACCTCGATGGCGGTTCTGGCCAGCTCGGGGTCGTCGAGGTGCGGGGTGCGCTCGCGCCACCGCCAGGAGGGCGCACCCCGGGTGGTGTGGTCGGGGTCGGCGGCGAGCAGGCGGCCGATGCGGTGGTGCAGCACCTGGGCGACGGATCGGGCGTCGTCGAAGGAACGCTGGCGTGCCGCCCGGTGAATGAGGGCGCGGGTGTCGCGTCCGGCCAGTTCGCTCTGCTGCAGCAGGGCGAACAGGGCGCGGCGGGCCGGGTCCTGGCCGAGCCGTTCGAACAGGTCCGGAGTGAGCGCGGCGGCCAGCGCCTGGCGGTGGCGGGGCCGGGTGGCCAGGGTGATGAGGTCGCGCCAGATGGCGGCCAGATGCGCCAGGTGGGTGACACGTTCGCTTTCCTGGCGCAGGGCCTCGACGGCGGCCGGAGCGGCGTCGTCCCGCTCGAGAACGTGGCCGAGCACGGTGCGGGCGTTCAGGGTGGGGACGCCCGGAGCGGGGTCGGGGCCGGCCAGCTGCGTCGCCTGCCGGCCGCCCTCGCGCAGGTCGGCGGCGGTGAGCACGCTGACGTCGACGTAGCCGACGTTGGCCGAGCGGCCCCGGGTCAGCATCACATACAGCATCTGGTGGGTGACCCGGCCGTCGATCAGGGCGCGGGCGACGTCCACGGTGCGGCCCTGGGCGGCATGGGCGGTGCTGGCGTAGCCGAGTTCGAGGTGCCGGGCCGCGTACCGGGCCGGGATGTAGACGCGGCGGCCGGGGTCGCCACCGGGATGCGCCCGGCTGGTGAGGTGGCCGATCAGGGCGCCGTCGTCGAGCACCTGGTGGACGCGCAGGACGTCGCGGTTGGACAGGGTGCGCCAGGTGCCGGCGACGTTGACGCGCCGGGTGTTGGCGCGGGCCATCACCAGATCGCCGACGCCCGCGGTGGTGCCGTCGCGCAGCCGGACGCCCTCAGCGCTGACCTCGCCACGCCGCACCAGCTCGGCGCGCACCCGGGCCGACAGCTCGCGGGCGTCGGCGTTGGACATGGTCAGGATCACCGCCCGCCGGGCGGCGGTGCGATCGTCCAGGTAGTCGGCCACCAGCCGGGCGGTGATCTGCTCACGGTCGCCCTGCACGATACGGCCGTGCTCGTCGTAGGTGTCCACGACCGAGACGACGCCGGCTCGCAGCCGCAGGGACGCCTCCCGCTCCCAGGCGGCCTCCATCCGCTCCACCGTGGTGAGCACGTGCGAGCCGGCGTCGGCGGCCAGCACCCGCATCAGCCCGCCGGCCTCCGGCGCGGACAGCTGGGCGGTGTCGCCGGCCCACACCACCTTGCAGAACGCCCGCTCGGCGACCTGCTGGATGGCGGCCAGGTCCGCGGTGGGCACCATGGACGCCTCATCGACGATGATCAGCGTGCCGGGCTCGATGCGCAACCGTCCCGCCTGATCCGCGGCGAGGAAGCGCCGGATGTTGAAGGCCCGCTCGAAGCCCTCGTCGGCCAGCACGTGGGAGGCGTTGGTGGACAGCGTCAGCCCGATCGCACCAACCCCCTGGACCGCGCGCCACAGCCCGGTCAACCGGCCCAGCGTGTAGGACTTGCCGGACCCGGCCGGCCCCTCGAACACATCCACCGCCCGGCCGGAGGTGGCGATCCCCGCAATCGCGGCGGCTTGGTCCTCGCGCAGCCCGGGCCCGCCCGCCCGGGCACAGCGCGGGGCCAGCCATTCCTGCACGCGTTGCCGCGGGATGGCCGTCGCGGTGTGCGTCTGGGCGGCGGCCAACAGCCGGTTCTCGACCGCGAGCTGGTCATCGGTGGTGAACCGGTCCGCGCAGGGCGCGCTATAGGCGCTGCTGCCATCGGCTCGGCGCAGCACGTCGGGCACATCCACCACTTCGGGAAGATTCAGCAGCCGCACCCCGAACGGGTTGCCCGCCCCGATCGCCCGTTCGGTCAGCTCCTCCAGCAGCAGCCGCACCGAGCCGGGCGCCAGGCCGCCGAGCCAGCCGGGCAGGTGCCGGTTGATCGCGCGCATCACCTCATACCGGGAGAAGACCGCCTTGGCCTGCTGCACGTCGGCGACCGCGGCCTGCAGGACGTCACGAATCTGCGCGTCGATATCTCCTTCCGGCTCGGGGCCCTCTCCCCCACCCGTGTCCGGCTCGTGAGCCTCTCCCCCACCCGGCTCCGGCACCGCGGTCGGGTGCAGGACGTGGCGGGCCAGGGCGGCGGCTCGCTCGCGAACGGCGGTCGTTTCCGGATCGGCGTCGTGCCGCAGCGTCCGGGCGGGGACCTCGGCCAGCGTCCCGGACTCGGCCTGCCGGGACAGCTGCACCCAGTGGTCCAGCTCCGCGGCATGGGTAGGGGCGGGCGCCTTGCTCTTGCGCCTTTTGGTGGCGCGGGTGGCGTACTGCGCCATGGAGAACAAGGCGCGTGCGGAGGGCTGGCGGCCGTGTCGGGCCACGTACTGGGCGCATAACTGCTCCAGCAGGCCGGACACCTCGACCCTGCGGGAGGAGAACATGCCGATCAGGTCGTCGGCGATGCCTTCCACCTCCAGTCCGTGACCGTCGGCGCGGACGCGGGTGCGAACCGGCAGCGAGCACGTCAGCGTCTCCCACATCACCCGCTCGGCCAGCGCGGCGGCGGCCGGACGGGCGGCGTGGACGGCGCGGCTGTCCAGCGCGCGCCACTTGCCGTCGACGTCGCAGGGGACGCGGTTGAGGACCGGGTTGTGCACATGCAGTTGCGGGTCGCCGTTGCGGGAGGTGTGCTGCCGGAAGGAGGCGACCACCCAGCGGGGCGCATCCACCCAGCGGCCGGTGGAGCGGCCCGCGACCTTGGGGCCGTGCTTGCCTGCGCGGCTCACCCCGCACACGTCCTGGTAGAACTCCAGCATGGCGGCGTTTCCCGCCATGACCGCCTCCCACACCAGCTGAGCCTGGGCCCGCAGCGCGAGCGCCGCCTCGGGATGGTGGTGCTGCTGTTCGGCGGCCTTGGCCAGCAGACCCGCATGTAAGAGGGTGACGGATTTGGGCGGACTGAAGGTCAGGTCCAGGAAGTAGACGGGCTTGCGGCCGGTCTCCTCGGTGAAGCGAGCCGGTCTACTGCCCAGCGTCGGCTTGTCCGCCTCGGGAACCGAGGGGTCGTTGAAGGCGGGATGGCGCGGGTCGGCGAAGCTGCGATACAGCCGCTCAAAGGCCTCGGCGTCCACCGGGTCACCCGCGGTGAAGCCCAGTTCGGCGCATGCCCGCCCGCTCCACACCCCGGGCGGCTCGCCCCGCTCATCATCACCGATGGACGACAGGTAATAATTCTCCGCGCCCTTACCCACCTGGCGCGTCAGGTAGCCGGGGTCGTACCCCAGGCCGATGCTCAGCATCGCAAGCGATCACCTCCGGGACTGCGAACCCGACCGCGGCAAGATCGGGATGTGGCGACGCGCAAAGATCGCAGTTGTGACGAATGTAGCAGGGGTGACAAAAGATGCCTAGGTGTGAAGGCGCGTGGGGGGTAAATGACTTCACCCCCCACGCGCCTTCACACCTGTTCCGCGTGTTGTTGTCGGTGTTCGTTGTTGATGCTTGGCTTGCATTGCCGGGCTCCCGCTTCGGCTCCGATTTTGCTGGTGCTGACAGCTCAGCCATGACGGCTTTGTGCGCGCTGGCCTCGCGCCGACTTGTCGTCAGGTGCCTGGTGGTGGAGTTGAGGTTCGACGTTACGCATGACCGTGGGGGGCCGCGGCCGTCGAGGGCTCGGAAGGCGACTATCGAGGGCGTGAGAGTTCCTCTTGCCGGCGGAAGGAGGAGACGGCGATCGACGTCTTCCAGAAGGACGTTGGCGCTCGGAAGCTCGGGAAGTGCTGGACGGGTGGGACCGTGTGCCAAGTGTCGACTTGGAGCAGCTCCATGCTGCGTACCAGAATGGTACGCTTCTGCTCGTGTATCAATGTGGTACACGGATGTGGTGGGGAGCCATTCTGTGGAGATCGCATGGCAGCCGGGGAACGACGACGGAGACAGCTTCACCGTCCGCTACTCACCCGCCGGCGATGACCCGACCGGCGAGCTGGCACGATTGATCGACTCCGGGCGTCTCGGGCGGCTTCTACGCGAGCTGGGCAACGGGGAGAGCGTGGATCATCTACCGGAGTCGGCGGCGGACATGGAGGAGACGCTTCATGTGGTGCGCGATGCGGTGGAGGTGCTGGAGACTCGTCTGCGGCTGCTCATGACGGCCGCTCGTGCCCGCTTCCGGGGCGACTTTCCGCTGCGGGATCTGGCCGACGATGCCGGGTTGGCGACCATGACCGCGCGGCGCCGTCTGATGGAGGACCGGGGGCGGTGGCCAGGTCTGGCGCCCGCCACGGGCAACGAGGTGCAGGTGCTGATCACTGTTGGCGATCAGGCGCACCTGATCACGTCCCTGCATCCGGCGTCCGCGCCCCTGCGTGTGGAGGCCGCCCGGGTCGCCGAGCAGGCCGGGGTGCCTGTGAACGAGCTGCCGGGCCGGCGCTTCACCGTCGAGCGGTTGACGGCGGCCGACGCCGACGGGTTCACACTGGTGGACGATCCGCGCCTGTGAGAAGGCGAGGGGCCTGACACCTCCGGCCAGAGTGCCTGAACCGCAACACTGTGAGGCAGCTAGGACGGGTGGCCGCCGCGCGAGGGGGCAGCGGCGCCGCATCGGTTGCCGGGGGCTCGATGCCCCCCGCGACCGACTTCCGCCGCGCCCAGCTGCGCCCCTGCGACGGAGGTGGTAGCGGCGCGGGGGTGTAGCTGGGCGGGGGGTTAGAACGGTGATCGGTCGTCCGGGGTGTAGGGCGGGCGGGGGATCTGCCGGAGTTCCCAGTTGTTGGCGAGGGAGAGCAGCGCCTCGGCCCAGGTGTCGCCGTATCCGCTGGCGACTGCGTTGTCTTGGGGGTCGAGGGCGTCGGCGCACATCAGGGGATCGGCTATCTCGGTGACGTGGCGGTTCTTGTAGAGCGTGATCGTGCATCCCGCATCGAGGAGGGCGTTGAGGTCGGGGCGTGCTGGGTTCATGGGGGCTTCCTTTCTGGCCGTTCAACCTGCGCCGGTCCGGGGGTTCCGACTCCCCCTCGCCATGCCTCTATTATGCCATAAATCCTAACGATCCTTAAAGGATTTATGGCGCGGTCACTGTGATTTTCGCGGTCGGCCGGTCCGGCGGCGGTCCCATCGCTGATCGAAGGCGACGATGTCGGCTCTGGCCCAGAGCTTCCCGGCGGCGAGGTGGTAGCGGGGGCGGGGAAAGTCGCGATGTCCGGTGTCCGGGTCGGCGAGTTGGTGGACGCGCGTGCGGGACACGCCGAGAATTTCGCCCGCCTCGACGGCCCCCACGAGGTCGTGGCGCTCGGGGCCGCGCCGCACCACTTCGGCCAGGGCGAGCAGCAGCACATCCCCAGGAAGCCGGTCCTGGTCGTCGGCTGTGTCGTCGGCCGTCATGGCGGCGGCGATGTCGGCCAGTTCGGCGAGGGTGGCTCCGAGAGCTTCAGCGATCCGTGCGGCGGCCGCGTCCAGCTCGGAGCGGGCTCCGGTGTTTTCCATGGGGCCAGCATGCCATAAATCCTTGAAGGATCGCAAGGCTTTATGGCATAATAGAGGCATGGCGAGGGGGAGTCGGAACCCCCGGACCGGCGCAGGTTGACAACTCCAGAGAGGCAGCCCATGGAAGACCTAGAGGAAATGGCTGAACTGCTGATGGGCGCGTACGCGCTCACGGGCAAGCTCCTCAGCCTCCTGCCCATCCCGATCAACCTTCCCTCCCTGGAGGAGACGGGTGGACTCAGGGGGGCGCAAGCCCTGGAGCAGGCACGGACCGCCATGCATGATCTACCCCTGGATCCGGTCGTCGTCGCTGTGCTCGACGACATGATCTTCGAATGGCTGATCGGCCGTGATCTGTGCACTCTGGCCTTCTCCGTCAGTCCCGATCCGCACCGCCTTCACGGTCTGCGCGGGGCGCTGACCCGCTACAGCGGACTTTCGATGGATGCGGAGCGCCTTCTCCTCACTGAGGGCGAAGGACTGTGATCGCGGGTCCGCCGCCCCGGAAAGGTCGGGGCGGCGGACAACGCCAGAGGACCGGTGAGGCAGAACCCCGAAGGGTTCACAAGTCGGAAGCCTCACCGGCCCTGCAGGTTGAAACTCCCGGAGGAGCCAGGAGCCCATCCTAGCCGGTGCCCATCCGACCCCCCTCGGCCTGTAAGATCCACCACCGCCGCGAGTCGTCGCCGACTCCACCGGCGGCAGGGGCCAGCCTGGGCGGCACGCGTGAAGCGGTGATATGGCGCGATGCACCGACCGGCCAGCAGCTGCGGCCGGCGCGGGCGTGCCGGTCGCCCAGCATCTGGAGGAGAAGCGCGCCCGGTAGGCGACCGGCACGCCCGCCCCGCGGGGGTCTGGGGGCGGCGCAGCCCCCAGTCACCCCGCTCCAGAGGCCAGCCGGTCACCCCGTGAACACCCGTCACGTCCGCGTCGGAGGTGGGCGAGCGCCGGCCGGGCAGCCGGAGCGCCAGCGGAGGCCGCCCGGCCAGCGTGAGCGCCCGCGCCCAGGGGCGGCCGCAGGCCGATCCCTTGGGACGCGAGCGCAGCGAGCGCCCTGGGCGCGGGCATACCTGGACGCGCGGCCCAGCGCTCGGCACGGCGACCGCGCGTCCGTCCAGCCCACGCTGAACGGCTTCGGCGGGTCCAGCGGGCCAGAGGCACGCATCACGGCGCCCGGCCCGAGGGGGTTCCCCGGAAGAGGCTTGTCTCTCCCGGTGACCTGCGGGAAGACGGGCGACCTCCGGAAGCGTCCGCGGACCTACGCCAGGCTGGCAGACCTGCCCGGCAGGGACGGACGGTCGAATGCGAGGGTGCATCCGGTTGATGGGGGTGCTGTTGGCTGGCCGGGCAGAGCGGCTCGATGGACGTCACGCTGCGGAAGGCGATGATCGGAACACCGCCCTCGGTTGCCGTGGCGTTGATAACGAGGCAGTACGGCATGGCGTTTCGCCTGCTGTTTCCCTGCTTCTGGCCGATCGCCAGCAGTGTCCCCTCGTACACCTGCTGCTGCGGGTCGCCGTAGCGGTGCCGGAAAGTGGCGGTGACGCGAACCGCGTGACCGATCAGGGGACCGGCGAGCTTCGTGAGATCGATGTCCTTCATGGCATGCTCCTTCATGCGGGGATGGCGCCGGCATGGAGGCGGAGCCGCCTCGGATGGCGTTAGTCGAGGTTCGATTCCACGACCGCCCGCTGTCACGCCGCCGGCCAGACGGCATGCCGGTCGGCGTCTCGAAGCCGGCGGAGGTCCTGGCGGGGAAGCGCGCGACCAGGTCCAGAACCCGGTGCGCGCAGGCGAGGATGGCGCCCGTGTGGGCCCTGGCCCGATCGTCGATCTGCTGTTCGCTCCACGGCTGGACGCCCTTGTCCCGTACGGCCTGGGCCCGCGTGGCCGCGATGTGCTCGCGGGCCATCTCCCCCAGCGCCGTCACGGCCTCGCGGGCGGCGGGATCGCGCCGAGCGTGCAGGCGGGCGGCGCGCAGGCCGGTGAGGATCTCCCCCATGGAGAGCTTGTGCGTGAAGCGGTGCCCAAGCTCGGCCTCCGCCCGCCCGTAGTCGGCGGCCAGTTGCGGGCGCAGTGCGGCCGCCAGGAGCAGGTCGTCCATCGAGGCCAGGCCGCACAGCGAGCAGGAGAGTCTTTTCCGGACTAAGCGAGGCTGGCGCTGGACGAATGCGAGATGATCTCGAATCGTTGGGGCGATGCTGAGAGGATGAAGGGCGACAGCCGTGGATGAACAGAGGGTGGCGACGCTGCTGCGCGCTGCTGGCCTGCAGTTGCTGCCCGGCGAGGTGCCGGCAGGCCCACCGCCCCTGACGGCGGTGGGGCTCCTGGCAACGTGCGGGCCGACGGATGGTCGGCGCGACGCTTGGGTGGACGGCTGGGTGGATGAGGAGACGCCAGGCTTGGTGGAGCAGGCCAACACGGGTTGGTTCGCCCTGGCCGTAGAGCACGGGTTGTTCGGTCCGGATCGCGAGTTCCTCCTGGGTGTACCGGAGGGCGACGACGATGAGGATGGTTACGACACAAGCCGGTGGCGGCGTGTGCGGTTGCTCAAGGAGTGGGACCTGGCCGGTGCCGGGGCCGAAACGGGCCTGCTGGGGTCCGGTGCCGGGAGGCCAGAATTCAGGATGTGCTCGCTGGACGGACACGTCCCGGTACAGGGCACCACCTATCAATCTGGCGTAACCAGCATCATGGTGCCCGAGCTGTGGCGAGTGCCGTCGATATGCCTTTACATGGAGGGGCAAGTCGAACGTGTGCAGCAATCGAATAGGGCAGACTTAGATGACCGGGAGCGCGCCTTGGTGCGTGAGTGGCTTCAATACCTCCAGCACCACAGCTGAACCTGCGGCAGTCATGGGGCCGCCTTCAGGACGCGGGGCAGGTGCCCGCTAAGGCGTTCGATCTCCACCTCGCGGCCGCGGGCGCGAACGCGTCTGGCGGTGAGTTCCACCAGGCCAGCAGCATCTTTCCGAACTACGGAGATCAACTCGCGGGCTGCGCCGCTCTTGCAGGTCATCGGCGCTCTCCGGAAATGATCGGCATACCCAGAGACGGGCGCGGACGGCTGTCTGCGGGCGGCCGTTGGAGGGCGGCGAGCTTGCGGCCGGCGGCGTCGAGACTGATTTGTAGTCCTTGGACTTCGCCGAGCCAGCCGTTGATGCGGGCTTCCTCGATGCGGTCGCGCAGGTTCCGGGCGATCTGTTCGAGGCGTCGGCGCTGTGCTGGCTCAACGCGCAGCATGGGGCAGCGAACGCAGGCGATAAGGCGGTTGGGCTGCACGGGTACTCCTTCGCGTGTGGTGTGCGCGTGTTCAGGGCGCTACGGAGGTGGGAGTGTGCTGGAGCGGGCGGCCTCGGGCAGTTGGCGGCACTCCAGCGGGGTGCCCGCCCGCGCGGCGGAGCTGCTGTTCGGTGCTCGGCTCCTTCGCCGGGGGTGGAGGTGGCGGACGTGCTACGCCCGCCACCTCCGGGATGGCGTGGGCCTACGCGGTCGCCGGCGGGTTCGGGTGGGCCGGCTGCGTGTCCGTGGCCTCGGCGCTGGCGAGGATGTCGGGGAGGTGCTTGTTGACGATGGCGCGCAGGCGGCGCTCGCTCAGGTCGGTCAGGTTCGCGACCTCGCGGATCAGCGGCTCGATGTCGGCGAGGTCCGGGAGCGGTGGGGGCAGGACGCCGGCGGCCTGTGCGCGTTCCAGCAGCCGTCCGTACTCGTGGCACCAGTCCTGGCGCTCGCCGAACTCCTCCATCTCCTCTCGCGTCATCGGCAGGGCCTTGAGCGCGATCTCCGCGTGCCGGGGGTAGGCCTGCACTTCCGGGTCGGTGACCAGGAAGCGCACCAGCGGGTCCTCCGAGGCGAGCAGCGTCTGGTAGGCGTCGGCCTGGGTCCGCTTGCGCGCTCGCTCCAGCTCGCGCAGGGCGGCGTTGTGCCGGTCCTCCGCCTCGAAGTAGGCGGCGACCTTGTCGGGGGACGTGGTGGGGTCCCAGGCCGGAACCGGGTGTGCGGCGCGGACGCGGTCGGCTTCGATGCGGTGGTTGCGGTCGTCGAGGGCGTCGTAGTACGCCTTCACCTCAGGCAGCATGGCGGACGGTCCTTTCTTGCGTCGGTGGACGGGGCTGCCGGAGGAGGGCGGTGGTGAGGGCCCGGGGGCCGAGGCGGCGGGCTTGCCCTCGTCCGGCAGCGAGCCGTCGGCGGTGCGGCGTAGCGGCCCCGGCCACCGGCCGGTTCGGCCTGGTCCAAGATGTTTTGCGTCAGCAAAAGATCTGTGGGACAGGCCGGGCTCGCCCCGCCCTAGCTGGGTGAGGAGGGCAGCCCTGAGGGGCGGGGCGAGAGGCCGGTTGCGGGGCGCGCCGCCGTGACGCAGGCTGCGAAGCCGGATCGGGGGTGCCGCGTGCTGGCCCGGGTGCTGCGTGCGCCCTCGGCCGCTCGCGGCCGGAGGAGCTGGCACAGGACCGAACGCTGGGACTCCCCGGGGGTGAGGTCGGCGCCGCCCCCGCCGCCCCCCGCCAGGCTCAGCCGATGAGAGGGAGACGCGATGGCGGCAGGTTGGTGCGTGCTCGGTGGCGGATCGGCTCCTTTGCCGGCGTCCCGGGCGGCGTTACGGCGGCCGGGCTGCCGGGTGGTGGACCGGAGGAGGTGCGGGCGGCGTCCGGGCGGGCGGGGGCCGCGATCGAGCGTTTTCTGGCGCGATGCGACCTTGGCGAGCGCTCAATGATCGGCTGCCCCGGTTACGTGGCCTGGCTGGTCCAGCGGGGGCATGGGGTCACGCACCTCGGTGGCGTCGTCGGCGGCGAGGCCGCGCTCAGTGCCTGCAGGCGGCAGGTGCGGTGGCGCCGGGCCGTGCCGGTGTCGATCGGCCAGGCGCTCCCGCGTTTGAGCTGACGCACGGATATGGCGCGGGGCGGCGGCTGGAGGTCAAGCGGGTGCGCATGCCGTGACCGGGCGAGCTGAGCGGCCTGCTGGTGGAGCACGCTTGAACGCGCCGCCCGACCGTTGCGGCGTCCCGGGGACGCGGCCTTTGTCTTGGTCTTGCTCTACAGCGGCGCCCAGGCTGAGGTGGGCGTCTGCCTGAGTGTTGAGGATGTCCCCATCGCCGCTCGCACCGGTCAGGTGTGGGTGTGTGTGGGGTGGATGGCAAGCGCGACGAGGTGCGCCTGGTGCCTGTGTCTGTCCTGCCGCGGCCTGTGACCGGCTGGCGGGTTGGCTGGTGCGGGGGGGCGCAGTCTGCAGGACGCCGTCTTCGCGGGGTGGGGGTGGTCGGGTGTGGCGGGGTGGTGGGGGTGGCGCGAGGATCGCCGGCCAGAAGCGGAGCGCTAGCGGAGTCTTCTGGCCGGCGAGACGAGCGCCCGCGCGCAGGGGCGGCCGCCAGGCCGATCCCTGCGGGACGCGAGCGCAGCGAGCGCCCTGCGCGCGGATAGAGGAGGGCGGGCACCGGGTGCGGCGGGACAGGGCCGCGCCTCGGGGACCGGTCCGGATCATCGGTTTTTGTGCAGCCGGTTGGTGCCGCTGGCAGGCGGTCCAGCTGTCCCGGGGGCAGAGGGAGGGCGAGTCGCTCGGGTGGGAGGCGGCTGTTACGGGTCGGGGTTGTGCGCACGGCTGGGGCGCTCCCCCACGATCGCCGCCGCGGCGTTTCGGGCGAGCTCATGCGGTTCGGCTCGCAGCAGGGCGTTGATCGAGCGTAGGTTGACGGGCCGGCTGCCCTGATCGTCTGGGCCGGTGATGCGGGCGCTGCGGGGGGCGTCGCCGGCGAAGGCTATCTCCAGGCGCCAGGAGTGGCGCCGCAGTGTGAGCACGGGTCCGGCGGCGGTTTCGACGGTCCAGCCGTGCCGTCGTGCGCGGCGGGTTAACGCGTCCGGGTGCATGAGATCGTCCTTCACATGAACTGCCAGGGGTCGGGAGGGGTGGTCCGGTGGGCGGAACGCCAGGGGTTCCGCCCACCGGGTGGTGGTCACAGGTGCGGTTCGGCGTCCGTGCTGGAGCCGTCACCGGATGCGGTGGCGGCCAGGGCGGGCTCGGTGTCCGGGCGCTCGGTGAAGGCGCCGGCCCACGGGTCTTCGGTGGGGGCGGGCGCGGGCGTGCGGCCGTTCTTGGCTGGGGTGACCCTTGCCGTGGCGTTGCGCAGCGACGGGCCTACTTCGATGACCTCGAGTTCGTAGACGGTGCGCTTGTCGCCTTCGGCGGTGTCGTAGGTGCGCTGCTTGAGGCGGCCTTCCACGATGACCCGCATGCCGCGCTGCAGCGACTCGGCGACGTGCTCGGCCTGCTGGCGCCACACGCTGCAGGTCATGTAGAGCGGGCGGCCGTCCTTCCATTGGCTGCTCTGGCGGTCGAGGTAGCGCGGGGAGGAGGCGACGCGGAAGCGGGCGACGGCGTCTCCGGTCGGGGTGAAGCGCAGTTCGGGGTCGTCGGTGAGGTTGCCGGTGAGGGTGATGACGATGTCGTTGGCCATGGTGGTTCTCCTTCGCTGGATGTGGATCGGATCGGCAGGGGTCTCGATGCCTCGATGGGGGCGGTACGGGTCGTCCCGCCCCCGGGGCGAGGGGTCAGGACGGGAGGTCGCGGTGGGTGGCCGCCGTGAGCTGGTGCGCTTGGACGGCTTCGGCCACGCAGTCGGGGCAGATCCGGCCGCCGCCGTGCAGGGGCCAGCTGTCTTGCAGCAGGACCGGGTTTCCGCAGCGGGAGCAGGCGGTGACGTCGGTGGCGTACGGGGGGATGCCGAGGGTGAGGCGCTTCATCGAGGGGTCCCTTCCGTCCGCGGCCTCCGGGGGGTGGCCGCTTCGTGTTCCGGTGCGGGAGACCACGCAGGCGGGAGGGAGGAGGGCAACCGAGCGGCCCCGCGTGAGCAAGATGTTTTCCGCGCGGGGTCGGTGAGGGGGGCCGAGGTGGCGGGTTCCCGCGTGGAAAAGATCTTGCTTGCGCGGGGTTGCGCCGCTTGGTTGCGGGACGACCGTACGACTGCGAGGGTGACTGTGCCGGGACGCGGGGTGGCCACCCACCCGGCTGCGGGGTGAAAAGGGTCCGGCGGGAGCGCTTCGTCTTGACGACCTGCCTGTTGCCGAGGGTGCTCGATCTTCGCCGGGTGGATCACCGTGTCAGGCGCCCGTACCGGGCCTGGGGTGGCAGGTCGTGCGCGCTCGCACGGGCGCTCTGGTGGCGGGCCCGAGGCTGGCGATGCTGAGCGTTCGCGGCAGGCCCGCCGGTGGCGCTCTTCGGTCAGCAAGGCCCGGGAGCGTTCGAGGCGGAGACCCTTCCGGATTCGATTTTGTGTGCGAAAATGGGCGTGCGGCGCTCACGTTTGCGGCTGCTGGACCGGAGGGGCGGCCTTTACCGGCGTGAGGTGATCGTGGGATGGCCCCGGCGAAAAGGCCGTGTAAGGAGGAGCAGTGGACGGCGGCTCGGACAACGCTCTGCGCGTACAGCTGACGCAGCACGGCCGATGCTACGAGCTGTCCGCGAGTGGACTGGCGGACGGCCGTCTGGCGATCGAGGTTAACGGCAGTGACGCCGACGGTGCTCCTCTGGCGGTGCTGAGCGGCAGCCTGCCCGCTGCCGATCTCGGTCTGCTGGCTGACCTGATGGAGCTGGTGAGGGCGAGACGCGGTCAGGCGGGCGGGAGCCGGATCTCGGTGGTCGAGCAGCAGCGGCTCGAGCACGCCGAGGCGTATTGCGGCTGGACTGATGAGCAGGACGAGAAACTGCAGCAGCTCGCCGGCCGGCCGGACGCTTCGGTGAAGGTGCTGGCGGCGGCCCTTGATCGGAGTGAGGGGGCGATCAGGTCGCGGCTGAGACGGTTGCGCATCGACAAGCTGCCGCATCAAGCCCCGCAGTAGCTTCGCAACTCAATCGCCGTCCTGGCTACGTCGCCGCTGCGGAGCTTGACAGGGTCGTCGTTTCGGGGTGTGGACACGGCCGATCACCTCGTCACCCGTGACGACGGGTTTCGGCGGGCGACTCCCCTGCTGCCGTCTGTCGTTCGCGACTTGATGGCTAGCGCGATCGATGCCGCAGGCATCATGTGATCACGTCCGTGGTCGCCGAGACTTCCGCCAGGCCTCAGCGCGATCACCAGTCCGCTTCCAGACGGCGACCACCTCGTTGGAGAACAAGATCAGCTGAAACTCTTCCAGTCCGGCGAAGGTGGCCCTGGCTCGGTGCGGAGTGCTTGCTGTGTCCAGTCGGGCGGCAGACGTTCGTGGTCGTGTTCGAGCTGGCGCAACGCCATGGAGCGGTACTCTCCTCGATCGGACTGATCGTCGAGGAACAGGTACGGGATCTTGATGAAGCCCAGGCAGGCGTCGTAGGCGGCTCGCAGGGTGTCGGGATCGGCGGCGCGGCTCGAGGCGGTCCACAGGCGGATGAGATCAGCAAGCACGCGCCCGAGCCAGCCACTACTAACGTCAAGTCGCCTACAAACAGTGAAGATCACCATGTAAGGCCGGAGCCCTAACCTCCAGGTAACCACGCACTTCGAAGTGCGTTCTTGTGGCACGTACCGACCCGAGACGACAGTGTTCCCATGAATATGCGGCATGAACAAATCAGCATCCTCGGTCTGGGAGCCATGGGAAGCGCGCTCGCCAGCTCGCTCCTCGCAGCCGGTCGCGAGGTGACGGTCTGGAACCGTACGTCCGGGAAAGCGGGCGATCTCGTTGCGCGCGGTGCGCGGGAGGCGTCCAGCGTGGAAGAGGCGATCGGGGCGGGCGGCCTTACGGTTACTTGCCTGCTGGACGACGCCAGTGTCCGCGAGGCGCTCGGACCGGCCATACGGAAGCTGGCCGGCGGCATGCTCGTCAACCTCACCAGCGGCTCTGTACGGCAGGCGCGCGAGCTCGCCGGGTGGCTCGAGGGGTACGGGGTGCGCTTCCTCGCGGGCGGGATCATGGCCGTGCCTCCGACGGTGGGTAGCGAGGGAGCCTTCATCCTCTACAGCGGTGCGCGGGACGTGTTCGACCGTGTCGCCCCTGTGCTCGGTCCCGTTGGTCGTCCTCATTGGGTGGGCGAGGACCCAGGATTTGCGGCGCTGTATGACATGGCCGCGCTCAGCGGCATGTACGGCATGAGCGCCGGGGCGGACCACGCCGTGGCATTGGTCCAGTCGGAAGGCGGCGACCTGGAGACGTTCAAGCGCGAGGTGCTCCAGCCCTGGATGGAGCAGATGCTTGCGATCACGGTCGCCGGCGCCAATGTGAGCGAATCTGTCCCCGACGAGTACAACCCCGCGATGCAGGCGACCGGCCTGGAGAACATCCTCTCCGCCTCTGCGGAGGCGGGTGTGCCCGCGGATCTGGCCGGACACCTGCACGCCTCGCTGTGGCGAATGCAGCGCGCCATCACCGTCGGCTGAGCCAGTCCCAGGGCGCCCAGGAGTAGGGCGGGGCGGCCCAGCTAGCATGACGAGGGTGCGCAACCCGCCCTACATCTGTGCCCTCGACGCCGCGATGGACGTCGTCGGAGGCAAGTGGAAAGCGCTGATCCTCTGGGCGCTGGACGAGCGGCTCCATCGATTCGGTGAATTGCGCCGCAGCCTCCCTGGCGTCAGTGAGAAGGTGCTCGCCCAGCAACTACGCGAGCTCGAGGCGGACGGAATCGTCCGGCGGACCGTGTTCAAGGAGACACCGCCCCGAGTCGAATATGAGCTGACAGACGACGGCATTGCGCTCTACGCGGCGCTGGGCGCCCTGGGGGAATGGGGTGCCCGTCGCATGCACAAGCTTGATATCGTCCCCACTCACGGCAAGGAATAGGCCGAGGCGAGAGAAGCCGTCGTATTCTTTGTAGCGCTGTCGAGTGAATCTCATCGGGGATGAGGAAGCCGTCGCGGTTCGATGCGGGCGAACCGGCGGCGCTCCTGGCCATCAGTTCGTCCATCGTCACACTCCACCGGCCCGATCACGATCCGGCGGCTGCCGTACTAGACTCACGTCACGTCACGCGTGCCGTCGACTGATGTGCGGCATCCCGGAGAGGTTCCTCCCTGAAGCCCACGGATGGGATTTCGAACGACCAGGCCCCCTCGGGGTCCTGTGACAGAGACTGCCCGCCTGAGCTTGAGCACTTCAAGGGCGGATCAACGCAGCTTCAGACTGCCCGCAGTACTGGTTCACGCCGCGGAACGCCCGACCCAGGCCAGGTGCCGTGCTGCCACGAAGACTCCTTGACGATGAAGACCCTCAAGACGCCGACCCGGGTTCGGCCCTCGATGACCTGCAAACCGCTCCCCGCTGGAGTGAGCAATGCGCGGTCGATCAGGATTGGCCAGCGCTTCCACGTCCCGTGCGCCTGCCAGCACTGCTGCACACCGATATGTACACCGGCGTTCCGCGCCTTCACCCACCAGTCCGGGTCCTCGGCGTACTCCTCAATGCAGCCCTCGCCCGAGGGGCCGGTCGGCATCTCAAGGAAATCCTCCACGGCAATGATCTCGACATCCCAGGTCACCGCGGACAGGTCCACCTCCCCATAGTCACGCAGGAATCTGTCGTGATCGGCGTGGTCGTACAAGAACTGCTCGACAACATCAGGTGGCCAACTCAAGGACGACACCTTGTCGTCGGTACGAAAACCCTGGAATCCCACCCTCAGGCGCTCGCGGCATGAGACCGCCAGCTCCGAAAACTCACCGAGTCTCACTTCACTCACCCTACGACCGGTCCAGCGGCCCATCACGTAGCTGCACAACAGGCGCTGCTCATGTACGTGATAAGGGACTATTATCACGTACATGAGCGATCATCGCCGCGCATCCTCCTCGGATAGCGGCACGCTCCGTCACCACCGAATGTGAGACAGGGCCGAACATTGGACAGACCCCTTTCGCGGTATGTGGCCGGGTCTTCGGCGCTATTTGGCCGGGCCGAGTTCGGGTGCGCTGGTGAGGTAGCGGTGCAGTGAGGTTTTGGGGATGCCGGTCTTGGTAGCGATGACGCCGAGGGAGTCGCCTTGGGCTTTGAGGAGCCGTGCGTATTCGATTTTGTCGGCAGGATGGGCTTGGGGGCGGCCGACGTGCCGGTTGTTGGCCTCGGCGACGGCGCGGGCGTGGGCGGCGCGCTCGGCGGTGAAGGTGCGTTCCATTTCGGCGAACAGCGCCAACAGGAGGAAGGCGATGCGTGCCATGCCCTCGTCGGCAGTGTTGATGGGCAATGGGTCGGCCAGTGACCGTACGCCAATACCTCTCTCGGAGAGTTCGTGGACGAGGTTGAGCACCTCGCGGAGGTTGCGGCCGATCCGGTCGAGAGTGTGCACCACGATTGTGTCGCCGGGCCGGGCGTAGGCCAGCAGTCGGTTCAGGCCGTCGCGGTCGAGGGTGGTGCCGGATTTCTTGTCGACGTAGATCCGTGTCTGCGGGATTCCTGCGATGGCCAGAGCGTCGAGCTGTCGTTCGAGGGACTGCTTGGTGGCGGATACGCGGGCGTAGCCGACCTCCAATCCGCCGTGTGGATGAACGTTTCCGTTTCCCATCCTCGGATCGTACCGGAATTCAGCTCTGTACGCTGGTTCCGGAACAGAGCTTGTGGAACGAATTTCGGAACGATTGATGTCCGATAGTGTCCGTTTCGGGGCGCTGATCGACAGCGCGGCATACTGTTCCACTTCCAAGGATGTGGAACGACGACGTGGTCGCGGCCGTTGTCGCGGGCCAGGCGATGACGATGAAGGAGCTGGAGCAGTTCCTGCTGGATCGGGGATGGAGCACGACTCGCCGACGCTGCTGTTCAATCTGGCGCACGAGCATCTGATGGCGGCCAAGGTGATCCGGCCCGGCGCGCTGGTGCTGGCCATGATGGTCCCACCGCGGGTAAGGCGGCCTCTGATCTGATATCGCAGCTGGTGGCGCGCCTGCTGACGGTGGAGGTTCGCTCCGATCTGGAGCGGATGCTGCTGGCGGATGCAGGGTTGGGCCGGCTAGAGTGGCTGGTCACGCTGGCCGGGGTGCTTGGGCGACCTCGGTGAAGACCGCGATCGACAAGCTGACCTGGTTGCGCGCGCTCGACGCCCACTGTCCACCGGCGCCGACCGCCAGGCCGCCATCAACAAGTTGACCGTGGACGAGTAGCGGGAGACACGTCCGTTACCGCCATCGTGATGAATGGACCACGGTGGGCTCCAACCTGCTCGGCATCCTTGTGGAGATCGACTTCGTCGCCCATAGGAGCACATAAGGTCAGAGCGTGGATAGTTCGCTCTACGTTCTCGTCGAGGACCTGCGCGGTGAGGGCGTCGAGAAGGTGCTCGACCGTGTGCGGGGGTGCGGCGTGGCCGGGATCACGGTCGGCGCCGTCCATCACGGGTCCAGCGACGTCACTCCGCACGGGCGGTCCAAGCTGACCCTGCGGCGTGACGGGGCGCACTTTGACCTGCCTGATGATCTGTTCGCCGGGCTTCGGCTGGTGCCGCCGGCCGGTTACACTGACGCCTTCGACGGCCTGCTTGACGCCTGCCGGGCGCGCGGGCTGAAGCTGCACGGCCGGGCGGTGTTCCTGCGCAACGGCACGCTCGGCGCCCTGCATCCCGACGTGACCGTGCGCAACTGCTTCGGCGACCGCGGCTCCCCGACCGACCTGTGCCCGGCCCATCCTGAGGTGCGGCAGTACGCTGCTACCCTGGCCAGGTCGGTTGCCAGGCTCGGGGTGGAGAGTGTCGTCGCAGAGGGGCTGCACTTCCGGCCGCTCAAGGCCGAGCGGTCGTTCGTGCCGCTCGGGCCGATGGACACCTACCTGATGGCCCTGTGCTTCTGTGACTTCTGCATGGTGCGGGCGTCCGATCTCGGCGTTGACGCCGACATGGCGCGCGAGGAGTGCGCGCGGATCGTCGGCGGCGTCCTCGACGGTGACCCGCCGTCCGAGGGCGTGGTGACCAGGGCCGCCCTGACCGCCTATGCGGGGCCCGACGTCGTCAGCTACGCGGGCGCTCGCTCCGAGACCGTGACCTCGCTGGTCGCGCAGGTGGCGGACGCGGTGGCGAGCGAGGGTTCCAAGCTGGTCTTCGTCGACCCGACGGGCGCGGTGAAGGGCTACCGGGACGGCCTGCCCTCACCGATGCTGGCCGCGCACGACGCCTGGCAGCTCGGCGTCGACCCGGTCGCGCTGAGCGACCTCGTGCCCTCCTTCGCCGTGCTCGCCTACGCGCGCGACGCCGCCCGGGTCGCCGACGACGTGGGCGCCTTCCTGCGTTCGGTGGGCAAGGACCGGGAGGTGCGTGCGGTGCTGCGCCCCGGCTACCCCGACAGCGACTCGGCCGACCAGCTGACCGCCAAGGTACGCGGCGCCCGGACGGCCGGCGCGCAAGCCATCGACTTCTACGCCTACGGACTGGCTAGTAACCTCGCGCTCGACCGCATCCCGCACGCGCTCAGCTGACTCCGTGACTTCACGCGCGATGAGTGGCCCCTTCTAAGCGCTTAGGTTCTAGATCTCGTCGCAACACCCGGCCCCTGGGATGTTGCAATGACCAAGCCGTTTCGCCGGCCTAAGAAGCTTGGACCTGCTCCGCTGGCCGACAAACGTGATCAATACCTTCGCCTGATGGCGCAGGGGATGAGCAACTCGGCCGCGTGCCGAGAGGTTGGTGTCAACCGTAAGACCGGCAACCGATGGAGGTACGGACGGAAGATCGTAGACCGGGCGGGAAACGTCCGCGTCTACGCACCGATCACCGAGCAGCCCGATGACGACACGATCTCGCCACGGTTCCTATCGGAGGACGAACGGATCGTCATCGCCGACATGCTCCGTGCCGGCGCCTCGCTGCGCGCGATCTCCCGGGAACTCAAGCGCAGTCCTGACACGATCAGCCGGGAAGTGCGCCGTAACCGCGACGAGCGCACGGGTAAGTACCACCCGTTCCGTGCGCAGCGGCGTGCTGCCGTCCGGCGAGCGCGCTCGAAGGAGGGCAAGGTCCGGCGGGACCCGGAGCTGAAGACCTACATCCAACAGCGGCTCGACCAGCGGTGGAGCCCGGAGCAGATCAGCCAGGACCTGCGCACCGCGTTCCCCGACGAGCCCGACCGGCATCTCGCCCACGAGACCATCTACCAGGCGATCTACCTCAGCTACCGCGGCGGCCTGGAGCGTCGGCCCGAGGCCCTGCGCACCGGCCGCCAGGCCCGACGCCGCCGCCGACGCGGCGACGAGCGCGCCACCCGCTTCATCGACCCTGGCAAGCTCATCCACCAGCGGCCCAATGACGTCGAGGACCGGCAGGTGCCCGGCCATTGGGAAGGCGACCTCATCGTCGGCCAGGGAACCCGCTCGGCGATCGGCACCCTCGTCGACCGCACCACCCGCTACGTCATGCTGCTGCACCTGCCCAACGGCAAACCGCCGAGCACGTCCGCGACGCCCTCGTCGAGACCGGCCCCTGGCAACGCGGCTCGAACGAGAACACGAACGGCCTGCTCCGCCAGTACTTCCCGAAGGGCACGGACCTGTCCTCCTTCACCGCTGAACAACTCGACGCCGTCGCCGCTCAACTCAACAGCCGCCCACGCAAGATCCTCGGCTGGCAGACCCCCGCTGAGCTCTTCGCTAAGCTCGTCGCAACAGTCGAATGACCCGTGTTGCGAAGATCGCTGGAATCCTCCCCGGCGAAACGGCTTGGTCATTGCAACATCCCAGGGGCCGGGTGTTGCGACGAGATCTAGAACCTAAGCGCGTAGGTGGGGCCACTCATCACGCTTGAAACCAACTCCGCGTGCCGGGAGGCGGTGGCGTGCGCGAAACCATCGAAACGCTCAGCCCTTCCGTCCGCCGCCGTGGCGTTCGGTGCGCAACTGCTCCAGCTCGGCACGCAACTCCATGAGCTGCCCTTCCCGGACCGCGCGGCGCGCTCCTCCTACAGCTCATCCCGGGTTCCGGTGAGCGACCCTCACAGGCGGCGCGTTCGAGCGCCTGGCGGGCGTCCGCCTCGCCCTGCTCGGCGCGGGCCTGCGCAACCTGTGCGGCCCGGAGGTCGCGGGCGGCCTGGTCCTGGGTGGTGCGGATTGTGTCGGCGGCCACCGTCTTGGCCTGTTCAGCTCCGGCGCGGTCCGCCGCGACGTCGGCCTGAGCCAGTGAACGTCGGCGTTCGCTTGCCGCTGGATCCGGTCGGCCTCCTCGCGGGCCTGGTGCACGTCCGCCTCGGCCTGAGCCGCGGTGTCCCTGGCCAGCGCGTTCGCGTGCGCGACCTGCTGCCCGGCCTCTTCACGGGGCCTGGCGCACGTCCGCTGATGAACTCGGCCCTTTGGAGCGGCGGTAGGAACAGCAGTGCCAGCAGTTCAGGCCCGCGTCGGTGGTCGTCTGCGGGCGTCAGGCATGTCACCGGTGGCAGGCCAGCTCCTGCCGCCTTCCCAGTAGGACTGGACTTCATCCAGGGATCGGCCCTTGGTCTCCGGAGCCAGGAAGTGCACGAAGAGCCAGGCCAGGGTGGTGATGGCCAGGAGGAGCAGAAAGGTCAGCATGCCGCCGACGGCATTGAGCAGGTCGAGGAAGAACTGGGCGATGAACAGGTTCGTCGTGAGGTTCGTCAGCAGCATCACCGACGCTCCGGCGCCACGAAGGTGGTCTGGGAAGCCTTCGGCAGCAAAGATCCACACCACCGCTCCGAAACCGGAGTTGAAACCAATGATGAAGACAATGAGGCCGAGGAAACCCACCACCTCGGGAGAGTCGGTGGCGAACATGACCACCATCAGCGCATGGCCCAGGCCCATGAGGGCGGTGCCGATGAGTAGAACGAGCCGTCTGCCGAACCGGTCGATCGTCAACGCGCAGACGAACGCCGCGACAGCGCCCGCCAGTTGGACGAAACCAGGCAGAACCAGCAGCCCGAAGCTATCGGTATAGCCGATGCGCTGGAAGATCCGGGGGCTGAAGAACACTATCGCGTTGACGCCCGTAGCCTGTACGAAGAAGCCCAGCGTGACAACGAAGAGCGTCAGCGCCCGGTATCGGGAGCTGAGCATGGTGCGCAGGACACCCGGCCGACGCGAGGCCTCGGCCGTCGAGTCGGCCCTGCGGTCTTGCTGGAGTTGACGCCAGCGGTCGGTCTCGGGCAGCCGTATCAGCAGTGTGGTGCTGGCGAGGGCGAGGACACCGGGAATGGCGAGCATCAGACGCCACTGACCGCCGCCTGCGAGGAGGTAGCCGCAGAGGTAGCCCATCGCACATCCGAGAGAGGTCGCCACCTGGTACAGGACCGCGATGCGTCCGCGAGAGCGCGTCGAGGCCGATTCAGCGAGGAGGATGGGCATCGCCACGATGGCGACGCCCATCATGGTGCCCTGCACGAAGCGGCTTGAGTCCAACCACACCAGGTTTTCCGACGTCACGGCAAGGGCGGTGGCTGCCACGTACAGCAGCGCCAGCCAGATCAGGGTTGCCCGGCGGCCGAGCGTGTTGACGAGCCTGCTGCCCAGCAGCGCGCCGACGATCCATCCAGCCGCCGTAGCGGCGTACAGCGAGCCCTGCTGAGTCGTGGTGAGTTTGAAATGGTCCGTGACCAGTAGTAGCGCGCCGGCCATGGCGCTGGCGTCGTATCCGCCGGTCAGTCCTTTGAGCATGGCCAGGAGACTCACTCTGGCGTCCTGTCCGCGCGAGATGGTGGGTGTGGAAGTCAAGGAATTTGTCCTCCTCCTGTACAGAGGCCACGTGCCGCTGGAGGTGTTGCGCCCGACCGCCGCCGCTTTGACCGCGATCGTGTTGGTCGCCGAGCTGGGTGCGACTGATCTGCGGTCAGGCCCGGAGCCGGTACGGCGCACTCGTTGCGGCACGCCGGCGGTGACGGCGATGCCAGCTGATTGCCGGTGCGGCTCGAGGATGGGTCGGCGGGTCGTCGTCGCACCGGCCTTCGGCGACCGGCTGAGGTCGAGCAACTGATGAGTGAGCCAGCCGTTCAGTACCGGGAGGAACCGACGACGAGAGATACGGCGGGCTGAGCAGCAGCATTCCTCTATCGTTCAGCGGTGTTGGTCGGTGAACCAGTGACAAGAATGCCGATGGTCGATAGTTTCTGGCCATGCATCGAGTGGCGGTCCTGGCGGTCGATCGTGTCGACAGCCTTGACCTGGCGATCCCCCTGCAGGTGTTCGGCCTCGCCCACACGCTGGACAAAGCCCCAGGCGCCCTGTTCGGCGAGCCGCTGTATGAGACCTTGGTCTGCGGCGAACGGCGCAGTCTGAGGGTGACCGGTGCCGGGGGTGTGGAGTTGTTCCGGATGACAGCCCCGCATCTGCTCGACGTGGTGCGCACCGCTGACACGATCGTTGTCGCTGGCAGCAACGAGGATCGGGAACCGGCACGGGCGGTGATCCAATGCCTGCAGGACGCGCACGAGCGGGGGGTGCGGATCGCCTCGATTTGCAGCGGAGCGGTCATACTGGCGGCCGCCGGCCTGCTCAACGGCCGATCGGCCACGACCCATTGGAGCAGCGCGGCCCGGCTGGCTGAGCGCTATCCGAACGTCAACGTGGATCCTGACGTCTTGTTCGTCGACGAAGGCGACGTGCTCACCTCGGCTGGTGCCGCCACTGGGCTGGACCTGTGCCTGCACATGGTCCGCACCGACTTCGGGTCGGCCATCGCGGCCGAAGTAGCCCGGCACACCGTCATCGCACCTCAACGCGACGGAGGGCAAGCGCAGTTCATCATCCATCCCCAACCAGGCCCAGACCACGGCTCGCTCGAACCAACGATGCGCTGGATCCGCGATCGCCTCTCCGAACCGATCACGCTGGCCGACATGGCCAGCCACGCTGCTGTCAGCCCGCGCACCCTCAACCGCAGATTCCGCGAACAGACCGGGACGACTCCGCAGCGATGGCTGCTCCTACAGCGGATCCACCTGGCCCAGGAATTCCTCGAAACCTCAGATCTTTCCGTGGAAGAGGTCGCTCGGCGATGCGGCTTCGGCACTTCAATGAACCTCCGACAACACTTCGCCAAGTACGTCTACACCTCCCCGAACCGCTACCGGCAAACCTTCAACCCCGCTGACCAACGCCGCCTTCACCAACCTCATGCACCCAGCTCGCCATCGCCCGAGCGGTGAGCCCGCACCTCGCACCGCGGGACGTGCGGGTCGGCGGGGGTGCAGGCGAGCGCGGCACAGTGTGTGCGTTGGTGAGCATCGCGCGCCTCCCGGCCCACCGCATCCCGTCGCCGCCCTGGCCCCCGAGCACTACCTTGATGGCCGCCGACAACGACACCAGCGCGGCGCCCCGCCGCCGGCCAAGCCCCAGAGTGCGGCCTCCAATATCCCGAGGGCTTCGGGTTGCAGGGCTCGATCGTAACCCTACGCCGAGCAACCGACTACCCACTGTGCCCATAGGGTGTGCCTGACCCGTGATAAGGCGATTGTCACGGACCAGGGCCCCGACCATGGAGATCGCGGGGCCCTGCCACGCTCTGTGCACGCCGGCCGGAAGCTCGATTGGGGCTCATGACGCGTCTATTACCGGCGCCCCTACTTGAGCGATCGGCCGGCCGGCGACGACGCAGCGCTCGACCAGCGCATCCCGAGGCACGAAATAAGAGGCGAGCGGTGGCGGACGATCGCTGGCAGGGGGATTCTGGTGTTCGTGGCGGCGGATGAGACGGGCGGTCCAGTCGGCCCGGCCGGGGTACCCGGCGGGTAGGACGGTCGTGGGGGTCCGCTGAGCGGCCTGACGGAGCTTCGCCGCCAGCAGGCGATGGAGCGGTGGCGGCTTCTCCGCCCGCATGTGGAGGACGGCGTGCCGCCGGCAACGCTCGCGACTCGCTGTGGCGTCCCTGAGCGGACGCTGCGGCGCTGGCGGGCGGTTTACCAGGCCGACGGCCTGGCCGGTCTGGCTCGTGCGCGGCGTTCGGACCGTGGCCGCCGCAAGATCCCCGACGAGCTGGTCGTCTTCATCGAAGGCCTCGCGCTGCGCCCGCCGAAGCCGAGCGTCGCGGCGATCCACCGACAGGCCGCCAGCGTCGCCACCGCCCGCGGCTGGCCGGTCCCGGGATACACCACGGTCTCCGAGGTCATCAGGAACGTCGACCCCGCGTTGGTGACCCCCGCGCTGGAGGGTACGAAAAGATACTGGGAGGTGTATGACCTGGTGCATCGCCGTGAAGCGTCCAAGCCGAACCAGATCCGGCAGGCCGACCACACCGAGCTGGACATTTGGGTGATCGACGCCTCCGCCAAGCCGTCGCGGCCGTGGCTGACATTGATCGAGGACGACCACTCCCGCGCGATCGCCGGATACGCGCTCAACCTGGAGGCACCCTCGGCGCTCACGATCGCGCTGGCGCTCCGGCATGCGATCTGGCGCAAGAGCGAACCTGGCTGGCACGTGTGCGGCATCCCCGAGGTGTTCCATCTCGACCACGGCTCGGACTTCACCTCCGCACACCTGGAGCAGGTGATGGCCGACCTGAAAGTCCGTCCGGTGTTCACCAAGAAGGGACAGCCGCACGGCCACGGCAAGATCGAACGGGTCCTGGAGACCTTCAACCAGATGTGCCTGGCGCACCTGCCCGGCTACGCACCCGTCGGCACCCCGACCGGGCCGGCCAGGCCACCCTGACCCTGCCCGAGCTCGACGCCGCGATCGGCCAGTTCATCCGCGAGGTGTACAACCGGCGGTCGCACTCCGAAACCAGGACACCGCCCCAGACACGCTGGGAGGCGGGCGCGTTCATCCCGCGCATGCCCGACTCGCTCGAACAACTCGACCTGCTGCCATCGACGGTCGCCAAACCCCGCAAGGTCCACACCGACGGGATCCATTTCCTGGCGCTGCGGTTCATCGACCCGGTCCTGGCCGACTACGTCCGCGAGGACGTCACCATCCGCTACGACCCCCGCGACATCACCGAGATCCGCGTCTACCTGCGCACCCCGGGCGGGGAGAAGTTCCTGTGCCGGGCCGTCTGCCCCGACCTGGCCGGAGAGACGGTCAGCCTCAAAGAGATCACCGCCGCTCGCAACGCCCGCCGCAAGCACCTGCGCGGCCAGCTAAGACAGTGACTCAATTGGTGAGTCGGCGGTAGCAGATGAGGGCTGCAGCGATAGCGACGAAGGATGCGAAGTGGTCGGCCCGGCGTTCGTAGCGCCGGTGTAACCGGCGGCAGCCGGCCAGCCACGAGACCGTCCTTTCCACGACCCAGCGGTGGCGTCCCAGCCGCTGGCTGGATTCGATCCCGCGACGGGCGATACGCGGGACGATGCCCCGGCCGCGCAGGAAGGCCCGCAGGCGGGGATAGTCGTAGCCCTTGTCCCCGTGGAGCCTGCCCGGCCGGCGGCGTCGTGGTCCGCGGCGGGAGCGAATGGGCGGGATGCTGCGCACCAGCGGTTCCAGCGCGACACTGTCGTGGAGGTTGGCGGCGCTGATCGCGACAGCGATGGGCAGACCCGTTCGTTCGGTGATGAGGTGGATCTTCGACCCTTTCTTGCCGCGATCGAGCCGATTCGGGCCTGTCAGGTCCCCCCTTTCATCGCCCGGACGCTCACGGAGTCGATCGCGCACCGCGACCAGTCCAGCTCTCCTCGCGCGCCGAGCTCGTCCAGCAGGACCCGGTACAGCTTGGCCCACACGCGCGCAGCGCTCCACTCGGTGAAGCGCCGATGCACCGTCTGCCAGGACGCGCCGAACACCGGCGGCAACTGCCGCCAGGCGCATCCCGTGGTCGCCACGTACACGATCGCCGCCAGGATCACTCGATCGTCGACCCGCCGCCGTCCGCCACCCTGCGGCCGCGTCGGCGCCGGCGGCACCACCCGCAGGAACAACTCCCACAACTCGTCAGGCACCAGCCGTTGAAGGAACGCATCCACGAATGAACTAACGATCAATCCCCAAATGAGTCACGGTCTAACCACCCGCACCGCGGTCGTCGACGCCCTGCTGGCCGCCCACAGCGAACCCCTGCCCGCCGCCTACCCCGCTCCCGCGCTGCGCTCCTGGGCCACTACCGACGAAGCCACCGCGACCAACCCGGGCGCTACCGGCCACATAGCCGGCCCGGAACTCAAGTCGTCCTTCCCCCAAGCCCCTGACCAGGACGCCGCTACTCCTACCCCAGGTAACACTCCACGACTCAAACGCTACTGGAATGAGCGAGGCGTTCTCTGCCCGGATAGACACCCAGGCGTGGAACAGCCCTCGGACCCAGATGGCAACCAGGCCGAACCAGACCGCGCCCCCGACCCGGCAGACCTCCCCGACCCGCACTCCACCCGAAAGCCGACACCCGCCGGCGGCCTGACGTACGCCACTGATCGATCAGCCCCGCCCGACCACACTGCGGCCGCCAACACCACCGACAGCGGCCCGCCCGCCGCCACACCGATTGAATCCGAGCAATACACCTCCATTGCCTTCGGCCAGCGCTGCGAGCAGGCCGGCGTCCGCCCGTCGACGGGCCGCACCGGGACGTGCTTCGACAATGCGATCACCGAGAGCTTCTTCGCCTCGCTAGAGTGTGAGTTGATCGACCGGCGCACCTTCCACACCAGGTCAGAAGCCGAACGAGCCCTGTTCAGCTATATCGAGGGCTTTCTACAACCCGCGCCGCCGGCACTCCGCCAACGGCCAGCTCAGCCCCGCCGAGTACGAACGCCGACACGCGATCAAGAACGCCCACGACCTCGACTATGCTGCCGCGTAGTCGCAAGCGCTGATGTGTCTATCGAACCGCGGCAACTCCAGCTTGCCTGAAGCTGAGCGCATCGCGTCCGGACGCGGTGTGGACAGTCGGCGGTGTTGCGCGCAGGTCGCCGAGCGATGGTTGATATCGATGCTTGCCCCCGATGCCATCGCAGCGGGCGGCGATCACATCAGCCTCTCGCCTCCATGATCGCCTTGATCCAGACCTGACGGCGATACACGAGGAAATGAACGCGTTCATCACTCCACAGCACGATCTCCATGCCGGTCGGCATGACGGAGACCGTCTTGTCCGGCGCCACTGAAACGATCTCCACCAGTGGCCATGCCCAGACGCCCGCCTGAACATTCATGGAGTGCGAACGAAAGACCAGCCAGTGACTGGTCAACCAAAGGCGGCCGCGCACCGCCATGGGGCCGGATCGCAGGCTAGCGCCGGCTCTGCGCACCACAGATTCGCCGGGTGCGGCCACGATGTCGGTCCCCTGGAACACCTTGGCCAAAGCGCGTTCGTCCATAGCCGCCGCTACTCCTATCCCTTCTAGAATTCGTCCATCGACGCCCGCTCGACCCCCTCGCCTCTGCCACGAGCACGTACTGCGGCCGCTGAGCCTCGTTCGCCTCTCGATGGCGGCGGCACCAGCAGGCGCGGCTGGAGGCATTCACGCATGCGTGCAGGAGCCCCGCGAGGAGGGAGCGCAGGAGTATGATCCCGCATGCCGCCTTGATTCGAGGGACCTCCAGAAACGAGACCCAGCGCGAGAAATGGCAGGCCTCCTGTTAGAAGATTCAGCGACAGCACGTGCAGGAGAAAGCTCCGCGGGTGGATGTTCAGAAAGCGATGGAAGTCCGACATCCGCGAATCTCGGAGAACGCCTGCAGGCCGTAGACGCGGCACACGGCGAAGATTCCAAGCGGTGATCAGTCGCATGCCTGCCAGCAGGTAGATAGGCCAATCGCGGGCCCATGACAAGCCATTCTGCTGTGGCATGATACGAAGCGCGCTCGGCCGGGAAACAGAGAGTCGGCGCGGCAAGTTCCAGGGCATTCGCACAATCCTGCATTTCGAAGCGTCTCGGAGAGCAGATGCACGCCCCGTCGACTGGGCAGGTGCGCGGCCCGACACTCCTCCTAGAGTTGCTGTCCTGCGGTGTAGGTCTGCGGTGACGCGGACGGTCCGCCGCTCATCAAGGCGGCGGACCGGGATGAATGGCCGGCGGCCTGCGCCACGGGGGTGTTCATGTCCGATTGGATCTGCTCGGGCGTCAGAGCCGTACGGTAGATACGGATGTCGTCGATGCGGCCTTTGAACTGCTTGTTGAACTGCGGCAAGTCGCGGCCGATCCGTACGGGGGCGTTGGTGACCTTGATCGGATCGTTCTCGCGCTTCGAGGCCACCAGCGTGCCATTGACGTACAGCCGCAGGTAGGTCCCGTCGAGCGTGGCGGCGATGTGGGTCCAGGTGTTCACGGGGAGCGGGCCCTCGCTACCTAGTACGGCAGCCGCCATTTGCTGTGTGAGCTGGGATGACACGGTGCCAGCTTGATGGGAGCTTCTGGCGGGATCCCCGTACAACGAGAGCAGCCGCTCGTGATCATGTCTGTGTGACGAGAACAAGATCCAAAGCGGCTGCTGCCCTCATCGTAGAGGCCGGGCGCGTGCAACGGAACCTCGACGACCTCATGACCGCGCTGGCCCCGATGTTCCCCCGGATCGAACCACGGCTACAGGCCGCCAAGTACGTCCGAGCCGTCATGTCGGAGCTGCCCAAACGCAACGGCTGGACGATCGCCGAATGGATCGGCGACCACCGGCCGGACGCCACCCAGCGGCTGCTGAACCGGGCCCGGTGGGACACCGCCGGCGCGATGAGCGTCGTCCGCCGTTTCGCCGTGGCCCGCCTCGAAGCCGCCACCAGCGCAGGCAGCCTGAAGGTCGGAGTGCTGGACGAGTCCGGCCAGGAAATGAAGGGCACGGCCACGGCAGGCGTCAAGCGTCAGCACATGGGCTGCGCCGGTAGCATCGACAACGGCATCAACACCGTCTACCTGGCCTACGTCCGCGCCGGGGCCGGACACGCACTGATCGGCGCCCGGCCATGGATCCCCGCTGAGCAGATCAGCGACCCGGTCACCGCGATCACCACCGGCCTGCCTCTTGAGCTGACCTTCGCCACCAAGGGCGAACTGGCCATCGGCCTGCTCGGCGAAGCCTACACCGACGGCGTACGCCTGGACTTCGTGACCGGGGACGAGGTCTACGGCGCCTGCACCGCACTGCGCACCTTCCTGGAAGACCACGGGCAGGCCTACGTGCTGCGCGTCCGCGCCACCACCTTCACCCTCGCCCTCGGCGGCGGCAGCTGCCTGACCTGCGAACAAGCCGTGGCCAAGCACCTGCGGCAGAAACGCCGGTGGACCATCCGCTCGGCCGGGTCAGGATCCAAGGGAGAACGCACCTATGCCTGGGCCTGGATCGCCACCGCCAGCTCTGCCCACTTCCTCCTGGTCCGTAAGCACCGCACCACCGGCGAACTGGCCTTTCACTACTGCTTCGTGCCCGCCGGCCAGCCCGCCACCCTGACCCGCCTCATCTCGGCCGCCGGGTTGAGATGGCCGGTGGAGGAGAGCCTCCAGGCCGGCAAGGACCTGTTCGGCCTGGACGAGTCCCAGGTCCGTCTTCACCAGGCGTTGCTGCGCCACCTCGTGCTGGTCATGGCCGCCCTGGCCGTCTGCGCGGTCACCGCCGCCGCAGTCCGGCACGCAACCGACACCCAGGCCGGCCGTCCCACGCATCCCGACGAAGCACCGCCTGACGACCCCGGCCTGATCCCGCTGACGGTCGCCGAGGTCAAGCGCCTGTTCAACGCCGTCACCGGCCACACACCGACGCTCGAACACATCGCCCACTGGTCGACTTGGCGACGCCGTCATCAAGCCCACGCCCGCTGGTTCCACCACCGAGCCCGCCTCACCACCGCATACATCCAGCTCAACTAACGAATGGCGGCTGCCGTACTAGTACTACAGTCATGTTTTGTGATCTATAGTCGGATCCGTGTCGGATGTGGTGACGTCTGAGGATCTCCAGTCGTGGGCGGCGGGGCTGGATGAGCTGTTCGCTCGGGTGGCCAGCCGTTTCGGGCGGGTGGAGCCGCGTCGGCAGGCGCGGGCGTATCTGGTCGGGCTGCTGGCGCCGGTGGAGCGGAAGAACGGCTGGCAATTGGCCGAGGCTGCGGGTGATGCGCAGCCGCATCGGATGCAGCGGCTGCTGAACAACGTGCGGTGGAACCCTCGGGAAGTCCGTGCTGACCTGCGTGATTACGTGGTCGAGCAGTTGGGAGATCCGGGCGGGGTACTGGTCGTGGACGAGACCGGGTTCATTAAGAAGGGCACCCGCTCAGCCGGGGTGCAGCGACAGTACTCGGGAACGGCTGGCCGGGTGGAGAACTGCCAGCTCGGGGTGTTTCTCGTGTACGCAACCCCGCGCGGGCGCGCGCTGCTCGATGCCGAGTTGTACCTGCCGAAGTCCTGGACCGATGATCGGGCCCGGTGCGCGCAGGCCGGCATCCCCGACAGTGTGTCGTTCGCCACCAAGCCGGCGCTAGCGGCGGCGATGCTGGGTCGGGCACTGGACAGTGGCGTGCCCGCCTCGTGGGTGAGCGCGGACGAGGCGTACGGCCAGGACCACAAGTTCCGGCTGTTCCTGGAAAAACGCGAGGTCGGCTACGTCGTCGCCGTGCCCAGGAGCCAGTCGCTCGGCACCGGTATCGGCTACGGCAACACCGGCTCACGAGCCGACGCGGTGACCGCCGACGCCCCCGAGCAGGCATGGAAACGCCTGTCGGCGGGCGATGGGGCCAAGGGGCCGCGCCTGTATGACTGGGCGATGGCGACCCTGCCGCCCCACACCGACGACCACCTGGGCGGACCCGGCGGCTTCCAGCGCTGGCTCCTGGTCCGCCGCAGTCTCACCCCGAACGATCAAGGCGAGCTGGAGATGGCCTACTACCTGTGCTTCGGACCCGCGGGTACCTCGCTGGACCAGCTCGTTCGCATCGCCGGTTCCCGATGGGCCATCGAGGAGTGCTTCCAGTCCGCCAAGAACGAAGTCGGCCTGGACCAGTACCAGGTCCGCCGCTACGACGGCTGCCACCGCCACATCACCCTGGCCATGCTCGCCCACGCCTACCTGGCCGTCACCGCCGCCCACGCCCCAAAAGCACGTGCGGCCTGGTCCCCCTCACCCCAGCCGAGATCCGCCGTCTCCTGGCACATCTGACCAGCGCCGTCACCCACCCCATCAGCGACATCCTGCAACGCGCCATGGGCTGGTCACATCTCCGACGCGCCCACCAAGCCCGCGCCCGCAGCAGCCACTACTGGAAACGCTGGCTACGCCACAACAAGATCCAACTTTAGATCACAAAACATGACTGTAGTACTAGGCCCATCTGGCTGCCGTAGGAGTTGAGAAGGATGCCTGGCCCGGCCGGCGGCTGGTTGTCGTTGGCGCTCACCGCGTAAAGTTCGTACGAGCTCGTGTAGATGTCAGGGCCCGCCTTCACCAGGATGGGGCGGCGGTTGGTGATGTCGGTGGGATAGACCCAAGCCTCCAGAGTGGCTGCGGTGTCCAGGGTCAGCGACTCCGAGTTCGGGATGATGATCTCGCCTGCCGACGGTCCGAACTCAAAGCCGAGGCCGTGCCTGCCATCAGCGGTGGTGACCACTCCGGAGAGGGTGCCGTGGTTGCCGTGGCCTGACTCGTCCACCAGCTCGCCGGTGCTGGATGACGTCCGCATGCCGTAGGCGGCGGCAAGGCAGTCGGTCGGTGCGCACAGGGTCGCCTGAGATGCGATGTTCACCGATAGCGCTCCCGGCTGGCTGGACGTGTCCACGGCGCGTATGCGGCAGTTGTACCTGCTCGCCGCCAGCCCGCTGTCTACGATCGACAGGCCGGTCACCGTTCCGACCAGCACCGTGTCGGTGGAGCCAGGAGTGGGGTCGAACAAGGACCGATAGACCTCGTATCGGCTCACTCCGTTGTCGCCAGTGGCGGGCGACCAGGAGATCTCCACCTGCCCCGGTCCGCCCTGGGAGGTGACGCCGGAGGGCGCCGACGGCGGCTGATCGGTGGTCGCTCCGGCCTCGCCGGGAACGGTGAGGCCGGAGATGAGAGTGGTGACGCATAAGGCCCGAGAAATGTTGCGCAACAAATGCTGCCCCGTGAATTGATGGAACGTAGTGACAGTATGAAGTCTTCGAGGCTTGAACGTCGCCTGCGTTTTCTCCGTCCTCCATCAATAAAACGCGCCGCCATGTAGGGTTTGACGATCACGCCCCCTGGCACGGAATACCACGCCGGCGGAGCCTTTGGAGCTCGCTCTTGCCCTGATGCTCCCGTTCTTCTCGGTGATATCTGCCTATCTCGGAATCTCCGAGATGGCGAAACTGGCGCAAATAGGGCGTTATTTGGCAGGAAAGCGCTGCTGGTGCGGCGTGGCAGGGCTGAAGCGTTCTCGTGTCGTGAGACCGCGTCGCTGAAGACCGTCGGCTGGGTGGCTGCGGCAGTGATCGGTGGCGGAGGCGATGTTGGTTCAGCCGAGCAGGCGTGCCAGGCCGATGACTAGGGTGCGCAGGCCAGCCAGGATGCGGGGAGTTGCTCCGGTCCGGGCTCGGCAGGCGTCTTCGCGGTAGGTGACGTCGCGGAGATGGTGCAGGGCCCGATGCTCCCGTGGCCGCGGATGAGTGCAGCGACGCGGGTGTGGGCGATCCGGCCTGGTGGGAGGCTGGTGATCGCGTAGATGATGACGATGGTGGTCTTGCCGGTTCTGCGGTCGGTGCCGGAATCGACGCTGACGCTGCGGCACAAGCGGCTCGATCACCGCCCGCAGCTCGTCACTGACCTCCTACGGCTTCGGCTTGGTGTCGGTGTACAGGTTCATGTGCACAGCCACGTACAAGTCAACGGGCTCTGTCGCTGATCTTGGAATGGGTTGAGGATCATGTTCGGAGCAGGATCCGCTTCCGCAGGAGATCGAAGTTGGCTCTCCCATAGCCCTGCCGCTTGACCAGCTTCACTCGCGTGTTCTGTCCCTCGGCCTGTCCGGAGTTCCAGGGGAGCGACAGGCCGGCGATGATGGCGTCGAGGTCGTAGCACAGGCCGTGGGCGAAACGATGCAGGTGGGCAGGTCCTATTCAGGGACGGCGTCGATCCAGGCGGGGAGGCGGTCGCCGCGCAGATCACGCATCATGGTGGCGAAGCTGCGGACGTGGCGGAAGGCGGCGTCCAGCTCGGGGCATGCCTGGCGGACCTGCTCGAGGTCGGCCGCGTGGTCGGGGTGTTCACGAGTACGTCTGGCCTGGGTTAAAACCCATGTCTAGGCCGTGTTTCAGAAGTGACTTGAGTGGCGGTTGCTCGAGGTGTTCGTAGATCGACAAAAGAAGAGGTCTCCGGTAGATGAGTCAACGACCAAGAAGACCATCTGCACGGAGACCTCGTGGACACCTTACCGGTGGCCGGGCGGGCTGATCTGACCGATGCGCAGTGGGCGGTGCTGGAGCCGCTGCTGCCGGTCGGCCGCAAGCCAGGGCGCCCGCCGACCTGGACGAAACGGCAGCTCATTAATGGGATCCGGTGGCGGGTTCGGGTGGGGGCGCCATGGCGGGACGTGCCGGAGCGGTACGGATGCTGGCAGACGATCTACGGGTTGTTCCGGCGCTGGCAGCGTGCCGGAACCTGGCAGCAGATCCTGACCGTCTGCAGGCTCAGGCGGACGCGGCTGGGCTGATCACGTGGGATGTGAGTGTCGACTCCACCGTCTGCCGGGCTCATCAGCACGCCGCCGGGGCGCGGAAGAGGGGGATCTGCAGGTCGAGTCGCCGGGCGGGGTGCAGGAAGAGCCGGCCGATCACGGGCTGGGGCGTTCCCGGGGTGGCTTGAGCACCAAACTGCACCTGGCCACCGAGCAGGGCCGCAGAGCACTGTCGATCGTGCTGACGGCCGGGCAGCGTGGTGACAGCCCGCAGTTCACGGCGGTCTTGGAGGGCATCCGGGTGCCGCGCCTGGGCGGGGGCCGGCCCCGTACCCGGCCGGACCGGGTGCTGGCCGATAAGGCCTACAGCTCGCGCGGTAACCGCCGTTACCTGCGCAGGCGCGGCATCAAGGCCACCATCCCGATCAAGCTGGACCAAGCCGCCGCCCGGCGCAGGAAGGGGACGAAGGGCGGCCGGCCACCGGCCTTCGACCCCGAGTCCTACAAGCTGCGTCACGCCGTGGAATGCGGCATCAACCGGCTCAAGGGCTACCGGGCGGTGGCTACCCGCTTCGACAAGCTGGCCGTGCGCTACGAAGCGACTGTTCATATCGCCGTGATCGACACCTGGCTATGAGCGCACCACTTCTGAAACACGGCCTAGAAGATCGCTTCCCGTAGCGAGGATGATCGTTTCCCAGGGTCAGGTCGTGGTGGTCTCTGACAGAAGCTCCGAGGCCATCCCGCGGGCTGCCCGGAAGCAGAGGCAGCCTCTCAGCAGTAGTACTTTGCTCGTGCCTCGAACTCGGCGGCGGAAAGCGGCACATCGACACCGTCGGGCTGCTCGCCGCTGTGGTCCTGGATAAGGATGCGACCCGTCGGGTTCTTCTTGGACGCGGTTGTGAAGGAGACGCGGAACGTTCCCCCAGAGGTCTTGGCGTTGTACGCGCCGGCAACGTACTTGTGACCTGGCTGGAGGTTCAGATCGCCTTCGACGAGAGACCAGCCTGGCGGAATCTTCTCCAAGTCCAGAAAGACCGGCGATCGGGATAACTTCGGAGCTTTAAGTTCAGCCTGGTCCTCAAGCCGATCATTGACTCTCTGGTAGATGACCACACGGTCGGGGGGCTGCCGGCACCAGGCCACGACCAGTGTCAGCCGTCCTTCGGCGTTGACCGTGATGCCGGTCAGCCCGGTCAATGCTGGGCTGGTCGGAACGCAGCCCATGAGCGCGGCAAGCGCGAGAGCGCCCAAGCCATGCCAGAGCGGGAGCCTGAAGTCAGGTGTTCTCACTGATTACCCATCCTTCGTCTGAGTGCCATCGGGCGCTCTCGGATCGTCGTTTTCCGCTCAATGAGATGCGTTGAACGCGAAAGTCGTTCGCCTGACCTGATCATGGACGCTCGCGCCATCCTTCAGGATGTTCTTTCGGCCCGCGTTGAGGGCGGAGAGCCGCGGTGGCTCTGATGACGATGCGATGATCGTTTTCCCCGTGGTGGAGAACATGCCTCCCTTCGTGCGGCCGGTAAGGGATCTTGCAGTCTTGGGGGTCAGCGATGCCATCGCCGCCTACAGTGTGGAGTTGCAGCAATGCGTTGAGTGATGGCAGTGCTGGAACTGCTGCGCGGGAGGCGATGGTGACGTCGCTGCTGGCGAAGCTGGAGCGGGCCGAGGAATCCGCGCGAGGGGAATGCGCTGAGCTGTCGGGGCAGATCGAGGAGCTGCCAGGAGCGGTTGGCCGCGGCAGATCGTCGCCTGGAACGACTGTCCATCGCGCGCGAGGAACTGACCGCGCTGGAGGCAGCCGAAGAGCCGGTCGGAGCGGAGCCCGGCAAGGCTGGCGGAAACGACCAGGACGGGGGCCGCCACAGCTCAGGAACTGCCGCCGGAGGGGCGGAGGTTCCTCAGGAGCGTCCGGTTCTGCGGGGGTTGCGCAAGGACGCGGTGGTGTTGCTGGCCAGTTCCGACACGCCGCTGCGGGCGCGGGATGTGGTGCGGGCGCTGGGCCAGCAGGATGTTCGCGGCCAGGTGGAGGGAATGCGCGCGCGGCTCAAGCGGCTGGTGGTCGATGGCTGGCTGACCGAGCCGGAGCAGGGCTTGTTCGCGATCGCGAACGGGGTACCCAGTTTCGCCGACGAGGGGAACGCCGCCACGAGCTGAGGACAGCTTCCGGTCTGGTGACCGGGTCAAACAGTGGTGCCGCCGAGTTGCACCTCGACGGCACCGGGTTGCGTGAGCGCCCAACAGAACCTAACTCTTCGAAGGCTCGCGCCCTCTGAGCGTAACGCGGCAGGTGATCGCTTGGAGGGCGTCGGGCCAAATGACGGCTGCTTTATGCCCGGATGCCGGGTTTCGAAGCGGCGGAGGGAAGGCTCGACCATGTCGTCGAGGTCATCACGGCATCCTGCTCAGGGCTCGGCGCCGTCGTCAGAACGCCGGAGTGCCTTCGGGCCACAGCCGGACCGCGAGCGCGGTCTCCAGCAGAGCGATGGTGGCCACGTCCGGCCAGGACCGCCCGACCAGCAGGTCGGCGATGGACTGGCGGTTGACGCCGGAGGCCGCGGCCAGACCGCGCAGGCTCAGCCGCCGTTCGGCCAGAATGCCGGTCAGGCTGGCGGCGATGGCCTGGACAACGGCAGCGGGAGGATGACCGGACAGGTCCGCGTGGGGCCAGGCCTGCGGGTTCTCGGCCAGATCCCGCGGGGCGGCCGAGCGCGCACGTCCTCCGACCATGACAAAGCACTCCTTTCGGTTGATGTCGTCGCACTGCGTAACGGCTGCTTGTCCTGCCACTATGGATGGGGTGTGACCCTCGATCCCGCGACCTCGGCCACGATCACCGGCTACCGGCCGCAGAACGCCCCGCCGGAGTGGGACCGCGTCTGCGGGCAGGTGCGGATGCTGGTCGCCGCCAGCGCCGCCCGCTCCCCCTACCGGGTCGAGCGGCTGCTCACCGCAACCGCCCGGCTGGCCGTGTGGTGTCACCGCTCCGGCCTGCCGGATGACCCGGAGGTGTGGCTGCGACACGAGACGATCGACGCGTTCGTCCTGACCGGCTGCACCGACCTGGCCCCGAGTTCGGCGCAGACCTACCGGTCCTGGCTGCGGCACATGCGCGCCACGCTGGCCTGGCTGGAACGCGGCGAACAGGCGCCACCACCGATGACGGCCCCCAAGACGGTCAGTCCGCCCTACTCGCCGGCCCAGCTCGGCCGCCTGCGCGGCTGGGCTGAGTGCCTGCCTGGCCAGGCGCGCACCGATGCGCTCGTGCTGATGGCACTCGCCTGCGGCTGCGGTCTGACCTCCGGAGAAGTGGCCGCCGTCCGCACCGGGCATCTGCGCCGCCTGGCCTGCGGCGCGGTGGTGGTCGCTGTCCCCGGCACGGAGCGGTTGATCGTCTGCCGCGCCGCCTGGGAGGACGTGCTGGCCTATGCCGCCGACCAGCCAGGTGACCGGTTCGTGTTCCGGTCCAGGCGCACCGCCCGGCACGCCAAGAACTTGTTCAGCTCCTGGACGGCCCGTCACACCCCGACCGGCGGCCTGCCCGCCCTGTCGGTGCGCCGGCTGCGCTCCTCCTGGCTCGTCGAGCTGCTGAGCGCCCGCATCGACCTGGGTGTGGTGGCCGACGCGGCCGGGATGAGCACCTCCGCGCTGGCTCGCTACCAACACTTCGTCCCCGCCCTGGACGAGCCCACCGCGGTCGCGCTGCTGCGCGGCAGGCCCGACGAACAGGCCATGTGAGTACGGCGAAGCCACGCGCCTGGCCGCCGCGCACCACCCGAGCCCGAACCGCCCGACCCCGGCCACCTGCCAAGCAGAGGGCACAGATCCCCGACGCTGTCGTGGATCATTACGCCCGGCTGCTGGACGACTCCGGCATCATGCCGCTGATCGACGCCGAACTCGGCCCGAGGCCCGGCCCGACCGGGCTGCCCATCGCCGCAGTGCTGACCTGCCTGCTGCTGTCCATCAACCACACCGGCAAGGCCACGCTCGTCGAAGCCTGGCGGATCGCCGCGTTCTGCCTGAGCGCCGCCACACGCCACCGGCTCGGCCTGCCCGAAGTCGACCCCGCAGATGTCCACCAGGTGCTCGCCTCTTCCCGCCGCTTCTACCGGGCTTTCGACCGGCTGACCACCGTGCTGGATCCAGCCCGTCACGACCGGCGCGCCCGCCTGCCCCAGCAGCAGGCCGACGTCCTGAACACCGCCTGGGAGGATGACGACCCAGCACACGCGCGCAAGCGGAACCTGCTGCAGGACATCGTCACCGCGCTGGTGCTCACCCCGGTGCGCTGGGCCAAAGGCCGGGGCTACCTCCGCCAGTTCCGGGGCGACGTCGGCATTGACACCACCGCCGCCCCGGTCTTCGCCCGCCCACCCCGAGCTCGCCGCTCCACCGGCGAACTGTTCGCCTCCACCGAGATCACCGCAGGCTGGCACCACTCGGCCGGCAACGGCCCACCCGAGTACGGCTATTCGGCTACGCTCACCGTCGCCGCCCGCACCCGCTCGGCACTCGGCTCCTTCCCGCAACTGGCGCTCGGCCTGGTCCTCGACACCCCGCACAAACGCATCGGCGCCAACGCCATCACCACCCTCAAGCCCCTGGCCACGCTCGGCATGCCCGCAGCATTCGCCGTCGCCGACCGCGCCTACACCGACCAGCAACCCGCCCACTTCGCGCAACCTGTCCGCGAACTCGGTTACAAGCTCGCACTCGACTACAGAGTGGATCAGCGGGGAGTGCAGGGCAGCGTCCACGGCACCCTGCTCATCGACGGCTCCCCAGCCTGCCCGCTGATGCCCGACAGGCTCGCCCACGCCACCACCGGCCTGGACGACGCCGCCATCCGCACACCCTCGGAAGAGCTCGCCGCGTTGATCGCCGCGCGAGAGCCGTACTTGCTGCGCCTCAAACAGAGCGCGAACGCGAACGGCGCCGTCCGCCACCAGTGCCCAGCAGCAGGCACCTCCCCATCGGTCACCTGCCCCCGCTTCGACCGCCTCCACCAACGCGGACCCAGCCGCCCCACCCCTATCGACCTGACCGACACCCGGCAGAGAGCCGCCCACCCCGCGGCCAAACCCCGCGTCCTGCCACCACAACCTGATCTGAAGGCCGACCAACTGCCGAAGATCTGCAGCCAGCACACCATCACCGTCCGCAAGGACGATCTCGGCCACCTCGACAAATTCCGCCAGGACCTCGCCTACCTGAGTCCCGCCTGGATCGGCACCTACAAGCCTGTCCGGGCCAACACCGAAGGCATCAACGGCAGACTCAAGGGACACGACCTCGACCTCGGCGACCCCAAGAACCGGCTCGCCCACGGCCGCGTCGCCCAGACCATCCTGGTCGCGCTGCTCGTCACCGTCGCCAACGACCACTTCCTCGACCAGTGGCGCCACATCCACCAGCCCCACGACGAGCCCGTCACACTCGCCGACACGCCGCAGACTCCAACCGGGACCTTCGACGTCACACCACCCGCAGGGCAGAGCAGGCCACCACCCGCCCCATAAGCCGCAAAACCCGCCACCCCACCGCAGCACCCCGCCCACCGTCGGCCTCGCCATGCCCAACGGCCGGACCCTTGTCCTCAACCAGCGGCCTGACACCACCCGGGCCTCCCCAGGCACCCGCTCCGCAGTCCCCAAACCAGGACGAACTCGATTCGGAAACCCCTGAAACGACAAGATCCCGCCTGATCTCAACGATCAGACGGGATCCCGTCAACTTCAGTCCGGCCGTTTCAAGAACGGCCCTGGTCGGGACGCAGGTTGTTTGGGTGGGTCACGATCCATGCAGTGATCTTGCGGGGTTGGGCGTGGGCTTGGCGGGCGGCGGCGCGATGCTGCCCTTGCGGAGCAGCCGGATGTAGCGGTCGACCGGGCTCGCGCTGCCCTGGTATCCCTGTGCCCGGATCTCACGAAACAGCAGGCTCGCCTTGTGACAGCCCTGACTGAACCGCTCATACAGATACGGTTTATGGGCGTCCAGCAGCGTGGTGCGGTGCGTGGCAACCACCAGCAGCTCCTCCAGACCGGCCGCGCGGGCGTAGCGGCGCACGACGTAGTAGTCGAGATTCAGATCCCGGCTGATGCTCTTGAGCGAGCGGCCTCGGGCCACCAGTTCCTGAACCTCGGTGTATCGCCTGGTCGTCCGGGCGACCGAAGCACGTTCGCGGCCGTTGACATCGAGGTAGCCGTCCGACGGCTCAGGCGGGACTGCGAGCTCGCCCCGGTTTCCGGGCAGCTCGGCATCCGCCTGCTTAACGCAACCATGGTGGGCGCCGACCATCTTCTCCACGGCTTCGGTCAGGTTGTTCCACACGTGCCAGCGATCAACAACCTGCCGGGCTTGCGGCGCTCCGGTGCGGGCGGCCTCGGCGTAGGCACGGGCGCGGTCCCGGGTGACGATCTCCACCTCGGGGTGGGCGGTCAGCCACGCGGCCACCGGGCCTGCCTCCCTGCCTGGGAGCACCTCCACCGGACGCCGGGCCTCCAAATCGACCACGATCGTGGCGTAGACGTCGCCCTTGCGCAGGGCGAAGTCGTCCACCGCCACGGCTCGCACCCTCCCGACGGGCGGCTCGGGATGTGATCGGACCAGCCGCAGCAGGGTGTGCTTGGCGGCCGGCATTCCGAGCCGAGCCGCCAGTCGGGCGCCCGCCCGGGCGGCCATGCTCACCGCCACGGACGTCAGCAGCTTCCATAGCAGCGGGGTGTAGCGGGCGTGCGGGCCGGTCAGCCCTTCCACCTGCTCGGCGAACGTCACCGCCGAGCACCCGGGCGTTGATGCACTTGAAGCGCCGTACCGTCACCGCCAGCACGGTCTTGACCCCGCTCAGGGCGGCGTCGGCCAGCCGCCGCACGTCCCGGTCATGCACCCGGCCCGACGCCACACCGCAGTGTGGGCAGGTCCCCTCAGCGGCTCGGCAGCGGGCGTGCAGGATCACCATCCCCGCGGCCCGCTCCACTACCTCGACCACGATCCCCGCCCAATGCGGGAGTAACTCCTCAACGCATCCCGGAACGCACTCGGCAAACGATCAACTACTGGATCGTTCCACGTCCCAAGATCAGCGACAGAGCCAGTAAACGTGCAGAGGATCGCCGCTCCGTGCCTGACGAGCAACAGCCAACTCTGTCTTCGACTCTAGAGGGTCCCTGTCGCGGTGATGCGGTCATCGAAGTCCTCGCGTGCTTTGATGATGTCGGGCACGTGTACGACTGACCATTCGGCGATCGCGTTGGCCAGGCGCCCTGCGCTGACCCCGAGTTCGGTGAGGGTGTACTCCACCCGAGGCGGCACGGTGGGGTAAACGGTGCGACGCACCAACCCGTCGCGCTCCAGGGCACGCAGTGTCCGGGTGAGAACTTTCTGTGTGATGCCGTCAAGGCGGCGCCGTAGCTCGTTGAACCGTAGCGGACGCTCGTTCAGCTTGAGGATGCCGAGAACAAGCATGGACCACTTGTTGGCAAACGTCCCGATAACGGTGCGCGAGGGGCAGTCTGGCCCGTAGGGCCCGACGAGGTCTGGCAGGACGTCAGCCCTCACAGTATCTCCCGGGAACCTAGATGTCTGATGGGTGCCTTCTTCCCAAATGGTACTGGCCTCTTTCAGGATCATCATCGAGAAGTGTTGGCCTTGAGAGAGGAAATATCGATGACCACGTGGATGCGCGCCGTGAGCCAGCGCGTTTTCGGGGGCCCGGAGGTACTGGAGTTGGTGCAAGCTCACCGGCCCGCGCCCGGCCGGGGTGAGGTGCTGGTCCGGGTCCACGGAGCCGGAGTCAACGCGTCGGACTGCAAGGTTCGTGCCGGCAAGGTGCCGGTGTTCGGTGATCCGCCACTCACCGTGGGAGTGGATTTGGCCGGCGTCGTGGAGGCTGTCGGTGATCAGGTCGTCCAGTTCACGCCTGGCGACAAGGCCTACGGCATGGTCTTCCCTCCACACGGCGCGTACGCGGAATACGTGGTCGCCTCGGCGGATGCGCTCGCCATCCCGCCTGCCGGCCTCGATCACATCCAGAGCGCGGCGCTGCCTCTGTCAGCTCTGACCGCCTGGCAGGCATTGGTGAACATGGCCGCGCTCACCGCAGGGCAGCGCGTACTCATCCATGCTGCCGCCGGCGGAGTCGGTCACCTCGCGGTTCAGATCGCCAAGGCCCGCGGCGCCTACGTCATCGGCACCGCGCGTGCGGCCAAGCACCCCTTCCTGTACAGGCTCGGAGCGGACGAGCTCATCGACTACACCCATACGGATTTCGCCGCTGTCGTACGCGATGTCGATGTAGTCCTCGACACGGTCGGCGGCGAATACGGGCCACGCTCCGTGGACACCCTGACGCCCGGAGGACTGCTGATCAACGTGATGGGCACGACCGGCTCCGGCAACCAGCGAGATCTGGCCCGCGCCCGAGCCGCAGCGCGTGGCATCCGATTCACCGAGTTTTATGTGAACCCTTCCAGGGCCGACTTGCAGGACGTCAGCGCACTGGTCGAAGGCGGCAAGCTCCAGGTCGACATCCAGGAGGTGCTGCCTCTCGAAGAAGCGGCCCGCGCACATGTGATCAGCGAGACAGGACGCACCCAAGGCAAGGTCGTGCTCAGGGTCTCCTCTTGACACCAACGCTGATCACAACAGGAAACGGCCGACGACCCAACATGCAGATCAACAAAGGGCCTCGTACCCGCCTCTGCACATCAAGGAGTACGCCGACACTTGGCCACCCTCGCTCCTGCCGCGCGGCTACAGCGAGAGATCAAGGCACGACAAGGATCCTCCTGTTAGGCGCAATTAGCCTGGCGTGAGTCTCGGCCTTGCGCGTGGACAGTTGTCCGGCAGGGTGCGCTGGTCCTCCTCGTCGTGGAGGTCGTCGCGCAGGATGCGGGCGAGTTCGGAGATGGCGTGCAGGAGCACTACGCGGAGGTCTCCTTGGGGTGTGACGGCTTCGCAGCTGAGGTAGCCGAGCAGTTCGGTGAGGTCGGCTTGTACGGGGGTCGGCATCATGATGGGCCCTTCGCGGTCGGGCCGGGTCAGCGGCGCGGACTTCTCAGCGGCGTCGACGCGTTCACGCTTTGGTCTGGTGTTCGCACGTAGACCCAGGCGTGGGCGACGGCGGCGCGGCCTTGGCCGAGGGGTCGGCTTCGTTTCCGGCTGTCGTCGGGGTGGCGGTGTCGATGCGCAGTCGTGCGGTCATTGACCCGCCGCCTGCGCAGTGCGCGAGGTGGACGTGCCAGCCCGGGTGGAGGTCCCGGGCTGGCCGTAGTGATCGCTTAGGCTGGAACCGGTGCGGGGTTCAGTCCGAGGCCCATGGCGGCGCCAGGTAGGGGCCGAGGTGGAGTGCGTGGTGGACGGCGGGCAGGAAGCGTTCCTGCCATCCGGCCAGGGCGGCGTCGAGGTCGGCGCCGTGGTGGAGGTGCTGGCTGAGGGCGATGGCCAGGCCGTGGGCCTGGTGGATGCCGTGGTTGGCGCCGCGGCCGGTGTGCGGGAGCACGGGGGCCAGGGTGTCGCCGAGCAGGATCACCGGCGTCTCCCCCACGGCGTGGAGCATGCGTTGGGGCGGGTCGATGTCCAGGACGGGGGCGGCGTTCCACTCGCCGGTGGCGCTGATCATCGCGGCGGCCGGTGGGGTAGCAGCCGTTCCGCCTCCGCTAGGACGACGGTGCGGGCGGCCGTGCCGATCTGGTGGGGCAGGAGGTAGGTGTGCTCGGTGGGGTCGTAGCCGATCAGGTGGCGGAAGTGCCGGCTGGTCATGTTGAGGTAGAGGGTCCAGTCGACCGCGGTGGTGCCGTCCTTGCGCAGGATGGGGAAGAGGTTGAACTGGCTGCTGGCCGGTTCAAAGCGGGTGAAGGCGCACAGGTCCGGCAGCTGTCCGGGCAGGTGGCCGGGGAGCTGGCCGCGCCAGGCGACGTAGCCGGCGTAGCGCAGGGGCCGGGAGGGGTCGAGCAGGCGGCGGCCGAGGGAGCGGCGCCCGTCGGCGAACACGACCACGTCGGCGCGCAGGGGGGTGGCGCCGGCGAGGTCGAGCAGCGCGGTGCCGTCGTCGGCGGCGCGCAGGGCGCGGACGCGGCGGCCGGGCTGCAGCCATCCGCCGGGGAGGCGGTTGAGCAGGGCGGTGTTGAGCTGGTGCCAGCCGGTGTTGCGGCCGGGGTGGACGAAGTGGCTGCGCCGGGTCTCGCGGCGGTCGGCGATGTGGATGGCGGTGACGCGTTCGCTGGGGAACGGCACCAACTCCTCCTGGGAGATGCCGAGGGCGTCGAGGGTGGCCAGGGAGACGTGGTCGAGTCCGATGACGCCGCCGGATTGGGCGTACGGGGTCGGGGAGGCTTCCAGGACGCTCACGCGGGTGAAGCCGGCCTGGTGGAGCAGCAGGGCGAGGGCGGGGCCGGTGATCGAGCCGCCGACGATGGCGATCGACGGCTGGGGCTCGCCGGCGGGCGTCGTGGGCGACGTCGGGGAGGGCGGGACGAGCGGGATCATGGCAGCTCCTGAGGGGGTGCGAGGGAAGGGGCTGCCGGAAGGCGGTTACGGTGCCCGGCCGCTGTGGTGGGCTGGGGCGGGGTGGCCCCTTCCGGCGCTTGAGCCGTCGGCGGTGCGGCGGACTGGCCTGGCAACCGTGTGGTTGCGGCCTGGCTGAAGATGTTTTGCGCCAGCAAAAGATCTGTCAGGCGGGCCGCAACTCGCCCACCAGGGGTGGCGGAGCCGGGGCGAGAGCACGGTTGCGAGGGTGGGAAGCCGTGCCGCAGGCTGCGGAGCCGGAAGGGAACACCGCCGCTGCGCCGACGAGGCCGGGCAGGTGCTGGAGGCGCTCGCCGGCCTGGTGGACGCCTCGCTGGTGATGACCGCGCCACGGTATCGGCTGCTGGAATCCGTAACCGCCTACGGCCTCGAACGTCTGGCCGAGGCGGAGGAGACGGCGGCTGCCCGGCAGAGACACCTGCGCTACTACACCGCGTTCGCCGAGCGTGCCGAACCGTACGGGGGCATGACCAGCGGGTCTGGCTCGAACGCCTGGACGCCGAGACCGCCAATCTGCGGGCGGCGCTGGACTTCGCGATCGATGTCGGCGCCGCCGAGCAGGCGCTCCGGCTGGTCAACGCGCAAGCGTGGTACTGGTTCCTGCGCGGACGCTACGCCGAGGCCCGATTGTCGCTGGGCAAGGCTCTGGCCATCGCAGGCGGCGGATCAGCCGGCCCCCGGGCCAGGGCGACGATCTGGCACGCCGGCTTCGCATCGCTGACCGACGCCGGCGTGCGCGCCTCGCCCGTGCCGCAGGAGATCTCCGGCGACCCGGCGGTACGAGCGCTGGCGGCCTGGTTGCGCGGGTTCATCCAGTACGCGCCCGGTGGCGACCTGGCCGACAGCGAGAACGCCATGAGGCAGGCGCTGAAGGAATTTCGTGCTCTCGGCGACCGCTGGGGGATCGCCGCGACGCTAGCGATCCGGGCCGGCCAGGCGATGCTCCGAGGAAACCTGGCCGAAGCCGGCGACTTCGGCGGCCAGAGCCTGGAGCTCTTCCGCGGCCTCGGCGATCGATGGGGACACCTGCAGACCGTCCAGCCGCTCGCGTCGCTGGCCGAGATCAAGGGTGACTACGAACGCGCCGAGCGGCTGCACGGCGACGGGCTCCGGCTGGCCGAGGAGCTGGGCCTGTGGCCCAGCGTCGCCGACCGCCTGATCGGCCTGGGGCCACATCGCCCTGCTCACCGGGCAGCACGCCCGCTCCAGGGAGTTCCACGAGCGGGCCCGCCGCCTGGCCGCCGAACAAGGCTACGTGTACGGGGAACTGCACGCCGAACTCGGGCTGGCGCTGGCGACACGCCGTGAGGCTGACTTCGAGCTCGCCGAGCAGCTGCTGCGAAGCGTGCAAGGCCGCTACGCCAAGCTGTCGTCCGCGTCCGGTTCCGCGCCGATCTCGGCCGAGCTCGGCTTCACGTCCGAACAGCGTGGCAACGCCGCGGCCGCCCTGGCTCTGCACCTGGAGAGCCTGGCCATCGCACGCCGCAACGGCGACCTGCGCGCGGTCGTTCTGGCCATCGAGGGGCTGGCGGCAGCGCATGCTCTCAACGGGCGGCATGAGCAGGCGGCCGCACTGCTCGGCGCGGCGTCCGCCTGCCGGGACTCGGTGGGCGCTCCGCTACCGCGCGCCGAACGCGGCGACGTCGGTCGGATCACCGCCACGGTCCGGGCCGCCATCGGCGAACAGGCGTTCACCACCGGGTTCGCCCCGCTGGCCGGCCCAGCACCGCCAGGCAGGGGTCCCGTACTACATTCATAAGACGCTGGCCTCGCTCCGCGACGAGCAGGAGCGGTGGGAGCGCATCACCAAGCCTCCACTGGACCAGCGCACCAGGACGCACCGGGTGGACCGACACGGCCGCCAAGCAGGCCGTCGACCAGAAGTTCGCCGACACCACCTCGGTGCAGCAGAAGGTGGAGCGCATCCACGACCTGGCCCGAGTCGAGCAGGTCGCCGCCGCCGTGGCGACGGATCTGCTACGCCGCCCAGAGGTCGCCTTCAAGGCGATGACCGACACCACCGCCCGGCACCTGGTCAACCGTGCGCAGGTCGACCAGGCCCGGCAGGCCGGCGAGGCGGTCCGGGAGCGTACCCCGGCGCTGCCCCGGATCGAGCGTAGCCGCGATTTCGTCGAGCTGGTCGGCGCGTGCTCGGCGTTCGTGGCCGCGGTGGGCCGGGTGCTGCCGACGCTGCGCGGGCATGCCTTCACCGCCGAGGAGAAGGCCACCGTGGCACGCAATCTCGGCCGGGTACGCGCGACCGCCGACTGGCTGGAGGCGGCCGTCGAGTCCGGCGACGTGAGCCTGGACGAGGGCCTGGCCCGGCTGCTGCGCGGCGAGTAGGCCATGCCCTCCAGGGGCCTGGCCGCCAACGTCTGCGGCGACCAGGTTCGTCTCGCGCTGCTGGAGGCCCGCCCGGCCGGGCTGACCGCCCACCAGTTGGTGGGCGCCACCAAACTGAGCCTCTATCAGGTCCGCAAGGGCATCCTCTACATCCGGGAGGTCTCGGCGATGGCCCACTTGACCCCACTGATCTGGACGCCGGACGACGGCTACCGCTTCTCCTCCCAGCCCGATGACTGGATCGCCTACGAGCGCTCGCGGATGCGCACCGAACTGACCCGGATCAGCCGCCTGCTGTCGGCGACGGTCGCACCACACGCGGCCGCCCGGCCGGAGGAGGAGTGGGTCAACCTGGTGCTGGGCCAGCTCAACGTGGTGCAGGCGGCGCTGGCTCTGCTCAACAAGGCCGGGCGAGCGTGAGCCGATGCGCCCGCACCGTTATCCGTCCGACACCAGCGATGAGGAGTGGGCGCTAATCGAGCCTTCTCTGAACTAGGAAATTGGGTGAGGCAGGCTAACAGGTTCAGATCATCGATCTCGGTCAGGACGCGGATCAGCGGCGAGCAAGCTGAGGAAGGATCGGGGCTCGTCACAGTTTAGGACGAACTGGCCGCTCAACAGCCCATCCATGTTCGTCGCGGTCGCGATCCACTCCACGGATATGTCTTCGACGGCAGTCTCACCTGCGACAAGAACGAAGGGCTCCAGATCAACATGTTGCCTCGGACGGAGCTCGACAGGGGGCAGGTAAATGGTCACTGGGCCGGAGTTGTCGATCCGGATCGACGGTCCGGCCAGGGCGGACCGAAGGGCAGGGTAGTTTCCCGCTTGGAAGGCGTATTGGGGGCCGTCGCCGAATCGATGAAGCTCAGGCAAGGCGCGCTCGAAATACTCCAACCTGATCTGATCGCCTTCCTCGTTCTCCAGAGCGCGCACGTCCCCGTGGATGTGAAGGACGACTTGGACGCTCAACAGGGGCGTGTCGGTTCGGTTTCTCAGACGCATCACGACGGGGTTGAGGATGGCAGCAGCCGTTTCATCAACAGCTTCAGGCAGCACGATGCGGCATTTTTCCAGGTAGCGGCTCACCTCCTGCCGGTAACGTTGAGGCGAACGCGATTCGATGAACGACATCATGCTGGTGTTATAGATGGAGCCTGACCGTTCCTCGTGTTCTCTCAGAGGTTTCAGTGCCTGTTCCTCCAAATAGTGCAGCATCTTCTCTATGTCGGCCTCGGAGGAGGTCACGGGGACAGCGGACCCCTGTAGCAGCACCACCTCCAAATCCAGCGTGGGCACCCGGCGAAGCAGCCTTTCACTGAGCGCATCAAGATCAACAGCTCTGGCGCGGTCCGTTGTCCCGGCGATCCGACGGACAAAGATCGTGGCCTCAGGGATGCTCTTGTCCCGCGACGGTGATGGCGCTTCTTTGCGCATGCAGAAGATCGGGTCGCCCCAACGGGGTGGATCGATGGCGATGACCAGGATGGAGACGGGTCCACTGTCGCCTTCAACTTCGACATAGGTCGGCTGCCAGCGGACCTCTTCGCCGACGTAGGGCTCAATCCAGCGAACCAACTCGGTGATGTCGTGCTGAGTGACACCCTTCATGCTCTCGTGGCTCACTCCGGCCAGGAGGAGCCCGTAACCTTCAACAAACCTGGCAGCCGCGTCGGGCATGCGGTTGGCGAAGCCAATGATGGCCCGGGCCACGTGTGCGCGACCACTCTTGTCGGCCCTATCCGCTGGGTTCAGGTCAAGATCGGACTTCCATTCCAGCCAGAATGTCTCATCGGCCTTGCTTGCTTCGCGGACCGCCTGCACCAGCTTCTTGAGCTCGGCGTGGTTGCGGGGCGCCATGCGGGCGTCGAAGTTCAAGGCCATGCGTGTTGATCCTCCTTCTGCTCGCCCGACCGGGGCTGAGCGATGGTCACACTAGTCCCGCTTGCGGCTTTGCGTCCGCCTCGAAGCAACTGGCTGATGATGAGTTATGTGGTGCTTCGTCAGACCCCCTTCGCGCTGGCGTTCAACAGACTCCTGGCCTGGCGCTAGGAAGGGTGGCAGTGCGGCCGGCGATGTCTAGGAAGGTTGGCATGCCTAGGTTGATGGTGGCCGCGCGGCGGGTCCGCTCGTCGAGTTGGGTGAGCTTGCCCTCGGCTGCGGCGAGGCTGACGCGAAGGCCTTCAGCTTCACCGAGCCAGCCCTCGCGTTCGGCCTCGGCGATCCGGGCGTTCAGGTTGTCGCGGATTTCCTCAAGCCGGGGCCGCTGAACTGGGTCCAGGCGAAGAACGGGACAGCGAACACAGGAATGTTCATGCTGGCAGCTGGTCCCATAGGCTCGCCCGCAGTCCCCGAGGGCGACCTTGCGGCGTTCGAAATGGCCGAGGAACTCTGACCATTCCTCGTCTGTGGGGGTGCGGTATTCCTCGCTGGGCCGCAGAGCCCGTCGGCGAGCGATGAAGGCGCGGTGGCCGGTGATCGCCTCCTCAGGATAAACTGCCTTGTAGCCCATCGTGGTGTTGATGTCCTTGTGCCCGAGCAGCAGTTGGGCGATGTGAGGTGGCATCCCGTTCATGATCGCTTCGGTGGTGAAGAGCCTTCGAAAGTCGTGGGGCGTATGCGTCAGAGGTCGCCCCGAGGCGTCGGTCAGGCCCGAGGCCAGCAGGGCTTCGTTGATCGCCTTGCGGATCGTGTTCCCGGAGACGGCCCGGCGCTGCCCGCCGCTGGTCCATTGGAAGAGCAGCGGAGCAGGGGCGTTCCAGACCTTCTCCAGGCTGTCGTAGAAGGGGATCAGCGGAACGGCTCCGTCAGTGCCGCGGACCCGGCTGACGACCGCGCTGAGGACGTCAGCAAGCTCAGGGCTGATGACCAGGAGCCGTTCTTCATCGGTTTTGGACGGCGCGATCTGCAGAAGAGGGATGAGCTCGCCGGTGACAGGCAGGGTGTATTGGGTAATGCTGTGGTGGCTGGTCTCGAGCATCTCCTCGATCCGGACCCCCGTGTGGCGGAGAAACTCGATCGCGGCCCAGCCCCAGAACGCGCGATGCTCGTCCTGGACGAGGTTGCGGCGGGATCCGGACTCGTCGAAGGCGCAGGAGGAGCCGCTGCTGTCGAGCCGGTTGGCGCGGCTGGCCTTGACGAACGTCTCAACGAGGACGGCGAAGGAATCACCGCCCCCGGCCGCGCGGAGGGCAGCGAGCCGGATCCGCGCCGCGTGGAGCCGCTCCTCGGCTGTCCGTATCAGGGTGGGCAGCATCGGCAGCCGCTCCCTGGTGCGCTGGTCCATCCGCGCTTTGCGCCGCGTGATGTCCTTCTTGTAGGTGATCTCGGTGGAGCTGACCGGACTGGGCGCCGCCCACGGGCCCCAGCGAGCTGGGTCCTCCAGAGCCCACTGGGCGATGTCGAGATAGAAGGCCCTGACCCAGCCCAAGAGCGCGGCATAGCTGGCTCTGGGACTGCTCACCTCGACCATCCGGCCGTCTGGAAGCCGGCGTCTGGTGACCTTGGTGCGTAATCGTTCCTTCCAGGCCGCTATAAGCCCTCGGTCCAGGTGCAGCAAGTCGATGCCCGGCTGCAAATCCTCCAGGTTCTTCCAGAAGTGCAGGGCCAGGACCCGGGCGAGATCCTCGAAGGTGGCGTAGTCCAGGGCTGGCCGCCGTTCGGCAAGGTAGTCGACGATGAGATCACGGACCGGCTGGCATTGCAGCCGGTAGCGGTCGACGAGCTGATCAACGGTGAGCTGCCCGGAGAACAACGTGACCGCCCGAAGAGTAGTCGGCGCGTCGTCCGGGAACTGGCCCATGTCCTTGAGCAGCGAGTAGAACAGGGAGCGGCTGTCACCACCACGCCCGAGAATCTGAAGCTCGACGTGCCGCAGTTCAAGGCAGTCGCCAACTGTGACGTCGGCGACTCCGCCCCCCCTTGGCCACTGCAATCGTTGCGATCTGGGAACAGGCCAATAGGCCGAGTCTGGAGGCCAGCAGCACCGGGTCAGCGGATTCCTCGATGCGGGCGAAACCTGCCGGGTCCCGATGCTGGACGACCGCTTCTCGCCAATACTTGCTGCGGACGATCTTCAGCATGAACTCAAGATCTGGCCTGATCACGTCGGCGACCAGCAGGCAGAGCAGCCCCGAGCGCAGGCCCTCCTCACGCGGCTTCTCACCGTGCTCGCTCATCCAGGCCATCACCGGGTCCACCCAGCGGAAACCGAGGTCGTTCGCCGGGCTGACCTGCCACCGATCCTGCCAGGTCGTCCCGGGGAAGGTCTCCAGCCAGCTCAGGATCCAGCGTGCGCCATAGCGACGGCCCTCGTGCGTGGTCTTCACACGTGCCCGCATCGGGGGCCGGTCGATCCTGGCGAGAACCTCTTGCTGAGTCTCCTCAGTTGCCGACCAGGTGGAAGGCCGTGTCCTGGGCGGGAACTGGGTGAGCAGCCTGCGCGCCGCCTCCCCCTGAAACTGTGTGGGATCGGCTCCCAGCCACGCCGGCTGGATGGCGGACCTGACCGCGGCCATCACGAACGGCCTCCGAAGAGGACCTGCAGGGAGTCCGGGTTATAGCCCGTGCTCGGCGGCGGGCCGGATACCGTCCGGCGTTCGGCCTGCCGCCGGTAATGGGCCAGCGCGCTGGCCACGACGTCTTCCTGGGTCGGTGTGGTGTAGATCTGCGTGGTACTCAGGTGCGCGTGTCCGAGGATCCACTGGATGTCGGTTAACGGCATCGCGGGGTCCTGTGCCATCCGGTAGGCCGCGGTATGGCGGAGATCATGGAGCGTCCAGTTCGAGCCGAGCAGAATCTGGGCGCGCGCGAACATGGCGCGAGCGGCCGGATAGGCGAGCTCGCGCCATGGACGGCGAAGCGTGAACCACAACGGCTCGCTGCGGCTGCGAGGAGCGCCCTTGCGCCAGAGTTCTTCCTGGTAGAGCCGCAGCCAGACGAAGGCATCTGGAGAGACCGGCAGCTGCTGAACCGCCCTGCTGCCCTTGCGGACCACCGCCACGAGCTGCTGCCCGGGATCGACATGGCCCTGTCGCGCTGTCAGCAGTTCTTCCGCCCGCGCGGCGGTCGAGACCCAGAACGCCAGCAACGCCCGATCCCGGTGGTGGGTCAGCCCCGCGAACAGGTTGTTGAACTGCTCATCGGGGATCCGTCGCGGGATCCGCTTGGGCACCTTCGGCCGGTAGCGACCCTGCCGCTCGTTCCGGAACGGATCCAAGAAGTTGTGATTCGCGTTCGCTCGGTTCGCCCTTCGCGACCGATTGAGTGGAAACGGGTTGATGATCGGGCCGCACCCGACCTCGAGGTGGAAGTCGTAGAAGGCCCGCAGCACCGTCTCGGCATGCGCTCTGGTCGACGGGGCGAACTTCCGGCCCGGTGCCGGCTTCCCCGTCACAGGATTCACCCTGCCCGGCGTCGAACGGCGCCGGCCTCGTGACGGCTTGTCCGCGATCTGCATCCACCGCGCGAAGTCCCGAGCATCGACCTGCACCGCCTTGTCCCACGCGACTCCGATCGCAGCCAGGAAGCGCCACCAGCGCAGCAGGTCGTGGCCATAGGAACCGATCGTCGAGACCGATCGGTCAGCCGCCTGAAGGTCCGCGAAGAACGCTGCGGCCGGCTCGACCACCACACCGGCCCCGTCGACGAGCCGATACGGCTCCCACTTCTCCCCGGTCTCTACGAGCTGACCGACGTCGGGTACGAGAAGCGCTGCAATGTCCCGCTGATCGTTCGGATCGCGCATGGCGGAGGAACGTAGCACAACCCCCATCTGAGCTGCAACGATGTCATTCTTAGTTCAGTTAATAGGCCCCTCCTGCCAGTGCCCGCCTGCCAGACGCGCACAGGCGGCCGACCGGAAAAGCACCACCGCCGCGACATCATCGACGCGATCCGGTACGTGACCGACAACGCCTGCAAATGGAGGGCCCTGCCCGCGGACTTTCCGCCTTACCAGACCGTGTTCGGCTTCTTCAGCCGCTGGACCAGGGCCGGGGTCTTCAACCGGATCCGTGATGAACTTCGCCGCGCCATCCGGTTGCGCGCCGGGCGCTGCCCCAACCCGGTCGCTGGCGTCATCGACTCCCAGTCGGTGCGCGCCGCAGCCACCGTCACCGGCCGCTCACGCTCGTTTGACGCAGGGAAAAAGGTGCCGGGGAGAAAGCGCCACCTGGTCGTGGACACCTTCGGCCTGCTCATGATGGTCATGGTCACAGCCGCCGGACAGCCCGACCGCGACGCCGCCCGGGAGTTACTGGCCCGGCTGCGGATGCTGCACCCGCAACTCACCCTCATCTGGGGCGACAGCGCCTACACCGGGACGCTGGTCGAGTGGGCCCGCCGCTTCCTTCACCTCACCTTGAAGATCGTAACTAAACGGCCAGGTCAGACCGGGTTCAAAGTACTAGCGAGAAGGTGGATCGTCGAGAGGTCTCTCTCGTGGCTGATGAACGCCCGCCGCAACGTGATCGATTTCGAACGCAAGCCCTCGCACAGCGAAGCCCACCTGACTGTCGTCGCGATCACGCTCATGACCAGGCGGCTGACCAGGAAAAGGCCGCCGGCATGGACCCGAAAGCCGACGCCTGCGCCGCGAGCCGCCTGAAGAGGTGCCGTTAGCGCTTCGGAGACCGCCTCGTGCTCCTGCTCGATGGCTGCACCGTACTCCTGCTGCCCATAAAAACCGGGGCGGTGGTGAAATTCCAGAAGTTCGCGCGGACACGTGATGGGTGCAAGGCCGTGAACGACAAGGAGGACAGGTGGATGAAGACGACCGCGCCCGGTTCGAGTCCGTTTACCGCAGTACCTACGATCATCTGCTCGGATATGCCGTACGGCGGTGTGACCGCGCCGAGGACGCGGCGGACGTGGTGGCGGAGACCTATCTGATCGCCTGGCGGCGCATCGCCGATCTACCTGACGGCGAGCACGCCCGGATGTGGCTGTTCGGCGTGGCCGGCAAGGTCATGGCCAATCATCGCCGCGGAGAGCGGCGGCGAACAGCCTGGCATGCCGACTTCGTGGCCGAGGCGGAGCGGCTCTACGCCGTGGGTAGCGCGGCCTCCGAGTTCGACGCAGTCGATGAGGCCATGAGCCAGCTCAGCGACGACGACCGTGAACTGCTCGCCCTGGCGATCTGGGAAGAGCTCGACACCGGGCAGATCGCCCAGGTGCTGGGGTGTTCACGCAACGCGGTACGCATCCGCCTGCACCGAGCGCGTCAACGCTTCGTCAAGGCGCTGGAACGGCCGGGAACGCCGGCCATGCGCGTCAACCGGCCGCTCATCCGAGAGGAGATGCAGTGAACGAGGATCAGCTGTTCCGCGGCAAGGCACGGATCCTGTACGACGACTTGGCGGGGGCCTCACACTCCCCTGCGGCGGACGCGCTACTGGCCCAGCTCCAGCTCATGGCGACCGATCCCGTACCGCCGGTGCAAGATCGGGTACGGGCACCGCGGCGCGCCAGGCGGCTGCTGCTCGGTGCAGTGGCGACCGCGCTGATGGCGGTCGCCATGACGGTCGGCCCCTCGATCCTCGGCGCCCCGGACGAGGTGTACGCCGGAGAGGCCGTGACGGTCGACCGCGATGGCAACGACTACGTCTTCTACTTCACCAAGGGCGATCCGGACCCGGAAAGCCTGCGGAAGGCTTTCCGAAGCGTCGGCCTGGACGTCAGCGTGACGCTGGTGCCCGTCTCGCCCCGAGATCCGTTCCCGTACTTCTCCCTTGTCCGCAACGGAGGCATCCAGACCTCGTACCGCTCCGCGGAGTGCGCCGAGCGCGTCGGGGGATGCCTGGGCAGCATGCGCGTCAGCGCGGAACTGACGGGGCCTGCGGAGTTCAGGCTCGGCCGCCCCGCCCGGCCGGGTGAGCCGTACGTGGCGTCGGTCGATGCGACGCTCCCGGGTGAAGTCCTGGCCGGGGTGCAGATCGACGGCAAAACGGCAGCCGAGGTCGTACGGATCGCTCGCGAGCGCGGCCTGCGAGTGATCTACACCATCGATTGGCCGCTGAAGGAGGGGGTGGGCTTCTCGACGGAGGGATTCGAGGGGGAGATCCCTGCTTCTCGCATCGATCCCGCCTGGGCAGTGGCGAGCGTGGAAACGTACAACGACGGCGCGATCATCATGCATGTCCTACCTGGGCCCGGCGCGACCCCGCCCCCAGAATTCTGCCGTCATCACGGGGACACCTACCCTCCTATCGCCTGCTGAACAGCCGCTGAGAGCCTCGACGGCTATACCCCTCCAGCATGGCCAACCGCGTCAAGGCCAGGGCGCGTCAGTGGCCGCCGCGCGCGCGTATGCCTTTCGTGCTTGGAATCAACCGTCTGTCGATCCGCAGAGCTGACCAGCGGTAAGCCTGCAACAGCTTGTTGTCGAACTCCAAGAGCCGGGTGTGGCGTCACAGATGCGCACCCGGCTCTGGCAGTCCTCACCGGCAACGCGGTGAATTCAGGCGTGTGCTTCGCCGAGGATGATGCCGCCCATTGCGTGCCTTCCTCGGCGGCAGACAAGGTCTTTGGCGTCTCCCTAACGATCACTGACGGTTGGGGATTAGAGACACCTTCTCAACCCCGCCGAAATCTGACCTCGCCACCGTCTCGCCAGCGGTTCGACAGGCGCGGAGGGAGGGCCGACAGATCGGCGAAAGCCGCTGCTTCCTGGTGCACCACCGTAGCCAGCGCGCGCCCGGGCGAGACGATCAGCACCTTTGCCTGGAGTGCGCCGCCTGAGCGAGACGCCGAGCGCTGTTGGTGCCGGGGAGGATGGACCGATCTTCACTGGATCTGCCCACCACTGCTCTCGGCAGCCCAGACATCCGGGCTGGGCTGCTCCCGGGCCCACGGGCCGCCGCGATCCGCTGGTGTCCTGCGGGAGTAGGCGGAGCCGAAGGGGGCTGCCGGCGCAGGATCGACGGTAGCGCCGGCCCCTCTCACCCCACGGCGGTCCTGTCCTCCCCGCGTCCCTGCGGCAGGTGACGCACAGTAGGTGCTCTCCCTGGCCATCCCGGCTACACCACGTGACCATCAGGCGGTCTCCTCGCCGCCGGCGTCGTCGACCTCGCGCAGGTCGGCTAGGTTGACGATCTCCTGCGCCGTCGTGGAGGAGTTCTACCGGGCGGGCATGCTGCGCAAGGTGCCGGCGCCGCCTCGGGTCGCCTGAACCCTGTTCGGGGCGTCAAGACCATCGTGTCGTTCCCCCTCACGGGCGCACGAGCGGCGGCTACTGTGACCGGTGTGACAGAGACGTTCGTGATGCGTCCCGCCACCGCAGCCGATCGACCGGCCGTCACGCGGATGATTCACGCGCGCTGCCAGTGGATGGAGGAGCGCGGCCTGCCGAGCTGGCGGGCCAGCGTGGACGAGCTGGTCGGCCAGTGCGAGAACCCGGACGGGGACGTGTGGATCCTGGAAGGGGCCGAGCACGGCGTGGCCGGGCAGATGGTGGTGCAGGATCAGGGCCCGCCGTGGGGGTGGACGGACGAGGAGCGGGCCGAGGCCGCCCTGTACTTGTCGGGGTCGATCACCGATCCGGCGCTCCGCTCGCGCAAGCCGGGGACGCTGATGGCGTGGTGGGCAGTCGATCGAGCCGCCCAGCTCGGCGTCCAGTGGGTGCGCCGTCACTGCCACTTCCCACAGGTGGCCAGCTACAACCTGACGCAGGGGTTGACGGCGTCGATGCCGTCCGGGCCGGCTGCTCTGTTCGGCTGCAGCAACAGCGCCTTCTGTGCTTCGCGGATGAGCTCCTGAATGTCGGCGCGAGGGTCGATGGTGTGGCCGAGTTCGTGCAGGACCAGCTTGGCGGTGCTTTCGATGAATTCCTTGGCGGCGCCGATGACGAGGGCAGGATCGTCGTGTTGCTCGGCTCCGGGTGTGTCATGAAGTGGTGAGGGTCCGCAGCGCTCCCATCGTGGCGGCTCACGCCCATCTGCACCAGGTGCCGGACCGCGCTCTGACGTGGAATGTGGAGTCGTCCCGGACCCGAGCACGGCGATTTACCGGCCAATGTTGGCAGGAATAATGCTACACACCTCCCCTTTTGCTCAATATGATCCGCTGACAGTCCGAAAGCGTCGGCGTTGAGCCGACAAAAAGGAGCAATATATGCGCAATATACGAGACTGGAAAAGGCCTGCGCTGGCCGGCGTGGCGCTCGGCCTGGGCGCCGTCATGCTGCTCGCCGCGCCGGCCGGCGCCGTGGCCGGAACGGGTAACGCTTCGTCCGTCAGCGCGGAGTGCGGCGGCATGCCGTACAACGGTCAGCCCTGCGGCTGACGGCCCCAGAACGCCGTGACGTCATCGTTCGCCCGATAGGTGCTAATAGCATAGTGTGATCTGGCAGGTGGACGGAGAGCGTGGCGGTGGCATGTCACGCAGGAAGATCCCTGCCAGTACCCATGATTCCGGCGGACCGTACGTCCGGGACCGCGCTGTGCGGAACCTTGTGGAACCCTCGCCTCGGCCGCAGAGGTCAGCATGATGTGGCCACTGTGCACGATGGTGCCATCGAACACCGACTCGACCAGTGGCCCGATCCGCTGCGGCTGGATGCCGCTGGCTTCGTGATCAATGTGCTGCACACATCAGAACGCACAAGCGGCGCCAGCAAAGCGTTGATTCCGCGACACCCCTGCGGCGCGGTCGAATTCGGGCTCGCGGCAGGCGGTCAGTTCCGGCGACTGCTCCGCAGCCGCAAAAGTCGCGAAGTCGACATCGGGCCCATGATGAGACTGGCTGCCACGCCGATGCACGCCGCCAGGATCTCCGCCTGGATCACCCGGGTGGTATTGCACCCTAACGGGCTCTTGGTGCGGTCGGTCGGGGCCGTCACGGCGGACAGAAACTCCGCACACCGCTCGCTGCAGGTGCGCGGCAAGGGCCGCAGGGAACGGCGCGTCTTCCTCACCTCCACCACCGCCGCCTGGCTGGAGAAACTGGCTGGCCGGGCGCGGCCGGGGCCGGGGTGGCCTATTCCCGCTGTTCACTTCGCGTGCCCGACGCATCCGCCGCGACCAGCATGGGCACAGCCCATCTGACCGGCCAGACGTCCGCCACGAGCTCACCATGCGCAGCACGCAGGCCGGAACGGCTCGGCGAATCGCACGACTTCCGCCGCGCCTTCATCAGCGAGCTGCTGAACGCCGTGTCGCCCTGGCCATCGCCCACGCCCTCCAGCGTCTACACCCCCCGGTCACCGCTGTCCGCTAAGACCGCCGTGACGAGGAGGTCCGCCGCGCCGCCATCGACCGCCGGTCCCGCCGCCAACACAGGCCAGCGAAGACGCACACCAGGCAACAGGCGTCATCATGAAATCGCCGAGTGCAGCGCATCTCCCTGTGACCTGCGTGCTGAAACGCGGCTGACCGGTGACCGCTGCACTTCGCGGGCCGGTCTCGGTCACTGATGCCATCGGACATCCTGCTTCCTTTGAAGATCAGGTGATGGCGCAATCTATAGCAGCAGCGGACGACAGAACAGCCGTGGTCAGCCGGCCGAGCCGGGGCCCGGCAGCGGGTCGATGTCGCCGGCGTGCATCGGCTCGCCGCAGTGGGCGCAGCGCAGGTCGACCTGGCTGGTCTCGCCGCACGCGTGATGGCGGTAGAGCACCGGCGGCCCGGCCTCGCCCGCGAGCCACCTGTCTCCCCAGCCGGTCATGACCATGAGCAGGTCGACGAGCTCGGTGCCCTTGGTGGTCAGGTGGTACTCGTAGCGGGGCCGGTTGTCGTAGGGGCGGCGCTCCAGCACGCCGTGGCCGATCAGGTGGTTGAGGCGTTCGGTCAGCACCTTGCGGGAGATCCCGAGGTCGGCTTGGAGTTGGTCGAACCGGTTCATGCCGACCCACACGTCGCGCAGGATCAGCGGCGACCAGGGCTCCCCGATCACGTCGAGGGTGCGCGCGATGGAGCAGGCCATCTCCCCGAAGTTCGTGCGTTGCATGCGGGCATTCTAGCAATCGGGGTTCCCTCAGGGAACTCAAAGTGCTACGGTCATGGAGTCTCCTCAAGGAACTCCGAGCCGCGTCTTCGACGCCCTCGCCGGACGCGTCGGCGCGATCGTCGCGGGACGCAACGCCTACGAGGACTCCGGCCGCTTCGGCGGCGGCAGCCCGCACCCGGCAGCCCGCTTGATGCTTCTCAGCCACCGGCCGGTGCGGGAGATCACGATCCAGCCGCAACGGGCCTGGGAACGGACCGCCGCCCAGACGGCGGCGGTTCTGAGGGCTGCGGACGCCGAGGAGCAGCCGCGCGCCTTCGTCGGGAAGCGCACACCTGTGTGGCAGGGCCAGTGACGACTCCAACCTTGCTTACGTCCTCGATGGGTCCGCCGTGAGCACATCGCCACCGCGGCGGCGTGCTCGGGAGGAGGCATCTCGTGTGGCCGGAGATCACCTGGAGCTCCTGCATGGTGTCATGCTCGTCACCTGCCGTGCCGAGCCGCTTGGCCGCGGCGGCGCGGCACAACCCTGGTCAGGCGATCCGGGCCAGGGCCTCGGCCGCCACCCCGTGCTCGAAGGGCAGCCCGCGGGCGTAGCGGGACAGCTCGTCCAGGGCCAGCTCCGCCATGCGGGCCAACTCGCCGCCGAGCGATCCGGCGATGTGCGGGGTGAGCAGGACGTGCGGCAGGTCATACAGGGGTGAGTCGGCCGATAGGACCTCCGGCTCGGTGTGGTCGATCACCGCGTACAGGCGGCCGGCGGCCAGCTCGGCGGTCAGCGCCTCCTGGTCGACCAGGACGCCTCTGGCCGTGTTGATCAGGGTCGCGCCGTCGCGCATGCGCGCCAGTCTGGCGGCGTCGATCAGGTGCCGGGTCTCGGGCAGCGCGGGCGCGTGCAGGCTGACCACGTCGCTGCGGGCGAGGAGCTCGTCGAGCTCCACGTGCGGCACCCCCAGGTCGTCGGTCAGGTACGGGTCGGCGACGAGTACGTCCAGCTCGAACGGCCGCAGCAGCTCGATCACCCGGCGTCCGATCCTGGAGGCGCCGACGATGCCCACCGTCCTGCGGTAGTTGCCGAAGCCGGGGAAGCGGGCGTCCCAGTCGAGCTCGCCCCGGTGCTCGCGATAGAGGCGGGCGATCTCCAGCACCCGCTTGCCGGCGAACAGGATGGCGGCGAGCGTGTACTCGGCGACCGGTTCGGCGTTGGCCGAGGCGGCCGAGGACACCAGCAGGCCGCGTTGCCAGCACGCCTGGGTGACGTGGAGCTTGACCGATCCGGCCGCGTGCACGACCGCCCGCAGCCGGGGGGCCGCGGCCAGCACGTCGGCGGTGATCGGCGGGCAGCCCCAGCTGGTGTAGAGGACCTCCGCCTCGGCCAGCGCCGCCCGCGCGCGGGGGTCGGTGAAGTCGTCGGCCACCAGGTACGGATCCACGTCGGCGACCTGGACCAGCCGCTCGCGCACCGGTGCGGTGAGCAGCCGCTCGCCCACCCGCCGGCCCATGGCCAGCAGGGTCCTGGGCTTGTCGATCATGTTGTCCCCCGAAGAAGTGCTCACTTGACGCTGCCCGCCGTCATCCCGGCCCGCCAGAACCGCTGCAGGAACACGAAGACCAGCAGCAGCGGCACCACCGACAGCAGCGATCCGGTGATCACCAGGGTGCTGTACTCGGGGAAGGAGGTCACCTGGGTGTTCCAGGAGTACAGGCCCAGGCTGAGCGGGAACAGATGCTGGTCCGACAGCATCACCAGGGGCAGGAAGAAGTTGTTCCAGATGCCGGTGAACTGGAACAGGAAGATCGTCACGTACGCGGCCTTGAGCATGGGCAGCGCAACCGAGACGAAGGTGCGCAGTTCGCTGGCGCCGTCGGATCGGGCCGCCTCCAGCACCTCGCCGGGCACGTATCCGGTGGACAGGACGCGGGCCAGGTAGACGCCGAAGGGGTGGACGAGCGCCGGGATGAACACCGACCAGAACGAGTTGACCACCCCGGCCTCGGCGGCCAGCAGGTACAGCGGGATCGCGGTGGCGGTGGTGGGCACCAGCACGCCGAGCAGGACCACGCCGAACAGGCGCTCCTTGCCCCGCCAGTCGTACTTGTCGAAGGCGCAGCCGCAGGCGACGCTGATGAGCGCGCCGAGCGCGGCGCCGCCGCCGGCGTACAGGAGGCTGTTGAGGTACCAGCGGAAGAAGATGCCGTCGCTCTCGGAGGCCACGGCGGTGAGGTTGGCGCCGAGGTCGATCTCGGCGAAGGCGAAGCCGGGGGTGGAGTACAGGTCGGACAGGGACTTGGTCGAGGCGAACAGCAGCCAGGTCAGCGGCAGCAGCGTGTAGACGGCGGCGACCAGCAGGAAGACGTTGACCGCCGTCCTGGACATGAGGCGGGAGGTCACTTCTTGTTCCCCCACGTGGTGACGAAGTAGGACAGGACGGCGGCCAGCACGGCGAGCAGGAGCGAGGCGGCGGCGGCCTGGCCGACGTCGTTCTTGCCGAAGGCCTCGGCGTAGGCGTACATGTTCGGGGTCCAGGTGCTGACGATGCCGTCGCTGACGCCGTCCATGACCATCGGCTCGTTGAACAGCTGCAGGGAGCCGATGATGGTGAACAGCAGCGCCGTGATGACCGCGCCCTTGATGAGGGGCAGCTTGACCCGCAGTGCCACCCGCACCGGGCCGGCGCCGTCGATCGTGGCCGCCTCCAGCACCTCGCGCGGGACGGCCTGCAGCGCGGCGAAGAAGATGATCATGTTGTAGCCGATCCATTCCCACACGGCGACGTTGACCACGGAGCTGAGCGCGTGCTCGCCGAGGAAGTCCCAGGCGATGCCGCCGTCGCGGAGCGCGGCCACGATGGGGCTGATGCCGGGCAGGTACAGGTACAGCCAGATCAGGCCGGCGATCACGCCGGGCACCACGTGCGGCATGAACAGCGCGAGCTGGAAGAACCTGCGCGCGATCGCGGCGCCGGAGTCGAGCAGCAGTGCCAGCGCGAGCGCACCGCCGAGCATGAGCGGGATGTAGAGGACGGCGTACAGCGCGACGACGGTGAAGCCGTCGAGGAAGGCGGGGTTGGCCAGGGTGGCGAGGTAGTTGCCGAGGCCGGCGAAGACGCTCTCGGCGCCGCCGAACCCCAGCCCGGACGACTGCTCCTTGAACAGGCTCAGCCAGAGCGCGTATCCGAGCGGGGCCAGGACGACGGCGGTGAACAGCACGAAGAACGGCGCGGTGAGCAGCAGGACCGCCCAGCGCCCGCCGCTCGATCGCGTGGTGGGGGACATCGGTTTCCTTCCAAGCGGCGCTCGCCGCGGCGTGTCCGCGGCGGGCGGCGGGGGTGCGGCGGGCTCTAGGGGGCGACGGCCAGCCCGCGTCCCTTGACCTCGGCGACCGTGTCGGCCTGCACCTGGGTGAGCACGTCGGGCACGGTGGTCGTGCCGCCGGAGACCTGCCCGAGCCGGTCCTTGAAGGAGGTCAGCACCTGCACCATGCTGGGCCCCCACGCCCAGCCGCTCTGGATGGTGTCGTAGGAGTCGCGGAAGACCTGGTAGATGTCCTGGCCGCCGTAGAAGGCGGTGTCGAAGCTCGTGGAGGCGACCGGTACGAGCTCGGCCTGGGCCGGGAAAGCGCTGGAGGTGCCGGAGCCGAGCCGGGCCTGCCACGCCTCGGGTGCGCCGGTGAACCACTTGGCGACCTTGACGGCGGCCTCGATGTGCTTGCTGCCCTTGCTGACGGCGTAGGTGGTGCCGCCGAACATGCCGCTGGCGGGCGTTCCCCAGTTCGGGGCGGGCGCGACCGTCCACTTGCCGCTCTGCGGGGCGTTGTTGCTCTTGATCATGCCGGCCGACCAGTTGGCGCCGAGGTAGCCCCACACCTCGTCCTTGGCGATGGAGGAGATCCACTCCTGGCTGAAGGTGGGCTGCACCTTGACCAAGTCGTTCTTGATCAGGTCCTGCCAGTAGGCGGCGACCTTCTTCGTGGGCTCGTCGTCGATGGTGATCTTCCAGGCGTCGCCGTCGGAGCCGAACCACTTGCCGCCGGCCTGCCAGGCGAAGGTGGCCAGCAGGTTGGGGTCGTCGGGGAAGAAGCTGCCGATGCGGGCTCCTTCGTCGGCCTTCTTCACCTGCTGCGCGGCGGCCCTGAAGTCGTCCCAGGTCTTCGGCGCCTCGATGTTGTGCTTGGCGAACAGGTCCTTGCGGTAGATGAAGACCTGCGGCGCGGCGTCCAGCGGCAGCGACCAGGTCTTTCCGCCCAGCTCGACGAGCTGGAAGACGCTGGCGGGGTATCGGGGTTTGACGTCCGCGGCCTGGGCGGTGATGTCCTCCAGCGCGCCCTGCGTGACGAAGTCGGGCACCTGCGGGTACTCCACCGACATCAGGTCGGGCGCGTTGCCCGCCTTGATGGCGTTGGAGAACTTGGCGTAGCCGCCGGCGTTGCCCGAGGGGATCTCCTCGAAGGTGACCTGGATGTCGGTGTGCGCCTTGTTGAAGGCGTCGACCACTTCCTTGGTGCCCTTGGCCCAGCCCCAGAACACGATCCGCTCGGGGCCGGCCGCGGGCTTGCCCTCCCCGCCGCCAGCCTCTCCGCTGCCGCAGCCCGCCAGCACCGTGGCCGCCAGCACCAGCCCGGCCACACCAGCGACGTGCTTCCGTTTCATCACAGACCTCCGAGTCGATCGCTAGAGCATCATTCGCTCACTCCTCGGCGGCTGTCCAGTCGTTACGATCGAATCGATCATAACGAAATAGCTTCGAAGCCTCGTCAGCGCGGGGCCGCCGAGGACTCGCGGGCGCGCAGCTCGGGCAGCAGCGCCAGGTGGCGCCCGGGGGTGGCGGGGCCCTCGGCGATCCGCATGATCAGCATGTCCACGGCACACCGGCCGACGTGCAGCTTCGGTGGCGCGACCGCCGTGAGCGAGGGCGAGCAGAAGCTCGCCACCTCATCGTCGTAGGCCACCAGCGACACCTCGCCGGGGATCTGCACGCCGGCCGCTGCGAGCTGGCGCACCAGCGTCAGCGCGTCCTCGTCGTTGTGCACGACCAGCCCGCTCACGCCGTCCCGCCGCACCAGCCGCAGCACCCGCTCGATGAGCTGCTCCACGGGGCGCTCGCGGTCGATGACGAGCTCCTTCGGCGGCTCCAGGCCCAGGGCGGCGGCCCCGGCCAGCACGCCCGCCTTGATCCTCGGCGTGGTCGGGCTCTGGTAGGCGACCAGCGCGAGCCGGCGGTGTCCCAGCTCGGCCAGGTGGCGTACGCCGAGGTAGGCGCCGTGGGCGTGGTCGGAGGCCACCGAGTCGAGCATCGAGGCGGGGCCGGCCAGCTCGATGCGCCGCTCCACCAGCACGGCCGGCACGTGCAGCCCGGCCAGCCAGGCGACGTGCGAGTCGTCCGGCTGCCTGCTCGGGGTCAGCAACAGCCCGTCGACGCCGCCCTCGGCGAGCTGGCGCACCTGGGCGCGGTCCTCCTCGTCCTCGTAGCGGGAGATCCCCAGCACCAGCCGCGCCCCGGCCTGGGCCGCCCGCTCCTGCGCCCCCTTGATCACCCCGGGGTAGTAGTAGTGGGCCGACGGCACCAGCATGCCGATGGTCAGCCCGGCGGCGGCCTGACCGGCCGGGGCCCGCTCGGCTTCCGGCGGGAGCGTGACGCCGCCGTGCACCCGGACCAGCAGGCCCTGCTCGGCCAGATGTTCGACGTCCCTGCGCAGAGTGACCGCCGAGACGCCCAGCACCTCGACCAGCTCGGTCAGGCGGATCGAGCCCCGGTCGCGAAGCTGACGGAGGATGAGTCGGTGACGCTGCTCGACGGACACAGGGGGCTCCTTCGGGGGGCCGGATCGATGAGGAGGATCCTAGCGGACACAGGTTTCGTTATGAGCGATATTCTTTCGTTCGATCAGACGCTCTTGTGGCGCGGCGAGGCCGCGCACTACAGTCGGCCCGCGCTACGACAGCGATCCCCCGTGCCTGATCTGGAGTCCCGTCATGCTCTGCCTGCCGCCAGAAGACCGAACGCTCAGCCCGTACACCGGGTGGACCAGGGCCCACTGGGAGGCGCTGGCCGACGGGTTGCTGGCGGCGGTGGAGCCGTACCGGTCGGCCGACGGCGCGACGATCCGGCTGCCGGGGCGAGCGAGTTGGTCCGACTGCGACGGAATGGAGGGGTTCGCCAGGCCGTTCCTGATCGCGGCCTTCCGCGTGGCCGGGGGCGGGCCCGCCGAACTGCTGGAGCCGTACCGGCCGGGGCTGGTCACCGGGCCGGACGTCTGGCCGGCCGTGGCCGACCGGTTCCAGCCCATGGTAGAGGCGGCGTCCCTGGCACTGGGGCTCTGGCTGACCCGCGAGCACCTGTGGGACACCCTCACCGGCGCGCAGCGCGAGCGGCTCGGCGGCTACCTGGCCACCGTGTTCGACCACGAGCCCGCACCCAACAACTGGTGGCTGTTCCCCGTCACCGTGGGCGGCTTCCTGGCCGCCGCCGGGCTGCAGGAGCAGGCCGCACGAGCGGCGATCGAGCGCGGGCTGGCCAGGATCGAGGGCTGGTACGCCGGCGACGGCTGGTACACCGACGGCGACAACCGAGCCTTCGACCACTACAACGGCTGGGCGCTGCACTTCTACCCCGTCCTGTACGGGCTGCTGTCCAAGACGCCGATGCCCGAGCACCACGGACGGTTGCGGACCTTCCTGGACAGCTACGCACTGACCTTCGGCTCCGACGGAGAACCGCTCTACCTGGGGCGGTCGATGACCTACCGCTTCGCCACCCTCGCCGCGCTCATGCTCGGCGCGGTGACCGGCAGCACTCCCCTGTCCCCGGGAGCGACCCGGCGGCTGGCCTCCGGCTCCGTACGTCACTTCCTGGAGCACGACATGCTGTCGCCCGAAAACCTGCTGACGCTGGGCTGGCGGGCCGCACGAGGCGACGCTGCAGCCGTACTCGGGGTCGGCCTCACCGTACTGGGCGGCCAAGGCCTTCGCCGGGCTCCTGGCCCCCGCCGACCATCCGCTCTGGACGGCGACCGAGGAGCCCGGCCCCGCCGGTGCGGCGGCCCTGGAGGGGCCCGGTTTCGTGGCGGGGAACGGCGACGGGCTGGCGAAGGTGCTCAACCACGGCATCCGGCACGACCACGCCGACCCGCTCTACGACCGCTACGCCTACTCCAGCCACACCGGCCCCACCACCGCTGGCGACGTCCCGGACAACCACTTTGGCCTCGTCGGCGCCGACGGCACCCTCGCGCCCCGCGGGCCGCTGAAGCCGGGAGGCGCCGGGCGGCGCAAGGCGCCTGCGACGGACGACGCCTGGTGGGGCGGCGACATCGTGTGGGCGGCGTCCACCGCGGCCGGCATCGTGAGCACCAGCCTGCTGCGCGGCGCGGCGGAAGTGCGAATCCACCTGGTGAGCCCCGAATCCCAGGTCCGCCAGACGGGATGGGCACTCCCCCACGCCACCGCCGAGCACGGCGCGCTGTCGGTCACCCTCACCGGGCGGGACGGGCTCCGCTCCCAGCTGTACGGCCTGCACGGTTACGGCACCGCCACGGTCATGCAGGCTCCCGAAGGGACCGCCTTCGGACGCCCGGCGCTCGTCCCTGCCCTGGAGGGCGTGACCGCGGACGGCTGGGCGGTGTCGCTCGCCGTGCTGCAACGTGGCGACGCCCACGGCGACGAAGCAAGCGACGGCCACGCGCAGGTTCGTGCCGAGGTCGGCTCCGACCGGGTGACCGTGATCTGGCCCGACGGCGAACACCACATCGTCACCCGACAGGGTCTGCGGGCGTGACTCCCTGTCTGCCGTCTGCCCGGGCCCATGTCACCCCTGGGTTCGGCGCACGCGGCCGCCGGCGAGCACTGTCACCAGGTACGGCCGGGCACCAGCCTGTTGCCGGCCACGAGACCTTCCTGCCGGTCACTTCCGTGATCAGGCGCGCTCTGCACGCGGCCACCTCGGCGGACCGCTCCGGGCAAGCAGCCAGGTCTCGCAGCTCCCCAGGATCCTGCTCCAGGTCGAAGAACTGATCGTGGCCATCGCCGGACATGCCACCTACATGTGGTGCCCGTCGGTGAGCCAGTGCAGTCGCCGGGCGAACAGGCCGTGCTTGCCGTGCAGAGGGTCGCGCCCCGGATGCGGCGGTCAGCAGGCTGCGGCCTTCGACGTCTCAAGCACGGGCAGCCCTCGCGTGTGTGCCGGAGGGCGGGCACGAAGTCGCGCCATTCGGCCAGTTGATCGTTGACCGTGCCTTGGGTACGCCGAACATGATCGGAGCGTCCAGGACATCGTTGATGTAAGCGAGAGAACGCATGGAGGCGGACACGAGTCAGGAGGTCAACTGCCCGGTGCCCGGTTTCAGCCCTTCCTCCACGCGCCGGCGCCTGCACATGCACCAACCCGATGATGGCGTTGCGCATCTCGCAGGAGCGGATGTGGGTGACGCGGGTGGGATCGATTCACTACAGACAGACGCCTTTACAGTGTAGATTTCGGTTGACAGCCTGCTGACCTGCACGTGCGGAGCCGTGCACGATCGGGCGCGGGACATCGTCCGAGAAGCGCTGCGACATCGACTGTACGATCTGATGTCCGCCTGCGGGCTGTGGTGAGCACCGACTCCCCCTCGAACACCTCCTCGGCACCGTGCCCGCAGCCGCCTCCCCGCCGGCGAGCACCGGCGCTCTGTCCTGTCCAGAACCTCCGCCTGGACGCTGACGGCTTTCCTGTGCGTCTGCCCACCCACCAGGGATGCTGATTCGTGCGCAAAGGCAGGCACAGCTGCTCGATTGCGTTGCTCCTGGCCCGGATCCCTGTCGCGGGCCAGTGCAGACTCCCCACCGGGGACACCGCGGAGACGGCGCCGCGCCTTGGCCGCTCCCCTCCCTTGATTCGCAGAATGTCGGCATTTGGATGAGAAGGCGACCCTGTACAGGTCGGTCGAGCAATATGCCTTGCGCGCGCGAGTTGCCTATGGCGTTTGTGTACCCGAAGCCAGGTGACCTCGCCCGGCGTGGTTGTGGTGACCGGCGCCGATCGGCGTATCTGCGTGACGGTCGGCATCTTCGGCTCCCCGCTCAGGACGCACACTCAGGGATCGTATCGAGGCCGCACGCCCGGCCAGCGCATTGCACCGCATGAGCGGATGCTACTTCCGCCACGCGAGTCATCGCTGGTTCTCGCTGGCGAGCGCGAAACCGACAGCGCGTTCCGGTCGGGCCGCAGCCAATCCGCGACGATTTGGCATGCGTCCGTGCGCCTAGGAACGTTGTACCGCTATGTTGGTAGTTATCAGTTGTAGCGTAACTACCTGCATGGAGTGCCGATGGCCAGGCAGATACAAGAACTCCTCATCGATGATCTGGACGGGGGCGAGGCCGCCGAAACCATCAATTTCGCAATCGATGGTTCCGCCTTCGAGATCGACCTCAGCTCCTCGAACGCCAAGAAACTCAGAGAGGCACTGACACCCTTTGTTCAGCATGCACGTCGGGAGAGCTTGGCCAGGAAGGCTCCCCGCGGGCGTGCTGGCAACTCGAAGGCTATGAGCCGGCAGAAGAGCGCCGAGATCCGACAGTGGGCCAAGATTAATGGCCTACCGGTCAGCGAACGCGGTCGCATCGCGTCCAGCGTCGTGGAGAAGTACGAAGCCGCCCACTAAGTCTCGACATGCCCTCGCGCTCTGGTGGCGACATGCCGCTGAGTCAGGGCCCCTTGGAGCCGCCGGGCGCTGATGCCTCTCTCTTGGAGAGCCCCTCCTTGGGACGCGTCGTTCCTGCGCCGGGCGCGTGGACCGGCACGCCCTCGTCAGGCGCGAGGGAAGGCCTCATCGCCCTGTGTCCAGAGCCTGCAGGGGCGGCTATGGCACGATGCGCGACCTGAGATTCAGCTGGTGTGTCGTCATCTCCTCATGGTCAGTTTCGCTCGGCCTGTCCCCTGCTCTGCGAAGGCGCGCACTTGCTCCCACCGCGAGCTTTACGTACGAGCACGTTGCCCAGCGGGTCGGTTTCATGCGCCACCGGGCGATCACGTCGTTCAGTTCGGAGAACCTGCGCCGTTGCTTGGCCTTCAGAAGTTCCCGGCCCAAGCGGTCCATGCAGCGCTCGAGCTGAGCGCCCGCCAGGTACGCGTCAAAAGCATTCGACCAGACATGCACAAGCTCACAACGCTCTTCGCATTTGACCTTCCGCGTCAATGTCAATCAATGATTCACCATTTTGCAGCATGTTTTACCCTCCTTGACATATAGAGCACATTCGCCGAGAGAGGCGAGCGCGGCGATGCCGTCGACTTGTCGCGACATGTTGCGCACTACTGCAGCGGGGAGGACCTCGGAGGCCGCACGGATGCGCGACGCCATCGGCCGTAGATGAGCAGAAGACACTCTCTCGAGGTTCCGCTTGACCGATGTCCCAAGTGGCGGAGGCTAATCGGCGAAGGAGCGACACGTGAACGTCACACCAGTGAGCCCTTTTCATCCTCGGGTGAGCTCGTAGTTTTGCAGGACGGCGATTGCCTTGCAGAGCTGGCCTGCCTTGTGCGGGCAGCAGCGGAGCTTGCGGAGGATGCGCCAGCTTTTGAGCTGGGCGTTGGCGCGTTCGCCTGGTCCGCGGAGCCGGGCGTGGGAGCGGTTGGCCGCCTTCTGTGAGGCGGGTTTGTTGCGGCCTTTGTACGGCGTGGCGACTGGGCCTTCGGCGCCTTGGTAGCCCTTGTCGGCCAGCGTCAGCACGCCGGCCTGCGCCAGCGCGCGCAGGATGCCCCAGATGCGGGCGGCGGTCAGGTCGTGGATGCTGCCCGGCAACGAGCCGGAGGTCCAGATGATGGTGCCGTCTGGGGAGGCGATGACCTGGACGTTCATGCCGTGCATGCGGTGTTTGGCCGAGTAGTACGGCCGGTCGGCGTGCACACGGTCGGTGGGGATGAGCATGCCGTCCAGCACCAGGTAGTGCAGCCCGTTACGGGTGGCCTGGCGTAAGGCGCGGTCGAGCGTGACGGCGCGGGCGCGCAGCAGGGCCACGGTCTCTTCCACGTACCGCCAGGCGGTGGCGATCGAGATGCCGAACCCGGCGCCGAGCTCGGTGTACGTCTCGCCTTTGCGCAGGTAGACCAGGACCAGCAGGGCTTGCTGGGCGGAGTTGAGCCGCCGCCAGGTGGAGCCGATGGCCTTGCGGTGGCGGCGGATGATGCCGGCCACGTAGTTCAGCGTTGAGCGCGACAAATCGACGGCAGCACGATGCTTCTATGGCTTGTCAAGCGAAATGGACGTTTGGCGCCTGAGGACGGACGAGCATCTTGTAGAGCTGGCGAGCGACGTATCGCTTCAGGCAGCGGATGATCTCTCTCTTGGACAACCCGTCGGTGGTTCTGCGTTCGACGTAGGCGCGGGTGGATGGATCGCAGGACATGCGAGACAGCACGACCACATACAGGGCTCGGTTGGCCTGCCGATCGCCGCCACGGTTGAGGCGGTGACGTCGTGTTTTGCCGCTGGAAGCGGGGACGGGCGACACCCCGCACAAGGCCGCGAACGATCCCTCGGAGCGCAACCGGTCGGGGTTGTCGCCGCAGGTGACCAGCAGCTGCGCAGCAGTCTCGACGCCCAGGCCTTTGACGGTCAGCAACTCGGGCCGGGCCTGCTCGATCAGGGCTTTCAACTGGTCGAAGGCGGCGTCGATTTCTGCGCTGAGGGCGCGGTAGCGAGCCGCGAGGTGCCGCAGCGCAGCCTTGACACTTTGGGCGGGGTCGGTCAGATCGGCGGAAGGCCTTAACCGGGAGCAGGCATCGGCGAGCCGGGCCTTCTTCAGGCCGGCCGACTGCTCGCGAAGCTCGGCCGGGGCGGTGACGAGCAGCGCCTGCAGCTCGTTGAGGCAGGCGGTGCGTGCCTTCACTGCGCCGGCGCGGACCACGTGCAGCACACGGATCAATTCGGCCACTCCGTTTCCGCTCTTCGGGACGGCGTGAGCTCTGCCGGCGAGGACGGCCTCGGCCGCGGAGTAGGAGTCCAGCGGATCGGACTTGCCCTTGTCCTGCGCTGCTGGCGATCAGGGCGATTGACCTCGACCACCTTGATCTTCGCGCTGCTCAGGTGACGAGTGAGGTCGGCACCATAGGAACCGGTCCCCTCCACCCCCACCGCATGCAGCCGGCCGAAGGACCGCATCCACTCCAGCAGGTCCGCGTACCCCGCTCCCGTCGCAGGGAACTCGCGGTCGGCGACCCGGCGCCCGTTCATCAACACCACCGCAGCGTGGTGAGTATCGGCATGCGAGTCGACCCCGCCCACGATTCGTCGCGCCTTGGGCTTCTTGAACTGTGTCATGTGCACCCTCATCGGCTTGGGGGACATCCGAGGACGGTGCGTGCCGACCACGTCAGGCAGGCAGACCAGTGATGGGACGGGCTCTCTCGCCAAGGCTTCTATCAAGCCACACGCAGCGGGCCGACACGCACACTCGGGAATGATCTCCCGGAAGAGGCGACAGATCGTGCTGACGGCACCAGGAGACCCGGGCCAGATAGAACAGGGGTCAGCCTCAAGGGAGAACACTTCCTGCTTCTGCAACTTCATCCGCAGAAGCAGTCGTTCCCGTTGGCACCAGTCTCACTGATAGAAAAGCATCCGAGCCCCTGGTGGTGACGACGTTGATTGTGGTGATCCACCCGTCTACCAGGGGTTCCTCTACGTCCTCAGGCGAACGCCGGACTCTCGATCATGCTGTGATCAGCACCCTCTCGACCAAGGATGAAAACACTTCAGTACACGGTCGCCAGCCGCGCACCGACCCCCCTTCCACTTGTGACCCTAGGTTCCTAGGCTCAGCTCTCGCTGAGCGAACGACGGGGGTGTTCATGAATAGGCGTTGCCTGCACTGAATGCGGGAGGGTGGTGATCGCTTCCCGCAGCACAATCGATCGTTTCCCAGCTGTGGCACTGGTGCTGCACCGACGGGGTCGGGCGCTTCTGGACGGAAACGCGGAGAGATACCCCATGATCGGGTACGATGGGCGGCGTGACGCGGACTTTGTCGATCAGTTGGGGGGCGCAAGACCTGGTACGTCGCCGCGTACGCGGCCTTGATCGCGGTGACTGGTAGCGCGGCCGTCCTGTTCGTAGCGCTCAATCTCGATGCGGGCAAAGCATGTGGCCCGACGCGCAACCCTGATAGCCAAGTGGTGGCGAAGTGGCGTACTGCTGCCGTCCTGGGCCTACACCTCCGGCAGTGCGGTCGGGCACGTGTGCGCGCTGTTGGCCGGCCTGCTGGCCGCACGATGGGCCAGGGACAAGACGTGGCGGACGGGTCTCGTCACGGCGGTCCTCGCCGGGGCCGGGCTTGGCAGACCTGGCGGTGGCGTCATGGAGGGCGGCTCCTCTCCTGCGCGAGTTCGCAGCTTCACCAGTCCTGACGGACAACGACGGCACGCTGATCGTCGACCCCGGGCTCCGACATCATGGCTGCATCCCGGCCGCTATGGCCGTGGTCTTCGCGACGCTCCTGATCGTTGCGGGCCTTGGATTCGGCGTCGCTCAGACGAGGCCAGTCAACAAATCCTTACTAATAGTGGTATCTCTCGTGCTCGTACCTATCGCCCATTTCTTGCCACCGGCTGTTGTGCTGATCCCGGGAGTGGGACCGTACTAGTAAGTGGAGGGCCGCGAGAGATGCCTGTTCGCACCAGCAGGTTGGCGCTGCCGGTTTGCCGCGCTCGCGGATCTCGGCCAGCAGATGAGTGACCGGCACGCCGGGCTCTTCGGCAAGGCGTCGGCGCAGGTCCTCGCGGTTGTACCTTTGCCCCCGCCGATCGGGTGGCTGCCTTGCCCGCGTCGCCCCCAAGACGCGGGCAAGGCAGTCTGCGGCGTTAGGCGGGCGGGTCGTCCGAGCCGCGTCGGCTGGCAGGCAGGTCAGGCTTGTCGTCGGTCCAGCGGGCTTTCTTGATCGCCACGAAGACACGGGCTTCCTTGATGGTTGTCACGAAGGCCAGCGGTTCCCCCGTTGCCGTGTTCATGATGAGCCGGCCCTCCCCATTGCTATGCGGGAGGCTGACGGCCTGGCCGGTGCGGCCCAGCGGGTCAGTGACCTCGCCCTCTGCCTTCACACCGGGCAGCGAGGCGAGCATGCGAAACGCCGCCGCCCGCACATTGGGCGGAGCGGGAAGATCCATGATGATGTGCACGCCGGCCTGGTAGAGCTCGGTGTTCACGTCCACGTGCGCGTATTCCGCGCCCCACTGCTTGGCGATGACCGTCTTCAGGTAGTCCCTCAGGCCGTCGGGGGTCGTCGGCAGTTCGCTCAGCGCGGCCCGCGTCATGGGCTTGCCCACCGACGAGTCGGTTTTATCGCCGTCCACCCGTGTGGTCACGGGCTCGCCCGGCTTGCTCTGCAGCGTCACGCTCCGCGTCTTGATGGACTTGCCGCTCTTGTTGGTGACGGTTGTGCCCGGGTAGGTCCAGCTGTGCGGAGAGCCGGCCGCCCGCCACGCCTCCTCGTCCTGCGGCGTTGCCGGTTTGATCCCCAGGTTCTGGTTGATGAACCAGGTGGGCTTGCCTGGTACTTGAGAAACCCACGTCTCGAGCAAGGTGGTCATCTCAAGGGTGTATTTGCCGCCAGGTTCGACTCGCTGCTTGCCGGTAACGCTGCTGCGGACCCAGTAGGCCCCGTCCGCAGGTGTCTTCGCGGCCGAGGTCGCGGCCGCCAGGAGGACCTGCTGGGCAGACAGCTTCTTGATGGGCTGTACGGACGGCGCCTGAGCGGCGGGCCGCGTACCCGGCGCTCCTGCCGAGGTTCCCGATGTGACCACAAGGGTCACGGCCGCTGCGGCGCCGAGCAGTCCGACTCCCAGAGCGGTCCATCGGGCCGTCCGCATCGCCCGGCGTTTGCCCTGGTGGACAGGGGTTTCTTCGGTCATCTCAAGGCTCCTCAGGTTGGCTGGCTTCGGCGTACTGGCGAAGGCGGTGGCGAGCCGGGTCCGGCCGTCCGCCACCACCTCGGGGGAGACGGGCGGTGCCGAGAGCAGCTCCCGGATCGCGCTCAGGTCATCCATCTGCTCCTCCAAACATGGGATTGACGCCGCCGAGGGCGGCTTGCAGCTTCTTGCGGGCCCGGTTGAGCCGGGATCCGACGGTTCCCGGAGGTATGTCGAGGGCCTGCGCGATCTCCTCGTAACTGAGCTCCGCCAGCGCGAGGAGCACCAGCACGTCGCGGTCGGCATCTGGGATCGCGCCCAGGGCGGACGCGAGCTGCTCCTGCACGCCTGCCGCCGTCAGACGGCGAGCGACCAGATCCTCGTGCCCGGCGTCGACCGCGTCGACCGCGTCCTCCGCCGCCGTACGACGCAGGGTCTGCAGCTGGCGCGACTCGCTTCTGCGGTGCTGCGCGACGACGTTGGTGGCGATGCCGTACAGCCAGCCCCGGACGACGCCCCGGTGCGCGTCGAAGCGTGCGCGGCCGTGGAATGCCGCCAGGAAGATCTCCGCGGTCAGGTCGTCGGCGGTCTGCGTGCCCAACCGACCGGCGACATATCGATGGATCTCCGCGAAATAGCGGTCGTAGAGCGCCTCGAACCGCTCGGGGATGCGGAGGGACTCCTTGAGCAGGTTCGCGTCCTCGGTTTCTCTCGGAAGATCGCTCACATCCTGTAACGCGCTCATACGAATTCCTCCACTCCTCCCTGCAGGAACGCTTGGCGGAGTCACGTGGCTGTTGTGGTTGGTCGTCGCATCACATCTCTACTTGGCGAAACCTCAGGTTCTTCTTCACGCCCCTACGGTCGTCTCCTGCTGGTGCCGAGGCGGCGCACAGTGAGTGGTTGTCGAGCCATCCGGCGGATCGCTGCAGTCGCACAGCGACAGTTGTGCTCGGTGGTGGAAGGACCGATGGCAGAGGTGTCTCTGCACGTGAGCCGCAAGGCATCTACAGTGACGATTTGCGGGCACTGTGTGACTCTGTGCAGTCGCAGCTCTTTGGCTGATTACGCACAGCGCCGGTACGTGGAGGTCGGGTATGACGTTGGGCGAAGCATCGCTGCTGGAGCAGCTGGCTGCGGATGAGGAGTCCGTCCACGGGCAGCTTGAGTCGTTGCGTGAGCAGGTGGCTGCCCTGAATGATCGGCTGAGCGACCTGGCCACCACCCGGAGGATAGTCCCGCCGATGCTAGCTGGGCATCCCCGGCCTGAGCACGCGCCTTCTAAGCGGCGCGCCTGATGCCCCGACGCACGCCTCGCCGGGGAAAGCCGCGCTGGCCCGAAACCGGTCGCCGGGCTCGACCAGCAGGGCGTTGTGATCATGGCGGGCGGACGATGCGTGCCAGGGAAGTGGCCCAAGCTTTGGGCGAGCCCGGCGTGCGGGGCGGGGGTCTTGAGGAGGTCCCTACGCCGAACTCGACCTGTAACGATCATGAACTGTGGGCCACGGTTCGATTTCGCGTGCGGACCGGCCCCGTGGCAGATCATCGGGTGGGCCGAATCCATCACAAGACGGGCTGTTCTTCGCGCTGGACGTCAGTTGAGGCAGGTGCGCCGAGGCGGCGCACGTCGCGCACGCTGAAGGCGGCGGCCACGCCGGACATGGCGATGGCGGCGCAGCCGGCGAGCACGAGCCGCTCCCCGATGGCGTCGGCCAGCGGGCCGGCCATCGCGCAGAAGATGGGCGTGAGCGCACTGCCGACCAGTGCGGCTGTGGCGGTGACGCGGCTGAGTTGTTCGTGCGGGATCTGGCGTTGTTGCAGGCTGGTGTAGGTGATGAGTTTCAGTGTCCCTGCTGCTCCGGCCAGTGCGCCTGCGATGGCGAGCCACCATGTGGGGGCGGCGGCGGCCATGCTGGCCAGTAGCAGCGCCTCGGGAAGTGCGGCGGCGCACAGCAGCATGCCCATGCGGGTGGTTGGCAGTAGCAGCGCGGTGAGGGAGCCGATGATCAGGCCGGCGCCGAAGGCGGAGCCGATGAGGCCCCAGCTGAGCGCGCCGTCCTGGAGGTGGCGCAGCGCGAACAGCGGTCCGAGGACGGTGAATCCGGCGCTCCAGCAGGCCGTGGTCAGTGCGTGCAGGCTGGTCAGTACCCGTAGCCAGCGGCGGTTGGCGAAGGCGGACAGCCCTTCGAGGAGTTCTCTGCCGATCCCGTGGCGCTGGGCTGGGGTGGGGGTGTCCGGGTGGTGCACGGTGAGGAAGAGGGCGCTGGACAGCAGGTAGGCGGCGCCGTTGCAGCCGAGGATCCAGCCGGGCGAGCCGGACGCGATCACCAGTCCGGCGGTGGCAGGAGCGATGATCGCGACGAGGCTTCCCGCGATCTGCAGGAGGGCGTTGGCCTGGACGAGCGTGTCCGGGGCGACGATGGTGGCGAGCATGCCTTTGGCCGCGGGCTGGAAGAACGCGGCGGCAGCCGTGGTCAGCGCGGCCAGGCCGCCGAGGGTCCAGGTGGTGGCCGTGCCGGTCAGGACCAGCGCTCCGGACAGGCTTTGGCTGAGGCCGGCGACGAGCTGGGAGGCGACGATGACGCGACGCCGGGGTAGGCGGTCGGCCAGCACGCCGGCGATCGGGGTGACGGCCAGGTAGAGGAGCAGGCTGAGGGTGGTGACCAGGCCGAGGGTGGTGCCTGCGCCGTCGTGGGCGAGGAGCGCGAAGGCGAGCCCGGCCGGTGCGGTGGTGGTGCCCAGAACGGAGACGGTGCGGGCCGCGGTGTAGCGGCGCAAGGTGCGGTTGCTGCGGAGCAACCTTGTGGCGGCCTCGAGGCGTTCGCGTATCACCTGGGCCTGCTGGTGGTGATCGGCTGCGGTGGTGAGGGAGCTGGTCGCCGCGGGGTGCCGGAGTGGGTCGCGATCGGCACTTCGATCCGCTCAGGCTGGACATCGGGGCGTGGGTGGCCGGCCGGTGGGGTGGCGATGCGAACGGTGAGGGCGGGGTCGGCGTGCTGTAGCGCGGTCGGGCAGGTGGTGATGTGCCGGGTGTGGTCTGGGCGGTGCCGCCGAGAGAGTGGGTCGGGTGTGGGGCTGGCGGGTTTCGGGCTTGTGGAGGGAGGTTGCCGTGGTTGCCGTGGTGCGGCGCGGAGCAGAGAAGCGTCGGCGTCTTCGTTCATGGTTGTCCTGGTGCGTGCGTCCCTGGCCTGCCGGTGGAAGCATCGGCTGGGCCAGGGGCCGCGGTTGTCAGAAGGTGCAGCGTCTGGTCAGGGTCGTGGGTGCAGGGCGGCTCACGGTGTGAGCGGGGCCGGCTGCTCAGGGGTGGGTGATCATCAGGGTTTGCTGGGACGCCGGTAGGTGGTTGGTTTTGCGGACGCGCAGGCCGGCCTGTCGTGCCATCCAGAACATGGCTTCGCGGTCTTGGACTCCGTCGCCGGGGAAGAGTGACAGCATGCGGGCGTCGGTGCTGTACCAGGCGCTTGGCTGGCCGGCCAGGCCTGGCAGCATGCCTTGCACGATCCACACCTCGGCGGGCCGGTCGCCGGCTTCGATGGTGTGGCGCACGGCGGTGAGGAGGTGCACGCCTTGGGCGGTGCTGTAGTTGTGCAGCACCGACGACAGCAGGTACACCTCCGCGCCGGGTGGGATGGTGTCGAACAGGTCGCCTGCGGCGAGCTGGATGCGGTCGGCCAGTCCTTGGAGGGCGAGGTGGTCGCGGGCGCGGTCGAGGACGTGCTCGCGGTCGGCGAGGATGCCGCGCAGGTGCGGGTGTGTGCGCAGGAGGGTGGCCAGGACGCCGCCGAGTCCGCCGCCGAGGTCGGCGATGGTTCGCACGTGGGCGAAGTCGAAGGCGGCCAGGTCCTGTCCGACGGCAGCGCTACGGGCTGTCATGAACAGGTCGAATTCGCGGCCGATCGCCGGGTGGTGGGCCAGGTGGTCGTAGGGGGGCAGGCCGGTGGGCGGCGCGGGGTGGCCGAGGCGGATGGTCTCGGTCAGGGTGCCGGCGGCGTCCCACCAGTACGACGATCCGGTGACCAGGACAGCGTGCCGCTGGGAGCGTTCGGCGCCTGCGGTGAGGACCTGCCCGTAGGGGGTGAGCAGGTAGCGGTCGCCGTCGAGGGTGACGAAGCGGCCGCCGTGCAGCCAGCGCATCAGCCGGCGCATCGCGGACCGGTCGCACTCGCAGCAGGCGGCCAGTTCGTCGCTGGTGAGCTTGCCGTGGGCCAGGAGTTCGAAGATGCCGAGGTCGACGGCGGCGTGCAGGGCGGCGAAGTCCGGCACGGCGTCCATCATGTGCTGGATGAGGTCGAACGGATTGATGCCGAGGTTGGTGGTGCGGGTCGCGGCGGTGGCGCCGCGGGTGCGCTGGGGCAGCTGCGGCGTGCCCGCGCCGGTGTGCTGTTCGGTGTGCTGGTGGCCGGTCGGGTCGGCGGGCCGGCCGGCGTGCGGGTCGGCGCTCATGCGAGGTCCTGCTGGCTTCGGGGGGCGGGCGGCGCCGGCGGCGAGGCGGGCGGCGGGGCGGGCGGTGTGGTGGGCGGTGTGGTGGGGGCGGGCGGTGGCGGCAGCAGGAGGGGGCGGATGTCGAGGGCGTCGGTGATGTAGTCGTATTCGAGCATGAGGTCGGCGACTTTCTGGATCCGGGTGGGCGCCAGGTCGAGCGGGAAGATGCCGATCGTGATGTTGGCGGCGGCGTCGGCGTCGATCTTGGTATAGGTGGGCAGGAGCCGGGCGATGAGTCCTCGGTCGGCGGCGACGTCGGCTTGCGCTCGTTGCATGGCGCGTTGGAAGGCCAGCACCGTGCCGGGGTGGTTGCGGGCGAAGGCGGCGGAGGTGGCCCATCCGGCGATGGGCAGGTCGGCGGTCTGGCCGGTCATCATGTCGGCGAGTTTGCGTCCGCCGTGCTGGGCGTAGTAGGCGCTGATGAAGGGTTCGGTCATCCAGGCCGCGTCGATGTGCCCGCGCTGCAGGAGGGTGCTCATCTCGGTGACGGGCTGCTCGGACAGCCGCACGTCGCGCTGGGTGAGGCCGGCGACTTTCAGGGCGGCTTGCACGGTGAGGGTGCCGACGGAGTTGAGGGTCAGCACGGCGATGCGCTTGCCGCGCAGGTCGCTGACGGTCTTGAGGGGGCTGTTGCCGGGGACCATGAGCACGAAGGCGTTGGGGGCCGCCTGGTAGGCGTCGGTGACGAGTTTGATCACGCCGGGTTCGCGGGATTCCTTCTGGATGGCGGCGACGTAGTTCATGATCGCGAATTGGAGTTCGCCGGATTCGAGTTTGGGCAGGGCGATGCCGCCGCCTTGGACCTGCACGGTCGTGACGCGCAGGCCTTCGGCCGTGAAGTAGCCCCTTGCCTGGGCGGCGGCGATGGTGGTGCAGTCCGGGATGGGCATGATCCCGACCGTGATGGCCGTCAGCGGCGCGCCGGAGCCGGGTGGGGTGGGGGCGGCGCACGCCCCCACTATTCCTATCAGCGATAGAGCTATCACTGTGCGTAGCAGTCGCATGGGTGGCTGATCTTTCTGCAGGGGCGGGTTGAGGTCAGGCGCCGTCGGCGGCGGAGGTGGTGGCGGACGGGTGCTGGGGACGCGCTCGCGGTGACTTCCTCACCGGCCGCGGGCACCGCGCGGCCGGTGAGGAAGGGGTCACGGGCGATGGGCGGTGTCACACCGTCTCGAGTGCCGCTTCGCCGTCTGGCTGCCCGGAACAGGGATGGGGTGGGCAGGGCGCGCGGAGGGACGCGAGGCAGGCGAGGGGTGTGCGGCCTGCCTGCCTCGCGGCCTTCCGGGGGCCGGGTTCGGGCGGGAGCCCGGCCTCCTGGGGAGTGCGGCACGGCGTGCGACGGGGTGGGGCGCGCGCGTGCCGCGGAAGGTTCAGGTCATGCTGCTGCGGTTGTGACCGGGGCGGGTGGTCGGACGGGCTGGTGCGAGGGTGGGGTGACAGGTGCCGGTGATGATCTCGGCTCCGGTCTGGATCCGGGGAGGGGTGACCTCGTCGCCGCGCGATCCGAGACGGAAGCATCCGGTCGGGAGGCTCTGCCCATGTCCCCTCGGGCGGTGGGACCTGGTAGGGGTCGCTGTCGCGCAGGTCATCGGGGCGTTCTCGATTCCCCCGTCCCCGGGGTGGTTGGTCATGCCGCTGCGGTGGCGTGAGCGGCTGTCGCGCGGTCCCGGGACGCCGGGTGAGGCTCGGGTTCGAACGCCGTGCGGCCTCCGCCCAGGATCGGGGCTCAGGTCGGGCGGGTCCGGTGGCGCAGCCAGAGCAGTCCGGCGGGGGCGAGCACGGCGGCGTCCTGCTGCGGGTGCCGGGTAGCGCGCAGGATGTGCTCGGCTGTCCAGGCCGCGATCAGCCCGGTCACCACCTTGTGGGGCGCCGCACGCCAGCTGGCGAAGGCGTCGGCGAGCAGGGTTTCGGTCTGGCCGGGGTGGTGGCCGTCGTGGATGAGGTGCAGCCCGAACGGCACCGCGTCGAGCCAGGCTGCTCCGTAGCCGGCTCGGCCCCAGTCCAGGAGGTGGACGCCGGCTGGGGACAGCAGGATGTTGCGCGGGTCGAGGTTGCCGTTGAGCAGGGTGGTGCCGGTGGCGGCGTCCATCTCGAATCCGTGCAGCGCCTGCTCGAGGAGGGCTCGTTCCTCCCGCCCCAGGTGCAGCGCATGGTTGTCAAGGATCGTCCACGCGCCGTCCACTACGCGGCCGAGGTCCGCCTCGGCCAGGACCGCGTCGTTCGGGACGCTGCTGGCGGTGAGTCGTGGGCCGAGACGTGCCAGGCTCGCCAGCACGGGTTCGAGGTTGGACGAGCCGGGGTGCAGGCGGGCGTAGTAGCCGCTGATCTGGCGCAGGACTGTCACGTACCAGTCGTCGATGGCCTCGGCCAGCACCAGGGCGGGGGCGGGCAGGTCGTCGTGCAGGGTGCGGGCCCACTGCTCGCGCCGTACCGTCAGGCCGGCTTCGCTGCCGACGCGGGCGGCCTTGAGGCAGACGCGCTGTTCCGCGTCGGTGCGCAGGAAGATCAGGTTCCCGCCCGGATGGGGCTTGGCGTGCCGGACGGCCCCGCAGGCGTCGATCACGGCGACCCGCACGGCGTCCGGCAGGTGGTGCCAGGCGAGCGGGCTCGTCGTCGCCTCGGGCGTGTCTGGCTCGCCAGGGTTCGTCATGCGTCGATCTCCTTGAAGGTTGGCAGGTGGCTGATCGGGCTGGATGGTCGTGGTGGGTCCGGGGTGGTTACTGGGTCTCGCCGAAAAGCCGGAGGAGGGTGGCGAGCCAGCACCAGCGCGGCGGCTTGCGGGCCGTCGGCGCGCGGCCGTAGAAGCCCCCGTCCGGGGGCAGGAGCTCGTCGTCTGTCTCCGGATGGTTCTTGCGGTGGGGTGGCCGTGGGACGGTGTCGGCGATGCACCGTCCCACGGCCGGTGGTCGCCGCGGCCGGGGCCTCACCGGGGCGGCTGCGGGTGCTCCGAAGGGGCGCGTGCGGCGCCCTTCGCAGCGGCGGGTGGCTCGGATGTGGGCGGATCTGGTGCCGGTGCGCTGTCGCGGGCCGGCGGTGACGGCTCGCGGCTCCTGGCTCTTTCCTTGTCTCGTGCGGTGGGGAAGTTCTGGTTCATGGCGAGCAGGATGGCGTTGAACATGCGGGAGCCTTTGCAGGTGGACGGGCGGTTGTGGGCCCGGAAGGGCAGGGGCCGGCGGGGGTGGGCAGGGGCCGGCGGTGGTGTGCCGGGCCTGCTCTGTCCCCTGGGGTCCGGCGGTTGGGCGGCGGCCGGGTGGCGCGTCCGGCAGTGGTCAGGGCCCCGAGGCTGGGTGGTGGGTGGCGCAGGCCGGGCGTCAGCGGGCCGACGCCCGGCCTGCTGCCGGGTGGTGCGGTGCGGCGGAGACGTCGACACCGGGCCGCCCGCAGGTGGCGTGGCCGTGCGGCGCAGGGGAAGGCGTCGCGCCTGGGCAGGGTGGGCCACGCCACGATCATGATGTCGTTCGGCAGGCCGGGTCAGCGTCTGGCCCGCCAGTGCGTCAGCCACGTCCGGCAGGCGTGCGCCAGGCGCAGCGCCTCGTCGCGGCGGCTCCCGGGCCCGTACTCGGCCTGGTACAGCCGGTGGGAGCCGCAGATCGCGGTCAGGCCGATCACATCCGGCGCGGGGGTGTTCGCCCAGGCGGGTGCCGCGGCGGACAGCAGCTCGTCGGCCTGCTCGGGGCTGTGCCCGTCGGCGATGAGCTGGGGGCCGAGCAGGGCAAGGTCGATCCACCACGCGCCGAGCGACGCCGTCGACCAGTCGATGCCATAGATGACGGTGTCCTTGGTGAGCAGGGTGCGGGGGCCGAGATCGCCGTGGATGAGCGTGCTGCCGCCCAGCCGGTCGATGTCGAACCCTTCCAGCGCGGGCAGGTAGAGGTCGCGCACGTGCGGCTGGTCCAGCATCAGGCGCCCCTTGGCGTACAGGCCGCTGAAGTGCTCGATCGCCGACGGGCCGGGCAGCGCGCAGCGCTCGGCGGCGAGCCATCCCACCGCGTCCAGCACAGGCGGCAGGTCGTCGGAGTCGTGTCGCAGATCCACGTGGCGGGCGTAATCGTTGACGAGTTCGAAGGCCAGCACGAGCCAGCTGTCGATCTCCAGGCTCCACAGCAGGCGCGGCGCGGGGGCCGGCACGGGCAGGTGCCGGGCGGCCCACTGCTCGCGCCGGTAGGGCTCGGCGGCGGGGCTGTTGGCCGGGACGGCTTTGATGAAGACGTCGTCTTCTTTGGCGTACAGGCGGGTGGCGCACCTCGGGCGGCGGCCGATGACGGTTTCGGCCTTGATGACGGTGCCGGTCCTGTCTTCGATGACGTCTCGCACGCTCGGGGGAAGGTGTTCCCAATCCAGGCGGTCGTTCATTGAGGTCTCCATGAAGGGGGGTGAGGGTTTCAGGGACGATCGGCCAGCCACATGAGGAAGTGCGGCGCGGGGACGGGGGTCGGCCCTACCGGGTCCGGCTTGAACTCGATCGTGGAAACGACTCCCGGATCGCGGATGACGAATGGGTCTGCCAGAGCCGTGATCTCGTCTCTGGTGCGGGGGTAGATGTCGATGCCGTGGTTGGCCTGGTAGGCCGCCACTCCAGCGGCCACCTTCGCTGGATCGGCGTCGGCGCTGGTGAGATGGGTGGCGGCCACCACGCTGCCGGACGTCAGGCACGCCCACAGCTCGGACATGAGAGCGTGCACCTCCTCCGTCGTCAGGAAGTGCAGCACCGCGCCCAGGATGACCACGATCCGCTTTCCGAGATCGAGGTGCTCATCCATCGCGTACACCACTTCGGCGGGGCTCCTGAGATCTTCTTGCACGACCGCCACACCCGCTCCGCCGATCAGTGCACGACCGGCGATGACCACGGTGATGTCGGAGTCGAGCAGCAGCCACCGCCGTTCCGGCTGACGCTGTATGGCCACCTGACACAGGTCCGGCAGCTTGCGCTGGTCCAGCCCTTGCATCGGCCGGCCGCCACCGAGATCCGCGAACTGCAAATGCTCCTGGGCGAGAAAGTCGACCGCCCGGACGAGCGCGGCCGCGTTCTCCCGGATCACCTCGTCCACCTGCATGCCGTCCAGCGCCTTACGCAGCTCACTGGCCGCTTCCCGATCCGCCGGGAACGCATCCTTCGACGCACCACGGAACGCGGCGTATGTCCGCGACGGAACGGCGATTGCGGGGTTGAAGGAGCTGCCGGGCCCGGAGGAAGAATCGGTTGTCACGCGGCACCTCGGCAGGGCCGCTGTAGCGCTACCCGCGACATGCGGGGAATCCCGAGGAGATACCCAAGGCGATCAGCTGTCGCCAGCTCGTCCCCCCGTTCTCCCAGTTCATATCCGTAATCGGTCAGATAGCCGCCGTTGACGGCACCCACAGCTTCGCCAATGCGCGGAAACAGCGGGTTTCTGACGAGTACTGATCCGTTGTCATCGTTCGTCACGGATAGTCCGCGCGCCCTGAGGATCTCGGCCAGAATGGCTAGGCGGTTCGCGTGCATGGGTCAATCGCATCTCAGCGGGCACGCGAGCGGGATCTGACAATCCATGACACGGAGTTGATCAATGCCTCTCGCTGTGGCGATAACCGGTACACGGTCGACCGGGCATCACGGACTCTCCTGGTACGCGGACCTGTTCGAAACCTTTCTCGGACCGTTCTCGAGGGACGACGCGCATTTCTACATCGGAGGCGCGGTGGGCATCGACAGCTTGACCCTGCTCTGGCTGGCCGGGAACTCAGGCTCGCGGATCACGGTCGTCACGCCCGGCACTGTCGAGCAGCAGCCCGCTGAGGCACGACAAGTCATCGCCCGCTGTGGTGATCGCATCATGGAGATCACCGAGTTGGGCGCCGCCGCGCTCGGAACGCCTGCGTACCATGCGCGGAACCAGTGGATGGTCGACCACGCCGCCATGGTGATCGGATTCCCTCTGCAGGGGCCAGAAGGTTCGTCCGGCACCTGGCAGACGATCAATTACGCGGCCTCACAGGGAAAACCACGGCTGATCGTGCCCGTGTGAAGCACCTGAGCGGGCATCATGAGCCTATGAACGCGCGCGACAAGCTCGTCGGCGCTGCCAGCATGAAGCGACTCCGACTGGCCCGCGGCTGGTCCCTGGCTGACACGGCCCGCGCCATCAGCGACACGGCCGCCCGGCTCGGGCAGCCCTTCGACGCCAGCGTCGCGAGCGTGCAGCGGACCGTCGCCCGATGGGAAACCAGTACGAACCCGATCCTGCCCAGCGAGCGGTATCAACTGCTGCTCGCGCACCTGTATGCACGCAACACCGAAGGTCGGCCCTTGCTGGGCACCGGCAGTGACTTCGCTGAATTCCTCGATGCCCTCCGGCACCTCGGCGAGAGCGAACAGCGCCTCAGCGAGCTTCACACCCTGCTCGTGCGTACGACCACCGACGCGGGCGCCGGTCTGCTTGCGCTGCTCGGCCCGCCAACACAGCAACTGCTCGCTGCGGCTCTGGCCGATCCATCCCGGGTCGACGAAGAGCTGCTGGTGGCGCTGCGTGAGGCGGTATCCACCGTGAACGGCCAAGTCGGGAGCATCCCGTTCGTACGACTGCACCTCATGCTCGCGCCGATCGTCGAGTCTTGCCGTCGGCTGACCACCGCGGCGATTCCTCCGGCGCATGTGGCCGACTTGCGGTGGATCGCTGCGCAGGCGTTCATGCTGGCCGGCCGATTCGCCTTTGAGACCCGAGACGACGAAGCTTCGAGGGCCTTGTATCTCGCGGCAACCGATGCGGCCGGCAGGGTCGGCGCGCCATGGCATCGTGCAGTCGTTCGCATGAGTCACGCGCTCGTCACTCTGTATTCAGCGCCTGGTCTCGACGCTGCCAAGGCACTCGTCGACGCCGCCGTGCGTGACGCCCGAGCCGGGGACAGCGTAACGGTGCGGGCCCGGGCACACGCCCTACAGGCGGAGATCGCAGCTCGAGCCGGTCAGAAGAGGCACGCCGAGACCGCGCTCGCGCTCGCATGGTACGACTTGGAGAGTGATCGCGACGGCGACCCGGCAACCGGTTCGTTCTCGCCCGCTCTCCTGCGTGGCTTCGAGGGCGTAACGAAGCTGCATGTGGGAGATGTGTCCGAAGCCCACGACTACTTCGCTCGCTCCACCGAGTCGCTCGTCGCACCACGTGAGCGGGTACAGCGCGCAATCGTGGCCACGGATCAGGCCATCGCCCGGATCCGCCTTGATGACCCACGATCAGGCGCCGACCTGCTGCATCATTGCATCGACGCTGCGTCAGAGACGGGTGGACGAGTCGTCAGGATCAGGCTGCGCGGTGCGCGCCAAGATTTGCGGCAATGGAGGCGTGAGGACTTTGTCGCTGACCTTGACGATCACCTCATCGAGTTGTTCGGCGGGTGAGGGACCCTGCGTCCGGGATCTACAAGATCAGCTCCCTGGGGCCCGCGGCGACGCCGCTTTCGATAACGACGACAACCGCAATTTGAAGACCGCAGCGTTCGAGTACGTCTCGCAGTGACATGCCGTCCGCATGGTCGGCACCGAACCCGGGGCGTAGCCCCGGCCCAAGGGCGGCTGCCCGGCAACCCTTTCCCCTGGGCTGAAAAGGAGGAAGAGGAAGCCGAGCAGTAGGAGCCGCCGGTGCTCGTTGCGCCTGACCAGAGCGCGCTATTTACGGCGGCCTGATCAGGCGAGATATGAGCCCCAATTCCAACCGCCGGCATGGGCTCCCAGTCAGCAGATGGAAGGGCTGTCCTCTAAGCGGGCCAGGCGGCAAGGCCGTACACGTCCAGTGCTGCGGACGTGGCCGCCTCGACGTCTCGCCGCAGGAAAGCGTCCGCCAGTTTCTCGCCCTGTTCGGGCGTGATCTCTTCGGGCAGAGGAACCGGGATGCGGCGGAGATATTGGGCTTGAAAGCGCAGCGTCTTGCCGCGCATCTTCACGGCGTAGGCTTCTATGAAGGCCTCTGCTACCTTGGACAGCAGGAGACCGCCGAGAACCTTCAAGTCCCAAACATCTGAGGTCACGAAGTACAGATTGTGGTGAGGGTAATACTTTCCATCATCTAGCACTGGGTGACTGATAAGTTTCATATCTGGGAAGAAAAGCTTCGGGCGCTCCGTAAGTCCGTTCTCGATCTTGTCAATGGTCTTATACCACTTGCCCGGGTTCTTCTTTACAATATAACGCCCGACTAGGGCGTCGGCGTTCCGCTCGAAGTAGTCTCGCAGCCTGGGGAATTCGCTAAGATCAACTAGTTGTCCCTGCTCGCTCCATGGATTGACGAGGTAATGTCCCGACCATTCCAGTATCCCGCTCGCGGTGTCGCGTACCATTGCGAGTGGTAGCAACCGTTCGGGTTCGACGAGGTTCTGATCGCGTGTGATGAATACCTTGTCAGCTCCCGTGGCAACACCGATCCCCACCCGTACGCCGGATGCAGGATCCCCTAGGGTCGTGAATCGCTCGGTCAAGTCTTCCAAAATGGCGAGTCGCGCTGGAGAACCGGAAGGCCACAGATCATCCCCTGGAAACCAGTGAGGCAGTCGTGCCACCTCGTACGAAGCCGACCGCACCGGGCCTGACTCGTCGCGGCGGACCCATGCCTTGAGGTCTTGCGCGGCAGCCTCACTGAACTCCCGGCTGGTATCCGCGACCACCGCAGCTTCCTGTCGACCCCGCCGGAGAACGGTCACTGCCGGGTACGCAGCAACCTGCTCCTCGAAGGCGTCGACGTCGTGCATAGTAATGCACAGGTCTAGGGCGAACTTATCAACAACCAATCTGCGCAACTCCCTGCCGTATTGGTTCCGCATCCAACGATCAGCGCAGATGAAGCCAAGCCGCCCCCCGTCTCGCAGCGATCGAAGGCCAGCTTCAAAGAAGCCAACGTAGATGTCTGCGCGGCCCACCATCGTGGGGTAAAGGGCGCGGTAGAGGTTGGTGCGATCGTCGGGCACATCTTCCAGACGGATGTACGGAGGGTTGCCCACCACAAAATCCACCTGATCTCGATCTGATCGCTCCAGCAGGTAGTCGGCCCGCCGCACCCAGGCTCTTGCTACGGCAGAGGCGTCCGCAGAGCGCCACCCCTCTGCTGCGAGGGTCCTCTCAATCAGAGCCCTGGCCAGAGTCACGTTCTTAGGCAGTAGGTCGAACGCGCATACGGCCTCAAGCGCGTCTAGGATGTGACGTTCATGCTTCCGGCATGACTCACTGACCAGCTCCGCAATGACCCCCAGGAAGGCTCCGGCGCCGCAAGCGGGCTCGACCAGCCTAAGCGCCGCCAGATCCCTATCGGACCGGTAATCGACGAGATCTAGGATCATCTCGACGATCCACCTACGGGTGAACACTTCGCCGTGTTCCACCGCCTCATCGGGAATGCCAGCCAACATGGCAGGTGGGACGATGTTCATGTCTAGAGCAGATTGCACGGGTGCCACCCTACGGGGTTTCGTGAACAGCAGGTGCGCGCGCCCAGGACATGATCTACTACAGGAGAGCCTTGGCAGGCTTGATCACGTTCGAGACCACGGGCCACAGAGGAGCGGCAGGCGTGCGCAAGGACGACGTTCAGCGGGTAGTCGAAGCCTTCTGGTCGACACGGGGGGCACAGGCGGCTGCACTGGAGGACCGGGGGTTGGCTGGCGGGGCTGCCCGAGCGAATACGCATATGGGCCCCATCACGAAGTTGGTCGCTCAAGAGTTCATCAATGCCGGCATTCCTGAAGGATGTATCATCGAGCGTCAGCCTTACTTGCCTGGCTACTATCGAGTTCGCAAGCAATGGGATTTAGTTGTCGTTTGCGACGGTATCCTTGTCGCTGCGATTGAGTTCAAGTCCCAAGTGGGCAGTGTGGGCAAGAACATCAACAACCGATTCGAGGAAGCCCTGGGTACCGCAACGGATACGCATGCGGCGCAGACGAAAAACGAAGCGTATGGCCAGGTGCCGCCATGGCTAGGCTACGTCTTCGTTCTCCAGGAGACGGCTGAAACCGAGCAAGAGAACCGTTCTGTCGCTGCTTTGTTCCCGACGGATCCGACGTTCAAAGGCATGTCCTACAATCAGCGGTATCAGGAGATGGTCAAACGCTTCATCGGGGACGGGGTTTATCAAGCAGGGTGGTTTATTGCTACGAAGAAGACGGATGAAGGTATTGTCTACAATGAGCCTCTTGTGACCGCCACCGCTGAGGCGTTTACAGCCCAGATTAGAGGCCGCATCGACTTCGTAAATGCCGTTCTCAATGCGAAGCGTTAGGCGATTGCCCGAGTATGAGAGGATGTCGCTCAATATTGTGATCAGGAGTGGCGAAAACCTCCAGCCGCATAGGAGCGGGAGGCTTCGCTGCCGTACTTCTTTCTTCTTCAGGAGATCAGTCAACGGTCCAGGAGCCGTTGAACTGGAGCCTGCGGGATGTTCGTACGGTTGCTGGCGTTCCGGGTAGAAGCGCATGCCGCCGTCCGAAACGACTCGGGCCATGATCACGTTATCCACAAGGTCGCCGGTGAAGTCGCCGGACGTCAGGATGATCTCCTGGTCCGGGCGGTAGCCCACAAGAATCGTCACCAGCGAGTTGCCGTTACCAGCTCGTCGCCGGTCATGTCGCTGGTGCTCTGGTTGTGGACGATGGACCCCTCGCAAAAACACCATGGAACCAAGCTTGCGCACCTCAGGTTGGACGTCGGGCTGCACGCAAGCGGTGCTCACCGTGCAGTTCATCCATCCGGAATCGGCGAGCCCTACACCTGCGGGTCCTTCAGGATCGATTTGACCCTGTGTCAATGGCCTTGAGTTCTCCCCGTAGGCGGCCTTGAGATGTCCCCGCTGGCGGCCACGGTGTTCTCCCCAACGGCGGCCAGTTATCTCCCCACCGTTGGTTGCTGCTCGGTCAGCTGAAGGGTTTGACCCCCTGTCCTGAGGTGGCTTGGGTGAGCCGGAAGCTGTCACCTTGGGTGACCACGACATGGGCGTGGTGCAGGAGCCGGTCGACGGTGGCGGTGGCCAGGGTCTTGGGCATGATCTCGTCGAAGCCGGAGGGGTGCAGGTTGCTGCTGACCGCCAGGCTGCGGCGTTCGTAGGCGGCATCGACCAGCCGGTAGAAGCTTTCGGCGGCGTCCGGGGAGACCGGCAGAAGGCCGATGTCGTCGATGATGATCAGATCGGCGCGGATGATGCGGGTCAGCGCGCGGGCGATGGAGTCGTCCACGCGATGGCGGCGGACCAGAGTGCCGAGGTCTTCGATGGTGAACCACATGACGCTCAGCCCAGCCTCGACCGCCGCCTGGCCGAGGGCCTCGCTGAAGTGGCTCTTGCCGGTGCCAGACGGGCCGCAGACGCAGAGGTTCTCGCGACGGCTCACCCATTCCAGGCTCTTGAGCGCGTCCTGGGTGGGGCGCGGGATGCAGGAGGCGTTCTCGTCCCAGTCGCCGAAGGTCTTGCCGGTGGGGAAGGCGGCGCGTTTGCGGCGGGTGTTGAGGTTGGCGCGGTCCCGGCCGGCGGCTTCTTCGGCCAGCAGCACCCGGACCACCTCGGCGGGGTCCCAGCGCTGGGCCTTGGCGGTGGGTACCAGGTCGGGCAGGGCGCGGCGGATATGCGGCAGCTTCAGGCGGCGGGTCAGCTCGATCGCCTCGGCCAGCGGGTCGCCGGCCGAGCCGGGAACGGTGCGCAGCGGGGTGGCCATGTCAGGTGAGCTCCTCATCGAGGTCGGTGCTGTTGCCGGTGCTGTTGCCGGTGGGCGGTGCGGCAGTGGGATCGGCGGTGCCGCTGATCGTGGTGGTGCCGAAGGCGGCCCAGGCCGAGGTGCCCGGCTGCAGGCTGTGGGCCTCGGTGGCCCGGCTGGGTTCGGTGCCGGTCCGGCGGGCCTGGTAGTCCAGGATGGACAGCAGGTCGGCGTCGGCGAACCGGCCGGTGATCGCCGCGGCGCCCAGGGCGCGGTCGACGGCGGTGGGCGAGTGCAGCTTGGCCAGCGCGACGGCCTGGGCCATCTTGGCCTTGATCCGGCGGATGCCCGCGGCGGCGGCCTCGGCCAGCCAGGCGCTGGCGCCGGGGCCGAGCATCAAGAACGCGGTTTCCTCGGCGGTGGTGGCCTTCGGGGTGCGCTCGAGGTCCTTGTCCTCGCGTGGCGGGTAGTGCGCCTCGTCGATGACCGGGCTGCCGGGGCTGCCGCGCCGGTGGCGGGCCACTTCGGTGGCGGTTCCGTCGCCGCCGACCGCGGTGACGATCAGTTCATCGCCGTGGAAGCGGGCCCAGACGCGGGTGTCGACCAGCGGGTGCGGCACCGAGTAGCGCACGCCGTCCACCGAGATGGTGCAGTCCCAGTTCACCCGGCGGGTGGTGCCGAACGCGGCGGTGAACGGCTGCTGCGGCAGCGGGTGCAGCCGCTGGCGTTCCTCGGCCAGCAACTCGATCGGCGGCCGCCTGGTGGCGCGGTGCGGACGGGCGTTGACCTCCTGGCAGAAGTCCCGGCAGGCCGCCTCCAGTTGGGAGAAGCGGCGATACTCCTCGCGCAGGTTGACCTCGGTGGGCACCAGATCGGCCTTGGCGATGCGAACGGTGGCCTCGCTGCCGCCCTTGGATTCGGGGTCGGCCGGCAGGCAGGTGCGAATCGTCATCCCGTAGTGCTTGGCCACCTCGACGATGTCGGCGTTGCGCACCGCGATCCCGGCGATGTGCTCGGTGGTGACGGTCTTTTCGTTGTCGGTCAGCGCATAGGCCGGCACCCCGCCGATCCTCCGCAACGTCGCATCCAGGCAGGCCACGATGGTCGGCAGCGTCTTGTCCCAGACCGGGATCACCACCCGGAACCGTGACCAGGCCAGCCAGGCGCACCACAGCGTGCTCTGCCGTCCGCCGATCACTGGGCCGCTGCCCCAATCCCACTGCAGCCACAGTCCCGGCTCGGTCACCCATGGCCGGTAGATGCGGTGTTGGCCCAGCCGATACTGCGCCTTGGCCTCGGCCACCGTCCGCCGGGTGGTCCGCTCTCCGCCGGTGAAGCCCATCGCCGCGATGCGCTGGTGCACGACATCGGCGCGGATCTTGCCCCGCGACCGCACCACCAGTTCCTCAATCTTGGGCAGGAAGTCGTCGATCGCCCGCGCCCGGTGCCGCCGCTGCTCGGGCGCTTGCCCGGCCGCGCGCATCTTCACATACCGGGCCACCGTGTGATGGTCACATCCGGCCAACTCGGCCGCGGCGCGGTAACTGCCCGTGAGGTCATACGCCTCAAGAATCTCCATGATCTCCCTGCTGCTCTTCACCCGCTCGACTGTCAGCGAACGGGACGACTGGAACGAACGGGGAGCTATCTGGCCATCCGCGGGGAACCCGCTGGCCATCAGTGGGGCGTTATCTGGCCGCCTACGGGGAGCTTTTCACGGCCGCCGTCAACCCTGAAAGCCCTGCGGCCCTTGAGGCCCAGCGTCGCCCTTCAGACCCTGCTGGCCCTGACTCCCTGAATGCCCTGCGGTCCGCGTTCACCCTGCGGATCTGTGCAACGCGGCTCCGGTGTCGCCCTTGATGCCCTGCGGACCGTCAGGTCCGATGGGGCCCTGCTCACCTTGTGGACCTTGTGGGCCCCTCAGCGATGCAAGCCACTCGGCCTGGGTGCCGACGAAACCACCGGCCACCGCCACTTCGTAGGCGCCCGCGCCGTTCTGGCCGTCGTTACCGGCCGGGCCCTACGGTCCCTTGGTGCCTTGAGGTCCCTGGAGTCCCAGTTCGCCCTGCGGGCCGGGGTCCCCGGTACCGCCCTTGGGGCCAGGAGGACCAGTCGCCCCGGCCAGACCGACCGGACCTTGCAGGCCTTCGAGACCCTGAAGCCCCCGCTCGCCAGCCGGCCCCTTGCGATCGGTCGGGTCCCGGTCGGACCCTGGGGGCCGGTCTCGCCGCGCACACCGGGGATGCCTTGTGGGCCTTGCGGTCCAGCTGCGCCTATGGGACCCTGCGCGCCAGGCGGGCCCTGAAGGCCCTGGGGTCCTTCGGGTCCCCTTGGGCCTGCGGGTCCATCAGGGCCCGCCGCACCGGTGGCACCTGCCGATCCTTCAGGACCTCACTCACCGGCCGGGCACGCTCTGCGTGCCAACGAGGGAGGCGAGCTTTTCGGCCTCGGTCGCGATGTAGCCACCCCCACGGCGATGTCATTGGCCTGGCCCCATCCGCACCCGGCGGGCCCTGCTCGCCAGAACCCCCGCCAGCGCCGAAGGGCAGGTAACCGATCTCGATGGTGTTGGCTGGCCCGACCGACTGAACCACAAGCTGGTGGTCGTCAGCGGAGATGCCTACGGTGGAATCGTTGATGATCTCGACGACATCAGGCCCCTGTGGTCACCTCCCGGGGAGACCGACATCTGGCCCTGGATGTGGTGGGTGACCTGGCCTGAGGCATCGACCAATACACCGCGGCGCTTCGGCCGGACCCTCCTTTGGCGTGCTGCTAGCCGCAGCAACGACCCGACTGGTCTACGGGAAGGGATCAGGGTTGCCGGTCGTCTGCTGGGTGGGCAGGAAGCACCGGCCTGGCGAGCTCGGGCGTTTCAGCGGCTTGTTTGGTGATCGTCTTGGCCAGGTCGTCGAGTTCGATGTCGGATTCTGATGGCTGGATGCCGGAGGGCAGGGTGGCCAGGATGAGGTGGGCGAAGGGGTAGTTCGGCTGCGCTTGCAGGGCGCGTTCGGCGGCGATTCGGGCCAGGGTTCCTTGTCCGCGGTGTAGGGCGAGGAAGGCGAGGATGGATGCCGGCGCGGCGGCATAGGCCGGGTCGATGCGGTGGGTGACTTCGGTCCAGAGCCGTGGTGCGACGTCGGTTCCGTATTGGCGGTGCAAGGTGTAGGCGAGGTCGCGCACGAGGACTCCGGTGAGAAGCACGCCCAGCCAGGCGAGTTCTTCGGCGGGGATGAGTCGTCCGGTTTGGGTGTGCTCGTAGCACTTCTTGGCGTGTTGGAGTCCTTCGGCGAACCAGTAGGGGTCGTCGAGGCCTGGGGCGGTGAGTTTGGCTTCGGCGCGGGCTCGGGCTTGGGCGGTGGCCGCGGTCACGATTGCGCGGTCTTGTCCTTGGACGGGTAGCAGCGTCTGCCGGAGGGTTTCCTGGTCGGGCAGGGCTACCAGGCCTGCGAGGACGGCGTGGGCGGCGGCATGGTTGCTGTCGGCGTCGTAAGGGGTGCCGTCGGGTGGGCAGCAGGCCGGGTTCGAGCAGAGGTAGGACCAGTAGCGGCCGTTCTCGCATCGGATCATGTCGATGATGTCGATGCCTTGTGCGGTGAGTGCCTGGGAGAAGGCGTTCATGGACGGTGTGACCCGCTCCCCCGGTCCGTAGCCGATCAGAGCGACCCGAGGAGAGGTGTTCCGGTTCAGGAGGTGGACACCCTGTCTGACGAGCTCGTTGGTGTCGGGTGGCTGCTCGGGCAGGTCATAGCGGATGGCGGCGGTGACGATGTCGTCTTTGAGGGCGACGAGCACGAGGCCTTGGTCGAGTCGGTAGCCGATGAGGTAGGGCACGATCGCGATGAGGTCGGCCGGGGTTCGCAGCCGGATCGTTGACCGTGTCGCCGGCTGCTTGGGGAAGGGCTGCATGCGTCCTCCTCGGTAGCGGGTGAGATAGGCCGGATGGGCCGGAAGGTGTGGCCGCTGGTGTCCGGTGCGCGGCCACGGAGGGTCGTCAGTGGCGGGTGGCGTCGCGGTCGTCGTCGGTGAAGCCGTCTTCGCCGTGGGAGGTGACGCGTCCGAGGCGGGTGAGCGCCTCGAGGGTGCGGTCGGTGCTGAACTGCAGCGTGGTGTCTGGGTTGATGCCGAAGTGCGCGGCTTTGGTGAAGGCGTCCGGGGTGGCGTCGAGGTAGTGGAACGTCCAGCCTTGGGAGGTGTGCTCCTCGATGAGGCGGCGGATCTCGGTACGTGAGCGCCATCGGACGGAGGCGTTCTCGTGGCCGTCGGTGAGGATGACCACGATGATCTCGCTGGGTCGCTCCCCTTCGGGCATCGCCGCGAGGTGCTCCCTCATCCTGGTGACGCTCGTGCCGATGGCGTCCAGGAGAGCGGTCTTGCCGCCGGGGAGCAGCACGAGGTCCGGGATGTCGTCCAGGGGCTGGTATTCGTAGACCACCTCGTAGCGGTGGTCGAACAGGTACAGCGACACCAGCGTTTCGGCGGGGTGGGTCTGCTGGGCGGCGAGGAAGGCTTTCAGGCCGCCTTCGGCGTCGTCTTTGATGCGGTTCATGGAGCCGGAGCGGTCGAGGATGATGGCGAGGTGGCGGCGGGTCGGGTTCGGCAAGGTTGTTCCTTTCGGAGCGGGGTCGTGTTCAGGCGGCCTGGGCGGGGTTCGGGGAGTGTGCGGAAGGCGGCGTGTGGTCGGCCAGGAGGGCGGTCATGCGGGCCAGCTGGGCGCGTTGGTCGGCGAGTTCGCGGCGGCGGTCGGCGATGAGCGCTTCGAGTTCGGCGATGGTGGCGCGCTTGTGGTGGAGCCCGATGCGCTGCAGGAGAGTGCGGGCGGCGGCGCGGCGAAGCTGGTCCAGGTCGGGGCGCTGGAGCCAGTGGGTGGCCAGGGCGGCGAGCACGGTGGCGACGCGCCGGGCGACCGGGGCGGGGACGCGGGCGCGCCGGTGGGAGCTGGTGGCGTCGCGGTGGTAGATCCGCAGGCGGGGGTCGCGTGCGGTGCGGGCGTCGAGGGTGGTGGAGTCGACCAGGTGGATGGTGCCGTCGATCAGGGGGCGGTGGGGCCGGTAGGTGCCGGTGTGGGCTCCGGCGGGGAGTTCGTCGCCGTGGTGGATGTGCAGCCGGGTGGTGGCGGGGTCGGGGTTGTCGCGGTCGAAGGCCGGTTCCAGGAGGAACACGCCGGTGATGAAGGTGCTGCGGAGCAGGCAGCGCAGCGTGCCGGTGGCGGGGTTGGGCTGGGCCTGCAGGCGTAGGTCGCCGTAGGGTGCGGCGGACAACGTGATGGTGTCGACCGGGACCGCCGCCGATCCGGTGCGGGGCAAGGCGGGCCTCCCTTTCGGGGACGGGTAGCGGGTGTCGGGGCAGGGCCGGCGCTTCGGAGAAGGGAAGCACCGGCCCTGGCTGTGGGAGCGGGTTAGCCGGCTGAGGCGGACGGGAACCGCGCGGCGGCTTGGGTGCTGCTCATGTGGTCTTGGATTTCGGCGTAGGGAATGCGTGCGGTGGCGTGGGACGGCTGGCCGGCGCGATCGACGGTGTCGCTGCGGCGCAGGATCGGCTGGCCGACCTCGAGGGGGCCGGTGGGGACGGTCAGGCTCTTGGCGTTGACGCGGATCACCTCGTACCAGGTGCCGAGGTAGAGGGCGAAGTCGCCGGCGTGGAAGTCGGCCGGTCGCCAGATCTTGACGCCTTCGGCCGCGGCCTGCGCCACGACGCCCTCCCAGTAGATGATCTTGGCGGACAGCTGAGCTTGTTCCAGGAGGAGCCGGTCGCGGTAGTCGCCGGTGGCGGGCTGCCACTGCAGCACCGGTGCGCCGTCGTCTCCGTAGACGACCTGTCCGTCGTGTTCGGCGAACTGGGGGTGGGCTTGGCCGCTCAGCTCGCGTTCGACGCGCCGAAGCCGTTGTTGCAGGCGATCGAGGCGGCGCAGCGTGGCCCGGGGGTCGCGGCGGTGCTGCTGCAGGTGTTCGGCTGCCCGGGCCCGGCTGATCCCGTACCGGTGCCGGTCGGCCTCGGCGAGGGCCTGGCGGGTGTGCGGGTGGTGGCGTTCGATCGCCTTCTCGTGCGCGTGCTGCCGTGAGCTGCCGAGCAGGATCGGCTGGCCGGGCGGGTAGTGGCTGCGGGTGGCCGCTGCCGCCTGCTGATGGTGCTGCTCGGCTCGGGCGGCGGCGTTGGCGGCGAAGCCGCGGTAGGCGCGCGCCCGGTCGGTGGCGCGGTCGCCCAGGTCGATCTCGGCCTGCTCAGTGGGGCGGGCGTGCTCGGTGATGTCGATGGCGGTCGGCAGGCCGGCGGCCTGCAGCGCAGCGGCGATCTCCTGCACGCGGTCGCGATGCTGGCTAGGGTGCCGATCGCGGGAGTGGGGCTCGTACCAGGCGCCGTGCCGGCCCTGGTGGTCGATGCGGTCGGACCATCGCAGGCCTAGACCGCCGCGCTGGCGGCTGCCAAGCAGGTTGTGCTGGTCTCGGCTGGTTCCGGTGACGATGATGCCGTGGGCGGGCGACACATGGATGGTGATCACAGGGTCCTTCCTTCACCAGATGCCGAAGCGGCAGCGGCGCCCCTTGCGCCTCCCGGGCAGGCTGGGGCGCCGCCGCGCGGCGTGCGGAGGGGGTGTCAGGGGCGCGGGCCGACCCGTCGCTCGATCAGGTCGGCCAGGGCGGTCGCGGTGAGCCGGGGGTCGAAGATGCCGCCGTATTCGTGGGGCTCTTCGGGCTCCAGGCCGATGAGGCGCGCCGCTCGGAAGCGGACGTGGATGACCTTCTTGCCGCGCACCGTCTCCAGCAGGTGGAAAGGATCGCCGAGCTCGGCGATCAGGTATTGCTCGACGGATCCGTTCAGGTGCGCGGTGTCGGTGGCGGTGACGGGCTGCGCGGCGATCCATTCCTGCCGGTCGGCGTCGATGCGCGCGAGCCAGCGGCCGCCTGCGGCGAGCGCCAGGTGGCTGCCGTAGCAGCCCACGGTGCCGCGGCGCTCGTGGGACCGCCAGGTGGTCTGGTCCCAGGTGGCGCAGTCGGGGGCGGTGATGAGGTCGTATCCGTGCCAGGCGAGTGCGGCACCGGTGAGCGGAACAATGCGGATGGACATGACAGGCGGGTGTCCCTTCTCTTTGTGGTGGAGGGGGGTGTGTGTGGGGTGGCTGGCTCAGAGGGCGGCGGCCAGGTGCATGGCCTCGACGCCGCGGCTTTCCAGCTCGAAGGCCTTCTCGGCGTCGCCCAGGACTTGGGCGGCGCTGGTGACGGCGTGCATGACGCCGCCGGCGGTGATGGCGCCGCCCTTGATGAAGTGCTGCAGGATGAGCTGCTGCTGGTCCTTGGTGAAGGACAGCTTGGTGGCGACGAAGGCGATCGTCTTGTCGGGCTCGGCGACTTCGACGCGGGCCTCGCGGCTCAGCTCGGCGATCTTGGCGCGGACGTAGCCGACGTCCAGGAAGGTGCGCACGGCGTCGCGGGCCCGGGCGGTGACCAGTGCCATGGTCTTGGCCAGGGTGTCGGCGCTCCAGCGCACGATTCCGTCGTCCATGCGGCCGCCGAGGTGGATCTCGCGCATCACGTCCCGGTTGATGGTCATGCCGTTGCGGCACACCTGCAGCGTCAGCCGGGGGGTGATGGTGAAGGCGCCGTCGCCGGTCTCGCTGTTGGCCAGCAGGAAGCCGGCGAACACGACCGGGTGGGCGGCCGCGTCGGCGCCGGAGAAGGGGCTGCGGTAGCCGGTGACCAGGTCCGGGGCGTAGGCCTGGATCTGTTCGCAGGCCACGCGCAGGAACATGCGGCGTTCGGTGAGGTCGGCGCCGTCGATCTGCACGGCGACGCCGCTGTCTTTGATGCCGGCCAGGGCGGCCATGAGCACGTCGAGGTTGTCGATGACCTTGTAGCTGTTGGACAGCAGGGCCCGGCCGATGCCGGTGCGGCCGTTGCCGGCCAGGGCGCGGAACAGGAAGCGGCGGTGCGGGTCGGCCTGCAGCCAGCCGTTGATGTTGGCCTCGTACAGGCGGGGGTGCTCTTCGCGGGTGCGGCGCAGATACGGGGCGGGGATGCCGAGCTTGGTGGCGATGTCCTGGTCGCAGTGCGCGGTGGGCAGGTACCGTCCGGCGGTGGCGGTGACGCCGTCCTCGCTGACGAGGGGTTCGGTGCCGGCCAGCTCGAGGTGCGTGCCCACGGCGCGCAGGCGCTCGGCCGGGACGATGACGTCGATCTTCCGGGCGTGCTGGGCGCGCAGCACGTCGACCAGGTCGTCCAGGGTCGCGTGGCGCAGGGTCAGGGGCGGCAGCGGTGCGGCGATCGTCATGGGGGAAACCCTTCGGGGCGGGCGGTCGGGATGTGCGGCTAACGTGACCTCGTGGCGGCGGATGGAGGTCAGGCGGCGCGCAGCAGCGGGGAGGCGTGGTGGTCGAGCCGCGCGGGCTCGCCTGGCGGGGCGGGAACGGGCCGCTGCCGGGGCGCGAGGGCCTGAGCGGTATCGGCGGCATCGAGGGTGGGCAGGTCGATGACGGCGACGGTGAGGTTGTCGAGCGCGCCACGTTGCGTGGCGGCGTCGATGAGTTGCCCGCAGGCCGTGGCGGCGGAGTAAGGGCGGCGCAGGAGCCGGGTGAGGTCGGCCGTGCCGAGCGGCAGGGTGAGGCTGTCGGAGCACAGCAAGAGCCTGCGAATGTTGAGGATGCGCTCGTCGTGGAGGCCGCCACCGGGCGGTTCACGCCACACCTGCTGCCGGCGGACCGGCCGGACCGCGTGCAAGGGCCATGTTCGCTGCTCGGGGCGTGGGTGGATCAGCGCGTGCAGGGACAGGTCGCCGGTCAGGGCGAACGCGTTCACCCGCTCCCCCACCCAGCACAGATCGACCGTCCAGTCGGTGACCACCGCGGTGAGCAGGGAGTCGACGATGCTGGTGGTCTCCGGCGAGAACGGCAGGCCCTCGTCGGCGACGCTGGTCTCCAGGGCGCATCGGCCCGCGTAGAGGCCGGCGGCGGCGTTGGCGGTGTGGGCGGCGGCGACCGCGCTGGTTTCGGAGGCGATCCGGGCGTGGGCGCGGGCGCGTTCCTTGTCGGCATCGACGCTGTCACCTGCGCAGATCGACACGGCGAAGCTGGCGCGGTATCCGGCCGGGCAGACGCGGTGGACGTTCCACGGGCGCGGTCCGGGGTCGGACTGCACGGCGAGCTCACCGCCGATGGACAGGGGCAAGTGGCGGGCGTACGTACGGCAGGACATCGAACTCCCTACGGGCATGAGTCGGTACCGCCCCGGCCACGGGCCCGGACGCGGTGCGGTGGCGGGCGGTGCGGTGCGGTGTGGGATCAGAGAACGGGGTTCAACAGGAGGGCTGCTGCCAGGGCAGGCCGAGCAGCAGGATGCGAGCCGTCTCGAGCTCGTCGGGGTTGCCCGGCGTCACGAGCCGTGCCGTGGTCGCGGATCGGGGATCGACCCGGACGCCTCGCGCCCGGCCAGGTGTCTCCTGGTGCAGCTGGTAGGCGTGGAGTGGGCTGCGTATCCGGTAGAAGGCGGAGGCGCGGGCGCCGGCTCGGGCCTGGATGTCGGCGGCGTTGGCCCACCCTCGGCACTCACAGGCCGGGTCGGCGCATCGGTCGGATTCCAGATCGAGGGCGCGGCGGTAGTGCGTGCGGCTGCCGTTGAGCATGGGGCAGGCGCGCTCAGCGTAGGCGGCGCACTCGGCGTGCAGGCCGGGCTCGCTGCTGTACCCCCGCAGGAGGTCACTGGGGCGTACGAGCAGGACGAACGTATGCTCGGCGAGGCTCGCCATCGGTTGTCGGTCGCGGCGGTCGGCCAGGGGCTGACCGCACACGCTGCACCGCGCCTGGAGCAGGCATTGGTGATGGCGGCGGGGGTCGTTGGTGCTGAAGTGAGCGCGTCCGTCGCGGTGCCGGATGGTGATGTACGGGATGACCAGCCCGCCTTGGGTCGGTGCCGTGTTCAGCCGGACCGGCACCGCCAGCCGGCTGGTCATGGCCGGCTCGGCGTGAGGGTCGGTGGCGGAGCGAGGTGCGCGCCGGTCAGCAGGGCTTGAGCGTGCTGGCGAAGAGCCGGATCGGCGATCTGTTCGATGCTGTCGTAGCGTCCCGTCCAGTCGCCGGCGCGGCTGCTGTCGTGGACGGCGTCGGCGTGGTTGAGCAGCATCAGGCAACCGCATCCGCCGCCACACGGTTGCAGCAGACAGATGGTCCACGTGGCCCGGGACTCGGTGGTGCCGCTGGTGCAGGCTCGGCAGCCGGGGTCGTGGCCGGCGTCCGCGTAATTCTGGGCTGACTCCTTGATCTGGAAGAAGCATGGGGGTGCGGTGTCGGTCATGGTGGTGAAGCTCTCTTCAGGGGAGGGGCCGGTCTGGTCCTGGCCCGCAGCGTCCAGGACCAGACCGGAGCTCGGAAGGGGTTAGGCCGCCTCGGCGTCGCCGAGGCCGCCGCCGCTCTGGGCGTCCTGGCCCGCCTCGTCGAAGGGCGACACCTCGACCAGGTCCTGGCTGGAAGGGGCCTTAGAGCGCCTAACGCAATGAAGTGAGGCGCCGCCAGCAGATAAGTGCGCAGGCCAGCTTGAGGAAGGCTTCGTGGATGTCGGCGCGGACTTCCCAGCGGATGCGCAGGCGGCGGAAGGCGTGCAGCAGGGCGAAGGTCTGCTCGACGACCCATCGCTGTTTGCCCAGGCCGGAGCCGTGTTCGGTGCCGCGTCGGGCGATCAGCGGGCGGATCTGCAGCTCGCGCACCAGGGCGCGGTACTTGTCGTGGTCGTAGCCGCGGTCGGCGAGCACCACGTCGGGACGCTGGCGAGGCCGGCCGCGCTTGCCGCGCACCTTCGGGATGGCCTCCAGCAGCGGGCGCAGTTGGGTGACGTCGTTGCGGTTGGCGCCGGTCAAGATGACGGCCAACGGGATGCCGGTGGCGTCGGTGATCAGGTGGTGCTTGCTGCCGGCCCGCCCTCGATCGACCGGGGATGGGCCGGTCTGCGCCCCCCTTTTAACGCTCTGATCTGCGAGGAGTCCACCGCGGCGCGGGAGAAGTCGAGCACGTCGGCGGCCCGCAGCCGATCGAGCAGTATCTCGTGCAGCCGCTGCCACACGCCGGAGGCGTTCCACTCGGCCAGCCGCCGCCAGCACGTCATGCCCGAGCCGTAGCCGAGTTCCTGCGGCAGGTGCTCCCAAGCGATCCCGGTGTGCAGCACGAACAAGATGCCCTGCAGCGCCAGCCGGTCATCCAGCCGCTTGCGTCCCGGATGCCGGAACCGCCGCTGACGCTGCGGCAACAACGGCTCGATCACCGCCCACAGCTCGTCGCTGACCTCCCACGGCTTCAGCCTGGCCACCCGCTCTCCTCCCGCTCGGCTACAGCGAGAGATCAAAGCACAACAAAGATCATTCTGTTAGGCGCTCTTAGCGAGGAGATCGTGCAGGAGGATCGGCTCGTCATCGGGCGATGGCGCGGGCTCGCTCAGCTCGCTGGAAGCGTCGTCGTGTCCGTCGCCGTCCTCGCGTCCGATCTTCACGACCTCGGTCGTCTCCGGCTCGGTTTCGGCGGGCTCCTCCCCTACCACTTCGGTCTGATCGGCGGGGACGTCTCCCCGGTAGGGGGTGCCGTCGATCAGCGCTCGCTCGATCGGGGCCGACTGGTAGGGCTGAATCGTCCGCGCGCCGAGCTCCGGCCCCAGCGTGGTGACCAGGAACCGCAGCCACAAGGCCGCATCCGCCCTTGAGCAGGGGCTGTACTTATCCGGCCGCCACGTGTTCTTGCAGTCCTGGCTGGCCTTGGTCATCTGGTGCTCGAACGCCACCGCGATGAGCCGCAGCAACATCATGGCCTGCTGCCCGGCCGAAGCGCCTCGCAGCGCCTGGTCGAGGTCGGTCGGGCCGCCGAACTCGGCGTACAGCGGGCTGCGGTGCGCCGCCGTCAGGAAGTCACGCACCGGGCCTGGCATGTCCAGCAGCGTCTGGGTGACGAAAGCCAGCACCGGCTTGGGCGCGCTCTTGCGCTGGAAGAACTCCGCCAGCCACTGCTGGCGCAGGGTGCCGGCGCGCGGCCAGGCGTTGCGTCCCTCGATCACGATCTTGCGCGACGGCTCGTCCCCGCTGGGCTTGGCGGACCCGCTGGCCGAGGCTGCCGACACCGCCGCTGTGGTGGTGGTCGAGGGCGCGGGCGGGGCGTAGCCGTGTTCGGAGGGAGTGGTGCAGAAGTACTCCGGCTGGGTCTTGTTGTAGCTATAGAAGAACGCGCCGTGCCCCGGACAGGAGGCGTGCTGGGCCGGGTCGGGGTCGAAACCGTCGACCAGCCTGGCCAGGCTGTCCAGTAGCAACGCCTCCGGTGGCCGGGACTCGGTGACGCGGACGCCGCCCTGTTCCAGCTCGGCGATGAGCTTGGTGTGGGCGGCTTGCTCGGCCAGTTCGTCACGAACCGATTCGACGGCGTAGGCGACGGGGTGACCCCAATCGATGCGCTGCTGAATCTTCGCCAGCGCCTGCTCATCGCCGTCGAACTCGGCCAGCAGCGCGACATCGTCCAGCGTCCAGGCGTAGTCCATGGCTCGGGCGGCGCGTCTGGTCTGCTCGCTGATCTGTCCGGCCTTGATGCCGGCCGTGATCTGCTCCCTGGTACGGCCGGTGCGCCGGCGCAGCGCGGTTCGGCTGGCGCCTGCTTGGTGCGCCTGGAACAGGGCCTGGGCTTGTTCGAAGGCCGACAGCGGAAGGCGGAAGTCGCCGTCGTTCTCGACGAGCTGGTCGATGAACAGGCCCGCCCGGTCGCCGATCATCGTGAGGTCGACCAGGCACAGCATCGTCTCCAGCCCGAGCTTGCGTCCGGCTTCGAGGCGGCGGTTGCCCTTGATCACCCAGAAGAGGAATGCTTCCTCTCCGTCCTGGCGGTCGTGGTCGTCCGGGATGGGGATCGCGGTGAGGACGACCTGCTGCTTGGCGAGCAGCGACTTGCAGAAGGCCGGTGTGATGCCGTAGTCCTCGCGGACGTTGTCCGGGAAGTGCGTCAGGTACTTCAGCGGGATGTGCAACAGGTGGAGGTTCTCCGGCTGGGCGATATCCGGCAGATCCATGGGGACAGCTGACACGAGATGGAACTCCCTTCAGCAGGGCGGACAGATGCGATCGTGAAGTGGGTTCAGGTGCTGGACCGAGGCGTGCTCGATCTGAGGCAGAGGCGCGGGGTGGATGGGGCGCGGCTTCGTGCAGAGCCCTCGTCAGGTCCAGGCACGCCTTCGAGCGGCCCCCAAGGTGGGGGACCGCTCGCGTGCTGGCGCGATCAGGTGGCGGGAGCGGGCTCGGCCTGGTCTTCCTCGACGGTGGAGGGTGCCGCGCCCTGGACCAGGCGCGGTGACGACGCCGGCGGCCAGGTGCCGGGCTGCTGGCGGACCGGGTCATAGCGGGTCGACATGGCCAGGGTCTTGGCGGCCACCTGGACGACGCCGCGAACGACTGGCCTGTTGTGGCGGTCCTTGGTCTCGTAGGCACGGGCGATCAGATCGCGGCCCTGGACGGTGATGACATGGCCGACGTGGTAGGACTCGCTGGCGCGGACGGCGTCCAGACCGTGGGCGATCACCTCGATCCGGCGGGTCGGCACGTAGGTGCCGTTACGGCCCTGCGTCGGCGGACCGGCCACCTCGACCAGGGCCGACCACATCGCAGGCTTGTCGTCGGCGGCAGGCCAGAACTTCGGGTCGTAGGCGATGCGTCCGGTGAAGCTGATCTGCATGTCGTCCATGTGCGCTCCCTTGGCCTGATGCGACGAAGTGCCGCAGCACCTGCGTCGTCGTTGGCGGGGCGCCCTGTGTGAGTGGGGCTCCCCGTCCCGGTGAGCCGATACAGCGACGACGGGACCGGCTCCGGCAATCCGGGTGGTGGGGTGGTCTCAAGATGTTTTGCGCAGCAAAAGATCTTGAGACCACCCCACTCGCCGCCCATGCCTGCGATCGGGCGAGAACCCGGATTGCCGGAGCCGGGGACGGCGGCGCACGATCGGCACGACCGGGACGGAGAGGTCCACACCACAGGCAGCACCGGATCGACATGGGGCAGGTCTTCTGGGGCGAGGCACGGGGACCATCGGCGACGAGGATTGCCGGTGCATCCTGCCTGCAGCCAGGTAGCCGGACACTGCTGGTCAACGCCACCGGTTCGGGGACGGATATGGGCGTTCTGAGCAAAGCTCATCGCCGGAGCTGATCGCAGCTCACGCCCGTCGACGGGCAGAATGGTGAAGCGTTCGGCGGAACCGCCATCCTGCGTCGGGTGCTGACGCACCTCGACGTCACGGCGGACCGGGCCGAGTGGCCAAGTCGGTGACGTCTCCGGTAGTGCTGGTGGCCGCCAGCGCGGTGGCGAACAGGATGAGCTGGTTCAGCACCTTGAGGAAGAGCAGCATCGCCACCGCGCCGGTGACGACCTGGTAGGCGGGGTTGGCAGCAGTGAGGTTGAGCACGGCTTGGCCGAGGGTCTTGAGGATCTCCAGGCCGATCGTGATGACGAGCGCCGGCCCGATCACTCGGCGCAGCGGTAAGTGCAGCCGTGGTGGCGCGGTGAGCAGTGCCATGGCCAGTAAGGTGTTGACCCCGATGCCCAGCACGAACGCCGCCACCGACAGCATCCAGCGGGTGGGGGGTGCCTCCACGCCCACGGTGTTCACCGCGAGCCAGGTCAGCACCCACTCGGCGGCGAAGGCGGCAGTGAGCGACAGTGAGAGCAGCGCTCCGAGCCCCGCCACGATGCCCAGGTCGATGATCTGGCGCAGGAAGAAGCTGCCCGGATACTCCTCCAGCCGCCAGATCGCCCTGGTCGCCGAGCGCAGCGTGTTCATCCAGAACAGGCCCGTCAGCGGCAGCACCACGCAGGCCACCAGCCCGGCCGTTCCTCCGGCGTCGCGAAGCGCCTGGACGTCCAAGCGCGGGAAGGTGTCGCTCAGGTAGCGCTGCACCTCGGCCAGCACCGCCGGCTGATCTAGGACGCGGCCGAGGACGGCGAATCCCAGCAGGGCCAAGGCGAAGGTGGCGAAGAAGGCGTAGTAGGTGAGGGCGGCCGACAGCCGGCCGGCGTCGGCCTCGTCGTAGCGGATCAGGGCCCGCACCGTGTGATCCAGCCAGCCGTGCCGGCTCCTGGCTCGCTTCCAGCCCGCCGCCATCCGGCCGGCCCAGCGCCGGGCCGCCCTCATGGCCGGGGCCGGTACGTCGGCGGGATGCCGCCGTGATCGCGCGCCGCAGTCGTTTCACAGAAGATTGCTCACCGTGCCGTCGTGAGAAGCCGGTAGGACGGATGACTTACCCGTGATGCGGATCTTATTCTTCAAACGCCCCGGCTCGAAGCCTGAAAAGCCCGCCTACGGTCCCCGCCGCTGAACAACTCCCCGCGCGCGGATCGAGACCGTCCGAACCGCGCTGGCGGCCCGGAGCGGGCGTCGGCGCAGCGGGTGACACTGCTGCTGGCCGTCCGCCGCCAGCGGCACCAAGAGTTGGCCGCCGCGCACACCACGCACGACGCGACCGAACGCCGGGTGACCGAGCTCTACACGAAGGCCGCCGACCAACTCGGCAGCGACAAGGCCTCGGTCCACCTTGCGGGCCTGCATGCCCTGGAACGCCTCGCCCAGGACACTCCGGAGCTCCGGCAGACCATCGTCGATGTCATCTGCGCGGATCTGAGGATGCCGTTTGCCAAGCCGCCGGACCCGAATGCGGCCGACGAGCCTGCCGTCCCCAGCGCCGCCATTGCCGGCGTCGTCGCTTCGTCAGTTGGGCGTGACCCGCACGAGGAGCGGCAGGTCCGTCTGACCGCCCAACGTATCCTGGCCGACCACCTGCGCTACCAGGACCTGCCCGTCCGCCGCTGGTGGCAACGCCGCCGCGCTGACCCCAACACCCATCACTGGCCGGACGTCCTCCTCGACCTCAACGACGCCGTTCTGGAGGACTTCGAAACTGCGTCAGTGCCGCGTGGGCGACGCTCTGTTCTACGGGGCCCTTTTACTGGCTACACCTTGTTTCAGCCGGCGACCCTACGGGCACCGCCGTGTTCTACAGCGGAAACGTCCACCCCGGAGGCTTCTGTGGTACGCCAGGCGCCACAGGTTTCTCCTCCAGTGGACGCATGTACACCTGCCGCGGTGGACACTGGAGACGCTGACCGCCAACCGCTTTACCTGCTCTTGGTGCCAGCCCTGGCACCGTGAAGTATGGGCAGCACGGGGGAAGACAAATGGGTCGCTGCGCTCCGCGACCACGCCGGACAGCTCGCGTTCCCGCAATGGACCCCGCAAGCAGGCGACTGGACCAATCTGTACACCGGGTTCGTTGACGACGGCACCCCGTACACCGAGGTGGCCGTCTACCGGGAAGGTGACGGCGGCGGCCACGTCCGCATCTACTACCAGCGGTACACCGGTGATCAACTGGCCGCCTCGAGAAGACGCCGCCACCGGCCACCTAATGTGACAGCTCGTGACCGACATTATACTCATAGCCTACATCGGGACAGGCGGCACACTCGCCTCCACCCTCATCGCCCAAGGCATTCAGTGGCTCCGCAACCGCGCCGACGACCGCCGAGCCCGCGAGCAGGCACTCGCAGAAGTTCTCGCCGCCGCCGTCACCCTGTCCGGCGTGGCCAGCGCCTGCAACGCCGCCTGGTCACAACCACACAGGCTCTACATCACCGTGGTCAGGCTCCTCCGAGTCTTCCCTGCAGGCCGGCCGAGCGGCGGATGGCAAGGCCGGCTGGCGGACGTCGCCCGCGACGACGAGCTTGACAAGCGAGCTACTCTCGCCGCACTGCACGGGGTGTTGACACCGCAACTCGACCGCACCACACGCGTGCTGATCTCCATCAGCATGTGGCGGGGCCGCCGCCCGGGACCTCGCCGACGCCGTCGGTCGTCTTGCCGCAGCCGTCGGCGAGCCGAAACGCCGGTTCCCCAAGGCCCATGCCAGCTTCCACCAGGCGTTGTAGCGGTTTCGTGAGGCCATCGACCGCTGACCGTCGCTTTGGCGAAACGGGTTGCGATCAGGCGCGAAATTCATCGCGTGACAGGCGCCGAACCCCTCCCATGCGACGTGCTGCCCGTCGCCGACGGCGTCCTCGTCATCCCCCACCACCTGCTGGTCCACGTCCCGGCCGGCGCCTACCAGCTCACCGTCGCCGAATGGCTCAACCTCGCCAAGCTCAGAACAGACTGATCAGCGGCGTGCCGAAGGCACATGAAGCCGCCACTGAGCACGCGCCTGATCGACGCCGTCGCACGCCGGCCCCTCCCAGCCGCAGATGCATCCGACCTTGTCCTCGGGCCCGTACCGAAGGAAATGCCGGCCTGACCCGCCACGAGGGTAAACACCCTTGCCGTAGCTATACGCCTTCGCGGTCTCCTTCAACGCCTTCATCGTCCCCTCTGCCTCCGCGAGTGCAGCTCGCAACTCGTCGTGCCCCTCGTCCTCCAACTGCTCCTCAGTGAGCTGCATCGCCTGCCGGAACTCGGTTGAGGCGTTGATGATCCGAGCGATCGGTGTGCTCGTATGCCAGAACTGACCGTGCGGGCCTCCGTGTTCCGGATCCTCGACCAGCCGACCCTCCTCCGCCAGGTTCAGCATCTGCTTGTAGACCCAGTGGCGTTGTTCGATACCGCCCGAGTTGACTCCGATTCCGCGGTGTTCCGGGCCGAACAGGTCGTCGCTCATCTCCGCCCACACGTCGCCGGTGTGAAGGACCAGGTGTCCGCTGTGTCGGTGCCGATCCACGATCGCTCGCAGCCTGTTGGCGTCTCGTCTCGGATCCACAGGCCGCGCCACAGGGTCGGCCCCATCGAGTGCGAGGAGAAAGCCAGCGATCCTTGTGAAAACGCTCATCCGAGATCCCTTCCAGCGGAGAAAAGGCGGGGTGGTGCGGCAACAAGGCGTTGGAGGGGAGCGCTCGCGGCCCACGAGGACATCAGCCAACCAAAGGAGGCCGTTACGGCCGACACGTAATCATGCCGCCACACTGGGGCATGACGACGTTAATTGGAGGATGGCGTGTCAGGTATGAGAGGCGGTAGCGGCCGCTACACCCGCGGCTCCGCGACCGCCGAGCGAGACACCGGGTGTGCCGGCTGCGCGCCCGTGGCCTCACCTACGAGCGGATCGCCGACCAACTCGGCATCAGCCGCGGCAACACTTGCGAAGCCGTCGAACGGGCCATCGCCGACATCGTCCGCAGGCCCGCCGAGCAGGGGTTCGCGAGCCGGAGCTGATGCGGCTGGATGAGATGCACCGCGCCGCCCTGGCCGTGCTGGAAGCGTCGTCCTCTTGGCCATCGGATAGTCACAGGGCCGCGGTCAGCGCCTCGCCTGCGATCTTCACCGAGTGCGTGAGCGAAGCGAGCAGCGGCGCCGGCAGCGCCCCAGACTCCAGACCGGAGACCGCCACCAGGTCGGTCAACGCCTCGCGTTGCGCATCCGACACGCCGTCCAAGGAGCGGTGCCTGAGCAGTTCCCGGGCGGCGTACCCGTCGCCGGACTCGATCACCTCGACGGCCAGTTGAGCGAGAACGCGACTGGACGCCGAGGTGTCGGCGAGGGTGGCGACGGTCAGCCCGAGCCGGGTCCGGAAGACCACGAAGCCGGGCCTCGGTTCGTCGCCGAAGAACTGGCCGACCATGGCCGCCACGTCCTGGCTGGCTGCCTTCCCGTCCGGTTCCGCGCACATGACGCGCAGGCAGGAAGCGACCTGCTGCTCCCAGGGCTCCGTGGGCGTGCCCTCCTCCAGGAGGGCCTGCGCTGCGCCGAGCGTGCCGCGCAGGCAGTGGGCGATGATCTCGACTTGCCGTCCGTCCATGAGGTGCAGGCCGATCCCCTGATGTGCTCTGGTGTGCGTGACCGCCTCATCCCAGCGGCCGGCGAGCGTCAGGGCACGGATGCCGTCCGCGAGGTACTGCCGCCACACCCATTCACGCAGCTTGTGCCGTTCTCTCGGGGCGCCGGTGAGGTGGGTCAGCGGCAGAGTGCGATGGCCGATCACCAGGTCGGTGTCTTTGGTGACCGCCTGGTACATCGCGTCCAGGAGCCGTAGCGCGTGCTGCCCGTCGTCGGCGCGGATCTGGAGCCGGGCGAGGTTGTGGACGGGTTCGAGCATGTACCGGGCGCGGGTCACGGTCAGCGGGCGACCAGCGCCCCGGTAGATGTTGATGTGCTGCCAGCACAGGTCCCGGGCCAGGCCCGGCAGGCCGCAGTCGCTGGCCAGAAGCGCGGCCTTGTTGAGCGCGTGCGCCCCCTCGTGCAGGGCGTCACCGCCGGGGCGGGCCGCGGTCTCGGCGATGGCGGCGATCTCCTGGATCCGGTCGGGCAGCGGCGGGTGGCCGGGCCGGGCGTGGCCGACGAGGGGGAAGCGGCGGGCGGCGGCGTGCAGCGTGACAGGGTCCATGGTCAGCTCTCGGGCAGGAAGGCGGAGACGGCCGCGCGGGCGAGGATGCCTTGCGTGGTGGCCGACAGGCCGAGCCGGTTCCAGTGGAAGATCACGACGTGGGTGAGCAGCGCGCGCAGGCCGCGGTAGATGCGGCCCTCGGCGGCGGCGCGGCCGAGCTCGTTGCCTGCGGCCTGCCACGCGGTGAGCCACGGTGAGGCGAACGCGGCGAGCCCGCCCGGCGCGAACGGATCGCCGTCGGCCTGGGCGGGGACGGCCAGCAGCGTGCGCACGTTGGCCGACAGCTTCTCCACCTGGCCGACGTCCGCGAGGGCGGGCGCGGGCCGTAGCTGGGCGACCCGGGCGAAGACGTCGCCACGCTCGAACCAGTCCAGTCCAGCCGCCTGCAGCAGGGCGTTGATCAGCACGATGGACAGTTCACGGCGGCCGAGGTCGGGGGCGGCCTGGCGGGCGTAGTCGAGGACGCCGAGGCTGTCGGCGTAGAACAGGTCATGTGCGGCCTGCATCCCGGCTGGGCCGCCGAACGCGGCGGTTTCGGGCTCGTACACGGTCGGCCACCAGTGGACGATCGTCCCAGCCGCGAGCAGCTCGTCGAACACGTCGTCAACGGCGTCGCGGTCGGCGTCGCGCAGCCGCAGCCGCCAGCCGGGGGGTTTGCGCAGGAACCACCACCCGTTGATCGTTCCGTCCGCGTGGAGCTGCTCCAGGCGCGGCCCCAGCTCGTGGGCGCCGATCGTCTCGGCGTCGTCCCAGTCGGGGAACTGGACGCGCAGCTGGTACCAGCCGGCTTCGGCGCGTTGTTCGAGCGCGGTGAGCCCGGCGGCCTGGTACGCCGTGGCGGCTTCGTCGAGGTCGGCCGGCTCGACGCCGACGTCGGCGGCGGCGGTGTCCAGGTCTGCTCCGGCGAGGAGGGCGAGGACGCCGTTGGCGAGCTGGTGTGGCGGCGTGGTGGTCAGGTGATGAGGAGGCATGCGTCCCATCCAGAGCGTGGGGGTGTGGTGTGTTGTGCGGTTTCCAGGGCCAGGCCCACCCCGGCGGGCCCGTCCAGGAGCCCCTTGGCGTCGTCCTGGCTGGTCGCTGCGCGCTGGGTGAGTGCGGGTGCGAGCGCGGGGAGGCGGCTCCCGATCGCCGGGTTCGAGGCGTCGAGGGAGGCCCGGTAGGCGGTCTGGTAGACGCCGGCCATGCCGTGGCATAGCCCCGCCTCGGTGATCTTCTGAAGCTGTTGGTCGGTCAGGCATTCGGCCATGGCCTTCTCGGCGATCCCGCGCCGGACGGGGTCGCTGGTGGCGAGTCCGGCGAGTTGCTGGGCGCGGGCGATCCCGGCCGTGCCGTAGCACCACGAGGGCCGTCCCGGGCTGCGCTGGGAGGTGTGGCCGGTGTGGAGGTCCTCGCGGGTGAGCCATTGCGGCCACCACGTGCCGTCCGACGAGTCTTGCCGCCACTGGTCGTACCAGCCGGTCAGGGTCTCGATCGCGCCGCTCTGGCCGGGCACCGTGCACCCGCGCAGGGAGGCGAGGGAGAGCAGCGCGAGCAGGCCGGCCGCGCCGTGCGCGAGGCCGAGGTTGACGTGCCCGCCCGGCGTCGGCGCGAGCGGGTCCGGGTCGTGATCGACCCACCAGCCCGGCAGTTCCACGCCGTCCACGCGGCGCGGCTGGGTCAGGCAGGTCACGTAGGTGAGGACGGCACCGAGCAGGTCACTGCCGGGGGCTCGCAGGAGCAGCAGCGCACCGAGTCCGGTGAGCCCGCGGAACAGGTCGTACTCGGCGAACGCGGCGGGCACTCGCCCTCTCATCCGTTCGGCGGCGGTGGCCAGCCGGCGTTGGGTCAGCCGTGCCACGTGCTTGTCGAGGCTGCGGGCTGCCGCTTGGTAGCGGGGGTGACCATCGCGGGCGGCGTGCAGGACGAACGCGACGGCCGGTACCCCGTAGTAGAGGCCGGCGTGCGGCGCGCTGTCGATCGGCCCGGCGGTGGCCTTGCGGACGTGCGCGTCGGCGCTCGCCCACTTTCCGGTGCCGAACAGGGCCCGCTCGATGTGTAGGAGCGCGTTCGCGGCGGTCGGCCTGGTGAGGGACTGACTCGCCCTCTCATGCTCGCTCAGCTCCACCGGCTCCGGTGCCGGGCCGGTCACAACGCACCTGCCAGAGCGAGGCAGCGCAGGGCGGCTGCCCGGGCGAGGCGGCCTGTCGTCTTTTCGTATTCCGGGTCGACGCCGAGGGCCCGCACGTGATGGTCGTGCAGCAGGGCGCGCAGCACGGTGGCCGGGTCGCGCTGCCCGGCAAGGGCGCGGTGGTAGGCGGCCAGCGCCGCATCGCGGGCCCGCCAGGCGGTGGCGACGGCGTCGCCGCCCGGGACGGCGCGCACGGCCTGGTAATCCTGGGCGGGGTCGCCCCAGCAGAGCGCATGGTCGCGCAGCGCGCGGTCCAGCGGGCCGGTCTGCTGCTCCAGGCAGCCGACCAGCGCCCGCCAGCCGATGGTGGCGTCGGGGGCGAACGCGGCGGCGAGGTGCGCCATGGACGCGGCGGCCAGCGCCTGGCCAGGCAGCCGGGCAGCGTCGGCCACGCGGATCTGCGCGATGGCGGCCCGGGTGTCGGCGGCGAACGCCTGCTCGGCCGCCGCCAGCGCCGCGGCTTCGCCGTACCGGCCGGGCTGCTCGCGGCAGGTGATGACGGCGAGCTGCGCGGGCAGGCCGAGCGATGCCAGCCGGGCGGCGAACGCAGCCAGCCGTGCCGCGACCAGCCCGTACTGGCCGGGGTCGGCCAGCCGCAGGTACACGGCAAGGTACTGGTCAGTATCGGGCTGGATCATGTCGCGGTGCCGGCGCACCCACCAGGCCGTGATCAGGTCGGCGAGTTCGTCGGCGAACGGCGGCAGGTGCCGGGCCAGGATGTCGTCGAACCGGGCCGGGTTGCCGACCAGATGTGCGCACACCAGCGTGGTAGCGCCCGGGGCCGCAGTCGTCGGGAGGCTGCGTCGCGGCGGGTTGACCACGGTCATGGGGATCAGCAGCTCGGCCGGTCGGCCGATCCAGCCCCGCCCGTGCGGCGGGTCGTCTTCCTGAAGCTCGACCTTCCCTGCCCGCTCCAGCCGCGCCTGGAGGACGGCGCGGTCCATCGGCTGATCGAGGTCGAGCGGGAGACGCAGGTCCTCGTGGCAGAGCAGGACGCGCGCCGGCGTGCGCCACCGCTGCCGCCACGCCTTCAGGGCCGCGTCCCAGCCCTGCCCGTCGCCGGACACGTCGGCGGTGGTGAGCAGCCATCGGGCGGGCGCCAGGACGGTGCGCCGGTAGCGGATGCGCGGCAGGCGCGGCAGGGTGCGGGCGGCGCCGTAATTGAACGGCTTGTAGGCGGCGGCGCGGGCGTCGGCGACCTCGGCAAGGAACCGGGCCAGCGGCGGGATCTGGACGGTGGTGTCCAGCGCATGAGGGAGCCGGGCAATGACGCGCCGGCCGGCGGAGCGCTGCACCAGGTGCATATGGGTGGAGTCGGCGGTGACCGACAGGTCCTCGATGCCGATCACGTCGCCGTCGGTGGGGTGCTCGCCCAGGTGGACGACGGTGGGCAGGAGCGGCGGGACCCGCGTGAGGTTCTCGTTGCGGGGGCGGCGGGGCGGGAAGGACAGCTGCACCACCACGGCGTCGGCCCCTGCGCTGTGGGAGTCGGCCAGCCGGGCGCGGTCGTCGTCGTCCAGCAGGTGAGCGAACCGCCCGGTCATGCTGGTGTGGGCGCGCGGGTTGGCGGTGATGCGCAGGTCGAACTCTCCCCGGTTGATCGCCTCCGTGGAGGGGGCGGAGAGGGTGACGCCGATCTCGATGCGGTGGGGCAGCACCACGGTGTCGTGGTCGCCCACGGTCAACGCGGTGACGTCCGCGTCGGTGAGGGTGATCTCGTCGGCCCCCGTCTGGGCGGCTTCCTGGATGAGGGCCAGGAGGGTGGCGTCGCGGTCGGTGATCGTCCGCCAGGTGGGCCGGGCGCGGGGTGCACCGAGGTAGCCGCCGGGGTAGCCGAGCCCGGAGTCGGCCACCAGCTCTTTCACCGGGACCAGGGCGCCGGGGCCGTACCGGGCAAGGAACCGGGCGTGGTAGTCCATCCAGGCCGTGCGGCCGAACGGCTCGATGGCCAGCCGCAGCAGGACGGTGGCCGCGCGGGCGGCCTCCTGCAGCACGACGTCGGGGACGGCGATCCGGGCGTCGAGTGTCACGTCGGCGGCCAGGCCGGTGCCCGGCGCGAGCCCGGCCATCTGCACCCGGGCGGCGGCGCGGAGCGCGGCGGCCCGCTCGGGGGCGGCGGTGTTGTGCCGCGTCAGCAGGTCGCGGACGTGTTCGAGGTGGCGCAGCAGCCGGCCGACGTCGGCCAGGTCCGCGCCGCCCGCCTCGTGCAGCACGTCGATCAGGTGGTGGAGCGGGTCGGCGGCCGTCATCGGCGGGCGCAGGTTGGTGATCAGGATGCGCTGGTCCACCAGCGCGTGCAGCAGGGTGAGGATCTTCTCCTCAGGGGTGCCGGGGAAGCGCGCGGTCAGCTCGGCGGCGAGCTGGTCGAACCGGATCGGTGCTGCGGCGGCGTTGAGCGCGATCTGCACGGGCCGGGTCAGCCGCACGGACACCTCGCGCATCGGGCCGGGGAGCCGGGCGTCGTCCGCGCGCGCGAGGACGACGAAGCGGCCGTCGCGGGCGATCCCGAAGCTGTCAGCGATCACCATCAGGCGCGGCCGCAGGCTGCGATGCCGCTCCATCTCGTCGGCCAGGTGGGTGATCCAGCCGGCGTTCACTCGCGCGTACGCGCGGTGCCGGGCGCCGATGTCGGCCCTCGCGGGCCCGATGGCGGCGATCGCGATTCCGGCGAACAGCCCGAACGGGGTCGGGCGGCGCTGCCAGCGCAGCAGGTAGGAGGCGGTGGCCATGACGGCGCGGCGCACGTCGCCGGCGGGCGGGGCTGCAGAGTCGAGCAGGGGGTCAATGCGAGCGGCGAGGTCGGGGCTGGCCATCTGCAGGGCCTCGCGCACCTCGCCGTGGGCCCACACCTTCGCCAGCCACGTGCGGCCTTCCTGCTGGATGGTGGCGGGGTCGCGCAGATCGAGGAGGGTCGGCAGTTCGAGGTCGCCGGGGTCGGTGCTCGCTCGCACCATGACCAGGCCGGTGTGCCGGTAGCGCGGGGGGATGCTCATCGTGATCCCTCTCAGGGGGTCGGTGGTGAGCCGCGCCGCCGGCGCCCACGCGGGGTGTGGGCGCCGGGCGGCAGAGAGTGGTTCAGGAAGGGTCGTTGGAGCTGGTGGTGCACGCGCTGGTGCTGCACGTGGTGCCGCACCCGTCGTCGGTGGCGCACATCATGGTGACCAGCGGTGTGGTGGCCTCCACGACGCGCATGTCCAGTTCGAACTCGTCGTCGGCTACGGCGTCTGCGGGGTGCAGGACCTTGGGCGCGTCGAGGGTCGCCGGTGGAGCCATCGGATCACACTCCTTATCGGGTTGGGTGTGGGGCAGCCTGGCCCGCTGAGGTGTGCTCAGCCGGTGGGCCAGGAGATCGTGACAAGGCCGTGCGTCTTGTTGAGCCTCGCCGTGCCCTCGGGCAGGTGGGCGGGGGCGTGGCCAGTCGGCCAGTAGGCGAACGTGGGTTCGGCGTGGTTCCTGGCCTGCTCGTCCCACGCCCGGATCTGCTCGACCAGGGCGATCGCCGCCTCCTGGCCGTGCGGCCCGTAGGCGCGAGCGCCGAACTCCGAGCCTGCGCCTTCCAGAGCGGGCCGCACCGACAGGTAGGCGAAGGAGCTGCCGTGCACTCCGGCGAACGGGAACCACGTCTTGCGCTCCTGGGCGAGTTCGGTTCCCTCCTCGGCGGCCAGCTTGCAGAAGCCGGGCAGGAAGCTCGCGAGCCACAGGTGCAGGTCGGCGAACGACACGCCGTGCTCGATTGTGACGCCAGACCACAGCTCAGTGCGCTCGCTCTCCAGAACGCCGTCCAGCATCGCGGGGTTGTCGGGTGCCCCGTCGTCGAACCGGAGCGTGACAGCGTGTCCGTTGGGGTCGCGGAGCCGGAACTCCCTGTCGGCGTGCTGGCCATGCCCTTGCATGGGGACGAACCCGCATACCACGGACGACGTGCTGGTCAGGTGGTCGTTCGTGCGGCGGAACGCGATGGAGCGGGTGACGCCGTTCATCCGCAATGGCACCACGAGTGTGCCGCTGGGGGCCAACTGGCGCAGCCAGGCCGGGGACAGGTCCCACGCGCCGACCGTCACGATGATCGCGTTGAACCGATCGAACCCGGGGATGGCGTGCTCGGCGTCGACTTCCATGACGGTGACCCGGCTCGCGTATCCGTTGGCGGCCAGCAGTTCGGAGGCGCGAGCGGTCACCTCCGGGTCGATGTCCACGCTGACGACGTGTCCGTCCGGCCCGACGATCTCGGCGATCATCGCCGCGTTTACGCCACCGCTTCCGATTTCCAGCACCAGCATGCCCGGCTCCAGCTCGGCCTGCTCGATCATCGCGACCTGGACGTACGCGGCGCTGACGGACGAGATGGCGTTGCCGTTCTCGTCCCGCTTGGTCACCACGGCGCTGTCGGCCTGGTAGGTCACCTCCAGCGGGGTGTCGGCCGGCACGAACGCGTGCCGGGGCACGGTGCGGAACGCCTGGTCGACCTGAGCCGACCGGATGTGGCCCGCCGCGGTGAGCTCGTCCGCCAGCTTGTCCCGCAGTTCGGCGGCCTGCGCCTGGTCGGTGGTCTCGTCGTTCACTGGACGATCTCCCTGTGATGTGTGTCCTGGTCAGTGGATGGTGCGGAAGGGCTTGGTACGGCGCGGGTTCACCGTGGCGGGGCCGGGCGGCCCTGTCCAACGGACACGCCGGGGGTGGCAGGCGGCAGGCCCTCCCGGTGAGGGCGGCTGCCAGCGCCTTCCGACCGGGCATGGGTACCGCGGGCTCGGCCGGAAAGTCGAGACGTGAACGACGGCCTGCGCGAGCAGTTGCACCTGGACGGTATCCGGGCTGGGTCTCCTGCTGCTGAGCACGAGTAGCAGGATCAGGCCGGCCACGATGAAGGGCCGCACGAGCCCGGGGCGGATGGTGGCGTCCGGCGGCCGAGCGGGCGTCCAGGGATTTCCGTACACGAGCACGATCAGATCCACCGGAGCGCCTCCGAATGGCCTACGACGGAGGCCGGCCGTCGGCCGCCTGGTCTGGCGGGTCGTCGGCTGCTTGCGGCTGGTCGCTGTCCGCGGCGGGGCTGGTCTCGTCGGCGCTGCCGCTCTTGCGCCAGCCGGGGCGCTGGAGACGGAGGGCAGTAAGCATGATCTCGTTCATGGCGGTGACCCCTTCCCGCGGGCCGGGTGGTGTGGATTGTGGAACTCGTGGCCCATGCCGGACAAGGGCTCCGGCGCGGGCCACGAGGTGTAGGCGGCGCGGACCAAGAGGGAATGGACTCCGAGGGACAGTTCAGTCCGCGCCGCAGTGCGTGGGTTGCCTTATCGGCCATGTCGTGTCATCACCCGATTGCGTTCCACAGGGTGTCAGGGAGACGTTCGACGAGGACGGGGGGCACCGGAAGCGCCTCGACGGCCGCGCGCTGGCGGGCCTTGTTCTGGATGTCACGCATGAGCGGCCAAAGCTCGTGGGGGTCACGCCCCTTGCGGTAGACGCCGCCTTCCTCCCAGTGCCCTCGGAAGTAAGCGGTGAGGTGCTGGCCGCCGGGTTCCCACAGGATCTGCCACCAGTGGTGGACCTCCTGCTCAAGCTGAGCCGCCCACCAGCAGCCGGTCTCCGGATCGATGATCACATTCATGTCGGCTCCCTCAAGCGTCAGGTGGGCGGCGCTCATGGCTTGCGGCCCACGGCGCACAGGCCGAATCGGTCGTCGTTCCCCGCGTTGATCATGTCTTCGGTCGGCCGCCACTGGTCCAGATGGCCGAGGCCGGGATCGATCCGTTCGAAGCCGTCGAAGAACCGCCGGATCTCCTCCGTCGTTCGCGGCACGACCGGAGCGCTGGCCTTGCGGTGCGCGTACTCATCGGCACCTGCCCGTGCGACACCGTCCGGGTCGTCCCATAGGTGCGACAAGATCAGATAGCTGCCCGGCACCATCTGGTCGCGGATGGTCTCCACCAGCCGTTCCGGACCGTCCTCGTCGGTCAGCAGGTGCAGCACCGCGACCAGCAGGACTGCCACCGGCCGAGCGAAGTCGATGTGAGCGCGCAGCTCGGGATGGTCCAAGACTGCCTTGGGAGCCCGAAGGTCACCCTCGATCGTGATCACATCGGACCTAGTCCCAGACAGCAGGGCGCGAGCGTGGACCAGCACGATCGGATCGTTATCGACATACGCCACGCGCGCTTCCGGATTGACCCGCTGCGCCACTTCGTGCACGTTCGGCGACGTCGGTACACCGGTACCCAGATCAACGAACTGCCTGATGCCAGCCCGGGCGACGGCTTCCGTCGCACGAACCAGGAAGCTTCGATTCGCCTGGGCCGTAGTCCGAGCGTTCGGAGCGACCTTGAGAACTTGCTCGGCCAGGTCTCGATCGGCGGCGAAGTTGTCTCTGCCATTCAGGAAGTAGTCATAGACCCGGGCGATGCTGGGCGTGTTCGGATCCACGCCGGATGGGGGCGAGGAGGTACGTTCATCGCGCTTCGGGGTCATGGGGCCTCGATCATGTCCAGGAGCGTTGAGTCCGCTCTGAGCTTCCGGGTTCTGCACCATGACGGGTTGCTGAAGAGCAGCGCCCCACCCTTCCCGGCCGGGTTCATCGTGAGGTCGATCGATGGCCCAGTCGGGGCGGCGGGGACGCAGCGAGGGCAGCCTGCGGATGACGCGCTGCTTACGAACAGCTCCCACAAGCGCAGCCGGCCCCTGGATGTCCAGGGTGATCGTCTGCGCCGTGGCCGGTCGGCCGCCCCTCTCCCTGCTCATGTCGGGGTGCACAGATCCATCACAGCGCTGCGTAGTGCCCTGCGAACAGGAGAGGATAGAGGAGAGAAGCGGAGAGTCCCCCGTCCCGCGAGGTGAGCCATGGGCAAGGCGCGTAAGCCGCCGCCGGCGTGGGCTGTGCGGCTGAGGGCGGAGCGGGAAGCGCGCTTTTGGTCGCAGAAGGAGATGGCCAGACAGCTCTATGAGGCCGCCCCGCCCGAGGTGCAATCCACCTTTCCGAGTAGGGCATCCGTCATGCGGGAGCTCCGCGATTGGGAAGCGGGCAGGTGGAAGCCCGGCAGCAGATACAAGAGGCTGTACGCCCTCGCGTTCGGGATCGACGAGAGCGTCCTGTTCGGCGACACGTTCAAGCTTCCGGGCAAGAGCCCCGAGGAAGTTCTCGCCACGATCCTGCCTGGCAGTGACTCGCTTGCACCTCTCGCCACGAGAGCGGGTCGCCGCATAGGCGAGACCACGATTGAGGACCTGGCCGCCCGCGTCCACAGCATGCGCCTGGCCGACGACATCCTCGGCGGTGAGGACCTTATCGTGCCTGCGTTCCGCGAATTGGACGCCGCTGTGCGCCTCTATCGGGAGGCTACCCACACTGAAGAGACTGGGTGGAAGCTGCTGGCCGTGATCGGCGAATCAGCACAGATCGCCGGATGGATCGCGTCGGACGCCGGCCAACATGAGCAGGCCGCGCAAGCGTACGGGCTCGGCATCAGCGCGGCGAAGGAGGCAGGAGACGCGGTCCTGGAATCGAACCTCATTGGCTCGCTCGCTTACCAGGTGTCGAATGTGGGAGACATGGGCAGCGCGGTGGTACTCGCTCATGCCGCGGTGAAGGCCGCACCCGTGCACTCTCCTCCGCGAGCCCGCGCGCTGGCTTGGGACCGCCTCGCGTGGGCACACGCCCGGAACAGCGACGCGCAGGCGGCGATGCGAGCACTCGGCGAGGCCAGCGACGCCCTGGCCAGCGATCGGGGACAGCCCGGCCCTGGCTACCTGTATTGGGTGGATGCCGGAGAGCTCCAGGTTATGGAAGCGAGGGTATATACGGAGCTGCGGCGCCCGCTTCGGGCGGTCCCTCTGCTGACGGATGTGCTTGCCCGCTACAACACGACCCACACGCGCGAACTCGCGCTGTACCTATCGTGGCTCGCGGTGGCGCTCGCGGATGCGAACGAGCCAGAGGAAGCGGCGCATCAGGCGCGCCGGATGTTGGAGATGTCAGCGGACGTAGCGAGCGACCGAACTCATGACCGCTCGCTCGTGGTGCTCAACAAGCTGACGTCGTACGCGGACGTGCCTCAAGTGCGGGAACTGCTGGCTGACTTCCCGGTGGATGGGTGATCAATCCCCGCGGGCTCCGGAAACGAGGAAGGGCCCGGTCCACCTCCCGCAGGAGGTGGACAGGGCTCGGTCTGTCCCAGGACGAACGTTACCGCTGATCAGGCGACGGGTCCGCGACGGGCACCACGAGGCGATCGGATGCTACTGCTGATCCGTCGACAGGTCGGCTCCCACGATGCAGACACCATGTTTAGCGGAGGCTGGTCTCCTCCAACGTCCGTGGGGAGCTGGGTGAGGTCGGGGTGAGTGAACGTCCGGGTGCCGTTCACGTTGTAGAGGTTGGGGAAGGCAAACATCGGGCTCGTCACGGCGAGCGCCGGTTGCCGAACGTCGTACGTGGGAACGAACGCGGTCAACCAGATCACCCGGTCTTCCGGCTCAGTCGTCAGTGGAGTTGCCAGCGGAGAGAACCGCCATCCGGCCCCGATGAACAGTGGACGCGTTGAACGTCCACGTCAGGCCCGAGAGGGCGCCGCGGGCCTGTGCTTCACCTAGCAGGGTTTGCATGATGAATCCGGACGTAGCCGCTGCGCTGAACACGCGGTTGCCGTTCGTGGGCTCGATCGAACTGCTGGCGTACGTGACGGCCTTCTGCAACGTCCACAAGTAGCCGGGGCAGTCGAACTGCCACATCCCAGCCTGGTCGACCTGGTCGCCTTGCCGCTGGATCAGCAGGAACCGGCCTCCGGGAACTCGAACCACGTGTTGCCGTCCGAGGACCACTGCAAGCCGATCTCGCACGGCGTCGCGATCAGGTCGGCACCAGGCGCCTGCGTGCTGTAGCTGAACCTCAGCGACGGGATGTCGTTGAAGGGGAACGCCGCTTGGATGTGCAGCGGGTGGGCGAGGAGGCCGCGCCGGTCGCCGTTCGGGTCGAAGGCGATGAGTCGGAGGTCGAAAGGCACCAAACACCCCCTGGGCCAGCACCTTAACGCCGACAGCCACTCATAATTATCGACCAAATACTCTGAGTTAAGACGCTCAAGATCATGTACGCATTACTTGCGCGCCGACTAAGGCAAAAGAATGGCTTTGCGGCGACACAAGACCCGCTAGACTGGCCGCCGGAACTCATTGCTTTGCAAGTCCCTGCCTCGTGGGAGTTTCTTGCGAAGTGCCCGAATCGGACACAGAAGTCCTATTTGGGCACTTCGTGGAGACAGCCGAACGGGTTGGCCTACCAGGCCAGCCCGAGGAAGGGTGGCCAATGCAAGCGATGGGCTCTGAAGATCCGGACGGGCAGTTGATCTTGCTGCTTTCTGCAGCTAGCGATCATCTTGTACGACCTGGCTCTGAAGATGAAGGGGCTCAGCTAGCGCTATCACGCTAGCTGAGCCCGCAACGAGGACCCCGCTCATGGTTAGCGCCCTGCAGCGGGGTTCTCCCTTGTTACGCTCGACATTAGGCCGTGCACAGCAGGCCATGCGGAGCGTTACTGGGCCAAGTCTAGCAACTTTGCAAGTTGGTTGTAGCAGTCATCTGCCAGAATCTACATTAATACCCATCACTACAATGCAACCTAAGAACTCTTCTAAGGCTTCTCAGGAAGGCTTCTTAGTATAGGGACTCACGTCTTCTTCTACACGCACTCATCGCACCTTCTCAATACCTCAAGACATCACTCCTCGAACCCGCTTGACGGCGATGCCGCAGGTGGGAGGCCCCATGGATACCGTAAGGTGAGGAGCAACGCACGTTAGGCCCTTGGAGGAGCGGCATACTCTGGTCCTTCCAGTGGCCATCCGCCTCGGCGTCGAACGCCCCCTTCTGGACGGTCTACTCTTCCTGGACAGACCGCCGGGAGCATACGATGGGCCGGCTCGGCCTCCTCCTGCAAGCCCTCCCAAGAACTCCGAAGCTGCAGGACAGGCCGTCTGACCTGCACAGCGTGGTAAGACTTGTTACCATCTGGCAACCAGGATTATCAGAAAAGCCGCGCTGATCGTCCTGCTACAGGTACGCGCGGCGCGCTCGAACCTCGAGTCCGGACGTCGTGGTGGTACCGGTCGCGGTGCACGAGATGAGCACCGCGCGACTGAATGGGTCTTGTACGGCCATCGCTGGCGTCAGGTGGATCCACCGGTTCGCCGAGAACGGGCCAACCACCGAGACCACGCCCGTACGGTCAGTGCCCGCTGCCGGGGCCCACGTGTCTGTCGTGACTACAGCGGCACGCATCGCTTTCGCGTCGATCAGCAGCCGTTGGCCGGCCGTCAGCGTATTGAAGCCCGACGTAAGCAAGCCGACACTCCCGCCGCTGGCCACGTCCCTGACCGTGATGTCGTGGCCGGGCCGGTCACACGGATCAGGACATCCACGATGGGCACGGCGCTTCCGGCGAGTGTGGTCACGGCCTGATCTTAGGTGTTCGCTGACCCTGCCCAGGTGGTGATCGTCTCGTCTCGCCAGTACACGCCGGGCACCTCAACCACCACCTGTAGGCGTGCACGAGCTGCACCGACGTTGATCTCTGGGTCTGACGCGGCCGTGATGGTCACGTCCGTGACCCGGACGATCGGGCCTGCTTGGTAGCGCAGGCTCATGAGCCGGTTGCGACCTCCGAGCAGCGCCGTCAGCGCCTCCAGGTTGGTCTCCATCTGCGCATAGCCGCCGTCTGTCCCGGCCGGGGTCGCGCCCGTCACCACGAACGTCAGCGAGAACGACGTCGCCTCGTGATCGAGCCCCACGAACGGCAGCTCACCGGCACGGCAGGTGACCGAGACGCGGACCGCGCGAGCACCCGGAATGGACGACGCTGTGTGCCTCGCTTGAGCCGCCAGCAGCCCGCCGGGTGATCCAGCCCAACCCCGTCCAATGTGTACGACGGCATGTCAGATCACCCCCAGGGCGCCCGCCAGCTGCAAGCCCCTATTGACGGAGGTCGAGGTGGGCTCTGTCTACACCGGCATTCTGCCATCTCCATGAACGCTATGAGGATCAGCGAACAACAGCGGGCCGACGCGCTCGCTCAGCGCGCTGAGGACAGACGCGAAAAGGCGCGTGCGGGCGGTCGTTACGCTCTTGACTGCGGAGGATGTCAGAGCCAGCGCAGTTCGTCCTGGACGGCTGTGAGCGTTGCGGTGTCGTTTCGTCGGGGGCCATCGGGCTGGTGGGTCTGGACGCAGGGGCGGAGTCTGATTTCGATTCTTTCCAGGGCGTTGGGCAGCCATCGGTCGAGGTATTCGGCGGCGTCGCTGGCGGTTGCGCCTTCCCAGAGGTAGGCGGTCTTCCAGGCGCAGTACAGCATGGAGATCTCTTCGATGATGTCCCAGTGGCGGGGCCAGCAGGGCTGGATGGCGCGTTGGGCGGCCGGCCATCCGAAGAGCACTTGGGTCAGCCAGTCGCCGAGTTCGCCGAGCCGGTCGGCTTTGCGCCTGTGGGGCGTCTTGGGCCAGCACCAGGGTTTGGGTGGGGGCTCGAGCTGGGGCGTTGCGGTTGGTGTGGTGCTGGTGGTGGTGGTCAGGCTGGTGACGATGCGGGACAGGTGCTCGAGGTCGGCGGTGAGGGCGGCGAGGGTGTCGGATGGGTCGTCTGGGTCGGTTGGGCCGGCGTCGGGGTGGTTCATGGCCGGTCAGTTCAGCGGCGTTTGATGTGCCAGGGCCGGGAGGCTCGTGTCTGCCCGCTCGGCGGCGGGGTGGTGGTGGAGGAGGAGGGGCTGCGCGTGGGTGCCGCGTGTGGGGCGGGCGCCTGGTTTGCGGGTGGGGCCGGCGGTGTGGGGGTGAGGCGGGGGAAGGGGATGGTGCCGTCTTGGCTTTTCCAGCGTTTGTAGTCGGCGCGTTTCCACACTTGTTCGGCTCGCACGATGGTGGGGGTGGCGTTGCGGCGGACGACCAGGGCGCGCCAGGTGGGGAGTCGGCGGGCTTGGTCGGGTGGTAGGACGGGGACGGTTTCCCAGCGGCGGGTGTAGTGGGGCTTGCCGGAGCTGTCGATGGATTTCTCGCGGTAGGCCAGGGTGATGTCGCCGCACAGGTCGGACATGACTTTCAGGTCGTGGGGGTCGGAGGTGGCGCCGAACAGCATTTTGGCTTTGCAGTTGTTCCACAGGGTGGTGGCGCCGTGTTCGGTCCAGCGGTGCTGGAATTGCGACCAGGATTGGCCGGCGATGATGAAGACGAAGCCGGAGCCTGCGGCGGTGGCGATCCAGCCGGGCAGTTGCGGGATGGGGCAGATGTGCGGGGCTTCGTCGAGGAGGAAGGTGACGGGCGGGTCGATGCGCCGGTTGAGTTGGGGGGAGGCGAGCATGCGGGCTTGGTGGTGGATTTCGGCGACCAGGGTGGCGAACAGGATGGGGGTGGCGGGGTTGGTGCTGTCTCCGGAGATGAGGTAGAGGGTGCCGCGGCGGCGCAGGAAGTCTTCGAGGTCGAGGCTGTGGCCGGGGGGTGGGCAGAGCATGTGGGCGATGGCGGGGTCGTCCATGCAGCGCAGGACTTGGCGCAGGGTGAGGTAGATGGAGTCGCGGGTGCGGACGTGGAGGTTGTGGTAGCGGCGGATCAGGGCGGCGGCGCGGGTGGTGTTGTGGCCGGGGCGGGGCCGGGTGAGGATCTTCAAGGGGGTGGGGTCTTCGTTCATGCTCCAGGCGTCGACGTGCTCTAGGGTGAGGTTTTCCAGGTCGGCTGCGTACAGCAGGGCGGCCAGGGTCATGGCGGCTTGGTTGGTCCAGAAGGTCTGGTCGGTCAGGCCGCTGGTTTCGGTGGCGGCGACCATGGTGGCGGCGCGGCGCAGGGCGGTGGCTTGGTCGTGGCAGCCGTGGACGGGTGACCAGCGGATGGTAGAGGCCCAGGTGCCGAAGCGTTCGGGGTTGAACAGTTCGGCGTTGCCGCGCAGGCCGGCGGTGAGGTCGACGATGTCGTCGCGGACGCTGGTGACGATGGCGGCGCCGGGGGCGTCGATGATCCAGCCGGCCAGGTGGGCGGTTTTGCCTTCCTTGTGCGGGGCCAGGCACAGGATGTGGTCTTCGAGGGTGGCGTAGGTGCGGAAGCGGATGAGCCAGCCTTGGGCCCAGCCGAGGAACAGGGCGATCTCGTTGTGGCGGACGACGTGGCGGGCCCACCAGCCGCGCAGGCAGGGGCGGGCGCGGCGGGCGACCTTGCGGGCGGCGGGCAGCCCGTAGTGGAGGTAGAGCTCGAGCCTGCGGGCGAAGCCGCGTCCGGGGTACAGGCGCCAGCGCAGGCGCCACCACAGGGCCAGGCCGCTGCGGCGGCGCGGGTTGCGGAGCCGGTCTGCGGCGAGGGCGAGGAGCGCCAGGGCCAGCAGGGCGGCGGCGGTGGCCAGGGGCCATGACGTGAGGGTCGTCGCGGGGAGCAGGGTGGTCATCGGGGTGGTCATCGGGTGATCCTAGGAGGATGGGGCGGGCGGCGGCCGGGGGTTAGCCGGTGGGCGGGTCGTCGTGGCAGTCGTCCCAGGTCAGGCAGGCGGGCGTGCGCGTGGTGGGTGGTGTGGGGCGGGGTGGTTCTTCGGGGCCGGTGCCGGTGCGAGCGCGGGTGGGGCGGACGGTGAGGGTCACGGTGGTGGTGATGGCCGGGTGGGGGTCTGGAGAGGGCCGGGCTGTGGTCTGCTGCGGTCGTGGTGAGCGGGTGCGGGTGGGTTCGGGTCGCGGGGTGGGCGAAGTGGCGCGGGTACGGGCGGTGGTCGGGCGGGGGGTGAAGGTGTGGCGGGCGGCCGGTGTGCCGCTCGACGGCGGCGCGGTCGGATGAGCGGTTGAGGGTGATGTCGGCGCGTTGGCTTGCGGAGGGGGCGTGGTGGGCAGGGCGAGCCAGATGCCGAGGCCGGCGCTGGCGACGAGCGTGGCGATCGGGGTGATGATCCGCCAGCGGGAGCGGGCCGGTTCGGGGCCGTACCAGTCGTCGTCCGCGGCGGCGGCCGTCGGGGCGGCGGGGATGGGGTTGTGCAGGCGACGGCCGCTGAGGGGCGAGGGTGGCGGGGGCAGGTCCTCGTCCGTCGGGAGGCTTTGCGGGGCGGGGTGCGGGTCGGGGTCGAGGTCGGTTTCGATGGGGTAGCCGCCGTCGGCGGCATCGGTGAAGGCCCGTGGCGCTTCGGAATCGGGATCGGGGTCGGGGAAGAGCCGGTCGTCGGGTCGCATCCGGAGGTCGTGGCCTCTCCACAGGCGGGCGCGGGGCCTGCCCGTTCGGGGCGGTGGTGGTCACAGCAGGATGAACACTTCACTGACTGCTTTGGCGAGTTCGGTCAGGTCGGCGGTGATGCTGCGTTCGGTGGAGGCCGGGTCGACGATGACGGCCAGGCGTCCTCGCAGGCGCTGGCTGGTCAAGGTGGTCCACAGCGCGTTCGGGGCGAGGCCTGCGTCGAGGAGCCGGTAGGTCTGGGTGCCGTCGACGGCCTTGTGCCCCCACAGGGTGATGGTGGGCACACCAAGGGCGAGCGCGGTGCCGATGCGGGCGTCGATCTGAGCAGTGGCCTGCTTGTTGTCCCACGGTGAGGTTCCGCCAGCGTGGGCCAGACCGTACTCGCGGCCGCGTACCTGGGCGAGGGTGTCCCATTCCAGAGCGCGCACGCTCATCCATTGAGCGCGGGCGGCCAGCGCTGGTGTAATCGCGGTAGGCTTGCCGGTCTTCGCATCCGGAACCTGGTACTGGGCGTAGGTACGGCCGAACAGCCCGGTGGAGATCTCCACCCGGTCGACGGCGCGCAGTGTGAGGTAGCGGGTGATGTGCTCCTTGGTGGCTAGCGGTGCCTTGGCGCGCATGGCCCGGATGCAGGTCTTGGCCGCTCCGCAGCCGAGTTCTGGCACCACCACGCCGATGGCCAGGTGCTTGCCGGGCAATGCGGCCCGCAGATCCTGGCCGGCGCGCGTGAGAAAGCGGGTGACGTCGGCGGCGGTGGTGAAGCCGGTGTAGCCGAGGTTGTCCGCGAACTTCACGCCGGTCACGCCGGGCTGCTGGGCGGCGGCCACCAGGTCCTGGAGCGCGGTGGTGTACGGGCGGTCGCCGGCGAGGTAGTCGTCGGCGAGGTCGCTTTCCACCCAGATGCGTAGCCGGAGACGTGACGCCGCGGCGGCGGCGATGGCTTGGGCGGCCGTGCTGTCCTGTGCTGGTGCCGGTTTTGACGAACTCGGTGTGGCGGTGGGGGGTGGCTCGGCGGTGGGCGTGTCAGGGGGTGCGGTGGTGGAGGTGAGGGTGGGTGCCGCGGTGGCGGGGTTGCCGTCGGGCGGGGGTTCGTTCTGTCCGGTGGTGCTCGGCTCTGTGCCGGCCGGGGTGCTGGCCGGTGCGCTGGACGTCGCCAGGCTGGCTGGGGCGGGGAGCACGGCGGTGGCGTCGATCGTCTGGGCTGGGCTGCGGGGCGGCGCGGTCGAGGGCGTTGCGGCAGTGGACGTCGCGGTTGGGGATGGTGCGGTTGGGGATGGTGCGGTTGATGGTGGCGTGGATCGCACGACCCATGCGCCGTTGACGTATCCCTCGTAGGTGACCTTGCGGGTGACTTGGTCGGTGCACCGGTACCAGCCGGTGGGCTGCTGCTGGCACAGGGTCTCGCCGCCCTTGCAGGTGCCCGTCTTGGCCAGGTCGCTCTTTTGGTTGCAGCGGATGAACTCCGGCGGCAGGGGCTGGGCGCGTTCGAGGTTGGCGCCGTCCTCAGCCAGCCAGAACTGGGCGGCCGCGGCGGCGTCCTGGGGCGGGTTCAGCCAGCGGCAGACGACGTAGCTGGGCGTGTCGGCGGGCAGCGTGTCGTGGCAGGAGTCGCCGCGTTCGACGTCGGCGGGCTGCTCGGTTGCCGAGGCGGTGCCCGGGGTGGGGCCGCTGCCGGGGATGAGTCCGGGCTCGGCAGCGGCGACGAGGGGCAGGAGCAGCGTCAAGGTGATGATGACGCCGGCGACGGCGAAGCGTCGTTCCCGCCGGGTCATGCTGCCGAGAAGGGGTTTCACGTCGCTCTCTCCTCGAGGGTCAGCCGTTGCGGCAGTTGGACCAGTGGCCCTGCCGGTCGCCGCCGTGGGTGACCGATCCGGTGGGGATCCAGTCGCCTTTGTCCGCCTTGACGGTCCACGAGATGGTGAGCGTCAGAGTTCCGCTCGCCGTGGTGGTGCCGTCGGTGGTGCGGCCGTCGCCGGTGGTGGTGCCGCTCCAAACGATGGTGGCGGTGCCGGATTCGGTGACGGTGGTGCAGCCGGGACGGGAGGCGGGCGCCGACACGCTGATCCGGGTGGCGGAGACGGCGATGCCGTTGGTGCCGGAGGCGGAGGTGATGCTGCAGGTTCCGGTCGAGCACAGCAGGGCGAAGGAGCCGCTGCGGCCGCTGCCCAGCGACAGCGAGGAGGGCGACAGGCTGGCCGTGGGCGGCAACGGCTTGGGCAGGGTCTGCGCGGCGGCGGCGCTGGCCGGTCGTCGGGTGGCTGTAGGCCGATCTGGCCGGTGGCCGGTGCGGGGGCGTTCCCGGTTGCCGGTGGGGCGGTCGCCGGAGCCGGCGTTGGCCGGTGCGGCGGTGCGCGTGGGTGTGGGAGCCGGCGCTGCCGGAGTGGCTGGACGGGAGCTCGGCCGGGTGGTGGCAGGAGCCCGGGTGGTCGTGGTCGTGGGTGCGGTGGTGGAGGGTTGGAGGGTGGGCTGGCCGGCAGGGGGCTCGTCCAGAAGGAGCAGGTCCGGCGGCAGGGTGGTGGCGGACAGGGTGGCTGGCAGGGTGGTGGCCGGGGCGGCAGCAGGTGCCATGTCCGAGGCGTGCGGGCGAGGTTGCAGTTCCGACCAGACGGCGCCGGCCGTGAGGATGGCGGTCACGGTAGCGGCGATGAGGCCGCCGACCCGCAGCACGGGCCACAGTGGCCTCAGGGACAGGCGAGCCTCGGGGTTGGCCTCGTCGTGGCGGGGTTCCCAGAACTCCTCGTGGTCCGAGGCGTTGCGGTTGCGCTGCTCCCAGGCGCGAAACTCTCCCGCTCGGCCGGTGGACGGCGGCGAGGGGGCGGCGCCGCCGGGTGCTGTGGGGGGTCGTGTGCTGCGGATGGCGGCGAGCGCCGGAGTCAGCGTGGGGGTTTGTTCGGGGAACCCGTCGGGGCGCCAGCCGCCCTCGGCAGGCAGGGGTTGTGCTGAGGTCAGGCGTGTGGCCAGGGTGGCGGACGCGGCGGCGATCGGAACCTGGGCGAGCAGCCCGGCGGCGGTCGCGGTGCGTGGTGCTGCCAGGCAGCGCGCACAGGCGGAGACGTGACGGGCCAGCGGCGCCGATCCGGGCGGAGCAGGCGCGGCTGCTAGCTGGACCGGCGCCGGGCAGCCGTCGCTGGTGCGGGCCGCGTCCATGGCGGCGACCAGCCGTTCCAGGTGGTCGCTCGCCGCACGGATCAGGTTCTCGACCTCGACCGCGCCGGCGTCGAAGATGAGGGCGATCTCCACGGCGGTCAGGCCGTGCCGCAGCGCCAGGTCCAGCACCTCCTGATGGGCCTCCTCCAGGGTGGCCAGCGTGGTCAGCAGCAGCGGGTCGCAGGTGCTGCCGGGTCGGGTCCAGCCGTCCGGGCCGCCGGTGCCGGCGCTGCTGTTGGTGCGGCGCCGGGTGCGGTGCGCGCGGGCCAGGGCATACAGCCAGGCGCGCTGATGCTGCGGCTCGTGCAGCCGGTCGGCGTGGTGGTGGCCGCTCACCAGGGCGCCCCGAGCCGCCCGCTCGGCTTCGGCGGGCGGCAGCGACGTCCGGCAGTAGTCGAACAGGACGGCCCCGTAGATGTCGCATAGCTCCTCCGGTTCCATGGCGGGCAGTTCCTCGGGCGTTGCGGCGGCGGGCTGGCGCGCCTTGCGGTGCCGGGGTTCGCGGCGCATGAGCTCGCCGGTCAGGCCGATGAGGAGGTGAGGGCGGGCTGGCCGGTGGACGCCAACGCGGCGCGGATCTGCTCGGTGGAGCGCACCGCGCCGCAGCGCTGGCCGATGTAGCGTAGGGCCATCTCGTGGTGCTCGCGGGAGAAGTCGGCGACCGCGTCGGCGACGACGAACGCCTGGATGTCGTGCATGAACGCGGACAGCGTGGTGGCCAGGACGCCGATGTGGGCGTACACGCCGCAGATGATGAGCTGGTCGCGGCCCAGCTCGGTCAGCGTCTCATCCAGCAGGGTGCCGAAGAAGGCGCTGTAGCGGTGCTTGGTGATCCGTGCATCGCCCGGGCGGGGTGCGAGCGCACCCGGGACGCCGACGTCGCCGTCGTCGGCGCTCGGGCCTGCGCCCCACAGATCGGCCAGCAGGCCGCGGTCGTCGACGTGCTGGCCGCCCGGCTGCAGGCTGAACAGGACCGGGACGCCGGCCTCGGTGCACCGCTCGCGGAGCGCGAGGGTGTTGGCCATCAGGTCGGCCAGCGGGGCCTCGTCGGCGGCGAACGGGCGCAGGAAGTAGTGCTGCAGGTCGTGGATGAGCAGCACGGCGCGGCCGCGGTCGAGCTGCCAGCCGGCGCTGGCTCCGCTGATGTCGGCGGTCAGGGTGGCAGCGGTGGTGGGCGGCAGATCGTAGGCGGGCAGCGCGGTGGGCAGCGACATCACAGGGTTCCTCTCGGTCTGAGGGAGAACAAGCGGAGGGCCGGTCGGGGAGAGCAGGAAGGGGCGTGCGGGAGGCGTTAGCGGGCGGGGCGGACATCGAGGGCGTCGAGCATGACGCCGAACTTGGCGTTCGTCTCGGCCAGCTCGCCGGCCGGGTCGGAGTCGGCCACGATGCCGGCGCCGGCGTACAGGCGCAGCCGCCGGTCGCCGTCGAGCACGGCGCAGCGCAGTGCGAGGGCCCATTCGCCGTCGCCGGCGGCGTCCGTCCAGCCGACGAGGCCGCAGTAGTAGCCGCGTTCGACGCCGCCGCCGCCTTCCAGCTCGGTGATGAGCGCGAGCGCGGGCTCGGTCGGCGTGCCGGCGATGGCCGGGGTGGGGTGCAGCGCGGTGGCCAAGGCGAGGCTGGAGGGCGCCGGGTCGGTGAGCGTGCCGGTGATCAGTGTGGACAGGTGCCACAGGGTGGGGGTGGCCAGGAGGGTGGGTTCGGCGGGCACGTGCAGGTCCTGGCAGAAGGGGGTCAGCGCGCGGGCCACCTCCTCGACGACCAGGCGGTGCTCGTGCCTGTTTTTGACCGAGGCCATCAGCCCTTCGGCGGCTTGCCGGTCGGCGGCCAGGCCGGCGCCGCGGGGGGCGGATCCGGCCAGCGGGTTGGCCACGATCGTGCTGACGCCGTCCTGGGTGCGGCGGGAGATGAGCAGTTCGGGGCTGGCGCCGATCAGGGTGCGGCGGGTGCCGATCGGAACGGCGAAGGTGTAGCCGTGGCCGCCGAGGTGGCGCAGCAGGCCGGGCACGCTGAGGCGGCGGGCGCTGGTGACGGACAGCGCGCGGGCCAGCACGGCCTTGTCCAGCTCGCCGGCGGCGATGCGGTCGGTGGCACACCGCACGGCCTTGACGTAGTCCTCTTCGCTCGGCACGGCGGTGATCGTCACCGGGTTGACGCCGCAGCGGAAGTGGTGCTGGCGCGGCAGCGGCCCGGCGCGGGTGACGGTGTCGCACAGGGTGAGGCGGCAGGCCAGGCCGTCGAAGCTGACGGCGCCGACGGCCAGGCAACCGGTGGGGCGGTGGGCCAACAGGGCGGCCAGCGCGTCGGGCAGGCAGTCCAGGCCGATGCCGGTGAGCGGTTCGCCGTTGTGCGCGAGCAGCGTGGCGGTGGGGCCGGCGAACAGGGTGTCGCCGGGGCGGTAGGCGCGGATCGGCGGTGCGACGTACTCGGCGAGGGCGGGCGCTTTGGGGGGCAGCAGCACGAGCGGGTTCTCCTTGGACATAGGGCGGCAGAGGCGCGGGCTGAGAAGGGTGGGCGGGTCAGTCGGCGAGGCTGGCGCCGCCGTCCAGGTGCAGGGTCTGCATGGTGATGTGGCGGGCGTGCTCCGACAGCAGGAACAGCGCCGCGGCGGCGATGTCGGCCGGGGTGGCGATGCGGCGTAGCGGGATGCCGAGGCGGAACTGCTCCGGCACGCCGGCGATGGCGCTGGCCGGGTCGTGCCCGGCCTGGCGGAGCATGGGTGTGTCGGTGGAGCCGGGGGCGATGACATTGCATCGGATACCAACACCGGCCAGTTCCAGGCCGAGACAGCGGGTGAACATGGTCGCGGCGGCCTTGGACGCGGCGTAGCCGGCCAGGCCCAGGCGCGGCACGCTGGCGGCGTTGGAGGTGATGGTGACGATCGCGCCCTGCCGGTGGGGGATCATCTGGCGGGCCACCGCCCGGCACATGTGGAAGACGCCGTCGACGTTGACGGAGAAGAGCCGATGCCAGTCGGCGTCGCCGAAGTCCGTGACCGGGCCGCGGTGTAGCAGGCCGGCCACGTTGACCAGCAGCCGTGGCGGCCCGTGCTCGGCCGCGGCAGTGGCCAGCACGGCGTTCACGGCGGCGGGGTCGGTGACGTCCAGGCGGTGGGCGCTGGCCGTGTGTCCGACCGCGCTCAGCTCGGCGGCCAGTTGGTGCGCCCGTTCGCCGTCGTGGTCCAGCGCGACCACGGCGGCTCCGGCGCGGGCCAGCGCGGTGGTGATGGCCGCGCCGATGCCGCCCGCCGCCCCGGTCACCAGCGCCGTCTGGCCGTCCAGCCCCCATCCGGCGGTGTGCGGTGCCGGCCAGGTCCGGTCGGCCTCTGCTGCCGGGGACGCGGGCTGCGCCCTGATGCTGTTCATGGCGTCGCCGCATCGGTGAGCGGTTCCGTCCACCACCGGCAGGGGGTGATGTGGGCGTGCAGCAGCAGCGGATAGCCTTCTGGCGCGGCCAGCCAGTCCGCCAGCGGCGACAGATCGGCCACACGTCGGACGACGATGCTGGGACAGCCGTGCCCGGCCGCGATCAGCGTCAGGTCGGCCACCTGCCCGGTTGTGCTCTCGTCCAGGTGCTGCTCCTGGTCCTCGTCATAGACGACGATCAGCAGCCGGGCGCGCAGGCGGGCCGCGCTCTCCAGGTCTGCGGCGGTCGTCAGGGCGCTGCCGAGGCCGAGCGTGGTCACGGCCAGCCGGTCCGGTCTGGCCAGCGCCGCGCCGATGCCGCTGGCCAGACCGAGCCGGGAGCCGGCCAGCCGGAAGGCGCCGGCGTCGGGGGTGCGCAGGTAACTGAGCGCGTGGCCCATGAGGGGTCCGTGCTCGACGGTCAGGGTCCGCTCGCCGGGCAGGATCGCGTCCAGCGCCAGCGTCAGGGTGCGCGGGTCGATCCGGTCGGCGGGCTCCAGCGTCGGCTGGTAGCCGATGTCGTGCCAGTGCCCCCGTGTGGTGATCCGATGCCGCACCTGCGTCGTGCGGTAGCCGCCCTGTGCGGGTAAGGCCTGCCGGACGGCGTGCGCGGTGCGTGCGCAGTCGCCGAGCACGCCGAGGTCGATGCGCTGGTGCAGGCCCAGCGCGGCGGGGTCGAGGTCGATTTGGGCCAGGTGGGCCTGTGGCGCCATCTGGCCGTGCCGGGTCGTCCACGCATCCAGTGAGCACCCCCAGGCGATCACCAGGTCCGCGGCGGCCAGCAGGTCGGCCATGTCGGGCGGCGCCAGGACTCCGGCGATGCCGAGACTCCACGGATTGCCGGTGAACCCCCCGCAGGCGGCGGCGGAGGTGGCCAGCAGCGCGCCCGCCTGCTCGGCGAGCGCTTCGAGCTCGGCCCGGGCGCGCACGCTGCCGCGCCCGGCGAGGAACACCGGCCGGCGGGCGCGGCTGAGCAGCTGAGCCAGGTCCTCCACGACGGCGGGGTCGGCCATCGGTGCGGCCAGCAGCTCCATCGGCGGTTCGGCGTCCGGCACCTCCCCGGTGTCGCAGGGATCACTCGCGGTGCCGTGCGAAGCGCGGAGGTCGGGGAGGCAGACGACCACGGGTAGCCGGTGCTCCTCGGCCACGCGCGCCGCGTCCGCCACGACGCTGCCCACGGGCCGAGAGCCGGGCAGGTCATAGGTCAGCGCACCGGCGGCGTCGGCCAGCGTCAGATCGGCCAGGATGCGATCGCCGGGAGCGGGACGCGCAGGAGGGGTGAAAACGAGCAGAGGAGTGCGGCTGGCGACCGCGTCCAGGATGCCGGGCAGGGCGGCAGCCAGCGCATCGCTCGCCGCCAGCATCAGCACCGCCGGCCGCCTTCCGCTGGCCAGGGTGGAACCGCAGGCCACGGCCACGGCTCCGGCCTCGTGCCGGGCGGCCACCACCCGAACCTGAAGCGGAGCCAGGGCGAAGGCCAGATCGGCGGTGTCCTCGCCCGCCGTGGTGAACACGTCGGTGATGCCGAGGCCGGCCAACGCGGCGCCGAACGCCTCCGCCGATGGAAAGGCGGGCTCGCCGTGGACGAAGTGGCTGCTCATCGCGCCCGGTCCTGCCCTGCGGCTGCCGGGGAGGGCGGGTTCAGCGCGGCGAGGAGGGCATCCAGGTCGGCGATGCCCTGCCGGGCGGAGGTGATGATGGCGCGCAGCCGCTCCACCGAGCGGATGTCGCTGGTACGCAGCATCGGCAGGGTGTCGACGAAGCTGTCCCACTGCTGCGGCGCGGGCGAGGCGGCAGCGCGCGGCTGGTAGGGCGGCCGGCGGGGCGCTCGGGCAGGCGCGGCGCTGCCCGGAAGGGCAGGGTCTGCGAGGGTGGTGGGCGAGGGGGCGGTGTCCAGGACCGTCATGCGGGACCTCCACGGGGCGATACGACGGTGGGCAGGCTGGCTGGGGCCACCCGCACGGGTGTGTGGGATCGGCGGGGATCGGTCAGGCTGGCCAGTTCGGCCTCGGCCGCGCTGGCCATGGCCTCCAGACGAGCGCGCTGGCGCAACAGCGCGGATCGCAGCGTGTCCACGTCTGCCGGCGCGGGGGGCGTCGCACCGGCAGACGTGGAGGCCGCGCCGCCCGGCGCTGCGACGGGGTGCAGGCGCCCGGCCACTGGCCCGGTCCGGACGGCACGAATCAGGCCGGCCAGCGCCAGCAGCAGGGTGACGGCGAAAACGCTGGCGAGCACGTCGCGATAGCGCATGGACACCTGGCCGGGGAAGGGGTCCAGGTAGGCGAGCGCGGCCGCGGGCCCGAGCGCGCCGCCGAGCATGCGGGCGGTGCTGAGGGCTCCCACCGCCAGGGCGTAGCGGTCGGAGGGCACGCCGGAGGTGCCGGCCAGGGTCGCGGTCGTGGACAGCACCCCGTACCCGCAGCCCAGCAGGACGAGCCCGGCCTGACCGGCAGCGGAGGTGAAGGGCACGGTGGAGAGCATCAGCAGCGCGGCCGCGCTGAGGTAGCCGCCCGCGTAGATGGTCCACGAGGTGCCGGCGCGGCGGGCCAGCCGCGCGGTCAGCAGGCTGGCCGCGATGACCGCCGCGGACAGGGGCATCAGTACCAGACCCACGCTCGCCGGACGCAGACCCATCTCCCGCAACAGCAGGGGAGCCATCGCCAGGATCGGAAAGGCGCACGTCCCATACAGCAGCGAGGTCGCCATGCCCCACCCGAACCCGGGGCAGCGCCACAGGCTCGCATCGATCCCGCCGGTAGGGTGGTGCCGGGTACGCACGGCGGCCAGCACGAAACCGGCCGCCGTCACCAGGGCGGCGCCCGCCGCGGCCGGTGAACTCCATCCCCACTGCCCGCCGAGCGAGATGAGCAGCACCAGCGCCGTGGTGGCGGCCACGAGCGCGGCCATGCCCAGCAGGTCCGGCCGCGTCCGCCGCACCGCCTGGGTGCGGGGCAGGCCAGCGACCAGGAGCAGCAGCGCGGCGGCGGTGGCGGTGAGCGGCAGATACAGGGCGCGCCAGCCATGGGTGTCGAGCATCCACCCGCCCAGGGCGTGCATCAGCAGGCCGCCGCATCCGGTGGCCGCGCTCCACAGCGCGGCCGCGCCGCCGCGCCGACGTTCCTGGCTGCGGCTGGCGAGCAGCAGCCCCAGCGCCGACGGCAGCATCATCGCCGCTCCCACCCCTTGGACCGCCCGCCCGGCCAGCAGCACCAGCCAGGAGGTGCCGAGTGTCATCGCCGCGCCACCTGCGGCGAACAGGGCCAGGCCGGCGGCCAGCACGCCCCGCCGGCCGAGCAGATCGGCCAGTCGCCCCCCGGCGACCAGCAGTCCGGCGATCCCGGCCAGATTGATCGTGACCAGCAGGCTCAGATGCGTCAGCGGAACCGCCGCGGTGACCGGATCGCGCTGGAGCATCGGAACGATCAGTGTGGCCGCCAGGGTGTCCGCCATCACGACGGCCGTAACCGCCGCGCAGACCGTTGCGGTCAGCACTCTCGAAGGGCCGCGGTGGGAGCTGGCCACCTCGGCGGGTGACGGCCGGGGCGGGGTCTGCGCTGGCAGCGCGTGCCGCGCCGTCATGGCGTGCTGGCTTCCGGCCGGTGGTGGACGGGTAAGCCTTTAGAACGGGCGGCTTTCCGTACCGGCCACGGTGGAGAGATCACCGCCGCACCATAGAAGTTACGGGTGTGAGCGCGGTTACGGTCTGGTGTTGGCGGGGGCCAATGTTCGGTGAGATTTCGCTGAGGAGTCCCCACGGACGGACTCATGTCAATCTGGGCTCTCCCGCTCGGGACGGTGCGATGAGCAAGCAGCTGCGTTATCGCAGACCAGGAAGGCGCTGAGCAATGTGAACAATTCGTCTCGACGGAAGCGCCCGGCGGATGGAATGGATGCATGGGCCTTTTCCGGCGCTCCCCTCACTCGTCCGCGCGTCCGCCCCCGAGTTGCGGCCGCCGAGCTCCATGTGGTGGCGGGCCCTTCCCGTGGCACTGCTGGTCGGCGCCACGGTCTGGGGCGACAGCACCTGGCTACTGCAGGACCTCGACAAGCTGCCCACCCTCGCCGAGCAGGTGTCAGCTCGGATCGAGGCGGTGCGGACCGCGCTGGCGGCCGGTGCCGGTGTCGGCGCCGCGGTGACGCTGCTGCTGGCCGTACGCCGCCAGCGCCACCAGGAGCTGGCCACCGCGCACACTACCCACGACGCCACCGAACGCCGCACCAGCGAGCTGTATACCAAGGCCGCCGACCAGCTCGGCAGCGACCGAGCCCCGGTCCGCTTGGCCGGCCTGTACGCCCTGGAACGCCTCGGCGAGCACACCCCGGCGCTGCAGCAACGCGTGGTCGACGTGATCTGTGCGTACCTGAGAATGCCGTTCACTGCACCGGCCAAGCAAGACCGGCACGTAAAGATCCGTGCCGCTCAGCGCGCCGCCCGAGCTGGCGCCGCCCGCCCCACCGCGGATCACGGCCGCCAACCGCACGAGGAACGGCAGGTACGCTTGACCGCCGCGCGTATCCTGGCCAACCACCTGCGCTACCAACCTCCGCCCGTCCGCCGCTGGTGGCAGCTTCGCAGAGCCAGCCCTAACGCCCGTCACTGGCCCGGCATCCGCCTCGACCTCAACGGCGCCACCCTCATCTCTCTCGACCTGCGCGGCTGCCGTGTCAGCGACGCCGGGGTCGGCAGCGCAACCTTCACCTTCCAAGCTGCGTTCGGCGGGGCGAGATTCACCGGCACCGCCTGGTTCGCTGGAGTGACCTTCACCCATGAAGCCTCCTTCAAGGGGGCTACCTTCATCGGCACCGCCTGGTTTAACCAGGCGACCTTCACCCGGGAGGCCGAATTCAACGGGGTAACCTTCACCGGCGATGCCGACTTCTTCGGCGTGACCTTCACCGGCGACGTCGGGTTCGGCGAGGCAACGTTCACCGGCGGCGCCGAGTTCAGCGAGGCGACCTTCGCCGGCCGGGCCAGCTTCAACAGCGTGAGCTTCACGGGCGACGCCAGGTTCGACGGAGCCGCGGGTTTGGAGCAAGCTGAGCTACATGGCGTGCGGGTGACATCGGCTGAGGGTGTGACCCTGAGTTGGCCACCGGAGTGGCTGGTGGAGAAATCGGCAGACGACTGGCAGACGCTGCGCCTCGCCGCCGGTGTGGAAGGGACCGGCGCGGCCGGGGGCGGGCCAGTCCCGAAGCAAGGAGATTGACATTGCTCTCATCAAGCAGTGCGACCTGTGGAAACGGCGGACGAGCGTGGTGTGCCCCGGGTTCGGTGGAGTCGCGTTCCTGGATTGTCATGCCACGGTGGGTGTGTTCTCGAACTGTATCGGGGTGAGCATGCCCAGGCTGCTGTGTCGTCGTTGCCGGTTGTGCCAGATCTCCAGGTACGCGAAGATCGCGTTGGCGAGTTCGATGCGGGTGTTCCAGCGCTGACGGTCGAGGAGTTCGACCTGCATCCGGGACCAGAACGACTCCATCATGGCGTTGTCGAAGCAGTCGCCGACGCTGCCCATCGAGGGCAGCAGGCCGGAGTCCTTGGCCCGCTGGGTGAAGGCCCAGGATCCGAATTGGACACCCTGGTCGGAGTGGATGATCGTTCCTGCGGGTGGCGTGCGGTTGTCGATGGCCATGCCTAACGCGCTGGTCACCAGGGTGGCGGTCTGGGTGGAGTCGATCGACCAGCCGACCACCCGGCGGGAGTAGGCGTCCAGCACCACGCAGCAGTACACCTTGCCCTCGCGGGTCGGGTGTTCGGTGATGTCGGTGATCCACAGCTGATTGGGGCCGGTCCGGGTGAAGGCGCGGTCGACCAGGTCGGTGGCGATCTGGTCGGGCTTGGCGCGTCGCCACTTGGGCCGGCCGCTGAGGCCTTCCAGCCCGGCCCGGCGCATGAGCAGCTCCACTGCTCCGTGGCTGACCGTGACCTGGTGGCCGAGGGTCAGTTCGGCGTGCACCCGGCGGGCGCCGTAGGTGCCGCGTGAGTCCTGGTGGATCTGCTGGATCAGGTCGGTCAGCCAGGCGTGCCGAATGGCCCGCGGCGAGGGCGGCCGGTCCTGCCAGGCGTAGTAGCCGGACACCGACACGTTCAGGACGCGGCAGGCGATCTCGACCGGGATGCCTTCGCCGGCCATCACCGCGATGGCTGCGAACCGTCTTTTGGGGGCGCCGCCTCGCGGACGAGCTCGATCGCGCGCCGGGTGGCCTGCAGTTCGGTCTCCAGCTCGGCGATGCGCCGCTTGGCAGCCGCTAGCTCGGCTTTCTCGCCGCTGGTCAGGCCCGGCTCCAGGCCGCGGTCGATGCGGTCTTGGCGTCGCCACGTGTAGATCGTCTGTGTGCTGATGTCCAGGTCATGCGCCAGCTCGGTGGCCGCGCGGCCTGCTTCGAGCAGGTCCAGTACCTTGCGCCGGAACTCCGGCGGGTAGCCCCGTCGTCCCATGCCACTTTCCTCTCATCAAGCGGCACAAGAATCCAGAAATCCACCTCCACTCAACCCCGGGCACACCAGGGCCTCCACGAAACCCGGACCGGTTCACGTGATCACACGGAACCTCTCCAGCGCTGTGCGTGCCGTAACGGCAGCCTCGGGCGGGTTGGCAAACAGCCAGGACGCGTGCCGCCAACTCGGCATCGCTGAGGCCTCACGCGCTCACGTCCCCAACCGGATGGAGCACCTTCGGCACGGCCCAGTCAGGCTGAGCTGACGCCCTCAGCCTTGAAAGGCAAGCTGTCCGCCCTCGGACCTCGCGATCTCATCTCTACGGCAGCCGAAGAACGCGGGCGTGTTCGACCTTGCTGATGCTCGCCGGGCTCGCCACCTTGTCGGAGGTGAACAGCGACATTCGGTGCTGACGTAGCTGGTCGGCGAAGGTGTGCAGGGGCCAGCCCGGCTGGGCCAGTAGGCGGGCACCGGCGAGCCGTACGGCAAGGGGCAAGCCGCTGCACACGTCGATGATGTCGGCGGCCGCGACAGGGTCGGATCGAATCCGGTCAGCCCCGATGATGTCGCTGAGCAGGTTTATCGACTCCCGCTCGGACAGCGGGCCCAGCAGGACGGTGCGGACGCTGGCTGTCTCAGCCAGGTGCGCGCGGCTGGTGAGCAGGACGGCGCAACCTGGGGTGCCGGGCAGGAGCGGGTGCGTCTGGTACATGTCGCATACATCGTCCAGCAGGACCAGGACGCGACGCCCGGCTAGGAGGGAGCGATACAGCGCGGCCCGGGCGGTGACCGTGGCGGGCAGGTAGGCGGCGGAAGCGCCGAGGGCGGGCAGCACCTCACCGAGTACCTCGCTGATGTCGCGGGGCTGGTTCGAGGTTCCGGCCATGTGCACGTAGATCTGCCCGTCGGGGAACGTGGGGCGCACCAGGTGGGCGACCTGGTGCGCCAGTGTGGACTTGCCTACCCCGGGCGGGCCCCAGATCGAGGCGATCGGCACGCCGGCGCCCGGGGCGGACAGATGCCTGCTCAGCTGTTCGATCTCGGTGGCACGTCCGGTGAAGTCGGTTACCGCCGGCGGCAGTTGGGCCAGCGGCGGCGCCGCGGACAAACCTGGCGTCGACGGCTGAGCGAGGCTCACCGCCCAAGGACCGGCCGCGGGCTCGGTCACGTCGTCAGCGGCGATCTCGTCGCGCAGCCGGCGCAGTCGTACGCCGGGTTCGACCGCGGTGTCCTGCGCCAGCAGGGTCGCGATCGTGTCGTAGCGACGCAGTGCTTCCACGCGGTAGCCAGCTCGATACAGGGCCCTCATCAGCAGGGCGTTCAGCGGCTCGGACAACGGATCCTCCGCCAGCTCCTTGCGGATCTCCGGCAGGAGCTGATGGTGCTCGCCGAGCAGCAGCCGGGACTCCAGCAGGGTCTGCTGGGTGACCTTGCGTTCCCATAGCAGTTCCTGGCGCCAGGTCGCCAGGCGGAGCGGATCGTCGGGGACGTCTGCCAGGGGCGGATCACCCCACAAGTCCAGCGCTTCTCGCAGGCAGGCCACGGCAGCCTGGTGGTTGCCCACCGCGATGTGCTCATGCCCTTGCTGAGCGAGACGGCGATACCGTTCAAGGTCGTAGGTGTCGCCGGGACGGAGTTCCAGTCGGTAGGCGTGTGTCTTGGCAGGAGGAAGGCGCCCGTTCAGCAGGCGGCGAAGCTGGGACAAGGCGGTCTTGAGCGCGTTCTCGCGCCCGACGGTATCTCCCCAGGCGGCCTCCATGAGCGTCTGCGCCGACACCTCGCCAGGCCAGGCCAGCAGCAGCGCGGCCAGCAGCGGACGCCGGGTCCGGGGGATGGAGACAGGCGCCGCATCGTGCACACTCAGAACTCCTAGGATTGAAAAGCGCATATGTCATCCCGCCCCACGTCAGCGTCGTGCGGCGGCCCCGGCGGCCATGGCGATGGAACGTCGCGCGACCAGCGCAACATATGCGAGGCCAAGGATCACCGGGGTGCGGCATGACAAAGCGATGCTCTTGTGCCCAATGCTCTTGCCGTGACAAGAGGGGCATCCGGTTTAGCGTTCCTAGATTTACGAATCAATGATCTAATGTCAACCATTTGACAAAAGATCATTCGCGTTTTTGAATCAGTGCAGAGCGCTACTCCCAGTTCCCGGACGCGGATTCGGTCGGCGGCGCACAAGGAGAGCCCATGACGGTACGCGACCAGCACACAGCCTTCGCCCCGCCGCAACTAAGCTGCCCGTTTCCGGTGAGCATCAGCCCGCACGCGGCCATGGTGCAGCACCGCACTGAGGACTGGATACGCTCGCACGATGTTCTGTCGGCCGCCCAGATGGAGTCATTTACCAAGGCCGCTTACGGCGAGTTAGCCGCCCAAGTCTATCCGTATGCACGCTTGCCGCTCCTGCAGATGTGCAGCGATTGGCTGGCCTGGCTCTTCACTATTGACGACGTCGTTTACGAAGTCGATGACCTGCATGCGGTCGCATCCATCCCAGAATGTCTCCAAATCCTGACCGGCGACTCCCTGGGCAGGACCGGGTTCGGGTACGCCCTGGCCGACATCCGCGCACGCGTCGTGGCCGTGACCACTCTCACCCAGCTGCGCCGATGGGTGAGAGCCACACGCGAATACCTTCTGGCTCAAGCATGGGAACTGGCCACCCGGGCAGGCCACCAAGCCCCCTCCCTGGAGTCCTACGTCACCATGCGCCGGCTCACCGGAGCCATGGCCACGGTCTTTGCGTTGATCGACATCGCGACCGAGGCTCCTGTTGCCGCCGAGACCTGGTCCGATCCGGCGGTACGCACCATCCGCCGACACGCCGTGGACATCGTCTGCTGGGACAACGACCTGATCAGCTGGCGCAAGGAGGCCACCGCGGCCAACAGCGTCAACAACCTCGTCGCCGTCCTGGTCGCCACCGGCCTGAGCACCCCCCAAGCGGTGCGCAGGATCGTGGACATGCGCAACCAGGCCATCGCCGCCGTCGCCGCCTTGAGCCACGACCTGATCGAACGACAGCGGGAGCCCTTGACCGCCCTGGTCCGCGGCCTGCAGGCATGGATCAGCGGTGCGCTCGCCTACAGCACGCACAGCACGCGCTACTCCGCCATTCCAGAACTGCGAGGCCCGGAGCAGGTGCACGCGAGCAGAGGCACAGATGGCCCGGACGCTTCTGATCAGCGAGCGATCAGATCAAGGACGTCAACAGCGGCAGGAGCGCCTGCCTCCCCCAGCGCGTAGCCGATCCCGTCGGTCAGGCTCAGCGACGCACCGAAGGTGAACGCGCGCTGGTAGGCCTGCTCGCCGATGAGGTTTTTGACCGCCTCGGTGCAGCGGGCGTGATCGTCGGCGAAGTAGGGGCTGCCCATCATGGGCAGCCCGTACTCGCGCCAGGAGACGTCGGCCGCGCCCTGCAGCACCGCGGCGGTGGAGGGAGGATGGCCTGCCTGGATCACCAGCTGGCTGAGGGCTTCCATGCAAAGCACGATGCCGAGCACGTCCCGGAAGTGGCGCTTGATCCGCAGGGCCGCGTGCAGGGCGTCGATGGCGTCATCGATGCGCTCGAGCGCCCGGCAGCCAATCGCCCGCACGTACAGGGCGTACGATCGCAGCCAGAGTTCCCCAGTGGCCTGGCAGTGGCGCAGGCACTCGTCGAGCAGCGGAAGCGCGGTCTGCGGCCGGCCGCGCATGATCAACGACAGGGCGAGCTCGACGACGGCAGGAAGCAGGCCCGGGTTCAGATGGCGGGGATCGCCGCGCAGATATTCCAGGGCCTGCCCGAGCTGGTGGCCCGCAAGCTCTAGATCGCCCGCCAGGAGTGCCGCGGTGCCCAGCATCTTGGTGGCGACGACGACCCCTTCCGGGTAACCGATGGCGATGGCCTCCTGGCGGCACAGCGTGGCGGCCGCCCGAGCGCGGGACAGGTCGCCCTGGGCGTTGGCCAGGTAGGCCTCCGTCCACAGCACGGCGCATCGCGTGGCCGACGGTGTCGTGTTGACCTTCAGCGCGTGCTGCAGGTGGAGCCTGCCCTCGGCCGAGAATCCGCACGCGACCCACAACCACCACAACGACGACACCAGCTCCAGGCCGGCGGCAGCCTCCTCCGGGTGAGCTAAGCTCCAGTCGACGGCGGCGCGGACGTTGGACAACTCGGCGCGCATGCGCTGAAACCAGTGCACCTGTCCGGCGCCGGACCAGGCGCCCTCTCCTTGGCGGGCCAGGTGCAGGTAGTAGTCGCGGTGGCGGCGGTGGAACGCATCGTGCTCACCTAGCTCGCGCAGCCACATCGCGCCATAGTCGCGCACGGTGTCCAGCATCTCGAAGCGGCCATCGGCGTTCTGCCGCAGGATGCTCTTGCGCACCAGCTCGCCGAGCACCTCGGCCACGGGCATAGCCAGGTACCCGTCGTCGCAGACCTCCTGGGCAGCGCCGACATCGAACCCGCCAGCGAAGACCGACAATCGGGCCCACAGCAGCCGCTCGGAGGGCACGCAAAGCCGGTGGCTCCAACCGAAGGCGGTATGGAGGGTGTGGTGCCGGTGTGTCACGTCCCGATCGGTCGTGCTCAGCGACCCGCCATGTCCAATCTGGGCCAGGAGTTCCTGGAGCGGCAAGTGGGGCAGGCTGGCCGCAGCGAGCTCCAACGCCAGCGGGATGCCGTCGAGGCGCCGGCACACCTCCTGGGCCGCAGGCATGGAGGACGGGTCCAAGTGCACCCCGGCTTGGCGGGCTCGTGCGACGAACAGTTCCAAGGCCTCTCCCCCGCCACGCTGGCCCGCCCCCGCAGTCCCCTCTGTCCGCATGGGCTCGATCGTGATCAGATGCTCGGCCTCAAGATCGAGGGGCACCCGGCTGGTGGCCAAGATGCGCACACCGGGCGCGGCGTCGAGCAGCGTCCTGGCCACGTCGGCGATCGCCGGCTGCAGATGCTCGCAGGTGTCCAGGACCAGCAGCAGGGTGCGCTGGTGTAGGTACTCGGTCAGCACGTCCCGCTCGGGGCGAGCCGAGACGTCGGCGAGGGCGAACGCCTCAATCACCGCAGAGGGCACCACCGCCGAGTTGTCCAGCGCGGAAAGCTGTACCAGCCACACGCCGTCCGGGAAGTCCTGGCGCAGCGCGTCCGCCACGTGCAATGCGATGCTGGTCTTGCCCATGCCGCCTGGGCCATGGAGGGTGACCAGCCGGGATTGCCCGATGGCGCGGGCCACGCGGGCGCAGATCTCGCTACGGCCGATGAGCTCCGGTGCCTGATGGGGGAGATTGCCCTCATGGCGATCCAGCCACCGCAACCTGGTCACCTCCCGTGCATGTCACAAAGTGACGTCCGTGGCGCGCCTAACCTGGCGTGACGTGCGTGAAGGGCCGAACGATCACACATGACGCTGGCGTGATCATCATCAAGGCGCTAGGTTGCGGATCAGGGACCATACATACGCAGGAGGAGCCGTCCGATGGCCGTACCGGTGTCGCCTGCGCGCGTCGCCGCGTGGCTGGACAATCTCATGGGCTCCGACTGGGACAGCGTGCGCGCTCTGTCGGAGGCGATCAGAGGCGACAACGGCGGCCAAGGTCCCAGCCACCAGACCCTCATGAATCTGCTGGATCCCACCCGGACGACCAGGGTGGAAGAGCACACCATCACCGCCATCGCGGGCTTCTTCCGCCAAGATCCCGTCAGCGTGGAACGCGCGCTCGGCATCGCCTTGAGCCCCACCAGCCAGGTGGTGCTGCAGGTTAACCGCATCGAGGGCCTGCGCGAACTCGCGATCCTGGCTGCGCAGCTGCCGGCCTGCCAACTCCTGGAAATTCAGGAGAAAATCCGCCAAGCGGTGGCCAACGGTCCGGTCCAGGAACCGGCCCCGCCCACAGTCATGCCTCGCGACTCTGCTTGACGCGCCATTTGACCTTCTCACCCGCACCTGAGGCAGTGGAGCAGTCTGGCCAATGCCGCGGCAACAGGTCACTGACTCTCCCTTGAGACGGGCGGAGGATTCGGCTCTTTACGGTGTCGTCAAGCCGATTCGATCGCTCATCCGCACGTTTGTCAACCCGCAGTAAACCGTGTTCACTGGTGATTCGCCGGGTTATCTGGTCCCGTCGCTGAGCCCTCGGGAGGCACTGTGGCCACATTCGCCGATCGCCTGGGGGACGCCCTGCATGCCAAGGGATGGTCCGCACAGGACCTCGTCCGTGCGGTACAGCAGGGCGGCCACCGCATGACCAAGAGCTACCTGAGCCAGCTACTGGCCGGCAACAAGGACAACCCGAACCTGGAACTGCTCAGAGCCCTGGCGCAACTCCTGGACGTGTCGGTCGGCTGGCTGGCCGGCGATGACGTTCCACGCGAGCGGCCTGCGGCCGGGCAGGGCGGCACAGACATCCTGTCGGGTGCCGAACTCGCAGCGGACTACGTCCTGCTCTCGGAGCCCTCTCGGCGCTCCATCGGCCATATGGTGCGTCTCGCCCGGCGCGCCGAGGCCCGTCCCACGCCCCGCCGCCCGCCCACACCAGCCCACCAGGACCACATCGGCGGTGGCACCCATCCGTTTCCCTTCATCCAGGTGCAGCAGCTCCATCACCTCACCGTCGAAACAGGCAACCTGCTCGGGCAGCGACTGCACACCCTGCGGACGGCAACTGCGACATCGCTCGGCGAGGCGGCGGCCGCGCTGGCCCTCACCGAGCAGGACATCATCGACCTGGAACGCGGGGACCGCGCCATCTCCGAGGCCGAACTCGGACATCTGCTCACCCTGTACGACATCAGCAGTGCCGAGCAGCGCGCCCTGATCTGCGAGGTCGCTCGCGGCGAACATACGGAGGCCTGGTGGTTGCCGACCTATTTCGCCACGACACCGCCATGGTTCGCTCCCATGCTGGCCGCCGAAGCCGACGCACGGGTGATCCGCACCTACGGCGCCGAGAGCGTGCCCCCGCTGCTGCAGACCGAGGCATACGCCCGGGCCGCTCGCCAGGCCGCTCACTACCCCGACCGCGCCCCTGAACAGGTCGAGGTCGCCGTCCGTGTGGTCATGGATCGCCAAATCGAACCGATCGAGCGTCAGTCCGCCAAGGTATGGGCGATCATCCGCGAGACCGCCCTGCTGGACATGCCTGGTGATCCCGACGTCCAGGTCGAGCAGCTCAACCACCTCATTGACCTGGCCAAGCAGGACCACATCACCCTACGGATCAATGGCCGTCACGGCGACCGCTACCAGCCCAGAGGAGGGTCGTTCACCATCCTGCAACGCCTGGGCAAGGCCAACCTCGTCTATGTCACCGGCCTGTTCGAGGACCAGCTGATCACCAAACCCGAGTTCGTCGACGAATACCTCGTCGCCCACCTTCGGCTCGACCTGTCCGCCGAACCCCGCGAGCGCACAGTCGAGCTCTTGAGCAGCATTCGCCGGCACATCGCCTCACCATGACGCGGTGGTTCCGCGCCGACCCTCGTAACCTTCGCTTCTGACCTTCCTCCCTCCCTTTCCGACCACCGTGACCGACCCTTAAGGAGCATCATGAGCCAGCCCTCGTGGGTCAAAGGCGTCGACCCCACCAAGGTCAGCGCCGCCCGGATGTACGACGCCGCCCTCGACGGCGTTAACAACCTCGCCGTCGACCGGGCAGCCGTCGCCGCCATCACGGCCATCACCCCCTACTACCTGCCCACCACCATCGAGAACCGCAACGTCCTGCAGCGCATGGTGCGCTACTTACGCGAGCAGGCGGGCATCACCCAATTCCTGGACATCGGTGCCGGCTTGCCCACCCGAGGTCAGGTACACGAGATCGCCGACGACGCCAAGGTCGTCTACGTAGACAACGACCCAGAGGTCATCGCCCACGCCCGTGCACTGATGGCCGGCACCGACCGGGTACGGATCGTTGAGGGCGACGCACGGCGGCCGGACGACATCCTGGCACACCGTGACGTCAAGGACTTCCTGGACTGGACAAGCCCGATCGGTCTGCTCCTGGTGGGCGTGCTGCACTTCATTCCTGACGACGACGGCGTCTACGACCTGGTTGAACGCCTCAAGGCGGCGCTCGGTCCCGGCAGCTACGTTGCGATCACACATGGCACCACCGACGGCTTCGATCTCGCCTGGAACACCGCGATCGCGCAGCAGTACGAGTCCGCCCAGAACCGGCCCCACATGCGGTCCTACGAGGAGATCGAACCCTTCTTCGCCAACTGCGACTTGGTACCCCCCGGACTGGTAAACGGCGTGCGCTGGCGACCCGACGGCGACACGCCTCCACCCGAGCACATCGGCATCTACGGCGGCATCGGCCGGATCCAGCCCGGCCAAAGGTAGGAGCTGCAGCCGCCACCACGCACCGCCAGCGCACCTCGGGCCGGCCGCGATACGGCCGGCCCGACCCGGCACCTTCAGGCATAGGAGAGAATGACGCGATGGCCAGCTACAACCCCAACGACCCGGCGTTACAAGCCGACCCGTTCGCGGCCTACCAGTGGCTCCGTGATGAACAGCCCCTCTACCGCAACGACAAGCTCGGCTTCTGGGCGATCTCCCGGCACGCCGACGTGGCGACCGCCTGGCGCGACAACGCCACGTTCTCCTCCGACCACGGCCCCGCTCTGGAGCAATGGGGACCCGACGCCGCCCAGACCATGGGGTTCGTCGCCCTGGACCCTCCCCTGCACACGCTCAGGCGCAGGCAGATCTCGCAAGGCTTCACCCCCTCCCGTGTCCGCCGCCTGGAACCGCGCATCCGCGAGCTCACCCGGGCCTACCTTCACCCCCTGCTGGAGCACGGCTCGTTCGACTTCGTCGACTTCGCCACCGCGATCCCCGTCGACGTCATCTCCGAACTCATCGGCGTCCCGCCCCAGGACCGGTCCCTGCTGCGGCGGCTGAGCCAGCAGATCATGACGCGCGACGACCTTGACGGCCACCTCACATCCGCGGTGAAGGAGGCCAACGCCGAGTTGGCCGGTTACTACGCCAGCCTGCTCACCGAACGGCGTCGGCACCCCCATGAGGACCTGATCACCTCCCTACTGCACGCCGACGTCGACGGCGAACGGCTGGCCGATCGCGACGTCATCGCGACCCTGATGCTGCTCGGCGTGGCCGGCAACGAGACCACCACCAAGCTGATCAGCACCGCCTGGCGCTGCGCCTGGCAACACCCCGACCAGCGCGAGCGAGTCTGGTCCGGCGACATCGACGCCGGCGCATGGGTGGAGGAGACCCTGCGCTACGAAGGACCCTCGCAATACACCGCACGACGTCTCACCCGCCCGGTCGAGCTTCACGGCATCACCGTCCCCGCCGATGCGTGCATCCTCCTGGTCATCGCCGCGGCCAACCGCGACGAGCGAGCCTTTCCTGACGCCGGCCGCTACGACATGACCAGGGACACCAGCAGAACCCTGGCCTTCGGCCTGGGCCAGCATTTCTGCTTGGGGGCTTCGCTGGCCCGGCTGGAGGCCACGATCGTCCTGCAAGAGCTGATGAAGACCGTCGAGGCCGACTACGACGTGGATGTGGCCTCAGCGTCCTGGGCAGCCAGTCCCAACGTGCGCGGCCACGCACACCTCCCCACGATGGTCAAACGTCGGCGAACCACCTGAGGGACCGCGCGGCCCGCGCTCTCACCCGTCAAGTCTCAGGTACAGGGGAAGCGGATCTGATCTCGCCATCCTGCACGGCGCCGGTGACTGGCCGCCGCGTCACAGGGCGCCTCCCGGAGGGATGACGTGACAGCAACCTGATCACAACCCCATCAACACCACCGTGCTCTACGGTGCCCGGCATGATTCGCTATGGTCCGTCCACGTGTGGCCTCTCTGCCTTACCTTCGCGCGGCCAGCACATCCTTCTGACAGGCAGGAGGGCTTCATGAAGCCCAGCCTTGCCGACCACGCTGCGGCTACCTCACCTTCCGCGTATACGACCCTTGTTCGGCGCCTGCCCTCCAGTGGCCCAGGAGCGCCTCCCCATACGCTGTGGAGCGTCTCTCCGCTGGCGCCGGCTCATCTGGGCCTGGACAAGGTCGTCCTTCACCAGGCATGGCTCATCGAAGCCGGAGCGGACCACATCGTGCTCCTGGCCGACCTGCACGCCGCCCTGCGCGGCGGCGTCGCCCCTTCCGCCACGGAGCGGCAGGCCGACTGCTATGAGCACTATCTGACGCACATCTGCATGCTCCCCGCCACCATCGTGCGGGGCAGCGCGTTCCAGCGCTCCCCCACCTACCAGCTTCAGCTGGCTGGGCTCTTGGACGACAGCACCGGAACGAACGCCGGCAGCGACCCCCATACCAGAGCGGCCGCCATGAATGTCCTCGACCCCCGATTCCTCGGCATCGACGCCGTCGTAGTCGACCAGACGGCCCTCCTGCCCGGCTCCGTCGGCGGGCACCAGAGCAGCGGCCGGCCCACCCCGATCTACGCCCCGCCGCTGTACAGCACCACCGGCCGCCCCCTGCGGGAGAGCACGCCAGACACCCGGATCACCATCCATGACAGCCACCACGAACTCGTCAGAAGGATCAAACAGATGTACGCGCCGCCGGGCGACCACACGCTGGCCCAGGGCAGCGTCAACGCCGTCCTGGAGTACTTCCGCTGGTCGGTGTTCCCGTGGGTCGACGACGCCGTGCCCGTGCACCTGACCGGCGGCGGCTACGGCTTCTTCACCTCGTACGAAGACCTGGAAGCGGCCTACGCGGCTGGCCGGATCCAACCGAGCGACGCGAAGACCGCACTGCTGCTCATGGTGTCGGCCCGGCTGCAGACGATCCAGGCCCACCTGCCCGGCCCTTAAGGCATGGCCTGGTGACACCAAGGACGGAGCAGGAGCAGACCAGCCAGGCCCCTGCCGAGGGGCGGACAACGCAGCAACGTCCACCGGCACGGGCTGCTGGGCCCATTGCTGACCAGGGGAATGTCGAGCGCGGGAGCCATGGCCCGCCCTTCTCAGCCGGAGGCCGCATGGTCGAGGATGCCTTGCACCTGACTCAGCATCTGCTCACGCCCTCCCCTTCCCCCACAGGGCTGAACACCCAGGGACTGGCCGACTTTCTTCGCGGCTTCTTCGGCCCGCTGTTCCTGGTCACCGTCTCGGTGGTGGCGCTGTTCTTCCTGTTCACCCGTGAAATCACGCGGTTCGTGCAGTTCGTGGCTGTGGCCATCGCCATCGGGGTGATCTTCTATGTGCCGAACATCATCGAGATTCTCGCCAGGGGCATCGCCGGCGCCTTGGGGCTGACATGACCCATGCCCCGCGAGCATCTTCCAGCGCGCTGTGCCGACGCCCGGGAGGTCTATCGGAACAGGCGGGGTCACGACTGCCCTCGCCCATCTCGGCGCTGCCGAGGACCTGGCACACAACCATGGCCACGCAAGGCTCCAGCCGCCGATCGGCTGCATGGGGCTCGACATCCTGGCCGAACCGGGGATGACGCTCGACGTGCTGGCTTGCCCCGCATGTGTCATCAGAGGTACAGCCGTCCGGGCCGGTGAGGCTGCTTCCTTGGCTGCCGCGATCAAATACGTGACTTCGAGTGACGGAGTGCTGATCCCATGGGACTGCGAGCAACCATACGAATCGCCTGCGCGGCTCCTCGCAATCTGATTGTTTGTGCGCTACGGTCTCGATCATCCGTGATGGGAGGGGATGGCGATGGCACAGCTCAGCAAGGGACAACGGGATACGTCGACGTTCGCGGTGCCGTCCGAGCTGAGGGGGCGCATCGAGGATGCTGGGAAGCGCCATGGCTACACTCAGTCCGGCGTCTATCTGGCCGACCTCATCAGTGCCTTGCATCCGGAGCAGCGCAAGGATCCAGATCTCGCCGCGTCCGTCGAGTCGGCGATTCCGATGCTGCTGGGATCGGCACGGGTGCCAGGGTCCAGCGGCAGGCACGTGTTCACGTTCCGTACTCCGATGGGTGTGAAGCCCCGCATCAAATCCGCGTACAAGTCCTACGGCTTTTCCCGTATGACGGCCTACCTCGTGACTTTGATGAGCGCTTTGCATCCCGAGCAGCGAGAAGACGGTCACAGCGACAAGGCTCACGGCAGCCAGGGGCTGACGCCCGAGGCCGCTCACTCACTCGTCAGCGTCTTGCTGGGCGGCGGCGTCGACACGTCGGTAGCGACGGTGCGATCCGCTTACCAGCAGCAGGCGTTGCTGGACGCGTACGACGCCGAACGTCCTCGGCGGACCGCCGCTTAGATTCGCCGGTACTCCGGCGAGAGGAGGCTTTAAGACACCGACGTAAGCCGCGCCCGCATCGGCGCACCTGCACAAATGCAGAGAGCCCTCGCGCTAACTGGCCTGGAAAACCTTGCGCGAGAGCCCTCTCTACAAACAGACGACCGGCCCGGCTCGTGTCGGCTTCGGCTTTCGCGTGCCTGGCCGGTGTCCAGAAGTCTCGGAGACCAAGATAGACGAGGATCCCCGGGTCGGCCAAGTCGTGCACGCAATCGGCGTGTTCGGCGTGTCGCCGTCCAACATGATCTTTTCCGCTTGGGCATGCCCTAAACCGGACACTCGCCGACCCGTGCGGGCGGTCGCGCCACCGTGCCCAGTCACCCATGCGCACCTCGCCTGGGCCTGGCACGCCCGTTCCGCATGGCGGAGTGGCATCTGCGGGCCGGTGGCACCCGGGTTCGCCGCCTTCGACAGGCAGGCTCGCGTCCAGCGCTCTTCCCGCCGCAAGATGACCGTGCGGGGGCTGAATCCGGCGGAGCCGTCCGCGCCGCTCCGCTTGCCGGCCGCGCGGTTGCACAAGCTCGCCATCGCCCCACCGCGATCGGCGCATCCGCTGCAAGCGATCCGGGAGGCGCCCCCGGCCTAAGCCTTCTGCCGCCGCCCGGAGGCGATGTACCCGGGCCCACCTAACGCCATAGCGCACCCAAGGTGCCGGCCACCGCTCCAAGCGTCACGCCAGCACCTGTGTTTGGTGCACCCGAAAACGCAGCGGAGCACACCATGAGCCATGCGCTCTCTTCAGCGCGCCCAAAACCAGGAACACTCAGGCGAGCGACGAATACACTCGATGGAGCCATCATCGTTGTCGATCTGACCAGCGCCCGGTCGAGGCACGATCACGGCCGGGTGGCAGGATGACCGGCTCCTCCCCCGCCGTGTGCCGGCCGCTCGACGAACTTCCCGACGGCACGGTCAAGATCCCGCTCAACCTGCCGCACGGCGCCGTCTGGCCCGTCGTGGCGCAGATCGCCGCGCTGTCACAACGACGGGCCGGCTGCACGGCGAGCATCACGTTCCTGGCCGACCGGCTCGGCATGCACCCTTCGACGATCTACGAGGCGCTGAAGGCCGCCGACGAGTGGATCATCACTGACGCCAGCGCCAGGATCACCCGCCGGTACCTCGCGCCGATCCCGGACGACGGGGCATGGGCGCGCATCTCCTATCGTGCCGCGGCAGGTGTCGGCTGTTACTCCGTTGATGGCCAATGGACACCCCGGCGGAACCGATCAGCGCTTTTGCAGCTCTACTGCCGGCTACGCCGTGATGAGGCCGTGGGCAGGGTCCGCAGTCAGTCCGAGCTGGCGGCGGACTGCCAGGTGACCGACCGGACGGTGCGGGCCATGCTGGCTGTCCTCGAAGGCGACGGGTGGATCTCCGGCCACCGTGCCGGCCGCATGATCGCATACCGGACGCATGATGCCCCACTGCATGTCGTCCAAGCGAACCTGGCTTCTGGAAAGGACGCACCTGCCGAGCCGGTCGATCTGGCCGGGCAGGATCCGGCGGTGAAGCGACCTCGGAACCTGAGCCGAAATGATCTAGGAAAGCCAGTCGAATCGATCTCGGAAACTGATCCTGTACAGAAGCGCGATGACCAAGCAGGAGGTGAGAAGCGTGATTGTTCTCCTCTCGCCGTAGGCGAAGTACAGCACCGTAGCGACGACGCTGCGTCCGCGCTGCCGCGCGAGAGGCAGACCAGCAACATCTCCCGGCCGGTGTCGCCGCCTCGAGGAGGCGCGCTGAGCGTCATGACCGCCATCCCCCTGTCTTGGCAGCTGCGCATGAGCGATCAGGACCGTGAACGTGTGGAGGCGGCCGTGTACAGGGAAATGAGGCGAGGGCGTACGGCGGAACAGATGAGCGCCCGCGTTCGACGGCGGCTGACGGCGTGGTACGGCGTCCTGCCACGCCGCGCGGTCGCTGCTGCGCTGACCGTCGTCGAGCGCGGCTATCGCTGTCCGCGACCTGAGTGCGAGGACCATCTGCTGCCGTCGGGACATCCATGCTCGGCCTGCCAGGAGATCGGCGCACAGGCGAACCGGCATCGGCGTGAAGGACTCGACGCAGGTGAGCGCACCGCCACAGGGGCCAGGCGAACAGTGACCGACCCGTGCGTCACTCCCCCCGACCGGCGGCCGCGCGTAGATCTTCAACGACGCCATGTGCAGAAGGCGAACCGGGTCGACGCCGATGGCCCGGACGGGCCGGCCGCGCGTGCCCGGGCCCTGCTCCTGGCCACGTGTCCGCGCACCGCCGCGACCATGCGGGCCGCAGCCGCACGCAAGGGTCAGATCCTGCCGGAACCGGTGTGATCATGGACCCGGCGCATCACCGATGGCAGGCTCTGGCACGCGTCAGGCACGGGATGGGCTGGGAGCCGGGCGACAGTGCGGTGGCGGTCCGCGGGCTGAACTTTGACGAGGGGCCCGCGCACCTGGGCTTCGGGATCGATCTCCACGTCAATAACCGGGAGGCGCCCGTCCTCTGGGACTGTACCAGCGGGATGGGCGGCACCAAGGGAGGCGGCGATCAAGCAGGCCGTCGATGTGGGCAGCGACGGCCGGGGCCGCCTTCGTGGAGCTGCTCTACCAGTGGGGCGAACTCGCCGACAAGGTCGTGCTCTTCCGCGCCGAGAGGCAGACCTGTCCTCCGCCCTCGCCCAGCTCCAGGCGCACCTCTCCAGCACTGCGGCCAGTCCCCCGTGCGATGTCCAGACGATGATCGTGGATTCAATATCCGCCATGGTCACTCAGGGTCCGCCCGCCACGGTGGGACGAAAGGCACACCTACTACCAAGTCCTGTCCTTCGGCAATGGGCTGCCGAGCGGGGAGCCTGCCGATGCCGCCTGGTACGGCGGGCCGAAGCCGTGACCTCCGCTGCGCACCAGCGATCGTCGAGCAGTTGGAGACGTGGGCGAAGGCCGACGCCGTCGACGGGTCCTTCCCCCTGATGGCTGCCTTCGCGGATGACGCGTGCATCGGTGCCTCGGCCACCGTCTCCTTCGACGTGACGGTCCCCGGCGGAGGCACTTACACCTTTCCTCGGTCTGCCACTTCCTAGACGAAGTCGACCGCGAAAGTGTTGAATCACTAGTCAAGGCACTTCTTGATCTTGCCGCGCACGTGTGCCCCCGATGCCAGTTGGCTCCTTGGGCCGAGCGGCTCCGGGCGGCGATCTGTTGATGCCGCCCCTGTGCAAGTCGAAGTGCGCGACATCCAGGGCCAGGACCTCCTCCGTCCGAGCGCACTGTCGTTGAACAGCCGAAATGGGGCGCTCATGACGGCAACGCGAGCGGCTGCCCAAAATTCGCGGATCATGGCGGTTATGGCTGCGGCTCTCCGTCAAGGCTGTGCCTGCCGTTCCTGCTGATCGAAACCGTGGGACACCACACGTATCCGACGCCGACGTGTGGACAAGCGCAAACTTCCAGCTCTCAGGGGTTCTCTTGGCAGGGTGGCGAGTCCCTTCGCGTGGCCGCGCGGTCATGCACGGAGCCGCTGCATCCGCTGGACGGCGCACTGACGAGGAAGAAGGAGCGGATCACGGCCGGGGAGCGAATTCGGCGTGAGCCCATGGTGCTGCGGGGCCTGTCGGTCAAGGGCTTGGGCGGCGGCAAGCCGGTCTTCGAGCGGGGCAGCACTTACGGGGCTACCTGTACATCCTCAATGTCCCTCAGTTGATGGGCCTCTGGACGTCCGTGGCCGCCGTGCTCGGTAAGCGCATCGCACCCGCCAAGCTGGTGAAGCCAACTGCGGCTCCGCACGATGTTGGGAAGCGGGGTCGCTGTCTGGATCGGGGCTGGGCGGGGAGCGCCTTGCGCCGCTGCCCTTGTAGATGACGCTTGCTCGACGTTCCGCTTCCCCGGTCCCACAGGGTACGGCGGCGTGAGAGGAGGGGTCATGTCCCGCGGAGTGCTGTAGTTCGGCTCTCCGTGGGGCTCTGCTGGGTTGACCATGCCGTCGTGGGTTCGGTGTGCGCTACCTGCTCCTGGCCGGCGCTGGGGACCGTGATGAGGGCCATGGAGCTTTCGAGCAGGTAGCGGCGGTCGATCTGCCATTTGTCGTGGGCTTAGACAGTGACTCAATTGGTGAGTCGGCGGTAGCAGATGAGGGCTGCAGCGATAGCGACGAAGGATGCGAAGTGGTCGGCCCGGCGTTCGTAGCGCCGGTGTAACCGGCGGCAGCCGGCCAGCCACGAGACCGTCCTTTCCACGACCCAGCGGTGGCGTCCCAGCCGCTGGCTGGATTCGATCCCGCGACGGGCGATACGCGGGACGATGCCCCGGCCGCGCAGGAAGGCCCGCAGGCGGGGATAGTCGTAGCCCTTGTCGCCGTGGAGCCTGCCCGGCCGGCGGCGTCGTGGTCCGCGGCGGGAGCGAATGGGCGGGATGCTGCGCACCAGCGGTTCCAGCGCGACACTGTCGTGGAGGTTGGCGGCGCTGATCGCGACAGCGATGGGCAGACCCGTTCGTTCGGTGATGAGGTGGATCTTCGACCCTTTCTTGCCGCGATCGAGCCGATTCGGGCCTGTCAGGTCCCCCCTTTCATCGCCCGGACGCTCACGGAGTCGATCGCGCACCGCGACCAGTCCAGCTCTCCTCGCGCGCCGAGCTCGTCCAGCAGGACCCGGTACAGCTTGGCCCACACGCGCGCAGCGCTCCACTCGGTGAAGCGCCGATGCACCGTCTGCCAGGACGCGCCGAACACCGGCGGCAACTGCCGCCAGGCGCATCCCGTGGTCGCCACGTACACGATCGCCGCCAGGATCACTCGATCGTCGACCCGCCGCCGTCCGCCACCCTGCGGCCGCGTCGGCGCCGGCGGCACCACCCGCAGGAACAACTCCCACAACTCGTCAGGCACCAGCCGTTGAAGGAACGCATCCACGAATGAACTAACGATCAATCCCCAAATGAGTCACGGTCTTAGACCACGACGGCGCCGGCCAGGCGCAGCAGGGCGTCAGGATGGCGAAAGACGCCGACGACGTCGGTGCGGCGTTTGACCTCCTTGTTCAGCCGCTCCAGCGGTTGGTCGACCAGATCTTCTTCCAGTGCGCGGGCGGGAACGCGGCGAAGGCCAGGATGTCGTCGGCAGCCTCATGCAGCACGGTCTCGACCTTGGGGAACTAACGGCCGAGCATGTCGGCGATCACATCCAGCTGGTCGCTGACCATGTCAGGAGCGTGCGGCTCGCTAGGCGCTCAGGGACGACTTCAATACGCCCAGCGGGTATCAGACAGGTCCGAGAGGTAATGGCGCCGGGAGGTCATCGCCCTCGGATTTGTCCGAACTCGGGTCGGGGACGCCGCTGGGGCCTACCATCACCGCACGAGGTTCACTAGGTAGTGCGTGCCGCGCCCCGTCTGATATTGGATCATTCCGTTCTTCGTCTCGAGGGTCGACGTGGACTTGTGGCCGCGATGCTCCGGCTTTCGGAACAGCAGGCCGGTGCTTCCGGTGGCGAGGTCGTGCACGGCGGTGGCCAGTTTGCCCGACCGGTCGTGTTGGCGAAGCAGAACGTAACGGCCCGCGTAAAGGTTGCTTCTGCTTCGCCCATGGCCAGGTAGGACGCGAAAGTCGGTGCCGTCCCGCCGCCACGCCTCCATACCCCTGAGGCACCACGTCACCCCGCACTCGTCCCATGACGTGCGGCCTGCGGGGGCGGTGGCGTCCCTGATCTCTCCGGTGAGCACGTTCTTCAAGCGCTCCATCGGGCGAGGGATGGGAGGACCGTTCAAGCGGGCATCGCGCGGCGAGCCCGCCCAGGGCCACTCGACCAGGTAGAGGCCCCTCGTGCCGCTCATCAGAGTCGGCTTGCCGCCCTTCAGCGGGAGCCGGTAGACGCCGCCGTCCCCCGGAGACCACACCACGGCGTCATCCGCGATGGCCAGGCCGCCGGCTCCGACGGCTTCATGGTAGCTGCTCATCCTGCCGTCAACCGAGGCGAGGCGCCTCGGGACTCCGCCAGTGACGGGTACGACCCAGATCTCCGCCTTGCGGTTGCCGACGGCCCACCAGGCGAGATAGCCGTCGCCGAAGGCCAGGGAAAGGCCCGTGAACCCGTTCGGTGGCACGATATTGGTGAATCTGCGACTGCCTATGTCGTACGACCAGACGCTGTCGAGCCGCTTCCTATCGATCCCGTGTCCCACCACGACCCGGCTGGAGGCGAACAACTGAGGAACGAACGCCTGGCCTCCCGGTACCGTGCCGGGGATCTCGTGGACTGCGTTCGGCCACACCTGCTCCACCGGCGACGCGAAGGGGCTGACGCTGGGCGTGGGACGTACGGCCGGGGCCGGTGGAGCGACTGAGCGGGTGAGCACGAAGGTGATCGCCATCACGACCGCGATGGCGGCCGCAACCGCTGAGGGCGCCCACCAGCGGGCGGCCCGTGAACGCGGGCGTGGCAGAGGCAGGGCGCGCGTCCGCCCGTCGTCACGTACGATCCCGGCGCCGGCGGCCAGCGCGTCCCTGAGCCGGTCCTCGATGCCGGTCATGCCTTGCCTCCCAGCTCGCGTTCGAGTCGGTCCAGGGCCCTGGCTGCGGTGGACCGTACGGTGCTCTGCCTGATCCGCGTCGCCCGCGCGATATCGGCGTCGGACAGGTCGAGGTAGTAGCGCAGGACGAGCACCTCGCGCTGGCGCCTGGGCAGCCGGCTCAGCGCGGTCAGCATCTCCTGCCGCGACTCCCCGAGCAGTGCGGCCGTCTCCGGGGAGTCGACAGACTCGTTCGCACGTCCGGGGGACGCCGCCTTGGTGGCTGCCACGCCGCGCCGCCGCAGGACCGAGCGGGAGGCGTTCAGCACGCTGACGCGCACGTACGACAGGGTCAGCACGCCGGAGGCTTTGCCATGCAGCCTGGAGAAGACGTCCTGGACGACGTCCTCGGCGGCCTCCCGGTCGCCGACGAGAAGCACGGCCAGGCGCACCAGGGCGAGCCAGTGCTCGCGGTACAAGTCCGCCAGAACCGTTTCGCCGTCCGGCGGCGCGGGCGCGCGGGCGGCTGTCTCACTGTTCATGACCTAAGAACGCGTACCGCCCCCGATCCGCTGCTTCCACGCTCAACGTCACCTGCCGGATGGCAACGGCCAGGGGGAGCACGCGCGACGGCGCGTCCTGCCTTTGATCGTGCTGGTCGATCAGCCCATGCCGAGGCCGAACTCGGCGGCTTCCCCTGGAGTGGATGAGCCCCGAGGAGATCGAGCGGCGTGCGCACCCGTGGCATCAGGAGGTCGAACTCGGGCTGTGTCACTGTCGTATCCGTGCAGCTCACCACGATCGAGTCTCCACGACCCTCTACCAGCTGTTGAAGGTGTACACCCGGTGGTCGTGGCCGAGGCGTGCCACCGGATGACCGAGCTGTGGTGAGCCGACGCTCTGTCAGCCCGCCAGGGAGAACATGCCTGTCGCCGTACCGGAGCGCAGACACAACATCGTGAATCGTCCGCGGCCACGGCGCCGATGGCCGAGCGCCTGCGATGGCTGCCGGTTCCTGAACTCGCCGGCCCCCGGCCGCCACCACTCCTGCGTACTGCCGGACCCTGCTCGGCTCGCTCGGTACCAACGCGGGAGACGCGCTGTTCCAGCTCGGCTGCCGGATCGAGCTGACCCTTGGAGCCCAATCGCTGCGAGACCTGTACGGCGGGTCCTACGAGCGCTTGCGCGCAAACTTCTGGACACGGCCCACCGGGACGGAAGCAGGCGAACGAGAGCTGATCGAAGTGCACGCGACCGGATCGACTCTCTGGAGAGCCGGGCCGCCCGCATCGGCCTGCGGTACAAGGAGAGCGAGCCACAGGAGCCGGTGTTGCATCGCATCTTCGCCCCACGGGTTGAACGGATCTTCACCCCGCATCGATGAGATATCCGCCATTCTCCGGGCCGCCGCTCGCCGATCCGATGACCCTCATGTTCCCAGGCCCGCACAGAATAGGCGGGTGATCGGACCCGCGACGAGGCGACGAATCAACGTCACCACTGACCTGATGCCGGCCTACACCATGAGTGATCACGTGATCACCTCTAACGCCGCCTTTCTGGAGAGTCTGACTCCAAGGCCAGGCGCCTCATCGGCCAGACCGCGCCAGCGCGGGTAGCGACGAAGGAGCAGCTCACGGTCCATGCCGATCGCGGCAGCTGAAGGGCGTCCAACGCCCTCGCCGAACTCCTCATTGGGCGTGGCCACGTTCCACTCTCGGTACCGGATCTTCCATGACAAGCAGCACGTCGAAGCGCTCTTCAAGACGCTGAAGTCCTGCCCCTGTCGGCTCGACTCTGCGCAGCACGCTCCCGTCTTCTGCAGGGAGCCCTACACTCGGTGCCACCGGGACCACTTCGACTCTGGAATCGGCTGGCACGGGTCAATACCATCGGCTGAACGGCCACAGTCGACTACGTTCTCATTGTGCTCGCCAGCGGGATCGCTACCTGCCCTCAGGCAGCCTCGTTTCTCGCACGAACCCCCGCCCAAGAGCGAGCGGGCGTGCAACCACCTCGCATCTGCGCACGCCTTGCTCGTCTGTGGGTCCGCGCATCTGGCGCGACGTGCGCGTAACCCTGCCCGGCGTTCAGTTTCAGGCTCCAGGCCTTGGCACCACCGACGGTCCATGAACCATCCCCGATCATCGATCGGAATCAGTTCCCACGACACGCCGCGTTTAAGGCCCAAGGTGCTCGCCAACTGAAACAGTTTCCGGTAGAACTGCGATCACGGTTGATGAAAGGGGTGTGGGATGCCTCAGGCATATCTGGGAGAGCGGAAGCAAACGATGATCCGCCCTGACCCAGGCCTGCGTGCGCGGCTGGAGGATGGTGCGCTCACCAGGGGCTACGGTACGAGGAAGACCAGCCGCTACATAGTTGACCTCCTGGCTGCACTGCATCCTGACTCGAATCGGTATGCGGAGGCCGCAGAGTCGGCGACCACGCTGGTTCGTGCTCTGGTGCACGCCGCGTGTGACATGCGCACGACCAGCGACCAGGAACCGCGGCCGACCAACGTCCGCCCAGGGCCCGAGCTTCGCGTGCGCATCGAGAGGGGTGCGCGCCAGCGCAACTACCGGAACCTCAATCCGTATCTGGTCGACCTCCTGGCCGCGTTGCATCCGGACCCGGCGACCCATCCGGAAGCCGCCGCGGCGGCGGTGTCCGTGGTGGATGCCCTTCTGGAGGCGGCCACCAGGATGACCACCTCCGGCGCTGAGCCGCTCCAGGTGACGCTGGACTTGAACATCCCGCCTGTGCTGGCCCGCAGGGCCTTCGAAGCAGCCTAGGCGCTCGAGCGGTCCGGAGAAGGAGGACCTCCATGGTATGAGCATCGTTCCCAGGGCGACGCATGACGAAAGCCCCGCAAAAATGAAGCGGGCCCTCGCGCAACTACTTGGCGGTTGCGGCGCGAGGACCCTCTAAAACCCGGCCCGGCGCGTGTCGGCTGGCGAGCTCTCGCGTGCCTAGGCCGGTCCCTAAGGTCTGGAGACCACCATAGACGATGGACTCCCGGCTCTGCCAGTTATGCCATCGTGCGGCGTGTCGCATTTTGGCGTTTCTGCCAGTGCCAGTACGCATAACGTCACATCCGGGCGGCCGATCGCCACACTGGTCAGATCCCCGTCCCGGCGGATAGACAGGACGCCACACACTCAAAGTGCGCAATTCGGGCGCACTGGGTGTTGTGTCGCGAGTCGCTCCTGCCTAGGCCGGACAGCGCAGCCTTGCGTGCCGGAGCTTCGCAGTTCCGCGTGCAAGGTGGCTCGTGCCGTGCAGTGCGCGCCGGTCCTGGCTGGGCGCATCCCGCGGACGCATCCGTACCGCGATGGCACGGATCCACTCCGCCAAGGGCACCTGCTCCATTCTTGCCAGCGCATCCCCCGCGCCGGCGAAGGCAGTTCGCGCCGAAGAGCGTCCGTCAAGCTCGTCGGGGGCCGACCGGCCCCAGACGCCGCCTCCTCTTCGCGTGCGGAGGCGCCTCTGAACTGACCTCAACAGCCCGGACGTGAGCAGCCGGGCCCACCACATAGTTCCCATAACGCACTCAGCAGCCTGTCGGCCCACACACCGACCGCCAGCAGCCTTGTTTAGTGCACCCCGAAACGCACGGAGCATCCATGACCAGCCATGCGTCCTTGTTGTCGTGCCCGAAAGCCGCACGAACCACAACGACACCGGCGAAGGCGAAGTACGGCCGCTGCGGCGCAGGACGGCTCTCGCCTGACCTGTCCGAGCGCGGGCCAGTCACGGGCGGGCTCATGTCAACAAGTCCGCATCGGCCCGCCCGTGCCTCCGCCCCCTGCAGGAGACGCCTCTGACCTGATGCAGCAGACCCGGATGCGACCAGCCGGGCCCACCACACAGTTCCCATAACGCACTCAGCAGCCTGCCGGCCCACACACCGACCGCCAGCAGCCCTGTTCAGTGCACCGCAAAACGCACGGAGCATCCATGATCAGCCATGCGCTGTACTTTGTGTACCCAAAAAGCGAACAAACCTCGCAACCACCCTCGATCCTGCTTCTCCACCGAACGGCGGGACACCCGTCGCGATGCCGAGCCGGGCGCCCGCAGACCATCGCGCCCGGTTCCCGGTCCGAGGTCCGTTCCCTCCTCGATCGCGGGCAGCCCCCGACGGTCGGCACCGGGCGAATCCGTCTGACGCGCGACTGCACGGCGAGGGCGACATGACCTTGTCCCGCATCCCCCTGGATAACCTGCCCTCGGGCTCGGTCAAGATCCCGCTTGCACTGCCACGCGGAGCTGCGTGGCCGATCGTGGCCCAGATCGCCGCCCTCTCCCAGCGCGCCTCCGGCTGCACGGCGTCCATTGCCTTCCTCGCCGACCAGAGCGGGTTGTCAGCGTCGAGCGTGTACGCCGCGCTGGCCGCCGCTGGCTCGTGGATCGTCACCAGGGGACGGGCCCGCTGGCTCGCGCCACTCCCCCCGCAGGTCGCCTGGGCCCGCATCTCCTACCGCGCCGCCGCAGCGGTCGGCTGCCGTCAGGTGGACGGAGTGTGGACCGCCCGGCGAAACCGTTCCCTGCTGCTGCAGCTGTACTGCTTCCTGCGCCGCGACGAGGACGCCGGGCGGCTGAGAAGCCAGGCTCAGCTCGCCCAGGACCTGGAGGTGTCCATCAGCGCCACCAAGAACCTGCTGCGAACCCTCGCCAACGATGGCTGGATCAGCTGCCGCCCAGAAGGCCGCCGGCTCCGCTACTTCACCCACGACAGCCCGCACCTGCCGGAGGCGGACAAGATCGGACCAGGCCTCCTGACTAGAAATGATCAAGACGGCTCACCGGAAACGATCAAGGCTGCTGATCGGACCCAGAAGCACGACGATCAAACACGAGGAGAGAAGCAAGATGATCCCCCTCTCGCCGCAGGCGACGTACCGCACCGTAAGAACGCGCCCGGCGGCGCGCTGCCGCGCGAGAGGCGAATCCACCACTCCCCCGATGCAGGCCCACCCCCGATTCGGGTGCTGGGCGCGCTCAGCGCGATGACGGCGCTGCCGACGGAATGGCTGGCCCGCATGACGGAGCGCGACCGTGAACGTGTGCTCGCCGCGATCGAGGCAGAGATCTCCAAGGGACGTACGATCGCGCAGATGACAGCACGCATCCGCCGCCGCCTGCTGCCCTGGTACGGTGTGTCGCCGCGCCGCCCGGAGGCAACCGCGCTGACCATCGTTAGGCGCGGATACGCGTGCCCGAGGGCGGACTGTGAAGATCATCTGTTGCCTTCCGGGCACCCCTGCGGCGCCTGCGCGGAGATCGGCGCGGAGGTCAATCAGCGACGGCTGGAGCGGACTTCTCCCGTACTCCCCCATGGCACCACCACGGAAAACGCAACCAGCCCCGCGTACGCCCGTCCCCGAGTCACCGAACCGAGACACCGGCCACGACGGGTTGACGCACCGGCAGTCGCCCGCGTCGACGCGGGCGGTCCGGACGGACCCGCCGCGCGGGCGCGCGCCCTGCTGATGGCAACAAGCCCGAAGTTCGCGGCGGCCCAGCGTCGCGCGCGCCGGGCGCCGATGGCCGCGGTCGGCTGATGGCCGCTCGAAGGAGGAGGTCTCGATGAGGCACCCCAGGTACGGAGCCACCCGCCGGTGGCCAGGCCGTGGGAGCGTCACTGTCCCTCCGGCGTCGCGCCGCATGGCTCGGAGTGTCCCGCTGCTCGGCCGTGCCGCCATGAGGTACACCCGGGGGCAGCAGGGTCATCCGTCTGCTGGTCCCACGCCTTCGGGCCTGCTGCCCCGCTCGACTTCCGCATGCAGTGCCCCGGCCCATCGACGGATCCTCTCTTCTAGTGGTCGCAAGACCTCAGTCCGGGGAGTGCGATGGACTTCGAGATGGGCAAGACTCGGTCCTTGTCATCGAGCAAGAATCCCCTCCAGGCGCCCGAGACGAGTTCGCTTTGTGACTCCGCTCCGAGTCTCCAAGGCGTTGAAGTCGCGCGCATCGCAACATCCTGGTGGTGGAAGACACACGCGGGTCAGGCTGAATTCGTGGTCTCATGTTCCAAGCCGTCGAGGAACGCCTCGACGCACGCGTTGAGAATGTGTCCGAGCATGCCTCTGTAGGCATCCACCATGCTCAGGTCGTCCTTGAGGTTGTCGATCCACTGGCCCACCTCTGCGGTGAGTGAGTAGGTGTTGGGTCGTGGGAGGTCCTCATGGAGGGTGCGAATCCTAAAGCTTTGCCCCATCTCGACGAGCACATCAAGGGGTTCCTGACGCGCCTGCCGCAGAGCAGCGTCAATGTAGTGGCTAACGGCAAGAGCGGGCCGGCGGGTCCCGGCGGCTAGCCGTCTTTTGTCGGTCACCGATTGCCTAGTCAGCCGGGAGGCGAGGTTGGCGTTCAGGCGCACATTTCGCCCAGTGTTGCCAACAGCGGGATTGATGGCATCGCTGAAGCTTTGATAGAGGCTCAGATAGTTACGTGGTAGGGACGCGAGCGTTTCCCTGATCGGAGCGGGGAGTTCAGCAGGTCGCGGCTGGAAGTAGCCGGAGGACGTACGAGCTGGGGACGTCCGGCGTCTCGGCGCCGCCACGGTCCCCGTGATGGGCCCATCACCAGGTTGTTCCTCGCGGCCAGCTCTGGCCTGACTCTTACCGGCCTTCTGCGTCGACTCCGCCGGTTTGTCGATCAGCGGGGAACTGTGGTCGACGCGCGTAGCTGATCGCGGTTCAGGCGCCTGGACTTGCCGCGCCTCGTCCGGCCTGCCAGTGGGGGCCGACGTCTTATTCGCAGGCGAGTTCTGGCCCGCCTCGGTGGGTTCGGCTACTTCCGGTTCAGGCACCTGAACCGGTTCTTGCGTAGCCGTCTGCACCCTTGCAACGACGGGCCTCTCGGGTGCTGGTGCGGCCTTGGTAGGTTCAACCGGCTGATCGGGTGCGACAACAGCGGATCGCTCTCCGAGTGCGGTGCTGACCGCACCGCCCGGTTCTATGCGGACCGGATCGGCCGGCGCTTCGGTCACCGCGACAGCTGACTCCTCCGGCGTCTGCTCCTTCGGAGTCGGCTGCAGATGTCCGAAACCCGCGACAGGCTGACGTTGCAGCCGTCCTGTCCGCTTGCCTCCCGCCACTACGCCATCTCCTTCATCACGTCGGTCTGTTCCTTCTGCGGCCACGCCTGGTGCCAGGCAGTACGCAGTTCGCCCGCCAGCGGGTGACCGAGCTCGTCGAGCATCCGTAGCGTCGTCGCTTCGGCCACCTGGCAGACTCGGGCGGCCATTTCTCGTCTCTCTGATGTGGTGAGGAACGCCGACACGGGAGCCGCCATGTCGTGCGAGTCGCTGATGACAGTGGTCTTGGGGATCTCGTACGGCCAGATCGGTGCCTCCCAGTGCTCCAGGCCGCCCCTGTGATACTGCATGGCGTCGGAGGTGAGCGCCCGAGCGGTGTTCTGGCGTGGCACGTAGGCGTTCCAGACCAGCCCCATGACGTCGATACTGTCGTGATAGTAGTTCTCGCGCACATCCTTTATCAGACGCATGGTCTTGGGAATGGCGTCGACGCCGAACTTTTCGGCGTTCGTTACGAACAGTGCGTAGTACGCGGCTTTGGCCGCTTGGACGCCGAGGCGCTGGTTGATGGCCGTGTCGATGAGCACAACGTCCCAGCGGTGGTTCGGCGAGGCGCCGCCCGGCTCTGCCGGCAGCAGCAGTGTGTGCGCGAGTCGCTCGAAGTCGGCAGGCTTCCAGGAACCGGGCAGGTCCTCCAGCGCCTCGTACGCCGGAATGAGCCCGATTGTGCCGACCTTGCCGGGGCGCAAGGGGCCTCCGCGGTGGAACGGCATGTCCACGTCGTAGGTCCAGCCCGGCGTGTCCACGATGATGATCGCCTCGTCGGCGACACCCGCCTCACCAGAGTTGATCACCTCGATCACGGTAAGGACATCCGGCTCTTCCAGCTTGGCCTTTCCGATGCGCGCCTCGACGGCGACCATCCTGACCGGTCGGCCGAAGCCAAGGGAAGCGTTTCCTTGCGGGTCCATGTCGATGACGAGCACGTTGAGCCCGAAGCGGGAGAGCGCGTCGGCGATGAGGAGGGTCTTCGTGGTCTTGCCCGCCCCTCCCTTTCGCATCATCATGGCGACGACGTTCTTCATTGTCGTGACGCCTCGGCGCATCCATTCCGAGATGACCTGCTCTACCTCGGTGATCTGTCCGGCAGTCGGCTCGTCTGTGTTCCCGGGCGTGGGGGAGTGAACCATTGATGTCACAGGGGACTCCCAAGTTTGCTTAGCGGTATCACGTGGTTGATCTTAACCATGGCGACTGCCTCTTGAGAAGAAGACACGCGCTGTTACCCGGCCCAGTACGCGGTTGTGGCCTCTCACCCCAAGGGCGTGATTCTTGCGCGACGTTCATCGCCAGTGGGTTGGGTAAGCGAAGTGGCGGGCCGGTCCTACGAAGCTTCCATCGGCGAGGTGCAGAGTCCAGGAGGACCGTCTCTGAAGGTTCATGGTCCGCACGTGAGGGTTTGGCCGCAGTCGAGGCTGCCTCTGTGTTCAGTAGTTGCCTAGGCTTGGGGACGGTTACGTCCGTCGAGGACCGGGCAGGTCGCAGCCTCAGTCCTTGATCTCGGACAGCATGCTTGTGCACTGCAGCGAAACTCTCGGTCGGGGATGTAGCGAGAGATCTTCAGCCCTTCGCCCCAATGGATCAGGCGTTGATGTGTGTGTTGATGTGTGTGTTGCTGCAAGTGCAATTGTGAAACAGCAGGTCAATGGCGGTTTTTGCTTCGTACGTACAACAGAAGAAGCGGCAACCGACAACGGAAACGCGTCGCAGCCGCTTGCTGTGGCCGCCTAGAACGGCCCTCCGTCGCCCATTCTCGGCGGTTGTTGCCACTGAGGTCCCACTGGCAACAGGTACACCCCAACTTACTCACCAGTAACGCGGTTTGATCTGCATAAACGCGCCTGCGGCTCGAACGCGGCCTCCCTGGATAGGGAATACCGGCGAGAGGGTTCGTGCGCCCCAGAGGGCACTACAGGCCCGCACAGAGGGGGTCCATCGTTAATGTAGATCACAAACCCCCCGTGCCACACACCTGCCCCGCTCAGACCCTCCACCGCCTCCCTGAGCAACTCTCTCCGGGCGTGCACGACGCTTGAGCGCCGCCACACGTGCAGGAGATAGGAGCACGAGCAGGTCATCATTGGCCCCTCGCGTCCAGTGGCGCGCGATCAGACTAGACAGCGGCCGTGCCCGGCCATCATGACGGAACCTCAATGCGTTGCGATCGCCATCCAAGGCGGGTCGCGTGCGTCGGCCCGTCCATCGGCGCTTAGATCACGATGCCTCTGCTGGAGCCTGTACGAGGTTCGGATCTTCAGGCCGGTCGGAGGCTGCGGATCCATAAGACGGCTCCGCGTAGGTGCAGGCCGACCAGGTAGCTGCCGGGTGTGTTGTCGAACCGGAAGGCCAGGCCACGCCACTCCTTCATCCGGTTGATGCACCTTCCGCCGTATTGCGCTGTTTGTAGAGCGCGGCATCATGACCGATCGGCCGGCCGCCGCGAGGCCTCGCTTCCTGCGGTTGACGGCCTGGCGGGCGAACGGCCGATGGGCCGGGGGATCCTGATGCGCTCCAGCACGGCGCGGAACTGCGGGCTGTCTCCGGTCTGGCCCGGGGTCAGGACGAACGCCGGCGGACGGCACCGACGGTCGGCCGCAAGATGCATCCTGCTGTTCAGCCCGCCTCGCGAGCGGCCCAGCCCGGCCGCGGTCAGCCGGAACCGGAACCGGTGCCGGCGGCATAGCCGTCGTCGGCCGTCCTCATCATTGCCAGGGCGCCGTTGCGGGCGTTTTGCCCTTTTTGGTGCAGCCCTTTTCCCGTTCGCTGGCTTCTTGGAGCGTTGCGGCCAACTCCCGTCTAGGACCATCCCGGCGACATGGTGGTGCGCACAAGCGGTGGTGGAGTCCACGCTGACCAGGTCGAGGTCGGCCTGCCCGCGAGCCCCGGCCTCGGCGATCATCGCTTGCATCGGCCGCTCGGACACTAGCCAGCGCCCAGGCGCGGAACCGGTCGTAGGCGGTGGACCAGGGCCCGTACGCGGGCGGCAGGTCCCGCCACGGGCTGCCGGTGCGAAACCCGCCACATCACCGCGTTGAACCGCCGCCGAAGATCCGGGATCGGTCCCGCTCACCCAACGGCTAGTGAGGCCCGCTCAAGCCCCGTTCCTCGTCGGCGAGTTCTCCATGCGCCATGCCCGATGGTCTGCCAGGATCGCCGACGCGCCGCAGGCGATCCCACTGATCTCAACTTCGTACAAGCGCTAGAGCGGATGTGGCTACCCCGCCCCATTAAGCAGGCGTGATGGCGTACTGGACCATCCGCGGGATGGGCGACGGCGGGTGGAGTCCAGTGTGGTCTCGGAGCCCGTCTCCGCACGGCTCCTGATCCGGGCCCCGCTCGCAGGATCGATGTCCATCATGAGCTCCCTGCCTCGCTTCCACCGCACAGGTACTGTCCAGTGAGGTCAGGGCGTGGCGGCTGTAAGCCTTGACAGGGAGCCCGACTACTCGAGCAGCGCCCCGCAGGTGGAACCGGTGTGAACTGACGCCCGATCGCCAGCCGTCATGCAGCCGCTGTGGGAATCTCTCTGGCGGCCCCTGGACGGATGACACCACTCCGGGGCCACGTATCGACGATCATGCACCCCCGAAGGGGGCTGGAGCTCACGAGCATTGTGAACGGACACGAGTTCCTCCAGGTAAATGGCCACGACGATCCAGATTCATGGCCACTCGACCTCCAGGTGGGCGGACACTACGCGTCCTGATGGACGGCCATCTGTCCGTGTACGTAGTGACCTACCGAAGACTCCGGGCTGAGACCGTCACGATCGCCAACTTCGGCGCCCTCCCTACGGGCTGGGGCGATCGGAGCCGCAAGACCCTCCTTCGTCGGGCCTCACGGCACCGCGCACCGAACTCAGCGCCGCCTGGTGGAGCCCGAGGGGGCCTCGCCGTCATTGGCTATGCCTGGCTGTGGTCCCGCATCTCAGCCCTGTGGAGCTGTCCGTCTACCTGAAGATCTCGTGGCCGCCCAGCAGGAGTCACATGGCCATCTACCAGGAATGACGTGTCCGTCCACCTGGGTTTCCATATGACCGCTAACAAGCATGAAGCTTCATCTGTCGCCGAAGCGCGCACGATGGTAGTCGGCCGACAGCGTGGCGGCTTTGGTGTGCAGTTCACCCAGTAGCTCGCGAAAGGCCGCATAGCGATCCTCTCTCAACGAGTCCACGATTTCCTGCATCCACCAGCCGATCTCGCGCAAGACAGCGTATTGAGATGACGACAGGGGCCACTTCATCTCTCTTACCGCTCGCCGCAGACCGATCAGGCATTCCGCCATCTCATCGTCGATGAGATGGTCGGAATGGGAACGCGCGGCCACCAGTTGTGCGGCCGTCTCCCAAAGCGGCAACGCATGGTGGTCGTACCAGATCGCTTCTGCAGATGTGTCATGCGGTCGCGTTCTGGACAACCGATGCGCTCGCTCCAGTCGCTCGCTCCGGCCGAGCCCCAGCCGGGCCGCCCGGTGCCGGAGCAGGCGGTGCTCCACCGCTTGCCTGCTGCGCACGTTGAGCGGCGGCGCCATGCGGATCATCGCGATCTGCATGGCGCAGCCCAGTTCCAGCAGTTCGTGTTCGAGATGCTCCACCTCATCGGGACGATGGGGGCAATGCAGGCGTACATACCCGAGTACCCACAGGGCGTCGAGAACGTCGTTCGATCTCACCCAATCCGGGACTTTCCGGCAATGGAGCACATGTTTGATCACAGACAGCGGATGCTCGGCCGGATCGTAGCTCTCCATCGCTTCGAGGTCGGGATCGCGCACTTGCCTCCGGCGTTGTACGATCCGCTCAATGGCCTCCTGACCTGCGGTTTTGCTGACTTGAGGCAGAGCTCGCTTAGGCATGTCAATAGTGTATTGACATAAATGATCTTAGTGGAGCCGAGTCGCTGAGACTCCCAGAGATTTTTGTCTGGCTGTCCTGTCTCACGGGACCTGGCGTGTGTCTCATCCACCTGGCGTGATTCGCCGTTCCGTCTCACCTAATTGGCGTGACTGGCCGATCACGCGTACTCCGTGTCTCATCTAGGTGGCGTGCGTGGAGCGGATGTCTCACCCAGTTGGCGTGGATTGACGGAAGTCTCAGACATCTGGCGCCTTCGGCAACTACAGTGCGTTCTCGTATGGCTGCAATGCGTACGATACGTGGTGGTGGTCTACCTTGACGGCGTTATCGGCGACTCGTGTCGAGCGGGCGGGGTTTCATCTGACCTTCCTGGATGATGCAGGGGTCGAGCAGCATGCGCCGCTGGCTGTGGGCTGGAATGTCCAGTTTGAGCGGGCGGCGGCGGTGCGGTCGTTTCCGTCTTTCCGGGGGCAGAGGAACTTCCCGGGCTGGTGGTGGTCGGCCACAACTGGCGAGCACGTTGGCTACGAGTCGTGGGTCGAGCGCGACGTGCTGATGGTGATGGACTTCGACCAGGACATCGTCGCCTTCGCCTCCCAGCCTTTCTGGCTCACCTGGGCCGCCGACGATCGCGTGCGACGACATGCACCGGACTACTTCGCCCGGACGCGGGACGGCCAAGGCCTGGTCGTGGATGTCCGACCTGACGACCGAGTCGATCCGGCGGCGAGTGAGGCATTCGCGGCCATGGGGCGCGCCTGTGAGGAGGTGGGTTGGAAGTTTCATCGAACGGGCGGCCCTGCCCCAGTGCTGCGATCGAACCTTCGCTGGCTGGCGGGCTATCGCCACCGGCGCTGCTATCAGGAAGAGCTCGCCCAAGACTTGCTCCATGTATTCAGAGCCCCAACCGCGCTGTTGCGCGGCGCTCAGCAGGTTGGCGACCAACTGATGACGCTTCCGGTGCTCTATCACCTGCTTTGGACCGGGCATCTGACCACAGACCTTGAGTTCTCGGTTCTCGGCCCGGCCGCCATCGTTCGCGCACCGGACCCGCGATGAGTGCGGCACGAACACCGAGGCCACCGGGGCTGCATCTGGGTGACCGAGTCATCTTTGAGAAGACCACGCATACCGTGGTCGGCTTGGCCGGCACCTTGATACGGCTCGCCGCCGAGAACGGTGGCACCACCGCAGTGCACCTGCCGCACTTGCTGGCCGACCCTTCCTTTAAGCTCCTGGGCGGCCCTGCTGGACCTCGCTTACCTGCATGCCTCTTGGACGACCTTGCCGAGGGGGTCGTCCAAGAGGCCTGCTGGTGGGAGCAACACATCGTCGAGGTCCTGACCGGCGTGCGTCCCGATGCCCCGGCCGGCACTCGCCCGAGGCCTGCATTCGACCCCAACTTGCACACGGTTCGCGAACGCGACCAGGCCAAGGCCCGCGAACTGGCCAGGACGGGCCGTGAGGGAGTCAGCCTGCGCACCATCGAGCGCAAGCGTCAGCGCTACCAGGCCCAAGGCCTGGCCGGGCTGATCGACGGACGCCACGAAGGCGCCGGCGGACCATCAGGACGAGTCGACCCGCACGTGCTGGCGACGCTGTCCAAGGCGATTGAGGAGTCCACGGAGCGATCCACCCGAACGGCGAGCTACTTCTACTGGAAGGTCGGCCAGCTCGTTGCCGACCAACCAGAGGTCCGCATGCCTTCTCGCGCAACCTTCTACCGCCTGTTCGACCGGCTCTCCCGTGGACGCCACGTCACCGGTTCAGCCCGCACCCGCCGATCACTGGCCAGCCGCCCGGATGGTGAGTTCTGTCAATCCCCTGAAAGCGTGGAGACGGTTCTATGCCACAGCGGTCCCCAGCAGGGCCGATGAGGCGTGTCTCTTCTCGATCATCAGACGTTCGAATGTGATGGGCGGCAGGCCGTCGTTGGCGCTGTGCCGCCGGGTGGTGTTGTAGAAGTCGGCGATCCAGGTGGCGATCTTCAGGCGGGCCTCGGCCCGAGTGCGGAACCGGTGGCGGTGCACGTACTCGACCTTGAGGGTGCTGTTGAACGCCTCGGCCGCGGCGTTGTCGAGCGCGCAGCCCACCCGCCCCATGGACTGGACCACGCCCAGGCGCCGGCACAGCTCCTGGTAGCGAGCAGCCGTGTATTCCGACCCGCGATCCGAATGAAAGATCACTCCGTCTACGTCGCCGCCGCGGGTGGCCACCGCCATCTGTAGTGAGGCGCAGGTCAGCGCGGCGTCGTGGTGCCCGGACATGGCGTAGCCGAGCAGTCGGCGGGAGAACAGGTCCTCGACCGTGGCCAGATACAGCTTGCCCTCGCCGGTGTCGATCTGCGTCACATCGCCGCACCACAGCACGTCCGGTGCGACTGAGTTGAACGTGCGGCGGACCAGGTCCGGGGCGGCCGGCCGCTTGCCTTGGCGGGTCAGCGAGCGCGGTTTGCGCCGCTTGCGGGCGACCAGGCCGAGCTCGGCCATTCTGGCGGCGACCGTGTTCTCCGAGATCCGCCAGCCCGCCGCATGCAGATCACGGGTGATGCGCGGCGAGCCGTAGGTGCCGCCGGAGGCCTCGAACGCGCGGGTGATCTCCGCATCCAGGTCGGCCCGCCGGCGCTGCCGGGCGGTCGGCGCATCGTCGCCGATGCGGTTCTTCCACTTGTAGTACCAGGACTGCGAGACGCCCAGCGCCCGGCAGGAGACGGTGTGGTCGATGTCGTGCTCGGTCTTCTGGGAGCTGATGAAGGCCGCCACGCTTATCGGCCCATCGCCTCTTTGACCCACAAGACCACGGAACGCTTGAGCACGTCACGCTCGTCTTCCAGTTCGGCGCGTTCTTTCTCCCAGGCCGCCTTCTCCTGGGCGTGCTGCTTGACCAGCGCGGCCTTCTCCCGCCGCAGCCGGGCCAGCTCCTCCTGCTCCGACTCCTCCAGCGTTCCGCTCCCGTTGCCGTTGTACTGCTCGTCCAGCCGGTCCATCTGCACCCAGTTGTGCAGCGTGTACGGGCTGATTCCCAGATCCCGCGCCACCTGCGCGATGGGTTTGCCGGTCTCCTTCACGATACGCACCGCGCCCGCCCGGAACTCCGGATCAAAGCGCCGCCGCGTGACTGCTGCCACGACCAAACCTCTCCCGGTTCGGTCTCCACGCTACGAGGGGAAGGCCAGTTCAGCCAGGTCACTGCCAACCGGCCGGGCGAATGGATGGAGATCGACTCCACGCCGGTGGACATCTTGGTGGTGTTCGACGACGGCGTGGTCGGGCGAGTCGAGCTCACCGGCATGGTCGACCTGGCCACCCGCACGGTCACCGCGGGCGTGCTCCGGCCGGCTACCAAGTCGGTGGACGCGGCACTCCTGCTGGCGCGAACGGTCACCCCGGAGCCGATGCGTCCAGGCTGGGTCCAGGCACTGTCCATGGCCCGCTCCGTGCTGCCCCATGAGCGTCTGCTGAGGCTGGACGAGCGCCTGGAGCACGCTGCTGCGCGACCGGTGATCGTCCCGGAGACGATCGTCTACGACAAGGGCGGAGCGTTCATATCGGCCAACTTCCGCACCGCCTGCCGCATGCTCGGGATCAGCTTGCAGCCGGCCCACCCGCGGACCGGAACCGATAAACCGCACATCGAACGGACCTTGGAGTCGGTCGGCACGCTCTTCGCGCAGTACGTCTCCGGCTACACCGGCCGCTCGGCAGAGTATCGCGGCCGCGCCGTCGAAAAAGAACCGCTCTGGCCGGTGCACGAACTTCAAGAACAGCTCGATGAATGGCTGGTCGCCTCCTGGCAGAACCGGCCGCATGACGGTCTGCGCGATCCCCTCACCCCAGGCCAGGCGATGACACCGAACGAGAAGTACGCCGCACTGGTGGAGGCAGCCGGATGCGTGCCCGTCGCGCTGTCCGGCGACGACTACGTCGAGCTGCTGCCCGCGGTCTGGCGAGCCATCAACGCCTACGGCGTGAAGATCAACCATCGGATCTACGACGACGAGGCCCTCATACCGTTCCGCAACCAACCGTCGGGCGTGACCGGCCGGAAGAACCGCTGGGAAGTGCACTACGACCCCTACGACGTCAGCCGCGTATGGGTGCGCAATCACCATGACGGCGGCTGGATCACCGCCTTCTGGCGACACCTGAGCAGCGCTGCCGCCCCCTTCGGCGACATGGCCTGGGATCGCGCCCGCGAAATCCTGGCACGCCGAGGCCAGGACCGACCCACTGAAGAGCAGATCACCCAAGCAGTCAACGACCTGCTCACCCGCGCCGGACAAGGACCCGAACAAGCCGACACCGTCAAAGACCGCAAGGTCAGAGCCCAAACCCGCGCCACCACCGAACCCTCCTGGCCCCGGCCTGCAGCACCAGCAACGGACACAGCGCCTGAACAACCAGCCGAGGAAGACGAACCTCTGGCCGAGGTCATCCCGCTCGGCATCTTCGATGCCCATGAGGAGGCGAAGCGATGGAAGTAGCTGAAGACCGCCGCGACCCCACCACGACGCTCGAGGGATGGCGGCGTTTCGTCGACGATGCCCCCGCCGGATTCGACCTGCTCCCAGTGGATCAATGGCGAGCACTGAACGATGATCAGCGATCCTCCTACAGCGACAAACGCATCACCTACCACTCGGAACTGGCCGTCGTGGCCACCTCCACCGTCCGCCAAGTCGCCAAGCAGGGACGTCTGCTCACGCTGCTGAACCGGCGGGAGACCAGCGCCCGCCGCGGAATGATCGTCTCCGGCCCATGGACAACCGGCAAGAGCACGGCGATCAAGCAGCTGGGCCGCACGCACGAGCTGATGGCCCGCGACCGCCATCCTGGGCAGCGCGACCGCATCCCGGTCGTCTACGTGACGACACCACCAAAGGGGTCGCCGCGCAAGCTGGCCATGGAGTTCGCTCGCTTTCTCGGACTGCCGTCAGTCAAGCGATCGGCCAACACCACCGACATCGCCGACGCCGTTTGCCAGATCCTCATCGAAGCACGCTGCGACCTGGTCCTGGTCGACGAGATCCACAACCTCAACCTCGCCACCAGCGCAGGCGAGGACATGTCCGATCACCTGAAGTACTTCACCGAGCACCTGCCCGCCACCTTCATTTACGCCGGCATCAACGTTGAACGCGAGGGCCTGTTCACCGGAGTGCGAGGAAAGCAGATCGCCGGCCGTTGCGTCCTCATCAACAGTCGTCCCTTCCCCTACCAGGCGGAATGGAAGCAGTTGGTCGCCGCCATGGAAGGCGCCCTCCGCCTTCACCAGCACAAGCCCGGCTCGCTCACCGAGCTTTCCAAGTATCTGCACCGCCGAACCGGCGGCATGATCGGAAGCCTGTCACACCTGATCCGCGCCGGAGCCATCAGCGCCATCCAGAACGACAGCGAGGCCATCACCCGCAAACTCCTCGACGAGATCCCCGTCGACCACGCCGCCGAGTCCGAAGGCGGAGACGCCGCGTGATCTCACCGCAGCTCTTCCTCTCCTGGAAGGCCCCACCGCTGCGGGTCTTGCCACGGCGACCGGCCCCCCTGCTGGACGAAACCCTGAACTCCTATCTGAGCCGCCTTGCCAAAGCCAGTCACCTCGCGACGTCCTCAGTGCGTGAGCTCCTGAGCGGCAGCAAGCTCCAGTCCGTCCCTGTCCCTGCCGAGAGGCTGGCCCAGCTCACCGGCTATCCACGACAATCACTGTGTTACGCCGTCCTCGACCTCTGCACTCCCGGCGAGCTCCGCCATATGCGACTCGACCAGCGACCACTCCCTGGACAAGCCCACCAGTGCCGCAGTTTCTGTCGACTATGCCTGCTCAGACACGGTCTGGAACCACAGGACGACGCCCCCGTCCGTTGGCACCATCCTGAAGACGTGATCTGCTGGCATCACCGACGCTGGATCGCCTTCAACGATGACTCGTCCGCTCCTCAACCACTCGTTGACCGCGTTGAGCCGATTTGCCAAGCTAACCGCCTCCATCGCCGACTGCGACGACGCTACGGCCACAACGCCGTCATGACCGCCTTCCGCGACGCGGACTACATTGTCGCGAGATGGGCGCGGGGAGGACAGCACCAGCAGCGCTTCCGGAGGCTGATGGTGCTGTTGGCTGGCCAGGACTGGAGGGAAACGACGGACGAGGACGGCCCCGCTCGGGCAGCGGCGCGCTACCCCGACGTTGTCGCCCTCACACGCCTGCTCGTCACACCCGCCTGGCGAGCCATGGCCCTGCCCCGACGGGAAGGGTTGGCCTTCGGCATCGAGCCGGCTCTCTTAGCAGAGATCCGACGGACGGTCGCCCGCCGCTACGGCAGGATTGGGGAGGACTGGAACGAATGGCGGCACGATCCCCTCTACCTCTGGATCGAGAACGAGCGCAAGAACGCCACGATGCTCCTCCGGCAAGCGAAGACCGCGACCAAGAAGGACGCCTGGTTCCCCGGTCTGGAAGAGGATTTCAACCCCCGGACCGACCTGCCATGAAACGTTCACGAGCTGGAGCAGCAGACGAACGTCGAACCCATCGATAAGTTTCTGATCATGTCCGATGCCGACTTCACCCCCCTCCGCGTCACCTACCGGGCGCCCCAGCTCGACCGCAGTCAAATCCGGGACTGGGCGAGAGCGAACGGCTACCTGGTCAGTGAGCGAGGTCGGATAGCTCCAGAAATCACCGAGGCCTTCTTCGCCGCCCATCCCGAGATCCTCGAGCAGGCAAGCACGTTCGAGATGGTCCACGCCACCGCGAGAACTCCCGGCGCGTCGCCAGAAGATTACGGGTGGGAAAAAGGCAGCGGGCTCGGCGACATCTACACCATCGTCTTCGTCCGCGGGCTCGACGAGCATGAGGTGCTTCGCCGGATCGGGGCCGCGGACGAGGACATCCGGCTCATCACGGACGAGGATTACTCCCAGCCGGAAGGGCCGGAGATCATCACCGTGAGGCGAATCGAGAACTGGACGATCGCCATCGAGGACTGCGGCTGGCGAGCCTCGCACATGGAGGCCCTCTGCCCTCTATCCCGCGACGGCGGACAGGCAGTGGCAGTGATGCGACATGACTACGCCGCCCGGCACCGCCTTGCCTACGCCGTCGACGGGGAATACCTCACCGACATCGACCCGACGTTCCCTATCGAGAGGCGTGGCACGGATCCTGATCGACTCAATCGCTACCTTCGTGAGCTGGGCATCGATCCGGCCGCCAGCGACAGCATCGACAATCCCATCCCGGCGGCCTTGGCGCTCGCCAGCCGGATCACCGGCGTCAGGCTCACCCCACAACATCTCCGCCGTCCGATCCTCGGCGCTGCCATCCCCGGCGCCTACTTCTGAACCGACAGGGGCGTCGAGGCGTGCGCGTCTCTGGCGGGGTTGCCCGCGACGGCCGGGCATTCAACACCAGGAAGCCGCCAGGCAATCTCACGAGAGATGGACGTCTGATTCCCAGCACCATTCCATGGTCACACGCCAACTGGTTTGAGACATTTCAGCCAAGCACGCCATGATCGTTGAGACATTCACGTTCATGTTGTCTCAAATCAGTTGGCGCGCCGCAGGTCAGCGGCCCGGTCTCACGCCAACTCATTTGAGACAGGACACTGGCGGTCTTAAAGACGACAGTCCGTCACGGCAACTGGAAGTGGACATGGAAGCGCGTCATCGAAGTTGGCAGTAGCGGCGTGTACGGCAGGAGGTTCGGCCCGGGAAGTGGTGACGGTCTGGCCCCGGCGGCTGGCGTTGGTGGTGGCACCGGTGCACGGCGAGTCGTTCGCGTCGTGGGTTGATCGCATGGCCCTGCGGAACGCATGTCCGCCGTGGGCGATGGTCGAGGCGTTAGGGCTGGATGTAGCCACGTCGAGTGACGTTCGTTCACTGGCGTACGGCGTCGTTGCGATGCCGGAGACGTGCAGGGCGATCGAGGCTGCCACAGGCGTGAGCTCCGAGGTCGTGCGTGGGATGCACCTGGAAGTGTTCGACGGCTCGGTCCTGGACCTGGCCGGCGTCCGCGTGGGCGACAAGGAGTCAGTGCGTCGTGCAGAGGGCCGTGAGTGGGTGCAGTTCTTCGGCAGCCGCGTATGCCCGACGTGCCTGGTGGCTTCGGGCGGAGTGTGGCTGGCCTGGTGGAAGCTGGGCTGGGCCGCGGTTTGTCCCACGCATCGGACGCTGCTGGTGGATCTCTGCCCGAGATGCCGCGTTTCCGTGCGACGAGGTCCCGCGGGCCAGCCTGCCCGTCTGTCTCGCTCACGGATGCCGGCTCCGTTGCGATGCGGCGCGCTTCTCAGCGGGGTCGTATGCGATCAGCCGATCCCGCAGATCAGCACAGGCGTGGTGAGCGACAAACTCGCTGATCAGCAACAACTCGTGCTTGCGGTGGCAACGCGCCGCCGGTCTGCGCTGATCGCCGGCCAGGTGGTGAGTGCCAGTCAGTGGTTCGCGGTCTTGAAAGCGACGGCGCTGCTGATCCGGCTCGGGGTGCCGGAGGTTCTCCCTCTGCTGGATACGACTCTGGATGGTCAGGGCGCGCTGGCCGCAGAGGCTGGTGGACAGCGGTGGAACCGGGCAGGGTCGGTGGGCCGCTTCGGGATGGCTCCGCGGACGGCCTTGGTGGCTGCGGGACTGCTGGCGGTGGCTTTGGAGGTGGCTGCGGCGGAAAGCGAGTCGGAGCTGGTGGCCCGGTTGATGCCGCTGGCTGCCGCCGGCCGGATGCAATGGAAGCAGCGGCGGCCAGATCTGTTGACGCTGGTGGCTTTGCCGTCGGTCTTCACCGCAGCCTTGGATGCCGTGCTTGGTGGGCAAGCTCGCCGGCAGTGAGGGGGACAACGGCGCGGTGGCCAGAGATGCTTGGCCCGGAAAGTGAGGACGAAGTTAACCATGGGGCGCTAACGTGACCTTCGTCACACGATTCTGCTCCGCGTGCCGACGCTCTGGATGAATGCGAGCAGCCGCTTCTTATGGTCTCGGGAGGCGCGATGAAGGCTGTCGACCTGCAGTTACGCAGCGTCCAGGTTCGCTTTCTGAATCCGGACGGGCAGGAAGAACAGCTTCCGCTGGAAGTCGCTGCCGAGGTGGCGTTCGAGAACTGCGGCGCGATCCGGCGGATCCCGCACAGGGCTGATCAGGCGCACACGCCGAGCACGCACTGGTCCTCCACGACGAACCGGATGATCGAGTGTGAGTCGTATCTGGAAAGCGTCTGGATGACGATGCTGGACTTCGATCCCGAGGTGATCGGCTTCTCCGGCCAGCCGATGCAGCTGTCCGGCGTGGATAATCGCGGCGCCTGGAAGGCCACCCCGGACTTGTTCGTCCGCCGGGTGGACGGCTCGGCGACGGTGATGGAGGTCAAGAACCCGACCCGGTTGAACGACGCGAAGGTGAGGGCGACCGCTGAGCGGGTGGCGGCCTGCTGCGCGGTGGCGGGCTGGGGTTATGAGCTGGTCGGCGAGCCGCCCGGGCGGCAGCGCACGATCAACGTGCTGGCGTTGGCGGGCTATCGCCGCGAGATGGTGGGGGTGAGCGGCTACCGCGCCCAGTTGCTTGCTCTGGCCAGAGAGCCGGTGCCTCTGGGGCGGCTCGTTAGCTTCACCGCCGAACCCTTAGTGGCCCGCGCGGTCGTGCTGCACCTGTGCTGGACGGGCGAACTGACAGTGGATCTCACCCGGCCGCTGGAGGACACCAGCCTGGTTCAACTTGCCGTGGTGGATAGCAGCACCGGGGAACGGCGGTGAGCGAAGACAGCCAGGCGACCGGTCGGCGGCTGGCCAAGGGCGCGTGGGTGTGGTTCATGAACCGCGCCGAGTTTCGTGGAGGCCGTGGTGTGCCCCGAGTTGAGTAGAGGTGGATTTCTGGATTCTTGTGCCGCTTGATGAGAGGAAAGTGGCATGGGACGACGGGGCTACCCGCCGGAGTTCCGGCGCAAGGTACTGGACCTGCTCGAAGCTGGTCGTGCGGCCACGGAGCTGGCGCATGACCTGGACATCAGCACACAGACGATCTACACGTGGCGACACCAGGACCGCATCGACCGCGGCCTGGAGCCGGGCCTGACCAGTGGCGAGAAGGCCGAGCTGGCGGCCGCCAGACGGCGCATCGCCGAGCTGGAGACCGAGCTGGAGGCCACCCAGTGGGCGATCGAGCTGATCCGCGAGGCGGCGCCCCCAAAGACGGTTCGCAGCCATCGCGGTGATGGCCGGCGAAGGCATCCCGGTCGAGGTCGCCTGCCGCGTCCTTGCCGTGTCGGTGTCCGGCTACTACGCCTGGCTGGACCGGCCGCCGTCGCCGCGGGCGATTCGGCATGCCTGGCTGACCGATCTGATCCGGCAGGTCCACCAGGACTCGCGCGGCACTTACGGCGCCCGCCGGGTGCGCGCCGAACTGACCCTCGGCCACCAGGTCACGGTCAGCCACGGAGCAGTGGAGCTGCTCATGCGCCGGGCCGGGCTGGAAGGCCTCAGCGGCCGGCCCAAGTGGCGACGCGCCAAGCCCGACCAGATCGCCATCGACCTGGTCGACCGCGCCTTCACCCGGACCGGCCCCAATCAGCTGTGGATCACCGACATCACCGAACATCCGACCCGCGAGGGCAAGGTGTACTGCTGCGTGGTGCTGGACGCCTACTCCCGCCGGGTGGTCGGCTGGTCGATCGACTCCACCCAGACCGCCACCCTGGTGACCAGTGCGTTAGGTATGGCCATCGACAACCGCACGCCACCCGCAGGAACGATCATCCACTCCGACCAGGGTGTCCAATTCGGATCCTGGGCCTTCACCCAGCGGGCCAAGGACTCCGGCCTGCTGCCCTCGATGGGCAGCGTCGGCGACTGCTTCGACAACGCCATGATGGAGTCGTTCTGGTCCCGGATGCAGGTCGAACTCCTCGACCGCCGGCGCTGGAACACCCGCATCGAGCTGGCCAATGCGATCTTCGAATACCTGGAGATCTGGCACAACCGGCAACGACGACACAGCAGCCTCGGCATGCTCACCCCGATACAGTTCGAGAACACACCCACCGTGGCATGAAATCCAGAAACGCGACTCCATCAAACTCGGGGCACACCACCGGATTATCTGGCTGGGGTGAGAGTAGCTGGGTTGATCTCGGTTCGGTAGAGGGCTTCGTATTCGGCGGGTGGCAGGTCCTGGCAGGCGCTGTGGAGGCGGCGGTTGTTGTACCAGTCGACCCACTCCATGGTGGCGATCTCCACCTCGTCCAGACCCTTCCACGGACCGCGGCGATGGATCAGCTCGGTCTTGTACAGCCCGATCGTGGTCTCGGCCAGGGCGTTGTCGTAGCTGTCCCCGCGTGAGCCGACCGAGCTGACCGCGCCGATGTCGGCCAGCCGGCCGGTGTAGCGGATGGACAGGTATGGCTTAGGTTCAAGGGGTCGTCGCAACACTGCTGCTCAGCAGCGAGTCTAGGTGATCGTTGAAGGCCTCGGCAGGGGTCCTCCAGCCGAGGCTCTTGCGGGGGCGGGCACTTCCTCATCCAGGTCGGCGCAGATGCGCGAGACCTCGCTCTTGGAGATGCCGGTGTCCGCGCCGAGGGCTTTGACCAGGTCGTCGACCTTGCGGGTGGACACTCCGTGCAGGTAGGCCTCCATCACCACGGCGAACAAGGCCTGGTCGACCCGGCGGCGGCGTTCCAGCAGCGAGGGGAAGAACAAGCCGGTGCGCAGCTTGGGGATCTGCAGTTCCAGATCCCCTGCGGTGGTGGTCAGGGTGCGCGGCCGGTGCCCGTTACGTTGTGCCATCCGGTCCGGGGTGCGCTCGTGCGGGGCGGCGCCGATCACCGCGGTCAACTCGGCCTCGATGAGCGCTTGGTAGATGGTCTCGGCGGCGAGCCGGACGCGCTCGCTCGCCTCGGAGTTCTTCAGTACCGAAAGAACTTCTAACAGGGCAGACTGGTCCAGGGCGATCGCGTGCTTCTCCTCTGCGTGTCACTTGGCGGTTTCACACAGAGACTCACGCGATGGCCTCTGTCGTTGAAGGCGACGCGCCGTTCGAGGCCAGATCTACACCACTCGGCGGGACGTAACCCCAGTCAAAGAGGGTGACCTCGAAGAACAGAACCGGCCAGGGGCCGAAGCGGGCACGGAAGAGGACAAACGGCGATGCCTTCGGCGCCGCTGGAGACTGCGGCTGAAGTCCGCCCTGCTCGGTCGTTCCCGGGGCGGGCAGACGAGCTAGATCCATCTAGGCCGTGTTTCAGAAGTGACTTGAGTGGCGGTTGCTCGAGGTGTTCGTAGATCGACAAAAGAAGAGGTCTCCGGTAGATGAGTCAACGACCAAGAAGACCATCTGCACGGAGACCTCGTGGACACCTTACCGGTGGCCGGGCGGGCTGATCTGACCGATGCGCAGTGGGCGGTGCTGGAGCCGCTGCTGCCGGTCGGCCGCAAGCCAGGGCGCCCGCCGACCTGGACGAAACGGCAGCTCATTAATGGGATCCGGTGGCGGGTTCGGGTGGGGGCGCCATGGCGGGACGTGCCGGAGCGGTACGGATGCTGGCAGACGATCTACGGGTTGTTCCGGCGCTGGCAGCGTGCCGGAACCTGGCAGCAGATCCTGACCGTCTTGCAGGCTCAGGCGGACGCGGCTGGGCTGATCACGTGGGATGTGAGTGTCGACTCCACCGTCTGCCGGGCTCATCAGCACGCCGCCGGGGCGCGGAAAAGGGGGATCTGCAGGTCGAGTCGCCGGGCGGGGTGCAGGAAGAGCCGGCCGATCACGGGCTGGGGCGTTCCCGGGGTGGCTTGAGCACCAAACTGCACCTGGCCACCGAGCAGGGCCGCAGAGCACTGTCGATCGTGCTGACGGCCGGGCAGCGTGGTGACAGCCCGCAGTTCACGGCGGTCTTGGAGGGCATCCGGGTGCCGCGCCTGGGCGGGGGCCGGCCCCGTACCCGGCCGGACCGGGTGCTGGCCGATAAGGCCTACAGCTCGCGCGGTAACCGCCGTTACCTGCGCAGGCGCGGCATCAAGGCCACCATCCCGATCAAGCTGGACCAAGCCGCCGCCCGGCGCAGGAAGGGGACGAAGGGCGGCCGGCCACCGGCCTTCGACCCCGAGTCCTACAAGCTGCGTCACGCCGTGGAATGCGGCATCAACCGGCTCAAGGGCTACCGGGCGGTGGCTACCCGCTTCGACAAGCTGGCCGTGCGCTACGAAGCGACTGTTCATATCGCCGTGATCGACACCTGGCTATGAGCGCACCACTTCTTAAACACGGCCTAGTCGCAGACCGTCAATGTCGCCCGCCAGTGTTCGTCTTGACCGCCGGGCAGGCGGCCGACAGCCCGCAATTCATCCCGGTACTGAGGAAGGTCCCGGGTCCCGGGTCCCGGGTCCCGTGGGCCGTCCCCGCACCCGGCCCGCTGTGGTGACGGACAAGGCCTACTCCTCACGCGGCAACCGCGCCTACCTGAGTAGACGCGGCATCAAGGCGGTCATCCCGGAGAAGCTGGACCAGGCAGCCAACCGGAAGAAGAAGGGCTCCCGGGGCGGCGGGCCCGTCGGTCACGACGCCGGCCTCTACACCGAGCGGAACACCGTCGAGCGTCTGATCAACAAGCTGAAGGCCTGGCGAGGCATCGCCACTCGGTATGACAAGACGCCCGGCAGCCATCTCGCCGGCCTCCACCTACGCGCCTCAATGATCTGGATCAGGGACCTCACCCGACCCACTCATTGATCACGACCCAACGCGCCCTAAAGCGCCAACGTCGTCTGCTGTGACGATTGCGGCACAGCGGTCATCCCAGGACCGCCCTGCCCGCCCAGCAGGCCTCACGGCCAGTCGTCGCCTCAGGCCGCCTCGCCCGTCGTCGCCTCGAGTCGCAGCAGTGGCAGGCGCAGCTCAAGCCGGGCGCCTCCCATGTCGGACTCCTGGGCGGTCAGCGTGCCGCTGTGCGCCTGGGCGATGGCCAGAGCGATCGGCAGGCCGAGCCCGGCGCCGCCGCACTCCCGGCTGCGCGCGCTGTCGATTCTGGTGAAATGGTCGAACACCCGCTCGCGGTCCGGCTGCGGAATGCCCGGACCGTCGTCGTCGACCGTGATGACAACCTCATCCTCTTCACCGCTCACGGTCACCCGCACCGCCGACCCGCCGTGCCGTTCGGCGTTGTCCAGCACATTGCCGAGCAGGCGGGCGAGGGTACCGGTGACGCCGCCCACGACCAGACCCTCTTCCAGATCCAGGTGGATGGGCAGGCCATGGTGGGCACGCTTGTCGACCTCTGCCTCGACGAAGTCGGCCACCTCGATGGGCAGGGGCGGGTCCTGGGAACCCGCGTCGAGCCTGGCCAGCGTCAGCAGGTCGCCGATGATGGCTTGGAGACGGTCCACCTCCCGCAGGGCATGCCGGACCAGCTCGTCCAGGTCGGTTTGGCCGGGATGCATGCGTGCCTCCTCCAGTTGCAGCCGGAGGCCGGCCAGAGGAGTGCCGAGCTCATGTGAGGCGTCAGTGACGAACTGTCGCTGCTGGACGTGCATGCTTTCGACAAGATGCTCCATACGCGTGACGAGAGTGACGAGCTCATCGCAGTCGATGGGTGCGGTCATGGAATCCTCCCACTGGTGACCGATCTTCAGGATGCGGGCGCGCGGTGGCTGCCGGCGCCGTGGACAGGCGAGTTCGCCCGGTATGCCGATGCGGGGGGATGCGGAGAATGGGGGAGTCGCTATGGTTTATGGGCTGGGAGCGCTTGTGTCCATGCGCAAGCGGCCGAAGGAGAAGACAGCGGCCCTGGAAGAAGCCTCGGGCTGACGGCGGGACCGGTGTCCGCAGTGGCTCACAGGTGACGAGGAGCTCACGGCGATCTCGAACCAGACGATTTTGCCTGTCGCCGTACGGTCCACGCCCCATTCCTGGGAAAGCGCTTCCAGGAGGAACAGCCCCCGCCCGCTCTCTGCCTCCGGACCAGGGAGTCTGGCCGGTGGTAGCGGCGCTGAGGAGCCGTGCTCCTCGACCTCCATGCGCAGCACACTGTTGCCGTTACTCATCCGGACCTGGATCGGCTCGCTGGTGTGCCCCAGCGCGTTGGTGACCACCTCGGTGATGAGGAGTTCGGCCGCGGTGCTCTCCTCCGCGAATCCCCAGCGCCGTGCCTGCGCACCGACGCTGTGCCGTGCCGCGGGAACCGAAGCCAGGGCGGCCTCGAAGAGCCACGACGTCTGTGAGTACTCGACTCGCTGCTTGCGGTTGACATCCACAGTGACGCGTGCGCGCAACGAGACGCCGCGCACCTGGTGAGGCGTGACGGAACGCCGCCGGTCTGATCTGACCGAGTACGTAGTCACGCAGCCGGAGCTGTTCATGGCTTCCTCCTGGGCAGGTCGTGGTGAGCACTGCTCCACAACGGCCTCGTCGTCTTCGACGACACCGGCGAGCGCGCCGAACGGACGATCCGTGCCCCAGCCTTGTTCGGAGTGGAAGGCCACCAGTCGAGCCGCGTATTGCCGGCTGTTGGCTCCTGACGAGCATCGAGGCCGACGCTGGCACATGGTTGACACCTCGTTCCTCTTGACCTGTACGGATGTCCCTGATGTCTCCATCGTCCGTCGTGGGACGCGAGCGGATAACCGGGGAAATGCGTATTCGGCCCACTTGGGACTACGTAGTGGGTCGGAGTAGGCCAGGGCGCCATACGCGGGCCGCATGCGCACGGGGACGAACCCGGGATGAGGCTGCGTGCCCGCGCTGATCGAGCCGTCGAATGGGTACATCGCACAAGGGTGAGTCGGGCTCGAAGAGCCTCATCCGATAGCGGGCGTCACATTGGCCATTCAGCTAACACTCACAACGGTCGGTAGCCGTCCGCATCAGATGACGCAGAAAATGCCGGGCGCTCCAGCAGCCAAGGGAGCTGGAGCGCCCGGCACAGGGTGTGACGCCTGCATCCGATCCAACGAGATGCGCGCAACTCCATCCTTCCACCACGACGGGGACAGACCAAGGACGCGGGCTGCCACCTTCCGCTTGCTTCCTGCCAAGCCGTGATGAGGCGGCGACCGGGATGTCCCACGTGATCGCCAGCCGCCTGCCGATCCCCTCTCCATGGTGGCCGCTCGCCCAGTGTCGGCGGAACGCGAATACTGGATCAGGCACACTTTCCGTGATGGGACCCGCTGGGTAGATCACAGTTGGGGCGTTCCGGCTGGTAGCCGGGCCTCTGCTCACGAACATCTGCAGGGTGTTGATCAAGGAGCTGCTCGGCGTCCTGTTCCCTCATCTGGTCGGCGTGTGTGTTGAACAGGTTTTCCGGTCGGGAACCACGGTACGGATCCAGGCCAGAACCAGCACCGTACAGGCCACCTGCCCGGCGTGCGGAACACTGTCGCAGCGGGTGCACAGCCACTATGAACGACGACTGTCCGATACCGCGGTCGGGGGCCAGGAGGTGCTTATCCATCTGCGGGTGCACCGGTTCTTCTGCCGCACATCCACTTGTGCGAAGACGACGTTCGCCGAGCAGGTTCCGGGACTGACCGTGCGATACGGTCGCCGTAGTGTCCGGGCGGCGAGCGCGTTGCAGGCCATCGCGCTGGCGCTGGGCGGTCGTGCCGGAGCCAGGCTCGCCGGTCGGCTGACGGCCTCGGCCAGCCGGATGACGCTGATCAGGCTGATTCGCGCCCTGCCAGATCCGGCTGTGGAATCCGGTCCGCGGGTGCTCGGGGTGGACGACTTCGCGCTGCGGCGGGGCCACTCCTACGGCACGATTTTGATCGACATCTCCGCCAGCACCGTGGTGGACGTACTGGCCGACCGGACGGCCGACACCCTGGCCGCGTGGCTGCGCGCGCATCCCGGGGCCGAGATCGTCTGCCGCGATCGGGCCGGCGCCTATGCCGAGGGCATCACCCGGGGAGCGCCGCACGCGACCCAAGTCGCGGACAGGTGGCACCTGTGGCGCAACCTCGGTGAGGCCGTCGAACGCACCGTCACCCGTCACCGCGACCACCTGAAAGCCCTGGCCATCGCGCCGAGCCTGGGTACCGGCACGGCGCCACCTGCGGCACCGCCCGTTCCACCCCGTTCGCCCGCCGACCGCCAGGACCGCATCGCCACCCGGACCCGTGAACGGCACGCCGCCGTGCACGGCCTGCTCGAGCAAGGCCAGGGATTACGGGAGATCGCCCGTCTGCTGTCCCTGGGCCGCAACACCGTCCGGCGCTTCGCCCGCGCCGCCAGCCCCGAAGACCTGCTCGTGCACAACGGAACCGGCCGACGGCCCAAGAATCTGGAGTCCTATGACTCCTACCTACGCAGACGCTGGACCGAGGGATGTACCAACGCCGAGCTTCTCTACCAGGAGCTTGGGGCTCTGGGCTATCACGGCAGCAGCACCACCGTCCGCCAGTACGTCCGCCCCTGCGTGACGGAATGCCTCCCGCACCGACATCCACGCGGCCGCCCACGGTCCGTCAGGCCGCCGGCTGGTTCCTGCGCAATCCCGCTCACCTCGACCTCGACGAACACCGCCAGCTCCAGGAACTCACCACCGCCTGCCCTCAGTTGGCGGCGCTTCGGCTGCACGTGCGCCAGTTCGCCGAGATGATGATGCACCGCCGTGGCCAGAACCTGGAGGCCTGGATGACCGCGGTTATGAGCGACGACCTACCCGAGCTGCATTCCTTCGTGACCGGGCTACGCCGGGACCACGATGCCGTTACTGCCGGGCTCACCCTGCCCTACAGCTCCGGGCCCGTCGAAGGACACGTCAACCGGACCAAGATGCTCAAGCGACAGATGTACGGCCGCGCCAACCTCGATCTCCTGCGCAAACGCATGCTGCTGACCAACTGACCAGGGTCCGATCACGGAAAGTGTGCCTGATCCCGAATACTGGACCAGCGGCGGCATCTGAAAATGGACCCACCCCTGTGACCCTGCTGGGTTAGAGCGGAGGGGTGCTGAGCGTGGAGGACTGGGCGGAGATCCGCCGGCTGCACCGATCGGAGCTGATGCCGATTCGGGCGATCGCGCGGAAGCTGGGGATCGGCCGGAACACGGTGCGCCGGGCGTTAGAGGCCGACGAGCCTCCCCGATACGTGCGCGCGCCGAAGGGCTCGATCGTGGATGCGGTGGAGCCGCAGATCCGGCAATTGCTGGCGCAGTGGCCGGACATGCCCGCGACGGTGATCGCCGAGCGGATCGGCTGGCGGCATTCGGTGCGAGTGCTGCGCACGCGGGTGGCGCTGCTGCGGCCGCTGTTCGTGCCGCCGGATCCGGTGTCGCGGACGGTGTATCAGCCCGGTGAGCTGGCGCAGTGCGACCTGTGGTTCCCGCCGGCGGACGTGCCGCTGGGGTGCGGGCAGCACGGGCGTCCGCCGGTGCTGGTGATGGTCTGCGGCTACTCGCGCTGGATCGGCGCCGTGATGATCCCGACCCGGCAGGCGGGTGATCTGCTGGCCGGGCAGTGGGAGCTGCTGCGCCGGCTCGGGGCGGTGCCCCGGGCGCTGGTGTGGGACAACGAGTTCGCGATCGGGAAGTGGCGCTCTGGCCGTCCGCAGCTGACCGCGGCGATGGAGGCCGCACTCGACTAGATCGATCATGGAACAGCGATCTGCACTGACAGCCGGGCCGGGAAGTATCGATCAACGGCCGTCGCCCGAGTACCGGCGCTGGTCGTCCAGATGCTTTGGCCAGCCCGCGTGAGGCTCTTCGGTGAGGGCGGCGCCACTCGGCGCGGTCTTCACCCTGCGTGCAGGACACGGAACTCCGTTATGCCGCCGGTCTCCGCCAACCGGATCCAGGCCTGCGTCGCCGCCGGCCAGTCGGCCGCCCACGAGAGGATCAGCGGTCGCCCGCCCGCGATTGCACCGAGGTACAGGTGGCTCCAATAGCCAGCACGAACCTTCGCGTGGTCTTGATGTGGTGGTGACTGTCGAAAATCTAAGCCCTGTGATCCTCATAGGCGGGCGAACTCGCGCCATCCGATGGTCGGGTCTGTGTCGGCAGCAGGACGCCGCAGAATCGCTGTCAGCGCGTTTTCCCTGCACGGGGGGCCCGTGCAGGGAAAGGCCGGACCGTCGGATCCCTGTCACATGACGTCGGCTCCTGATGGCTCATACCGCAGATCACCGGGGCCGCGCCTGCCGTTGGGGCCGATGGCCGAGACGGTGTCATCGCTCGAAGGGATTGCCGTCGGCGGCGAGGGCGGTCAGGACTGTGGCTTCGAGCGTCTGGTAGACGTGCCTCTGCAGCATGGGTCCGAAGGTGATCCTCGCGACACCGAGAGAAGCGAATTCGGCCACGGAGCGAGCGCCAAGGCCGTAGCCAACGTTGACGGGACCGGAGATGCCTTCGGTGAGAGTCTTGATCACCGTGGCGTCGGCCGCGCCGATCGGATAGACGCAGTCGGCTCCGGCCGCGAGATAGCGGGCCCCTCGTTCCAGCGTGGTGGCCACTTGTTCCTCGGGCGTTCCCGCCTGGCGCAGGAACGCGTCCGTGCGAGCGTTGATGACCAGGTCTACGCCCAGGTACTGCGCCTCCTGACGGACGGCGGCCAGGAAGTCCGCTTGCTCACCGACGTCCAGGAGTCGCCCGCTCGCCGGGTCGGAGTCCTCCAGGTTCAGCCCGACCGCTCCGGTCTCGGCGAGTCTCTCCACCAGTTCGTACGGCGCCAGCCCGTACCCGCGTTCGAAATCCACGGTCACCGGCAGCCGTACCGCTCGCACCATCCGCTGTGCTGCCCGCAGCACTTCCTCCACCGGAGCCGTCTCCCCGTCCTCGAACCCGAGGATCGAGGACGTCGCGGCGCTACTGGTCGCCACCGCCGGGAAACCGGCGGCTTCCACGATCCGCGCCGAAGTCGCGTCCCACGCATTGGGAAGTACCAGGGGGTCGCCCGCCACGTGCAAGGCCCGCAACCGGGACGCCTTGTCCTCTGATGAGGGGTTCGCGCCGGACGTGGCGCGAGGGACATCCCCAGGTGCGTTCTTGCTGGACGAGTCGCTCATCTTGTCATTCCCCCATGGCGGTTTCGTGAGAAGCTCGGCGTCATGCGCGGTGGTCAGTGCGGCAGGCCTTTCCGCGGGGATGACGGCCTACGGGTCCGCGCCGCTCATGGGTACTGTCGTGAACAGCGCGGGAGAGGGCTCGCCGGGAGCCGGCGCAGCCTTCCTGTGCGACAGATGGTAGCGTGATGCTAACCATACTTCTTTCATCATGCAAGTCGAAAGGGGACACATGCTGGGTCGAATGTACGAGGGTGAGGACTGCGCAGCTGCACGGGCGCTGGAACTGGTCGGCGAACGCTGGACCTTGCTGATCCTGCGTGACGCCCTGTTTCGTCATTACACCCGGTATTCCCAGTTCCACAGCAGCCTGGCCATCGCGCCGAACATCCTGGCCAAACGTCTCAACACGTTGGTAGAGGCGGGGGTTTTCCGTACGCGTGCCCTGCAGGCACGCCCGGGGCATCAGGAGTACGTCCTCACCGAGATGGGCGAGACGCTCAAGCCGGTCATCATCGCGTTGACGCGATGGGGCGATCAATGGACGGGCCCCGGACCGGTGGAGTTCGTGCACCAGCGGTGCGGTACCGAGGTCGAGCACGAGATCCGGTGCTCCTGCGACGAGGACATCGACCTCGCGGACGTACAAGTCCGGTTGCGATCACCTCAGCCGGCAGAAAGCGCCTGATGCTTTCTGGGCACGTCCGGGGCCTGCACCGCATGTAAGGATTTCACGCCTTGTCCAGGGTAATGCCCAATTCGACCATCGCGGGGGAGGGGGGACCCCCTTCTGAGCGTTCGGTCTTCCTGCCGGGCCCGCGGGGTGCCAGGGTCCGCGGGTCGACCGCCTCGACCGGCGCGCCCGTACTGTAGAAGCCTTGCGGCTGCTGGTCGCGGTCGTGGGGTGCGAGCCAGAACACCCGTCGCAGGAAGGTGCCCGAGGCCGGGGAACCCTTGGCGGTCGAGCCCAGGATGGCGTAGCCCACCATCCTGCCGTTGCGATAGTAGGCGGGTTTGCGGCCGCGGGTTGGCAGCCTGTCGAGACTCTGGCGAACGTAGTCGAGGTCCTGGATGTCCTCCAGCCATACGAGCTCGATTTCGTGCGCGAGGTCATCGGGTGTGATCGAAGCGCTCACCGCTGCGGCTCCTCACTGTCAAGATCGGAGATCAAGCCAAGCCCTGGATAGAACTTGCGAGAGTTCGACAGGAGCATCTCTTTCGGGGAGGCCATTCCCAGGGTGTCACGGACGCGCGCGGCGAAGGCACGTGCCGAGACCGGGGTAGCTCCTTCGTGACCACACCATCGAGTGTAAGCGCTGTAGGCGCTCGCTTGCTCGGCTCGCAGGGCCGGATCAAGCTTGCATGCTTCGGTGATGAACCGGCCGACGACATCCTCTGTGGCCTCGTAGGCATCGGTCGCCAGCTGGACGCGTTGCGGGCCGGACAGGTCCTTCTCGCCCGTAAGGTAGCGGCCGGCTCCCTCGATCAGCCAGGCCAGGATGCCCGGTCCTTCTTCCTGGACGAGGATGCGCGCGAGATTGTCGATCTTTCGTTCCTCGGCGACCACCCGCTCGAACGGGATCAGCCGGAGCCTGCGCCAGAACGCGAACCCACCGGTCGTCACCTCGGGACGGTGGTTGCCGAGCAACCAGAGGTGGTGTGTGGGGTCGAAACTGAAGAAGTCCTGTCGCATCCTGCGAGCCTTGATCTTGTCACCGCCGGTCAGCAGCTTGACGCGGGCCTCGTCGAAGCGATCGCCTGGCTTGAGCTCCGAGCACACGATGATGCGCCGGCCGCGCAGCTCCGCCAGCTCCGTCGGGTGCCCGTCGAAGGTCTTGGCCATGAGGAAGCCGGGAGGGGCCGCGTCGGCGTAGTCGCCCAGCAGTTGCAGCATCACTTCGACCAGCACGGACTTGCCGTTCTTGCCTTGCCCGTACAGGAACGGCATGACCTGGGCGCCGACGTCGCCGGTGATGGAGTACCCGAGGAGCACATGGAGGAAGTCGATCGTCTGGCGCCCCTCGTCGTCACCTCCGAACGTGTCCTGTAGGAATCGTTGCCATCGAGGTGTAGCCGACCGCTGGGGGGAGACGGTCGTGGAACGCGAATGCGGCTGCTTCAACGGATCGGGCGCCATGATGGTCCCCACCCGCAGATCCACCACTCCCGCCGGAGTGCACAGCGCATAGGGGTCGGCATCCAGCCGGGCGGCCTCCAGGACCATGCCCGGAGCCGCCTTCGCCTGCGCCAGCAGGGCGTGCATGCCCGTGGTCGAGAGCGCCCGCCGCCGATGACGTCGCAACTCGGCGGAGCTGTAGCGGCCACGCGGGTCGAACACCGCCAGTTGCTCGGCCATCTCACCCGCGGACCACATGACGGCGTCACTCTCGTCGAGCACCCAGCGGTGCTGCGCCCACCGGAACCAGCCCATACCGGGGACGTGCCGGAAGTCCCGGCCGTAGAGGTGCACGAACAGTTTGGCGTTACCCCGGTCGGTCAGGCTGTCAGGCAGAAGACCTTCGCTCCCGACGATGGTGAGCTGTTCGGCGCGGCGCTGGGGTGGCGGCTCGGGGCCTGCCGTGTTGGACAGGTCGAGGATCTGCTGGGCGGCGGCGATCGGGTCGAAGTCGTCTCGGTCTTGGGACGGGATCATAGCCGTTCCTGGAGATGAAACGGGCGGCGCTGCCCTGCGGCGAGGGCTTGGTCGATGATGCGCTCGGACCGCCGCTCCTGTCCCGGGCGGGCGTGCTGCGCGGCCTGGAGGAGCAGGGCGTGGGCGGTGTCGTGCGTGAGGCGGCCTGCGGCAATGAGCCCGCCGGCGGTGTAGGCGGCCCGATTGAGCTTCGCGCTGAACCCTGCCCCCTCGGGCACCAGGTGGCAGGCGTCCACGTCCGCGATGAGGCGTCGTAATGCACGGTCGGCCACGGTGCCCTCCTCCTGCTTGCCGGCCTCCAGCACGGCCAGGCGGGCACGAGGCGGCACGGTGGAAACCGGCGGTACGGGGTTCTGCGAGACCAGGTGTCCTGTCCGGATCAGTTCACGCCTCAGCCACGGCGGCAGAAGGGCGGGCTCTCTGCACTGGCCGACGGCGGCGTAGGCACCGTCCTTCGTCCGGGTCCCCGGCGCGATGATGTATCCGCCGCTGGCGCGTACATCGACCTGCCAGGCCAGTGCCCGACCTGAGCCCGACCCGGTGGAGCACAGATACGTCTCGCCCGGGGTCGCCCGATACCACACATGCAGGCCTCCTGAGGGCGTCCGTACTCTCAGGGTGGAGGCGTCGTCGGCGGGACTCTGCTGGCCGCGCAGGGCGGCCAGCAGAGCGATGGTGTGGAAGCCGTTGGCCAGCCCGGACAGATCGACCCGCCGGTCGATGCTGATGCCTGGGAGGAGCTGCTTCCGGTCAGGGACGGGGGTGGAGTGGGCGTCGATGTCGATGACGACCAGGCCGGCCGGGCCGCAGGCCACCCCCACCCCGAAGGCGGGCGTGTGCGACCACCAGGTGGTGATGAGGTCCTCGTCGAGGGTGGCGGCATGGAAGCCGTGGCACCACCGACCCTGCCCAAGACAGGGGCAACCCTGCGCCACGTGGCCGCGCTCTCCGCATGAGGAGCAGTTGCCTGCGGGAGTTTTCGCGCCTGGTCGGAGCGGGTGCACCGGCCACGCCTGACCCGCGCACCATAGGGCGACGGCCAGCGACTGAGGGAGGGCGCGCGCCGCATGGTAGCCGTGGTGATCGGATCGCGGCGTCACGTCTTCCTTCCTTCGTCGGCCTGGGGTGGATATCGGCTGAGTCGCTACCCTGCGAGGACGTCGCCCTGGTAGTGAATGAACGGTGTTGCTGCGAAGTGACCCTAGCGACTGAAGCGACTGACTGCTGGCCCAGCGTCAAAGACTAGTCGACGGCCTGTCTCGGAAGGGCGTCCCCCGATGACCACGGCAGCGACTCAACACACCCCATCGATGAGGAACGCTGAGTGGGTCGCTGCTTCCTGAGCAGGCAGCCCCTGGTCCGAAGCTATTGTGCCGCATCACGAGCGACTGAAGCGACTGAAGGTGACTACCTATAAGCCAGGGAACGCGAGCGTCCCTAGAGGGGATATACCCGCGAGGTGCGTCGCTTCGGTCGCTCTGCGGATAAGGACCTAGGTGCTGACCTGGGCTTTTGGGCAGCGACCGAAGCGGAGCGACTGAGGAGATCCTGGTATCGCCTGGCTGTTGGTCGCTGTTCGCGGTCTGCGAAGTGCCACATCCCGGACAGATGGAGAAAACCCAGCTCACGAGGCATTTTTTGCGCAGGGCGCAGCGACTGAAGCGACCGAGATCTGGAATCGACTTAAGCAGTGCATGCCAACGGAGCGATCGGCGCGCCCATTGGCGATTTGAGTCGCTTCAGTCGCTGCGCCGTCGCGGACACGAGGGTCAGAGGTTGTGGCGGTGCCCGGCGCGGCGGCTCGAGCAAGGAAGATGCCACACTTGTGTCCCAGCGGATCAAGCTGGCCGGGATCTAGGTGCTCATCGCTTTCCTTCCAGAGCTCATCGCTCCACGTCGTCGTGGGCGGCCGGGCCGACCGCTCCGGTGTTCCCTGCACAGGAGGTCGCGCCCCAAGCCGCGGCAACTCCAGGGGCCCCGCTGCGAGGCGCGAAGCGCCTCCGTGCTCCTGGCGTGGCTGAAGATTGCTGCATTTTTCTCATCATCTGTCCGATTTTGAGATGAAAGTCGTTACGGTCTCACTGATGAGGACCAGGATCGAAGCAGAAAGGAATCGGTGCCCTCGTCGGGATATCTGTGGGATGAGGCCTCACGACCGCCTGGCGGTGGCGCCTGGCCCGGCCTGGGGCCGGTCAGCCGGTCCAGGGCGGCCAGTTCGTCCTCGCGGAGCCCCGCCGGAGTGACGCCCGGTTTCCGGCCACCGATGCCTCCAACGCCCCACGATGGTCTTCATAGCGAGGACCGTGGTGCAACCGTGACACCTGTGGTCCCGCCGAGACCAGGGCCGAGAACGCCCCGGGCGAGGCGCGCTTAGTGCTCATGCAGCCTCAGCGAGGTGAGTCCCATCCGCGCAGCCACACCAGAATGCGCCCCATGTGAGGGCGATCACGCCATCACATGCAACCCGTCAGCCTTTGCGACGTCCGCGGATCTGCTGATGAGGAGTGCAGGCCGTGACCACTCCTTGCTTGTCCCCGGTACACCCCCGCGGATCGACCCGGCCAAGCCCAGCGGCGCGCGTGTCTACGACTGCCTCCTCGACGGCCGGGACAACTTCGCGGCGGATCGGGCGGCTGCGGCGACCCTGCTTGAGCGAGCATCTGATCTGAAGAAGTCGGTACGCGACAACAGGGAGTTCCGCAACCGGGTGGTGAAAACGGCAATTCAGTGCCTTCCTCGATCTCAGTTGCGGGTTACCTGCTCGCCGGAACGTCTACGAGATCGCGGTGGGCAAGACCCTCCGGGCGCGCGTCGCGTACGTCGATCACGACCCCATGGTCGCCATCCACGGGCGGGCACTGCTGGACGTGGATGAGGCCACCACGATGATCGAGGCCGACATACGAGACTTGGCGAAGATCTTTAGTGATCTGCACGTCTCGCCCATGCTCCACGGTGATGAGCCGGTGGTGGTGCTGGCTCTGGACGTCTTCCTCTTCGTGGGAGCAGCCGGTGACCTCGCCGTCATCGTGGAAACACTCGGTCAGGTCCTTCCCGAAGGATGCGTGATGGCGCACTCGCATCTCAGATCAGATGGCCCCTCAGCGTCGCGGCGACCATGGCGATCGAGCAGGTGTACGCGGAGACTTCAGCGCCTATCACCCTGCGGTCCGGCGAGCAGATCCGCGACCTTCTCAGTGACTGGTGGGAGTTCCCCGCTCCGGGCGTGGCCGACGTGCGCCGGTGGCTCAAGGATTCCTCCTCGCCGGGAGAACCCTCCAGGAGCGCGACATACGTCGGTGGCATGGTCCAGGTGCGTCCACACTCATCCGCGAGCGGTCGCCCCCCGTTAGTGGTGAGCCC